>NZ_QXED01000003.1 GCF_003583365.1 Fibrisoma montanum
CCGGGCCGCCGGAGCGGGGATCTTCGGGTGAGACTGAGAACCTCCGGCTACAGAAGATCCCCGCTCCGGCGGCCCGGTCGTTCCTCGGGATGACAAAAGCGCACTCAAACACCATAAACCATCATGGAGTCAATCGTAATCGATAAAGAAGAATTGACGTGGCATCTGGCTTGCCACGTAGCGGATGTTCCGGACAACGGCGGGGCCTGTGTCCTGATTGAAGACCGTCAGATTGCCCTCTTTAACTACGCCCGCCGGGGCGAGTGGTACGCCACCGATAATGCCTGTCCGCACCGGCAGCAGACGGCCCTCGCCCGGGGCATGATTGGTAGCCAGGGCGATGAGCCGAAAGTAGCCTGCCCGTTTCACAAAAAGACGTTTTCGTTGGAAACGGGCCACTGCCTGACGGATAGCGAGTACCGAATCAGGACGTACCCAATTCTGGTAGACGATGGATTGGTGTATATTGGTTTGTAGTTTGTGGTTCGTGGTTTGTAGTTCGTGGTTACGGTTCCCCGCCGGGGAACCGTAACCACGAACTACAAACCACGAACCACAAACTACAAACCACAAACCACACAAGATGAACCAGCTTGACCAACAGGTAGCCCGCCGACTTACGCGCTTTTACGTGATTGCGCTAACGTGTATTGCGCTGCTAACGGTCAGCGGGCTGCTGTTCATCAAGCAAACCATCAATAACCTCAACGACGACGGGCGCGTGCTGAACGTAGCGGGTCGGCAACGCATGCTGAGCCAGCGTCTTACAAAGCTCACGGTGCTACAGATTGCCGGAATTCCATCGGCCGACAAAACCTCGTTCGATTCGTTACTGTCGGTCTGGGGCCGAACGCACGTGCAGCTTCGGAACGGCACCCTGTTCATGGAGAAAGACTACGCCGTGCGGAAAAGTGATTCGCTCAATGCCATGTTCCGGCAGCTTGAGTCGTCGTTTCAGGCCATGTACCGGAGCTTTGCCCAGATCAGCAACGCCCGGACGCCTATCGCGCAGAAACAGAGTGCATTACAGGTGATTCTGCGTGAAGAACCGTCGTATCTGCGCCGGATGAATGATATCGTATTTCGGTTCGATGCCGAAAGCTTCGCGCGGGTTAAGTACCTCGAACGGGTTGACTGGCTGCTGGGGGCCGCTACGCTGCTGACGTTGTTTATTGAGGGATTGTTTATCTTTCGTCCGGTAGTGAAGCGAACCCGTACGGTTATCCGTCGACTGGCTGAGTCAGAAGAAGCTTTGCGGCTAGCTAACAACAAACTGGAAGCCACCAACCTGGAACTCGAACGGGCCAATCGAACGCTGGTCGACACCCGGCAGGAACTGTTGCAGACAACGGAGGAGAAGTACCAGCTCCAGCGGGCCGAGGATACCGTTCGGTCGGCGGCTCTGCTGGAGGGTCAGGAAGAAGAACGCCGACGCTTCGCCCGCGAACTCCACGACGGCATCGGGCAGATGCTGACGGGGTTGAAGTTACAGGCAGGTAAGCTGAAAAAAGGCGAGTTTCCGGACGAGAAACAACGGCTGCGGTTTGAGGAGCTTTGCCACACAATTCAGGACATCATCCAGACCACCCGGCAGATTTCGCACAATCTGATGCCCTCGGTTCT
This sequence comes from Fibrisoma montanum, assembly GCF_003583365.1. Lineage (GTDB taxonomy): Bacteria > Bacteroidota > Bacteroidia > Cytophagales > Spirosomataceae > Fibrisoma > Fibrisoma montanum. The sequence continues at coordinate 1,624 of NZ_QXED01000003.1, forward strand.
GGGTGATTTCGGTCTGGAAGCTACCTTGCAGCTGCTGGCCGAACAAACGACGCAATCGTCGGGCAGTGCGATTACTTTTGAAGGCACGGGCCTTGATGCCCGATTACCGCAACCCGTCGAAATTGGGCTGTATCGTATCGCGCAGGAAGCGCTCAACAACGCGGTCAAATATGCCGATGCGCGAACCATACGCATCCGACTCCAACGGCTGAAGTCCAGCATTACGCTGGTTGTGGAAGACGACGGGAAAGGATTTTCGATCCAAAATGGTGCAACCAAAGCCAGGAACGTATCACCGACCAACGGCCTCGACAACATGCGAACCCGGGCGCGGCTGCTCAACGGCGACCTGACCATCTCGTCGAAACCGAAGAAAGGCACCAAAGTGATGGTCAAACTGATTTTATCCGACACAACGCATAGCTAACCATGCCGATACGACTGCTGATTACCGACGACCATTCCGTAGTGAGAAAAGGCATTCGTACGCTGCTCGAAGACGAAGCTGATATTCAGATTGTTGGCGAGGCCACCGACGGCGACGAGGCCATCGATCTAATTCCTGCCCTTAAACCCGATGTCATGCTGCTGGATATCACCATGCCGCGCATGTCGGGTATTGAGGTAACCAGGGTTGTTGCCCAACGGTACCCTGAGGTCCGGGTACTGATTTTCAGCATGCACAACAACCCCGATTACATTCTGAATGCCGTACAGAGCGGAGCTGCGGGGTATTTGCTCAAGGACACCAGTGAAGACGAAATTTTGCGGGCGGTCCGCGTCGTCGCCACCGGTGATCTGTATTACCCGACCTCCGCGTCGTCGGTCATTATCCGGCATCTGGTCCTGCCCAATGCGTCGCGCCGGAACCGGGAACCAGCAACCGATGAGACCGGCTCGGCCGGCTCCCTGTGGAATAAGCTCACCCCGCGCGAAGAGCAGATTCTGACCTGCCTGACCGAAGGCATGAGCAGCCGTGAAATCGCCGATCGGTTCGACATAAGCCCCAATACGGTCGCCAACCAACGCGCCAGCATCATCCGCAAAGCCGGGGTCAAAAACACCGTCGATCTGGTCCGGCTGGCGCTAAAGGAACGCAAAAATTCCGGGGCAAATTAGCCGGATTGGTACGTAATCAGCTTACTGAAAAAGCGATATATACGTTGGTCGGGCCTGTTTAGCGAATGAATAATCGAAGATTTGATAGCCGATCAGCCGGATGTTATTTTTCCCGGAAAACGTAGCGGCATTGAATTGATTGACGATGTCGGCGTAGGCTTCATCGAAGGAATGATTCTGACCGCTGACACTAAAATAGTTCTGCATAAACTCCGGCTCGGCACTGAACAGGACGATGACATCCAGCACCCGGTTCTGATTCTGAGCGGCCTTGCCAAGCAGCGACAGCCGGCTCTGCATGTAGCCAAACTGCGGATACGGACGGTAGTCGTGTACCAGAATGCGGTCAAGCCAGCGAACCAGTGTCTTTGCCTGTTGTGATTCCTGACCAGTCGGATTCTGGAACCAGCCTATATAAGCCTCAGCCGTTATGGGGGGGGATGCATTCCGGGCTTTGTTGCTCATCGACTGCAGAATGGTACTGTAGCAGGAGAAGTTGCAGGAAGGGCCATTGTTCCACCACTCATTTTCCAGGTTGTATACGTTGAAGCGTTCATTCAGATCCATTCTGGACGCATCATACGTTGCGTTTTGGGTAAAGTTGGCCGACGAACCACGAACGGCGGCTACCTGGCTGATGCCGTAGTTGGTACGTGCTTTCTTGACAAACCAGGCCAGTTCGGTGTAGCGTTCATCGCCCATGACCGTGTTGAGGTCGTACAGGCTGATGGCGTTGATGGAATGGCTCACGCACCAGGTCAGTAACGAATCTTCGCGCTGGCTGTTGCCAAGTATATGCCGAAAGCCATCGACGTACACTCCTCTGTAATCGGCCTGAACATCGGCTGTCATACGCCCCGTTGAATTCAGGTGGGACTCTTCGGGTTGAATTACGTCCAGTTTACAACTGGTCATACCAAATAAAGCAACAATGAAGAGGAACGGTACAGAATGTTTCATGTTTACAAACGCTTACGTGGGTAATAACAGACAGGTAGTGATATATAGTTGTAGCGACACTAAACAGTACAACTAAAAAAACATGTAACAGGGTGCAAAATAAAACAAAGAATAATACAACAAAGGCCTGCTCCGGCAGTATACGCACTAAATTACGGGCAAGCAGTTGCTGGTAAGGCTTCACCTCGTTCAGGCCTACTGTAGAAACGACCGTTCGTTGCTTGTCCGGACTCGTGGAAAACCAATTACTAATTCTACATTTGTCAATGCACAAAGCAATTAATGAACGTATTATTACGTTCTTGCCTGCTTAAAAACTGCACCTTGTCGTGCTAATCGATGGTTGAATCACCTGCGCCGATAAAACGAAAAAGCCGAAACCGTACTGTCCGTATTCTGCTGCTTGTCGGTTTCGGACTGACTATTTTGCTGCTGACCACGCGCCATTACTACGAGACAACGGCGTATAATCAGGTAAATAGCGGCAGTCAGTCGGTGATTCAAACGATTGCGGTGCTGAACAACACCATTGAACTGACGCTCGAACTGAGCTATCCGGCCGATGACCAGCTAACTGACAAAACAGCGCAGGCCATTTACAAAAACAATCGCTCGGCGCGGAACACGGCCGCCATCCGGCCACTGCTTGATTCGCTCGTTGCGCTCAGTCGCCATACCCCTGAACTCTATCCCCTGGCGCGTCGGTTACAGGCGGAAGCAGAAACTATTTTCCAATCGGGACTAAGTAAGCAGGATAACGCCCCCAGGCAGATTCAGCGGCTGGTGCGGTCGCTGCGGACGTTTCGTTTGGCCCTGGCCGACAGCCTGCTCGATGATCAGGAACGCATTCGGGAACAGATTAAAACGGTTCGTCTGCTCGATACGGTTATTGATGGGTTGGTGCTGCTGCTCGCAATGGCCCTGCTGTACGTCTTTTACCGGTATATGCTCCGTCGCGAACGGCTTACCAAGCTGGCCCTAGACCGTCAGAAAGAGTTAACCCAGTACCTGGAGGCTATTCCGGAGGGGGTGGCCGTTCTGAATACCGAGCAGCAGATTATCTACGTGAACCAGGCCGGTCAAAGCCTGTTGAATACGTCGTCGACCGACATTCCTGTTCAGTTTTCTGATTGGGCGGAGCGTTTCCGGCTGTTGCAGGCCGATACAAAAAAGCCGCTGGAAGCAGCTGATCTGCCGTTGAATCAGGCTCTGAACGGCAAAGCCGTTGCGACGGACAATCTGTTGCTGGAAACCGAAGGCGATGTTCGGTTTCTGGCTGCCCACGCCCGGCCGCTGTATAATCGGGAAGGGGATCTTGTGGGCGCGATCTCTATTTTTCGTGACATTACGGAGGCCCGTCAAAAGGGGCAGGAACTGCAACGGGCACGTACCATTGCCGAACAGTCGCTGCGGGAACGCGAGATTTTTCTGGCCAACATCAGCCACGACGTCCGGACACCCCTGAATGCTATTCTGGGATTCAGTGAACTGTTGAGTCACAAGCGGCTGTCGCCCGAAGAACAGGAATACCTGGATGGAATTAAGATGTCGGGCAATAACGTACTGGCGCTCATCAACGAACTGCTCGATATTTCCAGTATTGAATCGGGGCAGTTAACCCTACAGCCCGAACCGATCAATATCGAAGAACTCATTCAGGGCGTTGGGGCCGATCTGGGCGCAAAAGCAACCCAGAAAAAGCTTCGGTATGACGTACAGGTAGATCCGGGCGTTCCGACCGTATTGATGGCTGACCCCATCCGGCTTTCGCAAATTCTGCTGAATCTGGGCAACAATGCGGTGAAGTTTACTAAAGAGGGATTCGTGAAACTCAGCGTGAATGCCGAAGCCTCAGACCGTACCGGGGTTGTCAACGTTGTGTTCCGCATTGCGGATTCGGGCGTCGGAATTCCCGAAAGCGACCTCAACCACATCTTTAACCGGTTTAGTCAGATCGCGTCGGATACGCTGTTCCGATCAGCCGGTACGGGGCTGGGTCTGAACATTGCCAAGAGCCTGGTTACGTTGATGAACGGGACGATCGACGTAGAGAGCCACGTGGGGCAGGGAACCACGTTTACCGCCCGGATTCCGCTCGCCGTGTCAGATCCGGGTGTCGTTCCGGATCGGTCAGTCGCGCCTTCGACAGTAACCAGCCCGTCGGTGCCGGCTCCTGATCCCATGCCGGACCCCTCCGCTATGCGGATTCTGGTTGTTGAGGATAACGAAATGAACCAGAAGGTACTGGATGGGTTCCTGATGCGCTTCGGACTAAAGCCAACCAAAGCCAACAATGGACTCGAAGCCGTGGCAATCCTGAAAGAAAGCGCGTTTGACCTGATCCTGATGGACATTCAGATGCCGGAAATGGACGGCTACACGGCTACGCAGACCATTCGTCAGCGGTTGAAATTAACCACCCCAATCGTGGCCATGACTGCCTACACCATGCCCGGCGAGCGCGAACGCTGTCTGGCAGTAGGTATGAACGAGTATCTGACCAAACCGCTCCGGATCGAGCAAATTGGCGAAGTGATCACCCGATTTGCCCCGACACCTTCCGCGAAGGCAACCCCCGGTAGTCAACCGGCAAACGTGCCTACTGACCACGAACTGGTGAATCTGGCGTATCTGGACGAGATAACTGGCGATGATGCCGAACTGCTGGCTGAGCTGATGGCTTTGTTTGTCAGGGATTTGCCGCAGTATCGACAACACCTGTTTACCGCCATGGAAGAAAACGATCGGTCAACGTTTAACCAGGTTGCTCACAAGTTCCGGTCGTCGCTCAATTCGCTGGCCATGCTCAGCATAGCCAGCCGGCTGAAAGAGCTTGAAGAAGAAACGTTACGGTTTGATAGTGAGACAAATGATAGGCTCGCAGGCTTGTTTCTCGACATTGACCGGAGCCTGGCGATTCTGGAAAAAAAGCTCGAAGGTAATATGACCGACCTTTAATGTAAGTAACGATTTCAGCGCTTTTTGATTAGTCAATGTTTACGAAACCAAAATTTCGTTAACTTTACTAAATGGAAGGCGCACCACGAACCAAATCACAGGTTATTTTAATCGCTGAAGATGAAGCATTGGTCCTCAAAATGCTGTCGTATCGGCTTCAGAAAGAAGGGTACACAATACTCACTGCTTCTGACGGAAAACAGGCGCTGGAATGTCTGCGGGCAAACACACCTGACCTGGTCATCACCGACCTTATGATGCCGTATCATAGTGGTCTGGAAATTCTGGAGTACGTTAAGAAAACAATTAACGCCCGCATACCCGTCATAATGCTTTCGGCGACCGGTCAGGAGCAAACCGTGTTAAAAGCGTTCAGCCTCGGTGCCGATGACTACGCCCTCAAGCCGTTCAGCCCGAACGAAATAGTAAGTCGCGTTCGAAAGCATCTGGCCAGCAAATAGGGTGGACAGGCTGGTGTCAGGAGATCTATTGGTCCAGCGTGATTGGTTTCCTGTGCTTGATACGTACTGGCTGGATGATCTCAGCCCCTTTCAGCTGCTTTTGGGAACGCTCGTTGTTGGATCCATAACAACCGCCCTCATACTCGTCGGCTACATCTTCGTTTTAATGGTTATTCGAAACCGCCGGAAACGTTGGGCGGACACCCTGCAGGCCCGTATTGAGGATGAGATTTCCATCTGGTTAGCCGGCGACTATTCAACCTGGGAGTTAGTGATCAGCTTTCGCGAAGAGCTAAAAAAAGACCCCCGCGCCGGGGGGGTGATTCTTACGGTGATTCTGGCCACCAGTAAATTATTCCGCCAGGAAGGGCAGGCCGCTCTCCGCGAACTGCTCACCAGCCTGAATCTGCACCGAACCTGTTACAGGCTCCTGAAAAGTGGCCATTGGTACGAACAGGCGTATGCTACCCGGATTATCAGTCAGTTGCAGATGGTGCTGGCCCTGCCTTTACTGAAGCGCAAGCTGACCACCCGGAATATGACGCTGCGGCTGGAGTTGATTACGGCGATGGTGTCGCTGGGAGATCAAACCTGGCTGCGCGATGTGGAAAATACCAGCTTTCGACTGTCGGACTGGGAGCAGATTTTACTGCTGGAACGCTTTCGGCGAATGGACATCAGCCAACTGCCGCCGTTTGATGCCTGGTTAACGTCCTCCCATCCCGACTGGATGCTGTTTGGGATTCGGTTGTGCCGTCACTTCAATCGGTTCGATAAGGTCACGGAACTGGGCGGTTTGCTGCGTACCGATAATGAACGTATTCAGATGGCCGTTCTCGACGCGTTTGAGTACCTGGGTTCGCCCGAAACCATACCGTTCCTGATCGACTACATTCGGAAGGCAACGGGCGAACGGTTAATCCGTGCCTTACAGGTGCTGGGCAACCAGGGGGATCCGGATGTGATCGATCTGATTGTAGGGTATACCGACCATACTGATGGCACCGTTCGCTTTACGGCCCTCAAAGCGTTGAAAGAGATTGGTCTGTCGAGGGATGAACTCGCCGGATTAACCACTGAGCCGCGGTACATTGATCATTTGTTTGACCCGAAGCTGTCATGAGTATCTGGGCCGACCTGTTTACGTACCTGTTTCTGTTGTATACGCTGGTGCTGATGCTGATCTATTCGGCTTCAGCCATTGCATCGTATCGGGTAATCAGGCAGCACGTAGCGGAAACGTCGTTTGTCGATTACCGACAGATTCTGACGTCGCCCCTTTCGCCCAAGATTTCCATCATCGCACCGGCCTATAACGAAGCCCTCAACATCGTTGATAACGCCATGTCGTTGCTGGCCCTGGAGTACCCGAATTTTGAAGTAGTTATCGTCAATGATGGGAGTAAAGACGATACGTTGCAGCGGCTGATCGATGCCTACAAGCTGGAGAAAACCGCCCTGATGATCCAGCAACGGGTCGAGTGCAAGGAGATTTTGGGGGTCTACAAAGCACAGGATGAGGCCGTTTCGCACCTGACTGTGGTTGATAAACGGAACGGTGGCAAGTCGGATGCGCTGAATGCCGGTATCAATGTCTGCTCCGGCAGAATGATTGCCTGTATTGACGTCGACTGCGTGCTGGAGCGGGACGCGCTGTTACGTATGATCAAACCGTTTCTGGAAGAAACCGATCAGAAAGTGATTGCAACGGGGGGCGTGATTCGCCTGGCCAATGATTGCGTCGTTAGTGACGGCCGGCTGATTCAGGTCAACGTACCCCGGAACCTGATTGCGCGGGCGCAGGTGCTGGAATACATGCGGGCTTTTCTGCTGAGCCGGGTAGCCTGGGCCAAAGTGAACGGCCTGCTGCTCATTTCGGGGGCGCTTGGCCTGTTTGACAAACAGACCGTCATTGAAGCCGGGGGCTATTCGCATAAAACCGTAGGCGAAGATATGGAACTGGTCATGCGCATGCGCCGGATGATGGAGGAGCGCCGTCAGCCCTATGCTGTGCGGTACATACCCGACCCATTGTGCTGGACAGAAGGCCCCTCGGGCTGGCAGATTCTGGGGCGGCAGCGCAATCGCTGGACGCGTGGCCTGATGGATTGCCTGAAATTTCACCGCAAGGTGTTCTTCAACCCACACTACCGCATCATGGGGCTCGTCAGTTATCCATTCTGGTTTTTCTACGAGTGGCTGGCTCCCATTGTCGAGTCATTAGGACTGATTGCCAGTCTGCTGCTCTGGATTCTCGGGGTTATTAATGCGTCCAGTTTCTGGTTACTGCTGGCTACGGTATATAGCTACGCCGTCTGTCTGTCGTGTTTTGCCATCTGGGTCGACCAGAAAACGTATTTGCAGTACCGTAGTAAACGAGACCTGGGCCGACTGATATTGATGGCCGTTATCGAGCCGTTTTTTTACCATCCGTTTACCGTCTACAGCAGCATTCGGGGGAATATTGATTACCTGCGGGGTAAAAAAGGGTGGGGGAGTATGACACGCCAGGGACTAAGCAAACCCGCTCCCGCCCCTCCGACGACGCCAACCCCAACCAACTAGAAGTGTAATGTATTAACCGACCGTACCGTGAAGATTATCTACCTTATTCTAGTATTCTGCCTGCTGGGTCAGTTCCCTGCCGACGCCCAGACCGATCCTGGCTCCGATGAACTGTTCAGGCAGGCCAGACAGGCTGCGTTTGACAACAAAGATTATCCCCGGGCCATAGCGCTCTGCCAGCAGGCCTTGCAGAAAAGCCCTGATTATGCCGAGATACGTACGTTCATGGGCCGGTTATATACCTGGAGTGATAAACTGCCGGAAGCACGTGAGCAGTTTGCCCTGGTCTTGCAGACGGATTCCACAAATCGGGATGCCCTGAGCGCAGCGGCTGATCTGGAGTTCTGGAACGATCGCCCCGACCAGGCGCTGGTGTATTGCAATACGGCCCTTCGTCATTACCCGACCGATAGCGACCTGCTGCTGAAAAAAGCCCGGGTACTGAACGATCTGAAGTTAACCACAGACGCGTTCGCGGTGGTGAACCAGCTTCTGAAACTTAATCCCGACAACGCCGATGCCCGCGCACTGGCCGACCGGCTGAAATGGGCCGCCAGCAAAAATTCGGTCATCGTCGGTTACGAATACCTGTATTTTGATAAAAATTACAACGACGCGCTGCACGAAAGTCCCTGGCGCATTGCCAGCATCAGCTACAGCCGGTCAACGAAACTGGGGTCCGTTTCGGGCCGAATCAACTACGCGAACCGGTTTGCTACCACCGGATTTCAGGCCGAATTCGATGCGTATCCACGCATTAGTAATACGTTCTATAGTTACGTGAATGTTGGGCTGTCGGGCGATGAACCGGTGTTTCCCCGGTTTCGGGCGGGGTTTTCGCTGTACGCCAATCTCCCCAAAAGCTTCGAAGCTGAGGCCGGTTTCCGGTACCTCAGATTCACCGACGAGACCTGGATTTACACCGTATCGCTGGGGAAGTATTACAAAAACTTCTGGTTCAACTTCCGCACGTACCTGGTGCCGGGCAGCAGCGATATTTCGCAAACCTACATTGGTACGGTGCGGTACTACTACGGGTCGGCCGACGATTTCGTTGCCGTAGCGGGCGGCACAGGGATTTCGCCGGATGAAGCCCGGAACGTACTGCTGGGTCAGGATTTGCGGAAGCTGGGATCGCAGCGGGCCAGCGTTGAATTCCGGAAAAGCGTTCGGCGTCGGTGGGTGCCGTCGGTAGTTGCTTCCTGGTTTGCAGAGGAGCAGAACAGCCGGCCACGCGGCAATCAGTGGGGTATTGACTTTGTACTGCGCTACCGTTTTTAGTTTCTTTTGATTTCATGCGTAAACGTAACCGTACTTACTTCCTGATCGGGCTGGTGGTATTGCTGCCGTTCTGGATGTGGCTGGCCTGGTATCTGATGCCCAAACGCCAGCTGGTAGCCGCCATTGTCGACAAAACGGTGCTTCATCCGGATGGGCAGGAGCATATTTCGCTGACGTGGATTCTGAATCACCAGCGCTTCACCAAAACCAAAACCCAGCCTTATGCGATTGATCAGGATTACTTCGGCTTTTTCCCGCTGGACAATCAGCAGTACCGGCTCAAAGGGCTGGAACGCTTCTCCGATCAGCAGCTCACGCAACTCAGCCAGGACTGTGATCTGGCTTATTATACCGATACGTACGGAATATACCGGCAGGAGTGGTTCCAAAGCCAAACCGCCACCGAGCGATCCGGAATCATCTATGGGGGAATGAGCCGGAAGGACGTTCATTTTTTACGGCAAATGAAGCAGAATCACAAGCTGGTGATTGCCGAATTCAATGACATCAACTCGCCGACCGATCCGGCCGTTCGGAATCAGTTTGAGTCTACTTTCGGGGTGCAGTGGACGGGTTGGATCGGTCGTTTTTTCGATTCGCTGGATACGACGGTGAACCAGGAGTTGCCGCGCTGGCTGGTCAGGAATTACAAACGACAGCATAAGGGGCAGTGGCCGTTCACCAAAGCCGGGATCGTGTACGTATCGGAAAACGACGCGGTGGTTGTGCTGGAAGAAGACATGCACCTGACCAGGAAGCTGCCGCAAATGCTCGCTACGCCGGTTGGTAAATCAAAATTTGGCTTACCCGAACATATGCGCTACACGTATTGGTTTGATGTTCTGAGCTACGATCCCCGGATCAATAACGAGGTAGCATCCTATGAAATCTATCCGACAGACGAAGGTCGGCGGGAGCTCAGGCGCTACGGACTCCCAACCAGATTTCCGGCCATATTGATGCACGACGGGCCCGATTATGCCTTCTATTACTTTGCCGGTGACTTTTGCGACAATCCCGTGAGTATGTCGTCGGCTTATTTTCGGGGTATCGAATGGCTGTCACCGTTTGCGTACATGACCGAAGGCCTTACCGAACGGAAAGGTTTTTTCTGGCGGGTGTATCGCCCCATGATGACCCAAATTCTGGAAGACTATTATCGGCGCATCCGGGCCAACTAAACCACGCAGAAACAACTGACAGGCCGTTCATTACAGAACCGTATTTCGGTACGTGACGTAAGTCGTTACTGGTCGGTCAGTCTATACGTACCTTCGGGGCTACTTATAGCGGGCCAGTACAGAATCAGGAACCAGTTTAGTGTCGGTGAGGAATTTATCGTTCTTTCGCTTGTACTGCTCAAACGTAGCGTTCAGACGGCTCAACTGCCCCGGCTCACTGACCGGCTCAAGATTCATGTTGGGATTGATGCGGTATAGCGTTTTTTGGTTGAGCATATACGGCCCCATCACGAAGTCACTTAATTCTGCCTTGGTCATCTTCAATGGATAGGCGTGTACGTTCTGGAACTGGCGGGTTGTGTCAATACCGATGCCCAGCCAGCTGGCTATGGCCGGTGTTTTGAGTTGGTAGTTCTTCCTAAGAAACGCCAGCAGCGTCGGAGCAATGTCGAAATGAGTCGAGATGGACCGGAACGTAGCCCGGCGCTTCAGTAAGGGCGAGTACACAATGAGCGGTACGTGGTAGCGGTCCAGCTTGGTAGTCATCGGGATTTCGGGCATCCGGTGATCCCCTGTAATCAGGAAAATGGTATTGTTGAAGTCTGGGCGGTTGCGGTACGTATCGAAAAACTGTCGTAACGCATCATCCATGTACAGAATGGACGCAAACTGACCGGTATACTGGCGGTGATCCTGCTTCTGGTCCTCAGTCAGGCCCAGCGTTTCATACCGTTGCTCGGCTTTCTGTAAGTACGCCGTCTGCTCGTTGATCTTGAACGGATCGTGGGTAGATACCGTCAGCAGTACCTGGAGTTTGGGCCGCGTATCGCTCGGGTCGTTGACGGCAAAGTAGTGTCTGAACAGGTCCTTATCGCCATAGCCCCAGGTGAATCCGTTGATACCGGGCATTTTCTGATAGCCGCTGCCAAAGGTTGGTTCATCAAAAATACGGCTTACACCCTGTTTGCGAAGCAGCCCGTTCATGTTGTCGAACTGGGCGCTTCCTCCATAATAAAAGGCCGGTTGATAGCCGTTTTTCCGGAGGATACCCGTCAGCGAAAGGTGATCAGGCATCCGACTCCCCAGATCCGAAAAGCCCTGGGTTGCAAACGGTAGCGAACCGAGAATAGAGGGCAGAACAGCAAAGGTACGTCCGCCTTCGCTCAGGAAGTTTTCCCAGTAAAGGCTACGCTGAGCCAGTGAATCGATAAAAGGGGTAAAGCTGCCGAGGTAGGCATCGGTCCCGGTAAAAGCTCTCCCAAGTCCTTCGACGATAAGAATAACTACGTGAGGTGGGGTGGGCGACTGGTTGAAAAAGGGGCCGAGTACATCCGGGGTGTCGTCAGCATGCAGAAACGGATACTGGTTTTCGGCCAGGTAGCTAATCTGTTGGATCTTACTTTCGGTAGTGGTGCTTTCGCCGTAATCGCCGATGTACGCATCCGCGTAAATGTCTACGCCCTCATCGACAGGGCCGGAAAAATGCGCGATGGTTGCCTGGGCCAGATAAGCAGGTTTATTAACCACCAGGTTGTTAACATATTCGGTCTTAAACACCGGCTCCGACAGCCAGGTGCTGGCATTGAAGACTGTGGCTATAACAACCAACCCGATAAATCCGGCCGACCACCGAACGGTTGGTTGAAGCGGGAAGGATACGAACCGAAAAATGACCAGCACCAGAACAACCAATGCGACTATACCTGCAACGAGACCGGCACTCAGGCCACCGGCGGCACCAACGGTCTGTTGAATCTCTTCTGGTGAATAGCTATACAGGTCGGCTCCCAGCAATACGGATGTTTTACCAAAGTAGACGATCAGTCCCAACTGAATGAGCATCAGCAGGAGGCAAAGCAGTACGTAAACGGTTCGGGCCAGTTTGCCGGATAGAAACGATAGCAGAAAGAAAACGACGAACAGAACGAACGAACTTTGTAGAAAATAAATAACGTCGATCAGCAGCGAAGACGCGACAACTGTCGGCAGCGACTCCGGTATGCCGTGGCTGACGCTGTTATAAATGAGTTCGCCAATCCGGCAAACAACCAGGCAGATAAGCCACCCCACCGATAAACCGGCAAACTGCGAAACGACTGTTAGGCGATCGGAAACCGGTTGTGGACCCGAGGTAACGGTGTACTTCACAAAAAAGCAACGGGTTAAAAAAGAATTCAATTAGTTATGTATTTTAAAATAAAGGTAACAAAAAATGGGTGATTGTTTCAATACGCTTTTGTAGAATGCACATGAATGAAGGGGTGTCCCTAAAAAGTAGCGGTATAAGAAAGCAAAGCGAACGGTAACCGTTCTACAAAAAGGGAAAGTCGAAGCATGACTTGCTCAACAGCCTCAACCAGCGCCGAAAGTTTTGTACCGTCGTTAATTAAAGCGCTGCTGTTGACAGAATCCTGCTTTCGCCGTGTCAGGACTCTGTCATACGCTCTCATACCTTGCCGAAGCGCAACCGGGTCTGGTTTACTTTGCTACGGTAAAAATAACCGTGCTGCAAACCGTCCCTGCGTCATTGATGAGGCAAATTGGACCGGTGATTACGGCCGGAGGAACAACGACCTTAAGCGTATTGCCGACGAGTTCGTACGTAGCGGAGCCGCCCTGCCCGTTGCCGAACAGTATTCCCGTTACGGTATTCAGGTTTTGACCTGTAATGGTGATTTCCGTTCCGGCTTTACCGGTTTTCGGGCTGAAGTCAATGTTCGATACCGTTCGAAGCACCGTAAACACCTCCGTGAAGGTATCCTGACCGGTTGCGTTGAATACCCGGATCGGCCCGGTCTGGGCATCGTTGGGTACGGTTACCCACCGTTCAGTGTCATCATTCTTACCCGCATCGTCGGCAAAGGTCGCGGCCCCGGCAAAGAAAATCTGGGCGTTAAGCAGGAAGTTCCCTTTAATCACAACGCGGTCGCCGGGTCGGCCCCGGCGTGGACTGACCTCAGTGATAACCGCCCTCTGCACGACCGTCAGGGCCCGGCCGGACGTACCGCTGCCGGCCCGGTTGCTGACGGTGATTGCTCCGGTGACGGCTTCATTCGGGATAAACACGCGAATTTCGGATCCCTCTGTCCGGCTGCTGATCGGGGCCGGCCGGTCGCCGATACGTACCTCAGTGATGCGGAACAGATTCTGGCCCGTAATGCTCACCTCCTGGCCGCGTACCTGCCGGGAAGGATTGAAGTTGATGTTGCTGGGGGCCTGGTAGTATAGAAACGATCGGGGACTGTTGGCATTACCGCCAATACCACTCACCGAAACAATAACCTCACCGGACTGAGGCAGCGTCGGAACGGTTACGTCCAGTTGACCATCGTTTACGATCTGAAACGTGGCCGATGCGTTGCCAAACAACACACTGGACACGTCGCGGAAATTCTGTCCGGTTAGCGTGATTTTGTCGCCCCGGATACCCTCTGCACTACTAATGGCGGTTACAATCGGCGCGGAGGCAATTTGCAGGCTGTCGGCACTGATCGTTGTTAGCCGGTCGAATACCGTTACGCTGACTCGTCCTGAGGTGGCGTTCGCCGGAATAACGGTTCGGATTTCGGTGTCCTGCACCCGGGTCTGGTTGCGGTCGGTCAACTGGCCGTTGATGCGCACCACCCCATCGAGGAGGTTCACGCCCTGGATAATCAGTTCAGTACCGGCCCGGGCCCGTTTCGGCGAAATACCCGTAATCTGGGGAGTGCCGGCCACCAGAAAATCGCCCGTCAGGCTACCCCCCTGGGTCTCGACGGTGATGAGCTGCGGGCCACGCGGTACGTTGTTCGGAACAATGACCGTAACCTGCTGCGCCGTACTGTCCCGGATGGTGGCCGTGGCCTGCCCAAATCGGACACTTTTTAGCTGATCCAGGAAATCGCCTTTTAACACGACCGATGTACCGGGCAGGCCGTTGGTTGGTGCCACAGTAGTGAGCGTGGGGGCGGGCTGCAGAATCAGAAAGGGCAACGGATCAGAGGTTCCCTCGGATGTGACGACCCGTACCTGGGTTCGGCCGGTGGTCATACGCGGCACAATGGCTTTGATGGCCTGTTCCGTACTATTGGTAATCGTGGCCGTCACGAACGTGCCCGAATGGCCAAAACTGACGATGGGTTCCGGCCCGAACTGGTAGCCGGTCAGCGTAATCTCCTGTCCGATAAAGCCCTGTCCAGGCAGTGTGCTGGCCAATTCCGGCGGGGAATTTTTGATTCGGCAACCCGAGAAGGTAATAAGCAGGAGAAAGCTAATGTAACGGAGTAGGATTGATTTCATACACGGCAGAGAACGGCTGCACCCTCGATCAGACTGGTAAAATTAACCATTTTCAGTATCGAAAAACCATTTGTTCCAAAAGCCTGTTATCCGGATGGTGAATACTATACAGCAAACAGCGTACCATTCAAACGCTTCTTGCTCGCCGGGACGGGTATTCACGTTGTATTATTAATTGCTGCCAATGAACTACCGCAACCTGAAATCAAAGGACTTACTAAAGATTACAACACTCGGCGAACTGAAGGCCGCCGGGTACGAGCCGCGCTCCATCAAACAGGAACTTCGGGATAACCTGATCGAGCGTATCAAAGAAAAGGAAGTGGTTTTTCCCGGCATCTGGGGCTATGAAGATACCGTAATTCCGGAAGTAGAGCGGGCTATTCTGTCCATGCACCACATCAACCTGCTGGGGCTTCGTGGGCAGGCAAAAACCCGGATCGCCCGCCTGATGATCAATCTGCTCGACGAGTACATTCCGGTCGTAGCCGGTTCTGAACTGAACGACGATCCGCTGCAGCCCCTGTCGCGGTATGCCCTCGACCAGATTCAGGAAAAAGGCGATCAGACGCCCATCACCTGGATGCACCGCAGCGACCGTTACACTGAGAAACTGGCAACGCCCGACGTATCGGTGGCTGACCTGATCGGCGATGTGGATCCGATCAAGGCCGCTACGCTGAAACTGCCGTACTCCGACGAACGGACCATCCACTTCGGACTGATTCCGCGGTCGCACCGCTGTATTTTTGTCATCAACGAACTGCCTGATTTGCAGGCACGTATCCAGGTCTCGCTGTTCAATATTCTGCAGGAGGGCGACATCCAGATTCGGGGTTTTAAGCTGCGGCTACCGCTCGACATTCAGTTTGTATTCACGGCCAACCCGGAAGATTATACAAACCGGGGCAGCATCGTGACCCCGCTGAAAGACCGGATCGACAGCCAGATCGTGACGCACTACCCGAAATCGATTGAGATCGGTAAGAAAATCACCATGCAGGAGGCTATTGTCAAGACGGAGCAGAAAGGTATGGTGAAAACCAATGATCTGATCACTGACCTGATTGAACAGATAGCGATCGAAGCCCGTGAAAGTGAGTACGTTGACTCGAAAAGTGGCGTGTCGGCCCGGATGACCATCTCGGCCTATGAGAACCTGCTGTCTGCCGCCGAACGACGCGTATTGCTGAATGGTGAGAAAGAAACGTATGTCCGGATCGCTGATCTGTACGGGGTAGTTCCGGCGATCTGCGGCAAGGTGGAGCTGGTGTACGAAGGCGAGGTCGAAGGACCGGTCATTGTAGCCCAGAACCTGATCGGTAAAGCCGTCCGCAACCAGTTTCTGCAGTACTTCCCAAATCCGGAAAAGGCTAAGAAAGACAAGCGTGGCAACCCGTATAAGAAGATAGCCGACTGGTTTGGCGAGAACAACGTCATGGAGATTCTGAACGACCTGAGCAACCGTGACTACGAAGCCCGGCTCCGGACCATCGACGGTCTGGATGATCTGGTCGATCAGTACCATCCCCGGCTCGGACGGCAGGAGAAGCTCTTTATGATGGAGTTTGCCCTCCACGGCCTGGCCGAACACTCGCTTATCGGGAAGAAGGCCATGGACACTGGCCAGCAGTTTAAAGACCTGCTGGGATCGATGTTCAGTCCCGGCACCCGCTTCGAGGAAGAAGAGGACGATGATGACGACCGGTTCTAAGCAACCGAATTGAGTATAAAAACAAACCCCGAACGGCCAGCCGTTCGGGGTTTGTTTTTGCCTGGCTGGTTAGTTCGATACGGTGCGAATACTGATCTGGGCGGTATCGTCTTCGCCGTTTTCCGTGCCGTTATCAGGTGTAGAGTCAACATCTGGTGGACTGGCCTGCCGGATTTGAGCCCGGGTGATGGCGGCACCGGGTTGCGTAGCTCGTGTTTTATAAATGAATACGGCCTGAGCGCCGGGAGCCAGGGTATTCACGCCACCAGATAATGCTTCGCCGGTGGGTGTAAGGGAGTCGCTGGACTCAAACGGCTGACCATTGGGCAAATAAACCATGACGTTGACAGTACTGGCTGTTGCACCACCCCGATTGCTGACGACCAGGGTGTAGGTCAGTAGGTCGCCGACCCTGGGCGAACGATTGCTTACCGAAAGGGCTAAGGAAAGATCAATCTTGTTCGGATCAGGTGTTGGCTGGTTGGATTGCAGCGGAGGCAGCGGAACCTGATTAGGGTTAGCGGAGACGAATACCGGTCCGTCGCCGTTCGCGGTGCGAATCTCGATGGCTGCTGCATCATCCTGGCCATCACCCGTACCGGAGTCAGGCTGACTGTCAGGGTCGGGCTGGTCGGCAAACGTAACCTGAGCCGCATTCACGTACCGTCCTGATTGCGTCGGACGTAACTGGTACGTGAAGGATGCGCTGGCTCCTGAAGTCAGTGACCCAATCTGACCACTAAGAATACCGTTGGTAGCTGATACATTGTCTCCCCCGACAAAGGTTAAGTTGTCGGGCAGGCGGTTCTGCCAGATTACGTTGGTGGCCGGACTGGGACCGTTGTTCGTTACGATCAGGATGTACGAAATAGGCTGGTTCGGATTCGGTGTCCGGTTGCTGACCTGCAGGCTGAGGCTGAGGTCGGCGGTCGGCTGTGAAGTAAGCTGAAATTCGTAAACGCCCATGTCAATTCGGTTCTCAGCAATTCGAGGATTGCCATCAAGGTCTTTCTCCGAAACGGTAGCGGCTGTGCTGGCCGGATCGCCGGTGTTGATGCAGGGGCTGCCAAAAAGAAGCCGGAAATCGTTGTTTTCAAAATCATTAAAAAAAGGATTGATGCTACGATTGCCGGTGGGAGAAGATAAGCTGTCAGTTTTATCCTGTATATCAGAATATGTAATTAAAGATGTAGCATTTTTTTCGTCAAAAATACCACTACTGTTCCCCCAAACGATACAATTTTGGATGGTGCTTCTTACTGGTAACCGAGCTTCAAAAGAAGAACTACGGATAGCCCCTCCTAAACCCTCAATATTATTGTTTTTAACAAGAGTGCTATTAGTAACCTGAATAGATATGGAAGCTCCTGTGCTGTTATTATTAATTCCGGCTCCACCATACCGGCAAGAATTATTAAATAGCAAACTGTTCAATACTTTTATTTGTAAACTACTTCCGCTGTCGTTCTGGTTATGAATGGCTCCACCGTTCCACCCAGCATGGTTGCCCGTAAAAATGCAATTAGTGAAGGTAACATTGTTAGTACTTGCGTCACGAATGGAGCTACTGACACCGCCACCAAAATAAGAAGCTCTATTGTCAGTAAATACACAATTAGTGGCAAAGAGTTGAAACTGACCAGTTGAGCCTGCTTCGTTATAAATAGCGCCCCCTCCATATCCTGAATTGTTTATGAATCGACAGTTTAATAAAGTTAATACGGCTCTAGCTTGTAGAGTAGCGCTATTGCAAATGGCTCCCCCATAGGAAACAGCAGTATTACCAATAAAGTCGCAGTCACTAATTGTAGGTAAGCTTCGATTACCACTGTATTGTGCATTATTAAATATACCCGCTCCGTAACTATGAGGAATTGATCCGTTTAATATTGGTCCGCTGGCATAGCCAGCGGTAATAGTGACTCTGTTTAATAGTGTTTGGTCATTTACATTATCAAATCGGACAACGTGGTAACTATTGTCTAAATAATCACGAATAAGTCCTATATCACCTGAAAAGGTGGTACTACTTGGTTCTGAGGTCGATGAAGGTCTACCATTAAGCGTGGACTCACTTCCTGAGAACCCACCGTAAACTTGTACCCCTGATGGGATACGAAACGAAATAGCGCGGTCCGTGCCCGTTGTTGGTTTGTACGTACCACCCGTTACCCAGAACTGAGTACCTGAACTGGCCGATGCCAATCGACTTTGGAGTTGGTTGCCCGGCAACGCATCGCTCCAAGAACTGCCCGACTGGTTACCGGCCCCTAACGGCGTTACATACACAACAGACTGACCTTGAACATAAAGAGCGGTTAAAGAAAAGATAAGAGCGAAAAGGTGCTTCATGCGTGAATAGTACGTAAATATGATCGGGTAAAACTACATCTTACCAACTCGTTAATGCAACCACACCGTGGTAATTAATTTATACGTAGCGAGACTTCGAAATAGACATTCTATGCCGCTAATTCTACCCGCCGGTGCATTAATTTTGCAGCATGCAGAAACCATCGTTGCCGAAAGGCACCCGTGATTTTGGGCCGGACCAGATGCAGAAACGGCTCTTTATTTTCGACACCATCCGCCGGACGTTCCAGCGGTTTGGGTTCCAGCCGCTCGAAACCCCCGCTATGGAAAACCTGTCGGTACTGATGGGGAAATACGGCGAGGAAGGGGATCAGCTTCTCTTTAAAATCTTGAACTCGGGCGATTTTGCCAATGGACTGACCGAGACTGACCTACAGGAAGGCAGCAAAAAACTGACGCCTAAAATCTCTGAAAAGGGGCTGCGCTACGACCTGACGGTGCCGTTTGCCCGCTACGTGGTCATGAACCGGCACGCCCTGCCGATGCCCTTTAAACGCTACCAGATGCAGCCTGTCTGGCGGGCCGACCGGCCGCAGAAAGGCCGCTACCGGGAGTTCTACCAGTGCGACGCCGACGTAGTGGGCACCGACTCGCTGCTGTGCGAAGCGGAGATTGTGCTGATGGTGCACGAAGTGTTCCGCAACCTGGGTATCGACAAGTTTACGTTGAAGATCAACAACCGGAAGGTACTGGCCGGTATTGCCGAAGCGATTGGCGCTGCTGGTCAGGAGGGACCGCTGGCCGTGGCTATCGATAAACTGGATAAAATCGGAAAAGACAAGGTACTGGATGAACTGCGCGAGCGGGGTTTTTCAGACGAGGCCATCACGAACCTGGAACCGATGTTCGGCATAAGCGGTAGACCTGCCGACGTACTGCAGCAGTTGAAAACCTGGCTGACAACCTCCGAAACAGCGCAGAAAGGCATTGCCGAACTGGAAGAGGTCTGGCAACTGGTTGACCAATACGGCCTGACCGACTCGCGGTTAGAGCTGGATGTTACTCTGGCGCGGGGGCTGTCGTATTATACGGGCGCCATCTTTGAAGTGAAAGCCAACGAGGTACAGATCGGTAGCGTCAGTGGGGGCGGGCGTTACGATAACCTGACCGGCGCGTTCGGACAGCCGGGTTTATCGGGTGTGGGCATCTCGTTTGGCGTGGACCGTATCTACGACGTCATGGAGGAACTGAACCTATTTCCGGCCTCGGCGGGGCAGGGGACCCGCGTCCTGATCGTGCCGTTCGATCAGGACGCCCGTACCGTAGCGTTGCCGTTGCTGACCCGGCTCCGCCAGGCCGACGTAGCCGCCGAAGTGTACCCCGACCTGGCGAAGGTGAAGAAGATGCTGGATTACGCCAACACCAAAAACATCCCCTACGTCGTGCTGATCGGCTCGGACGAAGTCCAGACCGGCCAGCTTTCGATTAAAAACATGGTGACCGGCGAACAGCAGAAGCTGAATGCAGCGGAGATTGTCGAGCTGGTACGCTAACGAGCGCTCGATTCGGTGTAGGTACGATCACTCGCCGAGTCGCACTGTCAGGTCTCGGCGAGTGATCGTACGGGTACTTGTTTTGACCGTCGGACCTGCCGCCAGATCGAGTAGGCGATGAGGCAAAGACAAACCGCTGAAGGACCAATCTGGCTATACGGCTTGGCCGCTGGTAGAACAGTACCCGTAAATGCCGACAGTAACGCGCTGAACGCCGATAGCATCTTGTAAATGTGTTCATAAAGCCACCACGTCCTCAGCCGTTCGTGCAGCCAGACGTGTTTCAGACCGTCGTAGGTAGTTACCAGCGCCAGCGCTCCCAGGGTTGAGTAGACTACCGATGGGTTCCAGTCGCCACCAGCCTGTTTGGCCCAGCGCAGGTAGCCGATGCCCGCCAACAGTACCAGTCCGGCGATGAGGGCATCGGCGGTCGAGGTGCGTCGTTCCCGAAGTTTGACCGTTCGGTAGCCCGCGTAGCCAACGTAACCCGCCAGCAATGTCAGCATGATCAGGAACGAACTGCTGCGAAAAAAAATAAGTCCGACGAATCCCGTACTGACAACAACCGTTAGCAGCCTGAGGAAAATTCGTCCGTAGCGCGTATGGGCACCGCGTCGCTTGGGCGCCAGCAGCGAACGTAAACCGACGACCAGCGCCACCATTCCGGCAAGTACGTGAACTGAGATGTTAAGGGTATGAAGCCAATGCATGGAAACAGACCGCGTACGGATTGGGTTTAGCTCGTACGGCGACATTCCAAAGGTCCGGGTATGAAACCTAGTCGGCAAGGGCTTAGTGACCAGGTTATCTTGCCAGTGACCAACGGCTTTCGTCACATACGTTACGCCTATCCGGCTCTGATGCCGTAAATTGCCGAATGACGTTTCGGCAACTTCTCAACCATGTGGTGGTGCGCAACCTGCTGGGCTTATTGGCTTTGGTGGCTGTGCATTACGTTTCCGATCAATACCACATAAACCAGCGGCTGGGTGTTAACCAGTACCTGCCGTATTTCTTTTTGCTGTTGTTATACGGCTGGCTGGTCGTTCATAATCGACTTTTGTTTGAGCGGCTTTATCTGTACAACAAGCCGCTGGCCTACGCCGGCTGGACCCTCCTGATTATGACCGGCTTCTCGGTCAACATGCATCTTATCCTGAGCAGCCAGTTTGCCGTGCGCCACACGTTCCCCCACATCATCAGTTTCTGGGTGTACACCGTCGCGGGACTTGGTGTGTACGTACTGTACCGCTACCTGCAGACGCCCGGTCATGTGCTGGCTTTACCCACAACGCCGAGGAGTACAGCTACGTCGGCGGAAGGGTCTAATCTGGTGTGTACCGTCAACGGGGAAAAGCAAAGCATACCCTGTGCGGATATGCTGTATCTGGAAAGCCTGGAAAATTACGTGAAAATCACTACGTTGACGAAAGTCTACGTAACCCGTATGACCCTAAAAGAAGCCGAAGAGCGGTTACCCAAACCGGTGTTTGTACGCATCAGCCGGTCGCACATCGTCAATACCGCCCGGATTGAAAAACTGGGGCCTGATGACGTACGGATCGGTGGGAGGGAGCTACGAATTGGTAAAGTTTACAAACGATACGTCAGTGAGCAAATGGCTGGAGGTGAGCCGGGATAGGCCAAAGCCCTGTCAAGCCAAAGTAAGTTGTCAGTACCGGCTAGCGCACTCAGGCAAAATCAAGATCCTTGTTCTCGATGATGGTGTTCTCGCCTTTCATGTAGTACTTATACCGGGAGAACGTCTGGTTAATGGCCGAAAAAAATGGTTTGGAACAATCTTCCTCAAGCCAGTCGTGCAGTTCAATAACGATGGTCTTAACCTTGGGCAGCCAGCCTTTGAAATTATCCTGAAACACCTGTTTTTCGCTGGTTTCAATGTCAAGTTTCAGGATGTCGACCTGCTGAATTGAGTATTTTTCAAAAAGGGTGCCTAACGTAATGGCGGGGATGGTTCCGTGCTGGTTGTCTTCTTCAACAATCATCTGCCATTTCCCACCATTGTACTTATCGAAGACTTTCAGGACGGTGTCTTTGTTCCAGATCCCGCAGTTCTCGCAATAGATGCCGTCGTAGGCGGCTGTATTGGCCTGTAGTAAGCTGAAGTTTTCCTGATCCGGTTCAATGCAGATGATCTTGGCGTCGGGGTATTTGTTCTTCATCAAAATGGCGAACAAACCGATGTTGGCCCCGCCATCAATGATGACTTTAGGCGTTGAGACGTGCAGATCGTACTCTTTTTGCAGAAACACCTGATTGAACGTCGGTACGTCGGTGGTGTTGGGTCGCAGACGCAGCGGATGTTTGATTCGGGGGAGCCGAACCCGTTTTATATTACCAAACTTAAAGGTGAGGAAAAGCATGAACCCGTTCGGCAGACCGAAGTTCGAACAAAATCGAAAGAGTAGAATGAGGTCTCTGCGCATAACAGCACGAATTAGTAGCCAAAGGTTCTCGTGAAAAACAAATGAGTGGCATAGGATTTTATTAAAGTTAGCTCGACCCGGTCGAACATGAAAGGAAAATATTTTAATCGGCTTTTAATATATAATCAAAGTGTCATTTTATCCAATATTATGCAGTTATTTGAAAACCAACATATTAATAAAGGGGGGAATATTCAATCGATGGTTGCTGATGAAAAAATAATCCTCGGATGTTGGCCCCTTGTGCCGACATCCGCGTACGGGCTGGTCTGGAAAATGGTAGGTTGAGCCAGGTGAAAAAGGGGGCTGTATTACCGTATTGACAGCACAACGTTGCCAATCTTCTGGCCGGTTTCTACGTACCGGTAGGCTTCAACGACCTGATCGAGCGGATACCGCCGGTCAATGACGGGTCTGAACTCCCCACTGTCCACCAGTTTTTTCAGAAAGAGTACGTCATCTTTAGTAATGGTCGGCAGCGGAAACAGGACTTTAGGGCCGCTCGAAAGTGGGGCCGTAAGGGCCAGGAATACGTTTTCGCCGGTTTTGCCTAACTCGGTAGAAATGTACACGCCTGTTTTTTTGAGCACCCGTCTGGCCTGGCCGAATGAACTCTTGCCGACGGCATCGAACACGAAGTCATAGGTCTGACCGGAATGGGTATAGTCTTGACGTGTGTAATCGATCACCTGATCCGCGCCGAGTGATTTTACCAGATCGACGCAACTGGTAGCACAAACGGCCGTCACGGTGGCGCCCAGGTGTTTGAGCAGTTGAACGGCCGCCGAGCCGATAGCTCCAGTAGCGCCGTATACCAGTACGGTATGCCCCGGTTGCGCCCTGGCCGCCCGAATGTCGCAGAGCGCGTAGTGGCCGCCTTCGGTAATCGGCGCGGCTTCCTCGTAGGTCAGTGAACCCGGTATGGTGGCGATGGCGTCCTGTTCGGCCATCACCGTGTACTCAGCATGACCACCGAATCGTGCGTCGTTATAGCCAAACACTCTGTCGCCTGCCTTGAACGTGGTTACGTGCTTGCCGACGGCTTCAACCTCGCCGGCAAATTCACAACCGAGGATGTGAAATTTGGGTTTGAGTAACCCGCTCCAGAACCTGGAAACGAAGTAGTTTGCGCTCCGGAAGCCGCAGTCCGTTCGGTTTACGGTCGTTGCGTGGACCCTGATCAGCACGTCGTTGTCGGTCGGGATGGGCTTGTCAACGTCCTGAATATTTACTACTTCGGGCGGACCGTACTGGGTGTAGATCGCTGCTTTCATAAGGCTAAACAGTTAACGTAAGCTCGTTCCAGACGTAGCGGCAGATCATCGCCTGACTTCCGTCTTCGTTCTGGTGCTGAACGGTTTCAACGTTCGTTCCGCCAAGTCGTTCGTAAGCCGACCTGGCGTTTTGATTGGCCTCGAATACCCACAGATACATCGTTTTGATCGTGGCTTTTTCCGCTACCAGCCGCCAGCAATCCTGCATCAGTAAACGGCCGATGCCCTGATTCCGGAAACGGGCCACTACGTGCAGGTTATCAAGCAGCGAACCAAAAGTCGGGTCATTGTCCAGGTACAGGCACGCGAAACCGGCAACCGTTTCCTGCTCAACAGCCAGTGTTACGTACTGATTATCGGCTGGGGTGCTTAACCGGCCATGCCAGAGCGCCGACCGGTTGCCGTCGAGGTCGCGGTCCAGAAACGCATCGCTGTAAATGCCCCGGTACGTGCGTCGCCAGTTGTCGGCATGAAGGGCGGCAATAGCTGAAGAATCAGTGATCTGGGCGGGTCTTAGCTTAATCATAAACAGGAATGACTACGTAAACCGGTCGTTCGGCTGGCTGTAAAAACCGTCTGATCGTTGCCGGGCGAAAGGTAAGCGTTTAATGGGTTTACCTCAAAGCCGCTCATACAACGCTCAATACCGTTCGTACCAGCCGAACTGCTGGTGGATTACGTTGTCTTTCTCATGCCGGATGTAGTCCAGGTATGCCTGCGCAACGGGCGAGAATTGCTTGTTTTTGAGCCAGACCAAGTTCCACATCGTGGCCATCGGTAAACCCTCGACCGGAATGATCTGCAAATCGTGGTTGACCATCTCGTTGCGCAGACCGATCACCGGCATAATGGAATAACCCAGCCGGGCGATCAGGGCCTGCTTGACGGCCTCGTTGGAGGTCAGCTCCATCTTTTTGCGCACGGTGATCTGGTTGCGCTCGATGAACTGTTCCATCATGAATCGCGTACCGGAGCCGGCTTCGCGGTAGATCAACGGCAGGTCTTTCAGCAGCGAAGGCGTATGTATCTGGCCCGGCTCCTGCTGAAATTCCCGACCAACCAGATACAGCTTGTTCGGCATCAGCCCGACGTGGTTAATTTTCAGATTATCGGGGAGGATCGATACCAGTGCAAAGTCGACCTCGTTACTGTCCAGGCTTTCCAGTACCTTCTGGCGGTTGGTTACGTCCATCATGAGGTCAATGCCTTCGTGCTGCCCAATGAACCCCGACAGAAAATAGGGCATCACGTACTTGCCCGTCGACACTACCGAAATCTTCAGTTTACCGGTTAGAAGGCCTTTATGCGCCAGGGTCCGGTAGTTGATGGCATACACCTCGTTCAGAATTTTCTCGGCTGCTTCGGCTATCTCCCGGCCAAAATCGGTCAGGTGAATCCGACGGCTGATAACCTCTGTGAGCGGAATGTCGAACTGATCCTGGAAATTTTTCAGCTGAATTGATACCGCTGGCTGGGTCAGATATAACTCCTCGGCGGCCTTCGTGATGCTCTGCGTCTGCGCAATTTTATAGAACACCTGCAATTGGTGTAATGTGTAGTTCATAAAAAACGCTTATGTAATTCATCAAAACTATAAATTTTTATTTATAAATCTACTTGCTGACTTTTGTCACGAACTAATAACCACCAACCAATCATGACGAGAATCACCGTTGCAAAAGGCGATGGCATCGGCCCCGAAATTATGGATGCTACCCTGGAGATTATTCTGGCTGCGGGCGCTCAACTCGAGATCGACGAAATCGAAGTAGGCGAAAAAGTATACCTGGCCGGCAATACCTCGGGCATTTCCAAAGAATCGTGGAACAGCCTCCGGCGCAACAAAGTGTTTCTGAAAGCGCCCATCACCACACCCCAGGGTGGGGGCTACAAAAGCCTGAACGTAACGACCCGTAAAATGCTCGGCCTGTACGCCAACGTGCGGCCGTGTACTAGTCTCCATCCGTTCGTGAAAACCAAGCACCCGGTTATGGACGTGGTGATCATCCGCGAAAACGAGGAGGATTTATACGCGGGCATCGAACATCAGCAAACCGACGAAGTTGTGCAGTGTCTGAAGCTGATCAGCCGGCCGGGTTGCGAGAAGATTGTCCGCTATGCGTTTGAATACGCCCGGCAGTACGGGCGCAAAAAGGTGACCTGCTTCACCAAAGACAATATCATGAAGCAGACCGACGGCATGTTCCACCAGGTGTTCGACGAAGTAGCGCAGGAATACCCGGAGATTGAAAACGAACACTGGATTGTCGACATCGGCGCGGCTAAACTGGCCGATACGCCGGAGGCTTTCGACGTCATTGTGATGCCCAACCTCTACGGCGATGTGCTGTCGGACGTAGCGGCCCAGATCGCGGGATCGGTGGGGCTGGCCGGGTCGGCCAATATCGGCGAAGAGTGCGCCATGTTCGAAGCTATCCACGGATCGGCTCCGCGTCGCGCCGGGCAGAATCTGGCCAATCCGTCGGGCCTGCTGCAGGGGGCGATTATGATGCTGAATCACATCGGTCAGACTGACGTAGCCGAGCGCGTGCAGAATGCCTGGCTCAGAACCATCGAAGACGGTATCCACACCTACGACATTTACAAGGAAGGGGTCAGCCGCCAGAAAGTGGGTACGAAGGAGTTTGCGCAGGCCGTTGTCGCCAACCTTGGTCAGCAGCCGCTGACGCTGAAGCCGGTTTCCTATGCCAAGGGAACTACGCTGAAACTGCCGAAATACCAGCGTAAACCCAGCGGCACCAAGGAACTGGTGGGCGTCGATGTGTTCGTACACTGGAAAGGCACCAACGCTGATGAGCTGGCGTCGCTGATGAATCCGGTCAATACGCCGGATCTGAAACTGAGCATGATCACCAACCGGGGTATCAAGGTATGGCCCGAAGGATTTGAGGAGACGTTCTGCACCGACCACTGGCGCTGCCGGTTTCTGCCTGCCAACGGCCACCCGATCAACAGCCGCCATATCGTCGACATTCTGTCGAAGGCCATCGACGAGCAGATCGATGCAATCAAAACGGAAAATCTGTACGCCTTCAACGGTAAACCCGCCTTCTCGATGGGGCAGGGGCAATAGTCTTTACTGTTTGTACCTCACTTTATAGATGTTAAATGGTTTGTGGTTTGTGGTTCGTAGTTTGTGGTTAACACTCAGATTTAATTTAACTGCCTGATAATTAACGATATGTTTCATTGCCAGCAACCTTTGAACCACGAACGACAAACTACGAACCGCAAACCACAAACTACGAACCACAAACCATTCTTACTACGTATGACTATTCAGCTGCTCAATGGTCAGTTCAGCGCCCAGGATGCGCTCGATTTGCTGACCCAGATGGTGTACGTGAAAATTCAGTTTCACGAAAACAAGATCAGCCAGTCCGACAACGAGGAGGATATCAAGATCCGCGAGAAACGGATTAAGGACCTGCAACGGGAATTATATGACGTGCGGCAGTACATTGAGCGAAATGGCCACGACGGAATTAGTTTGCATGCGGGCGTCTCGGTAACCGTACCCCGGGAGGCTGCCGTGTTGTTCTGATCCACGGAATGATGTCACACTGGTTCGCAGGTCGGCGGTTGGTGGTGGCGACCAAACATCAGAAAGAAAGGGTGATTGCTCCGCTGGTGGAATCCGCACTGGGCGTTCGGTGTCTGCTCCCCGACGATCTGGATACCGACCAGCTGGGTACGTTTTCCGGTGAGGTGGATCGAACGCTTGATCCGCTGGAAACAGCCCGTCAGAAAGGCCGGATGGCGATGGACCTGACGGGCTGCGACCTGGCTATCGCGAGTGAAGGGGCGTTCGGGCCGCATCCGCACCTGTTCTTTACGGCCGCCGATGATGAAGTGCTCCTGCTGATGGACCGGAAACATGACCTGGAGATATTCGTCCGGGTGATCAGTACGGAAACCAACTTCGCCGGGGCAGCGGTCGCCACGGAGGAGGAGCTGCTGCGGTTTGCGGCCATGACCCGGTTTCCGTCGCACGCGCTGATTCTGCGGAGTGGTGCCGGCCAGACAGCCGGTCTCCTGAAGGGCATTACGACGTACCGCCAGTTGCTGCCCGCTTTTCACGCCCTGCAGGCCACGTTTGGGGCGGCCTATGTCGAAACGGATATGCGGGCGATGCACAACCCGATGCGGATGAAGGTGATTGAAGCCGCGGCACAAAAGCTGATTGCCCGGGTGCAGAGCCATTGCCCCCACTGCGACACGCCCGGTTTCGGCCGGACCGACGTTAAAACCGGATTGCCCTGCGGCCTGTGTGGCCTGCCGACGCGGTCGGTGCTGGCGGATGTATACCGTTGTCAGCGATGCGGCCATACCGAAGAGCGATCGTTTCCGCGCGGTCAGGCAGTGGAAGATCCCATGTACTGCGATTTCTGTAATCCATAAACTCAGGCTTTTATCCGTATTCTTAGAACATAAACGTAACAGACTAGTATGTACTCACCAGATGTATCACTGGGCATCGGCAGTGTCGTGTATGCCCTGACCAAGGCCGACGGTCGCCTGCAGCGGGAAGAAATGCAGACGGTCAAGGAGGTGTTTGTTGATGAACCCCACGGCGACCTGGCCCTCTATTCCTTTTTCCTGCGGGAAAACATCGGCGAATCGGTCGAGGACGCGTATAGCTTTGGCATGCGCCGGCTCATCGAGAAGCGGGCTGAACTCAGCGAACCCCTCAAGAAACGATTCGTTGACATCCTGATCCGTGTGGCGCGGGCGCACGATACCGTTTCCTGCGAAGAGCGGGAACTGATTCAGCGCTTTACGGACCAGATTCAGCGGCTCTGAACGGGCGTAACTCCTCAGGCGAGCCTGCCCATCAGGTCGTCGAGGATGGATGCGTACCTGACCGGAAAGAATTGCGGTTTAAAATCGATAGCCTCCTCCCCAACGTGCAGCGTGTAGGTTTCGGGGGCTACATAAATGGTGGCGAACTCCCCGAAACTCGGCGACCCGTGCGCTTTGAGCTCGTCGAGGAGTTCGTCCCGTTCCGCCTGACTCAGGTCGACCGTCGTTTCGGAGCGGAGGGTTTGCCCGCCTTCTTTTTTCGTTAGGGTCAGCGTCGTTTGTGCCATAATTGCAGTCGGTTAATTTACAGGTGCCAGATACGCCGGTAGTACTGGTCGTGGCCGCTCAGGTATTCGGCGAGCCGGGCAGCAATCGGCTGACCGGTATGCGACTCGTAGTAGGAGTAAGCGGGACACGGATTAACCTCAAAACAACAAACGGCACCGTTTGGCTGTATCCGAAGATCAATTCCTGAAAAATCGAGCCCCAGCGCCTGCGATAGGTTCACGCAGTTGGCTGCTACGTCGGGGTCGAGGTCGTAGGGCGACAGGGTAGCTGCTTCGCCGGTTTGCTGGATTGCGTAGCGGTAGTCGGTAGCATGGGCCGTGATCCGGGTTGCGATGGTCAGCTCACCGATCACGTGCACCCGAACGTCGAACCCTTCAACCTGCTCCTGAAACTGTACGGGGCAGTGGCGGATCAGAGCCAGCTTTTCGGTATCCGCACCCGAATCCCACTGCTGCACGATCGACCGGACCCCACTGATCGATTTATAAATCACGCGGTTGTCGAACTGCCGGCAAAACTCGTGGGCCTGAGCCGGCTCGTTGGTAATCAGCGTGTCGGGCGTCCGGAACCCGTGCTGCCGGATAAACTGCGCCTGGTAGGGCTTGGCGTTGTTGGACGCCATCGCCGACATCCGGTTTACCACCCGGCTACCCGACCATTCTGTCCAGAGCGTCAGGTGCTGGATCAGCCGGCGGGCGTGAGCACGCAGCGGGTCATCGGGCGTCAGCTGCTGAAATTCGGGCAGCACTTCATCATCGACCAGCCGCAGATAAACGCCCGTCAGTTCGGGGAGCGGATACGTCTGCTCCCGGTACGTCAGGGTCCCGTCGAGATTCCCGGCCGAATCGAGGGTCAGGTGCAGGTTAGTTTGCGCAAACTGCCGCTGGCTGACCATTACATAGGGTTCGCCGAGCTGGTCGAGTTCATCCAGCAACCGCCGGATGGGCGGCTCGCTGGGAATGCCCCAGATTAAAATCATGGCTTGTCAGGGTAAGGAAGTGGTGAACGAGTGCATCGCCGTAGTAGCTGAGGGCGGCAAAGGCCGTTGCCCCCATGAACACAAAACCGTCGGGGCTTTGCATAAAGTGCAGTTCCAGCAACCGGGTGCCGCTGAGTTGCGCCAGTCGGCAGCAGGCGTCGGCGTCGATACCGGGCGGTACGGTACCCAATAGCTCACCCGACAAAACCAGCAGCCGGGCGTCGGGTGCCGTGAAGGCCTGCGTTTCGGGGGGCGGCCAGCCGGGTGCAATCGGCAGCCCGGCCCGTACGGCCAGCAACTGCCACTCGGCGGACGAAAGATGCCGGCCGCCCAGCGATACTGGCGTCGGTGGGTTAAACAAGCGGGCGGGATTGACTGCGTGCAGCAGGCTTAGAAACAGCGCGTTCAGTTCCTGCGCTACGTACTGATACTGCTTATCACTGACCGCTTTCCAGACAACCGGATCGAGGTAATACAGGCGATTGATCACCACCGAAATTTCGTCTTTCAGGATGGTTCGGCCGTTTTGCAGCCGGATCAGAAACGTATCATCGTCGCCCACCAGCGTTTGGCGGATGCTGCGGGCATAGATCAGTTCGTCGGCGGTGGCGATCAGCAGGGGCTGGTCGGGAGCGGCCCGTTGCAGCTGCTCGTACAGCCAGGCCGCTTCTACGTCGTGCGGATGGCAAAGAATCAGGATCATACCGAACTGGAGTTAGGCCGGAAACCAGATTTGGTTTCCGGCCGTGACCGGGTTGCTTACCGGGGGGAGTTGTCGTAGTTCATCTTGTTCATCATCGCATCGTTGGCTTCCTTCGTCAGTTGGTCGGCCGTACCCTGACCGGTTGGCAGGTCGCCTTCGTTCGCGAGCGCGCCCTGGCTCAGGTCCGGACGCATATCCGTGCTGATGAACGTATCGAGGGCCTGGATGTAGGATTCGAGCTGCGCCAGGCGGCTTTCCAGGTCGTTTCCGCCCGGTTCGACCGTCTGCCCCGGCTGAATCGGGTTCCGGATGGGCTCGGGAATTGGAATGGGCAGTTCGGGAACGCGCTTCGTTACGTCGCGGAGGTCTTTCAGGCGTTTGCCTTCGAGTATTTCCAGTTTCTGCTCTTTGATCTCAATTTTTTCACGCTTCGGTTCCTTGATTTCCAGCTTCTCGTTCTTTTCAATCTTGATCTCCTTGATTTCGGACTTCTCAACTTTCTCAATTTTCGCTTCCTTGATCAGCAGTTTGGTGAGCCGGTCGTAGGCGCGTTTGCCCTGCACGATCCCCGCGCCTGAGTGCTGATCCCAGCCCGACGGACCAATGTTCTTAGCCGTTGCAATGAGCGCGTCCTTGATGCTGTTGTGGGTTGCCGATGGTTTTCCCTGCTTCATCAAAGCACACAACCCCGCTACGATAGGCGTTGCGGCCGACGTACCACTGTCGGAGTTGAAATAGCCGGTGAAGTGCGTAATACCGCAGAAATCCGGTTTGTGTGGGTCCAGCGAGGCCGGGCCCTGGCTGCTGTAGCCAACAAACTGCTCGTCTTTGTTGACGGCTCCGACGGTCATCACACGTGGGTGACCATTGGCCCCCCAGATGCTTTGTCCCGGTCCGCTCGTCGCGCAGCGGCCATCCGGGCAGGTATCCCCGCAGTTGCCGGCCGCGAACAGCACGATGATGCCTTCGTCAATGGCCTCTACGACCTTACGCGTGAAGGGGTGGTTGGGATTGCTGGCGTAGTCGGGTGCCGAAGCCGTATTGAAGATGCCCCAGCTGTTGGTCAGGATGTGGGGCGTACCGTTGGTCCGGTGCTGGTCGATGGCCCACTGAAACGCCTGGAGCGCATTGGAGATTACGCCCGTTGTGGAACTGGCATCGGCAATGCGCAGGTCGTAGATCCGGCAGTTGGGGGCCATACCCAGCACGTCGGTGGCGCACATGTTGCCGTGGTGACCCCAGCTGGCTCCGCGGGTGCCCCAATTGGCTACGGGCCACCCACCGATGACGTTGTTGATGGTCCGTGTGGGCGCTTCGCCGGGTGCCAGTGAGCGGCCGGTCGCCGTAATGCCGCCGTCCACAACCCCAACCACGATGCCTTCGCCCCGCTTGCCCGCGCTCCAGATCTGGTTTACACCCAGATAATTGGCTACGTCGTTGATTGTGCCGCGTGGCGTGTTGGGCGAACAGTCGCAGGGAGGAATCGGGCAGGCAATGGGTTCAATAACGGCATCGGTCCAGATTTCAATCACATCGGGATTGGCTTTAGCCGTTTCCCGTTGTTCATCGGTCAGGGTGGCCCGGACAATCACGTGCTGGTTGTCTTCGCTGGCAGCCAGCATAGCCATCCGCTGCGTGTTGGAAGGTTTGACCGGAACCGGGCTGAACGTAGGATCGATGGTAAAACCCTGAACAGAGGCCACCGTGCTGGCCCGGACCGTAGCGCCCAGCAGTGGTTCGGCCTGCGGTACTTTAATTTCCAGTAAGTAGCTCTGCCCGGTCGGCGCATCGGCGGCCGTTGCGGATTGGTTTTCCTTCGGCGCCGGATTGGTTTGCTTTTTCATAAAAGTTTGGTGTTAAGGAGTTTACGAACAGTTGGGTTCGGGGTGTTGCCCGACAAAAAGTCGTAAGGTTATTGGCCGATGGTAACAAGGTTTGAGCGAACGGTAGTTGCCGGGGGTGGATTTGAGGAAGCGGTTTGTGTTTGCTTTGATATTAAAATATTGATAATCAAACACATGAGCTGGCCCGGGTGAGGCTACGTAGGAAAGAACAGGGGGTGCAGCACCGTTCGGGCGGTGGCTGAAACGAATTGACAGGTTTGTCGCGGGGGTAAGGGGGGCGGTTTTCAGCGTATGGGTGTCACCTGCGAGGAGACCGCCTTCCACACGCCATTTTTCCGTATCCAGACATCATACATTCGGGTGCGTCGGTTCGCAAACGGAACGTCTTTGATGGTTCCTTTCGTGACGCTAATGAACGTAACGACGGCGGTATTGTCGTAGATCGTAATGCGAACGTCATCAAAGTACAGGGAGTCAACAACGTGGCCGGCCCTGATCCGCTCGTTCATCGTAGTGAAAATGCCGTCCAGTTCGGCCTGTTTCGAATAGGTTTTCGTTAGTCCAACGGCAACGAATGTTTCATCCATCAAACTGGCAATCGCTGCCGTGTCGTTTTTGAATTCGGCGATCAGCCAGTCATACTCCAGTTTCTGAAGCACTTCTTCATCCGTCTGGGCAAAAACAGTCAGGGTTTGGAGTATTGCCAGGATACTAAGAAAAAGAGATTTCATGCGTTCAGTGAACCGGTGTTTGCTGGCTGTCAGTCAGTGGTTTAACGAAGGTAGGATAAATAGGGCAGGTTGCTACTCATACCCGTTCACTACGGTCGCTTATTGGCCGCGACCGTGTGAGATACGGCTCTGGAAGCGTCTTTCCCCCAAAGCCCTTCCAGCATAAGTACGGTAGCTATGCCAAGTGTATAGGCCAGTAGGTCCCACCACTCGAACCCGTAGCCGATAACGGTTTTGGCCAGCGAGTTGTCCGACAAACCAAGCCGGTCAACGATGTGGACGAACTGCAATGTCTCCAGCGCGTAGGAAAACAGCAATACACCGACGGCTATTTTCCAGGGAGACGCGTTTATAACCGTTTTCACCGCGCAATACAGCAGCATCACCACCAGATAATCGCCCCCGTAGGGCCGCACAAAACTGTCGCGGACAAACAGGGCGATCAGTACCTCAACGATAAAAAGAATAAGCGCAAGCAGGAAAAAACGGAGGTTAAAGGTCAGCATCGGGTCGGGGTGTGTGGAGCTATTGATGGTCTGGTAGAATTAGTGTAAACGATGCCTGAAAGCCATGAAGGTCCACGATTACTTCGTTCAGGTTGGGTACTCTTCAGGTCCTGCCGGGGCCGACTCTGTACACCCCTCAAGGTACTGTTAATCGCCAGATTACTGAGCCAGTTCAGCAATTAATTGATGATTACGGCTTTCGGGTCGGCGTTGAGCTTTGCCAGATTGTCCCGCCATGTTTTGAGTGCCTCCGGTGTAAGCCGGTCCCAGTCGGTTACTTCGCCAACAATCTTCAGCGGGGCTGTGCTGCGATACGAGCGGGTGGGATTACCCGGAAATTTCTTGTCGGTAACGTTCGGGTCGTTTTCAAAGCTCCCCGTGGGTTCAACGATATAAACCCGTTCCCGTCCATCCCCTTTGGCTAAGGCTGCCGCAAGCCCCGCCCCATTGACCAGGGCCGTAAAGTAAATGTGATTCATTATGATTTCGGGTCTATAATTCGACCTGAACCCGGCTGTCAACAAATCGCCAACCTGCAGGTCGGCTCTCGTGCCGTGATAAAAAGGGCCATTGTCTAAAATCGTGCCCGTGGCCGACTGATTCGACGGTTTTTCGCTGCTCATGGGTGTTCGGTTGGCTCGTTAAACGCAAGTTTTGTTTCCTGCATGAGCGTTATGCTTTTTCGCAGGTACGTTTCAATCGTTTCCATGTCGCTGGCAGAGAACGTGGCAATCAGTTCTTCCGTTGCCTGCTGGAACCGTTGGTAAAAAGGCTCCAGCAGGGCCATGATTTTTTGGGTGTCGGGTACAACCAGGACTTTCCTCCGGTCGGTCCGGTCGTATTGGCGTTGCACCAGCTGTTTCTTCTCAAACCGATCGATTAAGCCCGTAACGGCCCCCGTTGTCAGACCCGTTAAGGTTGCCAGTTCGCCTGCCGTCAAACTGCCTCGTTGCAGAAAGAAGCCCAGGTACTTATGATCTGTTCCGCCAAAACCCGCCTTTCGGGCAATG
This sequence comes from Fibrisoma montanum, assembly GCF_003583365.1. GTDB lineage: Bacteria > Bacteroidota > Bacteroidia > Cytophagales > Spirosomataceae > Fibrisoma > Fibrisoma montanum. Next base: position 36,613 of record NZ_QXED01000003.1, read on the forward strand.
GTTTCATGCAGTTCCAAAGACGTATACGCGTACTGCTGGCTGGCCTTTCGGACATCAACAACTTTGTTTCGGAGAGACATAAACTAACTCAGTAAGTATCTTAGTAACAAAGATAAATAAATTTGATTAGCCTGCCCTGATTTGGCCAGAGATTTTGCCAACACAACAGTTCTGACGGGCGCAGGCAGGCAGGAAAAGGGAGCGGTCAACCATCGGCGCCGGGGCCGGGTATGTAGGGGGTAGGGTAGGAATGCAATCTGGAGTTGCGCTACCGCGAAGAGCCGCTGATCAGGTTAAAATCTGCATACTGCCAGGCTTTGTCAAAACGCGTTTTAACCGGCTGTGCCTCCTGCGTTTTTCCTTGTTTTTGAAGCGCCTGGTACAAGCCAGCCAGAGCCCAGCCATTTTCTTTCCAGGTGTTTAAGTCTTCCCGGTAGACGTTCTCCGCTTCAGCGTATTTTCCGGCCTGCAGCAAAGCGGCTCCGAGGTGATGCCGTACCGAAAAAAACCAATCCGGTGGCTCATTGTAATTCAGGTCGTCTTCAATGGCAATGGCCCGCCTGAACGCAGCAATCGCTTTGTCATATTCATGTTTATGCCGAAAGATTTCGGCCGAGAGCACGTTTACTGCAATTTGCGTGATGTCGAACGTACTGTTTATGTCCCAGATGGTGATTTCCTTCAACACCGGATTGCTGGCCAGTTCGTTTAACCGGCTAAGCTCTTTTTCGGCATTTGGCACATCGTTCCTGCCAAGGTAGGCCATGCCTTTCGCATAATGCAGCACAGCACGTGGATACACCAGGTCCTCACCCAACGGCTTTACCGCCAGAAGGCTATCCCACAGGCCAAACTTCACGGCCACAAAGTAAGGAATTGTGAAGTAGTGCTGCAGGGTTCCCCAGCCGGGTTGCTTCATGATGTCCCTGGCCGTATGCTGCTGCACTTTTTTAGCCACTTGCCAGGCCAGCGCTGAATTGCCTTCGAACGTAGCTGTCGCCGACAGATAGTGATAATTATGCGGGTAATAGGAAAGCGGGTAGGCACCCTGGGCGTGGCAGGCAGTAACGTAAGCACTATCGATTTTAACAGCCTTCAGGTTGGCAACCGAGCCCAGGTGATAGTCTCCGGTCCAGATGTAAATATGGGAAGGCATGTGTACCAGGTGACCCGAACCGGGAACGAGGGACATGAGCAGATTGGCACTTGCCAGGCCCCGTTCCGGATGTTTCGAGGCTTCAACGGCATGAATATAAAAATGCGGTGCACCCGGATGGTTGGGATGTTGGCGGATTAGCTTTTCAAGGATGGTCACGATCTCGGGTGTCCAGGGCCGTGGGGCTTTTGTTTTTTTATCATACAGATCCCAGGGATGCATGTCCATCAGCGATTCGGCGTAAAGGGCGCTGATATCCGGATCGGTGGGATATGCGTTGTATACCTTTTTCATGGCACTGGCAAAAGCACTATCGAGGTGACTGCGGTTCTTGGGCGCATCTGGCGCGTAGCGATAGGTCAATGCCTTGATGAGTGCTTTTTCTTTTTCGCTGCAGCTGGCTGAGAGAGAAAGGGCTTTTCGGGAAGCCTGATAAGCACGCTGGTAATTGTCTTTCTCCATACCTGCGTTGTAGTTGGGGCCAAGCACGTACGCAAATCCCCAATACGCTATTGCGCAGGTTGAGTCAAGCCGGGCGGCTTCAAAGAAGGACCGGGCGGCTTCCGCATGGTTGAACCCGTACGACAGCATCAGACCCTGATTGAAATAGGCTTGTGCTTCTTGACTGGTAGTAGAAATGTTAAAATCAATTCCTTCCAGTCCGGTCAATTTTGGCGCTTTGGTGCCGGCCGAATACCAGTCTTTGTCTGTGGCTTGTGGCGCACAGTACGTCATCGTGCCTGCCGGAAGGGCACGCTGGGTAGTCGTTTGCTTATCGGTCTGTTTGCAGTTTGTCGCTAGGGTAAGGATAACGGCGTAATACAGTAGCTTTTTCATACTATGTGGATGACTCGTGAATCAATGACTTTTCAGGCAATTTGCCAGCCGGTTTACACGCTATACAAAGACACACTTTTTCATTTGATCATGGTAAATATGAGCTATACACGGAGCGTGAGCCATACATTTCTAATAAACGGATGATGTATTTAACAAGCGGTATAAGCTGTTGATCGTGAATAGTTTATGCTTAATGCTAAATTGACTGTCTCCAGAAGTCCAGGACATCGGGGGCTTACTGGGTGTAACGTCTGGCCGCCCCTGGCGTCCGGAACCGGGTCTGTTGGGCTGAAAACGTACCGGCGTGGGGTAATTTTCAAGGCCCGTCTCGACTCATGAGTCCCGAAACGAACGGTTACGTCACCGGCTATGCAACGTTTTTCCTTCGTTCCGGTGTTATAGTAAAAACGATGTAGCTACATTTAATACACTTTTGATTATGGAACTTGGCATCACAACCTTCGTCGAAAATACGCCCGATCCAACCACCGGTACGTTGCTCAGTCCGCATCAGCGGATGATGAACCTGATGGAAGAAGTTGAACTGGCCGATCAGGTCGGTCTGGATGTATTCGCCATCGGTGAGCACCACCGCCCCGATTTTATCGTATCCTCGCCGGCGGTGGTGCTGGCGGCCGCAGCGGTCAAAACCAAACAGATCCGGCTGTCCAGCGCCGTTACCGTGCTTAGCTCCGACGATCCGGTGCGGGTCTTTCAGGACTTCGCGCACGTCGATCTGCTGTCGGGAGGGCGGGCCGAGATCATCGCCGGGCGGGGTTCGTTCATCGAATCGTTTCCGCTGTTCGGTAATAACCTGAACGATTATAACGAGCTGTTTTCCGAAAAGCTGGACCTCCTGGTGCAGCTGAACAAAAAAGAGAAAATTACCTGGAAGGGCCGTTTCCGGCCGTCGATCGACAACCGGGGCGTTTACCCCCGACCGCATCAACCGGAACTGCCCATCTGGGTAGGGGTTGGTGGTACGCCCGAGTCGGTCGTGCGGGCCGCCAACTACGGTTTGCCGATGGCGCTGGCCATCATCGGCGGGATGCCGGAGCGGTTCGTGCCCTTTACCCGGTTGTATAAAGATACGTACGCCAAGGCCGGTCACGACCCCGCCAGGCTGCAGTTGGGCATCAACTCCCACGGCTACATTGCCGACGATTCGCAGCGGGCCGCCGATGAGTTTTACGGACCGTATGCCTACGTTATGAGCCAGATCGGGCGGGAGCGGGGCTGGTCGCCCATGAACCGCGCCCAGTACGAGTTCATGCGCTCGGCCGAAGGGTCGCTGCTGGTGGGTAGTCCGCAGCAGGTGATCGACAAGATTCTGTGGGAGCATGAGCTATTCGGCAACACCCGGTTCCTGCTGCACATCAGCGTCGGTACGTTGCCGCACGCGAACGTGATGCGGGCCATCGAACTGCTGGGTACCGTTGTGGCCCCGGCCGTAAAGAAAGCTGTCGAGAGCAGCGTCGGCGTGTAACCAACCCGCCTAAGCCGTATTGTAACGCCCGGTTCTATTCAGTTAGGCCGGGCGTTTGGCTAATACGTCACGGATTGATGTCCACCGGATGTCGGGGTAGCGGTCGTTGTCGAGCGGCTGGAGTTTCGGCTGTCCGCTCAGCATGTTGTGCAAATATTGCATCCCCTGCCAGGGTGGAAACACTTCGCTGGGCTGGGGCGCTACGAGTTTGGTTATCTTAATCAGGGTGTTGAGTACGCCCAGGCCACCAACGCGCAGCAGGCCGAACGGTTGCCCCGTCGCGTCGCTGGCCGATTGCTGTATGCCCCGGATGGTACTTACCTCCCCGGCAATCCGCAGAAACCGGGGCGTATCGGCATCAAGGGCGGCAGCCGCGGTGTAGGCGGCTGTATCGTCGGTGGTCGTAAAATCCATCGGCTGGTCGGCATCCCCCCAATAAAGCACCCGCTTCAGCCCGAACTGAACGACGGGGGCCTGCCCGGTCAGCAGGTCGGTAAACATGCCGTTCAGAATGGACGTAGCCGCGATGGAAGCTTTGTCGAGCCGTTCGGAAAAGTCCCGGCGCAGGTCGAGGTTCCGGTTGCTGCCTTTGGGCAATCGGGTGAAATCGATGCAGTAGTCGGAGGGGATGAAGCGGGGCACTCCGGCGTTCACGGCGGCATGAAGCAGCCGCGTCTGCGTATCGACGATCACATCCCGCAGCCCCGACAGGGCCGACACCACGCAGGAACCGCCCGTGCAGGCCTGCGTCAGTTCCGAATCGCTGGTGTAATCAACCTCAAGTACGGTAGCTCCCTGAGTCCGGAGCGACGAAAGTACCTGGCTGGTACTGCCCCGGCGGACCAGTGCCCTGACGTGGGCACCCCGCTGGAGCAGGTGGTGGGCGATGGCCTGGCCCAGATCGCCGGTTGCCCCGGCCAGAATGATGAGGTTGGTTTTTGTTGCCTGGTTTGCTGAATTCATGCCGTGTGCGTAAGGGCACCAGTTTAGTTAACTCATGAAGCTATGTAAAGTTATGGGGCAACAGACGTTCGGCCGGATGGGTGGCGGTAGCCGGTGAGTTGTTCAGGGTACCGACGAACGGTCATATACGCCGACGAATGACATCGACGTCCGTTCGGCGATGCGTTTGTCGGTTCACCGATTGCCGGTGGGTTGACGGAGGGTAGGGGCATAGCTTTGACTCATCAAATCTGTCAACGCTAAGGCTATGAAATGTCTACTGTCCATCAGCTTGCTGTTCACCACCCATCTGCTCCTGGCCCAGACCGCTACCATACGGGGTTTGGTACAGGACACGCGCCGGCAGGCGGTTCCGTTCTCAACGGTTATGCTGCTCAGCACCAACGATTCTTCGCTCGTAAAAGCCCAGGTCAGCAGCGACTCTGGTGCTTATGCATTTACGGCTGTCCGGGCCGGTTCGTACCGCATCAGCGTTACGGGCGTCGGCTACGGTCAGGGTTTTTCGGAGCGTTTTTCAATAAGCAAGGGCCAGACCGTAACGTTGCCTGCGCTAATGCTGACGGATGTCAGCAATCAGCTTAGCGAGGTGAAGGTGAGCGCCCGTAAACCCCTGCTCGAAGTGACACCCGACAAAACTGTGCTGAACGTAGAGGCCAGCCTCACGGCCGCCGGTAGTTCGGCGTTCGAACTGCTTCAGAAAGCGCCGGGTGTCATTGTCGATCCGGGCGATAACATCATGCTGCAGGGCAAAAACGGAGTACGTATCTACATCGACGGGAAGCTGTCGCCCCTGACGCAGGCCGATCTGGCGGCTTACCTCCGCACGCTGCAGGCATCCGACATTGAAGCCATCGAAATTATCGCACAGCCCTCGGCTCGCTACGATGCGTCGGGCAACGCGGGGATCATCAACATCCGGCTGAAGAAAAACAGAAACTACGGTACCAACGGCAGCCTGACGCTGGGACTGGCGCAGGGTCGTTTTTACCCGAAGCAGAACGGGTCGCTCTCGCTCAACCACCGCACCAAAGGCGTGAACCTGTTCGCTACGTATAGCAACCGCATCGCCCGCGACTGGTCGTTCATCAACCTGTACCGCCGGCAGTCGGGGCAATACTACGACCAGCGGTCAGAAACTACTACCGGGTCGGGCTCGCATAACGTGAAGGCCGGGGCCGATTTCTTCCTGAGCCGCCGGAGCACGCTGGGGGTGCTGGTGAATGGTAACCTTCGGGGCAGTGAGTCGCTGACCGACGGCCAAACGCCCATTGGACCGCTGAATCGTCCGGCTACGTCGATCCTGATTGCCAACAACCGGAACACAAGCCGGCGGGGCAATCTGAACGCCAACCTGAACTACCAGTATGCCGATACAACCGGCCGGACGCTGAACATCGACGCCGACTATGGCCGCTACACCGGATCGAACAACAATTACCAGCCGAACCAGTACCGCGACCCCATTGAGCAGATCGTGCTGGAAGAGCGCAACTACCGCATGAAAACCCTGACCGACATCGATCTATACACGCTGAAAGCCGACTACGAACAGAAACTGTGGGGCGGCAAACTGAGTGCAGGCTTCAAGCTGTCGTCGGTGACAACGGGCAACGCCTTCGATTTCTTCGACGTAGTGGACGGCCGCGATCAGCTAAACACAGACCGGACCAACGATTTTCGGTACACGGAACGGATCAATGCCGGTTATGCATCGTTCAACCGTCTATTCGGCAAAGTCCGGGCGCAGGCTGGGCTGCGGGTTGAGCAGACGTACTCCCAGGGTATGCTGACCAGTGCTCAGGCTCAGGGCGATGGCAACGTAACACGTCGGTACGTCAACCTGTTTCCCAGCGCCGGGCTTACGTACTCGGCCAACGCCAAAAACAGCTACGCGCTGACGTTCAGCCGCCGGATTGACCGGCCGGGCTACCAGGATCTGAACCCATTCGAGTACAAGGCCGACGAACTGACGTATCAGAAAGGCAATGCGTTCCTGCGCCCGCAGTACACGAACACGGTGCAGGTATCGCACACCTACGCCTACAAGCTCACTACGTCGCTGAGTGTCAGCCGCACAACGGATTTCTTTACGAGCATTACGGATACGACCGAACGGAATCGGAACTTCATCACGACCCGCAACTTGGCCCGCCAGGACGTGATTTCGCTGGGCGTAAGTTACCCCGTCAGTCTGACGAAATGGTGGAACGTGTACACCAGCCTAACGGCTTACCACTCCCGCAACCGCGCTGATTTCGGGCAGGGTAAGGTCATCAACCTGAACGCGAACGTACTGAGTTTTTACAGCCAGCACACGATTACGCTGCCACGCCGGTGGAACGTCGAAGTGTCGGGTTACTACACCTCACCGTCGATCTGGGGCGGTACGTTCCTCAACCGCCGGTACTGGGGTTCCAGCGTTGGGGTGTCGCACAAGGTGCTGAACGATCGGGGCTCGCTGGTGGTGACCCTGACCGACCCCTTCAACAGCCAGCGGTGGCGGGGTATCAGCCAGTTCGGCGGGTTGTACATGGACGCCAGCGGAGGCTATGAGAGTCGGCAGGTACGGCTGAACTTCACCTACAGCTTCGGCAGCGATCAGGTCAAAGCCGCCCGCCGTCGGAACGCCGGTCTGGACGACGAAAGCAAGCGAATTCAGTAGGTGATCCAAGGGGGTAGGTCACCGGACAGTGTACAGTACCTGCGCCTGTAAGCCTACCTGGTAATTCTGATACCTGCTGAAGGATTGTTGGGGTAGGATGTACGCAAAGGTAGGCTGAGCAATCACCGATAACTGGTTGCTCAGCCGATACGCCAGACCGGCCGCCAGCATCGGATGAATATGTATGTCCTGATTAGGGAATTTACTCTTTTCGCCGTTCTCAAAAATGGTTACCGACGGCAGGGCGAATAACCCACCCGCCGAAACATAGGGCGATAGCCGTTTGCCGGAGGTCAGGTAGTTGATGGTAACCGGAATCTGGTAGTTCCGCTGGCTAGTGGCAATTAACGTAAATGGCACATTAGCAGGGTTGGTGCTGATGGTTGGTACGTTGTAGCGAACACGATTTAGTAAAATACCCGTCGAAAAAGAGAAACGGGCGGTCAGGTTATAACGGGCCAGCAAACCGACCGAGTAGCCCCAGCCTGTCCGTTCTGCCCGAAAATCAACCGGTTGCGCCGTAACTGGTTGCCCATTGGTAGTTATCGGTACCAGTACGGTTTGTTCTGTTTTACTGTATTGGAACGTTGGCGAAGCGCTTAGCGAGAGAGAAAGTTTACCCTGCCCAACGACTGAATGACCGGAGAGCAGCCCGGCTAAGCCGAGAAGGAACGAGCGTATAATCAGTTTCATAAAAGGTGAGGTGTTGATGGTGCACAATAACGAGTAGGTAAAATACGTAGTTGATTATTCTTTTGTAACCCTGGTTTCAGATTTTAATGTACTGCCCACCCGCTTACTTTTGGGCACCGGCGTACTGCTCAGCGTCGTTGTTCCGCCCGACTGGTAGTAGTCGCACATGTCGCGCAGCACGCACTCGCTGCATTTAGGCGTGTACCAGGTGCAGATGCGCTGGCCATGCCAGTAAAAATGCTTATGGAAGTTAAACAGTTCTTTCGCATCCGGGGGCAGGTACGCCAGCAGAATGGCGTGGGCTTTCTCCGCACTGACTTTCGGGCCAATCAGTCCTACCCGCTGCGTAACCCGGTGTACGTGCGTATCGACCGGCAGCACCGGTTTTCTGAAGTTGAAGAGCAGCAGCAACGTAGCGGTTTTCAGGCCAATGCCCGGCAGGTCGGTGAGCCACTTCATGGCGGCTTCCGTCGACAGGTCGTGCAGGAAGTCGATGCTGACGTCACCCCGTTCGCGGATGATGTGCGCCAGCACGTTCTGGATATATGGCGCTTTTACGTCCGGGTAATTGGCCGTTTTGATGGCGTCGATCAGGTTGGGGAGGGGGGCATCGCGAACCTGCTCCCAGGTCGGAAAACGCTCCCGCATGGTCCGGTAGGCCGTTACCTCGTTGGCGTGGGTCGTCCGGTGCGACAGGATCGTACCGATCAGTTCGTGCATGGGATCCGCCCGGCCGTAAATTTCCTGAACGCCGTATAACTGGTTCAATACGGCATGTGCCTGACGGGTTTTAGCGGCTAAATCGGGTGGAGGTTGCATACGAAAACAGGGACGTTGAGTGCCCCTGTTTAACCCGTAATGCTGGAAATAGTTGTCATTTTACTAACGGCAGCCCGGCCTGCTGCCAGGCTTTTACGCCCCCGTCGAGGTGCCGGACGTTGGTAAAACCCAGTTTCTGCAAAATCGGCAGCGACTGCGTGCTACGGCCACCTACGGCACAGTGCACCAGATACGGTTTTGTCTTGTCCAGTCTGGCTACCTGCTGCTGGAAGGTCGGGCTGTTGTAATCGACGTTGATGGCCCCTTTGATGTGCCCGGACGAAAACTCGGTTGGGGTACGGACGTCGAGGATCACCACCCCCGGCGATTCTTTCAGTAACTGCGCGGCCTGTTGCGGAGTCAGGTTTTTTGGCCCATCCTGCTGAATGAACACGACCGGGCCACCAACAGTGGGGTGCGGATTGGGGGCATAGAGCCAGGGGAGGATCAGGAAAAGGAGCGTTTTCATACGGTTTGGGTTTCGGCAATGAGTTGATCCGCCAGTCGGGTCAGACCAACGGTGGCCGGCTCGGGGATCATGGTCATGTTCTTACGTTTCGCTACGTCCGGTATGTTCGGGTCGACAATGTAGATCGGGACGCCGGGCCGGACGGAATAGATCAGGCCCGCAGCCGGGTATACGGCCAGCGACGTACCAACCACGATGAACAGGTCGGCCTGTTCCGTGATGTCCATCGCAAGGTCCATCATTGGAACGGCCTCGCCGAACCAGACAATATGCGGGCGGAGCTGTGCGCCTTTTTCACAGCAGTCGCCCATCCTGATTTCCCAGCCTTCGACGTCATAGATCAGGGCCGGGTCCATCGTACTGCGCGATTTAAAGAGTTCGCCGTGCAGATGCACAACGTTCGACGAGCCCGCTTTTTCGTGGAGGTTATCTACGTTCTGGGTGATGATTGTTACGTCGAAATACGCTTCGAGTCTGACCAGGGCCAGGTGGCCGGCATTGGGTTCAACGCTCAGTGCCTGCTTCCGGCGCTGGTTATAAAATTCCTGCACCAGTACAGGATTTCGGTGCCAGGCTTCGGGGGTTGCTACGTCCTCGATGCGGTGATTTTCCCACAGGCCGTCGGAGGCCCGAAAGGTGGGAATGCCACTCTCGGCGCTGATCCCGGCACCCGACAGGACAACAAGTTTTTTGCGTGCTTCCATCGTCTACAAGGTACGAAAAGATTGAAATGCCTGCACGCTGTCAGCCTGGTCAATTGCCCCTCTTTCGCTGATTTCTGACTATATGGCAAATCGTCGTACGTTTGTTTAGGCCGAAGGAATCCTGGCGAACGACAACAAAATGCCGGCGTCGACAGTCTCTATGAGTATACCGGAGTTTAAAGGGATTTCAGCAGAAGGGTTTTGCCGACTGCCGGCAGGATTAAGAGACATGGACGAGCCAAACCGATTATTCGATTGCCTGACGTATCAGTTAGCGCACTGTCCGCTGACGGATATGCTGGCGGCCAAGGAGGCCGGGCAATGGAAAACATACAGCACGCAGCATGTTATCGACCGGGTTAACCAGGTGAGCATTGGGTTGCTGACCCTCGGTATCGATCAGGGCGATGGCACAATCGAAGGGCGGCATAAGGTCGCTATCCTGAGCCGGAACCGACCCGAATGGATGATGGTCGATCTGGCCGTTCAGCAGGTCGGGGCGGTGTCAGTGCCGGTGTACCCGACCATTAACCCCGCCGAGCTGCAGTTTGTGCTGCAGGATGCGGCCGTTCGGGTCGTGTTCGTCGATGGTGCGGAGCTGTACGCGAAGGTGGCCGCTCTGCAACCGACCCTGCCCGATCTTCAGGCTATTTTCACGTTCGATCCGGTAGTTGGTGCCCGCTCGTGGACGGCCTTACATACCGACCTTACGCCCGATGATTTGCAGCGGCTCGACGTGCTGCGCGGGCGCGTGCAGCCCACTGACCTGGCCACGATTCTCTACACCTCCGGAACCACCGGAACACCCAAGGGCGTGATGCTGTCGCACCATAACCTGCTCAGCAACACGTTCGACAGCGCGCTGGTCATGAACGAAATCGGGGTGCGCGGCCGGCGGGCTCTCAGCTTCCTGCCGCTGAACCACGCGTTTGAGCGTATGGCTACGTACTGCTACATCTACTGCGGTACGTCGATCTACTACGCCGAGAGCATGGACACGATTGCGGCCAATCTCCGGGAGGTGCAGCCGACGGTCTTTACGACAGTGCCGCGGTTGCTTGAAAAGGTGTACGAGGGAATTCTGGCGAAAGAGGCGGAACTGACGGGTATCAAAAAACGGCTATTTGCCTGGTCGCTGCGGCTGGGGGAGGAGTACGACGTCAACAAGTCGTTCGGACTGGGCTACCGGCTGCAGCTGGCCGTGGCCGACCGGCTGTTTTTCAGCAAATGGCGGGAAGCACTGGGGGGGCGCGTCAGGGCGATCATTACGGGGGCTGCAGCCTGTCAGGTACGGCTGCTGAAAGTCTTCGGCGCGGCCGGCATTGTGGTGATGGAGGGCTACGGCCTTACCGAAGCGTCACCGATTATCAGTGGCAACCGGTTCAGCGAAAACAACCGGATGTTCGGAACCGTTGGCCCGCTGCTGAAACACGTCGAGGTGTCGTTTTTGGACGACGGTGAGATCCTGTGCAAGGGCCCCAATGTCATGATGGGGTACTATAAACGCCCGGACCTCACGGCCGAAGCGATCTCCGGCGACTGGCTGCATACGGGCGACATCGGTACGTTAGTGAACGGGAAGTTTCTGAAAATCACGGATCGCAAAAAAGAACTGTTCAAAACTAGTGGCGGTAAATACGTAGCGCCCCAGCCCATAGAGAACAAGATGGTTGAAAGTCCCTGGATTGAACAGATCATGGTCGTCGGCGAAGGGCAGAAGTTTGTCGGCGCGTTGATTGTCCCGACTTTTCGGATGCTTCGCGAGTGGTTTGCCGAGCAGCAGCGACCCTACCCCGGCGACGCGGCCGCTGCCGCCGACGAGTCGGTAAAGCGCCTGATCGCCGAAGCCATCGATCAATACAATCAGGCGTTCAACCACGTCGAACAAGTTAAGAAATTTGAGCTGCTCGACCGGGAGTGGACCGTTGAGGCCGGTGAATTAACGCCTACACTCAAGCTCAAACGGAAGGTCATTCAGGCGCGGTACAGTGAGCAGATCGCCGGGTTATACGCGGGTGTTGCAGCCGGGCCAGGCTCTGGTTTGGCCCGTTAATCGCAAAGCCGGATGCTTACCGGATCGCACTGGCAGAACTCTTAATTCGATGGCAAACGGCCGAGGTAAACGGATACGTTGATGCCCGCAAAGGAACGCCTGGGGTTGAGATTGCCGAAGCCGGTCACGCCGATGCCTATGTATTTTAAGGCTGTATAATACCGGACTTCGGCCGGTATGCCCATGGTGCCATACTTTACGAATTCGTAATGCTGGCCCGATCCCCACAGCGGGTCGGGATCCGTATACAGGTATTTGCCCCGGTCGTTTCCCCAAACTCTGCTCAGGCCCGCTGCAAAACGAAACTTACCTGTCCGCAAACCGTACAGCAGGCCAAGTTCACTCACTTTCAGACCGGGTTCAACCGCCTGCATAAACTCGGCATTGACGGAATAACGCGCTATCAGGACAGTGGGGCTGCTTTTAGGCTCGTAGCCCATGGCAATCATCAGACTGGGCAGGTGGCTTTTTCCGAGACCACCGCTCAGCCAATACGAATCCTGCGCAGCCGCTTGTCCGAACGTTTGAGAGTTGATGAAACTAAGAAAACACAGGAAACGGAATGCGTGGTTGATCATGACAATAGAGGCATAGTCACGACCAAATCTATACGATATAAACGAAAAACAAAAAAAAGTGACGTAATGGATCAGCTACAAAATAAACTCAATCACAGAAAGCGTTGATAGTCAATCCGGCTACGCTGTCGGTGGGGCCAGGGCCACGAAGTGTTTCTGGTTGAGGGGCAGGTTTTCGGCCGTCCATTCCACGTCACGCATGAACGGTAAGGCACGTACCGGGCAGTCGGCAACGCGGCAGTAGTGGCAGCACTCCTGTTCGCAGGGGTCGGTATGCACAAAAATCTCGACCTCGCTCCGAAACCCGTCTTTCAAGGTGTCTTCAAAGTGATGAACCTCCATATGCACCTGGTTCAGATCCCAATAGTAGGGCAGCGTCAGGTGGCAGTCAATGTGCAGATCAGCACCGTACTTCTGAACGCGCAGGTTATGAACGTCGATCCAGTTGCGGTCTTTGTGGCTGTTGAGCAGACTCACGACGCGCTCGATCGTGGGTACGTCGGCTTCGTCCATGAGCCGGGCCACCGATTGCCGGATGAGCTGGAACCCGTTGTAGATGATGATCAGCGACAGCACCAGCGACAGGACACTGTCCAGCCAGAGCTGGTTCGTGACCCACACCAGCGCTACGCCCGCCAGCACCACCAGACTACTGACGCTATCGGTCAGCAGGTGGCGCCCGTCGGCCATCAGGGCCAGCGAATCAGTCCGGCGGCCCGTCCGGACCAGCATCAGGCCCGTTCCGGCATTGGCCGCTGTCGTCAGGGCTACCAGGCCGAGGCCCCAGTCCAGGTTCGTCAGTGTTTTGGTGATGAAGAAGCTGTAAACGGCCTGAATCAGAATGAAAATCCCCGCCGACGTAATGAGTGCGCCTTCGAACCCCGACGACAGGAATTCGATTTTGCCGTGGCCGTACGGGTGGTTCTGATCCCGGGGCTGGCCCGACAGGTACACGCTGTACAGGGCAAAGCCACTCGCCACTACGTTAACGATGGATTCCAGCGCGTCGGTCAGGATCGCCGTGGAGGAGGTGAGGTAATAGGCCGTCAGTTTGATCAGCAGCAGGACGATACTGAGCCCTACCGAGAACGTCATCCAGCGGTATTTTACTTGTTGTGGAGTTGTCATGTCTGGAAAAGGCGCTGGATACCGGACGTCGGCGGGAAGAGAGCGTCCCAATCGTTGCGTCGCCCTGTCTGAACCAGCATCCAACCGCAACGGCGGACCGGGTCCGGCGTCCAGCGCCTTAGCGCAAATTTAGCCATTTGTAGCCGAAAAGTTCGTACTTTCGTTGTCATGAATGCAACCGAGAATCCCTGGAAGACGCTCAACTCGTCGGTTCGCTACGAGAATAATTGGTTAAGTATCAGGCATGAGGAGGTAGTAACCCCCGCCGGAACCCCAGGCATATACGGAGTCGTTAGTTTCAAGAATAAGGCCATCGGCGTTATCCCCATCGACGCCGAGGGCAATACGTATCTCGTCGGGCAGTACCGCTATCCACTCGACGAATATTCGTGGGAGATCCCGGAGGGCGGCTCCCCGCTCGGCACCGATCCGCTGGAGTCGGCCCGGCGTGAACTGAAAGAAGAAACGGGCCTGGAAGCGCGAACGTGGACGAAAATTGCCCGAATCCATACGTCTAATTCCGCCACCGACGAGGAGGGGTTTCTGTACATCGCCGAAGACCTGGTTCAGGGAGAGCATGCGCCCGAAGAAACCGAGCAGCTGCAGGTCCGGAAGCTGCCGCTGGCCAACGCCGTAGAGATGGTTATGACCAGCCAGATCACCGATTCGCTCAGCATAGCCGGCTTGCTGATGGTAGCCCGGCTGCGGGGTATCTGAATGCCCGTTTCGCGTTGGCAACGCAGCCGTCGGGCCATCGTTGTTCCACTTCAGTTCATAAACTAAACGTCAGTTGTGTTTTTACCAATTTTGTATGGTTTCCTGGTCGGCATCGCGCTTTGCCTGACCTTCGGAACGGTTTTCTTTGCGCTTATTCAGAACAGTGTCGACAACGGATTTCGCTCGGGCATGAAGATCGTGCTGGGCGTCATCATCGGCGACATTCTGTTCGTGCTCGCGGCTTTACTCGGTACGTCGTTTATTCCGAAAGTAAATGGCATCGAGCACATTATGGCCGTGGTGGGGGTGGTGTTCCTGACGGCCATGGGGCTGGTCAACATCCTGAAGGGAACGCCCCGGCTGGCTTATCCGCAGACCCGGTTTGGAAACTATCTGTACTACGTATCGACGGGCTTTTTCCTGAATGCGCTGAATCCCGTCAATTTCATCTCCTGGGTAACGATCGTGGCATACATCCGGTCGCACCTGCACTATACCACAGCTGAGCAGTACGGGTTCATGGGGGCCAGTCTGCTCGGGGTGTTCGCCACTGAGTCGGCGCTGGCGTATTACGCTAACCGGCTCAAACGGCTCTTTACCCCCCGGGTTATCTCCGTCTTCAACCGCATCACGGGCTTTGTCTTTCTGGCGGTGGCGGTGCAGATTGCCTACACCCGTCTGTACGAACCGATGATGAAGGCAATGAACTGGTAAGCTCATTTTGACGTAAAATGAGCTTACCAGTTCATGCTTACTGATTTACGGGTTTGCCCAGCGATTTACTCAGAAACTCTTCCCAGTCGGCAATCAGGTTCTTCTTCAGCACACGCGGGAACTTGTGCTGTCCGCCCATCTTGCCCTTCGATTCCATCCAGCGGTAGAACGTAGCCGTAGGTAAGGCCGTTACGGTAATCTCCTTTAGCGCGTGTTTGCGTTCCACGGCGTAGTCGTCGTTCAGCTCTTTCAGCTTTGCGTCGATGCGGTCGCGCAGTACGTCGGTATCGACGGGGTCGTCGGTGCCGATGTACCAGTGGTGAGCAAACAGGGTATCGTGCGTTACGCCCGCCACGGTAAACTCCCGCACGTCGAGACCCATCTCTTCCGAGACCAGCTCAACGGCTTTGTTCATGTTATCGACCGACAGGTGTTCGCCACACAGGCTCAGGAAGTGCTTGGTGCGGCCCGTAATCACGATCTCGGCCCGTTTCTTGGACACGAAGCGGATGGTATCGCCGATCAGGTAACGCCAGGCCCCCGAGCAGGTCGACAGCAGCAGAGCGTACTCTTTGCCTTCCTCCACCTCATCGATCATCAGCGTTTCGGGGTTGGCCGTCAGCTCGCCGTCGGCCGTGAAGTTCCGGTCATTGAACGGAATGAACTCGAAGAATATCCCGTTGTTCAGCACCAGTTGCATGCCGTCGGCGTTGGGGTGCGACTGGTAGGCAATGAAACCCTCCGACGCCAGGTACGTTTCAATGTACGTAATGGGGCGTGCCAGCAACTTTTCGAAGCCTTTCCGATACGGTTCAAACGAGACCCCGCCGTGGCAGAACACCATCAGGTTCGGCCAGATGTCGTGAATGGTTTTCACCTTGTAGCGGGCGATGATTTTCTCCATCAGCAACTGAATCCAGGCCGGCACACCCACTACGTAGCCAATGTCCCAGTCGGCGGCCTGTTCCGTAATTTCGTCCAGCTTCAGCGCCCAGTCGCGTTCCTGCGCAATCTCCTTACCGGGTTTGTAGAACCGCTGGAACCAGAACGGAATCTGGCTGGCCGTAATGCCGCTCAGGTCGCCTTCGTAGTGGCCCTCCCGGGCGTTGAGGTTAGTGCTGCCACCCAGCATCAGGTAGCCTTTTTCGTACAGCGTAGACGGGAGGTTCTGGTAGCGGCCCAGGGTTAGAATCTGCCGGATGCTGGTGCGCTGAATGGCCCGCGACATCGACTTCGTAACCGGAATGTACTTCGTCGACGCTTCCGACGTACCCGAGCTGAGGGCGAAGTACTTGACCCGGCCCGGCCACGTAATGTTTTCTTCCCCATCCAGCGCCCGGTGCCACCACTCGTTGAACATCCGGTTGTAGTCGTGGATGGGCACGTGCTGCTTATATTTTTCGTAAAACTCCCGTTCCGAGCCAAATTCGACCGCGTTGAGTAACTCGTCGAATTTATAGTTTTCTCCGAAAGCCGTATGGTGGGCTTTCCGGATCAGCTTGCGAAACACCTTGCGCTGCAATTTGAGCGCATTGATGCGTTTGCGCTGAACGACATTCGTCAGGCGAATCCCGTTCTTCAGCATCTTTCCTAGTAATGGCATAGTCGTTATTGTTACGAGTTCACCGTTTCAGAAATGATATACATACATCAGGCGTTCCTGACGGTAATCCATACACTTGAAACGGTGAACGAATTACAGGTTCCAGTTCTTCAGTTCATCCACCATCGCGTAGGCGGTCAGGTCGTACTGACACGGCACCACGGAGGTGTAGTTGTTGGCCAGCGCATACTCGTCGGTATCCTCGGCGTGTGTGTCGTAATTGACAAACTCGCCCGCCAGCCAGAAATACCGGCGGCCATGGGGGTCGCGCCGTTCGTCGAACACCTCCTGCCATTTGGCATTGGCCTGCCGGCAGATCCGGATGCCCTTCAGCGGCTCGCTGCCCCGGGGCGGAAAATTGACGTTCAGAGCCGTGCCTTTGGTCATACCTCGTTCCAGTACGTTGCGCGTGATGGACAGGATGTGCTCATGCGTGTGCGAAAAGTCAGGCTGTCGGGTAAAATCTCCTAACGAAAAACCAATGGCCGGAATTCCCTCAATGGCCGCTTCAATGGCCGCCGACATGGTGCCGGAATATAACACGCTGATGGACGTATTGCCGCCGTGGTTTACGCCACTCACAACAAGGTCGGGGGCGCGGTCTTTCAACACGTGGTGTTTGGCCAGCTTGACACAGTCGGCCGGGGTGCCCGAACATTCATAGGCGATCACATCGGTAAACAGGTCGGTCGGGTATAAGCGGAGGGGGTTGGCAATGGTGATGGCGTGACCCATACCTGACTGCGGACTGTTGGGGGCTACAACGACTACTGTGCCCAGCTGCTGCATCAGTTCAACCAGTGTGCGAATCCCGTGCGACGTAATACCGTCATCATTCGTTACTAAAATCAGGGGCTTTTGCTCCGCCATGTAAAGTGGGTTGTGGTAATATTGTGGGGTAAAAATACAAAATAAGCCCCGAACGTGCCGACGAAACTTCGCACCGCCACCCCCGATGATATTCCCGCTATCATCGACTTACAGTCAAAAATCTGGGAGCCAACCTACCGGCCGATCCTGAGCCAGGAGCAGATTGCCTTTATGTTCGCCCAAATGTATTCCCTCGACGCCCTGACCCGGCAGATGACAGAACAGGGGCATGAGTTCATCCTCGCCGAAACGCCCGCCCGCCAACTGCTTGGGTTTGCTTCGTTTAGCATCCATGACGCCGGGGCCCATACGTTTAAACTGCACAAAATCTACGTCCTGCCCGAAACCCAGGGTACCGGGCTGGGTCGGCAGCTGCTGACGGCGGTGGAGGATCGTTGCCGCCGGCAGGGCGGGCGGGAGTTGCTGCTGAACGTGAACCGCCACAACAAAGCCCGGACTTTCTACGAAAAGCAGGGGTTTGAGGTGCGCTCCGAAGAAGACATTCCCATCGGCCCGTACTGGATGAATGACTACGTAATGGGGAAGCTACTGGGCTAAATTGACCAAAAAAACAGGGATAACAGAAAGTTTACAGATAGAAGTGAGGACAAACAACTTATTTTTGCTATATTCAGTTCAGTAAGTGGTGGCATGATTTAGTCCTACTTGCCTAGTACGCCACCCGACTTTACCAGGGCATCACTTCCGAGTTAAAAATCATGCTTTGACAGGCATGATAAGCCCGCCGGAATAAACACAAATTATGGATACATTTAGTAAAAAAGAGAAAGAGAAGCAGCGGCAGAAAAAGAAAAAGGATAAGCAGGAAAAGCGGGATGATCGCAAGGCGAATGCGCAGAAAGGTCAATCGCTCGACCAGATGCTGGCGTATGTAGACGAGTACGGCAACATCACCTCTACTCCGCCTGATCCTAACCGAAAGCGGGAAATCAACCAGGAGGAAATCCAGATCGGCGTTCCCCGGCAGGATGCTGTTGCCGCGCAGGAGGTGATCCGTCGTGGTACCGTAACGTCGTTCAATACGTCGAAAGGCTATGGGTTCATCAGAGATCAACAGTCGCAGGAGAGCATCTTTGTGCACGTTAATGCGCTGAAGGAACCGATCGGCGAGCGGGATAAGGTAACTTTTTCGGTGGAGATGACTCCCAAGGGGCTCAATGCCATTAATGTTAAGAAAGCGGTCTGAATCAATCAGCCGAGAGTTGCTGGCTGTCGGTTTGCACATAGCCGACAAGAACATCATATCGTACGCAAAGCCTGGCTCGGAAAGCCGGGCTTTTTTGCGGCCACACCTTAATTGCCTACCTTAGTCATTCAAATAGAAAGTTGAGTAACAACCGCTGTTATCAGATGAATTCGTCGGAACGGAGCCCGGCTTTCTAGTACGCACGGCGTTAAGGAGTCGATTGGCCGCCCGAAAACGGTTCTACACCGACATCGGCTCAGTGAGCCAACAACCGTTGAACGGCGGCCGGTTCCTGTGCCGACCCCCGTCTCTTTATGAAAAACGATGCGCTTATTTCGCTGGTCATACCGCTCTACAATGAAGCCGACAACGTCAGGCCGCTGCTCGACCGCATCCGGACGGCGTTGGCGGGCCACGCATATGAAGTAATTCTGGTCGACGACGGCTCCCGGGATGCCACCGTGCGGAACGTCCGGCAGTGGGCCGACGAACACGTGCGGCTGCTGATGCTGTACCGCAACTACGGCCAGACCACTGCCATGGCCGCGGGGATTCAGGCCGCCCGGGGCGACTACATCGTGACCCTCGACGGGGACCTGCAAAACGACCCGATGGATATTCCGGAACTGGTCAGGATCGCTCAGGCAGAGAACTGGGACGTAGTGGCCGGCAACCGGGCCAACCGGCAGGATGGGTTCCTGCTTCGCAAGCTGCCCAGCCGCCTGGCCAACGCCCTGATTCAGCGCCTGACCGGTGTGTATCTCAACGACTACGGCTGTACGCTCAAGGTGTTCCGGCGCGAGGTGGCCCGCGATCTGGGACTGTACGGCGAACTGCACCGGTTTATTCCAGTCCTCGCTACCATGCAGGGAGCCCGCATGACCCAGCGCGACGTGCAGCACCATCCTCGACTGCACGGTTCGTCGAAATACGGACTGGGCCGGACGTTCCGGGTGCTGAGCGATCTGCTGTTCATCGTGTTCATGCAGCGGTATTTCCGCCGGCCCATGCACCTGTTCGGGCCGGTTGGTCTGCTGGCAATCAGCCTCGGCATTGGGTTAGGCATTTACCTGCTCGTGCTCCGGCTCGCGGGCGATCCCATTGGAAACAGTCCGTTGCTGACGCTGGCGGCCGTGCTGCTGCTCGGGGGGCTGCAACTGCTGACCTTCGGGGTCATCGCCGAAATCCAGATGCGGACGTACTACGAGTCCGCGCATAAACTTACCTACCGCATCCGGGAGGAATTTCAACCGGCTCCGGCCGTCCGCTGAATGAAAAACGTACCGATGCATGCCGTACAGTCACCGGGGCAACCCGTAGCCGATGAGCCAACGCGCAGCCGGAAATGGGGACCGCTGCTGCTGAAAGCTGTGCTGAGTGTGCTGGCCATTTCGTACCTGATCTGGCGAACCGACTGGCCGGCGGTCGGGAGGGTGATGAGCCGGGCGCGGGTGGAGTGGCTACTGGCGGCCGTACTGGCCTACAACTCGTCGCAGATAACCAGTACGTTCCGGCTGAAGACCATGCTCAGGGGCATTGGCATCCAGGCTCCGTTTCGCTACCTGCTGCCGCTGTACTACACGGGTATGGCCTACAACCTGTTTCTGCCGGGGGGCATCGGCGGGGATGGCTACAAGGCTGTTCGACTCAGAAACAAATTCGGGGTTGGGTATCGGTTGGTGCTGTCAACCCTGTTGCTGGATCGTCTGCTGGGGTTGCTGGCCATTCTTGTTCTGGGCTGCCTGGCCGCGGGTTTCAGTACGTCGGTGCAGACCCTCCTGCCGGTGCCGCCCGGGATAGGGCCGCCCTGGATAGGACTGATTGCGGCTGGATTTGTGGTTGTCGTGGCGTATATCGGCGTTCGGCTGGTGTTCAGGCGGTTCAAAACGGTTTTCTGGCGGGGGGTAGCGGTGGCACTCGGCGTACAAACCCTGCAGCTGCTCGGCTGTACGTGCCTGCTGATGGCGCTACGGGTCAGCAGTCATCTCGTCGATTACCTGCTGACGTTTCTGGCGTCGTCCATTGCCGCTGCCCTGCCGCTGACGATCGGCGGGATTGGCATGCGGGAACTGGTGTTTGTGCAGATGAGCCAGTGGTTACCCATCCGCACGCCCGATGCGCTGGCAACCAGTCTGCTGTTTTATCTGGTAGCGGCCGTCAGTTCGCTGCAGGGGTTTTGGGTGAAGCAGGATTGATGGACCCTCGTGCCCGACTGCTCTCCCTACGTAAGTTTCATCCGCTATACGGTACAAAAAAAGCGACCGGGACAGCAGCCCCGGTCGTATGGTTCGTATGAAGGTACACTGACCGTTGGTCGTGCTACTGCCGAAGTTCGGCAGCTTCCTGACCTTTGCGGCTTTTGAAGCCCAGCGCCGGAGTATAGCCCTCAGAATGTTTGCTGTAGTAGCCGGTGCCGTCGTAGGCGCGGAGGTTTGGGTCGTCCTTGCAGGCATCCGAGCACGTACCGGCGTGTTCCCAGCCGCAGTCTTCGCAGAGCGTTACGTGGTTGTTGCAGGCCGGGCTGGCGCAGTTGATCATCCGGCTGGTGGTTTTGCCGCAGCGGTAACAGGCCGACACCACCCTGGGATTTACGTGGTTCACGTCGACCGTCAGGCGGTTGTCGAATACGTAGCACTGCCCGTCAAAATCCTCGCCACCCGCTTCCAGTCCGTATTTGATGATCCCACCGTGCAGCTGGTACACGTTCTTGAATCCCCGGGACAGCAGATACGCGCTGGCCTTTTCGCACTTGATGCCGCCCGTGCAGTACGTAATAATTTTCTTGTCTTTCAGGTGCTCGATTTCATGGACATGTTCCGGCAATTCGCGCAGGTTTTCCATGTCGAACGTAACCGCCCCTTTGAACCGGCCCACCGAATGTTCGTAGTTGGACCGCATATCCACCAGCACGACATCCGGGTCGTTTTTTAGCCGCCGAAACTCGTCCGGCTCCAGATGCGTACCGGTTTGTTCGAGCGGATTGACCGGCAGATCGGAGTTGACAATTTCCTGCTTCAGCCGGACGTGCAGTTTCTGAAACGTGTGGTGATCGTGTTCCTCTACCTTGAAATCGATGGCCGCAAAGCGCGGATCGGCGTGCAGCGCGGCCATGTATGCGTCGCAGTCGGCCGCGAGACCCGAAACGGTGCCGTTCAGTCCCTCGGGCGCTACGATGATCCGGCCCAGCAAATTCAGCCGCAGACACAGCAGGTGGTGTTCCTCGCGGTACTGCGCCGGATCCTCGATGGGGGTATAGATATAGTAAAGTAAAACGCGGTACGGTTTCATGCTAATAAAAACTTACTAACAAAATTAAACCCATTTTTGCAAAGTTCGTTCCAAAGAGAAAAAGAGAAGAGGGAAACGTAGAGGATGGGTTTAGGGCGCTGCTCGTTTCCTCCCCCTCTTTTCTTTTTCGTTCTTCTCCCTCTGCCATGCACATTGCGATAACAGGAAACATAGGAGCCGGTAAGACCACACTGGCCGAATTGCTCGCCGACCACTACGGCTGGGAAGTGTTGTACGAAGCCGTGGAAGGCAATCCGTACCTGGCCGATTTTTACGCCGATATGGAACGCTGGTCGTTCAATCTGCAGGTGTATTTTCTGAATAGCCGACTGAGTCAGGTCAAGACAATCATGGCCGTGTTGGCAGAAAACAGGATCAACGTCCGCGCAGGGAATGCCCACCAGGTTCGAACCATGGTACAGGACCGGACCATCTACGAAGATTCGGCCATCTTCGCCCGCAACCTGTACGAAAGCGGCTACATGATTGAGCGCGACTACCGTACCTACCTTGACCTGTTCAACAACATGGTGAGTCTGGTACACCCGCCCGATCTCATGATCTACCTCCGGGCCGACCTGCCCAAACTGCGCGAACAGATTCAGAAGCGGGGCCGGTCGTTTGAACAGTCGATCAGCGATGCGTACCTGCTGAGCCTGAACCGGCTTTACGACGATTTTGTCGCGTCGTACTCGGCGGGTGACTTGCTGATTCTGGACGTGAACCAGCTGGATTTTGCCCACCGCCCGGATGACTTCAGTAGGGTCATTCAGCAGATCAACAGCCGGTTAACAGTGTTAGATGAAGCCAGCCGCGGAACAGTATAAAGTGTTTAAGGCCGCTCATATACCACCCGCCCGTTGATGATGGTTTTCAGGACGCGAATGTCCTTCAGTTGGTTCACATCGACCGCCGTCGGGTCTTCCGACAGCACCACCAGATCGGCCATTTTGCCCAGCTCCAGGGTACCTTTCCGGGTTTCTTCAAAAGACGCGTACGCACCTCCGGCGGTCCAGAGCCGGATGGCGGTTTCGGCCGGGATGCGCTGGTTTTCGCCGATGACGGTCCCCTCGGCACTGCGCCGGGTGGCCAGGCTTTGAATGCGCAGCATGGGATTGGCCGCGCTTACGGGCCAGTCGGAGTGCTGGGCCGCTGGAATGCCCATGTCGACCACCGACCGGTTCGGGTGCATCATGCCCCAGCGTTGGGTGCCGTACACGAGCATCTTATCGCCATGTTCATAAATGTACGAGTGCAGGACTACCACCACGCTGTCGCGTTTGATACGTTGCAGCAGGGCGTTGTTGGTTACGCTGCAGTGTTCGATGCGGTGGCGGCTGCCGGGGCGGGGATACCGTCGCTGGGCGGCTTCGAAAGCGGTCAGGGTCATCTCAATTTCGCGGTCGCCGTTGGAATGGCAGGCAATCTGCAGGCCGTTGCGGTGAATGGTGAGGAAAAGACTATCGAGCGCAGCCTGGCTTCGTTCGGGCGGGATGCCGTAATAATCTTTGAGGCCGGTTTTCGGGTTGATCATCTCATAGGGTTCGCTGAGCCAGCAGGTTCGGCCGCTGAGCGAGTTGCCGTGGTATACTTTAATACCGCTTATGCGCAGGCTTTCGTTGCCGTAGCCGCGCCGGATGTTTCGGCGCAGGGCCTCGTCAAGTTCGTTCACCGACAGCAGCAGATTAATGCGCATGGGCAACCCGGCGGCCTGCAGTTTTTCATAAATCGCCATCTTGCCGAAGGTCGCCCCCGCTTCAGTCAGGCTGGTGATACCATTGGCGAGGTAAGCCTCAAAGCAGCGTCGGTAGGCCGCCATGGTTTCATCATCGGTTGGGGCGGGGGCCGTTTTCAGCTTGTCGGACCGGATAATGGCCGCGGCCGTTTCGCGACATACGCCCGTGGGAACACCCAGGCTGTCGCGGTCGAAGGAGCCGCCGGGTGGGTCGGGCGTGGCGCTGGTTATGCCCACCGCTTCGAGTACGTAGGAATTGACGGACCAGATGTGATTGCTGGAATGGCGGATGATGACCGGGTGCCGGCGCGACACCTGGTCCAGTTCGCGCCGGGTCGGGTGGCCACCCAGCTTGGTGTCCTGGTAGCCGTATCCCTGCACCGGCAGGCCCTCCGGTGTCAGATCGGCTTTGCGTTTGAGCAGCGCAACCAGTTCGGTCATGGAACGTACCGAATCCGGGCCGACGCTGATCATAGCGTTTGGCGAGGCAAACGGGTAGATCGGTGCCGGGTGCAGGTGGGCGTCGTTGAAGCCCGGTACTACCGTGCGGCCCTGCAAATCAATCACCTGGGTTTGTTTACCGATGAGCTTACGAATGGCTTCCGTAGTGCCAACCGCCCGTATGGTTCCTCCGGAAATGGCAATGGCCTGAGCCCGGTCGCCGGGGCGGGCGATGGTGATGATGTTGCCATTCAGCAGGACCAGGTCGGTAGACTGAGCCCGGAGTGAGTGGCCGGTTATACACAGCAGGCTGGCAAGAGGCAGCGTCAGGCGATGACGCAGAATAAGTCCGGAACAGGCTCTGATCAGTGCCCGGGTTGGCCGGTAGAGGTGATGCATGGAGAGAAAAAGTTGACGTTAGGCGGGGGTGGAACAGGTACGAGCCTGGTCACCCTGCCGGTGGATGAAAACCTGGTGCCGACCGTTCCCGAGATGGGGAACGGCTTATGCAAAGCTACGCGATGAGGTAGGCAGAAAACCTGCTGTGTTTGTTTTCGATTTGTTGTTATCAGGAGGTCAATCTTAACAATTTCTTCTTACGAAAACGGCATCGGTGTGGTTGCTCAACCGGTTGACATATTATTGGAAAGCCGGCCGTTCGACGGCCGCATCCTGCCCACCATAACTCTCTATGCTTAAACTCATTACCATTAACACCTGGAAGGGCGATGGCCGTTATCGCGACCGTATCGAATGGCTGGCGGAACAGCTACAGGCCTTACAGCCCGACGTTCTGGCATGCCAGGAAGTGTTTCAGACGCAACAGGCCGATACGGGGCAGTACCTCGCCGACCGCCTGTCGATGTACCACCTGTTTACGCCGGCCCGCTTTAAACCCCGGCGCTTTGCCGGCCGCACCGTCGATAGCTGTTCGGGGCTGAGTGTGCTGGCCCGCTACCCAATCGAACGGATTGATGTTCTTCAGTTGCCGACCGATGAACGGGATGGAGAACGTATCGCTCAGTTTTGTCGGATTGACGCCGATGGGTCGTCCATCCTGCTGATCAATACGCATCTGACGTACCTCGCCGACGGATCGGCGCTGCGGCACCGGCAAGTGCAGACCATCCTGACGCATCCGGCATTGGCCGAACCGTATGCCGCCGGATTTCTGTGTGGCGATTTCAATGCCGAACTGCATACCCCCGAAATCCAGTACCTACTGAACCACCCGGCGGTGTCCGTGCGCAGCGCGTACCAGGCAGGGGGAGGGGCCGTGCCCGGTTTTACGATGGTCGACCAGACCGGCGAGGGGCGGATCGACGGCCGGAGCATCGACTATATTTTTTCGCTGGCCGCGACGCCTGCCGAACACCCAGTTATCACAGGCGCCTGCATCGTGCTGGATACCCCCAATGCAGCCGGTACGTACCCAAGCGATCACTTTGGCGTATGGGCGCAGGTGGGTATACCCGGCAAGACCCGCTGACAGCAAAACGCGCTGACAGACAGGTTCTGGCTGAGCGGCCCATGCCCGGATTGTGAAAAATAAAACGTAACGGGACAATGTGGGCCTTCTTTATCGACGTTGTCCCGAAACGTAGTAAAAAAATGGCCGGTAAAAATGCGGTTTCCGCGGAGATAATGGGTAACTCGCTTCAGGAAACGGGGGCTAGTTGACATTGCAATTTTCGTTTCCTGATAATAAAGAGTAGATTTAACTTTTACTTGTACCAGATTGATTGTATGACCCACCCTGTTAAGGCCATTATTGCCGCTACCGGCAGCTACATTCCAACCGTCAGAATGAGTAATGAGGCCTTTGCAAACCACCGCTTTTTCGACCGGGACGGGTTGCCGCTCCAGCACAGGCAGGACGTTATTCTGGAAAAATTCAAATCGATTTCGGGCATCAGCGAACGGCGGTACGCCGAGCCAGAACAACAGGCGTCGGATCTGGGCTTCCTGGCTGCGAAAGATGCCCTCGACAGTTCCGGCATTGACCCCGAAAGCCTGGACTACATCATCGTTGCGCATAACTTCGGTGATGTTGCCTTCGGCAGCAATCGGGTCAGCATGGTGCCGTCGCTGGCGTCGCGGATCAAGGCGCTGCTTCAGATCCGGAACCCGAACTGCGTTGGCTACGATCTGGCGTTCGGCTGCCCCGGCTGGCTGGAAGGAGTCATTCAGGCCAGTTATTACATCCGGTCCGGCGATGCACGCCGGTGTCTGGTGATCGGGACCGAAACGTTGTCCCGCGTGACGGATTCGCACGATCGGGATTGTATGCTGTTCAGTGATGGCAGCGGAGCAACCATTCTCGAAGCTGCTGATGATCAGGTGGGTGTGCTGGCTCACTGCACACAAACGCACGCCCACGAGTACGCGCATCTGCTATCGATGCAGCCGTCGAATGCCCCGCTTCAGGCCGACAGCCAGGATATTTTCATGAAAATGAATGGTCGTAAGCTGTACGAATTTGCGCTGACGAATGTGCCCGTTGCCATTAAGGCGGCTCTCGACAAGGCGGCCGTACCGCTGTCGGCAATCAGCAAGGTGCTGATCCATCAGGCAAACGAAAAAATGGATGCGGCCATTCTGCAGCGGCTCTTCCGGCTCTACGACATGCCCATGCCCGCCGACGATCTGATGCCAATGACCATTTCCTGGCTAGGCAATAGTTCAGTAGCCACGATTCCCACGTTGCTGGACCTGATTTTAAAGGGAAATCTGGATAACCACCACCTCAATCCGGGCGATACCGTT
Organism: Fibrisoma montanum; assembly: GCF_003583365.1. Lineage (GTDB taxonomy): Bacteria > Bacteroidota > Bacteroidia > Cytophagales > Spirosomataceae > Fibrisoma > Fibrisoma montanum. The sequence continues at coordinate 63,505 of NZ_QXED01000003.1, forward strand.
GTGTTTGCTTCGGTTGGAGCCGGCATGAACGTTAATGCCGTGGTGTACCAGTTCTGATCTGCCGGTCGTTCTGTATGAACAGACCAGGGTTTGCGTGAGCCGGGTCGGCTCACGCAAACATCGCTCCTACGGCCCACAAAGTATCCATTCGCCCGACCGCGGGTCTGCACGTTTATCCTTAAAAACATGGCCGCATATCGCCCATACTCACGCATTTACAAGGGACCTAAACCGACACTGGAGCACAAAAACCCGTATGTGGTTATTGGCCAGCCCGGCATGATCAAATACCTGACTGATAAGCAGGCCAGTGGCCGCGACGACCTCATCCCGCAATTTCAGCGGTAGTCAGTACCAGCATTGGGCGCTGCCGGTCGGATCGCATCAGGCCGCCGACAGCGCCGGATAAGGCATAACCTGAGCCGCCGTCTGGTATCTGACCAGCCCCCGAACCCACACCTTCGCTACGTCGGCGTAGGAACCCTTGTGCCGGAACGCCACCAGATCGGCTTCCTTACCGGACTCGATGCTGCCAATCACGGAGTCGAGTCTGAGGATACGGGCCGGGTTCAGCGATACGTAGCGGATGGCCTCACTGGGAGTAAGCCCATCCCGCATCATCATCAGGGCGGCCGAGAGCATGGTTGGAAAGTGATAGTCCGAGCAGAGCATATCGACCAGGCCCTCCCGCATGGCGTCTACACACGACAGGTTTCCGCAGTGCGACCCACCCCGGACGTAGTTGGGGGCTCCCATGCAAATGAGCATCCCGAGTTCCCGGGCTTTGCGGGCCGCAACCAGCGCTGTCGGCATTTCCGACAGCGTAGCGCCGAAATGACGGGCTTCTTCAACGTGTTCTACGGTGGTATCGTCGTGGCTTCCCAGCGGACAAACTTCGGTAAAAACTGCCTGAATAGCGTCGCGGTGGTTGATACGGCTCAGTTCCTCAATCTGCTGGTAGAGCCGTTGGCGGGTGTCATGGTCTGAAGTACCCCAGAGTTTAGCGCGTTTCGCAACCAAATCATCGAGCGTAAACTGACGCTGGCCGGGAATTGCGTCGTTATACACCACCAGTTTCAGGCTTTCGATCGACAGCATGGAGGCCAGATACTCCAGCACCGTATCCGTATTGGGGTTCAGTCGGGCGTGTACGAAATGCCGAACCAGCGCTCCTTTTCGCAGTTCATCAATCTCCCGCGATTGGCTGACGGCCTGGCTGAAGGAGCGGTTTAGCCCGTCGTTATCCGAAAAGCTGACCGCACTCAGAACGGTCGTTAGTCCACAGGCAGCCGCGCGCTGGTCCATAAAGTGGAACGCCATCGGGATGGGGAAGTTAGCACCCGGCCGGGGGTGAATTTCGCGTTCGAGGTAATCTGAATGAATATCGATGCAGCCCGGTGCCAGCCACATGCCCCGCATGTCATCGCCCTCGGCGTAGGTTTTCCCCCTAACAATGTCGGTAATCAGACCGTTTTCGATGACAACCGAGCCGGTAAAGTCGTCGGATGGGGTGATAATTCGGGCGTTGGTCAGGATATGGTTGTTCATAAAGTCGGTGAAGAACAGACGTTCGGAAAAGACAGCCAAAAGTGATGCCTGTTTGTTAGGGGTAAATTAGAGGTGCATGAGATTTTTGGGCCGTATCGCTATTTGAGCAGGTCCTGTCCGAGTGCCCGGCTCCGGAGCCAGTCGGACAGCTTTTCGACGGCAAAAACGAGCAGAATGGTAAAGCAGATCAGCGCCAGCGCATCCCGGTAGCGCACGAGCCGCATGGCCATGCTGATTTCGTAGCCAACGCCCGCGCCCCCAAACACGCCCAGCCCGATGGCGGCCCGCAGGTTGATGTCGAAGGCGTAGAACAAGTTGGCGATAAACGAGGGGAGTACCTGGGGAATCACCGCATACCGGATGACCTGGAGCTTACTGGCCCCGACCGAGTGCACTGCGTCGATGGGTTCTTTCTCCGCCCCTTCGATGGCGTTGGCGAACAGCTTTCCGAACATCCCGATGGTGCCTACGGCCAGCGACAGCATCCCGGCGAAGGGGCCAAGTCCAACGGCGATCAGAAACAGAAGCAGGATAACCAGGCTTGGAATGACCCGTTCGATGGCCAGGAGTGTCCGGATCACGGCACCCACAGCCGGGTGGGGAGTCGTATTCCGGGCCGCCAGAAACGCCAGCCCCATCGCCACCGCTCCGCCAGCCAGCGTACCCAGGAAGGCCATCGACAGGGTTTGCAGGATGGAAGCGAAGATTTTCTCTTTGCGCCACAGGACCTCAAAATTAGGCGGGGTCATCTCAACCACCAGGTCGGCCATGTAGTGAAAATCCGAGATGAAGAGCAGCGGTTCAAACTTAAAATAGGAACACAGGCCGATGATCACCACGGCCAGCACTGCCAGATAGGCTGCGTGGCGTTTGTAGCGTTCGGAGGGCAGGTACTGCTTGTCGAGCGATACGTTCATAGGGCGAGGAAATTGGATGAGTTAAGCCGCGGGCAATGCCCGGGAGAGGTCAGAGTCGGGCGTCCAGGGTTAGCTTTTTCCGAACGTAGTCGGACAGGCGTTCGGACACGAACACGAGCAGCAGCGTGATGAGAATGGCCGTAGTAGCCCGCTGGTATTGCAACGTCTGAAACGAATAGTACAACTGAAACCCAATACCACCGGCTCCTACGGCTCCCAGCAGTACCGACAGCCGGATGTTGACCTCGAACCGAAAAATGGTGTTGGCCAGGAGAGAAGGCAGCACCTGAGGCAGCACGCCATACGTGATCACCTGCCATCGGCGGGCCCCCACCGATTCAATGGATTCGAGGGTAGCCGGATTAATTTCTTCGATTGCATCGCTGAACAACCGCCCCAGCATGCCGATACAGCCGAACGCCATGGCAATGACACCGGGAAAGGGTCCGAGCCCCAGCGCAGAGATCAGCAGCAGCAGGATCACAATTTCGGGTAACGATCGCTCCGTAGCCAGCAGAAACCGGCTCAGGTTCCGCAGCCAGCGGGGGGCAATGTTGGAAGCCGCAGCCAGCCCGAAAAACAGGGATAGAAACGCGCCGAAGATGGTAGCCAGAAACGCGAGGAGGATGGTTTCCAGGGCAGGCATGGCCATGTCGGCAAAGGCGGTCCAGTCGGGGGGGAACAGATAGCCCAGGAAGTCAATACCCTTGGGCAGCCCTGTCCGCAGGGCGTCGACATCAACTTTGCACGAGACTCCGGCCCAGTAGGCGCAGAACCCGATAACCAGCGCTATGGTCCAGATGCGCAACGTCTGTCGGCGCCGGTAGCCGCTGTACGTCCAGGGCGTGTCCTGTTTCATCAGGCGGGTTGTAAGATACGTTGAGACGCTTCAATTTCGGAAAGTTCGGCCCCGTAGAGATCAACCAGTTCGCTGCGGGTCATTTTGCTGTCGCCATCCCGAACTACAACGCCCTCTTTGAGCGCAATAATCCGCGTGCAGAACTCCATGACCAGATCCGGCTGGTGAAAAACCCCGATGATGGGCATCTCCTTGGCCAGCGGGGTAAGAATCTGCATGATTTTGCGGGCGTTGGTCGGGTCGAGGTTTGCGATCGGTTCGTCGGCCAGCATCACCGCAGGCTGCTGGTAAATGGCGCGGGCAATGGCTACCCGCTGCTGTTCGCCCCCGCTCAGCGACCCGACGGGCCGGTGAGCCAGGTGGGCGACATTAAGGTGTTCGAGTACAGCCAGCGCCTGCCTGGCTTCGTCGTCGGTGAAGCCGTAGACCAGACTGCGCAGCAGGTTGATCCGTCCGAGTTGCCCGATCATGACATTGTCGATGGCCGACAGACGCTTAACCAGGTTGAATCCCTGAAAAATTACCCCGATCTGCCGACGCGCCTTCCGAAGCTCGCGGCCTCTGGCGTGGGTCAGGTTGACGAGGTTGTGCTCGTGGTCGGTGAACAGTACCTCCCCGCTGGTGGGGCGGGTAAGTCCGTTGAGGCAGCGCATGGTCAGCGTTTTGCCGGCGCCACTGGGGCCCAGTATGCCGACAAATTCGCCCTTGGTTACGGTGAAGCTGATGCCTTTCAGGATAGGCACCCCCTCTTTCGTCGATTTCGTAATCTGTCGAACGTCTATCATGCGGGCTAAAATCTGGAACGAAAGTAGTCGCGCCGTATTAGCCCCCATTAAGCCGTTTGTTAGGGTTCGATTAGCACCGCCCCCCGCCTGGATTGCCCTTACGCAGCCGCCGACGGTAGCGCCGTGGCTTCCTCACGGCTGCGGATCAGGTGGTTGATGGTTTTGAACCGTTTAACGGCCTGAACAATGTCCTGGGTCCGTTCAAAGGTTGTCCAGATGTGGCCGAGCAGCGCCATACCGTCAAATCCGGCGTCGAACACGTTGTTGACAACTTCATCCGTGATGCCGCCGAGGGCGATGACTTCCGGCCGGTTGGTTTTCTGGGTCAGGAAGCTTTTCAGTTCCTGTGTCCTGAATTTACTGTTGTAGCCCTGGTTGGAGATGCTGTCGAAAACCGGGCTCAGAAACAGGTAGTTGTACAAAGCGGGCATCCGTTTGATCTCCGGGATCGAGTGGAGTGAAAAGCTCAGGTGGTTGAACGCCGGCGGAGAGTCGGGGGGGAGCTTCCGGCTGCGCAGGTAATCATCGTAGCCGAATTTTTTAGTAAAGTGAGCGCCCATTAAACCGAATTCGTCGATCAGCTCGAAGTGCGAATGCAGCACAACGTACCGGCGAAACGGTTCGGCGATCTGCTCAATGTAGTTGGCCATCTGGTGGGTCGTGTAATCCCGCTTGCGCAGATGGAAATAGCGCAGCCCCTCGCAGAAAAGCAGATTCAGAACGTAGTGCTCGTGGGGGATGTCGCTAAAATTGGAGATCAGCAGTAGTTTCATAGGACAACAGGACTGCCTGGGCATGGTATATACATTTCTCAGCTAAATATATCATTCTTCTTCCAGAGTCAGCCCTTCAATCTGATTCGCCATCTGACGCAGCGACGCATACAGGCTATCCGTAGCGGGGATGTAGCTCATGCTGTAGGTAAACTGCGCCTGTAGCGCTTCCATAGCGTTGGGGTCGGCTTTGGCCACGTTCGTGTAGGCCTGCTGAATCTGTTTTTTCAGGGCCGGGTCCAGGTCTTTCCGGACAAAAACCGGGCCCGGCGCAATCGGCTCCGATTCCCAGATCACCCGAACACTACCGGGCTTTACCTTCCCGATTTTCAAAAACCGGTCAAGCGTCGCGTACATAATCGCGGCTACGTCAACCCTGCCGGACGTTACCGAAAACAGGGTGGCGGTGTGATCGGTGGAGGTGAAGACTTCCTTGAAATCCTCTGGTTTTATGCCCCGCTTCTGCAAATAATAACGTGGCACCAGATGCCCCGAGGTTGACGTGGGATACGCCCAGGACATGGTAATCTTCCCCGCGTTTTTCACAACGTCTTCCATGGATTTCAGGCCCGAATTGGGGTTAGTGATCAGGCAGCTTTTGTAGTAGCGTACGTTTCCGTCGGCGGCCGTGGTGGTGGCAATGGCCTCGGCTCCGATCGCTTTTGAGGCAACCAGGTAGGTAAATGCGCCGGTGCCGCCGGCTACCTCAATCTTTTTGGCCCGCATGGCCTCAATCATGGCTGAGGGCGTCGTGATCTGCAGAAATTCCACCTCCCGGCCCAGTTGCTTCGTGAAGTAGTTTGTCAGTACGTCCAGCCGTTCATAGGTCTGCTCGGTTTCTTGAGCAACCAGCAGCCCGAACCGGAGTTTTTTCGGATTGCCGTCGCTCTGTTCTTCCGAACGGCCACAACCGGTCAACAGGCCCCCGGCCAGTAAACAAACCACCAGGATTAACCAACGTGTTCTCATGGCAGGCAGGGGTTGATCGTGTTCTTGCTGATTGCTAAAAATAAGCGGGGCATATGTCCGAAACGTTAGGTAGCTGTGATGAAATCGTTAACAATGGCTTTTGCTCAACGCATCTGACGGTTCGGGTGCCGGGCGCATCAGTACCCGTTCGATGCCGTCATGAAAGAGGTCAGTGGTAGTATTTTTCCAGAAACGAGGGTACATCCAGCAAATCGTGGAAGCGCGCTTCGAGGGTGGGGCGGTCCCAATCCCACCAGGCAATAGCCAGCAGCTTGTCAATAACCTCGTCCGGGAATCGCTTTTTGATCACCGTCGCTGCTACGCCGACGGCCACCTCATACGGCCCGACGTCTTTGGTGACAACGGCCCCGCTGCCGATAACGGCCCCCGTCCCGATCTGAACGCCCGGCATGATGATGGCCCCGTGACCGATCCAGACGTCGTGGCCAATGGTGCAGCGGTGCTCCCGGCGCCAGTCGAAAAAAGCGTCGTCGTTGGCGGTATCGAAGCCGTACTGAACCCGGCGGTACGTGCTGTGGTGCTGCGTGACGCGCCACTGCGGATGGTTGCCGGGATTGATGCGGCAACTGTTGGCGATGGAGCAGAATTTACCGATGTCGGCGTAGATGATCGACACGTGACCGGCCGTGTAGCTGTAATCGCCGAATGTGGCTTCAGACAGGGTAGTATGAGGCCCGAGGGCCGTCCAGCTACCCACCTGGCTTTTGTGAATCCGGCAGGTTGGGTGGATGGTTGGTTCTTCGCTCAGGAGTTTTCCGCCCGCTGGTTCGGGTTCTTCGGGAAACCGGTCGATGACTCGGAGCATACGTCAGGACTTGATGAATGAGTAAACGGGGTAGTCGGGTCTGGTTTCAAAATGAGCCAGATGCTGGTAGCTCCGTAGTTCCGTAGTCGTTATGGTAAAAAACAGCGGTTCTCTGGCCAGCGCTTCATTGACGGCCGCACAGGTACCGACTAATCCGGTTTTTTCGGCTTCGGACAGCAGGGAGCCGAAGTAGGCCAGCGTAATGTGCCCGATGAAGGGCCGGGTGCGTCGGACGGTCAGGGCGCGGAGCGGTTCGTGGGCGTAGAACCGCTCCCGGAAGTGGAGAATCCGCCAAAAATCCGCGTTGTCATCGAACGTACCCAGCATACCCACCGCGCTTGAGAACAGACTCAGCCCGATCAGACGCATTCGGATTGGGGCGGCATCGATGGCCGGAGGTAGTTGGGCAAACGCCCCCCGTACCAAGGCCGGATAGTCGGCTGTTAGCCCAGGGGCTACCACGTGGGTATGGTACCGGTCGGCGGACAGAGTATTGGCAACCGTCTGGTGAAAACTGTCGGCGGGCAGCGAAAAAAACGCATCCGGCCGGTCAAAATTCGCGGCCAACTGCTCCTGCATCGCCAGCAGCCGGGTGCTCACCGCGTCGTTGCCCGGATTCGTATCCACCATCGAAACGACCGCGTAGCCTTCGTAAGGGAGCCGATGCCATTGGTCGTCTGCATACGCAAAATGGTCAGCTTGTCGGAGTTGACCGGCCCGGAAGCGAAGCTGCTCTTCGGTAACCTCCCGAACCTGCCGCTGCTGGTATTCCTCGTACGTCAGTTCGGCAACGGCCGGGGTGTCTACGCTTGCCATGCGAGTTCAGGTTGAGGTTGTAGGGTTGCCTGCGCCACCAGGTGGCCGTTTACGAACGTGTGGGTAACAAGGGGCGTACCTTCCGACAGGTCCACCAGAATCAGATCGGCTTGTTTGCCGGTTTCGATGGACCCCGTTAGCGAATCAATGCCGACGGCCCGCGCCGGATGGAGGGTTGCCAGCCGGACGGCTTCGGGGAGCGCCAGGCCGTTGCCTGCCAGCCGGAATACCGCATGAAGCAGGGATGGGGGATAATAATCCGAACACAGGCTATCAATTACCCCGGCCCGGATGGCCGTTTCAACGCCAAGATTGCCGGACAGCGAGCCACCCCGCAGTACGTTCGATGAGCCGCCGATAACATACATTCCCCGTTCTTTACCCCGTCTGGCCGCTTCCATCGATACCGGAAACTCACAGATGCGGATGCCGGCCGCGTACATCTCATCCACTTTCTCTGCTGTGTCGTCATCGTGCGAAGCTACCGCCACCGAGCGGATGCGGGCCAGGTCGAGCAGGGTATTGAGCTGGTCCGGCGACAGGGTAGGGGTGGCCTGTTTTTCGGCCAGGTCAAGCCAGGCCTCAGCCTCCGACATGCCCTGCCGGACGGCCATGCGAATAAAGCTATCGACACTGACCTGCCCTTGCCCCGGCGTATGGTCCATAACGGAAAGCAGGTCGACGTAGCCTTTTTGCAGGAGGTCGCACGCGGTTTCGAACGCGTCGATGCCCGACAGCTCGAAGCGCAGGTGAATTTTATTGTTGATCAGCGTCCGCTGCCGGGTGAGGGCGTAAACCCGTTCGAAAATTTCGCGCCGGCTGTATTTGCTCTGCGCGTTGTTTTCGGCTGCGGTGTAGCCAAGGTGCAGCGAATGATAGACCGTTGTGATGCCGCAGCCACTCATGCGTCGTTCCAGTTCCCGAAACGCTACGTCGATCGGGAAGTCGGCGCTCCGGCGGGGCGAAATCTCCGCGTCAATGGCATCGGTGTGCAGATCGATCAAGCCCGGCAGCAGGTAGGCACCTTTCGCGTCGATTGACTCCTGTACCGACAGGTAGTCGAGGGTGCCTTCGCCAATGGTCATGATTTTGCCCCCGGTCAGGTGTACGTAGCCGTTTCGGATCAGCCGGTGCGGGGTGATGATGCTGGCGTTGTAGAGAAGCATGGGTAGGCTATGTAGTTTGGGTTTAACTCACAGGTTCAGACGCAGCGACAACATGGCCATCCTGCAGTTCGATCCGGCGGTCGGCCAGTCGGTCGAGGGTGTACCGATCGTGCGAAATGCAAAGTACCGACGTACCGCCCGCTTTCAGGGCAACGATCATGTCGATCACTACGTCTTTTGTCCGCTGGTCCAGCGAAGCCGTAGGCTCGTCGATCAGCAGGAGCCGGGGCCGGGCAATGATGGCGCGGGCTACGTTGATGCGCTGCTGTTCGCCCCCGCTGAAGGTCGATGGGTAGGCGTCCCAGAGTTCCTGGGGAAGTCCCAGGCGATCCAGGTAATCGCGGGATTGCTGCTGGCCCCTGTCCCGGTCTATTCCCTGCCGGAAGAGGCTCTCGGCGACCACATCGACGGCTGGTACCCGCGGAATGACGCTCAGAAACTGCGAACAGTATGTAATCTCATCGCGTCGGAGCGCAATGATCTGGTGGTCGGTCGCCCGTACCAGATCGATCGGGCCGTAACGTAGCGACTGGTAGAGAATCGCCCCGCTGGTAGCCAGATAGGTCCGGTAAATGCTTTTCATCAGGGTGGACTTTCCGGAGCCGGATGTACCAACCAGTCCCACGAGTTCGCCCGGTTCCAGGCTAAACGAAACGTTGGAGAGGGCGTGGATGCGTTTGCCGTTCAACACGTGCATATCGAACCGCTTGGTATACTGCCGGACGTCGAGGATAGGAGGCATGGAAGTGGGTTTGCGGTTTATCGTGTGTCGTCAGTCGAAACCCAGTTTATAATAATGAACTAACCAGTAGCTGCGTATACGGATGCTGAGGGTCCTGGAGGATCTGATCGGTCAGCCCCTGCTCCACGATCCGGCCATTTTTCATGACGAGGGTGCGGTCGGTGAGCATCCGGATCACGCTCAGATCGTGCGATACGACAATCATGGCGATGCCCAGTTCCTGCTGGAGCGTGCGGATCATGTCGAGCACCTTGGCCTGCACCGATACGTCAAGCCCCGTCGTGACTTCGTCGAGGAAAAGCAGGGGCGGGTTGTTGGCGATGGCTTTGGATATCTGCACCCGCTGCTGCATACCTCCGCTGAAGCTGGCCGGGCTGTCGTCGAGCCGACGAACGGGCACTTCGGTCTGTTCCAGCAGTTCGGTAGCACGTTCGCGAATCCGGCCGACGTTGAAGTTACCCGCCATGAGCAGCTTCTCGGCGATGTTGCCGCCCGACGAAAACCGGAAATTCAGCCCGTCTTTGGGGTTCTGGTACACCATGCCCATCAGGTGATTGCGCATGTAGCGCTTTTTCTGACCTGATTCGTTCAGAATATTAAGGGTACCGTTGCCGTACCGGCTGAAGTAAGCCACGCCGGCCGTACTCTCCAGGTCGAAGTACAGCAGGCGTACGACCGTGCTTTTGCCCGAGCCACTTTCGCCAACGACGCCGAGTACTTCGCCCGGAAACAGCTCCAGATTTATATCGGCGCAGGCTACAATGCAGTCCGTTTCGGGGCAGATGTTGGAACCGAACAGCGGACCCGTCAGCCGAACGGAGTTTTCGTTGGGCTCGCCGTAAATCTTGGTCAGTCCCTCTACTTTGAGCAGCCAGGTATCGGAGGTATTGGTCATGATTCCAGGTCAGGGTTAGCATTCATCTCATCCAGCACCTGCTGCAGATACTTGTTCGACCACTGCTGCGGGCGAGTTTTGTGTTCGACCAGCTTATCGAGGAAGTCGCTGTCGTTGATCACGTGCCGGAAGTGGCCAAGGTCGTTGTAAAGTTCGTCCATGAACGCGCCCCCCGTGCCCGACAGTGAGCAGCGGATGCCGGGGAACTGCTCAATCCTGAACTTGACGTCGTCAAATTCAAGGGGCACCACGTCCGTGTGGGGGGGGATGGCGTAAAGCCGTTTTTCCCGGCCCGCGCCGAACAGGTACAGGCAGTCGCTCTGGTGCAGGTTAGGGACGTCCCAGCGGGGAATCGGCGAGGGCGACATGATGTATCGGCCATTGACCATCACCGGATAACCCGCGCCCTGCATAATATCGCCGTAGCGCACAAAAGCTTCGTAGAGCGATACCCACATGCGGGCGTAGTCGGCCTCGCCGTGCATCTCGCGGGTTTTGGTTTCGTAGCGTTCCACGGCCCGCAGCGGCTCGGGTTGCGGCACCTGAAACACCAGAATCTGGCCGTCGTTCAGTTGCTCTTCCGGAATCCGGTGGCGGGTCTGGATCAGCGTTGCAGCGTGCGTATCGAAGGTAACGCGGCAATGGGTCACCCGGTGAACAAAATCGCGCAGGTTGCAGGCATTCACACTGGCATCGCTGCCCTGATCGATGATTTTGAACACATCGTCTTTGCCGATCACCGACAGCGTGACGTGCAGTCCACCCGTTCCCCATCCGCGCGCAATGGGCATTTCGGGCGATGAATAGGGCACCTGATAGCCCGGCAGGCAGATGGCTTTCAGCAGCTTTCGCCGGATTTCGCGCTTCGTGTTCTCGTCGATGAAGGCGAAATTGAACCGGGAGTTGAATTTTTTGAAAGACGGAATCATAACTCGGTCAGGACTTCGGATGGCATACGCTCGGCATCGCCAGGGGAGGCCGTTGCATCGGTTGCCATAGGAGGCTCAGGGGCGGAGGCCGCATTGGCTTCAGCTTGTTTTTTGGACCGGGCAACGGCCCGGCGTACGTTGTTTAGCCCCGACTGGAACGTAACGTAGTGGGGCAGCTTGAGGTGGTTCGTGAAGCCCATCGCTTCAATACCGTCGGTATGATACAGCACAAACTCCTGGTCGTTGGCCGGGGCTTCTTTCGTACCGTTTCGCATGGCCCGGTCCAGAATTCCCATGCAGATGGCTTTGGTTTCGTTCTGCCCGAAACACAGCCCATAGCCGATGGCGTAGTAGGGTACGGAACCGGCACTACGTTCTGATTTTTTGCCGGTTTTGGCTTTGGTGATCATCTCGGCTTCGGTAACCCGAACGCGGCCAATGTAGCGGCTGCGCCCGGTCGGATCAGAAACGGTTACGTCGACCAGCCCCACCCGCAACTCACCAACCGTGGGGTGTACTCCGCCGTAGCCGCGCATGCTGCTGTAGCCGAGGGCCATCAGACCACCGGTTTCGGCCCGGGCCAGCATCTGGAGCCGAGCGGAGCGGGGTGCCGGAAACTTGATGGCTTCGCGGGTGATGTCGACCAGCCGGCGGCCTTCCTCCGACTCATCGTCCCGGTTGCCAACGCCTTTGAGCAATCCCTGGGCGCGGAGCATATCGATAACTTTTCCGAAGGTGGTGATCGCCTTTCGGTCGGTCTCACTGATCCGGGCACTGAACTGCTGTAGAAAAGCCTGCACCTGCTCGTAGCTTTCGTCGGCCAGGCGGGTGTCGATAATGCGCTGGGTATAATCGTAGGTCGGGCCGAGTATCTGCCCGCCGGGGATATCCCGGAACGACGACGAGATTCGGCGTTGGACGAACATGTTGCGCGTGTCGATCACCGCCGAGTAGTACAGCCGCGGTAAGGTTGCCCGGAACGCCCGCATGATAAACGCAGCTTCGAGTACATCGCCTTCTACCTGCTTGAGCGCCAGCGCCCCGTATTCCGGTGCGTAGAACGACCCTTCCCCCATAATCTTGTCGATCGCCAGCCGGAACTGCGCCTGCAGCTGCCTGATGTGAATCGGGGGCGTTTCGTCTTTTATCCGATAAAATTCAACGAGTTCGATGGAATTGGCAATGGCGTCGGTACCTCCTTTTACGGCTACATAACCCATGGTCGTTTTTGGTTTGCGGTTCGCGGTGGGTGGTCTGTCGTGGGTGATGTAGTTTGTGGTTTATGGTTTGTAGTTCGTAGTGTTTCGCTGGCCAATAAGCATAGCCGCCCGACAACTACAAACCACCAACCACGAACCACCAACCACCCACTAATTATAAACCACCCACCACAAACCGATTAGATCGTGGAATGCACAGAATTCGGTCGTTCTGATCGGTCAGAATCGAGTCGACGCCCAGCGGATACTCCACGTTTTTTTCACGCAGGGTGGTCAGCAGGGCGTCATTCAGACCGGCAACGAATACGGTTTGCTGACCATCTACGCCCGGTCCCGACAGTTGCAGTTGCAGCATCGGGCCGGTTATCTGGTCGCGGGTTAGGCTGAGATGGGCTACGTCGATGACGATAAACGCGCTCGTGTCGGGGTAAGTGAGCGTGCCTGACTTAGCCTGTTCGAGCCCCTGCGGATGGTCGAGCCCCTGAAGGAACAGGAAGTCGGCTTCGGCGGCTGGGGCTGGTCGGGAGGCCGTATTGGCCGTGAAATACGTACCGATGGCGTCGGCATTCTGAGCGGCAAAGAAAGACACGTCGGCGTTGAGCAGGGCCAGTCCGATCAGGGCCGACGCCCGGTTCAGGGAGCCGGGCGGCTGAACCGATACCCCATTGAGTACGTTGAGCTTGCCCGGTCGCGCCATGCTGTCCATGATGAGCCTGAAGTGCGCCTGGGCGTCGAAAATCTCGTCGTAGGAAGTTTCCCGTGTCATACCGTGAAGAACAGAGGACCGTCAGGCCTGCTCCATCAGTTTAAAATCAACTTTAGTTCGCATGATGTGGCTGAGTTCCGTTTCCTCCCGGTGCTGGATCAGCCGGAGTTGTTCCGCCAGGAAACGGTCAATGGCGGGGGCCTGCGCGTCGTTCAGGGCCATAACCGCATCCAGAACGGCCAGGCAGTAGGCCCGCTCGGGTTCGTCGCCGAGGCAGATACCGTATCCGACCGTTTTGTTGATGGCTACCTCACAGGTAGTGGTAAGTGCTTCGCCGAGGTAAAACGGCTGGTACTCGACCGAATCTTCCGCCTGGATCATGGTCAGACATAGCCGGGGCGCTTTCAGCAGGTTGAGCGGGTAATGAACAGATAGGTCGCCGACAAACCCGGTCAGGTTGTCGAGCGGGCATTCGCAAAGGATATAATCCGTACGTTGGTTCTGCTCCATAAACGGCTGTTTCGATCAGTGAGCAGACAAATGTAGAGGGGCTATATTCAGATTTGGTTAGGAAACAGATAGCATTCAATTACTGTGGTATTTTCATTCCTGCATCCGATAGCCCACGCCCCGGACCGTTTCGAGGTAGTCTTTATACGGACCGAGTTTCTTCCGAAGCCCTGCCACCTGTACGTCGATAGACCGTTCCGTGGCGAAATAATCCATGCCGTTGACTTTCTCCATGATCTGGTTGCGGGTATACACCCGGCCGGGTTTGCTGATGAGCAACTGAAGCAGTTTAAATTCGGTGTACGTCAGGTCAATGGCCTCCGTATCGATCAGGACCCGGTGGTGCTCAATGTTCATGGTGAGTTTTTTGAACGAGAGAATCTTGTCGTCGGGGGGGACTTCCGTTGACTCCGGCTCGGCCGGCAGCAAAGGCACCGGCTGCGTACGGGCGAGAATTTTTTTGATCCGGGTGATGAGTTCCCGGATTCGGATGGGTTTGGTGAGGTATTCGTCGGCCCCAAGCTCAAGGGCCGTTACGGCATCAATTTCGTCGGCCCGGGCGGTCAGCATCACAAAGGGGATGTGCGACAGGCTGTTGTCCCGTTTCATCAGCCGGCAGAGGTCCAGCCCGTCGATGTCGTTCATCATCCAGTCGCAGACCACCAGATCGGGGCGGGCGGTGCGCATGGCCTCCAGGGCTTCTTTCCCTGATAAAAAGGTATGTACGGTGGCTCGCTCTTTTTCGAGATTGTACCGGATCAGGTCTAGAATGTCTTCCTCGTCGTCGATGACGACAATCGTTGAGAATTTCATTAGCACGTCCAGTTACCAACCGAAACTATCATTGACTTACTCATCTACAAAAGAGGTGACTTAGGGAGAAGTGACTTGGATTATTAGCATTTCGTAACGACTAAATTAGTGGTTCGTGCTCACACTGAGTTTATGCCAGTGTTAAATCCGGGCCCGGCCGTTCTGCTCCGGGCCCGTCGCCACCGACGCTGCAGGACTGGTGGCCGGCAAAAAAGCTTCCAGATCGGTGTTCCGGGGTTTTTCATCCAAATTTTGTCTGTGTTCTTTACGGGCAGCCCGTTCCATTTTACCGATTGGTGCCGTAAAATTTCGTGAGACAGATCCTAATATTCCGGCCCAAACGTGTCAATTCAATTAGTTCTGTATTAGGTTTTGATTAGTACCGCCCCCCGGCTCCTGTAGTGGCCCGACTACGTATAGGCCTCAATAAATCGCCTTGGCCATCCCGATAGCCTGTCTGGCTCCCCAGATTACTTACCTGTTTCGCCGGTCGATATTCCTTAACCGAAACTTAAAACCGGGAGCCAGAACCCTAAACTATTTCAAATACAACCCTAACATAGCCGCGATAATCTTGCCTCCGAATTGAGCAGATCAATTCCTGTAGGCTCCCTCCTGTACCGGCCAGCTTGACTGTTGCCGGAAGTGTTCGTTAGCACAATCAATTGATTAGTAGGAACATCACACGTAAAAAGGCTGGTAAAATGAACGTACAACTACAAACGGTTTTCAGGCATCTGTTCAGACGGCTGCTGGTTGTTTTTGTTCTGCAGGGTATAGCCATGCAGGGGTTGTTTGCAGGCATGGTTGTGGGGATTAGCGGCAGGGTTATCGACAATGAAGGGCAGGGGCTGCCGGGCGTCAACGTAGTGCTGAAAGGATCGACCAATACGGGCACGACGACCGACGGCAACGGGCAGTTCCGGCTCGACGTACCGAATCAGAACGCCGTGCTGGTGTTCAGCTCGATTGGCTACGTTACGCAGGAAGTGACGGTGGGTTCGCGGACGGTTCTGGCCGTAACGATGCAGACCGATACGCGTTCCCTCAACGAAGTGGTGGTAGTCGGCTACGGCACCCAGCAGCGGGCCGACGTGACGGGGGCCATCGGGTCGGTCGGCGAAAAAGATTTCAACCGGGGGGTCATCACCTCGCCGGAGCAACTGATTCAGGGCAAGCTGTCGGGCGTGAACATAACCGGCAACACCGGCGAGCCGGGTGCTAACCAGACCATCATCGTGCGGGGGCCGGGCTCGATCCGCAGTGGTAATACCCCGCTGTTCGTGGTGGATGGCGTACCCCTCGACAATTCAGTCGTCAGTACCGGATCGGCCAACGTTGGCTTTGGCTCCAGCGCCCCGCTGAATCCGCTCAACTTCATTAACCCGGCCGATATTGAATCTGTAGACGTACTGAAAGACGCATCGGCCACGGCCATTTACGGAAGCCGGGGTGCCAACGGCGTCGTTATTATTACGACCAAAAAAGGATCGGCCAAAAAGTCGGGCCTGAGCTACTCCAATTACTTCGGTGCATCGACGGTAGCCAACAAGATAGACCTGCTCTCGGCCGAGGAGTTTATCCGGTTCCAGGATGCCAACAACCGGCCCGCCAATATCTACGACCGCAACATCAGCACCGACTGGCAGGATCAGATCCTTCGCACGGCTTTCACCCAGAACCATAACCTTGCGCTGAACGGTGGCTCCGAGAACTCGACCTACTACGTATCGCTGTCGCTGCTGAACCAGGCGGGTATCATCAAAACCAACGACCTGAAACGCTACACCGGCCGGATCAACTTTACGCAGAAACTGCTCGATGATCGGGTGGGGGTGAGCGTGAACTTCACGGCGGGGCATACAAACAACCGGGCCGCTCCCCGTAACGACTTTGCCGGTGCCAACGCGGGCAGTCTGATTCCGGATGCGCTGGGGGCCAACCCGACGTATCCGGTGCGTAACCCCGATGGATCGCTGTTTGTGTTCCCGCAGGGCCGTAACCCGCTGGCCGACCTGGAGCTGTTCGATAGCTACGCCCGCACTGACCGGATTTTGGGTAACATCGAGGGGCGGCTGAAGCTCATCAAGGGCCTCGAATACCGGATTAATTTCGCGGTCGACCGGAGCGTCGGTAACGGCGAAACGCAGGTAAAACGGAGCGGACTGCCGAAACTGGATTTTCCCGAAGGCCGGGCGGTGTTCGCCAAGAATGAGTCGTCCAGCAACCTGATCGAAAACTACCTGAAATACGCGTTCTCATTTGGCAGCAATACGTTTGATGTGCTGGCCGGGCATTCGTACCAGCGCTTCTTCCAGCGGTCTAACTCGTCGAGTATCAACAATTTCTCGACCAGCGAGATCGACGCCATCTACAACCCGGGCATCGGTACCAGTCTGAACATCAGTCAGAATCCCCTCACGGGCAGTGCCAGCATCAACGAGCTGCAATCGTTCTACGGCCGGGTCAACTACGCCTTTGCAGACAGATACCTGCTGACGGCCACGGTGCGGGCCGATGGGTCGTCGAAGTTCGGGGCCAACAACCGCTACGGTCTGTTCCCGTCGGTGTCGGGTGCCTGGAAACTGAAAAACGAACCGTTTTTGTCGGGCCTGAATTTCGTCAGCGACCTGAAACTGCGGGCCGGCTGGGGGCAGACGGGTAACCAGGAAATCCCGGGCAAAATCACCCTGCCGCTGCTGACATCGGGAACCGGCAATGGCCAGGGGTATCCGCTGACCGAATCCGGCATTACACCCGGCTACACGTATTCCCGGACCGCCAACCCGGACATCAAGTGGGAGGTAACGACGCAGACCAACGTCGGGCTGGACTTCGGCCTGTTCGGGGGCGCACTGAGCGGTACGGTCGATTACTTCTACAAGAACACCAGCGATATGCTGCTGAACATCACCGTATCGGACCCCGTATCGCCGACCGGTAGCCGCTGGCAGAACGTAGCCATGAACGTGATCAACGAGGGGCTGGAACTGGGTCTGAACTACGCGTCGCCCCGCAGTGGCAAATTATACTGGCAACTGGGTGGCAACGCCACCTTTCTCCGGAATGAAGTCCAGAACGCACCCTTCTCGTTTCTGCGTACCGGGTCGATCAGCGGACCCGGGCTGTCGGGCGTAACGGTGAGCGGCAACCTGAACGGCTTCCCAATCGCGTCGTTCTATCTGCTGGAATACACCGGCCTGAACGAGAACGGATTAAACGCCTTTCGCGACGTCAACGGCGACGGTACGGTCAGTGCCGCCGACCGGATCGTGGCGGGGTCGCCCATACCGAACTTCACGTATAATTTCAACGGCAACGTCGGCTACAAAAACTTCGATCTGTCCGTGAATTTTAACGGGGTATCAGGCAACAAGATTTATAACAATACCGCCAACGCGTATTTCAACATGCCGCAGCTGGCTTCCGGGCAGAATATTGCCCGCACCTCGATAACGGCCAACGAAAGCAATACCAACTCGGCCACGGCCTCGACCCGCTTCCTGGAGAGCGGCAATTTCCTGCGGCTGAACAACGCCACGCTCCGCTACAGCTTCAACACGGCGAAGGTCAGCTGGCTGAAAAACCTGTCGGTGTTCGCTACGGGTCAGAACCTGCTGACTTTCACCAACTACACGGGCTTCGACCCGGAAGTTAACGTACCGGCCAGTACCGACGGCATCACCGCCTATGGTATCGACATTACGAATTACCCCCGCTCCCGCACCTACCTGCTCGGCTTAAACATCGCATTCTAACCTACTTCATTGTCAACCCATGAAAAAGATACTGTTCGTACTGCTGCTCGGGCTGACGTTCGGCTGCACCGACCTGAAAGAAGAAGTGCTGGACGAAGCGCTGAATACAGACCTGCTCCAGGGCCCTAGCGCGGCCGGGGGAATTCTGGCCCCGGTCTACGCCCGCATGAATAACCTGTTCAACGGCCACGAAGATTATTTCCTGCTCCAGGAAGTATCGACCGACGAAGCCATCGTGCCGTTCCGGGGTGGCACCGACTGGTACAACGGCGGAGTACTGATCGAAATGCACCAGCACACCTGGAGCAGCAACCATACCAGCCTGGCCAACGTCTGGAACCAGCTGACGCAGGGAATCGCCCGGGCCGGTATTGCCGAAAGCACGCTGAAGACCCTGAATGACCCCAACGCAGCCCTCTACGGAGCCGAAGCCCGGGCCATGGGTGCCTTCTACAACTACGTCCTGTTCGATGCCTTTGGCATGTGTCTGTACCGCGATCCGGCGTCGATCAGTGCCGGTACGGGCGAGTCGCAGGTGTTCAGGGGGCAGGAAGCCATCGATTTTCTGCTTCGTGAGCTGGACGCGGTGGAAAATACGCTGCAAACAAAGAGCCAGGTTGGGGCCGGCCGCTTTACGAAAGGGGCCGTCTGGGCGCTGAAAGCCAAAATCTACCTCAATAAGGCGGTGTACCTGAATCGCACGGCCCCGATGTTTACGTTCCCGGCCGATGACATGAACAAAACGATCGAGTTCTGCGACCGTGTTGTCAGTTCAAACCAGTACGCCCTCGAAACCACGGACTACTTCCGGATTTTTAACCTGGACAACCACAACCACCCTGAGCATATTTTCGTACTCGACCAGCGCGACGATGCCAACAACGGTGGCCGATTCACCTGGTTTGCGCTGGCCCGGAATCACCACTTCAGTCTGATCAATCCGCAGTCGGTAGGTACTGATGGCGGCTCCATCACGCCGGAGTTCTGGAACACCTGGCAGACTAACCGCAACGATCCGCGCTTCTACAAGGAGGTGATTCCGCAGGACGGCTCCGTTACGTCGGTGCCCGACAGCCGCTGGGGACTGAACCGGGGCCTGTTGCAGGGGCAGCAGTACGGTATCGTGCTCAACAGCGCCGGAAACGGCTTTAAACGGACGGCCAACGGCGAACTGGCCATCGAAAAACTATTTAACCGCGCCCGGACCGGCGAAGCGGTTGACTTTACGGTGGCCGTTGATTTTGACCGGAACGGCGGGCATTCCAATGGGGTGCGGGTCTCCAAGTATGAAGTGGACCCCCGGGCTACCAACGGCCGGAATTTTTCGCGGATGGATCAGCCCCTAATCCGTCTGGCGGATATCTACCTGATGCGGGCTGAAGCCAAACTCCGGAAAGGCGACGTAAGCGGTGCTCTGGAAGATGTCAACGCGGTACGGCGGGCCCGCAAACACCCGAAACTGCTGACGGCCGGTGAGCTGACTCTCGATGCGCTGTTCAACGAGCGCGGCTACGAACTGTACTGGGAAATGGTTCGGCGGACCGATATGATCCGGTTCGGCAAGTACGAAGACACGCGGGCGTCGAAAACAGACAAAGACCCGAAACGTCGGTTGTTCCCCATTCCGCAGTCGGCCATTGACGCCAACCCCGGATTGTTAACCCAGAATCCGTAAATCCAGCTTTTCGCTAATCACTTTATTCCCCAACTCATGAAAAAACTGACTGTACTCTTATTGCTCCTGGCCGTTATAATCCAGCCGGGCTTAGCTCAGCCCAAGCCGACTGCCAAGCATGTTATTCTGATCTCAATCGATGGCATGCGCCCCGATTTTTACACCGACAGCAAATGGCCGGCCTATACCATCCAGCAACTGGCAAAAGAAGGGATTCAGGCGCGGGGAATGCGCCCGGTGCTGCCGTCGGTAACGTACCCCGATCACATCACCATGATCACCGGAGCGCTGCCGATGCGGCATGGGATCTACCACAACCAGCCGTTTGATGCGAAAGGGTGGAGTGCAGGCAGTTTCTCGAACAGCAGCCAGATCAAGGTGCCTACCTTGTGGGATGCCGTTAAAAAATCGGGCGGTACGTGCGCAGCGATCAACTGGCCGGTGTCGGTGGGGGCTCCCGTGAACTGGTATTATCGGTCATACCGCACCGCGGATAGCAACGCACCCGATGAGTTTCTGAAGGAGATCGAAGAGAATGTAACCGGGAAAACGCCGGTTGTCGATCGCAGCCAGAGCTCAACCGATTTCGATTCGTACGCGTCGGACATGCGGGCCGCCAACGTAGCCGCGTACCTGATCCAGAAGCATAAGCCTAACCTGATTACGGTGCATTTTGTAACGACCGACCACGTGCAGCACGAACAGGGCAAGGAAGGCGATAAAGTGTATAAGGCGGTGGCCCACGCTGACGTATGCGTGAACCAGCTGGTCGAAGCGGCCAAGAAAGCGGGGATTTATGAGAACACGGTATTCATCATTGCCGGCGATCACGGCTTTGAAGACCGCCACACGCAACTGGCCTGGAATGCCCTGCTGATCAAGGAAGGGCTGCTCGAAAACAAGCCGGACCGGGGCAACTGGAAAGCCTGCTTCAAGGACCAGTTTCTGATGCTGAAAGACCCGAACGACAAAGCTACCCTGGCCCGCGTTCGGAAGCTGATCGAAGAGCAGCCGGCTCCGATCCGCAAACTGTACCGCATTGTAGAGCGTGACGAACTGAACAAATACGGGGCCGATCCGAATGCCGTCCTGGCTATCCAGACCGTGGAGGGCGTGGTATGCACCTCGCGCTACAATCAGCCCGATCTGGTGCAGTCGACGCCGGGTGGGTCGCACGGGATGCTGCCCGACCGCCCCAGCCTGAACGCCGGTTTTGTGGCTTTTGGTCCGGGACTGCGCAAAAAAATGGTCGTGCCGACGCTGGGCATGGAAGACGTAGCGCCCCTGGTGGCCTACACACTGGGCATTGATTTCAAAGTGCCCGACGGAATCCTGTACCCAGGTATGATTGCCGAAGAATACATCAAAGGCTACTGATAATCAGTCAACCCACTCAATATATCTATTTTATCTCCTATGTTGTCTGTTTATAGAACACCATCAGGTACGGCTTCATCATGCCCAATCCGGTCAGGCCGTTGGTCGGCCCTAGGTCGTGGCTTCGTGCTGTGCATCAGCTTTCTGCTCCTGTCGACCACGCTGTTTGCGGCCCTGGTCGAGCGGCCCATTCGCGGGCGGGTACTCAACGAACAGGGCGAAGGAATGCCCGGTGTCAACGTTGTTGTCGAAGGGACGCGGATCGGTACGCTGACGTCGGCGACGGGCGATTTTTCGCTGAACGTACCGGATTCGGCTTCTACGCTGCTGTTTTCGTACATCGGGTACCAGCGGCAGACCATCCGCATCCGCAACCAGAACGTACTTGAGATTCGGATGGTTGCCGACGCGGGCCAGCTCGAAGAAGTGGTCGTAACGGCCCTGGGCGTAACGCGGGAAAAACGGGCCCTTGGCTATGCTGTGCAGGAGGTAAAAGGAGATAACCTGACGCAGGCCCGCGAAACGAACCTCATTAACTCGCTGGCGGGTAAGGTCGCCGGGGTGAACGTAACCGGGGGCTCCAATTCCATCGGTGGCTCATCGCGGATTGTGATCCGGGGCGAAACCTCGCTGGCCGGCGACAACCAGCCGCTGTTTGTCGTGGATGGTATTCCCATCAACAACGGCGTCAGTGCTTCGTCGCAGCGGCAGAACATCGACTATGGCAACGGAGCCGCTGAAATCAACCCCGACGATATAGAAACGATTTCGGTGCTGAAAGGCCCCAACGCAGCGGCACTCTACGGGTCACGGGCCGCCAATGGCGTTATTCTGATCACGACCAAGTCGGGCAAGAACAAGAAAGGCGTCGGCGTATCGGTGAACTCAACGACCAGTTTTGAATCGGTGCTGCGGCTACCCGACTACCAGAACGAGTACGGACAGGGGCGGGGTGATCAGTACAACATCGGCGACGGTGGCCGTAGCTGGGGCCCCCGGCTCGATGGCCGTATGATCGCGGTGCCGGTCAACACCGAGTGGCCGCCGAGAAACGGCGAAATGGTACCCTGGGTGCCGTATCCCGACAACGTAAAAGAGTTTTACGAAGTGGGCCGGACGCTGACCAATAACATTGCCCTGACGGCCGGCAATGACAACGGCAACTTCCGCCTGTCGTATACCAACCTGAACCAGACGGGTATCGTACCGAACACCGATCAGCAGCGCCACACGGCATCGATCACCGGGAAGTACGCGCTGACCAACAAGCTGAACATCAGCACCGGGGTCAACTACTTCTACACGGTCAGCAACAACCGGCCGGTGCTCAGCTACGGAAATGAGTCGATCGTGTACACCTGGATCTGGGAGGGCCGGCAGGTGCGTACCGACAAAATGCGGGATTACTGGGTCAAAGGACTGGAAGGAACGCAGCCGTTTACGTACAACTACCAGTTCAACGACAACCCGTACTACACCATGTACGAGAACCTGAACGGCCTGCTGCGCAATCGCCTGACGGGGAACATCACGGCCACGTACCAGTTTACGCCCGAACTGAGCCTGCTGGTGCGGACGGGTATGGATATGAGCAACGAACGCGCCGACCGTCGCCGGACGTTTGGCAGTAACGCCTTTCCGCTGGGTATGTACAGCCAAGACCGCGATTATTTTGAGGAGCGCAACTCCGACTTCCTGCTTACCTACGACAAGACGCTGTCCAGCGACTGGCAGTTTAAGGTATCGGTGGGGGGGAACCAGATGCGCCAGCGCCGGGACGAACTGAGCACCCGGGCCAATGCGCTGAGCGTACCGGGTGTGTATAACCTGGGCAACTCGCAGGTACCGCTGGTGAACATCCAGAGTGATTCGCGGTACCGCATCAACAGCCTGTACAGCTTCGGGCAGGTTAGCTACAAGAACGCCCTGTTCCTCGACCTGACCGCCCGCAACGACTGGTCGAGCACGCTGCCGGTCGGCAACAATTCGTACTTCTACCCCTCGGTAGCAACCAGCGCGGTACTGACCGACCTGATTGAGGGGTTGCGTACCCAGACGCTTTCGTTCGCGAAGCTGCGGGTAGGCTGGGCCCGGGTAGGTAACGATACCGATCCGTATCGTCTGCGGAACGTGTACAACTACAACACGCCCTGGCAGAGCAACCAGGCCGTATCGGAGTCGTCGGTGATCAACAACGCGAACCTGAAGCCTGAGTCAGTCGATACGTACGAGATTGGTACGGACATCCGCTTTTTCAACAACCGCCTTGGCCTCGACGTAACCTACTACAACACCGTCAGCCGCAATCAGATCATCAACATTCCGCTCGATCAGACCAGCGGCTACACGTCCCGTTTTCTGAACGCGGGCGAAATCCGTAGCCGGGGTCTGGAGGTGGTGCTGAATGCAACCCCGGTAAAACTGAGCAACGGATTCCGCTGGGATGTGGCCCTGAACTGGGCGACCAACCGCGCCCGGGTCGTAGAACTCATTGATGGTCTGGATACGTACTCGCTGCCGAGCCGCTACGTATCGGTGCAGGCCCGGGTGGGTGGCCGCATGGGCGATATGTACGGCCGGGGTTTCCTGCGCGACCCGCAGGGCAACATCATCCACGCCGATGGCCTGCCGCTGTTTACCAATGAGCTGATCAAGGTGGGTAACTACAACCCGGACTGGACCGGGGGCCTGTACAACACCTTCACGTACAAGGGCTTCACACTGGGCGGTCTGCTGGATATGCGCAAGGGTGGCAGCATTTACTCGTACATGTACGTCCGTGGTAATGAAGCCGGGCAGTTGGTTGAGTCGCTGCCGGGCCGTGAAAACGGGTACGTCGGTCCTGGGGTAATCCGCAATCCGGACGGTACGTTCCGCCCGAACGATGTGAACGTAACGGCCGAGCGCTACTGGGGGTCAGGCTACTTCAACCCCGAGCAGGCCACCTTTGACGCTACGTTCCTGAAACTGCGCGAGCTGAAGTTCGGCTATCAGGTGCCGAATCGCTGGTTGACCCGTCTGCCGTTCCGGGATGTGAACATACTGCTGGTGGGCCGCAACCTGTTCTTGTGGACCAAAGTGCCGCATATCGACCCCGATACGACGGGAATCAGCGGAGATACGCTGCTGCCGGGCATCGAGGATATGTCCATGCCATCGGCCCGGAGTATTGGCTTCAACATCAACTTCCGGCTGTAAACCTTACTGACGATCATGAAACGTACGCAACTTTTTATAGTCATCCTCGCCATGCTGGGCGTCTTCACGACGTCCTGCGACAACAAGTTTGAGGAGGTAAACGCCAATCCCAACAACCCCGAGGTAGTCAACCCCGAACTGCTGATGGTGACCATCCTCCGGGGTACGGTGAACCAGATGGTCAACGAAGCCTTCTCGACGGGCAATGTCGTGGCGCAGTACTCGACCGAAATTCGCGAACCGAATACCGACCGCTACATCTGGGGTTCGTTCGATACGTGGGGCAACGGCTATACCGTGCTCCGCGACGTGAACAATCTTTACAAAATCGCCGAGGGGCGGCAGTTGAATAATTACAAGGGGATTGCTCTTGTGATGAAGTCGCTGATTTTCGCCCGCATGACCGATGCGTACGGGGATCTGCCGTACACCGACGCGCTGAAAGGTAAGGAAGAAGAACCCGTATATGCCCCGGCCTACGACCGGCAGGAAGTAATCTACCGGGGAATCCTCGCCGACCTCGCCGAGGCCAACCGGCTGCTGTCGGCAACGGGCGGTACGGTCCGGAGCGATATTCTGTACAACGGCGACATCACCCGCTGGAAACGGCTGGCCAACTCGTTGCGGTTGCGGGTGCTGGTTCGGCAGTCGAAGCGGGTAGATCCCTCGGCGGCCATGCGGGAAATTCTGGCTGACCCTGCGGCCAATCCATTGATTCTGAGCAATGCCGACAACGCCGTTTTGCGGTACGTTGAAGCGCCGAACCTGTACCCGCTCACGGGCCAGCGGTCTGGTTTCTTCTTCGACCGCCGGTTGAGCAAAACCCTCGCCGATCAATTGAACGCCCTGCAGGACCCGCGGCTCGGCGTGTTTGCCCAACCGACGGCCGCGTCGCAGGATGCCTTTACGGCCGGGCGTGGTCCGCTGGTTTATACGGGCGTCCGTAACGGCGAAACCGACCAGAATCTGGGCAGCAGCATCGACCGGAATGTGTCGGCACTGGGGTCGTCGTACTACCGGGGCTTGCAGGTAGCCGTACCAGCGCAGGGCCTGGTCATGACGGCCGCCGAGGTGCAGTTTATCCTGGCCGAAGCCGCTCAGCGGGGCTGGATTACGGGCAATGCCTCGACGTACTACACGGCGGGTATCCAGGCATCAGTTGAGTACTACCGCCAGATGTCGGGAACGAACATCAGCGTTACGCCCCAGTACCTGACCCAGCCAACCGTAGCGCTATCGGCAGATAGGGCGCTGGAGCAGATCGCGACGCAGAAGTGGATTGCCCTGTACTTCAACGACCTGCAGGGGTGGCACGAGTGGAAGCGTACCGGTTTCCCCCGGCTCCAGCCGTCGTTCGTGAACAACAACTCCAACCGGATTCCGGTCCGGTTCCGGTACCCGACCAACCAGCAGGTAACCAATCGGACAAACTACACGGAGGCCGTGAAGGTGCAGGGTCCCGACGATATCAATACCCGGCTGTGGTGGATGGGCAACTAAATCCGCTCCGGTCAACTCGAAATTAACCGGCTGTTCCCTGAGTGGCGATTGGGTTTTCGTCCGCTCAGGGAACACAATTGCTTGGAACCAACCCTATTTCCTGACTACATGATGCATAGTTTCTCAATCAGACGATGTACGGTCGCGGCACTCTGTCTGCTGCCGTTGCTGGGACAGGCGCAGCAAAAAAATCAATGGCTCATTTCGGCGCCGGCCGGTAAACAACCCGCGCGCATCGACCGCACTGGAACCACAATTCTGCCCAATGGCCGGTTCATCAAACCGATGGGGCGGCAGGTCACCGTGGCACCCCACCCCTACGGTCTGGTGCTGAGTCCGGACGGCAATACGGTCGTGACGGCCAACTCCGGAACCAGTCCGCTCTCAATCAGCATCATCCGGAACATTCAGGAAGCGGCTCCCGCTGTGCAGCAGATTCCGCCCGGTGCTAACTCGGACAAGGGTGTGCTGGCGTCGGTGTTCATGGGCCTGGCCATTTCGCCCAGCAACGGCGGGGGTTCTGCGAACCAGACAGTCTACGTGGCCGGTGGTCAGGAAAACCGCGTCTATCAGTTTGATCTGGCCACCGGCGAACCGCGTGGCTTTATCGACTGCTCAGCCAAAACCGACTCGGCGGATTACACCCACGGCTATATCGGCGATCTGGTGCTGACCCGCGACGGCCGGACGATCTACGCCGTTGACCAGATCGGCTTTCGGCTCGTGGTCATCGATGTGCCCTCGAAGCAGGTGCGTTTTAGCGTTCCCGTCGGGCGGTATCCGTTTGGCGTAACCCTCTCGCCCGACGAAAAACGCGTCTACGTGGCTAATGTCGGCATGTTTGCGTACAAACCCGTCGAAAGTCTGGATCCCAATAATATGGCAGGTACGGCCCTGACGTTTCCACCGTTTGGGGTCAACAGCCGCGAAGCCCGCGAGGGCATAAAAACCGATTCGGTGCGGGTGCCGGGTCTGGGTGATCCTAACGTGCCCGAATCTTTTTCGGTCTGGACGGTTGATGTCGGTGGAGCCACGCCACAGGTCATCGCCAGGACGAAAACGGGTATTCTGGTAGGCCAGAAGCTGGAAGATATTCCGGCCGTGGGTGGGGCCAGCCCCAACTCGCTGGTTGCTACGGCCGACTACGTGTTTGTCAGCAACGGAAACAACGACTGCGTATCGGTGATCGATGCCCGGACGCACGCGATGCTGAACAATATTTTTCTGAATCCTGAACCGCGCCTGGGGAATCTGCGGGGAATCATCCCGTTTGGTCTGGCGCTCTCGCCCGACCAGAAGCGGCTGTACGTAGCCGAAGCCGGTATCAACGCCGTAGGAATCATCGACGTACCGACCCGCCGGGTGTTGGGTCACCTGCCGGTCGGCTGGTTTCCGGCCAAGCTGGCCGTCACCCGCGACAATCAGCTGGTTGTGAGTAACGCCAAAGGCTACGGCAGCGGCCCGAACGGCGGCCGAACTTTTACGCCGGGGCCCGAAGGCAGCAACATCGGGAAGCTGATGAAAGGTACCGTATCGATCCTGCCGATTCCGGTGGATACTGAACTGGCCCGCTACACGCAGGAGGTGATTACCAATAATTTTACGTTCCAGTCGGCGAGTGCCTCCCGGCGGACCAACAACCCCATTCCGAACCGCCCCGGCGAAAAAGCGTCACCCATCAAGTACTGGGTGTTTATCTCGAAAGAGAACCGTACGTACGACGAGGTATTCGGTCAGCTGGCGACGGCCAATGGCGACCCGACGATTGCGCGTTTTGGTGAAAACGTGAGTATCTCGTCCCGCAATGCCAATACGCCCGCGCTTTCCGGGGTGTCTGTGATGCCCAATCACCTGGCGCTGGCCCGTCAGTTTGCCGTGGCCGACAACTTTTACGTAGATGCCGACCACTCCGCCGACGGGCACCGTTGGCTGGTGGGTACGTATCCAAACCAGTGGGTCGAAACCAGTACCTCGGCCAGCTACGGCAATAACCGGAGCATGCGGGCCAACTCAAAAGCGCCGGGAAACCTGGCCATATCGGGATCGTCGAGCGCCATCTACCCGGAAGACTACAACGAGCACGGCTCCATCTGGGATCACTTTGACCGCCATCGGATTCCGTATTTTAACTTCGGTCTGGGCCTGGGTCTGAACGCCCGACTGAACGATCGGGATTTTAAACCGCTGGGAGTAAAATACCTGGCTAACTTTCCACTGCCAGGCTCGCTATGGGAAAACTCGTCGCGGATGTTCCCGGTCTACAACACCGCCATCCCCGATCAGTTTCGGGTCGATCAGTTCATCAAAGAAGCCGAAATGCGCTGGGTCAAACAAGGGAAAGATTTGCCCGCCGTCATGACCCTCCGGATTCCCAACGACCACGGAGCGGGCGAACGGCCGGGTGACGGGTATCCCTACCTGCACAGCTACATGGCCGACAACGACCTGGCTATTGGCCGGGTGGTCGAATACCTCTCCCGGACAAAGTACTGGAAAAACATGGCGATCGTTATTACCGAAGACGATTCCCAGGGGGGCGTTGACCACGTGGACGCGCACCGGAGCGTACTGCTGGTGATTTCGCCCTACGTCAAACGGGGATACGTCGGGTCGGCGCACTACAGCTTCGGCAGTATTTTCAAGACGTTCTGGCATACGCTGAACACGCCGTACCTGAACCAGTACGACGCCGGGGCCAGCGATCTGTCGGATCTGTTTACCGACAAGCCTGATTTTACGCCCTACAATGCCAAACCCGTGGACGCCCGGCTGTTCGATCCGCAGAAGGCCCTGACGCCCCTGGATGAAAAGTTCAACTGGAAAGCCGTGGAAGCTAATTCTGAAATGGATAATCCGGCGCAGATGATCAAGGATAGTGAGAAACTGGATCAGGAACTTCGGGAGCAGAAAACGAAAAAGAAGGGCAAACAGTGATAAGGAGCCAGCCCGAAGCAGGAAGCACTCACAGCGAGCTGTGAGTGCTTCTTCGTTTTCGGCAGGGCCGCAGTCAGTTAACCGATACGGCGAGTAACTGGTTGTCGGGAACCACAATCAGGTATTTCTGAGTTAGGTGCGCGATGTCGTTGTCGTGGTCGGTGCCGTTGATGCAGCGCCGGGCCCCCACCAGGTCTGTTTTTACCTCGTTGATGTAGTCTGTGATTTTCCGGCCGGTAAAGTTGCCGGTTCTGAACCCGTGGACAAGGATAAACAGGGCAGTGTCCGGCTCCATGGCCAGGTCAGGGGTTTTGACCAGGTCAATGTCCAGTAGTTCCGAATAGTTTTCGTAGTTGTATTTCCAGGTCAGTTGCACATAGCCTCGGCCGTAGTACGGATAGTAGCGCAGGTTTTTGCGTCGCCATTCTTCGCTAAGCCAGAACGCTTCCCTGACGGGTCTGAAGGTTTTGGCCGTTTCCCATTCTACCGTGGCCAAGACGTAGGCGATCTGAGCACTCAGGGTAAGGCCCTGAAACGTACACTCCTTTACAATGGCCGCCATGGTGCCTTCTTTCGTCGAGAAGTCCGGACTGTTTACCGACCGATCAACCTTACTGATCAGAACAGCAATGGATTGTGGGCCAATCAGGTCGGGATTTCCTTCAAATACGTCCGTTTTGTATTCGGCCCAGGCCGTGCGGGTTCTGGGGCCTAACAACCCATCGATTTTACCAACGGGATAACCCAGAAATTTCAGGGCGGTCTGGAGTTCCTTCAGTTGCTTCTGCGTAAGCTGGGTCAGGGGCTTAGGCTCCGTAATGGCTTTTAGATCATCGAGTTGCATGGGAGTAAGGTGTAAGGGAGAGGTAACGTAAAGATACCCATTTATGACAGACCCGGGTAGGGGAGAAACCCCGTTT
This sequence comes from Fibrisoma montanum, assembly GCF_003583365.1. GTDB lineage: Bacteria > Bacteroidota > Bacteroidia > Cytophagales > Spirosomataceae > Fibrisoma > Fibrisoma montanum. The sequence continues at coordinate 93,341 of NZ_QXED01000003.1, forward strand.
TTACGGACCATACCTACGGTTGAATCAGGTGGGGAACCTACCCGCAGGAGCCGGGGGATACGTCAATCGGGAAGCAACAAAAAAGCCTGATTCTGTTGTGAATCAGGCTTTTTGTTACGACAGTTGAATGTACGTTGTGACCACGGGGAGACTCGAACTCCCATGCCGTGAAGCACCACCCCCTCAAGATGGCGTGTCTACCAGTTTCACCACGTGGCCGTTGGGTAATTGCGGGTGCAAATATAGCCGTTTCGCTATTTAATCCAAACAGGTATGCCTAATCTTTTTCTGGTTTATCTGATCAGTATGGCCCTTTTTTCGGTAAAAATTCGTAATTTTATCTTTCTAAATCACCATTAAAAGTCCCAATCTGTATGGCACTTGAATTAATCGGAAAACTTATAAAAGTACTACCCGAAGTAACGGGTCAAGGTAAAAACGGCGCCTGGAATAAGCAGGAATTTGTGATCGAAACCAATGATCCTCAGTTCCCTAAAAAAGTGTGTATGACCGCCTGGGGTGATAAAGCGAACGACCTGAAGCAGTTCGCCGAAGGCGATACGCTGAAAGCCACATTCAGCCTGGAATCCCGCGAATACAACGAGCGCTGGTATACCGAAGCCCGTGCCTACCGGATTGAACTGGTTGAAGGGGATGCCATCCGGCCGGATACCGCACCGGTTGGTCGGTCGGAGCAGCCACGGCAGCAATCACGCCCAGCCACGCAGAGCCAACCCGCTGGTGTGCCGTTCAACACGTCGTTCGATGACGAAAGCAACGACCTTCCGTTTTAATCCGGCCAAACAAAAAGCCGCTCAATGAGCGGCTTTTTTGGTGATCCGGCTGGGACTCGAACCCAGGACCCATACATTAAAAGTGTATTGCTCTACCGGCTGAGCTACCAGATCGTTACATGATCAATTCCTGTATCGCGGTGCAAAACTATGGCGTTTGTTCGTTTAATGCAAGCCCTGCGTCTTAAAAAAAGTCTATTTACTGCTTTGCTCGCGCTGTCGTCGCTGGTACAGGCGGCTCACGATCGAACGCTGCATCAGGCTGATTCGCTCTTTGCCGCTGGTGCTCAGGCTGACGCAGCGTTGCTGTATGAATCGGTGATCGCTGAAGGCCACTCTGCTACCGATGCCATGCTGCTGAAATTAGCCAGTGCCTACGAACAGCAGAACGATATTCCCCGGCTGCTGTACTACCTCCAAGTGTATTTCGACCGTCATCCCGACGAGGCCGTACTGCGCAAAATGAACGACATTGCCCGGGCCAGTAACCTGAGCGGCTACGAAACCGACGATCTCAACTACTTTTATCTGTTTTATAAGCAGTATGGTATCTACCTGCTGCTGTTTTTACTTATTCCGGCTGGCTACGTGTTTACCGTGCTGGTCGTCAAGCTTCTCCGAAAAGAAACCATTCCGCGCCGTCAGAAATGGGTCATGCTGATATACCTGATCATGCTGCTTATTTTTGTGAACCTGCCCGAAGGGGTTCAATCGGGTATCACGAGCCACGAGCGGGTGCTGATTCGTACTGAACCCTCTTCGGCTGCGCCGGTTGCTGAAATCATCGGGCGCGGCAATAAGGTCAATATCCTGGGGAGTCAGGACATCTGGCTGCGCGTGCTCTGGCACAATCAGCTAGTTTACATCCGGCGCGATAATGTGTGGGTGATCTGACGGTTGATGCAATCGCCTGCCCGTCATTTGCTAGGTTCGTTGACTGCCCGTTGTTTCAGGGGGGAGTCTTTTTCTTTCGCCAGTGTGTTGAACACCAGCTTGTCCGTCAGGCCCGGCAGCAGTTTATTCAGCCATACCGTCAGTTTGCCCTGACCGGTCAGGATCAGTTCGCGTTTCCGGTTTTTGACCGCCCGCAGTATGTGGTCGGCTACTTCCTCCGCACTCATCATGTTTTCTTCGTCCCGAACGGTTTCGCCCGTCACCTGGCCGTGACCGTTCAGCGCCGAAAAACGAATGTTCGAGGCCGTAAAGCCTGGGCAGGCGGTCAGCACGTGTACGCCTTCGTGCAGCAGTTCTGTACGTAACGCTTCCAGAAAGCCGTTCATGGCAAATTTGGACGCCGAGTAACCACTCCGGACCGGTAACCCGCGGTACCCCGCGATGGAGGAGATGCCCACGATGGAGCCTTTGGCCTGCTGGATGTAGGGGAGGGCGTACCGGGTGGTGTAGACGGCGCCCATGAAATTTATGTCCATGACCCGACGCATAACCTCAGGGTCGGTGTCGATAAACATTGACCGCATCGTAATGCCGGCGTTGTTGATGAGGATGTCCAGCCGGCCGAAGTGGGCGATGGTCTGGTCGATCAGGTGCTTCACGTCCGCTTCAACGCTGACATCGGTCGTAAGCGACAGCGTTTGAATATTGGCCTGCCGAAGTTCGCTGTCCACCTGTTGGAGCGCGTCGGCTTTCCGTCCGCAAATGACAACCCTGGCCCCGGCCCGACCAAATGCAAAGGCCAGCGCCCGCCCGATCCCCGACGACGCGCCGGTAATCAGTACTACTTTATGCTGCATAGATTTCTGGGAGAGGTTCCGTGACAATTCTACCGGAACGGAGTTATTACGGGTAGAACGGCCCGGCCCGGTTCCAACAGCCACAAATATAGCAGGAATGCGGCCAGGCTTTACCTCATGTATCCAATTTAGCCCTATGAACAAACGATTCCGGATTTTACTGACACCCGTTCTGCTGGGGATGCTGCTGGTACAGGTTGCCTGCGAAAACAAGGATCCCGACCGGCGCGCTACGGTTGATTACGAAGCTACCCTGAACAGTGCACAACTGGTGGGAGTCGATCAGTCGTCAACGGCGACCGGTACGTTTACGGGGGCGTATAACAAAGAAACAAAGGTGCTGTCGTACACCCTGACGCTGGCGGGGGTGACTCCCTCGCAGGTGTATATCGCACAGGCGCAACCCGGTATCAGCAACGGCATTGCCGATATTGTGCTGCCCAATCCGCAGGGCAGTACGCTGACCGGCGAAACCGTGCTTAGCCAGCGCCAGGAAAACGATCTGATTTACGGCAACTACGCGGTTATTGTCCGCTCGTCCCAGTACCCAAATGGCGCAATCCGGGGAAATATTCAGGCAAGGAAGTTTTAGCCGATACGTCGTCCCGCCAACCGGTTCACATGAACCGGTTGGCGGGACGACGTATCGGTGTTATTTCAGGAGCGTGACCGATCCCTTGAAGCTGCGTTTGGTTGTCTGGATGAGGTAGTAGTAAGTACCCGCGGGGTAGTCCGTACCATACCAGCGAAATTTCGGGTCGGTCGACGTAAAGACTACCCGGCCCCAGCGATTCAATATCTCCACCGTCTTAAACCGCTCCACGCAGTTGCCTTCGGGCATGTCTTTCACGGCAAAGAAATCATTGATGCCGTCATTATTCGGCGTAAATACGTTCGGAACGGTAAGGTCAAAGTTGGCGGCCCGGTCTTTGACCACAAACGTAATGGTAGTTGTGTCGGTATGCTTTGGCTGACAGCTCCGGTCGTCGGTGACGAAGTCCATGGTGAAGCTGGCTTCGGTTTGCCCGTTGAGCAACTCGCAGGTCGGGCGCCACTGGAACGCGGATTGTAACGTTGGCAGGCCGGTTTTACCCGCAAAGGTCATCCCGAGCTTCGTGTAGTCGAACCCCCGGCCCGCGGCAAACAGCCGCAGCGTATCGCGGTCGGCATCGTTGGCCAGTACGTCGAACGCAACGGCCCCCGCCGAATCGGTAGGACTGACGGTTAGTTCGACGACCTGCTTATTGAGGGTGGTGCGGATGGAGGGTGGCTGACTCGGCAGGCCCACGGCCGATAGCTTCACCGTCACCGTGTCGCGGAGGTTGCGGTTGCAGCGGGTGTCGGTTACGATAAAGTCAACCAGATATTCCGACTGGGTTGCCTGCGTGCAGGTCGGCTTCCAGGTGAATGGCCTCGACACTTTACCCGTTCCCGATCCCGACGAAAAACTCATGCCCGCCTGACTCAGCGCAAAGCCACGGCCCACGGCCTGGATGGATATTTCATCGTTGTCGGGGTCGTTGCCGAAGGCATTGAACGTAAGCGATGAGCCGACTGTTACCCGGCTCTGGTTTCCCGTCAGGTCAGTAGCAGCATCCGGCTTCTGGTTGGCGTCGGGCACAATGTTCAGCCGAACGGTCAACGTATCACTCAGGCCCTGGGGACAGCCCTCGTCCGTCACCCGGAGCATAAGCGTAACGGGCTGGCCGGGTTGCCCAACGCACCGACCGAAGCAGAACTGTGCCCGGAGCGTGTCGCGGTTCGTGCGGGTGAGGAGCTGGCCGGGGGTTATGGTCAGCCCGGGCAGCGAACCGCTCATGTTGATGACCTGTATCCGCTGGTTGGGATTCGGATCGGTTACGAACAGGTTCAGGCAGTTCTGATCCTTTTCGTTGATGGTCAGCACGGCACCTTCGGTATAGAACGCCGACTGGCCATCGGGCCGTAGCAGTACTTTAGGCGGGTCGTTTTTGGCGCAGTCGATAACCAGTACCTGGTAGTCGCGCCGAACGCGCCCGATGCGTACCCCTCTCCGGAATTCATCGACCTGCACCGAGAAGACGTGCAACCCAACGCGGTTGGGCGTAACGGTCAGTTGACCGGTACGGGCGTTGACGCGGAGGGGCTGGGAGCCGGAAATCTGGTTGATTTCCGACAGACCCGTGTTCCAGGTGACCGGCGGGTAGGGGCCGGGGTAAAACGTAGGGTCAATGCCGCGGTTCAGCGCTCCGGGGTTCGGATCAAGCCGGCTGCTGAATCCGTTGTACGGGGTAACGAGCGCATACGTCAGGCTGTCGCCGTCGGGGTCTTTAGCGCTAAAGTCAAGCGTAAACGGCTGATTGATACAGGCATAGTCGCCCTTGGGGATCGTGAACACCGGCGATGAGTTGGTGCGGTAAGAACCTGCTCCAATGGCCGGAAACTCGAGGTAAAACGTTGAACCGGCTCCGCCCGGGTCCTGAATGTTCACGACGCTTTGATTGCGGCAGCATCGTTCCCAGGACATGTAGTACCCGGCCGCATCGTTGAACAAATTCGGGTCGAGGTTCAGATCTACGCTGTGTCGAATCAGCCGGGTACGCAGCTCGCCCGACTGGCAGACCGAGTTGGTATAGGGTACGTACTCGCTGCTGACCCGGTTGAGCGCGACAAACCCGATGAACCGGTTGTTGCGTTTGGCGTAAATACCAATCGATACGCGGCCATCGTCGGCACCCTGGTCGCCCTTAATGTCGTCGAAGTACAGGTTCAGAATAATGCGGTGGGAAAACGGACTTTGTACGCCAAGGTATCGTAGTTCCAGTTCGCCCCCCACAATGTGCGTTGCCTGAGCTACCCCACAGCTAATCAGCCAGAAACCAATCAGCCACACCCGCCACCAACCACTACGGTAAAATTGCATCATATAGGAATGAATGGGAAATACAGGTCGTCCGAAAACGACTGCTTAAATTAGCGGTTTATTTAGACTTATGCGTAACAAGACTCATAAAAAACCCGAACGGTTGCATACCGTACAAATTGATGCGGTTGCCGCCGAAGGGAAATGTATAGTCCGCACCGACGATGGGGTTATCTTCGTCGAAAATCCGACCGGCGGACCCGGCGTTGCCCCGGGCGATGTGGTGGACCTGCGGATTACCAACCGTAAAAAACAATACCGTGAGGCCGTTGCCGAACGGATCCATGAGCGGTCGCCGGTCCGGACAGAACCCTTCTGCGAACACTTCGGTACGTGCGGGGGCTGCAAATGGCAACACATCCGCTACGATGAACAGCTGCGGTTCAAACACCAGCAGGTTGTCGACCATCTGACGCGCATTGGTAAAGTGGCCTTGCCGACCATCCGGCCCATTCTGGCGGCTGAACCTACGCAGTATTACCGCAACAAACTGGAATTTACCTGCGCCGAAGGCCGCTGGATGACGACCACGGAAGTGCATACCGACGAACGTATCGACCCACGGGCGGTGGGCTTCCACGTGCCCGGGCGCTTCGACAAAGTGCTGCCCATCCGCCATTGTTACCTCCAGCCCGATCCGTCCAACGACATCCGCCTGGCCGTGGCTGAATACGCGATGCGCCATAACCTGTCGATGTACAACCTGAAGGTGCATACCGGCTACCTCCGTACCCTCATTATCCGAACCGCATCGCCCGGCGTGGACTCGCCAGACCAGGTGATGGTAACGCTTCAGGTGGCGCAGGATAATCCGGAAACGCTGGAAAAATTATTACGTTTCCTGCTGTCGACGTTCCCGCAGATTACGTCGCTGAACTACATCATTAACACGAAGAAAAACGATAGCTACCAGGATCAGGACGTTATCAACTTTGCCGGAACGCCTTATATCGAGGAGCGGATGGATGATGGGAGCGGCCGGCCATTAACCTTCCGGGTTGGCCCCAAGTCGTTCTACCAGACCAACGCCCAGCAGGCGTTTACTCTGTACAAAACAGCACGTGACTGGGCCGGACTGACCGGCAGCGAACGGGTGTATGACCTGTACACCGGAACCGGAACCATTGCGCTGTTCGTGGCGCGGCAGGCGCAGCATGTCGTTGGGGTGGAGTACGTTGAGGCTTCGGTAGCCGATGCCCGGATCAATGCTTCGGTGAACGGCATAACCAACACAACCTTCGTGGCCGGCGACATGCGCGATATCCTGACCGATGGGTTCTTTGACAAGCATGGTCGGCCGGAGGTGGTGATCACCGATCCGCCCCGCGCCGGTATGGACGAAGCCGTGGTTCGGCAACTGCTCAAAGCGTCTCCCGACCGGATTGTGTACGTAAGCTGCAACACGGCTACCCAGGCCCGCGACCTGAGCTGGCTGGACGAAGGCTATACCGTAGCTGATGTGCAGCCGGTCGATATGTTCCCGCACACGCATCACGTCGAGAATGTGGTTCTTTTAAAAAGGAGATAGGGGAGGAAAGGGAGGAGAGGAGGAAAGGGACATTGATCAGTTTCTTTCCTGCCTTCCTCCTTTTTCTCCCTTTAAAACGGCGTTTCCTGCGACGGGTCGGCTTTGCCGAAGTTGGACAGGTCGTTGGCTTTGCTGCGGAAAACGTTGCCACCGACTGGGGGCGCCGAATCGCCGGGCCGGTCGAAGCTGCTCAGACCGTTGACGTCGCTGCTGAAGCCCGGGGTTTGTACGGGCTCAAAGTACGTATCGAGGTCGCAGAACTTGGTAAATTTATTGACGAAGCGGAGCTGAATGGTGTCGAGTGAACCGCTTCGGTTTTTAGCAATGATGACTTCGCCGATGCCGAGGGTTGAGTTACCGTTTTCGTCCTGCGTGATGTTATAATATTCCGGACGATACAGGAACATAACCATGTCGGCATCCTGCTCGATGGATCCCGATTCCCGAAGGTCCGAGAGCTGCGGTTTTTTGTCGCCACCCCGCGTTTCAACGGCCCGGCTCAACTGCGAAAGGGCAATTACGGGTACGTTCAGTTCCTTCGCCAGGTTTTTCAGCGCCCGCGAGATCGACGCGATTTCCTGTTCGCGGTTGCTGCCTTTGCTATGGTCGCCGGTCATCAGCTGCAAATAGTCAATCACGACCATCTGAATATCGTGCTGCGCTTTCAGCCGGCGGCACTTGGCCCGAAGTTCCAGAATGGAGAGGGCCGGGGTGTCGTCAATGAAAATGGGCGCTTCGGTAAGCCGCTGAATCTTGTGGTGCAACTGCGTCCACTCGTGCGGGGCCAGGGTTCCTTTCCGGATTTTCTCGGAATCGATTTCAGCTTCGGCCGAGATAAGACGGTTGACAAGCTGCACCGACGACATCTCCAGCGAAAAGATCGCCACGGGTTTACCATGGTCGACGGCCGCATTCCGCAGCGCACTGACGACGAATGCCGTATTGTGCGTAACCGTCATGTCTTCCAGCAGGAACAATCGATTGCCGTCAATCGCAAACCCGTAGTAATCGTCCACCTGATCATACTCGACCCGAATGCCAGTAACTCGCCAGTCGGCACGAGCACGGAGCGGGCGTGCTTTCTTCCGCTCAATTCGAACCGGAATACTATCCAGATTGCCGAAGATTCGCAGACGATAGACCGTAGTGGAAAAACCACGATTGGCAATGCTGGCTGTCTTTTCTTTCAAAGATGTACGGAAGCCCAGCGTATCACATAGATACTTAAGTTCTTCGGCTAACTGTTTATTTTTCTGCGTTATCTCGTAGCAGTTGAATGCTTCCTGGTAGTGACCATCGCTATCGATCAGACCCGCCAGCAGTTTCAGGCGATTCGCCGTTGAATTAATGAGATAGGCCTTTGGTATGTGCTTATTCTCGATTACAGAAAGACCACGTAGCTGCTCCTGTACGTTGAAAGTAGCCTTGATACCCCGTTGGCCGGTCGTGATGGCGTGGTTTGGGGCTTTACCTGCCTGTTGATACGTAGAGAACGTCAAATTTAATTCGTCTGCATACCCTTTCAGGTAATCTACTACCTCCGCGTCGATATTGGTGATACGAGAGGAGTAAGCATGGCCGTCGCCGAGCCACAGACCGACAAAGTAAGGATCAAGCGGAACCGCTTTTTCCGGAAATTCAACGGCTACTTTGTAGCCCTTGTAGTTACTTTTAAACTTATCAGACTTAGTTAGATAATCCTGAACGGTTATGTTAAGCACATCGCCCTTGCGGTGAGGCCCTTCGTTGCGGCTGCGTTTAAGTGACAGAATGTGACTCTCATTCACCCGATAACTCATGCCTTTATTCTGGTGGATCCAGTACATTCGTTCCCGGCCACGGGCAATAGATAATACCCGGCGGGGCGTCGAATCGTCACCCATCAGCAGATCGCCGGGTTTGACATCCTCTACGTTTCGAAGTGAGCCGTCGAACATGACTACTTTCGTGCCTTTGCCCAGGCACTTACCCATCGCTGGCCTCGCGGCCAGAATGATAAGTTCGGTTGGTTGCCAGCCCGACGTAACGCGGTCGAGGTTGGTAAAGCCTGATGGAACCCCCGTCAGCCCCTCCTGGTGCTTCTTGGTTTCCATCTCGTTGAGGGCCTGCCGCACAATGGTACTCATGTCGGCGTAGTTCTTCTTGATGTTCGATTCCGAAATCTTGAAGAGCGACTGCTCGGTGCGATCAAGCAGTTCAAACACGTCGGTCGTGTCCTCGTAGGCATCGCGCAGGATGCTCGACGACATGGCGATCAGGCCCCGTTTGAGTGACTGCTCCGTAATGACCCGGGCGTGGTACTCAATGTTGGCGGCAGAGTTAACCTTAAAGGTAAGTTCCGATACGTAGCCACCCCCACCGACGATTTCAATTTCGCCGGTTTTGCGCAGTTGCTGCGTAACCGTGAGCAGATCAATAGGGTCGGAATTAGAGAACAGCGTCAGGATTGCGTTGTAGATCCGCTGGTGGGCTTCCTTGTAAAAGCTTTCCGGCTTCAGAATGTCAACAACCGCCGAAAGCGCGTCTTTCTCAATCATCAGGGCGCCCAGAACCGCTTCTTCCAGATCAAGGGCCTGGGGCGGTAATTTGCCGAGGCCAGTGTCGAGCCAGTGGTTGCCGGCTTGCTGACGTCCACCGGCTATAGCAGATGGTTTGCGAAGATGTTGATTAGGGCGTGCGTTTTCCATGACTTATGCAAGTTTACGCAATCCGGACCAGATCAGGCAACCCTCCGCCAATGTACCGTGCGCTTCATTACGTGACTTACTGTCGTAACATTCTGGTAATGTTTGCAGTACTTCACCGAAAAATTTTCCTAATTTTTTGGCAACGGTTTGAGTACGTACTACGTACTGTAAGGCAGGAGCGAATGTAGGCTGTCCGTCAGCAAGATAGTAATTTCTTAATATAAAATAAAACAACGCGGAGGAGATATTACTTTCAGTAAGAAACGGAGAGAAACGAATAAATTTTCCGCAAAAAGTGTTGCACAAGCAGGAAGAACGCTTAATTTTCGGAATCACTCTTAAACGTTATCTAGTCATTTGGTCGAAAAAGTCATCACCCTCGACAATGTTTCGCTCATTGATTTTCTGGGCGTAGAAAACAACAACATCAAGGAAGTCGCTGCTGCTTTTCCGATGAGTAAGATCATCTCCCGCGGCAATGAAATCCGGATCAAAGGCACCACGCCCGAGATTACCCGCATCAGCGACATCATGGATTCGCTGATTCAGCATTACCAGAAATACGGCCGGGTTACGCACGAAAACGTACAGACGTACCTGGGGCAGAGCGGTATACAAACCAGCAGTGGTACCGGCATTGCGCCTACGCTCCCCGACGACGAGGATGTGCTGGTGTATGGAACGCGGGGGATAGTCGTACGGGCCCGGACCGACAACCAGAAACGCCTGGTCGAAGCCGCCGAAAAGCACGATCTGGTGTTTGCCATCGGACCGGCTGGTACCGGTAAAACTTACACCGCCGTGGCAATTGCCGTACGAGCGCTGAAAAATAAGGAAGTAAAAAAGATAATCATTACCCGCCCGGCCGTCGAAGCCGGTGAAAATTTAGGCTTTTTGCCGGGCGACCTGAAGGAAAAAATTGATCCGTATCTGCGCCCGATCTACGATGCGCTCGACGATATGATTCCGGCCGAAAAGCTGAAATTTTACCAGGAGAACCGCATTATCGAAATTGCACCGCTGGCGTATATGCGGGGTCGGACGCTGAACAACGCTTTCATTCTGCTCGACGAAGCGCAGAACACGACGCCGATGCAGATGAAGATGTTTCTGACCCGGATGGGACCTAATTCGAAAGCGATCATTACCGGCGACCGGTCGCAGATCGATTTACCCAATCGGCAGAAGTCAGGTCTGATTGAGTCTGTTGATATTTTAAAAACGATTAAAGGCATCGCTTTTGTTGAACTGGATGGACGCGATGTGGTTCGGCACCGGCTTGTGCGTGAGATTATTACGGCCTATGAAAAAGCAGGTCAATAACCTGAATCCCTTTTTGGCAGGAACCGGCTGGCGTTGGCTGGCCGGTTCTTTTGTGCTATTACTAGCCCAGGTTGCCGCTGGGCAGTCGACTCCTGAGCCGGTCTACAAACGCTGCGGAATTGCTGACTATGAGCAGCAGGTACTACAGCGCCGGAACCCACTTCGGCAGAAGCAGATCGAGGAACTGAACCGCCAGGTGGAGCAGGTGCTGCAGGATCGCCAGTACCTGCGGCTGAAAGCCAACGAAACCGTTTACCGCATTCCGGTGGTGGTACACGTCATTCACAGCAACGCGTCCGGTACGGTCGGGGGCTCCAACAACCCGAATATCACCGACGAGCAGATTCAGTCGCAGATTCAGGTTCTGAACGAAGATTACCGCCGGAAAGCGAATACCAACGGCTTCAATACCAATCCGGTAGGGGCCGACACGGGGATTGAGTTTTTCCTGGCTACGTCTGATCCGGCCGGGAACCCGTCCAACGGCATCACCCGGCATTATTACCCGCAGCAGACCGCCTTTGACGTATTCAACGACGACGTGCTTCTTTCACAGATTTCGTACTGGCCCAGTGACCGCTACCTGAACATCTGGGTGGCACCGCTGGAAAACAATTACCTGGGCTTTGCGCAGTTTCCGACTACGGCCGATACGCTCAAAGGTCTGGAACCAAGTGAAACAAACGAGTTCATCGACGGCCTCATCATCGATTACCGGAATTTTGGACGCGGTACGGGGCCCCTGCGTTCAACCTACAACCTGGGCCGGACGGCAACGCACGAGATTGGCCACTGGCTGGGTTTACTGCACCTGAACGGCGATTCGCCCTGTGGAACTGACTACGTTGGCGACACACCACCGACGGAAGACCTGAATCAGACTACGGTCTGTAACGAACGGTTCTCGAACTGTTCGGGCCGGCGCAGCCGCGATATGATCGAAAACTACCTGATGTACTCCCCGGACGCCTGCATGAACGTATTTACGCAGGGCCAACGGGACCGCATGCGGGCTGTTCTGGCGCTGAGTCCCCGCCGGGCCCGGCTGATCCGGTCGGTCGAAGCGCTGCCGGAAACCGAAACTCTGACCTTGAACGTATTTCCCAATCCCGCAACGGAGAATCCAACGGCGGAGATTCAATTTACGGGGTTTCAGTCGTTTTCGGTCGATGTGCTGGATATGGGTGGGCGGGTTGTTCGTAACCTGAATTATAACAATGCCCCCAGCACCCGCGTGGCCCTACCCGTCAACGGCCTGCCGACCGGGCTGTACGTGGTGCGGGCCAAAACCGGCGATCAGGCCGTTAGCCGACGCCTGCTGATTCAGTAATTTTTCGAAATTTGCCGGGCTTCAGGCGCCAAGGCTGCCGAATGGCGGGCCCGGTATGTCTTTTTTGTAGTGTTACGTTCATGATTGACGTTTTACCCATTACCAACCCCGACGATCTCGATACGGCCTTCAGTATCCGTCGGACCGTATTTGTTGAGGAGCAGCACGTGCCTGCCGAGGAAGAATATGATGAGTTTGAAATAGGCAGTACGCACTTTCTGGCCCGTGTCGACGGGCAGCCGGCCGGAACAGCCCGCTGGCGACGTACCTCAAACGGCATTAAACTGGAGCGCTTCGCCGTGCTGCCCGAGTTTCGTCGGCGCGGGGTTGGCAAGGCGCTGGTGCAGACGGTGCTCGACAGTGTGTTTTCGCAGCTTCCCGAACCCATCGAACGGATCTACATTCACGCCCAGGTATCGGCCATGCCGCTGTATGAGGGCTTTGGCTTTGTTGCGGTTGGCCCCATGTTTGACGAGTGCGGCATCCAGCATTATAAAATGGTATTGCCCGGGGCCAATATGCCGGCTTCGTCTTCTCTGCAGGAATAATGAAAGGCCATCCGTTTGTCCGCTACGCAACGGGCCTGATTGGGGGGATTCTCCTGTACGTGTATGGACCTCATTGGTCAGGTATCCCGCTGCTACTGGCCGGGGTGGGCGGGACAGCGTATCTGGTTGGTTTTTGGCGAAACCGGCAACGTACCGTTAAACCCCTTCAGACAGCACAGGGGATGGGTGCCTGGTTGCTGCTACTCAGCCTGGGGTGGTGTATTACCTACCAGCGAACAGCCGCCAACCGTCCGGACAACATCAGTCACGTAGCCGATACGTTGCGGGCCTATGAAGGGGTGGTTGTTGCGCAGCCCGAAGAACGAGCCAAAACGTACCGGGTAGAACTCGCGCTTCGGCGGGGGGCCTGGGCCGGATCCTGGCATCCGCTCAGCGGTCGGGTTATTGTGTACCTGGATAAACTGAACGAGTCTAGTACAGATTCAGCCGGTCCGGGTGCGTCAACCGTCAGCAGACCACGATACGGCGAAGTCTGGCTGGTAAACGGCGCCCCCCGGCCTATCGACCCGCCCCTGAATCCCGGTGAGTTCAACTACAAGCGGTACCTGAGTTACCGGAATATCTACCACCAGCAGTACCTCCGGCCGTATCAGCGACAGATACTTGCCCTGGCCCCGTCAAGCCGGCTGACGGCCTGGGCGTCGGCGGTCAACAACTGGGCTGATAGTGTGTTTACCCATCAGATCGGGGCGGGTGCCCGGGCTGAATACGGCATCGTGAACGCCATGATTCTGGGCGTGCGCGACGATCTCGACATGGATCTCTACCGGGCGTATGCTTCGGCCGGGGCCGTGCATATCCTTTCGGTTTCAGGCATGCACGTCGGAATACTGTTCGCCGTCCTGACGTTCCTGCTTAGCTTCCTGCTTAAACGCCCGAAGGGTAAAGTGCTGATGGCGGTGCTGCAGCTGCTCATTCTGTGGTTTTACGCCCTCGTTACGGGTCTGTCGCCCCCGGTGCTTCGTTCTGCCGGGATGTTTACGGTGCTGATTATTGCCGGTGCCAGCGGCCGGTCACAGCTCCTGGCCAACACACTCGGCGCTTCGGCTTTCTTTATCCTGTGTTACGACCCTTACGCCCTGTTTTCGGCCGGATTTCAGCTGTCGTATCTGGCGGTGGCCGGCATCGGTGCGTGGCAGACGTCGCTCTACCAGTCACTGACGACCAGGGGCTGGCTGCTGGACAAACTATGGCAGATTACGGCTGTAGCGCTGGTGGCGCAGCTCATTACGTTCCCACTGGGCGTGTACTACTTTCACCAGTTTCCGACGTACTTTCTGCTTGCTAATCCGGTCGTGATGCTGCTGTCGTTTCTACTACTGCCCTTGGCGATGGTTATCCTGGCCGTAAGCTGGATACCGTTCGTCAATACGCTGGTCGGCTGGGTTTTGTGGGCCGTTGCCTGGCTGCTGAACCGGGCCGTCGAAGGGGTAGGGCAGCTGCCGGGGGCTATCTGGGAAGGACTCTGGCTGTCGGAAGAAACGATGGTATTCGTCTACGCCGTGATTCTGTGCGGGGCCGCGCTGCTGCTTACCCGACGGCGTACGTATCTCTGGGCTACCTGGGCGTCGGCGGGTTGCCTGGCGGGGCTGCTCCTGTGGGATAGCTACGGTCAACAGCACCAACGGCGTCTGGCGGTGCATTTTCTGCCCCACCGAACGGCCGTGAGCCTGACCGAAGGGCATGGCAGCACGCTCCTTACCGATGCCGATATGGCCGGCGATCCGCGCTCCTACGAGTTTTACCTGAAGAATACGTTTGGGCAGTGGGGCGTTACGAACCTGACCCTGGCCAGCACCAGATCCGATGCAAGCCCGGCCGTTCGGGCGTATCGTCAGACGCCCGACTATGCCCTGTGGGTCTGGCACGGGAAGACGATCCTGCTGGTTAACCGGCTTTCAGGCCGGCATCAATGGCGACTGCCGGCCGTGATCGACTATCTGATTATCCGGCGCAACGCCCTCCGCGACTGGAACGAGCTGACCGGGCGCGTTGTGGCCCGGACTATTATTTTCGACGATTCGAACAAAACACCGCTGACCGATAAACTGCTGGCCGATGCCCACCGACTGGGTATCGCCTGTTATTCCGTCCGGCAGATGGGCGCCTACGTACAGGAACTACGCTGAAGAAACGGCCGGTCAATCGGGCCATTTCTCCAGACCAGACGCAATCCGCAGGGCGCGTTGTACGTCTTCCCAGTAAAAGCCGCTTTCGTAGCCGGTCGACAATCGGTCGCAGGTGTCCAGAAAATCGTTGGCAGCATCGAACCGGATGCTGGCCTGTTGTTCCGGCGTAAGCTCGTCGGGGCCGGAGTCAGGGTGGTTTGCTGGCGTTTCCATGTTACCAAAGATAAAACATTCGCCGATGTGGGCGGCCGTAGCATTGGGTTAATTTTCCGACAAGTGATTGCGGGCGGATCCATAAACTTTTCCTCTGCACATACCGTTTCCCTACTATATGGAAACGCTCGAAAAAATCCGTAAGGCGTACACAGAATACGTTCTTGAAAACGGTAAGCAACCCACCTCCGTTTTCCAGTTTGCCAAGAAACTAAAAATCGCCGAGGCTGACTTCTACACGTACTATGCCTCTTTCGATGCGATTGAAGCCGATGTCTGGCTGGCTTTCTTTCAGGATGCCAAAGCGACCGTAGAGGCCGATGAAACGTACCAGACGTACTCTGTCCGCGAAAAAGTTCTGGCTTTTTACTATACCTGGATTGAACTGCTGAAAGCCCAGCGCAGCTTTGTGGTGTATAGCTACGGCCGTTTGCGCGACGAAGGCGCGATGGCCCGGCCTACGTCACGGGCGGGTCTGCAGGCTCGTCGGGCCGGTGGCCGGAGCCAGGTACTTCAACCGTTCAAAGACGCGTTTCTCGACTTTGCCCGCGATCTGTTGGCCGAAGGGCGCGAAAGCAAGGAGGTGGAACCCCGGCCGTTCGTTACGGATCGCTACCCGAATGCCCTGTGGATGCAAACACTCTACATCCTCGACTTCTGGGTCCGCGACGTCAGCAAGAACTTTGAAAAAACGGACACCGCCATTGAAAAAGCGGTCAATACGGCCTTCGACCTGATTGGGCGCTCCCCACTCGATACCCTGTTTGATTTCGCCAAGTTTATCTACCAGAATCGATGAGTGAATTGGTGAATTAGTGAATGAGCGTATACCAGACATTCACTAACTCACTAATTCGCTCATTCACTAATTGAACGAATGAAAACCCAAAATTCCGTTCCAACGACCAAAGTTGCCCGGGCCAGTCAGTTTGTGAAGGCCGGTGTGAAGGTAGGGGGTAATTATATCAAGCATTACAGTCGTAAGCTAGTCAATCCGGAGCTGTCGAAAGACGAACTGCATAAGGATAACGCGGCCGATATCTACGACGCGCTGAGCGAACTGAAAGGGTCGGCTCTGAAAATGGCGCAGATGCTGAGCATGGACCGGGGCCTGCTGCCGGTTGCCTACACCGATAAGTTCACCATGGCCCAGTATTCGGCACCGCCCTTGTCGGGGCCGCTGGTAGTCAAAACGTTCCGGACATACTTCGGTAAGTCGCCGAATGATCTGTTCGACAAGTTTGATATCAACTCGGTAAACGCGGCCAGCATCGGACAGGTACACCAAGCCTGGAAAGACGGGAAAAAACTGGCCGTCAAGGTGCAGTACCCCGGCGTGGCCGACTCGGTAAGCTCGGATCTTCGCATTGCCAAACCACTGGCCGTCCGGCTGCTCAACCTCGATGAGCGGCAGATCGACCGGTTCATGGGCGAAGTGGAAAGCAAGCTGCTTGAAGAAACCGACTATGAACTCGAACTTCGGCGCAGCATCGACATCTCGCAGGCCTGTGCGCACATCGAGGGGCTGGTTTTTCCTAAATACTATCCCGAGTACTCAAGCAAGCGCATTCTGACTATGGACTGGCTGGAAGGCCAGCACCTGAAGGAGTTTCTGGCCACGAACCCCTCCCAGGCCGTACGCGACCAGATCGGGCAGCTGCTGTGGGATTTTTACGACCACCAGATTCACACCCTCCGGCAGGTACACGCCGATCCGCACCCCGGCAACTTCCTGATGCGGGCCGATGGAACGATGGGCGTCATCGACTTCGGCTGCGTGAAAGTCATCCCGGATTTTTATTACGAGAATTATTTCCGGCTGATCAACCCGGATACGATCCAGGACGTAGCGCTGACCCGGCAGATTTTTACCAATCTGGAGTTTCTGGTGCCGCAGGATTCTGAGAAAGACCGTACGTTTTTCTCCGACCTGTTCGTGCAGATGATCGAGATGCTGGGAGCCCCCTTCGCCGTCGATGAGTTTGATTTTGGCGACGACGACTATTTTACCCGGGTCTATGCTTTCGCCGACGAACTCTCGCGGCTGGAAGAACTTCGTTCGTCAAAAGTGGTACGTGGATCGCAGGACGGCCTGTACGTAAACCGCACGTATTACGGCCTCTACGCCATGCTGAACGAACTGAAAGCCCGGGTCCGGACTACCAAGCCCGACTGGCTCCGGTCGCAGAAAGCGACGCAGGTGGCCTGAGTGACTAAACTAAATCGCCATAGATTACACGGATTTCACAGATGACTAGTCGTTTTATATCTGTGTAAGCCGTGTAATCTGTGGCGATCGTGTTTTATATTTACAGGATGCTACTCACGTCCGACGACACCATAGCCACCATTCAGTCCGGATCTGTCAGACCCCGGTTTGACGATATTTTCATGGAACTGGCCGTCAACCTGGCCAAACGCTCGCATTGCATCAAAGCACAGGTCGGGGCTGTGCTGACCAAAGATACCCGTATCATCTCCATCGGCTACAACGGGCCGCCGGCTGGCACGCATAACTGCGACGACGAGTTTCCGGGGGTTGGCTGTCCCCGCGACTCCAAAGGTTCGTGTTCGCTGGCCCTGCATGCGGAAGAGAATGCTATCCTGTACGCAGCCAAAAATGGGTCGGAGGTAGCCGGAGCTACCATCTACGTTACGCTGTCGCCCTGCATTGCCTGCGCCCGGATTATTTACAGCATGAAAATCGCCCGGGTCATCTATTTGCACTCCTACGCCGAGTACAAAGGCATCGCATCCGACGAAGGTGTTGACTTCCTGCGAAAATTTGGCGTGGCTGTTGAACGTTATAGTCCTGGCGAGGGTGTAACGCTTGTATCAGAACCACCCCTCACCAAACGAACCGCATGAATATTCTGGCGCACGGCTATCTATCGAATCGAAACGAAGAGCTAATCGTCGGGAACTTCATTGCTGATTTTGTTAAAGGCGATCCGGCCCACCCGCGCCATGGGTTGCTGCCGGGCGAAATCGCCGGGATTCGGCTGCACCGGGCCATCGATACGTTTACGGATTCTCACCCGGCCGTGGCCGACGTTCGCGAGCTGCTGTACCCGCGCTGTCATAAATACGCCGGAGTGGCCGTCGACGTATTCTTTGACCACTTTCTGGCCGTCCGCTTCGCCGAACTGACTGGTGAGCCACTACATCTGTTCGTTCCATACTTCTACCACGTACTGACCCGGCATACCCGGCGATTTCCGGCTTCGGCGGCCCGCATGCTGGAGGCCATGATTCGCTACGACTGGCTGACTCATTACCAGACTGCCAGGGGCATAGACCGTACGCTCAACGGATTGTCGCGCCGGACCGCCTTCCCATCCGGCCTGGATACGGTCATTATCGATTTTGAACGGCATTATACCACCATTGGCCGGGCTTTTGATGAGTTCTGGCCGCAGCTGGTTAGCCACTGTCGCCAGACGCTCATGGAAATCAGTTTGCAGTAGGCATTCACCGTTGGGTGGCGTATTTTTGTGGTTCACCGTTGCTTTCCGATTGCCTGTTGCTTATGATTGCTGCTGTTGATACCCTGCTGAAAGACATCCGTAACAAACGAATCGCTCCTGTTTACCTGATCCACGGCGACGAGCCGTATTACATCGACCGTATCGCCGACGAACTCGAAAAAGTGGCTATTCCGGTGGCCGAGCGGGGTTTTAACCAGTTTGTGCTGTTCGGAAAAGATACGGACGTGGGGGCCGTACTGAACTACGCCCGTCGGTATCCGTTCATGGCTGAGCGGCAACTCGTGTTGGTGAAGGAAGCCCAGCAGCTCGGCGGCATCGGCGATAAATCAGCCCAGACCCTGCTGGAAGATTACGCGCTGAATCCACTCTCCAGCACCATCCTGATGCTATGCTACGTCAAGGAAGACGGCAAACCTGGTCTCGACGAGCGGAAAGCCTGGGTAAAAGCATTCGGCCAGAAGGGAAAACTGCTTGGCGTTAAGAAACTCTACGAAAACAAGATTGTAGACTGGGTTGCCGAGTACTGCCACGAGCAGGGCACCAAGGTGAGTCCAAAAGCCTGCCAGCTCCTGGCCGACCACATCGGCAACGACCTGAAACGACTGGCGGGCGAAATCGACAAAATCCTGCTGAACCTGCACGTTGGGGAAGAAATCTCGGCCACCACGGTGGAGCGGCTGGTCGGTATCAGCAAGGAGTACAACGTGTTCGAACTACAGAAAGCCCTCGTGCAGCGCGACGTTGTGAAAGCAAACCGCATTGTCGATTACTTCGCCCGCAATCCAAAAGATAACCCGCTGGTGGTGCTGCTGGCCCAGTTGTTTGGGTACTTCAGCAAGGTCTTGATGGTGCAGGCATCGCCCGACCAGAGTGAGAAAGGTGTAGCCTCGCTGTTAGGCGTCAATCCGTTCTTTACCAAAGATTATCTACAGGCCGCCCGTACGTTTCCGCAGGTGAAAGTGGCTGCCATTATCCACGCCATCCGCCGGGCCGACGCCCTCAGCAAAGGAATTGATGCGCCCACAATGAACGAAGGCGATATTCTGCGCGAACTGGTATTTGACGTATTACACTAACGCACATCAACCGATAGCGGGGACTTCACTGAAACCCTCCGCTATCGGTTAACCCAGCCTGCTTAGTTATTCGGCAGATCCTGAACGTCGAGGAGCTGAGCCGAAGAAAGCGGTTGATGCCCCAGGCTGTTCCAGTAGGGCCTGAGACAATCAACCGTAGCGCTGGGCTTGTGATAAACAATCTTTTTGGGCAGGTAAGCCGACGCGCCGAGGGCAAGGCATCGCTCCATGGTCTCTCTCTGTTCCCAGCCTGTCACCACAACAATGGGAATGGTCTTATACTCACTGTTCTGTTTCAGAAAAGTAAGCAGTTCAAAACCAGTCAGGAGCGGCATATCCAGGTCCAGCACAAGCAGGTCGGGTAAGCGGCCATCCAGCAGATGCGTAAGATGAGTCAGTAGTGAAGGGCCATCCTGAAACGTTCGCACGACGGAAGGCCTGTAGTGATGAGAAAGCGCCATCTTAACGAACAGACAATCGTCCTGATCATCATCGACAACATAAAATAAAGGAGTGTGTACGGTGGGTACTGAAGCAGTCATTGCTGTAACTTAACGAAAAGGTATATACGTTTGGTGGAAATCGGTCATAGCGTGTTGGATAGTTCAGATTGAGCGGGCAGAGTCGGGGAGTAAATTGATTGGAACAGCGCTACAAATCAACAAGGAATCGGGTAAGCCGTACAACATATCCTGTGCTGAAAAGCAGGGCAGGATAGTGCAAGCCTGACCGCCAAACCCTGTCGGTGAAAACAGGAAGCCGATCAAGATCGATGCCGTGAAGTCTCATCTGCGAATGAACCGTATGTTAAATGTGCAGGATACGCTGGAAAGGCGTTTACCATAGTATGAGACAAATGTATTGTAAAATTAGTAATAACAAATTGTTTGTTCTTATATATATTATTTGGTAACAAAATAATGAACAAAATCGATATAGTCTATAAACTGTAAACTACTCATTCGTGTGCACAGGAATGCAAAAAGGGTTTAAAAGCAAAAGCGCTCATTGATTGGTTCAATGAGCGCCTGAGTAGTAGCGGGGAGCAGGATCGAACTGCCGACCTTAGGGTTATGAATCCTACGCTCTAACCATCTGAGCTACCCCGCCATTTTGGTACCACAAAAGTAGGGAAAAATTGACTTGGCACAACATATTGCGTTGACTTTCGCAAAAATTTTCGTTTACCTTTGCTCGAGTACCCTTATCATTTTCTGTTATGGAGAAATACAAATTTGTCGCTGAATATGAACTCCGGGCGTCCCCAAAAATGCTGTTTCCCTACATTAGTACCGCGTCTGGCTTATCGCAGTGGTTTGCTAATAAAGTGAATACGTTACCTGAACAGCGATTTGATTTTCAATGGGACAACGAAAGCCACATTGCCCGGCAGGTTTCGCTGCGACAGAACAAAGGGGTTCGTTTTGAATTTCTGGATACGACCGATAATGGCTCCGATAACAACTACATTGACTTTCGGGTAGACCAGAGCGAATTGACCCAATCTACTTACCTCCGCGTTACCGACTACTCGTCGAACAGCGATGAAGCCGAACTGAAAGACCTCTGGGACGGTTTACTAGAAAAGCTCCGTGAAATTGTAGGAAGTTAAAAATTGTTAGATTCCGGGGCTTCTCTGACGGTATCATCACCGGGTTCGTTATGTATTGAAACGAATGTTTCAGAACAGAGACCACACGGAAGGCTTGAATGAAAAAGATTGATAAATTAATACTGAAGTCGTTTTGGGGGCCATTTGTGCTGACGCTGGGCGTCGTCATATTCATCTTCCTGATGCGACTTCTGATGTTTTACATTGACGAGTTCGTCTCCAAAGACCTCGATCTGGCCACCTTCGGCCGCCTGCTCTTCTACTTTGCGCTCCTGACGATTCCAACGGCCCTGCCGCTGGCTGTGCTGTTGTCGTCGCTGATGACGTTCGGGAACCTGGGGGAATTTTTCGAACTGACGGCCATGAAAAGTGCCGGCATCTCGCTGACCCGGGCCATGCGCCCGTTGTTGCTGGCTGCGGTTATCATCAGCGGGTTTTCATTCTGGTTTAACAACAGCGTATCGCCCTGGGCCAACCTGAAGGGATATAGTTTGCTGTACGATATCAAAACAGCCAAGGCAACGCTCAACCTGAAGGAGGGCATTTTCTACAATGACCTGCCCGGCTATAGTATTAAGGTCGACAGAAAGGAAAAAGACGGCAGAACGCTGCGGGGCCTAGTAATCTACAAGCACTCGACCAGCGGTATTGAAACCGGCAACCGTGAGATTATTCTGGCCGATTCCGGCCGGATGTATACCGATAAGGATCGTAGCTACCTGGTTTTCGAACTGTTCAACGGTAATGATTATCAGGAGTATAACGACAACAGTTCAGTGAACTACGCCAGCAATCCCTCCGCCAAAGGTGGCCCGTTTGTCCGAAATGGCTTTCGGGATTATCGGCTGGTGATCAGTCTGGAATCGTTTGGCATCAAACGAACCGACGAAAACCAGTTTCAATACCACGAATACATGAAGGACCTCAGCGAGCTTAAAACGCTGACCGATTCGCTGCGTAAAGATTTCAAAAACACCAGTCTGAGCATTGCCAGTACCTCCCGGCAGTATTATAACTATCAGTTCAAGAACGACCCGGTTGGCAGTGCAAAACCGGTCAGGGAAGGTAAATGGGTCGATTCATTGCTCAGAAAGCAAAAGGTACGTACCCCGGAGCTGGCCCAGACGGCCCTGAGTCAGGCCCAGAATATTCTGTCGTATACGTCGTCGAACATTACGTACCTCGCTGAAAAGCAGAAGACCGTATGGCGGTATCAACTGGAGACTCATCATAAGTTCACCCAGGCGATTTCCGTCTTTGTTATGTTCCTGATCGGTGCGTCGATGGGAGCCATCATCAAAAAAGGCGGGTTTGGACTGCCGGTGCTGGTGTCGATTGTCTTTTTCATTTTCCTGTACGTCCTGACGCTGACCGGTGATAAATACGCGAAAGATGGACTGCTCTGGGTGCCGGCAGGGGCCTGGATGGCCAATCTGGTGCTGTTTCCGGTCGGGTTGTATCTGATGCGGCAGGCCCGGCACGATTCGCGGCTCTTCGATAAGGATGTATACATTATTGCCTGGGAGCGGCTGAAGAAAAAGTGGCAGAGCGCCCGCAGCAAACCAACCGTTCAGACGGGGCAACCCGCCGAAATGTTGTAAAATATAGTTGTTCCGGCCCCAAATTATTGGATTTTTCGTATCTTTGCACCCGAAATAAAATTCCGATTATTAACGCTGTCTGAAGATGTATCTAACGACCGAAAAAAAGCAGGAGATTTTCTCCACCCAAGGTCACGCCAAAACTGCCGGTGATACCGGCTCGGCCGAATCCCAGATTGCGCTGTTCACGTACCGGATTAATCACTTGACGGAGCACCTCAAGGTCCACAAGCACGATTACAGCACCCGCCTGGGACTGCTGAAACTGGTTGGTAAGCGCAGACGTCTGTTGAATTACCTGATGAAAAAAGACATCAGTCGCTACCGGGCCGTGCTGGCCGAACTGGGCCTCCGGAAATAAACGGACCATCTAAGCAAAAGGGAATCTGCTTATCAGTAGATTCCCTCATTTTTATCTTTTCATACTGAAGCGGTGTAAGCGGTCGGAGAAAGAAAGTAAACGAGGCTAAAGCTGTTGAGGGCGTTTTCAAACTGTTGTATGTTTCAAATCACCACGCAAGTAGTTGCACTTCCTGATGGTCGTGAGATTACTATCGAAACCGGCAAAATGGCCCGCCAGGCCGACGGTGCGGTAGTTGTCAGACTGGGGAACACCATGTTGCTGGCCACCGTCGTGTCGGCCAAAGAAGCCAAAGAGGGCGTTGATTTCCTGCCTCTCTCGGTTGATTACCAGGAAAAATTTGCCGCTGCCGGTCGAATCCCGGGCAGCTTCCAACGGCGGGAGGGCAAACTGTCCGACCACGAAGTGCTGATCAGCCGCCTGGTAGACCGGGCGCTGCGGCCTATCTTCCCCGAAGATTATCACGCGGATACCCAGGTTATGATCACGATGATCTCAGCCGATTCCGAAGTGCTGCCTGACCAACTGGCGGCTCTGGCGGCTTCGTCGGCGCTGGCCGTATCTGATATTCCGTTCAACGGCCCGATTTCTGAAGTTCGGGTGGCTAAAATTGACGGTCAATACGTAATTAATCCCAAAACCTCAGAACTGGAACGGGCGACGCTGGACCTGATTGTTGGTGCCACAGAGCGCGACATCTGTATGGTGGAGGGCGAAATGAGCGAGTGCTCGGAAGCTGAGGTGGTTGAAGCGCTCAAAGCCGCGCACGATGCTATCAAACAGCACTGCCAGGCCCAAAAGGAACTGGAAGCCAAGGTTGGAAAAACTGAAAAACGCCAGTATAGCCACGAAACGCACGACGAAGAACTCCGGGCGGCTGTTCGGGCCTACTGTTACGATAAAATTTACGAAGTAGCCCGCCGGAAGAACGCCAGCAAAAAAGGGCGGGCGGAGGCTTTCCGGGCGGTGCGGGATGAATACGTAGCTACGTTCCCCGAGGGCTCGGTGGTTAACCTGGATCTGGTAAAGCGCTACTTCCACGATCTGGAGTGGGAAGCGTCGCGCCGGTTGGTACTCGACGAGCGGTATCGTCTGGATGGCCGCGAGCTCGACCAGATTCGTCAGATCTCGTGCGAAGCCGATTTCCTGCCGATGGCACACGGATCGGCTTTGTTCACGCGGGGGGAAACCCAGTCGCTGACGACCGTAACGCTCGGTACGAAAATGGACGAGCAGATTGTTGACCAGCCCTTGTTGCAGGGATACAACAAGTTTCTGCTGCATTATAACTTTCCGGCGTTTTCAACCGGCGAGGTGAAGCCTAACCGCGGACCTGGTCGCCGGGAAATCGGGCACGGTAATCTGGCCCACCGGGCACTGAAGAAAGTTATGCCGCCCGATTCGGAAAATCCGTATACAATTCGGGTGGTATCCGACATCCTGGAATCCAACGGATCGTCGTCAATGGCGACCGTCTGTGCCGGTACGCTGGCCCTGATGGATGCCGGCGTGAAGATCAAAGCTCCGGTTGCCGGTATTGCCATGGGTCTGATCACCGACACTGAACCCGGTTCGGATAAGTACGCGGTGCTGTCGGATATCCTCGGGGACGAAGATCACCTGGGCGACATGGACTTTAAGGTAACGGGTACCGAAAACGGTATCACGGCCTGCCAGATGGATATGAAAGTCAACGGCTTATCGTTCGAGGTACTGACCCAGGCGTTGGAGCAGGCCCGGGCCGGTCGTCTGCATATCCTGGGCGAAATGAAGAAGGCTATGTCGGACGTTCGCGCCGATCTGAAGCCGCACGCTCCACGGGCCGTGGTGATCAAGATCGACCAGAGCCAGATCGGTGCCGTTATCGGACCGGGTGGTAAAGTGGTGCAGGATATCCAGAAGGACTCAGGCGCTACGGTGGTCATCGACGAGCACGACAATGCCGGTTGGGTGAGCATCTTCGCGACCAACAAAGACAGCATGGACAAGGCCGTACGTCGGGTGAAAGGCATCGTTGCCGTACCGGAAGTAGGCGAGGTATACGACGGGGTTGTGAAGACCATTCAGCCGTTCGGGGCCTTCATCGAGTTCATGCCTGGTAAGGATGGATTATTGCACATTTCCGAGATCAAGTGGGAGCGGCTCGAGACCATGGATGGGGTGCTGGAAGTTGGCGAAGAAGTACGGGTAAAACTGATTGACATCGATAAAAAGACTGGAAAATACCGTCTGTCGCGTAAAGTATTGCTGCCGAAGCCAGAGAACAAAAAAGCGGAGTGATTTGTTACTTTTTTGTGTAATGCAACGTCATAACAAAGCGTTATATAGCCACCCGCACGGGGACAAAGTAATATGAGACAGCTAAAAATTTCCAAACAGATTACCAACCGCGAGAGTCAGTCGTTAGACAAGTACTTGCAGGAAATTGGTAAGGTGGACCTGCTCACGCCCGATGAGGAAGTGACGCTGGCCCAGAAGATTCGTGAAGGCGACCAACTGTCGCTGGAGCGATTGACCAAAGCCAACCTGCGCTTCGTGGTGTCGGTGGCTAAGCAGTATCAAAACCAGGGGTTGTCGTTAGGTGATTTGATCAACGAAGGCAACCTGGGTCTGATTAAAGCCGCTCAGCGGTTCGACGAAACCCGCGGTTTTAAGTTTATCTCCTACGCTGTGTGGTGGATTCGCCAGTCGATTCTGCAGGCTCTGGCCGAGCAGTCCCGAATTGTCCGTCTGCCGCTCAACCGTGTCGGTTCACTGAACAAGATTTCGAAGACGTTCTCTGATCTGGAGCAGAAGTTCGAACGGGAGCCGTCGCCGGAAGAACTGGCCGCGGTGCTGGAGATTTCGGCCGCCGAAGTAGTGGATACCCTGAAAATTTCGGGTCGTCACGTATCGATGGATGCACCGTTTGTGCAGGGTGAAGAAAACAGCCTGCTCGACGTGCTTGAAAACGACGGGGAAGATAAGCCGGACTCGGGTCTGATCAACGATTCGCTGCGCAAAGAAGTACAACGGGCGCTCTCGACGCTGACCCAGCGCGAAGCCGATGTGATTACACTGTACTTCGGTCTGAACGGCGAACATGCGATGACACTCGAAGAAATCGGTGAGAAGTTTAACCTGACCCGCGAACGCGTCCGGCAGATTAAAGAGAAAGCCATTCGTCGGCTCCGCCATACATCACGCTCTAAAGCGTTGAAAACATATCTCGGTTAAGAAACCGAAACCCATTGCACCAGAAACCCGCTGAATCAGCGGGTTTCTTTTTTTGCTGTCTGGACCGGCTATCGTTTCAGTACGACGTTCCGAATGGATTTGTTGTAGGCCGCAAAGCAGCCGAGTCCATCCTTGATGTTGCTGGGAATAATAACGGGTTCGGCAAAGGGGTTCCCGTCGTAGCGGGCGGCTAGTTCGGCAGCGGTATGATAGCGGTAATACGCTTCATCAACGTGCAGAAGTACAGCCGTTACCGTGGCTCTAGCGTAGTAATCGCGGAAAACGGTGTTGGGCGTACTCCTGGCTTTGTCGGTCGAATCTGCGCGGAGGGCTCCCCATTCGGAGGTTAGTACCGAGCCGTCCCGGAGGTCGTCGCTGACTAGGCCACTCAGATTGGTTGATGTACCAAACGGAATCGGGGCTCTGACCGGCCGTTGCCGGGCTTTTTCGGCCGAAGAACACGTACCGCAACTGCGCAGATAGACGAACGCTCCGATGGGCTGGTAAAAATTTTTCGTGCGGGGAGGGTCCTGCCAGGCGAGCCGTACCAGATACTGTTTATTGCCGTTGACTTCCTCCAGGGAATCTAATGATACGGTTTGCACCGGTACGGCCGGGGGAACTGTGCAGCTCCCGCTAACCCGCAGACCGTCGGGCGTCTGCACCGTTAAGGTATACGTCTGACCACTGCGGATCGGCAGACGAGCCGGATCGGCCTGGTACTGCTGATGGGTGGTGTTATAAACCAGCGTGAGTGAGCGGCCGGCATTGGTCAGGGTCACCCGGGCGTTGGTGACCAGGCCACTGGTTGCATTATACGGGTCCTGAATGGGTCGGGTCCGGTTCACTTTTACGGTCAGCACCGTATCCTGCGGAGAGATGAAGGCTGCTACAATCAGTTTGTTTGGCTGTTGGGTGAGTCCATCCAGATCCACCTCCTGACGGAGGTTCTGGCAGCCGGTCAGCGTAAGGAAACCAATACTACACCACAAGGTCGTATTCATAAAAACTGGGTCCAGACGTTACATAAGGCCTTAGAATTTAAATGAGTAATTGATGGTGGGGATAATTGGAAAAAGGGAATAGCGGTAGAGGACCGTTCGCGAGGGTTTGTTATCAGCATCCACTTTCCCTTCCATGGAATAAAAAAACGGGTTCCGTCGGTTATAGGCATTATAGACCGTAAACTCCCAGGTGCTACGCTGGTCGTTCTTTCGACTGCCAACCTGAACCCCGAGGTCCAGCCGATGATAGGGCTCGGCCCGAAAGCGATTCTTACCACTGTATTCTTTCACCGGCTGGCTATCGCCGAATACGGATTGCGCTGGATTCAGGCCCCGTTCCGGATTGTTGACGTGGAGGGTGTACCGGGCTACGGGAATGGTGAGTGCCTGCCCGGTGCCGTACACCCAGGTGCCCGACAGCCGAATCCGGTTGCTGAGTTCATAGATACCAACGAGCGCCAGATCGTGTCGGCGGTCGTAGCGCGGAAAGAAAGGACGGCCCCCATTCAACTGCGGAAACTGCCAGCGCGTAAGCGATACGGTATAGCCAATCCAGCCCGAGAAGGTGCCTTCTTTTTTCTGGAGCAGCAGTTCAAGGCCCGACGACCAGCCCCGGCCCGCCGTTACGTTGTCTTCCCAGCGGGCTTTCTGGTTTTTGGTGGCGTTGCCCGGCAGCAGAAAACTGGCGCCTTCCCGATAGCTGATGAGGTGGTTCATTGTTTTGTAGTACCCTTCGAGCGTTACGGTCACGTGACGCGCGGGCTTTGCCGACCGGCCCAGGGTTTTCCCTACGCCCGAGGCAATCTGCCAGGCCTGCTCCGGTTTAACCCGGTCGGTCGTCGGGACCCATAAATCGGTGGGTAGGCCCGTGCCCGTGTTTGAAAGCATGTGGACGTACTGATTCATCATCGTGAACGAACCCTTCACCAAATAGCCCTTCCCGAACTGGTAATCGACCGAGAACCTGGGTTCTGGCCGTACGTACTGCACCGCTTTATGCAGATAGTAGCTGGTGCGGAGGCCGCTGTTCAGGTGTAGGCGTCGACCCAGGTACCAATCGTGTTCCGCGTATACCCCCGACTCAAGCACATCGATGGGCTGATTGGCATCGGAGGTGGGCGGGGCGTTCAGGTTTGTTTCAACAATGGCACTGGGCGTAAACCGGTGGTACGTACCACGCAGGCCTACACGCAGGGCATGGTTGCTGCTCAATCGAAGCTGCCAGTCGTGCTTGACGGTCAGATCCCGGATGCCCGACTGGTATTTGAGCTGGTATACCTGAACGGCGCTGTCGGAGGAAACGGCTGCTTCCTGCGAACTGACTTTCAGTTGATAGCGTGTATAGACCAGCGCCGTCTGACTGCTCAGGCGGCTCGAAGACCGATGCTGCCACCGGAGCGTGGCCGTTGTGTTCCCCCAGTCCAGCCCCGATTTTAGATACGACTGCGACGCGTCGGTACGTTGCCCCCTGAACATATCGTAGCCGGCGTACCCGCTGATCGACAGGTGGTCTTTTGCGCTCAGATCGGCATCGACTTTTGCATTGAAATCGTGGAACCACGTCCGGTTCGGAATCTGATCACTCTGTTCCCCCGGCGTCAACCACTGCGTCAGCAGCCCGTAGTAACTGCGTCGTCCGGCAAGCAGGAACGAAACCCGGCGTTTAACCAAAGGGCCTTCCAGCGCAAAGCGGGAGGCAATCAGACCAACGCTTCCCTCGCCATGCAGGTGATGCATATCACCGGTTTTCAGCTTCATATCAATGACGGACGAAAGACGCCCGCCGTACTGGGCAGGAAAACCCCCTTTAGTCAACTCAACGCTCTGGAGAATATCGCCGTTGAAGGCTGAAAAAAAACCGAAGAGGTGATTCGGGTTATAGACGATGGCGTCGTCCAGCAAAATCAGGTTCTGGTCCGGACCGCCCCCGCGTACATATACCCCCGTGCTCCCTTCGGTTCCTTTCTGAACGCCGGGCAGCAACTGAATTACTTTCAGCACGTCTTTTTCACCCAGCAGCGCGGGGACTTTCCTGACCTGATCGAGGGAAAGGGATATTTTGCCCAGGGACAGCGCTTCGCCGACCTGTTTACTGGTCAGAATCGGCCTGACTGTTACTTCGGTCAACGTACGGCCCGGTTGAAGCAGGATGGTTATGGGTTCGGTCAGGGAGTAGGCTGCGAGCGGGACCAGGGTAGTTGGGTAGCCGACGTGTGTGACGGTTATCGTCAGGCTGTCGGATGGAGGCACCCGGAGTGAAAAATAGCCCCTCGCGTCCGTTCTGGTACCCTGACCGGTGGATGACACGACCAACCCGGCTCCTGCCAGGGCCTGTCCAGTTCCTTTTTCAAGTACATAGCCGGTAACAAGCCGATTGGTCTGGGCCATGAGGGGTAAGGAAAGCAGGTAGCAGAGAAGCAGAATGCCAGTACAGCGATAGGTCATAACCAGGGACGTTACTCCAGAGATTGAACAATCAACTCCCTTTCTTCACTATGGATTTAAATCTTCAGGGAGTGCAATTTATCTGTAATACCAGAAAGGAAGACATAATTGTTATTGAATTCCATTAAAAGTTAGTAAAATCAACAAAGAGTTCCTTTTTATTGAAAAAAGAGTATAATTACAAATAATTTTAAGTCAATTATGGCGTCGCTAGATTAACTTGACGTCTGGTAAAAAATAAGAATTATATTAGAATTATACAATTGCGCAGTATGTTCATATAAGATGTGTATATAGCTCTATCATTTTAATGTGGTTATTAGAATGGACTACTCACTGAAAATCAATAGGTTATTATTTTATTTACGAAAAGATAAAAAAGTAAACTAAAAATTCATGATTGTCGGTTTTGAAAAATTTAGTATGTTTGACCTGTTGTTTACGATATATGCTTTTGAGGAAACTTCTGTTCTTTGTTTAGATGATAGAAGTAGAAGAATGTAAAGCGTAGACAAACTGACAAACTTAAGCCGACGGGTGCAATAGCGCTGCGAGGACCCTACAATTTTTTGAGCATTACAGGACATTGACATGCAAGTAAGACCAACAATCAGTAAAAGAATGTTTTTTCTGACGGCTATGCTGGGTTTGCTGATCCTAGGCTGTCAATCACTCACCAGTTGTGTGTCGACACGTGAGCTGGTTTATTTTCAGGATACGCCGGGCGAAGGCGAAAAGTCAGCCGTGGCCAGTAAGTATATACCGACCGTTCAGGCCGGTGATGTGCTGTCGATCCAGATCAGCAGTCTAAATCCCGAAGCGTCTTCGTTCTTTAATCCGTATTCGACAGTCGCCCTGGCGGCCGAACGGGGCAACCAGATGAATACGCCAGGCAGTACTACTCCGCTGCCACCCTCGACGGGCTACCTGGTCGATGGGGCCGGTGACATTGAACTGCCGGTTATTGGCAAGCTCCACGTAAAAGATCAGACCACCAGCCAGGTAAAAGATGTTATCCGCGATAAAGTGAAGGATTACCTGAAGGAGCCGACCGTAAACGTCCGGAATCTGAACTTCCGCATCTCGGTAATGGGCGAGGTGATGCGCCCTGCGCTGTTTACGATCCCGAACGAGCAGATTACACTGCTGGAAGCACTGAGTCTGTCGGGGGATATTTCAATCTACGGTCGTCGGGACAACGTACTGGTCATCCGCGAAGAAAACGGCCAGCGCACCTTTGCCCGCCTTGACCTGACGAAGCGGGATGTATTCAAATCGCCTTATTACTACCTGCATCCCAACGATGTAGTATACGTAGAGCCAGGTAAAGCAAAGGCCGCCACTGCCGACCGTACGAATCAGCTGCTGCCGATCGTCCTGAGTGCTCTTTCCTTTCTGGCCATCATCGCATCTCGCTTCTAGAAATCTTCTCGTCCAACTCAACTTCAAAAGGTTTATGACAACGTCGAACAACTACACCTACACGCCGTACCAGGTCTATGAATCGGACAAAGCGCCGAATCTGCGGGTGGTGCTCATGCGTTATCTGCGTCACTGGAAATGGTTTGTGTTGTCGCTGGGGGTAGCACTGGGTGGGGCTTATCTGTACCTGCAGTACCAGCAGCCGATCTACAAGGTATCGACCAGCCTGTTGATCAAAGACGACAAAAAAGGCCTCGATGGGGAGAATATCCTGAAGGAAATGGATATCCTCAAGCCTAAAAAAGTAGTCGAAAACGAAGTTGAGGTCGTCAAATCCTTTTCGCTCATGGATAAAGTCGTGAGTAATTTAGGACTGGACGTTCGCTACTTCAAAACCACGCAGATGGGCAAACGGGAAATTTACGACGAATCGCCCATTCGCCTAATTATTGAAAAGCCAAAGTCAACTCTCTACGAAAACGAGTTGAACGTATCGGTTGTCAATGCCCGCGTTGTCCGGATCAACGATACCGCTTACCCGGTCAATCAAAGCATTGAAACGCCTTACGGACGGCTCCGCGTATTCGCCCGCCGGACGCTGACTACGCACGAGGAACCGCTTACCCTAACCGTACTGCCTCATGCCGAAGCCGTTGTGGACTACATGGAGCGCCTGGATGTGGAACCAACCAGCAAAGCATCGACCGTACTGGCCATTACGCTGGAAGAGGCTGTACCCCGGAAAGGTGAAGCCGTGTTGACTCGTCTGATCGATGAGTATAACCAGGCCGCCGTTGCCGACAAAAACCTGGTAGCGGCTAATACGCTCCATTTCATCGAAGAGCGGCTTCAGTTGATTTCAGGAGAACTGAGCACGGTTGAAAAAGACGTTGAATCCTACAAATCGGCCCAGGGGATTACCGACCTAAGTTCACAGGCGCAGGTGTTTCTGGAGACCGTTAAGGAAAACGACACCCAGTTGAACCAGGCTACTATCCAGCTGAGTGCCATCGAAGACATTGAGGACTACGTTCGCAGTAAGGCATCGGATCGGGGAGCGGCCCCATCCGTGCTGAGCGTGAGCGATCCGGTACTGGTTGGGCTGGTCAGCAAACTGACCGAACTGGAGCTGCAGCGCGATCAGCTGGCCCGGACAACCACGGAGAATAACCCGATGCTGCAATCGCTGGATAGCCAGATCAAGGCGACGAAGAACAGCCTGAGCGATAACATAGCTGGTACAAAGCGCATGCTGACGTCTACACGCCAGCGTTTGCTGTCGACCAACCGGCGACTGGAGGGGCAGATTCGGACCGTGCCCAGCAAAGAACGCGCGTTGCTGAACATTACCCGCCAGCAGGCGATTAAGAACAACCTGTATACGTACCTGCTTCAGAAGCGGGAAGAAACGGCGCTCTCGTATGCGTCGACAGTGGCCGATACACGTACCATCGATCCCCCCCGTACCGATAAAAAACCCGTTAAACCCGTTGGTAAAACTACGTATCTGCTGTTTGCTTTGTTGGGGCTGCTGTTGCCGGTAGGCGTGATTGCGGGACGCGATGCGCTGAACGACCGGGTAAACAGACGGTCAGACGTAGAAGAGGCTTCACAGGTACCGATCCTGGGTGAGATTGCGGCCACCCGCAACGTTGATCCGCTGGTTATGGTGTCGGGAAAGCGTTCCGTTATTGCCGAGCAGATCCGAACCCTGCGTACCAACCTGCAATTTCTGCGGAGTGATCCGAATCGTAGTCAGGTGGTGCTGTTTACGTCCAGTATCAGTGGCGAAGGTAAGTCGTTCCTCTCGTTGAACCTGGGAGCCAGTCTGGCGCTGGTCGACCGGCCCACGGTGATTCTGGAGATGGACCTCCGGAAGCCCAAGCTGCACTCCGTGCTTCAGATGGGCAATGCCGTGGGCATCAGTAACTACCTGATTCAGGAAGCCAGCCTTGACGACGTACTGCAGGAGATTCCTGGTTTTCCTAACTACTACATCATCACCAGTGGCCCGATTCCGCCCAATCCGTCGGAGCTGTTGAGCAGTCCGCGGTTAGAGCAGCTGCTTAACGAACTGCGCGACCGGTTTGACTACGTTATCGTCGACTCACCCCCAATTGGCCTGGTAACGGATGCTCAGTTGATTGCCCCGTTTGCCGATGCAACAATGTTCATGGTACGTAATGACCACACGCCGAAGCATTACCTGAAGATGATCGACATGTTGTATAAAGAGCAACGGTTCCAGCGCCTGAACATCATCCTGAACGCGGTAGGGGAGGGCGAATCGTACTACTACAGTTATGGGTATTACGAGGCTGATACAAACAAGCCTGCAAAAACTATCCGCAAATAATCATTACCATCTGGCATAACTAAAATGTACTAACCTGCTAACCATAGTGCACGTATGCTCAGTTCTCCCACCTTACTTTATCCACCGCTCGAGACCAACGTTAACCAGGATTCTGCATTAACTCACAAAGTAGTCTGGGGAAAACGACTGTTTGATATCGTTGCGTCAAGTCTGGTCATTCTGGTTGTCATGTCCTGGCTCGTACCGTTGCTCGCCTTAGCAATCAGGCTTTCATCGCCGGGACCTATTCTGTTTGTTCAGTTACGTACTGGCCGCAACGGGCGTCCGTTCCGATGCTTCAAGTTCAGGACAATGACGCATGATCCTAAGGCTTCCTTTAAGCAGGCAACTAAGAATGATTCACGAGTAACCTCAATTGGTCGCATTTTACGAAAAACAAACCTTGACGAATTGCCGCAGGTGTTTAATGTGCTGCTTGGTCAGATGAGCGTTGTAGGACCTCGTCCGCATGCCATTCAGCATGACGCCCAGTTCTGGAGCACATTGCCTGGTTACCCAGACCGCTATATTGTAAAGCCTGGTATCACAGGTTTAGCGCAGGTTCGTGGTTGCCGGGGAGAAACAGACACGGTTCAGAAAATGAAGCATCGCGTGCAGTTTGATCACTTTTACATCCGGAAGCAAACGCTTATCCTGGATTTGAAAATCTGCTGGTGGACAGTTGAGAAGATGATCAAGGGTGATGAAAAGGCGCATTAATAAAAGCTAATCTAGAAGTTCCTCAATCAAAAGCTTATCCATAAATCATGAACATTGCTCTAATCACTGGTTCTGCCGGGTTAATTGGCAGCGAAGCCGTTGCTTTTTTCGCCGATAAGTTCGACGCTATCATTGGCATCGACAATAATATGCGCCAGTACTTCTTTGGCCCCGACGGCTCCACCGAGTGGAACCGCAACCGCCTGGCCGATTCCTACGCCACTTACAAACACTACACGGCCGACATCCGTGAGGTCCCTCAACTGGAGCCCATCTTCCGCGAGTATGGCGCCGACATCAAGCTCGTGCTGCACACGGCCGCCCAACCCAGCCACGACTGGGCCGCCCGCGAGCCCTTCACCGACTTTGGGGTCAATGCCGTTGGTACGCTGAACCTGCTGGAGATGACCCGGCTGCACTGTCCCGAGGCTGTTTTCATCTTCACCTCTACCAACAAGGTCTATGGCGACAACCCCAACTTCCTGCCCCTGATCGAGACCGAAACTCGCTGGGAGATCGACCAGACCCATCCCTACTTCGCCAACGGGATCGATGAGCACATGAGCCTGGACCACACCAAGCACTCCATCTTTGGAGCCTCGAAGGTGGCCGCCGACATCATGGTGCAGGAGTATGGCCGCTACTTTGGCATGAAGACGGGCGTGTTCCGGGGGGGCTGCCTGACGGGACCAAACCACTCGGGGGCTCAGCTGCACGGCTTTCTGTCGTACCTGATGAAGTGCGCCATCACCGGCAACCAGTACACGATCTTCGGCTACAAGGGCAAGCAGGTACGTGACAACATCCACAGCTGGGATCTGGTGAACATGTTCTGGCACTTCTACCAGAACCCACGTCCAGGCGAGGTGTACAACGCCGGTGGAGGTCGCTACGCCAACTGCTCGATGCTGGAGGCTATTGCCTTGTGTGAGGAGATTTCAGGCAACAAAATGAACTACACGTATTCAGAAACGAACCGGATTGGCGACCACATCTGGTACGTGAGTGACCTAAGTAAGTTCAAGACACACTATCCGGGCTGGCACTGGACGTTCGACCTGAAAGAAACGATGGTACAGATCCATGACAGCATGGCCGCCCGGCTGGCTGTGTTTGAAAATTAATTACTTATAGTTTAGCAATAAACGATCTTCATAAACGAAGAGAAGTTTTTATGCTTGCAAAAATGCTTCAAGTTGGGAATCTATTTCTTAGGATTGGACGGGTAGACAATAAGCGTACGCTTATTGTCTACCGTAACATCATAGCTTCTGTATTTCTGAAAGGAGCTGGAGTCTTAATCAGTTTTATAATGGTTCCCCTGACAATTTCATATGTCAATGTACAAAACTTTGGTATATGGATGACGATAAGTTCTATAACACTTTGGTTCGGAATTATAGACGTGGGATTTGGTAATGGACTGCGCAATCAACTCGTCGTCAATTTTGCTCAAAATGATTTTGATGTAGCCAAACGATCGTTAAGTACACTTTATTTTATACTGATTTTAAGTGCAATTTTTCTATCATGCCTATGTGGCATACTTACAAATTTTATTAATTGGGTTGAACTGTTCCATATTGATAAATCAGAACAGCCAATTATTCAACATGTTATCTTGATTGTATTAACTAGCTTTAGTATCCAAATCGCACTTAAGCCAATTAATTCAGTTCTATTAGCAGATCAGCGATCTTCAATGACTTCTTGGATTTTGTTGAGCGGAAATTTGTTAGCTCTTTTTTGTGTGTTTGTAGCAGTCCGATTTACATCGGGATCACTACTTACGTTAGCTTATATTCAAAGTTGTACACCGGTGATATCCTTGGTTATAGCGAATGTATGGCTGTTTTCTACAAAATATAAACATATTGCTCCTTCTTTAAGCGCAGTAAGACTAAGGAATAGTAAAAGCTTGTTTGGGACAGGGGGGCAATTTTTATTCTTGCAAATATCAAGTGTATTAATGTTTTCTTCAGGGAATATAGTCGTGTCATATTTTCTTGGTTCAGATCAAGTAACCGTTTATACGGTTGCTAATCGGTATTTCGGAGTAATACCATTATTGTATGGGATTATTATTACTCCATATTGGTCAGCGTTTACAGATGCGTATGCGAAACAAGATAAAGTGTGGATTATAAATACAATGCGCAAATTGAATCAATTCACATTACTTGTTTTGGTATCAGTAGTAAGTTTATTATTTTTTGCTAATAAAGCTTACGGTTATTGGGTTGGAGAAAAGATTTATATTCCATTTTTACTGTCTATATCGTTTGCTTGTTATGTGGTAAGTTATACAGCTTTAGGTAATTATAATTATTTTATAAATGGTATAGGTAAAATACGTGTACTTCTTCTCGCATCAATTTTTGGATTGATATTATATATACCCTTAAATTATATATTTATTAAATACCTTAATCTTGGTATTTCAGGTGTTGTCTGGGTAAGTACGTTATGGAATTTAATTCTAATTCTCCTTTGCCGTACGCAGTATAAAAAAATTATAAATGATACTGCATCAGGTCTTTGGAACAAATAACTGCTAGACATAATTTCTGTATGAAAAATTTGATAATTTTATTCTGCCGCGTAATCAGGTTCTTATTCCGTTGGTTAAATAAGAAATCGTCAACCTTGTATTCGAAAATTTTGTTTTTTTTAAATAACGTTGATTACAAGACAGGATTTATTAGTAATGGTGTACCCATTATAGATATTAATAAAGGTTCAAAATTAATCATTGGAAAAAATTTGAAGATTAATAATGGATTACGGTACAATCGAATAGGGCGGCAGCAACCATGTTTTTTTATTGCTAATTATGGGGGAGAGATAGTTATTGGAGACGATGTTGGAATGAGTTCTACAGCCATAGTCTGCCACAAGCGTGTGAGGATAGGAAGTAATGTAAAAATAGGGGGAGGAACTGTTATTTATGATACTGATTTTCATAACCTTGACGTATGTAGAAGAACTTCTATAAAAGAAGATATCACAACGGTTAAGAAGAAGGAGGTAGAAATTAAAGACAATGTTTTTATTGGAGCTCATTGTATTATTTTGAAAGGGGTAACAATTGGTGAAAACTCAATCATTGGTGCTGGCTCAGTACTTACTAAAAGCGTCCCGCATAACCAGATATGGGCTGGTAATCCCGCCCAATTTGTAAAGTTTATTGAGTTTGGAGAAAAATCTGGAATGATCGAAAAATATTAACAATTATGGGTAAGAAACTTGGAATGTACATCGTTTGTTTTTTTGTTTTAATTAGCCCATTAATTTATAGGAGTTTGTATGTTTTTGATACAAACAAGATTTATACCTCATATACATCTTCTATAATTATGTTAGTACCGATAATAATATTATTTAATTTGAAAAACTTTTTGAATAAATTGTTTTTAGGATTTTGGACATTCTGGTTATTCATAGGTGTACTGAATATATTAAGTTCATATAAAAATAACCCCAACTATTATATGGAAGTTGAAGATGGCAGTATTATTTATGCTTTTTTTAC
The DNA here is from genome assembly GCF_003583365.1 of Fibrisoma montanum. Classification (GTDB taxonomy): domain Bacteria; phylum Bacteroidota; class Bacteroidia; order Cytophagales; family Spirosomataceae; genus Fibrisoma; species Fibrisoma montanum. The sequence goes on from NZ_QXED01000003.1 coordinate 131,400, forward strand.
TGCACTTCTTGCAATTGGTTTTTTCATAGGAGAATATTACACATTGAGTAAGCTCGAAATTCATAAAAGTCTTTCACCAACACTAAAAATTGACAGGCCTTTTATATTTATCTTACTAATTTTTCCTGTATTATGGTTAATTAGTTTTGTTAAAAGCTTAGGTTTCTTGCCAGTGCTAGCTGGAGTAGATATAACTGATGATATGTATGGAATGAGCTATGGGCCACTTTACGGATATAGTATTATCAATTCAATCTCTATTGTATTGGTTTACAGCATGCTGATTCGATCGGATAAAATGTATATAAAAATTTTATGCATTCTCTATATAGTAATGATAATGGCTATTTCATCAGTTGATAGCAAGAGATATGTTTTGTTGATATCACTTCTTTCAATGTTTGTATTTAACAAAGTTTGGAAAAGATCATTTAGATTTGATTTTTTCATACTTGTATATGCATTAGTTGGGGCCATATTGTACATTGCATTGTTAGGGCTAAGGCAAGGTAATTTAGACGCTAATGATTATAATCAATATTTTGAAAATTTAGCTATTGGAGTTGAATACCGAGATTTCATCAGAACTTTTAATGATTTTGAGCCAGGGAAAATTCCCCATTATAATTTTGAAAGAAGTTTAATTGGGGCTTTTTTAAATGTTGATATATTGAATTTTTTCGGTTATGATAAAAAAGAACTTACTTTACAAGGAAGCGCATATACATGGATGACAATTTTTAATTCTTCACTCGGAATAAGAACTGGGTTAATTTCTGAGCTATATTTTGCGTATGATTTGATTGGTGGAGGTGCTTGTATCTTGCTTTTTGGATTATTAGTAAATTATGTTTCATTTAAAATTCATAAAGCAATAAGTGAACTTCAACTAGTTTTATTATGTATAGTGTATTCCCTTTTATTGCTATCTGTGATGGGACAAAGTACTGCTACAGTTGGACAACTATGCATCCTCATGTATGTTTATTTTGCTTATTCATTTTATAAGCGTTTTTCCCGCAATGGAAAAATAAATCCGACAATAATTAATCTGCAGAATAAAGCTCACACTGTTTAATTTTATTAATAACATGATTTACATCGTAATTCCTGTTTTCAACAGAATTGGCTTTACCATAAATTGTTTAGAATCTTTGCTAAACCAAAGTTTCGATAATATAAAAGTTATTGTAGTTGATGATGGGTCAACTGACAACACATACGAAATAATAAAGCAAAGTTTTCCAGATGTAATTATACTCAAGGGTGATGGTACTCTCTGGTGGGCTGGTGCTACAAATAAAGGTGTTGAATATGCTTTATCCAATTCTTCTAATTTAGAGCGAGACTTTATTCTTACACTGAATAACGATCTTATTGTAAAAGAAGATTATATTGAGTCTTTGATTAATTGTTTCAATAACAACAAACCCTGCTTGGTTGGATCTGTATCTGTTGATATTGAAAATCCCGAAAAAGTGGAGTACCTGGGCGTACGTTGGAATAGACTTACTGCAAAATTACATCGTGTAGCACAAGCTTCTAATAAAAAATCGTATTCACAGTTACTCACATCGACCGAAATTCTGCCTTCGGACCTGTTATCAGGACGAGGTACTTTAATACCACTTGTTCTTTTTAAACAGATTGGCTTATATGATACAGTTCGTTTTCCGCAGTATGCAGCAGATGATGATTTTTCATATAGAGCAAAACAAGCTGGTTATAAACTTATACTTTCAACAAAATCTGTGGTGTTGAGTCATTGTAAAGCAACGGGCTTACATTTGTCAGCACAAAAACCAACGTATAAGGTATTGTGGCAAGCTATGACATCAATAAAATCACCAACAAATTTAAAAGTAAGATTTCACTGGGCAATGAAAAATACTGAGCTTAAAATTGTTTACTTCTTAATTGATAGTTTACGGATCATTGCTTCATTTCATTTTAAGATGTTACGTAGGTTAATTTCTGGATGAGTGGATGATAACAACGTTTTGATTTTAGTTAATAGCTACACATTACTTTATATATTATTGCTCGAATACTATACTTTGATCACAGCCAATTTGGAACGGTCAAGGTATATTGCTCTGAATAAGAATTAGGTAGCCAATTTGCTTCCTTGCACACTTTCTATAGGACATGGTATCTACCTCTAAGCCTTTGGGTAGTATGTTGTTTGACGCAGCGGCAATACATTCCCTTTACAAGTTTAAATTGATAAGAAATAATGCTGAGCTAGTATAGTCTGTTAGACCTTGTTTACTAACACAGAGACCGGCGATACCGCCGGTCTCTGTGTTTTTTTACAGGTTACTCATCAGCATACCGGTTATTGAGAACCGGGCGCTGACCTTTTTTAATAATTTAGCTATTGAAGGTACAGTTTTGCAATTCGTTTTTGCTGGCCGAATCAGTTTCTTTCAGGTACACTGTCTTGTTGGTAGACCGTATTAGCTGGCTCTTAACGATCGTATTTTTATTGGTTTGTGACCCTTTAAATTTAACTACTGCCTCTGCTGACGAGTTACCATCGCAACTGAACGTGCTATTTAAGAATTGATTGTTTTGGGATGATAAGTTTGTCGACTCAATTAGCAAAGCATTACCACCGCGGCTACTGATCTGGTTGTTTTTGAATGTGCTATTTGACACGTTGCGTAGTTGCATGAACCACATTGTGTTAAATTTATTGTTCTCAACGGTGGCCGAGGTGACGTTTCCAAAAAATATGTATGCCTTGTCGTCTTTGTTAAGATTTTGATTGGCAATGATTTGTATGTTTTCGTGCATATCACCTTTTGATGATGAAATAGAGATTACTGACAACGGCCGATTTGCTTCTTTGTTCATGCGTGTTAATTCGCTCAACTGATTTCGTACAATCTGAGCATTCTTGATTGAGCCAGCAAGCTCAATCCCAATGTCATACGGATTAGAGATTCTGTTATCTGCCACGATAAGATTGCTGCCCTTGCCCGAGAAGCTTACAGCCATGCCATAATGATAAGCAGCGTTTTCGTTCAGGCCCAAATTGCTGAATGTGCAGGAGCTAACTTCGATCTGGCTGAAACGATCAATACCATCATACAAATGATTTTGTATCTCGATAGCCATATTTCCTATATTATTGAATGTACAGTTGTTTATACTTATGTTTTTAACTGAAGACCCGACTGCGTCAGTTACCAGTTTAATACCAGCTGTTGAACAATTAGGGGCTGAAAATGTACAGCCAGAGACCGATAGTCCAGATATGGTTTTTCTGTTCGAAGCCATCAAACCAAAGTAGTAGGTGGCAGCATTGGTGTTTGTACTCTCGAAGGAAAGGTTCTTGAACGAAACGTTAGATACGTTTCCGAGGTCAATTATAGTGCGCTCAGTCGATAAAATTTTAGATTTGCCAAGACCAGCAATCTCTATGTTTGAAACCTCCAGTTTGATAACCTTTGTAACTTTATATGTGCCTTCTGGGAACAAAACCTGCTTGCCAGCACCACTTTTTAAAGCTTTAGTAATTGCCTCAGTATCATCGGCTTGCCCATCTCCTTTAGCCCCGAATGCTTTAACGTCAATGGCATCTACTGTAATTGTAACATTGACAACTTTGGGCTCTTCAATGACAATTGATGTTGGTGTTTCCTGAGGGGCTATTGATTCAATCTGCTGTGTGCAGGAAGTAGTCAAATTAGTAATTAACAAGGCAGCGAATAAAATCAGTTGGTTCTGTGTGGGAGTAAAAATGTGTTTCACGAAGGAGATCAATTTTGTCTGTTTTTGTTGAGACAAAATTGATGTACCTACATAAAATTCACTTTAAAGCTTGATTAACATGTAGTTAGCCATAAATTATAAACTTATTAAGAGCAGATTAAACAAAAATTAAAGCAAAACATCGCATTAAATACTCTTTAATTTTTTTCATTGTATAAAATTTAAAAATTAGTTGTCGATATATTAAATGTATATACATTGAGTTATATAAAACTTTATTTCGTTTATTTAAAACAAAATTATATTTGCTTTTTTTTGATTGTACAGATAAAATATGCAAATAAAGTTTTGTGTTCTTTCAGTTTTTAGATGATTAAAGCTCTTAAAGGTTGATTAATACTGTGTATTTTATTTTTTAAAAGTGTAAAAACTACAGTGACTAGGCTACGTACAATTGTTATTGGACAGGATCTAGTAATGATAAAACTAATTTGTGAAAGGTATAAATAAGTAAGTGTGTTTGCTTATTTAGTGCATTATATGTATAAATAGTAATTTTTATATTTATAAAATCGCAAATTTGACTATTTAATAAATGAGTTTAAAGTAGATATCCAGTTTTTATTGGTTCTGAATTATATAAATATTTCAGTATTATTTTTATTATTTATAATAAGTTTTATTTGTGCCTTCGGATAATAGTTCTAAAATTTTTGAGTAAGCGGGGTTTTAACTTAAGTGTGTGTATTATACGAGTAGGAATACTATTTAGTTTAGAAAAAATAAGAAGAATGGTTCTATCAAAGCGTTCATAGATTCCTACAATCCCTAACTATACTCAAATTGTGGATTGTTCGTTTAGCTGCCAACTTTAATCAGCGGCAGTTGAGCCAAGAGAGATTCGTAAATTGCCACATGTTGTTTGTAGACGATCTGCTCGGTATATTGATCTTGATAACTAACACGACCTGCTTTACCAATTGCCATTAGGTCGTTGGTTTTCAATTGACGTATAACATTAGCTAATGCATCGGCGTCACCCATTGTAAAGAATATTCCATTTTTATTCTCTTCCACAATAGTCCGAAAGTTTGGCTGATCCGAGCAGATGACTGGTGTCCCCGTTGAAAATGCTTCAATAATTACAGTTGGAAGTCCTTCGTACCAAATAGAGGGTACAATAAGGGCTTGGCATTGCCGGATTCGTTCGATAACCACTTCTCTGTCTAGAAGACCACTATAACGAACGTTTGACATTGTGTCAGCAGCGGCTTGTACTTCATTTCTAAGGGGACCATCACCAATAATTTCGAGCGGAAAAGAGTATAATCGAGCCGCTTCGAGAAGTACCCGGATGCCTTTTTCGATAGTAAGGCGCCCAACATACAGGAGTGTATGTTCCCTTGTGTAAGAAACATCATAACCTAAGTCAGCAATAGCGTTAGGTTTGACAATAACCTGCTCTGGACTAAGACGTAGCGATGAGTTTACAATTTTCTGGCGTATAAAATCAGTTAATACGATCAATCGGTCAAGGCTGCGCCAGGTACCTATCTGTTTATGAAGGCCGGTGATGGCCGTCAACTGAGCTGTTTGCAAATGTGAATTACGGAAACAACCAAAACGAATACCGTCTAAGGGAAATGTTTGGGTCAAGCAACGCTCGCATGGAATTTCGTTCACTCGCATCAGTGAGCCGCTGGCGCATACAAGCCGGTAGTTATGCATGGTCATAACTACAGGTATGCGTCGTTGCTTTGCAACGTGAATTACTGCCGGCGAGGCCGTATAGAATAAATTATGTATGTGAATGATGTCGGGAGTAAACGTATCAATCGCCTTTTCAACGCGCCTTGCAGAATCTGCATTATAGAAAGTTTTAAACCCAGACAAAATTTTGGTGGGAAGAGACCCAGAAGTAAAATCTTCGTTGTCAAATAGTAATACGTTGACTGTATGCCCGTGTCGGCGTAGCATTGCAACCTCCTGCTCTAATATAATATCTTCTCCACCCCGATACTGATAGCGGTTATGAATATATAGAATTTTCATGCTTTTTTAAGAATTGAGAGTTTTCTTCCTATTTGTGAATAGATTATTCTGTACAAAAGGCTGAAAAAAGAATCAAGGAATACTTTACCGCATACCAGCGTATGTTTTCAGGCGGTTCCAGATACGAACACTAAGGCTAAATCGATTTCTGAATTGCGCGACAAGTTGTGGATGCAAGCTTATGGCATCTGGAAGGGCAAACATGTGCTGCTCACCCTTGTCAACAACCGTTGTATACCGATTAAAGACATTTGTGTTTGTAGCATCATTGGTATAAAAACCAATATTGTTTACCTTAGAAATTGTCGGGTAAACTGTGAGTGCTTTGTTTTTGAATTGACTGTAGCAGAAACGAATCGCCCACGAGTCCATTTCGCCATTTTGCTGTCTTTGTAGCATACGTACACGGTCATCTCCGCCTTGGTTAAAAGCTCGTCGTTGAACAGGGTCACGCATAAACTGGTCGAAATCCGAGACGTTCCAGTCAACTAATTGCCAGCGATCGGCCCAAGTTGCCCACCCCCAGGACCCAGTACGGGGAAAGAAATAGGCATCGTACGTATAATCAACTGGTTTACGAAAGGGGAATGAATAGCCCGTTATGGAAAAAATCGTTTTATTATGGATATAGTGCTGTAAGCACTGATTCATGTAGTTAAGAAAGTTAGGACTGGTAATCAGATCATCCTCAAGCACAATGACTTGTCTGTGCTTGTTGAGTACATGAGTAACCCCTTCAATAACTGATCGGGCAAGCCCCCGATTTTTGTCAGAGATAGTAACATTAACAGCCTTAAAACCTGATAGGTTACTTACCAACTGCCTCACAGCCGTAACTTTTGGTAAGTCTTCAGGGCGTTTCGGACCATCAACAAAAACGTACAATTCACTTTCTTTGGCCAAATGGTTGTCCTTCAATGCCGCAATCGTCTGCTCCAGTTCCGCCGGCCGCTTGTAGGCGAATAAGACGATTGGGGCCAGCTTATCAGATGCGGGGGCGAGAGACTGCATGCGGTAGTCGTTTTGTTAAAAGTTGCTGAAGAACGTAATACACATAAAGCGAGTTGGTAATGGCGTAGCGTTTGAATAGTCGCCGTGGTTCCTGGGCAAGACGGTAGCTCCATTCCAACCCTGACCGCTGCATCCAGATTGGAGCTCGCTGGATGTTGCCAACCAGATAATCGAAGGCGGCTCCAACCGCCATCATAACTGCGTTGACTTTACCCATGTGTTGAGCAACCCAAATTTCCTGACGCGGGCATCCACGGCCGACTAGTACGATATGAGCACCGCTTTCGTTGATTTTTCGAATGTCCTCTGCGTCTTCTTCAGGAGTTGCATCGCGAAAGCGATCAACATGAATACCGCATACTGTTACGCCTGGATACTGTTTGCTGATGTGTTGATTAAGCTTCTCCAGTGTAGTCGCAGTACTTCCATATAGATACACTCTAAGATGGTTTATGCTGGCTGCTTGCAACACATGTTGCGTCAAATCCGGGCCAGACACACGGTCAGGTAAAGCAGTATTATTGAGGAGATTGAGAGCCCATTGTACAGGTTTGCCATCTGGAACAATCATATCAATGTGTGGTACGTGCTGAGCCACTTTTTCATTATGAATCGATTCCATTAAGCCATGAACGGCCAAGGCTGAAACGCCAAAACTATTTCGATTTACAGCGTTATGAACGATGATTTCAGTCGCTGATTTATAATCGACTGCCGCATAAGGAATACCAAATAAAGGAGCTTTTGTAAATTGTGAGTTTTTCATTACGAAATAGTTACAGTTCAAGTGGTTGTTACTAAGTGTTTATCAGGTTGTAATCATGCCGATTGAGGCAGTTTTGCGTTTAGTAGTTATATCTGGATTGCTTACTGTACCAGGTTTTTCGAAGGCTAAGCCACGCTCCTGAAGAGTTGATGTATAGGTCGCCCTGATCGACGGCGATAGCAGACTGCAATTCAGTACCGCCCAACCATTTGAGCGGCCAGATAGCAGCAATCAGTCCCGAAAACTGACCAACGGCCTGACTGAACGGTGCCCGATGTATACCATAATTGCGACTATACGAGAGCTTGAGTTGTGTACGGACACCATTAGAAAAGGTACCGGCTAAGCCGACATGCATCAGTTGCACTCGGTTGTTGGCTATTGCAAGTTTATACCGACTCTTAGGGTTGATTACTTCTGGCCGAACGTCGGCTCTCGATGATATGAATGGGGTGCCAATGACTTGTTTTGATCGTGTCCAGCCGTCGAGATACTGAAAGTTGTTGAAGTAGTCGTCCTGTCCGATGGGTAAAGCAAAACCACTCTGATTCATTGTGGTTAAATACTCAATCAACAATTGATTCAGTTGAAAAAAAACTTCTGGCTGGGTGTGGATTCGCTTAACTCTTACTCCGTATAGGCCATCCGTAGCATTGTAGAGAGTTATTCCGGATTTATCTTCGAATGGGTGCTGGTCATATATCAATAATGTCCAGTTTGTTAAAGCAATTTCAGCACCTATATCAATTGAGCCAATGTGATTTCCAATGCGGTTAAGGGCGTCGTGACTTGGAAGATCATTTTCGGCTGTCTGAGAAGGTTGCCGAGCGAGCACGACATCTATATAGTCACGGAATGATGAAGGAAGTTTACCATTCTTTGAATTTCCACTGTTCAAATAGTCTGATCTGCCTCCCCATTGAGCATTATACACCATGCCCCCGTATAGCTTAACCTTCCAGCCAGGTCTTCCAAGGCGGCCAAAGAAAACTTTCTGATGCAGAAATGAATTTTGCATGGTATCCGTCCTCGGAAACCAGCCGTGCGAATAGAATGCGTTTATGGCAATGAGTCCCTTTGTGAAGCCAAGCGGTACAAAGCCATTCGTACCTATCTGTACTTTGGTCATTGGCAATGCGTTCTGCGACCACGAGTAAAAACCCGATGATAAGGTTGAATCGCCAAGACCGATGATTTCTTTCCGACGCCCTCCATATACGTAAAATTTGCCCAGTTGTGCCGATACGTAGGCTTCGGGAAGCAGCACTTTGCTGGCGGTGCTGACACTCCCGACCGCTTCGAGTCCATAGGTCAACTGCACTTTCTGCGGGAGCGCCGATTTACCCAGTCGGCCGCTGGTGCCCAGACGAACCAGGCCAGCCGGACTGGTTGTCGGCACAATACCGTACTGATTGGCCCGTAGCCAAAAAGGCGTACGACTGGCCGATGCTGCCAAACCACCAATTTCAAGCCGATACTGCGCCTGATACCGACCAGCCGACACCGAGTCAGTCTGGGCGTTCAGCGTATGAACCGTCAGCAAGCAAAGAGAAAATAGTAGAGTCTGTCGCATTGAGCACGGAGTGGGTGTACGGGGCAATTGAATCAGGTTAACCACGAAACATCATGACTTCAAACGTCTGCGTTGGCCAAAAACCGGATAAGCAATGGACGAACGAATCAGAACCGTTTTCATAAGCGAGTGACGTATCGTCGTAATTGAGTTATAAAAACTTAAGTTACCGATATGCAGTCAAAATAAATTTAATGAATCGAATTAAGCAAATATTTTAACAAAAGTTAGTCGTGAATTATTTATTAATACCTTATTTGCATTTGATTCGTAAAGAATACCAGGCGTAGATAACTAGTGAGGATTGGTTTGTTGGGGCGGAGGCTCACAAAAACAGCGTAACATCATGACGATACTTCTGACGGGAGCCGCCGGGTTCATCGGCTCACACGTAACTGAAGGCCTGCTTCAGCGAGGATACACCGTGATCGGGCTCGATAACCTGGATGATCAGTACGACCCGGCGCTCAAACGCCGGAATGTGCGGTTGTTTCAGGATCAGCCGACGTACCAGTTTTTGCGGGGGGATATCCGCGATCAGTCGGTTGTGGAGGCTATTCTGCAGCAGTACGATTGCGATACGGTCATTCACCTGGCGGCTCAGACGGGTGTTCGGCCGTCGGTGCAGAATCCGGCGCTGTATTTCGACGTGAACGTAACCGGTACGTTGTCGTTGCTGGAAGCGATGCGGAAAACGGGCGTTCGGCGATTGGTTATGGCTTCTTCCTCCTCGGTGTATGGTGATTCGGAGCGGGTGCCGTTTCGGGAAGACGACCGGGCCGACCGTCCGTTGTCGCCCTACGCAGCGTCGAAGCGATCGGCCGAGCTGCTGACTCATACGTATCATCACCTCTATGGCTTCGATGTAGCCTGCCTGCGCTTCTTTACAGTGTATGGTCCCCGGCTGCGCCCGAACATGGCGATCAGCCAGTTTACCGAACGCATTCTGAACCGCTTACCCATTACGCTCTATGGCGACGGTAGTACGGTACGGGAATACACCTACATCGATGATACGGTTACCGGAATCAGTAACGTCCTGAACACCCTTCACGGCTTCGACATACTGAACATTGGTGGTTTTGAAACCGTGAGCCTGCTGAAACTGGTCCAGTTGATCGAGCAGGCAACCGGCGAGCAGGCCCTGATCGACTGGCAGCCCATGCAGCCGGGGGATGTCCGGCAGACCTCCGCTGACCTGAACCATGCCTATGCGTATGCCGGTTACGCCCCCTCGGTACGTATTGAAGAGGGTATTCCCCGATTTGTAAGCTGGTATAAACAGGCTGTAGCCCAGTTACCCCTGGGGTAAGAGCTTATTTCGTATTCCTGGCTGGCGAAGGCATGGTATTACGCAATCCTAATCAGCATATAAGATACGCTTAAAGAGCAAATGATATTCCAATGTACTATTTCATTATTTTCAAGTAACTGGTTTGATATATTTGATATAAATAGGGTATAGGGCAATTAAAAAATCAAAATATTATTTCAAACTTTCACAAAGTACTAATCTAATATTAAACATAAATTTATTATATCATAATAATTTTTATGTAATTGAACATCAATTATTTATACTGTTAACTAGTCTGTATGTTCGATATGGCTAAAATCTGGAAATGTACTTAAGTATCTTATCCCTATTATGTATATAATTGCCTGATACGGGCATATCGTTAGGCGGGCGGCAACGGCATACAATTTGTTTTACGATGATTGTGTGGTTAATAACAAGTTACTCTGGAACTTAAAAGGCTAAGCTACAAGCTACCACACGTTCAATCTTTTCTGCCTACCAATTCACTCTTTTTATGAAAACGATCTACCAACGTATGTACCTGGTGGTATGTCTGTTATTTGCTGCCGGTTCGCTGCTGGCTCAACAACAGACGCTCGAAAACAACGGAATTTGCCGCGATCCGATTTCAGGAACTGCGGTTACAGTGAATGCTGCACGCTCACAGGCTGTATCGAATGGCGCGAACGTCACCGATGCAGACTTAAGTAATTTTGCTACACTCGGCGGTAGCCTGGTCACAATACTGGGCTCGAGAATCTCATTGAGGGATCAGGCTCAGTACTATCCGGGCGGAAACGTTGCCGGGTTTGTTGTAGAGCCCGTTGGGGGCTTATTATCGGCTTCGCTCCTAAATGGCGGTATCCGTTTGTCAACTTATCGCAACGGCCAATTGGTTGAACAAAGCACAACGAGCGGAGCGGGCGCCTTATCAGCTTCCCTGTTGGCGGGCAGCAGCGGCCGGCAATTGATCAGCTTTGCGACTACCCAGCCGTTTGACGAGATTCAGTTAGAGGTTTTGCAGGCACTCGGCCTTATTTCAACATTGCGTGTGTACTACGCCTATGAAGGTCCCAGCAGTTGCCCGACCGATTGTGTGCAGCCTTTAACGACCGGCGTCACGTCGGATAGCGGCAATGTGTCGTCCGGAGGGATCGGGGTTTGTGCGGTCGGTGTAAACAACCTGGATAACCTCACCGATGCGAGCTTGACGACGTTTGCCACATTGGCCATTACTGGTGTATCAATAGGGGGAACCTGCGGGGTATATGCTGAGGTACGTTCCAGCACGACTATTCCAGCCAGTGTGTCAAGCCCTGAAGACGTTGGTTTTGCCATTGGGAGCGGAGCTGGTTTGCTGGATGTCGATCTGCTCAGCCGCCTAACGATTTCGACGTATTCCGACAACACGCTGCTCCAGTCGATAAGTGGAAACAACCTCCTGCGGGGAGATCTGATCGGCGGCACAGAAGCGACCCTGGTAAGCTTTAAGGCTACGCAGCCATTTAACCGCGTTCGGCTTACCATCAATAGCACCGTGGCAATTGGTGCGGATACCCGGGTGTACTACGCCTTCACCCGCTCTGATACGGATAACGATGGCGTACCAGACTGTCTGGACAAGTGCACGGGGGGGGATGGTACGCTCGATACGGACAGCGATGGGATACCCGATGGGTGTGATCAGAACATTGCCGATGTCCGAGTAACGGTTACAGCCGGATCGACCACAACGGCCAGCGTTGGCTCCGTTGTATCGTTCACGATTACAGCTACAAAAAATGGGAACATTAACGAGTTATATGCCTCACCAACGGGGCTGGTTATATCCAATACGCTCACAACGGGCTTGTCGTCGGTGTCGTTTACCGCGCCGACTGGAACGCTTTATGACCCCGGTACGGGTTCCTGGACCATTGGCAGTGCGCTGAGCGGAACAGCCGTACAGGCGCTCTCGCTGGTCATCAGTGCGCAGGTAGATAGCGTTGGGGTATTGTCGAACACGGCAAAGATCACCAGGATAGACCAGTCGAATGCATCGTCGATCACGGGCGGCAGTGCCTGCGTTAGTGTGCCGATAACCGGTTGCGAAGGCGACGTTACGGAAATCAGTGCGCCGGATGGTTATACCGGCTACCAATGGTTTCGCAACAACGTGCCTATTACCGGCGCAACCGGACAGACCTACGAAGCCAGTACATCCGGTAGTTATTCGTACACGGCCATTGCCAGCGGATCGCCTACGGGCACACTTAATTGTCCGGCGGGAAACTGTTGTCCGGTAATTTTAGAACTGACCCCAATCCCGACCGTTACTGCGGGTCAGGATGTGACCATTTGTTCCGGTACACAAACGACGCTGACGGCGAGCACTACCTTGTCGAATGGGGTGAGCTACCGCTGGAGCACCGGCGATGTAACGGCTTCCATTCAGGTAAATCCAAATATAACGACAACGTTTACCGTGACGGCCGTAGTAGGAAATGCCGTATGTTTTACCGTCGATACGGTAGTCGTCAATGTCAACAGAGGACCTGCTACGGCTGGTGGAGTCGCCCGATGCACCAGCGATGGTTTCTACGCGATCACACTTAATCCAAGTGGGGGAACTGGACAAACCTATACCGTTACACTGAACGGGCAGCCGGTTTCGGGTACGTTTACCTACGGGGTAGAAACGCAACCCCTGGGTAACTTCGCGGTGTCGTCGGGAGGTAGCGTGGCGGTTGTGCTTACCGACAGCCAGACGGGCTGTTCGCTGGAGACAACCATTGCTGGCCCGGCACCAGAAGCGTGTACCTGTACTACCGTCTGTGCACCCCTGGTAGTGAAACGAACCACCAAGCGATGAGGACAGGCCGGATTCAGTAACTGATTTTGCAGTAAAAACGCCCACTTTAGTCAAAGTGGGCGTTTTTACTGGTAGAGCGACTCTGCTTATGGATCAGGGGGTTATCGTATGAATGAACAGTAGGGTAAATTTTTGAAAACGAGTTTACTGGTAATGAGTCTACATGACTATTACTGTAATAGAATTCTAGTTTTAACTTTGCTTAGAAATAAGTTTCTATACTAGAAGGTAGCGCATTTGAGTAAATGTTCTATCTTTATTAGCGTTGCAACCTTACCACCGGTTAACTAACAGGCCGGCGAGTAAGGAGGCTTAACAGAATTACTCATGAATTTTTGGGAAAAGCTCCGGCAAACCTTTACGTCAACTGCCGAGGGGGTACCCACCGAACTGGCTGAGCCCTGTTTCTGGCAGGTGGATATGCACTCGCACCTGGTGCCGGGCATCGACGATGGCGTATCCAGTCCCGAGCAGTCGCTGGAATGCCTGCAGCAGTTTGCCGCGTGGGGCATCCGGAAAGTTATTACTACCCCCCACGTCAGCCGCGACTGGTTTCCCAATTCGTCGGCAACGCTCCGCCAAGGACTGCATACACTCCAGGCGCTGGTTGATGAACACCAACTGCCGTTGACCATTGAGGTTGCGGCTGAGTACATGCTCGACGAGTTCTTCCCGGATCTGCTGGAAACCGACGATTTGCTCACGTTTGGCCCCGAGCGCTACGTATTGATTGAAACCGGCTGGGCCAGTGCTCCTCAGCAACTCGATGACCTGCTGTTTCGCATGAAAACCCGCGGCTATACGCCCGTACTGGCTCATCCCGAACGGTACGCGTATTTCTTTGAGCATCAGGATGCACTGACTCACCTGCACGAAACGGGGTGTTTGTTTCAACTGAACTGGCCTTCGCTGACGGGGCGCTACGGCGACCGTGTCCTGACGCAGGCCCGCTGGCTTCTCAAACGCGGCTGGGTTGACTTTATCGGCAGTGATTTGCACCGGCCCTCCAGCCTTACGGCCCTGGCTACGTTGTTCGCTTCGGCTGATTATCAGCTTCTTCAAAAGCAGCCGTTGCTGAATCAATCGTTACTGAAAGAGACCGTTTAGTTGGGTCTAAACCGGATCAGGTAGGCCGGGTGGCGATCAAACAGGGTCAATGTATCGACAACCGTGAACTGTTCACCCGCTAAACTAACGGAGTCGGCGATGTAGTATGCGCCATATTTCTTCTGGTCCGTGACCCGCAATACGTTCCGGCGGTACGCAGCGAGGTAAAACGAGTTGATATCCGTGGCCTGATACGCCGACACGTCGTTGGGGCGGTCGGGACCAATCGTCTGTCGATAGCCGAACAGGGGCTCTCCCTTCGTTCGACTGGCTATCCGCTCCGCTGTTTTCCGGTGAAAGTCCCTTTGTTGGTAACGGGGTGGCAGTACCAGCCAGTTGTAGCCGATCCGGACCACCACCATCAGGGCCAGCATAAGACCAAGCCGGTTGGCCGATGGTCGCAGCATCGACTGCGTCACAAGCCCCAGCAGGCCGCAGATAAGGGCGGTTTTCCAGACGACGCCCGGAATCGTACGCGTTTCAGGGTACCACACGGCCGTCCAGCAGCCCACCGTCAGAATGATGCCTATAGCCAGCCAGATCCGTTCCGGCCAGATTCGACGGGGGGCGCCCGGCGCTGTCTGCACGTAGTACAGGTAGGCCAGCACCGTGAAGAGGAGGGGAAGCATCGGAAACAGGTACCGCGCGAATACTTCCGGCGACGCCCAGTACACGATAAAGTTGACTAGGAACGTCAGTGCGTTGAAGGCAATAAACGGCTCCGCCCGCAGCACCCGCCACAGTCCTGCTCGGACCAGTAAGACCACCAGCGCGGTGTAGGGAGCGAACAGGTGCATCATCTTGAACGGATAGGTGAGCATGTGCCACAGCGTCTGTCCAAGCCCATAGTTGATGACCGTCCGGCGGGCACTCTGGTCAACCAGTACCGACACCAGGTCCCGCAACGGAATTTGATTGCGGGTGAAATAAGCGACGTAGTACAGGCCGACGAGTAAACTGAAAAGAACGATTCCTGCGCCGTGGGCCGGATGCAGCAGCCGCCTGAACTGACGGGTATAGCTTAGCCAGGTTAACACTGTTAACCCCTCAAAAACAAGCGCTGGCAGGCCTTTTAGCATAAAGCCAACGGCGGTCAGCGCGTAGGTCGACAGGTACAAAGCCCAGTAGTTCCGGCGTCGCTCGAAATGATAAACCAGCAGAAACATCGTGTATGTAATCCAACTAAACGTCACGTCGATCAGGCCCAGTAGGGAATCATAAAGCCACATCCGGGCGTTGGTCACCAGCATCATCGCAACGGCGAAGGCTATGATCGAAGGCGTGACAGCTGGCCAGTGGTCTGCGGATTTGGTAACCGGGACGCTCGACTGAACGGGCACGTACCGGCGAACAAACACGAAGATGGTAACGGCGAACAGCACCAGCGACAGTGCCATGGGAAACCGTAGGGCCAGGGCCGAATACTCCCCAAAAAGCCAGTACGAGGCAATGATAAGCCAGTTGTAGAGCGGGGGTTTATTAAAATAACGAATGCCGTTGACGGTAGGGGTCAGATAGTCGCCGGACAGGATCATTTCCAGCGATACGAGTGCCCGCCGGGCTTCGTCGGAGTGGGTATCCATCGGCAGCGCCCCGAGGTGTGAAAACAGGGCGATGAGGGTCAGGCCAATCAGCACCCATCCGCCATACCGCCAGCGGAGAAGCAACGGCTGTTGAGCGGGAGAGCCATCGGCAGGAGCTTCAGTGACTGGTGAGATCATAAACGTGGGTTTACCGCAAGCGACCTATCGCGTAGGCTACGTTGAGGTTCAGCACCGGCAGGTAGCGATAACCCGCCAGATTTCGTTCAACAATGGGTACCTGTTCGTCGATGGTCGTGGTTTCCAGAAATCCTTCGTAATCAAGCTCGACGGTCGGTTTCCCGAGGTAATAACCGCCCAGTTCGACGCCGACCGTCAGCCGCCTGCGGGGTATAACCCGACCGAATCCTGTGCCTAGATACGCCACAACCGGGTTCCAGCGTAGCCCCGCCCGGATGGTGCCTACATCCTCGGCCGTCATGACCAGACCGCCAAAGTTAACCGTATTTTCGGCTGTCAGCACAAACCGCAGGGCCGGATTCCAGGTGTAACCAGCTCCGGCGGTCACAAAAAACGAACTCCGCTTGAATGGATTCCACCGCAGACCCGCGTGGGCCAGACTAATCATAAAATCAGGGTCAATCACTACGTACGAATCGTCGGCTGTTTTAAGCCGCACAGGTTGCCGATAAGCCAGGTAATTGACGCCCACGCGCAGAGCCAGACGGTGGGCCTGGTCCAGGAGTCGCTCTCCATACAAGCCAATCCCCGTGGTGCCGGCCTGAATACCAACCTGGTATTGAGAAGCCGGACGCGGTTCAAACCCAGGCGTAGACTGAGCGTACAAGGACGTATTGATCAGGCACAGCAGAAAGAACAGACGGACTGTACGCATAAAAGAAGTCTTTTTGCGTAAAGTAAATAGATATTTATAAAAATAGTATATCGGTAACTAGATAGTTGTGAAGTAAAGTGACTGTAATACAATTCAAACGCTCATAAGCGAATTGAAATTAGAAGCTATTGGGCTTAACATGCAAAAAGGCAACCCGATCGGGTTGCCTTTTTGCATGATTTCGTAAGCGTTAGTTTTTCAGAATCCAGGCTTGTGCCCCCGTCAGTTCGCTGATTACGCCAAGGTTCGCTACGGCCTCTGTCCGGATTTCGGAACCGGCGGCCGCTACTTTATATAACTGGCCTTTTTGCGCCGGGAGAATGATATACGCGTCTTCGTATCCTTTTCTGCGCAGCCACCGCTGGAACCGCTGGGCATTGCGCTTGCTGGAGAAGCTGCCCGCAATAACGGTGAAGTGAGGACCGGTGCGTTTTGGCCTGGCAACCGGAGCGGCAACGGGTTCTGCCGTGGCAGCCGGTGTTTCCACAACCTTTGGCTCTGCCGGTGCAGTGGGTGCCGGGGTGGCTACCGGTTCGGCCACCGGAGCGGCTGGGGTTTCGGCCTTAACAACCGGCTCGGCAACAACCGGTTTCGCTACGTAGCGGGCGGTTGTGGGAACTGGTTTGGCGGGTTCCTCCGCAGACTGGAAAACCGCCGATACGGAAGTCAGCAGGTTGGCCGGGTTCAGGCTACTTTGCAGTGGCTGGCCAGGCTTCAATACCGAGAAATAACTCACGGCACCCAGCGAACCGACTAACAGAACGGCCGCTGCTACACGCCAGTTGGACCGGGACCGTGATTGGGTAACCAGCGCGGTTTCCTCCACAACGTCCTCGCGCAAAACGGGTCCGAGTGCGGTTACGGGTACGGCTTCGATAGCGGCCGGTTCCAGTTGCTGTCCGATCAGCTGTGCCGGTACGGGCATCAGGCCGTAGGATTCGCCGTGAAAGTTATGGCGGAGGTTCGGGTCGAACTGCAGCCGGTCTTCATCATTGCGGGTGAACGTACCGACGCCGTCGATATCAAACCGGCCTGTCTGCTGCACTTGCCGACGCAGGTCGGCCACAAACGTACTGATCCGGCGCTGAGCTTCCTCACGGTTGAGCTGTTCGTGAAGCATGAGGTAATTCATCAGAATGCCGTCGTCCAGCCGCAGGGCTTCGTTAAACGCCAGCCGTTTGCGGGGCGGCAGGTATACGCCATGGGACTCCGTGAACGAAGCCGATTGGTAATGGGTCAGAAAAGCCCCCAGTTCGGGTACTACAATGCAGTCGTACTGGTAAAGGAGTTTTTTCAGGTACTCGTTCACGGTTGCCATAGTGCGATTGTTTGCACGCGTTGTGTTAAAAGGAATAACTGATTCCTCCGAGAAAGTTAAGGCCTTGAACCGGGTAATACAAATACCGCTGATAATTCTGCCCGATGATATTATTTAATGACACGAAGGCCGAAAACTGCTTGCCTAGGAAATAGTCAATTTTTACGTTGAGGTCGTAGATGGGTTTCAGGGTGTAGACCGTATTTGTTACGAAATTCTTGCCTTTGATTCCCTCGTAAAAGTACAAGTCGGCCGTGACGAATAATTTTTTGTTGAGGATGTACGAATTCGTCCAGGATGCGGCCACCTGCGGACGACCCCATGCTTCTTCCAGCCGGTCGAGACCGTAGCGGTAAAAGTCGGCTTTGAGCGTCGACCGGAATTTATCCTTCAGCGCGTAACCCAGCTGCCCCGAGATGGTCAGCACCTCGGCGGTGCCGCCGTCGTACAGCGCGAAGAATTTCGTGGTGTCGGTCAGCGAATTGTTGAAGACGTAGAAATTGCGGTACCGGGCATACGATACTTTCCCCTCGTAAGCAAACCCGCCACCAAGCTCGCCCTTTGAACCACCGTAGAAATCCAGCGACTTAACAGTGTTAGATAAAAGTACCTGTGGGGCAAGCCACTTATTTTCAGTGAGAAACGAGCGGAGGGTATTCCGAACGATATCGCCGTCGACTCCCCCGAAGAAGTGAATGTTGCCAACCGGTACCACGTCGATGTCCACCACCGGGAAAGCCTGCGTGCGGTTGATGTTCTGCCGTTTGTCCGTTTCGTTGGCGGCCGTCAGACCGGCTACGATGGTAAAGCGTGGCGTCGTGTATTTGAATGTCGGTTTGACCCGGAACAGATTTCGGTTATCCACCGGGCCGTCGGAGCGTTGTGTTACGTAGGCATCAGCCGCGACCAGCGCAAACACCTGATTGGTGATGCCGATGGAGCCGTTGAAGTTGGTACCCCAGTCGGTTTCGGATGCGCTGTACAGATCCTTCAGTGAGCTGATGCCGGTTCGCAGCGAGTAGTCGATAGCGCTTTCCTGGTTCGTGTTTTCAATGCCCAGTTTAAAATTAACCGTATTGAGTCGCTGCCGGATGGCGTCGCGGCTAATGGTGGTGTTCTCGGGCAGCGGGCCGTAGCCGTAAAAGAAATAGCCGTTCCGTTCATAGCCGACATCGCCCTGAAACTTGAAGGATTCGGTCATGTACTTTCCCGTTACGTTCAGGCGGGTATCGCTTTGCCCGGAGTTTCTACCATCCACCGGGCCAATGCTCGACGACAGGTGCCGGAACGAACCTTCCAGCGCGAGATTCGACAGGTTGTTGACCCCAACGAAGCCTTCGCCCAGAAACGAGCCGTAGTTGCCAGCCCCCACTTTGACGTAGTTGTTATACGACGGGGCCTGCTCAGCCTGCGTAGTGGTGGGGGGCAGAACGCCGGGCGTAATCCGGGGATCGCCGACCGTCAGCTTGCGATCTTCAAACTCATACGTCAGCTTACGCTGCTCGGCCGAGGGTTTGATCGACGGAATCTTGTTAATGATGCGGGTGGCCGGGGGGAGTTCGATTTTACGACTTTTCTCGACCGTAATCTCCTGGTTTTCAATTTCGCCTTCGCGGACGGGTGATCGCGTGGGACGGGGCTGTTCCTGCGCGTACAACGTCAGTGAAAAAACGCTTGCCGACAGGGTGAGGTATAGGGCGGGGATGCGGGGCATTCGTTGGTTTGTGGTTTGTCGTTGGTGGTTGGTGGTTTATGGTTTGTCGTTATGGGGCTACACCACGAACGACAAACCACAAACCACCAACCACCAACTGAGTTTAATTCTTACTCTCCAGCGCGGCCAGCTTCTGTTTGGCTTCGGCCACGATGGTTTCGTTCGTTGAGTTTTCGATGATGGAGTTCAGGACGGCGCGGGCCTGGGCCAGTTCGTTCAGCCCGACGTTGTTGTCGGCAACCAGGATGAACGCTTTGCCTTTCCAGTACTCAAATTCGCTGAACTGTTCGTTGAATTTGAGGAGCAGCGCAATCGACTCCTTGAATTTTTTCTGGCGATACAGGATGTCGCCGAGAAGGTAGTTTGCTTCGGCACCGTTGGCGTCCTTAGCCAGGGCCACGGTCTTTTCAAACTCGGTCTGAGCTGTTTTATAGTCGCCTTTGTCAAGAGCAATTTTACCAAGCATGAGCTGCGCCCGGTTCTGCGCTCCCGGCACGACACTCCCGGCCGTAATAACCTCCCGGGCGAAGAATGCGGCTGAGTCGGTTTTGCTGGCTGCGTAATACGTATCCATGAGGCCAAGCTGCGCGGTTACCTGCTCATTTTTGCTGTCGGCCTGGTTCAGGATAAAGCGGTAGTTCCGTACGGCGCGGGGGTAGTTTTTCTGCTGCGTTTCCAGTTCGGCGGCCCGGGTTGCGGCCCGCACGACGAACTCCGACTTATTGTCGGTCAGCACCTGGTTGTAGTACCGGAGTGCGTTGGCTACGTCGTTGGTTTGCCGGTAGGACTCAGCGATGTAATACCGGGCTTCATTGAGACTCGGGCTAGCGGGGTATTCCTGAATGAACGCCAGCAGCGATTGAATGGCCTGCGCGTACTTTTCGCTGAAGTAAATATTTTTGGCGTTTTCAAACTCGGCCCGCTCCACGTCCGTGCTGCCGGGGTTGGTGCGCTTGTATTTGCTGAGCACCTGCGAAAATTCTTCCGGCCGACCCGCGTCGGTCAGGGCATTTTGCAGACCCAGCAGGGCACTCTGCGCCTGTTCGGTATTGCCAAATTCGTCCAGAATCCGGCGGTAGTCGGCAATGGCCGGTTCGTATTGCTGAATGTTGCCGTATGCAACCGCCCGCCGGAGCAACGCCGAAGGAACGAGGTAGCTCTGGGGTTTTTCCTGTAGCAGCCGGCTGAAACCCCGAATGGCGGCCTGGTAGTTTCCTTTCTCAAAATCGACGTTGGCGGCCTGAAGCAGGGCGTTGTCGGCAAAGCGGGACGACGGATACTGCTTCTGAAGCTGATCGAACTGGGCCTTGGCCTCCGTGTCGCGACCGACGTAGCTGAGAATTACCCCTTTCTGGTACACAGCGTAGTCCTTATCGCCCTGGTTCTGGGCAATGGCCTGGTCGTAGTACCGAATGGCTTCGTTATACTGCTTGTTGGCAAAGTATGAATCGGCCAGCCGGACTACCGCATCGTCGAGGGTGCTCCGGTCGGTTTTATCGCCCCCACGGCTGACAAAATCGCGGAAATAGGTCAGGGCGCGGGCGTAATCCTTCTTGTTGTAATACGCATAGCCCAGTCCGTACAGGCTTTTAACGGCGTAGGGGCCGGCTCCCGACCGAGCTACGGCCGTGTAGAGCGGAATGGCCGTGTCGTACTGCCGGCCGGCTGAATACGCTTCGGCTTTCCAGAACTGGGCGGCCTGCTGCAGTTCGGCATCAACCGGGTACTTCAGCGACTTGTCGAGGTTTTCGACCGACTGGCGATACCGCTCCGCGTTGAAATCGTTCACGGCCTGGTTGAAGGTCAGCCGCTGATACGTAGCGTTGATTTTGGGCGTCCGGCGTTTCAGGCTCTCAATGTAGGCGATGGCAGCCGGGTAATTGTTGGACGCAAAATAACTTTCGCCCAGCAGCTCGTTGGCTTCGTTTTCAAACCGGCTGCTGGGGTAGCGTTTCAGAAAGGCCGTCAGTTCCTTCACGGCGTCGGCCCCATTGTTCTGGTCGAGCTGCAGCTTGGCGTGGTTAAATACGGCTTCCTCCTGAATGTCCTTGTTGAACGCCAGCCGACCCGCCTGATCGAAGGCCGTCAGGGCGTAGGTTGGATTCTGGGTCTGCAGGTAACTGACTCCCAGTGTATAAGCGGCATACTGGGCTGTAGTGTCCTTACCGCCGGCAACGGGTTTGAGCTGCGCAATGGCATCGTTGTAGGCACCCGTACGGAACAGCGACTGTCCGTAGCGGAACCGAATCGCGTTCGGCACTTTCGCGCCAACCGACGAAATGTACTGCCGGTAGTACGGAATGGCTTTGGCAAACTGATTCTGCTGGTAATAAACCTCCGCCGTGAACAGCGCGACCTCGCTCAGGTCGCGGTTGGAACCGCGTTTGAGCAGGGGTTCGGTATAAGCCAGTAGTTCGTCGAACCGGCGCTGGCGGTACAGGGCCTGCGCAATCCAGTTCGGAACCTCGTTCTGATACGTTGGGTTGGCTTCGATCCGCCGGAAATCCTTAACGGCTTCGTTGAGGTTATTCTGCCGGAAATTGATCACCCCCGCGTAGTAGGAGGCAGCCGGTGCGTCCGTTGACGAACTTGCTTTTATGTCATTGTAGAGCGGCAGGGCCCGGCGCAGATCCTGGGTGTTATAATACGCAGTAGCCAGTTTGTATTTGTAGTCGAGCTGGCGGGCGTTGCTGCCTCCCTGCGCCACGGCTTTTTCGAGGAAGTCGATTGACTTCGCAAAATTCCCCTGGTTGTAGTAATACGTACCCAGGTCGCCGTACAACTGCCCGGCTTTAGGGTGCTCGCTGTGGTTTTTAACGAATCGGTCCACGAGAACCTCAGCGCCGGGTTCGTCGATGTACAGACTGGTGAGCGCAACATAATACTCGGCTTCGACCGCGTTCTGATCGCTGGTGTTGAGCAGCTTCCGGGAGCCGTCGCTCCGGCGCGGGGCGAGGTACTGCTGAAACTCGTTGCGGGCGGCCGCGAAATTAGATTTTTCGAACAGTTCGAGGCCGTTGCGGTAATGATAATCAGGTTCTGAGTAACTCAGGGTTCGCTGGGCCGAAACCGACAGCGGAAGGAAAAGCCCAAAGATCAGCAGGCAAAGCAGACCGGCCGGGGGGCTCATGGGTGGTCGTTGCTGAATCGGTTGGGGGTCGGGTAGGGGCATAAATTGGATCAACGGTTGTGAATACTTGAATTGCGTCGTAGTTTCGCTGTTTCTTTTCTGAAAAACGACGAAGTCCTGGTCAAAAAACGAAAGTATTATCTTTTCCGTATGAAAAAAAAATCCCGGCTCCTGTTTTTATTGACAGCCTGGTTGCTCCTAGGGTACGGTCCGCTGACGCGGGCCGCTGATACGACCGCCGTGAATCCGACGGCCCCGGCGCCCGCACCTGCCATTACGTATGTGTTGTCGATGCCTGAGCCGCAGACCCACTATTTCGAGGTCGAAATGCGGCTTACCAACAGCGCAGCCGCGACCAACGCCCGTAAGAATGGCTATGTGGATATTAAAATGCCGGTCTGGACGCCGGGGTCGTACCTGATCCGGGAATACGCCAAAAACGTGGAAGGGTTTATGGCCCTCGCGGGCAACCGGCCGGTGCGGTCCGAGAAGATCCGGAAGAACGCCTGGCGGGTATTTTCCAATGAGGATAACCTGACGATCCGCTACCGGGTATACGCCAACGAACTGACCGTACGGACCAGCTTCATCGATGCGAACCACGGATACCTGAACGGGGCCAGCATCTTCATGTTTACGGACGCGCTGAAAAACCAGCCCCTGCGGGTGATTGTGCAGCCGTACAAGGACTGGAAGACCGTAACGACGGCCCTCAAATCCGTGGGCGACGAAAACGGGGGCGCATCCGCCTACACTTTTGAAGCGCCGAACTACGACCTACTAGTAGACTCACCGATGGAAATCGGAAACCACCGCACGTTTACGTTCACGGCGTCCAATATTCCGCATACCGTAGCGCAGTTTGGTGAGGTCGATTACAACGAGCAGCGGCTCGCGGCCGACTACAAACGGGTGTGCGAAACGGCGGCATCGGTCGTGGGTGAACACCCCTGCGAAAACTATACGTTTATCGTACACCACATTCCGGCGGCCGGCGGTGGGCTGGAACACCTGAACTCGACCACGCTGCAAACCTCCCGCAACGCCTATGCGACGGAAGCCGGCTACAAAGGTTTTCTGACGCTGGTGGCGCACGAGTATTTTCACCTCTGGAACGTAAAGCGCATCCGGCCCATCGCGCTCGGACCGTTCGACTATGAGAATGAGAATTACACCCGCATGCTCTGGCTGTCGGAGGGCTGTACGTCGTTCTACGAAGATTACATCCTGCGCCGGGCGGGTTTCCATACGCCGGAGCAATACATGGCCATCGTGGCCAACGACATCACCGGTATCGAAAATCAGCCGGGTAACCGAGTGCAGTCGGTGGCGGAGTCGAGCTTCGACGCGTGGATCAAATACTACCGCCCGAACGAAAACTCAAACAACAGTACCGTATCGTACTACAGCAAAGGCAGCGTACTGGGATCGCTGCTGAATCTGGCCATCCTGGCCGGCAGCAACGGCGCCCGCACCATGGACGATCTGATGCGGTATTTGTACAACGAATATTACAAGAAGCGGCAGCGCGGCTTTACGGATGAAGAGTTTCGGCAGGCCGCCGAGCAAATCGCCGGCCGCAAACTCGACGATTTTTTCAACATCGGGGTAAACAGTGCCGAGCCAATCAACTACAACGCGTATTTTGAGCCGGTGGGGCTGCGGCTGACCAACGTAGCAGCCCGAACGCAGGACGGGTACCTCGGGGTTGCTACTTCCGTATCCAACGGAAAAGTCGTAGTGGCGGGCGTCCGTCGCGGTTCGGCGGCTTATACCGATGGCCTGAACGTTGGCGATGAAATTGTCGCCGTCGACAGCGTTCGGGTGGGTGATGATCTGCTCAGGCTGCTGGCCGGTCGGCGCGTGGGTGAAACACTGAACCTGTTAGTTAACCGGAATGGCATCGTTCGCCGGATGCCGGTCACGCTGACGCAAAACCCGCTGGTGAGCTACCGACTCGAACCGGTCGCCAGCCCAACCGAGCAGCAACGAGCGCTTTTTGCCAAGTGGCTGTTTATAAAATAAACCAAAGCCCGGCCGAGAGGTCGGGCTTTGTTGTAAATAAATCGGGGGTGATGTATTCAGTTGTCGCCCCAGCCTCCTCAATGATGCTCCCCACAAAAAATACGCTTTCATTTCATATTCAGCATATTTTTTGCAATACACTCCTTCGCTAAGCTTCCTGCACGCATAGGCGACAAGTCAGCCGATTCTCATGCCGACCGTGAGACGCCGTCTCCCTGTGCGTATGGGCAGTACGTCTAGTATACATTCATATGGTCTACCGTTGGCTACACATCTTCCTCCTTTCTTCCTTTCTGGTACATACTATGCGGGTTCAGGCGCAGCTGCCCCGGTCGTTGCATCCGAACATCACCGTAGAAAAGCTGATGTCGACTCAGGTCAGGGGTGTTCGGGTGGCCTACGACGCGCAAACCCGGAAGCTGTATTACCATTCGTTTCCGGGCGATGTATATCGTATTGAACAACCGGCAAACGGCCAACCCTATGAAGTACCCATCGCTTCGGCGGCCGACCACGGCATCAACTACCTGCAGGGCATGGTCTTCGCAAACGGTGTCCTGGTGCTGGTGGGTAACTTTAAAGAGACAGGGCAACGGGGCTACGGGCTGGTTGTTAAAGGAATTCCGCAGGCGGATGGTACGTGGCGGTGGGAGCGGATTGTACAAACGGTTCCCTACCCGTCGTCTGCTACGCTTTACGACCACGCGTTTAACGGGGTATGTGTAACTCCGGGCGCAGATTCTGTGTATGTTAACAGTGGGTCACGTACGGATCACGGTGAAGTGGAAGACACGGGCGGCCTGTATCCCAATACCCGTGAAGTACCTTTAACCGCCACAATTTTTAAGCTGCCGCTACACCCGCCGGCTACAATCCTGCTGCCCAACGACCAGACAGCCCTCGATCAGTCGGGTTATGTATTCTGCCGGGGCGTTCGAAATACGTTTGATCTGGCGCTGGACCGGCAGGGCCGTCTGTTCGGCGTCGAAAACTCGGGTGACCGCGACGATCCTGAAGAGATGAACTGGCTGCGGCCGGGGCGACACTACGGGTTTCCGTGGGAAATGGGCGGCAATCAGACTCCACAGCAATTTTCTGGCTATAATCCGGGGCAGGACAAACTGCTGCCGGCAACGCTGTCGCCTGATCAACAGCAGAAATTTTACAACGATCCGACGTTTCCGCCTAAGCCCGGTAACCTGGTAATCACGCAGCCCATCCGAAACCTGGGACCCGATGCCAACCTGGTTCGTGATCCTGCAACCGGACAGGTCCAGCAGGTGAATTCAGTTGCTACGTTCACATCACACCGCTCGCCGTTGGGATTGCTTTTCGATACGGACAATGCGTTGGCTGACTTTACCGGCGATGCGTTCGTACTGAGCTACTCAGCGGGCGGGGGTGTCAGGGGCGGCTATCTGTTTGCCGAAGAGCCCGGCGAAGATCTGTTGCATGTCCGACTACAGTACGATCCGGCTGTTGATAATTTTACGGTCCAGACAACTAAAGTAGCTGATGGGTTCATTTCACCGACGGATGCGGAGTGGGTGGGGAACATCATGTACGTGATCGAAGAAGGACGGCAGTGCATCTGGAAACTAACGTTTCGGCCTTTCGATGCCGTGGCAAAGGCTGATCTGAGTCTGAGCATTCAATCATCGGACAGAATAGTGGCGGTAAACAGGCCCGTATCCGTTACGTTAACCGTCCGGAACGATGGGCCGTCGGAAGCCCGGAATGTTCAATTAGAAAATCGACTGCCGTCGTACCTGGCCTACACCGGGGGGGATCTCTCAAACGATGGGGGCGTGCTTACCGCGACGCTGGCTTCGATTGGTGCTGGTGAGCACGCTAATCTAGTGTATCAGCTGATCGCCCAGCAACCGGGTACATTCCGAAATGCCGTCCAGATTCGTAGTAGCGGAACGCCAGACCTTGATTCGCAGGGTGGTAGCGGAACCGCCGATGGTCAGGATGATACCGCGTTGCTGACCTTACGTACCGCAGAGACGGGGTTATCGGTCTATGAATCGCCAAATCCAAACCAGCAGCCGTTACCCGTACCGGTGTCGAATCAGCCGGCTGCCGACCCGACCAAAGCCGACGTGAATATCCAGTTGGTAGCGAGTACGTTAACGCCAAACCTCAATGATATGGTTTCGATTACCGTTGTCGTGACAAACCGGGGTGGGCTTCCAACAACAGGGATAACGGTTCAGCACGCCCTGCCCAACCAGATGGTTTTTGTTTCAGGAACGGGCTGGACACAGGCTGGTACTATTTTGACGGGGCAGCTAACTGCCATTCCAGTTGGCGGAACGGCATACCTTACGTTTCTGGCACGGGTGACGGCTGGCGGGCGATTGCTGAATCAGGCGCAGGTGAGTGCTGCTGATCCGCTGGATCCGGATTCGACGCCTGGTAATGGCCTGGCAACCGGTGAGGACGATACGGCGTGGCTTGAGCTACGGGTCCGGTGAAGAAAACAGCAATGAGCTACTGATTGTACGGAACGTTATCAGAGCCTGGTCCAATAAAGCGTAGCCAGATCATGTAGATCCATGCATTCAGCTACGCCTTATTGGCTTTGGCGATCTACCAGTTCCGCAGTCCCAGCAGCTTTTCGCCCAGTTCGGTCAACTGAGCCCGTTCGTAGCGGGTCTTTTCCCAGTTGCGCGGGTCGCCGGGAAACGCGTAGCCTTCGGGGGCCTGCCGCTCGCGCCATGACGTAATACGCCACTGCCGCAGGGCTTCGTTGTCTTCCTCAGCGGGCATCATCGAAATGTACTGGGCCATCCGGACTTTGTCTTTCGACAGGTTGGGGCGGATGCCGTGGGGCTGGGTGCTGTTGAAAATCAGCAGATCCCCGGCTTCCATTTTTACTTTAACTAACTCAAAACCCGTGATGTCGGGCTTGAAATGGTCGCGGTCGGCGGGCTGGGTTAGTTTCCAGGTGTCGTAGGTTCGGAACAGTTCGGGAATGCACTGGAACCCGCCCATGTTTTCGTCGGTCTGGTCGGCCAGGGCCAGTACGCCCTGTACGTTCTGCGGCTTGGTTTCGGGGTCGTAGTCCCAGTGGATGAACCCTTTGAAGTCGTGTCCCGGCCGAACGGGGAAATTCAGGTTGGCGCGGTCAATCGTCACCCAGAGTTTTTCGGTGCCCCAGATGTCGACAAAGGCATCGTACACCCGTGGGTACTGCCGGTTGTCCCATTCGTACTGGTGGTTATATAGCTCAACCATGCCGCTGTTGGTCAGCTCCTTCATTTTCATCTCGGCCCGGGGGGGAGCGTACCAGGTGCTGGGATCGTTGGGGTCTTTTTCTTCGAACTCCCACAGGAGGTTGGCCAGTCGGTCGGCATTTTCTTTGGGCACGGCCTGTTTGATAACGATGTATCCGTTGTGCTGCCAGAACTGCCAGTCCTCTTCCGACAGCACGCGCAGGGGTTTTCCCGCTTCGGCGGACTGAGATGATCGATCATTGAGTTTGATTTTGCTGCTGGTCGCCGTTGACGGATTGCCGGGAATGTCTTTGTGGGCATTGTCCGGAATCATGACCGGGGCCATCGTTTTTGTTGCCTCCATGACGGTTTAGTATTTACTGGTGATTTTGTTGAAACAAAGGTAGTTAGCAGAAAACCGCCGGTGTTATTACAGAACTAGCCAGTTTTTGTACTATTTTGCTCTTGTACAAGCCAATGGTTCCTAACCGCGTCAGTTTATAGCAAAAACAAGGCCCATGAAGGTTGCTTTAGAACAGATTGCCCCCGATGCTGGCAGTTCCTTTCACCTGCTGCTGACGCCCCACCTGAGCGACGTATTCTTGTGGCATTACCATCCCGAATACGAGATCGTTTACATCGAAGGCGCCAGCGGAACCCGGCACGTAGGCGATCACATCTCGCGCTACGACGGCAGCGATCTGGTGTTTATCGGCCCGAATATTCCACATTTAAACTTCGATTACGGCGTCAGGACTGATCACCGGAAGGTGGTGGTGCAGTTGAAGGAAAACTTTCTGGGCGAAGTGTTCTGGCAGGCCCCCGAATTTGCGGCTATTACGGAGTTGTTCGAACGGGCACGGTCCGGCGTGTCGTTTCATGGCCGAACGAAGGCCGAGGTAGGAGCGAAGTTGCACCAACTGGCGGATTTGCCGCCGTTTGAGCGTATCATGACCCTGCTGAGTATCTTCCAGCAGTTAGCCACCAGCGACGAATGCACTCCGCTGTACGGCAAACCCGTGGCCGGTGCCTACAACCTGAAAGAGCAGCAACGGCTCAAACGGGTACATCAGTTCGTAGCGGAGCAGTACACCCGAAAAATTGACATTCCTGAAGTGGCCGAACTCGCCAGCCTGACCGAAGCGGCTTTTTGCCGGTATTTCAAGCGCATGACCCGGCTGACGTTCACCCAGTTTCTGAACCAGTACCGCATCAATCAGGCGCAGAAACTACTGCTGACCGATCATACCGTTTCGGAGGCCTGTTTCGCCTGTGGCTTCGAGAGTTTGTCATACTTCAACCGGATTTTCCGGCGGGTAACGGGCGAAAACCCGCTTCAATTCAAGAAACGACACGGTGTTTAACGTGAAATCAGGCGAAATACGTTGGTGATCGGTAAAATTCGGCCGGAGCGATCTTCTACGCCTAGTACTCACCTTCCCAAACCATACGTACCGTGCTTAAAAGCCTTTCTGCGCTCGTTGTCGCCTTATTGCCCTGTTTCGTTGCCTGTCAGCCCGTCGATTCATTACCCACCACTTCTGATAGAAAGTCAGCCGCCCCGCTTCGGCAGGCAGCTCTGACCGTTCAGGTCGATGCGCAGTATAACCAGTTCTTTACCCGCAACGCAGCCTGGAACGGGGGCGATGGGGTCTATTCAGTGCCGCTGCCCGACGGGCGGGTGTTCTGGACATTTGGCGATAGTTTCATTGGCCGGGTGCAGCCGGATCGGTCACGCATTGCCGCGCAGAACGTCTTTGTCCGGAACGCCGTACTGGTGCAGCAGGGCGAGACGTTCGACGGATTCCGGACGCTGAACCAGGGAGCCACTACGGATACCGGCGCAAAAACATATTTCGTGCATTCGCTCGAAAAAAACGGCAGGGACTGGTACTGGCCCCTCGATGCGACCGTCTACGGCGGAAAACTTCAGGTCGTCTTGAGCCACATTCGTAAAACGGGCTCGGGATCGTGGGATTTCAAGAATGCGTCGATCGATCTGGCCATCTGTTCACCCACGACCGGTGCTATAGAAAAACTCATTCCGAATAAATACCAGGGCGAATGGGGCTACGGGGGTGCTTTATGTGAAGCCGCCGACGGATACACGTACCTCTACGGCGTCGTACACGGGACGTTGACAACCAGCGTCGTGGTGGCCCGGGCTCCCAAAGGCGATCTGACGGCGGCCTGGACGTACTGGAACGGGTCTAAATGGGGGAGCAGCCCGAACCGATACGCAGTTTATAAGGATGCGTCGGACCAGTTCAGCGTATTCCGGTCGGGCAGCAAATACTACCTGTTCACGCAGGAAATTATCTTTGGCCGGCGGCTGTACCTGTCAGAGTCAACCAGTCCGGTCGGGCCCTGGACTAACAAACGTCTGCTGTATACGATACCGGAAGAACATGGTACCGGCAAGGTGTTTACCTACAATGCGCTGGTTCACCCGGAACTGTCGAAGACAGGCGAACTCATGATTTCGTACTGTGTGAACGCCCATAATTTCGGGGATAACTTCGCCGTGCCCGGCAGCGCGGATCTGTACCGGCCGTATTTTATCCGGGTGTACAACTGGCAGTAGCCCCCGGCTACGTATCGACAGGCGGTACGTCGGTTACTGCATCTCCCGTGCCAGCCACTCATCAACGATCACGACCGGGGTTTCGAGCCGCCAGGGCGCATGGGTATGTTCCCGACCAAACCGGAGTTTGAGCGGTTTAGCCGCCGGCAATTCCGAGGCCAGGGTATTCAGCGGCTGAAGCAGGGGCTGAACGGCAACCTGGGCAACGTCCAGCAGGGTGGTGAATCGCTTCAGGTTTTCGAAAGCGGCATCGTATTGGTGCTGCGTGATCCAGAGGGCTTTCAGTTGGTTTCGCATGGGCTGGCCAGTTTACTCGATTCGTCGGGGCAGCACCGCCAGCGCTACGTCAAAACCGGCCCTGCTACCATTTTACCCTAAACACAAAACACCCCCCGGTTGGTTTACCAAACCGGCTGGTTCCGAAAAAAGGGGGCCGACTGCCGTTTTTGGGTTAATTTTGGTTGTTTATAGCAAACGACTGTGGCCGCTACCTTACTTCTGATCGACGACGAAGACCGACTCCGCCAACTGCTGGCCCGGCTGCTGAGCCTCGAAGGATACACCGTACTGGAAGCGGCCAATGCCCGCTCCGGTCTCAGCGTGCTCGAACGCGAGGAGGTGCAGCTGGTAATCAGCGATGTGAAGCTGCCCGACAAAAATGGGATCGAGTTAACGGCCCTGATCAAACAGACATACCCCGCTACGGAGGTTATCGTCCTGACGGCTTATGGCACCATTGCCGATGGGGTGACGGCCATTAAAAACGGGGCCTTCGACTACATTACCAAAGGCGACGACAACGACCGGATTATTCCGCTGGTGAGCCGGGCCGTCGAGAAAGCCGAGCTGCAGTTCCGCATCCGGCAGCTGGAACAGCAGGTGAGCAAGCGCTACGGCTTCGACAGCATCATCGGGCGGTCGGCGGCCATCCGACAGGCCATCGACCTGGCCCGGAAAGTGGCCGTAACGGACACGACCGTGCTGCTGACCGGCGAAACCGGTACCGGCAAGGAAGTATTCGCGCAGGCCATCCACTACGCCAGTCCCCGGTCGGCGGGGCCGTTCGTGGCCATCAACTGCGGGGCGCTGAGCAAGGAGATTCTGGAAAGCGAGCTGTTCGGGCACCGGGCGGGGGCCTTCACGGGGGCTACCCGCGATCAGAAAGGCCTGTTTGCCGAAGCGAACAAAGGCACCATTTTTCTGGATGAAATCGGGGAAATGCCGCTCGATTTACAGGCTAAATTACTCCGGGTGCTCGAAACGCACGAGTTCCTGCGCGTAGGCGATACGAAACCGACAAAGACCGACGTACGCGTGGTAGCGGCCACGAACCGGAACCTGGAAGAAGAAGCGGGTGCCGGTCGGTTTCGGCTGGATCTGTACTACCGGCTGTCGGTGTTTGTGATCCAGTTACCGCCCCTGCGCGACCGGCGCGACGACATCCCGGAGCTGGCCGGCTTTTTTACCCGACGGGATGCGGCCAAGATCGGCAAACGCGACGTACGCATGAGTCCCGAGTTTGTACGGATGCTGCAGAACCACGGCTGGAAAGGCAATATCCGCGAACTGAAAAACATCATTGAGCGGGCCGTTATCCTGGCCGACGGGCCGGATCTGCTGCCCGACCACCTGCCGCTCGACATTCGGGAGGGCGATGAATCGAACCCTGGCGATGATCTGACCCTGGCGGCCCTGGAACGCCAGCACATCGGACGTATCGTAGCCATGACTGGCAACCAGAAGGCCGAAGCTGCCCGATTGCTGGGCATTTCGCTGGCTACCCTCTACCGCAAGCTGGACGAATACGGCCTGAAAAAATAGCCCCGTCCGGTTAGAATCACGTTGCGGATCTATTGGTCATTGGTGAAGGGAGCGGTTGCCTAATCCGCACCAGCGGTATGTCATCAGCGGGTCGCACCACGAGCGGTACGTGTTCAGTTTTCACATTCTGATAATCCAGTCCGTATGCTTTCTCGTTGGAAATAGTCAGGCGTTTAAGCAGGACGTACGCGTTCATCATAAACGCATCGACTGTGATGAGCTTCCAGACCTGGCTGTCCGGGATTGAATGGCCGTCTTTCTCAAAATGAGAATGAGCGGCTATCATTTTGAGAAAAAAGCAATGGTCCTGATCCGTTTGTATGATTAGATGCCTGATACAATTGGTTGACTATCAGTTTTCTACAGAGTCGACGTACGTCATCAGCCGGTTTGGCATCTGATTCGTACCATCAGGATAGAAACCAATTCATGAAATCAACCGAATGGAGACTATCCTGATCTTAATTACTTCGGCGCTGCTGTGCTTCGTCCTCTTTTACAAATCAATCGAATGGTTTGAGAACATCTGATCGCCATGCTGACGCTGCTTTTTATTGTCTCGCTTCTGGTGTTTGGCTACATGTTCTACGTGCTGGTCAGACCCGAAAAGTTTTAACCTACCTACCACTATGTTTACGGATGGAATGGGCGTGATCGCCATGTACGCCCTTACGGTGCTGCTGGCGATTCCGCTCGGCAAGTACATTGCCAAAGTATATCAGGGCAACCCCAGCCGGAACGCCGGATCGGCCCTTGACTTTATAGCCCCGCTGGAGCGTCTGATTTATCGCCTGGGCGGGGTTGATCCCAACCGGCAGATGAACTGGAAGGAAAACCTCGTGGCCCTGGTCACGATCAACCTGCTTTGGTTCATCTACGCGTTCTTCATGCTGTTGTTCCAGGGCAGCCTGCCGCTGAACCCCGATGGTAATCCGTCGCAAACGCCGGATCTGGCGTTCAATACGGCGATTAGCTTCCTGGTTAACTGCAACCTGCAGCACTATTCCGGCGAGTCGGGTCTGACGTACCTGACCCAGACGGCGGTAATTATGTTTCTGCAGTTTGTGACGGCGGCTACCGGTATGGCGGCTATGGTGCTCGTGTTCAATGCACTGCGCACGGAGGTGGCCGATAAGCTGGGCAATTTCTACGTGTATTTCGTCAAGTCGATTACGCGGATTCTGTTGCCGCTGTCGCTGGTAGTAGCGCTTATCCTCGCCTTCAACGGCACACCCGCCAGCTACGACGGAAAGGATACCATCGTGACGCTTCAGGTCGATACGGTTGGGGTTTCGCGCGGGCCGGCCGCTGGGATGATCGCCATCAAGCAGCTGGGTACCAACGGCGGGGGCTGGTTCGGCGTGAACTCGGCGCACCCCCTGGAAAACCCGAACTACCTGACCAATATGGTCGAAGACATTTCGATTATCCTGATTCCGATTGCACTGGTGTTTGCGCTGGGGCATTACATCAACCGCCGTCGGCTGGCGCTGGTCATCTACGGCGTCATGACGGTTGGCTTCATGCTCCTCTTTTTCCCGTCGCTCTTCGCCGAGATAAGCGGCAACCCGGCCATTGCGAATCTTGGCGTGGCGCAGCCGCTGGGCAGTATGGAAGGCAAGGAAATCAGGCTGGGCGCGGCCGCTTCAGCGTACTGGGGCATTACGACAACGGCTACCTCTAACGGGTCGGTCAACGCCATGCATGATTCCATGACGCCGATTTCGGGCGCTATGCAGATGCTCGACATGATGATCAACGCTTTCTACGGCGGGGTGGGTGTGGGCTTCCTGAACTTCTTCGTGTTCCTGATCGTCGCCGTGTTTATCTCGGGGCTGATGGTAGGCCGGACGCCGGAATTCCTGGGCCGCAAGGTTGAAGCGCGGGAGATGAAAATCGCGTCGCTGATCGCTATTCTGCACCCGTTCCTGATTCTGGTATCCACGGCCATATCGTCCTACACGCTGGTAAACATGCCGGATGCGGACTGGGCGGTGAAGCCCGGCAACTGGCTCAACAACGATACGTTTCACGGGTTCTCGGAGATGTTGTACGAATACACCTCGTCGGCGGCCAACAACGGTTCTGGTTTTGAAGGACTGGGTGACAACAATTTCTTCTGGAATTTTACCTGTGGTCTGGTGCTGATTCTGGGACGTTACCTGCCGATTGTCGGACCGGTGGCGATTGCGGGCCTGCTGGCGCAGAAGAAGTACGTGCCGGAGTCGTCGGGTACGTTGCCTACCGATACGGGTACGTTTGGCCTGGTGACGTTCGCCGTTATCTTCATCATCGCAGCCCTGTCGTTCTTCCCGGCGCTGGCCCTGGGGCCGCTGGCGGAGTACTTCAGCTTACGGTAAGCTGCGAAGCAATGAAGGTGAGCACTTTGTCGAGGGTCATGGGTTCGGAAGCAACTACGTTTTCTTCGGAACCCTGATGCTGATGGTAAGGAGTGGTAGGCAACGGCACTGAATGCGCGTTGTCCCAGCGATGAATGATCTGGTTGTCGGCGGCTTGCCAGTGGTACGAATAGTCTATCCAACCCGAACGGATGACGTAGTTCTCACGCACGTAGAGTACGGACTGATCAACTAGAATTATTGTGCCACGTACCTGAATCGTATTGGGGTTTACAATTGGATCAAATGGTGTGTGACTAAGAATCAGATGACCAAATGCTGAAAGATCGTGCTTCATTTGACCAACTGAGCCAGGCGCTTTTCAATCCCTCTAAGTTCAATCATTTCCACGCGCCAGTCCATAATATCGTTTTCGCGCTCGAACTGGTTGAATTGAGTCACTTGATTGAATTGTCTCTCAAATTCAACATAGGTCATGCCATACTTCTCTTCGAAAAGTTCAATGCGTGTGTTATGGACCTTCAACTCGCGTAATAACTCTTCCTGCATCTTTTTGATGGCGTAATCGGTACTCGACTTGTAGCCCATCTCGTGGAAAATACTTTCGATGGAATACTGCTCAACCGTCATAACTGAATTCGTTTTTTTCAAATATAACAAAAATGGCAAAGCAATCTTCTCCTTCGCTGTTCCAGCGCGAGCTCGTTGGAACGGCTATCCGGGAGTCATTTGTGAAACTTAACCCGGCGGTCCTGATCAGGAACCCGGTCATGTTCACCGTCGAAATTGGTACGGTGATCATGCTCCTGGTAACGATCTATATTGCCCTGTCGGGTGATACGTCGCAGGGGTCACTGGGGTATAACATCATCATTACCCTGATTCTGTTCATAACTATTCTGTTCGCCAACTTCGCCGAGGCCATTGCCGAAGCGCGGGGAAAAGCCCAGGCCGAATCACTCCGCAAAACGCGAGAGGAAACCCCGGCCAAGGTAATCCGGACCCTGGGGCGGATGAAGCTCGACGAAGTGGAGATAATTCCCTCCTCGCAGCTGCAGAAAGGCGATGTGTTTTTGTGCGAAACCGGTGACATCATCCCTTCGGACGGTGAAATCATCGAAGGATTAGCTACCATCGACGAATCGGCCATCACGGGCGAATCCGCGCCGGTCATCCGGGAAGCCGGTGGCGACCGCTCGTCGGTGACGGGTGGTACGAAGGTGCTGTCGGACCGCATCAAAGTGCTGGTCACGACCCAGCCGGGGGAGTCGTTTCTGGACAAGATGATCGCGCTGGTTGAAGGAGCGAGCCGCCAGAAAACGCCGAACGAAATTGCGCTGACAATTCTGCTGGCGGGCTTTACGCTGATTTTCGTCATCGTCTGCGTTACGCTGCAGCCGTTCGCCGAGTACGCCAATACCCCCATCACCATCGCGGCACTGATTTCGCTGTTTGTCTGCCTGATTCCAACCACCATCGGTGGACTGCTGTCGGCCATCGGTATCGCGGGTATGGACCGGGCGCTCCGGGCCAATGTCATCGCCAAGTCGGGCCGGGCCGTCGAAACGGCGGGCGACATCGATACGCTACTGCTCGACAAAACGGGTACCATCACGATCGGAAACCGGAAGGCGACCCACTTCTACCCGGCTCCGGGCATTAACCAGACCGATATGGTGCGGGCCAGTGCGCTGAGTTCGCTGGCCGACGAAACGCCGGAAGGTAAGTCAATCGTAGAGTTAGCCCGCAGTGGAGACTTCGGTACGGACGTTACGCGGTCGCTGTCCATCGAGGGAGCCACGTTGATAAAGTTCACCGCCGAAACACGGTCGAGTGGTATCGACCTGCCGGCCCGTCTAAACGGTAACGGCCGGGCCACTGCCGGCCAGAACACCGATGTGATTCGCATCCGTAAAGGGGCCGTGGACTCCATCCGGGTTATGGTGGAGCGGGCGGGCAATGTATTTCCGGCCGAGACGGACAAGAAAGCGAAGGAGATTGCCGCCAACGGGGGGACTCCGCTGGTTGTGGCCGAAAACGACGTTGTGAAAGGCGTTGTTGAGCTGCAGGATATTATCAAACCCGGCATTCAGGAGCGGTTTCAGCGGCTGCGCCGGATGGGCGTGAAAACGGTGATGGTGACCGGCGACAATCCCCTGACGGCCAAGTTTATTGCCGAGAAAGCCGGGGTTGACGACTTCATCGCCGAAGCTAAGCCGGAGGACAAGATGAACTACATCCGGCACGAGCAGACCGGCGGCAAACTGGTGGCGATGATGGGCGACGGTACGAACGACGCGCCCGCCCTGGCGCAGGCCGACGTGGGTGTGGCGATGAACTCCGGTACGCAGGCCGCCAAGGAAGCCGGCAACATGGTGGACCTCGACAATGACCCGACCAAACTGATTGAGGTGGTCGAAATTGGCAAGCAACTGCTGATTACGCGCGGAACGCTGACGACCTTCAGCATCGCCAACGACGTAGCGAAGTACTTCGCCATCGTCCCGGCCCTGTTCATCAGCTCCATTCCGGCCCTGCAAAGCCTGAATATCATGCGGCTGAACAGTCCCGAGTCGGCGATCCTGTCGGCGGTGATCTTCAACGCGATCATCATCCCGATGCTCATCCCGCTGGCCCTGCGTGGCGTAGAGTACAAGCCAATCGGAGCCTCTGCCTTGCTACGCCGGAACCTGTTTATCTACGGCCTGGGTGGCCTGATTGCACCGTTCATCGGCATCAAACTGCTTGATCTGGTAATAGGGGTATTTATTTAATGAATGAGCGAAATCGGAAAGTCAATACGAAGCGCTGTTTTCATTTAGATAATAGCACATCAACACGTCCTAATAATCTTTCGCTCATTCACTCACTCTTTCAAAAGTATGAAAACACACATCGGACCAGCTATTCGACTCACGGTAGTCCTGCTGGTGTTACTCTCTGTTATTTATCCGCTCGTAGTGGCGGGTATCGCTACCTTCGCCCCCGGCGGGGGTAAGGGCGAAACCATTACGGTCAACGGCCGGGTGGTTGGCTACAAGCGCGTTGGGCAGGCTTTCACCGAGGACCGGTATTTCAACAGTCGCCCGTCGGCGGTTGATTATAATGCAGCGGGTTCGGGCGGGTCAAACAAAGGGCCAAGTAATGCGAATTACCTGAAAACGGTTCAGGCGCGTATCGATACGTTCCTGGCTCATAATCCCGGTGTTCGGAAAGAAGACATTCCGTCTGAACTGGTAACCGCTTCGGGTAGCGGCCTGGACCCGGATTTATCACCGGCCGGGGCTAAAATTCAGATCGCCCGCATTGCAAAAATACGAGGCATCAGCGCCGACCGGCTGAACCAACTGGTGGATGAGCACACTGAGGGTCCGCTGCTGGGCCTGTTCGGTCCCTCGAAAGTGAATGTGTTGCAGGTAAACGTAGCGCTGGATGCGCTGAAGTAATTGTAGGCCGGCTGTAACCGGACTATCCAACAAAACCACCGCTTCGGCGGCCTGTGAAATGAAAACGTTTTTAGTCTCGTGTACCGCTTTGTCGGTTTTCTTTGCCGCTTCATCACCGTTTGCCCAAACGACTATCCGGCCGCTGGTCGACTCCGCAGCTGCGGCAGCCCAACCGCAGGCTATCGCTGCCTCGACCAGCAGCCTGACGTTCTCCGGCTACGTAGAAGCGTATTATTCGCATGATTTTACGGCCCCCAAAACCTTGCAGGAGCGGCCGGGTTTTCTGTATAACTTCCGGCGCAACCGCGAAGTGAACGTAAACCTAGCCTTTGTAAAAGCGGCTTACACCAGCGACCGGGTACGGGGTAACCTGGCTATTCAGGTCGGTACGTACCCGCAGTACAACTACGCGGCTGAACAGGAACTGATCAAAAACATCTTTGAAGCGAATGCCGGCGTGAAACTGAGCGCCAGCCGGGATTTGTGGCTGGATGCCGGTATTTTCTCGTCGCACCTCGGATTTGAAAGTGCCATTGGTATCGACAACTGGACGCTGACGCGTAGCCTCGTAGCCGAGAACTCGCCGTACTACCTGGCGGGGGCCAGGCTGACCTACAATACTGCCAACGGCAAATGGACGCTGCTGGGGTCGGTCGTAAACGGCTGGCAGCGCGTGAAGCGGCTGGATGGGTATTCCGGTCCAGCCGTCAGTACTCAGGTGCAGTACCGGCCGTCGGATAAGGTGACGTTGAACTGGAGCACATTCTTCGGCTCCGATCGTCCTGATTCGCTCAGGCAAGGCCGGATGTACCACAATCTGTACGCTATTTTCCAGCCGGGTAAGCTGGGCCTGATACTCGGCTTCGACGTAGGCGCGGATCGTAAGCCGGTGGTGGAAGGTCGCCGGGTTGGCCCTGGCCAGTACGTCTGGTACACGCCCGTTGCGATGCTGCGTTACAGCCCCAGTGACAAGGTACGGCTGGCCGGACGGGTTGAGTATTATGACGACCGGAACGGCGTCATCATTGCTACCGGTACGCCGGACCGTGCCAACGGCTTCCAGACCTGGGGGTATTCGGTAAACGTC
The DNA here is from genome assembly GCF_003583365.1 of Fibrisoma montanum. Taxonomy (GTDB): domain Bacteria; phylum Bacteroidota; class Bacteroidia; order Cytophagales; family Spirosomataceae; genus Fibrisoma; species Fibrisoma montanum. The sequence continues at coordinate 170,922 of NZ_QXED01000003.1, forward strand.
GATTACGTTATTACGCCCCAGGCCCTGTTTCGGATTGAAGGCCGGACGTTCAGCAGCAAGGACCCTATCTTTCAGACGGATAACGGTTTCGGCCGGACCAATACCGCACTGACGACGAGCCTGACGGTTCGTTTTTAGCGGCTGATTTATTCACACAACCCGATACCAAGGAGCCAGAAGTGACCCATCACTAAGCAGAAATGACCACCAACGACCGCGACCAGTCCGCTGAACAGTTTCTCCGGCTGATTCAACAATCACGCCGGGGAAAATTCAAAGTGTACATCGGCATGAGCGCGGGCGTTGGGAAGTCGTACCGGATGCTGCAGGAAGCACACGCCCTGCTCCGAAGTGGGATTGATGTGCGTATTGGCTTTATTGAAACACACAACCGGGCTGAAACGCTTGCGCTGGTGGATGGACTGCCGATCATTGCCCGGCGCAAGCTGTTCTACCGGGGGCGCGAACTCGAAGAGATGGACGTGCAGGCCATTTTAAATACGCACCCAGAACTCGTCATTGTGGATGAACTGGCCCATACCAACATCCCCGGTTCCAAGAACGAAAAGCGCTGGCAGGATGTCATCGAAATACTGGACGCGGGCATTAACGTCATCAGTGCGGTCAACATCCAGCATATCGAAAGCCTCTACGACGAAGTCCACGCCATCACGGGCATCGACGTAACGGAACGGGTGCCGGACAAGGTGCTGCACATGGCCGATGAGGTCGTCAACATCGACCTGCCGGCCGATGAACTGATTGCCCGGCTAAAAGAAGGCAAGATTTATGATAAAGCGAAGGTAGAAACGGCGCTGCGGAATTTTTTCCAGCCGGAGAAAATTCTCCAGCTTCGCGAACTGGCCCTGAAGGAAGTGGCTGGGCAGGTCGAACGGAAAATCGAAACGACGCTGCCGCCCGGTGTTCAGGGCCGGACCGAACGGTTCTTAGCGTGCATCAGCAGTAACCACCAGACCGCCCGGATGATCATCCGCAAAACGGCCCGGCTAGCGTCGTTCTATCAGTCGCGGTGGTTCGTGCTGTACGTGCAGACACCCGCCGAAGGGCCCGACCGGATCAAGCTGGACGTACAGCGGCACCTGATCAACAACCTCAAACTAGCGACGGAACTGGGCGCGGAGGTGATTCAGGTCAAAGGGACGAACATTCCCCGCTGTATTGTCGAAACCGCCGACGAGCGCAAGATTACGACGATCTGCATCGGCAAACCGCACATTAACCTGATCCGGATCATCATGCGGACAAACCTGTTTAACGAAATGCTTAACAAACTATCGCAATCGGATACGGACTTGATTATATTATCTTGAAAGGAGGAAAGGGAGGAGGGAGGAAAGGAAGAGAAGAGCCACTGCTTCATGCGTATATTCCTTTCCTCCTTCCTCCCTTTCCTCCTTCTCCCTCAATTATGACGATAAAAGCCAAAATATCCCTGGGACTGACCTTCATGTTCGTCATCATTGTCGTCATGGGGGGCCTTGGCGTGTATTACCTCAATCAGTTGTCCGACGACGCCCGTGTTATTCTGAAGGATAACTACATATCGCTGGAATATACCAGCGACATGCAGAAGGCGCTGATCAACCTGAATGGCGATCCCAATGCCGCAGCGGTCTTTGAGGAAAACCTGCGCAAACAGGAGCGCAACGTAACCGAAGTAGGGGAGCAGGGGCTTACCGATGCGCTTCGGCGGGATTTCGACCGGATCAAGGCCGGTGCCCGCGATTCGCTGACCCTAAATCGGTTAAGAACAAACCTCCTGCAGCTCGACGATGTCAACCGGCAGGCGATGGTGCGCAAGAATACAACCGCTGAACAAACCGCCCGCGACGCGCTGGTCTGGCTGGCGTTCGTCGGGACGTTATGCTGTCTGGTGGTACTTTCGTTCATCGTCAGCTTCCCGGGCTACATCGCCAATCCGCTGCGGGAACTGACCCGGGGGATCAGGCAGGTGGCCAGCCGGAACTTTGAAGAACGGCTTCATTTTCAATCCAGCGATGAGTTCGGCGAACTGGCCCGGTCGTTCAACTCCATGGCCCAGAAACTCGACGAATACGAACACAGCAACCTGGCGAGGGTGCTGTTCGAAAAAAAGCGCATCGATACGCTCATTCAGATCATGTCCGACGGCATCATCGGGCTGGACGAAAAACGCCGGATTCTGTTCGCCAATCCCGTGGTCTGTCGGCTGCTGGGGATGACCGAAGCGCAGTTGGTAGGCAAATACGCCCCCGATGTGGCCTCGGTCAATGATCTGCTGCGGACGATGATTCAGGAACTGATGACCGATGAGCCCATAAGCCGGGAGGGCCGGCTGCTCAGGATTTACGACGTGGATCCCGAGGGCAAAGGCAAGGAAAACTATTTCAATAAGCAGATTCACCTGGTTGAAGTGACCCGAACGGGCGAAGAACAGGCGCAGCAGGCCGGGTACGTGATTGTTCTGAAAAACATTACGCCCTACCAAGAACGCGACCTGGCCAAAACGAACTTCATCGCTACGGTCTCACACGAGTTAAAAACGCCCATCGCCGGGATTAAAATGAGCCTGAAGCTGCTCGACGACCAGCGCGTCGGTGCGTTGAATGACGAACAGAAACAACTGCTTGATCACGTCCGCGATGATGCCGACCGGCTGCTCAATATTACGGGCGAACTGCTCAACATGGCGCAGGTGGAATCGGGGCAGATCCAACTCCAGATCAGCAACGTAGCGCCCACTGCCATCATCGACGTAGCCACGAATGCGCTGCGGACCCAGGCCGAACAGAAACACATCCGGTTCAACGTTAGCCAGGCCCCCGGTTTGCCGCTGGTCCAGGCCGACCCCGACAAAGCCTCGTGGGTGCTGGTCAATCTGCTGTCGAACGCCGTGCGGCACAGCCCCGAGGAAAACCGCATCGACATCCAGGTAGCACCGGTCCATGGATTCGTAGAGTTCCTGGTCCGCGATTATGGCGCGGGCCTCCGCCCCGAACACCGCGACCGGGTGTTTGACCGCTACTTCCGTGCCCCCGGCAGCAACGGCCAGGTAAGCGGTACGGGATTGGGGCTGGCGATCTCGCGGGAGTTTATCACCGCGATGCAGGGAGAAATCGGTCTGAAGCCCGACATGACCGATGGGGCCGCCTTTTACTTCCGGTTGCCCAGCGCCTGATGGCAACGGCGAATCGGGTCGTATCCTCAGATTTACAAAATGGTAAACCATTCCCGGCCGGCCACTGGCACAGGCGGTGTAGAATAATATTCTATAATTTATGTAGAATAAATGGGACAGTTTGCCGTCGGGCGTTTCACTAACCATCACACAATCAGCGGATGGCACACCTTTTGAGCAGCCAGGCACGTGATCAGTTACCACCAACCCCGCTCACTATGAACCCTCAGGACAATCCCGACCAAGAACTGCCCCGTACCATCCCGGTCATCCAGGAGCAGGTGCGTATCGATAAGGAGGTGGTAGAAACAGGGCATATACGGCTGTCTAAACTGGTTCATGAAGAAGAGCAGACAGTGGACGTACCGACGACCCACGAGGAAGTGAACGTCCATCGGGTAACGATCAATCAATACGTGGATGTTCCGCCACCCCCGATCCGCTACGAAGGCGACACGATGATTATCCCCATCCTGCGGGAGGTCGTCGTGGTTGAAAAACGCCTGGTGCTCGTTGAGGAGGTACACGTCACGAAACGACGAACTGAAACGCATAAACCCCAGCAGGTAACCCTCCGTCGGGAGGAAGTTGTCGTGCAGCGGGATACCCCCACTGATGCCGGTGCGCATCAGCCTTGAATAAATCAGTAGCAATCTATTACTAACACCCAATTAAAACCCCAACTACAATGGCACAGACTGTGATTGGAATTTTCGACAATGCGTCAGAAGCGCAGAACGCCGTAGAACGGCTGGTAGACAACGGATTCACACGCGACTCCATCGACATCATGGACCAGGGCAGCGGCATGAATACTACCGGCACTGGTTATGCACAGGGTACCACCGGTTACTCAAGCGAGACCGGTTATTCGGGCAGCGCGACCAATGACACAATCAGTCTGGGAGCAACCCGCGACATTGACGTTGATCGGGACAGAGACCGCGATCGGGACCGCGACGACAACGGCGGTGGCATCGGTGGATTTTTCCGCTCACTGTTCGGGGGCGATGACGACGATGAATACACAACCAGCCGTCGGTATACGGACGTTGCTAACCGGGGAACGGTTGTTTCGGTGTACACCCAGACCGCGGACGAAGCCGAACGGGCCGCCGACATCCTGGACGATGCCGGTGCCGTTGACGTAGATGAGCGGGCTTCGCAGTATGGCTACACGACTGGCAGCACGACATCAGGTATGGACACAACATCGGGTATGGACACGACGTCGAATGCGTACCCAACGGATCGCGACCGGATAACTGCCGACGATGACACGACGATGAAGGTAATGGAAGAAAACCTGAACGTCGGCAAGCGGGAAGTAGAAACGGGCGGTGTCCGGTTGCGGAGCCGTATCGTGGAGCGTCCGGTCGAAGAGATTGTCCGGCTGCGTGAGGAGCACGTCCGGGTCGTTCGGACGCCGGTTGACCGGCCCGCTACGGACGCTGATTTCAATACGTTCCGCGAGGGCGATATTGAAGTAACCGAGCGTGCTGAAGTGCCGGTCGTCGGCAAAGAGGCCCGCGTGGTCGAAGAAATTTCCCTGGGTAAGGATGTCGAAGAGCGGGAAGAAACCGTGCGCGATACGGTTCGCAAGACCGAAGTTGACGTTGAAAACATCAACTCAACCGATATGAACCGGGGCATGGGGTCATCCACAACGGGCCGTACAACTACGGATCTGGATGACGATTTCAATACGACTACGAACCGGTAGACCGGTAGTTGACCTGATACGTTCAGCGCGATGACTGCGGTCGTCGCGCTGTTTTTTTTTGCGTTGGACCGTCCCGACGGCCCGGCATTTACTACACGGCATGGCATTGTCGGGCTTCTTTGGCTACTTTCGCCAGTTGAAGGGTAGCTCGCTGCGCCCTTTGTCAGTCACATGCTTATCCCGCAACACCGTTTTATCGAATGCCTTGTCCTGGTGCTGGCGTTTTTCGTCATCCTCTGGGTCGAACGCCGTAACCGGCCTTTTCCCCTGACCGAAACGACCCTGTACTACCGCGTCAACGACGTTTTGCTGCGGATAGCCCACCGGCCGCTCCGGGCCTACGGTTACCTGACCGGGTATACACTGACCATCCTGCTGCTGCTGTCGGTGGTGGCCTGGCCGCATCCCATTGCCAGCGCCGAGTTTAGCCACCAACTGGCTGCGGATACGTTTGCCCATGGCCGACTAACGAACCCGTCGCACCCGCTCTGGACATTTTTTGAAACGCACCAGATCATTTCGCAGCCGTTCTACGCGTCGAGCTTCCCCCCGGCGCAGGGCATGGTTATGGCCTTCGGTCAGGTCGTGTTTGGTTCCTCTGTGGTGGGGGTCTGGCTGACCTACGTACTGGCGGTGCTGGCCGTGTACTGGCTGCTGACGCTTTGCCTGCCGCCCGTACAGGCCCTGCTGGGGGGCTGGCTGGTGGCGTCCCATTCCACCTTTGTGCTGAGCTGGGGGCTGGCGTTCTGGGACGGGGGAGTGCCGATGCTGGGGGGCGCGCTGCTGCTGGGAGGAAGCATTGCGCTGTTGCAGCAGCCCCGCGGCCGCTACGTGTTCCTGATGGCCCTGGGGGTACTGGCGCTCTGGACCAGCCAGCCGTACGAAGGCGTGGTTTTTTCGGTGCTTCCGCTGGTCATCCTTCTCTACGTGGCTCAGCAGACGTTGTACTGGCAGGGCTTCCGGCCGCTGCAACGGTGGCTGATCGGTCTGCTGGCCTTGCTGCTGGCCATTGCCGCCCTGCCGGCCTATGACTACCAGACCACGGGCAACCCCACCAAGATGCCGTATGCCTACTACAATGCCCGCTACGAACAGGCGCGTCCCACGCTGCTGCAAAAACCCCGCCGGGAACCGGTCTATAACCGTCCGGAAATGAAACAGGTCCACAAACGGGAAAGTGCTCAGTTTTTTTACCGGCACTCGATCGAAGGCTTCTTTATCGGTACATTCCTGAAGATTAACCTGTTCGAAACGTTTTACCTCGGAGTCCTTTTTCTGATTCCGTTTCTGGTGTTCCTGATGGGTCCGCGCTCGCTTCCGGACCGGTTGTGCTACTGGAGCATACTGCTGCTGTTTGGCGCTAACCTGCTGCGGTCGTCCGAACAGCCGCAGCACCTGGCGGCCGCTACGGGTCCCCTGGCCGTGGCCGTTGGGCAGGGGCTGCTGGCGCTCTGGCAAACCGCGGGCCATCCGCTCTGGGACTATCCCTTCTGGCAGCGTCCTGGTTTTCAGGGCTGGTACCTCTGGAGCCGCCGACTCGTACTGGCCATTCTGCTGGCGTCGGTACCGGTGCTGCTGATCGAAACGGTTCGGCAGGCGTTCGGTCAGCCGCGGCAGGCGCTTCGTCAGCGGCTCGCCCACGAAGCGCACCTGACCGGTGCGGGTGGTCGCCATATTGTGCTGGTCAAATACGGCCCGAATCATCCGGTCGCCAGCGAATGGGTGTTCAACCAGGCACTTATTGATGCTCAGCCAGTTATCTGGGCCGTCGATAAAGGGGCCGTGCAGAACCAGGCGCTGCTGCGTTACTACCCCGACCGGACGGTTTGGCAGCTCCGCCCCGAGGATGATCCCGGTCGGTTGCTCAAGCTCAGCGCGTCGGCCAATCAATCGGCCCGCCGGTGAACGGCCCGGTTCGGTACGGGCTTCCGGCACCTTCGTTTTCGGGCAATTGACGGGCTGGGTTAAACACTTCCGGCCATCAGGGGGTTGTACCCGTGATAACCCAATGAACAGCGCCCTATGTGGCAGGAACAGGACAACCAGCTCACCCGCAGTTTTACGTTTACCGACTTTAATGAGGCCTTCGGGTTCATGTGCCGTGTGGCCCTCATTGCGGAAAAAATGGATCACCATCCGTGGTGGTCCAACGTGTATAATCAGGTAACCATCCGGCTCTCAACCCACGACGCCGGCAATCGGGTGACCGAAAAAGACCGGGTGCTGGCCGCGGCTATTGATGATTTACTATAACAGACACAGTTTCACCAACTACTTAACGTTTATTCAACTATGCTCAAAGTAATGATTGACTCCGTCGCCTGCAACGGTAAAGTAGGCCGGCGTTGGTTCATGCAGGTAGTGGGCGTTACATCGGCGGCTACGGGCCTGACCGCTTGTGACACTTTGCTCGATGACGAAAATCCCTACGTTGGTGGGGTGCAGCTCGGCCGCGATGATGTAGGGGTACTGAACTACGCCTACGCTCTCGAACAACTGGAAGCGGCTTTTTACACCCAGATGCTCACGACGCCTTATGCCGGCATTACTCCGGAAGAAACGCAGTTGCTCACCGACATTCGCGACCACGAGATTATTCACCGGGAATTTCTGCGGACGGCCCTCGCCGGCGATGCAATCGAAAGTCTGGAATTAAACTTCGGCTCGCTGAACTTCGGCGACCGCGCGGCTATTCTGGCCGCGGCCCGGCAGTTTGAGAACACGGGTGTCGCGGCTTATAACGGAGCCGGTAAGCTGTTGAAAAATCCGGATTTCCTGACGCTGGCGGGTAAGATTGTGTCCGTGGAAGCGCGGCACGCGGCTCTGATCGCCGATTTGCTGCAACCCCGGACGACTTACTTCGCTTCCGATGAGGTAGTGGCTTTTAATGGGCTGGAAATCGTTCAGACACCCGCGCAGGTGCTGTCGGCGGTTCGGCCGTACACGGGTACGGTGGTCAACGGGGATCTGTTGCCCACTACGTAGGTAGCGAGTATACGATTTACCGGCCTCTGTTTTCGGCTGCCGGAGACTAGCAGGGAACGAAACGCCGGGGCTTGACCTATTGTACACCGAACTCAACAAATCGAGTACAGTGATCCGTGTACTGTACATTCTTAAAAATCTGCAAATTATGAATCTGAAAGCAATTCTCTCTGATATAGAAACCATTGATCCGGAAGCCTGTGAGCGGCTGAACCATGCCGCCGGCCGCACTTCACGCCGGAACCTGTTCCGGCTGGGTACCAAAGCGGCTGTTGCGGCCGTACCCCTGGCATTTGGCGCCAGCCTCAAAACGGCCTATGGGCAAACCAGCAACGCGGCTGCCATTCTGGAGATTCTGAACTTCGCCCTTACGCTCGAATACCTGGAGGATTCGTTCTATAAAGCCGCGCTGGCGGCTCCCGGCCTGATTCCCGCGGGCGACCGGGCCGTTTTTCAGCTGATCAGTACCCACGAGGAGCGGCACGTCAGCTTTATCGAGACTGCCATCCGGACGGCGGGCGGTACGACCGTGACGCGGCCCCGACTGGACCCAACGGCCAAAGGCGCTTATCCGAACGTACTGTCCAACTACCAGACGTTTCTGACCGTTGCGCAGGCACTGGAAGATACCGGCGTGCGGGCCTACAAAGGGCAGGCGGCTAACCTCATCAGCAACGACGACGTACTGCAGGCGGCTCTGCAGATTCACTCGGTAGAGGCCCGTCACGCGGCCGAAGTACGCCGGATCCGTGGGCAGAAACCCTGGGCCACGTCGACGAATAACCCGGCGACCATCGCGGCCGTGTACGAGGGTGAAGGTAACGTTACCCAGGGTGGGGTGAACGTGGGCAGCCTGCAGGTGTCGGGCATTACGCTGGGGGCATCGGCCGCCGGCGACGCCTTCGACGAACCCCTGACGCGGGCGCAGGTACTGGCCATCGCTACACCGTTTATCGGGGCGTAGTGGAACTGGTTTTTGGTATACGGTTTTCAGGGTTTGGTTTGCTGGGTATGGTTCCGGGGCTATGGCCACGGCCCACGACCGGACATCAAAGTCTGAAAACCGAAAACCGTATACCGAAAACCTGTTAACTTGCTGAATGAAATTATACCTCGTCCCGACGCCCATCGGGAATCTTGACGATATTACACTCCGGGCCATTAAGGTACTCCAGCAGGTCGATGCGATCCTCGCCGAAGACACGCGTACGTCGGGCGTGCTCCTGCGGCACCTGAACATCAGCAAACCGCTGCACAGTTACCATATTTTCAATGAGCACCAGACGGTTCAGCGGCTGGTCGATCAGCTTAAGGGCGGTAAAACCCTGGCGCTGGTGTCCGATGCCGGAACGCCCGGCATTTCCGATCCCGGCTTTCTGCTGGTGCGCGAGTGCATCCGCCACGCCATTCCCGTCGAATGCCTGCCCGGTCCGACCGCGTTCGTACCGGCCCTGGTCAACTCCGGCCTCCCTGCCGATCGCTTTACGTTTGAAGGATTCCTGCCCCATAAAAAAGGGCGGCAAACCCGCCTGGCCGAACTGGCCGACGAAGAGCGGACCATGGTTCTCTACGAATCGCCCCACCGGCTGCTCAAGACCCTGCAGCAACTGGCCGATGTTCTCAGCCCCGACCGGCCGGCCAGCGTTTCCCGCGAGCTGACGAAGCTTTTTGAGGAGACTGTACGCGGGCCATTGTCCGAACTTATTGCTTATTTTGCAGAAAAAACGCCAAAAGGTGAACTGGTTATCTGTGTTCAGGGCAAAGCGCCCGAAAAGGGGAAAGGCCGAAAGGAGCGGGGAGGTAGAGCCGACGAAGCTGACGAAGACGAGTAAACCAGTGGCCGTCAGCCGATTTTTCAGCCTGGTATTGCTCGTTGGATTGTTCATTGCTCACCTGTTTCCAGCTCAGGCTCAGTCGTACCCTCAGATCAGTCTGCTCACGTTTGGGCCGGGCGAAGAGCTATACGCGTCATTCGGGCACACGGCTATTCGGGTTTACGACCCCGTGCGCGGGCAGGACATGACCTACGGCTGGGGCGGATTCCGCTTTTCCGAAAATAACTTTTACGTGAAGTTTCTGCGCGGTACCCTTCCGTACTACATCGACGCTTACGAGATGAATCTGATGGTGTATGCGTACCAAACCGAAAACCGCACCATCCGCGAGCAGATACTCAATTTGTCGCCTACCCAGACGCAGCAACTGCTCCAGGTACTGGAAACGAACATGCGGCCCGAAAACCGGACGTACCAGTATAAATTCTTCTACGACAACTGTGCTACTCGTCCGCGCGATGTGATTTCACAGGCCTGTGGCGACAGCCTGACCATTCCATCCCGGTCAGTAAGCACCGGTAAATCGTACCGGGACTGGATGAATGATTACCTGGGCGAACAGCCCTGGGCTCAACTGGGCATGAATCTGGCCATTGGTCGCCCCGCCGATGTGATAACGACCGGATGGCAGGCCATGTACCTGCCTACTAACGTGCACGATCAGTTTGCACACGCAACCATCCGGCAGGCCGACGGCCGCGTGGCGCCGGCTGTTGCGCAGGATCGGATGGTGTTCCAGGCCGCCAGAACATTCAGAAAAGAAGTGCCGTTCATCTTCGATCCGAATGTAGTGTTTGCCCTGCTGACCATTGCCGTGAGCGTGTTCAGCATTCGGCGCTACCGCGACGGAAAGCTTGATCGCTGGCTCGACCGGCTGCTGTTCGGGGTATCGGGGTTTCTGGGCTGGTTTCTGTTCCTGCTCTGGGTCGGTACGGATCACGGCGTTACGGCCTGGAACCCAACACTGCTCTGGCTCATGCCCCTCCATCTGCCCCTGATCTACTGGGCAACCGGACCAACCTCGACTACCGCCCGCCGACGGACGTATTTTCTGGTGACGGCCGGGCTGATCGTGACCGGACTGATTGTATCGAACGTACCGGGCGGGGCCGATACGCTGTTCGGGCTCATGCTGCTGATCCGCTGCCTGCTGAACGCGCAGATGGCTGGCCGCCCCGAACGGGCTGTAGCGCGGGTAGCGTGATGGCTGTCCGTACATAGAATTAAAGGGTATGGGGTAACAACCTGTAGGGTTTAAGGTTGTAAGGAAAATACAACCGATAGACGAATACATGGAAGAAATGAGTCCCATCATCTTCATCGATGATGATGAAGATGACCACGTACTGTTAAAACCAATCTGGCAGAGTGTAGCCCCTGAAAACCCGCTGCTGGTCTTTACCAACGGCGAAGAAGCCCTCGACTACCTCCGCAGCACTGACCAGCGCCCCTTCCTGATTGTCGCTGAGGTTAATCTGCAGCTGATGAACGGGCTGGAACTGCGCCGGCAGATTGAACAGGATCCGGTGCTTCGCCGGAAAGCCATACCGTTTATATTTTTCACCCATCCCGTTCACCAGCAGATGGTTGAGGAAGCCTACCAACTGACCATCCAGGGCTTTTTCGAAAAACAGCAGAACGTAGAACAGATGCGCCAGCAGCTGCAGGCTATCGTGAACTACTGGAAGGCGTGTCTGCATCCCAACCGGTTCCCGGACGATCACTGATTTTTGCCGAATCGTACGGCACCGGTTCCGGCCACTCCGCCATGGCGGGGGAGTCCCACCCAAATTAAAAATTTAATTACATTTTGTATGTATAATGGCTTTATTATACATACATTTACGCAATTAACATCGGAGATGAAAGGAACAAACCTCGGTGAGTTCGAAGAACTGGTGATGCTGACCGTCGCTGCGTTGCCGGACGACGCCTACAGCGTGGCGATCTGCGACGAGCTTTCGAATCAAACGGGCCGGTCGGTGAAGCTGGGGGTGGTGCATTCGGTACTCAACCGGCTCGAAGAGAAAGGATTCGTAAAAAGCCAGCTGGGTGAAGCAACCAGGGCCCGTGGCGGAAAGCGCAAACGATTCTATCAACTCACCGCACCGGGAAAAGCCGCTCTGGTCCGTGCCAAGTCAATGCGCGATGACCTGTGGGGCCGGATCCCATCGCTTGTCTGGAAAAACGGGTAGCATGAACGAGCAACGACAACCCCAGCCGCCCCGGTGGGCACAGCGATTTATAGCGTGGTATTGCAGGCCCGAGCTGGCAGAAGACCTGATTGGCGACCTCAATGAATACTTTGAACGGAACGTACAAGCCATCGGACCGCGTCGGGCAAAGCTGATTTACAGCATCGACGCCATCAAGTTTTTCAGACGGTATACCGTACGTACCCCATCGGCTGTCCCCTTTTTTATCAACTGGATCATGATCGGAAGCTACATCAAAACCGCCAGACGCAGCTTGCTGCACAATAAGCTGTTCTCGTCAATTAACATCATTGGCCTTGCGGTCAGTATGTCCGTCGGGTTGCTGCTGATCGCGTTCGTGTTTGATCTGCGTTCGTACGACCGGTTCCATAAAAACGGGGAGCGGATCTACCGCGTCACCAGCGTACTGACCTCAACGGGTGACCGGGGCAAGTATGCAACCACATCCCCAAAGGCCGGAAAGCTGATCCGGGCGAATGTGTCCGGCGTTGACGAGGTGGCGACCGTACGCAGCGACTTCGCGCAGGATGCCAGGGTTGGCGATGCCATTGTGCCCATCAAGGGCTACTGGGCAGAACCGTCGCTGCTCAGGATACTTACCTTTCCCATGCTGGAAGGTAATCCCGAAACGGCGCTGCGGGAGCCATACTCGGTTGTGCTCACCGAAACGGCCGCTAAAAAGCTGTTCGGCACCGAATCCGCGCTCGGCAGGGCGATCCTGTTCGATACACTCGCCTACCGGGTAACCGGCATCCTGAAGGACGTGCCTTTCTTTTCGCACATCAGTTTCGAAGCGCTGGTATCGCTGTCGACGGCGGAGCAGCTCAGCCGGAACGACCCGACCGTGGGAAAATGGACAAGCATAGGGGCTAATTTTGTGTACCTCCGGTTGCGGGAAAATGTCGACCGGGCGTCAATTCAGGCGCAGCTCGACGCCATTGCCCGGGAGGAAAACCGCGCTGAAACCAATACGAAGCTTCAGCTCGAACTTCTGCCGTTGCATTCGATCGTAGTTGGTGAGACTCTCCGGCAATCGGAGGGCGGGCCTGGTTCCACAGGGCCCCACATGCCCCCGGTTGTGCTTTGGATACTCAGCGGGCTGGCACTCGTCGTGATCTTATCGGCGTGTTTCAACTACGCCAACCTGTCGATGGCCCGGGCCATGCGCCGTTTCAAGGAGATAGGCCTTCGCAAAGCGATCGGTGCCGGAAAACGTCAGGTATGGCAGCAGTTTCTGGTGGAAGCGGTCATGATCTCGCTGGCCGCCCTTCTGCTTTCCTTCGTCATCTTTCTGGTGTTGCGGCCGCAGTTGATAAATCTGGCTCCGGAGATGCAGCGCACGGTGAAGCTCGAACTGACGCCGTCGATGGTTATCGCCTTCATCGCTTTTTCGGTCACCGTGGGGGTAATTGCCGGTTTCATGCCGGCCCTGTTCTTTTCGAAAGTGAGCGCGATCAATGCCCTCCGCAATGTGTCCACCCTGACGGCCATGCGCGGTCCAACTGCATCACAGGCGAACTGGTCGGTGAATGTGTTCAGATACGCCACCGTCCGGCGAGCGCTGGTGGTGATTCAATACACGCTTACCCTGATCTTTATCACAACCACCGCCGTTGGTTATGTGCAGTATAAAAACATCCTGGCCTTCGACCTCGGATTTACTACCGAAAATATCCTGAACATTGATACGCAGGGGAATAAACCGGATGCGCTGCTGAAGGAACTGGCCGAGCTGCCGGAAGTCACGGCGCTGTCCCGGTCGTTGATCATCACCAGCGTCGGGAATGCCTGGGGTGGTTTTATGAAGTACAACAATTCGCAGGACTCGGTTCTGGTCATGACCAACCACGTCGACGAAAACTACCTGCCTCTCCACGACTACAAGCTCATTGCGGGGGGGAACTTTAAGGCACGACCCACAACGGCTGAAGCCGCCACCGAGGTGATCGTTAACCAGCAATTCCTGAAACGGTTTAACATTGGTAACAACGACCCCAGCCAGGCCATTGGGGAACAGGTTACATTCAGTAGTTTCCGGGTACGTAATCGCCGGATGACCATCGTCGGCGTCATGAGGGATTTTCACTACGGCAAAGTCGACAACCTCGTCGGGCCGGTAGCCTTCATGCCCTGGACACCGGACGACAGAGCCGTCGTCAATGCCAGGCTGCAAAGCACCGATATGCCGGCGACCATGGCCAAGATTGCGTCCGTATGGAAGACGATTGATCGGGTGCATCCGCTCCGGGCCAAGTTCTATAACCAGGAGATCGAAGAGGCCTACAGTGATTTTTCAACCATGATCAAGATCATTGGCTTTTTGTCATTTCTGGCCATTTCGATCGCATCAATGGGACTGTTTGGTATGGTGGTATACACTACCGAAACCAGGCTCAAAGAGATCAGCATCCGCAAAGTGATGGGTGCTGGCTCCGCCAGCCTTGTTTTCCTGCTGAGCCGTAGTTTTCTCGTGCTGCTGTCACTATCGGCACTGATCGCGCTGCCCGTAACGTACCTGTTTTTCGAAACCGTTGTGCTCAAAAATTTCCCCTATCATACGCCCGTGCAGATCGCCGAACTGGTTGTCGGCTTGCTGGCGGTTTTGCTCATCGCTTTCGTCATGATCGGGTCGCAGACGATCAAGGCAACGAGACAGAATCCGGCAGACGTCCTCAGGAGCCAGTAGACGCTGTGCGGTCGGCTGGTTTTCGGCAGAACGACCCGGCACGGATCAGGCAAGGCGGTACGTTTGTTCCGGTCCGTTGATTTTGGCCGTTCATAAGTAGAAACACGATCAGCTTGTCATTTATGGGCAGTAGGCTAAAACCACCTGCACGCCCATGAAAAAAACGCTGTCCGTCTGTTTTCTTATTACCTGGCTGCCCCTGAGTACCCTGCTGGCTCAACCGGTCGAGCGGCTTGTTAAACTGATCATCACCCCCGACCACGCCGACTGGACGTACCGGATTGGCGAACCGGCCCGCTTTACCATCCAGGCGTATCAGAACAGCGTACCACTCAAAGGAGCCCGGCTGCGGTATGAAATCGGACCGGAGAAAATGCCCCCCACCAAAACCGAAACCATTACCCTCAAAGACACGCCCGTATCGGTCGATGCCGGTACCATGCGGACGGCCGGATTTCTGCGCTGCGTGGCTACGGTGGACGTAGACGGAAAAGAATACCGGAATCTGACCACGGCGGCTTTTGAGCCGGAGAAAATACAGCCCACCGTTGCCAACCCGGCCGATTTCAAGGCGTTCTGGGACAAGGCCAAAGAGGATCTGGCCAAACTGCCCATCGACGCCCGGATGACGCTGTTGCCCGAGCGGTGCACGGAAAATACCAACGTCTACCACCTGAACCTTCAGAATATTGATAACTCGCGGTTCTACGGAATTTTATGCGTGCCCAAAAAAGAAGGCAAATACCCGGCCATTCTGCGGGTGCCGGGCGCGGGCGTTCGGCCTTACGGGGGCATGATCGCCGAGGCCGACAAAGGGTTTATTACGCTCGAAGTGGGTATTCACGGCGTACCGGTCAACATTGACCCGGGCGTCTATCTCGACCTGAGCCGGGGGCCGCTGCGGAACTACCAGCAGGCTAACCTCGACGACCGCGACCGGTACTACTACAAGCGGGTGTACCTTGGCTGCGTCCGGGCGGTAGATTACCTGGCCAGCATGCCGCAGTTCGATGGGCAGAACCTCGCCGTAACGGGCGGAAGCCAGGGGGGCGCCCTGTCTATCATCACGGCCGCGCTCGATCCGCGGATCAAATGGCTGGGGGCCTATTACCCGGCCCTCTGCGACGTAACGGGCTACCTGAACAACCGCGCCGGGGGCTGGCCGCATCTGTTCGCCGGGACTAACCTGGAGCTGAACAACAAACCGGATAAAATTAAAACAACGGGCTACTACGATGTTGTTAACTTCGCCCGGCTGGTGAACGTACCGGGCTACTACTCGTGGGGCTTCAACGACGAAACCTGCCCCCCGACGTCCATGTACGCGGCCTATAACGTCATACCGGGTAAGAAAACCCTTGAGCTCTTCCGGGACACCGGCCACTGGACGTATCCCGAGCAAACCGAAAAGCTGATGACCTGGCTGACGGCCCAGTTGAAAGGCGGTCGGTAGAACAAGCCGCCCGTTCCGAAGTTACCACTATTGTATGCTGATCTTTGTTTATACCCGCCTGAACGATACGACCCGCGCTGCTATCCGGCAGCAGGTGTCGGCCTTCGCCGACGTACAGTTCCGCTCCGAACTGCCCGAGCATGAGCTGGAGTCCACCTTTGAACGGGCCGACGTAGTGATGGGGAATGTCCCCCCGGCCTGGGTTGCCCGTGCGCCCCAAACCCTGCAGTTCTGGCAGCTCGACTCGGCCGGATTCGATGGGTACCAGAACCTCCGGCTGTCCGTGCCGGTAGCCAACATGGGCGATTTTTTCGCCTGGCCCTGCGCCGAAACCATCGTCGCCGGCATCATCGGTCTCTACCGGCATATCCACGAACTGGCCGTGCTGCAGCACCAGCGGAACTGGGTAGGGGTACCTATCCGGTACAAGCTGGGGCTGCTGCGCCGGAAACGGGTCGTCATTCTCGGAACGGGCGCCATTGGGCAGGCCGTGCGAACCATGCTGACCGGCTTTGAGTGCGAGGTGAACATGCTCGCCCGCACAGACCCCCGGGCGGAACTGCATTCGGTTGACGAACTGAAAGCGATCTTACCCCAGACCGACCTGGTCATCAATACCTTGCCCGGTACGGCCAAAGGGTTTTTCTCGGCCGACCTGATTCGGGCCATGCCCGCCGACGGCGTCTACGCCAACATTGGCCGGGGCAGCACCACCGACGAGCCCGCGTTGATCGAGGCCCTGCAACAGGGTCGGCTGGGCGGGGCCGTGCTGGACGTAACGGCCACGGAGCCCCTGCCGGCCGATAGTCCGCTCTGGGCGATGCCGAACGTGATCCTGACGCAGCATACCGGGGGCGGACAGCAAACGGAAGACGAAGGTAAGGCCGCTCAGTTCCTGCGCAACCTGCACCGATTCCGGAATGGAGAACCGCTGGAGAATCCGATTGATCTGTCGAAAGGGTATTAAGCACGAAGGGCAGAAGCAATAGCGGTACGTATAGGAGATGGGTGTGCTATACTTGTATTAGGGTATGTTTGGGGAAAAACAGCCCGTAGTGCACGATTATCGCTATTTTTTTGTATCTTTAAGGAGTCATAGGGTTTGACGGCCCGTGGCTAATCCCGCCTTTTTGTCAACTGTAATAGTTCCGTAATAGTACATGATGAACGAAGAACAGCAGGAACCGATTGAAGACGGCCTGTCGTCATCCGACGATGCCGGCACTGATCAACCCGTTATAACTGATACCACAAACGAAGTCCTCCATGACCAGACCGTCGTGTCGGGTCTGTACGAAAATTACTTTCTCGATTACGCATCGTACGTTATTCTCGAACGGGCCGTTCCGGCCGTCGAAGATGGGCTGAAGCCGGTGCAGCGCCGGATTCTGCACGCCATGAAAGAGATGGACGATGGCCGCTTTAATAAGGTGGCCAACGTGATCGGGCAGACGATGCAGTACCACCCCCACGGCGACGCGTCCATCGGCGAGGCTCTGGTAAACATCGGCCAGAAAGAACTTCTTTTTGATACCCAGGGGAGTTGGGGCGATGTCCGTACCGGCGACGGAGCCGCGGCACCGCGTTATATTGAAGTACGGCTGTCGAAGTTTGCACACGACACGCTGTTCAACGACAAAACCACCGAGTGGCAGTTGTCGTACGATGGCCGGAAGCGCGAGCCGGTAACCCTGCCGGTCAAGTTTCCGCTCCTGCTGGCGCAGGGCGTAGAAGGCATCGCCGTTGGCTTATCGACTAAAATTCTCCCGCATAATTTCAACGAGCTCATCGAGGCTTCCGTTCAGATCCTGAAGGATAAGCCTGTGCAGTTGTTTCCCGACTTCCAGACGGGTGGCCTGGTGGACGTAACGAACTACAACGACGGCCACCGGGGCGGTAAAATCCGGGTCCGGGCGCGCATCGAAGAGGTCGATAAGAAAACCCTGGCCATTCGCGACGTACCGTTTGGGGTGACCACCTCGCAGCTGATCGATTCGATTGTCAAGGCGGCTGAACTGGGCAAGATCCGGATCAAGTCGCCGGCCAAGAACGTAGCCGCCGTGGTCGACAATACGGCCAGGGACGTTGAGATTCTGGTACACCTGCAGCCGGGCGTTTCGCCGGACGTGTCCATTGACGCGCTCTACGCCTTCACCGACTGCGAAGTGTCGATTTCGCCCAACGCCTGCGTAATCATCGGCGATAAGCCCCATTTCGTCAGCGTTACGGATATTCTTCGCGTCAACACGCACCAAACGGTACAGTTGTTGCAACGCGAACTGGAAATCCGGCGTAGTGAACTCATGGAGCGGCTGCTGTACAGCTCGCTCGAAAAGATTTTCATCGAGAACCGGATTTACCGCAAGATTGAGGAGTGCGAAACGTTCGACGCCGTACTGCAGACAATCGATAAGGCGCTGAAGCCGTTCAAGAAGCTGTTTTACCGCGACATCACCGAAGATGACCTGATCCGGCTGACCGAGATCAAGATCAAGCGGATTTCGAAGTACGACGGCTTCAAGGCGGAGGAGCTGATGCGGAAACTGGAGCAGGAACTGGCCGAAACTGAAGACAACCTGGCGAACATTACCCGTTATGCGATCGGCTATTTTCGCGACCTGCAGAAGAAATACGGCAAGGGCCGCGAGCGAAAAACCGAGATTCGGGCGTTCAACACCATCGCTGCGAGCGTGGTGGCCGCTGCCAACCAGAAACTGTACGTCGACCGGGAAGGTGGTTTCATCGGCTATGGGCTGAAAAAAGACGAATACGTCAGCGATTGTTCCGATATCGATGATATCATTGTCTTCCGGCGTGATGGCAAGTGCATGGTGACGAAAATTCAGGAGAAAGTTTTCGTTGGTAAGGATATTCTGTACGTATCGGTCTTTAAGAAGAATGACGAGCGGAAGATTTATAACCTGGTGTACCTGGATGGCAAGTCGGGGATCTCGATGATCAAACGGTTTCCGGTGACGGGGGTGACCCGCGACCGGGAATACGATCTCACGATGGGAAACCCAAAGTCGAAGGTATTGTACTTCAGCGCGAACGATAACGGCGAAGCGGAAGTGATTACCGTCAATCTGACGGCACAGAGTTCGGCGAAAGTAAAGCAGTTTGACTTTGATTTTGCGACGGTCGGCATCAAAAACCGGTCGGCGCAGGGCAATATCCTGACGAAGTACCCCGTGCGGAAGATTACGCAGAAATCGGCCGGTACGTCGACCCTCGGCGGAGTGGATATCTGGTACGACGATCACCTGGGTCGCCTGAACCGCGACGAGCGGGGCCGTTTGCTGGGTAATTTTGATGCCCGGGACAGTATTCTGGTGGTATATACCAACGGGGAGTACGAACTGACGAATTTCGACCTGACCAACCGCTACGAACCGGGCGATATTACCATCCTGACGAAGTTCGATCCGGAAACGGTGCTGTCGGCGATCTACTACGAAGCCAACCAGAAGTCGTGGTACGTTAAGCGGTTCAAGATCGAGACGACCTCGCTGGACAAGAAGTTCAGCTTCATCGGCGACACCAAAGGGTCGCGGCTGCTGGCGGTAACGGCCGACCGGTATCCACGCATCGAGATTGTGCACCAGGTGAAGGAGCGCGGACCGGTTGAGAAGATGGTGCTGGAGCCCGAAGGCTTCATTGAGGTCCGGGGGTGGAAAGCGCTGGGTAACAAGCTGCCGTTTGCTAAACTTAAAGATGTTAAGCTGCTGGCTCCCAAACCGGTACCTGCAGTACCGACGGATATAAAATCCGGCCATGCCAACGGTACACCGCTCGAAACGGTCTTACCGGAGGAAGTAACCGATACTGACGAACCGATGGAAAAGGAGTCAATTCAGTTAGGCTTATTTTCGTAACTTTCGTACCATTAATGAACCCGACGTTGTATACCACCGACTACAGCGGAGATAAACACCACGAGATGACGTGGGTGCGTGCGGTGAAACGACTGGTCAAGGGCGGCATCGTCCTTGGCTTTGTTGGTGTCACAACCGTACTGATCTGCAATTGGTGGGTGGTCTACAGCACCCGGGATCAAATCTACTTCAATATTGATCGGTTGCCGTCCAACGACGTAGGGCTGGTTCTGGGTACCAGCAAGTTTGTCAGGAGTGGTAAGGAAAATCTGTTTTTTCGCTACCGGATGGAGGCTACCGCCCGCCTGTTTAAGGAAGGCAAAGTGAAATACCTGATCCTGAGCGGCAATAATGATTCTGAGTATTACAACGAGCCCGTGGATATGAAACGGGCGCTGCTGAAGCTGGGCGTTCCCGAAACCGTTATGCTGCTCGACTACGCCGGCTACCGTACGTTCGATTCGGTGGTTCGCTGTCGGGAGGTATTCAACCAGCAAAAGATCACCATCATCTCCCAGAATTTTCATAACGCCCGGGCGCTCTATATCGGCAACCACGAAGGAATTGAAGCCGTAGCGTTTGCCGCCCAGGATGTCCCCGATGGTTATTCGCTCAGGACGTTGATCCGCGAGTACCTGGCCCGGCCATACGCTATCCTCGACGTACACATCGTTCGCCCGCAACCGGAAAAAGGGA
Organism: Fibrisoma montanum; assembly: GCF_003583365.1. GTDB lineage: Bacteria > Bacteroidota > Bacteroidia > Cytophagales > Spirosomataceae > Fibrisoma > Fibrisoma montanum. The sequence continues at coordinate 191,569 of NZ_QXED01000003.1, forward strand.
ACTGGGAGCGGAAGAAACCGTCGCCGGCGCAGCCCTGATTTTTCTGCCGGGCAATTCGGTCTGCGGTGGATATGGTTGATTTTCTTAGCTCATAGTAATAAAAAGAAGTAAATAAGCGCTCAACACAAGAAAATTGTGATGAAAAGATATATTTTTAAATTTTTTTAAGAACGATCTGTTAACTTTTGGGCGTCCTACATACCCTGATCACCAGGATCGGTTGCCGACGAACATAAGCCCTACATGCATGCAGGATAATGCCCTCTTTTCAGTAATTGACGCCAAGAAATACCGCCTGAAACGCCAGGTTTTAAACGAGTTGTATCAAGCTGGCCCTCAGTCGATTGCTCAGCTGGCGAAGTTGGTTCACAGTAGCGTGCCGTCCATGACCGCATTGATTGACGAACTGATTCTGGGGGGCTGGGTGCGGGGCATCGGTACCGGCGCTGCGCAGTTTGGCCGGAAACCGTCTTTGTTTGCCCTCAATCCGGAGCAATACGTCATCGTGGTTGTCGACAGTACCGTTCACGACACGAAATTATTCGTATTTAATCTTCTGAATAAGGTTCGGTACCGCGTCGATCTGCCCCTGCAGCTGACGAATTCCGCTCGTTTTGTTGAACAACTGGAAGCACCGCTGCAGACGCTTGCCGACCAGATCAGGGCCGATCGGCTGGTGGTGGTTGGGGTAGGGGCGGCCCTGCCCGGTCTTGTCAATCCGGTTCAGGGCGTTAATCATACGTATCCGGAAATCAGTCAGCCGGAGGGATCGTTGAACCAACTGCTGGAAACCCTCTTTAACGCGCCGGTTTTTTTTATCAACGACACCAAGGCGATTATGCTGGGCGAACACCGGTTCGGCCTGGCGCAGGGACGAAAACACGTCATATCGATGCTGATTGACTGGGGCGTGGGAATGGGCGTAATCATTAACGGCTACATCCTGCAGGGAACCGCCGGCTTTGCGGGCGAACTGGGCCACATCCAGGTAGACCCGGACGGTGAACGCTGTTACTGCGGAAAAATAGGGTGTCTCGACACCCAGGTATCGGCCCCGGCGCTGATCCGGCGGGCGCAGGCCGGTTTACAAAATGGGCGGGTATCGCGGCTTGCCGGGTCCGAGGCCTTAACCATTGAAACCATTATCGGGGAGGCCAACGCCGGCGACGCCTTTGCGATTGAGCTGCTTGACGAAGCCGGCCGGCAACTGGGGCGGGGACTGGCCATTGCCGTGCACTTGTTCAATCCCGAGCTGATCATTGTCAATGGGGTGCTGGCCCAGGCCGAACGGGCCATCATCCGACCCATTGAAGAAGCCATCGACACGTACTGTCTGCCCAACTACCGGGATAACCTGACCGTTGCACTGTCGCAACTGGGCGAAATGGCCAAGCCCTGCGGAGCGCAGGCGTTTGTGATGCAGCAACTGCTGGAGAATGAATTAATTCCCTGATACGCGGGTACCGGGCTGACGACCCACCTCTTAGGTAGGGTAACCTTCTGACCTGTCGTCGAGATTCGGCCGGCTGACAAGCCAAACATACCGGTAGGACTACCGGTTAGGCATGATCTGACGGGCCATACCAGATACGTATCAACGTTACCAGATGTAAGCCGTTAGCCATTTTTCCTGATGGCCTTTCCCGGGGCCGCCGAGGGTATCCCCGCATCTGGAACGGCTCAATCGTTACCCGGCAGTCGGATACGTAGCAGCACAGTCATCCTGCTGGTTAGTCGGGCTGGGGTAAACTGGTAGTGAACCCAAAAATAAACTGGCGGGCTACCGCCTGTTCGTAGTAGTTTTGCCCCCCTGAAATTACCGGGTCCTCCAGTGGATTCACGTTTATGCGGTTTCTGTCAACGCTCTTACTCATTTTCCTCAACGCATCATTCACGTTTGCTCACCTCGGCGGCATTACCGGAACCGTACGTAACGACGCCACCGGGCAACCCCTGCCGGGTGTAACCGTACACCTGACCGGACTGGGCCGGGCAACCGTAACCAACGAACTGGGTCAGTATCGGTTTGTGAACCTGCCACCTGCACCGTACCGCGTCGAGCTTTCGTTCGTGGGCTACCAGACGCAAACCATTGTTGTGGAGGTGAAGGACGACGAGGTGACTACGGTACAGACCCGGCTCACCACCGCATCCATCGCCCTCAACGAAGTGACCGTATCGGCGCTGAAGGCCCACGACCAGCAACTCATCAGCAGTCTCGACATTCGGCTGCGGCCCATCACCAACTCGCAGGAAATCTTGCGGCTCGTGCCGGGGTTGTTCATCGGGCAGCACGCGGGGGGCGGCAAAGCTGAGCAGCTTTTTCTGCGGGGCTTCGACCTCGACCACGGCACCGACATCCGGCTTACGGTCGATGATATGCCGGTCAATATGGTGTCGCACGCGCACGGGCAGGGGTATGCCGACCTGCACTTTGTTATTCCCGAACTAGTGGAAGGGGTTGATTTCGCGAAAGGACCGTACCGAACCGACAAAGGAAACTTCACCACGGCGGGCTGGGCCAACTTCCGCACCCGCACCGCCCTCGACCGCTCCTTTGCTAAACTCGAAGTGGGCCAGTACAACACCATCCGGGCCGTGACAGGCCTGAACCTGCTGGGAGCGAATGGCATATTTAGCAGGAACAAAAATGACGTAGCCCGGACCGGCGACCAGTCGGCTTACGTAGCGTCGGAGTATTCGTTCAGCGATTCGTACTTCGATGCTCCGCAGCACTTTAAGCGGGTCAACGTGTTAGGAAAATACCACGGCCACCTGTCGCCCGGTACCCACCTGACCCTGACGGCATCGACCTTCTGGAGCAAGTGGAACCACTCGGGCCAGATTCCCGACCGGGCCGTTGCCGACGGGCTGATTGGCTTTTTCGGGGCCATCGACCCGACCGAAGGCGGAGAGGCCAGCCGGACCAACCTGAACGCGCAGCTCGTGACGGTGACGCCCCGCGGGCATACCCTCAGGAACCAGTTGTTCTATAGCAACTATAACTTCGAGCTGTATTCCAACTTTACATTTTTCCTCCGCGATTCCATCAACGGCGACCAGATTCGGCAGCGCGAACGGCGGAACCTGTTTGGCTACAACGGGAGCTATGCCATCCAGTCGCAGGTGGGCCGCAGCCAGTGGACAACTACGTTCGGGGCGCAGTATCGGCAGGACCTAACCGGTGCCGGCGCAACGCCCACCGAGTTGTCGTATACCCGCAACCGCACTGAAACCCTGGAACGGGTGCAGTACGGTACCATCAACGAACTCAACGCGGCCCTCTACGCTGATGAGGTGGTGCAGCTATCCGACCGCTTTACGCTCAACGCGGGCCTCCGGTACGACTTTTTCCGCAGCCGGTACACCGATTTACGCCAAAGTCCGGCTACAGGCCGCTCAACCACGCAGGGGATACTGTCGCCCAAGCTGAACCTGTACTACACAGCCAATCCGCGGCTGCAGGTGTATCTGAACACCGGCCGGGGCTTTCACTCGAACGATACGCGGGTGGTTGTGGCGCAGAATGGCCCGCTCCAGCGTACCGGCGAGATGCTGCCGCCAGCTTATGGGTCTGATTTGGGCGTAATTGTCAAGCCGTTTCCGAAACTGCTCATCAACGCGGCTGCCTGGTATTTGTGGCTGGCGCAGGAGTTTGTCTACGTCGGGGATGAGGGCTTGGTGGAACCCAGTGGTCGCTCGCGCCGGATGGGTATTGACGTATCGGCACGGTACCAGCTTACCCGCCACCTGTACGCCGACCTCGACCTCAACACCGCCCGGCCCCGGGCTATCGGAGCGGAAGCCGGCCAGGCGTATCTGCCCCTGGCGCCGGTGTTTACATCCGTGGGCGGGTTGTCACTGCAAAACGCGGGTCCGTGGAGTGGGTCGCTACGGTACCGCTACATCGCCGACCGACCCGCCAACGAAGACAACAGCATCGTAGCGAAGGGGTATTTTGTGAATGACCTGCTGGTCAACTACAGCAGGCGCAAGTACATGCTGAGCCTGTCGGTGCAAAACCTGTTCGATACGCGCTGGAAGGAAACCCAGTTTGCCACCGAAAGCCGTTTGCAGGGCGAAGCGGCCCCAGTCGAGGAGATTCACTTTACACCCGGAACGCCGTTTTTCGCCCGCCTGAGCTGTACGTTCTTCTGGTAGTTTCCGGGTCAATGTCTGAAAAGGGGAAGATCATAGCTTAAAAACGCTAGTATCGACTCAATGATCCAACAGGCTATCCACCTAAGGTTGACCGACCGACTGGATAAGCTGAAGCCAGTCGACGTCTATACGATCAGGAGAAGAAAAGGCCGTAGCGCTTTTACCCCAGCCGGGTGGTTGCTGCTTTTTCAAAAGCAATGGCCTGATTGGTTTTACGACGGTAGAAATCGCGGCATCAGCTGGTCCGGCCAAATCCTCTATGGTAAACCAAACTAGTGGACTGGGGCGCACCGGAATCAATACGAATACTTGCACATTTTGGTGGAACGGTCATGGTAGGTACCTATCTTCGGCTTTTGGGCAAGCATCTGTCAAATCAAGTATCAGCTACTCAATCATCAAGCCATCATCGGATGAGAAACGTTGTTCTAGTCGTTATTACTTTTTTTTCAATAGCCGCGCAGGCCTTCGCGCAATCATCTCCTGGCCCTGGGGTTACCTACACAAATCCGGTTATCGCGGGCGATTTTGCTGATCCATCCGTCGTTCGGGTTGGCGACAGCTATGTTGCCGTTGGTACGTCCTCGGAGTGGGGACCAGCTTATCCCATATATACCTCAAAAGACCTGGTGAACTGGACGTATGTTGGTCCGGTGTTTAACGAATTGCCTCCGTGGACGATGGGCAGCTACTGGGCACCGGAGCTTTTCTATCGGAATGGTACGTACTACGTGTACTATACGGCCCGGCGAAAAACCGACCAGCGTTCGTTTATCGGGGTGGCTACGAGCCGCGACCTGACGAAGGGGTTTACCGACCACGGCTTGTTACTGGAATGGACAAGCGAAGCGATTGATCCCTTTATCGTTGAGGAAGCCGGCCAACTCTTTATTACCTGGAAAGCGTACGGGCTGGATAAAGGCCGGGCTATTGAGATCCTGGGCGCTGAACTATCGGCTGATGGGCTCAAGGTTACGGGACAGGCGTTTTCACTCATACAGGCTGAGCAGGCCAATTGGGAAAAGGGGGGAGTTGAGGGGCAGGCAATTGTCAAACGAGGTCGCTACTATTACATGCTCTATTCGGGCAACGCCTGCTGTGGAGCCCAGTGTAACTACCAGGTAGGTGTGGCTCGTGCCGAAAAACTGCAGGGCCCCTGGGAGAAATATGCCAATAACCCGATGCTGGTCGGTGATAAAAACTGGAAATGCCCGGGTCACGGAACCGTAGTGGTTACGCCCGATCAGCGTTACTTCTATTTACACCATGCCTACAACGGCGACGATTTTACGTTTACCGGTCGTCAGGGTGTGCTGAGTGAGCTGATTTGGGATGATAAAAGCCAATGGCCCGCTTTCCGGTATGGGCACTCAACGCCCATTCGGGCTGAGTCACCGCTTCAGGCAGCGCAGCAACGGAAGATAAACCTGTCCGCTGATTTTAGCCAGGCGGTCAACCCGGTGCCCTGGGTCTGGGATGTGAGTCGTCCCAAGCCAGCGTACAGGGTTCAGCAGGGGCAACTGCAACTGGTCAATGAGGGATCAGATCAGGCGGGTACGTTCCTGGGAGTGGTCGTCAAAAAAGGGACCTATACCCTGTCGGCCGCCATCGAACCCAAGGGGGACCTGCTTCAAAGCTTGTGTTTATACGGTGATGCGCAAAATCAGCTGGGCATCGGGATTCGGCCGGGCGGGGTTGAACTCTGGCAGATCAAAGGGGGAACGCGTCAGGTGCTGAAAACGCAGCCGGTAGCGAACAATAGTCCTTCGGTTACCCTACAAATACGGTGTCAGGGCGGCCGGGATTACGAGTTCGGGTGGCGCACCCGGGAAGGTACGTATGTCCCGCTGACGGATGCTCCGCTGGATGGCTCTTTTCTGCCCCGCTGGGACCGGGCTCCCCGGATCGGAATTGGTCTGAGCGGTAAAGACCAGGGGAGTAGTCGGATTCGTACCCTGACTCTTCGCTACGACGAGTCCTGAGTGGGGTGGTAAGTCCTGTTGTCTTAGCTCAGAGCACCATAGGTACACGTATCGATTCTGGTTTCAGAACGTACCCGACTACATTGATGCCTGTAACCCAGTGACGGTACATTAGCAAGCGTAGGTTACAACGTAATCCCCAACCCGTTACCGCTTTACGTGCTTTAGAATAAGCATGCAGCTAGTGTACAGCTCTGCAATGTGAGTACATCAGGACACCCACCAATACAGAAAAGCCGTCCTGGAGGGGCGGCTTTTCTGTGTCAGTAAGTGATTTTCAGCACGCTTTAGAGCGTGATACAGCAAATAGTATTGATCTGTTACGAAAGATTCGCTTTGAAAAAATCGACGGTACGGTTCCAGGCCAGTTCGGCGGCTGCTTTGTCATACCGCGGGGTGGTGTCATTATGAAAACCGTGGTTGGCGTTCGGATACATGTGAGCCGTGTACGCCTTGTTGTTGGCTTTTAGTGCCGCTTCATAGGCCGGCCAGCCTTCGTTCACGCGTGTGTCGAGGGCTGCGTAGTGCAACAGCAGGGGGGCTTTGATGCTGGCTACGTCCTGGGCCGCCGGCTGGCCGCCATAAAATGGAACCGAGGCCGCCAGATTCGGGATGCGGACCGCCATCATGTTGGCAATCCACCCACCAAAACAAAAACCGACGACCCCAATTTTGCCGTTGCAGTCTTTGTTGCCTTTCAGGTAGTCGAAAGCCGCTATGAAGTCCTCCAGCATCTCGTCGCGGTTGCGTTTGCTTTGCAGTTCACGACCGGCGTCGTCGGTGCCGGGATAACCACCCAGGGGCGTCAGGGCATCCGGCGCAATGGAGATAAACCCGGCCAGAGCCGCCCGTCGGCCTACATCCTCAATGTGCGGATTCAGGCCCCGGTTCTCATGCACGACAATGATCCCGCCCAACGGTTTCTGGGTATTGACCGGCTTCGACAGCAGGGCCTTGATCGAGCCGCCCCCTTTGGGCGATGGGTACGTAACGTAGTCTGATTTCAGACGAGGATCATCGGCTTTGACCTGAATCTGCCCCTTGTAATCGGGCATGAGAAAACTCATCAGGGAAGCCACTGTAATGCCGCCCACGGCGTAGGCCGACAGCTTTTGGGTGAAGTCACGCCGGTCGATGCGGTTGTGGGCGTAGTCATCATAGAGGTCAAACACTTCCTGCTTGAGGTCCTCTTTCTTGATTTGAGACATGGTCGTCTGCGGTACGTATTGGGTTGGATCGAATGAGTTATGGATGCTACTCTCAACGAAAAGCCCCGGTTGTTTTCCGGGATAATCAAATCAAACAAAGCCTGATTCGGCGATTAAGCCAGGGCCTTCCGGGCTTCACGATCAGGGTCGTTCATCAGCACCGGGGTGTCGTCCAGTACCATCGTTTCGCCGTTCTGGCTGGAATAGGGTTTCCAGGTGGGCAAACCACCGCCGTTCGGATTGCCCGTTCGGGCGAAGTTGATAAACGAGCGGGCCATCTTTTCCGACAGCGCCCGGGGGCGTTTGCCACCGCCCGTGTGGGTCAGCATCAGATCGGTGTTGTAAAACCAGAAACAAATGTCGTCGCAGTGGAAAGCCCGCATCCGGCCATCGAACAGGGGCGGCTGCCAGCCGAACCACGCTACGTACACGGGGGCTTTCTGCTGCGCGGCTTTGGCGTCGGCGGCTGCCACGGCGTTCTTGCGGTTCGAAACGACCAGCGACCAGATCTCGATCGGGCGGGCCTTCGGGAACGCTTTTGCGTAGGCATCCACGATGTCGCCGGCTTTATCCCCAAAACGAGGCTTCACTTTCTCTTTGACTTCGGCCAGCGAAATGGTTTCCAGAGCCGCATCCGTCCGGCTGGGGCTTTGTTCGTGGAAGGTAGAGCAGATCAGCAGCGGTATGTTGGCCGAGAAATGGCTTGGATCGCTGAAAAAGGGGCCATCGGCCAGCGTAGCGCCATCGCCCACGGGCGAGAACCCTCCGCGCTGGATGTTCATCCGTTTGGCTTCGTCGGCCATTTTCTCAGCGGCCCGATTAGCAATGTCGATGTACTGCCGCCACGGAATCTGCTGAAGTTTGTCGATCTCGCCGGGCTTCAGGCCGGCTTCTTCCATGACCTTCATTCCCAGTTTTTCGGCGTACTCCCTGTTGGATCCGGCCAGCGAACTGCCGCTCAGGGCCACCGCTTTGTGGAACAGGCCTTTTGCCGAGGGCATGTTCATCAGAGTCGTTACTTTGGCCCCGCCACCCGACTGACCGATGATGGTTACGTTGTTGGGGTCGCCACCAAAATTGGCAATGTTGTTCTTCACCCATTCGAGAGCCGCTACCATGTCCAGATTCCCGACGTTACCCGATGCCGGATGCCCACCGGCGGCTTTCAGGTGCGTGTACCCCAGCGGGCCGAGCCGGTGATTGAGCGAGCAGAACACCACGTTACCCAGCCGGGTCAGGTTTTCGCCGTGGTAGCCGTCCTGCTCAATGCCGTTGCCGTTGGTGAAACCTCCTCCGTGCAGCCAGACGACAACGGGGCGTTTCTGGGTATCCAGCGCCGGTGTCCAGACGTTCAGTTTCAGGCAGTCCTCCGACACATCGTCGTAGTTCCAGTGATCGACAAATGCAGCATACGGATTGGCGTACCGTTTTTCCATGATCTGCGGAGCGGAGTTGCCCCACCAGAGCGCAGGCCGGACATCGGTCCAGGGCGCTGGTTTCTGCGGGGGCATGAACCGGTTCTTGCCCGACGTATCAGCTCCGTAGGGAATGCCCAGAAACTGATGAATACCCCGAAGAATAAACCCCCGGACTTTACCGTATTCGGTGTTGGCAATGGCAATGGTATCGCCCACGAACAGGATTTGCTCGTCGGCGGCTGCCTTGGCCACTTTAGGCGGTTGCAGGGCGGAGGCTTCGGGGGCTACGCCCAGGCCGGCCACGCCAACCCCCAGCGATTGTAAGAAATTTCGTCTCGTCGGTTTCATCGGACTACTATGGTTAAGGTTGACAAGAAGCGCTACCTTCCTCTGACGCAGTTTAAGGTATGCGTATGTTGATAAAGCTATATCTCCCCCGTTTTTACTACTGCAGATTAATAGGGCCACTTTTCTAATCAGCTAAATAAATATTTGAAAGTGAACGGGTTATATTGAGCTTGCAAGCTTAATGTTTGAATTGTTTCCAATTGGAGTAAATTTTTTATAAAGCTGACAAGACATCGGTTTGGTAGATGCGATTTGACGAGCTAACATTAACCTTGTTAGGACAATCAAAAGAACCAATGTATGTTTACTGCTTCTGCTTTATACGTAAAAAGATCATTTGCCAGCAAAGAATGGTTATTCTGAAAACGCCCTCAACGCTTCTAGCAAAAAAGCGTTACGTAACTGCACTCAGGCAGTATCAATTTCATTCGTGCTTTGAATTGATAATTGCACTTTTTGCCCATTATACAAAGGGGAACAGCAATTGGGATGCTCTTCAACTGCTACTTGAGCAAACAGAGTTTACCAATTTTTCAAATCTCGATGATAAACAAATGGTAGAACTACGCCAAACTGCACTTCATGTTTACAACGAATGGAGATATAACATGGACGTTGAACGCTTGAGCTATCTACTTGCTGGTGCCATAAATTGTGGAAAAGTTATACTGATCATCGATGGAATGAAAGTAAACGATATACAGCAGCCTGTTAATTTAACAGATCAATCAGTAATTGCCTTTTTTGATGTAGACCACCTTAAAACTATATCTTTTTTTTCTTACTAAGTATGGAAACCTTGAAACAAGTATTTGCTAACCTTAACTCATCTGATAAAGATATATTCACTGGAGAATTTTCTGATCTCATTTTAGATTGGTTTACGAATTCAAAGTTATCTATTGTAACTTTTGAGCAGAAGTTCTATGAGCCACTATTCAATTCGTGGAAACAAGAATCTTATTTAGGACAAAGAATTGCCAGTTCAAGTTCACTGCAGGCAGCTTATCATCAATTAGCAGCTATTTTATATCTAACTTACCAAACTAAAAATCAGGTTTTTTTTGACCAGCTATTTAAGCAGCTATTTACGGAGAAATCCTACTCTGAGGAAAGGTCATTGATTTATGAATCAATACGGTCGTGTACATCGTTAGTAAGAGGGCTGCCTAATAATTCTTCCTTGCGTTCTTCTGTTGAACTAAGCCGGATGTTGCTTCGTGCTTATCATGCTCTTTGTATTAGAAAAGACCAAAATATTAGTACTCCGTACAATATCGCTTCATCGTTTGTTTATGAAAAGAGAGAACTAACACCGTTAGATATAAATGATTATCTTATTTTTTTAGAAAATGTCAGAGCTCATGGAACTCCTTATATATTTTTAAGAATTGGGTCCGAATTACTTACACACGAACATATTCATCTTAAATCTTGTGTCAAATTCTATAATCAAACTCATCAACCGACACTGAGCACTGAAACTTGCATTCAACTGAGTAATTTTCTAACTTTTAAACAATTACCAATTTTCCTGCGAACCGATTGGAAACAACGTAAAAAGTTAAAAGCTAATAATATAGAAAACTTTGAAACATTTCTTACCTATAGTAGGCAGAATTGGGAAGAGATGTTAATTGCAATTAGTTATTTTTTGAATTATGAATATCTGCACGATGAAGTTAAAGGTATATGGGCAAGTGCTTTAAGTGAACTGTTACGGGGAGTTCAACCACGTCGAGAATGGATGCTATCATTTCTTAGAGCTACACATAAGGTTGATAGCTTTATCATGCAGCATTTAGTGATTCCCTTATTTACAAATATAGCCGATAAGCTGGAGTATACCGACGATTTAGTGTATGAGTTTGAACAGATGCTATTTCAGCCAAAATATTATGGGGAGATCATTTGTAGGCCTGAGGGTATACAAATTTTACGCCAACTAGCCACCCGTATTGACAATATTGATCTGAAGGCTTTGTTTCTAAATCGATTGAATCCATGCCGCATCCACAGCCAGTCTGATACGTTAATATGGTATGAACTCGAGAGAGATAATAATGATAAGAAACACAGTTATTTCCGTAATTTATTAAATGATCTTAGTTTAATAATACCGGCAGCTTTAACAAATGTAAAACGCCCTAATATTTATAATGAAGATGGGGGAACGCTCTTTCATATGAACGTAAATGGGGAAGACGTTCAGATTGACTTCCCGGTGCAGGATATTAATCAGGTATTAAGAAAACAACAGACCGGCTACCGGCTGATTATTATTCCGATTCGTCAGTTAACACTACGTACGCAATACACTGACGGGAAAACCTACACAATTGGCTCACTGGCTTTCATGGCAGAGTCGGAGTATCAATATTTTGTAAATACCTATCTGGCAGTACGGTTTCCAAATTTGCTTTCATTAGACCTATATGCTCTACTTAATTTTGACAATCAAAATAAAATTCCGTTTCATCAACTTAAAGAGCAGGTTTTGCAACGGGTAGAACCAACTAACTCTAATCGGTTCCTGAGTGATGTCAACTGGGGTTGGTTCAAGGAGCGCTACATAAATGGTCTAAATAGCAGGGAGAGTTGGTATAGAATTATGGATTTCCTCATTAGCACTCCTGCTTCCAAATCTCCAACAATCAAATGGTTGACCGAAGCTAAACGCCATGTGACGCAATTCGGCGAGGAACGATTTTTCCAGGAGTTACGTGTTCTGATGACAGACTCGGGCAAGGAGGAATTTTGGTATCTGGACGTAAATCGAAACACAATCAAGGCATTTATCTGGCTATGTGTTCATTACACCACCGAAAACTCGTTGCAGATTGTACGAATGATCGTCGAGGAGGCATACACTAAAATTAGCGGTATCGGCCCCCGTTGTACTTCCTTAGGAAATCTGGGTCTTGATAGCCTTGCCCGTTCTGGTAAACTAGCCGCGTTTGGAGTATTGTGTCTTATGAAGACAAAGTCACGGTATAACCGATTTACTGTTCAGATAGAAAAAGCAATTGCTCTCTTTATTGCAAATTCAAACGTAGACGAAGAGTTGCTAAGCGATCAGTCAATTCCTGTTTATAGTTTTTCTGCTCAAAGCAGAAAAACTATTTTTTTGGAGGATTATCGCTTGGAGCTATCAGTTCGTGGTATGAAACTATACAAGGAGTGGTACGATCTGTCGGGAAAAAAATTAAAAACTACTCCTAAACTTAAGCTTGACCTACGCGAAATTGATGCAGAAGTCAAACAGGTACATGGAGTACTCAGTGACATTCAAAAGCGATTACGGACATATTGGCTTAACGATCGTCGATGGAAAGGGGCTGATTGGAAAACGTATCTTTATTCTCATCCACTTGTTCGTCCGGTAATAACTCATATGATCTGGCGCAATCAGACAACACAACAGGATTTTGTCATTGAAGACGCTGGGCTTTTCAGCCTAAGCGGAGAGCCGGTTGCACTACAGGATGATGACATAGTGTTATTGTGGCACCCTTTATTGAGTGACCGACAGACTATCCAGCAATGGCAACAACTCTTTTGGCAGCGTGAAATACTACAGCCTGAACGACAGGCCTTTCGTGAATTTTATCCTTTTTCAGAGACAGAAGCGAATTTGGTGAGCACAATGCGGTTTAGCGGCCATTTTCTACAGGTGAACAAATTAATGGCAATAGCTAATAATTTAGGTTGGACCTTTACTTATGTTCATGAAGGTGCAAGCTGGCCGCGTCGTTACGTTAAAGCACTAGATATAACGGCTCACCTAATTTGCGACTATGATCGAAATGACCTTTATATTCCAACAAAAGAGCTTGTATTTACTAGAGGTAATACAGTTAAACTGGATGAATCAAGGTCTGCATGGAACCAAGTGCAAATTCGTGATTTACCACCAACAGCATTATCCGAATTATGCCGTGATATTGACTTATTTATTGCATCAACAAGCATTGCTGATGATTCAGTACTTTCTGGTAGCCGGTCAGATTTAGGAGCTTATCGGATTTCTTATCAATCTGGATTATTTTCAGAAAATGCATCAGGGAAAATTAGGCAGCAAATTCTGACTTGGCTTCTGCCGGAACTGGGTTTACAGAATGTTAGTTTTCAGGGAAATTATTTATGCTTCAACGGGAAGTTAAATGCATACCGAATTAATTTGGGTAGCGGGTTTGCTCAAATAAAAGACAGCGGCAAGCACATAAATCTGTTACCGTCTCAGAATGCTAAACCCAGCAGTAAGATTCAGTTACCTATTGAAGATGATCCCACGTTGACAATTATTATAGCTAAAACTTTATTCCTTTACAATGACTCATCAATCAAAGACGAATCTATCAAAAGCCAGTTAACTTAAAATATACTGCGGTAGCTAATGGGTTGGGGCGTCGCAATTGTAAGAAAGTTGAGTTAAAAGAGTGGTACTAGGGGATCAAATATGCAACTCTTTAACTATCTTATATGATACTTGTGTTTTACAATTGCTACTCAATTGCGTCCGAAACTTTTACGAGCGAAAGTACTATATTTTTTTAAGAAACGGCTAAAGTAATTTGGGTGCTCGAAGTAGAGGACGCGACAATGTTGATTTTGTAGGTGAGGTACTTGCGGGCTTAGCTGACAAGGTGTTTCTCTGCACTAGTTGGGAGTCGGACTTGCCCACGATGAGTTTAGGTGCACTGGTGTAAAGGCCATTTCGTCGGTAACTGGTCAGTGGTGAGTGTAGTTCTGCTGCTCTCATATCTGGTGCTGGATTTCCGTAAATACTGAGTATCGAGACTGGTGGAGATGCTTTGCCGCCAGAGCATAGTTCCAAAACCAAGCAGTAAGTGATGGGATGAGCTCTAGCTTTACTACATTGGCTATCAAGCTGGATGATATACAATATATACCGACAAAGCCCGGGCGAAGCAACAGCGTTTCATCGAGATGTTCGCTTTGTACCCAACTAACAGCGTACACATTGACAGTAGTCGGTCTTAAATTGGAGGTAATCTGAAGTGCACAAATACTGATTTGTAGCGGAGTACTGAGGCTTTTGATATAATAAGTGTTGTGTCTGGCGCAAGTTTTCCCAAATGTTCTTTAGGTGAAATAACGATACGTAATTTGGTGTTCTGAATATATAGAGTTTATATTGTAGCCTTCCAACTATACGATTACGTTAGTCTATGAACAAATCAATTCTGGTGTCCGTAGTATCCCTGATGAGCCTGGCTGTGGCCTGTACCCAAAACTCGCAGGACCTGTCGACCCCGCAGCCGGCACCCGTAACGTCGTCCGTCTATACCGAAGCGACTGCGGAACCTGCCACCGCAGCACCGGCGCCATCCGGTGCGGGTGCCCGCACCGCCAACGCAACGACTGCCCAGCAGCAGGAGGTGTTGCAGTACATCAACCAGGCCCGCTCCAAGCCCTGCCAGTGTGGTTCAACTACGTATCCGGCTGTGCCGTCCCTGACGCTGAACGCGCAGCTCAATGCCGCGTCGGACAAGCACGCTGTTGATATGGCGACCTACAATTACTTCAGTCACACCGGCCGGGATGGGTCGCGCCCCTGGGATCGTATGACGCGTGAGGGGTACGTCTGGCGGGCCGCCGGCGAAAACATTGCGGCCGGATACACAACTCCCCGGGCGGTGGTTGACGGCTGGCTGAAATCGCCGGGTCACTGCGCCAATATCATGAGCGCAAATTTTAAAGAGATTGGTATCGGGTACGGCTACTCAACGACGAGTACGTATAAGCACTACTGGGTTACTGATTTCGGCACCAAACGGTAAACCGTACCGGACCTTCTTATTTATATATGCCAACGCCCCGATGATGTCGGGGCGTTGGCGTAGGTAGTCGGAAAGATAGGGCTATACGGACTGTTGTTCATACATCCGCCGGAGTTTGTCGCGCGTCCGTTTCAGCCGCATTTTTACCGTGCTTTCATTGAGATCAAGCCGTTGGGCAATGGTCCGGATGTCAAGTTCCTCCTCGTATCGTAGTCGCAGCAACTGTGTTTCCTCGGCTGAAATACCAGTCAGCACATACGCCAGTTGCTGTAGTTGCCCATGAACCGGATCGACTTCGGCGTCGGCCAGATGATCATGTTCCTGGTCGAGCGCGATGGTTGTCGTCCGGTTGGCCTGGCGCAACTGATCCATGCAGTAGTTGTAGGAAATCGAGTACAGCCAGGTTGAGAAAGTCGATTTCTCCTGAAAACGCCCCAGGTTACCGAATACCCGCAGAAAAATGTCGTGGGTGAAGTCTTCCGCCTGCGTAGCATCCTTTGTCAGCGACAAACACCGCCGGTAGACCTTGTTGACGTACCGGTTGTAGAGGGTTTCGAAATAATCGCTCTTCTGGGTGTTAAGGTACAAACGAATTAATTCTTCGTCTTTGACCTGTGGACTAGACATTCAGCTCAGTAATTAGGTTAGTTAACGTTTGTCAAAGTTTTGACAGTCAGGCAGTACCGAAGTTGTTACGTTCGTTGAGCGGATACGGTGGAGGTTCAGGATCTTGTCCGACACAGCTGGAAACCAGACCGGTTTGAACTAAGGGCGGTCAATTCATCAAACGTGACAGCTAAAGTATACTATGGGTTACAAATCTGCAAGCTAATGGTTGTCAGCCCGGGTGAGAATTTTTTTTCTGGTAGTATAAGTAAACAGTGGATCGCTCGGCCGGGTGGCCGGAACCCTGTTTTTGCGGCTGTTTATGTTTCGCGAACGTTGATTAATAACGTACCTTTGTTCGCCATTACCCGATCACGGGAGTGCCTGGGAAATGGGGAATGATTTCATTAATCTTGCCAGAACGCTCGAAGCTTTACGCTGCGAAACCGGACCGGCTTTTTTCTACTATTGACAATTCGGCTGTTTCAATACGATATGGTGCCTAACGACGAACTGATACGAATCATTGATTTATTAAATACAACCTACGAGAGCGAAGAAGCCTGGCATGGCCCATCGGTTGTTGAGGTGCTGCGGGGCGTTACGCCCGATATGGCCGGCCGACGAATTACACCGAATACGCATTCCATCGCTGAACTGGTTTTCCACATGACGAGCTGGCGGATCTTCTGCGTGAAAAAAATGCAGGGCGACGCTACGTTCGACATCACGACTCCTGAAAAAAACTTCGGTTCGTTTCCCGATAAGATCGATGATTTCGAGTGGGAGGCTTTACAGATGGAGCTGAGTCTGAGCCAGGAAGAACTGATTAATGAACTGGATAAACGCGACGACGACGAGTTTCTGGAAGATATTGTTCCCGGCCGCGACTATACGTATTATGACATGCTGCACGGCATCGTCAACCATGACCTGTACCATACCGGCCAGATCATGATCCTCAAAAAAGCGCTGACTTTCAAAGGCGCCGGCTCCCATTTTCAGGATAGCGAAGGCGACGAATTCGGCCCGCAATACGGCGACGGTTTCGAACACGACGATTATTATTGATACTCATGATTGAAGGAAGGCATTGGTGCCTGATTGAATCGGATCACAAACCGTCAGTTAGACACCAATGCCTTCCTTCATTCCTTTTATGAACTACTGGTTAGTAAAATCCGAGCCGGATGCATACGGCTGGCATCACTTCACCGAACAGGGGCGGGCCGTGTGGGACGGGGTCCGAAATTACCAGGCCCGCAATAACCTGCAGGCCATGCGTACAGGAGATCAGGTTCTGTTTTACCACAGCGTGACCGGTATGGCGGTGGTTGGTCTGGCGCAGGTCGTTCGGGAGGCTTATCCCGATCCGACCGTTCCCGATGATCCTCGCTGGGTCGTGGTCGAACTTGAGCCGCTGATGGCCTTTGATCGGCCCGTTCCCCTGGCCCGGATCAAGGCGGATCCGCTGCTGCAAAACATGGCCCTGATTCGTCAATCCCGGCTCTCGGTGATGCCCGTCCGCCCCGACGAGTTTGAGTTAATCCTGGCACTGGGAAAATAGGCTTACAGTTTGTGGTTGAGTGGTTTGTAGTTAAGTAGTTTGTGGGTTGACGTTTCTGGTTCAGACTCAGCCTTCGCTTACCCACTACCTACAAACCATAAACCACAAACCGAGAACCGTAAACCAACAATCGATTGATACAATTGCTTACCCCCGGGCCCTGGGCAGAGTACGAACTGCTCGACTCGGGTAATTTTCAGAAACTGGAGCGGTTTGGTTCCTACATTCTGGACCGGCCCGAGCCCCAGGCGATCTGGGACAAATCCCTGTCGGATCAGGAATGGGCGCGGCAGGCACACGCTACGTTCCGGCGCGACCGGCAGTCGCCCGAACGGGGCGACTGGCAAACCCGGCCCGATATGCGTGACCCCTGGTTTGTGTCGTTTCGCGAGGGCGAACTTGCTCTGCGGTTCAAATTGTCGCTGACGTCGTTCAAACACGTTGGGCTGTTTCCCGAGCAGGCCACCAACTGGACGTATATCCACGACAAACTCCGGGCGATGCCGGTGAACAGGCCCCGGGTGCTGAACCTGTTCGCCTATACCGGCGCGGCTTCGCTGGCGGCCCGGCAGGCCGGGGCCGACGTTACGCACGTCGATTCCGTTCGGCAGGTGATCAGCTGGGCCCGCGAAAATATGGATTACAGCAGTCTGGATAATATCCGCTGGGTGGTTGAAGACGCCTTGAAGTTCGTCCGGCGCGAAGTCCGGCGCGGAAACACGTATAACGGGCTGATTCTGGACCCGCCCGCCTACGGACGCGGCCCCGAAGGCGAGAAATGGGTGCTGGAAGAACACCTGAACGACCTGCTGAAAGCCTGCGCCGATCTGCTCGACCGCACGGATTTCTTTTTCATCATCAACCTGTACTCGCTGGGGTTTTCGTCGCTGATCGTCGACAACCTGATCCGGCAGGTGTTCGGCCAGGTGCCCAATGCCGAATGGGGGGAGCTGTATCTGGACGATTCCTTTCAAAAGCGACTGCCGCTGGGGGTGTTTTTTCGGTTTGCTTCCGTGTAAATGTGTAAGTTTACGGTATCCATAGCCGGGATAGAGCAAACCCCGGACTGGCCAGTCAACTCAGTCATTACGTTATCAAATCAATTATGCGCGTTTATCTGCTGACCTTCCTGCTGGCTCTGGTGCTCGCAGCCTGTGGCAGCGATAACCGCCGGACGGCCCGGATTCCACCTCTGCCTCCGCCGGGCGACAGTACCCGGACGGCCGCTGCGCTGCGGGCCTTGACGCTGGCGATCAACCAGACCTCTCCGGCTTCGGCCTTTGCCAAGCGAGCCGTGCTGCTGCTGGCCATGGGGCGGGTCAACGATGCCCTTGAGGACATCAACCGGGCCATCAGCCGCAACGACAACGTCGGGTCTTACTACCTGACGCGGGCGCAGATTCTGCGGGCGTTGCAGCAACCCGCCAAGGCCCTCGAAAGTGCGCAGCGGGCCGAAATCCTGGGCGTTGATACCCCCGAACTGTACACGCTTCAGGGGGATCTGCTGCAGCAGCAGAACGACTTCGGAAAGGCCCGGCTGTACATCGCCAAAGCCCTGCAAATGGCACCGTTTGAAGGTGAAGCGTACTTCTTCAATGGGCTGATCGCGGCCCGGCAGGGCGATACCACGCAGGCGCTGGCGCATTACCAGCAATCGCTCAGGCTAAAGCCGCGCTACCTCGAAACCTACAACCAACTGGCTGCGGTGTACCGGTCGCTGGGCGACCACCCCTCGGCGCTGGCGTATAATAACCGGGCTATCTCGTATTTTCCCGACAATCCCCGGCTGTACTACGGCCGCGGGCTGATCTACCACGTCGTCGGTGAACTCGACAGTGCCACGGTCTGTTATCAACGTGCGGTGCAACTGCAGCCGACCTATTATCAGGCCTTTTTTCAGCTTGGGCTGATCTTTCAGAAATACCGCAATTACTACGGCGCCCTGACGCATTACCAGCGGGTGCAGCAACTGCGGCCCCAATTCCCGCGAATCGATACGTACATCGGCTTCTGCCACGAACGGATGGGCCAGTTCGAACTCGCGATTGCGTCGTACACAAAAGCGACCCGGAGCAACCCCGCTGATCAGCAGGCAGCCGCCGGCCTCGGGCGGTCGGAGCGCCGGATGTACGTGCAAAACTCGTATAACTCATTATTTTTGCCGGAAACCAAGCCGGAAAAGGAACTGGCACCTACGCGATCGCGGCCCGTTCTGGACACGAGCCGGTTCCGGATTTCAACCATACAGCCGAAAGCCAGGCTATCGACCCGAAGCGATTCGCTTCAGCGTACGGTGCGACCCATCGGCGGAAACTGAAGGATATAGGCTGTACGAGTGGGGGGGGCGGTTTATATGATTCCCTAACCAGCCGCTCTGCCTCGTGCCCTGTATATTCATACAAAGTGGCCTGCAGTTGTAGGTAGGCTGCGGATACCAACTATAACAACCAAGTACATGACTGCGCAGGACGTAATGATCCGCGTGACGCTGCCCGACGGGAGCGTTCGGGAGTATCCGAAAGGGAGCACCGGCCTTGAGATTGCCGCCCAAATCAGCGAAGGACTGGCCCGCAACGTGCTGGCAGCCAAAGTGAATGGTGTCGTACAGGATGCGACCCGTCCGATTGATACCGATGCAACGGTACAGTTGCTGACGTGGAACGATCCCGAAGGCAAAGCCACGTTCTGGCACTCGTCGGCCCACCTGCTGGCCGAAGCCCTCGAAAGCCTGTATCCCGGGGTAAAGTTTGGCATCGGTCCCGCCATCGAAACCGGTTTCTACTACGATGTTGACCTGAATGGGCAGCATTTTTCGCAGGACGATTTCAGGAAGGTAGAAGACAAAATGCTCGAACTGGCCCGGCAGAAAAACGCCTACGTGCGCAAGCCGGTTGGCAAGGCCGACGCCATTGCGTATTTCGAGGAGAAAGGGGATCCGTACAAGATTGATCTGCTGCAGGGCCTCGAAGACGGCAGTATTACGTTTTACACCCAGGGCGGCTTTACGGACCTGTGCCGGGGACCGCACATCCCCAATACCGGTTTCATCAAAGCCGCCAGGCTGATGAACGTAGCGGGGGCCTACTGGCGCGGGGACGAAAAGAACAAGATGCTGACCCGCATCTACGCCGTTACGTTCCCGAAGCAGAAAGAACTCGACGACTACCTGCACCTGCTGGAGGAAGCCAAAAAGCGGGATCACCGCAAGCTGGGCAAGGAACTCGACCTGTTTGCTTTTTCGGAGAAGGTAGGTCAGGGTTTACCGCTGTGGTTACCCAAAGGAGCGCTGGTGCGTGAGCGGCTGGAAAACTTCCTGCGCCGGGCCCAGGTTCGTGCCGGTTACCAGCCCGTGGTGACGCCCCATATCGGCAGCAAGCAGCTGTACGTAACCTCGGGGCACTGGGAGAAATACGGTAAGGATTCGTTCCAGCCGATTCATACCCCCGACGAGGATGAAGAGTTCCTGCTGAAGCCGATGAACTGCCCGCACCACTGCGAGATTTATAAGACCAAGCCCCGGTCGTACCGCGACCTGCCGCTGCGGCTGGCCGAATTCGGTACGGTGTACCGCTACGAACAGTCGGGAGAGCTGCACGGCCTAACGCGGGTACGGGGCTTTACGCAGGACGACGCGCACATTTTCTGCCGCCCCGACCAGGTAAAGGACGAGTTCATGAAAGTGATTGACCTGGTGCTCTACGTATTCAAGTCGCTCGGCTTCAATGATTACAGCGCTCAGGTATCGTTACGCGACCCCGAAAACCGCGAAAAATACATCGGATCAGACGAGTTGTGGGAGCGGGCTGAGTCGGCCATTATCGAAGCGGCTGCCGAAAAGGGCCTGACTACGGTTATGGAACTGGGCGAAGCGGCTTTCTATGGCCCGAAACTCGACTTCATGGTACGCGACGCCCTCGGCCGGAAATGGCAGCTGGGTACGATCCAGGTGGACTATAACCTGCCGAACCGGTTTGAACTGGAATACGTCGGGGCTGATAACCAGAAGCACCGGCCGGTGATGATCCACCGCGCTCCTTTCGGATCGATGGAGCGGTTCATCGCCATTCTGATCGAAAACACGGCCGGGAACTTCCCGCTGTGGCTGTCGCCGGATCAGATTGCGATCCTGCCGATTTCGGAGAAATACGAAGACTACGCGAACGACCTGTTCTTCGCCTTGCAGGAGCACGACATCCGGGGGTTTGTCGATTTGCGCGACGAGAAAATTGGCCGGAAGATCCGGGATGCCGAAGTGAATAAAGTGCCGTATATGCTCATCGTCGGCGAGAAGGAGCAGGCTGACGGAACGATTTCGGTACGCCGGAAAGGCGGGGCCGCAACCGGGCAGGGGGGCGACCTGGGCAGCATGAGCGTCGATGCGTTTGTAGCCCTGTTTCAGCAGGAAGTGAAGCTGTAAGTACAGAAGAAGCTGTTTGAGTGAATCGCCCTGGCCGTAAAGCGCGTTGCGTTTCCCGGCTAGGGCGAACTCAAACCGCTTCTGAACTCAATAGCCGCCAATTCCGCTGGTTTTCGCCGATGAAGGAATCGGTAGCAACCGGCAAACACTGGCAATTGACATTTCATTAATTTAAACCCGCTTGTATTGCGCTGTATCAGGGAATTTTTTAGTTTACCGGAAACTTTTACAAACTCCCGACGTTATCACTGCAATTTTGTTTTTGTTACACTAAACACACTGTATGGCATTACCCCAACGTAGACCACCCCGCCGGGAGGTTGAAGAACCTTATCGAATTAATGAACGAATCCAGGCCCGTCAGGTACGGGTGGTCGGAGAAAACGTAGAGCAGGGAATTTACGAAATAGATAAGGCCCGGGCGATGGCAAAAGCCCAGTCGCTGGATTTGGTCGAGATTTCGCCCAATGCCAGCCCGCCCGTCTGCCGGATTGTGGACTACTCAAAGTTCAAATACGAGCAGAAGAAAAAGCAGAAAGAAATTAAGGCGAACGCCCAGAAGGTTGTTATTAAAGAAATCCGGTTCGGTCCAAACACGGACGACCATGATTTCGAGTTCAAGCTCAAACACGCCATTAACTTCCTCAAAGAAGGCGCTAAGGTGAAAGCCTATGTGCAGTTTGTTGGCCGGGCCATTGTGTTCAAAGACCGTGGCTTTCAACTGCTGGACCGCTTTGCCAAAGGACTGGAAGAATACGGCAAAGTCGAAGCTGAGCCGAAACTGGAAGGGAAGCGTATGAGCATGTTCCTGGCCCCGAAAGTAGTGATCAAGAAATAATGATTTAGGAGGAGGAAAGGAGAAAGGGTGGAAAGGAAGAAAAGGACGCGGGTGGTGTCTTTTCTCCCGCTCCTCCCTTTCTCCTTTCCTCCTTTTTTCTTATCTTTGCGGCCTGTTTACTTTTTACATCGCGAAACGGTTCAAAACAATGCCTAAAGTAAAAACCAATTCCGCGGCCAAGAAGCGTTTTAAGCTGACCGGCACCGGGAAAATTAAGCGGAAGCACGCCTTCCACAGTCACATCCTGACGAAAAAGTCAACCAAGCAGAAGCGCAATCTGACCCATTCGACCCTGGTCGATTCGACCAACGAGACCCGGATCAAGGCGCTGCTGAACGTTTAGTTCGTCAACAAAAGACGCAGTTGCGTCTGGTTTCATGTTTCACCCGATTACTGGCCCATAAGCATCCGATACCGGGTCGCCAGTCGTCAAAAAACAAACTTATTATACAATGCCACGTTCCGTCAATCACGTAGCCTCACGGGCACGTCGGAAAAAAGTAATGAAGCTGGCCAAAGGATACTTCGGTCGGCGTAAAAACGTCTGGACGGTTGCCAAGAATGCCGTCGAGAAAGGATTAGGATACTCGTACCGGGATCGTCGCCAGAAGAAGCGGGATTTCCGGTCGCTCTGGATTCAGCGGATCAACGCCGGTGCCCGCGAAAACGGCGTATCGTATTCGGTGCTGATGGGTGCCATCAATAAATCCGGGGTTCAACTGAACCGTAAGGTACTGGCTGATCTGGCCATGAACCACCCCGAGGCTTTTAAAGCCGTTGTTGAGCAGGTAAAGTAAACAGGAATTTTTAAGCAGGAAGGGAGTAGGGAGGAAAGGAGAAAGGATCGGTCACCGGTTCTTTTTGCCCTGGCCTCCTTCCTCCCTTTCTGCTTTCCTCCTTTTCCTCCTTTATTCCCTTCTCCCTTTCCTCCCCCTTACGTCTCTATCACCTTCGTCTTGATTCCCACGCGTTCGCCGTTGGCCTGTTTGCCGATCAGCAGCAGATCCACTTCAATGGTGCCGACGCGGAAGACCTGCCGGTCCGTGAGGTGCTGTTCCAGTACCTGTTTGAGTTGTTGAAAGCGCTTAGTGCGGGCTTTTTCGGTGTCGTCGTACCAGTCCTGTTCGGTAATGACCGGTTGCCAGAACTGCTCTTCCGGAATTTCGTCTACGTATACTTCGGGCGGGACCATCTGCCAGTCTTTTATTTGACTGACGGTAAGCGGTTCCGGTTGGTCGAGGTAACAGCTAATCAATTCGACCGGCTCGTCGGATTCGCTCGGGTAATATAAATCCGTCAGGAGCGGGGAAATCTGATCGGTCAGGGACGGGTGTGTTTCCATGCAACGTTACGTTTGCGTCAAATTGCGTCAAAGTTGAGAACAATGCCTCATTCAGGGGGTTAAACCTTCTGAATTTTTAAGTAAAATAAAGGCAAACCACCTTACGTAAACCCAGGTAATCATGTTAGAAACCCTAATGAACCTCGTGCGTCAGCAGTCAGGCGACGCGATCATCAACAATCCGGCCATTCCGAATCAGCAGAACGAAGATGCCATGCAGGCCGTTTCGAGCGGTATTCTGGGTGGTTTGCAGCAACAGGCGCAGGGCGGTGGCCTGGGTAACCTGCTGAGCATGGTCATGGGCCAGGGCGGGCAGGAACAGCAGGGCGCCGTTACACAGGGCGTGCAGCAGAACGTACAGCAAAACCTGATGGAGCGGCTTGGTATCTCCCCGCAGGTAGCGATGTCGGTGGCCTCGGCGGTCGTGCCCATCGTGCTGAACAAACTGATGAACAAGGCACAGGACCCGAACGACAACAGCGTTGACGCCAATAGCATCATGGGAGCCGCTACGGGCCAGCAGGGCACCGACTGGATGAGCATGGCGCAATCGGCAATGGCCGACGGCCGGCTGGACATGAGCGATCTGATGCGGGTCATGAACGGGGGCGGTCAGCAGTCGGGTAGTGGTGGCCTGGGCGGTATGCTCGGCGGCCTTTTCGGTGGCCGCTGACCCGTTGCGCAGCCGAAACAGAGATGCCCGCTCCAACCGGTTGGAGCGGGCATTTTTTCAAACTGACAGAGTGGTCAACCGGATTCACAGGAACCCGGCCAGGTTGGCCCTTCGGCTCAGAATGCGCTGACAGATTGGCAGAAAACTGAACAAAATCGGGGGCTGGCATATTGCTTGATAAAGAGTATACGTCTGTCAGCAACTAACATCACGATAGAACTAAACCAACAATATGGGAAAGATTATTGGCATTGACTTAGGTACAACCAACTCGTGCGTGGCCGTTATGGAAGGTAACGAGCCGGTGGTAATTCCGAACAGCGAAGGACGTCGGACGACCCCCTCGGTAGTGGCCTTTATGGACAACGGCAACGGCGAGCGGAAAGTAGGTGACCCGGCCAAACGTCAGGCGATTACGAACCCCAAGAACACCATTGCTTCCATCAAGCGGTTCATGGGCCGTCGCTACGATGAGGTTACCAACGAATTGAAGAATACAGCCTACACGGTTGAGAACGGACCGAACAACACACCGCGTGTTCGGATCGGCGACCGGCAATACACGCCCCAGGAGATTTCGGCGCTGATTCTGCAGAAGATGAAGCAGACGGCCGAAGATTACCTTGGCCAGACCGTAACTGAAGCCGTCATCACCGTGCCGGCGTACTTCAACGACGCCCAGCGTCAGGCCACGAAAGAAGCGGGCCAGATTGCGGGTCTCGATGTTAAGCGCATTATTAACGAGCCAACGGCTGCGGCCCTGGCCTACGGTCTGGACAAGACCGATAAAGACCTTAAAATTGCCGTATTCGACTTAGGTGGCGGTACGTTCGATATTTCCATCCTCGAACTGGGCGACGGTGTTTTCGAGGTAAAAGCAACCGATGGGGATACGCACCTCGGGGGTGACGACTTCGACCAGGTGATCATCGACTGGCTCGCCAACGAATTTAAAGCCGACGAAGGCATCGACCTGCGTCAGGACCCGATGGCGCTGCAACGCCTGAAGGAAGCCGCCGAGAAGGCAAAAATTGAGCTGTCGTCCTCGTCGTCGACGGAAATTAACCTGCCGTACATCATGCCGGTGAACGGGATTCCGAAGCACCTGGTCCGTTCGCTGAGCCGCGCGAAGTTCGAACAACTGGCGGATTCGCTGATTCAGCGGAGCCTGGAGCCGTGCCGCCGGGCGCTGAAGAACGCCGGGCTGTCGGCCAGCCAGATCGACGAAGTGATTCTGGTGGGTGGGTCAACCCGGATTCCCAAAGTGCAGGACGAAGTCGAAAAGCTGTTCGGCAAGAAGCCGTCAAAAGCCGTTAACCCGGACGAAGCCGTAGCGATTGGGGCTGCCATCCAGGGGGGCGTTCTGACGGGTGAAGTGAAAGACGTACTGCTGCTCGACGTGATTCCGCTCTCGCTGGGTATCGAAACGATGGGCGGGGTTTTCACCAAGATGGTAGAAGCCAATACGACCATTCCCAGCAAGAAAGTAGAGGTGTTCTCGACGGCGTCGGATAACCAGCCGAGCGTAGAAATCAACGTGCTGCAGGGCGAGCGCCCAATGGCGCAGCAAAACCGTCAGTTGGGCCGGTTTATCCTGTCGGACATTCCGCCCGCACCGCGTGGGGTACCGCAGATTGAGGTAACCTTCGACGTAGACGCCAACGGGATTCTGAACGTAACGGCCCGCGACAAAGGCACCGGCAAAGAGCAGAAGATCCGCATCGAAGCGTCGAGCGGTCTGACCGACGCCGAAATCAACCGGATGCGTGAAGAAGCGAAAGCCAACGAAGCGGCCGACAAAGCCGAGCGTGAGAAGATCGAGAAGGTCAACCAGGCCGACTCGCTGATTTTCCAGACCGAGAAGCAGCTGAAAGACTACGGCGACAAGCTGTCGGCCGGCAACAAGCAGGCCATTGAAGATGCCCTGGGTCAACTGCGGACGGCGCACGGTTCCCGCGACGTAGCGGCTATCGATGCCGCCATGACCAAACTGAACGAAGCCTGGGGGGCGGCCTCACAGGAGCTGTACAACGCTACCAACGGTCAGGCAGGCCCAACAGACGGCGCGGGTTTTGACGGCGGTAACGGTGCAGCCAACGGCCAGACTGGTCAGACGACCGGTCCTGACGGCAACGTATCGGACGTACCGTACGAAGAAGTGAAGTAATAAAGATTAGTATATAGCCCCGCCAAGATTTCTTGGCGGGGTTTTTTATACACACATAAAAGATCAAAATAAACATCGATGAGAAGGACTATAAACATTCCTTTTAGCAATAATTCATATGGCCAGTCTACAGCCTTAACGCTACCAGAAATCACTAATTCGATTGTTATTCTTGGAGCGAATGGCTCTGGTAAAACTAGATTTGGTAGTTATATTGAAGAGAATAATCGTGATACTCATAGAATAACTGCTCAAAAGTCATTGATGATGCCTGATGTAGTAAATACTACCTCTTTAATTGTAGCAGAGTATAGTTTTTTATATGGTTATTACGATCCAAATCAAACGAGCGATTGGTTACAAACAACTGGTAAGAGAAGTCATCGATATCAAAACAACCCTAATACATATTTGACGAATGACTTTTATCCTTTAATGACGCTACTTTTCTCTGACGAGTTTGAAACATCTATTGAATTTAAGGAAAATTCTAAAAATGGTACTCCACCAAATATCGATACTAAATTAGATAAAGTAATATCAATTTGGCAAGAACTCTTACCGCATCGGAAATTAAGAAAACGTAGTGGGGCCATTGAAGTTGCTTCGGTAAATTCATTTAGTAATACAATATATAACGGGTCGCAAATGAGTGACGGTGAACGAGTCATATTTTACTTAATAGCCGAAGCAGTTTGTATAAAGCAAGAGTCAATACTCATTATAGACGAGCCTGAGCTGCATATTCATAAATCAATAATGAAAAATCTTTTTGATAAGATTGAAAAAACTCGCCCAGATGTTTTATTCGTATATCTAACTCACGATATTGATTTTGCTGTATCACGCGTTGGTGCTTATAAACTGTGGCTTAAATCGTTTCATGGAGTAAATTTTTGGGAATATCAGCAAATTCAGCAGGACAGTAACATACCTGAAGAAATTTATCTTGAGATTCTTGGTAGCCGCAAGCCAGTATTATTTGTTGAAGGGCAAAGGACAAGTATTGATTATCTATTGTACAGTGTACTTTTTCCCAATTATACTGTAACTCCTGTTGGGGGGTGTGAAGAAGTAATAGATGCAACCAAAACGTTCAATGGGCTGAATTATTTTCATCATCTTGTTGCTAAAGGTATAGTTGACCGTGACCGCCGTACCGATGATGAGATTAGAAGGCTACAGGATCGTAAAGTAGAAGTATTGCAACTTGCAGAAATAGAGAATTTATTTTTGATAGAAGAAGTGGTGAAAGCAGTTGCAAATCATATGCACAAAGATGCTGAGGCCGTTTTTCAACATGTGAAAAGTAAAGTGTTAGCTGCATTTAGTCAAGATTTAGAAGCACAAGTTATCGAGCGTACTATTCATCGTGTAAAGAAGACTATAAACCAAGCAACAAATAATAGAGTGGACGATTGGACCTCACTGGAGTCGGTGCTTAGTGATGCATTCAAAATAGATACATATCGTAGTATCTACGCTGATGTAAAATTGGAACTTGAAAACCTATCTACGCAAGGTAGTTATTTGGAAATATTAAGAGTTGCTAATATTAAAAGATTGCTTGAGAGATCTGAGTTTGCAGCACAATGTGGATTAATCAATAATGGCGACATGATAAGAGATTTTATAATCAGTATTTTGAAAAGTCAATCTCCAAGCAGCCAAGTGATCAGGCAATTTATGAAGAGTTACGTTAGTGGAAATTGGTGAATTATGGAGCGTTTGCCAAACTTGTGACACAGTTTGGCTGGCAATAGCAATCAAAAGGGTTGTTGGTGAAAAGCATAGTAACGTTAATGTATATTTCTGACTGTGTAGGTAACTGCACAACGCAAACGCCCCGGCTGGTAACGGCCGGGGCGTTTGTCTGTTTAGAGCAGCCGGCTACCCCCGCTTCAACTCGGGTTTGCGGTTCAGCAGGGCGAACACCACCGTAGTGATAGCAGCTCCGATGAGTACCTTCTGTACCAGCCCCTTGCGGTCGTATTTCCAGTCACCGCCCCAGCCTTTCTCGGCGAAAATGTTGGGTACGTGGCCCTGTCTGATGTCGTCGATGATACCCTCCACGACGTTGACCCGGTCGGCCAGCAGCAGGGGAATCCAGTGACCAAAGCTCGATTCGCTGTATTTAAACGCGTACCGGCGAAGCTGGCCGCTCAGGCCCGTCGGGGGCGCCGACGTACCAAAGACGGCGCTGACGTTGGGCCGTTCGTTGGAATGCAGTACCTCGATGTTGACAGGCTGCTGGGCCGGGCGCTCCCAGGTATAGCCTTTTTCTTCCTCCTTTTCCCGGTGGCGCATGGGGTACGTCGGATCGTTTTTCGGATCGGCGTCGATACCCCAGCCTTTGATGTGCGCAAAGTTTTTAGCTAAATCTTCCATGACGGCTGTGATTACAGTTTGGCTGATGGGGGAATTAAGACAGGTTTGATGCAGTTGTCGAGCTTGGCCGAGAAAATGTGGTACGCTTCGGACACTTCTTCGAGCGGCACCCGGTGCGTAATCATCGCCTTGGGGTCAAGAATGCCGTTTTTGATGTGCTCGATCAGCCGGGGCAGCAGCCGCTTCACCGACGCCTGGTTGGCCCGGATCGTGATGCCTTTGTTAACGACATTCCCGATGGGGATCAGGTTGCCCGTAGGCCCGTATACCCCAACGATGGACACAATGCCTCCTTTTTTAACGGAATTGATCGCCCAGTGGAGCGCCGTAGCCGAACCAGCCTGGAGCAGCAGTTTCCGACCGGTGATGGTCTGCATGGCGCTGCCGGCCGCTTCGGCCCCTACAGCGTCGATGCAGACATCGGCACCCAGCCAGTCGGTAGTCCGCTTGACGAATACGACGGGGTCGTCAATCTCCTTGAAGTTATACGCTTCGCAATGGGCGTAATTCCGGACAAATTCAAGCCGGTAGTCAACGTGGTCGAAGACGATGACGCGGGCCGCGCCGAATAGCCAGGCGCAGCGGGCCGCCATAATCCCCACCGGACCAGCGCCGAACACTACGACCGTATCGCCGGGCTGAATCCCGCCCATTTCAGCGGCCTGGTAGCCGGTCGGCACGACATCGGTCAGCAGCACGGCATCGTCGGGGTGCATCCAGTCGGGAATAACCGTCGGGCCGACGTTGGCGTAGGGAACCCGGACGTATTCGGCCTGCCCGCCGTCGTAGCCACCGGCCGTGTGCGAATAGCCGAAAATGCCCCCCACGGCCGTCGCTTCCGGATTGGACTCGTGGCAGTTGCCGTACAGCCCCTGTTTGCAGAAGACGCATTTGCCGCAGGCGATGTTGAAAGGGACAATGACCTGGTCGCCTACCTTGATCATGTGCACGTCGGCGCCGACTTCTTCCACCACCCCAATAAATTCATGCCCAAACGTGGACCCCACCCGGGTGTCGGGTACGTTGCCATTGTAGAGGTGCAGATCCGACCCGCAGATGCAGGAGCGGGTAACCCGAACGATGGCATCTTCCGGATGCAGGATTTCAGGCATGGGTTTGTGATCGATGCGAACCCGCTGGGGGCCGCGGTAATTCATGGCGAGCATGGGAATCGTTTTTGGGTGTACGACAATGAACCAAACCCCGTACCGGATAGCCTGCCACGCAGCCTGCGTACGGATCGGGGTATAATGCATTCTGTAACCCAAATGCAAAACACTTGTTCTACGGTAGGCATACGAGAGTATTGATATGTAGGGGCTGTCTGCCCGTCGGCTGGTGGGTTTTGCCCGATTATCAGAGGGCTTTTCGGCACTGGAGGGGTGGTTTGACCAGACGCTAAGAATTCGCGTCGATTAGCCAACGGGGCGCTGTGGTCCGTTTGCTCAGGGTTGCAGGACCGGCGGTTGCGGAGTACGCGCTGGCTGGCGAGCCGGCGTACGTCGGGATAGTGCAGGATGCGTTCGTGCTCCAAACGTGATTAATTGACTATACAACCCCCGTGGCCATGCGCATGAACGCCTTTCGTTGGTGGTCACGCCTTTCGCTTACCCGTAGACCCTATGCTTACCCGTCGTACCTCATGGCTGAAAGTAGTGGCCTTGCTGACGCTGCTCCGTATTCCGGCCGTTTCGCAGTCCGTTAACGCCTTACAGGCCGGTTTTCAGCAGCCGCCCGCATCAGCCCGCCCCCGGGTCTGGTGGCACTGGATGAACGGCAATATTTCAAAAGAAGGCATCACTAAAGACCTGGAATGGATGAAACGGGTTGGTATTGGTGGTTTTCAGAACTTTGATGCCAGCCTGTTTACGCCCCAGGTGGTGGCCCAAAAACTGGTGTTTATGACCCCCGGCTGGAAAGAAGCCTTCCGCCACGCAACGGATCAGGCGGGCCGGCTGCAACTGGAGATGGCCATTGCCGGATCGCCGGGCTGGAGCGTTACGGGTGGTCCGTGGGTGCAGCCGCAGGATGGGATGAAGAAATACGTCTGGACAGAAACGCGGATCAGCGCCGGGCAGCCGTTTCAGGGAAAATTGCCCCGGCCGCCGGCGATAACGGGGCCGTTTCAGCAGGTGGAGATGCCCAAATCGTCGTTGCTCTCCCAGCGGGAAGCGCAGCTGCCGACGTTCTACCAGGATGCAGCCGTGATGGCTTACCGGCTGCCTGCTACGGACCGGGTCTTTACGGCCCTGCAACCGACCGTTACGTCGAGTGGCGGCTCGTTTGACCTGAATCAGCTAACCGATGGGGACGTGGCCACGACCCGTTACCTGCCGCCCACGGCCGTCGGCGAGGAGATGTGGATTCAGTACGCCTTCGATACTCCGCAGACATTCAGGGCGTTTACCATTGCCGGCGCGAGCCACGTGGCGCTGGAAGAATTCAACGGAGGGCCGCAGAACCGTTCGCTGACAGTCAGCGATGATGGGGTGAATTTCCGGGCCGTCGTGGCCATTCCGGGCAGTATCGTTCCGCAGAATACCCTGAGCATTCCGCCCACCACGGCCCGGTATTTTCGGTTTACGTTCACAACCCTGCCCCCGCAGGTCAATATGTTCGCGGCCATGGCGGGGTTGAAGACGGAGCCGCCCAAACCCGAGGGCGTGAACGTAGCGGAACTGGTTCTGCACACCACCGACCGGATTCACCTGTTCGAAGACAAGGCTGGTTTCAACCCCTGGAACGAGGAGCCTGCGTTACCGACTTCGCCCGGGGCCGACGCCATTCCGGCAGAGGATGTGGTCGATCTGACCGACCGTATGCAGCCCGACGGTACCCTGGCGTGGACCCCACCGGCGGGTCGGCCGGGCGACTGGGTCATTGTGCGGCTGGGCTATTCGCTGACGGGCCGGCAGAATCACCCGGCCTCGCCCGAAGCCACTGGTCTCGAAGTGGATAAACTCGACAAAGGAGCCGTCCGAAACTACATCAATACGTACCTCGATATGTACCGCGAGGCTACCGGCGGACAGATGGGGGCCAAAGGGCTTCAGTACATGGTGCTTGACAGTTACGAAGCCGGCCACATGACCTGGACCAGAACCCTGCCGGACGAGTTTGCCCGTCGGCGCGGGTACGACCTCAAACCCTGGATCCCAGTGCTGACGGGCCGGGTCGTGAACAGCACGGAAGCCAGCGAACAGTTCCTGTGGGATTTTCGAAAAACCATCGGGGAACTTATCGTTGACAGTCACTACGACGTCATCGGCGACGCCCTGCACCAGCGGGGCCTGAAACGGTATACCGAATCGCACGAGAACAAGCGGATTTACCTGGCCGACGGCATGGATGTAAAACGCCGGGCCGATATTCCGATGTCGGCCATGTGGACGCCGGGGAGTCTGGCTGGGGGGGCAGACGAAGAAATCCGCAGCAAAGCGGATATCCGCGAGTCAGCGTCGGTGGCGCACCTGTACGGGCAGAACCTGGTCGCGGCCGAGTCGATGACCTCGGTCGGGAATGCGTTCAGTTTTCATCCGGAAAAGCTGAAGCGCACGGCGGATATGGAACTGGCTTCGGGGCTGAACCGCTTCGTGATTCATACGTCGGTACACCAGCCGCTGGATGATAAGCAGCCGGGGTTTTCGCTGGGGCCCTTTGGTCAATACTTTACCCGCCACGAGACCTGGGCTGAGCAGGCCAGACCCTGGGTCGATTACCTGAGTCGGAGCTGCTACCTGCTCCAGCAGGGGCGACCCGTGGTAGATGTGCTGTATTACTACGGCGAAAACCAGAACATTACCGCGCTGTTTGCCAGGCAGTTGCCGCCCATCCCGGCCGGGTATGAATACGACTTTGTGAATGCTACGGCCGTCAAAACGGCCCTCAAGGTGGCCAACGGCAAGATTGTAGCACCGAGCGGGCAGACCTACAGCCTTATGGTGCTGGACCCGTCGGCCCGGCAGATGACCCTGCCGGTGCTGAAAACGCTCCGGGATCTGGTCAAAGCCGGGATTAAACTCACCGGCACGAAGCCCGAACGCTCACCCAGTCTGAGCGATAACCCCACCGAATTCCAGGCGGTGGTCAACGAACTCTGGCGGCATCCGAACGTCATCGATAAACCCATCGATGCGGTGCTGGCCGCGTTGAGTCTGCCGAAGGATGTGGCCGTATCGAACGCGAAATCCGAGGTGCTGTATGTCCACCGCCGGCTCGACAATCAGGATGTGTACTGGCTCAACAGCCGGAGCGACGCGCCCAACGAAGCCGTGGTGAGTTTCCGGGTACTGGGAAAAGTGCCGGAACTATGGCATCCGCAGACGGGCCGGATCGAAGCAGTGTCCTATGAAATCAAAGACGGCCGGACCCTTATTCCGCTGACGTTTGACCCCTGGGATGCGTATTTCATCGTGTTCCGGCAGAAGGCCACAGCAGCCTCCTTTACCAAACCGACCCTGTCGACGGCGGAAGTTGCGCAGGTTGAGGGGCCCTGGACCGTGCAGTTTCAGGCCGGTCGGGGTGCACCGGAGCAGGCTACGTTCCCGCAGCTGACATCCTGGACGGACAATGCCGACGCCGGAATTAAGTTTTTCTCCGGTACGGCTACTTACAAGAACGCGTTTGACCTGCCGACGCTGGATAAAACCGGCCGCTACGTCCTGAATTTGGGTGAGGTCAAAAACATCGCCGAGGTCATCGTCAACGGAAAAGCCGTGGGCACCGTCTGGAAAAAACCGTTCCGGCTGGACGTCACCGACGCCCTCAAACCGGGCCGGAATGCCATCCAGATCAACGTAACCAACCTGTGGGTCAATCGCCTGATCGGGGATGCGCAGCCGGACGTAACCCGGAAAATTACCTTCACGACGATGCCGTTCTACCAGGCCAATGCCCCTCTGTTGCCCGCCGGACTGATGGGCCCGGTTACGGTTTCGGTGAGGAAACAGACAGGGTTATAACGGTCCGCCCGTGAGTGGATACTCCGGTGGCTGAACTGATCGCCTGCGGCCGAAAAAGAGCAGCCTGCCGCAAGTTGGGGCAGGCTGCTTGGTATGGCGTCAACCGGACCTATCAGTCCATGTTTTTGTCCAGCGTGGTTACCCGCTCCAGGTGCTTCTGCAGGGTGGGGAGGGTCTTGGCCGCAAACGCTTTCATGTCAGCATCGTCGGCGTCGTCGGCCGCTTCTTTGAACAGCTTGACGTCTTCCTCGTGGTCTTCAACCATCAGGTCGATGTATTTCTTATCGAACTCCGCGCCCGATAGCCGGCTGAGTTCGTCGACGTGCTTCTGAGCGTCCTCACCCAGGGTTGTGGGCAGGGTGATGTTCTTCTGAGCGGCCAGGGCTTTCAGTTCCTGATTCGCTTTCTGGTGTTCTTCTACCATCATGGCACCAAACGCCTTTACGTCGGCGTTCTGGGCTTTCTCCTGGGCGAGCCGCCCGAGCTCTACTTCGAGCAGACCACCGTTGGCGGCCTTCACGGCAAAGTCGTTGACGTCGTCGTCCTGACCCGAACCGGCCTGTTCTTTCATATCATTGGCGTCGTGGGCATTCTCGACGCTGTCGTCGCTGTCTTTCTTGTTTTCGTTGCAGGCCTGGAACGTCAGACTGCTGAGCGCCAGGAGCCAGATTAAGCTTGTCTTTTTCATACCGTTGTGCTAATTGAGTCTATGTGAGTTTGTCGGTAAAACTACGCTCTCCGCTTATGGTTGGTCAACGGGGAGAAACCTTATTAAATGGGCAGGCTGTTCGCAGGCCGGTCGGTGGTCTGCTGCGTTACGTAGTATATGAACCATTTTTTTGTCCAAACGAAAACTGAACGGAGCGCGGGCGTACGGCTGCACGTAGTGGCCGCCGGCCCGGCCGATGGACCGCTGGTGATTCTGCTGCACGGATTTCCGGAGTTCTGGTACGGCTGGCGGAAGCAGATCGACGACCTGGCTGCGGCCGGCTACCGGGTCTGGGTGCCCGATCAGCGGGGGTATAACCAAAGCGAAAAGCCCGCCGGCGTAGCCGATTACCGCGTCGATGCCTTGGTTGAGGACGTGATCGGTCTGATTGACGCGGCCAGGGAGCCGCAGGCATTCATCGTGGGACACGACTGGGGGGGACTGGTCGCCTGGCGGCTGGCCATGACCCATCCCGAACGCATCCGACGGCTGGTGATTCTGAACGTACCGCATCCGGGCGTGATGGCCCGGTTCATCGCCACCAGCCCGCGGCAGGCGCTCCGAAGCTGGTATATCTTCTTTTTTCAGGTACCCAGGCTGCCGGAGTGGGTCTTGCGGCTCGGCAACTGGCGGGCCATGTCGCGGGCTATGCACCGCAGCAGCCGACCCGGTACGTTCTCTGACGAGGACATGCGGTACTACCGCGAGGCCTGGACCCAGTCCGACCGCTACGGCATGACCGCGTTCAGAGCAATGATCAACTGGTATCGGGCCGCGTTCGGTCAGACCAGACGTAGCCCGACCGCGGGGCAGCAGTCGACCGCAAACCAACCAGGCGCGGCCCGGCCGAACGCGGCCCGACGCATTACCGTGCCGACGCTGCTACTCTGGGGCGCCCGTGACCAGTTTCTGCACCGGGATATGGCTCAGGCCAGTATCGAACGCTGCGACCACGGCCGGCTGGTATATCTCGAGGAAGCTACCCACTGGGTTCAGCACGAAGAGCCAGCCCGGGTAAACGACCTGCTGAAGACGTTCCTGCGGGACGAATCCTGAAACTATCAGACAATTTTCTTGGTTGTATGGACAAAATTCTGATATTTGTGCCATGCTATTACAGGACCGTACCGCCATCGTTTTTTCTGCCCTGAAAGGGGTGCCGGCTACCACGTTTTTCGAGGTGGCCGATCTGACCGGCTACCGGCGCGAACAGCTCGCCGAAGTGTTTGATACGTCGCTGAAGACCTTTCAGCGGTACGAACGCGAACAAAAGAGACTGAATCCGCAGGACAGTGAGAAGGCACTGAAAATCATGGCGCTGTTCCAGAAGGGGCCGGAGGTGTTCGGGTCGATGGATGCGTTCCGGCGCTGGATGGACAAACCCGCCTACGGGCTCGGCAATCAGGTGCCGTTCGATCTGCTCCACACCTCGGGTGGGATCGACCTGATTATGGACGAACTCGTCCGGATTGAATACGGTGACCTGGCGTAACGCATGCGGGTATACCGAATTACCAAAGCCATATACGCTGACCGACTGGTGGCATCCGGTGGGGCGGCCCGCTGGAACGCGCGGGGCCGGTTTGTGATCTACACCGCGGCTACGCGGGCGCTGGCCTGTCTCGAAAACGTCGTGCATCGCAGCGGGGAGGGGCTTCAGGACGTGTTCCGGGTGATGGTGATCGACATCCCCGATACGTTGCCCATCGAACCCATCGCACCGGCGAGTTTGCCGCCGAACTGGTTTGACTTTCAGAACTACGTGTACTGCCAGCAACGGGGTGAAGAATGGCTGCAGACCGGCAAAACGGCGGTCCTGCAGGTGCCATCGGCCATCATTCCGAACGAGTGGAACTACCTGCTGAATCCCGGCCACCCCGATTTTTCGACAATTCAGCTCGTCCGCACCGAGCCGTTCGTGTTCGATCCGCGCATTAAGCAATAGCCCTACAGCCCCTCGCAATCGCCTGCACAAGCCCGGGGCGGTTAACCCAATGGCTGCTGAGGTCGATCAGCCGGCAGCCGGCCTTACAGCACCAGAAACTGGCTCAGGTAATTCCGGGCGGTTAGGATAGCCGTCTGTACGTCGGCCGGGCTGCTTTCGTAGGCTTTGTCTTCCACTTCGATACAAATCGGCCCGCGGTACCGTACATCCGTCAGGGCCGCAAAAAAGTCGCGCCAGCGAACGTCGCCCAGTCCGGGCAGCTTGGGCGAATGATACTCCAGCGGATTGGCCATGATGCCCACGCGGTTGAGCTTGTCGCGGTACAGCTTTACGTCCTTGAGGTGAATGTGGTGCAGCCGGTCCCTATAGTCGTAGAGGGGCCGCACTTCGTCCATCATCTGCCAGATCAGGTGCGAGGGGTCGTAGTTCAGGCCCAGCGCCCGCGACGGAATGATCTCGAACATCCGGTCCCAGATAGCCGGCGTGGTGGCGAGGTTCCGGCCGCCCGGCCATTCGTCGTTGGTGAACCACATCGGGCAGTTTTCAATCCCGATCGTTACGTTGGCCGCTTCGGCTTCCTGCACAAGGGCGGGCCAGTGGTCGGCAAACCGCTTCAGGTTGTCGGTGATGGTCAGCGCCGGATCGCGACCGATGAACGTATTGACGACCGGTACGTCCAGCGCAGCCGCGGCCCGGATTACTTTCTTGATGTGCTCGCGGTAAAACCCGGCCTTCTCCGCGTCGGGGTCGAGGGGATTGGGGTAGTACCCCAGTCCGGAAATAAAAACGCCGTACTGCTGCTGGAGTGCCTTGACGTGGGCTACGTTGAGGTTGTCGACATCAATGTGAGTAACCCCCGCGTACCGGCGGGTATCGCTGTTGTCGGTGGGCCAGCACATCACTTCCACGCACTGGAAGCGGTGTTCGGCGGCAAATTTGAAGACCGATTCAAGATCATAATCGGCCAGGATGGCGCTGACAAAGCCTAACTGAAGCATAGGGTTTTGGTTTGGGAAAAGGCAAAAATAAGGGAATGCCATTAGTTGGAGGCTACCTCAGTCAGCCAATTGTCGAGGTAGGTCATCAATTGACCAGGGTCCGGACTAACGCCGGTTTCGATGTAAGCCCCCGAGGTGGCCATGCCCAGCAGCAGACAGTCCGCCAGGGAGAAGCCGTGCAGCAGGCCCCAGCAGTAGCCCGCGTTGAGGTTGTCGCCCCCGCCGGTGAGTACTTTGGGCACCGGGACCAGTCGGCCGGGCATGGCCACTACCCCGACGTCCGTGGCTACCAGCGAGCAATCGATGGGATGAATCATCACCGCCGGAATCGTCGTTTTCTCCCGGATACACCGGGCAATCTCGGGCAGGTCCGGCGTCTGAGCCAGCCGCAGCGCGTCGGCGGGGCTGTGATCGTGCAAGGCCAGGTAAATGCGCCGGGCCTCGTTCTCGTTCATACCCAGCGTGACGTGGCCGTAGGGCGCGTACTGAGCCACGATCGCCAGGGCCTGCCGGATCGAGTCGGCCGACCGTTTGGTGGGGTCGCAGAGATCGAAAAACAAGTGTCGGCCGGGGTCGGTCGGCGCCGGTTGAACGACCTCGCGCAGATACTGTGCCCATACGTCAAGGCTGTGCGGCAGGTTGGCCCAGTCCACAAACGCGACCAGCTGGCTTTCGGCGTATTGCCGACGAAGCAGATCGATACCTAGTTGCTCTACCAGAAACGACCAGCGCAGCCGGTCAAAAACCGATACTTCCGAAAAGATGAGTTTCCCGTCGCCGAACTCCAGGGCGTTGGTTTCGGCCGGCGGACCAAGCGAGACCAGTTCGCAACCGCGGTGCATTCGATCGAATACCGGATCGCTCAGGGTACCGATGCAGCGATTCGATACGCCCAGCGATGCCAGCGCCTGCGCCATAATGGGTGCGTTCCCGCCGATCTTGGTTGCCAGCGTCACGAGTTCGATCTGGCCGCTTTTGCCGGCGAGGGTGTGCAGCAGGTCGGCCAGTTCACTGATCTGGCCGAAGTAGTC
This sequence comes from Fibrisoma montanum, assembly GCF_003583365.1. Taxonomy (GTDB): domain Bacteria; phylum Bacteroidota; class Bacteroidia; order Cytophagales; family Spirosomataceae; genus Fibrisoma; species Fibrisoma montanum. The sequence continues at coordinate 230,132 of NZ_QXED01000003.1, forward strand.
GTTGCCGTCGGGGCGTTTGGCCCGGACCACCTTCTGAATCTTATCGACGTACCCATCGAGCCCCACAAACGCCTTGTAGGGCGACTGCGGGCCGGTGGTCCGTAACCGGTCGAGGAGCGATTGTAGGCGGGCGGATAGGTGCATCGTACGGTTTGTGGTTTTTCGGTTTGTGGTTTATGGTTCAGGGCGTGAAGTCTCGCCACGGTATGAATGATGGTGTATCGTATACAGAAGCCACAAACCGATAAACTACAAACTACAAACTAGTACCCTTTCGATTCCTGAACCGGCTTGGTGGGAGTGTCTGCGCCCACGACGCCGAAGCGACGATAAGCGTCTTCCATGATGGTGGCCGTTGCGCTGGCCCCCAGGCGCGTAACGCCCATCGCTTTGACGCGCAGCAGGCCGTCCAGGGTCCGGACACCGCCCGCGGCTTTGACCTGAATCCCCGGCCCGACGTGATCGAGCATCAGCCGCAGGTCATGCTCCGTGGCTCCTTCGTACGAATACGTCCCGTCGGGCCCCTTCACGAAGCCATAGCCGGTCGAGGTCTTGACAAACTCCGCTTTAACGGCCGTGCAGATGTCGCACAGCCGGATCTTGTAGGCATCGTCCGGGAGGTAGTCGTTTTCAAAAATGACCTTCAGAATGGCCCCGTGTTGGGTGCAGGCGTCTTTAACGGCCTGGATTTCCGCCTGAACGTAGTCCCAGTCGTTGCCGAGGACCTTGCCGATGTTGACGACCATATCAATCTCAACGGCCCCGTCCCGGCAGGCTTGTTCGGTTTCGGCGACCTTTACGTCGATGGTACTGTTGCCGTGGGGGAACCCAATGACCGTACCAACCAGGACGTCGGAACCGGCCAGCAGTTCGGCCGCCATCCGGACGGCGTACGGTTTGATGCAGACGGACGCGACGTCGTAGCGTCTGGCGAGTTCGCAGCCGTCGCGCAGTTCGGCGTCGGTCAGCGTGGGGTGAAGAAGCGAGTGGTCAATCAGTTTGGCAATCTCGCGGACAAGGGTCTGGCTCATGAGTACGAAGAAAAAAGAGTCGGGATGATTACAGAATATTACTGATGGCGTACTGCTCGGTATGGCAGTAGAGCAGACTGTACACGTAGAAATCCGGCAGGCTGGTCAGGTACCGCCGTTCGATGTAGAGCAGGGGGGTATTGCGTCTGCAACCGAAAATCGTGGCCTGTTCCGGACGGGCGGCTACGGCGCGCAGACTCTGTTCCAGGTTGCGGATGTCGATCTGGTGCCGCACGCTCAGGGTCCGAAACAGCGAACCGTCCAGAAACGGCTCCGTCAGCAGCGATGCTGTCGCGTTCTGAATCGGTACGAAGGTGTGTTCCAGCATCACCGGTACGTCGTCGGCGTAGCGCAGGCGGTTTATGGCGATGCAGCCGGCCTGCTGCTCGTCGGCCGATAGCGGATAAACAAACGGAGCCGGCCAGTCGGCCGGCGCGGGTGGATTCAGGAACGTAGTCCGTACCTGGTGGCTGGTGTTACCCACTACGTCCGAAAACCCCCGGAACGACAGTAAGCCCAGCGACGGTCGGGTAGAGGTCACGAGGCTGCCCTTGCCGTGCCGCCGTTCGATGAACCCATCCCGCACGAGTTCGTTCAGCGCCTGCCGAACGGTCATCCGGGTGGTTTGGAACGTCGCGCACAGCTCGTTTTCCGACGGAAGCAGACTGCCGGTTGGATAAACGCCCTGCTGAATCTCCTGTTTCAGCGTGTGATGGATCTGTTGGTAGTGACGTAGCCTGGTCATGACGCCATGAAAGTAAGCAAGGAATCTTGTATAGACAACTTTTTGGCAATTATTTAATTCTGCAACGGAGCTGCAAATTGTACTTGCCCAAGGAAACCGATCAGTTTATAATATGAACGAAATACACCATAATACAGGTCTGGACGGCAGGGCAGGAGGGGAGTAGAAAGCGAACGCGTGGGATGACAGCCGTTATTTTTATTTTTGCCGGAAAATTTGTATATTTGTCTATAGCCCGGCGTATACGTCATGTATGCGCTGAAATAGTAAATTTTTGCGAAACCCCTTGTTATATGACGGACGAAACGCCCGATCTGGAATCCCCCAGCAATATCATTCCCATTAACATTGAGGACGAGATGCGTGGTGCCTACATCGATTACTCGATGTCGGTAATTATCTCGCGTGCCTTGCCCGATGTTCGCGACGGTCTGAAGCCTGTGCACCGCCGGGTGCTCTTCGGTATGGCCGAGCTGGGGGTGAACTACAACAAACCATATAAAAAATCCGCCCGTATCGTCGGGGAGGTGCTTGGTAAGTACCACCCGCACGGCGATGCGTCGGTCTATGATACCATGGTCCGGATGGCCCAGGATTGGTCGCTGCGGTATCCGCTGGTCGACGGTCAGGGGAACTTCGGCTCCATCGACGGCGATTCGCCGGCGGCCATGCGGTATACCGAGGCCCGTCTGAAGCGCATCGCCGAGGAAATACTGACCGACATCTACAAAGAAACGGTCGATTTTCAGCCCAACTTCGACGACTCGCTGGAAGAGCCGTCGGTGATGCCCGCCAAACTGCCGAACCTGCTGCTCAACGGCTCGTCGGGGATTGCCGTGGGTATGGCTACCAACATGGCTCCTCACAACCTCTCGGAGGTAGTCGACGGGATCGTGGCGTACCTGGATAACACCGACGTTACGGTGGAGGAACTGATGGAGTACGTCAAGGCGCCGGACTTCCCGACGGGGGGAACCATCTACGGTATGGAAGGGGTGAAGTCAGCCTTCCGTACGGGTCGGGGCCGGGTGGTGATCCGGGCCAACGCGACCATCGAGGAAAATCGGGGCAAAACCCAGATCATCGTCACGGAGATTCCGTACATGGTCAACAAAGCGGTAATGCTCGAAAAGACGGCCGATCTGATCAACGAAAAGAAGATTGAGGGCATCTCGGCGTTCCGCGACGAGTCGGACCGTGACGGACTGCGGGTGGTATACGACCTCAAGAAGGACGCCATTCCCAACGTGGTTCTGAACAATCTGTATAAGCATACGTCGCTGCAATCGTCCTTCGGGATCAACAACGTCGCGCTGGTGAAAGGCCGCCCGATGGTGCTGAATCTGAAAGACATGATTCGCTACTACGTTGAGCACCGGTTCGAGGTTGTTACCCGGCGGACGCAGTACGAACTTCGCGAAGCCGAGAAGCGGGCGCATATCCTCGAAGGTCTGCTCATCGCGCTTGACAACATCGATGCGGTGATCGAACTGATCCGGGGGTCACGCGATCCGGAAGTAGCCAAGAACGGTCTGATGACCCGCTTTGAACTGAGCGAGGTGCAGGCCAAGGCGATTCTGGAAATGCGTCTGCAGCGCCTGACGGGACTGGAGCGGGATAAACTCCAGGCTGAGTTCGACGAACTCATGAAGCAGATTGCCGACCTGAAGGCGATCCTCGCCAGCGAAGAGCGCAAGCGGCAGGTAATCAAAGACGAACTGATCGATGTTCGGGCCCGCTACGGGGATCTGCGCCGGACGCAGATCAACCCCCTCGGCGACGGCGATATCGACGATCTGTCGCTGATTGCGGACGAGGAAATGCTCATTACCATCTCCCACGAAGGCTACGTAAAGCGGACTCCGCTGAGCGAGTATCGTACGCAGGGGCGGGGTGGTGTAGGGGCCAAAGCCGTGGTGACCAAAGACGAGGACTTTACCGAGCACCTCTTTACGGCCACCATGCACAACACCCTGCTGATTTTTACCCAGAAGGGCCGGTTGTACTGGCTGCCGGTATACAAGCTGCCGGAAGGAAGCCGAACGGCAAAAGGGCGGCCATTGGCGAACTTCATCAACATTGAGTCGGACGATACCGTTCGGGCGGTGATCAATGTGAAGAGCCTCGACAACGACGATTACATCAACAATAACTACGTCGTGATGTGTACCCGCCAGGGCACCATCAAGAAGACCCTGCTCGAAGCGTATTCGCGGCCCCGGCAGAACGGCATCATCGCCATCACCATCGATGAGGATGATCAACTGCTGGCGGTGTGTCTGACCAACGGCGACAACGAAATCGTCATTGCGTCCAGCGCCGGTAAGGCGGTGCGTTTCCACGAAAGCCGGGTGCGTCCGATGGGTCGTACGGCCGCCGGGGTGCGGGCCATTACCCTCGACGACGAGGATTCGACCGACCACGTTATTGGTATGGTGTGCATCGGCTCGGATAATCCGCAGCTGCTGGTCGTTTCGGAGAAAGGGTACGGCAAGCGGTCTGATATCGACGAATACCGGGTAACCAACCGGGGCGCTAAAGGCGTTGGTACGCTGAAGGTGACCGATAAGGTTGGTAAACTGGTGGCCGTACTTGACGTAACGGATAACGACGACCTGATGATCATCAACAAATCGGGGATCGCCATCCGGATGGCCGTCAGTAACGTGAGCGTAATTGGCCGCAATACCCAGGGCGTTCGGCTGATTCGCCTGAACGAAGGCGACGAAATTTCGTCCGTAACAAAAATTGAGAAAGAAGAAGGGGAGGAGGGTCCCGCGGTCGTTGCTGAGCCCCAATCTCTTGACGAATAGGTCTTTATAGGGACCGGCGTTGAGCCGTTCGTGGTGGCTGACCGACATCATGAACGGCTCAAACAATTTAGGCACTGTCATGCTTATACGGATGGATTCCGTAATTTCGTTCTTGAAAACAAAAAACATAACCACTTACTCATGAAAAAAACTGCTTTAGCGCTGCTGGTTTGTTTACTATCGGCGGGGGTATACGCTCAGAATCAGGGGCAGAACCAGCAGGGGCAAAGCGCTCAGGGCGCCAATGCGCTGGACGCTGCCATGAAAGAATCCCTTAAAAAGGATAAGGAAAAAAGCGACAAAGCCATTACGGAAGAAAAAACGGCCGCCAAAGCGAATACGTGGCTGGACCGGGCCAAGACGTACCAGAACATAGCGGCTCAGGCCCCTGAAATGGATCCGAATGCGGCTATGGTGGCGTATGATTCGTACAAAAAAGTCGTGGAGCTGGATAAGGACAAGAAAGGTGGTCCGGGCCGTCTGGCCAAGGAAGCCGACGAAGCCCTGAAAGGCCAGAGCATGTACGCAACCCTGATGAACGCCGGAGCCGCAAAATACCAGGCCAAGGAATTCGGTGAGGCCGTGAAACTGATGCGCATGGCCGGCGACATTATGCCGAAGGATACGACGGCTGCGCTGTTCACCGGTATTGCTGCCCAGCAGAACCAGGACAATACCCTGGCCAAGGAAGCGTTCGAGCGCTACGCTGCCAACGGGGGTAAGGACCCCAGCGTGTACTATTCACTGGCTACGCTGTACCGCAACGATAAAGAAACCGACAAGGCGATGGCGGCTCTGGATAAAGGACTGGTTGCCCTGCCGGGTAACAAGGACCTGCAGGCCGAAAAAGTCAACATCATGCTGTCGTCGGGTCAGACCGAGCAGGCCATTGCCAGCATGAAGGAACTGGTTGCCAAAGATCCGAACAACGTGCAGAACCTGCTGAACCTCGGTATCCTGTATGATAACGCAGCCGGTAAGTTAAGCGAGCAGATCCGGAAGGCAGAAGGCGAATCCCGGAAAGGTGGGGATGTTCAGAAGAAGCTGGCCGACGACAAAGCGACCCTGGATGTGTATACGTCGGAGATTGCCCGTCTGAGCGCAGCGCTGAAGAAGCAGCCGAAGAATGCCGCTGAACTCCGTCGTCAGCTAACGGACGTGCAGAACAAGCAGAAGGAGCTGAAAGCAAGCGTAGCTCAGGCCGAGACGGAAGCGAAGCAGGCGGCTGCTACGCCAGCCTCGGGTGGTGCTGGTCAGTTAGCTGATCTGAAGAAGCAGTTTGAAGAGCAGCGGTCGCAGGCCAAAGAATACTACGATAAAGTATTAGCCATTGAGCCGAATAACTACGACGCCAACTTCAACCTGGGCGTTTTCTATTTCAACGAAGCGGTTGAGCTGAAGAAAACCGTTGACCAGATGAGCATGGCCGATTATCAGAAGAATGGTAAGCAAATCGATGGCCAGGTATGCGGTAAGTTCAAGCAGGCGGAGCCGTACTTCCTGAAAGCAAAAGCGGTGAAGGAAGAAGCTGACCTGACCGAAAACCTGAATACGCTGCAGAACGTACTGAAGCAATACGAGCAGAATAAAATCGTCTGCGTAGAAAGCAAATAAGGAACGGGATCTACGAGAGGAGGCAGTCATCGAAAGGTGACTGCCTTTCTTCTGAAAACTTTACTTAACATAATATAAATTATACAACAAATTGTATGGCCCAGGAATAGCTTACTAGGCTTGGTACCCGGACCTGACCAACGTACCGACAGCCTGCCTGGTAGAAGCTGAAGGGATGGGCTAACCCACCTGTCCGCAAGTGGACGAGGATCTGTCCGGCAGCGGACGAGGAGTGAACAGCCGATTGCGAATCCGACCAGAAAACGCCGATTCTGCGGACTGGCAAACTATTTGGGGGGTGTTACTCAACCGCTCCCTTCTGAACGACTATGCTACGCCATTTCTTTACGGTTGCGCTTCGACAGCTGACCAGACAATCGCTCTTTGCCGGGTTTAATCTATTCGGGATTGCAACGGGCATTGCCTGCTGCATCGTTGTCTATCTTTTGATTCAGCATCATTACTCGCTGGATGCTTTTCATAAGAACGCGCCGAGCCTGTTTACCATCAATCACGTGCGGACGACAAACGGTCAGGCCGAATTGTGGGCTGGCTCCCCGGATGCGCTCGGGCCGGCCCTCCAGAAGGACTTGCCACAGATAACCCGCGTGGTTCGCTACGATGGCGCCAACGCCGTTGTTAAATACGGTTCAACTGTATTCCACGAATTTATACGTCTGGCCGATCCGGAGTTTTTCAGGATGTTCAGTTTTCCGTTGCAGGCCGGCCAGGCTGATCCCCTGCGAGATGTATCGGGCATCGTTTTATCCGATGCGATGGCCCGAAAATACTTCGGGGATAAACCCGCCGTCGGCAAATCGCTGACGGTACTCTTCAACGGCAATACGCGCCGAACCTTTACCGTGACGGCCGTGGCGGCTCCGTTTCCCAACACAGCCAGTTTCAGCTTCGACCTGCTGGTACATTATAAAGTTGGTAACGCCCTGGGCTGGTCCGGCAACGACTGGAAGCGGACCGTACAGGCAACGTTCATTCAACTGGCTAAACCAACTGACGCCGGTGCGGTAGCCAGGGCCCTGCCATCGTATACCAGGCTGCACAACGCCATCAATGACCAGGCGCCTATTCGGTCGTTCTACCTGGAAAACGTAACCGAGATTTCGCTTAGCTCCTATAAGACCCGGCATTCGTTAAGCGGAGGGACATCCCCTACCGGTCTGATTGTGCTGGGCGTGCTGGCCGGTCTGGTGCTGATCATGGCCTGTTTCAATTTCATGAATTATACCCTGGCCACGTCGACGACCCGCTTTCGGGAAATTGGGGTGCGAAAAGTACTGGGCAGTACGCGCCGGCAGCTCATCTATCAGTTTATCGGTGAGAATGTATTGATGGGTAGCCTGGCCCTGGTGACTGGCCTGGTGCTGGCCAAAACGCTGTTCCTGCCTACGTTCAGCCGACTCATTGACTATTACCAGCTGGAGTTTAGTCTGAGCGGCAACTGGCAGCTGATCGTATTCCTGCTGGGACTGATCCTGCTCATTGCGCTTTTATCGGGGGTTTACCCGTCGCTGTACGTGAGTAGCTTCAGCCCCATCACGGTATTGAGCGGTCGGCAGCGGATTGTCAGCCGGAACGGACTGATGCGGACGTTGCTAGGGCTTCAGTTTGGCCTGGCTATGTTTACGATTTCGTCGGCCCTGCTGATGACCCGCAACGCGCAGTTTCTGCGCCGGATGGACATTGGGTATACCCCCTCCGATCTGCTGGTGCTTCGTACGCCCGATGCGCAGGGGTTTACCCGGCTCCGCGACGCGGCCGTCCGACTGGCCGGGGTAACGCGGGTGGCGGGTTCGCAGGACCAGATTGGCCGATCAGCCGATCAAATCGTAACCCTGGAGGAAGGCGTTACCAAAACAACCGCCGATCTGCTGCGCGTGAGTGCCGACTACCTCAGTACGCTGGGTATACGGATTCAGGAGGGACGTAGTTTTGTGCCCGACTCCCCTGCCGATGCTGCCCAGGCCATTCTCGTGAACAAAGCGTTGGTCAAAGCGATGGGCTGGACAACGGCGGTTGGCCGACAGCTACGTATGCAGGATAAACTATACCGGGTGGTGGGTGTAGTCGATGACTTTAACTACCGCTACTTCTTCGTAAAGATTGCGCCCTGTGTGTTGCGGTTGAATGTACCCGAGGAAAATCGGGTGTTAACGATAAAGGTGCGTTCGGATGAGGTCGAAGCGGTGACGGAGCGGATGAAAGCGGCCTGGCAGCAAGCCATACCGGATGTTCCCTTTGACCTGTCGCGGCAGGAGGATGTGTATGCGATCAGCTTCGATGAGTCGCGCCGGGTAAAGGACGTATTTACGTACGTGGCCTTACTCACATTGATTATGTCGACCATGGGACTGTTTGCGCTGGTATCGCTGAACATTGCCCGTAAAACTAAGGAGATCGGAATCCGGAAAGTCCTGGGTGCATCAGACCTGACTATTGCCGGCCTGCTGAACCGGGAGTTCTTGGTGCTGATTGCCGTAGCGGGTGGTATCTTCCTGCCGTTGGCGTACTACGCGCTGTCTGCCGTCCTGGATGCCAACTACGCCTATCACATTCCGGTTACGCCGGGGGTATTCTTCAGCACACTGGTAGGGATGCTCTTGCTGGCTACCGGACTAATCAGCGTCCTGGTGTACCGAGTTGTTACGGCTGCTCCTGTACAGGCACTCCGTTCAGAATAAGGGGTGCCTTATAGGATGATTACCTGGCTTTAATCATGGTTTTACGGCGTAGTCCACAGCATTATCCACAAGTTATCCACGTGGAACACTAAAGTATTGCTTTACAGCGGGTTAGGAAGATCGTAGTAAAAACGGCCAAATTGACCCATACAGGCCGTTTTTTATAAAGTCAAATCCGATTAATAGCCGAGTAATTCAAGTAGCACTTCACTCGATTAGGAGTGAATAATGTAAAATTTATTATATTTAATCAGTCTAAATTAAGATAAACTGGGTGAGTATTCCCGAAACGTACCATCCGTATAAAAGATCAGAATTCGCTCCACTCGCTTCTCGCCGGATGCAGACGGCGCAGGGGCGGACGTTTCATGGGGGAATGGGGGTTGAATGTCGGCGGGGGTTGGAGCGATTTCACTACGTTGGCTGCGAACCAGAGTCGGAACCGATGCCTGACCAGTGGTCCGAAAGGCAACGGGCCGTTCTGAACGCTCCTCAGTCGGGCGATTAGCCGGACGACTGTACCCGGCCTGGGCACCTCCCATCGCTTCATCTTCCATAATCCATTCATACCCTAACTCAGGAAACCGCCGGATTATCTTCTGAATAATGTCGAAGCTGGGGCGATTCCGGCCCGAAAGAATGTGGGAGATACTGGATCGCTGGACGCCGATTTCGTCGGCGAAATAAGAAGGAGACAGATTTTTGTCAATCAGTATCTGTTTAATCTTGTCATTAATAGTCATACTATTTAATAAAGTTAATCAGAGATAGTCCTAAAGAATGTATACAAATATAGATTATTAATTTAAATCAAATAGCACATGATGTAAATTATCACAAAGTTCAATTGTAAACGATATTGTAAACTTCTTTCCATCAATTGAACTTTGTGATAAAACTATATTATTACAGAGTTAAACAGATACGTTGTTCTCGCGGAGGGCGTCGTTCAGGGATGTTTTTAAATCCGTCGATTCTTTTCTTTTCCCAATGATGATGGCACACGGTACCTGAAAGGAGCCGGCCGGGAATTGTTTAGTGTAGCTGCCAGGGATGACAACGGAATTAGCAGGAACATACCCTTTATACTCGATGGGTTCGTCGCCGGTGACGTCAATGATTTTTGACGAACCCGTAATGGTTACTCCGGCTCCCAACACGGCGCGTTTGCCGATGTGAGCGCCTTCAACGACAATGCAGCGTGATCCGATAAAGGCGCCATCTTCCACAATAACCGGTGCGGCCTGAGGGGGCTCCAGAACGCCCCCGATTCCTACGCCCCCACTGAGATGCACATCCTTTCCAATCTGGGCGCAGCTGCCGACGGTCGCCCAGGTATCGACCATAGTCCGTTCATCTACGTAGGCACCAATGTTCACATACGACGGCATCAGTATAACCCCCGGTGCCTGGAATGATCCGTAGCGGGCTACGGCCGGCGGAACGGCCCGAACCTTTGCTTCTACAAAATTTGTCTTGAGTGGAATCTTGTCGTGGAAGGAAAAAATGCCCACCTCCTCGGGTTGCATCGGTTGACTGACAAAGTAGAGGAGAATGGCTTTTTTCACCCACTCGTTTACCGTCCAGGGTTCGTCGTCGGCTGCGGGCGGGGTGGCAACCCGGAGTTCTCCCCTATCCAATTTGTTGATTATAGTATCAATCAACGTACGGTTCTCGGGGTCGTTCAATAACGATCTGTCTTGCCAGATTCGGTCAATAGCATCCTGCATAGCTTAAAGAAATAATTCACTTAAAAAGCAATAACACCCTGGTAATCATGGGTGTTACGAGGTTAAACAAAATAATGTTTGGCAGTAATTAGAGAAGCTGTTTATGAGCGATTACTGCTCATGCAAAGGTAATTAAGGGACTTATATAAATAAAATATATTCGTTTCGAATCCTTGGTCTGTAAAAAAGAATGCCCCCCTTAACCAGTCATTCTGCGCAGCCGGGTTCTCAAGTCCAATCTATTCCTGGGTGGGGAAGCCGGAACAGTTGGCTACAAAGCTGGGTAGATAATGACACATCGTTGTAGACGCATTGTCAAGGCACGCCTGACGGCTGCTGAGATACACCCAGGTACGAATAGGTAAGGCAAAAGTCGAGCCAATGTATAAGGCTGCATAAACCAAAAGAAAACCATCAAGCCGAATGTCCGTATGGTGGGTTGGAAGGGAATGATTGTGTAGTACTAGTTATAGGAATGAAAATGCAAAGTCAAGTCTATTCGATCCGGACCAGTACTAAATTAGAGAAAGATCATTTTCGTGAAAGAGACTAGGAGGATACTGTCAGAAGCAGGAGATCTACGTCCGAATGAACCTTAATTCTTCTCATGTCATAGCTTCCTAATTGATAGGATGTATTGGTGAGGTTCAGACAAGGCGAAGATTGACTTGACATCATACTAATTAATGAAGCTATTTACGATTTACTTCTGAGCGTGTTTTTATCATTTCGACATCAAGAGGAATCGTCTGTAGCTCGAAGAGTGGTTATCCGCGAAGATTTCCTCCTGGGTCGAAATAACAAATACGTCCTCTTGAGAAAGACTGTAAAAAGGTTACTGACTAGCGTAGAATAGCCTGCTAGGTGGAATAAGTGTAGACTATAAAAAGAATGTAAGGATTGAGTGGATTAAAAGCTAAGGAATAATAGCATCACAAATCGATATATATTAGTAATACGATCCTTTTTTTAGTAATTATAAATTAATACTCTCCTACCCTATCCTATTCACAATATTTAGTAATAACATAAAATACACATTAGTATTTAGTAGTAAAATTAGTAGTATTTGCTAAATTATTTAGTATTTTATAGCAAATTAGCTACTAATTACTAATTATGAATGCTAAAATAGTATGTTTTGCTAAATACCCTATACTTATTACTAAAACTATCTCACTCCTTTATTAATCCGTATATTTGGGCCCGAATCAAACCACTTATTAAGTACATGGAAAAAATTCGTGTTGCTATTAATGGATTTGGCCGAATTGGCCGCTTATCCTTCAGACGGTTATTAGAAAAGGAAAACATTGAGGTTGTTGCTATAAATGACCTCACCGACAATGCAACATTAGCTCACTTACTTAAATACGACTCTGTTCATGGCCGTTTTCCCGGCACGGTTGAATCAGATAATGAAAGTCTGACGGTTAATGGAGTGAAAATTCATGCCTATGCTGAACGGGATCCTAAGAACCTGCCCTGGGCTCAGCTTAATATAGACGTAGTACTGGAATCGACGGGTCGGTTTGTTGATGAAGCCGGTGCGGGTATGCACCTGCAGGCCGGCTGTAAGAAAGTCGTTATCTCGGCGCCTGCTAAAGGAAACATTCCTACGGTCGTACTCGGCGTGAATGACGATACTCTGACCGGCGACGAAACTATCGTATCGAACGCTTCGTGTACAACGAACTGTTTAGCGCCAATGGCTAAAGTACTTGACGATGTGTTCGGCATTGAAAAAGGCTACATGACGACAATCCACGCGTACACGGCTGATCAGAACCTGCAGGATGCTCCCCACTCCGATCTGCGCCGGGCGCGGGCCGCTGCTCTGTCTATTGTACCAACGTCCACAGGAGCCGCCAAAGCAGTCGGTTTAGTATTGCCGCAATTGAAGGGCAAACTGGACGGCAACGCCATGCGTGTTCCGACACCGGACGGGTCGCTGACTGACCTGACGGTTATCCTGAAGCGGGAAGCCAGCGTAGAGGAAATCAACAACGCAATCAAGCAGGCATCGGAATCGTCGCTGCAGGGTATTCTGGAATACTGTGTTGATCCGATTGTTTCGGCCGACATCGTTGGCAATCCTCACTCCTGCATCTTCGACGCTAAATTGACAACGGTCAATGGAAACCTGGCGAAAGTCGTTGGCTGGTACGATAACGAGTACGGGTATTCAAGCCGCGTGGCCGACCTGATGACCATGTTATTTAAGTAAAAAGAGTTGATTTGTAAACCGATAACATTTTATTTTCAATTGTACATTGGTTTACATTTATAAATGTCACAAAAGGGTGTGGTTTTGTAAACTACATCCTTTTGCATTGTAAATAGTTAATTGTAAATCCTTTGTCAAAAAACAATTGTTCGTACTTTGTCTTTATACCAAAGTGAATTGAGTTTAATGAAGACTTATATAAATCAGTTGTATATTGTAAATCAGTGAAGCCGTGCGCCGGCAGCGTTTGTAAACTATAGGCAAACAGTTCAGGATTATCCGTCTTCAGATGAAGCGTCCCCTGAGGCACGAGAATTTGTTTGTACAGATTTAAAAATGAAGGATACGTCAGCCGGTGTTTCTCCTGCTTCGGCCGGGGCTGCGGATCGGGAAACGTAATCCAGATTTCATTCACCTCCCCCTCCTCGAAAAACTCGAGCAGATACTGGATGTCGGTCCGCAAGAACGCTACGTTTGTTAAACCCCGTTCGATGGCCGCCTGCGAACCCCGGGCAATCCGGTCACCTTTGATGTCGATCCCGATGAAGTTTTTTTCGGGGAACGCCTGGCCCAGTCCTACCGTATATTCTCCTTTTCCGCAGGCCAGTTCAAGTACAATAGGCTGTTGATTCTGGAAATACTCGTCGCGCCAGCGGCCTTTGCACGTTTTGTAAAATGGTTTACCAAGCTCAATTACGTTGGCACTTTCCTGGTTTTGTAAAAATCGGTGTTGCTTTCGGCGGGTCACTAGATCTTGTCAGTTAATTCGGCAATAATGTAATTACTCCCTGTAATCAGGATTAGGTCGTCGGTAGTCGCGGTACGTATCGCTGCATCGAGGGCCTCGTTTACGTCGATAAATGCCTCCCCTGCCAACCCCAGTTCTGCGGCCTCCCGCTGCAATACGTCCGCAGGCAGGGATCGGGGGGTTTGGGCCTGGCAGAAATAATAGCGGGCCGACGAAGGTAGCAGCCGCAGTACGGCAGAACGGTCCTTATCCGCTACCATACCGATGACCAGGTGTACCGTCCGGTGCGGTATGGAATCAACCGCCGTAAGGACCGCCTGTATCCCGGCCTGGTTGTGGGCCGTATCGGCCAGGACGATCGGGCGTTCATTCAGCCGTTGGAAACGGCCCTGTAAACCGGTTTGTTTAACCACGGCGGCCAGCCCGGCGGCCACCGCATCCCGACCAACGGGCCATTGCGTCTGTAACTGGTCCACCGTACCTAATACGCCCGGGAGATTCCGTACCTGATACGGGCCGGTCAAATCCAGGACAAAGGCGTCCGCTTGCCCGGTTACGCTGGTAACGCGTACCTGCCGAACTCCATCCACCAGTCCATCGTCCACGACGGTATAAACCTGATCGGCGAAGGTGATGCGCGCCTGCTGCTGATCCGCTACCGTTTGAAATACGGATTTTGTTTCCGCCTGGGTTTCGCTGATCACCACCGGCACCCCCGGTTTGATAATCCCCGCTTTCTCACCCGCAATCTGCGGCAGCGTGTCCCCCAGTACGTCCTGGTGGTCGAAACTGATGTTGGTAATAACCGACAGCTCAGGCGTAATGATATTGGTCGAATCGAGCCGGCCACCCAGGCCCACTTCGATAACAGCCAGGTCGACCTGCTGTCTGGCAAAATAGTCGAAGGCCATGGCCACCGTTACTTCGAAGAACGACGGCTCCACGGCTTCGATCAGGGATTGGTACGTGGTTACGAATTCGGCGACGTCGGCTTCCGCAATGGGGGTTCCGTTCAACCGGATCCGCTCGGTAAAGGATTTCAGGTGCGGAGACGTGTACAACCCCACCCGGTAGCCAGCCGACTGGTAAATGCTGGCAAGCATGTGGGAGGTACTCCCCTTACCATTCGTTCCCGCTACGTGTATCGAGCGGAACAGCTGGTGCGGATTGCCCAGAGCCGCACTCAGCCGTTCAATATTGGCCAGTCCAGGTTTGAGCGCCTTCGCACCAATCCGGTGAAAGACCGGCAATCGACTATATAAATACGCGAGTGATTCACTATAGTTCATACGTCTACCTGGCGCTGATATTAATCGTCAGCGTACCGGTTGCCACACCGGCGGGGGTAGCCGATCCTTTCGGCCGTAGCTTAAAGCGGAGCACCTGCCGCCGGTAAAAACTCTCCACGGCGGGGCTGACCGTCTGCTGCACGGGCCGGGCCGTTACGATATTGCCGTCGCCGTCGACCTGCACCCGGTACACAATCTTTCCGTCTTCGTCGGAATCGTCGCGGCTCAGATTGTTATTCCCGAATACCCAGCCGGATACGTTCAGCGCCACCCCCGAACTGGCCCCACCGGGTTTACCGTAGTATTCTTTCGCATCCAGCTTACCGTCCGGATTGCCTTTATCGCCGACCCCACTGGCGTCGTCGCCGTTGTTATTGCCGCCCGTACCCGACGCCCGGCCGACGGTTCCATTGGAGCCACCGCCCCCCGACGACCGTTTATAAAGCGCATTCGGATCAACGGTTTCTACTTTTTTGACCGGTTCCGCACGGGGGGGCGCCGGGGTAGGTTTTGGGGCCGTAGCCTCGACTTTTTTCGGTTCGGCCTTTTCCGGCACACTCACCGGACTTTCGACCTTACTGGCGATGTCGGGTTTTTCGGCAATGGTTTTGCTCGTTTTGGCCTCTACCACCTTAGGCACCGGGGCCACCGGCGTCCGTTCGACCCGCGGGGTGGTCGTCACTTTGGGATTCGGCCGGTCCTCCGCTTTTTTTACGTCTTCGGCCCGGGGGGATGGGTTTGGCCGGTTGAGGGTCTGGATGCGGCCACTCCCAATGGCATCGGTACCGAAATTCACTTCCACAAACTGGATAGGTGGCGGCTGGGGCACGGAATTCGACAGGTGGACCAGCAGCAGAATGGCCAGCACCAGCAGGTTAATGGCCATAGCCCCCGCCAGCGCTTTCACCCGGACTTCTTTTTCGTTCTCGAACGTAATGCGGTTCATGCGGTCGTCGCTTGAGTTTTGTTAGTAACGCTGAATTTGACCGGTTCGTTTATCGACTACCGTATCGTTGACCGGTTCCTGTCGACAAAGAAACAAAAATTCCGGCAGGCGCCACGGGTACGGCCTGCAACGAGGGGAACAGTGAGCAGACATTTTGGTTATACTTGCGCCCACAATTCCTGTACACTGCCGTATGCCCATCCTTCAGCCCATCGTCAACCTCGCCGAACTGCTGTTTCAGAAAGGAATCACCGATGTGGTCGTTTCGCCGGGTTCGCGCTCGGCTCCCCTGACCCTCGCGGTGGCCCGCCACGGCCGGCTGCGCGTCCGGGTGATGGCCGACGAGCGGGCCGCCGGGTTCGTAGCCCTAGGCATGGCGCAGCAAAGCGGTCGGACCGTTGCCGTCATCTGCACATCGGGCAGCGCCGTGTACAACCTCGCCCCGGCGGTGGTGGAAGCCTTTTTTCAGGAAGTCCCGCTGTTGCTGCTCACCGCCGACCGACCCCACGAATGGCTGCACCAGCGCGACGGGCAGACCATCGACCAGCCTGGTCTGTACGGGACCCACGTCAAACGAAGCTATGATCTCCCCGCCGATAACACCCATGCGGATGCGCGCTGGGCCATTGACCGGTCGGTAAACGAAGCAGTAAACCTGAGCCAGCTTTTACCAAAGGGCCCGGTTCACATTAACGTACCCCTGCGCGAACCGTTTTATCCGGCTTCGGACGAGCCGTTTCGGTACGAACGCCCCCGGATTGTGGAGGTACTGCCGGCTTCTGCGCAACTGGCCGCCGAAACCTGGCACCAGCTGCAGGACGACTGGGAACGGGCCGACCGTAAACTGATTGCCGTAGGGCAGTTGCCCCGCGATCCGGCGCTGCTGACCATTCTGCGGCAGATCAGCGACGAATGGGGGGTTCCGGTCGTGGGTGAAATCATCAGTAACCTCCCCCGCAATGACTCGTTCATTACCCGAACCGATACATTTTTAGCCGGAATGTCCCCGGAGCAGGCCGAAGCGTTTCGGCCGGACCTGCTGCTGACCTTCGGCGGGTCCTTTCTGACCCGTTCCCTGAAAACCTTCTTCCGGCAGTACCCACCCCGGCAGCACTGGCACGTACAGCCGGGCGTCGACCGGGTCGTTGATCCGTTTCAGGCGCTGACCCGTCTGATTCCGGGGGAGCCCACGCCCTTTCTGCAAAAGCTATTCGCGGATCTGGACTACCAGCATTTTCTGCAGGGCGACGATGAAGAGGATTCACGGACGTTCCTGCATCATTGGCAGACCGCCGATCGGCAGGCCGCCCGACTCGTCCACCAGACCGTGTCGGATACGGACAGCCCGCTGACCGACTGGAGTGCGACGCAGCAGGTACTGGACCACCTCCCGACCAGCTCGGTGCTGCACCTGGCCAATAGCATGCCCGTACGATACGCTAACCTTTGCGGGATTGAAGAACGCCAGCAGATCGCGGTGGCGGCAAACCGGGGCGTTAGTGGGATCGACGGTTGTCTGAGCACGGCCATGGGAGCGGCTCTGGCCACCGATCAGCTGGTTACACTCCTGATCGGCGACGTAGCGTTTTTCTACGACCGAAACGCCTTCTGGTCGGCCCCGGTCCCGCCAAATTTACGCATTGTACTGCTCAACAACGACAGTGGGCATATTTTCCGGATGATCGACGGGCCGGGCCGCCAACCCGAGCTGGAAACGTACTTTGAAACTCCGCACGGCTACACCGCCCGGAACACGGCCGACGACGCCGGGCTTATGTATATGGTTTGCAGCACGAAGGCTGAACTGGCTTCCCGCCTGCCCGACTTCTTCCAACCGGGCGACCGGGCCAAACTGCTGGAGGTTACGACCGATAAACTGGCCAACCAGTCGGAGTTCGCCAACTATAAACAACGGCTGGCTTCCCTACTAGCTGAGTAATACGTAATCAAGTACACTTATTTCAAATCAAAGTGTGTTAACGCTTCGGCTTCTACTCGCTTTATCCATTCACTTTTGCACTGGCTATACGACTGCGAATCGTTGGCATGAAGTTGCTGACAGCGGGTTTTCTCCCGAAGGTAGGCTTGAGCTACATCTGGCCGGTCGAGCAAATAATCTCGAAACGCTACATGACGGTCAATCTCCGGTGAACCTATACTATAAAAATGCAGGTGAATCAATTTGCGCCCAGTAGCCGGATCGGCCTTCGTGCAGTATCGACGCCCCACTAGCCCATACTCTCCTCGCCACTGATAGCCAATCCCCTCCATCCTTGTTCTGTACCGATCAAACTCTTCCAGGCTTCTCACCACAGGTATCAAATCCAGGATTGGTTTGGCTGCTATTGTTGGGATTGCGGTCGATCCTATGTGATGGACAGTGATCAATTGATCCCCTAATACATTGGCTAATAAGCTACCTTCCTCTTTAGCCAGTAAGTTCCACCGAAAATTATGAGCTACTAATTCTACGTTGATTTGGTTACCCATAACAGCCAATAGGGTAGTTTTGCCGAAACGGAGATAATTCGTCATTTGACTTTTCTAACTAGTCGCATGTTTCGGGACAGGGGTAAGTTCATCAGCGCCTTTAGATCGAAAAGATCCGCCGGTTGGGTCGAGTCAGAGAAATCATATTCTCCGCCCAAGTTGATATGATGCCAGGTGTGTGTGGAAGACTTCAGAATCGTCCCCAGCAATTCATGCCGGTCGGCTTCGCTGATACATTGGCGTAGCTTTTCCGATAGATAAAGCAAATTATAGAAGTTGATGGCATTCATAATGACCATCTTGCAGCCGGCCGCAATCGTTCGTTCCCGTTCGGTGGCCCACCTAAACGCCTGATTGTTACCCAACGTGACGGCGCTGCTAAACTTGTTGCTGTGCTCGACGCGGGTTAGCATGCCTTCCACGCTGGCCCGCAGATCGGGATCATGCACGTAGCGCAGGATGTAGTCCGTTTTGTAGAGTCGGCCCAGGTCTTTCAGCGCCCGGTAGAGCGGGTGCTGACGAGCGTACGAGTTGAGCCGTTTCAACAGCGTCGAAGGCTGGGTGTAACCCAACCGCATCGTGGCCAGAAAACAGAGCAGATTGTCGCCCTGCTCGATGAGGTTTTCGTAATCAATGCGGGCGGTGGGCACAATGCGATACCCCTGCTCTTTGTAGGTTGAAACGGCGTCAATGCTGTAAAGTTGCTGGCGATGAATACTAGCAAAGCGGGGTCGAAACTCAACGCCCAGCAGACTCGTCAGGGCGAAGTTGACCTCCGAAAAGCCGTGCATATCCGTCGCGTGAGCGTCCGTTTGAATAACCGGATTATGCAGGATTACGTCCAGCACGTAGGGCGATTCGCGCTCGGCCGCATTAATAACGACCGTATAGATGAGCTGACCCGCTTCGTCTAACCCCGAATAGATGCTGATGCCTTCCCCGTTACCAAAGTATTTGAACGAAGCCGACGCCCGGAGCGACGGGGCCGACACGTCATACTTCTGCCCGTCGCTGCCGGTCATGATCAGGCCTTCCTGACGCCGGAACAAATCCGTCAGGGGCAGCGTGTTGCTGTGGGCCACGATGCAATCGCTGGCCTCTAAGATCATCTCGGGCGAAAAGTAGTGAGTAGCCACCGTTTCTAAGGCGTTGGACGAGATCGACCGCGAGATCAGCGCCATCTTTCGAATGCCGATGTTTTCACCGTAACCAATCAGGGCCGCCAGCAGCAGCCGCGTATCGGGACGACTGGGCTTGTGGAGAAAGTTCTGGTGCCGAAACTTGCCCAGAAAGCCCGTCAGACGATCAACCTGAAGCAGGACGTCCCGTAGGGCGATGACCCGGCTGACCGGATACAGCGGATGGCGTCGCGCACGGCCCAAAATAAAAGCACTTTGTAGAGCGAAACACGCAGTTTACCGCCTGCCGTGAAGACGTGCTGGCGCTCAGCCATATCCAAAAAGTCGACCGGTAAACCGGGTGAGCTTAGTTCACCCCCGCGTTCCTGGAAGTACAGCAGCGCTTTCAGCAGATGCGGGTGCGAGGTTTGGGCATCAAACGCCAGGGCCTGCACAATGCCCGACACGCGCAGTTGAAGCCGGTACGACGCTTTTTCCAGGGCTGCATAGTAGTCGGTTCGTTCGTGCACCGGCTGGTTAATCGCTTGTAGTTCAGCCACCCGTTGCTGGTCAGCCGCGAGCTGCTCGCTCGCCAGTCGTTTCTTGCCCAGCACCTGACGGATGTGTTCGATCTTCTGGTCACTGGTCCAATTTATTTTGTTCAGCGTCTGATCAATTTCCGTCAGGGCGTCGATGTGCACCTGGGACCGGCGACCAACCTGTCCCACCAAGCCCGCCGTTCCATGGCGACTTTGGAAGTACTGCTCTTTGAGTTGTTCCTGACAATCGTTCAACACGCCCGCCACGGCTTTCAGTAAGGTCAGAATCAGGGCATCGCCGACACTCAGGTACTGATGAATAATAAAGGCGATCAGCCGTAGGTAGCGCTCGTGGACCCGCCCGACCATTCGGGCGCTGCGGTTATCGAGGACGTACTGGGCGTAGTAGCGAATGGTGTCGTCAGCCAGTTCGAGTCGGCGAATCAAGGGCTGAAGCTGGGTGAACAAGGCTTGTAGGTGGCGAAACTGGGCAAGTCGCTCGGCAATCTGTTTAGGCTGCATGGACTGGTTAATGCGCTTCAACTCGGTCAGCGGATACCGATGACCGCCCCCGGCGCGTGGCGAAGCGGCCGAGTTATCCAGCAATTCATCTAACACCGCCTTCTCAACGGGTGTTAAATGCGCTTCGATGATCGCTTGCAAGTGAGCGTCCCAGGCTTGCAGGGCTCCCGTGACGACGTCGAACAGCGTGTTATAGACGGGCACCTCAACCCGCCGGGCGCGCAAAAAGTCCACCAGTGCGTCCAAGATCAGGGCAGGCCGGGTTTGCAGATGGGTGAGCCGACGGGCTTCCTCACCCAGCGCCGTTCGGTGCGTCTCCTCGAAGGCTTGGTAGCCTAAGTTCGTTAAAATAATGGCCCGGTGACGGTACAAGCTTCGGTTATGGGTGTAGTCTTCGAGTCGAATCTGGTCAACCGAAAGTTGCAAGGAGTGAGCTACCCACTCGACATCGACAGCCGGATACCGGTCGGGCACAAAAAAGCGGGTGACCACCCGGAAGTAACCCAGTTGAAGCAGGAATCCGACCTTGTTAGTTGGGGTATGTATTTGCCGAAGGTATTCTTCGGCCCACAGTGGCCAATCGGTCATGATTAGCCGCTCGGTGCTGCTAAGCTGCGGGGGCGTGTCAAAGCGAATTCGTTCCTCCGAGGAGAGAAAATCACGACGGGGCATGAGTGAAAAGCGATGAGTACAGGGATCAATAAGTTATACCTTTCTGAACCTGTCCCGAACTTGTCCGTTCGCTGGCGTACATCAACCAAAAATAGAGGTCAGAAAGTAGGGCCCAAAATAAATAGGGATTTATCTTTGTGACACTAACTTGTTGAGCTAATGAATAAGATTTTTGGCTACGCCCGGATCTCTACCTTCGATCAGAACTTAGATACCCAACTCGATGCCCTCAGTCGGGCGGGTTGTGATGAGATTATGGAAGATAAGATCACCGGTATCAGCATCAGCCGCCCAGCTTTAGACACCTTACTGGAAAAGTTAAGACCAGGTGATACGGTGATGGTCGCCCGATTCTTTCGGCTGGGACGGAGCCGGGATCATTTGATTAATCTGTTAGGCGAGTTTGCCCAGAAGGGTATCCACTTCAAGGCCTTAGATCTGGGCGTTGACAGCAGCACGCCATCGGGTAAACTCGTCTTGCAAATTTTTGCCGCTCTGGCCGAGTATGACCGAGAAAGCCTACTGGAGAAGACACGAGCAGGTCAACTGTTGGCGAAGGCAAAGGGTAAACACATTGGCCGCCCGGCTGGGCTGGATGCCGAGAAATTTGCCAAGGTCAAGAAAGCGTTGGAACGGGGCTTATCAATGGCGGAAACCGTGAGTCTAACCGGAATCAGTATGTCGAGTGTGAAGCGGTACCGAAAGCGGATCGCTGCTGCGACAGATTGAAAAAGCCTTTCTCCATTGCTTTGTTCTCCAAGTTGTTAAACAACCATCTCTTCAAAAGAGGGTATTTTGAGGATACAATAAATGTTGCATGATCAGTGACCGGGTAGCGACTTTCGTACTGTGCTTGCCAAAGCGCGAAAGTCACTACCCGATTATAACAGTTACTTGACGGCAAGTAATTCAAGCTGTTCGATCAAAGGGGGCACACTCAGTAGCCCATCAGCATTGGCCAGCAACGCCTTCGCAATCTCCCCGTTCAGGTGAGCTTGCCGGTCGTCTTCGGTGGCAAATGTGTCGAAAATACCAAACGTATTCTCATTGATCTTGAAGGCATACCAACGAAGGGTGCCCTCTTCCTGTTGAGCCATGGCCAGCGCTTCTTTCAGAAAATTCTCGACAGTAGCTTCTTGGCCAGGTTTTGCTTGAACACGAGCTAGTAATGACAGTTTTTCCATGATATATGAGTGTAAAAGTTTGTAATACGTAGTAGTTAACAAGCGTGCACTTTGGTCACATGTTTTGTCATGCATTCAATACATGTGATACAGTAAATAGACTTATTGTTATGTTGATTGGGGGAGACTTAGCTCGGGTTTCAGGATGTTCGCCAGGAAAGGAGCCGTGCGGCTTGCCTGACACGCGGTGATTTCGGCGGGTGTGCCTGCCGCAACGATCGTGCCGCCGTGATTCCCGGCTCCGGGTCCCACGTCGATAACCCAATCACACTGGGCGACCGTACGCATATCATGCTCGACGACGATTACGGTGTTGCCTGCATCAACCAGGCGGTTCAACTGAACCAAAAGACGGTCGACATCACGCGGATGCAGACCAGTGGTCGGCTCGTCTAACACGTAGAGGGTGGTGCCTCGTTGGGTACGTTGCAGTTCGGTGGAGAGCTTAATGCGCTGGGCCTCTCCGCCGGAAAGCTCAGTCGCGCTTTGCCCGAGTTTAAGATAACCCAGGCCAATGTCCCGTAGCGTGTCCAGAGACCGCAACACCAACGCTTCCTGAGCAAAGAACAGGCAGGCTTCGTCGACCGTCATGCCCAGCACATCCGCGATGGATTTGCCGTTCCAGTTAATCTCCAGCGTCTTTTCGTTATAGCGAGTGCCGTGACAGGTCGGACAGGGGGCATACACGCTGGGCATGAACAGCAGCTCGATGCTGACCTGGCCTTCTCCCTCACAGGTGGGGCACCGCCCTTTGGCGACGTTGAAGGAAAAACGCCCGGCATCGAAGTGTCTCCGACGGGCCTCCGGCGTTGCAGCGAAGAGTTTTCGGACTTGATCAAAAAGCCCGGTATAGGTGGCCAGGTTGGAGCGTGGGGTTCGTCCGATTGGTTTTTGATCCACCTCAATCAGTCGCTGTATGGCATTGACATCGCCCCCCAATCGACCGATGGTTTTTTCAGCAGAGGGCTTCTCCAGCGTATCTTCCTCAGCCTCTTCCCGTCTCATGCCCAGGTGCTCGGCCACCAGATCCAGCAGAGACTGGCTAACCAGGCTGGATTTACCCGACCCCGAGACACCGGTCACGGCGGTAAAGCAACCCAGCGGAAACGAAACAGTCACACCCTGGAGATTATTTCGTCGGACTCCTTCCAGACGTAGCCAGCCTTGAGGGGAACGGTTGGGGGACGCCAGCCGGGCTGTTTCCTCAAACAGGTAGGGCCGGGTGCGAGACTCGCTGACCTGCCTGAGGCCTTGTGGTTCGCCACTGTAGAGAATGCGCCCTCCCGCACTGCCCGCTTCAGGGCCAACATCAACCAGCCAATCGGCACGACGCATCATCTCAACGTCGTGTTCGACCACAAAAAGCGAGTTACCCGACGCTTTGAGCCTGTCCAGTGCGTCGAAGAGCGCGTGGCCATCGGCCGGATGCAGCCCGGCTGTCGGCTCGTCGAGCACATAGATGACCCCAAAGAGCTGGGAGGAGAGTTGAGTGGCCAGCCGCAGCCGCTGCAACTCACCGGATGAGCAGGTGGGCGTACTACGGTCAAGCGACAGGTAACCCAGGCCCAGCTCGATGAGCGTTGTCAGGCGATCCAGCAGATCACCGCACAGGCGCTGGGCAGCGATGCGCTTTTCAGGCGAGAGATCATCCGTACGGCGTACATCAGGGGCGCCCTTGTGCGCTGAGCCACCTGCCTGCACGCGCTTACCCAGCGCGGCTTTTGCCGCCTGGCGACTCACCAGCGACGTGGACGGATTCATGTCGGCGTCAAACTTGCCATTCGCGGTCGGCCTGATAATGTTTGCCAGTTGGTCCAGGGAGAGGTGCGAGAGATCGGCGATGTCGTAGCCGGCGAAGGTAACCGAAAGTGCTTCGGGCTTTAAGCGCTTGCCGTGGCATACCGGGCAGGGGCTACTAATCATAAACTGCAACACGCGTTTGCGCATGGCTGCACTTTCCGTATTGGCAAGGGTGTGCTCGAGGTTTCGCTTAGCGCTGCTGAAGGTTCCCTGATAGCTTGGTTCCATCTTCAGTCGCTGCGCCTGACGCGTTTCGGCTGGGGTGAGGCCCGCATAGACAGGAACCGTCGGCTGCTCGTCCGTAAAGAGAATCCACTGTCGGTCTTTTTGGGGCAAGTCTTTCCAGGGTGTGTCGATGTCATAGCCCAGGGAGACCAAAATGTCGCGCAGGTTCTGACCGCCCCAGGCCGTGGGCCAGGCGGCAATGGCCCGCTGGCGGATGGTCAGCGACGGATCCGGAACCATCGACTCTTCGGTCATGGTATGTACGCGGCCCATGCCCTGGCAGCGGGGACAAGCCCCTTGCGGGGTATTGAAGGAAAAATCCTCGGCATAGAGCATCGTCTGGCGGGCGGGGTAGGTACCCACGCGCGAGTAAAGCATGCGCACCAGGCTCGAAAGGGTCGTCAGACTACCTACCGTCGAGCGGGCATTGGGCGTGCCGCGTTGCTGCTGAAGGGCGACGGCGGGCGGCAGGCCGTCAATGGCGTCGACATCCGGCACGCCGACCTGATCGATCAGCCGTCTGGCATAGGGGGAAACCGATTCAAGATACCGTCGCTGTGCTTCGGCATAGAGGGTGCCAAAGGCTAGGGACGACTTGCCCGAGCCGGAAACCCCGCTGAAAACCACCAGCTGATTTCGTGGTATGGAGATGTCGATATTTTTGAGGTTGTGCTCACGAGCGCCCCACACGCGGACAAATCCGGATGCTGCTTTGTCGTCCTGGTCGTTGGCGTTTGTTCGTCGAGCCATAAAGGGATACCGAATGTGATTGGTTTTTTGGCAACCTGCCTTAAAAAGCCCTAACGGATCCCCGTCTTTTTCAATTGTAGTATGTATTGAATGCTGGGCAACACGTTAACAGACTCTCTTACACACGCAGAAAAGTCTACTGGTTATATATCAAATTCATGGACACTCCTTCGTCTCCCTAAAAACGGTAAACAGCTTCATTGGTTTAGACGCGACGGCTGGTCAGGCGGATGGAAACCCGCCGTCTTGACGCGCTATCGCGGGCTTACTCCCGCCTGACCAGCCGTCTAATCCCTTATTGTGGCGCAAAAACAACCCGCATCGTTTCTTTTTTATTGAACAGATCGTAGCCTTTCATGCCCTCATCGAGCGACATTTTGTGGGTGAGCATAAACCTTGAGTTAAGCTCTCCTTTTTGCAGATGCTCCAGCAGCCGGGGAATGTAGCGCTGCCCGTGTTGCTGGCCCATTCGGAAGGTCAGGGCTTTGTTCATGGCCGCACCCATCGGAATGCTGTCGACTAAGCCGCCATACACGCCGATAATCGAAACTGTGCCGCCTTTCCGACAAGCCAAGATGGCTTCCCGCAGCACAATTGGCCGATCAGATTCCAGCCGGACAAACTGCTTGGCTTTATCGTAATAATAATCCAGCCCTTCGCTGACCGATTCCATGCCCACACAGTCGATGCAACGGTCGGGACCACGCCCGCCGGTCATCTCCCGCAACGCTTCCTGAATATCAACTTTCGAGAAATCAAGTACCTCCGCGCCACTGATGTCTTTGGCCATGCGCAGTCGTTCGGGTTCCCGGTCGATGGCAATCACGCGGGACGCGCCCAGCAAAAAAGCACTTTGAATCGCCATTTGACCCACTCCTCCGCATCCCCAGATCGCCACCACGTTACCCGGCTGGATGTCGGCCAGATCCGCAGCCATAAAGCCCGTTGGCATCGCATCGGAAGCAAAAACGGCCGCTTCGTCGGGTAACCCTTCGGGAATGACAAAGCACCCCCGGTCGGCATATGGTACGCGAATGTAATCGGCGTGGGAGCCGGCATAACCGCCGAAGGCGTGTGAGTACCCGAAAATCCCGGCTGGCGAATCCCCGTAGACTTTTTCTGGTATCCACGCGTGTGGATTAGAGTTGTCGCAGAGCGACCATTGAGTACTCTGGCAATATTGACACTCGCCACAGCCCAGAATCGAACACACCACGACCCGGTCGCCTTTCTTGATGGTCTTCACCTCGGAGCCTATTTCGATCACTTCGCCCATGAACTCATGGCCAATGATGTCGCCTTCGCGCATCGTTGGCACGTAGCCATTGAGCAGGTGTAGATCGGAGCCGCAAACCGATGAGAGAATAACCCGCAGAATCGCATCTTTGGGGTTGATGATAGTTGGGTCGGGAACCCGCTCTGTGCGCAGGTCGCCAACACCGTTATAACATAGCGCTTTCATGTTTTTCGTCTATTTTGGCGTATTCAGATACTGGTTTTTTATCGGATTGTTGCTCAGGTTTCCGACCGGACGGCTGCCCCTCGATGGTCGTGATTTCGCCAGTTTCCAGTAATTGCTTGAACCGGCGCAGGTCCTGTTTGATCATCTCCTCAAAAGCCGGGTTGAACAGTTTCATGATCGCACCACCCAGTTGCCCGGCTGGTGGACGATACTTGATAACGGCGTGAACTTCCGTACCCTGACCATTGGGCGCATCCACAAACCGGACTTCCCCTGCGTTGTCAATCCGGGCATCGGCGAGGGATTTCCAGACCAATCGCTCGTTATCTACCTCCTCCAGAATCTCGGCATCCCACTCCACCGTTCCCAGTGTTTTAGCGAGGAGACCATCCGATAGCTTCGCTACCCAATGCGACCGTTTGTTGTCGAGTTGCCGCACCTCGCTCAGATGAAACATAAATTGGGGCAGGTTCTCCAATTGCCGCCAGTAGGCGTATACGGCTTCGCGGGGTTTATTAATTGTCAGGCTTTTGGTAATCTCAATCGAATCCACTACCTGATTTGGAACCGTTGGCTCGGCCGTGTTTCGCCCCAGCGCCTGGTTCATGGGGCAATACCCCGACGCCCCCCGGTAGACCATAAATCCGCCCAGAGTAGCTAGTAAGAGCCCGCTAAACGAGCCCCGTCGAAGGCCATAGGTGGCCAGCAACGCTCCGCCAGCCACCGACCCGATTCGCTCGGTATCGCCCACATTAATTCGACTTGACCCGCTGGCGTCCGGTTCAATCGGTCCCATGCCCAGTACACGCGACACGGGCTGCTTTTTGTTTGCCATAGTTTGAGGGAGATATAAGGTTTGTTAAGCAGGCAACTTCATTCGGTAAATGGCATAGGGTGTGGTTCGTTTGTTTTCGCCTTCGTTGTAATCGGGTTGCTTGTTGATCTGGGAGCAACTGATGTACAAATAGTCATCCGTCGACATGGAATAGCTATCGGGCCAGATCAGCCTTTCATCGGTCACGACATCTTCCAGCTGGTGCGCAGACGTTAGTCGGACCAGTTTGTAGTTCTGGTAATCGCCCAGGTAGAGGTTGCCATTTTTGTCAAAAATCATCCCGTCCGTAACCACAAACCTGCCCAAATCTTCCACCGCAGCCTCCCGTTGCTCTTCCGGCAAGGCTTCGTTCCGCAAGAATTCCGTTCGGATTCGGTAGAGTTTAGTATCGGTGAGGGGTTTGTAATACAGCCACTCACCATCCGGGGTTAAGGCAATGCCATCGGATTGGAGGTGTACCGGCTTACCCTGCTTTTTAAATTCCTTCCCGTCTACGATCAGGGTAAAGGAAGGGTCGTGTTTCACCGATGGATGATGGCGCAATACCTGCCGGCTGGTTCCTGTTTCCAAATTAACCACCACGATTCCCCCTTCATTAGAATTAGTTAAATACGCTACCTGTCGCTGGGTATCGACCCGCACATCGTTGATATAGCTCTTATTGTCTAGTACGCCCTCAAACCGGTACACGTCTTCTATGCTATCAGTGGCCAAGTTAAATTTTACAAGCTTAAAACTATTGTCATAAACTTGCTCCATGTTCGGGCAGGCCGGGTCTACCACCCACAGGTAGTTCTCCGCATCCACATACACGGCCTGCACACACACCCATTTGTTTTTTCCGTTGTCCCCTTCCTGCCAGCTGTTCCACTCTTCGTTGGGATAAGGTTTCACCCCGTTATTGGGTAAAATTTCGACAACGCCGTACTGGTGTGGTCCGGGCCATAACGGATAACAGGTAAACAAACGACCGTCTTTTGCTATAGCCACACCGGTTAATTGGTAGGTATCGTCTGAAAACACTTCTTCAAGTTGCTTGTTGCGTATATTCATGATCGGTAACTTTAAATGCGTTGCGAATAAATACGGCTCCTATCCCTGCGTGTTCTTACTTACTTTTTGCCTTTTTCTCACTGGCCCGTGGCAAGGCAAAATAGATATATAACAGCAAAACAGGCACAATACTGAATGGTACGCTCCACAAACAAATGAGTAAAGCAACCAGGTGCAGCGCAGGGGCAATGGCATATTCCTTTGTTAGCAGACGAATGAGTCTTCTATCGGTACCTTCTTCTAAGAGTTCGGGCTTTTTAATGGCGTACCACCAGGTACAGTTATAAAAAAATGTCATCAACACCAATGTCGCATGATAGATCAAGGCTGCCATTCGCTCGTCTGGTTTGCCGACATGCCGTGCCAACAAGCCGGTGGTAAACGACTGAAGCGTCACAAAAATCAAAAACAAAATATTCAGGATGAGCAGGTACTGATCCGTCTGCCTTATGTATTTAAACATGTTGTGATGGTTGGACCAGGCAATGCATATAAACAGGAAAGATGCTGCGAAGGCAGCGTATGAAGGCCATTCCCTGGCAATGGCTTGCAGCAAGCCTGTCTCCGTTTCGGGTTTCGGCAGTTCAGTGGCCAGGAGTGTTGCCGCAATAGCTAAAACAGCATCACTGAAATATTCAAGACGGTCGGTTGGCCGATGATTATACATAAGACGGGTTTAAAATCCACTTTCCTTTGGCATAAAAGGCATCAAAAATGGATCAACCCAAACGTTGTTGAGTTACTACCAACGTTCGGGTTGATACAATCCAGGCTACTCTCTTTCTATAAACTACTTACGCTTGTTTTTCCTTTTCAGCAGCATGATGCCGGCCGTGATCAGCAGGGCCGTCGTCGCTGCCTGTCGGACAAAAGCAGGGCGGTTGTGCTTCCATTCAGCCCGCCATCCCCTTTCTATCCAGGGATTAGGCAGAATGCCGTGAGCTAAGTCATCGATCTTTCCCTCAATGACGTTTATCCGGTCTGCCAGGATGAGCCCCATCCAGTGCGTAGCTGTAGCTTCACTATACTTAAAGGCAAAGCGACGCACAGCCCCACTTAGGCCCGACGGCGGTGAGGAGGTGCCAAAGACCCGGGTAACACTGGGTCGCTCTATCGAATGAAGGACCTCTATGTCGAGGGGCTGCTGGGGTGCCTTTTCGTAATCCAGCCGCTCGTGGTCCGCACCGTTCCAATGCTTCATCGGATACGTGGGATCGTTATCCGGATCGGCATCCATGCCCCAGCCGGGTATGTCTTTGATGCGGTCATCTAGGTTTCGATCCGCAATCGCCCGGTCCTGGAATTCGACTATTGTGTCTTCTAATACGTTTTGCATAACCAAGGTTTTATGCCGCATTGGCGCGTGGAGGAATTAATAATGGTTTGACGATGTGGTCCATCTTACCGGAAAACATGCGGTAAGCATCCGACACTTCTTCCAGCGGCATCCGGTGCGTAATGATTTCTTTTGGATTGATTCGGCCGCTCATGATGTGATCGATCAGCTTGGGCAGTAGCCGTTTCACCGAGGCCTGGTTGGCCCGTACGGTAATCCCTTTGTTCATGAGACTGCCGATGGGAGCCAGGTTCCACGGAGGACCGTATACGCCAATGATGGAAACAATGCCGCCTTTTTTTACGGAGTTAATCGCCCAGTGCAGGGCGGTGGCATCGCCAGCCTGCAGCATCAAGGCTTTACCGGTAATGGATTGCAACGCATCGCCGGTACCATCGCAGCCCACCGCATCAATACACACGTCAGCGCCAAAGTAATCGGTGGCTTTTTTTAAGAACAACACCGGGTCTTTCATTTCACGGAAGTTGTAAGCCTCGGCAAAAGAGAACTTGCGGGCAAACTCCAGGCGGTAGTCTACATGGTCAATAACAATGACGCGTCCGGCACCAAAAAACCAGGCAAAGCGGGCCGCCATCAGCCCGATCGGGCCGGCACCAAACACCACCACGGTATCGCCTTTTTGAATGCCGCCCTGCTCGGCAGCCTGATAGCCCGTGGGCACTACGTCGGTCAGCAGAACGGCGTTTTCCAGGTCCATGCCTTTGGGGATTATAGTGGGGCTAACATCGGCATACGGTACCCGAACGTATTCGGCTTGTCCGCCATCATAGCCTCCGCCGGTGTGGGCATAGCCAAAGAAGCCGCCGACGGCGGTGGCTTCCGGATTGGACTCATGGCAGTTGCCATAGAGTTCCTGCTTGCAGTGCGGGCAGGTGCCGCAGGCAACATTAAAGGGCACCAGCACATGGTCGCCCACTTTCAGTTTTTGCACTCCTGAGCCTACCGCTTCCACTACGCCGGTAAACTCATGGCCAAAGGTCATGCCCACCCGTGTATCGGGCACTCGGCCGTGATACAGGTGCAGGTCTGAGCCGCAAATCAGGGATCGGGTAACCCGGACAATCGCATCATAAGGATGCTTGATCTCCGGTTCGGGCTTGTTACGGTCTACCCTGATTTGACGGGGCCCGCGAAAATTCATTGCTATCATAGCTACCTGTCGATAAACATGATTAAACTGATATACTGAAGACGTCAAGCTGTCATGCCGCCTTGAGGCCAGCCTAAGCGCTTGCCAGAACGCCCAAACGAGTTCATTAGCGACAATGTCAGATTGAGATAGATACCTACTTGAGCCGTAGGTGAAGAAGGCGCAAAATCAACTGGTTCTTCCATGATAAGTACCCCCACTTATCGAAAGAAGCGTTTAGGTTCCCAGAAAGGAATGTCGCGTGGACCGGGCAAGCCCCTCAACACGATCTGTATCGTTTTTCCCTTCAGACTGAGCAACAACAGCCTATCGTATGCCTGGTTAACAGATCTGCAGTATCTGTTGAGAACAAGCCTATTCACCTTGTTGCCATACAGTGGAGTGGTTACCCTGCTGTAGGCCGCGCGTTGTTGTTCTGATGGCGGTATCCATCAGTATCGTCTGGTCCGTATAGGCGGCTCTTTTTGGCAATTCACGTGTTGTGAGATTCACTCGCCCCTGTCAAGCCGCAGACTAGGCAGAGAACTATTTTTGTTTAATAATGTTTAATAAAAAGGTTAAAGGCAAACTAAAAAAGTGAGGATTCGACCGAAGCTAAAAAAATGGACCGTTTCCCAGTGCGCCTGGCTTATCAGCAGGGAGCTAGCTTTTATATCGTTAAGTTTTAGAACCTTACCCGTTGGTTGCGGTTCACCTGAACTTCTTCATGCTGTTGCTGCAATTGGCGCTAGAGCCTATTAAGCATGAATAGAACTTTGTTGGTAAGCTGTTGAGGCTTAGGCGATTGACGCTTTTAGGCCGGATGGGTCTTAAAAGCGGTTTGCGAGTTGGCCTAGGGGAGCCGACGCTGAATGGGCAGGGGCTAGCTTGGTTAAGTAGGGAATATCTCTACATCCATCCGGCAGGAGCGGTTCGTCCAAAGGAATTGACCCCAACTGGGCAACCGAACAGAAGCAACGGATACGTAAAACCGTTATTCGTTTGGTTGGATAACGCGAGTTGAGGCTTATTGTTTAAAAGAGAGGATTTCTTCATCTACGGTTCCTATTCGTTTCAGGCTCTCACCGCCCCGCCAGGCAGTCTAATGAAATCCCCATTTTGCGAAACGGTTGCATAGCTTTAACTGTTACGGTCAGTTAAAGCTATGCTGAGTCTCAAATAATCATCTCCTGAAACTAAACCTCATTTTCAATAACAGGTCTGAGTTTGTGAGACTGTTTTCTCCCAAACGACGAATTATCTCCGTTTCGGCAAAACTACCCCAATACCTGGTTTAACGTATGCACAAAAGTCGTATACATTAGCGACTATAACTATAGTTATAGTCGCTAATGTATACGACCCTACTCAACACCCTTTACGCGCATCGGCAGGGTATACACCGACTCGGATGCGGTGATGAACAGGGTCCGCCGATCCATTCCGCCGAAGCAGAGATTGCCTACCCAGCGCGACGGTACGGGGATGGTGCCCAGTTTTTTGCCCGTGGGGTCATATACCGTTACCCCCCGCCCCGTCAGGTAGAGATTTCCCTCTGCATCGAGGGCCATGCCGTCGGACCCCTGTTCAACAAAAAGCTGGCGGTTGGCCAGGCTGCCATCCGGATTGATCTGGTATTTATAGGTTTTATTGGCCCGGATGTCCGCTACGTACAGAAACTTCCCGTCGGGAGTACCCACGATTCCGTTCGGCTGCTGCAAGGTACTGTCAACCACCACCGGCTGTTTCGTGCCTTTGGGTAGGTAGTACACGCTCTGCTTTTTCAGATCCGGCTCCTTACGCGTCCAGTAGTTCCGCTGGTAGTACGGATCGGTGAAGAAAATCCCACCCTTCGGTTCCAGCCAGAGGTCATTCGGGCCGTTCAGCCGCTTACCCTGGTAATCGGTCAGCAGTACGGTTACTGATTTATTGGCGGGGTTAATGGACCAGAGTTCATTTTTGTCGTCGGCGCAGGCGATGATGTTGCCCTGCTTATCCATGTACAGCCCATTGGACCGGCCGGTTTTGTCCATGAACAGCGACAGAGTCCCGCTGGCGTCGTACTTCCAGATTTTGTCGTTAGGCTGATCGGTGAAGTACACATTGCCCGCCCGATCGACGGTGGGGCCTTCGGTAAAGGTAAACTGGTTGGAGACCTGGGTAAGGGTCGCCCCGGGGGCCACCACCCGGACAGAGTCAACCCGTCCGGCTGGGGCCGGCTGCTGCGCTGCGGCCACTGACAGGAAAGATACGCAAATAGCTGCCGTGTGAAGGGCAGTTCGGTAATACGTGTGCATGACAAGAAAAGCTGTTTGGCAGGAAAGCTACGAAGGTTTGACAAATACTGGTTCGTTTGGTCTTTCTGACCGACGGCAAATTAGAATTTGTGCCCCCTCCCCTTTTAGTCCAGTAGCCGGTTTGGTACCGGCACCACTTCCCTTACTAGTCTATGCACTACGGCAGCCTGCTTTTTCTCATCAGTTTTCTTTACAGTACGGTTGGTATGGCCCAGCGTATCCAGCGTGAGGTATTCGGCACCTTTCCCGACGGACGGGAAGCCCACCTGTTTACCCTTCGGAATGCCGCGGGCATGGAGGTGAAGCTTACAAACTATGGCGGCTATATCGTTGCCTGCACGGCCCCCGACCGTAGCGGCCAATTCGACAATGTCGTGCTGGGGCTGCCGACCTTTGCCGATTACCTGAAAGGAACGCCCTCGCTGGGTCCGATCATCGGTCGGTTCGGTAACCGCATCGCCAATGCCCGGTTCACCCTCGACGGCCAGGCATATACCCTGGCCACCAACAACGGCAAGAATCACATCCACGGCGGTCCGAAAGGCTTTGACAAGAAATTGTGGGACGCCACTCCCGTCGACGGGGCGGAACCGGCGCTGCGACTTCAGTACACCTCACCCGATGGCGAGGAAGGCTATCCCGGTACGCTGGCCGTAACGGTTACGTACACGCTGCAGAAAGACAACGCCCTTCGCATCGACTACCAGGCGACGACGGACAAACCGACCGTACTGAACCTGACCAACCACGCGTACTTCAACCTGAGCGGCATGAAGCAGGACGTACTGAACCACGAGCTGATGATTGCGGCCGACCGGTTTCTGCCGACCGATCCGGGACAAATCCCAACCGGGGAACTGCGGTCGGTCGCTGGTACGCCGTTTGACTTCCGCAAACCCACGGCCATTGGCGCGCGCATCAACGATACCTCGGAGGAGCAGATTCGGCTGGGCCACGGCTATGACCACTGCTGGGTCTTTGCCGACCCGTCGACGAAGCTAAAGCTCGGCGCTACCGTCTACGAACCCACCACCGGTCGGCGGATGGAGATGTTTACGACGGAACCGGCCGTGCAGCTCTATACGGCTAACCACCTCAACGGGAAGCTGCAGGGCAAAGAAGGGGTGCCTTACGTCCGGCGGTTCGGGCTATGTCTGGAAACCCAGCATTTTCCGGATTCGCCCAACCAGCCCAGCTTCCCCTCGACAGTTCTGCGGCCGGGTCAAACGTACCGCTCCACAACGTTGTACAGGTTTTCGGCGAAGTAGCGTCCAGCGAGTCGTCGCCCTTTACAAAAACGCCCCGCCAAGTTCCTACACTGGCGGGGCGTTTTTGGTCTTACGTCACGTATCCGGCATGCACTTACCCGCAATTTTTAGTACGGGCACTTCGGGCGGATTCGTCACCCGCGATGTCGCCCCGACGCCAGGCTTCGCAGGCGGCCGTCTGATTGCCCGCTGCCTGTTCAGCCTGACCGATATAATAATACAACTGGTCGACCGACGGGTCCAGCTGCTCGGCCCGGCGCAGTTCCGGCAGCGCTTTGGCCGGTTGTTTCTGTCGTAGGTAATACAGCCCCAGGTTCCGGTGCGCCCAGGCGTTCTGATCGTCGCGCCGGAGCGACTGCTCCAGCAAAGGCAGGGCCTCAGCATCGCGGTTGAGCATCAGCAGCAGGTAGGCCTTGTTGTTGACGTAGTACGGCTGTCCAGCCTGCACGGCCAAGGCCTGATTCACGTACGTGAGCGCATCGGCGTACTGTTCCCGGCGGGCCAGCAGCAGACTCAGGTTATTGAGGGCGGCATCCTGCTTTGGATTCAGTTGCAGCGCCCGGCGGATATCGGCCTCGGCCTGCTCGTAGGCTTTCTGGTTGTAGTACAAGGCCCCCCGGTTGGTCAGCGCTTCGACGTTGGTCGGGTCGAGTTGCAGGGCCCGGTCGTAGGCGGCCTGCGCCTGCGCGGGGTTATTCAGTCGGACGTAGGTATCCCCCAGGCGGGTCTGGTAGAAGGTAGAGTCGCGGTACTCAGCTTCGATTCGCTGTAGGTCGGTTAAACTGCCGGCCGCGTCGCCGGTTTCCAGCCGGGCTTCGGCGCGGTTCAGGTAAGCCGCCCCAAAATCCGGGTCCGCCTGAATGGCCTGGGTATAATCGGCAAGGGCCCCCTCGCGGTCGTCGTTGCGGAACTTAGCCAGTCCCCGGTTGTTGAACGCATCGGCAAAATCAGGCTTTTTTTCAAGCGCTTCGGTGTAGTAACGAACGGCCTCCCGGTACTCCCGTTTTTTGAGCTGGTCGTTGCCTTTTAAAAAAAACTGGGCCGCTTCATCGGTTCGGTCCGTACACTGGACGAGTACACCCGAAACAACCCCCAGAACCAGTATCTTTGTGATCCACTTAGTCATGTTGTTGATGCGTTTTCTGCAGACAATCCCTCACCCGCTGGTAACCATTGGGCTGTATGCCTGGAACAACAAATATATTGTCAAAATTGAAGCCGGGCCGTACGAACAGACGTTTAAAGTCAGCGAACTGGACGTAACCGGCCCCGACGACGTACAGGCGCTGCTCGACGAGCCGTTTCTGGAACAGGTCATCCTGCGCTTTCAGGCGATGGATGCGGACTGGCAGGCCACCATGGAACGACAGGGATTGGTATAATATGGAATCACCCCCCATCAAAACCTACTCGGGCGAATCGTTCCGGACCAGTTTCATGCAGCCCGGCGAAGCCACAACGGCGCTCCTCCACGCTGATTTTGGCCGGTTCTTCATCGTTCCGGTCGAACAACTGATTCAGTTGATCAGGCTTCCCGTGCCGCCCACCCGGGTTACCAACCACACGCTGATCTACCTCACGGAGGGCGAAGGCAACATCGCCATCGGCAGTCAGTCGGTACGATTTTGTCAGAACGAGTGCGTGGTGGTGCCGGCCGGACAGGTGTTTTCGTTTGAGCGGGAGGAAACCAACCGGGGCTACCTCTGCAATTTTCACCCCGACTTTATGATCGGTAAAGTGGCCCGGTCGGAACTGCTGCGAGAGTTTTCGTTCCTGCGGGTCTGGGGCAATCCGCACATTCGGCTCGATGGCCCCTCCTCGACCCACGTAGCGCACGTGTTGCAGCGGCTACTGCACGTGTATGCCGCTCATGGGCTGACATACCCGGACATTCTCCAGGCCAATTTGATGGCGTTGCTCTGCGAACTGAACCTGGGTACGCAACCGGCGTCGGTCCCCCAAACTCACGCGGTAACGATTGCGAACCAGTTCCGGGAGTTACTTTTTGAAAACGTCAAATCGCTGCACCGGGTCAGCGACTACGCCGACCGGCTGCATATCACCCCCAACTACCTCAACAAATGCGTCCGGTCCGTGACGGGCAAATCCCCTACCCGCTGGATCGATGAAGCCATTCTCCTGGAGGCTAAAGTTCTCCTGCACCAGAGTGCCTTATCCGTAAGCGACATTGCCGCTGAAGTGGGCCTGCTGGATCAGTCCTATTTCAGTCGGCTGTTCCGAAAGTACGAAGGCATTACCCCCCTGGCGTTTCGTCGGCGGCTCTCCGGTAGCTAAGCCCCCTTTACCATACTTAATCCATTTAGTAAATATTCTGACAACACCCAAAGGGTCGGGCGGATGCGCGTCAGACGATCCGTTCGGCCCCTTTCCAGATACCGTCGTCGTACCGAATACCCAGGCCGGGGGTATCTGGAATGGCCATCTTGCCGTTGTTTACCCGGATATCCGGCGAATACCAGGAAGCTGGGTTATCACCCGGATTGTACACAAACTCCTGCAGGCCGTATAGATTTGGGGCCAGGGCGGCTACCTGCCAGAACGGCGCAATGAGCGGGTCGGCTTTGGGAGTGTGTGGCGCGAACTGTTTACCGTACTGACCTACAATTCGGGATACCTGTAACGTCCGCAGAATGCCGCCGTTGTAATATAAGTCGGGCTGGTAGAGATCGTAGACGCCGGTGCGTGATAGCCGCTCGAAACGATACAGGCTGCTGTCCTGCTCGCCACCCGCCAGCATGATTTTTGATAGTGCCTGATTCACCGACCGCATGCCTTCTTCATCCTCAAAGCTGCACGGTTCTTCGAAGATGGCTACGCCATAGCTTTCCAGAAACTTGCCGGTTTCGATGCCCTCCTTCGGCGAAAACGAGCCATTGCCGTCGGCATAGATAATCGCTGCATCGCCCAGCTTTTTGCGGACCAGCGGCACAAACTGCCGGGTTCGCCGGTCGTCTTCCGGGGTATTCAGCATCCGGCCGCCTACTTTGATTTTTATGCCGTTGGCCCCGGTCGCGGCCAGCTTTTCCGCCAGCCGGTCAACTACTTTTTCGGGCGGTTCGCCACCCCGGTAGAAATCAGAGATATACACATCGTATTCCGTCCGTACTGGTTTGCCAAGCAGCGCGTATACCGGCTTACGAGTCAGTTGCCCCAGCAAATCCCAGGTGGCAATCTCGACGGACCCGATGCAGTTCCAGAGCGGCATACCGGCGTATTTGTAGTTGCTGTTGAGCCGGTACGCATTATCCACCAGTTGCGGTAGGTCGCGGGCGTCTTTACCGACAAAGTGTGGCAGCACCAGCCCCTTTAGCAGAGAGGTCAGGTTTGGCATTCGGTCGTTGCACTGGGTGATACCTTTAGCCCCGTCCTCCGCCGTTACGACCAGCAACATCCGGTTCTGCGTTTTCAGCAACTCAACCGAGCGAATCATGACCGGCCCCAGCATGGCTTTCTTCAGGTCAGGCAGCGGCCAGGTTGGTAACGGCTCCAGTGTAGCCGATAGCCGAGGTGTAGCTCCCGTCAGGCCAAGGGCTGCGGTACCCACCAGCGTTTGTAAAAAAGTAAGGCGGTTCATAGTCAGGTATACGGTTTACTTGTTGGCTTTCAGGTCTTTGTTCCTAAGGTACTTCTTTTCCAGTTGCTGATAAAAACCGGGTGGCTGATGATTGAGGTTTGACTGCATCAGATACAGTGATAATAAACCGCTGTCTTCGTGGGCGGTAAGTAACAGGCGACCATCCGCCGAAAAGTCGAGGTATTCGGTGCGGGGGCTGGGCTGCTCAAACACCTTCTGCCCATCGCGCAGGCGGTAGAAAGTAAATTTACGCTGGTGCCCGCCCGTCACCAGAAAATTGCCGTCGCTGGTCAGCGCTACGGCCTCCAGTTTTAGCGGTTCGGGGAAGCTATGCAGAAGTTTACCGGTTTCGAGGTCATGCACCCGCGCTACGTTGTCGAAGCCCCCACTGGCAATCAGTTTACCATCCGCCGATACCCGAACCGACTTTACCGAGCCGGTAGCCCCTTCGTAGCTCCGGATCACCTGCTTTTTCAGTACGTCAATCAGCCGCACAAAACCGCCGTACTGTACTTTTTTGGTTTGCGGGTCCGGCGTTTGAACGTTGCCAGCCACGGCCAGCCGTTTATCATCCCGCGTAAAATCAAGCGAGTTTACCGTTGACCCTACGTTGATTTGCCCCTGTAACGCAAACGTGGCCGCATTCCAGAACAGCACATCGCCTTTTTCGGAACCGGCGGCAATCAGCCTGCCATCGTGCGACCAGGTAATGCCATCCAGCCCGCTGTCTACCGCTATTTGTTTCAATACCTTACCGGTTTGCGTATCCCAGATCTTGACCAGAAAGTCTTCGTCGCCGGTCACGAACCGTTTGCCATCGGGCGCGAAGGCGATGCACTCAATCTCGGCGTTCTGTTCTTTCTCCCACAACAGCGTTCCGTCGGCCACGCGCCAGACCATCACGCGCGGACCGAACTTGGACACGGATACGGCCACCCGACCATCCGGCGAAATCCGGGCCGATTCTACGGAGCGAAGCGCGGGTGAAAAGTCGGCCACGCGGTGCCAGACTGGGAAAACCTCCGGCACGTCGGGGTTGTAGATCGGTTCCTGTGCCAGTGCAATGACAGGCAACAGCGTGAGTAACGCAACGTATGTAGTTTGTCGATTCATGATTATAGATTGATTCTGGCCAGCTACTTCGCTTCGATGTAAAACAGCAAGTCCCGCCAGGTACAAACGTCGGGATAGCCGTTGGTACCGGGAGGAATGGCCGTTCGCTGCGCCAGATTAGCCGGAAAATGAGCCGACGCATAGGCTTTGGCGTTGACCGTGTCCGTGAATGGTCGCGTTGGATCAGCCGCTACGGGCGGAAATACGCCATTCCCATCGCGCCGGATGCCGTGACCGTCGGGGTACTTGCCGTAGTAGTTGTTAGCCAGCGTAAAACCAGACTGGTTACCTTGTTGATCGAGCATTACCAGAAAGGCATACTGCTGGCCCGGCTGTAACACCAGCGGGTGGCTGTCGGGTAACTCAAACCTGAGCAACCGGCCTTTCAGCTTTGGGTGATCGGACGGTACGACTTCGGTGTCGGTACGATCCGGCCGGTCCGCCGGTGCGGGTCCGGCAAAGCCAAAAGCGCGTTTGTCCGGAAATGTCGCGCCCGAAAACACAGCCAGTGACGTATACGTTTCGCCCTCGAAATAGTCGTCGCGTTCGGGCGATATTGTGTTTGTCGGCCGGTTGTGCGGATACCCATGATAGGCTTCGGTCTCCGTGCCAGAGCCGTTGTCATTCAGTCGGGGCTGGCCCGAAACTGCAAAAATCTGCACCGAAACGCCCCGCCCGTAGGTATTGGGGCGCACGGCATTGGTGCCGTAACCGGTTGCGACCGTAATGGCGGTGAGCGTTTTGGGTGTTTTTCCGGTGTGCCGGAACGTTTGCCCCAGGTCGCGGTCGCGTTTGATGTAAGGAATTTCACGACCATCGGGTGTAAAATACCCCCAGCCATCGGCAGTATAGGGCGAGTGCTCCGACCATTTGTAGCTGTCTTGCCCCTCAAAATTCAATGACGTATTGCCCGTACCTTTATCCGCTCCTTCGTAAAAGGCTACTACGTTGCGAGTAGGTGACTGTTGCAGGAGTGATAATTTCAGGCCGGTAGTGTGCGTAAGGGTTTGTTCAGTAGAATGTTCAGTACGAACACGTTGTGCCTGTTGAGCTACCAGCACCTGAACGGCCAGCCCTAACCAGCCCGCTTTACTTAAGCTGTATTTCATATTCGCGCTTCTCGTTATTATTTGGTCGTTGTGTCAGGCTCCAGCCGTTGGGGCTGAACCATCGCTCCGTTAGTGGCTACATCCCAGGCGGCAAACCGAACCCACTTCTTACCGGTCGCATCGACCGGAATGGTAAACCGCTTTTTCCCGAACGGGGGGAGGTCTGTTGTTGGTATCACGTTGCGGTACGTTTGCAGGCCATCCCCCCAGACCAGTTCGATAAAATCGAGCGGAAACGTCCATTCAACGTCGGCAGTCAGCAGTCTCTTTTCACCCCTGCCGGTTAGGGCGAACGACGTTATGAGTACCTCGCCGGATGTAACAAAAAATGCCCCTTCTTTCAAGGCTTTGATAACCGGCGACATATCATCGACTGTAGGCACGTGATCTATTTTTAGGTAGTTCACCGGCGACATGCCGTAGATGTCATCGTAGGGTGGTTTGCCCCGGTCCCCGTAATCGGACCGTGTCTCCGAAATAGCCATCGCGTATTTTAACGGCCGGTCACGAGCCGCCATCCAGTTGTTTACCTCGTCCCACAAGGGAATAAACCGGTATTCGCCAAGTCGGCTTTCGGAGGCATCAATGCCCATACCCCAGCGGTAGCCTAACCCAAAATACCGTTCGTGGAGGAAATGGGGCGTATCTTTAATCGCATCGGGGTAGCCGGTTGACCCTTTTGTGCGGGGGTGCGGCATCGAGATAAGCGCGTTTTCCCGTTCGGTCATCGCCATCAGATCGTCCGGGCTGCCCAGGTTGTAGACCGGGCCGTATGTCAGATGTTGTTCCACGAGCGGCTGACCCGGTTTTCGGGTATTTCGCCAGAAAACGGGTTTGGACAGCAGCAGATCGTGATGCCCGCCCAACTCATAACTACGGCCGTTGGTGCTGTTTTCGTCGTGTGGCATCAGCAGAAAATCCTTGTCGGAATGGAGCCGGGCGGTCTGATAATAGGCTGCCTGGGCCTCTAAAAATGAATCGTCTACTGCGTTACGGGCATCGCCCCGAACGCCATCAATCACACCAAACAAATTGATGCCGACGCTTTTTACCGCTTCAATGTCGTTGATCCGGCCGGAGCCGCCCGTGTCGGTAAATCGTTTCACCAATCCAACGTGATAATGATAGCCCATCACTTTGTAACCCGGTAGCGGCTTGAAAAAATCGTGGTGGGTGTAGGCCAGTGCCTGTTCGATAACCTCTTTTCCCGAATTCGGGCTGAGGAGGATGAACATTGGCATCCGCTGCCACGTACCGGGCCGGGCACTGTACAAGGCGAAATTATGGGTGAAATGCGGGTCCTCCTCGTAGTCGGCCTGCCGGATACCAAACGAAAACGTTTGGGCCGAGTCGGTTCGGTACCAGCTATAGCCTAAATTCTGCTCGGTTTCGCGGGCCCAGAAAAAACTGTGCGGGGGTGGAAACACGGCTATCGAACCGGCTGCGGTTTCGCTCGCCATGAGCCGGTTGCTGCTTTTGACGGTAACGGGTGCCTTGTCGGGAGGGGTTCCGAACCGAAGCTGTTGCCAGTTACGGGCCAGATCGCGCCAGAGCAGACGCGTTGATTGGTGGAGGGGCATACCCGACAAGCCTGCGTCGTATTTGAAGGCCACGGACGGGTCTTCGGTTTTGGCCATCAGCGTTTGCCGCATCAGGCCAGCCCCTTTGAAAATGTCATACTGCAGATAACCGCTGAAGGTGCCCGCCCGGACGCCGTCGAACCGTATTTCCAGCCTCGCGCCGTTGGTGCGTACCGCGCCCTCTGTCACCTGATACGTGGCTGTTACGCGTTTGATCTCGCTCGCCAGTCTGGGCATGCCCGGATGGTTGGCAAACCTGGCCAACGTCGGGACGGAGGTTTTGTGGGACAGGGGCGGCACATCGCCGGTAAGCAGCGGGGAGTCCCAGAAGGCATCCCACTTGATTTTGTTCAGGGTTGCTTCCGTCAGCGGTACGCCCAATTTTTCGAGGGGTTCGGTTTGCTGCTGGGTTACGCGCCGGATGGCCGAGGCTACCCGGTATTCGGGCGTCAGTTGGGTGGCCAGCAGTTTCCAACTGCCGCCTTGTTTACGAACGGCCAGTCTGGCCAGTTTGGGTGTTCTCTGATCCACCACAAAATAGGCCCGGTACTCAACCGTTGCACCACCCACCCAGGCCACCAGCAGGGTGTCGGCCCGGACCGTGGCCGTCAGGCCCGGTTGGGCTTTGTAGGCGGTCAGATTCCAGCGGATCGGGTCCGCGACGGCCAGAACACCGACACCCCCGCTCAAAGCAAGGCACAGTACTATAACTAGAAGTCGGTACGGGTTCATGAAGCTCACGAATGCGGTCGGTTTACGTCTCCTGCCCGGTGTCAGCCAAACACGGGTTAATTCAGGGATCAGGGCACGTATCTTCAATAGCCAAACAACGCTTTGGCTCGTTTCTCGTTGATTACCAGCCCCAGTCCGTTGCCTTTGGGCAGCAGCATGTCGCCATCCTGAAACTGAATGCCCTCGTCAAATACCGAACAGATGGTTTTGTACAGGTCGGCCTCAATGTATTCGACCATCGGGCCGCAGTTGGGTATGGCGGCCAGAATCTGCATGGTGGCCGCGCTGCCCTGCATCGGTTTGGTGTTGTGCGGAACAATCTGCTTGTGGTACAGCCCGGCCACGTGGCAGATTTTCAGCCCCTCAGTAATGCCCCCCGACTTGATAAAATCGGTGTTGATAATGTCGGGTTTTCCGATTTTAATAAGGCTTTCGACCATCCAGCGCGTGTAGCACTTTTCGCCCGCCATCACCGGAATCGTCAGCGCATCAACCACCGTAGCGAGGTCTTCGAGGTTTTCGTTGGGGCAAGGACTTTCGTAAAATTTCATACCCATGCCCTCCAGCGTTTTCCCAATTTCGATAGCCCGGTAGCCCGTGTACCCTTCATTGGGGTCCAGAAACAAATCCACGCTGTCGGGGAGTTCTTTCCGAATGGCCGTATAGTATTTGAGGCAAAAATCGTCTTTCGGATTAATGTTGTACTCGCGTATCTGCGCCCTGATTTTAAGCCGTTTAAAGCCTTTCTCGGCCAGTTTAACGGCTTGTTTGATGGCCTCGGGAACCGGAACGGCACCGCCCCTGAGCCGGAAGCCTGCATAGGCCGGAACACGATCGCGGAATTTTCCGCCTATCAGGTTGTGTACGGGCACACCGAGGAGTTTCCCTTTCAAATCCCACAGGGCACAGTCAACACCGGCGATGGCATAAGTCAGCACCCCGCCCGACCCCAGGTCGACATTCTTCCAGAACATCTGCTCCCAGAGCATTTCGGTATCGAACGGGCTTTGCCCAACCACCTGCGGAGCCAGCAAGTCGTTAATAATGGCCTGCACAGCCCGGATGCCGTTGGCACTGCTTTCGCCCCAACCCACGGTGCCATCGGTCGCTTCGATTCGGACATACACACCCCGGTCGTAGCCATCCTGAAACACAAAACCCTTTACACTCTTGATTTTGATGTCTTTAGGAACGTCGGCCGGGTGAGCCAGCGCGGGCAGGCCTGTATACAGTGAACCTACACTAAGGGC
Organism: Fibrisoma montanum; assembly: GCF_003583365.1. Classification (GTDB taxonomy): domain Bacteria; phylum Bacteroidota; class Bacteroidia; order Cytophagales; family Spirosomataceae; genus Fibrisoma; species Fibrisoma montanum. Next base: position 274,054 of record NZ_QXED01000003.1, read on the forward strand.
GCTCGTTTTGAGAAAATTTCTGCGTTGCATCATACTGGGTTTATACCAACCCCGCAAGGGTTTAATCGGGATGCGTAGTCCCTTGCGGGGTTAGTTCGTTAGTAGCTTGGGTTCTGATCCAGATTCGGGTTCAGGTCCAGTTCGCGGGAGGGTATCGGCCAGAGAATACGGGCGCGGTTGGCTTCGGTCAGGTTGGCTACCGTGCCAACGGCCTTGTTCCAGCGGACGAGATCATACCAGCGGTGCGGCTCAAACGCCAGTTCCAGAAAGCGCTCATCTTCAATGGCCTGCTTTACCTGCGCCTGCGAGGTGGCCGTAGTCGGTTGCAGGCCCGCCCGCGTCCGAATCTGGTTCAGGAACGGAATCGCCTCGGCGGTGCGACCGAGTTCGTTGAGGCATTCAGCACGGAGCAGGATGATATCGGCCAGTCGCAGGTACACGATATTGGTGGTCTGATTGCCCCGGATGTTGGTCGTGGGCGGAGCAGCCTCATATTTCCGGATGTAGCGGTTGTTGTTATGCGTGCCTAAACTTACCGCAGCGCGGAGGTCGCCGGTGCTGGCCTGAAACGCGTTGATAATCTTCGTTTCGGGACGCATCCGGAAGCCTGCGCCGGAAAAGGGAACCGTTTCGTTGTCGAGGTCGTGGCCTTCGGTCGAACGGTTGGGCCGGAACGATGCTTCGAAGATGGTTTCGGTCGTGTTCTGACTACCTACGGCAAAAATACTCGCGAAGTTGGCGCCCGGTACGAGCCGGTACTGGGCGTCGGCCATTACTTTCTCACACTCGGCCAGGGCCAGGGCGTAGTCGCCCTGGGCATTTCGCTGCAGGTACACTTTGGCCAGCCAGGCACGGGCCGAGCCTTTTGCAGGCCGGGCGCGGTTGTTGCCCGGATGCGCAGCGGGTAAGAGTTTTTCCGCTTCCTGTAAGTCCTTAATAATTTGGGCGTACACCTCAGCTACTTCGCTGCGCTTCAACTGAAAATCCTGAGTAGCTGATTTCGACGGCTGAAGGGGCAGCGGAATTTTACCCCAGAGCCTCGTCAGCTGAAAAAACGCCCAGCTCCGGATGAAGTACGCTTCGCCCAGCACCCGGTCTTTCTGCAGGGCCGGATCGTTGATGTTTGGGACGTTGGCCAGTACGTCGTTGGCTCCGTGAACAGCCGCGTACACATCGCGCCAGTGGTCGAGAACATTGCCGTGTACCGGCGTCGCGACAAAGCTTTCGTGGCGGGTGAAATTGCCGCCACTGTTCGCGCGGGCATCATCGGCCAATACGAGCGGCACGATGATAAAATTCTGGGTCATGGAGTTCTGCATGGAGTTGTAGGCGTTCATCAGCCCGGCCTCCGCGTCACCCGCTGTTTTCCAGAAATTTTCGGCAACAATAGAACTAGGTGGCGTCAGTTCGAGCATATCCCCGCAGGACGAAAGGCTCAGCAGCGCCGACAGTACAGTAAGTTTATGAATGGTTTTCATGGTTTAGATCGAAGTTAAAAGCCTACACTTAAGCCGACCGTAACCACCCGTGCCTGAGGCTGGGTGAGGTAATCAACCCCCAACGATGGAATGCGCCCTCCGCCGGTATTCTGGCTCTCGGGGTCAAATCCGCTGTACCTGGTCAGCGTAATCAGGTTTTGCCCACTGACATACACGCGGGCACCGCTCAGGCCGATTCGCTGAATCAGCGGCTGTGGCAGATTGTAGCTCAGTGTGATGTTGCGGAAACGCAGGAAGGAACCGTCTTCGAGGTAGCGGTCGGACACGTCGGTTGGCGAAGCCCCGCTGACCGACGACGAGCCGTATAGCGCTTTGGGAACATCGGTGATGTCGCCCGGTTTCCGCCAGCGACGCAGCACTTCGGTGCTCTGGTTCAGGTCCTCAATCATGCCGGTAAGCACCCCCCGCGTCATGTTGTAGATGTCGTTGCCGTACGACCAGTTGACTACCGCGCTCAACTCAAACCCTTTGTAGCTGAAGGTATTGGTAATCCCCCCGATGTGAACGGGCAGTGCATTGCCGATGATCACCCGGTCGGCATCCCTTGAAATAAATCCGTCGTTGTTAACGTCCAGAAACGCGGCTTCTCCTCCGCGTACCCCCCGTTCGTAGAGGTCAGTGGTGCGGTTTTCGGGGTCGGAAATGCGTGGTACATCCTCGTCGCTGGCGTACACGCCGAGGTAGCGGTAGCCGTAGAAATTACCCACCGACTGCCCGATGCGGTAAATGCTGTACGGTCCCTCCACTCCGTAGGCATCGGGCAGTTTGAAGATGAAATCAGAACCAAGGGCACCGTTGTTTGGCAGGAACGTGATCCGGTTGCGGTTGAAGGAGATGTTGAAGTTGGTAGTCCATTTAAACGCCCCGTTCACGTTGACCGTGTTGAGGGTAAACTCCAGCCCCCGGTTGTCCATCGTGCCGATGTTGGCATTGGCGATACCCCCGAAGCCCGACGTAAAGGGTAGCTGCCGCTCGAAAATCAGATCGCGGGTCCGTTTCAGGTACGCTTCGGCGGTGAATCCAATTCGGTTGTTCAGGATAGACACGTCAAGCCCGACGTTGGCGGCTGCCGTTGACTCCCAGCCCAGTTCGGGATTCGAAATGTTCTGCTGCCCAATGCCGGGGTTGCCGTCGTAGTTGCGGCCGGTTCCGTACAGGGCCAGCGCCGGGTAGTTACCGCCCAGCCCTTCCTGATTGCCCGTAACGCCATAGCCGGCCCGTAGCTTCAGGTCGCTGATGAGCCGGTTATTTTTCAAAAACTCCTCTTCCGAGATCCGCCAGCCTGCCGACAGCGCCGGAAAAACGCCGTACCGCTTGTTGGCCCCGAACCGGCTCGATCCATCAACCCGGAAACTGGCGTCGGCCAGGTACTTGTCTTTGTAGTTGTAGCTGGCCCGCCCGAAATACGACAGCAGGGCCCATTCAGAAATGGAGTGCTGTGGGATGTACGGATCAGCGATGGCGATGGTCCTGATGATATTCGACCCCGCCGTTTGCCCGCCGGCCTGCAGGAAATTGGACTGGGACTTCTGCACCCCAAAACCGGCCAGCACCGACAAATTATGCGCGCCGAACTGCTGTCGGTAGGTCAGGGTGTTGTCGCTCAGCCAGGTAAACTGATCGCTGTCAACCGCCAGGGCTTCGGCGCGGTTCTGACGGGCAATCACGTAGCTGGGTACAAACCGCTCCTGCCGGTCGTCGAGGAAGTCGATACCGAAGGTGGTGCGGAAGGTCAGGTTTTTCAGGATCTGATAGTCGGCGAACAGGTTAGAAATGACACGCTTCTGATTACTCTGAGCCAGAATATCGTTCGCGAGCATGACCGGGTTTTCGTTCAGCAGCGGATCAAGCGGGTAGGTACCGTCCGGGTTGCGAACGGGCAGGTTCGGGTTGCGGGTGAGCGCATTGCCGAGAATCGAAAAGCCGCTGAAATCGTTGGCCACCCGGTTCTGCAAGGCATTGCTGAGCAGGGTGCTGGTGCCGAATTTTAGCTTGTCGGTCGCCTGGTAATCAAGGTTTACGCGCAGGTTGTACCGTTTGTAGTCCTGACCGATGATGGTTCCCTGCTGGCGGAAATAGCCCAGCGACACAAAGGTACTGGTCCGCTCAGTGCCCCCCGCTACGGATAGGTTGTAGTTACTGATGGGCGCCGACCGGAAGATTTCATTCTGCCAGTCGGTATTGATTCCCGTTGGCTGAACCTGGTTGAATGGCGTTTCGGTCAGCGGATTGCGACCCCGGTTGGTCAGCGATTCGCGCAGGAGTTCAACGAACTGGTCGCCGTTGAGCAGATCGAGCCGGTTGGCCACGCGCTGCACACCCGAATAGGCGTCGAAGCTGAAGCGGGGTTTGCCTGCTTTGCCGCGTTTCGTGGTAATCAGAACAACGCCGTTGCTCCCCCGGGCTCCGTAGATAGCGGCCGCGGCCGCATCTTTCAGGATATCGATACTTTCAATATCGTTCGGGTTCAGGTCGGCCAGTGCGGACTGTCGCTGTCCGCCCGCATCGAGCACGGTGCCGCCAAAGTTGTTGAGCGGTACGCCATCGACTACGTACAGCGGCCGCGTTTCGCCCAGCAGCGAAGCCGTTCCGCGAATGCGGATGAAAATTTCCCCGGCCGGGGTTCCCGAGTTCTGCACGACCTGTACGCCGGCGGCTTTTCCCTGCAGCAGCGCATCCGGACTGGTAACGGGCTGGTTTTGTAAATCTTTACTTTTCAGCGAGGTGATGGCACTGGTCAGGTCGCGCTGCTGCTGGGTACCATAGCCGACCACCACCACCTCGTTCAGGGCGCGGTTGTCGGGGGTCAGAACCGGATTGATGGTGGACTGATTGCCGACACTGACCTCCTGGGGTGCGTAGCCAACGAACGAGAAAACCAGCGTTACGTTTCCTTCGGGTACACTCAGGACGTAGCGGCCTTCGGCGTTGGTGGTGGTGCCACGCGAAGTCCCTTTAATGGTGACGCTGACGCCCGGCAACGGCTGATCATTGTCAGTCGATTTCACCAGGCCTGTTATCCGTCGATCCTGAACGGGGGCATCAGGGGCCGCTGGTGCTGTTTTTTCGCGCAGAATATACAGTCGGCTGCCAATCAGCTCGTACGTCAGACTCAGGGGCGTGAGCAGTGCATCGAGTGCCGACGGGACGTCGCTGGCCACAACGGGGGTTACCAGCGGTTTGCCGTCCAGCAGGCGACTATCGTAGCCAAAACGGACTTTATGCCGGGTTTCAAGGTCTTTCAGCGCCTGCCGCAGGGGTATGGCGCGGCCTGGTGCCGTATCCCGGCTGGTCTGATGGGCGTTTCTGGCCAGCAGCGGCTGGGCCTGAGCCGACGCCAGCCCCCCCGCCAACCAGGTCCAGCTGATCGCCGAACAAAGAAAAATTACTCGTAGATGCGTGTTCATACAGGTCTCAGATTAGGGTTTGGATACGTGGGCAGAGTGAATCAGCAGGGTTTTCTCCTGACGGGTAATGGTGAGGGAAAAGGCTTTTTCCAGCGACGACAGCAGCACATCCAGGCTGGGATCGGGCACGGTGGCCGTCAGCCGGCGACGACCCAGGGCGGGATCGGCAAACTGGACGCGGTAGCCGTAATTGTTTTCGATCAGCTGGGCAATGTCCGACAGCGGGGTTTCATCGAAAACCAGTTCATCAGCCGTCCAGGCGGAGTGGCCTTCGGGTTCGATGCGGCTGCGCAGCGTAATGGCCTGGCGGTTGTTTACCTCCACCAGATCCCCCGGTTGCAGATCGAGGGTGCGCTGCGCTACGTTCAGGCGAATCTTACCTTCGTTCAGGACTACCTTTACTTTGCGGTTACGGGTCGATACGTCGAAGGTCGTGCCCAGCACCTCCACCGCTACGTTGGCGGCCCGCACGATGAATTTGATCCGTTTGCCGTCGTGCTGCTGTTTCTGCACCTGAAAAAACGCTTCGCCGGTCAGAATCACCTCCCTATTGCCCGGCGACCAGTCGGAGGCCAGCGCCAGTTCCGAATTGGCGTTGAGCCTGACCACCGAGCCATCGGGTAAGGTTACCGTCCGCCGTTCGCCGAATCCCGTCCGGTACGACAGCGGCCCCGCGTTGGCGGTCGTATCCTCCAGCGCCGGCAGTTGGGGGGCCGGTTGGGCCGCGTTCGTCGTCCGGCTGGCAACCGTGGCCGGGTCTGTCTGCTGCCGGAGGTACGACCAGCCGCTCAGCAGCCCCATCACCAGGGTGAGTGTAGCGGCTGCCTGCCAAAGCCAGGGCCGACGCCAGAGCGGACGAACCCCGGCAACGGGCGTACCGAGTTTATCCTGCAACTGCCGGATCTCAGCGTCGATCTGATCGGGGGTCAATCCGCGGGGATGATACGCGCCCAGCGCCTTCAGGATGCGGGTCGCTTCGGCGACATCGTGTTGCCGATCGGGGTTTCGGGCCACCCAGTCGGTCCAGAAGCGAACCGCTTCGGAATCGCTGCCGTCGACAAACGCCCGAAACGAGGGGTTGTCGACCAAATCAAGGGGAGTAAAGCCGTCGGATTCCATGCCATTTTTTCGACAAGACGAAATCCAACGAGACTTTTACCGGGTTTTTGACATTTTTTATTGAATAAATACTGAAGCCAGCAGCCCGCCCGCCAGTCGGAGCAACCAGGCAGGGGGCAACTGCTGCCGCAGCGCGTTGAGGCCTTCGTGAACGAGGTTGTACACCGTTCGCTCCCGGACGCCCATCACCTGCGCCATATCGGCGTAGTCCATTTCCTGAAAAAAGCGAAGAAATACCGCTTCCCGCTGCCGGCGCGTCAGGCCGTTGAGCGCGTTTGCCAGCAGGTTCGACCGTTCGGTTCGGGTAGCTTCCTGAATGAGAAAGTCTTCGGGCGAAAACACGAAGTCGGGCTGCAAAGCCATTTCATTGGAACCCGCCCAGAACACCGTCGGCACAAACCGGTTTTGCTGCCGCTGGTGGTCAATGATGCGGTTGCGGAACGTAACGAGCAGGTAGGCTTTTACCGATTGAATGGCTGCCCAGTCGGCGGCATGGTTCCAGTACGCCAGAAACGTTTCCTGGATGCAGTCTTTTGTGGTATCCTCGTCGCCGTTGGTCAGCTTCAGGCCGTAGTCATACAGCATGTTGTAATGCTGCCGCATCACTATGGCAAGCTGGACTTCGGGCGCTGGGAGAGTTGACACTAGGCAAGTAAGACAAAACGTGCAATTTTATCCCTTAAAGATTATATTGACCCTTATCTCCTGCTTTCGGCCGGCAAAACTTTACGGGACACCCGCCCAGTCAGGCGACGGCGGGGTTTTCGCAGGGAGCGAACGACTGCCGTTTCCCTTACAGCAGGGTATCAAACTCCGGGGTAAGCCGTTTATCAAGCCCATACGTATCCTCCCGGAAATTCAGCCGCCCGGTTTCGTCCTCAAACGCCGTCTGATAAAAGATATACACGGGCAGTTTTTCCTCCAGCCGCACGACCTGCCGCCGGTTGTTGGTCATCATCTCTTTCACGGTTTGTCGGTCAAACTGCGGAAACAGCCAATCGGCCATCCAGGCCGGGTCTTCCACCCGGACGCACCCATGACTGAACGCCCGGTGGGTCCGCTCAAAAAGCTGGTCGGCGGGGGTGTCGTGCAGGTACACGGCGAATTCGTTCGGAAACATGAACTTAACCAGCCCCAGGGCGTTCCAGGGGCCGGGCTTCTGCCGGATCCGGTACGCATCGAGGTTGTTCCAGTTTACCCGGCTGCGGCTCACGACCCGGGCGTCGGGCCCCCAGCCATCGAGAATTTCGTAGTGGTGGCGACGCAGGTAGCTGCGGCTTTTTCTGATGGCAGGCCACAATTCGTTCGTTGCGATGCTGTTCGGTACGTTCCAGTACGGCGAGAATTCGGCGTATTCGATCACGTCGCTGAAAATCGGCGTTGCGTTCATGGCCGTCCCGACCACGACCTTCATCTGCCGGATGGTCTGGCCACCGGCTACGATGTGAAGGTGGTAAGCCGGAATATTAACCAGCACGTACCGGTCTGGCATCTCGCCGGTCGAGAACCACCGGATCCGGTCGAGGTTAAGCATGATCTGTTTCAGCCGGGTTTCGACCGGCACATTCATGGCCGCGATCATCCGGTCGGTTATGGCCGGTTCGACCGTCAGGCCATTCCGGGTCTGGTAGCGGTTTACGGCCGCCAGCAACGTTGAATCATACACCGCCGGACGCTCCCACTGGTCGGGGGCCGGGTCGAGGTCGCCGGTTTGGTGAAGCCGGTTCCGGATCGCGATCACCCGCCGGCCCGAATCGCCGGGCATGACCGGCTTACCCGCGTCAATGGGTGTCCAGCCGCCCTGATCCAGGATGGCCCGGTACGTTTTCAGGTGCTTCTGCAGTTTTGCGTACTGCCCGAAGCGGGGCCGAAACGCGTCCAGCGACGATGCGACCTGCCCCGTAACGGCCTGCTGAAGATGGGTGTACAACGTATCGGGTTTTGCGGGCCTGATGTGCCAGGAAGCCGACAGCTTACCGGGCTTTACCTTGCCGGTAGCAATCATATCCGCCAGTTTGAGGTACGTAGCCGACAGCAGCACATCCAGCCGGGCGCCGGTTTCGGCATCGGCTTCCTGACCGGTTACGGCATCGATCAGCCGGCGCAGTGCCCCGTGCGGAAACGCATCGGGATTGAGGCCTTCCTCGTCAAGCCGGTCAATCTGGTCCAGCAGCGCCCCGGCCGTCAGGGGGTTCCAGGCCGGCTTAAAAGCCTGGCCGCTGTAGAAGGCAAACAGATCGCGGGCCACCCGGGGCTCATTGATCCTCGGAACATCAATGGCCAGGGTGGTCGAATCCACCCACGACCGGATTAGTTGCGCGGCTGCTTCGGTTGGGTAGTCGAACCCGTCCTGTACCGGGTCCGTTTCGGTGATTGCGGGGCTGCGGTCGGGGTCTGATTCCGATGGTTCGCCGTGGCGGCAGGTCGAAACCAGACCCAGCCACAGCACGAGCAGGCAGGTCAGTTGTCGTATCATCGCTCGGCGGTTTTGTGTAATCTGTCTATATAAAAACCGGGGAGCGACAAAAAAGGTCAGTTACGCCAGTAAATTAATTGAGTTTTTGGTCGACGCGCTCGTCTCAGCCTTCCTGAATCGGGTTCGTCACGTCCGTTCGTCGCTCGCCGATCTGCTGCCGCCACATGGCGTAATAAAGCCCCCGGGCGCTGACCAGTTCCTCGTGCCGCCCCATCTCGACAATCCGGCCTTTTTCCAGGACGCAGATGGTGGTTGCGTGCAGAATAGTGGACAGCCGGTGAGCAATCAGGATGGTAATCTGCTCCTGCTGGGTCGACAGCCGGCGCATGGTGGCGGTGATGGCCTCTTCGGTCAGGGAGTCCAGCGCCGAGGTCGCTTCGTCGAAGATCAGCAGCCGCGGCCGACGAACCAGCGCCCGGGCTATGGCCAGCCGCTGCTTTTCCCCGCCCGACATTTTCATGCCGCCTTCGCCGATGGGCGTATCCAGACCCAGCCCGGATCGGTCCAGCAGGGTCAGGCAGGCGGCTTTGCGCAGCGCGTCGAGCATGTCCTCGTCGGTGGCATCGGGCTGCACCAGCCGCAGGTTATCGCGGATGGTGCCCGAAAACAGGTGGGTGTCCTGCGTAACAAAACCGATTTGCCGGCGCATCGGGTTGAACCGCAGATCGACCGTAGCGATGTCGTTGTAGTAGATCTGTCCGTCGACGGGCCGGTATAGCCCGACCAGCAGTTTGACCAGGGTTGATTTGCCCGATCCCGACGGCCCCACGAACGCCAGCGTATCGCCCAGCCCGGCTTCGAACGATACGCCGTCGAGGGCATTGGGGCCGTCGGGCGAATGGCGAAACACGACGTCGGCAAAGCGAATGCGCTCAATGGGGCCTACCTCCTGGGGCGATTCAGGATTTCGCTCGATGGGTTTGCCCATCAGCTCGTCGAAGCTGTGCAGGCCGGCTTCTACCTCGCGGTAGGCCAGCATAATGTTGCCGATTTCCTGGAGCGGGTTGAAGATGGCGACGGAAATAAACTGCATCGAAATCAGCTCGCCCGGGCTGAGCACCTTCCGGAAGATCAGCCAGAGCAGCGTAAACAGCACCGACTGTTTCAACAGGTTCAGGGTCGTACTTTGCCAGAACGTCAGGACCCGCACCCGCCGGACTTTCTGCATCTCCAGCTCGAAGATCCGCCCCGTTTGCCCCCGCAGTCGCCGGATTTCAGGGAAGGTCAGGCCCAGGCTTTTGATGAGTTCGATGTTGCGCAGGGATTCCGTGATGACGCCCGCCAGCTGGGCCGTTTCGCGGTTGATCCGGCGCTGGGTGGTTTTAATGGCCTGACTGAGCCGCCCCGTCAGCCCGCCCAGTACCAGCCCCCCGATCAGAAAGACCGGCACCAGCGCCCAGTGCTTGGTGATGGCGTAGAAGATGAGAAACCCCAGCCCCACCACCGACGAAAACAGGACGTTGACGAACACGTTGACAAACTTTTCGGTGTCGGTGCGTATTTTCTGCAGAACAGACAGCGTAACCCCGCTGCTCTGTTCGCCGAACTGCCCGTAGGAGAGCCGCAGGGTCTGTTTCAGGCCATCGTTGAAGATATCCATGCCAAAGTGCTGGACGACCAGCCGCGTCAGGTAATCGCCCCCGGCTTTGGCCAGGTTCGACAGCAGGGCTATGCCGAGGGCCAGGCCCAGCAGGCGCAGCACCCCGCGAACCTGTTCGGGTTCCGGTTGAGGCCGGGGGGTAGTGGCAAACTCATCGATCAGCCGCCCGAAGATGATGGGATCGATGAGCGCCAGCACCTGCGCCGTGCCGATCAGGGACAGGGCACCGGCCGTCAGCCAGCGGTACGGTTTGAGATACGTCCAGAGGGTGCGCACAGAGCAGAGCGTGGGGTTTGTCGGGCCCGCTGGTTGATAAACAGGCCGGGAAGGCAAAGGTTTGGCCCGCAGCCACTACCCTACCGACGACCATGGGCAAAAGCGAACGGCCTGTGCATCCACAGGCCGCCGTAACAACGTGCAGGTGACTGGCTGGTGCTACTCAATCTCAGCCGCTTCCAGAATCACGTCCAGCACCTCTTCGGGCTGAGAAATCATCGGTACGTGGCTGCTGTCGATTTCAATCGTTTTAGCGCCGATATGGCTGGCCATCATCCGCTCCAGGTCCGGCGGAATGGCCCCGTCCTGCCCTGCAACAATGTAAAAGCTCGGCCGGTCCTTCCAGGCCTGGGTGGTGTTTTTCGCCCCGAACACCGTTTCCGATGCGGGGGTCTGAGTAGCAAAAATCAGTCGTTGTTCGGGCTCCGACAGATCACCGGCGAAGGATTGCTGTACGCCCTCGAAGGTCAGCTTGATGAACCCGTCTGCTACGTCAAAGTGACTTCCGAGCGCATTCTGAGGCACTTTACTCAACAGATCGATGAGCGACTCACCGGCATCCGGCGCAAAAGCCGCTACGTAGACCAGCGCCTTCACCCTGGGATCGTTGCCCGCTTCGGTGATGACGAACCCGCCCCACGAGTGACCGACCAGTACGACCGGCCCTTCGATCCGGGCCAGTGCCCGCCGGGTGGCCGTTACGTCGTCGTCAAATGAGGTGGTGGGGTTCTGCACCGATACGACGGTATAGCCGGCATCCTGCAGGGGTTCGATCACGGCATTCCAGCTGGACCCATCGGCCCACAGGCCATGCACAAAGACAATGGTTGGTTTCTGATTTGCTTCCATGAATGATGGTTTACGGGTAGTTGACCGCTCAATATGGACGCGTTTTGGCAATTCATTGCGAATCAGTCTGTTATTAATTCGTTAACTCCGTATAGCTTTGAACCCGGCCGTTCGGTACTTTAGCGACAACTGTACGCTTCTTTCCGTAAATCTGACTGCCATGTTCACCGCACTGTATGCCGACTCCATCACGCTGCACCTCATCAACGACGACAACGTAGCGCAGGTGTACGACCTGTTTCGGGGGTATCCCGACTCTGACATCATGCTGATGGAAATTACCGAAAGTTACCTGCCGGATTATGAAGACGGCCAACGGATCAAGTACGGATTCTACGCCATGCTGAACGACGAACTGGCGGGCCTGAGCCTGCTGGGTATCGACAGTGTAAAACCCGCCACGGGCTACACCGGTGCCGATACGTTGACCCACATGCGCGGCAAAGGCGTTGCGCCCCGTAGCAAACCCCATCTGTTTTACCTGGCGTTTGAGCTGCTGGGCCTGAACCGGGTCGAAACCGGCTGCTTCGTGTCGAACCTCTCGTCGAAACGGTCGATCGAAAAAACGGCCGGCTTCCAGCTGGAGGGCATCATGCGCGAGTCCGGCCTGAACGACCAGGGGGCGTTTGAAGACGAATACCTCTACGCCATCCTGCGCCGGGACTGGGAGCGGCTCTACGACAAATCGCAGGTTCAGGTGCTGTAGGGGCGACCCGACGAACCGATTGGGCCAAAACCCCGGCCTGGGTAACTGAGTTACTCACTAAGCCGCTGAACGGATAGCCGGCAGATCTGCAACCCTCATGAGTACGCTTGTCAAGAACGTAGCCAGAATTACCCTGGGCGGAGCCTTGCTCTACGCCGGCATCAGTCATTTAACCACGGCCCGGCAGGAATTCCAGGCGCAGGTACCCGACTGGGTGCCCCTCGACAAGGATGATACGGTCGTTTACTCGGGGCTGGCCGAAATCGCGCTGGGCACCAGCCTGCTGCTGATCGACGAAGCGCACCAGCCGGCGGTCGGCCGGACCACGGCGGGTTTCTTCACGGCGGTGTTTCCCGGCAACATATCCCAGTACGTCAACAAACGGGATGGATTTGGGCTGGATACGGATCGGAAGCGGTTTATCCGGCTGTTTTTCCAGCCGGTCCTGATCGCCTGGGCGCTGCTGAGCACCCGAAAAGACTAAGTCCGGTTCGCTGCCCTGCGCGCGTTATTCATCCACCTCCCGGATCTGGTACGTGGCCGAATGGGCTTTCGGGCTGGCGTCCAGCTTTTTCCAGTGGGCATACTGGCGGGTGAAACTGGCTCCGTAATAGAAGATGAGCGAACAATAGAATACGAACAGCAGGACCAGCGTAATGGCTCCGGCCGACCCGTACAGCGAACCAACGGCACTATCGATCAGCAGGTGCGCCAGCACGTACTTGCCGATCTCGACCAGTACGCCCGTTACCAGCGCACCGACCCACACCGCCCGCCAGTCAATACGGACGTCGGGCAGGTACCTGAAAACAAAGGCGAACCAGACCGTCAGGATGAGCACCGATACCCCATGCTCCTGCACCGACTGGATCAGGGTAAGTCCGAAACCCGCGCCCATCCCCTCACGGGCAAGCGCGGCCAGTGCGCGCTGCAGCGTGAGCGACGCCGTGAACAGTAACCCCGTAAGTACGATGACCCCCAGCGCGGTCAGCCGATCGGCCAGGGCATTCCACACGCGTCGTTGCGGGGTTGCCCGGACGTTCCAGAGCTGATTGATCGAATTTTTGATGATGACAAACATGGTGGTGGAGGCCAGCAGCAGCACAACCACGCTCAGCACCGTGGAGAGACCGGACGAACGGGCCTGCTGGAGACTCCGGGAAATATCCCGAAGCTGGCGGGCACCGGGCCGCCCGAAAACGTCCGCCAGCTGACGAAACAGCTGCCAGCGCACCCACCGCTCATCGCCGGTCAGCAGTTCACCGTACACCTGCGTCAGGATGATGACGATGGCCGGCAGGGCGAAGAACGCAAAAAACGCCGTAGCGCCGGCCATGCGAATCGGGTCGTTCGCTTTCAGGTTAGTGAACGCGTTGGCGGCCACGCGGAGAAAAGGCGGAATGCGTCGCACAACTACAGCAGGACAATGTAGTAGGCTAACGGTTTGAGTAGGGTTAAAGTTATCCGGATATTGCTTCAGGCTTACTCACGTGCTAAATTATGGAACAGGTTAAACATTATTTAGAGCGCTACCAACAGGCCGATCGAATAGAACGGGCTCAGGTCTGAAACGAATACCAGGCTTTTTTGGAAACGTTGACCGCTGAAGAGCGCCAAAGGGCCCGTGCGTTTATGCAAGCTGGCCTACGCCCTACCATCGACGAGACGGTAAAACAACTTGATACTCTTTCTGAGAAGGCGAATCTGGTCTTGAAAGGTAAGATTAGGTACGAAGGTAAAGAATACATTTTTGGCGATTGGGTCACCATAGCCGACAATAGTCGGCTATATAATTACACACTTTCCCGCGTTCAAAACTGGATTGACCGCGAGATTGTACCCCGCCAGAATGTGGTTGTTAGCCGCGAGCTAAAAAACCTTAAGTTGTTAAAGAACGTACCTTATCGGCCGTAGTTACAAGGTAGGCTTCGTAAAGATCAATAAATGCTGTACATTTAATAAGGTCACGTCAACAACAGCATCATGAGCCTGGAAGAGGAAATAACCATCTGTCAATTTGGGCAGGGTCTTTATGCGGCAACCCACCTGCTCGAATTGTTTGAGCAAGTGGATGAGGTTAGCCAGTATGGCCAACTGCTTGAACTCCACTCGTTTCTTTGGCGGATTGAACCCGACGAGGCCCGCGTTGAGCAGGCGCTTTTACAGGAAACAAAGCGCGTTACTCGTCCGGCTGTTGTCAATAGGATGTATACGTCGAAATCCAAATTGAGCCGTACGTTCCATCTACTGGAAGGTGACAATAAAGCTAGGTACGCATCGCTTCTGTCGGCATTCAAAACGTGTTACCAACCACGCTATGCGGCCGAAAAGGCAAACCCAACCAACTGGTGGTACCGGGACTTATCGGACCCGGCCGTTGTAGAGGACATATTGGCGAGCCACCATCAATTGGTTGACGAACTCTACCACCATCCCAGCTACAGCAGTGAGTTTGTTTGTCTGGCCAGACTCTGGAACGACGAAATAGCGGAACGGTTAGCTGAATCGCTCGAGCTTACGCCTAAACACACGGCCCCCTACGCCTTCGTGACCTACGACGAAATCAGTGAGCAGTTCGGGAATGTATCGTCCAGCCGGAATAGTCAGGCCAGATCGATCCTGACCCACTCCTTACGTAAAGCCCTGTCTACCCAGTATAAACTGCAAAACGAAGACGCGATTCGGATCATCAGCGAGGTCACCCGGTTGCACCTCCGCACAAAATACAACGTCGATTCGCCCTGGGTGTGATTCGCAGAAAAGCTTGTTGCATTTAATGCTCCCTGTTTGTATTGTGATGGTGCAAGTAAGTTATTTCCTCGTGGGTAAACTTGAGCAGCGGGTCAGAACAGCATCGCCTGTTCGATGAACGTTAAAAGTCTTCTAATATTTGTCTATTGGTAATAATTCGAGGATAAAGCATCTTAATTTGATCCTCAGAGTATTTTCCAGTAGACCTCATATACTCTATTATATCTTCAATGTCATTCTCATCTTTAACAATTATGTATTTGATGTCATGAGGTGTGAATTTGAGCATATACTTCTCTTCAATCAACTTCATTAATTCGTGTTTCTTTTCTAATAGTTCAGGATATAGACTTGGGAAAATTACAGGTATTTCGTAATTAGTTGCTTGATCATAAGGAATTGTAAATCTCCATTCGCGTTCGTTGTAGTACAACCGCCCGTCTCTTTTATCTTCGTAAGGTTTGTTATAGCTAAAGCAGTTTTGAACACGTTCCATTACACGCTTCATCGCAAAATACATATTCAAAATTTCTCTTGTATGATTAGGAAGTTGAGATATCAATGGATATTTAGAAAAAGATTGTTTCACTAATGGATCATACAATCTGAAGAAATCATATAGTATACTTTGTGCATCAACCATTGATTTTATATAAGTTGAATTGTCATCATAATGAAAATATAATACTGGATTCAAGCCATTTGCTTTACCCCACTCTTTAGTCATACCCAATCCATAAGATCCATAACCTTCCGCTTCTACTTTCTCGCCATTATGTTCCCAGCTATGGCCAAGCATGTGAGATCGAATACTTGATAGTGGAATATCACAGAAGCAAACCATAGGTATTTGAGATTCGGTAATTCTTCCCCCAGTACATTCTCCAAATTCTTTGCAATAACTTGGACGAAAACCGTTACTTAATATTTTCTTTAAAACCTCTTTCTCACCTCTTCCAGTGAAGTGGAATAATGCTTTGGCACTAATCGTCACGATATTTATTGTTTATAGTTTATTCCTCTTACATCCAAATACTTGTAAACCGTCGTTCGGGATAACTGCAACTGCTGAGCGATTACCTTGATGCCAAAGCCTTCTTTGTAAAGCGATTCTGCTACCGGGCGGTCTTCTTAGCCTCCTCACTTAGGCCTTTAGGCTTACCCCCTGTGTCGCCCTTGAGCCTGGCCGCGGCAACCCCGGCAGCGTCCGCTGCCGGATCAGCTCCCGTTCAAACTCGGCCAGACTGCTAAAGAGGCAGAACAGCTTACTGCCTGATGTAGCCAATTTTCATCAAGCGAGCATAATTTACCACCTTTCTCATAATTATACAAAACAAGCAATATTGTAAAGTAAAACCGGATGCGGAGAATATAAGGAGCATAAAAAAGCCCGGTTAAGCTAGCTTAACCGGGCTTCAGCAGAGGGAGAGGGATTCGAACCCCCGGACCTGTTACAGTCAACAGTTTTCAAGACTGCCGCGATCGACCACTCCGCCATCCCTCTTCGTGGTGATTTGTGGGTGCAAATATACGGCGCTTTTCAGATTTGTCAACCCCCTAACCCCGTTTTTTGGCTAAAAACCGTAATTTTGGACGTTCTAAAGAGTGAATGAGTGAATGAGCGAAAGAGCGAGGTACTCAGTATCAGCCCTTTTGACTGTTCATGGTAACGGCAGTGTTTCGCAACAAGCCACCGCTCTTTCACTCTTTCGCTCTTTCACTCTTTCGCTTTTATGGAAATCACCGAATCGCCGAACGTCGGTCCGCTCCCAACCGTCGAAACCGCCCGCAAACTGGGCGTGCTGCCTGAAGAATTTGATCGCATCGGGCAAATCCTGGGTCGCCAGCCCAACTTTACCGAACTCAGTATTTTTTCGGTAATGTGGTCCGAACACTGTTCCTATAAGAACTCGATCGTCTGGCTCAAAACCCTCCCCCGCGATTCGGACCGGATGCTGGCCAAGGCGGGCGAAGAAAACGCCGGACTGGTCGACATCGGCGACGGCCTGGCGTGCTCGTTTAAAATCGAGTCGCACAACCACCCCTCGGCGCTGGAACCGTACCAGGGTGCCGCTACGGGCGTGGGCGGGATCAACCGCGATATTTTTACGATGGGTGCCCGGCCCATCGCCCAGCTGAACTCGCTGCGTTTCGGCGACCTGAACCTGCCCAAAACCCGCCGGCTGCTGCGGGGCGTCGTGAAAGGCATCGGCGACTACGGCAACGCGTTCGGCATCCCGACCGTGGGGGGCGAACTCTATTTCGACGAGTCCTATAATACGAACCCGCTCGTCAACGCCTTCTCGGCCGGGATCGTGGAAGTCGGCAAGGTAGCCAAAGCGACGTCCTACGGCGTGGGTAATCCGGTGTTCATCGTCGGCTCGGCTACGGGCAAGGACGGGATTCACGGCGCTACGTTCGCATCGGAGGACATCAGCGACAAATCGACGGAGAAGCTGCCCGCCGTGCAGGTTGGCGATCCGTTCATGGAGAAGCTGCTGCTGGAAGCCACGCTGGAGATTATTGCCACGGGCTATGTGATCGGTATTCAGGACATGGGCGCGGCCGGGATTATTTGCTCAACTTCCGAAATGAGCGCGAAAGGCGAACACGGCATGATCATCGACCTCGACAAAGTACCGATGCGCCAGCCCAACATGCAGCCGTTCGAGATTCTGTTGTCGGAGTCGCAGGAGCGGATGCTGGTCGTGATCGAGAAAGGCAAAGAAGACGTCATCAACCAGATTTTCGACAAGTGGGACCTGAACTGCGCCCAGATTGGTGAAGTAACGGCCCCGGGTCCGGATGGCGTGGGTCGCCTGCATTTTTACCGGCACGGCGAACTGGTGGCCGACGTACCGGCGCATGACCTCGTGCTGGGCGGGGGCGCTCCGCAGTACCACCGCGAATACCGCGAACCGGCCTACATCAAGGAATTTGAGCAGTTTGATGCCGACGATGTCGACGACGTAGAGACCGACGAGATCGCCGACGTAGCGCGGCACCTGCTGTCGCACCCGAACATCTGCTCGCGCCGGTGGGTGTACGAACAATACGACTCCATGGTCGGCACGGCCAACCGCAGCACCAACGCTCCGTCGGATGCGGCCGTGGTACGTATCAAAACGCCGGAAGTTGGGTTGAGCAACAAGTCCATCGTCATCACCGTCGACTGCAACAGCCGCTACGTCAACGCCAATCCCCGGCGCGGGGCCATGATCGCCGTCGCCGAAGCCGCCCGCAACATCGTTTGCTCGGGGGGTGAACCGCTGGCCGTCACGAACAACCTGAACTTTGGCAATCCGTACGTACCGGAAGTGTACTGGCAGTTTGTGGAGGCTGTGCAGGGCATGGGCGAAGCCTGCCGCCGGTTCAGTACCCCGGTAACGGGCGGCAACGTAAGCTTTTACAACCAGAGCTCCGACGATGGCCCGGTGTTCCCGACGCCAACCATCGGTATGCTCGGTCTGATGGAAGACCCGAGCCACCAGATGACCCTGAACTTCAAAGCCGAAGGCGACTGGATCTACCTCCTCGGCCCCCCGACCGACGACATTGCCTCGTCGGAATACCTGTACTCCTACCGCAAGGTGAAAGCCTCCCCTGCCCCGCTGTTCGATTTCGAAACCGAGTGGCGCGTGCAGGAAGCCATCAAGACGATGATCCGCCACGGCTGGATCAAGTCCGCCCACGACGTATCGGACGGGGGTCTGTTCGTCGCCCTGGCCGAGTCGGCGATGGCGGGCAACAAAGGCTTCCAGATCGATACGGTAGACCGCTACCGGACGGATGCGTTCCTGTTTGGGGAGAGCCAGAGCCGGGTCGTGATCACGGTTTCGCCGGATAAGCTGCACGAAGTGGAAGGTTACTTCAACGAAGGGCAGACGTTCGTGCGGCTTGGGGTAGTCACGGCGGCCGATTTTGTCATCAACGACCAGACCATCCTGACCTCAGCCGAGGCTAAGGATCTGTATGATAATTCGCTGGGCCGGATTATGGCGTAAGTATGTCAGGCAGTCCGAACCAGATGCATCTGGTTCGGACTGCTTCTGATGGATTCCGCATCGTCTACTCTCTTCCATATGCTCACAAACACACCCAATCAGCCGAACCGGCTTACCGTCGACGAATACCTTCAGTTTGAAGAAAAAAGTGAGGTGCGCCATGAATTTTTCAAGGGGAAGGTTTACGCAATGGCGGGTACGACGCTAACCCACAACTTATTAGTTGATAATGTAAAAGACCTTCTAAAGCGACACTTCCGACCTCGTGGCTGCCAGGTTTTTTCGGAGAGTATTAAAGTAGAAGTTATCCGAGGGATTTATATTCCATATCCCGATGTAATTGTCACCTGCCATCCGTTCGATTTACGGGGTGAGCAATATTTAATTCGGCAACCCCGCATCCTTGTTGAAGTATTATCAAAATCAACGGCTCATATAGACCGGGGATTTAAGTGGAGAAACTACCGAAAGCTTCCGTCTCTTTGGTATTACGTATTGGTGGATCAGTATTCGACAACCGTTGAACTCTTCAGCCGAATCGAACAAACTGATGAGTGGATCAATACAATGTATGAATCTGTAGACGATACGGTTGTTTTCCCACGTCTTGATTTCGAACTGACCGTTGGGGCCATCTACGCGGGCATCGAGCTACTGCCAGAAGCGGACGATACCCCAACTGACCTGCAACCCTGACGTTACCTCCTGACTAACCACTGACAACAGTAAACCGTCACGCCCGTTTATGACCCACGATTTAGCCGCGCTGACCCGCGACCTGTGTACCATCGCCCTGGAAGCCGGGCAGTTTATCCGTACTGAACGCCTTCAGTTTTCAACCGATGCGATCGAGTACAAGGGCCTGAACAACCTGGTTTCCTACGTCGATAAAGAAACCGAAAAACAACTGGTCGCCCGCCTGCATGACCTGCTGCCCGAAGCGGGATTCATCACCGAAGAAGGCACTACCGGCACCCAGGCCGACCCAACCGCACTGAACTGGATCATCGACCCCCTCGACGGTACGACCAATTTCATCCATAACCTGCCCGTTTATTCGGTGAGCGTGGGGCTGGCCCAGGGTAAAACCCCGATTGCGGGCGTTATCTACGATCCCAACCGCGATGAGTGTTTCTCGGCCTGGCAGGGCGGTGGGGCGTACTGCAACGGTAACCCGATTCGGGTATCGCCCGCGACGCAGCTGGGCCAGAGCCTGATTGCCACGGGCTTTCCGTATTTCAGCTTCGATCAGATGCAGAAATACCTCCAGATCCTGCAAACGCTGATGCAGCAGTCGCACGGACTGCGCCGGATGGGGTCGGCGGCCATTGACCTCGCCTACGTAGCGTGCGGTCGGTTTGAAGCGTTCTATGAGTACAACCTGAACTCGTGGGATATGGCCGCCGGGGTGCTGCTCGTCCGCGAAGCGGGGGGCATCGTGACCGACTTCGACGGCGGGGATGAGTTTCTGTTCCGGGGCGATGTGATTGCCGGCTGTGGCGTTCATCCCGAGCTGCAGCGGGTCATTCGCGAGGTCTGGCAGGCCTGAACGCAGTACCATCCTAAAACGTGGTTCTGATACGTCGTTAAATCAGCCTATACGCATTACCCCAAACCCTTGAAAGTTTGGGGTAATGCGGTAATACAATAAAGCGCATCCTTAAGCGGATACTTTCTGCAAATCAGCGAGCCACTCCTGCGCAAAAGCCCGCGCTTCCTGAACCGGCTCCCGGCCCAGGCGATATAGAAACTTCCAGTCCGGCGACTTCCGCCGGTAGCGGTCCTCCACAAACTCCTGCGTACGGCCCCGGGCGCTGACCCGGGCATCGAACGTTACGTCATCGCACAGGGCGATAAACTCCCGTAACCGTTTCTTCAGCAGCACCTGGTGATTTTCCCGGGCGGTAAAAGCTTCTTTCTGAGTCCGGTACACCCGGTTGTGTTCCTTCGCATCGGCCAGGAGCTGTTGTTCATCGGCCAGGGTGCGGGCGATCTGCTGCCGGCTGAGCTGCGTCTGAAAGGCTACGTACTGCTTTTTAAACTCGTCGGGGCGGCCCTCGGTGGCCACCAGCATCCGCTTTATCTTACCAATCTCCATCGTTTTGCGGGCGCGGTCGCTGGCAGTCAGTTTGGCCAGGTCCTGCTCCTGCTGCTGGAGCTGGCCCCGCACCGTTTTCAGCAGCGTAGCCGCGTCCAGTTCCGCCAGTTTCCGCTGCTCAGCGCTTTGCTGCTGGCCGGCCTGCGTCGCCAGTTGGCTGACGTGGGCTTCCAGCCGGGCGATCTGCTCGTCGCTGTAGGTTTCGTCCAACGGGTATTTTGTTCGGAGCCAGGTAACGTATTCGTTTTCAAAGGTTTCGGCTTCTACGTACGACCGCACCACCCGGCCCAGTGACCGCACGACGGTTGCCTGCGAGCCTTTCGGGAGCCGCCGGGCCAGTTTGCGCATGGTAACCGTACTGGTAAACGAAAACGAATGATCTTCCGTAAGGTTCGTGACCGCGTGCTGGCGTATGGCTTCCAGCGTAACGCCGGTCTGCGTGAGGACATCGGTCGGTCGGGCTGCGAGCCAGCACCCTGAGCCGATCAGGGCCAGAAGCAGTACTTTTTTCATGGTCGATTCGAGAGAGAATGTGTTATATCAGTCGATATGGTTGATTTCTATCATTAATCAGGCCAAAAATGAGCCGCCCCTGGCAACAGACCAATCAACTTAGCTACGGACCGGAAAAAGGAGCGGCCCAACCGGAAGACACCGCCTGCCAACTGATCGAAACAAAATCAGTCCGGACGGGTAAATAAGAAGCCAGCCCCCGATCCGGCCTTTTATTTGGAGTTCCTGGGAAGAAATCCGTATTTGGTGCGCTGACGCAAGTTTTCCTTCTAAAAAACCCGTACGCTCATGCAGGACATTGATGTTCTCCGCTATCCCATTGGCCGGTACCAACCCGATCAGGCCATTTCCATCGAGCAGACCAAACAACTGATCGGTGCCATCCGCGACTTTCCTGTTTCCCTGACCGAACTGGTTGGCAAATGGGGCGACGACCGACTCGACACCCCCTATCGACCCGATGGCTGGACCGTCCGCCAGTTGGTGCACCACATCGCCGACAGCCACATCAACGCCTACGTCCGGACCAAGTTGGCCCTGACCGAAACCAACCCGACCATTTCGCCTTACGAAGAGCAGGAATGGGCCAAACTGCCCGATTCGACGCTCGATATTGCCCTCTCGCTGGTGATCCTGCGTAACCTGCACGAACGCTGGGCCACCATCCTCGATGCACTGACGGAGACCGATTTGCAGCGAACGTATTACCACCCCGGAGCGCAGCGGCAGTACACCCTGTCGGACGTTATCGGGATGTATGTCTGGCACGGCGAGCATCACTATCAGCACATTTATCGGCTGGCGGAGCGGAACGGATGGGTGTAAAAAGCCGTTATTGATGGGAAGTAGTTCGTCGGTTTGAACGGCTTCATTCGTAAACGTATGCAGGAACTCGTTATCCTTCTGGTTTTTCTGGCGGCCGTCGGTTATCTGATCCGCCGGGCGGTGCAGAGCCTTGCCCGACCCAAAACGGGTGGCTGTGGGAAGAACTGCGGCTGCGACACGAAAACCACTCCAGCAACGCCTGAGAGGCTATCCAGGACGTAGGTAACTAAGCACTTATAACTTTTTTACAGGCCGGTAGTTTAAGGAGGTGCCATGGGCACTCAACGAACTACCGGCTTTCTCATTATTGGTTTCTTTCTGGCGCTTTCCATCGGATGCAACCGCGTCCGCCCGAAAGCACCGGAGCTGGGCTCCTTTGAGCCACCTATTACCAAAACAACTTCTTACCTGACCGGCCGGATCACCTTCGACATTGCCGATCTGGAAAAAAAGATAAATCACTGCCTGAAACCCGTACTGCTCAATCAGGATACGCTCGACGGCGGACGGGGCATGAAGTGGCGGCTGCGCATCGAACGGATGGGGCGCGTTCGCATTCGCTACGCCCGGCAGCAGGTGTTTGTATCCGCTCCCCTGCGCATCTGGCTCAGCAACCCCATCGGATTCCGGAAGAAACGGGCCGTTCGCCGATCCCTTTGCGCGCTGGAAGTGAATTTCGCGAGTCCGCTGGCGGTGTCGTCGAACTGGCGGCTGTCGACCCGGTCGAAATTTGTGAACTACCGCTGGATTGAGCGGCCCAAAGTGCGGGTGCTGGGCGTGAACATTCCCGTAACGAAGCTCGCCGACAAAGTATTGAACAAACGGCGCGCCGACATTGAAGCGGCCGTCGACAGCGCCGTTCACCAGGAACTCCGGCTCGACCGGTTTGTCCGGCGCGTTTGGGTAGACTTGCAAAAGCCCCTGCGGATCAGTAAAAAACCTGAGCAGTTCTGGGTCGTGCCCAAACCGGTCAGCGTGGCCGTAGCCCGCATTGAAGGAAACCGGACGTCTATTACCATCCCGATCCAGATTGGCTTCGAGGCCGACACCCGCCTGGGCGAGGAGCCCATCGTACAGCGCTCAGCCCGGTTGCCGCGGCTTCAGCGCAAACCGTCTATTCCGGCCGTATCGAGCCTGCGGGTGTTGTGGTTTATTCCGTATTCAAGCCTCAACAAAGTGCTGGCCCAGTCGATCGATGATCAGAAATTTGATTTACTGCGGGGTACGCTCAAGCTCCGGAACACCACCATTTCGGGGGGTGGCCGGTCGATTGTGCTCCGAACGGACGTAACCGGGGCCGTCAACGGTACGTTGTATTTCCACGGGCAGCCCGGCTACGATACGCTGACCAACACGCTTCGTATCAAACACGTCGATTACGCCGTCGATACAAAGGAAAGCCTGCTCTCCACCGCCGACTGGCTGCTTCACGATCACCTGCGCGATACGTTGCAGAATGCCCTCATCATTCCGCTTAAAAGCCAGATCGTGCAGTTTCCGCAGAAAATTGAAACGGCATTCGAGCGCGGCAAAGCGGGCCTTAAATCGGACCTCAACATTGACGCGTTCCGGTTTGTACCCCAGCGGATCGTCATTCGCCCCGATGGCATTCAACTGCTCATCAAGGTTGAATCGGCGGTGGAGGTGGCCGTTAAAAAGCTCTGAACCTGTGGCTTATCTTACAATAGCAAAGTTGAACATGGGCGTTTGAAGCACCCCGTAGAGCCGGATCCAGATGGGCAGCAGTTGCTCGGTTCCCCGGGCGGTCGTGATATCACCCATGTCGATGATGCTGCCGGGTGCCCAGCCAAACTGTTCGGTAAGAAAGGTTTTTACCTGTTCCTTCGCGTCGGCGTCATTTCCGCTCACAAATACGTTATGCTGGCCGGAAACAGCCGCGGGATTGACCATCAGGGCGGCCGTCATGGTATTCAGTGTTTTTACCACGTTTAGCCTGGGAAACTCGCGCTGAATGACTTCGCCCAGGGAGTCATCGTTAACGACGGACAGCGTCGGCGGCATGCCTTTCGAAAAATCGAGCGGATTGGCGATGTCGATCAGCACTTTATCCCCGAGGTTATCGACGCCCGCCGATGCCAGCGCGTCCATAGAGCCCATCCCGGACGTAGCATTGATCAGGATCTCCCCGAAAGCAGCCGCTTCGGCGAACGTCCCTATTTGAACCCCCGCATTGTTCTGGTGCCAGTCCGAAAAGGACTGTGTGCCCATAGCCGGATTACCTGGTTTGGCCAGCGTGTCGGCCACGTTACGCGTCCCGATCATTACCTGGTTGCCCTTGGCCAAAAGTGAGGTGGCCAGCGTCTGGCCGACCATGCCCGTTCCTAAAATTCCGATAGTCATTGTTGTAAGGAATTGGTTCTGTGATCAATACGTACGCAACAAAGGTATAACCCCACACGAAGAGGAGCCTAGTCAAAAACGTAGCTGCGCTGGTCAATTTCTACGCCCCTTCCCGGCGGTACGCCAGGGGTGTTTTCTGCGTGTGTTTCTTGAAGAATCGCCCAAAGTTGGCCGGATCGCTGAAGTTAAGCTGGTACGCTACCTCGGCAATATCGTTCGGGGTGTAGCGCAGCAGAATCTGCGCTTCGTGCAGCAGTTTCTGGTTGATGAAATGGAGGGCGTTCTGGCTGGTGGTGGCTTTTACCAGCTCCGACAGGTAGTGGGGTGTTACGTTCAGCAGCTCAGCGTATTCTTCGACCGTCCGTTTGTCGAGGTAATAGGTATTGATCAACTGAATAAACCGCCGGAACAGCCGCTGTTCGGGCGTTACGAAGCGCTGTTCGTACTGATTCAGATCGGCCACGAAGGTCTTGAACTCATACAGCACCGTCAGCAGCTTCAGGGCCGCAATCGGCGCCTGTTGGGGCTGCGGAAACCGCTGATAAGCCGCAAACACATCGTCCAGCAAGGGCGCAAACGTATTATAATGATCCTGCCGAATCGGGAAGAAATTGGTGTGCAGGCTGTTAAAAAACGGAAACTCCTCGTCGAAGTCCGGCCGAAAGAAGCGGAAGCACTCCTTCCGGAAATAGATCAGATACCCTTTGGCGGTTCGGTCGCGGTGCCAGCTATAGATGTGTCCCGGGGCCTGAAACACCAGAAAGGCGGTCAGGTTGCCGATCTGGGTCGTATCGTACCCGATCTGGGTGGCGCCGGGATCGGTGATCAGCGAGATAAAATGAAACCCTTTTCTGAACGGCGGCATTACGTCTACCGTATGCGGAAACGTATCTTCGAGCCGCAGGCAGAAGAGCGTATCATTGATGGTCCGATGCCGCGACTGAATGGCGGTCAGAAACTCGTTGATCGTTTCAAAATACGGAATAGTGGGCGTCATAGGGCACGGAGCACGGGCTGAACTAATCTTCCGGGGTCAGCGCCGGATCGGCAACCGGCGCGGGGACGTCCGCCTTCCAGCGCCACAGGTACCGGCAGGCCAGCGTGCGGTACGGTCGCCAGGGCTCGGCAATTTCATGCAGTTTTTTGTACAGGGCCTTCCCGGTCAGCCCTGCCGTCTGATCGGCATAGGCCCGAAGCATCCGCTGCCGGATAACGAGGTCATCCACCGGAAATACGTCGGGCCGGTCCAGCACAAACATAAGCAACATCTCGACTGTCCAGCGCCCGACGCCTTTGATCGGAATCAGATACTGCACAATTTCCTCGTCCGTCATGGCGTCGACGTAGGGGCGGTCCATCCGGTGGGTCAGCGCAAACTCAGCCACGCTTTGCAGGTACCTGGCCTTCTGAAACGACAGCCCCGCACTACGTAGCTCCTCCGTGGTTTTCGCCAGCAGCGCGTTGGGATGCGGGTAGCCGTCGGGAAACAGGGTCAGCAGACGTTTGAAAATCGCATCAGCCGCTTTGGTTGAAATCTGCTGGGAAACAATGCTTTCGAGCAGGGCCAGATACAGGTCGTTATCCCAGTCATACACCGGCTTGGGCGCGGGGGTTTCGGCAATGATGCGGGCAAAAACAGGGTCTTTCGACAAATGGGTAAGCGGCATTGTCTGGTCGGAATGGGTCACAAACAGGCGGAATCGTCTTCCTCAAATATACGCAAAATCCCCCGAACCGGCTTATGCCGCCCTGCCCTTCGTGACCGGCCGTTACTGATCCCTGCTGTATCGCCGGCGGAGCAGATACGCTACCGAACTGGCCATATCGTCGCGTATCTCCCTGAACAGCGACCAGCGTGATGGTTCGAAGAAATCGGCTGTTTTCAGCGACTGGCCGTTCAGCGCCCGTTCGTCGCCGTCGAACTTCTGCCATTCGGTTGCCCAGATTTCGGACTCACTGACCGGCTCTTCCCAAAGCACCTGACCTGTTTCGGTGTCGATAGCCCGAACGCTGACCTCCAGCCGGGCGCAGATTTCCTTGCGGTAGGTCGTCAGCGTTCCTTTGACCTTTTCTTTAATATCAACTTTGGTCGAATCGTTGATTTTCTTTTCGCCGACTTTATACTCCTTATCGCTGTAGACGGTGGTACTGGCCGACGACACGCGCTCATCGTAAGGCCGGTATCTGGTAACAACCATCTGAACGGCCTGGTGAATCGGCCAGCCGAACGCGGCATCGCCCTCATCGGGCGAGTACAGCCGCACAAATTCCGACGGAGCCGTTTGGCGACCAATTTCCCGGAAGACCAGGCGCTGCAGGTCGGCCTGATCGTCCCGATCCAGTTCCGGCGAAGGGCTGAACGGTTCGACCACTACGCGCAGGATGGCCAGCGCCAGGGCATCCTCGGCTTTTCCCCGGGCCTGCCGGTAGTCGGGTACCCATTCCATTGCTTTCCGATAGTTCAGATACGCATCTTTGGCCGCCAGCCGATTTTCTTCGCGGAAGGCAAACGCCTGCTCGGCCACCTCATAGCGGTCGGCAGCAGCCAGTTCACGGGTTTCGCGCTGGCGATCGTCGTACGTAGCGGGGTACAGGGCCAGCCAGTCGGCACAGGCCGTGCAGGACCGGGCGTTGTCGGTCAGTGCCTGAAGCAGCCTGTACTGCTCATACACCGGCTCCCACCGGAACGGGATCTGGGCAGCGGGCGAACTAAGCCGCCGGATTTCGGACTGGTGCTGCTGGTAGCCCTGTTCAAACGCTGTACGGAGCACCTGAGGGGCCAGGGTGTGGCCCCGTTTACCCCAGCCGCGGGGCTGCTGCAGCCGCTGTGACGCTTTGCGTACGGCGAGGTCAAATTTATGCCGACGCAGAGCCGCCTGCCCACTGCTGCAGGCCGTCAGCACGTAGCAGGCGAGTACGCTGATCATAAGGAGTCGACGCATGGCAGGATACGGGTAATTTTCTGAACATTGGACCCGGCTCATGGGTAATAGGTTTATATTTAGCCAATTTTTTTTTACTACCCTATGGCGAAACGCCACCGCTACCGCTCGGCCGAGAAAGCCCTTGGTACGTCTCCGGGTACGCTTACGTACGTAGGCCAGGAGATTGAACACGCGACCAAAATTAAACGCATCGAATATAACGAGGCCGATTATCATATTGATGAGTCCAGCCGACTGAGTGCCTGTCGGTTACCGGCGTCTACTACCCCTTTCGTTCACTGGCTCAACATCGACGGTATTCACGAACCGCAGGTGATCGACGCCATCGGTCGGCAGTATACCCTGCACCCGCTGCTGCTCGAAGACGTAATGAACACCGAGCAGAAACCAAAGCTGGAGCTGTACGACGACACCCGGTCCGACGATCTGCGGTCCGGCGGCCCGGTCGTGTTTGTTACGATGAAGTATCTTCACCGGGGTTCCCAGCGGCAGGAGATCGACACGGAGCACGTCAGCTTTGCGCTGGGCAGGCATTTCCTGATTTCATTCCAGGAAGAGCGGAACAAAGACATTTTTGAGCCGGTGCTGGATCGTATTAAAGCGTCGGCGGGGAAAACCCGCCGGAACGGGCCGGATTACCTGCTGTATGCGCTCATGGACATCATCGTAGACCATTACTTTCTGGTTATGGAACGGATCGGCGACAAGATGGACGAGATGGAAGAGCAGATCGTGCAGGAAAAAGCCGGTCAGCATACGCTCGCCACGCTGTACACCCTCAAGCGCGAACTGGCCTATATGCGCCGGGCCGTGTGGCCGCTGCGCGATATGATCGGTACGCTGCTGCGGGGCGAGTCGGACCTGATTCAGCCGTCGACCCTGCCGTTTCTGCGCGACCTGTACGACCACGTAACGCAGGTGATTGAAACCCTGGATTCCGACCGGGAAATCATCGCGGGCCTGATGGACGTGTATTATTCCATCGTCAGCAACCGAATGAACTCAGTCATGAAAACGCTGACAATCATTTCGTCGATCTTTATTCCGCTGACGTTCATTGCGGGTATCTATGGCATGAACTTCGACAATATGCCCGAACTTCACGCCCGCACGGGGTATTTCTGGGTACTGTTCGCCATGCTTGTCATCGGCATCGGCGAAGTTATTTACTTTAAACGACGAGGGTGGATGTAAGGGAGAAAAGGAAGGAAGTGGTAACGTTTTGGGCAGGTGACCATTGGCTCAGCCCTCCTGATTTCATTCGCGAAAGCGGGACTTTTAGGCGGTAAACCCACCTTCCTGTCCGACTGTGAAGGATGTGCCTCTTCTTGGGGCAGACCGTCCGGTAGTTTTGCAGGCGATACATATCAACCGCAAACTACCAGTTAAATCGCAAATCGAATGAACACATTACCCTTCCGTTTATTAGTCCTGACGGCCCTATCTGTATTGACGGCCAGTTGTCAAAAAGAAGATTTCGGGGTTGATCAGCCCCATGACAGCGGCAAAGCCTCGGCCGACAAGTTTTACGTACCGGCCGAATTTGAGCCCCTGGCATCCATCTGGCTTTCGGCCCCAACGACCCGTTACAAGAGCAATCTGCCCATGTGGGATGTGCAGGCGGCCATGATCAAAGAAATCCTGCCCACATCGACCAAAATCGACTACGCCATCAACGGCCCATCCGACATTGACTCTTTAACGACGTATCTGGTCAATAGAGGGGTTTCGCAGGGGGCGATTCAGTCCGGCATTCGCTTTCACACGGTACCGCACGGCGACTTATGGATTCGCGACACCGGGGGTACGTTCATGAAAAGCAAAAAAGAGAAAGAAGGCTACCGGGTGGTGGATTTCGACTTTGACGCGTACCGCATGAAGGGCTACGTCAGCGCTGATACGTATGCGCTTTACCAACTCGACAATAATGTTTCCTATGGTATTGGGGCTGCGAAAGGAGCAACCATCGTCAGTTCACCGTTAATCACGGAAGGTGGCAATCTGCATTTCAACGGAAAAGGAACCGTCATTGCGATCAAAAAATCTTTACTGGCCAGCAACCCTGGCCTGACGCTGGCCGAGATCGAGGCTGAATTGAAGCGTGTATTCAATCTGAAAAAGGTCATTTTTTTGAACGAAACTACGGGCACCGACTCTCATCCTGTTCTGGAATCTCCGAAGTTGGTCAATGGAGGCTATCAGTTTAACCTGGGGGTTTGGCACGCCGACGAAATGGTAACCTGGGTTGATCCGCGGACGGTCATTGTGGCCCAGGTGCCGGCCGCTGAACTCAGCAGCGGGAATCCTTTCAAGCAGCAATCCTATCAGGCATTGGAAGACGCCTATCAGGTGCTCCGTAGTGCAACGGATCAGGATGGCAAGCCACTCACCATCCTGCGGGCCCCCGAGCCCAGCCCAATTGTTGTTGAGCTGGGACCGAACGACGTGATGTACCAGTTTCTGCAGAGCCTGAACGGCATCCAGCACTTCCCCACAGACGGCAGCCCTATCAAGTTTGTGATGGCAGCCAGCTACATGAACTACGTTGTAACCAACGATGTGGTGCTGATTCCTAAGTTTTATAAACCCGGCCGGGCGTCGAGTTTAGCCGCCAGTGATGAAGAATTCCGGCAGTTAATCCAAAGCGTATATCCAAACCGTCAGGTGAAGCAGATCGATGCCGATGGCATCACGGTCGGCGGGGGTGGTATGCACTGCATTACCCAGCAGGTGCCTTCCCTTGATAAACATAAAGATTAGCTTCGGCACGCCTTAAGGACTTGTTTTGCATAAAATAGAAGTCTAAATGACCTCCTAACCGTAGCCATCAAGGACTTTAAGGTGTGTCTGGGGGAGTTAATTGCTAACTTGCGCGTTCGTTGTATACGTACCGACAACCGCAATATATGACAACCGCAACGCCCAATCTTCTCGACGCTTACTGGCTGACCGACTCGCGGCAGGTGCTTTCGCCTGAGCAGAGCCGGTCGGCTGTTTTCTTTGCCATGCAGGGCGAACACCACGACGGTCATGCGTTCGTGGGTGAGCTGTACCAGAAAGGTGTCCGGCAGTTTGTGGTCGAGCGGGCCGCGCTGACCCCCGCCCGCCGGACCGAGTTTACCCACTATCCCGATGCGCAGTTCACCGAAACAGACAGTAGTTTGCGGCTGTTGCAGCAGCTGGCCACCGACTACCGTCAACGTTTTCAGATTCCGGTGATCGGCATCACGGGCAGCAACGGCAAAACCATCGTCAAGGAATGGCTGGCCCAGTTGCTGGCCGGTGATTACGTCATTGCGAAAAGTCCCAAGAGCTACAACTCCCAGCTGGGCGTACCGCTGTCGGTACACCAGTTGAACAGCAGCCACACGCTCGGCCTGTTTGAAGCGGGCATTTCCCGGCCGCACGAAATGCAGGCGCTGGAAACGATCGTACGGCCCACGCTGGGCATTTTCACCAACATCGGTACGGCCCACGACGAAGGGTTTCGCAGCCGTCGGCAGAAGGTAGCCGAAAAGCTCAGGCTCTTCACCCGTGCCGAAACGCTGATTTACTGCAAAGATTATCCCGACATTGACGAAGAGATTAACCTGCTCCTGAAAGCCGTTAACCCGGCGATTCGCCTGATTCACTGGTCAAAGCACGAAGGGGCCGTTTACAAGGCCGCCGTGCAGCAGGATCGGCTGACACTGACCGCTGAACATGGCACCTGGACGCTGAAACTCCCCTTCGCCGATCCGGCGTCGGTCGAGAACCTGATTCACAGCATCGTTGCGCTGCTAACGCTGGGGTTCAGCGACGAAGCCGCCTTACAAAACCGCCTGAATCGGCTGCGGCCCGTTTCCATGCGGCTCGAAGTAAAAGAAGGCATTAATGGTTGTGTGCTAATCGATGATTCGTACAACAACGACATCGTTGGGCTGCAGCTCGCGCTGGGTTTTCTGGATCAGCAACTGACCCGCACCCGCAAGGTTGTTATCCTTTCGGACGTACTACAGTCGGGGCAGCGGGAAGACGAGCTCTACGAATCAGTAGCCGCCCTGCAGCGGGCGAATCAGATCAGCGAGTTTGTCGGCATCGGCCCGGTAATCAGCCGGAACGCCCATGTTTTCCCGGCAACGAGTCGATTTTACGGAGGTACCGACGAGTTTCTGGCCAGCTACCCGTTCGATCGGCTGCGCGACAGTGCGGTGCTGGTCAAAGGAGCCAGGCCTTTTTCCTTCGAACGGATCGTTAACCGGCTCCAGCGGAAAGTCCACGGCACAGTGCTGGAAATTAACCTCGATGCGCTGACCCATAACCTGAATTACTACCGCGAAAAAGTTGGCCGTGGTGATACCGGGCAACAGACTAAAATCATGGTCATGGTGAAGGCGTTTGCATATGGCAGCGGCAGCGCCGAAGTGGCTCAGCTGCTGCAGTTCCACCGGGTCGATTACCTGGCCGTAGCCTACGCCGACGAAGGCGTTTCGCTGCGTCAGAACGGCATTGACCTGCCCATCATGGTCATGAACCCAGCCCCGGAAACCTTCCAGACCGTACTGGATTACCATCTGGAACCGGAACTGTACAGTCTGCGCCTGCTGCAGGAATGGGGCAGCTTCGTTGGGGAGAGAGGAGGAGAGGAAAGGAGGAGAGGAGAAAAGGAGGAAGGGAGGAAAGGAGAAAAGGGAGGAGATCTTCATTCTCCATTCCTGATTTCCTCCTCTCCTCCTTTGCATTTAAAAATTGATACGGGCATGCACCGGCTGGGATTTGTCGAGGCTGAACTGCCGTCGGTCATCGCGTATCTACAGCAACACCCGGCTCTTCGGGTCGCGTCGGTATTCAGCCACCTCGTCGGGGCCGACGACGCGCAGTTCAATGCCTTTTCGAAGCAGCAGTACGAATCGTTCATGCGGAGCATGGCCGTACTGGAAGACGGTTTAGGGTACCGGCCAATGCGTCACCTGCTCAATTCGGCGGGTATTGTCCGCTTTCCGGACTACAAACTGGATATGGTGCGGCTGGGAATTGGTCTCTACGGGGTCGAATCGAGCCAACTGGAACGGTCGATGGTGCGGCCCGTCGGTACGTTGCGGACGGTAATCAGCCAGATCAAACAGGTAAAAGCCGGTGAATCAGTGGGCTACAGCCGACGCGGTGTACTCGACCACGACGCCCGGATTGCGACCATTGCAATCGGGTACGCCGATGGCTTCGACCGCCGACTCGGCAATGGTGTCGGGCAGGTGTGGGTTAATGGAACGCTCTGCCCCACCGTTGGGAACGTCTGCATGGACATGACCATGATCGACGTTACGGCAGCACCGGCCAGCGAAGGGGACGACGTTATTATTTTCGGTCAGGAAATAGCCATCAGCGACCTCGCCCGCACCATCGGCACCATTCCCTACGAAATCCTCACCGGCGTCAGTGAACGCGTCAAGCGAGTGTTTTATAAGGAGGGGAATTGAGGAGGAAAGGGAGGAGGGAGAAAAGCAGGAAAGGAGAAAAGCAGGAAAGCAGGAGAGGAAAAAGGGAGGTGGTATGGTTACCACTCCTCCTTTTCTCCTCTCCTCCCTTCCTCCTCTTTTTTACGCCAGGAACGGCGTTACGATCCGCAGTACGTCTTCTTTCGAGAGCGTCTCGTCCCAGGCTTCGGTCGAAGCTGAGTAGGGAACGCCCGGAATCAGCGACGACACTTCCAGGTGCGTAACGGCTTCTTCACCCGCGTACACGGCCGGTGGTGCGCCACCGCTTTCGTTGCCGGTGATCCAGCCCTTCAGGCCGCGCAATTCGCGAACGCGGGCCGCGTGACGGGCTTCTACCGAGTGAATCCGCAGCGCCGTCGTCAGGATAGGATCATCCATGATCAGGCGGGGCGCCTGGCCTTTGTAAGCCCGAACCCCCGTATCTTCAAACGCCTGCGACAGCAGCGCATACGTTCTGAAGTTCCGGAACACATCGGGGAACGCACCTTTCGCCGTAAAATCAAAGCGAGGCTTCGCTACGGCGCGGCTGCCCAGCACCGACTTCAGCAAATTAACGTGCGCGTTCTCGTGCTTCTGCAACTGGCCGAATACGTTCCGGTCGAGGTTCGTGATCAG
Organism: Fibrisoma montanum; assembly: GCF_003583365.1. Classification (GTDB taxonomy): domain Bacteria; phylum Bacteroidota; class Bacteroidia; order Cytophagales; family Spirosomataceae; genus Fibrisoma; species Fibrisoma montanum. The sequence goes on from NZ_QXED01000003.1 coordinate 307,572, forward strand.
CCCCGGCGTGTCCATACCGACGTTATAGAATTCGGCTTCGAGGTATTCCAGCGTCAGGGCGAAATTCAGGACGTCGACCACGACATCGCTCTGGGCATAGGCTTTATTCAGGGCAGAGGCCAGTAACGTAGGAGCGGCCACCGATGCCGCTTTTTTAGCGAACATGCTGAACATGTTACGGCGCGACACGTGCTTCAGCCGGTCGTACACTTCGCTGTCAACCTGCTCAATTTCGTTGAGAATGTTCTGTAAGTTCATCGTGTTGAGTCCGGTTAAGCCATCGGCAGACGCGAGGCTGAGATAATTTCTTTAATAAACTGCTGCGCAACGGGTAGTACTTCGGCAGGCATTTTAGCCGGATCAAGACCAGTAGCCGGGTCAACGACATCGTCGCCGGCAAAGTACGTGCTGCCCGGAGCGATCAGCTCACGGATCACCGATGCGTGACGCGCTTCCACCGACACGATCTTACCCGCCGTTGCCAGGTTGTTGGCGTCCGTCAGCAACTGACCGGCACCGTTATACGCAGCCGTTGCCAGATCGGCGAAGTTACGGGCCGTCGTCAGCACGCTGTCCCGATTGCGGAAGTTTACGCTGCTGTAGTCGAGGGTCAGTTTAGGAATGGCGAAACTACCCAGAACGGCTTCAAAAAAATCAACGTGGGTGATTTCCTGATCGCGCAGGTCTTTGAACACCTGGAACTCCTTAGCCGACATCCCATCATAACGCGTGTCGAGAACCAGCTCCAGGAAACGCAGTTCGGCCTGCTCCAGCGCATAGGCGTAGTTCAGAACGCCAATATCGCCCGAACCCAGGTCAACAACGTCCCCGGCGCGACCTCCCCGCATTGAGGTTTCACCCGGACCGGTGATGGGGTTAAGATTCTCCTGGGCGCAGGAGCTTAGTAGCACACCGCCAGCAGCCGTTACGCCAACGTACCGCATAAACCACCGGCGACCAATATTCACCGGGACCACAGGCAGCACCGACACCCGTTGGTTGGGTGAAGTCGGATCTTTGTGTAGTTGTTCCATAAAAAGTTAAAGTTGAGTAAGCCTTCGCCGTTCGGCGACGAAGTCACTGCAACTACTCCTATGGACTCAAAAGGGTTTTAAATTTTTGCGTTTTATTGGTAATAAATTGGTTGAATTGAGTAAACGGCCTAAAACCGTTCATTTTTTCATGCAAGAAGCCCGTTTCCCTTCTTTCTGATCTGGATAACGGGTCAAATGTGATTCGGTTTGAGAAGCGTACCGGGGCCTGATTCAGGGCTGCCGGCGGGTTTTTACAGCCTCTACGTTGCTTTTGCGATTATCCACCTCAATCAGCGCTTTCTCCTGCTCAACCTTATTCGTTTCGACGTCTTTTTCGAGCTGCGTGAGTTCTTTTTCATTTTCCTCGATGCGTTTGAGCAGCCGTTCTTTCTCTTTTTTATTCTGATCAATCTCCCGCAGCAGCCGTTCTCCATTTTTGACCAGCCGCTGGTGCGTTCGCTGCGCTTCGTCGAAGCCCAGCTCGGCCTGCCGGACTTCCTGGTTTACCTGCGACCGACCGGCAAAGTCTTTCAGCAACTGCTCCGCATCCCGATACGCCCGGTCGCCGGGTCGAACGAACGTGCGACTGCCCAGATCGAAGGAAACAAACAGCGTAGCCGACGAACGCCCCGCTTTTACCGTACTGACGAGGTTGATTGGTTCCGACGAGAGGGCCGGAATATCGGCATTGGCCACCCGGTACGTACCGCGCGACGCCAGCAGCCGGCCGTAGGTTTTCAATTGTTCTTCCCAGTCTTTTTCAATCTGGCGGCCGTCGCCGGTAATGGTCAGGAATAAGCCGGGCAGTTTATCCCGGTCGATGGTACTTTCGCCTGCGTAGATGGTCTGCGCACCGGCTAGTCGGCTGCTCAGGCATACAACAAGGCAGAGCAGGTAGGTTGCTTGTTTTTTCATCGGTGTCATCCGTTACGTGTGTAGGTCTGGTTTTCTGCGAGCGGGCGGCTTACCGACCAGCGCCCGTTTTCTGGGTAATTAACAATCGTTTTTCGCCGGTTCGGAGGGTTGTGGCCAAGATATACACGTTCCCGCCTTCGCGCAACCCCAGTTGTTTGCGCAGCGCATCGACCGACTGCGGAAAATTCCGGACGGTCAGGTTGGCCTGCAGATCGGGCAGCAGCGACCGCAGCGCTTTCCGGTCGGGTTTGCAAGTGGCTACGAGGTCAAAAACACGCCCGGGAAAATCAGCCTTCAGCTCCGGGCTGGTGTAGAGATGGCTGTGCGGAGCCAGTTTGGCCAGTTCGAAACGCTGGGCAATGAGCCGAAACGCACCTGCCTTCAGTACGGCCGCGTTCGGCTCGTAAATATACCGCCCGGGGTCGTCAAACACCACCTCGGCGCTCCGCTCCTCCCCTAGCAGAAACGATTGTATAACCGCTTTGTTTATAGTGAGGTTAACAGCGTTAACCTGTACGTTTTCTAAAGCCACAGGCGCCTGACCGACCACGAAGAGAATCTCTTTCACTTCGCCCTGCAGCGCCACTACGTGGACGGCCTTTACCCGACCAAGCCCACGAATAGTCGCTTCCAGATCGAGCAATGGTGATGTTTTAAGCAGCAGGTGTTCGGCCCTGGCCAGTACGCCGGAAAGTACCCCGGCGGCCAATACGTTTGGCACGCAGTCCTCCAGCCGGACCACCCGTCCACCCTGCTCATCCCGTCGGGCGGGATCCAGATAGACCCAGTCGGCTCTGCCGTCAAAATTCTGCAGAAACGCCAGTCCATCTTCGTTCAGCACCCGAACGTTGGTCAGGCCAAGCTTCGGCAGATTATGCGCAGCCAGGGCCGCCAGTTCAGCCCGGTGTTCTACATACACTACCTGCTTCATGCGCTGGGCAAAGGCCCAGGTGTCGACTCCCATCCCGCCGGTCAGATCGAGCAGGGTGTCCCCTGCCACCAGCGAGGCTTTGTACCGGGCCGTCTGTTCCGAAGACGCCTGCTCAACCGAAACCGTCGGCGGAAAAATCAGATCGTCGTTTTCGTACCAGGCCGGCAGCTTGTCGCGGGCCTTCTGACGGGCCGAAATCTGCGCCACCAAAGGTCGGATATCCCCCTGACGAGGAGGCCGTAGCATCAATTGTCGGACATCTGCCGTTACGTTCTGCCTGATAAACTGCTGATCGTCAGGACTCAAATGATTAGTTTCAGGAAACAATTAGAAAATGGTTAAAAATTTTTAATCGTTCTTTAATTTTGTACATCGATCGTTTCCTTGTCGACGTTAATTTGGTTAACCCAACAGGTTATAACTCATGCAATCTCCTAACCCTTTCCGCACCTTACAACAATACCGTGCGGCTTATCTGCGACAGGATTTTCCGGCCGGAGTATCGGTTTTTCTTGTTGCCCTCCCCCTTTGTCTGGGCATTGCCCTGGCTTCCGGAGCCCCGTTGTTTTCGGGCCTGGTTGCCGGGATGATCGGCGGAATTGTTGTCGGCCTGCTGTCGGGTTCCGAAGTCAGTGTCAGTGGGCCGGCGGCCGGCCTGGCTGTCATCGTGGCTGATGCCATTGCAAAGATAGGCTCTTACGAAGCGTTTCTGGCGGCTGTTGTGATCGCCGGCCTGATTCAGCTCCTGCTTGGGCTGCTCAAAGCGGGGCGGTTCAGCAGCTTTTTCCCGGATAGTGTCATCAAAGGCATGCTGGTTGCCATCGGGCTGGTTATCATCCTGAAGCAGATTCCGCACGCCCTGGGGCGGGATAACGACTACGAGGGTGAGTTTGAGTTTGCCCAGCTGGCCGATGGTGAAAATACCATTTCGGAGATTTACCGGGCCATCGAAACAGCCAGCCCCGGCGCGGTGCTGATCAGTTCCCTGTCGCTTATTTTCCTGATTGTCTGGGAGCGAACGGCCGGGCGCAGCAACCGAACGTTTTTCCGCAACTTCCCCGGGGCGCTCGTCGTAGTGTTTATCGGCATAGCGCTCAACGAGTTTTTCCGGACCTCGATGCCAGCCTGGTACCTGGGCGATACGGCACATCAGCACATGGTTCAGGTGCCGATCATCGCTGCCGGCAAAAGTCCGTTTTCGATTTTCGATTTCCCGGATTTCAGCGTACTGGCTAACCCGCAGGTCTATTTCATCGGCATCACCATCGCGATTGTTGCCAGCCTGGAAACGCTGCTTAACCTCGAAGCCTCCGACCGGCTCGATACCCACCGTCGCGTGTCGTCGCCCGATAAGGAGCTGATTGCGCAGGGAATTGGCAACACCCTGTCGGGATTGATCGGTGGTCTGCCGGTAACGTCGGTGGTAGTTCGGACGTCGGCCAACATCTACAGCGGCAGCCAAAGCCGGGTTTCCGCTATTCTGCACGGCATTTTTCTGCTGGTGGCGGTGTTCCTCGGCGGGCCACTGCTCAATCTGATTCCGCTTTCGTGCCTGGCGGCTGTGCTGATTATGGTCGGCTACAAACTGGCTAAGCCGAAAGTCTTTGCCACAATTTATAAAGAAGGGCGTAATCAGTTCATTCCGTTTATCATCACTGTACTCGGGATCATCTTTACGGACCTGCTCATTGGCATTGCCATCGGTTCCGTTGTGGGGATTCTCTTTGTCCTGTACACGAACTTCCAGTCTACGTTCAGTGTCGTTCGGGAAGAAAACAAGGTCTTGATTCTCTTTGAGAAAGATTTGTTCTTCCTCAGCAAACCCCAGCTCAAAGACGCCCTGCGGGCGCTGCGGCCGGGCGACGAGGTGATTGTTGACGGCAGTCGGGCGCAGTTCATCGATCACGATATTTACGCCATCCTGCAAAATTTCAAGGATACGGCCAAGTCGCAGGGCATTCACTACGAACTGCGTAATGTCGAATTGAACGTACGCCCGAAAAAGGCCGCCAAACTTGTTCCGGCCATCGATTAACTACAACAGGCCCCGGAACGTCAGGTTCCGGGGCCTGTTGTAGTTACCTCCGTATCAATGAAAGCCGTGTTGCTCCAGATAGCGTACATCATCGACGTCGCGGGCCTTCACCCCGATCAGGATTCCACCCTGTTTGATGCCGGATTCGTAGGTTTTAGCCCGTTCTTCCGGAATACCTGAGCCCACCAGCGCCCCGATGAGGCCGCCCGTAAGGCCACCGGCGCCCGCACCGGCCAGACCAGCCGCCAGCGGACCGGCCACGACCAGCCCCAGACCCGGCAAGAGCAGGTTGGTGCCGATGGCCGCAATAGCCGCAGCTACCGCTCCGACGGTGCCTCCGATGGCAGAACCAACGCCTGCTTTTTCCATCGCCTTATTTCCCAGATCAGTATCGTGTTGACTGTCGTGCCGGGCCGTAAAATGCCGGTCACGCGTTTCGTTAGACATCATCACGTTGATGTCCTTGTCGGAAAACCCGCGATCTTTCAACTTTTCGTACGCCCGGTCCGCGCTGTCGCGGTCGGTGAACAATGCCGTCATGACCCGGTCGGTCCGATCGGTCAGTGTCGAGCCAGACATGGTTTGGTTGGTGTAATCTGCCATGGTTTTGTTGGGTTATGGTTGAAAAATGTACCAGCCACACATAAGCAGCTATAATTTCAACTCTATAGACTGACTCGTGTTTAGCAGAATTGACGGAACGGTATCAACACATTACCATGCTTATCTGAAAGAAGCTTATCGACACGGTTTCTGGAAGTCGGCTGCAGAGGCCGTTCAGTAGCCTGAAGGGTTCATGAACGCATCGTCCGGCTTTTTCATGAAGTACGTCTCGAACGACGAGTGGTCCTTGAGCATGTACTGACGGGCTGTTCGTGCGCCGTCGTACATCTTCCCAAGGAAGTCAAAGGTGTTGGTGCATCCGTGGAGAAACGGCCGTTCGATGGTGTTGGCAGGCGCTGAAACAGGAAACTGCTCGGCGTAAAACTTGACAATGGCCAACGCATTCAAGCCAAACACTACTCCAAACAGGGCGTATCGGCGCCGGGTAAACCCTTCGCCCATTACCACCGCGCTGGCCACGCAAAACGACAGTACGCACATGGCGGCAATGCTGGCCCGCATCTGGAAATCGTTATAAACGCCAATTCGGTACAGAGGAATCAGGCAAAGCAACACCAGCGCCAGCCGGTAAAACCCCCGGCTAGTAGTCGGCAACCGTCGAACGAATGGCACCCACAGTAAAAAATTCCCTCCTACGTATAAGCCATAATACAGCGGCCACGCGGATACGCCCGTCTTCCAGATAAACATATTGGTCGACGGATTCTCCATCGCCTGGGTGCTGGTCAGGTACGACAGAACGGGTACAGCACTGGCAGCCAGTATCAGCAACGCCGGCATAACCTCCCGGCTTTTCAGAATCTTCAGGCGGTGGGGCCAGGCAGCAAGCACCATGAACGGAGCCAGCCCAACGGTCGCGAAAGGGCTCCAGAGCAACGTACCCAGGCCAATCAGGACCATCTCTACGCTGCTCCAGGGCGAAAACCGAGGGTGCAGAAACAGTACGTAAAACACCCCGATGGCGGCCGGCAGCAGATGCTGGGGTGCCCAGGCAATCTGGTCTGAATAGGGTGTCATGGCGGTCAGCATAAACCCGTTCAGGTCAATGTAGTTGGGAGGCAGATGCTGCTCGACACCCAGCGCCCGCAGCGCCCGGATGATGAACCAGGTATCGCCAAACAACACCAGCAAACCGACCACCAGCCCCGCCCGACGGGGGGCCAGGGCCACGACCCAGCCCCACAGCAGGGTCAGTCCCAGCCACGACCACGCCAGCGACACGTAGCGGCCGCAGGCCAGTCCCCACCATTTGCAGAGCAACGACACCGGCAGGTAATAGGCCGTGTAGTAACACAGGTAGGCCCTGTAGCGGTCGACATAAACAGGCCAGTCGTTCACGGCCAGGTCGTAGAACTTAAAATTGTTTGTCTGGTAGTCGAGCGTCTGGTGATTAAACTCCCCAAACCCGAACACTACGGCCATGGCCAGGGCCAGCCCCCCGGCGCCAGCCACGCTGGATACGGGTACAGACGGCACCGTACTGGGATCGGTCCGTCTGATTCTGGTTACCGCCTGCCAGCCTACCCAGCCCAGCGCCAGCGCACAACAGCCGCCGATCAGCGGTTTAATCCAGGTAAGCAGAAATAAAAACGTGGGAGCAACCAGATATGCAAGCGACACCACCCGCAACCAGGTGACGACCGGCGAAGACAATTTATTCATACAGTGACATTGGGGCCGCAAAAATAGCGGAACAAACCCATTATTCGGAGCGATGGGATGTAGGCTCCCGGGTAGCTGCGTTCAGCATATGATCGGGACCGACCGCTTCAATGTCAGGGGCACCTTTCGGGTAATGGCGGAATGAGGTGTTGCGAATCAACGACGGATACGGTTTGAACGTCACCCAGCGCAGCGGCCATTTACGAACCCACAGCCCCATCCGCACCAATCCGGATACCCAGCCGGGCGGACGTTGGTAACCGAAGGCCGCCAGCAATTTGTCGTTGAGCAGGGCGGCAAACACCGGCGGCACCAGCGGGTGCAGCAGCGACGGGAACCAGCGCTGCACGATGGCTACCGTAGCGTCGGCTATGCGCCGGTTGCTGGGGGCAAAGCGAACGTATTGCTCCTCATACGCTTCCATGAATGATCGCAGGTCGTCGAGCCTTTCGGGCAGGTCGTGGAGGTGCATACGCCGGCCGACCTCCCGGAAGAACAGAAAAAGCGCCTGTTCTTCGGCCCCGGTAAGCTGGCGCCAGCCGTATTGATTAATCCATTCGATCGGGTAAAGCACGAACGTACCCAGCACAAACAGGTATTCGGCGTTATCGATGCGGTAATGGCCGTGAATGCGGTTCATGTGTGTGATGGCCCGCTGGCCTTTTTCACTGTCGTAGCCCGATTCCATAAATTCAGCAATCAGCCGGCTCGTATCGTCGTACCGTTTCTGACCATTTCGCTCAAACTCGCCGGTTTTTACCAGCAGCCCCGATACCCGCGGACTGGCGTACGTATGAAATAAAGCCAGCTCAAGGGCCCGGGTGATGTCGAAAGGAAATTCATAGGCGGTCAGCAGGTGTACAATCCGCTGGTGATCACGAACCGGGTCGAGCGATTCCAACTCCCGCCGAACCGCCGGATCACGAAACAGCCCAAACCGCTTCTGGTAAACGTTCATGTTGAGTCAATACGTCATTTGTGAAAAAAAGAGAGCTTTCTCCCTTTTTGCAAACCTTGTCATTTAATGGTCCGGACGCAGATAATATGTTAAATGAGACTTAAATTAACCCATTTCTTAACCTTGAAGCAAGTTAAGCTGTGTAATATAAGTAAAACTTAAAGTCAACCTATTAGCGCCATTTGATTATTTAAATAGTCAATGTTCGTTATCTTACAGGCCCATTCCTTCGGTCAAGATTACTACATAATTATGTTTTCCCGTATCGTACATACACTTTGCGCTCTATTACTGATTTACGGATGTCGCTCTCAAGCTGAGCCGTTTGAAACCAAATTAGCGGGATATACCATTAACCTCCCTGTTACATCAGGTGAAATACGAGCTAAATACCCCAATGCCAAAGAGTCCTTATTTGTGTATTTAACAGAGACAACATCAGACATGGATGTTGAATGGCGCTTTAACCAATCAATTTATAATCCTAAAAGCCAAGCGTATGCCATTATAGTAACTCTTCGTAATAAAGCGCACCAAATGGACTCAATCCGCACAGCCCTTGAAGCGCAGTACAAAAAACCCTTTGAGCCTTTGCTCACACCTAAGCATCTAGGTAAATATGAGTATTACGAAAAAGATTCAACGTTGGGTGTTTTACAGGTTAACGAGCATGTTCAGTTGTCTATTCATCGGCGTAAGATTTGGCCTCTGAGTGGGTATCAATACACCAAAGACGTAGTTGTCTCTATTTGTTACGGGCTTACAGATGAACAGAAAGAGCGGTTTGCTATGAAGCAGGGTGATATTCAGCCACGCGATTAACAATAACTTACATAGCTTCCCTACAACGGCCTTACTTTCAGATTGCGGTACCAGACCGTACTGCCCCAATCCTGTAAACCAATATGGCCGGCCAGGGTTCCCGAACCAATCGGGGCGGTTTTCAACGGGCTTTTCGCCAGGCGCTGCTTCCAGTCGGCCGACGTCAGGTCGTGTTCCTGCACCAGAAACCCGTTAATAGATACGGTGAACTGCTTTCCTTTCCGGATTACGTGCACCTGGTTCCATTGGCCAACCGGAGCCGACTCGCGAAGCCGGGCGTTGGCGACGCCGAAGAAATCGCCGGCCCGGTGCATGTTCTCGGCCGCACCCTCATAGATCGCATCATCGAGGATTTGTAGCTCCAGGCCGGAGTCGTGCATGTGTTTGTACGTCGGCGATTCGGTGACGAAAAAGAAAATGCCGCTGTTGGCCAGCCGGCTGACTTTCCAGTCGGCCTTGAATTCAAAATCGCCCGCAAACGAAGCGTTCGTGATGATATCCCCTCCGTCTTTGGCTTTATTTCCTAACCGGACCGGTACGTCCAGCTTGATGGCCCCCTGTTCTATGCGCCACGCCTTACCAACGCCTTTGCCGAGGTACGCATGCCAGCCGGTCAGGTCTTTACCGTTGAAGAGCAGTTTCCAGCCCTGCTGCCGCTCCTGGGCCGACAGGGTATTGACGGACTGGGCCTGCGCAGCAAACAGGCTACCTACGATGGCGTAGAAGACGACGAAGCGAACGATGTTAATCATACGAATAGAGAAGACGGGTATCTGGCATAAAGCGATCCGGGAAAGCAGCCTACTCAATGCTTTGGGGATAAACTAGCCGGTTTGCAGGTAGCGGACCAGATCGGAGATGGTACGAATCCCCAGCATTCGGGCCTGCTCCCGGCGCATCATCAGGCAATAGCTGTTGCCAAACCCCAGCGGTTTCAGCCAGGACAAGCCGTGTTGCCGGCTAAAGGCTGTTTTAACGAACGAATACACCGAATCCGACTGCATGGGAAGCTGCCGCAACGTAGCGGCCGGGGGCTGAAGGATTACCAGCAGTCCGGTTCCTGTATATTCCGGGTAGAGGTCCAGCGCCCCCGTACGGAGCGCGTCGAAGCAGATCTGCGTGCCGCCAAGTCCCGTACGGGTGGCTACCCGAAGGCTGGTTTGCCCTTCAATGAGCTGCCGGTACATCTCGGCCAGGATGTACTGCTCGGTAAACACTTTGGAACCCAGCACGATCGTCGCCGTGCGATTGCCGGGCGAGGCTGGATTCCATAAGCCGTTCGCTTTCAAAAAATCACGCGCAATGGTTTCCGGCGATTCGTGGCGGTAGTCAGCCCGGTAGTTAAGCGTTGTCATGACGGTATCCGTCAGCCTACCCGCCAGCCGATTCAGCACGGCTTCCAGCTCAGGGTGTCGTTTCAGTGTCGCCTGTCGTACCACCGGAGCCGCATCGTAGGGCGGAAACGCATGGCGGTCGTCGTCGAGCACGACCAGGTCATACGCCTTGATCCGGCCGTCGGTCGAATAGCCGCTGATGATATCGACCTGTTTGCGGTGAATGGCCTCATACATCAGGTTCTGGTCGATCAGTCGTGGTGTCAGCTGCAGACCGTACGTCTGCCGGAGGCCCGGATACCCATCGGCTCGTCCGTAGAATTCGTGCGCAAAGCCGGCCACCAGCCTATCGGACTGTGACGGCAGCAGGTAAAATCCCGACAAAAGTGGCAGCAGGCCTGCAAACACCAGCGCCCCTACTCGCAGCCGGCGGGCGGGCAGCCGCTGCATCCGGGCCAGCCCCAGATCAAAACCCACCGCCAGCAAAGCCGCCGGTATGGCTCCGGCCAGAATCATGTTGACGTTGCTGAGGGCAATCCCCCCGAAAATAAACTCCCCCAGTCCACCGGCCGCTACGTAGGCCGCCAGCGTGGCCACTCCCACGTTAATGACGGTAGCCGTCCGGATGCCCGCAAACAGTACCGGCAGGGCCAGCGGCAGTTCAACGTTGACCAAAATCTGCCGGTCGGTCATGCCAACACCTCGGGCGGCATCCCGCACGGCCGGACTTACTTCCTGAATACCGACGTAGGTATTGCGGATGATAGGCAGCAGGGCGTACAGAAACAGGGCTACCAGGGCGGGCCCAACGCCAATACCCAGCAGAGGAATCAGAAAGCCCAGCAAGGCCACACTCGGCACGGTTTGCAGCACCCCGGCCACACCCAGCACCCCCGACGCCAGCCGGGGACGACCCGCGATCAGAATCCCGAGGGGTACGCCGACCAGCAACGCCAGCAACAGCGAAATAAACGTCAGGCCGATGTGGGTAATCGTTTGTTCGAGTAGTTTATCGGCCTGCTCGCGCACGAACGTAAAGAAATCTGCCATGCTCGCTGTGCTCGTTTTACAATAGTCGGTGCGGTGTTTCGTCCAGAAAATCCCGCACAAAGTCATTGGCAGGTCGCTGCAGCAACTCATCCGGCAGTCCGATCTGCACGATACGTCCCTGGTCCATGAGGGCAATGCGGTCGGCCAGTTCGAGGGCTTCGCCGACATCGTGCGTAACAAGCACGACGGTGGTTTCGCGCAATTCGTTCAGCCCGAATACTTCGCGCCGGACGTGTCGGCGGGTGAAGGGGTCCAGGGCGCCGAACGGCTCATCCATAAGCACCACGGGCGGACGGGCCGCTAAAGCCCGGGCCAGTCCGACCCGCTGCCGCTGCCCCCCGCTCAGTTCGGCCGGGTAGCGATTCAGCATATCGGCGGGCAGCCGGAGCCGGTCGGCCAGCTCGCGCGTGCGCTCCCGAATGGCGGCCTCATTCCAGCCGAGCAGGTTCGGTACGGTTGCTACGTTCTCGGCTACTGTATAATGCGGAAACAGGCCCCCATCCTGGATAACGTAGCCGATGCTCCGGCGCAGGGTGGGACCATCCTGCTGCCGAACATCAACCCCATTTACGACGATTGACCCGCTGGTGGGGTCAATCATCCGGTTAATCAGCCGCAGGGTCGTGGTTTTTCCGCTGCCACTGGTGCCCAGCAGCACCAGCGTTTCGCCGTTGGCTACGGCAAACGATACGTCGTTTACAACCAGCTGGTTACCATACTGTCGGGATACGTTCCGAACGGTGATCATCGCTACGGTTCCACCCGCACGCCTTTCCAGAAGGCAACGCGGTCTTTAATCTCGCTGGCGGCCGGCTTGGGGTCCGGATAGTACCAGGCGGCATCCGGGTTTGTCTTACCGTCGACGGTCAGGGTGAAGTACGAGGCCAGTCCTTTCCAGGGGCAGGTCGTGTGCGTGTTACTATCCGTCAGGTAATCGCTGTTGACGGCCTCCCGGGGGAAGTAATGGTTTCCTTCCACCACAACGGTATCGTCGCTTTCGGCAATGGTGGTGCCGTTCCAGATCGCTTTCATGGTTTTTGACGTGTTTTACGGTAAAACCTGAACTTCAACCAAAGAGTTATCGTAAACCCGGTGCGTGGCCTTCTGAAAATCGGCCGCATCGGCTTTATAGATGTTGTCGACGTATTTCTGCGGGTTGCGGTCGATGAGCGGGAACCACGTACTCTGCACCTGAATCATCACCCGGTGGCCTTTTTTGAACGTATGCAGCACGTCCTGCAGACGAAAATTTACGTCGGTTACCTGCCCCGGTGTAAATGGCTCCGGTTTTTCAAAGCTGTTCCGAAACCGGCCCCGCATCACCTCCGACCGCACCATCTGCTGGTAATTGCCGAGCGTAATGTTTTTGTTCGGCAGGTACGGATGATTGGGTTCGTCGGGCGGATACACATCAATGAGCTTCACGACCCAGTCGGCGTCGGTACCGGTGGTGCTGACTTTCAGTTTCGCCATAATTTCTCCCCCCAGCGTCAGGTCCTCGGTCAGGGGTTCGGTCTGGAACGTCAGCACGTCGGGCCGGCGCCCCGCAAACCGCTGGTCTTCCGACATGTAGTTGAACGGTGTAAACCCGAGCGTTGTCGTGATGTCCTCCGTATACGGCACGGGCTTCATCGGGTCGCTGATAAATTCCGAAAAAGCAGCACTGCCGGAATTGGCTGTTGACGGATCAGACGTACCCTCTGACCGAGACAACCGGCCATCGCCGGCCAGGCGGAAGGTTAGCGTCCGGGCGTTGGCAGCGGGCCACTTATCGAAGGTTTTCCATTCTTTGCGACCCGTATCGAAGAGATACGCTTCGGGCAGGCCCGTTTTGCCGTCGCCGGGCCCCTTCAGGAAGTGATTGAAAAATCGGGCTTCAATGTTCCGCTGGTAGAACGTAGCGATGCTGTCGCCGAAATAGATGTTGCTGTGCAGCGTATGCCCCGTTTCCCGCGACCACCGCCCGTGTCCGAACGGCCCCATCACGAGCGTGTTATACGTCCCGGCGTTGTTCTTTTCCAGCGTTTTGTACACGTTCAGGGGACCGTACAGGTCTTCGGCATCGAACCAGCCTCCGACCGTCATCACGGCGTGTTTGACGTTCTTCAGGTGCGGCAGGATAGACCGTTTCTGCCAGAACTCGTCGTAATTCGGATGATTGATCGTTTCCTGCCAGAAGAAGTTATCGCTGTAGTATTTGTTGGCGTTTTTGAGGGGTCCCAGGTCATACTGCCACTGGAAACCGTCTTTCGACCCCGTGTTGATCATTTCCGACGCGAACCAGGCCGTGGTTGTAGGCTTGGGGTGCTGCACGCCAAACACAGGATACGTGAACAGATACGCCTGAATGAAGGCGCCGTTGTGGTGAAAATCATCGAAGAAGAAATCGGAGACGGGGGCCTGGGGCGACGACGCTTTCAGGGCCGGGTGGGCGTCGGGCAGGGCCGCGGCCGTGTAAAAGCCGGGGTAGCTGATGCCCCACTGTCCTACCCGACCGTTGTTGAACTTGACGTTTTTCAGCAGCCACTCGATCGTATCGTACGTATCGGAGCTTTCGTCTGGCGAACCCGCCCCCGTGGACGCAGCCGCTGTGGACACAGCCGCAGCGGACGCTTTCCCTTTCTTCCGGGCGGCCGTGGCTGGTGGATCGGGCAGGTTTGGGGTCATGTTCGTCCAGGTCCCCTCCGACATGTATCGACCCCGAACATCCTGGTACACAAAGATATACTTATCCTGCTCAAGTGTGGGCGACGGTCCCAGGCGATTAGCGTACTGATCAGGACCGTAGGGCGCAATACTATAGCAGGTCCGCTGCATCAGAAACGGGTATTTGTTTGTTTCTGACGCATCCTTCGGCACGTACACGATGGTGAACAGCTTCGTGCCGTCGCGCATCGGAATCTGGTGCTCGTATTTCTGATAATTGTCCTTGACGAAGGTATTAACCACCGGATTCGGCTGGGCCAGCGCCGTCAGGCTCAGCAGCCCGACCAGCAGCGTAAGTAATCGGAAACGCATATCAAACGGGTTATTTTCCGCAAGGTACAATCTGTCCCCGTTTTTTGCTACGTTCGCCGAACCAATGATTCTACTTACAATAGGCCTCCAGCCGTACTTTAAAAACCCACTGCGCTTTATCGAGCAGGTATTCATTTTGCCGGTACGGCCAGCTCGCTCCCCCGTCTGTACTGGCCCGCAGGTCGTAGGTCCGGCCCTGCTTCAGCTTATACGATGTTATGCTTCGCTGGGTCCGGGTCAGCGTAACCAGTTCGCGCCAGTTATTTTTGCCGGATTCGCTGTATTGCGTCCGTAGCTGGGCGGGCAGAGCGGCTTCGTTCAGCGTCATGCCTTTCGGACACGAAAACTGAAAATCCAGCTTCATGGCCGGCGGTACGGGCAGTGTCCCCAGGTTGATCTGTACCGGCGTTACGTCGCAGGAGGTACCCACCGCCGATTCGGCGATCAGTCCGCTTTTCGATCCCTTGCCCCAGGCATCCGTTTCGTCGAACACCCGCAGTGTCAACCGCCGGTTCCGGGGTTGGGCGGTAATGGGGATCTGAGCCCCGTCGTTGGCATTGGCATAAAACGTACTGGCCACCTGCCCGGTTACGGCATCTACCACCTCACACCGATAATTGACATCCACGTTCTTTAGTTTACTGCTTACGCTGAAGATTGGCCCTACCTCACAGATGCTGTCGGCCCAGGCCACCACGTAGGTTCCCGCCGTCAGTACGTCAGCCTGGTATTCCAGTTTCCCAGTCTGCTGATTCAACACAACGACGCCCGGCTTCTCCTGTCGCCAAAGGCCTGTCAATGCATCAAAACTGAACAGCGGAATAACGTCACCCGCGCGAACGGTTCGTCCGGCCTGCGGATGCTGCATTGCGGGATTCAGCTCCATCGTCCAGCGCACCGGCTGCGAGAAGCTACGGGCCAGCTGGTATTGTTTGTTATACGCTTCAATGGTGATCGAACCGGCCAGCGACGAAACACGCATCAGCCCCAGCGATTGCGAACCGGCCGTCAGGGGCATAACGTTCTGCATCAATCCGCCACCCGGCACCTGAGCCGTAGCATTGCCGCTGCGGGTATCTGTATGTACCAGACTGATTGCCAGCTCTCCGCCCACGGCCTGCCCGTCGCGGTCGGTTAGCCGGGTCCCCATCGGCAACGTAAGGCTGGCGTTATCAACCTTTCCCGACTGTGCGGGCGTGGCGAGGGTAAATGTTGTCGTGAGGGAGCCATCCGTTCCGGCGCGACCGGCCGCAAGTTCTGCCGAAAGCGTGGTGGGCGGCTGGGGTAGGTTTATAAACCGAACCGTACGCACCTGACGATTCAGGCTGTTCATCACGACCGGCTGCACTACCGGTAAATAGCCTTCCGATTCAAGAACGACTGTAAACCGCAGGGGCTGCTGCGCGGTGGGCGTCGACTGGGGCGCAGCGGCCAGCAATAGAACGCCATCCGCGTTGACCTTATAGCGGTTGGTGTTCAGCGTCGTAACCATACGCGAGGCATCCGGTCCGGCCAGCTTCACGCTGATCTGTTTTGGCAGCGGTTTGCCCGACGGCTCGACTACCCGTAGCTCCACCACACCCTGCGTAATGGGATCTTTAAACCCCAGTTGAACCCCATCAATGGGATTTTTGCAGGCATCCGTCAGAAAAGGAAGGAGGCACAATACGTACCTTTTTAAGTATTTCATAAACTTAATAATAACATTAACGTCATTAATAAGTATAAATGTAAATAAAAAGCCCATTCATTAGGCTTTTTATTATTCTAAATCAGTAGGGAATAGTTGGTTATCTGTTCAAAGTAATAAACCCGGTGCTTGGCATTGAACTGCTTCAATGCCAAGCACCGGGTTTATTGCATATATGGCTATGGGGCGCCTGACAGCGGTGGGTGCAAGTTCTGAACCTGCTCCACTGCTATCAGCCGCCCCGTAGCCGAACTATGTGCTACATCTGCGTTTTAGCGTACCAGTCGCGGAAACTCTCCTTAGGCGGTTCAGGAAGTTCGCGGGCAATGGCCCAGGGATTCAGTTTACCGTTGTGGCTCAACGCGTGAGGTGTCATAGCCAGCATTTTACGAGCCACCCGACCTAATCGGGCGTACACGGCAGGCCGCGCCAGCACGGCAGCCAGACCTTTCATACCCAGCCGTTTACCTGCGGGCATAGCATTAGCCTGCCCAATCAGTTGCCGCCACTTGTAAAGCTGAACGTGAATGTCAATTTTCACCGGGCACACGTCCGAACACGAGCCGCAGAGCGTCGACGCAAACGGCAGCGAACTGTGTTTTTTAAGGTCGATGTTCGGCGACAGAATCGCTCCGATCGGGCCGGGCACGGTGAAGTCGTAGCTATGGCCCCCACTCCGCCGGTACACGGGGCAGGTGTTCATGCAGGCTCCGCACCGGATGCACTTGAGCGAATTTCGAAAATCAGGACGGCCGAGCTGGGTCGTACGACCATTGTCGACCAGCACGATATGCAGCTCCTGACCGGGTCTTGCCTTGTGAAAATGGCTGGTGTAGGTGGTCGATAGCTGCCCAGTAGCCGAACGGGCCAGCAGGCGCGTAAAGACGCCCAGGTGTTCAAGTTTTGGAATCACTTTCTCGATACCCATGCAGGCGATGTGCACCGGGGCCAGGGTCACACCCAGGTCGGCGTTGCCCTCGTTGGTGCAGACCACAAACCCACCCGTTTCGGCAATGGCGAAATTAACCCCCGAAATGGCTACGTCGGCCGCGACGAACTTCGCCCGCAGGTGTTGCCGGGCCGTTTCGGTCAGGCGCTGCGGATCGCTTTCGCCCTCGGGCGTGCCGAGGTGCTCGTGAAAAATCCGGCCCACATCCTCCTTTTTGAGGTGAATCGCGGGCATGACGATGTGGCTCGGCGGTTCGTTCGTAAACTGGATAATGCGCTCTCCCAGGTCCGTATCCACGACCTCGATGCCGTGCTGCTCCAGAAACGGGTTCAGGTGGCACTCCTCGGTGAGCATGGACTTACTTTTCACGATACGCTGCGCCTGGTGCTGCTGGATAATGCGCAGCACGATTTCGTTGTGTTCGCGAGCATCGGCAGCCCAATGCACCTGAACACCGTTGGCCTGTGCATTTCGCTCAAACTCCTCCAGATACACATCCAGACGGCTCAGCGCGTGCTCCTTAATCTGCGACGCCATCTCGCGCAACTGCTCCCATTCGGGCAGCTGGTAGGTTTGGCGGTCGCGTTTCTGGCGGATAAACCACAGTGCCTGATCGTGCCAGGTGGTGCGGTCTACATCGGCCGTAAAGCGTTCGGCGGCTTCGGGGTGGGTCATAGGCTATATGATCTTAGGCTTTAACTTGCTCAATGATGTTCTGCACGGACCGGCGCACACCGGCCAAAACGTTTCGTTACCACGAATCGGCTTCGTTACTATGCTGCTAAATCGAATGCCAGATCTCTTTATCTAACACCTGTGTTTCAGGATCGATTCCCCTGCAGTTCTGTTTTCAGGAGTTCGACCCGATTAATCCATTTCTTCCAGTTGAAAGACAGCCTCTACCGGCTGCCCAAACACACGCGCAATTTTCAGGGCCAGGATCGTCGACGGAACGTAGCGTCCGGTTTCAATCGAATTCACGGTTTGTCGACTCACTCCGATTCGGTCAGCCAGTTCCCCCTGCGATAAGTTATGCTCAGCCCTACATACCTTGATGCGGTTTTTCATAAGGCCAGCACCCGACTGTTTTTCAACATCAACAACCGAAACCGGATCACAAACACCAGCAATACGGTAAACATGTTATATATCATAACATCCAGAAACCGGGTTCCGTGAATCACCAGGATAGCGACGGTTAAAATGATGTAATTGACATACACGCTCCATTGCAGGCATTCCAGCCGCAGTTGACTAACCATTTCGTCTTCAATAGTTTCCCGCGAAAAACCAATCATCATCAAACCGGCGATTATGCCCACAGCCGCGAGTTCATCCGTCAGGTTAATCTCATCGACTTCAAAAAATACCGAAAGGCTACCTTTGGCATGACCCGTTTGTCGCAGCACTATCGTTAAAAAATCAAAATAGAACTCGCCATACATTGCGGCAATACCCAGTACGACACAAGGAACTAAAATAATCCAGCCAATCAGGCGGTACCGATGCGGAAATAACCACTGCGTTTTCATTTGACATGTAAAGTTTATTTGACACACAAGTATCAAATTTATTTTACTATTTGTCAAGCAAACTTTACAATTTATTTTCAGCGGTCAGAATTTCCGCGACGTGCATAACCCGGACAGGCAATTTTCGTCGCCGGACAATCCCCTCCATATGCATCAGGCACGACATATCGCCCCCCGTGATGACCTGCGCCCCGTGTTCGACGTGATCCTGTACGCGATCCTGACCCATTCGGGCCGATACGGCTGCTTCCGTTATGCAAAACGCTCCGCCAAATCCGCAGCACTCATCGTAGCGTCCCAGATCGACCAGTTCAAGCCCTTTTACCTGTTTCAGCAGCCGGCTGATCTGCCCATCGCGCACCGGTGTCTGCTCCGAATCGGTAGCCAGCCGGAGGCCCCGCTGACCGTGACAGCTTAAATGCAGCCCCACGCGGAACGGAAATTCGGCCTCAATGCTGGTGATCCCCAGTACGTCGGTCAGGAACTGCACCAGCTCGAAGGTACGTTCGCGCACGTGCTGAACGGCGGGGGTTTGCTCGATGATGTTAAAGTGCTTCCGGACGTGGTATACACAACTGGCCGATGGCGCGACGATGTAATCATAATCGGCGAATGTCCGGACGTAGTTGTGGTACACCGGAATGGAATCCTGTTCGCAGCCGGCGTTGGCCATTGGTTGCCCACAGCAGGTCTGCTGCATGGGAAAGGTCGCCTGAACCCCCAGTTTTTCCAGTAACCTCAGCGTTGCGATGCCTACCTGCGGGTAGAACTGATCTACGTAGCAGGGAATGAATAATGCGACGTTCATACAGAAGCGCGGGTTTCGACCGCTTAAAATTTTCACTTTCGGGCTGCTGCCGAATCGCCGGCCACCAGACCGCCGGATCGCCGAACCGTCGGACCGCCGAACCGTCCGTTATTTCAGTTGATACGTTGCCACCACCGGATAGTGATACGACGTATTGTTATCTTCAATGACGCGGTAACTGAGCGGTTTCAGTGGCCCGCCCGGCTGCGTTAGTATGTAATCCGTCCGGCTGCCCATGTCCGGAAACGTAATGGCATCCGACTTCCGGCCCGCATCGTACCAGCGGCCCAGCAGGGGCTCCACGGCCTTGTGATCGGGATGGGCGTTCAGATCACCCGCCCAGATCACCGGCTGAATGCTCGGTTCCAGCAGAGCACTGATCGTTGCCGCCTGCACCCCCCGCCCAACTTCCGAGCGGTCGTCGAGCCGCGTGGTGCAGAACCGAACCGTCTTTTTGCTGGGCAGTTCGACATACGCACACAGCAACACCCGGGGGTCGGTCAGGTCAGGATTTGGCAGTTGGATCAGTTGCTGGGCAATGATCGGATATTTTGATAAGATAGCTAACCCGTACCCTCCTGCTTCGGCATTCGCTTCTTTTCCGAACACCGCTTTCAGACCGGTCAGGTAACTCAGCTGAGCCGCCTGGTTTTTACCTAAACTGCTGGCGGTGGCGCTGTCTACTTCCTGCAAAGCCACCAGATCGGCACCCGTCGTGCGGATCAATCGCCCAACCTGAATCAGATTGGTTCCTCCGCGCTGGCTGGTGCCGTGGTGTATGTTGTAGGTCATTACGGTCAGTTTCTGGCCTGCAACGCCCGTAATCGACACGAGCCAGACCAGTAGGCTTATCCATCCGTGGGTCATAGTAACGGTGATTGATTTCATCACCTAATAACTCGTTATTGGTCCGAAACAGTTTGAAAACCGGGCTATAACGTAAAGATTCGCTGCATGATCAACCATTTCTCGCCGGGTTTCGCCAGGGGTAAAGCCTGCTGATACCGCCACATCAGGTCTTCCCAGGCCTGCACCTTTGGGTTAGCAGCATCCAATTGCGCTTTCTGCTCAAACGAAAAGGTTTCATCGGTTTCCATAACCATGAACAGCCGGTTACCCAGGCGGTAGATCTCCATACCGGTAATACCCGCCGACCGAATGCTGTCTTCAATCTCGGGCCAGATCTGCTTGTGGTGCTGTTCGTATTCGGCGATCAGCGCCGGGTCGTCTTTCAAATCAAGGGCCAGTGCGTAACGCATTGAAGTTGGTTGGTAGGTTTGTAGTTGGTTGGTTTGTGGTTTGTGGTTGATCGGTTTGTGGTTGTTTGGTTTGTAGTTTGTGGTTAATCAGTTTGTGGTTATTCAGCACCTGTGTGTTAACGAACCACAAACCACGAACAACAAACCGATCAACCACAAACCTGTTCAAAACCCCCACCACCGCTTCTGCGGGTATGTTTTTCCAACCACCACAGGTTCGCCGATCATGGGCGTAGTGACCGTTACGTTCAGTTCGCCGGCTTTTTTCAGCACCCGTTCGACCGGTTCGGTCCAGGGGTGGAGGGCCAGGGTGAACTTTCCCCAGTGTACTGGCATCAGCACGTTTGCCCGCAGATCGACGGCCGCCTGCACGGTTTCTTCCGGCATCATGTGAATGAATGGCCACTGAACATCGTACTGTCCGGCTTCGAGCAGGGCCAGATCGAAAGGACCGTATTGATCGCCAATCTCCTTAAAATGTGGTCCGTAGCCCGAATCGCCCCCCAGGAACAACGTATGCGAGGGTGCCTGAAGGACGAAGGCGGTCCAGAGGGTTTTTCCGTTGACCAGCCCGCGCCCGGAAAAGTGCCGTGCCATAACCGCCCGGAGGGTCAGTCCGCGCCCGGCGGGTCCGCCCTCCCCCCAGTCGTATTCGTGGATGGCCGACTCCGGAACGCCCCAGCGAGCCAGGTGCGCGCCAACGCCGAGGGCCGTGTGAAACTGCCTGGCTTTAGGAATCAGCTTCAGGATGGTATCGTAGTCGAGGTGATCGTAATGATCGTGCGTAATGACAACCACGTCAATCGCCGGCAGATCATCGACCGTGTAAACGTTCGACCCCGGGTAGCTTTTCGTACCCAGCACGGAAATCGGCGAAGGACGGTCGCTGAACACCGGATCGACCAGGATCGTCTGCCCCGCCACCTTGATCAGGTACGACGAGTGACCGAACCAAACGAGTACCGGGTTTGCCCCCGCCGAATCGGCCTCCAGGCGGCTCAGATCGGTTTTGACCGACGGCAGTGGCTTAGTCGGTTCCCGATTTGCCACGGGCCGCAGGTATTTCATCAGGAGCTGCCAGTACGATACGCCCGGTGCCATCATCGACGTTTCGATGGGATAGCGAAAATGCCCATCCCGATAATTCGCCGACCGGCCAATTCGTGTCAGCCGGTCGCCGGCGGGCGTTGCTCCAAACGTAGCCAGTTGCAGGACCAGCACGGTCACAACGGCTAACACGGCAATCAATCCGAGGAATACGTACATACTTCGTCGCAGCAACCGCATCGTTTATTCGCTTACACGATCGGAGCCCGTTCAACATCCGCTGCCCGGGTTCGGTACCCCTGTGCCGCGTAAAACACAATGTATGCAAAGCAGACCAGCGGTACCAGCAGGGCATACATCGGTCCACTGGCAAACAAAGCCCCGGCCACCAGCGGCAGCAACGCGCCCCCAACGATGCTCATAATCACCAGCGACGACGCCAGCTTCGACTCCACGCCCAGGCCTTTTGTGGCCAGCGCGAAGATGGTCGGGAACATAATGCTCTGGAAGAAGTACGTAAAGCTCAACGCAATGACGGCGGTTACGCCACCGGCCAGCATCGCCAGCAGCACCATCGCCACAGCTCCGGCGGAGTAGATCGTCAGCACTACGTTGGGCCGCATGCGCGTCATCAGCGACGTACCGACAAACCGCCCCAGCATGAACAGCACCAGGGCAAACGATGCGTGAAAGCCCGCAATCTGCGTGGGCGACAGGTCGGTTGGCGAACCGGTCAGCGCGTTGATTGCGTTCATGTATCCTTCGGCCAGCCCCCAGTGGCCTTCGCGGGAGAGGTCAAGCTTCAAATCAACGAAGTAGCCCCAGAGCGTAGCCTGCGCTCCAACGTTGACAAACTGCGCAATGATGCCCAGCGTCAGGTGGCGGTGACGAAACAGACTCGTAATGGGTATATCCCCGGCAGCCTGCTCTTCCTCAGCGCCAACTTCGGGCATTTTTGTAATGGCAAACAGCACGGTTACGAACGCGATAATCAGCCCGATGATCAGATACGGTCCCTGAACGGACAGAGCTTCCTGCACCCGTATCGCTTCGGCCTGCGCTGCGGGCATGGCATTCAGCAGTTCCGGCGTGTATTCCGTCTTGGAGAAGATGAAGAGCGCCCCAATGATTGGCCCCAGAATGATGCTGATGCCATTGAACGACTGCGAGAAATTCAGTCGCCATTCCGACTTGGCCGGATCGCCGAGCACCGTTACGTACAGGTTGGCGGCCGTTTCCAGAAAGGCAATGCCGCAGGCCATCGTAAACAGGGCAAACAAAAAGAAACTGTACACCCGGGCTTCGGCCGCGGGGTAGAACAAAAACGCCCCACCCCCGTAAAGTACCAACCCAAACAGGATGCCGCGCTTGTAGCCGAACTTACGCATGACGTACCCCGCCGGCAGGGCCATAAAAAAATAACCCAGATAAAAGGCGAAATCAACGATTCCGGCCTGAAAACGGTCCAGGTCGAGGGCAATCTGAAACTGCTTGATCAGCGAACCGTTCAGGCTGTTGGCCAGCCCCCAGAGAAAAAACAGGCTGGTGACGAGCGCAAAGGCGATGCCGAAGCTGCCGGTATTCTCGCCGGATTTAAGTCTGACGTTATCGGTTGTGGGTCCGAGGGGCATAAGTAGCGGGTTTGGAAAAGGTAAATGTACAGGTTTTGTCGTTCGGCTGACGGTTTTGTATGGGTGGCGTCAGGTAATGTGGGGTGAGTTCTGCACCCGGCTTCACCCAACCTGGCCCCGAATTCCCAAGCTCAGTCCGTTATCGCCCGGTCGAGGTGGGTATAGCCCCCGTCGACGTGCAGCAGCTGCCCCGTCGTGTGGCTGGATCGGTCGGACAGCAGAAACGCTACGGCATTAGCAATCTCTTCGGTAGTCGTCATGCGTCGTTCCAGCGGAATTTTCGAGACAATCTGTTGTAGTTTCTTATCCGGCTCCGGCAGCGTTTTAATCCAGTTCGCGTACAGGGGTGTCCAGCTTTCGGCCACAATGACACTGTTGACCCGGATGCCGTACGGCAGCAGTTCGACCGCCCATTCGCGGGTCAGCGCGTTCCGCCCCCCGTTGGAAGCCGCGTAGGCGGAGGTATTTCCCTGACCGGTTTCGGCCACCTTGGAACCGATGTTGACGATAGATCCCTTCGATTGTTTCAGGGCAGGCAGAACGTGGTGGGCCATCAGGTAGTAATGCACCAGGTTTTTGTGCAGCGACGCCATGAAGTCTTCGTAATTGCCCTGTTCCAGGCCGACTCCGTCGTTCACTCCGGCGTTGTTTACTAGCCCGTCGATCCGACCGAAATGAGCCAGTGTTTGTTCAACGGCCCGTTTGCAGTCGTCCGGCCGGGTGAGCTCAGCCACAAACTGGTGCGCTTTTCCACCCGACGCCTGAATGGCATCCACAACCTGCTGATTGTCCGCTTCATTCCGGCCAACAATAACGGGAATAGCCCCCTCGGCCGCCAATACGGTACTGATGCCCTCACCAATGCCTTTGGCACCGCCCGTAACCAGAATAATTTTGTCCTCTAGGTTTAAGTACATGCACGACAGGCTTGCACCTGTTTTTAAACGGTTAAAATTGCTTACTGAACGGCTACAGCCGATAAAACCTGACGGCGTTGGCTCCGAACACCTTCGCCCGAACCTCATCCCCCCAGGGAATGACGTATTCCTCAATCAGCGTTTTGACCTGGGTGTAGTTGGCCGCTACCAGACAGACCGGCCAATCTGACCCGAACATCAGCCGATCAGGGCCGAAGTGCTCAAAAGCTGCATCCAGATACGGAAAAAAGTCTTTCTTGCTCCAGTTCTGCCAGTCGGCTTCCGTAACCAGGCCCGATAACTTGCAGTACACGTTCGGCTGCCTGGCAATCTCGGCCATGAAATTCGACCATGTATTGATCCGCTGTTCACTGATGCGCGGCTTTGCCAGGTGATCGATCACAAAGTTGACTTCCGGCACGGCCCGTACCAGATGCAGCGCGGATTTAAGCTGCTGCGGATAAATCAGGATGTCGTACGTCAGGTCGAATGCCGCCAGTTGCCGGATGCCCCGGATTACGTCCTGCCGCGTCAGGAAATCGTCGGGTTCAGCCTGGGCTACGTGCCGGAATCCCTTAATCTCCTCATACAGCGAAAAGGCTTCCAGCCGCTCGTAGATGGTCTCGGCCCGCAGATCGACCCAGCCAACCACCCCCCGGACGATGTCGTAGGACTCAGCCATTTTCACCAGAAACAGCGTCTCGGCCTCCGATTGGTCGGCCTGAACCGCTACGCAGCCGTCGATGCCGTTCTCGGTCAGGATCGGCTCCAGATCGGCCGGCAGGAAGTCGCGCCGGATGGCGGCCATCTCGTCGGTAATCCACGTATCCCGCTCGGGGTCATAGAACCAGAAATGTTGATGCGCGTCGATGGTCATACAAGAAAGGGAGGAAAGGAGAAAGGGAGGAAAGGAGAAAGGGAGGGCACCGAATGCGGTTACTCTTCTCCCCTTTCCTCCCTTTCTCCTTTTTCAATGATAACTAACTGCGGTTTGGCGCTGTTCGCCCAGGCCCTCGATGCCCAGTTCCACGACGTCGCCGGGCTGGAGGAAGCGCTGCGGTTTGAGTCCCATGCCTACGCCCGCCGGGGTACCCGTTGAAATCACATCGCCCGGCAGCAGGGTCATGAACTGGCTGATGTAGCTGACCAGGGTCGGTACGTCGAAGATCATATCGTCGGTGTTGGAATCCTGCAGCCGTTCGCCGTTGAGCGACAGCCACAGGTGCAAGCCGTTCGGGTTGGGTACGTCGTCTTTCGTGACCAGATACGGCCCCAGGGGCGCAAACGTATCTGCGCTCTTGCCCTTTACCCATTGACCACCCCGTTCGAGCTGGAAAGCCCGCTCGCTGTAGTCGTTGTGAACGGCGTAGCCGGCGATGTAATCCATCGCGTCATCAAGCTCAACGTAAGTGGCTTTTTTGCCGATAATGATGGCCAGTTCCACCTCCCAATCCGTTTTTTCCGAGCGTTTTGGAATGATAACCTCATCGTTCGGACCGACCAGTGCCGTCGTGGATTTAAAGAACAGGATCGGTTCGGCGGGTGGTTGCGCGCCGGTTTCGGCTGCGTGTTTGGCGTAGTTTAAGCCGACACAAATAAGTTTGGAGGGCCGCTTGACGCACGGGCCAAAGCGGGTATCGGGCGACACGTCCGGGCAGTGCTGCGCGTGACTTTCCAGCCAGTGGGCCAGTCGTTCGGGACCGTTGGAGGCAAAGAAGGTTTCGTCGTAGTCTTCACCGAAGTGGGTGACATCAATGTGTTGTCCGGTAGGTAATACCACGCCGGGGTGTTCGTGGGAAGGAGCGCCGAAGCGGAATAGTTTCATACTATAGAAAGGTATCTGCCCGGAAAAGTAAGGATTTGGCAAATTATAACCATACGAATCAAGTGTCAGGCCCATTTACAAATAAATAAAGCCAGTTCATCCGTCCCTTCACCAGGTTTATCGCTCAGCGTAGTTGGCCGCCCTTCGGGATAATTTCGGGACTGGCTGATGCCCCACTCATTTTTCTCTTTAACCAGGAAATACAGATGCCTTTTCTTTTCGGCTGACCAGCTGACCACCAGGATAATGGCTATCATTTCAGGCAGCTGTTACCTGGCTGAAATCTCGTATGATCAAGGCTGGTTTATATGGCAATAGTGGTGAAAACGGGAAGAGTCAGGTTTGAAACCTGACTCTTCCCGTTTTCACCACTATCATCCGGATGTTAACCGGTCAGGTGCAGTAAATAGTCCTAACTCCGGCGGTTTTTTTCTTTCATCTATTGATCGAATTTATCAATCAGCCTGGTGTTGAACCTGGTGCGAAGTAGCTGGTCGTACGCCGGCAAATCCTTTATTATCAAAAACATCTGCAGGGTTTCGATCCCCATTACTTGTTGAAAACGATCTGCCCGCAGGAAACTTCCTGCGAACCAAAAGGGTCTATGCTCATTCTATAAAAAAGGTCTTGTCCTTTTGCGAAAAGTCCGGCTCGTACGGGGCCATTATCAGGGGTATAACTGAGCATTACGACATAAAAAAGACACGCTTCCTTGGGATTAAGCGTTCGTTGAAACCTGGTCGGTTTATTGAAGCTTGTATCTAAAAAAGATACTAAATCAGCTGTCTTATACCCATAGTTATACAATGATTGCCTGTCAAGCGTCATTGCGTCTGGAGGTAGTAATAATTTAAAGTAAGAGTTCGGTACGGAGGAAATGGCGAATGAATCGGCAGGAAAATTAATTGTTAGTTCTACCGGGGTAGCCGTTTCGTTGATAACCCGAGTCCAGAATATGCCAAATCCATGCGTTTTTCCGCTAAAACTAGTGTATCCCCTCCTTCCATTAATAGCTACTCCACCTTTAGGGTAACTGTTTTGTATGATTAGGCGCCTACCGAAAGAATCAGTATACTCATGCTTCGTGTGAACATACCGTTCATCAGGTCCGGGAGAAGTGAATAGGTCGTTGATTACGGACTTGACAGTGTCTTTTGGAAGGTCTGGTTTATTCTGTCCTCCACAGAACGTGCGAAAAACAACCGTTAAGAATAAAGCATATATGAATTTCATACTTTACTTAACAGCCGCCTTTGCGAGGGACACGTTTATACAACATTTTACCATCTCGTTCAACTAGGTTGAGCGAGATGATTGGATATGCATACTTGGGCGCATGCAATACGCTATGGCTTCTTATGACTATTTTGTCGTTAACCTTCAGGCTATGCAATTGCTGCAATTCATCAGACTTTTCCGGTCCATAACCAAGAATATAATCATCACCATCAATCCTGACCATCAGTCCGAAACCTAACCGTGAGCCTGGCGGAAGAGAAAGAGAGGTGACAACAGCCTCCATATTGGTAAAAGCCTTTATATGCTTCCTTATTTTAGCTTCACTGGCATATACTTTTTTACCTGCGGGAGATGCTTCCCATTTTTTGTACAGTATCCCATCAGGGGTAGCCTCCCATTTTTTCAATGCAGCTTTCCTTTCAGCCGCAGAGGGTGGTGTTGAAGGTGACTTTTCAGCCGCTTCATGTGTACGTTCACGATTGGCAAATACGAGTCCGCCTACCACAACCAGTGGTAAGATCAGCGCAAAAATGATTTTCTTCATTTTTTCTGTAGGTTTAATTAAAATGAATCATTATCCTGAAAAATCAGATGCATGTAGGCGTTCTTTTTTTCAAGGATGTCAACCACTGCGGTGAGCAGCAAAGCTAAAAGGTTCTATTCTGTCGTCTGTTAATGACCTGTAAAACAATGTTAACGAAACGTAAAAGCGGCTCACGAAAAGCCTACGGAACGGACCGGGCTCCAAAATGGATGAATTCGGCGGCCTCGAAACAGAAAAGCAGTAATTGACAAAAGGGCGAACGTCGTTTTTTAGTAAACTTGGTAAACTTCTGCCCTATGAAACGTACCGCCTGCTGGTTGATCGGCTCACTGCTGAGTGCGGCCTGCATTACGCCCGCCCCAACTGCCCTGACGTTTTCCGACGTGTCGAAGACGAATCTGCCCCTGCTCGACCTCACCAATAATTCCATGGATGTTGAGCCCCTGGACGTTGACAAAGACGGCGACCTCGACCTGATCATTGCCTCCGAGTTCCGGCCAAACGTCATCCTGCTCAACGACGGAAAAGGTGTTTTCACGAGCGGAACCAAAGGTCGGCTGCCAACCAAAAACCACGATCATGAAGACATTGCCCTGGGCGATTTTGACCGGGACGGGGATACGGACCTGATTTTTGTAAGCGAGGACGATAAAATTCATGAATATTACCTGAACGACGGCAAAGGGGTGTTTCTGGACGTAAGCGATCAGTTCCCTGTGCAGTGCATCAGTAATGCCGTTGTGGCTGGCGATTTCGATCAGGACGGTGACCTCGACCTGATTATGGGCAACGACGGGCAGGATTACTTCCTGGCCAACGACGGTAAAGGCCGGTTCACGAACGAGTCGACGAGCCGGATGCCGGTCGATCAGGACGTAACCCAGGACGTTGAAGCCGCTGATATGGACAAGGACGGGGACCTGGATTTGATTTTCGGCAACGAAGATGACAACAAGCTCTACCTCAACAACGGGAAAGGTACGTTTACCAACGCAACCACCGGACGGCTCCCAATCACGCCCGGTACCGAAGAAACCCGCAAGGTGGACCTGACCGATGTGGATGGCGACGGGGATCTGGATGTCCACTTTTCCAACGTTAACTTCCGGCGCACCAAGAACCCCGCCAATCGACTGCTGATCAACAACGGCAAGGGCGCCTTCACCGACGAAACCGCTCAACGGTACAAAGCAACCAACGACCTGAACACCGCCGATGCGCAGTTTGCCGATCTCGACGGCGACAAAGACCCCGATCTGGTGCTGGCAAACATATTTGGCACTGCCGGGCCGCAGGTCCTGATCAATAATGGAAAGGGGGTGTTCTCGGAGCAAACCAAAACGTACCTGCCCGAAGGCGTCGGTCGGGAAGCCATCTCGGTCGAAATAGCCGACGTCAACAACGACGGCCTCCCTGATCTTTACTTTGGCATTTTTCGCGATACGGACGTACTGCTGCTGGGAAAGCGGTAATTTCCGGCCCAGCAAGCGCCTGGCCGGAACATCAGGCCCGCAGATCAATCGCTACCTTCCGGCCGGTTTCGGCGGCTTCCAGAATCGCCCCAATGAGCTTCATGTCTTTCCAGCCTTCTTCGCCGGAAGCCTCGGGTTTCTGCTTCGTCAGTACGCTCTGTGCAAACGCATCCAGCTGCGCCACCTGCTGATACCGGGGCGATGGTACGTTCATGGCTCCCCGGCTGGTGATTCCCTGCGCACCAGTGGCGTTGTAAGATGGGTCCAGTTTAAACCAGCCCCGCTCGCAGGTTACGTACAGCCGGTCGACGTAGGACGAGTAGGTCGTGCTGCAATGCGCCAATGCCCCGTTGGGAAATTCAAACTGCCAGAACACCGTTTCGTGCACATCCTTGAAATGCACTTTGTCGAAGGTATAGGCCTGCGCCGTCACGCTGATCGGGTCTTCGTTGAGAGTTCGGCGTGCCCCCTGAATCGCGTAGACCCCTAAATCCATGATGGCCCCGCCCCCGCCGATTTTCTTATCCAGCCGCCACGAACCCGGTCCCGGTACGGTAAACCCAAGCCCCGACTCGATTACTTTTACGCCCCCGAACTCCTTTCCGGCCGCCAGTCGGCGCATTTCCAGGTGGTGGGGTTCAAAATACAGCCGGTAGCCCACCGATAGCTGAACGCCCGCCTTTTCGCAGGCCATAATCATCTGCCGCGCTTCGGCCGCATTCATCGCCATGGGTTTCTCGCAGATGACGTGCTTGCCGGCCTGAGCGGCCCGGATCGTGTATTCGGCGTGCAGGAAATTAGGCAGCACAACGTAGATGATGTCGATGTCCGGGTTGTTCCGAATCTGGTCGAATGTCTGGTAGTTGTAAATATTTTTGGCAGGGATGCTGTATTTCTCCGCCCACGTTTTTGCCTTGTCCGGCGATCCGGTTACGATGCCGGCGAGGTAACAGCCCTGCGTTTCCTGCAAGGCAGGAGCCAGTTGATTGGTGCTGTAGTTACCCAGCCCGACCAGCGCAATACCCAGCTTTTCGGGAGCCGGCTGCTGGCGAGCCAGCAGATCAGACGAGGGCAACAGCAAACCACCTGCCGACAGGGCGAGCGTTTGCAGCGATTGGCGACGGGACATGGACGGTGTCATGGGCAAACAGGTTGAGTCTATGAACAATAGGACAAAAAAATAGAACAAACCGTGACTAGTCACTACCGTTCATCACAAAGTCTCAGGTGTTACCCAGATCCGGCATTTCGTAAAGATCACTCAGGAACAAAGCTGGGGCGAATGCCGGTCGAAACCACGCCCAACCGGGTACTGACTATACGTATCGGCACATCCCATAAATGTGCATAAAGAGTCATCTTTCTTAAAAAAAGAGAAGTTTTTATCTATTTGAGGGCATAAAATAGCTCGGTTTAGGCCAATACTAACTGTATTTTGACATTTATTTGGTTTTCGCTTATCTGTATTTTATGTTTGATTTATTGGACAATACCGGTAACAATATATACAGTTCAAAATCTTTCAGATGGCTTCTTTTTTGGCAAATAGATTTTGCTTCACAGCGTACAACAGCCATTTTGTCCGTGGCAAAACCCACTGATGCGTATTCATCCCAAACCCTAGCCTGATAACTGCCTATGCGTAGATAACCGAAGAAATTTGAAGAAGTCAACGGTGGGTCCAGCACCGTTGACCAGTAATTCCCGATCTGCAATGCACCCCGAGCGGGGTGTCAGGAATGCTTTTGCCCTATTTGTGTCGAACAAAAACGCCTGAAGTTATGAAAAATATCTTACACACCGAGCGTTCGCACGTTCTTGGAAGATATACCCTGTTTTCACTTCTCTTTACTGCCGCGCTACCTGCTGCGCTGGCCCTGCCAGACGATGACCGGAACGGATCGTCACACCTAAGCCCTGCTTTCCGGATGAATACCCGTGCGGTCCTATCAACCGCGGCTGACATTACGGTACGTGGTACCGTTACCGACGAGAAAGGCGAAGGCCTGCCCGGCGTCAACGTTGTCGTCAAAGGCTCGACCCGCGGCAGCACGACCGACGCCCAGGGGAAGTTCACCATCAACGTACCGGACCAGGGTGCCAGCCTCGTGTTTTCATTCGTGGGGTACAAAACCCAGGAGGTCCCGGTCACGTCGGCCTCCAGCGTAACCGTCAAGCTGATTGCCGACGACCAGTCGCTCGATGAGGTGGTGGTAGTTGGATACGGTACCCAGTCACGGGGAACGGTTACCGGTGCGGTGGGGTCGGTCAAAGCCGACGAGATCATCCGCACACCGGCCGTTGCTACGTCCAGCGCCCTGGTTGGCCGCGTTCCGGGGATTACGGCCCGGCAACCCGACGCCCGGCCGGGTGGTGGCACCAACATCCAGATCCGGAACATGGGTTCGCCCCTGTTCGTTATCGACGGCATCGTAGCCGATGCCGGTCAGTTTAATAACCTTGGTATTAACGATATTGAAAACATTTCCATTCTGAAAGACGGCTCTGCCGCCATTTACGGCCTTCGGGCAGCCAACGGGGTTGTACTCGTCACCACGAAGCGCGGGAAAGCAGGCCAGAAGCCGGTCATCAGCCTGTCGGGGTACTACGGTCTGCAAAACTTCACGCGCTACCCCCGCCCGGCCAACGCCTATCAGCACGTTCGCGCCCTGGCCGAATCCGACCAGAACCGGGGCATTCCGACGACCATCACGCCGGATGAACTGGCCAAATGGCAGGCCGGTACCGAAAAAGGCTTCCAGAGCTTTGATTATTACGATATGGTGATGCGGCCAAACGTTCCGCAGTGGTACGTGAACAGCAGCGTATCAGGCGGCTCCGACAACGTAACCTACTACGTATCAGCCAGCCACCTGAGCCAGGACGCCCTCATCCGGGATTATCACTTCAAGCGGAGTAACTTCCAGGCCAACGTAGATGCGGGTCTGAGCAAGAAACTCCGGATTGGTACGCAGATCAGCGGGCGCATCGAAGACCGGTTTCAGGTGGGTGTACCGGGGCTGGACGATTACTTCAACCCGTTCCTGAGTATCTTTTCGATGTGGCCCACCGAGCGGCCCTACGCCAACGATAACCCGAATTACATCAACCAGACCCATAACGTAAACGTTAACCCGGCCACCTACAAGAAGGAAGTCACGGGCTACATAAACGAATACTGGCGGGCCGTCAAAGCCAACTTCACGGCGCAGTACAATTTTGATTTCGGGCTGAACGTGAAGGGAACGTACTCGTACAACTTCTCCAACTTCGACTTCGACGGGTTCGAGTACACCTACGATGCGTACACCTACGACCCTAAAACCGACGCCTACAACGTAGTGCCGGGCGGGGGTAACCAGAACCCCTGGCGCGAACGGCGGAAACGGAACATTGTCGACCGCTTCATGCAGTTGCAGGCCACCTACAACAAGCAGTTCGGCGACCACGGTCTGTCGGCAGTGGGTGCCTACGAGCGCTACGACACCGACAACAAGTACCTGGTGGTGCATACCGTGCCGCCCAACAACTACATTCCGCTGATGTCGTTTGCCAACCAGGATCTGCTGATCGACGAATGGAACGTAACGGCCCGGGCGGGCTACATCGGCCGGGTTAATTACAACTACAAGCAGCGGTACCTGGTCGAAGCGCTGGGTCGGTATGATGGCTCGTTTCTGTTTGCACCCGGTCGTCGGTACGGGTTCTTCCCCGGTGCATCCCTGGGCTGGCGGCTGAGCGAAGAGCCGTTTTTCAAGGGAAAATTCAACAACGTGATTAGTGAACTTAAGTTGCGGACCAGCTACGGCCGTACGGGTAGTGACCTGATCAACGACGCCTTCATTGTGGCCCCGTTCAGCTACCTGCCCGGCTATAACTTCCTGCAGGGCAGCGCGATCTTTAACGGCAACTACGTGATTGGTGTCCGCCCCCGGGGTCTGCCCATCACGACGCTGTCGTGGGTAACGAACGTATCGACCAACGTAGGGGTTGATTTTGGCCTCTTCGGCGGCAAGATTTCCGGTCAGTTCGACGTGTTTGAGCGCAAACGCAAAGGACTGCCGGCGGCTCAGTACGACGTGCTGCTCCCCAGCGAAGTGGGCTACACGCTCCCCAACGCCAACCTGAACTCCGATGCCATCCGCGGCCTGGAGGGCGCACTGTCCTACAGCGGCAAGGCCGGCGAGTTTACGTACACGATTGGCGGCAACGCAACCCTGGCGCGGCAGCGGAGCCTCGACATCTATAAGCCCCGCTTCGGCAACTCGTGGGATCAATACCGCAACTCCGCCGTCGACCGCTGGTCGGGCATCAACTGGGGCTACCAGGTCGTCGGCCGGTTCCAGTCGCAGCAGGAGATCGACGACTACAGGGTGGATAACGACGGACAGGGCAACCGGACCATGCTCCCCGGCGACTTCATCTATAAGGACGTTAACGGCGACGGTATCATCAACGGATTCGACGAACGGCCCATCGGGTATGCTGAAGGTGCTACGCCGTACTTCAACTACGCGTTCAACGGCACGCTGGGCTACCGGGGCTTTACGGTGCAGATCGACGTAGTGGGGGCTGGTTTGCAAACGTTCCGGCGCGAAGTGGAACAGAAGATTCCGTTCCAGAACAACGGTACGTCACCGGCTTACATCTTCGAAGACCGCTGGCACCGGGCCGATCCGTTCAATCAGGAAAGTCCGTGGATTGCCGGTACGTATCCGGCCGTTCGGAAGGATAGCCCCAGCCACGTGAACTACAGCCGCCGGAGCGACTTCTGGGTGACCAACGTACGCTACCTGCGCCTGCGCAACTTCGAGGTGGGCTACAACATTCCCAAGCCGTTCCTGA
This sequence comes from Fibrisoma montanum, assembly GCF_003583365.1. Lineage (GTDB taxonomy): Bacteria > Bacteroidota > Bacteroidia > Cytophagales > Spirosomataceae > Fibrisoma > Fibrisoma montanum. Next base: position 341,713 of record NZ_QXED01000003.1, read on the forward strand.
GCAAGTTGGGGGTGTCGGCCATGAAAGTGTACGTCAACGGCACCAACCTCATTTCGTTCGACAACCTGAAAGCCATCCAGGTTGACCCCGAAATTTCGTCGAACGGCGCACTGGTGTATCCTCCGCAGCGCCTGTACAACGCTGGTTTTGCGATGAGTTTCTAATCAACAAATGACTGTACCGATGAATCGTTTTCATAAATACCTCTCGATTAGCCTGCTGACTCTTAGCCTGTCTGCCTGCAAGGAAGACTTTCTCGAGCGCCAGCCGCCTAATATTATTCTCGAAAGCCAGGTCTGGAACGACAGCCGGATGATCACGGGCCTGCTGGCCAACTATTACGATCGGCTGCCGGCCCACACCCAGATCGATATTGGCTGGACGGAGTTTGCGGCCTACGACGAAGCCATGTGGTCGGGCAACAACGACGGCCCCAACAACATCATTTCCTACGGGTTTGATCGCTGGCGGTTGTGGGATTACGGTCTGATCCGGGACATCAACCTGGCGCTGGAAAGCATCGAAACCAAGAGTACGGCGCTGTCGGCCGCTCAGAAGGCTCAGTTCTCGGCCGAGTTCCGGTTCCTGCGGGCGTACACGTATTTCGAGCTGGTGAAACGCATGGGGGGCGTTCCCATCATCACCAAGCAGCTCATCTACGACTTCAGTGGCGATCCGTCGTCGCTGCAGTTTCCGCGCAACAAGGAAGTTGAGGTCTACGACTTCATTGCCAGCGAACTGGACGCGATCAAGAACGACCTGGGTAACGCCGGCAGCAACACCCGCGCCAACAAGTTCACGGCCATGGCGCTGAAAAGCCGGGCGATGCTGTATGCCGGGTCCATTGCGAAGTACAACAGTCGCATGGGTGCCCCCATTGCAACCCCGGGCGGTGAGGTTGGCATTCCGGCCAGCCGGGCGCAGGAGTACTACACCAAGGCGCTCGAAGCCGCCAAAGAGGTGATTGCGGGGCCGTATTCGCTCTACCGCGCCAACCCGATCCTGGGCGAAAACTTCTTTGAAGCCATCACGAAGAAAATCAACAACCCGGAGATCATCCTGGCGAAGGACTTCCTGACGGCCAAGGACAAGCGGCACGGCTTCAGCTACGACAACATCGCCCGCAACATCCGGGAGGATAACCTGTCGTCGTCGAACATCACACCGGTGCTGAACCTGGTCGAAGACTACGAATACCTCGACGGCAGTTCGGGTGAGCTGAAAATCCGCACCCCCGACGACCGGGATTACATCTACTACGATAACCTCAGCGGTCCGTTTGCCAACAAGGACGCCCGGCTCTACGGTACGGTCATCTACCCGGGTACCAGCTTCAAAGGCCAGGAGGTGCAGATTCAGGCGGGGGTAGCGGTCTGGAATGCCGCCAGTAACAACTACCAGTTTGTCGAAGGCAACACCCTGGGCTCGCTGCATACAGACGGCAGGCTGCTGACGGGTAGTTCGGGGCCGCAGCGGTCGCAGACGGAAGTGTCGAATACCGGCTTTTACCTCCGCAAGTACATCGATCCTACCCCGCTGTCGAGCACGCGCGGTATCCGGAGCGATATGTGGTGGGTACGGTTCCGGCTGGGCGAAATCCTGCTGAACGCTGCCGAAGCCGCCTTTGAAATCGGCCAGACCGCCGAAGCGCTGACGTACGTGAACCGCCTGCGCGAGCGGGCCGGTTTCCCCGCCAACAGTCTGAGCAGCCTGACGCTCGCCCGCATTCAGAACGAACGCCGGGTTGAGCTGGCGTTTGAGGACCACCGCGTGTGGGACCTGATGCGCTGGCGCATTGCCCACGAGGTCTGGAACGGCAACCCGACCAATCCGGAAGCGATGATGTACGCGCTGTACCCCTACCGGGTGATCCGTCCCGGCGACCCGGCCCGCGACGGCAAGTACATCTTTGTCAGGCTGGTAGCGCCCCGTTTCCGGGCTCCGCGCCTGTTCCAGATGGGCAACTACTATTCGTCCATCGACCAGGCGGTTATCAACAACAATCCTAAAATCGTTCGCAATCCCTTCCACTGATCTGAGACCATGAAAGCGATCCTTTATAGCCTCCTCGTCGGCACGGTTATGCTGGCCGGATGTGAAAAAGACAACTTCGAGCCGCCAAAATCAACGTTGACCGGTCGGGTGGTGTACGACAATCAGCCGGTGGGTGTCCGCACGAACGGCGTTCAGCTGGAGTTGTGGCAGCCGGGCTTCCAGCTGTTCACCAAAATTCCGGTGTACGTAGCGCAGGACGGTTCATTCTCGGCTTCCCTGTTCGATGGCGACTACAAGCTGGTGCGGCTGCGGGGCAACGGTCCCTGGGTTGACAATACCGACACGATCAACGTTCAGGTGCGGGGAGCCGCCACGGTCGACGTGCCGGTGCTGCCCTACTACGTGATTCGCAACGAAAAGTTCCAGCGCAGCGGCACAACCCTGACCGCGACCTGCCAGGTGGCGCAGGCCACTACGGGCCGGGCGGTGGAGCGGGTCACGATGTACGTCGGCGCAACCCAGTTTGTGGACATCAACAACAACGCCGGTCGCGTCGACCTGACGGGGGCCGCTCTGGCTGACCTGAGCAAGCCCCTCGCCTTCTCAATGGCGGTGCCGGGGTCGCTGGTCGGCAAAGGTTACTTCTACGGCCGGATCGGTGTCAAAACGGTCGGCGTTGCCGAAATGCTGTACACGCCCGTGATGAAAATCGCGCAGTAAGCCGTTTCGAACCGGATGACAGCCAGTTCGCTGTCATCCGGTTTCTTCTATCCACCCAAACCCTTTCCTCCCTACGTCGTTCACCAACCGCACGCGTTGTCATGTCCAGAATTATCATCTGCCTGCTGGTAAGCCTGCTCTGGTGTGTCCTGAGCCCGGCAAAAGCGCAGGAGGGCGGCTTCACCACCCACGATCCGAGCACCATACAGAAGGAAGGCGGTACGTACTGGTACTTTTCGACCGGCAACGGTATTCAGACCGTCAGTGCCACCGACCTGCGGAGCTGGACCGTCAGCAAGCCGGTCTTTGACAAAGGCACCTGGCCCGGCTGGATCGACAGCACCGTGCGGGGCTTCAAAGGGCATTTCTGGGCCCCCGACTGCATCCGGATGAACGGCCGATACTACCTCTACTACTCCTGCTCCACGTTCGGCTCGGCGGTGTCGGCCATCGGCGTTGCTACGTCGCCAACCCTCAACCCACAATCGCCGGACTACCGGTGGACCGATCAGGGCGTGGTCGTTACGTCGAAAGTCCGGACGGACATCAACGCCATCGATCCCGGCCTGCTGCGCGACACCGACGGCCGGGTGTATCTGGTCTACGGTTCGTTCCACGGCGGTATCGGAGCCGCCGAACTCGATACGCTGACCGGCAAGCTCAAGGGGGGTACGACCGTCAAAACCGTAGCCGGTGGTCGCCAGTCCGACTGGGAGGCCCCCGCCCTTGTGAAAGAAGGCAACTACTATTACCTATTTGTCAATAACGGCCTCTGTTGCAAGGGTTTGAACAGCACGTACTACATCGTCGTGGGCCGGTCAACGAATCCGCTCGGTCCATTCGTGGACAAATCAGGGCGCGATTTAACGGCGGGGGGCGGCACGCTGGTGCTCCGTACCGAAGGGCAGTACATCGGTCCCGGTCACGTCGGGCTGTTACGTGAGGGAGGCCGTAACCTGGTGTCTATCCATTACTACGACGCCGAAGACAAAGGGCGATCCAAATTCAGTCTGCGCAGACTTTCGTTTCGGGACGGCTGGCCGGTGCTGGAGCGGGACATGTACTGAGGTGTGCGGCCAGCGCGGAGATAGCCTTACTCCGGTAGTGGGATCTGCTGAGCTGGGCAGCCCCCCGACGCCCATACGCCTTATTGTTAAGAGCATACCGCACGGCTAAAGCACGTCTTTCCTGGCGTCAAGTTCTTTCTTTATTTCCTTTAAATGATTCAGGTTCAGGAACACGATGGGCAGTAAGCCGAAAGGCATAATGATAAACGCATTAAAGCCTTTCTCGAAGGCCATAACAATTCCCATAACCAGCAGTAAAAGCAGCATGCCGGCAAGCGTACCTGTCACTACTTTTACCGTCTTCTCCTGCTTGAGCAAGGCTTCGCTACTCATTTCATTCAGGTTCTTACTTTTCATTTGATTCGTTTAGGTTAAACGTATGGGTTGCGAACCGGGCTTTGCGTTTATCACAGCAACGCCGGCATGGGCATTCCATTCCAGACGGCCCTAGTGGTTCAGATTGAATGACGTTTCAGCGTATTTTGAAAATCCTCCCGTTTTCGCAAACGCTGCCAGCGCGAATCGGTCTGATAAGCCTGCGCGGACACGGCGGCTGATTTTTGCGGACTCCGTAACGCTTTACCCAAATGCACAACAGCCAGCGAATCGTTGCCCTGAATGCTGTATAACTCGGCCAGTGAGTCCCAGTAGTCACCAACGTCGCCCACCTGATAAATAACTCTCCACAGGGCCTCATCGGCTTTCTTGTAGGTCTTCTGACTCATATAGGCGTAGGCCAGGGCATTATTCAGGGGAGGGCTCAGTTTCTGTTCCATATGGTTACGCTCTACGAGGTCGATGAGTGATTTGAAATCATTCTCGTTGGCATAAAATCCAGCCAAATACATATTGGCAGTCTGAGCTAGATTGTTTGACACGTCGGGAAGGCCCGGCTCACTGACTTTACGCATATTTTCGACGAACAACCGTTTGTTGTTTCGGGTCGTTGCCGGGTCTGCCCTGGCGTAATAGACCAGGTACATATAGATTTCTCCCCGGGTGTAAAACACTGATTTATCGTTCGGGAACCCCTTAGCGAGGCTATCAGACCAGGCATGGGCTTCCTCATAATTCTGGCTATTCAAGGCAACGGCAACCGAGGTCAGATAGAACGTATAATCGTTCATCAGTTCCCGGTGTTTCTTTATATACGCATACACTTTGTTAACCATGACGGTATCTTTCCTGGCCATGTAATACGTAACCAACGCTTTTGGCGACCGCACCTTCATAATTTCCATGGCTGCTTTATGAATCAGGTGTTGGGCAGGTTCATTCCGTCTGATGGTCAACGGCTGCGTGATCTGGTCCGTAACCTGTATCGCTACGGTTTGGGTGGAGTCGCTGAGCGTTACGTAGCCGCCGATGCTTTTATCTTTCTTGCCCAGGAAGACCAGAATGGATTTGGTAATAGCTCTGAGATTAAACCCTTCAACGGAAAGCTCATTCAACAACTCGGTGTTATCCGTATTACTGCCGACCAGAGATTCGTCCCTGGCAAACACACCGTTCATGATGTTGTCAATCTCATCGAGAATGGCTTGTTTAACCACTTCTCCGCTGTACCCCTGTTCTACCCAGGCGGGCGGCACTTTAAAATCCTGGACGTAGAAAATGTTTCTCTTGTATTCTTTCCGGAGGTAAACGCTAAACGCAATAAAGAGCGTGAGCCACAACAGTTTTACGCCAACCCCAAACCACTTTTCGAACAACTCGAGCCACGCTAATCGCTGAATCTGCTTTAAAAATGATTTAAGACGTCCGGACTGAACAGTAGACGAAGGATTTGCTTCCATTCCAGAGAAGAGTAACCAGCTAAAACTCCTCAATATACGAAAGAATTAGCCCTGTATGCCGATAATACCGGCCGATTTTTACGTACCAACCAGATTCCGGGAAGTGGCCCAACGAGCAGTTCCCCGTTCCGGCGGGTTCGCCCAGAGGAGCCGGCTAACGACCGGGCGGCTAACTGCCGGGATAATTAACGAACGGTATTCCTACGACTTAATTCCGCCTTAATGCTTTTCAGTCTTTTCGAGTAGCTGGACCCAAGTAGAAACGGCGCAATCAGCAACAAAACAGTAAGGATAAAACCACCCTGGTGGGTAGCCGACCAAACCGCTACGCCAATAACTGCACCAATGAGCACGGCCAGTGGAATTGTGGTTCTTTGTGACGTTAATTTTTTCTGTTCTGCCACCAATTCGTCACGAGTCATTTTGCTGTGGTCTTTACCTGAAAGCATACCGATATCCAGGGTGATAAAACTATTAATTGGCCACGTATTTATTGGGTCGCTTGGGAGGTCAGAATGGATGTCCAGTCTTTCCGGTTGGGGGCGTTCCCTGTGCTGACCGAGTCGCTTGACTGAACGGACGTACCAGCACCTTTTACGCACCAACGTTCTTAACCGGCGAGCGACCCGTCACCGGAGGCTGACTCACACGAAGCGAAGTCAAAGCACGTGATTTCGCGTTTGTAATTCCTTCCTGACAGCTTTCACATCAGCTATGTTCATAAATACAACAGTGGAAAGTGAGAGAGGGATGATAAGCAGGGGAAGGCCAATGGTGAACTGATCGTTGAAGCATAAAAACAGGGCTGCAATCAATAGCACCGTGAGTAAACCGGCAAGCGAAGCCGTTACGACTTCTGTTGTTTTTTTCCGTTTGAGCAAAGCCTCATCGCTCATCTCCTGAATTTTCATGCAGTTAATTTAATAAAATAAATAAAATACCGTATCGGGCGACAGGCCTGTCGCCCGAAAAGCCGCCACGTGGAGCTGCCACAGCGCACTCATCCACTAAATTACCTGCCTGGATTCTAACAGATTCTTTATTCCGAATTAATAGGCAACGGCGATAGCTTTTTGCCAGTTAGCCTGAGTGTCAAGTTGATCCAAGATGCAATTCGCCAGATCAGCCCGCGAAATCTTATTCGCATGGTCCAACTCACCCGATGAACCCACCCGATATTGACCCGTTCGCTTCCCATCGAAAAGGAATGACGGACGCACAATCGTCCAGGCTAAACGGCTCTCTCGTATCGTCTGCTCCATATGCCGCATATCGTCGTAGATATTCTTGAGCAGTGGCTTAATCAGCCAAATGTAAAACAGGGGCCCAACCGGTTTGTCCAGAACACCGACACTGGTAAGGCAAATCAACCGCTGAACGCCAGCTTTATCCATTTGATCGACAATATTGCGGGCTGACTCGCGGTAAAACGTCATAGGTTTCAGGCTGTTCTTCCCAATAACTGACAGCACAGCGTCCTGATGCTGAAGTGCGGGAGCGAATGAATCCGGCTTCATAACATCACCGGTTACCGTGCGCAGTCGCGCATGGGTTAGCGTGAAGGCTGCGGGACGACGAACAATCGCCGTTACCTCATGGCCTTTGTCAAGGGCTTGTAGGATCAGTTCGCGGCCTGTTCCGCCCGTGGCCCCAAAAACAGCTATTTTCATGATGACCTGTTGAGTAATTGGCTGGCTACCAGCCTCCATTGGACCGACTGTATTTCGGGACAGGCCGCTTATCGAGGGTAAGCCTATCCAAGCGACACGAGTTATCCGCCCAGCCTACAGCCTGAGCTTCCCGTAGCTGTTATTATAGAGTTTCCCCTCCTTCGGGTGGGTAAATTTCAAAGCTGGCCAGATAGTGTTTATGCTTAAATTCTTACTTTCTACAAGGCCATACTCGTAGCCTATTTCAATTACTTTGGTTAGCTTGAGATCAGTTCCTTGCCGGCCTGCCTTGGGCCATGACACCCAAAGCATACCCGTTGCCCTTAGATGGTTTTTGAGCATGGCGAACTGCTCGTGCATTTCTTGCTGATTTGTAACAAAAAGGTGGATGTAGTCGAAACTTCCATCAAGCGTTGTCTTAACGTCAAGATCGGGCAACTCCATTGCTGTTATGGCTTCCGTAGGAGCATTGATGAACAGAGAACTACTCCCCGGTTTAATACCCATTTTGGATGAAACAGATTTCGTCATGCTCACTGCTTGTCGAATGCTCGTTTTAGATCGATCTACCAGGCAAAACCGGTTCAGTCGTTACCTTGTTTAGACTGCGTACCATCTCCGCCGGCATGTACTGACAACCAGCTGAGCACAACCCCAAAAACAAAACGACGGATATCTGCGCAGATATCCGTCGTTTTGTTTTTTTACTCAGCCACCGCTACCGGCTGCGGCCCAGCTTCGGGCCGGTCGCCTTTGGATCGATTCCGGCGTTTTTTTCGGCGCTTGGGCTTATCCGCTACGTCTCCGCTGACGTTCAAGACCGGATCGCCGGGCAGCGGTACGCCCGCTTCCGGGATAACGGCCAGGGGCGTTCCTTCCGGACGAGGCTTACGGCCGTTACGGCGTCGTTTGTTGTTCCGCTTGCGCTCTGTTGCCTGTGGTTGTTCGCCGTCCAGAACGGGCTGTGCATCGGTTGTTTCCACCGCGAGGGCCTCCCCGTTATGCCCGGCGCGTTCCTGACCACGCGAACTGCTACGCCGTGCCCCGTCCTCCCGGCCACTGCTGCTACCGCGGCCATTACTACTGCGGTTATCTCCGCGACGACCGTCACTACGACGGCCGTCGCCACGGCGGCTACCGTAGCGCTTCGGATCAAATATCGGCGCTTTACCTAAGCCCAGATCTTCCGTAATAGCCAGTTTGTCGACCGCCCGTTCAATCAGCCGCTCGATCTTCACCACCCGCTGCTGGTCTTCGTCGCTGATAAACGTAATGGAGGTTCCGGTGGTGGCGGCCCGGGCCGTCCGGCCAATCCGGTGTACGTAGTCTTCGGCATCGCGGGGAATGTCGTAGTTCACTACGTGCGTCAGGTTGTCGATGTCGATTCCACGCGACAATACGTCGGTGGCGACCAGGATTGGAAACTTGCGGTTTTTGAAATCCCGCAGCACAATCTCGCGGTCTTCCTGCTCCAGATCGGAACTGATGCCGCGCGATTCGTACCCTAACTTGCTCAGCGCCCGCACAATACTACCCACCTCCGATTTACGCGAGGTAAACAGCACCATGTTCTGCACCGGGGTCGGGCTGTTCTGAATCAGATGGGCCAGCAGAGGAAGTTTCTGGCGGTCGTAGGCCAGGTAAAACTGTTGATCGATGCCCGCAGCCGGTTTTGATACGGCCAGCCGGATTTCGGCGGGTTCCTGCAGGATCTGCTTTGAAAACTCGCGGATTTTGTTCGGCATGGTAGCCGAGAACAGCAGCGTCTGGCGCTTGACCGGCAACTTCCGCACGATATTCAGAATGTCGTCCGAAAAGCCCATATCGAGCATTTTGTCGGCTTCGTCGAGTACCAGGTAATCCAGTTTATCGAAGCTGACGTAGCCCAGCTGCATGTGGGCAATGAGCCGGCCGGGTGTCGCGATGATGATATCGGCGCCCGTTTCGAGGGCTTTGCGCTGTTTGTCCCATTCGTCGCCTTTGCTACCACCGTAGATAGCAATACTGGTCGCTTCCACGAAGTAGCCGAAGCCCTCTACCTGCTCGTCGATCTGTTTGGCCAGTTCACGCGTCGGGACCAGAATCAACGTACTGGTGTGATCATGGTCGGCGTGCGAAATCCGGTCGAGGAGCGGAATGAGGTAGGCGGCCGTTTTGCCCGTACCCGTCTGGGCGCTGGCAATCAGGTCTTTGCCTTCGAGAATCAGGGGGATGGCCTGCTCCTGAATGGGCGTGGCCTGCTGATAATTCATAGCCTGCACACCAGCGAGCAGGTCGTCATGAAGATTAAATTCGGAAAATGTCAAGGTGCAGCACGTGTTAGTGAAGTATAGCTGACCTACTTTCCTCAGTCAGCAACCGTCGCAATCGGATCACCGATTGATTATGACAAATATACCAAAATCTTCTATATTTGCCGCATGAATTCCCAACAGACTGACGCTACTTTCTTCCGACATCGTCATCATCATGGCTGCTAGGCCATCTTTCCTCTTCGTTTGACTCGTTGGTCCGTCTGTTTCCTGTATTTTTACCGTTCCATTGTCCCGATTGCCGACGCTGTAGCTGATTGATTCAGTCAGTTATCGTCCTTTTCAACCTGAATTATGTCTTCCGTACTACGCATTGCCCTGCAAAAATCCGGTCGGCTGAGCGAAGATTCGTACCAGCTTTTTAAAGAATGTGGTATCCGCTTCGACTACGGCACTGGTAAGCTTAAATCCATCTCGTCGAATTTTCCGGCCGAATTCCTGTTCCTGCGCGACGATGATATCCCCGGCTACGTCGAAGATGGCGTGGCGGATCTCGGCATCGTCGGCGAAAACGTGGCCGTCGAAACCGCCCGCCAGGTGGCCACTGTCCATAAATTAGGCTTCTCGAAATGCCGCCTGTCAATTGCCATTCCCCGCGGCACCGATTGGGGTGGTCTGAGCGATCTCGACGGCAAAAACATTGCGACGTCCTATCCTAACCTCCTCGGCAGCTACCTCGCCGATCAGGGCGTCCAGGCTACTATTCACGAGATTAGCGGCTCGGTTGAAATTGCGCCTAGCATTGGCCTGGCCGAAGCCGTCTGCGATATTGTCAGTTCGGGCAGTACGCTGCTGAGCAACGGGCTGAAGGAGGTTGAAACGATTTTCCGGTCTGAAGCCATCCTGATCGCCAATCCGCAGATGAACGACGACCGGCAGGCGCTGACCGAGCAACTGCTGTTCCGGATCAAAGCCGTACAGGCCGCCAAAAACAACAAGTACATCGTCCTGAATGCCCCGAACGAGGCCATTCCGCAGATTTCGCGGTTACTGCCGGGGATGAAAGCGCCGACTGTTATGCCCCTGGCCACCGAAGGCTGGAGTTCCGTGCATTCGGTTATCAACGAAAATGCGTTCTGGGAAAACATCGAAGCCATCCGCGCTGCCGGTGCCGAAGGCATTCTGGTTATCCCGATTGAGAAAATGATCAATTAATAAAGGAGGAAGGGAGAAAAGGAGGAAAGGGAAAGGAAGCTTTGCGCTTCAATTCCTTCCCTCCCTTCCTCCTCTCCTCCTTCCTCCTTTCCTATGCAAATCATCCCTTTCCCCACCCGCGCCGAATGGCCTGCGTTGCTGGCCCGGCCAGTGCAGTCGAGTGCGCAGATTGAACAGGTGGTTGCGCCTATTCTGCAACAGGTCCGCAGCCAGGGCGACAAGGCCCTGATCGAGCTGGCCGCCCGCTTCGATAAAGTTGATCTCGCCCAAACGGGTCTTGCCGTATCGCCCGACGAGCTGGCTGCGGCCGAGAGCCAGTTGAGCGACGACCTGAAAGCCGCCATCCGGCAGGCGTATCAGAACATCCGGACGTTTCATGAAGCGCAGAAACAGGCGGTCGAGAAGATCGAGACCATGCCGGGGGTTACGTGCTGGCGCCGTAGTGTCGGCATCGAAAAAGTTGGCATCTACATTCCGGGCGGCACGGCTCCGTTGTTCAGTACTGTATTGATGCTGGGCGTACCGGCGCAACTGGCCGGCTGCCGTCAGATCGTACTGTGTTCGCCGAGCAACCACCCGGCCATCTACTTCGCGGCTTCATTGGTGGGCGTTACGCACGTGTTCCGCATCGGCGGGGCGCAGGCGGTTGCCGCCATGGCCTACGGAACGCAGTCGGTTCCGCAGGTGTACAAGATTTTCGGGCCGGGCAACCAGTACGTAACGGCCGCCAAAATGCTGGTCGCCAAAGAGGGCGTTGCGATTGACATGCCCGCCGGACCGAGCGAAGTGGCCATTTACGCCGACGATACGGCCGTGCCGTCGTTCGTCGCGGCCGATTTGCTGTCGCAGGCCGAACACGGGGCCGACAGCCAGGTGCTGCTCGTGTCAACGAGCAAAAAACTGGTCAGCACGGTCAATCTGGTGCTGGATACGCAAATGAGTCGGTTGCCGCGTCGCGATCTGGCGGCCCGGGCGATCGACAACAGCAAAGCCATTCTGGTCGACACCGCCGACGAGGCCATTGACCTGCTGAACGCCTATGCGGCCGAGCACCTGATCCTGAGCGTAGCCGACGCCGAAACCGTCGCCGAACGGATTGTGAATGCCGGTTCCATTTTCTTGGGTAATTATACCCCTGAGTCAGCGGGGGATTACGCGTCGGGCACGAACCATACACTACCAACCAACGGCTTTGCCCGGGCCTACAGTGGCGTATCGCTGGACAGTTTCGTGAAGAAGATTACCGTACAGAACATCACGCCCGAAGGCCTTCAGGTGCTCGGTCCGGTGGTCGAAGCCATGGCTGAAGCCGAGTCGCTGGAGGCCCACAAACGGGCCGTGAGTCTGCGGCTGGCGGCATTGGCCGAGCAGGTTACGGACTGATTTTGTTATATTGGTAAAAACAGAAAATTATGAGCCAGTTATTGATTGAAATAGATACGCCGGAAGACGAAGCGCTGCTGCTGCGTCTGCTTCCGAAGCTCAACGCCCGTGTTATACCTCAGCCTCAACCGGAAGCCTCTAAACCATCTTTTGTGGACATTGCCGAACAAATCGCTGCCCTGGGTGGTGTTACTTCATTCGGTGATCCATCCGAGTGGCAACGTAAAATTCGTGGTTGGGATCGGGTTCTGGATGGGCGTGAGGAATGATTTTAGACAGTAATATCATCATTTATTTTGTCGATCCAGCGTATGCTAAGTTACGAGCTTACCTGCGTGAACGGGAAACTACACTTCATGTTTCCTTGATATCCAAATTAGAGGTTTTAGGTTATCACAAGCTCAAGGCTACTGATAAAGTTGAGTTGGAACGCTTGCTGGGTGCAGCCTCTATATTGCCTATAACTGATGATGTTGTTGACGAAGCTATTCGTTTGCGCCAACAACGTAAACGGTCCATCGGGGACTCGATCATCGCGGCTACTGGCCTGCTCTATAACTTGCCCGTGCTGACCAACAACATTGACGACTTCATTGACATTCCGGGCTTACAAGTCATTGCGTTAACCAGCCTATTGACCCCTTCATGAAACACCTTGCCGACCTGCTGCTGCTGGGCGACCCGCGCCTGTACGAAACCTGTGAGCCAATCCGTCAGGAAGAACTTCCGCTCGTAGCGGGCTGGGTAGCCGACCTGCACAACGTGATGGAGGAGATTCGGGCGACATACCAGTTTGGCCGGGGTATTGCGGCTCCGCAACTCGGCATCATGAAACGGCTGTTTTACCTCAATGTGACCGGGCCGGGCCACGCTGGGCCGCAGGTCATTATCAATCCGGAGATTGTGCAGGCCAGCGACGAGATGAACGAGTTGTGGGACGACTGCATGAGCTTTCCGAACCTGCTGGTACGCGTCAAACGACACCGCAGCCTGACGCTCCGTTACCGCGATGAGCATTGGCAGGAACACACCTGGACCGTAACCGACTGGGCCATGTCGGAGTTAATTCAGCATGAGTACGACCACCTGAACGGCGTCCTCTGCACCATGCGGGCCATTGATCCCCAATCGTTTCGCTGGCGACCCACGCCTACGCAACCCCTATGACAGTTGATACTACGTTAGTTTTTGACCTCCTCTCAGTAGCGGATGCTCCCCTACTGGCCGACGTAGCCCGGCGAGCCTACACCGACCATTACCTGCATCTGTGGCACGACGGTGGGGCCTGGTATATGGAGCGGTGCTTTACCCCGGCCGTACTGCAACGCGAACTGGACAATTCCAACGCCCGCTTTTACCTCGTTCGGCAGCAGGGGCAGGCAGTCGGTTTCTTTAAACTGAACCTCGACCAACCGCTGAAAGGTCAGGAAACGGTTAACGCCATGGAGCTGGAACGTATCTACCTGAGTAAGGACGTAACGGGACAGGGCATCGGTAAAGCCGTGCTGACGTTTGTGGTTGATTATGCCCGGCAGTTGGGTAAGGAGTTGATCTGGCTCAAGGCGATGGATACGAGCCACGATGCCATTGCGTTTTACGAGCGAATGGGTTTCGTCGTCTGCGGCACCGACCGGTTGACGTTCGATGTCATGAAAGAGGACGTGCGGGGCATGGTGGTAATGCGCAGGCCCCTTTGACAGTATTGCAGTGTAATAACTACGCCAACCCTATTGACACTCACGCATGTAATGGGCCGTATTAAACACGGCGTAAATTTGTAGCACAATGTTTAATTTACAATCCCTTCTCCGTCCGCACATCCTGACGCTGACCCCTTACTCCTCGGCCCGCGACGAGTACACCGGCAAGGAAGGTGTGTTTCTGGACGCCAACGAAAACGCCCTCGGTTCCACTACCGACTCGGGCCAGTATAATCGCTACCCGGACCCGTATCAATGGGCCATCAAAGAACGGTTGGCCCCTATCAAAGGCGTGCGCCCGGAGCAGATTTTTCTGGGCAACGGCTCCGACGAACCCATTGACCTGCTCATCCGCGCTACGTGCCAACCGGGACAGTCCGACGCTTCGGCCGACAATATCATCATCATGCCCCCCACCTACGGTATGTACGAAGTGTCGGCGACGATCAACGACGTTACGCTGGTTAAGGTACCGCTGACAGCTGCTTTTCAGCTCGATACGGATGCAGTACTGGCCGCCATTACGCCCGGAACGAAGATCATCTGGATTTGCTCGCCCAACAACCCGACCGGCAACCTGATCGATCCGAACGCCATCCGGACCATTCTGAACGCGGCCAGTCACGCGCTGGTGGTCGTCGATGAAGCCTATATTGATTTTGCCGAAACAGCTTCCTGGACGAGTGAACTGGACAATTACCCGAATCTGGTCGTGCTGCAAACCTTCTCGAAAGCCTGGGGACTGGCTGCGCTTCGGCTGGGCATGTGCTTCGCTTCGGAAGAGTTGATCCGGGTGCTGAACAAGATCAAACCCCCGTACAACATCTCGGCCCCTACCCAGTCGCTGGCTCTGGAAGCGCTGGACCACGAACGCGAAAAAAACGAGATGGTCGCTCAGATTCTGGCTGACCGGCAGGTTTTAGCCGAAAAACTACTTTCTTTGCCCATTGTGCAGCACATTTACCCGTCGGATGCGAACTTCCTGCTGGTACGCTTCACCGACGCAAAAGCGGTGTTCGAGTACCTGATCAACCGGCAGGTGATCGTGCGTGACCGCTCGAAGGTGAAGCTGTGCGAAGGCTGTCTGCGCATCACCGTAGGAACGCCGGATGAGAACGAGCGGCTGCTGACGGAGCTGCGTCAGTACAACGGTCCCACAACGCCGGATGTATCGGCGCATACCGGCTCCGTTACGCATCCCGAACCCGTGTCGAATGCCTGAACTTCGCCGGAGGCTGAGTATCCAACAACTGAATGAGTACGTTTTCCAGGCTATGAGAAAAATTGGTCTATTTCTACTGCTGATGTCGCTGGGCTGGCTCGGCGCCACCAACCACGCCCAGGCCCAATACAACAACTGGTCGGTCGGCTTCCGCATCGGTGAACCGTCGGGGGTGAACGTCCGGAAATACTTTGGCGAAAATCACGCGTTCGACCTGAACATCGGGACGTACGGTGGCCTGTACGGCAATAACCGGGCGTACCGGGCTGGTCGCTATAAAAGTGTGGGTCTGGCCGTTCAGGGGCATTTCCTCTGGCATACGTCGTTCGGGTCGAGCCAGACGTTCCGGGGCTACTACGGCTTCGGTGGGCAGATCGGCTCCCGGCGCTACTACCCCGACCGGCTGGCCTATGTTAACGAGTTTGAAAGCACGATTTCGCTGGGCGGTTCGGGCGTGGCCGGTCTGGAAATTTTCCCGGCCAGTAAACCCTATTCGTTCTTCCTGGAAACCGGCCTCTACGTCGAAGTGCTGCCCGCTCCGTTTTTCCTGAACCTGCAATCAGGGGTGGGCCTGCGGTATAATTTTTAGGGAAGGAGGAAAGGGAAGAGAGGAGGAGAGAAACCGTTTTTTTATACAGTAGGGTCTGACGGTACGTCTGACCCTTTTTCTGCGTAAAAGCCACAGTGACCAACGCGTAGAAAAAGCTGAGAAAGGGTCAGACGTACCGTCAGACCTGAAACGAACCTCGGCTTACTCCTCCCCTTAAAACGACTCCCCGGTGAAGATGTAGAAGCCGGTGCCTTCGCGGGTGAAGCCAACGTCGAAACGGAGGAATACGTCTTTCTTCGGATACAGGAAATAGCGCAGCCCGACGCCACCGGAGGGGCGAACGTATTTAAACTGCAGCTCACGCGGGCGATTGGCCACCGCACCGGCCGCCACAAACGCAGCCGCACCGAATCGTTTGCTGAACGGAAACGGCAGCAGTCGGTATTCCAGTTGCGTGGCTACGTAGTTTTTGTCGCGGTACCGACCGGCGTAGTAGCCCCGCATGATGATCTCACCGCCCATCAGGGCCAGTTGGTTGAATGGCACACTGCCGTTCTGAAACATCCCCACAGCCTGCCAGGCCAGCACCTGGGTTTTACCGATGGTTTTATACAGTCGGGTGTCTATGTTAAGCGTCCCGAACGTCAGCGAACTGCCCAGAGCCCGGTGGTAGCGCAGGTAGGCGATCTCGCCAAAAGCACCTTTGCGGGCATTCAGCGCGTTATGTCGGCTATCGTAGACCAGGCCCACACCAACCCCGAAATTTGCTGATCCCCGCCCGCCAATGGGAATATCGTAGGCAAGATTGTCGGGCTGACGGAACCGGACGTTGCTCAACCGCTGAAAATCGATTTCAATGCCACCAAACAGATTAGGAACAATACGGTGCAGCGCCCGTTCCCGGATCTGGATGTTGCCGGCTTCGACCGTAGCCGGTTCCCGCATAGCAACGCCGGGACCAATGCCGTAGTAGAGCAACGGAAACTGCTGAAACCGCGCCCGGCCCAGAAAGTACCATTTGTCTTTGTCGGTGTACAGATTGTGGTCGATGTTCAGGCCGTATTGCCCCATCAGCGTTACAAACCCAAAAGCCTGCGCTTCGCTGAGCCGATTTAGTTCGTAATCGTTCTTGGCGTGGTACAGATACAGCGCCGACAGCCCCACCTCAATACTGGTTTCGGGAGCATAGCTCAGGGTTGGATACACCAGAAAGCGCGGCTTTGCCGGTGAAGCCGTGTCATTAATGATTTTTCCCGCCATGGTCTGAACCCAGCGCCACGGACCAAACCGCGATTGGGCCAGCACCTTTTCGGAGGAAAAGAGCAGCAAAAACAGCAAGGCTGAGAAGGAAACCTGGCCTGGTTGGATAAGCGTAGTCAATTGGTGTGACGGTGAATTATTTTCAACTACAGTATAACACAATATCGACCCGGTTGATTGCATAACTTGGCATTTTGCCTGATTTCGCCGTATTTTAGCCATTCGCAGGTGGCAACGTTCCTCGCACATGTTCAAAATCTATAGCTCCTCCGCCGGTTCGGGAAAGACGTACACGCTGACCAAAGAGTACCTGAAACTGGCACTCCGCCCCGGGCAGCGCGACGATTACTTCCGGCATATCCTGGCCATTACGTTTACCAACGCGGCTGCCAACGAAATGAAAAACCGGATTCTGGAGCGGTTGCAGGACATTGCCGGTGGGAAAGAACTGCCTTTGCTGGACGATCTGGTGCAGGAGATTCAGGGCATTGTACCCGGCACCGACGCGTTTACTATCGCGAAAAACGAACTGCGAAAAAAAGCCGGTGATGTTTTCCGGACCATCCTCCACCGCTACTCCGATTTCTCCGTAACCACCATCGACTCGTTCACGCAGCGGGTGGTGATGGCCTTCACCGACGAACTGGGGTTCCCGTATTCGTTTGACGTGGAAATGGACACCGACGAGGTGCTTGAACTGGCCATCGATAACCTGATCGAAAAAGCTGGTACGGAAGAGATGGATGAAATCACCACCATCCTGAGCGAATACTATACCCACACCGCCACCGAGGGAAAAAGCTGGAACCAGCTCCCGGATCTTCTCCGGGACTTTGGCCGCAACCTGACCTCCGACCAGTTTTATGAAGCCGTTAATGCCGCTCAGGAATTATCACCGGGTGCCGTACGGGCCATCCGGGCTCAGTTAATGCGGCATAAAGAACAGTTCGAGGCCGATATTGTGGCCGTTGGTCAGAAAGCCTGGACTTTGATTACAGACGCGGGTCTGAGCGAAGCCGATTTTAAAGGAAAATCAACGAGCGTAGCGTATTATTTTAAAACGATCTGTCAGAAAGACTTTCAGAAAGAACCAACCGCAACCCACCGTAAAATTATCGATGGTAATGACTGGTACGATAAGAAAACGCCCAGGCCAGTCGCGGAATTAATTGATCAGATCAGCGATCAGCTTTGCGACTGCTTCCATCAGATCGAAGCCATCCGGACGGAACGGCAGACGCAGGTTGCGCTGTTCGAATGCCTGCTGCCTCACCTCCAGAAACTCGCTCTGCTAAAACAGATGCGGCTGGAATTTGATGAACTGCTGCGCAAAGACGGACGGGTTCATATTTCCGAATTCAATAAAAAAATCCTGTCGATTGTCGCTACGGAGCCCGTGCCGTTTCTGTACGAGCGACTCGGCACCAAGTTCAACCACATCCTGATCGATGAATTTCAGGATACCTCGCGGCTGCAGTTTGCCAACCTGATGCCCCTGATCGAAAACGCCCTGGGTGCGGGGCATTTTAACCTGGCCGTAGGCGACGGTAAACAGGCAATTTACCGCTTCCGCGGGGGGGATATGGACCAGATTGTAGCTCTGCACCGGAAAAACCTGGAGGGACTCAAACAGGCTCATAACCCAAACTCATGGACCGCCGACCGGATCGATATGATCGCGGATCATCTGAACAGCGAGGTGTTGGGAACGAACTGGCGAAGTGCGCAGCCGATTGTGCAGTTCAACAATCAGTTTTTTGAGTTTACCGCCCGGCGATACGAAACCGATCACCCAAAAATTGCGGACGTATTTGATCCGGCGCAGGAGTTCCACCAGGAACCGTCGCCCAAAGCCCGGGCCCTCGGCCACGTGCAGATCGACTTCGTGGCTAAAAACGAAGACGAAGGACTGGACCTGACCGCGGCCATGCTCGACCGGACGATGGAGTACCTGAAGCGCGCCCTGGCCGATGGATATCAATACGGCGATATCGCCATTCTGACGCGTAAGAAAGCCCACGCCAAAGCCCTGGCCAATGAGCTGAACGCCCGCCGGATACCGCTGGTTTCGGCCGATTCGCTGTCGCTGGAGTTTTCCGATCCCGTCAAGTGGCTCGTAACGCTCATGGAGTTACTGCAGCGTCCGGATCAGCAACTGCTGCGCTACGAACTGTTGTACCTGTTTCACCGCGTTATTCGGGGTATCTTTCCCGACGACAAACTGACGGAAGAGCTACGTGCCATCGCCAACAACGACGATGTCTCGGTGCTGTACGATTACCTGGCCGCACAGGGTTACCCACTCGATCCCTACGCGCTGGGACAGCTCAATCCCTACGAGCTCGCCGAGCGGCTGACGGCCCAGTTCCGGTTGTTTGAGCGGACAGAGCATAACCCCTTCCTGTTCCGCTTTCTCGATGAAGTGCTGACCTTCAACCAAAAGCAAAGTGGCCACCTCAGTGATTTTCTGCTGTACTGGGAAACCGTCCAGGGAAAGGTATCAATTGGCGAGGGTGAGTCGCGCCAGGCCGTCAATATCCAAACCATCCACAAAGCGAAGGGGCTTGAATACCCGGTCGTGATCATTCCGTTCGCCAACTGGCAGGTGACGCCCAACCACGACAGCATGATCTGGCTGGACCTGTCGGCCATCCGTACCGACGCGCTGACCCACGAGCACGCCCCCGGTCAACTCGCCCGGTTGCTTCACGCGCCCGCCTTTACGACAGCCAGCCTTAAACAGACACCTTCGGCCGTGTCGGCACAGTATGATGAAGAAATGACCCGTACGTTTCTCGAGAACATGAACCTGCTCTACGTGGCCTTTACCCGTCCAACTGATCGGCTCTACGTGATCAGTGAAGCTAAGGACTTCAGTAAAGGACCAACGAACACCGTCAGCCACTGGTTGCATGCGTTCCTGAACAGTTCGGAAGTGGCACAGGCCTGCGGTTGTACGTGGCACGAGGGACAGAGTCGTTACGTGCTCAGCGAATGTTTTGAGGTGTTTACGCACCGCCAAACGGAGACCCAAACTGACGAAATCAGCCTCGACGAAATCATCAGTGGTCACCGGGGGCAGGACTTACAGCTGCGCCGGCAGGCCGAACGTGTTTTCGACGTAGCTACCTTCGAGCGTACCCGCGAGCAGGACCGTAAGCTCTGCGCGGCACTGAGCCTGATCAAAGGACCGGAGTCGACCGAAAAAGCCCTGCGTCAGCTTGTCAGCGAAGGGGTTGTGCGGGCATCCGAACGGGATCTGCTCCGCAACCGGCTAACCCAGGTCATTACCCACCCGGAACTGGCTTCCCTCTTCGACGCATCGCTCCGTATCGATACCGACCGTAGTATTCTGAGTAAGCAACACCTGCACGGTGCCCCCCACCGGGTTGTGCACCAGCCCAACGGCAGCCTGACGCTCGTGCAGTACCAGAGCTTACCCCCCACCGATGACCACACCCGCACCCTTCGGTACTTTACCCGGCTTTACCGCGACATGGGCTATCCGGATGTAGAAGGCAGATTGGTCTATCTGGCCGATACGCCCAACGTAGTGCGGGTCGTTTAATGCAACTTTATCAGTTTACCGTTCTCACTTTCAAGTTGATACACAAACCCAGTTTTGTTCTGTTTTCCTGGCTGACGATTCAGTCAGTCGCTGGTGTAGCTCAATCTACGGCGCCCGCTACGTCTCCCTACCAGCTCCGAACGGGCCGCGAAGTAACCTTGCTGGGCGTGGGGATAGCGGCCGGCACCACCTCGCTGATTCTTGAACAACGGGTTGCCCCACTCACCCCGGATCAGGTCCGGGCGCTCGACCGAGCATCGGTCCCCGCCTTCGACCGGGGCGCTACCCGCAACTACAGCCTCACCCTCGACCGCATCAGCGACGTAACGCTGGCCGGCAACGGAGCCATTGGGGGTGCACTGGTTCTGGGAACCCGTCCGATGCGTCAAAATTTCAAGACCATTGCCGTGATGTATGCAGAAACGTTCATCTTGGCGAACGGATTGCAGCGTTGCATGAAGAACCTGACGCAGCGAACCCGGCCGTTTGTGTACAATCCGGAGGCCCCCCTCGATGAAAAACTGGTTCGGGATGCCCGGCAGTCGTTTTTCTCCGGCCACTCAACCAACGCCTTCGCGACGGCCGTGTTTACCGGCGAAATCTTTCGGCATTATTTTCCGCAGTCGCGCTGGAAAGCGGCCGTCTGGGGCGGGTCATTTGCGCTGGCAGCCACGACTATGATCCTGAGCTACGAGGGAGGCCGGCATTTCCCAAGCGATATTCTGGCGGGGGCTGTTTTTGGCTCGGTCGTGGGTTGGGGCATTCCCAAACTCCATGAGGTACGTACCGGTAATCGTTCAGCCTGGGTTCGTCAACTGGACGTTCAACCGTGGAGCACTGGCCAGGCTACGGGCGTTTTTGTACGGTGGACGCCGGTTTATCCGTAAGTTTGTACCCTACCATTTCATTACCTCACCACCCGGTTCTGATCGTGACCATTCGCTGGCTTACCTGTTCGTTAATTCTGACGCTTCAAACACTGGTCGGTTTCGGCCAGGTTGCCGCCGATTCAGCGGGTACGCAGCAGCCGACCGGCCGCTTGCCCAACCCCTATGCCCTGAGCTGGAAGGTAGATGGAATCCTGCTCGGAACGGCGGCTGTTACGGGGCTTACATCGTATCTGCTGGAACAGCAGGTGACGCCCTATACCGTAGCCGACCTGAGCCGGTTTGACCGCAGTCAGGTGAATGCGTTCGACCGGGGCGCTACGTACAACTGGTCGCCCGGAGCGTTCCGGATCAGTGACCAGGCCCTGACGGGTAATTTTGTTGCCACCGGCCTGATTGCGCTGCCGGTGCTGTTTCGACATAAAGGCTGGGCGACCGTACCGCTTATGTACATTGAAGTGCTGGCCGTACCTACGCTGTTTCAACAGACCGTCAAGAACATCGCCCTCCGAACCCGGCCGTACGTGTATAATCCCGGGGCTCCCCTGGAACCCAAGCTTGTTGCCAACGGGCGGCAGTCGTTTTTTTCCGGCCACGCTGGTACCGCCTTTG
Source organism: Fibrisoma montanum (assembly GCF_003583365.1). Classification (GTDB taxonomy): domain Bacteria; phylum Bacteroidota; class Bacteroidia; order Cytophagales; family Spirosomataceae; genus Fibrisoma; species Fibrisoma montanum. Next base: position 363,610 of record NZ_QXED01000003.1, read on the forward strand.
CGTCGGCGGTGTTTGCCGCCGAATTATTCAGGCAGTATTACCCGAACTCGAAACTTAAACCCGTCGTTTGGATAGTAATGCTGGGGCTGGCGTCAACCACGAGCTACATGCGATACGCGGCCGGCTACCACTACCCCAGCGACATTCTGGCCGGAGCCGCGCTGGGGTCGTTTCTGGGCTGGGGCATCCCGAAGTGGCACGAAGTCAGAAACCGGCCGGGACTGGGTCAACGGATGACCATTCAACCGTGGCATACTGGGCAGGCGAGTGGGCTCAGCATGCGCTTATTGCTTGATTCTCGCTAATTTTGCACCAATGACGAAGATTACCGATCATATCCGCAACGCCAACGGCAAACCCATTTTTTCGATTGAAGTCATACCGCCGGTTAAGGGCGATACGCTGAAAAATCTACTGGACAACATCGAGCCGCTGATGGCGTTCAAGCCACCGTTCATCGACGTAACGTACCACCGCGAGGAGTACATCGAACGACCCCTGCCCGACGGCACCATCCAGAAAATCGTTACCCGCAAGCGCCCCGGAACGGTCGGTATCTGCTCGGCGATCATGCACAAGTTTGGTGTAGATCCTGTACCGCACGTCCTCTGTGGTGGCTTCACCCGCGAAGAAACCGAGGATTTTCTGGTCGACCTGCACTACCTCGGTATCGACAACGTACTGGTGCTGCGGGGCGATCCGGCCAAGCCGTTCAATACGTTCAAACCGAAAGACAACGGGTATTCCTACGCCAGCGAACTGGTCGAGCAGGTTGCCAACATGAACAATGGGGTGTACCTCCACGAAGAAGACACCGCCCTGTCGCCCAGCGACTTCTGCATTGGCGTGGCCGGCTACCCGGAAAAACACTTCGAAGCCGTCGACCACGAGATCGATTTTCAGTACCTGAAGCAGAAAATTGATAAGGGGGCAGACTACATCGTCACGCAGATGTTTTTCGATAACCAGAAGTACTTCGACTTCGTCGGGAAATGTCGGCAGGCGGGCATCACGGTGCCTATCATTCCAGGCCTGAAACCGCTCAGCACCCGCAAGCAGCTTCAGGTGCTCCCCCGTATCTTCCACCTTCAGATGCCCCCGGACCTTGTCACGGCCGTTGAAGCGTGCGAGAACGACCAGCAGGCCCGGCAGGTTGGCATTGAGTGGTGCATTCAGCAATGCCGCGAACTCATAGCCGCCGGAGCGCCCGTCCTCCACTTCTACACGATGGGCAAAGCGGACAATATTGCAAAGATTGCGAAGGAGGTGTTTTGAAGGAGGAAAGGAGGAAGGGAGAAGAGGAGAAAAGAACTTCAACCCTTCTTTCCTCCCCTTCCTCCTTTCCTCCCTCTCTTCCCTTTCCTCCCCTATTCCTTCCCTTCCTTCAGCAGCCGCAGCAACACGCCGTTTGTCCAGCCGAAGCCGTCCTGCAACGGGTATTCGCCCCCTTTGGCTGCGGCCGTGCTGATGACATCGTATTTCTCCACCATTTTTCCGGCGGCTTTGTAGACCCGCAGGTTTTCGGTTACCCAGTTCAGTTTGACCTTATTGGCCAGTTCGGTCTGGTTATAATTACGCAGCCCCTGAATGGCCAGCCATTGCAGCGGAGCCCAGCCGTTGGGCGCATCCCACTGCTCACCGGTGCGCACGAGCGTAGTGGTCAGACCGCCCGGTTTCAGGAAATCGCGCTGCAGGATTTTGGCAACGCCCTGCGCCTGCTGGGGTGTGGCCACCTTAACAAACAGGGGGTAAACGGCCGCCAGTGAATAGACCGTAGCCTGCCTGCGGGCCACGAAATCGTAGTCAAAGAAAAACTGACGGCGCTCGTTCCAGCAGTACTTCTGGATTGCGTCGCGCCGTTGCTGCGCCAGCAGCAGGTACATCTTTGCCCGTCGCTGATCGCCTTTCAGCCGGTAGCCCTCGGCCAGCGTTCGTTCCAGATTGACCAGCAGGCTATTCAGATCCACCGGAATGAAATCGGTGGTGTGAATAGTTCGTAGATTTTTCCCATCGCGAAACCACCGGCTGCTGAAATCCCAGCCCGATTCAGCGCCTGCCCGGAGGTGACGGTACACAGCTCCCGCTTCTTTCTCATTCCGGTTCAGGTTTTTCTCAACCAGGTTGTAATCTTCCTTGTACGACTCGGGGCGGGGCGTTTCGCGGTCGTCGTAATACCGGTTCAGATAAACGCCCTCCGCCAGCCGCACAACCCGCCGAAACGTTGGGTTTTGCTCCGTCAGCTGTGCCTTGCCATGCATCCAGAAGTTATATTCCTGCTGCAGATACGGCAGGTAATTGACCAGCACCCGCCGGCCCTGGGTTTCGCTCAGCAGATTGACCATGAACGAAAAAAACGGCGGCTGCGACCGCCCCAGAAAGTACGTCCGGTTGCCGTTGGGAATAAACCCGAACGTACGGATCAGATAAGCAAAATTATCGACCATGTTCCGGATCAGGTCCGTTTTCCCCGAGGCCTGAAGCCCCAGCATGGTAAAATAGCTGTCCCAGTAGTAGATTTCGCCGAAACGCCCCCCGGGCACTACGTATGACTTGGGCAGCGGAATCAGCGAGCCGGCCTGACGTGCCCCCGCCACACCGGGCCGGGTTAGCACCGGCCAGAGGTCGATGATGTGCTGCTGCGCCGATTGTCCGGCCTTGCTGGTATAGCCCGATGCGGGTGTGATCGGTAAGGTAAAATGCTGCTCAACAAAGGTCTTCAGATTGAAATCACGCCGTTGTCTGGCTTTTTCATAATTGGCCAGAATGGTGGCGGGCGGAAACTTGGGTGTACAATCCGCGAATGTTTTTGAGTCCGGAAACACGGATTTGAGCTGAACGTCTTTGAATAAGTTGCCAAACTGCTGATCCGGACTCTGCCAGGACTGTCCCGACCGGGCCGGACTCATCTTTGTCTGCCCGGTTTGCGGAGCAGTTTGCCCGGACGAAACCGGAACCAGTCCAAAAAGAAGTAGTGTAATCGACCAGAAACGCTTTTCTATTCCTTTCATGCGGTAATCTTTACGGTACATACAACATACCGGTTGATCAACTTGTTTTTACCCACTCAAAACGTCATTTCGCAACGAATTCAGTCTAATTCGTAAACCGGCAGCGGGCGAATGTCTTCGTTTTTTCGTTACTGTATGGAAAGGGCCGCTGTCTCTGCGCAGGAAGGCATGCCCGGGTTTCCCTTGTCTGAACAGTCTGTTTCCTTGTCCGGTCGCTTAAATTTTGTTAAATATAAATGCCCTTTACAGGGAATCAGAGGGCTTTTATAAATCATGGGGTCACGTTTGGGGTCACTGGCCCTGTGCAATCAGCACAAAAAAGCCCGGCACTAGCAGCGTCGGGCTTTCGCTATCCACACCTAAAAACAAACCACCGCATCGGCGGTCCGACGCATCGGCGGTCCGACGCATCGGCGGTCCGACGCATCGGCGGTCCGATCATTGCATGACTTCGTATATCTGCTTGCCGTTTCGCCAGATCATTTTTAGCACTTGACGCCGGTTAGCTTCCTTACTCCGATACCCGATGTGTACCCAGGCGGCATTGCCCCGGCTGTCTGGATTCTCCAGAATTAACTGGTCGAAGTCCAGATCGGCCCGGACGTAGGCGAACACCGTATTATTTGAAATTGTCTTTAGTCCATCGCAGTCGATATCCACTGCCTGACCCAGCATATGCGCCGACGTTTTACTACCACCGATGGCTTTGTTCAGGGCCGGACTTCGATAAAAACTGGTAATGGGTAACTTGCCAAAGCGGTCGAAGAGGGGCACGATGACGTTATGATACGTGCGGACCATGTTGCCGTAGTGTTCAGAGGTGGGCACGTTGGTGATTCCCTTCCGGATGGCCGTGGCTGATTTTATGGCTTCCCGGAACGTGAGGTACGCACCGAAATCGGGAAACAGATCGGCTACGCGACCCTCACCCAGAAAGTCAGCGGCCATATCCAGATCACTCATTTCTTACGTCGTTTTAGGTCCTGCTTAATCGCTTCCTGATTCTCCAGCCCCTTTTGCTGGTTACGGATCACAGTCGAGTCGGTAGCCCGTTCGTGATGCTTCAGATCGTTCAGTTCGCTACGCAGGGATTTAACCTCGTTGCGAAGCGACTTGACCTCATCGGCCATGGCCTGTAGTGCTTCCGAGAATCCAACCTGCACCCGTTGGCCTTGCTGTTGCCCCTGTAGATAGGCAACCACCGTGGTCAGGATCAGCATAAAGGCCAGTCCCCTACCCAAATCCATCAGCGCGTCCTGGCGTTTTTCCAGCTCAGCCGCCCGCTGCTCAGGACTATACGTGTCCGGAACGGGGCGTTGGTAGTAGCTGAGCACAACACCACCCAGCATCAGGGCTGTAAACGTTGCGAAGGTTTCCCAGGGCCAGGGATTGAGCCGGGGCGCTATGAACCCGAACGCTGACAGCCCACAGCCGAGCATACCGACATAAATTGCCGTTTTCCACACACGCCCTTTATCAGGCGGAGCCAGCAGCAGCATCCCGTATTGAAACAGGGATGACAGGCTAACCAAAACGAAAGGGATAAGCATCGCGTTGTTCATTGTTAAGTCTTGTCATCATCCGTTGAGTTGTTGTTATTCCGGGTCATCTGGTACGCCTTCCACAACCGCTGCACGAAGTCGCCAAAGTTTGCGCTTTCATCGAAGTACTTTTTCAGCAGACGCAGGCCCTTTTCGGCCGGTATGCTGACCAGAAACCCCGCAAAGGCGACCACCAGCACGTTCCAGTGGTTCGACAGGGCAAGCATCGCCAGCAGGCCCACGAAGACAATCGCGGCAAACTGCGAATACAGCCGCTGTAGGAGCGAGTAGTTTTCTCGGTTCTTCGTGTTGACAAACTGGAAACCGGCACCCACAAATATGAAAAACAGCACAAAAGCGAAGTCAACCGGTCGCACGGCTCCAGGCAATTCCATAACGTTTTCTCGATCTCTTAGCAGGTTAGGCAAATTGCCCGGTTGTAGGTGGCCGACGTGGCCCGGGTGGATAGCCAAAGCGGGTGGTCCAATGGACCACCCGCCCGGAAGTTAAATCGGTGCCAGGATGCGGGTCTCTTCGCACTTGGCAGACCATTCGATGGTGACCTGCCAGCGGTGGGAAATCTCGGTACCACTGACGATGCCGTAGGTGGGTTTGATGACCGCTTCGATGAAGGTGCCACCGCCCGCGCCGGCCTTCATGCCGTATATGTGCTTACCCGAGCGGTAGGCAAACAGCACGTTGCCGTTGCACTGCAGGGCCGTCATCAGCTCGTACATCTCATCCGAGTCGTCTTCCAGCACCAGCGTCACCGTGCGGGTCGAGCGGCCCAGAATCGATGAGGAGCCGCCCCGGGTCGTCTTGTAGTTCAGGGTCGCTATTGGCTTCTCGCCGTCGACCACCTTGAAGTGGCGGATCGGGTGGGGAATTGCCGTCGGCGTCGATTCGGGACCGCCGGTGTTGGTCAGTCGGGGCGTCCAGCTGGCGGCTAACGTGGGATCAGCTTCGAGCGCACCGGCCCGGTCGGTGAAGAAAATCTCCGAAATCAGCTCATCGTTAAAGACTTCGCAGTGATCAGGAATGACCGGCATGGACCCCTCAACGCACAGGTCATCGCTGCATTCAGGGCAAAACAAGTTAGTCATGTGTGAAACGGGGTTATGCCGGGCTATCTCCCGACGTGTGAACAAATATAAATACTATTTACAAGCGTACAATATGTTTGATAAACGTATTCTAAACCAAACGGTTCAGCCCTCAGCAGTCCAGGGGCGTCAGCACCGCTGCCCCCGAGGTACCGGCCGGTACGTCCACCAGACAGGCCGATCCGTTCTGGGCCGTGCCCGCCTTCACGCTCGTCCCCAGACTCGATACCGGCATGACCACCTCGATCGTAAAGGCTCCGTAGTCGGTGGGTGTAATCCGGGGTTTGGCTTCAAACGACAGTGCCTGCACCGAGCGCAGGATCGAGCCGTCACCGTTCAGATAACTCACCTCGAAGACTTTGTGCAGACCGGCCATGCTCAGCGCATCGGCTACACTTTCGCTGGCATCCTCGATGCGGAGCGTCCAGACTTTGCGCACCTGCCCACCGGTCTTTTCGTCGCCCGAGCGCTCCTCGATTTCTTCGTAGGTAGGTCCCGTCAGCTCACCCTCCACCAGAAAGCGCTGCTGAAACCCGTAGGAGCCGTACAATAAATCACCAATCCGGGTGTCGTTCACCATGCGGATTTCCAGCAGATCGCAGAAACCGCACTTGACGGCGAAGGGAGCCGAGTAAGCCGGGCCGATCTTGAGCCGGTAGACGCCCTCGGAAAGGGAGCGCAGCGCGCCCGTGCCCCACTCCATGATCGGCTCGCCAATGTTGATAATATAAAGCGTGTTGCCGTCGGTCATCCTGAACAGCGTGGCTTGCCAGCCGCCCCGGTCTTCGCCCGTATCGGCATCGACAAAGTTGCCCCCATCGACGCACCAGGGCGAACTCTCCAGATCATCCGGCATGGGTACGGCCAGCACGAACGGCATGAGGTAGTTGGGCCGCGAGATCGGTACGCCCGCCCAGCGCTCCCACCCCTGCCCGGTGGGTCGACACGAGGCCAGCAGCGCCGGGTTCTGGGCGAAGGGCATGGCCGCTCCGCCTACGCCCTGCAGGCCGTCACCGCCCGGTTCGGGTAAGGTCGGTAGCTCGGGAGCCGCGGCCCGGTCGAAGGTAAAATCAAAGGTGTAGTCAAAGGTCGTTAGGGCCATATCTCGCGGGGGTTAGTCACATCCGTAAACGGTTAATTTGCCGGGCAGTTCATAGGTACCACAGTTGCCATCGGTGTAGATAATCATTTCCTGATTCGTCAGCACGAGGGTCGGGTCACCGCTGCAGTAGGTCTGCTCATTGTAGCGGGACACCTCCAGTCCCGCTGGTGCGCATTCGCCCTCGCCACCACCACCGCCATTGCCACCACCGCCACCGCCATCGCCCGGATCCTGCGGGTCTACGACCGTCACCTGACAGCGGCTACCGGCCAGCACGTCGAGGGTGATCGTATCGGCTACGGGATCGAAGCTGATCTTGGCCAGTTTGGCCAGCTCGAAGCGATTCGTGCGGACGTAGCCGTCGAGATTGATAGGAAAGTCCGCGCAGCAGACCGGCACGGTAATGCCCTCCTGCCTCCGCGTGGGCTTTAGCTCCAGCATGGCCATCTGCAAACCCGGGGCTACCGAGCCGTCGGCTTTTTTGATGGCATTCACCCGGCCGGCCGAAAAGCCTACGCCGTGGCGGTGGTAGTCGAGCATGAGCATGGCCGCCGACTGAAAGCCGTTCAGCCCCAGCCCCACGTCGAGGGCATAGTCCTTGTAGGTTTTGATGGAAATGTCGCGTACCAGTTCGTAACCCAGCCCGGGCGTCATGGCCAGCTCACCCAGAAAGATCGCTTCGTCGGGTACCGACTCGGGGTATTTGTAACCGGCCAGCAGGTCGGTGTAGATGCGTGAGGCCGTGCGGGTATTGGTTTTGACCTGGCCTTTGTCGTCTCTGACTACGCACTGATCTGTGAAGAGAATATTACCCTGGCGGAATTCGCGCACGTCGCTGCTGGCATTGTTGGCAATGACCAGCTCCTCCACCGCGTAGAGCTCATCCAGATCAACGCTTTCGTTGTTGGCTTTGGCCAGATTTTCCGGGAACTTCAGCAGGTTCAGCGTCACGCGGCCGCGCCGGACGTAGCTACGTTCGGCAAACCAGCTGTAGTGCTCTAAACGCAGTAAGCCCGTCTCGGGATCGATGATGTGCCAGACGTTGTGCAGGGCTTTTAATTCCTCCAGCATCTCTTTCAGGGTCACCACCAGCTTGACGGCCGGGGTAACCGACGCCGGGCGTTTGGCGTCCGAGCCGGCCATGATGATCCACATCAGGTTGGGGCGCTTGGTGACCGGGTTCACCGGCAGCGTATAGAAGTCGGTTTTCAGAATCTGGGCCAGCCGCCCCGCCGGGGTGCCGTAGGTGCTATCGACCAGCAGTTTGGTCAGCATCGGTACCAGCGGGTAGCCCTTGGGGTACAGATGCAGCTGGGAGGTGGGACCCGTGCCGATGTTGTTGCCGTCGGGCAGCTGGAGTACCATCTGACCGGCCGGGTTGGGCTTGAACTGAAAGTAGTCGCCGTAGGACGCGTAGAAGAGCTGCGCCGGCGGCACGGCTGTGCTCGCGCCCGGGGCCAGCAGGTTGATCGGTGTTTCCCAGACCCTATACAGCGCGTCGTAGCCATCGCGCGGGTTCACGCTCTGCACCTCGGCTTTGCAGTCGACGTGGTTCCAGCGAACGGCCGCCATGTTGAAGTACCCCTGCCAGAGCAACTGATCGGTGACGGGGTTGCCTTCGTCGTCCACCGTCCCGGCGCAGGTATTGGTAAACACGCGCAGGTTGATTTCCACGCAGCAGGGAAAGCGCTCGTGCTGGGTATACAGCCAGCGGTAGTCATCGCCCGAGAGCGTGACGTTGCCCTGCAGTTTGGTGCGGTAGTAGAGCTCACCCGACTGGCGTTCACTGGCGAATTTCCAGTCGGCCTGACCCGCTTCGACGCGCCGGACCTGGGGCACGCTGGCGTCGAGCTGGGGCAGGGTGATTTCGACGATTAGTTTCATACGCGGGGTGGGTCCTGAAGGCTGGTATGGTTGCCGTCAATAACGAGTATCTTGCCGTTAGCCAGTGGCACAATCTGCTTACCGGGTTTGGTGTTGCGTTTGATTTCGGCCAGCTCCCGGCTCATGCCGTCGATGCGACCCTCCAGCCGGCTGAAGTCGTAACCGGCCGGGGTCGTAGCCGTGGCCAGCTGTTTAGTGACCACATCGGGCAGACCGAACCCCCGGGCCATGAGCGCGGCAAACGCCCGCCGGGGATCGTCTTCGTTCAGCGCGTCGAGCACCTCGTGGTACTTCTCCGAACTCTTCGCATTGGTTACCCATTCGCCCCGCTCGACTTCGATATCGGTGCCGTCGATGCGGTGACCACCCCGCTCGTGGGTGCGGCCCGACAGGGGAATCCGGCCCCCTTCGCGAAGTTGAGTAATAGCTTTCGCCCGGGCTTTGACCGATGCGATCGTGCCGATGATGGTGGCGATGGCCCCGAGCGCGAGAATAATGCCCACGAAGGGAATCTTGCCGTAGGTTTTAAACATCTCCGTGATGGCCACGACGGTGTTGGATACCGTCACGGCGTTGTTGGAGACCTGAGCCGCCAGATCGAGCACCTGCTGGGTAGCCAGGGCTTTGCGCCGTACGGCTTCCTCTTCGGCTTTCTGACGCTTCAGGTCTTCCAGTTCGGCCCGGCGTAGCTTGAGGTTGTTGGCCGCGCCTTCTCTGTCGCGTTCCTCTTCGACGCGGACCTGTTCTTCTTTGGCCTGAATCTGCTGATCCAGCAACCGGATGCGTTCTTCGCTGGCCTGAATGATGAGCTGGGTCGTTTCCTGCACCACCCGCGATACCTGATCGACGGCCTGTAAAAAGAGTTCCCGTTCGGTTTCATCTTTGAAGCTCTTACTGATACCCAGCAAATCCCAGATGTCGCGATTCGCCGGGCTCAGCAGTTCAATCTCCTTACGCTTATCCTTCAGGGCCTTTACGTACGCTTCCAGGCGCTTAATCTCTGGCGTGTTGGCAATGTTGGCCTGACCTTCCAGCGCTGATATCTGCGACTCACCGGAATAGATTTGCGCGTCGAGCGTATCCAGCTCGTTACGTTTGGCAAATTGCGTACCGGTCTGGTCATCCCCTTTCCGGCGAAGCTGAATGTTGGAGATGGCAATGGACTCAATGTCGCGCTGACCCCGGATGATCTGATCAAAGACCAGATCGCGCCGTTCGCGGGCCTGTTGTTTCACCAGGGCGGCATACTTGCCCGCGTTCTTTTCTTCAGCGGCCAAGAGCTTTTCCCACTTTTCATCGAACGCGGCCAGCTCCTCACTGTTACCCAGTTTGACGTAATCCAGCCGGGCGTTCTGGTACTGGTTGTACATTTCGGCATACTTGCCCGCATTCTGCTCCTCACTGGCTAAGATTTCCGCCCACTTGTTATCAAACAAAGCCAGCTCCTGTTCGGCCGTTCCGCGCAGGGTGTTCAGCAGTTCCCGCTCCTCACGGATGCGCCGGACCCGAATCTGCCGGTCCGCTTCGACGTCGACGGCATTTCGACGCTGCTCAAACTGCCGGGCAATGTCCGGCGCGTTCTTTTCAAGCGATACCGACTGATCGGCGACGACCTCACGCTTACCCGTCAGCGGATTGATGCGGGTCTTATTGGATGCGGCCAGCTGAAGTAACTTTTCAAACTTCACCCGTTCGGCATCGACTTCGGCTTTGTCGAGCCGGGCCTTTTCCAGAATGTAGGCTTCGCCGTCTTTTTTCAAAGACTCCAGCTTGTCTTTTCCGAACTGCTCCTGCAACTTTTCGTACTCCTTCACGTACTCCTCCTGCGCTCCAAGCAGTTCGCGCTGCTCATCCTGATAGGCTTTCAGCCGGGCTTTGGCCGCTTTTTTTTCTTCGCTGGTCGGTCCCGTTGTTGGCGTTGGGGCTACTACGGCCGGCTTGCCTTCGGCCCGGCGAATTTCGCCTTCGAGTCGCTTAATTTCCTCTTCACCAAGCTTTTTATCTAGCTGCTTGAGCCGAATTTTTTCCCGAACCTGCTTGATCTGATCCTGATAGCCTTTAACCGTAACCTGGGTTAGTCGAACCTCGCGAATCGCATTTTCGCCCGACAGCGTAGCCAGTTGCTTTTGCAGATCAATCTGCTGTTTGCCCCTCCGCTCAAGAATATCGACCGTGATTTCAAAATACGATGCGTTTAGATTTTGCTCCTGAGCCTGGGGACTAATCCGGCGACGGCCCGACGCAAAATCCCGCGCCAGCCGGAGCCGGTCAGCGGCTGATAACTTTTCCAGCTCCACCACCGATTTACCCGATGCCAGGGCCAGATCCTGCAAGGCCTTCGACTGACCCGCAATGGAGGCCGTTAACTCATCCTGCACTTTCTTGATCTTTTCCTGACCCAGTGCAATCCGGATTTTCTGCTCATACAGCCCGTTGACCACCCGCAAGCGCTCAGCCAGCAGATCAGTCGTAACGGCTTCGGCATTGAGCTTACCCAAAAATTCGGGGTACTTCTGGTTTAACTGCTGAATCAAACTCAGCCGGACCTGTTCATTGTCATTGGCCAGGGCAATAGCGCCAACCAGTCCGTTTAGTTCCAGTTGCTGTTTACGCAGGTCTTCAGCGGGCGAATTAGTCACCAGATCGGTTAGTAAACCAAGAAACTCACCACCGACCTGAAGCGCTACCCGGAAGGCACCACCTAAACCCGAATTACCCAGCCCTACCGACAGCCGGTCCACCTGATCTGAAAAGTTCGACATCTGGCCTTCGAGGGTTTTACTTACGGCCGCCGTACTTCCGGCTACCCCGTTGAGTTGCCCAAATTTTAGAATCGCTTCCGTTATATCCTCGCTGGTTGCTTTGACCGTCTGGGAGGTTCCCTTAAAGGCCAGCGTTACCTGATCGCCGGATTTACTAGCCCGGATGCCAAACTCTTTCAGCCGCTCAAATTCCCCGCTCTGCGCGTCCAGAATAGCCTCCGTAAGCTGATCAATACCCTTGCCCTGCGATGCAGCTAAATCCCCGATATTGATGAGCTGTTCTTTAGTGGGTACCAGACCCCGGTTAGCCAGCTTTACGAACGCTTCGGTTACTTCATCGACCTGGGAGGGTGAATTGGCCGCGTAGTCGGCAATGAGCCTAAGATTTTCCTGCGCTACTGACCGGCTACCGAGCGCGTTGGTCAGCACCGCTTCGTACTTCTCAAACTTACCCGTCGTGTTGACAATGGCCGTACCTGCGGCCAGTATGCGGTCAACCGCGAACGCCCCAATTACGTAGTCTTTGAGCTTACTGAAGATGTCACCGGCCCCGCTGGTGGACTTCTTTACTTTTTCAACGCCGTCGGAGGCTTCACCCAAAGCCGTTTTGATTTCGTTGATCCGGTTTCGGGTCGCCGTCAGATCGCGCTGCAACTCCTGATAGCGACCGGCGGCAATGAACTCATTCCGGCGCTTGTTGAGGGCTTCGTATTCGTTTTCGAGCCGGGCCACCTCGCGCCGGAATGATTCCTGCGTCGCTTCAATTTGCTGATACACCCGTACCTGCTGTCCGAGCGCCTGATTGTACCCCTGTTGCTGTTTTGTGAAATTGGCAATGGGGTTCTTTTGGGAAAGCGACTGAAGCCGATCATCGAACGATGCCAACTCGCTACCCGCTTTTTCTAGATTGGCCAGCAGGTCGGAAATGTCAAGATTGTACTTGGAGGTGATTTCCTGCGTCATGGCTACGTTGTGTAAGCGGTTAAGTCTTCCCGTTTATCAGAAACGGCTCCCTTGCCCGTAACGGAACCTATTCGGTACCGGAAGCGGGGCGATTTAAACAGATAGTCGCAGTCTACACTGAACGTAGACCTCTGGCCCGGTTTAAGGTCTATCCGAAACTGCTCGGTTTTACCCAGAAGCGCCAGTCGTTTGGCATAGACCCGAACCAACATCATTCCCTGCAAGGGTTGACCGACCGGTGCTTGTATGGCGAAAAAGTAGCGAAACAGGCCCGGCTGGACTTTCTTAACAATTAGGCTATCTATCATTTTCGTTAATGCTTTGAGTAGGCTGAGGCTAGATGATCTTGCCGTTCCACCCAGGCACTGTATAAATGCCAGAATTCAATAGTATCTATTCGCTTCAGTTCAGCTACGCCTTCCGCTCTACCTTCCGCCATTGATAGTAACAGCTTCGACCAGTACGCATCACGATCAACTACTTGCTTTCGAACGGTAATGGGCTTGGCGTTTGCAGGGTCATGTCGACTGTTGGTACGGCTGAAATACTTTGGATGAGTGATTTCCAGGATTCGGCGGTAATCTGTAGGTAGCTTAACGCCAAGTGACTGAAAAAAAAAGCGCTGATACCGCTCCAATCGGCTATTTTCTGCTTACCCAGTTCAAGGCTGTATGACTTGCGGTCTTCATCTTCGCGGTTAATAAACAACGTGCAGATGTAGTACAAAGGAGCCGCCTTGATCGACATGTCAGCCGCTGCTTTGATGATGTTATCGACAATAATGGCCGCATCAGCCAACTTGCCGTCATTAAGCGCATCGTGAACACGGCGCATGTCGGCTACCAGCACTGTCGACTGTCGACCGAGTGTAGCGTACAAACCGAACTTCTCAAGCCAACCATCACGCTCTACCGACAATCGACCTTCCCGTTCAACATAATACGTATGCCCGTTGGCAACAAACGATGATGCTGAGGGGTCCAATTCGACCGGATACAAATCAGGGTTAGTCATAGGGGAAACAGCTTAGCGCGAACACTGGAAAACAACCCGCCAAACCAGACCGCACAACCGGCCGTCAGCAGGGACAGGATAAGATTTACGTGCGTAAAATACCAGTAATACACGTAGAGCGAAACCCAGAAGCCCATCTGCCCGGCTACGCAGTACACGCAGGTCAGCAGGGGTTTGAGGATGGTTTCCACCCGGCTAACGCGCCGTTGCAGTTTGTCGGGATTGTCCACAACCGGGCTTACGTAGCGGTCACCCAGCCAGTACAAGAGCCGTGCCCACGGTGCCAGCAGATTGCCCGGCTGGGTCAGGATGTTTACGTAGCTGTCGGCCAGCAAACCACAGCTAACACTCAGCAGGAGTGAGATAAGTAAGAGTGTCGAGACAGTCATGTTGGAGGGTGTATGTAACGGTTAAATCGATACCAAAGGCGAAGTAGGGCGGAAACAAAAACTGCGAACGCGTCTGTTCGTAGGTGTAGCGGGCAAACAGGTTGGTGTTGCTATCGGGTACGCCGGTGATGGTGACCGACAGGTTCTGAATGGGACCCCGGCCCGATTCTTTGGCCGTACGCAGGGTATTGCCGATGGCGTTCATGATCATGGCCGGTATGGCCGCTTTGGGCGAATCTCCGGCTTCAAACAGGGCGCTGTTCCCCCAGGCCACCAAACGCAGCGTTGACTGCCATTTGGCCCGGCCGTCAACGCTGCGGGCATTCCCATCTTCAAAGTAAACAATCAGCCGCTCCGACTGATCGGGCACCAGGTCAGGGTACTGCCTGCCGGATGTCGTACAGGTCGATGGCTCCGATTCCAGACTGATCGGAAAGCGGTGCACCCGACGGTCGGCCCCGTTCTTATCTTTACTGAACCGATCCGTTTCCAGCACCTTGACCAGCCCCGCCAGCCGTGAGATGAACGGCAGCGCCCGCAGGCTTTCGGCCAGGTAGTAGGCGATGAGTAGGTTGATCATAGAAAATACTGGCTAACTTAGTTTGTGATTTTACAAATCAAACCCAATAATTTGCCTTCATTGTCTCAGAATACACTTTTCTGATTTGTAATTTTACAAATACTGGTTTACAAGGTCGGTCACATCACCCGCGGCATCGGCTTGAATCTGCTCAACTTCCGGTGCCGTGAGCTTCAGAAAATTGCCGTAGCGTTTCAGATTCCCCAGCAGCACAGCCTGGGCATCCCGGTCGGAAGCTCCCGTCAAAACCGAATACCGGTAGCCGTTTCGCTCCTGACTGATCACCTGCAGCGAGCTCCACATCCGACCCGAGTAGAACAGATTCACGTTACCACCCGAGCGGCCCTGCGCCTGACGAAGACCGCCCCAGGTGCCTTTCTTGGCCGGCTTCGACGGTGCCGTGTAGGCCCTGCCCCCGGCGTTGAGTTCCTTACCCCGAAACGAAGACCGGTAGACCTCCGTATCCGAGTAGGCCGCAAACGAGCCGTCGACCGATATGCCGTCCCGGATCGAGCGCTCCTTGACCAGGGTAAGCCCTGTTTGCCCCATGCGAAGGGCAATGGTAGGCGCTTCGGCTTCCAGCGCCCGGATCATGCTGGCAATCTTGGTCTGGTATTCGCTCGTGCTCATGGCTATCTACCGAAACAATCCACCCCGGCGCCCCCAGCTGGGACCCGCCTGAAAACAACAATCGCTGGCATCGATCTGGAGCTTGACGACCTCCGCTTTCAGCCAGCCCAGCCGGTCGAGATACTCCTGCCGGCAGCGCCCACTGGCCCCCGCCAGATCGCTCGTGGACAGGACCGAATCCCGGTCGATCTCCCCCGTGGCGGGCGTAAGCAGCAACCGATATGCCGTCTGATAGGCCAGCATGTAGCCGATCACCAGCTGGGTCCGGTCATCCATCACCAGCTTTTCCAGCAGAGGATCGTACTCGCAGCTGGAGGTGAGCGACACCAGAAACCCGCTGGCCTTACCCGTGCAGCAGGAAGAGATCAGCGCCTGCAAATGGGCCATGTTCCCCCCGCAGCCGCAGCTCAGCAGATTATCCGCGTAACGGACGCCATCGGGCAGCGTAGCTCTGAGCGCGTAGTGACCCCCGTCCATCGGCACCCGCCAGGGTGCGCCCACCGGATGGTGGGTTTTCGACTGGGCGGCTACGTCCACCGTGACGCTTTTCAGGGGCGCACCGATCACGTTGCCGTCCGCATCCTCGCGGTAGAGCGCAATCACCTGACCCTCGACGGCCTGATTCAGCAAGAGCCCCACCGAGCTGATCACCACCCAGCCGCCCCTACGGTAGCCAGTCACGAACGGCAGTCGGGCCAGCTCCGTATTCGTCGGCGCAAAGTGGGTGTAACTCTTGTTGCCCATCACGCCCGAATACGTGGGCCGCGCTGGAAAGCTCGCCGGTAGGAACGCCTTCAGGTCGGTGTTCAGATCGAGCGACGCCCCCAGCCGGGCCGCCAGCAGCGCTTCCCAGAAGCCCGGTCCGGCCAGCCGTTTCAGGGGCAGATCAGCCACGTCCGATACGTACACGCCCGACAGCGAATCCGAGTACGACGGGTCCATGACGGGCGGTTCGGGGAAACAGGCCAGGTCGGTTTCGGGCCGAACCAGGCCGAGGTACGGGGTTAAGTCCATGGCTGCAATATACGATTTACACGCGTATTATACGCGCTCTGTTGGTGTTTCAGCCGGTGGTGTTGTCTCCCGGATCGGCTCGGAGCGTTCCAGAAACTTCTTGCACATGGCGTACAGCACCAGAAACGTGACGCCCATGTACGTGTGCTCATTCCAGCTGTAGCCGGCCAGTACCAGAATGCCCGCCGTCAGCACGTCGACCAGCACGTACCAGCGGGCGGCTACGCGGATCAGTTTGAGGTTGGATTGGGGTTCCATGGGTGGGATTTAAGGAAGTAATGAAAGCGTTGGTTGTACATACGACCACATCCGGCTATCCATCAGGGCGTGACCCGCTGCGTTGGCATGGATGTTATCAATCGTGTAGGTGCCTTGTTGTGTGGATGGATTCCACAAATCACCCATGGGTACGTAGATAATCCGGGGATCATTCAGGGCGGCAATGCGCGTCTGTGCGGCCGTTCGGGCGGCTGCCAGTATGGTTTCCTGCGCATCAGAGCGAGGGTAGATGCCAATGACAAATAGCAATGACCGGGGGAAATACGTCTGTTTCCAGGCGATGATATTAGCCAGATTTGCGTCATACGTTGCCGCGCTGGCATCATTCATCATCGGTTCGTAAAGAATGATGTCGGCCTGTAGAACATTAAGCTGGCCCTGCGTTCGAAGGACTTCAATGTTGCTGGAGGTAAAACCGCCCTTGCCCTTTGACAAGATTTCCCAGGTCTGGCCGGTTTGTGTAACCAGTCGATTTCTGAGCTTTACATCCGAATAATCATCCCATGATGCTGGCCCTGACCCATCCCAGATAGAATCATGTAATTTAAGTATTACGCGCTCTGCGTTCCGCTGAAAATCCATTGATGTGCGTAGTCCGGACGAAAAACCGGCCTGCACCGTACCGGTAACCCCTATTGGACTGGTTAGGGTATAATTGCCTACCTGCGTAACGGCAATGGTAACGTTATTAGGCACAAAGCGCCGAATTGGAATGCGATTCTCCACGCCGGGAAGCATGCGCCGGGCCATGTAGTTTCCTCCAAAACCAGCTACGGCAATGCCGCTATTCTGCCACTGTACGGCCATTGTCAGGGCCTCGGGTACGGTAATCTGTAACTCTTCAATCCATACCTTAGTGCCAACCTGCGGGGTAAAGGAAAAATAGGTTTGGTTGTTGCTGACCGAACCGGAAATATTGGTGTTATTGAAGGCCTGAAAGATCGGCATGCCCTCTACCTCCAGCCGATTCTCAAAGGACTGAAGCACCCTAGACATGTAGGATACGTTGTTAAGAACGGCGCTTACTCTATTTGTGATTGTCGCACTGACCGAACCGCCTACTGTGACTGTACCGGGTACACTGGCCGTAACCGTACCCGACACGGGCACGGTCCCCGTGATAGCGATGGGCTTTGTTACTTCGGTCTGTACCGTACCGGTGACACCTACTGGACTGGTTACTTTAACCGGAAAGGCCGGTATCTGTTGAGCGTGGCTAATCAGACTAGCTAAACCCAGCAAAATCGTGAATGCGTACTTCATTAGTTACGAGGGATAAGGGGTGAAACAAACCAGTCTGAACCGTCCCATAGCGTCAGGCTACCGCCATATTCGGGATCATTGGCAATGATGAATAAAACGGGTTTCCCGGCCACGGCCTGCAATTGAGCCTCAGCATACGTACTGACCAGGGCGAGCGTAGGCTTTACGGCATCAACTTCGGTGCGGGTGTAGGTCTCGCTTCGACTGTAGGCATCCGCGCCCGCTACCTGCACGCGCACCGTATCGCCTTCAACGGTCTGCACCGTATAGGGCTGGGTGGACTGAGCCGATACCGTCCGGTAATCAGCCGCCACCGTGCCCGCGATCATGACCCGGCCCCGCCAGCTGATGGTTCGGTAGGTGGTTGCCGTGTAACCGCTGGTAACATGGCGAATCCGCAGCAGTTGCCCCGAACGCTCTACGGTGGGTTGCGTGCCGAGCAGTTTACCGCCCACGGTGTTCAGAACCCGGACCGTGACAGCCGTCGTATCGCTCACGGAAGCGGGCAGCACGAACACTTCGAGCAAGGGGTTGCCTTTGTAGACTTCGGCGTTGACCGTGGCCGCCCGCTGGCGGATGGTGGGCTGGGCCAGGGCGCTGGTCATGGCCAGCAGATACAGCAGGAGTAGGCGCATTGGTTACTGAGATATTAATTCGTAATTCGTTCCATTCCACACAAAACCCCACTGACGCGTGCCGCCACCGGTGGGCAAGAGAATTCCGTCGCCGAAAGCGCCGAGCGTGTTCTGCACCTGAGCGGTGCCGTTGGCGTTGATCTGAACGTTGCCGCTAGAGGATGTGTCGTAGCGCTTGACAAACACCGTAGCCCCCACGCTCGAAGCCGCATCGAGATTCACCGCCACGGCCGTCGAACCGTTATCGACGGAGATCGTGGTGATGGCCGCCGTTGGCGCGATCGTGCTGGTAGTGGTAATCTTCTGATACGCCACACTGCTACCCCCTCCGCCCCCAGTGGCGTAGTTGGGAATGTTCAGGGTGTTACCCGAGAGCGTTGCCGCTCCCGAGGTACCGGTGGTCGTGAGCGTGAGCGCCCCCTGCTTGCCATCCAGCGCGGTCTGTAGTCCCGTCACATCGCTGATGGCGTGGGTATGGGCAAAGTCGGTGATGTCAGCCTTGACGTGGGTATGGCTAAAGTCGGTGATCTGCGATTTTGTGTGCGTATGGGTCGTCGGGGTTCTCGCGTCACTGAGCCGGCTGTCCGATCCCAGCACCACCTCCGCGCTGGCCGCATTACCCGATGCCGGAGCGTTGCGGGTTGACGCCGTGCCGAGCGCATCGATCTTGCTCTCATCGGCGCTCGTAAACGACGCCGTCGTATTGTCCAGCAGCGTTTTGTTACTGTGGCTGTGGCGTGATGAGGTATTGGCCGTGACATCGGTATTGGCGCTGACGGTAGCTTGGAAATCCGTAATCGTGCTGGCCGTCTGCGTGTGGGCGGTCGGTGTCCGGGCATCACTCAGCCGCGTATCGTTGCCCTTGACGACTTCACCCGTGGCAGCATTGCCGGTGGCGGCTACGTTCAGCGAAGAGGCCGTGCCGAGCGTTGGCCTGCCGGTCAGGTCCGTATAGGCTCCGGACGTAGCCACACTGGCAAACGTGGGTTTTCCCGATACCCCCGTCCAGGGCACGGCTTCAGTTTGATCGACGATGTTATCACCGTCCCCATCGTAGGTGGCCTTGAACATATCGCCCCCACCCCCTCCGCCACCGTACTGGGGAATGTTGAGCGTAGAACCCGATAGCGTCGCCGGACCGGAACTACCCGTTGTGGTGAGCGTGAGGTTGAAGTTTGACAGGCCCGCCAGTTTGGTTTTTTCGGCCGTGGTGTAGTCTTCTGTGCTCAGGCCCTTACCAGTCGCGACGTTCACTTTACCCGCCAGCAGGTTGTCCACCTGGGCACTGGTATAGGCGTTGGCGATGCCGTATCCCGACAGCGTCGTGGCCGTAGCCGCCTTGCCCGATAGCAACGTATTGACCTGCGCCTGGGTGTAGGCATCCGAAATACCGTACCCACCGAGCGAGGTAGCCGCGTTCGCTTTGCCGGCCAGCAGGGTGTTCACCTCCGCTTTGGTGTAGGCGTCAACCGTGCCCCCACCCCCACCGGATGAAACACTGCCCAGCACCGTCACCGTAATGGGCTGAATGAGCGCCCCGGCGATGGTCAGCGTCTGGCTCTGGGGTGTAGCGTTGCGAATAAAGCGCGTGGAGGTGACGTTGCCGTTGATGCGGGTACGGCCCTCCCAGCCGATTTCGTGATAGGCCTGCACCGACAGCTGAGCGGCTGGAAACGTATAGCGGATGCTGGCCGTAGTGCCCGAAAGCGTTACCTCGGGCTGCACCGGATAGCGCCGGGTCGTGCCCGCGTAGTACAGTGCAGCCGTCAGACTCGACGGAGCCGTCGCCGTAAAGTTCAGCACGGCCGTGATCGAATTACCGGGATAGCCCGCAATGTGCAGCGGGGCCAGCTGATCGGTCACCGTAGGCCCGCGCTGGGCCATCAGCAGCGCGGGCATGAAAAGGAGTAGCAAAAGCAGGCGTTTTTTCATAGCGAATGGTTAGCGTTTGCGGGCGAACAACCGACCGCCCCAGCCCGTCACCGCGCCCGACAACTGCCGGCCGTCGACCGGTGAGCGCCAGGTGACCGTGGTCGTCTGGGTATTCAACTCATGGGGCACGTAGACGAAATACAGCTCCCAGCCGGTGGACGGACTGTCGACGCCCGTAACAAGGGGCACAGCCTGAGCCGCCGTGTTGCCGTTCGCCCGCCAGAGCTTATGCGGGCCGCCGGTGACGAACTGGCCATTGGCCGGATTGCGCACCGGAATATCCAGAATATGCTGGCGTTTGTCGGGCAGAAATACCACCCCGTTGTACTGAGCCAGTTCGTTCAGGGCTTCCTGATGGGCATCCCGTGAGCGCAGGTGAACTTTGGGGTGCATGTTCTCGCCGTTTGACTGCGCTACGTCGATGACCGTACCCGCCCCCCAGAAGTACATGCCGTGGAAGTGGAGCCGTGACAGGAACGTGATGTTTTTGATCACTTCCCGGTGCAGGGGCAGCTTTGTGTTACGATCGTTGCCGGTACCGGATCCGTTGATGGTCCAGGGCACCCAGGCACCATTGAGCGTTTCGAACGTATCCTTGTCGAGGTAGTCGAACTCGTAGATGCTCTCCGTCTGCCAGTAGAACTTATGGTCCTGCCAGCCCTTCTCGGCCAGAATCTTCCAGTTCAGGGCGGCATGGAAGGCGATCGTGTAGGGCCGCGTCAGCTGAGGCTGGAGCTTGTTGTACCAGTTGTCGATGTTTTTCAGATTATCCGGCGAGTTGCGCGTGATGCTGAAAAACTCGTTGTAGTCCTGGCGCTTGACAAAGCAGTAGTTCTCGTAGCTGTAGGTGATGTGGCGCTTGAACTCGGCCGACAGCTGCCCGTCCAGGTTGTAGGTTTGGCCGTTGGGAATGGTGATAGTACCCCCGTTGCCGAACGCGTTCAGTTGCGGATAGAACCCGCCGTTGTTGACCGACGAAGCCAGCACCTCATCCAGATTCAGTGAACTGTCTTTCACATCCAGAATCGGAGCCAGCGTCGTATCATCGCCGTAGAACGGTTCCATGCCGTTGCAGTTGGCGCGAAGGTACTTCGTGGCGAACAGAATGACGTTGTTCCACTTCTGAATCAGCGCGGCCGTCAGGGCGGCATCCCCACCCCGGTTAAAGCACTGCCGTACCGTTTCGGGCTGACCGGTGGCGTAGTTGAAGAACTGGGCGTCCTTCATGGCCTCCGACATCATGTTGAAATTGTACTGGGCGTTGCTCGCATAGATCGAGAAATAGCCGTATTCGAGGTTATACGAACCCTCCTTAACGGTGGCTACGCCATCGATCAGCCCGTTGGCCGGCACCGAGTTAAATAGGTTCAGTGACCCCGTCAGCGTGTTGCACACCTGTTGCAGCGACTGCGTCAGGAACGTATGGCTGTTCTGGGGGTAACCCGAGAAGCTGCCACCCCCGCCGTACTCGAAGAACAGCTCGGCATCCGACGGCGGCAGATTGCCCCACGGCTGATTGGCGGCATCGTTGTAGGTCCGGTAGCTGAGCATGCCATGCCCCCGGGCCTTGAGGGCCGCGGGCGTTTCGTTCTGGTTGCCGTTGTTGAAGGCAAACAGCTCGTGGGTGCGCTGCTTCCAGCCGTCGAGAATGGCCGGGTGGGCGACCTGCTGCAAGCGCGATACCTGATTGTAGACCGGCGTGTAGGTAAAGGCCACGGCAAAGTTCTGGGCGTCGTTGGTTGCCGACGGCGTTGCAATCGTACCCGATGCCATGGGATACACTTCTTTCCAGTCGTTGTAACCGTCCTGGGTAGCCACCTCGAAGGTGACGACCACGTCGCCCGTTCCCTTCCGGCGAATCTGGAACTCCTGAAAAATGACGCCAACGGCGTTCTGGGTGCCACCCCCGTAGAAGGTCGTACCCTGCGAGGTCAGCATGACGCAGTTCTGCCAGCCGGTGTAGTCGCGGTAGGTCTGTTCGCCGTCGAACTTGATCCGGTTGCGGATTTCGGCTTCGGCACCGCCTTCGACGGTCACCTCCACGTCGACCAGTTTAGGCAGGTTCACCGGCCCGGCTTCGTCGTTGTAGCGGTAGCGAACCCGGCTGATGCGCGGACCGGCCATCGAGGAGGTATCCTGCACGGTGATCTGCTTGGTGACCTGCGCGCCGGTGGCATCTTTGACAATGATCACCGCCGAACGCGTATCGCCCGTAGTGGTGTTGTTGCCCACCGTCGCCGTCACGTTGGTACCTGCCAGCACGATGGACAGACCCGTAACGGGCGCCTGCAAACTGGCCGTGTAGGGCGGTACGCCCCCGGTGACCGGGAATGAGCGCGAACCGCCTTCGGGTACGATGTCGGTGCCGCCAACGGCCAACGGAGTAGATGGCGCGGTATCGGTAAGCACCAGCGGTTCATCTTTATCGACGCCTTGGGCCACGCTGAACGTATCGTACTTTTTGACGTTCCCCGGAAAGGTCAGCTCCACCAGGTAGTCACCAGCCGGCGGGCGGCCGTAGGGCTTGCTCCAGGTGAAGTCTACGTTGTTCAGCGTTACCCGGAACGTGGTCATCGAATACGTAGCCGTATCGTTCCAGCCACTGCCCGAGAGCTGGGTTACTTTGACGCTCGGCGGGGTACCCTCGTCGGGATTGGCCCCCACGAACAGATTCAGGGGCGTCAGCCGGATGGCCGCTTCCTTGACCGTCTGCTGACCGTATTGCAGCGTAAAGCTTTCTTCGTCGGTGCCAAAGGTGTTACCCGCCCGGATGGTAAGCGTTTCCGAGGGATTGGGCTTCACCGAGGGCGCTTTGCCCACCAGCCGGTTAGTCGCTGACTGATACGTGAGCCAGCCGGGTTTAGCCAGAATGGTGTAGTACTGAGCCCCGGTAGCAAAGCCGTTCAGATCGAGCATGTAGTCTTCGCCCAAATTGACCTGCCCGGGCGAACCGGTGATGACCGGTGCCGAACCGGTCGCGGCAACGGTTACAAACCGGGCCACATACGCCCCCTGCCCCCGCACGTTGATGCGGAATTCGAGCTGCATACCGTCGGCAAGGCCCGGGTAGGCATACGCGTGGGTGAAGACACCCGACGACTGTTCGAGCATCTCGTGCAAAGCGATGTTGTTCCAGACCGTGCCGTTGATGCCCTGCATCCGGATTTCCAGTGCATCACTGCCCGAATCGTTCAGCAGTTCGGCCTGTACGTTGAGCTGCGAGCGGTCCGAGGTCAGCGAAAAGGCCACCTGACCCACCGCGGCCGGCACTTCGGGCGGAAAGATCGTGCCATCGAAATCGGCCGTAATGGTCAGGTTTCTTTTGGCCCAGTCCGATGCGGCTTGTGGCCGGTAGTAAACCTCGTACTGACCCGGTGGCAGCAGGCCCAGCCCGGTGTATTGTTTGTAGGCGGAGGGCTCTTCCGGCGTGTAGGTCGTCACGTAGGCCCGGGAGCCGTATTCAGCCGGGCCAAAGATGCGGACTTCCAATTGTTTAGTCACCGGCTCAACCTCCCCGAACAGCTCCCCGGTACCGTTGGCGTTTCGTTTGATGCGGATATCCCTGACCGAGGGGTAGCGACCGGCAATGACGTTCGGCGGGCGGTTGACGGTGCCCGGTCCGCAGTCGGGCGTACTCAGCGCCCACTGCTGGCCATTGGGGTCTTCGATCCAGCCCCAGTCTTCGGGAAAGACGATCTGACCGTCATAGAAACGGGCCGCCGGTGGGGGGATGAAGAATTTAACTTCCTTCGTTTCTTCATCTTCGCAGCGATGCATTCGGCGCTTTGCCATAGCGTTGTTAGTTGGACCAGGCGGGTTGCCCGCTCACGATTTTCAGGGTTTGTCCATCGGTACCTTTGGGTAGACGGTTCCATGAGGTTCCGTCGAAGTAGAGCAGATCGCCAGCAGTCGGGTTCGTCATCTGGGTAATGGTGTATCGGTTGGAACCGTCCTGCAGATTGCCGTTTAAATCATAATTATTGCGCACTTTGCCGGTATAGGAACCGTTCAACGTACCGGCGTATAGCACCGATGGCGTCTCGTTGTTTTCGATGACGCTGCCCGTGGCATTATCCCCCCATCCATCATCCATGATGGCTACGTTCGTGCGGTTATTACGCACCGTATTGTTTTTAATGGGGTACTGAGAAGATCGCCAAATCAAATAAATTCCCCGGGCGGTTGCCGGAGTTGCGCCCGCATACAGGACCTCATTACCCTGAATCAGACAGCGCGAACTACCTTCAATTGAAATCACGTACTGATTGCGTGAGCGAGCTTTGACGTTCAAAATACTCGTGTAGTTACAATCAAGTGAGCGGATACCACTGCCCCCATCGGCGTAGATTTCGATGGCTTGAATGCTGATATTTTCGGCTACGTTCTGCTCGGTGGTGACGCCCGGGTTGGCATTGCCTTTACCCATGGTGATCGATCCGCCAATCAGACTGATGTTGCGGCTCTTGTCGGTTAGGCCCGCAATGTTGTTGCCGTAGATTTTGAAACCCGCACCGTAGAGGCTGTCCTGCTGAACGATGTTATCCGAAAAGGTAATCTTATCGCAGGCGTTGAAGATGGACAACGCGGCATTACGGCCATTTTTGACCGTGTTACCCGTCACTGTAACGTAGAAGCTGCGCTCAGGGTCAATGCACACATCATCCCAATATTCGACCACGTTGGCCGTGATAGCGATGTAACGACCACGAGCCCCCCAGATACCACCACCCCCGCCGTTCCGAACGATGTTATTCGAGATAGTCCAGTTTTCGCAGTAATTACCCTCGACACCGTACCACTGAATGCCGTGGGCACCCCCGTTCATGCTGTTGCCCGTTATCAGCACGTTGGAGGTGATAATACCGTCAATGTTCTGATCAATATTGCCATTGAAGGTACAGTTCTGCACCGTAGCCCGGCGGTAGTTCTGAAACGATACGCCATCGCCCCCGTTGATGAGGTTGAGATTTGAGATATCAAGTTCGTAGTCTGGCGCTCCGGATGCTTTTAAGGCATAAATGAGCGGACTGAACGTCGTTATCGTTACTACGATGTTGTTCTGGGTCACTTGACGGCTCCAGAATCGGGCCGTTTTATTGCCATCGACCGTACCGGGACCAATTACCCTGGCCGATGCTGCACACTCAATGACCGGCACGTCTCGGTTAGCCGTTGTTTGCTCGGCACTAGTCAGCGCACGGCCGCGAATAACGGCCCCTTCCTGAATCTCCAGCGTAACCCCGGCTGGTATAGTGATACTGCTGACAAGGCACGTTAACGAAACGGGAATGCTCACCTTACGAGCGATTTGACCCACGGCCGCGTTCAAAGCCGCTTGCAACGGTGCTGTGTCGTCGGTTGTACCGTTGCCGACTACGCCAAACCAACGTGGAATAATCGGCCCGTCAAAGACGCGCTTATAGCGGTAGCCAGTGACCGAATTCACGATGACAGTAGCCCCGTTATCAGGTGTTGTAAAGTCGTTATCATCCCGGCGAAGTATACCTTCCCGCCCCAGATCCGTAACGATGTAAGCCGCCTGGGATTGACCATTGAACAAGGGAGCGGACCGAATCTGCGCGATGGTTTTCGGCTCAATTTTTTCGGCTAAAGCGGCCCTTTGCGCGGCTGACAGGGGTTTGTTCTCATCGGAAGTGTTGGAGACGTTCTCCAGCCCCATCTCCGCCTTGGTAGGCGTGTAGCCGATGGGTTTGTAGCGGTTGTCAGCTTCGACGCGGCTCCAGACCCAGGACTTGGGCGCCAGCGATTGCAGCCGCTGGGTCCAGCCGGGAATGTTGAGGCTGTCCACAACAGGACGAAAAGCCGGACCGCCCGCCGGAATGCCGTAGAGCCGGCCATCGGGCCGCATGGACAGGCCGTATTCGCCGGCCGTAGTGGGTTTGCGGGTGGTATCGGCCGTTAAGCGGGTCTGGGCCTGACCCAGCCCGGCGTACAGGGAAAGCGTAAGCGTAAGCAGTAGTCGCAGGTTCTTCATCAGTAGTTCAAGTCTTGGACCAATCGGATTTTGCCGGTCCAGCTGCTCATGCCGGTCGGCAGGTTGAGCCGGAACTGACCCGGCGCGAAAAAGTCAAGGGGAATGTTATCCTGCCGGCTCTTGTCGGGATTGCGCATCTCAATCCACAGATCGTCGGTCTCGGCAAAGGGATGGGTAAAGACCGTATCGGCCGTAGCGGCTACCACGGGAATGACTTTGGAGGGCACGTCCTCATCGGGCCCCTCGAAGCACTGGGTTTCCAGGATGATGTACTTGCGGCCCCGGGTTGTTCCGCCCGAACCCGATTCCAGAAAGGGCTTCAGGTCATCGGCCAGCAGCTGCAGATCCATTTTCTTCTGTAAGCGCCGGGCGAAGTTGACCAGCGTCTGCCAGACGACGGGAAAGTCGAGCGTTGAGCCATCGTAGTACCCACCGGGTACGAACTCGAAGTCAAAGTCGGCGAAGCGCAGGCCGAACAGCTTCAGCAGGCCCAGCGTCACCTCATCGATCGACTGCCCCCCCGCCCGCGTCACCTGTTGCAGGTTGGGCGTCGGCTGGGGTTCAAGTTCACTGTAGACCTTCTGGCCGTTGACGCGCAGCTTGCCGTTCGCTTCGAGCTTAAGGGCGGTATTGAGTACATTGGTGATGAAGCTCAGCACCCCCGTGGCTTCCATGCCGCCAAAACCGACGATGTTGCCCGCCGGATCGGTGAAGTAACCACCGCGCTGCCCCGTGCCCTGGTAGACGGTGTTGGTCGGCCCCTGCTCGTCCTGAAGCAGGATCAGATCGTTGGTGGTCGTCTGGCCGTTGTCGGTGGCTTCCTGCAGGGTAATCAACCCCATCTTCCGCCATTTGGCCGGGGCCGTCACCGGGGATTCACCCAGCAAAGCGCCCGGCGCCAGCGCCCGGTAGATGTAGTTCTGGTAAATGACGTTCTGGCCAGCCGCGTACTCGGCATCAGGATCATAGGGCAACGTAGCCGACTTGGCCAGGTTCTCCAGAAAAGCCCCGACGCGTTCGGCGGTGTTGGCCGAGGGGATGGTTTCCTGACGAATCTGCTGAGCGGCAGTGAGGAGCTGGCTATAGGTAAGCGGCATAGCGCATCAATAGGCGGCCTGAGGTGGCCCGGTGGTGAACAAACAAGGGTAGGCCCAGGCAGTTGTACCCGGGCCTACCCCACTTGATTACAGCGCTTTCTGCATGGCCGTACCCTTCTGGGTCAGCGTAGCATCCTTGTTGATGCGCAGAACGCCCGTCGTACCGTTGTTGACCGACAAATTCGGGTTCAGCAGGGGCAAATACCACAGCCGCATCTCCCAGATGTGGAACGTTTCGCAGTAGTCGGTGTTTCCCGCTACGGGCACTTTCTTCTTGACGTAGGTCGTATCGGCTTCGATCTGACGGCCAAACGCCTGATTCAGGCCCATGATCGGCGTACGGTATTGCGTGTAAGCATACCCATCACCAATCTCATCCGTCGGCGTCTGGGGGAAGAACGCGGCCATGAAGAGAGCCAGCGCACCCCGGTCAACCACGAAGGTCGAGTTCTGCAGCGTTTCAGCGGCAAAGTTCAGCCCGTCGCGGTACATGCGCAGCGTATCGAAGTGGTTCTCCTGACCGGCATCACCCGCGGGCGTACCCTGCTGGTACTCGGCGTTGAAGCGGGCGTAGCGCAGATTACCCCCGTCCAGAACGAACGGATTGGTCAGCTGGTTGATTTCGGCCAGCTCGGCCACGTACGGCGCAAAGTCGAAGGCGTTGAAGTTACCCGGAGCGACGCGCAGCAGGCTCTTTTCAGCGGCCGATGCGCCCGCACCCTGATAGGTGCCCAGATAGCCCGTACCCTGCGAGACACCGGCCGAAGCCGCCACGAACTGGAGCATCTTACGGGCCATTTTGTTGACCAGATCGCGCTGCTTGTCCATGTAAAGCTTCTGGAACTTCTGATCGCGGGTGAAGCGGTTGCCGCAGTCCTTATCCTGCACCTTCAGGGTCACCTTGACCATGTCGTTCATCTCGTATTCAATGGCGTTGGAAGCCGCCTGAGGGCCGTCGATGTCGCAGGTGATGGACGTTTTGATGTTGGCCGGCAGGTTGTTTTCCTCCTCGACGGTATGATCACCGTTTTCGAGCCAGACCACCTTGACGGGCTTACAGCCGTCGTTTTCGGTCAGCTCGGTTTGCAGATCGGCCGTCTGTTCGGCGAAGATGGCCCGGAGCGTTTCGGCCCGGACGTCATATTCAGGATTGCGGGCCGCCCGCGAATCGCGCCAGACGCGCTCAAGGTCCTGTAGCATGGTAGGCACTACGGACGCGGAGAAGTCGGTTACTTGGGGCATAGTTTGGGGCCGGATGCGTTCCGGTGGACGTTAGCCGTCCGGCCCCGACGGTGGGACCGGCTACTTGGGTTGGTTCTGTTCCCAGTAGGTTCTGACCTCCTCTCTGGCTTCGAAACTGTGCTTGTTCCGGTCCAGCAGGATGGCGTCATACTCCTTCTGGGTTTTGGGCGTCTGCCCTTTAAAATGCTGAAAGCCATTACCACTGCTACCCGACTGCTGCTGCTGGGCACCCGATGAGGAGCGCTGTTCAGAGACCTTGACGGTGTAGGAGCCTTCGACGAGCTCCTTGAAGAATTCCTCTTCCGTTTTGGGGAACAGGTTCTCGTTTTCCACCCGCTTGCCGTCCCGCCAGAATTCGAGCTTGCCGTCCACCTCCTTGGTTTCGATGCCCTTGAGCTTGTCGAGGTACATCTGCTGCCGGTAGGCTTCGAGTTTGGCGTCTTCCGACAGCACGGCCCCGTAGGTCTTCAGGGCTTCCAGCGCCCGGCCTTTGAGCTTCTCGAATTGCAGTTCAGCGCGCAGTTCCTTTTCCTTCTCCTCCAGCGCCTTCTTATGGTCGGCATCTTTGGTTTTCAGGTTCGTTTCGAGCTGGCGAAACGTGGGATGCTGCTTGACCTGCTCTTCGGTGAGCGTAGCCGGGTCCACCTGGGGCTTGTAGCCTTCCCGGATCGCTTCCATCAGGGTTTCCACGGAGTCAGGCGCTTCTGTCAGCTCGATCCCGAAAAGCTCTTTGGCTTTTTTGTTAGCGGCTTTCTGAAGCTGACCCATTCCCGCATCATGTCCTGCCTTGCGGATGGCTGTAATCCGGGCCGTGACCTGCGTCTGCAGCTCGGCGGGATTATCCGACGTCAGGATGGTTTCGATCTCGGCGGCCGGCTTGCCGACCAGACTGGCCAGCGATTGGATTGCAGCGTTCTGCTGATCCTCGGTTAACTGTGGCATATCGTGTTGAACGTTAAGGTAGTTCGACCAAAATCGGTTTAAGGTCCCGGGCGACCAATAAAGCCAGCTAAGCGGCTGGTACGCAAGGTAATGTGGGGCGGCCCGTCGTAACGGCGTTTACCCCAGTTCAGCCTTTCCCCTGAAATCCCTTTCGAGTGCGATAGGGTATGAGCACGGGCCTGTTTGCAAGTCACCTGCCGAAAGCAGGCTGGAGGGTAACAGGCCCTAGCCAGGCTGAACGTTTTTTGATTCGGTGCCGGGGTTGGTAACAACCGACTACGGCATCGCACTCCCTCATTTACTACCCTTGTTGCGGATGTCAGATTCGAACTGACGGCTCTGGCTTATGACCGGGGTGGCGGACCACACCAGCGAGAACGACCTCTTCTCCAATCCGCTGTGAAGCCGGTCTTTCCCGGCTGTCTGGGTGTGAAACCCGGCATGTAGCCAAGGTTTCGATTGCTGCGACCTGTAAACAGGATTGAAAATGCAGCGCAGAATTCCAGTTACCTCAACACTTGGCCCGGACTATATACCGGGAAGTGCTAACTACCACCGTAACTTGGCTACCACCAAGTGTTGAGGCTTTATTTCTCTTCCTTGTCGGCTTTCGCCTTCTCGGGTTTCGCGTTTTTCAGCTCGCTGGGCGTGTAGTCGCCCTCCTCGGTCACCTCGAAGTTGGTGGCATGCCCGCTGGTTTGGAGGACTTTCCAGTCGTCGGCGCTGACGGTTTGCTCGATTTTGGTCAGTTTGTGGCGAATTTTCATAGCCTTAAAAAAGTAGGGGGAGGAAGCGCTTGGCTTACAACTCCCCGGTGGTTATTTCGTGTCGCCCGGCCGGTCCGCCGGTGCGGTGGATTCGCCCTGATCGGCGGTTTTGGCTCCTTTCTTACCCGACTTACCCGGCTGCTCCTGTTCGGTCGGCTCGGTCGTACCCTGTTCGGCGGAACCTGCTTCACCTACACCCGGAATGCCGTCGATGGCATTGGTAGCGGTTTCATCAGATACGCCGGCCACAAAGCCAAGTCCATCGGCCAGCCGGTCCAACTGAGCACGTACGTCTTCGTTCGGGTTTTCCTCTCGGGCGTGGGTCAGGATTAAATCCACCGCATCGGCGAGTGAGTTCGCCGGGCTGCCCTGCGTATCCCCATCCGGCGCAGCTTCCTGCAACTCGGTGGGCGTGTAGCTTTTGACGACTTTAAAGCCCAGACTCTTACCTACCGCTTCGGGCAGGAACTTCTCGTTACCGTTTTTGTCTCGAAATAGTAGCTCAGCCATGGCCGTAGGGAGTTGGTTGGTTTTCGATAGCAAGCAAATATAGTGAGAATACCATTATTGCAAATAATTTACGCTTGAAATTCATATTTTTGAGCGCACGAGCCCAGTGAAGCCCGTCCACTGGCACTTTTTTCGGACAATCCGCGTTATAGAGACCATTAGCTTTGTAAGCCCATGACCGGTTCACAACTTTTCCAGCGTTACCTGAATCAGCTATCGGCCGATGATGCATCGACGCGTGAGCAGGCGGGTATTGTGATGACGGCCGCCAGCCTGGTACCCCTCTCTGATCTGTACCAACTGCTGGAAGAGGCTGACCGGACCGGCAAGCGGCTGGAGCTGGTTATGCCGACCGTGGCCGGGCCAGCCCACCCCACCGAGGTTCGGCTAGTTGCCGCCTAGTTCGCTCAGCAGTTTTTTCACCAGCTTACGCGTATCCCGGTAGAGGTCGGGCCATTCGGCTTCAAAGACCGGATTCTCCAGAAAGTAGTTTTCCCAGGCATGCGCTAAAAACTCCGCTTCAGCAAAGCCGGGCGTTTTGTAGTACGTCACCGAATGCCCAAATCCATACGCTGGATTGAGTGCCTGCAAGGTATCGGCCATGGCCAGCGTTTGCTCAACGGCATCGTGATCAACCGGACCACTGAACGCCTGCCGGGTGCGGGTAGCCGCGGCTGCGTTCAGCCGGGCGTAGCCTTTGTCCTGCTTGGCGGCCAGTTTACTGCGATACTTATCCATGAGCACCTTGACATCGGTGCGATCGCGGAGCCGGTGGTGCCAGTCGGTGGCGTGACCGTATTCGTGGTAGATCACCCCCTGGGCAAACCACTGGCTATTTTTGGCCCGGGCATCGCCCGTATTCACGTTCACGAAATCGTTAGGCGCGTCGGGCTTGGTTGATGGACTGTAGTAGTACCCCCGGCTGTTACGTTCCATGGGGACCGGATGGGTCAGCGGTCGAAATACGTCCGCATTGATGGATACGCCGTACTCGGTTTGATAATCCGTCAGCGCAGTGGGCACATTGGGCGCAGCCGGCTGAACCCGTAGCGCCCCGTCTTTCCCCTTCACCAGATCAGGTCGACGGCGCATCGCTTCGCGGTCGCTGATGGCGCTGTAGTGATGGCGGCACCGGTAGCCACCGGCCATCTCAAAGGGCGCGTAGCCGGCGCTGGGCTTACCCTGAAACTTACCCCGGGCCTTGTCGAGATAGCCGCCGTAGGCATCCTGGGGCGTGCCGAACTTCTCGATCTCGGGGCGCAGAAACACCTTCCCATCGCGGGCCAGACAGAACGGCCGGGAAGAATCCAGCTTACCCCCCAGGTAGAGAAACGCCCGCATGTTGAGACCCTCGGCGAAGGTCTGCTGGGCCAGCCGGTCAGCCTGCTGGTAGGTGTCGTAGGCGACCGTATCGTAGTGGCGGTTCCAGAGCGTTTTCTGACCCGGTGGGGTGATGAACGCACGGAGGTTCTTTTTGAAGCGCTCCAGGCCTACGTTAGCGGCCCGCTGGGCGTAGGCGAACTGCTGCACCTGCCGCCGGACGGTGGTGTCGCGGGTGAACAGATCAAACAGGCCGTTTGGCACGATCTCACCGGTGGGGGTCAGCCCGAACCGGTCGGCGATGGACTGCTGCACGGTTTTTTTGACCCGGCTGAACAGCGCTTCATTCACCGGCGTACCGCCCATGGTCTCACCCACAGCGTCCGAGAAATAACCTACGTTCAGATCGGTAATGGTCAGCAAATCGGCGCCGAACTGTTCCAGCACCGGCACGTGGTTCGCCTGCTCGAAGCGGTTCAGGATCCGGCTGAGGGTTTTGGGACTGGCCAGGATGGTATCGGCACTGGCCATCAGGTCGGTATAGAGGTTTCGGCTCAGGGCGGCCAGCCGCGCATCGAGGTCAGCCTGTAGCTGTTCGATCTTACCGATGCGCTTCTTGGCGTTGTTTTCGTTCATGAATCGCCTTGTAAATTTGGTTAGCCACCCAACCGGTTAAATACGCTTGCGGCTCATCGTTGTCTACATCAAGTAAGATTCCGCACTGCTTAAAGACGTGATTGACGATGTGAACGGTTTCGTGAGCTATAATGCCTATTGACGCATCTGGCTTGATGTGCAAAACCATTTCGTCTTTTTGAAACATCACGTACGCATCGTATTCCGGCTTTTCAAGAACCTCGCTGACCAGAATTCGAAGGCGCTCAAAATAAAGCGGAATCTTTACGACGGTGCCTCTCATCCCTCTACCTCTTGCGGCTGCTGACCGATGCGGGACATACTCACGCCCTGGGGCAGGCGGGCCTGTAACGCCCGGACTTTTTCCATAACTAGCGCATCGCGTTCGGCATAGGGCAAATCGTAGAACGTAGGTGATGAAATCTCCAGCTCACCAAAGATGATGTCACTATTCGCCCACAGCACGGCCATGTCAGCCGGGATGCGGCCCGTCGAATCGAAGTACTCGAATTCTTCCAGCGTTAAGGCGAAATACGGTATGTGCTGCTTTTTGATGAAGTAGTGGTGCAGGGCGGTGGGATCACTTTCGTAGGTCTTACGGGCGATGTCGTCCAGAATCTGCTCGATGAGAAAGGCCGGCGCGTTGGATTCCCGGGCGAGTTTGAGATCGTTCTGGAGTTCACCGATGCTGGCCATCTTCAGATCACGGGGAAACTCATACAGCGGTTTCACCTCACCCGATACGTTCATCAGAGACGCCGTGTGCCGAACGATGGCTTTGTAGACGACCGACTTCTGATCGGCGTAGGGAAGCAGTGTATTGTTGATGTCATCGCGGGTGACAGCCACCTCGGTAGCGGTCTTGGCGATGGCGATCTGACCGGACGTTTTTAATTGGTAGTCGGTCGAGAAGATGGTGAGGTAAATCTTCGACTGAATCCCCTCGACAAGCTCGACAAAGCCGTTGACCGTTTCCCAGTCGGGCTTATCGGTATGACTCAGCTCGGAGAGTTTGAGCATCTCCGAGGCCATCATGTTCTGGGTGAGCGGGAAGCGGATGCGGTCCTGCTCGGAGCGGTGCGCCTGAAAGCCCGTACCCCCGCACTCGCGGCACTTCTGGCCCGAGGTTGGATGGCGGCCTTCGTTACAACCCACCCGGTAGCCGTTTTCGATCTCACCCGGGCAGGGCAGGGCGTACTCGGTGAGCCGGGGAAAGCCGTGCAGCCAGCTGACCAGATCGGAGCGGCTTTTGACGTTCATCAGCTCGCGGAACTGATCGAGGGCCGAATGGAACGCCCGGCTCACGACCGTCAGTCCGTGGGTCTGGGCATCCGGCAGATCACCCAGCCGGACGGCCGGGGTCTCTTCGACCATCGGCGCAAACTGCGCCATCCGGTAGGGCACCGCGGCATCACTGACCCAGTTCTCACCATCCGGAATGTCGATGCGGTCCACATCGTCGTGCAGCTGGTAGTAGCGCACCTGAAATGGCCCGCTGTAGAGAATCAGATCGGTCAGCGTGAGGGTCTTGTTCTCGGTCGTCTTAAACGACTGCTCAAGGGCCACCAGCAGAAAGTCCAGCTCCCCGCGGGTGTAGCGGAAGTTATAGACCTGGGGCGATTCGTAGAGCACCGCGTAGGGCCGGGCGCGCTCCCCCAGATCAGCCCGGAAGGGAGCGAACTCCAGCACGATAAACGCGTTGGGGTCGTAGAGGCTCACCGTGTCGTAAACTTGGGACAGGTAGTCGTCCAGACTCCCCTTGCGCGAAAGGCCCTCGGCGCGGAAGTTATCCAGCACGTCGGTTAGATCGCGCTGGTCCCGATCGGTCGTTCCCTCAAAGTTAAGACCTTTCTTGAGGTCCTGAATGCGGCTGATCTGGCCGAACTTTTTAACCACCGGTGAGGCCACCGACGACAGGTTCTGAAACGTCAGGTCGAGCCGCTGTTTGAAGGCCTGCTCGTCTTCGCGCCGGGTGAAGCGGCTTAGAAAATCCGGCCAGCACTGACCGGTGTAGATCGTCATATAGGCTGTGCGCAGATCAACCGTGCGGGTGTAGCCCGCGTGACGCAGGCTGGTGTTGATGGTTTCCCGAACCAGGGCGTGGGCATCCTCAGCAGTGAAGGGCATAAGGCCAGTGCGATTAGTGCGTGCCGTCCTTAGGGCTCAGGCTGGCCAAGATGGGTATTACGCGTAAAATACGTGTATAGTACGTAAAAATGCAAATAATTAGCTCTTACCCAGCCGGGGCGTTTTCTTCCACTGCAAATACAGCTGAAACAGCATCGAGCCAACCAGATACGTAAACGCTGACAGGCAGTGGCCGTTCTTTTCGTAGCGGTCACCGTCAGCGTCCTTAGCGATGGCTTTCAGGATGGAGCCGTCCTTGCCTTCCTTGGTGTTCTGCAGGTCCCGGATCAGCTCGGTGCAGTTTTCATCGATCAGAATCTCGACCGGTAGCAGACCCGCCAGCACGTCATTAATGAAATCGCGGAAATTGATGTTGACCACCACGGCCGGGTTGACCTGATTCGACGTGGAGGTTAGATAGAGTTGCAGCTCCTTGCGGACCGTATCGAAACGTCGGAGCGTTGGGCCAAAGCCCTCAATGCGGTTGTTGCCCTGCCGGTCGCCGTAGTAGTAGACGGGCAGGCGCGATTCCCTGAGGTAGTCATTGATCAGGGCCTGACAACAGCGATCGGTGCGGTTATCGGGATTACGCAGCGTGTACTCCTTGAAAATCCGGATCTGGAGCCGGTCCACCCCCCGCACGAGCTGAGCCGCCAGCTGGGTCATGTAGGGCTTTACGTTGAAGTCGTAGGACGCATGAAGCGGAACGCCCGGAATAAAAGGCACCTTGGCTACGTGCCGACTGAACTCGAATGAGGAATACCACTCCCCGCCGGTCTTTTCCTTGATGTCCCAGTCCCCTTCTACGAAGCGCTTGTACTTGACGGGATTGGTTTGTTTCAGGCTTTGCAGGGATTCCAGATACGAGGGTTCCAGTCCTGCGTTATCTTCGATCGTGGCGGGAATGTACAGCCAGTTGTCGGGCAGGGTCCCGTTCAAATACCGATCGTAGAACATGGCCCTCGCCCATTCGTCGGTCGGGTTGAGCGTCACGAAAATGATGGGCGGTGGCGTCTGGCCAATGTGCTTGGCAATGAAGTAGGAGCCGGCCCGTTCCAGCGCTTTCTCAAACGTCGTCTGCTCTAACTCCTCGATCTGCTCCAGCCAGATGTAGTTTACCTCCAGACCGTTCCAGCGCTTGCGTTCAGGGTCATTGGGCGCCTGCTCGGAAAAGAACTGGAACGAGGATCCGTTGGCAAACTGCCAGTGGAATTTAGGATCACCCAGAAACTTCTTAACGAAACTGTTCGGCATGGCCTTTTCCACCGTCGGCAGGGTCGTGTTGCGGAGGGTTTCCAGCGAGTCACGGACAACAATCGAGCGCGAACCAGCAAAGCGCTTGTGCAGCGTCAGCAGCGTTCCCAGCACCCCGAACGATTTACCACCCCGCACCGCTCCCCCCATCACAATGACCCGGTAGCGGCCCGAATGGGCGGCATGGAAAAGCTGGGCCGCTTTGGGAAAGCGATGAGGGTCGAAGCTGACGAGGGATTGCGGAGCGAGGGCGGTCATGTAACTGATTTTAACTGTTTTAACAGATCACGACTAAAGCCAATATAATTATGATCGGTATATCCATAAGTGTCTGCAAATTGAAAAAGGATGTTCTTTAAATCCGTATCAGCATGTTTCTGCCCATTTATAGCAATCTTTTTATTCCGACTCAAACCAAAAGACGTTACACTATGATCACGCATAAAATGTTCTACACACTGAACTACGGCTTTAATTTGAAGGTCGGTTATCATTCACAAAGTTGCTTTTCCTGTTCTAATAAATGATTCAAAAGCGACTCATCCAAGTCTTCTTTAACTACAGGTTGCCTTGGCTTGTCATAATCAAACTTATAGCCATTGCGTTTTTCTTTGAAGTAAAATTCATCAACCTCATCAGCAATGGCTCGGGTCGGCAAAATCTGCCAATCTACCATTTTTTTTATGTGAACTATCCTAGCCACATTAGGCTCGCCCGTAAAGTTATCTATGGCTTGAACGATGTAACGGAATTCGTCACACTTGCCACTTATAAAACACCGATAACGTAATACATCGCCATCCCAGATGTAGGCGTACATGCCAACCAGGTTAGACATAGTGCCAATTGGAGTTATTACTTTCTTAGTTTCCATCCGTTTTTTATAAAATCAATAATGCGTGAAATTAGAGACTTTTTAGGAGCTTCTGAATACTGAGAAACAGGACTAGAAAGAATCTTTGCCCCCTCACTTGCTAAATGCTGGCGGATGTGGGACAGTTGATCAGCCCGAACCGAATCAATATCAACAAGCTGACCATCCGCCGTTTCTATCAGATGCGGACGACGAAACATATCCTGCACTTCTTTAAGCTTCCTACAGGTTTCCCTAAGCTCCATCATGTTATCAACATGACGCTTCCAATTTTCGACCGGCACTTTAACATAATCGCCATCATCCCCACGGAGGAGTTTGTTATACTCTTTTACAGTAAGCAGGACGTAGCTTTCACCTTCTCCGTATGTCTTCATAGTATAATT
Organism: Fibrisoma montanum; assembly: GCF_003583365.1. Taxonomy (GTDB): domain Bacteria; phylum Bacteroidota; class Bacteroidia; order Cytophagales; family Spirosomataceae; genus Fibrisoma; species Fibrisoma montanum. The sequence continues at coordinate 400,859 of NZ_QXED01000003.1, forward strand.
CCCTCGAATTCGGTGAATTTAAAACGTTACAAAATAGGCTCCAGTTCGTTACCCAACTGCTGAACAAGTATGTGGATAGGCCGTAAGATTTCAAGGCTATCCACATCGGTTTCGGCATCAATGGTTGCGCCTAAATCGTCTGCGAACTTCTCTAACAGTTCATACAGTTCGTTCGTCTGTTGCTTTGTTATCATCTGATCTCGGTGGTTTTCCACCAGGTTGGTTGTGGTTAGTAAGGTTGAAGCACCCAACACGGCGAGGGTGTACAGTAGTCGCCCGTCGGGCCGTTGGGTGGTTAATTCATCGATAAAACTAAGTTCAGTTGCCAAGGCCTGAAGTCGGGCTTATTCCAATTCGGCTCACGTCGTAAACATACGTAGCAGGTCATTATAGGCCCGCCCATGTAGTTGTAAGTCCAGATTGTTGCGTTCATTTCCATCGTTTCATTCGACAGGCTACCCACCTGCGGGGGTTAAAACTCCAGCGTCGTCCCATCAGGCAGGGTATAGACCGCCCGGGGCTTACCTCCCGCATCGCCCGGCACCTGCTTATAGCGGCCGTGGAGTTGCAGGATTTTGTCCAGGGCAGCATCGGCGGCATACAGTTCGATCTTGGGGCCGTGCTCGGTCCAGCTCAGCGACTTGATGCGACCTTCGGCTTTGGCCCTGGCCAGCTTCACCAGATCGACGGTCACCTCATCGACCCAGACGGCTTCACCCGGCACGTCCCGGTAGGCAGAAGGGTTACGTTCGAGCTCCAGCGCGTAGCGGATGCCCTGCAGCTCGCGTTTCTTCTGTTCGATCTTGTGGGCATCCAGATCCTTACCCGCAAGACCCGCCAGCCGGGCGAACTCCTCCTCAAATTCCATCTCGGCATCCAGTTCGTTGATGAGCTGCTGGAGAGGCTTGCGAACCGTCGGCGTCTTCAACACCTTATGTATGATAAGGAAGTCATTTAAGCGGGTTTTGGCAATGTCGGCCATCTGCTTAAAGGCTTCCCCGGCGCTCATGCCGAGCTGTTCACCCAGGTAGTTAATGGCGGCTTTGATTTGAGGTTTCCTTAGGTTCTCAGCACCAGACGCATACGCCGTCTTTTCGGAGTAGCCGGCCGTCTTAGCCGCCCTGGTTGCGTTGCCGCAGTCGATGTAGGCTTCCACAAACCGGCGCTGTCGGGTGGTTAATATATCCAGTGGGGTTTGTTCCGGCTGATCCATGTTCGTTACAAGTTTCACAAATATAACACGTTTCAAAAGCGTATTACCACGGATGGTTGTTCTCCAGCCTGGTCGGTGGATTGCGCCGTTGGACCTGCACCCCAACGGTAAAGCGCTTAAGAAACCAGACGGCCGCCAGCACCGCGATAACCAGACCAGCCAGAATCAGAAACGCCGTTCGCCAGCGTTTAGCCTGTTTCTCGAACTTTGGATCGACGCCCCACAGCTGGGTTCTGATCACGCCGGGAACCCGCTTTTCCACCACCACCGTATCGCATTCAGCCAGCACGGTCGTATTGGTCGGCTCGCGGATAATCGTCACCGTTGCCCTCCCCTGCCGAACACGCTCCACAATGCGGGTCGTATCGGTCTTAACGACCAGAATACTCGAGTCTTTGGGCACCGTTAGCTGAACGGTGGTGTAGGTCGTATCGTTCACCGTGCGGCCGTACTTGCGAAAGGCCTTCTCAAAGCTCGTGCAACTGCTCAGGAGGAGCAGAATCAGCACCGGCAGGAGTTTGATCACCTCGAAGTACACGCGCCGGCTGATGGGCAGTTGATGGCCCGATTGCAGGGTCACCGTACCCCCTACCTTGGGATCGAACGCCGAACTCTTTTCCACGAACGCCGGATTGACCAGAAAGGACTTATGGATCCTGACGAAGCCAGGCAGGTGCATGGCCACGGCTTTCACCGGATGGGATACGACCAGCATGCGTTTACTGAGGGGCCGGCTGGGATCGGCGTAATGAATCTCGGCGTAGGGGCCTGAGCCCTTGACGTACTGAATCTGATCGGCTTCGAGCCGGCTAAGAATGGGTTGCATGGGATTGGGGTTGGTTAAATTGTTCGACGGATTGGGGGCGCTGGCCCCGTTGCAGCTGCTGCATCAGGGCCATGAAGGCGGGCTTCGAGCGGATGATGACGTACTCGTGACCGCGGTCAAAACACTGGCGCATGAACCGGATCTGCTCGCGGCTCTGGGACTGGCCCGGTAGCTTCATCTCGATAAAGCAGGTAAAGCCACTGGCCAGGTATTCCAGATCGGCAACACCCTTGACCACACCTACGGCTTTGTTGAGGTTGCCCTTGATGCGGTTCTCGGAGTTGTTGTTGTTGCAGTGCAACAGACCCCGCTCCTCGGGGTATTCATTCCAGTGCCATTGAAAGCATTCGCTTTGGAGTTTAGCTTCGCTCCAGTTGGTTTCGTCGGGTTGAATAAATGAGTCCATCGTACGCTTTTTAGTGTTGCTTCACGCCCAAAACTGATAAAAGTAGGGACAAACCCCCCTTTTTTTGCCCTGTCCCCCCATTCGAACTAAAAAGGGGGGACAGATAAGATATTCACTGTCAATAGGTTAGGCTCGCTGTCCCTACTTACCCTACTTTTTTGGCCAAAAATTATTTTCTATATACGTATAATACGTTTAACACACATATATACCCCTATACCATATACCCTGTGTCTCTCTACTCTCGTAATATTAATTCTTATAAAAAAGTAGGGTAAGTAGGGACAGAGGGTATAAATACGCTGTATATCAGTAGCTTATCTGTCCCCCCTTTTCAAAAAAAAAGTAGGGCCGGTCCTAGAAAAAGGGGGGACAGCGGCTCGTCAGACCCTCAGCACCACATCATAGCCGTACTCCCGGAGTCCATCAGCGGCCCGTTTCCGTTTTTTCTCGTAGCCAAGTGCCGACAGTTCGCGGCCAATCATAGCCTCGGATAATTTACGGTTATTGGCCTTGTTTTCCAGGTACAGCATGATCTTCAGAGCGCTCATAAACACCACATCCTGACCGCCTTTTCCCGTCGGTTTCTCAACGTACGCTTCCAGCAGTTGGCGCTCCATGGAATGCACTTCAAAGCCCTGAATTTCCTCGGCAATGCGGGCAACATCCTCCTTGCTGAGGTGATGGCGCTCACCGGCCTGATACGCGTGGTAAGCCTCCATCAGCAGATCAACCTTATCAATGGCGTTGTAGGCTTCGTAGTCAATCGAGCGCACGTGAATGGCCACGATCTTGCGGTTGTTGTCAGGATCGGCAATGATCTGGGTGGGGTTCGACGTGCCGCACATAACAGCCAGCCGGCGCCGTTTGACAAACGCCTTGCCGTAGGGCTCCCGGATCGTAAACCGATCAATGCTGGCCAGTCCTTTCAGGGTTTCGGGGTCCTTGACCGTCGGGCCTTTCCATTCGTCGTTGAAGGTGATCAGATTCTCGCACATGATCATCTCGGTATCCTTACTGACGGGCCAGGTCGTTTCGGCAAAGTAGCGGTTTAGCTCAGCGGGCAACAACCGGCGAAACCATTCCGTTTTGCCCGTGTTTTTGGGGCCGGTCAGGACCAGAATCAGCGGGGAGTGCTCATCGAAGACAGCCGATATGATCCCCAGCATCCATTTGCGGATGATAAACTCGGCGTAGTCGGGAAAGAACGAACTGCCCTCCAGTCCGGTATACGAATCAATCGTATCGGCCAGCGCTTTGATCATGCCGGTTGGCCGGCGGTGTTTATGCTGCTCAAAGAAATCCTGAATGGGATTATACGTCGGCGTAAACGGCGAATGAATGAGCTTGTTGACCATCTTATCGGTGATCTTATCGCTGACCCGTTTGTAGGCATCGACCCAGATGCCGTTAAAATCGTCGTCCACCAGACTACGGCCGTCCTGATCTTCGATGTAGCGCGAGATGGCATTCCGGCGCATGGGAAACTCCTTACGCAGGAATATCTCCAGCTGATCGAACAGCGTCTCATCGGTCTGAATCTCCTCCTTGGCGTCGTAAACCTGCTTAACGATGGCCTGGGCCTCGGCAGGGTCTACCTTTTCCATCCGGATCAGCTCATCGACCGTGCCCTCGCGGCTTACTTTTAGTTTCTTCCGTAAGGCCGCCAGCGAGACGATGTCGCGGGTCTGCTCGGTCATTACGTCGAGACCCATCGCCTTGCAGCGGGCGTAGAGATACGAAATGGTCACCGTATGGGGGTTGACCCGCATCAAATAATCAAACTTGCGCTCGGTTTCCCGCTCGTCGTAATCCGGATGGAAGCGGCTGAAGCGGTCGAAGTAGTCCCGGGCCTCTTCACCGTACTGGGCAATGAGCGACCAGCCGAGCTTGATCCAGTCTTCATACGAGCCGGTAATGTCCAGCGCCCGGCCTTCCACCTGCTCCAGCAGATGATCGATGTCGCGGCCCGTATGAATGAATGTACCGATGGGTTTGGCCGCTTCGCGCCGGGCTTTGGCCGTGGGGTACTCCCGGAACAAGGGCGGCTCCGAAGCGGCTACGTACAGGTCGGGATCGTGGGTGACAAATCTGAGCCGGTTGATGTTGCGGCATCCCTTATCGAAAGCCGCTACCAGCCCGTAGGTTTTGGCGTAGTAGTCGCGAAGACCGTCAAAGCTATCGCCCCACCGGCCGGCATCGACCCGGACCAGCGCGAACAGACCACGGCCACCGACGGACTTACCGGCCGCCATCGTGTACTTGTCGGCCATAAGCTGCTCACGCACCCGCTCCAGATCGTCGTTGAGCTTATCGAAGTCGATGCCCATCACGCCCGAGGGTTCGACCAGCCCCTTCTCCGAGCGGTCCTTGCAGCGGCCCGACAGAATCACGAACTCGCCTTTATCCTTGGCGGCTTTGTAGCCGTCTGGGTTGGTATCCCGGTCGATGGCCCGAACGGCGTCGGCGTACGCTTTCCAGGTAGGGTTCGTGCGCACACCGGTGAAGAAATCCTCCAGCGAGATGTCCAGACCGATCTTATCGCCGTAGTGCTGGTAGTAGGTAATCAGGGCGTTTAGGGTGGTTGTCATACCAGGGGAGTGGGTATTAGAATAAAGCGAGTTGCTGAACCGGCTGCGTTGTTTTAGGCGTTCGCACGTCAATCAGCCAGTCGTCATATTTTAGGTACTCTTCCAGTAGCAGCCACATTGGTTCCCATTCAGGCATGCACAGATAATACGCGAGCTGCTCACGGCCGGGCCGACTGATCAGACCGTAGTGCGTATGGTAGGCCCTGCTGGAATCCGAAGGGATTTGCAGCCACCGATCGCACTCGGTAACAAATTCGTGCAGCGCGCCCTTGATGGCGGCCTGCCGAGTAGCGTAGGGCGTTGAGTCGGCACAGATATAGCTTTGATCCTTACCTCCGTCCAGACTTAGCAGCGACCAGCCCCCACCTACCCAGGCTGACAAACCATACCGCCAGCCGGGGCCGGTATAGCCCACTTTATGACCACCCCGCCAGACGGCTTCATGGGGTGTCTCGAAGTAGGCAACTCGGATAAAGCACATGATATTGGGCCGATCCCCGTAGGTGCAGATGTTAAGTACGGTATCCCCGTTCTCGCAGATGATCCGGCCGTAAGGACCAAGGTGCCAGTCGTACTTTGGCTTTTTCATAGCGCATCTCCGGTTTCAATCAGATCGAAAATACTCAGCGCCGACTGGGACACTTCCAGCCCCCGCACGTGCTTGATGCCATCCTGCCAGTAGGCGGTCGTCAGTTCGGTGGCCAGCGCCCGGCGCTTCATCTTCAGGGCCTGATACGGCACCGACATAATGCCCCCGAAGGGATCGGCTACCAGCTCACCGGGGTTACTGTAGCGCTCGATGAGCCGTTCGATGATGTCGAGCTGCAGGGGGCAGATGTGCTTGCCGTTGCCCTTCTTGACCTGCTCCGAGTTCAGCGTCCGCATCCGGGTAATGTCGTCCCAGATGTCGGGGTGGTTCGCCTGGGGTGGCACGGCCATGAACGTCGAAGGGAGCTTTTTGATCCGGTCCAGCGCTTCGCAGATCGCCACGTGGCGGTGGTAGTCGTAGCGCTCGGTGGCTTCCAGCGCCTTCCAGAGTTTGAGCACGTCCCTGAGGTCGAGCCGGCGCAGGGCCTCCTCACTCACCAGCCGCTCGCCCGAGGTCTTCCAGTGGGCATGGGCGTCGAGCTGCCAGCGGCCCCGGCTGTACTGCTCTTTGCTGTGCGTTACCGGAACATCGGCGTAGGCGTTGTCGGAGGAGGTCGGCGCTTTGCGAAATACGAGCACGTATTCAGGCAGGCCCGCGCCCATCTTGGTCATATCCTTGCAGGCTTCACTCCAGCCCAGGCGGTAGGTCTGATTGTTCTCCTGCACGACGTCGGTATCGACCGTGATGCGGGTCAGCAAATGAAAGCCATGTTTACGAAAGCAGGCCGTCGTCTCGTCGCTGAAGGGATCAATCGAGGTAAAGCCCGTACCGTTCATATAGCTGTAGCGGATCCGGTCCTTGACGTGGATGGCGGCAATGCGGCCGGGTTTGAGCGTACGGTAGAGGTGCGGTACCAGAAAGTCCATCTGCTCGAAGAACTTTTCGTTGGTCTCGTTATGGCCAAAGCAGTTGTAGTTCTCCGAATATTCGTAATGGTTACCAAAGGGGATGCTGGTCACGATCAGATCGAGGCTGTCGTCAGAAAACGTTTCCCACTCGGCCACGCAATCGTTATTGATAAGCGTCCAGCCAACACCTTCGGCTACCTTACGGCCGGTGAACAGCTCCCGTTTCAGTTCCTGCTGGTAGAGGTCACTGTTGAGCCCAAACCGGCGGATGATGTCCGTCATCTCGCTTTGCAGGGTGCGGTGCTGCTGCCACTTCTGCATGAGGGTTTTGTAAATCTCGGTTTCGGCATCGGTGTAGATCACGTGCACCTCGCAGGGCCGCTCCTGCCCAAAGCGGAAGATGCGGTGCACGGCCTGGACAAAGTCATTAAACTTATAATCAATGCCCACGAAGACGGCCTTGTGGCAGTGGTATTGCAGGTTGACCCCGCTGCCGGCGATTTCGGGTTTGGTCGAAAGAATTGGGTAACGACCTTCAGCAAAGCCGGTCAGAAACTCTTCCCGCTGGTCCATGTTCTGCGAGCCCCAGACGGATTTGCAGGTGGTTCCCAGCCTGTGCTGAATGGTTTTCCGCTCATCTTCCAAATGGTGCCAGATCAGCCAGTGGTTATGCGGATCGTTGAATACCAGCTCGGCCATCTTTTCAATCCGATGGGGCATGGATTCCCGTTTCTCCTTAGCGGCATCGGTCAGCGATTTGGAGGAGTCCGGCACGAACGTCGACTGTCCGGTTTTACGGTCGACCGAGACGGCCCGCTCAAAGCTGATCAGGTGGGGCACGACCGTCAGCTCGGGTAAATCGTAGCCGGCGTCGTCATAGCCTAAGTCGGAGGGCTTGGTAATGAAGCAGGCCCATGAGCTCATCCACAGCCAGAACTCCCGTTCGCGTTTGGCGTAGAGCGTCAGGTTGCCGGCCGTCGTGCTGTCACGCTCAAAGAAGCGCGTCAGGGCCTGACCGCGGTCCATGATGCCCAGATACTCGGCGTAGTTGATCAGCTCCAGGTAGCGGTTGGGTGAGGGCGTAGCGGTGCACACGAACCGGAACGGCACCTGCTGAAACGTTTCCAGGATGGTCTGGGTCGTGTCGGTGTCGAGACTCCGCAGGATACTGGCCTCGTCGAAGGTGACGGCCAGAAACTGAGACGCATCGATCTGACCGCGCCGGATGCGTTCGTAGTTGGTGATGTAAAACACCGTCCCGGCGTCCATCTCATCGGTGCTGGTAATGTAGCGAATAGGCGTAATGCCGAGCTTCAGCCCGTCGCGTACGAACTCATGCTTGACGCCCAGCGGACAGACGATCAGCACCGCCCTGGTGCCATCACTGTAGTGGTGCAGCAGGCGCAGCGTTTCGAGCTGAATCATGGTTTTGCCCAATCCAAAACTTGCAAATATGGCTCTACATCCACCTTTACAAGCCCATTGAACAATATCGCGTTGATGCGGCTTTAATATCGGGTGCAGTTTGTCTTGTGAAATCTGAAGCCCGGTTTTAGGGGCAAGTGTAATTTTACTTTCGAGAAATTCTTGATATGTTCCCATTGCTCAAATTCAATAATTTGTAAGGTTCTAAATCGAAATCGGGGGTGGAATGAACAATAGCGTGCAAGCGTTGATTAGGAAGAATTGCCAGGTTTTCCGGAGCGTTGTTGTGTTTATTTTCATCTATATGATGGACAACCTCCCTGCTTAGTAGTGCCCTGCCTAAGAGCTTTTCGGCTACTACGCGATGCTCATGCCTTCCGTTTAGCTTTACGTAGGTCGTGGACTTGATATGCTTTCTCCTACTTGAATTATAGCACGTTGCAGAACAGTAGTGAGTGCTATTATCCCTTACTTCGCAGACAAACTTGCTCACTGATTTTCCACACTGGGCACACTCAACCTCCGTCTTAGTTTTAGTGCCCTCATACTTGCAAGTTCTGGAGCAATAGACCTGAACTTTGCCAACCAACAGTGAGGGGAACTTTTCAAAAACTTTCCCACAAACGGGACAAGTGCATTGTACTTTACGAGATGGCGTCTTCATACGAAAGGGATTGGTAAGTTACGCTTATCAAGCGTATTTATAAAGCTTAGTAAGCCGGCGATGCCTGCCGGAAGGGATGCGCTTCGAGATCGTGACTGGGCTGCAGGATGGGCAGCTGGTAGGGCTGGTAGTTTTCCCAGCCTTTTTTGTAGCCCCACAGGTCAGCCGCGGCTCGGAGTTCATCCCGGAACTGCGCTTCGCTCTGGGCCCGCTGGCGAATGATGTGGATCATCCAGCCTTTCTTACGGTCACGGGCTTTGCGGATCTGCTCGAGTTGTTCAACACGTAGCTCCGGCCAGTTGGCGGCCCTATCCAGCTTCAGCACCTCCCGAAAATCCGCCACGACTTCAAATTCAGCGTCGATGCCCACCGATGGCGCGCTCTCCTTTTTGGGGAATTCGTACTGGCACTGGGGGCAGATGGGTGCACTGGCCCGGATGATGGCCTCGCAGCTGGGGCAATCCTTGACCGGGGCCACGCCTTCTTTCTGGGAGGTACCTTTGCGCCCTTCGAACTTGGCCCGCCAGTCCCGGGGCGATTCCCACAGGCCCAGCTCGCGGTAATTGCCGCCCATGTCCAGAATCCTAAAGTGATCCTTGCCGGGCGCAATCCGGCTCCCCCGCCCGCAGGCCTGTAGCCAGTAAGCCTCCGAGGTGGTGGCCCGGTTCATCACTACGCACTCGACGGCCGGATCGTCAAAACCGGCGTTGAGAATGCCCACGTTGCACAGCACCGGGAAGGCGCCACTCTTGAAAGCCATAATGATTGATTCGCGCTCATCGGGATCGGTGTCGCCGTCGAGGTGCCGGGCCGGAATACCCGCCCGGTTGAACTCCTCGGTGACGGCCAGGCTGTGCTCGACGTTCACGTTGAAGACGATCGTTTTCAGCGGGTGGCGCGGTCCGTCGCCACGGTCTCGAAGGCAAAACTCCCGGTACTTGTCCAGCAGACCGGCGTACACCTCACGCTTGGCAAACACGTCCATCTGAGACTGATCGGAGTACTCCCCTTTCTTGTCCACTTTGAGCTTCGAGCGGTCGACCTGTTTGGCGGAAAAGGTAACTGCCGGGGAAAGAAAGCCCATCTCGATGAGCTCCGGAATCTGCACCGGACAGACGATATCCGAGTAGTAGTTCGAGAGCGGGTCTTTCTTACTGGCCGCGATGGGGGTCGCCGTGGCTCCGATCACCACCGGGTTCAGCGCCTGTTCATCCCAGTAGCGGAACAACCGCTTGAAGTTCCCCATGTGGCACTCGTCGATGATCACCATCGTCAGGCCCGCGGCCAGGTCGGGCATCTTTTCGATGCGCTTCATGTAGGTATCGATCATGCCCACAAAGCAGCGCGCCCGCCGGTTGATGTGCCGGTTGTCGGCCGTGATGCGTTCGATGCGCAGGTTCCGCTCCGAGAGCGCCCCGCCCGCCTGGGTCAATAGCTCGATGCGGTGCGTGAGGATCAAGGCCCGGTTGGTCAGATTGCGCCCCAGGTGCTCATCGACCATGTGACTAAACGTCTTGGTCTTTCCCGCCCCGGTGGGCAGACACAGCACTACCCGGCGATGACCGGCCCGGAACGAATCGCGCAGCATCTCGATGGCGGAAAGCTGGTAAGGTCGTAGTTGGATCATAAACAGCCTTTTTTAATAAAGTAGTTGTACCAGGTTACCCAGCTCCCTTCGGTGAAAAATCCCCAGACGCGTCTACGTCTGCCCATCAGGCACAGCGTTACGGCTGTTCGCTCGCCTAAACGCTTACCGATTTTGGCCCGGTCCTGGGTGTTTCGGTCATATATAGGGTGCAGTTGTACCCAGTGCGCGTGCGTAGCCGGCCGGTACAGAAGCATGCCCGGCCAAATGCGACGGGACTTACCACCGGGCAACCGTTCGATGTACCCCCGCCACAAAACCAGTGTCCAGAAGTTCCAGGGGTGATCGTGAAAATCCGGATGATCTGACCGGTGGAAAACGTGTAAGCATAACTGCCATGTTTTACGCTGAATAAGCGTATACCGGGTCAAATAAGGTATACCCGCATCACCGCGACCCTCACAGCCATAAATGATCTTCTTACTTATCATACCGGTTACTCTTTCTTGGATGAACTACTGCCCCCTTTGAACAGAATCGAACACAGCAGGCTTAGCTTCAGCGCGTCCCAGAAGTCCAGCACCGGCATGTGAAAGAGCCGAACGGCAACATCGTTCCAAAGCAGCTGAACCGGCCATGCCAGCAAAACGGCGTAGAAAACGAGAATCAAAGTGATGGTACTTAGTGAGGCTATTGTTTTCATGATGGTTAGTTGTTAGTTGATTGCTGTTGAAGGTTGATGATCTGAACGCTCAGGCGGTTTTCAGGATCGGCCCGGTAGGCCTGCCAGCTGGCCATCTGGGCTTTATAAGTTTCTTGGCGACCAAATTTCCCAAATCGATCCGGCCGATTAGGCGGGCGTTTCGGTTTCGGCATGTTGTAATCCAGCGCCGACAGGTGCGCCTGCCGGATCAGTTTCAGAATGCGCCGGCACTGGGTTTCGGTGGTAGCCGTCCGGGTCAGTTCCACGAACGGGCCTTTGGCCACAATCTGGTATTTGGGTTGGCGTTTCATACGGTACGGTTTTTTAGCGTGGACCAGATCAGCATCACAAGGCCGGCCAGATTGCCCAGCCGAAAGCCCAGGGTCGGGCGGTAGCGCCGGCCAGGGCGGTATCCCAGCCGGCGAATCACCAGCGCGGTCCAGACGATCACTACCAGCAGGGTGACCAGCAGCAGCGATGCGGAATGGGAGGGATGGAACATGAGTGACATTAGTAAGATACGTTTGATAGTGGTATTTTACTACATGGTTATGCCCCTCCCTGCGCCTTATGATGGGCAATCTCCCGGTCTAGGTACCATCTGGCTTTCTGTAGATCCTCCACCGTTTTGGTGGGGTCTTTCTTACCCGCCCGGGCAATGTATTTGACGGCGTTACCCAAGCAGAAACCAAGCTTCTTGTCTTCGATAAAATCAATTACTTCGATCTGTCCATCCGTATAATGAGCCGGATGGTTTACGGGGTCATTTTGCATGATTGATTATCGGTTTTAGGTTTGGCTTACAATACCCCAGCGCTTTCATTACTTTGCCATCCGACCGGCGTTTAACAATGTACTTGCCACCAATCTGTTGGTAGTAGCACTCATACCCATCCCGGCCTAGTGCATTCATAGTCTCGACTGCGTGTTCAATCGAATGGCAAGCCTTGCTCATGTTGCTGCGGTGGATTTCCGTCAGGATGGCATCTTTCTTTTCGTGCAGGCCTGCGTTCAGAAAGAACCCATCCAACACGTATTGAATGTCGCCCAGCGCATCAGCCAATTCTACCAGGTCGCCCGCTTCAACAGCTTTCACTAATTCGTCCAACTCTTCACGGATGAACTTGACCCGGAAATCAACCGTCGCCTGATCGGGAATAGTGGGACTCTCAGCAACCGGATGATTAAATACTTCGTGAAACTCCTGTACTTGCTCAATAGAGGTTTTCATAATTCGAGGGCTTTAGAGATGCTAGGAAATTGCGTTTTGAAACAGTCGAGAATGGCACAGGCAACTTGTCTATGTTCCGCCTGCGTATGCTCATCGCACCGGATTTGCAGATAGTGAATCCAGCTACGTACGCTACCTTTCATGTAGATGGTAGTCTGAGTCGTCAGGGGCAGCACCATACGGGCTACCTCTTTAGCTACACCGGCCTGTAGCAGCGACTTGTACAAGTTCTGACTGTATTGCAAATGATCCTCAATGGCCATCGAGGCCACATCTGACACGAAATCATTGCCACTGTCAATGGTAAGCACGGGATCAAACTCCTCAGTACTACTCTGACGGTTCTTATCCGCTTGCTTCCGGATTTGTACCGGTTCCATCTGGGTAACCTCGGCGTACCGCTGACTGAACTCCTGAAACGAGAAACTACGATGCCGCAGAATCTGAGCTGCAATAGCCCGGCTGGTTACAATCTCGACGGTCATATCGACCATCTCAAACGGTGACCAGTGTTTATTGCGAATCAGGTAGGCAATAAGCTTATCGGATGTTTCTGTATTAAGTTGATTTGAGGGATTACTAACCCTAGCCGTGTAAACGATCAGGTCTTCAGCCGATAATTGCTTTTCCTCGATTAGCGACTGGGTAATGGAAATGAGCTTTACATTCATGGATGATTGGAGTTAAGCGATACTATTCAACAGACAGGGCATGACCAGCGCGAAGCTGTGCTCCGACGCACCGTATAGCAGACCCGCCCGGTTGTACGAGGTCAGCTTTAGCCGGACCGTATCCCCCTCGGTATGGGCCAGACAGTCGGCAAACAGCTTGCCGTTAAAGCCGATCGTAATGGGATCACCCGTCAGCTGGCAATCCACAATCTCGGTGCCCTCGTGGGAGTAGTCGAGGTCTTCAGCCGAGATCGTCAGCGTACCCTCGGAGATGGCCAGTCGAATCTGCCAGGTAGTGCGGTTGGCAAACAGCAGCACCCGCTTCAGGGCGTCAGCTACCTCCTCTTTCTGAAAGCGCACTTCGATGGGTTGATTCACGGGGATGGCGTTTTCCACGTCGGGAAAGCGCTCGTCGATCAACAGCGTTTCCATGCGGTAGTGCTGGATGGTGGCTGACAAACTATTGCCCGAAATGGCCAGCTCCAGCGGCAAGGCTTCGCCCGTATCGGCGAGCTGCTTTAACAGCGCCCGGGTGAACTTGGCGGGCAGGATGATCTCCAGCTCGGTAGCCAGCTCAACCGGCAGCCGGGTCAGAGCCAGCCGGTGCCCGTCCGTGGCGCAAAGCCGGATGACCCCGGGGGTTACCCGTAGACTCACGCCGGTCATGGCCGGGCGGAGATCATCCGTGCCGACGGCAAAGACGGTTCTGGCCAGCCCGGTCATAAACGCAGCGCGCTCGGTTCCGGACAGGGTTAACCGTAGGGGCTCTTCACTGCCCGGCTTTACGCCCCTTGGGAAGTCGATCGGGTTTTCGCCGGTCATTTTGTAGGTACCGGTTTTGGCCGAAATCGTGTGACCGTAGCTGGTCTCATCGATCGACACGATCACCGGATCGTTCGTGAGCGAACTCATGAGCGAGTTCAGCAGGGCGTAGGGTAACAGCGCCGTCAGGCTTTCCGCGCTGGTACCCATCAGCTCGCAGTCGATGGTCACCGAGTTGGTCATGCGCATATCGGTACCGGTGAGCGTAGCCTGCCCGTTCTGAGCTACGATGCGCACGTTTTCAGCGACCGGCACGAGCGGGTTTGGCGTCATGGCCCCACCGCAGAACTGGAGGGCTTTTTTAAGACTGGAGCCGACAAAGACGAGCCGTGGCCCCGTCTGGGGGGCCGGTTGTTTTTTAGCCATTGGGGGAAAGAAGTGGGGCCAGACCGGCCCCGTTAGAGGTTGCGTAGTTTTTCGGCTAACCGGTAGCCGTAGGTGTCGTGCAGACGCTGTAGCTCTTCCACTACGGATTCGTCGGTGATGGATCGGCTCGCCTGAAAGACGATAGTGGCGGGTTCGTTGTCGACATCATCGGCCCAATCCACCGACGTAGGGCCATCAAGTTTGGGCGGCTCAATTTTGTAGCCCATTTCCTTAAGCTCATCAAGAACCGTATCAATTATATCGGGCGTAATTAGCTGACTCATCAGGCGGCATCGGTTACGGCCTCGGCCGGTTCGGGGATGTAGAACTGCTTATTCTCGTACTTGATGCCCAAGTTGCCAGCTGCTTCGATGAGGTCTTTCAGCAGGTCGGCAGTCGTGTCCTGACCCAGCAGCTTGGCCCAGCCAACGATGCGCTTTTTAATGACGTTGACCGAATCCAGATCATGCACGTGATGCTGAATGCGCCGGTCAATGCTGCCTTTGATCAACAACTGGCGGGCCTGATCGGGAATCTGGCCGTCCTGACCGATGGCCGATTCGAGCCAGTCAAAGGATGTATCATCATTGGCATTGCTGATGTCCTTCATGTAAGCATCGACCACTTTCGACTGATCGGCCACTGCTTTCTTGCCGGTGGCAGGCGCAGGTTTGGTGGGCACCTCAGCCGGTTCAGGCCGTTCGTAGGCCTGTCGAGCAACGGGTTTGGCCTCATGCACCACCTCAGCTGTTACGTCCTGTACCGGCTCGCGCTCTTCAATTTCGCCTTCCGAATAGATCGGCCCTCCGAAGATGTCCGGACAATGCCACTTGGCGCCGTTGGAAATGGCCCGGTTAAACAGCATGTTTTTAGGGTAGTTCTTCCAGGTGGCTTTCTCCTGCCATGCGTTTTTATCCCGGTTCCATTCCATGTTCATGTTCGCGGCTTTGGCTTCCTTCATAGTCATTTCCGAGGTGCCAATCAGTTCACCGTTCTCGTAGAAGTCCAGCCGGCAGACCTCCGCCGTATGCTCCACCACTTTGTAATTGTAACGCCCCGACCGTTTAATGATGGAAGCGATCAGACCCGAACCCAGCACCGGCTTACCCTGCACGATGTGTATGCCGGACATGCTCTGAAAGGCAGGCAGGCCCAGCTCGGCCCCGGCCAGCACTTTAACGAATGCCTTGGTAGCATCCTGCGCATCTTTGAAATAGCCTGATTGGGCCAGATTTTGGGCAACCGTCTGAATGTCCGATGTCGAAGTCGGTATGAGTGATTGTGTCATGATAGACTTAGGATTTGAAAATGAAGCCCGGCCAGCGGCTAAACCGGCCGGGCGTTTATCGAGAATTACATTACGGAGCCGTAGCCGGAGCCGGAGCCGTCGCCGGAGCCGTAGCCGTCGCCGGAGCCGTAGCCGTCGCCGTAGCCGGAGCCGGAGCCGTAGCCGTCGCCGTAGCCGGAGCCGTAGCCGGAGCCGGAGCCGTCGCCGGAGCCGTAGCCGTCGCCGTAGCCGGAGCCGTCGCCGGAGCCGTAGCCGTCGCCGTAGCCGGAGCCGTAGCCGGAGCCGGAGCCGTCGCCGGAGCCGTAGCCGTCGCCGTAGCCGGAGCCGTCGCCGGAGCCGTTCAAATTGGCTGCCTTTAAAATGTAGGATTCGTTTCCACGAAATCGCTTTAGCATCGTATCGACAGGCCCGGCCCACACTCTGGCTTTTTCACAGGCACCCACCACCCCATCGTGGCAGGCACCTGAATCAATCACATCCCCGTAGGTTAAGAATTCGACTTGTTCCATTTGGCTTTTGCTTCATCGGTTACAGCAAACACACCTGTCACCTTATGGAGTACCAGAATGTCACAGGGTGCTGAAATCTTACTGTTGTTGGTAGGCCCCGTTTCGGCCAGCTGGTGCAGGCCTTTAGTCGTACCCCAATAAATGGCCATCCGGCAATTCTTCAAGTCTTTCAGCGTTGATTGTGACAGGTCGGTTGACTCCTCAACTTCGGCGTACCATACGCCCCGGTGCTCAGTTGTAACTAGGATTGATTTCATGAAATTGAATTGGTTTACGATTTGAAAAACTTGACATAGATAGTTACCAGAAAGTAGGCGACCAGATAGCAGCCCAGAAAGAAGCTCAGACACTTGAACCACAGGGGCGGAAAGCCCCGCTCATCCTCAGTTGGGGTAGGCCGCTGCATAGTCAATGCCGTCCAGGTAGGCGTGTTTGGTTACGTTCAGCGGCTCCGAAATCCAGTTCTCCCAACCGGCCGCCATATAGGCATACGTATTGGCTTGCAGGACGATCGCCTGCCGAATGCCCATCAGCCGAAAGATGCGGTCGGACTGGCGGTACCGGGTGAACAGCAGGGGCATGAACCGGTAGGTCCACTTGTACACCTCCGACGCGTAGTATACGCCTGACAAGCGTAGTTGAAAAAACGAGAAGGCCACCTCAAAGCCCAGCATGAGCTGCGCTTCATCGGACTTGCCAGCGGCCGTGATCGGCCACTCGTTTAAAAGGGTGCTTAGGTCCCGAATCCAGTCGGAACCCTTGCCCGGGTCGTTATCGTCCCCGGGCAACTCAAAAGCATACGTTTGCCAGAATTGATTGGCCAGACTGGTAGCGGTTGATACGGTTGGCATGGTGGTAGGAGTCTAGAGGATGGAAGCTTTGATGGATTCTTCGGCTGTACGCAGGAGCGGGTGGGCGGTATACTCCTCACCCGTATCGGGATCACTGATGACCATGCCGCCGTGGGGGATTTTCTTCAGCAGTTCCTCCCAGTCTTTCAGCAAGCTTTTGGCCGCTGTCACGTCGGCGTTGCGGCTCTGCCAGACCGGATCATGGGTGTAGTCGTAGCTGACACCGACCTCAGCGAGTTGCAGCTTTACCCCGGCCTTGGCAACGCCCCCCTTTCCGTAGGTGGCCAGCTCATTCAAGGCGGCTGTTTTAGCCTGTTTCTTTACCTCGGCTGCGTAGAGTTCGAGTTTGGTAGCCAGCCCCAGCAAGGCCAGCGTATCGTGCCCGCCTTCGACGGCGTATTCCACGGTAGCCGCTGCCATGATGGCCAGATCAGATTTTGAGAGGTCGGTCAGGTGCTGAAGCTTAATGACCGACGGCATGATGTCACTTGCAGATTCCATTGTTATTAGGTGGTATTAGAGGTGAAAATTTTACGCTTGAATGTCGGGGAACAGGGAAAGCCAGCGCTGCCATTCCTGCCAGCGTACCCGGTGACTACCATCACTGATTCCGTCAATAATTTTTAACTTTTCGACCCGGGTCGTGCCGGGTATCCGTCGACCGTCATTTATCCATCCACGTACGACATTCTGAGAAAAACCAGAGCGTTCAACAATAGCCTGTACACTCAGAATGTCGGGGTGGGCATCAACGCGAGACTTAATTTCTTTCAGGTCAGACCTCACCTGCCGAAAGTCTTTGACCAGTTCGGGAAGTGCCGTGAGTGCTTGCAGTAAATCCATTAGACGACCTGGGTGATGTGGATTTTAAAACCAGATTCGCAGGTGTCAACAACGTCAACAAAGACGACAAGGCCCTCCTGTTTGGCCTGCCGTACGGCATCGGCCAGATTGACAGCGTTGTCACGAATGCAGTCGAGGAGTTCGGCCCGGCGTTGGGCGATGTTGATCGGGTGTTGGAGTTGATCTGACATTGGATTAGGTGGTTAAAGTAAGGTGATAGAATAGCCCCAGGGATGTTTACCATTGATTCGCTTCTGAAACCGACGACCGGCAATACGGGTCATGGCCTTGCCAACGCGGTAGCGGTTGAGCTTCTTGGCCCCTGTTTTTTGCTCAAGGAAGCTGATAGCCTGCGGAACCGTCCAGAACTCATCGGTGTACGTTTCCGGCGCTTTGAAGAATTTTGGCACCAGTTCAAACTCAATGTACTGGCGGGCCGGCAAGTGCCGTGTTGGGGGGTTGGGTTGAGTTGTCGCCGGGCGTAAGCCGGCTATCTGCCGTTGCAGGGATGCTACCTGACCTTCCAGCACGTCAACCCGGCTGTGGAGCGAATCGGCCTTAAGCCTGCGTTCGCACTCAATAAAATACAACCGGGCGGCTTTGCCTTTTCGGTTTCCTTCCACCATCGCCAACTCTTTGGCACAGGTTAGGGTGAGGGCGTATTCGGTGCGGGTAGTTGCGCCTTTTTCTCGCTTCACTATCTGGTGAAATGAAGAATAGTCTACACCTTCGACAAGTCCATACTGGGTTATACGTAGCTTTATCCAGTCGGCAAAACGCTTCCCGTTTTCCAAAAAACCATGCAGTTCGCGGGCATCGACAAGCTGTTGCCCATCGCGCTCTACAATTGTGACCAGTGCGTTCATGCTACCAGTGATTTTGACACCGCCTTACGTTCGTTTTCCTGCCTGCGTTGCAGTTCGGCTAGTTCCAGCCGATCCAGACCGTTAATGAAAGCGTCGTAGGTTGGCTGGGTGACGTTTTCAAAGCGCATGATTTTCTGAGCGGCCCGCTCCGAGATGCCTCCTAAGGCGGCTGCCGCCTTAATTCCCCCTTCGGTTTGCGCCAGCCGCTCACGAAGAGATTGCTCAATGTTCTTGCTTACGACCATCGTTCGTGTATTTTTGCGTGCATTCAAGCGTTCATTCGTCCGCTTGTCAAATTATAGAACCAAAGGTAAGCAAGTTTTACCGAACTTGTCAAGCAAAACTTGATATTTTATGCTTGACTATGTATCTGCTATTGAAGAAATGTCCCTGGGAGCTAAATTGAAGGCGTTGCGTGAATCAAAAAAATTAACGCAACAGCACGTGGCAGAGCATTTAAAGGGCTTGAATCTTGGCAAGTCAAAGCAGATGATTAGTCTGTACGAAAGCAATACTAATATACCTCCTATATCAGTATTGGCAAGTTTGGCTAAACTTTACGAGACATCTCTAGACGATCTCATTGAAGAGCGTAATGGCGCTTTGCAAGCTCAAGAACATAAGCCGCTCTATAAAATTGCGGACTATAAGAGAGTTGAGGATTCATATAAGCACAATGTTCAGGCTGATTCCAACCTCATTTATGAAAAAAGCAGTTACATCCCTTTTTATGATGTAGAAGTTACAGCCGGAAAGATTGAGGTGTTTTTTGATGAGTCCGATAACCCCGCTGGATATATCTATGCACCCGAATTCGCTGGCTGCATAGCCTGTAAAGTTTGGGGTGATTCTATGTATGATCGAATACTGCCCGGTGCTACCGTTTTCATTTATCCGATTGAGTCAAAGAAGTATTTTGATTACGGTCAGATATATATGGTAGCCTATCCTGGTCACCGTGTATTAAAGTACATTCAACCTTGCGAGGGGGATGAATCGAAAGTTATGCTGGTCAGTGAAAATAAACGCCAACCGCCCTACCCCGTTGAGAAAAATGATATACAACGTGTATTTTTAGTTAAAGGATATTGGAACCAAACCACTAATTGATATGAAACTAGCTTTACTTTTAACATTAGTGACCACTATTTGCGTAGCACAAAAGTCAGAAACGTATAGATATAATGGGGAAACGATTACTAAAAGCCCATTGGTGAAAGACAACAATGGTGTAACTATTTTTCTCGGCGTTCTTCGATATAACAGTGAAGTTATTGACATAGCACCTTTTACAAGGAGCCTTTTAAATGATGAGTATGAGTTTCGTAGAGGAACTATGCTTTCGTTGAAATTTAAATCTGATCTATTAAAACAAGACCATGTTATTGAGCTTGTCTCTAAATATAAATTTGAACTGAAAGACGATCATTTAAGTAAACATTTTTATACAGGAATTAACAAAAACGATTTCCCTCAATATTTAACATTAACCATTGAATCCCTTACCCTCAAATAACACATTTTTCATTTGTCCCAACTTACCACCTAAAAACATACTGTATGCCCCTCACTCGTAATCCGAAAGCGGCTGATCTATCCAAGCGCTTCCGCGAGTTCCGTAAACGGCTTGGTCTTTCCCAGTCCGAACTGGCTGCTCAGCTAGGCGTTGAGCAAACGACCGTCTCCAACATCGAAATCGGCCGCTCCGAATTCAGCTTTACCGTCTTGTATGCCCTGTCCGATCTGGGATGCTCACCGACCTGGCTGTTCTTAGGCGAAGGCCCCATGCTATTAAAACCCCAGAAAGCGCATCTGGAAGTGCGGGAAACACCGGGCTCCACTGAGTACATCATCCGCGTGGCTACGGCATGACGCCTGCCATTACCCTGTATTTGCGGGAAGATCGACTCGGTGACGATGGTACGGCACCGATTCACCTGCGCGTCTGCTGGCAGGGTCGGAAGGTGCGTACGGCCACCGGTGAACGCATTGCCCCGCTGTTCTGGGACTCCGACGAAGAGCGCATCCGGCGCACGGCCCCCGGTGCAAAAAATGCGAACCGCCGATTGAGCAAGTACCGCGATGAACTGGAGCAGTTCTTTGAGCAGGCACCCCTACTGCCTACCGAGGATCAGGTACGGGCTGAAATCAAACGCATTCAGGTAGAGGTGTTGGGCCGCGCCAAACGAATTGTTTCCGCGCCTGAACCGCCTGCTGCGCCCACCTACCCGGCCCTTTCCAGCTTCGCTACGCAGTACGTAGCCGAACGCCGGGCGGATCGGTCTGAATCATGGTGCGAATCGGTCGGCATTGTCGGTGACCACCTGGCCGCGTTCCGGCTGGGTATTGACTGGCCGGACCTGACCATAAACACGCTGAATCTGTTCAAAGTCTACTTGCAGGAAGAACTGGAACTGTCCGACGCTACGCTGCACACCTACGTGAGCCTATTACGGGGCATGCTTAAGTACGCCATCCGGTCGGGTTGTCCGGTGCCCCCCGATTATACCTGGCTTGAAACCCGGCTGGTCGGTGATACGCTCCGACCGACGCTGACCCACGGCGATCTTGAAGCGATCCGAACGGCCACGCTTCGAAAACCTCAGCCGACCTACCCCAAAGCGTTTTTGCAAACCATGGAAGAAACCCGCTGGTATTTTCTCATGGCGTGTTACACGGGTCTCAGGCACTCTGATCTGCACCAGCTCATGCACCCCACGCTGACCACCGTCGGCGGGCTTACCTGTCTGGAAGCGATCCAGCAGAAGACCGGCAAGCTGGTCACCGTGCCCCTGCTGGATGATGCGCTGGAGCTACTGAACGGTCCCGTTCCCCGCCATCCACCCGAACCCCGGTTTAACTACACGACGTACTTGCAGCACATCGGTCAGCAGGCGGGCTTGGCGCGAACTGTCTTAGTGGGTAGCTACTACAAGGGCAAACTCATTACGGACGACGTGGCACTGTACCTGACCCTGACCAGCCACACCGCCCGGCGTACATTCGGTTCGCTGATGACCCAGGGCGGTCTGCCCACCAAAGTATTGCAGGACCTGCTGGGTCACAAAACCATTTCCTCAACCCAGAAGTATAGTAAGGTACCGAATCACATGATTGTCTCGCAGAGCGTAGCCGCCTGGCAGCAATCGAAACGGGGGACTGCTGACCCCACAAAAAGCGTTGGGGTCAAATCACGTTAAAAAATGCCGGTATTTAGGTGAATATTCAAATGCCTACTTAACCATATAGTATCAATTTGCACCTATCTCCCCAAAAATATCTACCAACTTCCTAAATTTTGTTAAATTAAGCCGTACCAAGGCGGAATCCGTTATTTTTGTCCAAAACACGAACCCCTGAATGGCTCGTAAAAAGAAAGTAGGTGCGTATCCCAGCGGTCTGATTCTGTTTAGCCTGACGCTGGCTTTGTTTTTAATTGGTTTCTGCGGGTTACTGGCCATCCAGTCGAAACGGCTGGTAACGTACATCCGCGAGAACTACGAAGTGAGGGCCTTTCTGGATAAAGACCTGAGCGAGTCGAAACTTCAGAAACTGTACAAAACCATTGCCGAACGGCCGTTTGTGCTGAAGTCCAACAGCTCACCGCAGATTACGCTGGTAACCAAAGACGTAGCGGCCAAAGAGTTCATTGCTGAAACCAAAGAAGATTTTTCCCAGTTTCTGGGCGAAAACCCCCTGCGCGACAGCTACCGGATTAAACTGACTGAAGACTACTTTGCGGAGGCTAAACTCCTGGAAGTAAAGCAGAATCTGGAAGAACTGGACGGTGTATTTGAAGTGGTTTATCAGGAGAACCTGGTCGATAACATCAACCGGAATATCACCCGGATTTATATCGTAATGGCGGTGTTCGCCGTAATTCTGCTGCTGATCATCGTCGTGCTGATGAACAACACCATCCGGCTCGCGCTGCATTCGCAGCGGCTGCTGATCCGGAGCATGCAGCTGGTCGGGGCTACCAACGGATTTATTACGCGCCCGTTTCTGGCCCGGGGGATGCTACAGGGACTCATCAGCGGGCTGGCGTCCTGCATACTGCTGTTCGTGCTGATTCAGGTTGCCATCAGCAACCTGCCCGAACTGGCGTCGCTGCAGGAGCCCGATAAGATTGCCATGCTGATGGGCGGATTGATTGGACTGGGCGTGTTGATCGGCCTGATCAGTACGTTGCAGGCCGTGAACCGATACCTGGGCCTTTCCGTTGATGAAATGTACGGATAGAGCCGCACGAGTGGGCCGTAAACGTTTCCGGCTCAGGGTAGTTTATTGATACAAACCGGACTGTTCACTGAGGTCCACCCAGATAGATACTATAAAATTAACGAACGAACATGGCAAAAGACAAAGCATATAGCTCAGCAACGCTGACTCGCGACGAGCCGGCCAAGAAAACGGCTCCCGTTACGACTCCGCCGGTTTCCAAAGCAACCACGACCCGGCCCGCGTCGACGGTTTCGGACTCGAACGGTTCGGCCGCGCTGCCGTTTGGCCGCCGGAACTATCAGTTGATGCTGGCGGGCATTGGACTCATCCTCGCCGGCTTCTTTATCATGAGCCTCGACAAGGAAGAATTTGGCTTCGGATTTCTGGGATTGACACTGGGCCCATTGGTTGTGATGAGCGGTTTTGTGCTTGAATTCTTCGCCATCCTCGCCCGTCCGAACAAAGGGTAAGTGAAAAAAAACTGAGCGGTGCCACAGCAAGTAGCGGTGGCACCGCTATTTTTGCCCGATCACTTACCTGACCGAATGGATTTAATTCACGCGATTGCGTTGGCCATCATCGAAGGACTAACGGAATTCCTGCCGGTTTCCTCGACCGGCCACATGATTATCTACTCTTCCCTCGCCGGCATCGCCGGAAACGAATTCACCAAGCTTTACACCGTCGATATACAGTTCGGCTGCATCTTATCCGTCCTGGTGTTGTACTACCGGCGGTTTCTGCGCGACACCCGTACGTCTGATTCGGTGGCCTGGTACCGCAATCTGCCCCGTGGGCTGCAACGGCTGATTGGCCCCTACACGAGTCAGGTCGATTTTTACCTGAAACTCCTGGTGGCGTTTCTGCCCGCGGCTGTAATTGGTTTTTTACTCAATGATTTCATTGATTCACTGCTGGAAAACGTCGTCGTTGTGGCGGTAATGCTGCTGCTGGGTGGCATTGTACTGGTGTTCATCGACCGGATTTTTGCCGAAAAACCCCGCGATTATGACATTACGTTTCCCGAAGCCATCAAAGTAGGTTTCTTTCAATGCATTGCCATGATTCCCGGCGTATCGCGGTCGGCGGCAACGATCATCGGCGGCATGACCCAGGGCCTGACCCGCCAGCAAGCCGCCGAATTTTCATTCTTTCTGGCCGTACCGACCATGGCGGCCGCATCGGGCTATAAGCTGCTCAAAACGTATACGCTCCTTCAGCCGGCCGACTACCAGACGCTGCTGATCGGCAATGCCATTGCGTTTGTGGTGGGGTTGCTGGCCATCCGCGGGTTCGTCGGCTTCCTGAACCGCTACGGCTTCAAGGTGTTCGGCTATTACCGCATTGCGCTGGGTCTGCTGCTGCTGGGCCTGGTCGCGGCCGGGGTGAAACTGGAGATTGTATAGCAAGTATACAGAACGCTGCTTACGTACATAAATACCGGCTTAAGCAGCGTTCTATTTTTGTACGTAATGAATCAAGAATCCCAAACGGACCCCGGCCAGCTCATCCTCATCGATAAACCGCTTGAGTGGACCTCGTTCGACGTGGTAAATAAGCTGCGCCGGGCCTGTAAATTCAAGAAGATTGGCCATGCTGGTACGCTCGATCCGCTGGCTACCGGTCTGCTTATTCTGTGCACCGGTAAAATGACCAAGCAGATTGATCAATACCAGGCCCAGGAAAAAGAATACACCGGTACGCTCGTGCTGGGCAAAACTACTCCCTCCGTCGATCTGGAAACGGCCTTTGATGCGGAGTTCGACGTAACGGGCATTATGCCTGAGCAAATTCAGGCCGCAGCCCGCCAGTTAACCGGTGAGATTCAGCAGATTCCGCCTATTTACTCGGCCATTCGGGTCAATGGCGAACGCCTGTATGAAAAGGCCCGCCGGGGCGAAACGGCCGAAGGAATCAAATCCCGCGTGGTGACGGTGTCGACCTTCAACGTCCTGACCGATGGGTTCCCGGCGGTCGATTTTCGCATTGTATGTTCCAAAGGCACGTATATTCGTAGTCTGGTACGTGATCTGGGCCTGTTGCTGGGCAACGGCGCGTACCTGGCAAACCTGCGCCGTACCCGAATCGGCGAATTCGTTGTAAAAGATGCCGATAGCGTTGACGGGTTCATCGAACGCTACCGCGCCGAACATTTTCCTGCATGATTGTCCACCGCGGCATTGATACCATCCAGCCCCTTCCCTACGCCGTTGTGACCAGCGGTACGTTTGACGGGGTACACCTTGGCCACCAGACCATTCTGGCGCGATTAGTTGAAATAACCCGGGCCAACGCGGGCGAATCCGTGGTGCTGACGTACTGGCCGCATCCGCGTACGGTCGTTTCCAACGATAGTCAGAATCTGAAGCTGCTCTCGACGCTCGACGAGAAAATTGAACGACTCGAACAGGCGGGCGTCGATCACCTGATTGTGATTCCTTTTACGCGGTCGTTTTCGCAGTTAACC
The DNA here is from genome assembly GCF_003583365.1 of Fibrisoma montanum. GTDB lineage: Bacteria > Bacteroidota > Bacteroidia > Cytophagales > Spirosomataceae > Fibrisoma > Fibrisoma montanum. The sequence continues at coordinate 425,907 of NZ_QXED01000003.1, forward strand.
TCCGAAGAATTCATCCGGCAGATTCTGATCGACGCCATAGGCACCAGAAAACTGGTGATCGGCTACGACCATCGCTTCGGCAAGGACCGGCAGGGTGGGTTCGACTATATCCAGCAGCACCAGCACGAATACGGCTTCGACGTTGAAGAGATTCCCCGGCAGGATGTCGATGCCGTGGGCGTGAGTTCATCCAAAATCCGGGCCGCTCTGAACGAAGGCAACATTCACGCGGCCAGCCTGTTTCTGGGGCGCCCCTATAACCTGACGGGTACCATCATAAAAGGGCAGCAGCTCGGCCGGACCATCGGCTACCCCACCGCCAACATGCAGGTCGATGACCCCGTGAAGCTGATTCCGGCCAACGGGGTGTATGCGGTTGATGTGCTTTACAACGGCAGTACGTATGGCGGTATGCTGAACATTGGTTTTCGCCCGACCGTGGCCGGTACGCACCAGACCATCGAAACGTATATTTTCGATTTTGACCGGGACATTTACGGGGAACACCTGACGCTGCTGTTCCGGGAATTCCTCCGGCCGGAGCAGAAGTTCGACGGACTGCCCGCTCTGGTGGCCCAGCTGAAGCGCGATGAAGAACAGGCCAGGGCCGCTCTGGGTCGCTGATACGTACGTCGGCGGGGGCCTGGCTGAACTCACAAAACCGTCGGTTTGTTAAGAATAGAGCCCCATTGGGGTTGACGTTCTCTTTTCCTGCGGGATAAATACCCGTCCGAAACACGATGATACACCAGATTTCCCTCAGCCTGCTTCCCGAGCAGGCCAACGACGACACAGCGTTCCGAACGGAGGCCCTGCGGCATCTCCGGCTACCTGCCGACAGTTCGGCGGTCGTGCGCAAACGTCGCCAGTCCATCGATGCCCGTGGCCGTCAGGTACGTGTCCACATCGACGCCGACGTTTTTGTAGGCACTCCACCACCCCCTCTGCTCAGCTTTCAGAAGCAGTATCCAAACGTCAGTCAGGCCCGCCAGGCGATCATTGTGGGGGCTGGACCCGCCGGCTTATTTGCGGCCCTCCGGTTGATTGAGCTGGGCGTGAAACCCATCGTGCTGGAACGGGGCAGCGATGTACGTACCCGTCGGCGCGACCTGGCCGCCATCAACAAAGACCACGTCGTGAATCCCGAATCCAATTACTGCTTTGGCGAAGGAGGAGCCGGTACGTATTCAGACGGTAAGCTCTACACCCGGTCGACCAAACGGGGTGACGTCCGGCGCATTCTTGAAATTCTGGTGGCCCACGGCGCAACGGAACAGATTCTGGTGGATGCGCATCCGCACATCGGCACCAACAAACTCCCGAACGTAGTGGCCGACCTCCGACAAAGCATTCTGGATGCCGGTGGTGAGGTTCACTTCGATACGCGCGTCACGGATTTTCTGATGGCCGGGGATCAGATGAAAGGCGTCGTTACGGCCGACGGTCGGGAATGGCCCGGTCTTGGGGTAATTCTGGCTACGGGTCACTCGGCACGGGATATTTTTTACCTCCTGCATGATAAAGGGGTTCGTATCGAAGCCAAGCCATTCGCCATGGGCGTCCGTATTGAACACCAGCAGGCCCTGATCGATCAGTTGCAGTACCACCGGCCCGAACGGGGCGATCACCTCCCCGCTGCTTCGTATAGTTTGGTAACCCAGACTCGGTTCAATGGGGTGGAGCGGGGCGTGTTTTCGTTCTGCATGTGTCCGGGAGGCTTTATCGTTCCGGCTGCAACGGCCCCCGGCGAACTTGTTGTTAATGGTATGTCGCCCTCCCGTCGCGATTCAAAGTTCGCCAATTCCGGACTGGTAGTTGCCATTGCGGACGATGATCTGAAGCCGTACCGTGATGAAGGGCCGCTGGCCGGTCTGGCCTTACAGCAGGAACTGGAGCGCTGGGCCTGCCGGCTGGGTAATGACAACGGCAAACGGCCGGCCCAGACGGCTCCGGCGCAGCGAGTGGCCGATTTTGTGAGTGGTCGGGTTTCGGCCGAGCTGCTGCCTACCTCCTACCAGCCGGGGTTGGCGTCGGTCGACATGAGCGACGTACTGCCGGATCACATCGCCCAACCGCTGAAACAGGGGTTGCGGGATTTCGGTCGAAAGATGCGGGGCTACCTTAGCAACGATGGCCAGGTGATTGGCGTGGAAAGTCGTACGTCGTCGCCGGTACGTATCCCGCGGCACCGCGATACGTGTGAACATGTCGAGATCAGCCGGCTGTTCCCCTGCGGTGAAGGAGCCGGTTTTGCGGGTGGGATTGTTTCAGCAGCTATGGATGGTGAACGTTGCGCCGAAGAATTGGTTAAGCTGTATAATTAAGTTTTCTGCGTACAGTTTTCAGCAGGCTACGTGCGACCAAAACCAGAAAGCCGTACATTGGGAACCGTAAACCGATATGCTCCAAACGTCGTTTCATACCTTTACCGATTCCCTCCGCCGGCGGTTGCAGGACCCGCTGCCGGGCGAGCTGGCCCACAGCAAAATGGCCGCAGCATCCCGGTATCGGCTGGGTATCAAACCAAACGAGCGAACCCGGCGGAGTGCGGTCCTGATCTGTTTTTACCCGTACCGGGGCAGCATTTACCTGCCGCTGATTCTCCGGCCGCAGTACGATGGGGTTCATGCGGGTCAGATGGCTTTCCCCGGTGGCCGCATGGAGCGGTTTGACGAAAACCTGACGCGCACCGCCCTCCGGGAAGCTCAGGAGGAAATCGGCATCCGGGTATCCGACGTTACGGTACTGGGGCATCTGACTGAGCTGTTTATTCCCCCGAGTAATTTTTACGTGCTGCCGGTCATTGGTATGTTGCCCTACCGGCCTGATTTCTACCCCGATCCGCGCGAGGTAGAAGCGGTGGTGGAAGTGGATCTGGATACGTTGCTCGATGAAACAATCGTGGGCGACAGCCAGGTGGAAGTACGGGGCATGACGGTTGACGCCCCGTTCTATCAGATCGAAAACTACCGCGTCTGGGGCGCTACAGCCATGATGATCAGCGAGTTGCTGATGGTGATCGGGTCGGTAAAGTAGCGGTTCTTTATGCAATCAACATTGTACAGGCCATGAGCATGTATACCATTCCCGCCCAAACCCGGATTGGCCACATTCACCTGAAAGTAGCCGACCTCGACCGGGCCCTTCGTTTCTATTGCGACCTGCTCGGTTTTTCCATCATGCTGCGTATGGGCACCGATGCCGCATTTATCTCGGCCGGTGGCTACCATCATCACATAGGGCTCAACACCTGGTACAGCAAAGATGCCCCACCGGCCCCCGTCCGCAGTGCCGGACTGTTTCATACGGCCATTCTGTACCCAACCCGCCGGGACCTGTCGGTTGCTTTTCGCCGATTGGCTGACGCTAACTACCCCATCACGGGAGCCTCAGACCACGGTGTATCGGAAGCTATTTACCTGAATGATCCCGACCGCAATGGGATCGAACTCTATTGGGACCGCCCGATGGAGCAATGGCCCCGTCAGCCCGACGGCTCCATCACCATGTATACGCGTCCGCTCGATCTCAAGGCGTTACTGGCCGAATCAGCGGACGAGGGCGTCTAGTTAGCACCCACATAGGTTCCGGCTGCGTACCAGAGTCCGGCAATAGCCTTCTGGTGTTTGGTACGTAACTCTTCCAGCTTGATCTGCAAATCGATCAGCTTTGTTTCCCGGCTGTTGACCAGAAACAGCGAGCTTTCGCCCATATCAAACTTTTGCTGTTCGGCCTGCAGGAGCGTACGCTGATTGGCAACGGTCTGCTGCTGCACGGCAATCTGCCGTTCCAGTGCTCTCAATTCGTTCCAGGCCGACTGCACGTCGTTGGCTATATTCCGCCCGGTTTGCTGCCGTTCCAGTTCGTTTTGCTGCGACTTGATCTGTACCTGCCGAAGCTTTCCCCGCTCTTTACGCAGAAACAACGGGAAGGTCAGGTCCACACCGATCTTGTGATTATCGGCCCGAAACGCGTAATAACTCCCCCAGTCGTACCCGATGCCCGGTTCGGGCGTACGGCTCAGCAAACTGGCACTGAGCGCAATCTGGGGCTGAAGCAGCGACCGCCGAAACCGCTCTTCGATAGCCAGTTGCTGCCCTTTTGCGGTTAGTTTCAGCAATTCCGGATGCTGTTCGGCGGCCCGGTTAAGCAATTGCTGCAACAACAGTTCGTCGGCCAGCTGACCCGGCGGGCTTTGCGGCACCACCGTTTCCGGCATATCGATCGGCTGCGGATTGGCCCCTTCCTCGGTACTGTTCCAGAGGTAAGCCGTTAGCCGCAGGCGATTGTTCTGCAGCTCCACCTCAGCCTGGCGGAGCTGCACGAGCCGATCCTGCGCGGTGATGAGCGCTTCGGTCGTATCGATGGTAGCAGCATCGCCCAGTAAAGCCCGCTGCCGGATCGCCTGAAAACGGGTGTCGGCCAGTTGATACCCTTCCTGAACGAACTGGTACTGCTGGTAAGCCAGGTACCATTCCCAGTAGGCTTTTGCCGCATCGAACAGGGTTTTATTGATGAGTTTTAACCGGTCGGCATCCGCCAGATTAACGGCCAGCTGCGCCTGCCGCAACGCCGTACGGCGGGCATCGATTAAAAGGCCCTGGCCAATGGGTACACTAACGCCCAGAGCCGCCAGCCCTGAGGTCGGCACCCGATCTTCGGGGTTGACGTACTGACCCATGTTCCGGTCGTAGGTCATTTTGACGTCAATCCCCCCCGGTAAGACCGGCACTGACAACCCCGACTGCCATTTATCGTAGTACAGACTACGGCCAAATTCTTTCCGGTCATACACTGAAAAAAGCTTCGGGTCAAAGGCGCCCCGGGCCTGCATTACCTCCTGCTGCGCTTCACGGCTCAGCAAAGCCGCCTGCCGGACAATCGGGTGGTGCTGCAGGACGGCCTGAAAAAAATCGCCCGCCGTAAACACAACCGCCGGATTCGGCTCAGCGTCGGCTACCGTTGTTGCTGACGCAGGGCGAACAGCCATCTGGGCGGATACCTGCCCGGACAAACTTCCCAATACGATCAGGCTGATTATTATCCGAACGTTCATTTTTTCTTGTCCTCTTTTGGCTCCTCCTGCAAACTAGGCGGGAAGCCGTTCAACTGCCGCCACAGTTCGTACCATACCGGTACGTCGTCGAGCATCACCCAGCCGTACACGCCGGAACCAACCCGCAATTGCTGCGGCCAGGGTTGATCGCCTTCTTTTACAACAGGTTTAACCAAGAGCCGGTATTTCCCGTTCACGCTGCTGACGGCGTCAATGACCGCCACTTCGCCCCCAAAGGTACCCACAGCGACCGTTGGCCAGCCCGAAAACTGAATGGCGGGCCATCCGTCGAACTGCAACCGCACAAGCCGACCGCGCTGAATCAGGGGTACGTCCATGGCCCGGACGTATAACTCAACCGCAACCGATGGGTTGGAGGGCTGTAGGGTAGCAATGGATTCGCCTTCCTTGATGGTTTCGCCGATACCGGCCTTGAACGACCGAACCACGTAGCCATCCTGCGGAGCCCGCACGACGTAAAGCCCCCGGCGGACATCGACGCTGCTAATTTTGTTCCGCAGCTTCGCCACTTCGCCCGTTGCTTCGGCCCGGTACGAAACCGCCGAACTCCGGTCCGACAGGGCCTTGGCCAGCTTTTCCTGGTAATCGGCCTGGATGGTAGTCAGGTCAAGCCGGGCATTGATAAGTTCCTGCCGCGATACGTTCAGCTTATTCTCCTGCGCAATCACCTTGGCGTAGTCTTCCTGCACTTTCAACCGACGCGATTCCAGGTCCGTAAGCGAAAACAAGCCGTTTTTATGGCCTTTCTCGTAGCGATCAAGCCGGTCGAGCGCAATCTGATAGTTTTTCTGGATGGCAATCAGGTCCGTACTGTCGCTGATCACCTTGAATTGGCTTTGCCGAACTTTGTTGCGGGCCGACGCGAGCTTCACCTGTAACCCCGCCTGCAGGGCCTCAATCTGCCCGTCGAGGGCCACGATCTTAGCATCGGTCGCGCTCAGGCTGCCTCGTTTCGCCCCGAGCTGTTCGTCGAGACGCTGAGGCAGGTTTGGGTCAAAGTATTCATCCTTAATATCGGAGATAACCAACAGGGTGTCTCCCCTGCGCACAAACTGTCCTTCCTGGATGGCCCAGCGTTCGATCCGCCCGGCAATGGCATTCTGAATGGTCTGGGGGCGATCCTGGGGCGTCAGGGCCGTAACGGCACCCTCACCGTTGATGTTCTGCTGCCAGGGTAAAAACATGACGCACAGACTAACGAGCAGTAGTCCAAGCATCCAGCGCCCCAGCCGCCGACCACTGTTGGGCTGGGGTAACGTACGGAGCGTTTTGAGCGGATAGTGTTTGAATAATTCTTCATCTACCCGCTGATTTGATAAGTTAAGCATGGGTTGGCGTATCGGTTTCTAAGGGTAGATCCGTAACATTCGCAATTTTTTCAACGGCAGTCAGCATATCGAATACCGTGTCTATTCCTGAAATAAGTTTTTCGACCGATCCGGTGATCAGTACGATGACCAGTTCAGCGGCTACAAATTGCCCTAAGGTCATTTCGCGGCCTACCACCAGCACAGTACCAAGAATCAACAAACCGCCGGTTACCAGGGTTTTGAACGCAACGGCGCTATAGAAAAACCGTTTTAATACCCGGAAATGTTCATTCCGGTTGGTGACGTAGCTGGCCACCAGTTCGTCCATCCGGTCGATGGGCTCCAGGGCGTCGTCGCGGTGACGATACGTTGGCAGATCCCGGGCAAGATCTTCAAGCCAGGCCACTACCTTGTATTTATACTTCGATTCGCTCAGGCTCGTACGCAGCCCGGAGGGCCCGTAGATCCAGCTGATCCCGATAATGGCCAGCAGCGTGAACAAGCCAAACCCCAGGAAAATGGGATGGTAGAACGACAGCAGAATGATGCCGAACAGAATCTGCACGGCTGCGGCCGTCAGGTCGATGAGCAATTTCGGCATCCCTTTCTGAAGCGTAAGAACGTCGAAAAAACGGTTCATCAGCTCGGGTGGGTAGTAGGCGGCCAGCGCTTTGGGCTCAATTCGGGGCAGCCGATACGTGAACTCGAATGCCGCTTTGGCAAAGATGCGCTGCTGCAGGATTTCTACCAGGGTCATCTGACCAACCATCAGCAGCCCCGTTGCCAGCACACCCGCCACAACCAGGCCGATCAGTACGTAAACGGAACTGAAAACCAGTCCACCGGAAACCAGGTTGAAAACGGCCTGAATGCCCAGCGGCAAGGACAAACTGATCAAACCCGTAATGATCGCATACAGGTAAATGTACCAGATATCTTTCTTTTCAGTCCCTAACAGCCGAATTAACCGCTGCAAGGATGAAGGTGGTGGTTGCGGAAATGTATCTAAAGCCATAATTGTATTACCTTTGCAGATGATAGTATTACTATCAATGATACAAACATAACTTTTACCGATAAAAGTTTGTTTCTTTGTGACAAAATTTTCCGTCAGAGGCAAATACGACGTATAAATGGAATATACCGTACAGGTTCGGATGAACGAAAAACTGTTTCTGCGCGATCCGGAAAGCTCCGAACTCGGGCGTCGGATTGTTCGTCAGAGCATTATGCTGATTGCTGATATTGGTTTCGAAGAAATGACCTTTCGAAAACTCGCCGACCGGATCAATACAAAGGAAGCCAGTATTTACCGATATTTTGAAAACAAGCATCGCTTATTGGTGTATTTAATCGCCTGGTACTGGCAATGGCTTGAATACCAGGTTATTTTCCATACGAACAACTTAACGGATCCCCGCGAAAAGCTGGACCGTATCTTAAAGATTCTGCTGCTGAAAAACATACCCCAGCCTTCATTCTCGTTGGGTGCCGATGCTATTGATGTGTCGGCCCTGCACAGTATCGTTATCCGGGAAGCCAGCAAGGCGTACCTGACTCATCATGTAACGGAAGATAACCGGCAGCAATTATTCAAACCGTACAAAGACTTGTGTGGCCGGGTGGCTGGGATTATCCTGGAATACCGGCCCGACTATCCGTATGCCCGGTCGCGGGCGAGCTCGATTATCGAAACGGCCCATTATCAGGCCTACTTCATGCAGTACCTTCCCTCCCTCACTGATTTTGGGGTGCAGCGCGACGTTTTACCGTCCGGCGAAGACCGGTTGCTTGAGTTTCTGCGTCACCTGCTGTTTTCCTCCCTGAATGCTCCCCTTCACGAATTGCCGCCTGTCCATACAAAACGCTAAAACCGCTTTTTTGGGGCTTTTGTACTTTGCTCAGAAAATCATATCACCTTAAAAACAGATAGCACTATTTTTTAGCGTTATTAGAAAAATACAAAATCTATTCGTTTCAAGGAACCTTTTGTATATTTTTTATAATCGTTGTACTTTACCAATATAAACCCGTTTCATTATCAGGAATCTTTGTTAATGAATTGTGAATCAGTGCTTCTCCCCTTGCATTAAAGCGGTTTGTGCCCCCACCTTTGTCACGGAAAAATAAAATTTTACACCGATGAAACAGTTCCGTTTATCCGTAGCCGTACTGCTGACAGTATGGGGTCTGGCTGGCATGGGAGGTGCCGTTGCCGACAATGGTTCGGGAGTGAGTGGGGTGAAAGTAGTGAAGTCCGAGCAAAAGAAAGTTCGTTTACATACAGAGGCAGGACAGCCGGTCGACGTTGCCCTAATCGACGCCGATGGCAACGTGCTTTATCAGGGTAAGGTTTCATCTGCCAAATCGAAAGATTTGACGTTAAACCTGAACAGTCTGCCCGACGGTCAGTATTTTCTGACGGCCAGCACCAATACCTGGTGGATGTCGCAGGGATTGATTATCCAGGCAAATGCCGTGAACGTTGATGCACGCAAACTCCGGCAGCTTGAGCAGCCGCAGGTTACTACGTACGCCAAGAACAAGGTGCAGGTTGTACTGCCTTCAACGAACGTAGACGATGCAAACGTAGCGATCTACGATGCCCAGAACGTACCGGTACTGACCGAAACGCTCAATAGCACGATCCGCCGGTACGACCTGTCGTCGCTGCCCGAAGGGTCATACACGTTCGTTGTTGGCCCGAGTGAGAAAAAATTCTCTACCCGGATTGACATTCGTCGTTAAGCCAGTTTTCTAAGCGGTTTACTAACCCGTTGCATTCGTTAGTATGCGTATTCCGTATCCTGGCTTTTCGGACAAGCCTTGATACGTCACCCTCTCCCCGCCGGTGCACTCGTTTGAGTGCACCGGTTTTTTTTGGCTCTTTCTCCCAACTGGCGGGCTCGCCCCTCTACTCACCCGAGCTACCCCGCTGCTGGCTGATCAGCTTCGCCAGTTTTGGGGAAATTTCAGGCTCTTCGCCCCGAATCCTCAGAATGGACAGCTCTTTCAGTTTTGACTCAAACACGATGTCCACTTCCTTGCCGTATGTATTGACCATTGAGTAAAGCCAGTCAGCATGCGCTTCTTTGCGGGCTTTCGGGTCTTCGTGGTCGCGCCGGGAATCCGAAAAGTGAAACACCGGGCGAACATCCCACGTATCGTAGGCCATCAGAAATGCTTCCTCTTCGGTCAGGCCGTCGGGGTGCAGGGCGTGGTGGAAGTAATCAAATACCACCGGCGTCCCGATGGCTTCGTGAAGCCGGACCAGATCGTTTACGCTGTAGAGCCCAGGCCGGTCGTCGTTTTCGACCGTCAGCCGGGCGCGGAGGTTTTCGGACAGGCGGGTTCTGAAATTCGTTTCAAACCGGGCCAGGGTAGCGGCTTTGTCGCCGTAGGTCCCCCCCGCGTGGATGTTTATTTTATTCCAGTGCGAAGGCTTCAGGCCCATCAGATCAAACAGTTCTGAGTGGTATTCCAGATCAACCACCGTATTGTCGAGCACCTTCCCTTGTCCGGCCAGGTGATTGAACGGGCCTGGATGAACCGTCAGGCGAATGGGTCGGCTACCAATCTCTTCCAGCGTAGCCCGGATCTCGGGGAAGTCGGGCAGGCTGCTGATTGCATACTCCGATGCCCACGGAAACAGGTCCGACGAGATGCGGAAGATGCGAAAGCCGTGCTCAAGGTTCCAGTCCACGACCTTCAGCAAATCCTGTACGTTCTTCAGCGCCAGCTCTGAAGCGTACTGAACCCCCCGTTCGGTAAATGTCTTTTTTATCATCCCCCGATTCGTCACAATTTTATCAGCCTGTAGGCTCAGGTTGATGCAGGCGTAACCAACATTTTGTGGTGTCAATTTCATACGTAGATAACTTCAGCGATGAATTGACAGTTTTATAAATTACCGTTCGTTCAAAAGTTGTAGCCATATTGTGACACTACCGTTACACATGCTTACTTTATGCATTCGCCACTCCCTGGCCCCATGAAGCTTTTTTTCTATCGTTTTGTCGCCTTAACCGGTCTGTTTCTTACGAGTTGCGTAAATCTTAAAACCGTAAATACCTTCGGGTCGTCGGCGGTTACGGGATTGCAGCAGGGCTCGACCGTACCCGCTACGTTCACGTCCGTATATACGGAACGTACGCTGGCCGACTCCCTGAGCCGGCATCCATTCAACCGCATACCTTTGATCGGGCCGGAATTTACCAGCAGCATCCGGCAGGACTCCCTTAGATCGTATCAACTGGCCGATAGCCTGACGCTTGCCGTGACGGGGCTGCTAGCCGATTATTTTCAGGCCATCGCCGACTTTTCAGCTACCGGCAGCACCTTCACGCCCGTTCGGCTCAAGTCGGCTGCGTTTGATCAGTATCTACAGGGCTCGCGGCTTAAGCTGTCGCCTGACCAGACGGCAGCGGCCAACCGCCTGGTTAACCTCCTTGGCTCTGCCGCTACCAACACCTACCGACGGCGTAAACTGTCGATCCTTATCACGAAGAGTCACGACGACGCGCAGCAGGTTCTGTCCGCGCTGGTATTTGCCTACGAACGCCTGGCCGACGTTGTCGAAATCAGCCGGGATCAGGCCTATGGTCACTACCGAAACCTGCTGATTCAGGACCCCGCGCTGACCTATTCGCAGAAACGGGAACTGGCTCAGAAGTGGCTGAACACGAGCAAGACTATCGACCAGACCCGACAAACCATATTGACTTATGTACAGACACTAAAAACGATACAGGCCGGTTACCGGGAAGTATATAAAAACCGCTACTTACTGAAAAGCAAGGCGTTAATTGCTAATATCGATCCGTACTTGTCCAGGCTCAAGGCGCTGAAAGCTGACCTTGAACAACTCAATCTCACGAATGGAAGACTTAACCCCTGAACAGATCGTTGAACTAGCCGACAGCTACCGACGAACCGCCCGGGCATTAGCCGAATTTCAGCTAACCCACTGGCCGGACTTATCGCATGAGCAACACCTGGATCTAAACGCGTATCAGAACAGCCTGCTAAACCGGGCGCAGGACCTTATGACGTTTTCTGTGCGGCTGGCCTTTCACGAAGCGGGGCCGATGATTGATGCCATTCTGCAGGCAACGGAAGAAGCCCGGTCGGGCTTAAAACGGATCAGCAACCTGACACTGGCTCTGAACGTAGGGGCCATAACCGTTGCCCTGGCCGCGAACATTGCCCGCGCGAATCCGAAAGGAATACAGTCAGCCCTGAAGGAATTAGGTGAGCTGCTGAAGATGGAGGGTGAAGAATGAGGAGAAAGGGAGGAAAGGTAAAAGGGAGGAAGGGAGAAAAGAACCGGTTGCTCACATGTCTTTCCTCCCTCCTCCTTTTCTCCCTTCTATACTATAATTCCGGAAGCCGGTTTTACGCCTACCAGTTCTACGTCGAAAACCAGATCCTGACCGGCCAACGGGTGGTTGGCATCGAGCGTTACGCTGTCGTTGGTCAGGTCACGCACGATGACCGGAATTGGCCGGGGGTTACCATCTTCGTGCATATTCAGGGTCATACCCACTTCAAGCGGAATATCAGCCGGAATATCCGTGCGGTTCAACGTGAATATCATTTCTTCGTTTGCCGGGCCGTAGGCGTCTTCGACCGGAATCTGAATGGTTTTCCGTTCGCCCTCGTTCATGCCCGTAATGCCTTCATCAAAGCCTCTGATTACCTGACCGCTACCAAGCTGAAACTCCAGCGGAGTACGTCCCTCCGATGAGTCGAAAACGGTTCCGTCGGTCAGTGTACCGGTATAATGCACCTGTACGGTGTCGCCGGATTTTGCCTGTGCCATAATTGTGGTTGTTTTGTGAACACTGACGTAAATGTACCCAAACTTCCGGCACCCGAGAGGGCTACACGCTAATTTTTGCCCACTGACGGATCAGGAACAGCATTTCGTGCTGTAGGGACTCGGCCCGGTCGTCGTTGTACCAGCGCTGGGTCTGCTCGGCCGTTTCAGCATAGGGTCGTTTCTCTGCCTTCCATTGCATCACCAGGGCCTGCAACGCTGCCGGCCGGGGTCCCCACGTACCCCGCTCGGCCAGGGTATCGGCGTTCAGGCAGATCAGTTTGGGGATAGACCGCGACGTACCGTTGGTCAGGTAGGCGTCCATCACATCCAGATGCTTATCCCGCAGAATCAGCCGCATCTGCACGTTTGGCGTCAGATCGGTCATTCGCTGCAGAACGGGCAAAATCTGGGCTGCGTCTCCGCACCACGATTCGGTCAGCACGAGCCAGATCCAGCGCTCAGGTACGTTTTGCAACGCTTCGGCTAGCTCGGGCTGAATAACCGTAAACCGGCCAACCCGGCTCATCCGGTGCAGATTCAGTTTGGTAAATCCCAGTACTTCAGGCGTATTATAACCGGGCGATTCAGAGGTGGTACGCCCCTGCGCCAGCAAATCGGCCGACAGAGTAACGTACTGATCATACGTGTAAGCTGATGCAATCAGTTCATGGGTAATGCTAGGCGATGCGGTGGACATGATGGGATTTATCAGGCGCTGGTATAACAGCAGATTCGGCCGTTTTTGTTCGGTAAACTTATGTTAGTTATCATTGAATTACCAATCAATTGACTGTATGACAATCATTTAGGAAGTTACATTCTATCATCTTGTCGGCCATAACCCTGCAACTATGTATCCCGACTGGAATGACATAAAACGACCCTACTATAATGGTAGTTGATGGATTGGATTGCTTACCATACTTCACGGTAAACGAATAAAGCCCGGCCGATTAGCCAGGCTTTATGTTTTACTTCTTTTTATCAGCTTCCCTGCTGATACACAACGACATCCTCAATTTCTTCGCGCATGGTTAACAGTGTTAACTGCGCGTCAAACTCGGCGCTGAAGGCAAAGGGTTTGCTCCTGAGCAGATAGTCATAGATGAACCAATCGGTTTTAGGCGTCGGTACATTCAGTACGTCGGCAAACTCGATCCACTCAAGCGTTCCCTCGTTGCAGGGCGGTGGCGGTACTCGTTCAATCTCGGCCACGTATACGTAGCTGGTCCAGTTATAGGCTGTCGGAGAGCTTTCGGTTAAGACCCCACAAAACGTCATCCGGTCGGCCCTGATTCCGGTTTCTTCCCAGGTTTCGCGGTAAGCCGCCTGAACCGGACTCTCGAACGGATCGAGCTTGCCGCCGACCGGCGTATACTGGTCTTTGTTTGGTTCTTTCAGCCGTTTCAGCAGCAAAAACGCAGTACCGTGACGAAGCACACACAGCACTGCCGTACGCTTCAGGCCGAGGGGTACGCTCAATGAACCCATAGCTTAGTAAGCCCGGGCAAACACAACCCGGCCTTTCGATGGTTTTCCCGAAAAGATATCAACGCCCTCTTCCGGCTCCTGATCGAACGGAATGCAGCGTATAGTCGCTTTCGTTTCTTCCTTGATAGCCTCCTCAGTTTCGGGGGTGCCGTCCCAGTGCGCCAGAATAAAGCCACCTTTCTCGATCTGTGCCTTGAACTCGTCGTACGTATCAACCCGGAAGGTGTTGGCCTCCCTGAACGACATAGCCTTCTGGTAAATTGTCCGCTGAATGTCCTCCAGCAGAAGCTTGATCCGCTCCGTCAGGCCCTCGAACGGTACCGTTTCCTTGGTTTTCAGATCGCGCCGGGCTATCTCTATCGTGCCGTTTTCCAGGTCGCGGGCGCCCATGGCCAGCCGGACCGGTACGCCCCGCAGTTCATACTCGGCGAATTTCCAGCCCGGTGAGTTCGCATCGGAGTCGTCGAACTTCACCGAAATCCCGGCTTTCCGCAGTTCCTGAATCAGGGGCTTAATCTTCTCCGACAACTGCGCCAGTTGTTCTTCCTTGCGATAGATCGGCACGATAACAACCTGAATGGGCGCCAGTTTCGGCGGCAGCACCAGGCCATCGTCGTCGGAGTGGGCCATGATCAGCGCCCCCATCAGGCGGGTACTAACCCCCCATGACGTACCCCAGACGTAGTCGAGCTGGTTCTGTTTGTTCAAAAACTGCACCTCGAATGCTTTCGCAAAATTTTGCCCCAGGAAGTGCGAGGTTCCGGCCTGTAACGCCTTGCCGTCCTGCATCATGGCTTCAATGCACAGCGTATCCTCGGCCCCCGCAAAGCGCTCGTTCGGCGTTTTGGCCCCACGTACTACCGGCATAGCCATCCATTCTTCGGCAAAGCTGGCGTATACCTCCAGCATCTGCCGGGTTTCGTCCATCGCTTCCTCAGCGGTTGCGTGGGCGGTATGTCCCTCCTGCCACAGGAATTCGGCTGTTCTGAGGAAAATCCGCGTCCGCATCTCCCAGCGCACTACGTTGGCCCACTGATTGATCAGCAGCGGCAGATCGCGGTACGACTGAATCCAGTTCTTGTACGTGCTCCAGATAACGGTCTCTGACGTCGGGCGGACGATCAGTTCCTCTTCCAGTTTAGCTTCCGGGTCAACAACCACGCCAGAGCCATCTTCGGCGTTCTTCAGCCGGTAATGCGTCACTACGGCGCACTCCTTGGCAAACCCCTCTACGTGTGAGGCTTCCTTGCTCAGGAACGATTTGGGGATAAACAGCGGGAAATACGCGTTGGAATGGCCGGTTTCCTTGAACATATCGTCCAGCGCACGCTGCATTTTTTCCCAGATCGAGAAGCCATACGGCTTGATCACCATGCAACCACGAACGGCTGAGTTTTCGGCCAGATCCGCTTTTTTAATGAGTTCGTTGTACCATTCGGAGTAGTTTTCGCTACGGGAAGGAATCGCTTTTGCCATAAGTAAGACGTTGGATGCTGAACGCGGGATGCTGACGTAGTGGAGGTTAAACATTAGACCGAAACACGGCGTTTAGTGTAGTATCTAATGGCTGGTATCCATTGTCCGGCATCCGGCGTCCAAAAAAAGTTTAGAAGGTTTTAAACCCTGCTGAACAAATAGGAATCTAATAGGTTGAAAACTTGCAAAGATAGGTTTTTCCTCTATTTTTGTAATCAAACCGTTTACTCCTGCGTTATGGATTTAACGGCCAAATAATATGAGCCTTTATTACGATAATCCCCTTGCCCAATGAACACGCAACGCGTATATCGATACCTGGCGCTGGCCGCGCTGCTGGGTTTCTGGAGTTGTAGCTCCAGCCGGCAGACCGCCCGGAACGCAGGCGAAATTGATGACTTGTACGGTAACTCGGCCAGTGCCGAGGTGTATGCCAGCAATTCGTCCGAACCCACCCGGGATGCCCAACGGCTTGATCGTCCCCGACGCTCGGCCCGCAACGCCA
This sequence comes from Fibrisoma montanum, assembly GCF_003583365.1. Taxonomy (GTDB): domain Bacteria; phylum Bacteroidota; class Bacteroidia; order Cytophagales; family Spirosomataceae; genus Fibrisoma; species Fibrisoma montanum. The sequence goes on from NZ_QXED01000003.1 coordinate 441,587, forward strand.
ACCCCGAGTATTCGGAGGATCAGCAGGCTTTTGATGCTAACTCAGATGAGTACTATTCAGAGCTGAGTGCCCGCAAACTGAAGCGGGGGCTTTCTCCCGATCCGGGCTGGAACACCGACAATGACTACAACGCCGGCTTTGTGAACGGCTACTATGCAGGCGTCGGTAATCCGGCTTTCAACGCGTACCGCTGGAATCCGTGGGGGTATAACAATACCTTCAACAACGGCCTGAATTTCGGCCTTGGTCTGGGCCTTGGCTCAACCTGGGGCTGGAACCGGTTCGGCTACGGCTTCGGCGGTGGTTTTTACGATCCGTTCTTTAGTCCTGCCTATGCTTTCAACAGCCCATTCTATTCGCCGTTTGGGTATGGCTACGGTGGTTTCTACGATTCGTTCTACAGTCCCTACTACGGTGGCCTGTATAGTCCGTTCTACGGTGGTGGAGCCTTCGGTGGCTGGGGCCGTCCGGTGTATGCCGGCAATGTGATTGTAACGGGTGCAGATCCCTACCGGAACAACCGGGTATACGGTGCCCGGAATGACCGGTCGTCGGCCCGGTACAACGATGCGTTTGTAAACACGCCCCGTCCGGCCACATCTAATGGTGGTCGTCGGTCAGGCGATGCGTATTACTCATCGGGTAATGGTACGTCGGCGTCTACGAACAATACAAACGGCCGGACGAACAGCGATTCGTACTACGCTCGTCCGCGGTCGAACAGCCGCGGTACGTACTACTACGACAACGGTTCGTCGAGCGGTGGCCGCACCAGCAGTGGTACCGGCACCTACACGGCTCCGTCGTATAACAGCGGTAACTCCGGCAGCGACTACTATGCTCGTCCGCGGTCGAATAGCCGTGGTACGTATACACCGGCTCCGTCGAACAACGGCAACAGCCGGGGTAGCTATCAGCAGCGTCAGCCGAGTTACCAGCAACCGAGCTATCAGCAGCCTTCTTACCAAAGCCAGAGCCGGGGTAGTTACTCCGCACCGACTCCCAGCTACAGCGCCCCCGCCCCAAGCGGTGGCAGCCGGGGTGGCAGCAGCGGTAGTAGCTCTGGAGGCTATTCGGGCGGTGGTGGCTCACGCGGACCGCGCTAATCAGCACCGTTCATCAAAATTACGTCCCGCCGAACTGACATTCGGCGGGATTTTTCGTTTATGTGAGTAGGTGCCTTTAAACGTTTTCCCATCAATTTGGTCTTAACGGCAAAGCACACCCTTTACTCATCTAACAAAATGGACAAACGCATATATGTAACGGGCGGCCTCATGCTTATGGCCACCGTTTCGTACGGTCAGTACGCAGCCGATGCTTTTCGGTATTCGGAGCAAATCATAAATGGAACCGCCCGCTTTCAGGGCATTGGCGGCAACCACGCGGCCCTGGGCGCCGACGCCAGCAACGCCTGGGGAAACCCCGCCGGTCTGGGTTTCTACAACCGCTCGGAGCTGAGCATCAGCCCTTCCCTGCGACTGCTGAATGTTGGGGCCAACTACCTCGGACAGACCACTAACTCCTCAAAGGCGGTACCGTTTGTGGGGAGTGCATCGCTGATTTTCGCCGGTGGTTCGCCTAACAACGAAAACCGCAGCGTCCGCCGGACTACATTCGGTCTTACCTACTCGCGGCAGATCAGTCTGAACAACGAGTACGTGTATCAGGGACGTAATAACCGGAGTTCGCTGGCGGATTCCTATCTCGAAACGGTGAACGCCCGCGGCATTCCTTCAGGGGCTTTGGATGGAGAGTATGATGGTCAGAATAACATAGCCGATAACATTGAAGCAGCTGCCTATCAGCTTTATCTGATTAACCCAACGCAGAATAATGGGACGAGCTATTTCAGGTATGATGTAAATGTCCCGGTTGATCAGCGGGGTAGCTTTACGTCCAACGGTTCGGTAAGTCAGTGGGGGCTTTCACTGGCCAGCAACTTCAACGATAAATTGTACGTTGGTGGTACGTTGGGTTTTACGCGCACCCGCTACGAATTCACGGATACGTTTGACGAAAGTTACGTAGGAGGACGCGTGTTTAACGGATTCCGGCAAACGTCCGACTACTCCGTTACGGGTAATGGTATCAACCTGAATATTGGCTTGATCTATAAGCTGGACCAGAACGTTCAGATTGGAGCCAATGTCGTGTCGCCGAATTTCACTACACGTACATTCCGTGAAGAATTCAGCCAGAATCTATCCATTGATCCAATCGGTATTCCGCAGACTGATGAGCAGGGTCGCCCGGTTCTGTTTATTCCAGACATTACGTCAGTTCCCACAGCCCCTCAGAATTTTGATTTTACCATCACAACTCCTTTGCGGGCTTCGGCCGGTGTTACGTATCTCTTCGGACGTAGTGGCTTCATAACGGCTACGGCTGAGTACGTTGGCTATAAAGGATTACGGGCCGGAACATCATTCTATACGTCGGCGGCCGATAACCAGGCGTTCCGCAATGACATCCGGAACGAGATTGAGCAAACGTATAATAACACGGTTAATTTTCGGGTGGGTGGTGAATTCCGTAGTGGCCTCCTTCGGCTGCGGGCCGGTGCTGCTTACATTCCCAGTGCCTACAACACGAATTTCGACCAGTTAGCGCGGGATAACGAACGGAATACCCTGTTGTACAGCGCTGGTATCGGCGCTCGTAATGACCGGTTCTTTGCCGATCTGGCCGGTGTGTTTTACACGACCAAGTCAGCTTATACGCCGTACACGCTGAACAACCCGCAGAACTACGGTTCGGCCCTGCTGACCAACCGGAATGCGAACCTGACGCTATCGCTTGGGGTGTTTTTCTAATCGGACGTTTGTTCTACAACAGCAAGCCGGCCAGACTGAACGTTCAGTCTGGCCGGCTTTTTTTGATGTATGGCTTCCTGCTACAACAACTCCCCTATTTTCCGCAGCACCTCATCTTCGTTGGTTTCCCCGGTTATCGTAATATGCGCCTGACTATAAAACGGCAGCCGGCTCTGGTAGCGCTGCTCCAGTGAACGGAGTAATTCAGGATCATTGGCATTATACAGCGGTCGGTCATGGATGGCATGGGCAACCATGCGCTGCACCAGCACGGCCACGGGTACGTCCAGAAACACCGAAATCCCGGTAGCCCGGATGTAGGCCATGTTCTCGTTAAAGCACGGCATACCGCCCCCGGTCGCTACAACGAGACTGCTACCGGGTTTGATCTTATGGAGCACCCGCCGTTCAGCCTCGCGGAAATACGCTTCACCCGATTGCGCAAAAATATCGTTGATGGTACGTCCTTCTTCACGAACAATCCGCTTGTCTGTGTCCACGAATCGATAATGAAGTGCTTCGGCGATGCGCTTGCCTATGGTCGTTTTACCAGACGACGGCATCCCGATGAGGAAGATGTTTTTCAAGGGAGGAAAGGAGGAAAGGGAGGAAGGAGGAAAGGGAGGAGAGATTCTTTATTCCTTTCCTCCCTTTCCTCCTTCCTCTACTGCTTCACTACGTCTAAAACGTCGGCTGCGTCGGGGGTGGTGTTGTAATGCCACTTGCCTTTCACCACGCCGTCGCTCAGCAACCACGTACCGGGATTTGAGCGCATGATGGTTTTCAGCACCGTCGCGTCCGATTTGTAATACGGTACGTTTTCCAGCTGAAATTCCTTGCGGAATGCCTTGATTTCGTCGTCGCCGACGGAGGTAAGGAAATAGGGCGAAACGTTGGAGCCCTGTAACCCTTTCACCAGCGAACGAATCGCCGTGATGCTGCCGGGGTCAAAGTCGTTAACGTCCTTAAGAATAATGAACAGTTTCCTGCCTTCGAACGTCTGCTGCGTAAAATCGCCTTCGTCATTCCAGACCCGATAGTCCGTAATTTTCGGCTTGGCGTTCTCGTTCACCAGCACCATCTCCTTGAACTTGTAGGACGGATCGGATGGATACTGCTCGAATTCAAACTCCTTGCCGTCTTTCTCCAGCACGTACTTATACCGCAGAGGTTCCGACGGCTTCATCTGGGCCGGAATACTTTTCCCGACGGCATACGGCAACAGATCCAGCGGAGACAAAAACTCGATGGCGTAGATGCCCAGACCCAGGGTCAGCACGATGGTTAGCCCCACGATCCAGCCGGTTTTGCGGGCCCGCATCCTGTTGCGGTGTCCAATGATAAACAGGATCAGCACCGTCAGCACGACGTCCTTACCGAACGATGTCCAGGGCTTTAGCTTAATGGCATCGCCGAAGCAGCCGCAGTCGGTTACCCGGTTAAAATACGCCGAATAAAACGTCAGGAACGTAAAAAAGATAATCAGGAAAAAGAGCAGCCAGGAAATGAGCCGGGGCCGGTACGACACCAGCAGGGCCACACCCAGCACCACCTCAGCCGCGCAGAAGAGCACCGACATGGCCAGTGTAAACGGAACGAGGGCCATAAAGAAGTCATGCAGCAAGGGAACGTCCTGCGCAAAGACTTCAAAATACTCTTCGAACTTAATCTGAGTGCCTACGGGATCGTTGAGTTTAATCAGCCCCGAGAAAATGAAAACAATGCCAACAATATAACGGGCAATCCGGGCAGCAATCAGCATGGCCGGGGTTCCGGTTTTAACCCGGGCTTGGGGGGCGGTTGTATCCATAGTACTTGATACGGGCTATTGCAGACCAGTCATCGGACAACGATCCGGTGAGCGGGTATCCAATAGCCATCGTCTAACGTCCGGTGTCCTGTAGTTTAATCAAACAAAAAACGGCGTAATTAATCATATCCATATAATTGGCGTCAACGCCTTCCGAGACCAGCGTCGTGCCGCGATTGTCTTCGATCTGTTTGGTACGCAGCAGCTTCATCAGAATGATGTCCGTCATGGAGCTAACCCGCATATCGCGCCAGGCCTCGCCGTAATCGTGGTTCTTGGCAAACAGCAAACGCATTACCCGGCCAATCTGTTCGTCGTATAGGCGTTCAAGTTCGTCGGTGGGGATATCCATTTTGGCCGCCTTATCCGGCTGACCGTCGGCGATTTGAACTTCATGTTGAAAATGAAGCTGAATCAGGGCCATCACGCAGTAGTTGATGATACCGACAAATTCCGGCTCAATCCCCTCACCTACGTGGCTGACACCCGTTTCCTGCAGGGTACGAATCCGCTGGGCTTTGATAAAAATCTGATCGGTGATGCTGGGAAGCCGAAGAATACGCCATGCCGTGCCGTAATCCTGGTTTTTTTTGAGAAAAAGGTCTTTGCAGCGTTGGATAACCTGCCGATATTCGAGTTCAGTTTGGGACATAATCTGAAGTTTGTAGGTTGTCGTCTGAAGTTTACCCGACCGATTAACCTCGAACTACGCACAACAAACATAAAACGTACCTTGCTCAAAAGTACAAAAAAAACACTGAACTGCCGGGGCCGGCTCGTCGATTTGACGACACCGGCCGTGATGGGCATCCTCAACGTAACCCCGGATTCCTTCTACGGCGGAAGCCGCCTGCTACCCCTAACCCACTCAACCTCAGCACACATTGACCAGGCCGTGGCGCTGGCCGAACGGATGCTGACCGACGGAGCAACTTTTCTGGATGTAGGCGGCTATTCTACCCGTCCGGGAGCGGCTGAAGTAAGCGCCGTTGAAGAAGCCGACCGGGTGCTGCCGGTCATTCAGGCCATTCTGAAGTCGTTTCCGGATGCGCTGCTCTCGGTCGATACGTTCCGGGCGTCGGTGGCCCGGCAGGCGGTCGATGCCGGAGCCGCGCTGGTCAACGACGTAGCGGGCGGTACGCTCGATGAGGCCATGTTCGAAACCGTCGCGGGTCTGAGGGTTCCGTACGTCCTGATGCACCTGCGCGGCAATCCGCAAACCATGCAGTCGCTGGCCCGCTACGACAACCTCGTTACGGACGTGATCGATGAACTTGGCGTTCGGCTGGCCGCCCTGCGGGCGCTGGGGCACAAAGACGTTATTCTCGACCCTGGTTTTGGATTTGCCAAAACCCCGGCGCATACGTTTCAACTGCTGCGGCAACTTGACGCCTTCCGGGTATTTGACGAACCGCTGCTGGTGGGCATTTCGCGCAAGACAACCATCTGGAAAACACTGAACATAACCGCGGATCAGGCACTCAACGGCACAACCGTACTGAACACAGCGGCCCTGCTGAACGGCGCGGCTATAGTGCGGGTACACGACGTGCGGGAGGCTGCCGAAGCCGTAATTTTAGTCGATCACCTAAAAAAAAATTAAGCCAGGTATTGCGTTTAGGCCGTACAAACCCTACTTTTGCAGTCCCAAAACGGTAAAACACCGCTAACGGAATGATCTGGTAGCTCAGCCGGTAGAGCAATACACTTTTAATGTATGGGTCCTGGGTTCGAGTCCCAGCCGGATCACCAAAAAGCCGCTCAATAAGCGGCTTTTTTTATTACAGGCCGTTCAACTTCCTACATTTTGTTGATCCAGCAGTGAAAACGAAGGAGGTTTTACGAAAAATAATAACGAGACTGGTTTGAAACGCTAGTAGTCAGGGGTATCAAAGAGACGGTTGCCAGAGAGTGACCCGGCTATTTTGTATATCCTTTCTATTTACTTTGTGACATCAACTAGTTTTCTCTATTTTCGCACCATTTGAGATTTATTGGTTTACATGACTATTCTTGGCATCTCTGCCTTCTATCACGATTCGGCGGCCGCGCTGATTATTGATGGCAGAATTGTTGCGGCTGCTCAGGAAGAGCGTTTTACCCGCCGAAAACATGACCCTGCCTTTCCTGCTCAGGCCGTGCAGTACTGTCTCCAGTCGAGCGGACTCAGCTTAAAAGACCTTGATGCCGTCGTTTTTTATGACAAGCCCCTGCTTAAATTTGAGCGATTGCTGGAAACGTATTATGCATTCGCCCCGAAAGGCTTACGTTCGTTTATTACGGCCATCCCGGTCTGGATTAAAGAAAAGATGTTTCTGAAGCGGCTGATCCGCGAAGAACTGGAAAAATTGTATGGTGATGCCGCCAGGTCAGTCAAGCTGCTGTTTCCCGAGCACCATCTTTCTCATGCCGCCAGTGCCTTCTACCCCTCTCCTTTTGAAGAAGCAGCCATTTTGACCATAGACGGTGTTGGCGAGTGGGCAACGGCCTCTATCTGTAAAGGATCGGGTAAACAGATTTCAATTCTGAAAGAACTACGTTTCCCCCATTCTCTTGGACTGCTGTACTCGGCCTTTACGTATTTTCTGGGCTTTAAGGTGAATTCTGGTGAGTACAAACTCATGGGTCTGGCCCCTTATGGCAATCCTGAGTCGCCGGATGTCGATCGGTACGTGGACATTATCAAGCGTGAACTTGTATCGATTAAAGACGACGGCTCAATCTGGCTCAATCAGGACTATTTCAATTATGCCACAGGCCTGCGCATGGTCCACGGAGATAAATGGGCACGTCTGTTCGGTTTTCCGCAGCGGAATCCCGAAGAGGACTTACTGGAGCATCATTGTAATCTGGGCTTAGCTATTCAGCGCATCACCGAAGAGGTTGTCATTCTGATGGCAAAGGAGGCCCGGCGTTTGAGTGGGGCTCGTTATTTATGTCTGGCAGGTGGGGTAGCGCTTAACTGCGTTGCCAATGGTAAGCAACAGGCGGCAGGCGTTTTTGATGACATATTCATCCAGCCCGCGGCCGGTGATGCCGGTGGTGCCCTGGGAGCGGCTTTAGCAGCTTATCACATCTATTTCGGCAACGAGAGAATCCTCAGCGGTCAGCAGGACGAAATGTCGGGCTCTTACCTGGGTCCTGATTTTACGGATCGGGATGTTGAGCTGACCGCTCGTAAGTATAAAGGTGTTTTTACCCGTTACGATTCCGTAGCCGATTTATGCACGGCAACGGCGCAGCTTCTGGCCGACGGCAACGTAGTGGGCTGGGTACAGGGGCGGATGGAGTTTGGTCCCCGGGCGCTGGGTGGCCGTAGTATTCTGGGCGACCCCCGAAACCCGGAGATGCAAAAGAAACTAAACCTGAAGATTAAGTACCGCGAATCGTTCCGGCCATTTGCCCCTTCGGTGCTGGCCGAAGACTGCGACCAGTATTTCGACTACGGCGGTATTTCCCCTTACATGCTCCTGGTGCATCCGGTTGCTCAGGCCCGTCGGAAAGCGCTGCCGGCTGAGTACCACCAGCTGCCACTACGTGATAAGCTCTATTACCTACGCTCTGATCTGCCATCGATTACCCACATTGACTTCTCGGCGCGGATTCAGACGGTTCACCGGGAAACAAACCCTCGTTACCACCAACTTATCCAGGCGTTTAAACAACTAACGGGCTACGGGGTCGTTGTAAATACAAGTTTCAATGTGCGGGGAGAACCGATCGTCTGCACTCCCGAAGACGCGTATCGCTGCTTCATGCGTACCGAAATGGATTACCTCGTGGTTGGCAACTACCTGTTTGCCAAGCAGGACCAGCCGGCCTGGCAGGAAAAAGATAACTGGAAAGAAGAATTCGTTCTGGACTAAAATCTGACCAACAAATTCCAACTCATTTATCTGTATACGGGTCTTTCCGGATACTCCGCTACGACAAGTCAATCCAGTAAATCAATTAGCACTCACTGAATAAACCTTCAACAAAACCATGGATTTCGTCAAAGATCTTTTTCAGTTTCTCAAAGAGCGCCAGAAATGGTGGCTGGCCCCAATAATCATTATCCTGCTACTGTTAGGCATCCTGCTGGTAATTGGTGGCGGTTCCGCCATAGCACCGTTTATCTATACCCTGTTTTAGCGATTTTTCTATGGCTTGGCTCTATCAGCCAAGCCATGCTTTACCCTTCGACTACTCATGCATAAGCGGGTATCTGAACTGGATATGTATAAGGCCAATCTGGCCATAACAACGGGATTTTTAGCCTTTTACTTTCTTTTTGGCCGCAACAACTGGTTTTTATACATAGCCCTGACCGTAGGAGCTCTGACATTACTTGTACCAGCTATTGCGAGGTGGATCAGTTTTGGCTGGTTTAAACTGGCCGAGGGACTTGGCTTCGTAAACTCGAGAATTTTGCTGTCCATTGTCTTTTTTGTCTTCCTCTTGCCGGTTGCTCTGCTTTATCGGGCGTTTAATCGGAACATCTTGTCATTACGGTCGGGGCGGTCTGAAGCTTCCGTTTTCGTGGAACGAAACCATACGTATACAGCCAACGATCTGGAAAATATCTGGTAAGCCTCATCCGTTACGTTAGTCTTTCACTGTACTTCGCAGGCAGTTTCCTGTTTTCTCGATAGGCAAAACCTTTTTAAATTATCTGATGGCTATGATCGGCTAAGCAACTCCTTGCTACGTTTCACTTGCCTGCCAACCGCTACATGATTCGTTTCGATCGCTAAACGCCTTAACGTACTCAGCTGCAATTGCCCGGTTAATCTGGTGAAGGCAATTCTGAAAAAAAATACAACCGAAACCATCCACTCACTTGAAACGATTCTGGCTTTTTTGGGGCATACAAGCGTTGCTGCTCATCCTGATACAAATTGGTTTACACGGGTATGACTCGCTTGGCAATGATGATAATGTCCTTGCATCAATCAGCCTAATCGGCTTATTCCAATACGCCTGGACAGCGTATATCGTCTTTTTTCTGTTGAGTCTTGGCATTCGTTCCGGCCGGCCGATTATCAGTAATATTACCTTTTCAATCGCGAGCCTGCTATTTACCTGGCTGGCTTTAGAAATCGTTAGCTGGGCAGCTTTGAAGCTGGGGGTTGTTACGTACGAAGCGCCAACTCATGCCCGGTTATTCGTTAATTTTAACCAGGCTACCAAACCCTTACCCTTCTGGGGCGATTACGATGAACACATTCCCCGCTGGCGGCTTCCATTTACGTCCCACTCCATTGACCGCTGCGATGGTCGGCTTAAAGTAACGTTCAATACCAACGCCCACGGCGCCCGCGACACCGCGAGAACCGTTACGAATACGACCGGCCGACCCCGAACACTCGTACTTGGCGATTCATTCATTGAGGGGTTTATGGTGAACACCCCCTCACGTCTGTCGAACCTGCTGGAACCGCGGACAAAGCGCGAACACCTCAATTTTGGGGAAAATGGTACGGCTCCCATCGAATACTACCTTACGTATAAATGGCGGGCCAAGCAGTTCCAGCACGACGTCGTGCTGGTTGGCATACTACCAGCGAATGATTTCGAGATCATGAACCGGTATCCAACCCACAAATTGGTCAGCTACCCCATATACCGACCGTATTGGGTCGAGGATTCATCGGGCTATCGGCTGGTGTATTCATTGTCCAGTCGCAGTCAGTCCATCGCTTCGCAGACAAGCTATAACAAACCGGTTCAAATCTATAATACCACGGATTCATTGTATTCTCACTTAAGCATACTGCAGAAACTGGCCACCGACTTCCACGTAAATTCATACCTGTTTCGTTGCGTATTGACATTGGGGGCAAAACTTGCCAACCGGAATCCGCTGGTCTGCTGGTATACAGAACCCATTATGGAAGAACTCTGGCGCCATCATGCTCATTCACTTGCCTGTCTGATCAGGGAAGCGCGGGGTAAACGCGTCGTTTTGTTTACTATCCCCATCCTCAATGATCTGCGATCGTATAAACGTACGCAACGGAATGAACTGGCGCCCAGATACGCTGCGCTTTGCCGTCAGTATGGCGCACAATACGTCGATTTACTGCCTTATTTTGCCGGCTACAAAGGCAATCCGGAAGACCTCTACGTCATGTGCGACGGGCATTGGAGTGAGAAAGGCGAAGCGCTGGCAGCGGATGTTCTGGCCAAAACCGTTTATCAGGAGTAAATGAAAAGCCCCGGTGATGAGCCGGGGCTTTTCATTTACTCCTGGTAAGAACTACCGAACCCGCGACGCTTTCTTGTCGGGTGTCCGGTCATAATCACCCGTAACGGTGCCTTTCGTATAATAAACACCATTCCCATTGGCGAGCATGATTCCGGCCAGGTGCGGAGCCGCCATCGATGTGCCACTATAGACAGCATAGCCACCACCCGGAATCGTTGATTTTACGCCTACCCCTGGTGCTGCCACCTCGATCGGCGGGTTGCCGTAGTTCGAGAAAGACGCAAAAACGCCGTTCACGTCGTGCGCTGACACCGTCCGGATGTTGGTTGCGTTGACGCGGGCCGGTGAAAACCAGTTTGCGGGCAATCCGTCGTTACCGGCCGCTACGGCGAAATAAATCCCTTTGTTCGCTGCGTTTTTTACGGCATTGTCAAGCGCCGTCGAAAAACCACCACCGAGGCTCATATTCGCTACATCGCCCCGCTTCCCCGTGCGACCCACGAAATCAACTCCGGCAATAACCCCCGACGTGGATCCGCTGCCATCTCCCCCCAACACCTTGACGGGAACAACTTTGGCACCAGCTGCTACGCCCACCACACCAAAATCATTGTTGCGGGCTGCGATGGTACCTGCTACGTGAGTACCGTGACTGTTCAGGTCGTCGAGCGAAGCTGCGTCCGGTCCGGTTTTAAATGCATTGTATCCGGCACTGGCATCAACGTTCAGTTCCGGGTTATCGAGGTCGATCCCGGTATCGATGACGTACGCCTTGGCCGAACCGGTGTAGTTCACGAATCCGCCCACGGCCGTGATGCCCCAGGGAACTTCCTGCGTGCTGGCCGCAGTGGTTACGGCTCCCTTGACAGGCTCAGACAAGCGAATGATCTGATCCTGCTCAATGTAGTCGACAATTGGGCTGTTGGCCAGCATTCGGATTTGCTCGGGCGTCAGCTTGGCCGCAAAGCCTTCGATTACGTTACTGTAGCGCTCGTAGATTTCAAGGGGATTAATGCCCATCTGAGCGGCCACCTGACCAAGATTTGCCAGTTGAGCCGATGACAACACGCCATCTTTCAACACGACGATGTAACGGCCATCTACAGCCGCAACCCGGGCTTTTGCAGCCGCCGGCACGTCATCGACCGAGGGCTTAGTTGCTGATGAATCCTGGGGCTGACAACCATCCAGGAACAGGGCTCCGGTAACCAGGAGGGAACCTAAGAGAAGATTGCGATTGAAACGCATGGGTAGAGTTTGGTTTACGAAAACTTGATTTGATAAAATTTTGCTAAGTATTTTTCACCACGAATATATTAAAAGCAAATTAAGGATAAGGCAGTATTTTGTTATCGGTCAACAAGTCGCGTTCGTATTGCCGGTCCAATGGGACTATTTTCTTTTTATGTACTATTTGTATAATTATGACATTTACTACGCAACATCCCGATTTTTGAAAATTAGTCATAAATAAAGAAAAAGTAGTACGACTTCATTAAATAAAGCTCAAAAGAATTAAATTCGGAAATAGGCTGTTTTTACCAAATATTTTTTGTAGTATATTGCACGACTTCATCGTATCAGGAATAAAGGTCGGCTGCCAGCCATCACTTCTTTACCCGACCTGAACCCTTTATAATTTTGAATTTGTTAATCATTCGTGATAAACGCTGTTACGTCTATGTCTGATCAGGTTGACCAACGCGGCTCTTCGCCAACCCTGACTGAAGGGCTCTACCGCCCGGAATTTGAACATGATAACTGTGGCATTGGCTTTATAGCCGACATTAAAGGCCGCAAGTCTCACCAGATTGTGTCGGATGCCCTGCACATGCTTCGGCGCATGGAGCACCGCGGTGCGGTCGGTTCTGAGCCTAACACCGGCGATGGCGCTGGTTTGCTCATTCAGATTCCTCACGAGTTTTTTCTGGACGAGTGCCGTAAGCTGGGCATTCACCTGCCCCCTGCGCTGGAATACGGCGTCGGCATGGTTTATTTTCCGAAAGAGGCCCGGTTGCGGGAAGAGTGCCGGGCTATTCTGAACCGGAACATGAAAAAGCTGGGCCTCGAACTACTCGGCTACCGGGTTGTGCCGGTCAATAACACTGAATTGGGCGACGGCTCCCGGTCCTGCGAGCCGCAGATGGAGCAGTTGTTTGTTAAACGTCCGTCTTCAGTTAATAACCCCGATGATTTTGAGCGTAAATTATACGTACTGCGTAACTACAGCACCCGCATCATCAATGAAACCGTAGCGGGGGTCAATAACTTTTATTTCTCGTCGCTTTCGTGCCGGACCCTGACGTATAAGGGTCAGCTTACAACCGGCCAGCTGGAACCTTATTTCCCTGATCTGCAACGCGAAGAGGTGGTATCGGCGCTGGGGGTAGTGCACTCCCGCTTTTCAACCAACACCTTCCCGTCGTGGAAACTGGCGCAGCCCTTCCGCTACATTGCCCATAACGGTGAGATCAATACTGTGCGCGGCAACGTCAACTGGATGAAAGCGGCCGAATCGCTCCTCGAATCGGGTAAGTTTACGAAAGAGGAGATGGACATGCTGCTGCCCATCTGCGACCCACGGCAGTCGGACTCGGCCAACCTCGACAATGCCATCGAACTGCTGATGATGAGTGGTCGTTCGCTGCCGCACGTGATGATGATGCTGATCCCGGAAGCCTGGGACGGCAATGAGCAGATGGACCCCGTCCGGAAAGCTTTTTATGAATACCATGCCGGCCTGATCGAACCCTGGGATGGCCCCGCGTCGATTTCATTCACCGATGGCCGAATCGTGGGGGCTACCCTCGACCGGAACGGTCTGCGTCCGTCGCGGTTCTGGGTCACCGACGATGATGTGGTGATCATGGCTTCTGAAGCGGGGGTGCTGGACATTGATCCGGCAAAAGTCGTTCGGAAGGGACGCCTGCAGCCGGGCAAAATGTTCGTTGTGGACATGGAGCAGGGCCGCATCATCTCGGATGAAGAACTGAAAGCCGACATCTCTTCCCGGCAACCCTATCAGGCGTGGCTTGATCAATACAAAATCCGGATTTCGGAGCTGGAAGCGCCGGCTCGTACGTACCGGAACTACGACGAGAAATCGCTCCTCCGGCTGCAGCAGGTATTCGGGTTTACGTCGGAGGACCTGCGGATGATTCTGGCCCCGATGGTCGAAACCGGCAAAGAAGCCCTTGGCTCGATGGGTACCGACGTACCGCTGGCCGTGCTGTCGGAGCAGAGCCAGCACATGAGCCATTATTTCAAGCAGTTGTTTGCCCAGGTGACCAACCCACCTATCGACTCGATACGGGAACGGGCCATCATGTCCCTGATTTCGTTCGTGGGCGCTACGTACAACCTGCTCGATGAAACCCCTGAACACTGCCGCCAGGTAGAACTGGACCAGCCGGTGCTGACCGTACCGGAGTTTGACAAGCTGCGGTTCATTGACCGGCATCACTTTCAGGCCAAAACGATTAACTGTTACTTCCTGGCCGACGGCAAAGGGGAATCGCTCGAACGCGCCCTCGACCGGATCTGCCGCTACGCCGAAGATGCCATTGCCGATGGCTATTCGATCATTATCCTGTCGGACCGGAACGTTGACAGCAGCCACGCGCCGATTCCGTCACTGCTCTCAACAGCCACGATTCACCACCACCTCATTCGGCGCGGGCTCCGGGGTAAGGTAGGGATCGTAGTCGAAGCCGGCGACGTTTGGGAAACGCACCATTTCGCTACGCTGATCGGCTACGGCGCATCGGGCGTCAACCCGTACATGGCATTCGAGACCATTGCGAGCATGAAGGAGCGTAGTTTGCTACAAGTTGACTACGACCTCGACAAATTGTATAAAAATTACATCAAGGCGGTTAACGGCGAACTGCTCAAGATTTTTTCGAAAATGGGCATCTCAACCCTGCAATCGTACCAGGGTGCCATGATTTTCGAATGTCTGGGGCTGAACGAAGACGTGGTCAATCGTTACTTCACAGGAACGGTTTCCCGGATTGGCGGCATGGGTCTGGATGAGATTGCCCGCGAGATTCTGGTACGTCACCGGACGGCTTTCCCCGAAACCCCCGCTCTGTCGACCCGTCGCCTGGAAGTGGGTGGCGTGTACCAGTGGAAGCAGCGGGGTGAAAAGCACATTTTCAACCCGGATACAATTCACCTGCTGCAACAGTCGACGCAGCGGAATGAGTACGCTATCTACAAGAAGTACTCGAAACTGATCGACGACCAGTCGCAGAAAGCCATTACGCTGCGGGGGCTGCTCAAATTCAAAAAAAGCACGCCCATCCCCATCGACGAGGTTGAGCCGATTGAAAGCATTTTCAAACGGTTTGCGACCGGCGCCATGTCGTTTGGTTCCATTTCATGGGAAGCCCACACGACCCTGGCCATTGCCATGAACCGGATCGGCGGCAAGAGCAACTCCGGCGAAGGGGGCGAAGACGAACTCCGCTATAAGCCGCTTGGAAACGGCGACAGCATGAATTCGGCCATTAAGCAGGTGGCATCGGGTCGGTTTGGCGTAACGAGTTATTACCTCACCAACGCCAAAGAATTACAGATCAAAATGGCGCAGGGGGCCAAGCCCGGCGAAGGCGGTCAGCTCCCGGGTCATAAGGTCGACGACTGGATTGGCCGGACGCGTCACTCAACGCCGGGCGTAGGGTTGATCTCTCCCCCACCCCACCACGATATTTACTCGATCGAAGATCTTGCGCAGCTGATCTCCGATTTGAAAAACGCCAACCGCGATGCCCGCATCAGTGTCAAGCTGGTGTCGGAAGCCGGCGTAGGCACCATTGCTGCGGGGGTTGCCAAAGCCCACGCCGACCACATCCTGATTTCAGGACACGACGGCGGTACGGGCGCTTCTCCGCTGTCGTCGATTCGCCACGCGGGTCTGCCGTGGGAACTTGGCCTGGCTGAAGCGCACCAGACGC
This sequence comes from Fibrisoma montanum, assembly GCF_003583365.1. Taxonomy (GTDB): domain Bacteria; phylum Bacteroidota; class Bacteroidia; order Cytophagales; family Spirosomataceae; genus Fibrisoma; species Fibrisoma montanum. Next base: position 457,361 of record NZ_QXED01000003.1, read on the forward strand.
TGGTGCGGAATAAGCTACGTGGCCGCGTTACCGTGCAGGCCGACGGGCAGATACGTACCGGGCGCGATCTCGCTATAGCGGCTCTGCTGGGTGCGGAAGAGTTTGGTGTCGCAACGGCCGCCCTGGTAGCCGCCGGGTGTATCATGATGCGGAAGTGCCACCTGAACACCTGCCCGGTTGGGGTTGCTACGCAGAACAAGGAACTGCGGGCCATGTTTACGGGTAAACCGGAGCATGTGGTGAACATGTTTACGTTCATGGCGCAGGAACTGCGCGAAATTATGGCTGAACTGGGCTTCCGGACGGTGGCCGAAATGGTCGGTCAGGCGCAGATGCTGGAGATGCGTGACGATGTTCAGCATTGGAAATACAAGCACATCAACTTGTCGGCGCTGCTGTACAAAGAGCCGGTTAGCCTCGATGTGGCGCTGTACAAGCAGGAAGATCAGGACCACGGCCTCGACGACGTACTGGATCGTACGTTAATCGAAGCGGCCCGGCCGGCCCTGTCCGACGCAGAATCTGTGTATGCCGAATTCACCGTTCAGAACATCAACCGGAGCATCGGTACGATGCTGTCGAACGAAATCTCGAAACTCTACGGAGGCCCTGGCCTTCCCGACAGTACGATTCACATCAAACTGCGCGGAACGGCCGGACAAAGCTTTGGCGCTTTTGCTACCCGTGGGATAAAGCTGGAGCTGGAAGGCGACGCCAACGATTACTTTGGCAAAGGTCTTTGTGGTGCCCAGCTTATTGTTTATCCCGACCGGCTGGCGCCGTTCAAGCCCGAAGAAAACAGCATCGTTGGTAACGTATCGTTCTACGGAGCTACTTCCGGCGAAGCGTTTATCCGGGGCATGGCGGGCGAGCGGTTCTGCGTCCGTAATTCAGGGGCCAGGGTCGTTGTCGAAGGCGTTGGTGATCATGGCCTGGAGTATATGACGGGTGGCCTGGTCGTTATTCTGGGCACTACCGGCCGCAACTTTGCCGCCGGCATGTCGGGCGGGGTTGCCTACGTCTGGGACCAGGACGGTACGTTTGCGTCGAAAGTAAACCGGGAGATGGTAAGCCTGGAAACGCTGACCGACGAAGACCAGGGGATTGTTCGCGAGTACGTCGAGAAACACTTCCAGTACACGACCAGTAACGCAGCCCTGACGCTGATGCAGAACTGGGATGCCCTGATCGGTCAGTTTGTGAAGGTGTTGCCGGACGATTTCAGCAAGGCGCTGGCCAGCCGGGGCATTGCGTTGTCGGAGCAGATTCGGGACAAAAACGTGGTGTACCAGGACATTGTTGTGGATGTAGCCCAGGGGTAAAGCCTCCAATCAGTCAATTACTTAGTTGTTTTTCAGATAATGGGAAAACCTACCGGATTTTTAGAGTTCACTCGTGAACTGCCGAAGAAGCGCGACCCGCAGGAGCGAATTCACGACTACAAAGAAATAGAAATGCCGTTTTCGGAGCAGGACTCACAACGGCAGTCTGCCCGCTGCATGGATTGCGGCACCCCGTTCTGTCACAGCGGCTGTCCGCTCGGGAACATCATTCCGGAGTTTAACGACGCCGTATATGAGCAGAACTGGGAATATGCGTACGAGATTCTGAGTTCGACCAACAACTTCCCCGAGTTTACGGGACGTATCTGTCCGGCTCCCTGCGAATCCTCGTGCGTACTGGGCATTAATAAACCGCCGGTTGCAATTGAGTTTATCGAAAAATCAATCGCTGAAGTCGCGTTTGAACGCGGTTATATCAAGCCGACTCCGCCGACGAAACGTACGGGCAAACGGGTAGCCGTTGTTGGTTCAGGGCCTGCCGGCCTGGCTGCGGCTGCGCAGTTGAACAAAGCCGGACATACGGTAACTGTGTTTGAACGCGCCGATCAGATCGGCGGCCTGCTACGGTACGGTATTCCGGATTTTAAGCTGGAGAAATGGACCATCGATCGCCGGCTGGCCGTTATGGAAGCCGAAGGGGTAGAGTTCAAAACCGGTGTAAACGTGGGCGTTGACCTGAAAGCCAAAGAGCTGACAGAACAGTTTGATCTGGTGATGCTGACGGGTGGATCAACGGTTCCGCGCGATCTGCCCATTCCCGGCCGCGAACTGAAAGGAGTTTATCCGGCGATGGAGTTCCTCAGTCAGCAAAATAAGCGCGTATCGAACCGACCGGTTGAGGTAGACCACCGGGGTGTGGCCTACAACGACGGCGATATCTGGGCCACCGGCAAAAACGTTGTCGTCATCGGCGGGGGCGATACCGGCTCCGACTGCGTGGGTACATCCAATCGCCACGGAGCCACCAGCGTCACCCAGATTGAGCTGATGCCTATGCCCCCGAAAGAGCGGGCAACCAATACCCCCTGGCCCAACTGGCCGATGATGCTGCGGACGTCAACCTCGCATGAGGAAGGCTGCGAACGCTACTGGTCGATCAATACGAAAGCGTTTATCGGCGACGAAAACGGTAATCTTAAAGCACTGCGGATCGCGGATCTTACCTGGCAGAACGAAGGCGGCAAAATGCAGATGGTAGAGTTGCCCGGTTCGGAGCGGGATATCCCGTGTGAACTGGCGCTTCTGGCAGCCGGCTTCCTGCATCCAGAGCACAACGGTCTACTCGATGATCTTGGATTAGAGTTCGACGATCGGGGCAACGTCAAGACAACGCATTATCAGACAACCACGAATCCGAAAGTATTTGCTGCGGGCGACATGCGCCGGGGACAATCGCTGGTAGTGTGGGCTATTTCGGAAGGCCGGGAAGCCGCCCGGGCTGCCGATTGCTACCTGATGGGCGAGACCATGCTTGAAGCCAAAGCCGTTTCGATGCTGGCAACCGTCTAATTTCTTCATTCAAAATAAAAAATCCCCTCAGTGCTGCTGAGGGGATTTTTTATTTTGAAGCAATCACTTCGACTTCAATCAATACGTCGTCGCGGATAATTTTCGGAATGTTTTTTAACTCGGAAAGTTTCGGAGCACCGTCCGGGAAATAGATCGTATTGGATTGTAGAATCTGCTGATTAGCCAGCGCGCTTACCTGCCCCGGTTCACCTTTCAGATGATACGTAACCTGCTTGACATCCCGTAAGGTAAGCCCCACTTTCCCCAGGGCTGTTTTAACATTTTCATAGACCTGTCTGATCTGAGCGCTAAGATCACCGGCCCCAACAAGTTCGCCCTTTTCGTTAAATGGTCGCTGCCCGGTGATGTACACCTGCTTTCCCTGGATCCCGGTATCTACTTTGTAGGTGTACCCGAATTGTACGGGATTGGATTGCGCGCTGGCCAGGGTCGTCAACAGGGCACAGATCAAGCCCAAAAATAGTCGTTTCATGCTGGATAAAAGGTATGCCGTATTACATCAACACGGCGTCGTTTACTTCATCAAAAAACAGGTAGTTCAGAAAATCACAGTAGGGTTTCAGAAGTTGACACCCCCGCACAACGTCGTCGGCAAACGCAGGCTTCAGGACCTCTTTATCGGTGAAGCGGTGCATGAAAAACAGTTGTTTCCGACGTAACAGTCCGATTTCAGGGTGATCGGCAGAATAACCTTTAGGTGCCGTTTTCATGGTTTCGCCCCAAACTTCGGGAAAGTAAGCCCGGAAGGCATCAGCCTCAATGATTGCCTTTAGCTCATCGACGTTATAATCAACTTCCTGCCGGAATTTACTCAGGTGCTCGGGGGTTGGCTGCCACATGCCCGCGCCCAGAAATGACTCATTACCCGGCTGCAGATGAATGTAATAATCGATACGTCCCGAATGACGACCGCCGGGCCCGATGGCCGCAGAAAAATTCAGCTTATAAGGTGATTTATCTTTAGAAAAGCGGATATCGCGGTTAATACGAAAGATGCAGTCTTTAACGTCGGTGGTAGGCAGCGGCTCAAACGAACAAACCCCCGCCAGCACGCGGCCAACCCACGCTTCAAATTCAGCTTTGGCCGCTACGTAGCGTTTACGATTTGTCTGAAACCAGTCGCGATTGTTGTTTTGCGCTAATTCGCGCAGGAAATCAAGGGTTTGCGCCGTCAGTACGGCTTTCATTTCGGATTTTGTTGCCATTCTATGCCAAAGGTAACAAAATTCAGGTTTTGTCACAGTCGCGCCGACACGCTAATTTTGGCCAAAAGCAGTTATACTTTATGTAGCCTGTAGAGTGAATACTAATTTAAGCGTCTCAAGCGTTTCAGGCTACCTGAGTTGGTGAACAATAACAGAATCTGGATGAGGTATTGGCAGTTGGTTTGGCTGTTTTTGTGGAGTAGCGTACCGGTTATCGCGAGGGCTCAGCCCCAACCGAACCCGGCCCATGGACTTACGACCCGTCTGAATGGAGATATCCCCTCCCCTCAGGCATCAAGTGGCGTTCGTCGGGTATCGGGCCAGGCAGTCGCTGCCGAACCAACGAATCCGAAAGCCGTCGAACAGCTTCAGGCCGGTAATGTGGCGTATCGTAACCGAAATTTTGCGCAGGCTACGATTGCCTTTCGTCAGGCGGCCCGGCTCCAGCCGCAGTGGGCACAGGCGCAGACAGCCCTGGGGCACGCCCTGCTCGCACAACGCCAATACCGATCGGCTAAGCTTGCCTATGATGCCGCCCTCCGGCTCGACTCCCTCGACCGCTACGCTCGCCTGGGACTGGGCGTCATTACGTACCGGCAAAAACAATATACCGAAGCCGCCCGTCACTTTACCCTGGGCGAACCGGCCCTTCTGGCCTCAAATCCGGCCCACAGCGATGCGTTTCTCTTCGCCGGACTAAGTTACCTCGAAGCCAAACAGGTACGCCGGGCCGAAACCGCCCTGAAAACGGCTAACACCCTGAACCCGAATAATCCGGCCACGCAACTGGCCCTGAGTGATCTATTTCGACGGCAGGACCGCTTTTACGCGGCTCTGCACCACGTTGAGCAGGCCCTGCCCAATGATCGCAGCAACGCTCAACTGCTCACCAACCGGGGAAGCCTGTACCTGAAACTGAACCAGATGGATCAGGCTTACGACAACTTCCGACAGGCGTTAAAGCAAAATCCCCGCGACATGAATGCGCTGAACGGGGCGGGAGTCGCACTACTGGAGCTGGACCGCATCGATGCAGCTGCGGCCATCTACGACAGTTTGATCAATCGGGGGCACCGCACGGCCTTTCTGTACAACAACCGCGGGATTGTCCGCATGTATCAGGCCCTCCGGCAGGAACAGCGGGGCGATGATCACCAGGCCAAACAGCACTATTCGCGGGCCCAGGCTGATTTTCAGAAAGCGCAGGCCACCGATACAACGAGCAAATACTACCAGAACAACCTCGGCAATCTGTTTAAAAACACCCGGCAGTACGACTACGCGGTTAAGGCCTACCAGGCTTATCTGAGCAAAACCGCGATCAACAATATGGCCGTCATGTACGCCAGTGCCAAGCGCCCGGCGGAGTCAAGGCTCTACTTCGACGTAGCGCTTAAACTGGATTCGGGCAACCGGGCGTTCATGTACAACAAATACGTGCTGTACAGCCGATTTTATAAGGACTCGCTGGCCATGAAACCGGACCTTGTGCAGGCCGGCCAGGGTGTATCGGCCAAAACCATAAGCACAAAATACAGCCTCGACGGGTATATCAACATTTACCTGTACGACTACGGGTTCGATACCTACGAGTATCCGGAAGCCGTGGTGCTGCCCATTCCGCCCGACCCACCAACGCCCGTAGTTTCCGAAACGACCGGTGCCGCACAGCCGCTGGCACCTGCTCCAACGGCGGTTGCCCCGGCCGCGCGGAAGAGTCCGGCTCAGGTGGAGCGACGCCGGATGCCCCGAATGAAAAAAGCAAAGCACCGGGGCAGTACGCGGTGTCCTGTGTTTTAACCAGGCCCGTTACAAAGAAACTGTACCGGCAGCCAACCATTTCATACCGGCCTCGCTTACTTTTGTAAGACAACCTGAAAAAGAAGTTTGTGAAAGGCAATTCCGTGCTTACATCGGCTGCCCCGCGTCATTCTGAGAAGAAAGACCGCCGGTTTGACGTCAACCGGTGGCTACGCTGGGCAACCTGGGCGTTGGTAGCGGCTACGTTGGTGGGGCGCCTGGGCGAGTATCTGTTCATCTTCGAATTATTCAGCCACTTTGCCGTTCAGTACTGCGTGGTGGCAGCGCTCCTGGCCACTTACTGGCTTTTTTCGGGCAGCTGGCTGGTCAGAATTTCGGTGGGCTGTCTCATCCTGAACGGTTTTCTTGTGTATCCCTGGCTACTGGCCGACCCTCCGGCAGTCGTCGAATCCAGCCGCGATCTTCGGGTACTGCACGCCAATGTTCTGTACACAAATACCGACATGCAGCGCACCATCAGGCTGATCCGCGAGAACCAGCCCGATCTGTTTGTTCTACAGGAAATGACGCCCCCCACCATCCGGGTATTGGCTCCGCTGCGCGATACGTATCCGTTTCAGTACGAAATCTGGTCGAAGGGGCCGTGCCATATACTGGTGGGCAGCCGGACGCCCTTTTCGGTGGATAAGCAGTCCGTACAAACGCAGCAGGTCATTCACCTGCATACGACCGTTCGAGGCCGGGACATGGCCTTGATTACCGTACATCCCCGCACCCCGGTGCTGCCTTCCTGGTTTCGTGAGCGAAATCAGCAACTCGCCTTTGTGGCCGACCAGATCCGCCGGGAACGCCGGCCTACGCTGCTGATCGGCGACTTTAACATCAGTGTGTTCTCGCCGGTCTACAAACGTATCTTCGACAACCCGGACATGGCGGCCTGCCGCAAGGGCTTTGGCATTGGTCCAACGTGGCCGCGCTTCCTCCCACCGGCCATGATCCCGATTGATCAGGCCTTTGTGAACGAGGGGTTCCGAACTGTTCGGTTTCAGCCCATCGAACAGCCCGGCTCCGATCATAAGGCGGTGGTTGTGGATCTGCAATGGTCCGCTGAGGACCGGTAAGCGCCGTAACGACCGGCAGATTGCCCACAATAACTAATTGACAATCAACTTGATTATTGATTTTCATCTCCGTACATTAGGTTAGTTTTCACTAAACCCCTTACGGTTATGAATCTATTGCACCGCATTGAACACTGGGGCGATACGCATCACCCCGCCTGGACCGACGCCGTACGTATCATGCTGGGTATGCTTTTGTTTCTGAAGGGAGTAAGCTTTATCAGCGACACAACGTACCTGTCTCAATTAGTAGGTGGCCTGCGTTTTGGTCTGCTGCCGGTAGTTCTGGTCCACTACGTTGCCTTTGCTCACCTGATGGGCGGCTTCCTGATTGCCATGGGCTGCCTGACCCGGCTGATGGCCCTGCTGCAACTACCCATCCTGATTGGGGCGGTTTTCTTCGTCAATATATCGCAGGGGTTTTCGCCCCTGAATTCTGAACTCTGGCTGTCGGTTATCGTGCTGATTCTGTTGCTGGTCTTTCTGGTGATCGGGTCCGGACGCTTTTCGATGGACGAATACGTCAAACAAAATGCCCGCTGAGCCGTTAATTTGCCATTACTAATTCGCAACGTTATGGCAACGAAACATAAAGACGCCCTGGAAAAGGTAGAGGAAGAGTACAAAGATCAGCGCATTACGGGTAACCAGGACAATGGTACCAGTCATGGTTCCACCGGCACGGGCCGCAGTTCGACGGCGCACAAAAGCGCGAAACACTCGAAAAGCAGCAACAGCAGCGCAGGCAAGGCAACCGGAGGCAACAAAGGCGGCCATAGCAACTAAGTTTTAACAACGGTATAGCAAGGCCACTACCCAACGTAGTGGCCTTTTTTTATGCCGGTCCGCTGGCTCAAAAACAAACGGTCGCCAAAACAGTCTATTTATCCTGTAGTTTAAAATGCATTCAACTCGATGAATCCTGCGACGCGTATGAAACTGATCAGGTATTATTCGCCCACAGAAACCGGCTCCAGCGATAAAACCGCGGGACGGGGGCAGCAGAAATCGAACGGTGGCGGACATAACAGCCCAAGCCAGGGGAATCACGGTGGCAACCGGAGTGGCAATAATAACGGCGGGCATTCGGAACCGAACAATCCCGGCCGCGCAAACAAGGATCAAGGTTAACTAACTGACGCTATGAACCAATTCATCAGGTATTACTCTCCGCAGAGTGCGGGCGGTAACAGCACCAAAAACCAAAAGGAAGAAGGCACCAAGCACGGCAACAAACGCCACCGGAGCGAGGGCAACCAGGACAACGACAATAAGCCCGGCAAAGGCAAACAGAACGCGAATAGTGTGGATTAGCGTGCGGCCTGGGGCGAAGGGCGTGAGAATACACCCTATGCCCCAGGCCCTTCGCCCCAGGCTAAAAGATATACCGAATTTCACACCAGGGTATTTCCTCCCGGATCATTTGCTCGAACACATCGATCATTTTCGCCTTCAGCTGGTGGTCGTAGCGGATGTTCCAGCCGCCGTACTGACTCCGTTTGTTTTCCTGCAGTTCGGGCACCCACAACAGTTCTTCCGCCTTCGGATTGATGGCCAGATTCGCCTGGTGCTGCCATTGGTTATGGGTCAGGAAAATCACCTCAGCCTTCAACTGCGCTTTCACCTCGGGCCGGACGACTGCGTCCAGTTGCCGGAACAGCTCGCGGTAATCGTCGCGCCACTGCCGACGGTCGCCGGGGTTGCTGCCATAGACAATAACAGGTGAGAAGTTAACGTGGACCTCGTAGCCAGCGTCGTAGAAGTCGTTGATGGCAGCAATCCGCTTCTCAATTGAATCGGTCCGCACATCGACCAGCCTGCTGACGTGCGACGGCATCAGGCTAAACCGGATACGCACCTTGCCTTTCGGGTCAAACGTCAGCATGTCGGGGTTGACAAACTTGGTAGCAAAGGTCGCTTTGGCCCGCGGATGGTCGCGGTAAAACTCAAAGACCTGCTGAATCCCATCCGACAGGCTGTAGTCAATTGAGATGTCAGAGTTGCAGCCAATGTCGTAGGTATGATAAACGGGGTCGGTCTGGTTCGGCACCTTTGGCCAGGGCAGCGTGTAGACGTGTTTATCGACCGCCCCTAGAATCTCGTCGACGTTGGTAAAGAGCGTAATTGGATTTACTTTCTTATGCCGGTCGACGTAGCAGTACGCGCAACCCCCGAAGCAGCCATTCGCCAGACTCGGGGCGATGTAATCGGAACTACGGCCGCTCCACTTGATCTCCTTCGTCTTAAGTTTACCAAGCACTAATACGTCGGACTTCACCTTAAAATGATTCATGCCCAGTTCAGGCAGTCGGTTATGCTGCGTAACCTGCAGGGTTTCAGCATCCGGATACTGGCTCATGATCGCTTCGCCACGCTCATTGAGCGCATCGGCGGTATATAAAAGCATCTTGGGATTGAATTCAGGCATGAACGAACAGTTGAGTAAGGTATAGTTATAACAGGTAAACGGAAGCTATAGTTCGGCATCACCCCCGATCAATCAACTGTATTTCAGCTATTTACAAAATAGTTTCCCCGCTAAAATCGTAATAACGAAGGCCAGAAAGCGAGGCAGGAAAATGAAAAATTGAACCGGTACGTTGCGCGTGCTGCGGGTTCGAAACGGGCCGACTTTCCCCCCGGCTTACCGACTGACGTAAAATGTTGCTTACTCAATCAATTTCCTTTTTCTTCTACGGCTAAGATTGTATACTACCCTCAACGTAGCGTTTTTAGGCAAGTCCCATTCGACCATTATTAAATAACTAGTTACCTCATACAAACTATTTTATACGTTCTTATGGATTCCACACCATTTACATGACCAATCTCTACAAAGTATACACATCGCTTACCAGAAATGGGCCAGCCTTTTTGACCGTAACAATGAAGGAATGGCTGTTTCAGACAGGGAAACATCTGCTAAAACGGCTGGGTTTTGACTTTTTAACGAAAGAGCAAACCGAGCTGTATCTGCAACGTTATGAAGTTACCACCGAGGCCGGTAGTACACTTCGGCTACCGGCAATCGTTAACGCGTCCGAATCTGGGAAGTTGATCTTTACCGAAAAAAGAATCCAGTTTCCGCCTACGTACGTCTGGTGTGTTCCGGCCGCGGCCGGAAAAACCCGCCAGTTAGTTACCGGTGGCCTGCTCCTGAATCATAAGGTGCTGAAAACCGACTACCGGCACCGCGATCTGGCGAAGATGTACCTGCGTCCGCGCATCAGGCGGGTAATCGTGACCGACACGCTGCTTGCCCCCTGGAGCCAGGTGTTCGACGATGTCTGGTTTGGTGGGTACTATGATTTTATGCTGCTCGTGGCGGCCAAGATCTGCCGGATTCGGGAAGCCCTGCCGGCCTCCGTCTTTTCGGAAGCCATCCTTGCCTATCCCTTGCTGGGAACTTCTTACGAACGGGACTTTATGGACCTGATGGGTCTGCGGGAGGAACAGGTGGTAGACAGCCGACTCTGCAACGTAACCTTTTCGGCCTGTGTACTCGGCAACAGCAATAGTTGGATCTACCCGAATGTGGCGGATATTCAGGCTCTGAAAAAACAGGTCGAAGCGCGGGTCGAGTTTGTGCCGACCGAACCCCGACGCTTATACATTAGCCGTGCCGGTCGTCGTCGGATTCGGAACGAAGCCGAACTCGTCGACGCGCTGAAACCTTTAGGGTTTGAGATTATCGACGACAAGCCCCGATCCATTGCCGAACAGGTGCAGCTCTACAAAAGTGCTTCGTTTATTCTCGGGCCCCATGGCGCGTCGTTCACCAACATAATCTGGTGCGAGCCGGGAACGCATCTTTTTGAATTGTTTTCTCCGGATTATACCCCGGAATACTTTTTGTACCTGGCGCAGGTCATGAACCTTCAGTATTCGGCATACAGTCACGGGAAATCCACCGGCGATGGCCGATTCGGCATCAGCGATGATATATACGTAGCTGTGCCGGAGCTCATTAGCCGGTTACGTTCGCTGCTCGACCCAGCCATTCAGACAAATTATCCCCCCACAGCCTGATTGTTTCCACGGCTGTGGGGGTGAATTTTGATCATGCCCGTACCTGGCTTGCGCCCATTAATTCAGATAGGTACTGCGCTACTCCCTTCGGCGACCGGCCCAGCAAGGTGGCCAGCGTATCACTGGCTTTTTCCAGCCGATGCTGTTTCAGGGCCTCCGACATACCAACCATCGCTGCTATTACAAACTCGGGCAGACCAGCTTTCTGCAGCCCTTCCTCTAGCGAAGCCGCCGGGATATCAACGTACGTGATTGGTTCGCCAAGCTGCTGACTTACTAAGACTGCGATGTCGGTAAAGCTGTGCGATTCGCCACTGTTAATGTCATACGCCTGATTGTGGTGACCGGCTGTAGTTAAGACGATGGCCAGCGCTTCGGCGATGTCGTCGCGGCCCGCGAACACCAGCCGACCCTGCCCGGCCGGAAAGTAAATCGCTTTATTTTCGGCTGGATTGCCGACCAGCAAGGGCAACGTTTCCAGATACCAGCCGTTGCGGAAAAACGTATAAGTCAACCCAGAGTCGATGATATACTGCTCGGTATCCGCATGAATAGCCGCAAACGTAAACGGCGATGCGGGGTCGGGGTCCAGAATACTCGTATAAACAATATGTCTGGCTCCTGCCTGTCGGGCAGCATCAACGGCCGTACGGTGCTGTCGGGTACGTACCTCATTCGGGGCGTCGCCCGAAATAATCAACACCGTTTCGGCCCCCTGAAACGCCCGGACCAAACTGCTGAGATCGTTGAAATCGCCGTGGCGTACCGACACCCCTTTTTCGGCAAGCTCAGTAGCCTTCTCCGGCTCCCGAACACTAACAATTAACTGGTCAGGGTCAACTCGTTTCAGTAGTTCCAGCGCCGTTGCCCGGCCCAGATGCCCATTACCGCCTGTGATCGCAATCATGTTTTTTGTGTTTAGTTGAAGCATTAGTTACTTTTAAGAACTCAATACTAAAGCGTAACTATTGCTTCAACAAGAAGGCATGTCGAACTCACTAAGGCACATGGAAGGAACTATTGTTGACAATCAATCGGAAAAAATTTCGCACCGGCTCGAAAAAATTTTCACCCCGGCCCCTCTTCAGGTACCCGGCTGTCCGGTTCGGGACGTACTGGACCGGATTGGCGACAAATGGTCAATCTTGTCTGTCCTGCACCTGGGTCATTCCGGTAAGCTGCGCTTCAATGAACTGCTGCACCGCATTGACGGTATTTCGCAGCGCATGCTGACGGTGACCCTGCGTGGGCTGGAACGCGATGGTTTTGTGTCCCGGCGAATCTATGCCGAAGTGCCACCGCGTGTCGAATACGAGCTTACGGCTCTGGGCGTCAGTCTGCTCGATCAGGTATTGGGGCTGGCGGTCTGGGCACAGGACAACATGGGCGACATCATAACGTCGCGGGCCGCCCACGCCAATGCAGCTGGCTTTCAGAACCTCCCCTAAACAATACGGCCGGATCAGGTAACCCCGATCCGGCCGCTGAACGCCTGGCTTTTTAGAGCAGGTCATTATTTATCAACCATCTGAGGCTGCTCCTGGTGCTTTTCTTCCGGCTGCTGCGCTTTTTTCCGCAGTTCTTCCAGGCCTTTTTTGCCGTATGCCAGGCGGGTGATCCCCACGTAGAGCACCGGCACTACGAAGATCGCCAGTGACGTAGCCGCCAGCATTCCGCCCAACACGGTCCGGCCAATGGTGACCCGGGCCACCGCTCCGGCACCACTCGCAATAGCCAGCGGTAAAACGCCGAGGATAAAAGCCAGCGACGTCATCAGAATTGGGCGTAACCGCAATCGTACGGCTTCGAGGGTTGATTGCAGCAGGTCTTCGCCCCGGTCGACGCGTTCCTTCGCAAATTCCACGATCAGAATGGCATTCTTGGCGGCCAGACCGATGAGGGTAATCAGGCCGATCTGCGCGTAAATGTTATTGCTCAGGTACGGAAACAGGATTAGAGCCAGAATGGCCCCCAGGGCACCAATGGGCACCGATAGCAGCACCGAGAACGGCACGGACCAGCTTTCGTAAAGAGCCGCCAGGAATAGAAAGACGAAGCCAATGGACAGGGCGAAGATGTAGACCGAACTGTTTCCGGCCCCGATCTCCTCGCGGCTCAGCCCCGAAAAATCATACGAATACCCGGCGGGTAAAGTCTTTTCGGCTACCTCCCGCAGCGCCTGAATGGCCTGACCGCTGCTGTACCCTTCCCGCGCTCCGCCGTTCAGTTCGACCGACCGGAACAGGTTGAAGTGAGAAATCAACGGCGCGTTCTCGATCACGGACGTGGTCATGATGGTACTCAGCGGAATCATCTGCCCGGCCTGGTTCCTGACGTAGAAATCCTTCAGGTCTTCCACATCGGTTCGGTAGGCCGTATCGGCCTGCGCCACCACCCGGAACTTTCGCCCGTAGATGATGAAGTCGTTGACGTACTGGCTACCCAGATACGTCTGCAGGGTCCGGTACACGTTGCTGACCGACACGCCCAGCTTTTTCGCTTTGTCGCGATCCACTTCAACGCGATACGCCGGACTTTTGGCTGTAAAGTACGAGAAGGCGCGTCCAATTTCAGGCCGTTTGTTGGCCTCAGCCAGAAAGTTCTGCACCACACCATCGAACGCTTTTACGTCGTCGTTGGTCTGCCGCTGCTGAATCTGGAATGTAAAGCCGGAGCTTTGACCCAGCCCCGGAATGGCCGGCGGCTGAATCACCTGCACCCGGGCATCGTAGAGCCCCGACAAGGCCCGTTGCAGTTTGCCGACCAGCGAGTCGGCCTGCATACCCGATGCGGTCCGCTCCTCCCAGGGTTTCAGCTGAATAAAGATCGTACCGCTGTTCGACTTCGATGCGAACGTAATGGCGTTCAGGCCCCCCAGCGCCGAGAAGTGGTTTACGTAGGGCTGCTGTTTGAGAATATCCATCATCCGGTTCAGCACCACCAGACTCCGCGAGGTCGATGCGGCTTCCGGAATTTCGTAGGTTACAATCAAACGCCCTTCATCTTCCGTCGGGATAAAGCCGGTGGGTTTGGCCTGGAACAGGAGCGCTGTGCCAATGTACACCACCACCAGCCCAACCAGCACCAGCGGAGTGGCTTTGATCAGTCGTCTAACACTGTTAGAATACGACTCGGTAACCCGCCCGAACCACTGGTTAAACTTGTAAAAGAAGCGGTTAAGCCCTTTGGCATTCTCATCAATGTGCTGGGGCCGCAGCAGCAGTGTACACAAGGCCGGTGTCAGCGACAGGGCCACAAAAGCCGAGATCAGCACCGACATGGCGATGGTGATGGCAAACTGCTGATACAACCGCCCGACAATACCGGGAATGAAACCAACCGGAACGAACACGGCCGCCAGAATCAAGGCAATGGCGATAACCGGCGCCGATATTTCCCGCATGGCTTCAACGGTTGCGTCCCTCGGCGACATCCCTTTATCGATGTTGGTCTGTACGGCCTCCACAACCACAATGGCATCGTCCACCACAATACCGATGGCCAGCACGAACCCAAAGAGCGTCAACGTATTGATGGTGAATCCAAGCGGAATAAACAGGGCGAACGTACCGATGATGGATACCGGAATGGCCAGCAGCGTAATGAGCGTTGCCCGCCAGCTTTGCAGGAACAGAAACACTACAAGAATTACCAGACCAATGGCTTCCAGCAGGGTTTCGATTACTTCGCCGATAGACACCTGAATAACCGATACGGACTCGAATGGCACGACGTATTCGACATCCTTCGGGAACGTTTTCTTGAGTTCATCCATCGCTGAGTACACCCCCTTGGCCGTTTCCAGCGCGTTACTACCCGGCAGCTGGTACACGAGCAGGTAGGCAGCCCGGTTCCCATCCACGAACGAGTTGCTCGCGTATGAGAACTTACCCAGTTGCACCCGCGCTACGTCTTTAAGGTATACCAACGCCCCTTTTGAGGGGTCACTGCGGACGATGATGTCGTTGAATTCGCTTTCCTTGCTGAGTCGGCTGTTGGTAAAAACGGTGTATTCAAACGCCTGCGACGACGGCTGCGGAGGGCCACCCACCGATCCGCCCGCTACCTGCAGGTTCTGCTCCTGCAAAGCCGCGATCACCTCATCGGAGGTCATGCCGAGCTGCGCCAGCCGGTCGGGTTTCAGCCAGATCCGCATACTGAAATCATCGGCCCGGCTGAAAATATCCCCTACGCCATCGACCCGCAGCAACGCATCGCGGATGTAGATGTTGGCGTAGTTGTCCAGAAACGATACGTTGTGGGTGCCCTTCGGCGAATAGATGGCCACCAGCATGAAGAGCGACGGGTTCCGTTTCCGCACCGTTACGCCCAGCCGGTTCACTTCTTCTGGCAACTGCGGCTCGGCAATCCCCACGCGGTTCTGTACGTCCAGCGCGGCAATGTTCACGTCCGTTCCAACATCGAACGTAACGTTCATGCTCATCCGCCCGTCGTTGGTCGCGTTGGTCTGCACGTAGCTCATACCGGGCGTACCATTCACCTGCGTTTCAATGGGTGTGGCCACCGTCTGCTCCACCGTTTGCGCATCGGCGCCCGTATACGTACCCGTTACCTGCACAACGGGGGGCGTAATGTCGGGGTACTGACTAACCGGAAGTCCCAGAATGGCCAGTATTCCAAGCGCTACAATCACTACCGAAACCACAATCGCGGTTACCGGCCGTTTGATGAATATTTCTGCGAACATAGGTTTAAAAATAGAGAGGAAAGAAGGAAGGTGAAGCGGATGAAAGAGAGCCGAATGGGCTAACCCTCTCCTCCCTTTCATCCCCCTCCTTCCTCTTCTCCTTTGTTTATTTTACTGACGCCGTTTGTTTGCCGGCCGGCTGTTGCTGCGCACCGGCCTGACCCGGCGGATTTACCTGGACCACTGACCCTTCCCGGACCTTCTGCGTTCCCTCCGTAACAACCACCTCACCTTCGTTCAGTCCGTTTTTTACAATCACCTTATCGTTGATGCGGGCGCCCAGCGTTACTTTCTTCTGGGTTACTTTACTACTGTCGCCCACTACGTATACAAAGTATTCGCTCATCTGCTCCGTAACGGCCTGGTACGGGATCAGCAACTGGGGCGCGTCGGTGCTGTTTTTCACCAACACATTCCCGTTCAGACCTGCCTTCAGCTGCCCATCGGGATTCGGGAAGCCCAGCCGGATCCGGATGGTCCCCGTTTGCGGATCAACGGCCCGGTCGATGGTCAGAATCCGACCCGTGTACCCGTACCGAGTGCCGCTCGGCAGCATCAGCACGAACAGTGAATCGCGGGCCGACGGCTGCTGGCGCTGCAACTGGGCGAACCGCTGAATCTCGGTTTCGTCGATCGCAATGTCCACCGCGATCGGGTTGTCCGCCGAAATTGTATTCAACAGCGTTTGTCCGGGCGTTACGGCCGCGCCGAGCCGCACCTGTGAGATACCGATGGTTCCTTCGAAGGGCGCGTAGATCGTTGCGTACTCCAGGCTCGTCTGCACCTGCCGGACATTTGCCTGGGCCGCGGCCACCTGCTGTTCCGCCGATGCCAGCGTAGCCTGGGCGTTGTCGACCAGCTGCCGGGCTACGGCATCCTGCTGGGCCAGCGTATTGTAGCGTTCCGCGTCTTTCTGCGCCCGAACCAGGTTCGCTTTGGCGGCATTCAGATTCGCAATGGCCTGATCATAGCTGGCGCGATACTGCTGCTGATCAATGGTGTACAGTTTTTGTCCCTTCCGGACCCGCCTGCCTTCCTGAAAGAAAACCCCCGTGATGTAGCCCGACACCTGCGGCCGCAGTTCAACTTCGGTCACGGCCGTCACCGACGCCGGATAGGTATCGTAGTAGGTCGCGCTGCTTCTGGTCGCTTTTACGGCCGTAACGGGCGTTGGCGGGGGCGGCCCCTGCCGCTGCTGTTCCGATGTATTGCCACCACAACCCAACACGAACAGTGCGCCGAGGAGGATAAACGCTTGCTTATAATATGCACTCATATAATTGATCTAGTCGATGTCGTATGCTACTCGGATTCCTCCGCTCAGAACTGTATGGTACCCAGTGACCGCTGTACATCCAGTTTGCTCGACAGCACCTGAAACAGGGCGTTGTAAAGCGCCAGTCGCGCCGTTCGCAGGTCAGCTTCGGCAACGATCACATCCAGGTACGCTTTGATACCTGACCGATACTGCAGGCTGATGATGCGGTAGACATCCTGAGCCAGAACCAGGTTTTCACGCAGCGCGTTGTAATTGGCCAGATTCCCTTTATAATTGGCCAGCGCCTGAGCGTACTCGGCATCCACGGCACTGGTGAGAGCCGCCAGGTCCCACTGTAAGCGCCTGACCTGCAATTCGGCAATCTTTATCTGCTGCACGCGTCGCCCTCCCTGAAAGATAGGCACCCCCAGCGTCAGGGCGATCAGTGAATTAGGAAAACTTTGCGAGTAGAGTTGAGGAAATACGTTGTTCTGGTACAGAAAATTATAGTTTGCGTTGGCCGCAACCGTCGGCAGGTACGCCTGTTTGTTATACCGGACGTTGGCGTCGAGCAACTGCCCCTGCGTACGTAATAACTGGTACTCGATCCGGTTCTGCGGATTTACGAGCTGGCTGGTGTCCAGTGCCACTTCGCTGGCGACCTGAAGGGTATCGTACGTTACGGCCAACGGGTTGTTGGGCGGATACCCCATTAACTGTTTCAGGATCTGATATTTGGCCCCGACCAGATCGCGGTACTGCTTCAGCTGGGCCCGGGTATTGTTCAACGCGATCGTTGCCCGCTGGACGTCGGTTTTGTCAACAATGCCGCTCTGGTACTGGTTGTTGGCATCCTGCAGGCTCCGTTGCAGCCGATTGATGTCCTGATCCAGAATCTCGACCTGTCGCTGGGTAAGCACCAGGTCGTAGAAAGCCCTGCTTACGTTAACGACTACGTCGATCTTGTTGCTCACCGTTGTCTGATTGGCCTGCGCCCGGTAGGCGTCGGCGGTTCGGTTGGCCAGCAGCAGATCCCGGTTGAAAATATTCTGCGTCATTGAAAACGAAAACGCCGATGTGTTTTTCGCCCCCAGCTGCACTGGTCGCCGTTCGCCCGTTGCCTGGTCGGGAATAAGCGTTACGGGTAGCCGCAGAAAATGCTGAATGTTGTAGGAAAACCCGATCTGCGGATACCAGGCCGCGAGGGCACTTCGTACGTTCCGGTCGGTGATTTCCTGATCGATCAGCGTTTGCCGGACAATCGGCTGGTTTTGAAGCGCGTACTGGATGCAGTCAGTGAGATAAGCCGGTTCCGTCAGGCTGGGGGCTGTCGGTTGTGCAGAGGTTACAGTTGATAATGTCCAGACAAGGCAAAACAACAAAACAAACAAACAATATTTCATAGTGTAAGTAGGGCTGCCAATAAACCCCGTCAATACGATAGCACGTTATAGCCGATCGATGCGGCTAAACGGTATGCACGAAGTACAAACCACATAACCTTGCCTGTTTGTTCACTTTGCCAATTAAAATGTTGCAACACGGAACTTTTAATGGACAACAGGCTAAATAACTTAAAATCAACGCATTGAGCAATTTTACTTAAGCATACGCCGACAAACCGTCTGTCAGACTGACCGGTTGACCGTTTTTATGGCACCGTTAAAAATCCAAAATCTGATTAAATGTACTCCTCAAAAAATTTTTGTCTGATTTTGATACAATAGCCATCCGTGAGCAGATACCGTACCCGGCCGGCCTCACACGTACCGGAGACCGGCTCCGACCCGAACTCTGGCTTCCTATTTGTCAAAACCGTGCAATCGCCGTAATTTCGGGGCTTTACCAAGTACAACCTGGCCGTATGACTGACGCACCCAAAGAATCAAGTGAACGTTCGCTGAACTTCATTGAACAAATTGTTGAAGACGATCTTGCCAACGGCAAAAACGGGGGCCGGGTCCATACGCGGTTTCCACCCGAACCGAACGGCTACCTGCACATTGGCCATGCCAAGTCCATATGCCTGAATTTTGGGCTGGCCGACGAATACGGGGGCAAAACCAACCTTCGCTTCGACGATACCAACCCAACGACCGAAGATACCGAGTACGTTGAGTCGATCAAGGCCGACGTGCGCTGGCTGGGTTTTGACTGGGAACAGGAACTGTATGCGTCCGACTACTTCGACCAGCTCTACGCGTTTGCCGAAACGCTGATTCAGAAAGGGCTGGCTTACGTGGATGACTCGACCGCCGAAGAGATTGCCGCCCAGAAAGGAACGCCGACAGAACCGGGAACCAACAGCCCATACCGCGACCGGAGCATTGACGAAAACCTCGATCTGTTCCGTCGGATGAAAGCCGGCGAGTTTCCCGACGGTGCCAAAGTACTGCGGGCCAAAATTGACATGACCTCGCCGAATATGCACTTCCGCGACCCGATCATGTACCGGATTAAGCACGCGCATCACCACCGGACGGGCGATACGTGGTGCATTTACCCGATGTACGACTTCGCGCACGGCCAATCCGATTCAATTGAAAACATCACCCATTCCCTCTGTACGCTGGAATTTGTCGTTCACCGGCCGCTTTATGAGTGGTTTATTGACAAACTGGACATCTTCCCCTCGCGGCAGATCGAGTTTGCCCGCCTGAACCTGACCTATACCGTCATGAGTAAGCGGAAGCTGCTTCAGCTCGTGAACGAAGGGCACGTGAAGGGCTGGGACGATCCGCGGATGCCAACCATCTCGGGCCTGCGCCGGCGCGGCTACACCCCGGCCAGCATTCGCGACTTCTGCGACCGGATTGGCGTGGCCCGGCGCGAAAACCTGATCGATGTGGGTTTGCTGGAGTTCTGCATCCGCGAGGAGCTTAACAAAACTACCGACCGCGTCATGGCCGTAATCGACGAAAAGCCCTTGAAGGTTGTGCTGACAAACTACCCCGAAGGCCAGACGGAGATCATGAAGATCGAAAATAACCCCGAAGATGAGTACGTGACTGAACGCGACGTACCGTTTAGCCGCGAGGTGTATATCGAGCGGGATGACTTCATGGAAAATCCGCCGAAGAAATACTTCCGGCTGTTTCCGGGCGGCATGGTTCGGCTCAAGGGAGCTTACATCATCAAATGCGAGGAGGTTGTGAAGGACGATGCCGGCGAAATCATTGAACTGCGGTGCACGTACATCCCCGAAAGCCGGTCCGGCTCTGATACGTCGGGCATCAACGTAAAAGGAACGATTCACTGGGTATCGGTGCCCCACGCGGTTGAAGCCGAGGTCCGGCTGTACGACCGGCTGTTTACAGTCGAGGACCCGTCGAATGAAGAAGTGGAAGGCCGCCCCGTCGATTTTAAAGAGTTCATTAACCCGAATTCGCTGCAGGTTGTGCGGGCGTTCGTGGAGCCGAGCCTGGCTCATGCGCAGCCGGGCAATGCACTGCACGGTGGCCGCTTCCAGTTCATGCGTAAAGGGTATTTCTGCGTCGATCCGGATTCAACGGAGGGCAAACTGGTGTTTAACCGGACCGTGACGTTGAAAGATACGTGGGCGAAGGAAGTGAAGAAAGGGTAAGCTTTTGCAATGGTAAGCGGCTCAGAAGTTTACTTTTGAGCCGCTTTATTGAAGCTGTTCAGGCTTTCAATCTGAACGTGTTTTTTGTCATTCAGACGCAGCCGGGCACACCTATTCAACGAAGAAGGGGTTGAATACGTGGTTCTAGGCGGCCATTTTGACGGTAATGATTTTACCCGCATTCCTAATTATTTGTCGTTTAGTCGTCAGGATGGTTGGATTGACTGCCTGACTTTGAGCCTTAAACGAGATGAGCCTGATTCAGTCCGGCTCATCTCGTTTAAGGCTCAAAGTCAGGCAGTAGTTTGTAGGTCTTTTACTTCCAGCAGCAGCGTCCACTGCTCCGAGTCGAACCAGTCGCGAAGGGGTATATCAATCAGGTCGTGATCGATGGCGTAGTGCAGGGCTTCCATGACGCGGGCGTGTTGATCCGCTGAATACCCCACTTTCGTGTAATAGTCGGCCAGGAACCGCTGTTTATCGGTAGCGAGCAGCGAACAGCCCTGGCCGGTGGTGGAGTCACGGATCAGAATGGGATACGTATTCCAGAACTCCAGGGCTGCTTTCTCGCGATCCGGCTCGAACAGATCGGCGCGGACCTCGTCGGTCAGCACGAACAGATCGACGTAGTAATAACCCGATTTGTTCAGGTTCAGCAGGAAACCGCGATCTACCAGTTCACCAATCTCTTCGGCGGTAAAACCCGGCCCTTCCTGGCCAAATTTATACATGGTAGCGTACTGACGGGAATGAATCAGAAACAACAGCAGGTACTGATTAGGCGTCAATTTATACCGACACAAAGCGTCGATATTCATTTCTATAGTTTTCATTACGGTACAAGTTTTGTGAGTACGGTTCTGATCGGCAGGAACCCCGTTGTGGCTGCGTATTATTTCGCAACCAAGTCCCTGATTCATCTTCTATGCAATCTAATGTAAAAACTCATTTACCCGCCATTTAATTCTGACTTTTTCTCAATTTAACGAATTTTAACCACACTCATCCTGACTTTACAGACAATCCAAAAAAGTTTGATTCGATACTTTTCTCTATAAAAGAAACACTTGCCTGAATGACGGACAACAACTTTTTCGCAGGTACCTTGCGTTTATAAGCCTATGCATCAGGATGTAGCCGAATTGAATATACTTCGGGAAGCTGTTTACCGAGTGATGCCATTGACCGAGCCGGTATGGAACGACTTTGCGGCCGGCTGGCAACCGGTTTCGTATAAACGTAAGGAAGTCATAACAGCCGCCGGTGAGGTTGAACGGTACGTTTATTTTGTGCTGGATGGACTACAGCGTATATATCACATTGGAGAAAACACCCGGGAGGCTACGTTGCTTTTTTCGTACGCCCGGACGTTTTCAGGCATTGCCGATTCGTTTCAACTCCAGCAACCGTCGCGCTTTTACCTCGAAACACTGACCGCCAGCCGCATGCTCCGACTGTCGTTTGGTGATTTCTCGGACCTTATGGAGCGGCATCCCTCGCTGGAGCGCTGGGGGCGACTCGCTACGGCCGGGGCTCTATCGGGCCTGCTCGAACGGTACGTCGACATCCTGACCTTCAGCGCTGAGGAAAAGTTTCGGGGGTTGCTGACCCGCAGCCCGCACGTGCTGCAACTGATTCCCCATAAATACCTGGCGTCGTACCTAGGCCTCGACCCGGCTACGTTCAGCAAACTCCTGGCATCGGTAAAACTATAGCCGCTCCGCCATAGCTTTGTTCGAAAGATTTCCGCCAGCCATCAAAATCTTGGCCTGGACCAAGATTCCCGATTACGCCATCGTGTAGGTTTGCCCCATCAACCAGCAACCCGTATGACTCAGTATTCAAGTCAGCTATTACTTTGGCAACTCGCCGACGATGTGAACACAGTTCGTCAAACCATTGATTATGAATTTGGCTCGCTTTCGGCCGCTGAACTGCTGCTACGGCCCGACCCGGCACAATGGAGCATTGCCGAATGCCTCGAACACCTCAACACCTACAGCCGCTACTATGTACCCCGTATTGCACTGGCCATCCGGGACGGTGAGCAGCGGCAGCGTTTGGCTACACCGACGTTCGACAGCAGCTGGCTGGGCGATTACTTTGTACGGATGATGGAACCACCGGCTGAGGGTAAAACTGGAGCCCGGTATAAAGCAGCCGCCAAACACCGGCCTGCCTCCAACCTGAATCCGGAGACCGTTCGGCTTGAGTGCATTCAACAGCAGGAGCACTTATGGGATTTGCTGCAACAGGCCCAGCACGTGGACATTGGCCGTCTGAAGATTCCGATTTCCCTGACCCGCTGGATTCGGCTCAGCCTGGGGGATGTGCTGCGGTTTGTCGTTGTGCATGAACAGCGGCATCTGCTTCAGGCCCAGCGCGTTCTGCACACGTTTCAGGTAAGCTAAGCGTTAGTTTGAACGGTACAGGCACGAGCACCTTACCCCATTCGTTTAAACCGCCTGGCCATCGCGGACGTTTACTCTTCTGTTTGCTTTGTACATGAACGCTTCAGCCGCCCGTTTTCCGATAGAATTAGTTGTCGCCCGATACCACGAGCCACTGAACTGGCTGCGCAAAGTGCCGAAAACGGTGCAGATAACGGTGTACGATAAGCACGAGCGAGACCCCTACCCCGGTGCTGTTCCGTTGCCTAATGTCGGCCGGGAGGCTCATACGTACCTGCATCACCTCGTTACCCGCTATGACAGCCTGGCCGAGTGGACGGTTTTCTGCCAGGGGAAACCGTTTGATCATGCCTACGATTTTCACCACCAGCTGCGGGCGTTTGCCGCGAATCCCGCCGATATCGGCTCTTTCCGTTGGCTGGGCCACATCATCGATACCGACGACGACCAGGGCGAACGCTTATTCCGGCAATGGAGCAAGAATGACGATCAGCGCGGACTGGACATCCGGGGGTTTCACCGGGCGCTGTTTGGCAGCGAAGGCCCCGGTTTATATTCGTTTGTGCTCGGGGCGCAGTTTGCGGTGCATCGGGACGTAATCCGGCAGCGGAGCGTGGCTTTTTACGAACGGGCTCTGGAACTGACCGTTACGTTTCCGGATGCGGCTCATTGCTTTGAACGTACCTGGGACCGGGTGCTGGGGGTTGTTGGCATCGACCCCGTCTGGCTCAATGGCCGCCTGACGGTGTATCTGAAACCCGTTCGAAAAGTAGAGCAGGAAACCTCAAACCATTGAGAACAGCCCGGTAAAATGGCAGGGTCTATTCACAAAGTCAACCGGTCAGCAAGGCCAACCGGTGAGCTTGTTTGATAGACAAATTATACAAACGGGTATTATTCGGGCAGTCTCCTTTTAGTGATGGAAACCGCGATCGCCGGCATTGTACCGAGCGATTGTACTGGTATTTTAAACAACCGCCGGACAACACCTGGTTGTCCGGCGGTTTCACTTCCTGAACAGGTTAACAGACGCCTACTTCCGGGGGGGAGTCGTCGTGCTGCCGCTGGTGCTGCTGCCGCTAGTACTTGTACCGCTGGAACTGTTGTTGGTGGAGTTGTTCCGACGATCTCTGCGGCTTTGCCGTTGTTGTGTATTCGACGGGCTTGTTGTGCTGCTACCCGACGTACCATATGTTGACCCCGTACCGGTCGTACCCTGGGTGCCATACGTCGTTCCAGAATTATTCATCGTACCGGTTGTCCCACTGGTTGTGCCGGTCGTACCATTCACGGTGCCGGTGGTTCCCTGTCTCTGCGTACCATAGGTGGTGCCCTGTGTGCCCTGTGAGCCCTGCGTTCCATACGTAGACCCTGTGCCGGTCGTACCGGTCGTGCCGGTGGTTCCCTGCGTCCCCTGGGTGCCGTAGGTTGAATTAGTCGTCGTGCCGGTCGTACCGCTCTGGGTGCTTTGCTGGGTAGACCCCTGCGTACCATACGTAGACCCTGAACCGGTGGTTCCCGATCCGGTCGTGCCTGTATTACCTGAATTCGTTGTCTGTGCGTTGGCGCTGAACGTGGCGATGGCCATCAACAGGGCGCCGGCTACTACTACCTTTTTCATAATTTGAGCTATTAGAACGTATCAATGATTACTTGTACATCTTTTTAACTATCCTGGCGGAATAAAGTCTTTAAAAACTATAGATTTATTAGGTAGCGGTCTCACGAAAACAATTTGAGAGGTGCAGCTAAAGCGGGTCTGACCGACGGGCAGGCCATATTTTGTAACCTGATCGACTTTCCCAGCCTTTGGTTCTACGATCTGGGTAAATTTTAGTAAACTTGGGCTTTAATACGTGATATTCTGTTCGATAACCCCATACCCATGTCCCAGTTTAAGTTAAAAATCAACGGCCGTGATTATCAGGCCGATGTGGACCCTGACACCCCGCTGCTGTGGGTGCTTCGCGACAACTTCGGGCTGGTTGGCACCAAATATGGCTGCGGCATTGCCCAATGTGGCGCCTGCACGGTTCACCTGAACGGCGAAGCTGTGCGCTCCTGTGTATTGCCGGTTTCGGCCATTGGCACCGGTAAAGTTACAACGATCGAAGGGCTGTCGAAAGACGGTACCCACCCGGTTCAGCAGGCGTGGAACGAAGTAGATGTTCCGCAGTGTGGCTATTGCCAGGCGGGGCAGATCATGACCGCGGCCGCCCTGCTCAAGCGCACGCCGAAACCAACTACGGAACAAATTGACGCCACGATGACCGGCAACATCTGCCGTTGCGGCACGTACCACCGCATCCGGGAAGCCGTGAAAGTAGCCTCCACGAAAGGTGTTAAATAGTTCGACGTTTGTGGTTAGCGGCTACCTGATGTTCATCAGTTGCTGACGACAAACACCGAACCAAGAACTATTCTCCTCATGACCGCAACAAGACGTGATTTTCTGAAAATAGCCGCAGCGGCCGGGGGCGGCCTGCTGCTGGGTTTTAACTGGACAGAGTCGGAAGCCGCAACTACGGCGGTGGTCGATGCGGCCGGAGCGGCTGCCGTACCTGGTGTTGACTTCAACAGTTACCTGTCCATCAGTCCGCAGGGCCTTATCACCATCCTGTCACCTAACCCGGAGGTCGGCCAGGGGATCAAAACCGCCTTCCCGATTATTGTCGCTGAAGAACTGGACGCCGACTGGACCAAGGTCATTGTTGAGCAGGCCCCGCTCGATACCAAGAAATTTGAACGGCAGGTGGCCGGCGGCAGCGGCTCGATTCCGCACTCGTGGCAGCGGCTACGGAAAGCCGGCGCTACGGCACGGCAGATGCTCACCGAAGCAGCTGCCAAACGCTGGAACGTACCGATCGCCGAATGCACCACCGACAAAGGCTACGTGCTGCATACGGCCAGCAACCGGAAGCTGAGTTACGGTGAGCTCGCCACCGAAGCGTCGAAACTGACCGTTCCGGCTGATGTTACGCTGAAAGACCCCAAAGAGTTTAAGCTGATCGGGACGACGATCAAAAACGTTGATAACCCGAAAATCATCACCGGCAAACCCCAGTTCGGTCTGGATTTCTACCGCGAGGGGATGCTGTTTGCCATGATTCAGCGCCCGGCTTTTGGCTACAAACTCAAGTCCGTCGATGCGGCCGCGGCCAAAGCCATGCCCGGCATTGTCAACGTCGTGACCTACGACAACAACGTAGCCGTTGTCGGGAAATCGACCTGGCAGGTTAAAAAGGCGAAGGACGCGCTGAAGATCGAGTGGGAAAAAGCCGATAACCTCGAAAGTACCACCGATCATAACCGACTGTTCAAAGAACTGCTCGACAGCAAAGAAGCGACCGTTCGACGGAAAGACGGCGATGTCGACGCGGCCTTCAAATCGGCGGCCAAGGTTGTGTCGGCCGAGTTTCAGTGCCCGTTCCTGCCCCACAGCCCGCTGGAGCCGATGAACTTCTTTGCGCATGTCCGGCCGGACGGTGTTGAACTGGTTGGTCCTACGCAAACCCCCGAGCTGGCCCGCAACGAAACGGCCAAGCTGCTCGGGATCTCACCCGATAAAGTTACCGTGCAGCTTACGCGCATGGGTGGCGGTTTTGGCCGGCGGCTCAAAGCCGACTACGTGATCGAAGCCGTTCAGGTGTCGAAACTGGTCAACGCACCGGTGAAGCTGATCTGGACGCGCGAAGACGATATGACCGGGGGCAGCTACCGGCCGGCGGTTCGCTACCGCTTCGACGCGGCACTGGATGCCCAGGGCAACCTCATTGGCTACAAGCTGCGGGGGGTCGGCATCAACTCCGGCAACTCAACCCGCGAAGACAATTTTCCCGCCGGAGCCGTCGAAAACCTGCTTATTGACAGTGTCGAACACAAATCCCCCATCACGACGGGTGCGTGGCGGGCACCCATCACCAACTTCCTGGCCTTTGCCGAGCAGTCGTTTCTCGATGAAGTAGCCCAGGCAGCGGGTAAGGACCCCGTGCAGTTCCGTCTGGATCTCCTGAACAAAGCCAAACAAAAGCCGACGGGCGCCATTAAATACGACATCGACCGCATGCGGGGTGTGATTGAACTGGCTGCCCAAAAAGCCGAGTGGGGCAAGAAGAAAGGCGTTTCGCAGGGTTTCAGCGTCTATTTCTCGCACCGGTCCTACGTAGCGCAAATCGGCGAGGTAGTGATGAAGCAGGGCAAACCCGTTCTGCAGAAGGTCTACGCGGCCGCCGACTGCGGGGTGGTCATCAACCAAAGCGGAGCCCGGCAGCAAGTAACCGGCTGTATTGTGGATGGCATCGGCCACGCCATGTACGGCAACCTGACCTTCAAGGAAGGTGTTCCCGATCAGAAGAACTACGATACCTACCGCCTGATTCGCCTGAGCGAGATTCCGCAGGTGGAGGTGCATTTTGTCGAAAACACCATCGATCCGACCGGCCTTGGCGAACCGGCGCTGCCACCGGCGGGGGCGGCCGTAGCCAATGCCATTTTCAAAGCCACGGGCAAGCGGCTGCGCAATCAGCCATTTGTGGAGGAGGATGTGTTTAAAGGCGTTTCGTAGCAACCAGTCTACGTACTATCAGGCGGGCCGGAGTTCAACAACTCCGGCCCGCTTCTTTGTATCGCTACCACTGCAAAGCAGTATAACCAACCTGGGCTGTTCTTTACTCAACATCGATATCGTTTATCCAGATGCAGCTCAATCGCCGACTTTTCCTCAAGCAACTTGGTTTTGGTGCCGCTGGTCTCGGCATAGCCACCTCCAGCGACCTTTGGGCCATCCCCTCCCGGTCGGTCAGGCTGCCCCGCAGTACTCCGGAAAAACAGGGCGTTGCTTCGGGCGGCTTACTCGATTTTGTCAACGCCGTTGAATCGGCCAACCTGAACCTGCACAGCCTGATGGTGCTGCGGCACGGTCAGGTGGTGGCCGAAGGCTGGTGGGCACCCTATGCACCCCAGCTTAAACATACATTGTATTCACTTAGCAAAAGCTTTACGTCCACGGCCGTCGGGCTGGCGGTTGCGGAGAAAAAACTGTCGGTCAACGATACGGTTGTTTCGTTCTTCAAAGCCGATGTACCCGAAACCGTTAGTGACAACCTCGCAGCCATGCGGGTAAAGGATTTACTGACGATGAGCACCGGTCATGATAAGGAGCCGCGTCCACAGTCAGACAACTGGGCTCGCGACTTTCTGGCTCACCCGGTCGACCATAAACCAGGAACTCATTTTGTGTACAATAGCCTGGCTACGTATATGTTGTCGGCTATTGTCCAGCAGGTAACTGGTCAGCCCCTGATAACGTATCTGAAACCGCGTCTGTTTGCCCCGCTGGGTATCGAAGGTGCCGACTGGGAAGTGGACCCGAGGGGCATTAACACGGGCGGCTGGGGCCTACGGGTACGTACGGAAGACATTGCCAGGTTCGGTCAGCTCTACCTGCAAAAAGGCGTCTGGAACGGAAAGCGGCTTCTGCCGGAAGCCTGGGTCAACGATGCTACGAGTCAGCAGATTCTACAGCCTGGCACCGACCGGGCGAACAGCGACTGGCTGCAGGGTTATGGCTACCAGTTCTGGCGGTGCCGCCACGACGCCTACCGGGGCGACGGTGCCTTCGGACAGTACTGCATCGTGCTCCCCGGGGAGGATGCCGTGATTGCCATTACCTCGGAAACCTCGAACATGCAGGCCATTCTCAATGAAGTCTGGAACCACATCCTGCCCGCGCTTCGGGGCACGGGTCTGTCTGCCGACCGGATGGCCACCGATGCGCTGAAGCAACGGCTCAACAAGCTTGCCCTGGCTCCGCCGGTCGTCGAATCCGCATCGCCAACCGCGACTAAAATCAGCGGTCAGACCTATAACTTCGACGACAATACGTTTAAGGCCCGGTCGGCCTCCCTGACTTTCGGCAAGGACGGCTGTATCTTCAAACTCCGCAACGATCAGGGTGACCATCAGGTGACGTGCGGCATCAACCGCTGGACCGAAGGCGAAACAACCTTCTCGGCCATGCCCCTGAAACTGGCCAAAACGCCCGTACCCGGCGAAACGAAATCACGCGTGGCCTGCAGTGGTACGTGGAAAGATGCCAATACGTTTGAAATGACCTGGCGTTTCATCGAAACGGCCCACTACGATTCGGTTACCTGCCGCTTCGACGACGACAGCCTGACCGTGACTTTTGCCAGCAGCTTATCCCAGGTGAATAAATCCAAAGACCCGCGCCCAACGCTGCGGGGTAAACGTCAGGTGCAGGCGGTTACGCAGAAGGAGTAAGATGCCAGTCAGCCCCAGGAAGCGGTGCGGGCGGAACATCGTCGGGCAGCACCTCAGCCTCACAGCCCAGTTGTCCCAGAAAACCGCGTAACGTCGCGACATTGATGGATCGTGTTGCACACGCCACACGCAGAATGTTGTCGCAGTCTTCCAGGTCGAAGCTGGCGGTATACCCGATAAAGGTCCCGTGAATCTGGTCAAGCAGCGCACGGGCCCGTTTCGGGTCACGAACGTTGGTTTTGAATACTTCTACCATACTACCTCTTGATACGTGCCGGCAATAGGGAGCCTGATCGGTTTCAGGCCCCCGGGGCAATGCTCCATCAATCGGTATACTTCGCGTTGCTTTGCGAATACCGCTTCCAGACGAAATAGGTCAGAAACAGCACCGCAAGCATGACGAGGGGTGGAATCAGCAGGCCTGCTTGGTCACCCACAAACGCCCTGGATGCAAAAGCGCCGATAAAGTTGATGGTAAACCCGGCGTAGGCCCACTCTTTGATGGTCTGAAACCTGGTTTGTAGCAGCGCTGCAACACCCAGAATTTTGGCAATACCACAAATGGTCAACAGATACATCGGGTAGCCTAAGTGCCGCATAACCTCCTGACCGGTTTCCTCCTGTACGGTTCCGGCAATTCCGTCCATAAGCATAGCCAGCGCAAACAGACCAGTTAGTGACCAGTAAGCAATCCTGATCGTTTTGACTATAGGTGCAGTCAGGTTTTCGGCAACGGGAAGCAGGGTCGTTTCCATAGTATTGTTGTTTGGATGGTTTAAAAATGGCGAGTTTGGTCTCGGTTCAAGCGTTCATTCGTGCTGTTGTTGTGAGACAAAGGTAAGCCCGCAACCGGTGAAGCAAGGGGGGTAAATCCGGCAATAAAGGGGTGGTTTCCGACATCGTTTTTGGTTATATTTACCCTATGAAACACATATCGATTCTGGTTCCGCAAGGGGCCGTTTTAGGCAGTGTGGAAGGCCCCCGCCAGGTGCTGACCGAAGTCAACAAATACCTCAAAAGCATCGGTAAACCCGCTCTTTTTAATGTACAACTGATTGGGCTCGACGAGCAGGTTCCGGTTGCGGGCGGCAAATACACCGTATTCACCGATGCCCTTACTCAGCACATCCGCAAGACCGATCTCATCATTGTTCCGGCCCTCGACGGTGATCTTCAGAAGACCCTGGACGCAAACCGGGATTTTATTCCATGGATTATCCAGCACTACCAGAAAGGCGCGGAAGTCGGCAGTTTGTGCGTGGGAGCCTTCCTGCTGGCATCAACCGGTCTGCTCGACGGTCGGCAGTGCGCTACCCACTGGATGGCCGCGCAGCAGTTCCGCCAGTTGTTCCCCAACGTAACGCTCGTGGAGGACAAAATCATTACCGACGAACAGGGGCTGTATTCCAGCGGGGGCGCGTTTTCGTACCTGAACCTCATCCTGTACCTAATCGAAAAATACGCCGGCCGGCAGATTGCCGTGTTTATGTCGAAAGCGTTCCAGATCGAAATTGAGCGGCAGAGCCAGTCACCCTTCATCATCTTCCACGGCCAGAAAGACCACGGCGACGAAGCGATCCGAAAAGCCCAGGAATACATTGAACAGAACGTTGAAGAGAAAATCACGGTCGATCAGCTGGCGTCCCGGTTTGCCATTGGTCGCCGGAATCTCGAACGGCGGTTTAAGAAAGCAACCTCCAACTCGGTGGTCGAATACGTTCAGCGGGTAAAAATCGAAGCAGCCAAAATGAGTCTGGAATCCTCCCGCGACAATGTCAACGAGGTCATGTACAGCGTGGGCTACACCGATCCCAAAGCGTTCCGGCTGACATTCAAGAAGATTACGGGCCTCTCGCCCATCGAGTACCGCCAGAAATACAACCGGGAGGTGCTGATTGGGTAAGGTTTGCGCTGGCCCGCCCGGATCATCGCCTTCTTTCCAGCTCCGTAAGCAGGTAGTCTAAGCCATTCAGCCTGATTTCGTAAAGCGTTTGCAACAGCATACCCAGTTTACCGGGCGGAAACCCTTTCTGCGCAAACCATTCCAGGTAACTCATCGGCAGTTCCCTGAGCAGCCGACCTTTGTATTTCCCAAAGGGCATTGGGTAGCGCAACAACTCAAGCAACAGTTCGGGATTGCCCATCGGCAGGTTTTCGGCCATAAAAATCAGGTTTCAAGCATCACTCGGGGCTGCCAAGATAGGCTTCTTTCAGCAGAACCTTTATCTTGGCAGTTCATTTTCCAGGTCATGATCAACCGAATTCTACCCGTTTCTCTCCTCTGTTTTATCACGGTTTGCGCCTTTGCCCAGCCCAAAGCTCCCAACGGTATACCGGCCGTCAGTACGTACCAACCGCCCGTTTTCATGGACCCCGACCGGCTGAAGAAGCTGGAAGTCGCTTTCCCGATTATCGATAAGCTGTTCAAAGAACACGCAGCCAAACGTAACTTCCCCGGACTGGCATACGGCATTGTGGTAGACGGTAAGCTGGTCTATTCCGGCAGCACCGGCTACACCGACGTCGCGAAAAAGACCCCCGCGACGCCCAAATCTCTGTTCCGGATTGCGTCGATGACCAAGAGCCTGACGGCCATGGCGATTCTGCACCTGCGCGACCAGGGAAAGCTTCGGCTGGATGATCCTGTTCAGCAGTACATTCCGGCCGTGAAGCAAATGACGTATCTCACGGCAGATGCCCCCCTGATTACGATTCGTCACCTGATGACGCACTCCGCGGGTTTTCCGGAAGACAACCCCTGGGGCGACCGCCAGCTGGCTGATTCAGACGCTGATCTGATCAACCTGATCAAGGGCGGACTGAGCCATTCAAATACGCCCGGCGTTGCTTACGAGTATAGTAACCTGGGGTTTGCCATGCTCGGAAACATCATTACCAAGGTATCCGGTACGCCCTACCAGCAATACATTACGGAAACTATCCTGAAGCCGCTGGGCATGAACCAGACCGTTTGGGAGTATAGCAACGTACCGGCCGACCTGCTCGCGCACGGGTATCGCTACGTGGATGGCAACTGGCTCGATGAACCGCTGCTGCACGATGGTTCCTACGGGGCAATGGGCGGTTTGATTACCTCCATCGAGGATTTTAGCAAGTACGTAGCGCTGCACCAGGCAGCCTGGCCACCCCGCAGCGACTCGGATAACGGGCCAGTCAAACGAAGTTCGATCCGGGAAATGCAGCAGCCGTGGCAGTTTTCGGGACTGTATCCCGATGCCAAATCGGCATCGGGTAAAGTTTGCCCGACAACAACAGCGTATGGTTACGGACTCGGCTGGGGTAAAAACTGCGCTGGTATGGTAAACGTCGGCCATAGTGGTGGGCTACCGGGCTTTGGCAGCCAGTGGCGCATCCTGCCCGACTACGGCATCGGGGTGATCTCCTACGCTAACCTCACGTATGCCGGCCTGGGTGGCATCAACACAGTGGTGCTCGATACGCTGGTGTCGATTGGCGGTCTAAAGCCCCGTCGGTTACCCGTGTCGCCGATGCTGAAACAGCGCCAGGCCGAACTGGTAAAGCTCATGCCTGACTGGACAAACGCCGAAAAGAGCGGAATTTTTGCCGAAAACTTTTTCCCTGACCGCCCCATCGAAACCCGCCGGAAGGAGGTGCAGGCCCTGTTTACCAAAGCCGGAAAAATTCACCGGGTGGGTGAGCTCGACCCCGAGAACCAGTTGCGCGGCCACTTCGTGATGGAAGGCGAACAAAGTAGCATCGATGTATTTTTTACGCTGACTCCGGAGAATCCGGCCTTAATCCAGCAACTGGATTTCCGGGAGGTAAAGCGTTGACGTAGCCCAGGCTCAATGCATACATGTATAGAATACCGTTCGTAAGCTACCAAATTGATTAGTTGATAAACCATTCATACGGGCAGCCCTTCAGGCCGGTTAATCATTTTTCACACTTAATCTATCCAATTAGTCAATAAATCGATGTAACTTTATTCTCCGCACCAGTCTACGCTTTTTTAATTCCTTTTTTTTAGTTATACCAGTGGTTCGTCATGGATACGCCCGTTAGTTTACCCATGCTCTATTTTGCGGTCAGCAACCCACAGTTACAGGCAGAGAAATCCACAAATGCGGTAGCTGTAAATTGGCAGTACGGTTCATTTCGGGTCTCGAACCTCAAGCATGCCCTTGAGTTTCTGAGTGCCTTCAAGTCGCTGGGGTGGTGCATTCATCAGGCCTGGGTAATCGATACGGATGGATTCAAACTCACCATTCCTCCCGAGCACATCGACGATCGTCTTCTGGATCGGCTGGGCGATTTACCAGCTTTGCAGCGTAGCATTGATAATCTGGTGTTTCATTCGTTTTATTGATCAGGCAATTGATTCCTATCAGTCTGCCCTGGGGATATGCTTATCGCTCCTTGCAAAACTATTCTAAGCAACAACGCCCGGCAGCTAGCTGCCGGGCGTTGTTGCTACTGACTACGTCTATTTTATTTGGCCGATTCAATCGCTGCGGCTGACTGAGCAGCCTCGATGTCCGATTGATTGGTTTTAGCGAACTCGTCCCGCTGCTGTTCGAAGTGCGCAAAAATCTCGCTGATCGTATCGACGTTACTGGCTATCGTGGCATGCATTTCGCCCAGATGCTCCTCCAGGTATTTGTCGTTCAGTCCGTTCATGTTATCCACCTCGATCTGACCAATCTTACTCATCAGCACCGTCTGGCTGTTTTGCAGGTCCTCGAGTTCACGGGCTATTTTATTCATCAGTTCAAATTTCTGCAGCTTATCCATACCATTTTGAGTGGTTTGTGAATCAGTATTAACCACTCAATCCGAAAATGGTTTGGACCTGCCTGTCCTGTCTATCCGGCCAGACGTAGTAGCCAACCCGTTTGAATTGCCACCTGATGCATGCCCTGTCAACCCCTCAGCGAATCACCGGTGGGGGTGTAGTGATCCGTCCGTTGTTCAGATCCGTACCGTTGCCGTTCGGTCCGTTGTTAAGCTTGTCGATGGCCATGATCTGTTTCATGGTTTTTTCCATGCCATCGGTCGAGCCATCCAGGAAAATAACGTTACCCCGTCCGTTTTCAGCGAAGTGTTTAACCGCTTCCGTCCAGATCGAAAACAGGATCAGCGACGCATCGAGGTCGGCTTCGGTCATCACCTTGGCTGACTCGGCCATTCCCTTGGCAACCTCCTCCCGGAACAACGCCACCCCCTGTCCGCGCAGTTGAGAAGCCGTTTTTTCGGCCTCGGCCGCAATCTTGATCGCGTTGCCTTCTGCTTCGGCCGACTTGGTTTTGGTAATCAGCAGGGCCTGCCCTTCGTTCTCGGCAGCCGCTTTGAGATTAGACGAAGCTACGACCTGCGCCATCGACCGCATGATGACCTCATCGAACGTGATATCGTTGATCTGCAGATCGATCAGGTGATACCCCCAGCTTTCGAGCAGTCCATCTAGCTGCTCTTTTACGTGCGTAACAATCTCCGAGCGGAGGGATAAAATTTCAGCCTGCCGCTTGGTTGCCACAAAACTCCGGATTGAGCCTTCAATGGTGCGGGTGAGGGCCTGCATAAACGATTGCTCATCGACAAACTTGAACGCTACGTTCTTGATGGTCTCCTCGCCCTGATTAAGCACCGCATACACCAGCATCGCCTTAAAGTTGACGTTAGCCTGATCGGACGTAATGGCCTGAAATGCCAGTTCGACCGATCGGTTCTGAATGGAGATCCGCCGAAAAATGAATTCGATGAATGGGATCTTAAAGTTCAGACCAGGTCCCATAACCCGGGCGTACTTTCCGAAAACCGTAACAACGGCCACGGTCCCCTGCTGTACGATTGCGAACGAGAAGAAAGACAGAACAGCCGCCAGTACAAGTAATACGATTGTAAATTCCATAGTGAATACGGGAGTAGTTTAGGACAATCGAAAGTACACAATTAGGCGATACGATATGGGGATCGGGGTAGCGACCGGTATCTGGTCCGGATAAGCGGTAAATAAAACGTATACAACGTATTAAAGTTTCTGTTAAACGATCGGCAAGGATTTTAGAAAATTTTTGAAAATCTGTTAAACCTCTTTGTTTCATCTTTATCTAACGGTCAACAATGAACAAAGGGTCAGGCTCGTTGCGTTAGCAGGACAAGACCAAAAAACGGGTTTCACTAAACTAAACATAGCGATGAAAACGGTTCGATATAGTTTCGTCTGGATGCTGCTGATCAGCCTCCTGTTCGGCACCTCCGCTCAGGCTCAGCGCGGCTGGAGTCCGGCTACTAAAGGTACGGTGGTTGGAGCCGGTGTCGGTGCGGCTGCGGGTGCCATCATTAACAAGAAAAATCGCGCCGTTGGTGCCGTCGTAGGGGGCGTAGTTGGCGGGGCGGCCGGATACGGCTATGCAAAAAGCAACGCTAAAAAACGCTGGAGCCCGCAGGCTAAAGGAACGGCAATTGGGGCCGGAACCGGCGCTGCGGCCGGTGCGATCATCAACAAGCGGAATCGCGCGGTGGGTGCCGTAATTGGCGGAGTTGCGGGCGGTGCGGCCGGATACGCCATCGGTAAGCACATCGACAACAAGCAGAAGGCCCGGATAGCCGCGGCCGAACGGGCGGCCGCCGAACGTGAAGCAGCCCTGGAATCGAGAGAACTGGCCAGCGCCAACAGCAACCGGGTGTACACGGCGGCTAACCCGAAACCGGCTTACAGAGCTGCAGACGTGGCCAAAAGTGCCGCTACGGCCCTGCCGACCAACGATCTGACGTCGTACCTGATCGACGGTATTTACCTGCCGAACGAATACTACGGCGACTCGAACTTCGCCTACAGTACGTCGGAGGTCCGTCGGAAGAGTTGGTAACGGTTTAATAAATTTCAGTTTGGGGCGGGGAATACGGTATCCCTGCCCCGTCAATCCACTCAAACCAGTAATGCGATGAAAGCTTTTCTGAATATTCTGATCATCATGGCCACGCTGACCGCCTGCACGAAACAGGAAGAGGCCGTAAACATACAGTCGCTCAACCAGCAATTTATCAGTGCCTGGAATGCCAAGGATGCGGATAAAATTACCAGCTTCCTGGCCGACGACGTACAGTTCCTGCAAGGGGAAACTCACTTTACCGGTAAGTCGGAGGTATCCAAGCGGTGGGTGCAGGAAACCCTGCCGACCCTGGCCGGGCTGAAAACCAGTGTGGTTAGCTCGGGAACGGATAACACCACAGCTTACGAAGCCGGTACGTTCTCGGTGGATGTGCTCCCTACCAGCCCCAACCTACCACGGGGTTATGGCGAAGGCAACTTTATTCTGCTCTGGAAGAAAAGCCAGGACAATAGCTGGAAGTTAAGTTACGCTCAACTGGAAGATCTTCCGGTACGGGCTAAGAACTAACCAAAGCCCACAATTTTTTGATTTCTTAGTATATCAGCCTGCTAGTTTTGTCGACTTTACGTTACGACAAGATAGCAGGCTGATTTTTAACGATTTATTTACAAAAAGACCAGCTCTTTTTTTTTGTTCTGGAGCTTGCTCAGTCTATATTGTACTTGATTATTAGTACGGTAAAGCATATGTGTAATATATACTCAATGGCGTTACTTATACTAAGATGAAGTACTACAGCGAAAAGGCGAACACCTACTACACTAATGTTCGCGAGGACTTAATCAGTCTGATGCCGGACAGGAGTCAGCAGAAAGTACTGGAAATTGGGGCCGGTGGTGGCGATACGATTGTTGCCATTAAGGAACGTGGTCTGGCAGCCGAAGTGGTTGGGGTCGATCTGTTTGCCCTGCCGTCGACTAACCAGCAGCACCCATTCATTGACAGATTTATTATTTGTGACATCGAAAAGGAAGATCTGGGCTATCCCGACTCTTATTTCGATACCGTCATTTGTGGGGATGTGCTTGAACATCTGGTCGATCCCTGGTCGGTGGTTAACAAACTCATCAGATACCTGAACGTAGGCGGTTCACTGATTGTCAGCGTTCCGAACATCCGATACTACAAAGTGATGTTCAAAATCTTGGGGCAGGGTGATTTTGGGTACGACCCAAAAGGAGGCATCCTCGACAAAACCCACCTACGCTTTTTCTGCCGGAAGAATGTAGTGCAGTTGCTGACAACGCCGGAACTGAAACTACAAAAAATCATGCCGATTGATTACCATCCCCAGTACAAATTCAGCACGAAGGTGAAAGTATTCAATACGCTGACGGGCCGAATGTTCGAAAACTTCTTTGTGCACCAATACCTTGGTGTTGCTACCCGGGTGTAGCCAACATTACGTTTCCCAGAATCCCTTATGGATTGCCCTGATCAGATTCGGCACTAAACAGTAGCTCCAGCATCCGGATAAATTCAGGTTGCAACGGAGCCGTGATGGTAACTGTCTCCGACGTACTGGGGTGCTGGAAGTGTAGTCGGCCGGCGTGCAAGAGCATGGTGTCCATAGCAAATCGTTCCTTAAAGAGCTTGTTCTGCTTGTTGCAGCCGTGGGGACGATCGCCGATGATGGGGTGCAGGATATGGGCCATGTGCTTCCGAAGCTGATGCATCCGGCCGGTGGTGGGCGTCAGTTCAACCAGTGAATACCGCGAGGTGGCATGTTTGCCGAACGCCAGGGGAATTTCGGTTCGTCGCAGCGTTCGGAGCGTGGTCACCGCTGCCTGCAATACGCCGTCGTCGCGCCGGAGGGGGTAATCGATCACCTGCTCATCCGGCGTGTATCCCCGGACAATGGCCTGATACGTCTTTGCCACCTGACCATCGGCAAACTGTTGCTGCATAGCCGCATTCATGGCTTCGTTCAAGGCAAAAAGAAGCACACCACCCGTTTTGCGGTCGAGCCGATGAACCGGATACACCCGCTGCCCAAGCTGGTCACGCAGGCGTTGCACCGCAAATTCGCTGGCATCACTCGCAATCGGCGACCGATGCACCAGCAGTCCGTGGGGCTTATTGATTGCGACCAGGTCGGCGGACTGATACAGAATGGGCAGTTGTTGGGTTACAATCATGTTGACATGTCAGGTTCCGTGTTTCAAGTTCCAGGGTAGATACAGAGCTATTTCTTTTTGGA
The DNA here is from genome assembly GCF_003583365.1 of Fibrisoma montanum. Taxonomy (GTDB): domain Bacteria; phylum Bacteroidota; class Bacteroidia; order Cytophagales; family Spirosomataceae; genus Fibrisoma; species Fibrisoma montanum. Next base: position 495,670 of record NZ_QXED01000003.1, read on the forward strand.
AGACTACTTTTGCAGTTCATTTCAACTGATAAGCATGTCTATTCCGAATTCCTCACAATCGCTGCGTATTCTTGTCGTTGGCTGCGGCAATATGGGCGCTTCACACGCTGCCGCCTATCACTCCCTGGATGGCTTCGAGATCTGCGGTATTGTCTCGACCGGCAAAAGTAAGGAAGTTCTGAATGAACGGCTCGGTGGCGGCTATCCCTTATTCAGCGATTACGCCACGGCTCTGACCGAAACCCAACCCGACGCCGTCTGCATTTCTACCTATCCCGACACCCACGAAGCGTTTGCGCTCATGGCGTTTGAGCAAGGTTGCCACGTATTTATTGAAAAGCCCGTTGCCGACACCCTCGAAGGGGCTAAACGGGTCGTCGCGGCCGCCGGGAAAGCCGGTAAAAAACTGGTGGTTGGCTACATTCTGCGGCATCACCCGTCGTGGGAGAAGTTTGTGGAGGTCGCCCGGACGATGGGGAAGCCGCTGGTGATGCGGATGAACCTGAACCAGCAGAGCCACGGACAGATGTGGACCGTTCACCGGAACCTGATGAAGAGCCTGAGTCCGATTGTCGACTGCGGGGTGCATTATATCGACGTCATGTGCCAGATGACCCGGTCGAAACCCGTGCAGGTCAACGCCATCGGTGCCCGGCTGACCAACGACATCCCAGCCGACAATTACAATTACGGCCAGTTGCAGATCCGGTTTGAAGATGGCTCAGTGGGCTGGTACGAAGCCGGTTGGGGACCGATGATGAGCGAAACCGCCTTCTTCGTCAAGGACGTAATCGGCCCGAACGGCTGCGTATCCATCGTTGCTAAAAACGCCGGAGCCACCGGTCAGTCGGACAATGTCGATGCGCACACCAAGACGGAGTCCCTGCGGGTACATTACGCTGATCTGACCGCCAATGACCAGTTTGTTCAGCCCGATACGTGGATCGATATGCAGGACGAGCCCGACCATCAGGAACTCTGCAACCGCGAGCAGCGGTATTTCCTACGGGCCATCCGCGAAAACCTCGACCTGACCGATCACATGCAGGACGCGGTGAACAGCCTACAGATAGCTTTCGCCTGCGATGAGTCCGTCCGTACCGGCCAGCCGGTGTTGTTGTAAAAAGCGGCTAGTTTGTATAACACCCCAAACCCCTGAAGGCGGTCGGCCGTTGCCGCCCTCCAGGGGTTTGGGGTATTTCCCAAAATCAACTTACCGTCTTTAGTTTTGCCCCGACTTACCCAGCCGCCAGCCGAACGATATCGTTTACTTCCAGCACCCGCTTATCGTAGCCCTTGGTTACGGTGTGGATCATGGCCCGGCCAAGTTCTTCCAGCGTACAGAACCCCGCCGGATAAAGCGCCCGGCCGATTGGGTAGAGCCAGGCCAGATAGGTGTAGTAGCTCTTCACGTTTCTGGCCCCTTCAGACGCCCGCAGAAAGCCCGGCCGGAACATATACGCAGCTCTGAACGGCAGTTGCAGCAACGCGTTCTCCGTTTTACCTTTCACCCGGGCCCACATCAGCCGCCCCTGTTCGGTGCTGTCGGTGCCGGCCCCGGATACGTAACAGAACGTCATGTCGGGGTTTAGCCGGACGAGCGTACGGGCCACGTGCTGGGTCAGGTCATACGTCAGCCGGTGATAATCGGCTTCCTTCATCCCCACCGACGAAACGCCCAGACAAAAAAAGCAGGCGTTGTAGCCTGCCAGTTGATTCTCAATGGCCGAAACGTCGAAAAAATCGGCATGCAGCACTTCGGTCAGTTTGGGATGCGATACGCCACCGGGTTTCCGGTTAATGACCAGCACCCGTTCGACATCCGGGTGCCGCAGGCATTCGTGCAGTACCCCCTCGCCTACCATGCCGGTTGCGCCGGTGATAATTACCCTGATTGCTTTCGATTCCATACGTTCGCCCCATCGGCCAGACCGATGGCAGTTTACATTTTAAAAGCCTGCCGGGCCAGCAGCTTCCAGTCGCCTTTTTGTTTGACCCAGACCAGCAGTACACCGAGCTTAACCTGCCCGGCTACGCCTTTGTTATTGGTTTCGCCGGTAAGCTTATGCCGAACCATAGCGGTATTGTCGACTACCGTTACCGTCTGATCGGTTAGCTCGATGCTTTTGAAGTCGGAGGCCCCACTAACCAGGGCTTCGACGAATGCGGCTTTGTCTTCAATGGTCCCGCTCGAATGACCATAGCTCAGGTCATTGGCGACCAGGGCTTCGAGGGTCGCCTTCTCGGGGTCGATCATGGCTTTACGCAGCTTTTCAACGGCCTGTGTTACGGCCTGCTTATCGTCAACGGTTCCGGAGCCGGACAGCATGACCAGTGAACCAGCAGTAAACAGGGCAAGGGTTAGGAGCTTCAGGGCTTTCATGGGGATTATTTACGGGTTTTGTTCAATTCGAATGAGCAGAGAGTTTTCGATCAGTTGCTGTGAAAGACGCGTTCCAGCGGCTGAACCACCGGCGAATTATCCGGGTTAGTGTCCATCAGATCAGCCATATAGGCCCACCACCGCTGCATGACGGGCAGCGCCGGCAGGTCGTCGGCCCGATGCCCGTCGATCCGTTTCTGTACGGCAAACAACGTACCGCTGCTTCGGTCGAGGTAGATGGAATAATCCCGGATACCGGCCTCGGTCAACGCAGCCGAAAGCTCCGGCCAGATTTCATCGTGCCGCCGTTTGTATTCGGCTTCCACGCCTGGCCTGAGCTTCATGGTAAAGGCAATTTCTTCCATGTCGGTTCTTATTGATTGAACTGGATGCTGCTGAGCTGGATGATTTCGTTGGTCGGTTTTGTGCGTTTGACCACCACGATATAAACATCGTGTTTGCCCGTAATGGGTTTCTCCAGCTCACCCGTTACGGACCGCATCGTTTTCCAGTCGCCTGTAGTGCTGTAGGGTGTCCGGCTGATTACGGGTCCGGCAAACGAATCAAGCCGCAGCTCAATCTCGCCGTCTTTGTTCAGCGACGAGTAGTCGTACGTGAGCGATTTGATACCAGTCAGGTCGATGTTTTTGTAGAGCAGATACGCTTTATGCCCACCGGCACTCAGGCGGTTGCCCCAGCGCGGAAAACCAACGTACGCATCGGCATCGAGCGCCCGCACTTTTGCGCTGCGGAGCGTTACAACATCGGTGGCGGTCAGCGGCCCGACCACCTTACCGCCGTTGTCGGTGTAGGTCGCCACCAGCGTGTACTGACCGCGGGGCTCTTCGGCTTTGTGCTCGTTCAGGGCCAGCGCCCCCTGGAGCGGTACGGTTACCCGCTTCTGCTCGTCGGTCAGGGAGAAGATGTATTTCACCATCTCCTGGGCGTCCTGCATCGGAATCTGCGGGTGCGCACTCATGAGGTGATCTTTGCTCCAGCTTCCGCCCCCGCCTTCGATGATCTTCTTGGCCAGCCGCTCGGTTATGCCCGGCTGGCCTTTGTAGCGGCTCGCTACAGCCACGAACGTCGGGCCGACCGATGGCTTGTCGATGGTATGGCAGGCTTTGCAGTCGCTGTTAGCAATGAGCGTTTTCCCGAGCGATCCGTTGCCGATAGCGTCCAGATTCTGGTGGCCCTGCTGTGGGGCGGTCGGTACGTTCCCCGGCTGGGCACTGTACGCATAAAATACGTTAACCCGTTTAGGATCAATCTTGGCATCCTCTTTATCAGTCACTTTGACTGAATAGGTGAACGGCTTTCCTTCCCAGAAAAACGATTTGTTGCCGGTCGTCGTAATGGCGACTTCCGGCTGGGCGTTGCCCACTTTCACAACGACCGTATCCATGCCTACCAGACCGGTCTGATCGCTCACTTTCAGAATGGCGGTATACACACCGGGTTGAGAATAGGTATAGGTTGCGTTGGCGCTGGTTGCACCAACGGTCTTGCCGTCAAACAGCCATTGGTACGTCAGCTGATCATCCTGATCCAGATCGGACCCATTGCCACTGAAGCTCACCCGCAGCGGAGCCTGCCCAACCGCTTCTTTGACGGGCGGTACGTTTCGACCGTCCGAGGTAAGAAACGCCCGGGCGCGTCGCTCGGCCACCGCGACCGAATCAACCACACCGGCGCGGGCAATGGGCGCTCGGTTACCGGTGTTGTACTCGATTTTCACCAGCCGGGCATCGTCGTTGTCAGCCCCATACACCGAACCGTATTCCAGCATGAACATCACGCCGTCTTTACTGAAAGCCAGATCGATTGGCCGGCGAAAATCACCGTTCGTTGCCATAAATGGCTCAGTACGCAGGTAGTTCTCGTTCTGATCAAACCGGGCCACTACCACCCAGTTCCGCATCCAGTCGAACAGGAACAGGCCCCCGTCGTAGTAGTCCGGGAACTTGCTTCTTGAGGTTGAGCTGCGGTCGTACGTATAAAACGCACCCGCCATGGCGCTCCGTCCCCCCTGCCCTAGCTCCGGAAACTCTTTAGAAGCCGCGTACGGGTACCAGATCATGGCCGACGTAGCCGGTGGCAGGTTCTTCAGGCCCGTGTTGTTCACCGAACTGTTGACCGGCGTATTGGGGTTAAACTTCGGCCCCGCTGCGTTGGTCGCATAATCCAGATCCGGATACGGCTGGCTGTTGCCGATAAACAGCGGCCAGCCGTGGTTACCCGGCTTTTTCGCCTGGTTGAACTCATCATACCCCCGCGGACCGATGGTACTGTCCTTACCCGCATCCGGGCCAATTTCGCCCCAGTACAGCACCGACGACCTCGGATTGACGGCAATGCGGTACGGGTTCCGCAACCCCATCGTGTAAATTTCAGGCCGGGTTAGGGCGCGGTCCGGCGATTCGGTGCCTTTCGGGAAAAGGTTGCCGTCCGGAATGGTATACGTACCGTCGGGCTGGGGTTTGATTCGGAGCACTTTCCCGCGTAAGTCATTCGTATTGGCCGCCGAGCGCTGCGCATCCAGCGTCAGGTGATCGGGGCGTTCGTCGATGGGCGCGTAGCCGTTGGACGGGAACGGGTTGGTGTTATCGCCGGTCGAGAGGTAGAGATTTCCTTCTTTGTCCCAGGCAAACGACCCGCCGTGGTGGGCGCTGGCCTCAAACTCGTGCGGAATCTTCAGAAGCACTTTTTCCGATCCCAGATCAATCGTGTTATCGTCGTTGACGACAAACCGAGACAAGTGGTAATTAACCGGATTTTTATCGGTCATTGGGGAATAGTACAGGTACAGAAAATGGTTGGTGGCAAACTGCGGATCGACCGTTACGCCCTGCACACCAAAGCCCTGCTTCGTCGTTACGTTAAATTTGTGCATCACCCGGCTCTGGTTCGTGCCCGGATCATAAACCGACAGGTTGCCGCTCCGTTCGGTGAAAAAGACCCGGCCCGGCTTACCGCTGCCTTCGTCGGCAATGGCCAGCTCCATGGGCTCGTTGAGGTCGTTGACCAGCACCGTTTTGACAAAGCGGTTTTCTTCCGGCATCACCACCGCATACGCTTTTCTGTAGTTCAGCGGCTCCCCGTTGCCCATAACGTAGTTGAGTCCGCCCAGCAGGTGTTTGATAAACAACGGCTCGCTGTAGCTGGCGTTTTCGTGCCCACCGCCGGTATAGAACGCCCGGCCCCCGTCGAATTCATGGTACCACGCAATGGGGTGATCGCTGCCGTTGGTGCCGCCTTCATAAGTGTTTTCGTCCAGACTTGCCAGTACGTTCAGGCCGGCGTAGAACGAGCGGTAGTTGTACCATTCGTCGGTACGTTCCCAGCGGTCGGGCAGATGCGCGGTAGAGGGGTGCTTTTTATCGGTTACGTCGATGGTTGCTTTCCGTACGTTCGGGTTACTGGGGTGGCTGGCAAAGTAGCCGCCTACCAGCTTGTTGTACCACGGCCAGTCGTATTCGGTATCGGCAGCCGCGTGGATACCCATGTAGCCGCCACCGGCCTGAATAAACCGCTCAAAAGCCGCCTGCTGCTGGGGATTCAGTACGTTACCGGTCGTGCTCATAAATACGACGGCCTGGTAGTTTCGCAGGCTGTCGTCGGTGAAATACGCGGCATTTTTGGTTGTATCGACCCGGAAGTTATTTTCCCTGCCCAGCTTCTGAATAGCCGCAATGCCATAGGGAATCGAGCCGTGGACGTACCCCTTGGTTCGGGAGAAAACAAGCACCCGACGCGGAGCGGCCGGAGCCGTCGCTGTCGTCGACGACGCTGCGTTTTGTGTACCAACGTTCTGGGTTCTCAGACAAGCGTATAAGCCAACGGTAGCACCGGCCGCCAGAACCAACCGGAGCCAGGGTTTCGTCGAAGACGGTAACCAATTCATGAGGTAATAAAAGTTGAGGGTTTTGATGCTGCGGTGGTAAAAAAGAGCCAAAATGCCCCGTTTTTACCACCGTACAGGTACAGTAGCTTAAGGCACTCTGTTAATAAAAACTACTCATATCTGAATGTAACGATAGCAGCTGTCGGCGTCGCCGGGGGTCAGCAAAAGAAACCGTTTCCTGATCTCTGTTTTACTTTGGTGCCCCGGCCGGATCTACATAAGCCAGAATGGCCCTGATGTCCTCGTCGGTCAGATTCGGGAAGCTCGACATGGGTATTTTGCCGAATTTGGTATAGACCTGAACCGCATACGGGTCCCCGCTGGCTACGACGGCCTGCGAATTTCGTATCCAGTTCACCAACCAGGCCTCGCCGGGTGTCCGGGCCACTACCCCTTTCAGGCCAGGCCCAACGGCTACCTCCTCCGTTACGGTGTGGCATTGCGCACAGTTGTTGGTGAACAACTCCTTCCCTTTTGTCTGTTGCTCGGTCAAAACAGCCGGCGTTGCTGCTTTCACCGGCCCACCGGCCGGCTGAACGGGGGCGGATTCGGTATCGTCCGGGTACAAAAACGCGGTAGAAAGCAGCAGTACGATACTGAGACTAACCAGCCCTATGAGGCTCACCAGAGCCGTTGTCAACGGTCGAATGTATGAAATAGACATCATGGCGATTGGTTTCTGGATACGTCGGAAATTTACGGGCCAGCCTGACACGATCCAAGTAAACCGTAACCTATTTTTGAGTTACGTCGACCGTTCAGTTACCACCTGGCAACGGGTAGTCAGCTGGTTTGGATGTAGGGGTAAGCGTTACTGCCAACCCACTATCTATTGTTTGCTATTCGTAAGTTTTCCTTTGAATTTCGCTAGACAGACGGCCAGGTGTCGTGTAGCTTTGACTTTCTTTATCTTTCGCCTGCCAATGCACGTTTTAACCTATTTCTCTTCGGGTTTTACCGAGGTCACACACGTCAAGAAACACGCCCAGTCAGCTCCATTGCGATCAGACATCATTAAATAAGCCTATGCATCATTCAGCTGTTAAGTCCATTAGCCACAGTTCGTTCGAGTCAGGTAGCCGTCGTGCAACCCGGTTTATGAGTTACAAGTGTGGGTTGTTACGGATGCTTGCCGTCTGGTTGTTGGTCGGTTGCTTTTGCAGTACGGCCTTTTCTCAGGATAAGAACCGGATGGTTAGACTGGCCAAACTTGTCATTGATGCCCCACAGCTGGAACGTTACAAAGCGTTTCTGAAAGAGGAGATTGAGGCTTCGGTCCGGCTTGAACCCGGCGTACTGACCCTGTACGCCGTTTGGGAAAAAGAGAAGCCTACGCACTTTACCATTCTGGAGATTTACGCGGATTCAACGGCGTACAAGGCTCATATCCAAACTCCTCACTTCCTGAAATACAAGAACGGCACGAAAGACATGGTGAAGTCGCTGGAACTGGTAGACACCACTCCTCTTGTGCCCGGTATGAAGATAAAGTAAGGTTTCACCGGCTACCGCGGCCTTCATTCTACGCAGTCCCGGACTGCTTCTGTCCGAATTGCATCCGGTATTCGTTGGGCGATTGGCCAACCCGCTGTTTGAACAGGCGGCTGAAGTGCTGCGGGTATTTGAAACCCAGTTCAAAGGCTATTTCGTTTACGGTTTTGCCCGGCTCGAAAATCTTCGCTTTGGCTACCTCAATCAGCCTGAACTGGATGTACTCCTGCGCGGTTTTGCCAGTCTCTTTTTTAACCAGATCGCCGAAATAATTGGGGGACAAATTCAGCTGATCGGCGCAGTAGGCCACCGACGGCAACCCGCTCGTTTGGGGCTTATCCGATGAAAGGTACTGCGTGAGCAGGGTTTCAAACCGCTCCAGAACGCCCTGGTGCGCATGATTGCGGGTAATGAACTGGCGGTCGTAAAAACGGGCGCAGTAGTTGAGAAACAGGTCAATGTTGGACACGATCAGGCGTTTGCTGTGCGCGTCGATGGCATGCTCCAGCTCGTAGCTGATCTTCGACAGGCAATCCAGCACCAGTTGCCGTTCCCGGTTCGACAAGTGCAGGGCTTCGTTGAACTGATAGCCAAAGAACGAATAGTCCTGAATATGCCGTCCAAGCGACGTACCATGAATCAGGTCAGCGTGAAAGGCCAGCGCGTACCCTTTGGGCTGATAGATTTCTCCGTTGCCGATCACGCCGGCTACCTGGCCCGGTGCCAGAAATATCAGGGTGCCTTCCTGGTAATCGTAGGTGTGCCGACCATACACCAGATCCCCGCATTTTACGTCTTTCAGCAGGATAGTGTAAAAGCCAAAGTACATGCGGGAACCCTGTCGGGGGGCAGCCTTCGAGAAGTCGATGACACTGACCAGCGGGTGTAAGGTTTCCGTATTGTTAAACGCGTTGTAATCGTTTATTGTCTCAAAACGTCGAAGCGTATCCATGCCGTTCGTTGCTCTGCCTACCTCAAAATTAGCCCTTTATTTCTGTCCCCTGTAAAAAGCATACCTTCATCCGTAATATTGGTAGATATATCCGTAATCTGTATACCATCTGCCGGGCAAGAAACGCTGACCTTTGTCATGTCAACCGCAAGACATTATGCAAACAAGAACGTTAGGCAAGAATAAACTGGAGGTGTCGGCCATTGGGCTGGGCTGTATGGGCATGAGCTTCGGCTACGGCCCGGCTATCGACAGGCAGAACGGTATTGCCGTGATTCGGGCGGCCGTCGAGCAGGGCGTTACCTTCTTCGATACGGCCGAAGTGTACGGCCCCTTCGCCAATGAAGACCTGGTCGGCGAAGCGCTAGAACCCTTCAAAGGCGAAGTCGTGATTGCTACCAAATTCGGCTTCAACATCGACGACGCAGGCAACCGTCTGGACGGACTCAACAGCCGTCCCGAGCGCATCCGAAAAGTAGCCGAAGCCTCGCTGAAGCGGCTGCGCGCGGATGTGATTGACCTGTTCTACCAACACCGCGTTGACCCCAACGTACCCATTGAAGACGTAGCCGGTACGGTACGCGACCTGATTCAGGAGGGAAAAGTGAAGCACTTCGGCCTGTCGGAAGCGGGGGCACAGACCATCCGCCGGGCCAACGCCGTACAGCCCGTTACGGCGCTGCAAAGCGAATACTCACTCTGGACCCGTCAGCACGAAGCCGAAATCATCCCGACCATTGACGAGCTGGGCATTGGCCTGGTGGCCTATAGTCCGCTCGGAAAAGGGTTTCTGACGGGTAAGATGGATGAAAATGCCCAATTTGCTGAAGGCGACATTCGGAACGTATTGCCCCGATTCACGGAAGATGCCCGCAAGGCCAATCAGGCGCTGGTTGATCTGTTGGGCACGTTTGCCGCCCGCAGAAACGCCACTGTAGCTCAGATCGCGCTGGCCTGGGTACTGGCGCAAAAACCGTGGATTGTTCCCATTCCCGGCACCACAAAACTGCACCGCCTGACGGAGAACAACGGCGCTGCCGCCATCCAGCTGACCGCCGAAGAGCTTCAGGAGATTGAAGCGGCTTCGACGGAAATCAGGGTAGTCGGCACTCGCTACCCCGAGCAGATGGAGCGGTCGACCGGGCTGTAAAGGAGCGATGTCCAGTGGTCATCAGTACGTCTGGTGGCGCTTTAGAACCGCTGAACACATTCCCGTTTTTAGTCTGGCTGGTCGTTTTGTATATTCACAAGCGTTAAGAATGAGTAAGATCCAATTCGTTGTCATCCCGACGCCAGGACCGGGCCGCCGGGATGATAACGAATACTGCTGTAAACTATTAAATAACGGATGCTTACCTAGGATTTATAGCATATTCATACAACGGTAAACCCAAAAACTGTGGCAACATTCAATGTAAAGGTCAACGGAAAAATCAGGCGGGTCGACGTTGACCCATCGACGCCGATGCTCTGGGTACTGCGCGACCACCTCAATTTAGCCGGTACAAAATACGGCTGCGGCATAGCCCAGTGCGGAGCCTGCACAATCCATCTGGATGGAACGGCAGTACGCTCCTGTCAGTTGCCCGTTTCGGCCGTTGGCAACATGCCCGTCACAACCATTGAAGGCTTATCACCCAAAGGGGACCATCCTGTACAAAAGGCGTGGCTGGAACACGATGTGGCCCAGTGCGGCTACTGTCAGGCGGGTCAGATCATGAGCGCGGCTTCGCTACTGAAAACGAATCCGAATCCGGCCGATGCCGATATCGAAGCGGCTATGAGCGGCAACATCTGCCGGTGTGGTACGTACGTGCGCATTCGGGAAGCCATCCGGTCGGCAGCCGGTACTATGGCACGCGTTGAACCCCAGACACCCAACAAAACCACCCCTAAACGCTGACCATGAAACCTGCAAAAAACTCCGTCAATCGACGCTCGTTTCTGAAAGCCTCGGCCCTGGCGGGTGGAGGATTGCTGCTGAATTTCAGCTGGTTGGCGAAAGCACAGGCGGCCGACAAAGCGGAGATCCTGAACCTGCCTCCTCAATGGACTGAAATCAACGGCTATATTCAGATTACGCCCGACAACGTGGTCAAACTCATCTGTCCCAATCCCGAATTCGGCCAGAACGTCATGACGTCGCTCCCGATGATTGTCGCCGAGGAACTGGACGTCGACTGGAAGAACATAGTCGTCGAAATGGGGCCACACGACAATGTGAAACTTGGACCCCAGTTTTCAGGGGGTAGTCAATCGGTCCGGATGTACTGGAAACCCCTCCGCGAAGCCGGGGCAGCCGCCCGGCAGATGCTGCGCCAGGCAGCAGCCGAAACGTGGGGTGTGCCAGTCGATGAGGTGACGACCAAAGCGGGTGTCCTGCAGCATTCGGGCGGAAAGTCAGCGAAGTACGGCGACATGGCCAGTAAAGCCGCTACCCTCGCCGTGCCGAAAGGCATGACCCTGAAAGCCCCAAAAGACTTTGCCATTGTCAGACAGTCGAAGCGGAATGTTGAAGGCCAGAAAATAGTAACCGGCCAACCGCTGTTCGGGCTGGATTACCGGGCCGACGGGATGTTGATAGCCATGATTCAGCACCCGCCCGCCTTCGGCATGAAGCTGAAATCGTTCGATGCGTCGCAAGCCCTCAAGATGCCGGGCATCCGGGACGTGTTCAGTCTGAAATTATACGAAGACGGTTTCGAGCAGGGCGGTTTTGATACCCGCACGTTCAACGAGTTGCTGGTTGTGGTGGGTAAGACCACCTGGGAGGTCATGAATGCCCGCAAGAAGCTGAAAGTAGATTGGGAGCCTACGGGCGATACCAAAGATACGCTGATGGGGAGGGGTAGCAAACGGGAGGTTGTTGTTCCGGGCGGGCTTGAAAGTACCAGCAGCCAGCTTGAAAAAATGGCGGAATGGGCCAAAAAACCGGCTCAGGTCTTACGAAAAGACGGCGACCCCGAAACGGCGTTCAGCAACGCGGCCCAAGTTATCGAACGTACCTACACGGCTCCGTTCCTGGCCCACAACTGCATGGAGCCGATGAATTTCTTCGCCCACGTGACGGATGAAAAAGCCCTGCTGGCCGGACCGCTGCAGGCACCGGGCTGGGCAGAACCGGCGCTGACAAAAATATTGAACCTGCCGGCCGACAAGATTGAGATTCAGATGACGCGGATGGGCGGGGGCTTTGGTCGCCGGGCGTATACCCATTACATGACGGAAGCGGCTCTGATTTCCAAAAAAGTCAAGGCCCCCATCAAGCTCATCTACACCCGCGAAGATGACATGACCTACGGCATCTATCGCCCGATGTACACAGCTACGTATCGCGCAGCCCTGGATGCCAACAAAAACCTGATTGCCTTCCACGTGAAAGGGGGCGGCATACCGGAGCATCCAATTCACGCCAATCGGTTCCCGGCCGGAGCCGTGGACAACTACCTGGCCGAAGGCTGGGAGATTCCGTCGAATATTACCATCGGCGCTTTCCGGGCACCCCGCTCCAACTTCAACGCAGCCGCCGAACAATCGTTTCTGGATGAAGTGGCCGAGGCTATGGGAAAAGACCCCATCAAACTCCGGCTCGATCTGCTGAAACGGGCCAAAGAAAACCCCGTCGGCAAGAACAATGAATATGACCCCGACCGGTACGCGGGCGTCCTGAAACTGGTACGCGACAAATCGAACTGGAACAGGGCAGGCGTCGCCACGCCGGGAAATGAAAAGTACAGCCGGGGGGTGGCCGCTTACTTCTGCCATAACTCATATGCCGCCCATGTGGTGGACATGGTCACCCGCGACGGTCAGCCGTATGTAGAGCGGGTCTTCAGCGCAATGGACTGTGGAATCGTAGTGAACCCCGATGCGGCTACGAACATGGTGCAGGGCGCGGTAGTCGATGGCATCGGGAACGCGTTGTACGGCGCGCTGACGCACAAAAACGGCGCTGCCGAGCAAAGCAACTTCAACAACTACCGCCTGATTCGCCACAACGAAGCACCGAAACAGATCGAGGTTCACTTTGTCGAGAATGACATCGACCCGACCGGATTGGGTGAGCCGCCCTTCCCGCCGGTGTTTGGTGCCGTGGCCAACGCACTCTACAAATCAACGGGGAAAAGGTTTTACCGACAGCCGTTCGCCGAGCAGCTCATCAAGCTTTAAAACAGCAAAGCCAGACTTCATCCGAAGGTCTGGCTTTTTCATTTTTCAGACAAGTTGCAAAGGGCTGTCCGGGATTCATCAGGCAGCCCTTGTGGTAGGGTGTTCCCATTATGCAACGAAGTTTAAGTCAACAGGGTTCGTAAATTTCTTTACAGTGCGGCAATACATTTTTACCGGTTAGATTGCCGCAATCAAGTTGCGTATATTTGAGAGCTAGTGGCAACCCTAAAACCTCAGTCATTATGTCAACTATGTTAGCCAAAAATAGGGTAAAAGCATCTTGCCTATACGAAGGGCATGCCACAAACATCGGTTTGCTGCTATGCCGGCAGACAAAACGCAGCATCAGCATCTTGCTCGCTTATCGGCAGCCGAAACTGCTGCCGAGCGCAGATAAACAACTGAATCTATTTTGTACATTGATTTTTCAATCGGCCTCAGTTCCGGGCTAACAAATATAAGATCCCGGCACAGCAGCAAGCCGTTAACCGTTAGGCTTAAACACCACTCAAAAAGGCAAAACAGACAAGCTATAGGCATAACAACAATGCGAAAATTATCACTTTTCATTGCAACAAGTTTAGACGGCTACATTGCTAAACCAAATGACGACCTAAGTTTTCTAAAATCAGTTGAAAAAGAAGGGGAAGACTATGGTTATGCAGACTTCATGGCAACCATTGACACCTTAATTATCGGCAGAAAAACCTATGATTATGTGCTTAAAGAAATTGGTTCTTCTCATTATGACAACGGTCAGAGAGATGTGTATATCATAACAAGAAGTAAAAGGCCGAGTGTAGGCAAGACAACTTTTTATACAGGAAACTTGACCGAACTAGTTCGACGACTTAAATCCGAGAGTGGAAAAAACATTTATTGTGACGGTGGAGCGGAGATAATAAATGAACTATTAAAGAATGACCTTATTGATGAATTTATTATTTCAGTTATTCCTATATTGCTTGGTGACGGGACAAGACTTTTCAAAGATGGCAGACCTGAACAACAACTTGAACTTTTGAACGTCAAAACATTCGACACGGGACTAACACAACTGCATTACAAACGTGCAAAAAAATGACCGAAGTAACAACGGACAAAAAGCTCGAACCGCTAACAAGGTATTGCCAAAAGCGGGACTGAAGTGCTTCTATAAAACATTTGTGCAAGATTCAACGGTAGTAATTCTATTGAACTTTTGTACTAAGAATCCGCCACATCGCCAAGCCGAAAACCGTTAGTGGTAACCTTAGACAGACACCACGAAATCAGATAAAACAAGAAAAGAATATGGACTCAATTTCACCAAACATTTTTGTAACTGACATTAAACAGACAATTGACTTCTACAAACAATTAGGCTTTGACGTTATTGCGACAGTTCCCGAGCAAGGCAATATTGTTTGGGCTATGATGACTTGTGGAAAGGTAACTTTTTTGTTTCAAGCCTTTGAAAGTTTGGGCAACGACTTGCCAATGATTTCAAGACAAAACGGAGGTTCTTTGCTTTTGTATATTCAGACTACTGAAGTCAGAAAATTCTTTGACGACGTCAAAGACAAAGTAAAAGTGGTTAAAGGACTTGAAAAAACATTTTACGGTGCGACCGAATTTTCTATTGAAGATAACAATGGCTATTTACTAACTTTTGCTGAAGATGAAAAGTAAGACAAACATAAAACTTCCGCTGACAGACGTTGAAAAAGCAAATTTGAGAAAGAACAAAATCAAAATTGCAAGCGTCCTTGACTTTGCAACTGACGAATTGGAAGTTTTGCTTAACGCTACACCCGAACGAGCAAAAGAAATTCATGCGTTAGCAGAATTTCAAACCGTCCCTTCAGTCGGAATAAAATTCGCCGAAGACCTTGTGTTTTTAGGTTACTATTCACTAAACGAACTAAAAAACAAAGACGGAGCAAGACTGACAGACGAATACGAACTAAAAAAAGGTTTTTGGACAGACCCTTGCGTTGAAGACCAGTTTCGATTAGTCGTAAATTATGCAAACACAAACGACACGAAAACAACGTGGTGGAACTTTACCGAAGAACGAAAAAAGTTTCGCGCTAAACATGGGTATCCAGCAAGCAGACCTCAAAAAGCGTGGTTTGAAACATTAGAACACGAACGAAAAGACTAAAATAGGCAGCCACTAACCAGGTATTGCCAAAAGCGAGGCTGAATGGCTTCGATTGAACATTTGTGCAAGATTCAACATTCGTTCTTCGATTGAAATTTTGAGCTCAAAATTCACGCCTTCGGCCATACCAAGCCGTTGGTGGCGATTTTGAGCGAGGTATTTTAACATAAGTACACTATTGCCTGACTTTTCGTTAATTACATGAAGTATTTCATAGTAGTCTTTATACTTCTTACTTCACAGGCGTCAGCCCAAATACCAAAGTTATATAATCATATCGCCAATGATGTGCATTCGATATACTCCCGGGTACTACATCAAGACCGCCAGATATACATCAATGTTCCAAAACTCGATTCTGCAGATGTAAACAAGTCATTGCCCGTGTTGTATTTGTTAGATGGAGAGAATCATTTTCACATCCTTTCTGCTTATATAGAATATTTAAGGCATTGGAAGATTATTCCTCCAATACTAGTAGTAGGCATTGTTAGTGTGGACCGAATAAAAGACCTCACGCCTATTAATAGTTTAATAAACTTTGACGGTGAAGTCTCTTCTAACTATAAGACATCCGGTGGCAATGAGCAGTTTTTAAACTTCATTCAACAGGAGTTGATTCCTTACATAGAGGCTAATTATAAAACAAGTCCTTTCAAAATATTTGCCGGACATTCATTCGGTGGTCTTACTGCTATCAATTGCATGCTTACGCGCCCTGATATGTTTAGTGCCTATATAGCCATAAGTCCTTCACTATGGTTTGGCAATAAATATATTTTACGATTGGCAGGACAAAAACTACCCAATCTAGCCATGACGAATAAAAAACTTTTTTACAGCGTAGGGAACGAAGATGGCACCTTTCGAAATGATTTGTTGAAATTTGATAAACTGGTTACCCAGAATAATTCAAAAACATTTAAACACCAGTATAAATATTACCCTAATGAAGACCACATGACAGAACCAATTCCTGCCTATTACGATGCGCTACGATTTGTTTACAAGAATTGGACAAACGATGACACAAAGTGATACAACTGCAATGGACTGAAATTAAAATACTAAAAAATGGCCATCAACATGAATAGTTAAGCAAGTGTGGTAGAAAGACACAAATTCGGCGGAAGAAAATCACTTCATCACCTAAGCTATGCAAACTACTAAGAACACAATTCTAATTACCGGAGGCAGCTCAGGTATTGGCCTGGCGATGGCCGAAACGTTTATCAAGGCCGGCAATGAAGTGCTTATCTGTGGCCGACGGGAAAGTAAACTGGCTGAAGCAAAGCGCAACCATCCGCAACTCCACACCCGCGTCTGCGATGTTGCAAAAAAGGCCGAGCGGGAAGAACTCTTTCAATGGGCAACTTCCGAGTTTCCCCACATCAATATGCTCGTCAACAACGCGGGCATTCAGAAAGAAGTTAACTTTTTGACGGGCGCTCCCGAGTTATACGAGGACGAGGGCGAAATCGAAACGAATCTGACCGCCAGCATTCATCTTGCTGCTCTTTTCATTCCGCACTTCCTGCAGCAGAAAACCGAATGCGCCATCGTCAACATCACATCGGGTCTGGCTTTCATCCCGCTGAAAATTGTACCGGTCTACTGTGCTACCAAAGCGGCCCTTCATTCGTTTTCGATTTCGCTGCGGTCGCAATTAGCCGAGACCAATGTTCGCGTTTTTGAAATAGCCCCACCGATTGTTAAAACGGAACTCCACCGGGAAGCGAAAGCCCGCAAGCAGGCCGAGCGCGGAATACCGGCCTCAGACGTAGCGGAAGCAGCTCTGAAAGCGTTGAAAAACAACAACTACGAAGCGATCGTTGGTCAGGCGAAGTCATTGAAAGGCGCATCGCGGATTGCACCCGGCTTTTTCCATAAACTGCTCAACAAAGTAGCGGCCGGATAACGTAAGAAGATTGGACACAAAATATAGTTGCCCTACGTCCTCCTGTTCCGTCAGGGACGACGTACCGCTACCCGCAAAAACGCGATGCCCGCGGCCTCCCAGGAGGCCGCGGGCATCGCGTTTATAACCGTTCAATGCTAACTACCGTGGTCCGCGGGAACCACCCCGGCCCTGATACGTCGGTCCCTGTTGCTGATCGGGCTGAGCCTGAGGCCCCCCACCCCGCTGCTCGATCCGCTCGGACCGTTGCTCGCGGGGTTGGTTGTAGTCACCCCGGGGAGCCGACTGCTGCCGCCCTCCCCGGCTCCAGCCCGGAGGATACGACTCCGACCGCTGCGGCTGTGGAGACGACTGGGGTTGCTGCGGCACCGGCTGCGCGGGCTGCGGTTCATACCGGGGCGTTTGCCGCTGGCTCCACTCCCGCTCACCCCGCGACTGATACCGTGGCTGGTTAGCCCGCTCGTCCGTACGCCAATCCCGATTCCCCCGGTTGTCGTTGCCGTATGTGTTCGGCGTGGGAATATTATCCCGGCGGGAATAATCACGTTGGTCGCCGGGAAGCCGGTCGCCGGGACGCCGGTCAGCAGGGCCACGGTTGGCGTTTCCCCGCCAGGCCGTGTTCCCATCCGGCCGGTAGATGCCGACGGAATTCTGCCGGTACACCGCGCGGCCCGGCCGATCCAGGTTGTCGATGCGGTAGACCGGTACGCTCCGGCGGGTTACGTATTCGATTTCTTCGCGCCGAGGTCCATAGGCATACGCCCGGTTATTGACGCGATAGACGTTGTTGATAATCGTTGTATTCTGGTAGATAGTCACCACCCGCGGCCGCGGTACGCAGTAGTTGTACAGTCGCGGACTGGTGATGTAGGCCTGCGGCACAAACACCCAGTAATTCGGCGGAATATTGATGTTCACATTAATGTTCACGCCCGGTCCCAGCGGTGCCCAGCCGTAGTAACCTCCACCCGACCGCCAGCTCACCCAGGCCGGTCCCCACTCGGTACCCGGCACCCAGGCCCAGCCCCGGTATCGGTCGAAGTACCAGCGGCCGTAGTGAAACGGTGCCCAGCCCCAGTCGTAATCCGACACCCACGTATTACCGAATTCGGTCACGACCCAATGACCATTGGTGCCGTACGGCTGAAAACCGGCTTCTACGTTCGGAATCCAGACGGTTCCGTATTCCGGTGTCTGTACCCATTGCCCATGCGGTGAGAGCGCGTCGTAGAAATCACCGGGCTGGTCGTAGGGCTGGCCATAACCGGGCTGATTATACGATGGCCCATCGTACCCCCTGGGGTCATAGCCCGACTGCGCCAGCGTAGTCGTTGCGCTGATCAGGCCGAGGGCCAGGCTGACCAGTCCTATCCAGAATTTACCAACAGTTTTCATTGTCATTGGGGGCTTATAGCGGTTAGACTAATCGGCTGGTGAAAGGTTTAATTGCCCCCCCTGATCGGCTAAACTCCCCACCGGGCTTCCTGCGCTGACCTGCTTCGTTCATTGCGTCCATTGGCTATACGGCCTTCATTCACAAGGGCTTATTTGGAATTTCGGGTAAAAACCGCTACGTTACCCCTACAAACCCTGGTAGTCCGCAGCAACGGGTCAACCAAACGTACCTCTTTACCAATTTATGGCCATGAAAACTCGTCTTTTAATCCAGATGCGTCTGGTCGTCGGCTTGTCGTTAGCCGTCGTTTCCGTGTCGGCCGGGCCGGTTCCCAGATCGGCAGCCCCCCGCAAATACACCATCGAACAGTTTATGAAAACGATCCGGTTCGGCGTGGCCGACATTTCCCCCGACGAGCAAACGGTCCTGTTCAGCAGCAACCAGGATGGCGTTTTTAACCTCTACGAAGTACCTTTCGGGGGTGGGCAGCCCAAACAACTGACGACCTCGAAAACCGACGCCATTTTTGCCATCGGCTACCTGCCCGACGGCCGCATTCTCTACAGCAGCGATCAGGGTGGTAATGAACTGAACCACATTTACCTGCGTGAAAAAGACGGCTCGGTCAAGGACCTGACCCCGGCCGAAAAAGCCAAGTTTCAGTTTGCGGGTCTGAGCCACGACCGGAAAAGCTTTTTCTACCAGTCGAACGAGCGAAGTCGGGCGGCCTACGATCTGTACGAAATGGATATCGCTACGATGAAACCGAAGCGGGTGTTCGAAAATCCGGGCGGCTTTTTTCCGGGCGACGTATCACCGGATAAACGGTACGTTGCCCTGGTGAAGCCGTACACGACCACCAACAGCGACGTGTATCTATTCGACACCCAGACCAAGGAAACGAAGCTGCTGACCAAACACGAAGGCGAGGTCAACAACGGTCCGGAAGGGTTCACGCCAGACGGCAAGTCGTTGCTGCTCTCGACGGATGAAGGCAGCGAGTTTGCCTACGTAAAAGCTTACGACTTGGCCACCGGCAAAAGTACCGTACTGGATAAAGCCGCCTGGGACATTTCTGCCGACTACCCGTCGTACAAAGGCCGCTACCGCGTTGTGTCGATCAATAATGACGCCCGTACGGAGCTAAAGATTATCGACACCCGGACCAACCAACCCGTCAGGCTCCCGGCGCTCCCGGGTGGGGACGTAACGGGTGTAAACATCGCCGACAGCGAGGGCCGGATGATCTTTTTCGTGAACAGCTCCAACTCACCGGCTACGTTGTATTCCTTTGATTTCAAGACTAATAAAGCCACTCCGCTGGTACGTGGCCTGAATCCCGAAATCAATCCCGACGATCTCGTATCGGGCGAGGTCATTCGGTACAAATCCTTCGATGGGATGGAGATCCCGGCCCTGCTCTACAAACCCAAAGACCGGAAAGCAGGCGAAAAACACCCGGCTATCCTGTCGATCCACGGCGGACCCGGCGGACAAACGCGCCTGACGTACTCGCCCCTGGTGCAGTACCTGGTCAACAACGGCTACGTTGTGCTGGCGGTCAACAACCGGGGCAGCTCGGGATATGGCAAGACCTTCTACGCGGCCGACGACCGCAAACACGGCGATGCCGACCTGCGCGACTGCGTAGAATCCAAGAAATTCCTGAGCGCAACCGGCTACGTTGACCCGGCCAAAATCGGCATCATGGGTGGCTCCTACGGCGGTTACATGACCCTGGCGGGACTGACATTTACCCCCGATGAGTTCGCCGTCGGCGTCGACATTTTCGGGGTGGCCAACTGGATACGTACCCTGAACAGCATGCCCGAATGGTGGGGACCACAACGCGAGGCTATGTTTAAAGAAATCGGTCACCCGAAAGCAGACTCGGTTGCGCTGTATAACAAATCCCCGCTGTTCCATACCGCGAAAATCCGCAAGCCGCTGCTGGTGATTCAGGGCGCCAACGACCCGCGCGTGCTAAAAATCGAATCCGATGAAATTGTGGTGAACGTTAAGAAAAACGGGGTACCGGTCGAGTACGTCACCTTCCCCGACGAAGGCCACGGCTTCGTAAAAAAAGAGAACGAGATCACAGCGTACAAAGCCGTGAAGGAGTTTCTGGACAAATACCTGATGAATCCGCAAACGGCGGTGAGATAATGAATTGAGCCTGGCCGTGTAGTCTCGTGCAGAACCCCCGGCCAGGCAGTTTTACGCCCCTGCGTAAGCCGGCGTCAGTGCTTCATCAGCAGGTTCAGCAGCTTGCGGTCGAGTTTGTAGCCGTGCCAGTCTTCGTAAGCCACGTCGGTGCGTCGGGAATTCAGAATGCCGAAATCGCCGATGTACTCCCAGAGTGCAAAGCCAATCTGGTTGGTAGACAGGATGTCGAGAACGTCGCCGAACCAGGCCAGAAATACGTCGTGCGGGGTCTTGTTCCAGCAGCCGCACTCGCCACAATGGACGCCCACACCCTGGTTGACCAGATCGATCCAGGGTTTATAAAACGTTTCCAGCATCGCCCGGCTCAGGTACTGCTGCCCGACCTGCCCCGGCCATTTGGGTTCCGGTGCCTGCTCAGGATTTTTGGTCGTCCAGGGGGCTTTGTAGTGCGAAATGGCCCCGGGTACGTAGCCACGGCAGCTCTGCGCAATGTTCAGGTCCGTAATCTCCGGAATAACCGACTGCCCCACGTTATTCCCATCGGCAATGATCAGGTGGTCGGGGTTTTCTTTCCGGATGGCCTGCGAAGCGGCTACGGCAAGCTTGCGGTACAGCTCCCCCGGTACGGTCCCTTTCTTGCCGAGCTGATCATTCATATCGTCCCGCCAGCTTGGTTCGTTAAGCAGGTCAAAACTGATTTTCCTGGCCGATACGTTCCTGTACCGCTTCGCCCACATGTTCCAGTGAAAACAGAACGCATCCAACGCCCGCTGATCGGTCCAGAGGTTATACGGCTCATGAAATCCCGCGTTAATACAATATCCGGGGGCCCGGTGCAGATTCAGGCTGACGTGCAGTTTGTGTTTATGAGCCAGATGAACCAGATGATCGATGCGATCAACGGCCTGCTCATCAATCTGATACACCTCATCGGGCGTGATGTTTCGGCTGCGGTCGAAGCGCAGGTAATGCGGGTACGCAATCGGCAGCCGGACAAAGTTGAAGCCCCAGTCGCGCATCCATTTCAGGTGTTCTTCGGTCGTTGCCCCCCGGTTGGTTGTCGGATTGGGCGAGAAGAAATCGAGCAGGTTAAAGCCTTTCCACTGGGGTAGTTTGTTCTTTCGCTTTTCAGCCGCCAGCGGTAAAGTGAAATCGGCAGACGATCCCAGGTAAACGGATGAAGCCAGCGTGGCTGATTTTTTGACGAATGTTCTGCGGTGCATCGGGCAATTGTGAGTAAACAACTGCCGGTTAAAGCACAGCAGTGGACCGGTTTTACCGCCCGCTCCCCTAAAATTAGCAGGCTGTCTGCCCCATCGTCTATGCAGAACCTCATCCACAGAGTAAACCTTCACCTAAAAAACAAAAACGCCCCAACTTGCATCGGGGCGTTTTCGGAGCCGGTCCGGCCGGACACGGGCGTCTTATTGCATGGCAATGACGCGGGTCGTTTCTACAGAAGCGGACGACAGTTTTACCTGCTTGCGGATGCGGCCTTCGATAGAGGCAATCTCCAGTTCATACTCGCCATCGGTCAGGTCTTCAACACTGAACAGAAACGCCTGCTTTGATTCCTTCTTGCTCAGGGTTTGCTGATACAGCACCTCATGCTGGCTGTTCCGCAGCGTAACCGTAACTGGTTTTTCACCTGTTTTCAAAACCGACAGGCGAATCTTATTGGTGTTCGTAACGAACGCGCTGGCCTCGAAAGACAAGGCTTTCGGTGTAGTAGGGTCGATCAGTGTGGCGGTGCTCAGCAGGGCTGACAGCACCAATTTGCTCATTAACGGTAACATGGTTGTGTGTTGTTTATGGTTGTTTACTGTTCAGTTTGTGTGATCCAAAGCACGTGCCAGAAACGTATTGCTATTGATTGTCAGACTTTTACATCTTTGTGCCAATCCTTGTGCTGTACGCATTCGGACAGTCTTCGTTCACGACCGGACAAAACTACACACCGCTGTTCATCGCTGCTCCTTCTGATTAGCCGAGCCGGAAGAATTAGCCTACCAACCGTATTGATTAGTAGCTGAAACGTAAACGGTTATGGCGCATACCGAACCAGAAACTAACCGACGGACCGGTGGTTGGACGATGGCGTAGAAGTTGACCGGCACTGTGCGGGTGATTGGTAAAAACTGTATACTTACAGCCGGAAACGCCCCCTATTCCCCGACCATGAGCACCCTCCGAAAACTTTTTGGGCCCTTCAAAGACGACGTCTGGAAGCAATTAGCCACCGAGATCAACGCCAATTACATTGACGGCAGCTTCCTGAAAGGCAGTAAAGTTCAGGCAACCGCCGGCGAATGGACCATCACGCTCGACACCTACGTCGTATCGACCGGCAAATCGACCATTCCCTACACCCGGATGCGGGCGCCCTACGTAAACCTGGATGGCTTTCGCTTTAAGATTTACCGGAAAGGCCTATTTAGCAATCTGGGGAAGTGGCTGGGTATGCAGGACGTACCGGTGGGCTATCCCGAGTTCGACGAGCAGTTCATCATCCAGGGCAACGACGAAACCAAACTCCGGATGCTGTTCGACAACGAAACGATCCGGCAGCTGATTGATTATCAACCCAGTATCAGTCTGGAAGTGAAAGACGATGCCGGCTGGCTGGCGTCGAATCAGTTTCCCGAAAATGTCGACCAACTGACGTTCGTAGTGGTGGGCGTCATCAAGGACCTTGAACGGCTCAAACGGCTGTACGAGCTTTTTGGCGAGATCCTCAATCACCTCTGCCAGATCGGTTCGGCCTACGAAACCGATCCGCAGGTTAAGCTGAAATAGACCGACTATGGGCAACGGATCCGACAAGTCCAATCGCATTAACCGCCGGGAATTCATGCGGTACTCGGGTGCGCTTTCGGCGCTGAGTCTCGGCGACGCCCTGCCGGCTGTGCCTTCTCCCAGATCGCCCAAAACGATACGTATCAAACAGGTTGATTCGAGTTTTGAGCGCGAACCGCTGAACCCCTACCGCTTCAAAGGCAGTGCTATTACGGAAAGCTGGCAAACCGCGGCCCTGCTGGAAAGCGACTCCGGCATTCGCAAAGTCGGTCTGGGTACGCAGGGGGTTCTCTGGTCGGACTCTGCCGTGTTTGCCGCCCACTCCGAGCGGGCCGGCAACGCCCTGATGTACGCCGTCAGCGACCGCGCCCTGCAGCTGCTCAGGGGCACGACGTTCACCAATCCGGTTGACCTCCTCGATCAGCTTCTGCCGGAGGTGTACGCCTACGCCAAAAAAATCACGAGCAATCCCGACCTGCGCAAAACCTTCGCGCTCAATGCCCTGGTCTGCGTCGACAACGCGGCCTGGCTGCTCTACGCCCAGGAAAACCAGATCGACCGGTTCGACGACCTGATTCCGGCGACGTACAAACCCGGCCTGTCGCACCACCATACCAAAGTGGCCAGCATTCCGTCGTTCAGCGTCGGCACCACCGCCGAGACCATCAAAACGGCGGCCGATCAGGGGTACTTCATCATGAAGCTCAAGACGGGCTCGGCCGGTACGCAGCAGGAGATGATCGAAAAGGACATTGCCTTTCTGACGGCGCTGCACAAGGCCATCGGGCATTACGAAACGCCCTACACCCAAAGCGGCAAAATCCCGTACTACTTCGATGCCAACGGCCGCTATGAGAAAAAAGAAACCCTGCTGCGGTTTCTTGACCACGCCCGCAAGATCGGTGCGTTCGATCAGATCGCCGTCATTGAAGAACCTTTCCCCGAGCATGTCGAAGCGTTCGTGGGTGACCTGGGCGTTCGGGTGGCCGCCGATGAAAGCGCCCATACCGTCGAGGATGCCGCCCGACGCATCGAGCTGGGCTACTCAGCCATTGCGGTAAAAGCCATCGCCAAAACGCTGAGCATGACCATGAAGATCGCGCAGCTGGCCTACGAGAAAAACGTACCGTGTTTCTGCGCCGACCTGACCGTCAACCCGATACTGGTCGAGTGGAACAAGAACGTAGCGGCCCGGCTTCCGGCCTTTCCCGGGATGAGTCTCGGATTGCAGGAAACCAACGGCCATCAGTACTACAAAAACTGGGATAAGCTGGTGCAGTATCACCCATTTCCATCGGCGTCGTGGACGCAGGTGCGCAAGGGTGTCTTCGAACTGAACGACGACTATTACCAACGCAGTGGCGGCATCTTCGCCCCCTCAGCGCACTACGTTGACCTATTCAAGCAGACGTAACCGCAGGCAAGTCACTCATTACCGTACGTTCATCTGGATTCCAGACAAAGTCTTTACCCGAAAACTCGTTGCAATGACGAATCGACTCTTCCTCTTCACTGCGTTTCTTCTGTTTGCGGCCAGCCTGAGCCACGCCCAAAAAGATCAGCGTATTTCACTGACCAGCACGGCCGCGTTAGCGCCGGTCAATGTCCGGGTGGCTACCGATACCTACCTTGGTAAACAAGCCATGCGCGTGGTCGATACGGCCAGAGGGATAACCTCGGAAGTCAAGTATGCTAAAATCAAAGACCTTCGGTTCAGCAATGGCGTCATTGAACTGGAGGTGGCCGGAAAGCCCCTGGGCACAGCCATACAAACCGCCCGGGGATTCGTGGGCATTGCATTCCGCATCAACGACGATAATTCCAGATTTGAATGCATTTACCTCCGCCCCACCAACGGCCGGGCGGATGATCAGGTCCGACGAAATCACTCGGTGCAGTACGTCTCCTACCCGGATTACCCCTGGGAGCGAAGCCGGAAAGAAACGCCCGAGAAATACGAATCGTACGTCGACCTCGTAACCGGCGAATGGACGAAGGTTCGGATTGAGGTACAGGGCGACAAAGCCCGGCTGTACGTCCACGGAGCCGCCCAGCCGACCCTGATCATCAACGATCTGAAGCACGGTGTCAGTCAGGAAGGAGCCATCGGACTGTGGGTCGGCTCTGGAACCGACGCCCATTTCACCAACCTGACCGTCACCAAACAGCCGTAAGGTACTCGGCTTTACCCTACTTCAGGGCGAGTTTACCCATAGCTAATGGGCTGCGTTTTGGGTTTACGGAACGTAGGGCCCGCCCGTTTCCCCCCAGCCCCAGGTTGGCATGGCGGCATCCGCCTGAACCGGGTTCTCCGCTGCATTGGAATTGAGCACGGCCAGCCGGCTCCCCCATTCCAGATAACCGACCAGCGCCGACCGAAACTCCGGATCATCGGGTAGTCCTACGTCATCCGCACTGTCGAGCAGCAGCGCTAACCACCGCCGGCGTTGAGTTTCGGTGAGCTGTTTGCCTACATGATGCGCCACCATCTGCGCATGACTTCCGCCATCGGTCGTGGTGTACATGGGCGGCCCTCCAAAAACTTCCCCGATAAAATGGGCAACGTGCCGGGCGTGATCGGGAGCCATGTGCAAGAACACGGGGGCTAATATCTCGTCCTGACTTACTTTGCTGTAGAACAAGGCCGTGAGCCGCTCCAGGCGGTCGTTTTCGCCGGCCCAGGCATACAAGGTTGGTATTGTGCTATTCTCCATACCGGGATAGTCGGGTTACGCCTGTATATATTGTAGCCCCATGGCTTATTGTAACACCTCCGTCAGTTGCTTACCATTCGGATACAGCATATCCGCGATGCGCCAGCGGCCGTCGACCTGCTGCAAACGTCACTGACTTTGCGTTCGGAGTATACCGCGTTCTGTCGCCCCCTGGGCTGCTACCGATAGTGTTATACTAACGTACAAGTTTTAATCTTGGCTTTGATTGTCGCAACAGGATTAAAGATGATAGCTGTTACTGCTGCGTTTGGTCGGCCCCGCTGATACAAAGCCGTGTGCTGGACTCTGCTTTAATCCGCTTTGATGATAATTGGTCCGACAGGTAACGTATCCTGTTGCAGGCAGGCGTTCACCTGTGGGGAAAGTTTTGTCAGTACTGTATACTGGTTTATTGGCGCATACAGCACAAACACGGCCAAGGTGTACTTAGTGAAGTTCTGCTGATGTTGTAAGTTTTTGTCAAAGGTCAGCAGCGCATGGAAGCCTTCATCCAGCATAAGTTGAAGCAGAGCCCCGTTCTTGATGCCATTCCATCCTTTCTCTGCGACTGTGAACACGTCATGTCCGGGGAAGTCTTGCTTTAAAAATTCTCATCAAGCAACAGCCGCATAGAGTTGCTCCACATCTTTAGAGGTCAATAGTTTACTGGCAGCATCTAGTAGGGCCACTGCCTGCTCTCTACGTACAGAAGGAAAATCATCTAAAAACTCGTCTAAGGCAACACCTGCTTCCAGATGGTCAAATAAACTCTCCACCGGCACACGTGTCCCTGTGAAAACGGGTATGCCTCCCAAAATGTCGGGATCTATTGTTATAAGTGTCTTAATATCCATATATCAAAGTTACCAAAATTTGCTCGTCTGGTAGTGATGGAAAAGTTACAACCAACGTCCATCAGCTTTCTGCTTTGCTGGCATTCTGTGGTTCGTCAGCCTGGAAACTGAAGCCGATAGAAAAGCAAAACAAAGTACAAAATATATTCTATTGCTATAGACATTATATGTTGATTACTCTCTCTTCCGAAAATCCCATTGGCATCGTCTTGTGTTCTGCTCTTAAGGCATTTAAGTCAATACCAGGCGTATTTACGTTCGCAACCGTTTCTCAACGCAGCACCTCCGTCAGTTGCTTACCATTCGGATACAGCATATCGGTGATCCGCCAGCGGCCGTCGAACTGCTGCAAATCAACTTTGATTTCTTCCGGTTTGGCGTTGTTGGTGAACGTAACGTACACCACCGCCCGCGTTCCGGCTACGGCCGCCGGATTGACCCAGGTTTTCTGAACGGCTTTGTCGGGGGCGTTGAAGAGCGGATTTGTTGTAGTCGGCTTCAGTTTGCTGCCGCCCTGCTGTGTATCGTTCCAGATCAGATCGGCCGTTGGTTTGGCGAAATACTGTTCGATCAGGGCCCGGTCTTTCTCCCGGAACGGGTTGTCCTCTTTATTGTGCTCGAAATACAGCGCCCGCACCAGCCGATCGGCGGCCGAACGGGGTGCATCCGGCCCCGGGCGACTGGCCAGGATGGCGGCACTATCGGGCTGGGCCGCTTCAGATGCGGTGGCCGTTTCCTGTTTGGGTTTGGTCTGGCACGCCAGGCTCAGCACGAGCAGGGCGACGAATAGTCGGGAGGTTTGCATACGGTCGTTCAGGAATGATCAAGCGCGAAGGTAAACAACGGCACGAAACCAGCAAGTCCGCTCCCACCCGATTACACTCCGCCCTCGACAATGCCGGTAAAAAAACCACGGGATGCGCTTTGATACAAAACCATCTCTGGTCATGTATTCCAAACGCTTACTCCTTACCACAAGCAGCCTGCTGCTCCTGCTGTCGGTAGTGGCCTCCGCCCAGAACGAGCCCATCACGCCAGCCACTAAACTGCCGGATCATCCACGTATTCTGCTTCTCAAAGGTGAAGAAAACGCCATTAAAAAAACCTTGGCGGCCGACAAAACCTGGAAGAACGTCCACCAGGCGATGCTGGGCGAGTGCGATAGGCTGCTGTCAGCGGCTCCCGTCGAACGCATTCAGATCGGTCGGCGGCTGCTGGACAAATCACGGGAAGCGCTGCGTCGGGTATTTCTGCTGGCTTACGCCTGGCGCATGACCCAGCAGAAACAATACCTGCAGCGGGCCGAAACCGAGCTTCTGGCCGTGTCGGCGTTCAGTGACTGGAACCCGTCGCACTTCCTCGATGTGGCCGAGATGACCATGGCCGTTGCCATCGGGTATGACTGGCTGCACAACGACCTGTCGCCGGCTTCCCGGTCGGCTATCAAAGCGGCAATTCTGAAAAAAGGGATTGAACCCTCACTCGATCCAAAGTTCAACAGTTGGCTGAAGGCAACCCATAACTGGAACCAGGTCTGCAACGCGGGCATGACCTACGGCGCCCTGGCGATCTACGAAGACCAACCGGAGTTAGCGCGAACCATCATCAACCGGGCCATCGACAGTATCGAGTTACCGATGGAAGACTACGCTCCCGATGGTGCCTACCCGGAAGGCTATAGTTACTGGGGCTATGGCACCAGCTTCAACGTTATGTTCATCAGCGCCCTCGAAAAAGCGTTCGGCAGCGATTTTGGCTTATCCTTGAAGCCCGGCTTTCTCAGAACGGCCGCCTACATGACCAACATGACCGGCCCTTCCGGCAACTCGTTCAACTATTCCGACGCCGGAACAGGCGGGGGTCTTCAGCCGGCCATGTTCTGGTTTGCCAACAAACTAAACGACCCGTCGGTGCTGTGGGTCGAACGGGGGCGTCTGTTGTCGGCCGGAGGCGGTACATATGATAAAGACCGGCTGCTGCCGGCCATCATGCTTTGGAGCAACGGCATCCGCGTAACTGATATTCCTGAACCAAAGTCCAGGATCTGGGTGGGTGACGGTAAGAGTCCGGTAGCCCTGATGCGCACATCATGGAGCGATCCGTCGGCTATTTTTGTGGGTCTGAAAGCCGGTTCACCGTCGGTCAATCACGCGCACATGGACGTTGGTTCGTTCGTGATGGAGGCCGACGGCGTTCGGTGGGCCATGGATTTTGGCATGCAGGATTACAACTCGCTGGAATCAAAAGGCGTAAAGCTGTGGGGAAAAGAACAGGATTCGCAGCGCTGGCAGGTGTATCGCTACAACAATTTTGTTCATAACACCCTGACGGTGAACAACGAGTTGCAGAAAGTTGACGGCAACGCCCGCATCGCCCGGTCAGCGAACAACCCGCAATTTATGAGCGCCACCACCGACCTGAGCGAGTTGTACAAGGGCCTATTGAACAAAGCCAGTCGCGGTATTGCCATTGTCAACCAGAACCACGTCGTGGTACGTGATGAGATCGAAACCCCGGCTAAAGAGGCTACGGTACGCTGGACGTTACTAACCTCCGCCAACGTAACGATTACGGGCAAAAACCGGGCTGAGTTAACCAAAAACGGGCGGAAGCTGGTGCTTCAGGTAGAGGAACCAGCCGCGGTAACGCTGAAAACCTGGTCTACCGACCCGCCCCACGAGTACGATGCCGCCAATCCCGGCACGACGCTGGTCGGCTTTGAGGTGACAGTCCCCGCCAACACAAACACGCCCCTGACGGTCCTGCTTTTACCGGAGAAAGCCGCCGGCCAGACAAGCCCGGGTGTTCAGCCGCTGGCGCAGTGGCCGAAATAAACACAGACGGCGAGAACGGCCATCGGGTTTTATCGTGTCCCGGATTTCGGGGCAAGTATTTTCCAATTCCGGATCGCTTATAGAGCCAACGATCACTTGTTTCCGACCATTTTTCATGCGTACAATTCCCCTTCGGCTCACTAGCCTGCTCACGGCACTGGTAGTAATGAACAGCATCGGCGCTTCGTTCGGCGATACTCCGCCGTTACGTGCCCCGACCAAACCGAAAAAATCGACGGCGGTCGTGAAGGTGCCGGCGGGTTTTACGGCTACCGTAGTGGCCGAAGAACTGGGTCCGGCCCGGCACATGGCCGTCAGCAAAAACGGCGACCTCTACGTAAAGCTGAGTAAGCTGAAAGACGGCAAGGGCATCTATCGGCTCCGGGACACCGACAAAGACGGTGTGTTTGACGAACGGGTCGGCTTTGGCGACTACCCCGGCACGGGTATGTACATCCGGAACGGCTACCTCTATGCGTCGTCGAACAGCAGCGTGTACCGCTACAAGCTCGACGACAAAGGTGAGGTCGCCAACCCCGACCAGCCCGAACTGCTCGTTTCGGGGCTGCGGGTCAAAACCCGCGACCAGTCGAAGTCCATCGCCGTCGACAATCAGGATAATCTCTACGTCAACATTGCGTCCGACAACGATGCCTGCCGGGAAGCCGGTACGGGCAAAGGGCTGATGCCGTGTCCGCTGCTCGATTCGGCCGCGGGCATCTGGCAGTACAAAGCTAGCGTACCGAATCAGACGTTTGCCGAGGGCGTCCGCTTTGCCACCGGGCTGAAAAACGTAGTGGGCCTCGACTGGAACCCAAAGTCCAACACGCTGTTTGTGATGCAGCACGGTCGCGGGCAATTCCACGATTTTTACCCGCAGTACTACACGCCGAAGCAGAGCGCCGAACTGCCCGCCGAAACCATGTATGAACTACACAAAGGCGACGACGCGGGCTGGCCCTATGTCTACTACGATCACGTGCAGAAAAAGAAAATCGTAGCGCCCGAATACGGTGGCGACGGCAAAAAAACGGGCGGGGTTAAAACGATCAACCCCGTTGCGGCTTTTCCCGCTCACCTCGGTCCGAATGGCCTGTTGTTTTATACCGGTACGCTGTTTCCGGAGAAATACCGCAACGGCGCGTTCATCGCGTTTCATGGCCAGTCGGCCGAACTCAAAAAGGGCTACATGGTGGCATTTGTGCCCTTCAAAAACGGAAAGCCGGCCGGTAACTGGGAAATCTTTGCCGACAACTTCGCCGGCACCGACCTCGAAAAGCCGACTGGTCCGGTTCAGCACCGCCCCTGCGGACTGGCCCAGGGCCCCGACGGTGCTCTCTACGTTTCCGACGACCTCAACGGAACCATCTTCCGGATCAGTTACAAGCCGCAGGGCCGAAGCCCCAAAGCGACCGCTTCGGCAAACAAATAACCCAACTACGTTTTCTAACCCCCAGGCAGCCGCTGATTAGTGGCTGCCTTTTGCTGCTGTACCCGATTCGTTTTCCGGTTCTTATTATACGTCATTGAGTAGTCCGGCCGGGTCGTTTACTTTGCTCAGAAACGGATAAACCCTACAGGCTATGCAACTACGTATGATTTCCGGACTGCTCCTTGCCGTTGTCGCCTTACTGGCATCGGCACCGGCAAAAACCGATCTGGACGGAGCCTGGCGACTCGCCGAGCCGTCGGGCCGAACGGTCATGCTCACGCTGATCGATAATTACCTGATGCAGACCACCTACGAACCCACGCAGTTCGGGTCAACGCGCGGGGGTGCCTGGCAGCGAAACGGCAATACCCTCACCCTCTCGGTCGAGTTCGACACGCAGGATAGCAGCCGCGTGGGTCAGACCGAAACGTATCAGGTCGCTCTGCGCAACGGCCAGTTGGTCATGAACGGACCGGGTGGCAACCGAACGTTTTCGCGGGTTGACGAGCCTTCCGGGCAGACCCCGCTGGCCGGGCTCTGGCGTATTACGGGCCGCGCCAACGAGGCCGGTCAGATTACGCCCATGCAACGGGGAGCGCGCAAAACCATCAAGCTCCTGACGGGCAGCCGCTTTCAATGGGCCGCCATCAATCCGCAAACCAAGCTGTTTGCCGGCACCGGGGGCGGTACGTACACCTTCAAAGACGGGAAATACACCGAAACGATCGACTTTTTTTCCCGCGACAACAGCCGGGTTGGCCGGTCGCTGACGTTCAACGCCGAGGTGAACGGCAACGAGTGGCGGCATTTGGGCCAAAGCTCAACGGGCGGGGCAGTCAACGAAGTCTGGACGAGAGAAAACTAGCACGCAGATCGTCATGATTCGTAGGATACCAATGATTGTAAGTTGAATCATAACTACTCATAAAAATCAGCGGAATCAGCGTTCTATCACTTTACAACCCGAAAACGCAATCAAGTCCATGCGATACGTACTACTCGCTTTTTTACTTGGTATCTCCACCGCATCCTTCGCGCAGGAGCTGATCAGCAACCGCCAGCGCGACATTGTGCTCCAGGGGGTTAACGTAATTCCGATGGATCGCGAACGGGTGCTGGAGAACCAGACGGTGGTTGTTCGCAACGGAAAGATCACGGCGATGGGCAATGCAGCCAGCGTTAAGTTCGGCCGGGATGCGCTGGTCATCAACGCCAGGGGCAAGTACCTGACGCCCGGCTGGGCCGAAATGCACGCGCACGTACCGCCCATCGACGATATCGAGCCGATGAAGGACGTGCTGATCCTCTACGTAACGAACGGCATCACGACCATCCGGGGTATGCTGGGCCACCCCAGACACCTTGAACTCCGCAGCAAAATCAAAAACGGTGAAATCCTGGGGCCGCATTTTTACGCCACCGGACCGTCGTTCAACGGCCAGTCGGTGAAAACACCCGAGCGCGGAGCCGACATGGTCCGCGAGCAGAAAGCCGCCGGCTACGATTACCTGAAACTTCACCCCGGCCTGACCAACCAGACCTTCCCGGCCATTGCCAGAACCGCGCAGGAAGTGGGCATTCCATTTGTCGGCCACGTATCGTTCAACGTGGGTGTCTGGCGCGCTATTGATGCCAAGTACTCGTCCATCGACCACCTCGATGGATTCGTGGAAGCTTTAACGCCGGGCATCGACACCCTGGCCGAACAGGAAACGGGCTTGTTTGGCTCGTGGATTGCCGACCGGGCCGACGAAAAACTGATGCCTAAGCTGATGGACGGACTGCGCCGGAATAAGGTGCGCGTAGTGCCGACGCAGGCGCTGGCCGAACGCTGGTTATCTCCGCTGCCGGCCAGTGCGTTTACCGACGACCCGGAGATGAAGTACATGAAGCCGCAGGAAGTGCAGAGCTGGGAGCGGGCGAAGAATACCTACAACAGCAATCCCAAGTTCTCGAAAGACAGGGCCGGGCAACTGATCCGGATTCGCCGGAAGCTCATCGCCGAATGCCAGAAGAACGGCGTAGAACTTCTCCTCGGCTCCGACGCCCCTCAGGTCTTCAACGTACCGGGCTTTTCGATTCACCACGAAATGAAGTACATGGTCGACGCGGGCCTGACCCCCTACGAAACCCTGCGTACCGGTACGGTCAACGTAGCGTCGTACCTGAACAAGCCGGATTCCGGTACCATCAGAATCGGCAACGTATCGGACCTGGTGCTGCTCAACGGCAATCCCCTGAGCGACATCAGCCAGACCCGGAACATTGAAGGCGTAATGATGGGCACAAACTGGCTGTCGAACGCATACATACAAAGCCAGTTGAAGAAACTGGAAAAGCAATAAGGCGTTTCAGGCGCTGTGGGACCGCCCCACGACCTTTTGCCAATCGATCAAAAAGCGTCTGACTACCCCGTCTAATTATCGTTTACTCACAAACAACAATTCCCTACCCCATGCGCTTATTTTCCCGAAAACCCGTTAACCTACTGCCTGCCCTGGTGCTGCTTGCCGTTACCGTGGCCATGATTCCAAACGCCAAAGAGCCGGTCGGCCTTGGTGCCAAAGCCCCCAAAGGAGCCGAAATCCTGTTCGATGGTTCCCGGCAGATGCTCGACGACAAGTGGACGTACTGGCAAGGTCCCCGCCTGGCAGCAACGCTCCCGATCAAATGGGAAATCCAGAAAGATCCGGTCGGCTCTGGAATGGTGCTGAACACCAACGACCCGGCCGCTGCGGGTGGCAAATACGGAGCCGCCGATATTGTGACGAAGAAACCGTACCGCGATTTCCGGCTGCATGTCGAGTTCTACATCAGCAAGCCGGGTGGCAACAGTGGGGTCTATCTCCAGAATCGGTACGAGATGCAGATCGTCGACGGCGACACGACCTCGCACGGCATGGGAGCCGTTATCAACGAAACACCATCGCCCTACTACGCCTACAACGGCGTCGGCAAATGGAACGCCTACGACATCCAGTTCCGGGCCGCTCGTTTCCAGGATGGCAAACGTACCGAGCCGGCTATGGTCACGATGTATTTCAACGGTAAAAAAGTACACTCCAACCAGCCGATCAGCCAGGTGTGGGGCGGACCAAACTCCGGCATCGACGGCGGTAACGATGGCGGCAAAGGCATTACGGATACGCCCGGCGGCCTGAAACTCCAGGCCGAAGGTCACGACGTTCTGTACCGGAACATCTGGATCAAAGAAATGGACTTTAAAAAAGCGGATACGAATTTTTAAGTAGAGACCCCAATTCGCATCGTATTTGTCCGATACGGGTAAACGTCTACCAAACAGTAGATCGTCAGGCTAACAGCGCACGGTGCGGCTGTTAGCCTGATCTGTTAGACGCCACACTGGCTTACAACGTAGCTTCAGCGATTGACTCGCCTACATCCGTATGTTCGCTGCGGTAGCGGATTGCCCGTTGTCCAATCATCAGGATCAGAAAGCTGATCAGGATACAGCCAGCCATAACGCCCACCATCGGGACCGCGGTATTGTTGTGCAGAACGCTGACCAGCGCGGATACCAGCGCTCCCACGCCCATTCGGAAACTGCCCATCAGGGCAACGGCACTGCCTGTATGCCGAACGAAGGGCGCCAGCGTCAGTGCAGCCGAGTTTGGTGATACCAACCCCTGACCCAGCAGAAACAAAAACAGCACCCCCAGCAGGCCGTAGAGACTGAACCAGCCCGCCCAGGTGCCGAGCACCAGAAAAACCCCGACTACAGATTGATACACCAGCGTCGTCGACACGAGCTGCTGGTTGCTGTACCGCTTCAGCAGGATATGATTCAGTTGGTTGGGCGCGAGAATAGCAACGGCGAGAATAGCAAAGATCCAGCCGTATTCCTGCTCACTTACTTTATACATAGTCATGAATACGTCCGGCGAACCGGCAATGTACGCGAACGGAGCCGCCGACGCTATCCCACCAGCCAGCGCATAGGTCAGGAACTGCGGCTGCCGGATCACCGTATAAAAGTTACCCAGAACAGCCTGCGGTCGCAGGGACAACGTCGCATCGGCCTGTCGCCCGCTGGGCAGTACGTACACGATGCCGAGCAGAATCAGCGTCGTAATAACCGCCAGGATGATGAAGATGGAATGCCAGCCGAACAGTACCGTAGCGTACCCACCCACCGTCGGCGCAATCATCGGCGAAATTGCGATTACCAACGTCAGCAGGGAGAAAACCTGAGCCGTTTGGTCGGCCGGAAACAGATCGCGTACCAGCGCCTGAGCCGCCACCATACCGACGCAGCCACCCAGCGCCTGCAACAGCCGCATCAAAATCAGGGTGTCGATTGACGTACTTACCGCACAACCCAGCGAGGCCAATATATACACGCTCAGCCCGGCATACAGCGGTAGCTTGCGCCCGAACCGGTCCAGCAGCGGCCCGTACAGCAGCTGCCCCGCCGAAATCCCGACCAGATAGGCCGTCAGCGACAGTTGCACCTGAGAAATCGACGTGTTCAGGTCGTCGGCAATAGCCGGAAACCCCGGCAGATACATGTCGATCGAGAACGGGCTGATGGTAGCCAGAGTCCCTAAAATTAAAATAATCCCAAATTGCTGACGGCGCGTCATACGTCAAAAAAATACATCTACTAAGTTGGTCAACGATTAACCAGTTGCCGATTGTTCCCCCGACCAGCCGCAACTGGAAAGGATTATTTTTATTACTCTATAAATTCTATTGAATGTTTACCAGAGTCAAACCGCTGCGCACCGGCATTCGCCGTCGATCGAAGGGGTCACATGTTGCGTATTGTTTGTATACTTGCCTTCCCATTGCCGACCCGGTACGCCCATCGGGTCAATGATCGTTAAGCAACCTGACCAGTAACCCTGCTATGACATTCCGGTCCCTTACGCTTTTTACACTGCTTTTTGTTACGTGTCAATCGCTGGCGCAGACGACGCCCAGGCTCAGCCAGTTGCGGGTTCAGGGCAACAAATTCGTTACGGCCGACGGCCGAACACTCGTTTTCCGCGGCCTGAACACCAGCGACCCCGACAAGCTGGAAAAGTCCGGTCACTGGAATAAGTCCTATTTTGAAGAGATGAAACGCTGGGGCGCTACGCTCGTCCGGTTTCCGGTACACCCACCCGCCTGGCGCCGTCGCGGTCAGCAGCAATACCTTGAGCTGCTGGACAAAGGCGTGGCCTGGGCCGGTGAACTCGGCATGTACGTGGTCATTGACTGGCACAGCATCGGTAATCTAAAGAACGAGATGTACCAGAGCCCCATTTACGAAACCACCCAGAAGGAAAGTTTCGAATTCTGGCGCACCCTGTCCGACCACTACAGAGATAACCCGACGGTGGCGTTCTTCGAACTGTTTAACGAGCCAACCGTAATGAACGGCAAACTGGGCACCTGCAGCTGGGCCGAGTGGAAGAAGCTGATGGAAGAAACCATCACGATCATCCGGGCGAACGGGTCGAAAGCCATACCGCTGGTAGCCGGTTTTAATTGGGCGTATGACCTGAAAGACGTAGCCCAGAACCCCATCCAGGCCGAAGGAATCGCCTATGTCAGCCACCCCTACCCGATGAAACGCGACAAACCGTGGGAAGCGAAGTGGACAGCCGACTGGGGATTTGTGGCGCAGAAATACCCGGTGGTGCTGACCGAGATCGGGTTTAGTGCCGCCGACGAAAAAGGCGCACACGTACCGGTGATCAGCGACGAGTCGTACGGCGACGCTATCACCCGGTACTGCGACACCCACGGCATCTCTTACATCGTCTGGGTGTTCGATCCGCAGTGGGCCCCCATGATGTTTTCCGACTGGAACTACACCCCCACCCGGCAGGGGCAGTATTTTAAGAACGTGATGCAGCAGGCAGCCAAAAAATGACCCTGCGTCGGGCAGCTGCCCGACGCAGGCCTTTAAAAGCCATGGATAAAGTCGGACATTGCGTTCGGCTTTTTATCTTTGTCCGGCAACGGTTCAGTGAAAACCTTTCTGATGCTGGCTCAACGACTCCTGATTTTATGCTTTTTTCTGCTGCTCTCCCCCCTGAGCAGCGTTGGTCAGTCGGCCTCAGCGCCCAGCGATACCAGCTACATCATGACCCTGCTGCGTAAAGCCGAAACAATCGAGATGCAGCAGCCCGAAAAAGCCCTTCGGGACTATCAGAAAGCGTACACCTTTGCCCGCCGGATCGGCTATACGAAGGGCTATTTTGAAAGCATCCGGCTCACCACCTACCTGCTGGATCAGCTCGGGCGGCATACTGAATCGCAAAAACTGGCGACCGAAGGGTTACAGAAGGCGCTGCGGGATACGTCGGAACAGAACCGGAGTACGTGCTACTTCTCCCTGGCGCAATCGGCGATGTTTCAGGGTAAAAACAAAGAAGCAATCCATTACTTCAAGAAAGCCGCGCCCTTCATGCTGGCCCACAAGAACCGCCGAAAAGCCGCCGTTCTCTACCAGAACCTGGGCCTGATGTACGAAGCCGAAAAGCTGTATCCGCAGGCGCTGACTTATTTCAACCGGGCGCTGAAGTACGATCTGATCGCGAAAAGCTCGCAGCTGGACATTGCGCTGGATTACCACAGCATGGCCACGGTCTACGTAAAGCAGAATCAGCTTCCGATGGCGCTGGCGTATTTCCGGCGGACCAAATCATTGCTCAGCCAAACGAAAGACCTGCATTTTCTCACCAGTCTGTACGGCAACATCGCCAACCTGCACAAGGAGCTGAGCCACTTTGATTCGTCGCTGTACTATTACCAGAACGCCCTGCGGATGAATCGGGTCCTGAACAACCCCCTTCAGCAACTGCACCTGCTGGCCGGCCTGGCCGAAACGTACAACGAAATGAAGCAGTACGAACGGGCTAAAACCCTGCTCGACAACGCATATGCGCTGGCCAGGCAGCACAAG
Source organism: Fibrisoma montanum (assembly GCF_003583365.1). GTDB lineage: Bacteria > Bacteroidota > Bacteroidia > Cytophagales > Spirosomataceae > Fibrisoma > Fibrisoma montanum. The sequence continues at coordinate 533,742 of NZ_QXED01000003.1, forward strand.
GTGGGCCTGTCGGAGTTCAGAAACATCTACCGCGAATACGCGAACGCCAGCCTTGGCTTAGGTGATTACAAAGGCGCGATTCCCTGGTACGACCGGTATATCGAAACCAAGGACTCACTCTCAACCCTGGAAGCCAAAGCGCTGCTGGAAGAGTATGAAGTAAAGCTCCGGCAGGCGGAATCCCGGCAGAAACTGACCGAAAAGCAACGGCAGATCGATCAGCTCGCTCAGGCGCACCAGCGCCAGCAGTTATGGATACTGATTGCCGGGCTGGTTGTAGTGGCTGCGGTTGGCAGTCTGGTGTTCGCCTATCAGTATTCACGGCAACGGCAGCGGGCGTCCGAACAGGCCCTGTTGGCGGCCCAGCGCGCCAATTCGCTGGCCGTTATGCAGTCGGAGCTGCAGGGGCAGCAGAAAGAACGACTACGTATCTCCAAAGAAATGCACGATGACCTCGGCGCGTCGCTGACCGCCATCGGGTTGCTGAGCGAAGTGGTCAAGACGCGTATGGGCACCGAAACCGCCCCGGAAGTGGAGAAGATATCAACGATTTCGGCCGACATGGTAACGTCCATGAACGAAATTATCTGGTCGCTGAACACCCGCAACGATAGCCTCAATGGCCTGATTGCCTACACCCGGGCGTACACCAGTGAGTTCATCGACAACACCCCGCTGCACTTACGTACGCGGGTACACGAGTCGGCGCAGGAGGTCACGATTCAGGGATCGGACCGGCGGAACATTTTCCTGACCGTTAAGGAAGCGTTGCATAACGTAGTCAAACACGCGCAGGCCACCGAGGTTTCCCTCACCATCCGGCCCGAAACCGACCGGCTGCACATTGAAGTCAGCGACAATGGGCGGGGGTTTGTGCCGAACGAACAGACCCGCCTGCGCAATGGGCTCACAAATATGCAGAACCGCATGGTTGCTTCGGGTGGCACCTGCACCATTTCGTCATCGCCGGGTGGCACTACGGTGAAAATAACCTACCCCTATCCACTCCCCGCAACAGCCGGCATACTGCAAATGTAGTATAGGCCCGGACCGGCCGGTTTGTTCACCCCCGCAAACAGGCGCTTACCCCGTACGCTCCGCAGTGGCGGTTTCTTTCCCTCTTTTCTCAACGGTTGCCCCCCCTTGCTGACCCCATCGGTTAATTCGGGCAGTTTAGCCGGGTTGAGCAGATACCAGAAAGCGGTTTTCTGCCCCGGAATGCGTTGTTTCTGCGCTAAAAATCATACAAATGACGTATTGTTCACCCTACAGCCAGCCGGTAGTTTTGCTCAAGTGATTGTCGTTCGGGTCTCCGAATATTACCATCTCTTCATTCGCCTGATCAAACCAATTAACCGTATGCAGACTGTATTCCTACGTCGAATTACCCTCCTGCTCACTGTAGCATGGCTTGGAACCTTCTCCGCTTGTCAGCGCGCGCCCTATGCGTATTTTACGCCGACCCCTCATCCGGCGGCCCAGCGTATGGCGGTCAGTGAGCCGGCTCCGGCCCCACCGGTTGATCCCTTGCTTACGGCTTCGGCGGCTGACGACATCCCGACCCCGACCAGGCCCGTCTGGGAAGAAACGACCGCCCTGCCGACGCTGGCACCGGCTGTGGTGGCTCCCAAAACCGCTACGAAAGCGAGTCGCCCTTCGTTCAGAGCCCGGCTGAAAGCAACCTTGCTGACCAAAATGGCACCGCCCCAGTGCGATCAGATCGTGCTGCGCAACGGCGATGTTGTGGAGGCCAAGATCAAGGAAGTGGGTGTGAATGAGATCAAGTACAAGAAATGCGACCGGCCCGATGGCCCCGACTACACCATCTCCAAGCGCGACGTACTCAGCATCAAGTACACCAACGGCGATGTCGAACGCTTTTCTTCGTCAACAACCAACAGCTCCTCGGGCAACAACCGTAGTTCGTACGATAGCCCGACCAATGCTCAGAATGACGGCCCCCGAACGGATCCGTTTGCCATCGTAGCCATTGCGGTCGGCGGGGCTGGACTCCTATTCGGTGGTTTCATACTTGGTCCGGTTGCGATCGTATTTGGCGCTCTTAGCTTGGCGCGTATTCGAAAAAATCCGGAGCGATTTAAAGGCAAAGGCTTAGCACTCGGTGGGATGGTAGCGGGCATTGTGGCAGCAGCAGTTTACTTCCTTTACTATTTCGCCGTCATCTAATCATCTTCCAATTACTCAATCGCTATATGAAATACTCTATGCATATTGTAAGTCGCCTGATCATCCTGCTGATAGTGCTCCTGGTCACGGCTTGTAATTTTCAACGCAGAGATCGGGATAAAGATGATCCCGAACCGGATCTGAGCGGAACGTACCGGGTTACCTCGGTCCGGTTCAACGCCAACACCAATACCTCCGTTTCCGGCACGGTACGGGTATCGAAAGTGTCAACTGCATCCTACGACGTTGATATTACGGTAAATAACCAGTCAATTGATACGTTTCAGGTAGACGTTCGAAAGGCCAGTGGCAAGTTGTACGATATGTTCGTCGACAACGAACTCGTCGGGGATATTGACGGTACCCAGTTCAGGTTCGACATCACCGATTCGAATAACGACCGCGTCGTAATCATAGCCAGAAAATAGCTTGTCTTTTTTTGTCATCCCGACGCCAGGAGGGATCTTCGGGTGAGGCTGAGAATTCCTCCAGCTACCGAAGATCCCTCCTGGCGTCGGGATGACAAAAAAGGAGTTGACTCAATAAAACAGTCAGGTTTATAGAAGAGACTGCCTGAACATGGGCGTTGCCTGATTTTTACCATTCCGATCTAGCCAGGCAGGACAACAGGGGTCAGATCCATTTTTAATCATAGCCAGCCGACAGGATACTGATTTCCGGTTTGATTACGTAGTCAATTGATTAGCTTTGTTCCTGTAGATTGTAAGCTGCCATGACTATTTCGCCCTTGGATATAGTACTGCTGTTCGGCGCGTTGCAAGGTTTTATCCTGGCGGCTTTGCTGTGGTTTAACCGGAAAGGTAACCGGCTGTCAAACCGGTTGCTGGCAGCGCTGGTCGGTTTACTGGGGCTAGCCAGTTTCGCCGTGGGTATTCCGGTCGCAAACTGGCAGATCAGTCTGTTTCTGGACCTGGCCCCGCTGATTGTCGCGATGCCGATTGGACCGTTAATCTACTTTTATACCCGTTCGGTGTTAGCACCTGATTTTCAATTGGGTAAACGGGAAAAACTACATTTCTGGCCGGTCATCATCGACTGTGGCAGCAAGCTGATTGGCTGCGTTTTCATTTTGGGTGTCCTGGCAGGTGTATTCAGTCCTAAGGATAATTTCAAAGTAGGCGCCTTCATGGACGAGTACAATACCTATGCTGATATTCCCCGCTGGATTTCAGTGACGGTTTATCTGCTCGTGACCCGTCGGTGGGTGAATCGCTTTCGGGAAACAGGCACGGCAACGGAACCGCAGCAGGTTGCGATGCGCTGGCTCCGGCAGTTTATAACGATTTTCCTGGTCTTTCAGGTTATCTGGTTTATTCATCTGGTTCCGTACATTATTCCGGCTACCCGCAATGCCCTGCTGGATGCGTTCGGCTGGTATCCGCTTTACATTCCCATTGCTGTCATGATTTACTGGCTGGGACTGCGCGGGTATATTCATGCCCGGAGCCAGGTAGTCCAGCCGGCAACCCGTAAATCAACCCCACTCGCCCTACCCAAAGATCAGGCCGATGAGACGCTGTGTCGGCTTCAGCGGGCCATGACCGAGGATAAACTGTATCTCGACCCCGAGCTGACCGTCGATAAGCTGGGGCGCCACGTACAGCTTCCCCCCAAAACGGTGTCGGCGGTTCTCAACCAGCACCTTCGTAAAAGCTTCAACGGCTTTGTCAATGAGTACCGGATTGCCGAGGTGAAACGGCGGCTGGGCGATACGGCCCACGCTCACCTGACCCTGACGGGTATCGCTTTCGACTGCGGCTTCAATTCTCAGGCCACCTTTCAGCGTACCTTCAAGCAATTGACCGGTCACACGCCCAAAGAATACGTCAACCAACAAGCTGCTTTTTAGTCGATTTTCCGGTTCTATACCTCTCAAATCCGGATTTGAGTAGTCCGTATGGCCTATAGACGCGTGTTTTGTCAGAAAAAGCAAGACCATGCGGCCGACAACGTTATTCGTTTCAACCCTCCTCGCCGGAATACTCTCTTCTGTTTTCGCAGCCGGTACCCTGGCCCAGTCCGGCTACCTGACCCTGACCGGAAAGGTGGTCAGTCAGGACAAAGGAAATCATCCCATTTCATTGGCTACCGTCACCGTTGTCGGGCGGGGTATCGGCACGGTAACAGACGCCCAGGGTGACTTCAGGCTCAACGTACCGACTGCCCAAGCCACCGACAGTTTGCAGGTATCGTGTGTGGGGTATCAGTCAGTTAAGCTGGCGATTTCGGCCGCAACGAATCGGGCGTTGGTGGTGCGGTTGACAACGGCCGCCGTTACTCTGAATGAAGTGCAGGTACAGGCTCGGCGGAAAACAGCCGCGGATATTATTCTGGAAGCTGTGGCCGCCATTCCGCGCAACTACGACACGACGTCGGTGCAGTTGACGGCCTTTTACCACGAAGACCAGCAGTTTGATGGAAAACCGGTCCGGTCCAGCGAAGCCGTGATGGCGGTTTACAAGACGCCGGCTAACCAGCCTGAGGTGAAAGACGGGCTTAAACTCATCAAGGGCCGGACCAAAGCGTATGATCAATCTCAACATCACCTGCCGTCGATTGTGAACCTCAGCAACGGCGCGCGCAGTTCGCTGACGAACGATCTTGTTAAACACGGCACCGCTAAAGTTGGCCTCTTTACGAAACGGGGGCTTTCTTATTTCGATCTGAAACTGAGCACACTAGCCAGCGACCGGCCTATGTACGTCATTGACCTTAAGCCGGGAAAACGAAAGCGCAAGGCACAAGGCCAGGGTAAAATTTTCATCGACATGGAAACGCTGGCTTTTGTACGCATCGATCTGCAACTGACTCAGGCTGGACTTGATGCCGAAAACAATCGCCAGTGGATTCTGAAGAAGATGGCGTCGATCGTGCACAAGATGAACCTCAAACTTACGAGTTACAATCTTGTCCTGTCGTACAGGCCCTACAACGGCAAATGGTACCTCAACAACGTAGAACGCCAGTTCGATTTCTGGCTCAATAGCCCTTCGCGAAAGCTGATCGATAAACGCTGGAACGTGTCATCCAGTTTTACGGTGACAGCGATAGGACCCAAAGGTATACCGCCATTTACGGAGGGAAACATAGGCGAGGATGGCAACGCAATAAGCTCGATCATTAAGAACCAAACCGACTCGACCGGCTGGGCAACAGACAATACGCAGCGGACTACCTCCACCGATACAGCGTCCGTGGAACAATCGACTTGGCCACTCAGCGCCCGCGCCGACTCACCGAAGGTCCGCGTTTCCAACCGGCAGAACGGCTTCACCCGCGCTGATACGCTACGCGGCAAACTGACGCCCTTGCGCAGCCAGTACGACGTTACGTTCTATGACCTGGCCGTGAAGGTGGATATCCCCAATAAAGCCATCAGCGGTAGTAACAGAATGCGGTTTCGGGTGCTGGCTCCGCTGGACAAACTTCAGCTGGACCTGTACGCCAACATGCAAATTCACCAGATTCGGTACGCCGGGAAGCCCCTTTCCTTCACGCGGGAGTTTAACGCCGTTTTTGTACAGTTTCCGGAATCACTCAGGGCTGGCAGTGAGCAGGAACTGGCAATTGAATATTCCGGAACACCACAGGTACCTGACCGCTCGGTACCCATGATGGGCGGATTTCTGTGGGACAAAGACCGCGACGGCCATCCGTGGGTGCAGGTGGTTTGCCAGGGCTCGGGCGCCAGTCTGTGGTGGCCCAACAAAGACCACCTTTCCGACGAGCCCGACAGCATGCGCATCAGCGTGACCATTCCGAGTGATCTGGTGGATGTCTCCAACGGGCGACTGCTGCGAAAAACGGCTTTACCGGATAACTGGACCCGCTACGACTGGTACGTAAGCTATCCGATCAATAATTACAACGTTACGCTGAACATCGGCAAATACGCCCACCGCCGGGAAACCTACGGCCCGGATTCGCTGACGCTGGATTATTACTGCATGCCTTATAACAGCGAACCGTTCCGCTGGGTCTTCGACGGCGTGAAACTCATGCTGGCTACGCTGGAAAAACACTACGGCAAGTACCCGTTTCCGCGCGACGGATTTACGCTGATGGAATCGCTCCATCCGATGGAGCACCAAAGCGCCGTCTCGTTCGGGAAGCTGCCGACCGGGCGGGCCGACTCCCTGTCAATGGTCGATACGTTGCGATTGATGCAATTGGTCTGGCATGAAGTGTCGCACGAGTGGTGGGGGAACAACATCAGTTGCCGCGACATGGCCGATCTGTGGATTCATGAAGCGTTTGCTACCTACTCGGAAGGTTTTTACCTGGATTCAGTCATTCCGGAGGAGGGCGAACTAGGTTACATCGCGTCGCTGCCGGAGCAGGTGAGTGGAAAAGAGCCAATTATCGGCGTGCGCGATGTGAACCACATTCACTACAACATCGGCGACATGTACGCAAAGGCAAGTCTGGTCGTGTATACGTTCCGGCACGCACTCAACAACGACACGTTGTGGGCGTCCATCCTGAAAGGCATTCAGCAGCGGTTTCGGTACCAGACTCTTTCGACCAAAGACCTCGTGGCGTATATCAATGAACGAACCGGAACCGATTATACACCATTTTTTGACCAGTATCTGAACTACACCTCAATCCCCACGTTACAGGTCAAGCTGGCCGAAAAGGGCCAGTCACTGGTGGTGAGCTACCGATGGAAGACCGATGTACCGAACTTCCGCATGCCGATTCAGGTGACCAAAGCCCCGGACCGATACGAATTCATAACCCCCTCAACCGACTGGCAGACCATGACCTTACCCCGCATGACCGCCGATGATTTCGAGGTGGATGAAACCCGATTCTACGTGAAGGTCGAAGAAATTGAGCCGCTGGCTGATGCGAAATGACAGAGCCCGTCAGTGAGCCGGGACCTGTGAGCTTCGCAGGTCCCGGCTCACTGACGCCTGCTAGGCCCAGTAGCTGAACTTGCGCCTGGTAAAGATCGCTTTAGGAATCATGGCGTGAACACCCAGGGTCTGGTCCACAACCTGACTCACTTCAAAATCCACGCCCGTACTGGCAATCGACAGGGCCTCGTTGAAGGTAAAGCCGAGTTCATACCTGATGAACGTAACGGCCTCTGTGAGTGCATTTTTCATGGCCTTATTTAAGTCCTTATCCAGCCCGACCGCGATGAAATGCGTCGGCGTTTCGGCCCGGGGCATCTGTAACGCTCTGCCTTTATGCACGATAAACTTAGCGGTGAGCGTCAGGGCGGTTTCAATCGCTACGCCACTTACCTCGCCGTTCCCCTGCGCCCCGTGGCCGTCGCCCGTGGTAAACAAGCCGCCCGGCACCGATACCGGCAGGTACAACGTAGCGCCTTTGGTCAGGTGTTTAATGTCTAAATTTCCCCCGAAAAACGCGGGCGGTATTGAACTGACCCGACCGGTTTCGGGCGGTGGCGACAAAGCCATGACCCCCATAAACGGCCTGAGCGGTATTTCAACGCCTTCTTTCAGCAGGGCAACGTTACGTCTGGTATCGTACCGGTACACGAACGTTTCGCGCGTCGTAACGGCATCGGGAATTCCACCCCCACCCGGCCACACGCTGTTGACCCCAAAACCAGCGGGAAAGGTCAGGTCGAGAATACGGATCTCCAGGGTATCCCCCGGCTGCGCCCCGTCGATGTACACCGGCCCGGTCAGCATGTGGCCCCGAATGCCGGAGGGTTCGGGCCTGACCGTTTTCATGATAGCAATCACCTCCTTCGCGTGGGCGTCGATCGGCAGGTTGTTTTTCTGGTAGAACTCCTCCGGATTGGTCCGGCTCACCCCCGACGGATTAACCGTCTGGATCTCTACTACGTCGCCGTCTTTCACTTTGTAAACGGGCGGTACGTCGGCCCCGAAATAGCCCCAGACCATGTGCTCGGGCAGCGACCGCACCACGTGATCCGGCTTAATGCGGGCGGGTACAGCCGCCGGCCCGGTTGGCAGGGTGAATAAATCAGAGGTACTGGTAGCCAGCTGACCCACCGACAAAGCCGCCAGGCCACGCCGGGTTGTTCTCCGTAAAAAGGTACGTCGGGATGTGCTCATGAGGTTGTATCGTTTTGTGCCGGAAGCGGTGTCCAATATAGCGAATAGACCGCGAATCCGAATGCGCCACCATGCAACCCCTGGCCGTTAATACCGATGGGTCTTGCCGTCCAGGTCAAATAACGTAATCTTTTCTCCGGTTCGGCCTTTCACCAGAATAATCCGATCGGTCTGGGTCGTGTCCAACCGCTGAAGGTAGGTAGCGTCTTTCGGCAGATACAGGTTCGTCAACTGAGCATCCTGAATTGAATAGGGCCAGTACGTTTTTTCAACCTCATCGCGAAACGATAAAGGCACCGACGGATATAGTACCGTGTCGCCCGGCGCGTATTGGTTCCTGATTTTCTGCGCCACCAGGTAGTGCGGATTTGGGCCACGGGGCCGTCCAAAATACGTATACTTCGGGGCGCTGTCGTCGTAAATCCGGTTCAGCAACTGAGCTACCAAAACGCCCTGCAGGAACGTAACGCCCACCAGCACCACCCGAAACGCGATGGGCAGTCTGGCCATCCGCTGCAAAATCAGGGCCACCAGCAGGGCCGTGTACGGGAACGAAAACCCGGAATACCGCTGCGTAATTCCGTAGGTATGGCCGTTCCGGAACGACATGAGTAACAGAAACAGGGTCGGAACAGCCGCCAGCAGGGTAACCAGGACCAGAAACGGGCGCTGTTCGCGGGTGGTGTCCTCCCGAAGCGCCCGGTACAGCAGATAGGCGAACGAAGGCAGGGCTGCCACCACAACGTACTGGGGCTTCATGACCGTGTAGAGCGGCAGACCGATCAGAAGCAACGCCACGTACACCGGAGCGACCCAGCCGGGTACGTCGGTCCGGCCGACGTACCGGCTCAGCAGCCAGCCCGCGGCCAATCCAAAGCCTAAGGCTACTAACAGGTTCCGGACACCCAGGGCATCGGCCTGCCCCAGACCATTGGACAAAATGAACAGGTCGGCCCAGATCGGCAGCGACCGCTCCCCCACGGTCAGAATCGTAGCCGGCAGAATAATACCGAACCCGTTGTTGTACGGATTTGTCAGAGCCGCCTGCCGGTACACCTGCGCCTGATACGCCAACGTCTGGAACGTGTATTTACCCCCGCCGTATATAAACCACAGCGACACGACCGCTACGCCAATCAGCGCCACCACAGAGAACGAAAGCCATAGCCGGGGTTTGCGAACGTAGAGCAGCATGTAGATTCCGTGGCACAGGAACACCGTGATGGTCAGGTAATGCGACAGTAGCGACAGGACGAACGTAAGCCCATACGCCACGAACAGTCCGCCGACCCGCTGTTGATTCCGGGCCCGTTCCAGCAGCAGCAGAAACAGGTGCGTGGCCAGCAGGGTCAGAAAGAAACTGAAGGAGTAGTTCCGGGCCATGTGGCTGTAGGCGATGAAAAACGGCTCAACGGCCGCAATCAGGGCACTCAGTAAGGCCAGCGATTCAGACCGGAAATGCCGCCTGACAAAGATGTAGACCAGCCCAACCAGGAGTGTGCTGAACAGAACGGACGGAAACCGGGCCGAAAAATCGCTCAGCCCAAATACCTTCATCCAGCCCCACAGCACCGCGTAATAGGCCGGACTGTTGCCGATGTCGCCACGAATATTGGCTTCAATAAAATCCTGAATGGTTTTCGGGGACCAGAACTCCGCGGGCGTGAAATACGTCTTGCCGGGGGTAAAAAACACATCGTGCTGATTCGATCCTTCCATAACGATCCCCTGCGAAATGACCATCGTGTATTTTTCGTCGAGGTAGATGCCGTACGTTCCAGACCTGTACAGCCGCAGCCCGAAGGCCAGCAGGAGAATCAGAGTAAGCCAGAGGGTTCTGTTTTTACTAAACTGCATATACGAATGAACTGAGCAGTGGGGTATGGTTTGGTGGCCGATTGGAGCTACTAACGTAATTCGCTCCAATCGGCCGCTCCTAATCACCTGGTTGTACGGGAACAGTTAATGATAAACTGAGCGGAAAAAACGTGTTTCAACACCGGAATTTTTTCCAGAAAGGGCTGAACCGCATAAATCATTTTGGCCGGTCCGGTCGGGAAAAAGAACGGTACGTAGCCGATGTACTCCCATTGATTCACCCGCCCGCCGGCCTGCCGGATCCACCGTTTCAACTGCCATTCAAAAAAGGACTGCTCCTCGTGTTCAATGTGGTATTTGGATGTGCGTTCGATGAGCTTCAAAATGGGGTTGTTGCCATTTGGCTCCATAATGATCAGCTCATCGGCCAGTTTGAAGGCATTCGCCAGGGCTTTCTGGGGGTCCGACAGGTGGTGCAACACCCCCCGAATTACGCCTACGTCGTATTTCTGATTGGGCGTCGGCAGGTGATCGTCGAGCAGGTTAATCGTGCTGAAGTGAACGGACGGGTATTTTTTGGCGGCAATCTGCACGGCAGCCTCGGCTGCATCAAAACCATGTACGGTCAGGTGCGGGAAATTCTGTTTGATGTTAGCTGTGTACATACCGTCACCGCAGCCAATATCAACTAGGGTTTTGTGGGCAGGTTTGATAAACCGGAAAATCTCGTCTGTGATTCGCTTGTTGGCTACGTGCGAGGAAAACTGGGCGTTGGTGGTGTACAGGAATCCACCGTTCTCATGCACATTTTGATTAAATACGTCAACGTTTTTTTTGACTGCAGACTGCATAGGCGAGTTTGTTTGGTTACTGATAGATGAGTAAACCAGAGGAGCAGACCTAGCATAAACAGGCAGCAATTGCCCGTTTTTCGGCCAAGAATTTCTGAAAAATTAAAGAAATAGGATACTCCCCCGGCAAAGAATTGGCCGCGTGAACGAGCTGACTAAGGGCTTAGTCAACGATGAGTCGTCAGGGGGGAGTAAGTTGTAGCATACGGACTTAATTTCCCGACAAAGGTTAAAAGCGGATTAAAAACAAGCAAATTTCAAGGGGAAAACAGGTCAAATCTAATCGCTTTCTAATGATCAGGCCTTATTAAATAAATGTTATACTCCACTCTGTTTACTTCTTTACAAGCGAGGGCCTATGCCGATCGCCTGGCAAAAGGGAAAGGCTAACCTCTGGATTGTATGTAGTTTAACGTGAATTATCGATAAGCACCTGATCATCATTCACGTCAGTGTATCGAAGTATATCTGCTCCAGGATACTCGTCAGTCCGGTTCTAACCAGATAGACCATCGCCAGCGTCTTTCCGTGGGAGTAAGCCGAACATTGAAGGTTCATACTGTGACCCAGGCGTAAAAATAACCTGACAGCTAATGCGTTGATTCTCTGTTAAGGCACAACAAAAACCCCCGGCGTAGCTACGCCGGGGGTTTACTAAACTACTTACTTTACCTAACCTGTATTATTTCTTCTTGGGGGCAGCCGTTGCCGCCGGTTTCGCGGCTGGAGCCTGCTGAGCTACCGCCCCTGATTTTGGCTTATAGATGGCTCCGGTGGCGAAATCGACCGGGATACTCACCAGCGGAAACAGGAGGATATCGGCAATCAGGGCCCCTACCCGTACCTCCCGACGCGCTTCGCCCGCAGCCGGTTTCCGTTTCTGTTCGGCCGTTACGCGCCCGCCGAACACCGTAGCGCATGAAGATAATGAACCCGACAGGGTAAGGGCGGCTAACGCCAGCACCGTAAACTTCTTGACTGATTTCATCGTAGTTTTTGAAAAGAGGAAGGTTCTGACTTATTTCTTGGCCGTGAGCGTAAACGCCTTGTTGGCCGAATCGCGTCCGTTGATGCTGATGGCATTGCCCTTGCCCCGGGCGAAAGTCTGCCCATCCACTTCATACAGAATTTCATTCCCTGTTTCGCTGACCTCCACGTCGTCGAACGTATCGTCCAGGAACGGGTTGCCGTTTTTCAGGCTGATGGCGAAAACCATGCGAACAGTCGTCGCGGTCTGGCGGCTGATGGTGATGGTGCCTTTAAGGTTGGTTTCGTCGGCGGGCAGGGTCTGGCCGTTCGACGACAATTCGGCGTACTTGTAGGTACCGGCAACCCGGTCCGCTAAATCGGCCGGTGCGACAGGGTCAACGTTTTCTTTTTTGCACCCGGTGAACAGGGTGGCGCTCAGCAGAAGAGCGAACCAGACAAAGCGAAGGCGTACTGTTGTTTTCATGAGTAGTTGTTGTTAGAGGCTTGTTTACATCCGCCAGACAAACCACCGTTGGCCGTTCTGACGCAACAAAATTGGGAGGGGATTCAGCGGCTGCGAAGCGTGGACTGTATCAACCATCATCTCTGTTGTCTGAAGCGTTGTTTCTGCCGGATGAGTTGCAATCCAGCGCCTTCTTTTGTCATCGTCCGTTACGTCTGTTTCCAATCGCCCGTCTGGTTTCGACTATTAGGTTGAGCGGCCGGCTGCGGGTATCCTCACCGATCAACGTATCGGGCGATACCGTCGGTCCGATTTACCGGGGTTATCCGCTTTCAATACGGGTAAAATACGCTTGTCCAGATCGGTAATGCCCGCTTACTTAGCCATTAATATATTGATTTTCAAACACTTACTTTTATCTATTCCACGTAAATCACCAATAACTCTGACACTCATGAAGAATCGCCGACTTGCGTCTCACCTGCTCCGGTACGAAGCTGCCGATGTGGCCTACAACCGCCCCCACCCCTATCACCGCTCCAACGGGGAAGAAAACCGCTACCGGATTGTCGGTGGAGATGGCAAAAGTTATCCTTCCTACCTGGCGGCCTTCACAAAAGGCATGCAGCATGACGACAATGGGTTTCTGGTAAAACCCGAAAGCGATGCCTATCCCTTCTTTATTCGGGCCTGCGACAAGGGCGACCTTGAATCAATTCAGGCACTGGCTCTGAACGAACGGGTAAAACCTGCTGACGCAACCCCGGCTAAACCCGCCAATGACTGGCGCTCAAAAATCGCCCTTGATGCCGACGCAAAAGTTCGTGGGTGGGAAAGCATGGGGGCGGGCCTTACGTATGACCTGGAAGGCCCCGACGCGCAGGCAGTAACGATTCCACCCGCCCCCGTACTGGATAGCGAAGAACTCATTGCCGAGATGGCTGAACTCTACTGGATGGCGCTCTGTCGCGATATTCCGTTTACAGACTTTGACACCAACAACAGCAAAATCAACCAGGCCGTAGCGGATCTTAACAGCCTGAACTGGTTCAAAAACAAAAGCTTTTATGGGCTCCAGCCCTACCAGGCTTTACGCAAACGGGGGTATTTTGCCCAGAACGAGTTTGAAGCCTATTCACCAAAAACAATTTTCCGGGGCAACGTAAAAGGTGATGACATCGGTTTGTACATCTCCCAGTTTCTGTATGTCGGCAATAAATCACTGGGGAGCAGCACAGTGTCGTTTGGAGCAGATCAGGGATTGATTTCGTACGGGTCAACGACCATCGACCAGCGCGTTCGCACCGCCAAGCCGAAGCTCGATTACATGACCACCTGGGAACAGTGGCTGGATGTGCAGAACGGGGCAAACCTTCGCGAACTGGAGCAGTACGAAAACGTCGATAACGACAATAACATCAACCGCGAAAATGGGTACCGGTTTATCTGGACGCCCCGCGATTTGTGTACGTGGGTACACTACGATGCGCTGCACCAGGCTTACTTTAACGCTTGTCTGATTCTGCTTGGCATCAATGCCCCGGTAGACCCGGGGTTACCGTTCCGGCTACCCGACAGCGTGGATAAGCAAACCGGATTTGCTCAGTTTGGCGGTCCGCACATTCTCAATCTGGTATCGGAAGTAGCGACCCGCGCGCTCAAAGCGGTTCGTTATCAGAAATACAATGTCCATCGCCGGGCTCGGCCGGAGGTAGTGGCGGGGTGGATTCATCGCTACGCCAGTGGCCATACGAACAACCTCGACATCATGAAAAACCCAACCACCATTCTGCAGGGGTTGGGTCTTTGGCCGGAACTGCAAGCGTATAATCAGTCCCAGAACCAGAAAGCAGACCGAAAAACCGATCCATCGGCGACATCTCCGTCTTTTCTGCTGCCCATGCCGTTTGTCGAAGGGTCGCCCATGCACCCGTCTTATGGGTCTGGTCACGCTACGGTAGCCGGTGCCTGCGTCACCATCCTGAAAGCGTTCTTTGACGAAGGCTTTGAACTCCCCTTCGCTTACAAACCGACGCAGCAAGGCCGTAAACTCGAGGTAGATATGGCCAATAAAGGTAAACTGACCGTTGAGAACGAACTGAACAAGCTGGCGGCCAACGTTGCGTTCGGGCGCGACTGGTCGGGGGTTCATTACTGGTCGGATCAGATTGAATCCCTGCGGCTCGGTGAACAGATCGCCCTCGGTATTCTGGAAGAGCAGAAATTGCAGTACGGCGAGAACTTCTCCATGAACGTACCCCTTTTCGACGGCACAAGCGTACGTATCTGAGCCTGTTTTTCAACGCATACCAAGCCGCACCGGGTCCCAGGAAACCCGGTGCGGCTTTTTTTACGCAGTCAAAGCCAGCGGAATGAGCAGCCGCCGTTCGTCGGGTCTAAACTGACGTTTATCCGTTTGTTTACTGCCTTTGTCCGCTTTCCGTTTCAGCCGTCAGTACTTCGACACACCTTTGTTCTGTCTAAGTTAAATTCTATGAAAAGGAACGGTTTACTCCTCATTCTCACGGTACTCTTCACCACACTGCAACAGCCGGCCAACGCTCAGTTTCCGGTGATGGGTGGCGCTACCCCATCCAAGGCCCTACCCGGTACGGCCGGCGACCAAAGTCCAAAAGGCAGTGGTAAGATTACCGGCAGCATCCTCGACTCGACCCAGGCCAAGCCGGTTGAATTCGCCAGCATTGCGCTTATCAACAAGGCGACCGGCAAGACCGTCGACGGAACGGTAGCGGATGAGAAAGGGAAATTTTCGTTGACCAAACTGGTGGCCGGGCAGTATACCGTTCTGGTTAGCTTCGTCGGGTTTCGGAACAAAACCCTCGAAAACGTAACCCTCACCAATGGCCAGAGCCTTGAGCTGGGTGTTATCAAACTCAGCGCCAACGTAAAAACCCTCGAAGAGGTAACTGTGACCGGACAGGCGGCCCTGATTGAAGAAAAAGTTGACCGGCTGGTCTACAACGCCGACAAGGATATTGCGGCCAAAGGCGGTGATGCTACCGACATCCTGCGTAAAGTGCCTCTGCTGACGGTTGATCTGGATGGCAACGTATCGCTCCGGGGCAGCCAGAACATCCGGGTGCTGATCAACAACAAACCCTCTACAATCGTGGCCAGCAGCGTGGCAGATGCGCTGAAGCAAATCCCCGCCGACCAGATCAAGACCGTGGAAGTCATCACCAGCCCCTCGGCCAAGTATGACGCCGAAGGATCGGGTGGTATCATTAATATCATCACCAAAAAGAACAGCCTCCAGGGGTTGAACCTCAACGTTGATTCGGGCGTCGGTAACCGCGGTTCGCAGTTGTCGCTGAACGGCAACTACCGGAAAGGCAAGACCGGTTTTACGCTGGGCGGTTTCGGCCGGGCCATGTACAACACCATCACCCGGACGCAGCTCGACCAGACCAGCGAGATCAACAACGTATCGACCCTCACGCGCCAGACCGGCGACGGCAGGAGTTCGGGACTGTTTGGTCAGTACAACCTCGGCTTCGACTACGACCTGGCCAAGAACCAGTCGATAACGGCCGGCGTTCGCTACGGGGTCCGGAACTTCGTGAGCCAGCAGGATCTTGTGACGCAACTGTTCACCGACGGCACTCCCGGCTCGTCGAACAAACGGAATGTTGACGCCAAGAACCTGTCGGGCACCATCGACATGAACGTGGATTACCTGCATACGTTCAAGCCCCAGCAGGAATGGAGCATTTCCACCCTCTACAGCCGCAATGACCTGACCAATAACTTCGACGCGGACCTCCTCAGCAATTCGGACGTACTGACCGGACGCCAGCGGAACGTGAACAAGAACCTGAACCAGGAATTTACGCTGCAAACCGACTACCAGACGCCGATCAAGAAAAACCAGCTGATCGAGTTCGGGGGTAAGGCCATCTTCCGGCAGGTAAACAGCGAATACCGCTACCTGATCGCCGGGCCGTCGGGCAATTTCATCACCGAAAACAACGGTACGCTGGGCGAGCTGCTCTACCACCAGAACATTGCGGCCGGGTATACGTCCTATACCTACACTACCAAGCAGCGGTACACGTTCAAAGGCGGTCTGCGCTACGAACACACATTCATCGATGCCAGTACCCGCGAGGGCGGTACGCTCGGCGTGGCCGACTACGGTGTGCTGGTTCCCAGCGTGAACGCGTCCAAAACCATCAAGGGAACAACCGTTAAACTGGGCTTTAACCGACGTATTCAACGGCCCGGCCTGCAGCAGCTGAACCCTAACTTCAACGCGGCCAACCCGCAGGTGATCACGCAGGGGAACCCCTCGCTCCGGCCGGAACTGACCAACAACATGGAACTGGGCCTGAGCAAAACCATCAAGAAAACGTTCATCAACGCAACGTTCTTCGGCCGGGTGACCAATAACGCCATTACCCAGGTAAGCCAGCCGTCGGATTCACTGCCGGGTGCCATCGTCACGACGTTCCAGAACATTGGCCGGCAGCACGCCTACGGAGCCAACATATTCTCGAACGTAGCGGTAACGTCGAAGATCAACATTGGCCTGTTTCTGAATGCCTTCTACACGAGCCTGACCGGCCAGGCCATGAGCCGGGAGGGGGTGTCGACGACGATGAAAAACACCGGGGTAAACGTAAGCGGTGGTACGTTCGCTTCGGCTCAGTTTAAAAACGGCTGGGGCGCTCAGGCATTCGGGTTTATGTCGGGGTCGCAGGTGCAGCTTCAGGGTCGGCAGGGTGGCTTCGGCTTCTACACGGTGGGGATCAAAAAGGATTTCAACAACAAGAAAGGCAGCGTAGGCTTTGCGGCCGAAAACTTCCTCAGCAACCGCTTCAACATTCATTCGGTGCTCAACTCGCCGATGTTCAGTCAGGTGAACGACGTGTATCTCTACAACCGGGGGGTGCGGCTGACGTTCAGCTACAAAATTGGAAAAATGTCGATGGACGCGCCCCGGCGCAAAGCCAAGTCGGTCAACAATGACGACGTGAAAAGCGACGGCAACGGGCAGACACAGGGCGGTGGTACACCGGGAGGCCAGTCACGTCAGTAACCGCGACGGCTTTACAGTCAATCGATTAACTTTATAGCGTATAGCTTATTGTCAAATTACCCTAAACAGTATCTCTTGTCTCAATGAAAACCAACAACATTCTTTTCGGCACAGCCACGGCTCTTTTTCTTTCACTCGGTGCCTACGCGCAGACGGTCGACGAAATCGTGGATAAACACGTAGCGGCCCTCGGCGGCATGGACAAATTAAATGGGGTTAAAACCCTGACGATTGAACGGTCGCTGGCCATACAGGGGGGCATGGAAATCCCGAATAAAACCGTCATGGTGGTCGGGAAATCCATGCGGAGCGAGTCGACCGTAATGGGCAACTCCATGATTCAGGTGGTCGACGGATCGACCGGCTGGATGATTCGTCCGGCCATGATGGGCGGCACGGGCGACCCCGAAGATCTACCCGCTGATCAGTTGAAGCAGCAGGCTGGCCAGCTCGATCCGTTCGGTGGCCTGGTCGATTACAAGAACAAGGGAAACAAAGTGGAACTCGTAGGCAAAGAAAAAGTCGACGGCAAAGATGCCTATCACCTCAAAGTGACCACCAAGGAGAACCAGGTTATTGACCAGTTTCTGGATGCCAATACGTACCTGCTCAGTAAGATCAAGACGTCGATGAACGGCCAACCGGGCGAAATTTCGTTTTCGGATTACAAGGATACGGACGGTATCAAGTTCGCCAAGACAACGGATATAGTCTCACCACAGGGACAGGTTACGTTAACCACCGAAAAGGTAACGATCAACGGACCGGTCGATGAATCGGTTTTCAAAAAGCCGGCCAAGTAACGGGTAATCTCCCGCCGATTAAGCAGTTAGCCCCCTTGTCGATTTGACAAGGGGGCTAACTGCTTTTTAATGACCGGCCAGAGCGGAAAACCGGTGCCCTCTCCCCTACTTGTCTACCTCAAACGCCAGCAGTACGTTGCCCGGCTTTTCGCCAAACATACCGTAACCGGAGTTGACAAACAGCATCCCATCGGCCACCACCGGCGACGGTCCGTCGATGGCTCCTCCCTTGCCGGGAACGCCATTTACGGTTTCGTAGTCGTGCATGGTGTTGTAGTCCCAGAGAAGGGCCCCGTCCGCCGTTGCATACGCCCGGATGTGGCCATCCAGTCCGCCCGCAAACACCACCCCCGGCACGACGACAGGAGCCGCCGAATTGGCTTCTATGCAACCGGCTCTGCCTTCGCAGGGGGGTGCAGCCGCTTTCCAGACAACTTTCCCCGTACGGACATCCAGTGCGTAGAGGCCGGGGCTGGGTTTTATCAGCGAGTCAACCTTCGGGTCCATAGCGTATTTATTGTCGGCATTGGCCGCGTACACCAGCCTACCGTCGGTGGCCATACCCCAGTGGATACCGCCCAACGCACTTCCCTTGCCGATGCGGGTTTTCCAGATCAGCTTCCCGTTGTCGGGCGACAGGCCATACACAAACCCGGACTTCTGCCCGACCGTCAGCATGTCGCTGCCATCCGGCTGTCTGACCAGCAGCGGGGCCATACCAAAATCATGATCGGGTCCCGCCTTTTCGGGGCAGTTGGGGCTGTAGGGGCAGGCCATGTTCCAGGTGTCGTCTTTGGTGGCCTGAAACGACCAGACGAGCTTACCCGTTCTGAGGTCCAGCGCCTGAATGGCATCGCTGCTGGTTGTGGCCGGAGCCGTGTAGTTTTCGCCGGTTCCGTAGTACAGCAACCCGCGTTTGGTATCGACCGTAGGACTGCTCCACACGATGGCCCCCGAGGGTCCGTAGAACGGCTTGCCGTCCTTGCGTTTGCCGACTTCCCTGGCCTCTTCCGGAATGACCCGGTGCCGCCAGACGGTCCTGCCGGTCTGCGCATCCAGCGCGACGATTTCGCCCGACGATGAGCAGCACGGGTAGGCCGGGTCCAGCACCGACGCAACTTCGATGGACGTAATCGGCACGTACACCCGGTTGTTATATACCGCTACCGACCCCGTTACGCCCGACTGCGGGTGCTGGCCGGACTTGCTCTCCCACAGCAGTTTACCGGTCCGGACGTCGAGGGCGTAGACGTTGGTGCTGTTGTCGGCGAAGTAAGCGCGGAGGGTACTGCCCTGCTCCACCACCGAGATCGCACCCCGAACGGCCGCTTTAGCCGCGAACTGCCACCCGATTTTACCGGTCGTTTTGTTGAGACAGTAGACATCGCCGAACTGCGTGCCCAGTATGAGCCAGTCGCCCACGATGGCGGGTTTGCTACGTACCTGATTCGCTTCCGGGATGGCAAAGGCCCATTTCAGTTTGAGCTTACCAACCGTAGCGGCCGACATACCCGCCTGCTCCGCCGACCGGAAGCCCGTGCCCTCCAGATTACCTCCCCAACCCGAATGATGAACCAGTCCTTTACCCGACGGCAGGCTAAACGGTGTATAGGCCTCTTTCGGCAGGGTCGTTTCGGTTACAGCCTTACCGGTCAGATAGCGCACGATGGCCTTTTTCTGATCGGTGGTCAGGGCTCTGGCCTGCTCCCGCATTTTGCCCGTTTCGAGCGCGGCCAGGATGGCTCGGGGCGGCATCTGCGCCAGTACCAGGTAGCCGGGGGCTTTCATACCCGCATCGGCTTTGTGGCAGTTGTCGCAGGTTGCCTTATACAGCTCCTGCCCCGACCAGATGGACGCTTGCTGTGCGAAACCGATGGTCGATGAGCCGGCAGCCAGCAGGAGGGCAAACAACGCATACTGGCGATGCCGGGATGATCGAACTGTGGAGAGAGCGATGTGTTTCATGCCGAGGAAGTTGGGTTAGGGGAACTACGGCCGTGCCGACGTACGGTTCGGCACGGCGTTCAGACATGGAATAAAGATAGGCAGCCCGGAACGCAAACCCGCTGGTTTTGTGACGAATGCCCGATCAGTCGGCGCGAACTACGAATAATGGCCGATCAACGAAGGAGCGAAAGGCCCGTAATGGGCCGGTGTGGTAACCGAAAAAATCCCCGCCTGACCGGTGCGAGTCGCGGTCAGACGGGGATTGCTGTTACTGGTTTGAACGTGAATTTTGGCCAGACTTCAGAGTAACGTTCTAAATAATAGACGCATAACTTAGTCTATTTCTGTCATCCCGACGACAGAAACCGGTTCTCATGGCCTAGATGCTTATCTGTACTTCACGTTAGTTTATACGCTTACAGCAGCTTATCGGGCGTTATGGGCAGTTCGCGGATGCGCTTACCGGTGGCGTTGAAGACGGCGTTGGCTACGGCCGCGGCCACACCCACAATACCCACCTCGCCGATGCCTTTCACACCCATTCTGTTGGAGATGGTATCGTCCTCCCGAACGAAGATGACCTCCATGTTGCCGATATCCAGATTGGCCGGAATGTGATAATCGCCCAGCGAACGGGTCACGAAATTACCCCAGCGCGGGTCCACCACCGACTCTTCGGTCAGGGCCATGCCGATGCCCCAGACATTGCCGCCGATGATCTGCGACCGGGCCGTTTTGGGATTCAGGATTTTACCGGCACCCGTCACGGCCAGAAAACGGGACACCCGCACCATCCCCGTCGACATGTTGACCCGCACTTCGGCAAAATTCGCGTTGAAGCTGTGCGACGAATAGTCGTCCGCACCCTCCGGCGCTTTGGAATCCACCCGGGCCTGGAACGTATCAATCCGTTCGGCAATCATTACCTGCGAAGCGGTCGGCCGGGCGAAGTACTGTTTGCCCGATCGCGCAATCAGATCGTCCGTGATCTTCATGCAGGCATCATTGACCACGTTCGCATAACTGATTGCGCCGACCGATCCAACCGATCCCGCAGCCGGCGGCAGGGTAGAATCCCCGATCCGGACCGTTACGTTGCCGATCGGCAGGTCCAGCGCATCGGCAGCCGTCTGGGCCAGTATCGTGTACGTACCCGTGCCCAGGTCGGCAGCGGCCAGCTCAATGGTTGCCGTTACAGTGCTGCCTTCCCGCTTCAGCTTCACCAGGGCGGAACTCGGCCGCTGGTGAACCGGATACGTACCGCAGGCTACCCCGTAGCCAATCAGGTAGTTGCCTTCCTGCTGCTGGCGGGGTTCCGGCTTCCGCTTTTCCCAACCGAATGCGTTGGCCCCTTCCCGCAGGCATTGCACCGTTGCCCGCGACGACCAGGGTTTGCCGTTCGACGGATCGCGTTCGGGTTCGTTTTTGATCCGAAACTCGATCGGGTCCATCTTCAGCTTGTACGCCAACTCGTCCATGGCCGATTCGAGCGCAAAACTGCCGGTCGACTTCCCCGGCCCCCGCGTGTAGGTGGGCAGAATCAGATTCATCGGCACCACCCGGTACGTAATGAGCGAGTTGGGCGTATCGTACATCAGCTTCGAGCAGTCACCACAGGGCTCCACAAACTCGTCGTTGATGGCGCAGTGGGTCGTTGTCTCGTGGGCCAGGGCCGTCAGCTTGCCGTCTTTGGTAGCCGCCAGACTGACTTTCTGAACATTCTGCTGCCGCAGCCCGACCGAGTTGACCATCTGCTGGCGCGTGAGGGCCAGCTTGACCGGGCGGTTCACCACCTTTGCCGCTACGGCCGTCAGTACCAGGTTGGCCCACTGCCCGCCTTTGGAACCGAAACCGCCCCCGATGTAGGGCGAAACGATCCGGACTTGCTCCGGTTTGATGTTGAGCGTTGCCGCCGTTGCATTCTGAGCGCCGTTGACGATCTGGGAGCTGTTGTACACCGTCAGCTGATCCCCGTTCCATTCGGCAATGGTGGCATGGGGTTCGAGCGGGTGGTGGTGCTCAATCGGCGTCGTGTACACCTCCTCGATTTTATAGTCGGCGGTGCTGAGTGCCGCTTTCGCATCCCCCCGCTTTTCGTCTTCCTTGTCTTTCGGACGTACCGCGCCTTTGGCCAGCTTGTCGAAATCGACTTTAGCCGGGGCCTCATCGTACGTCACCTGAATCAGTCGCGACGCATGGCGGGCCTGCTCAAACGACTCGGCGACGACGATACCAATGTGCTGACCGAAAAAATCGACGGCCGGGCTTTGCAGCATCGCTCCTCCGCGAATGCCCCCTTTTACGTTCAGTTTCGGCGCATTCCTGTGGGTGATGACGGCCAGCACACCGGGCGCTTTTTCGGCCTCGGCGGTGTCGATGGTCCTGATCGTTCCGGCGGCAATGGTGCTTTTAAACAGGATGCCGTAGGCGACGTTCCGGACCGGGTGATCGGTCGAATAATCCGCTTTGCCGGTCACCTTCAGAATCCCGTCGATGCGGCTGATGGGTGTACCGGTTACCTTGTTGTTATCGTTCATGGGATGAGTTAGCTAACGATCAGGCTTTACCGCCGTTGACGGCCATCTGCAACGCCCGGACAATGCTCCGGTTACTCAGTTCAACCTTGAATTTGTTGTGCGACAGGGGTCTGGCGCCGGCCATTTCGGCCTCGGCTGCCTGCCTGAAGGTCGCGTCGCTGGCTTCTTTCCCGACGAGCAGCTGCTCGGCCTTTAGTGCCCGCCAGGGTTTGTGGGCTACCCCGCCCATGGCGATCCGGGCCTGAACGATCCGGTTTTCCTTCATCTCCAGCGCGGCCGCCACCGACACCAGCGCAAAAGCGTATGATGAGCGGTCGCGCACTTTCAGGTAGTAGGAATGGTCGGCGAAGCGGTTCCTGGGCAGTTCAATGGCCGTGATCAGCTCGCCGTGATTCAGGTTGGTGTCTTTCTCGGGCGTATCGCCGGGCAGCCGGTGGAAGTCAGCAAACGCGATGCTGCGTTCCTGCCCGTCGGCCTTCCTGACGTTTACCGTTGCGTCGAGCGCGGCCAGCGCTATGGCCATGTCGGAGGGGTAAACGGCCACGCATTTCTCCGACCAGCCGAAAATTGCGTGCATGCGGTTAATGCCTTCCAGCGCTCCGCATCCCGCCCGGGCCGACGACTCATCCGGCTCGCGTTTGTTGCACGGCATCGACACCTCGTAAAAGTACGGGCAGCGGGTTCGCTGGAGCAGGTTGCCGCCGTTGGTCGCCATGTTGCGGATCTGCCCCGATGCGCCGGCCAGAATTGCCTGCGTCAGCAGCGGGTAGTTCTGCCGGACCAGCGGGTGATTGGCCGCATCGGCGTTCCGGCCCAGACCGCCGATCGACAGACCGCCCTGGTTGGGGCCGGACGTAATGGTTCTGATCTGGGTAAGCGGCAGCCGGGTGATGTCGATCAGCTCGTCCGGCCGCTCAACATCCTCCTTCATCAGATCGAGCAGGTTGGTTCCCCCGGCCAGAAACCGGGCATTGGGGTTGCCCGTCAGGCTCCGCACGGCCGAGGCCGCGTCTTTGGCGTTGGTGAATCGGAATGGTCTCATGGGTGTTGTGAAGGGTTAGCCGACAAACTGCCAGGTCTGCTCGACGGGTTTGCCGCTGTAGACTTCCTGAATGGCCGCCACAATATTTGGATACGCACCGCATCGGCACAGATTCCCCGACATGCGCTCCCGAATCTCCTCGGCCGATAAGCGAACTGGTCCCGCCGTCTGCCGGACGTTTTCGGTTACGTAGCTGGCGTGACCGGTTCTGGCTTCTTCCAGCAGGGCCACCGCCGAGCAGATCTGTCCCGGTGTGCAGAACCCGCACTGGAAGCCGTCGTGCTTCAGGAAAGCCGCCTGCATGGGGTGCAGCCGCACCGCCGATCCGGTCTGGTTCTGCGCCAGTCCTTCAATCGTCTGCACGCTCCGGCCCTCGCAGGTGGCCGCCAGGGTCAGACAGGACAGCACCCGGCGCCCGTCGACCAGCACCGTACAGGCACCGCATTGGCCCTGGTCGCAGCCTTTCTTGGAACCGGTCAGTTCGAGTTTTTCGCGCAGGGTGTCCAGCAGGGTCATCCGCGAATCGACCGTCAGCTTTCGGGCCGCGCCGTTGACCTTGAACGATACGTTCACGCCGTTTTCGATGGCCGCCGACGCAGGTTCCGGGGCCGATGGTACGCTGAGCGGCCGGGTGAAGACCTGCTCCGCCACGGCCGAGTGAGCCGCCAGGAGCCCGCCACCGGCCAGCGTCATCAGTTTCAGGAAATGGCGTCTGTTCACCCCCGTATCCAGAATTTCGTCCAGATCTTCGGGCATCAGGTCCTCAAACAGCTTCTTTTCGTCGTCGGTCAGTTGAGGGGTTTGGTTGTCTTCCATTAGGCACGAGTTGGGGGATAAAGTGTATGCAGGCAAAAGACCTGAGACGCTTATTTTTACACGGAGAGGTATACTAAACATAACTTATTATCAAGTTGATTGTTGTGCGGACGCATGGCCTGAGGGGATGTGGCCGACTGGCGGGCAAAAGTAGAAACGGCTTCGACCCAACTTCTAAGACCATGCGTTGCTCTGCTCTCTTCCGCTCGTTTCTGCCGGCCCATAAAGCCGTTACGGTCCTGCTCCTCGTCGGGACTCTGATCAGTACGTCGATTACGCCCGGATACGGCCAGACCACACCGGCCGGGACCGTCGAACGGATCAAGGTGCACGGCAAGGGTCTGGAAGGCAATCTGGCGGGCGATTCGCCGGATCGCGACGTATCGATTTACCTGCCCCCGAGCTATAAGACCGACAAGAAACGGCGCTACCCGGTCATCTACTTCCTGCACGGCTTTACGGACAGCGACGATAAGTGGTACGGCCTGACAAAGCACTGGATCAACCTGCCCGCCGTGGTGGACAAGGCGCTGGCCGAGGGCAAAACGAAGGAGTTTATCATCGTGACGCCCAACGCCTACAACCGCTACTTCGGGAGCATGTACTCCAACTCCGTAACGATTGGCAACTGGGAAGATTACGTAGCGAAAGAACTGGTAGCCTACATCGACAAGAACTACCGCACCCTGCCGCAAGCCGCCAGCCGCGGACTGGCCGGGCACTCGATGGGCGGCTACGGCACGATACGTATTGGGCAGAAGCACCCCGAGATATTCTCCAGTCTCTACCTGCTCAGCCCCTGCTGCCTGATACCGGGCACAAACGGCCCCGGCAACCCCGAGATGGCGGCCCGACTGGAAGGCATCAAGACGCAGGCGGAGCTGGAAAAAGCCGATTTCTTCACCAAAGCCATGTTTGCCTCGGCGGCATCGTGGTCGCCGAATCCCGGCCAGGCCCCCTTCTATCTGGATTTGCCGGTGAAAGACGGCCAGCCGCAGCCGATGGTTACGGCCAGATGGACCGCCAACGCCCCCCTCGCTACGCTGGACCAGTACGTATCGAACATCCGGCAACTACGGGCGATGGCCTTCGATGCGGGTAACAAAGACGTGAGCATTGCGGCCAACATCAAAGTGCTGGACGGCATGCTGACTACGTACCAGATACCGCACACCTACGAAGAATACGACGGCGACCATATCAACCGCATCGCCGAGCGCATCGAGCAGAAGATGCTGCCGTTCTTTAGCGGGAATCTGGTTGATGAAGAAATAAGAGCAGGAAGAAAGTAGTGAAGCAGACCTCGGTGTTACCTTACACTACTCTAATTTTAGTATCAAAAAGAAAAACGACTGGCTGGTTCGTATTATAAGCTTGTATGCTTATAATTGCCCATTATAAGCTTATAGCCTTATATTGTATGTCAACACCAGTTAGTAACGCACAATACGCAGTCTTAACGGGCGACATCGTAAACTCGTCTAAACTCAACGTAACGGAGCGTGAAACGCTGCTAAGGTCTTTAACCAGCTTGTTTGACAAAGATCAGGAGGGAAGCGAAAATGACCTCAAGCTGAAGGTAACTTTCGAGATCTACCGGGGCGACAGCTTTCAAAGTTTGCTCGATATTCCCCAACAAGCCTTGCGGATTGCCCTGATCATTCGTACCTACTTACAAAGCCAGGTCAGTATCGATGATCGACTCATTGCTTCGGATGCTCGAATTGCCATCGGCATTGGGTCTGTAGACAGCGTCACTGCCACCCTGGCTGAGTCTAACGGCGAAGCATTTCGCTTTTCCGGTCGTTTACTCGACACCCTTAAGAAAGAGCCTAACCAGATCGCTATCAAAAGTCGGCAACAAACACTCGACGATGAGCTGAATACAGCGTTGGTTTTGCTGGAAGGTATTATCGGTAAATGGACCGCCTTACAAGCGGAAGTCGTTTACTACAAATTACAGAACCATACGGAGGTTCACATCGCCGAACTACTTAAGGTGAAGCAGCCGGCCATCAATCAACGGGCCAAAGCAGCCTCCTGGGTAGCCATTGAGCGCCTATTGATCCGCTTTCAGGATTTACTGACACCGTAACATCACATGACGCAATTCTTTACCGCTGACGAAAATGCTCTTTTCTTTAGGCTTCTACTATCCCATCTGCTAACCGATTTTGTCTTGCAGCCAACCTCCTGGGTTCTTCACAAACAGCAGAAGCTACATCGCTCAAAATACCTGTACTGGCATAGCCTGGTGGCGGGTATCCTGGCATACGTATTTGTAGGTTTCTGGGCAGTTGTTTCGCTAATTGTATTTGTGGGTATAACCCATGGACTGATTGACTACCTGAAACTACGATTCGGCGGTCCGCAACCGTTACGTCCGTTTCTCATCGATCAGGTGGCCCACGTTTGTGTTCTGTTACTCGTCTGGCTCTGGCTAACGGATAATTGGATCGACCTGGGCAGACTCGTCAGGTCAGCCCTAACTGAACAGCGTGTCGTAGCGGTTCTGAGCGGCTACCTGATCTGTACGACACCGATCGGCTTTATTGTTGGCATGGCTACCAGCAAGTGGCAACGTCAACTGATTGATCCGCTTAACCCATCGGCATCCGATTCCTTAGATGATGCTGGTAAATGGATAGGCATTGCCGAACGGGTGCTTATTTTCTCATTTGTTCTGCTTAACCAGTATGAAGCTATTGGTTTTCTGATCGCGGCAAAGTCGTTGCTTCGGTTCCGGGAAGGCGAGAAAGCCGCCAAGCAATCGGAATACGTACTGGTTGGAACGTTGCTGAGTTATAGTATGGCTATCCTGATCGGCTTGATGACGAAGTTGGTCATCGAATGATACATCTGGTAGTTACGAGTTGACTCCTGGCTCAAAATGTCCGCTCTTTGGCTCGCAGGGAAGCTGAGCATGGCCTACTTTTACAGCCTGACTCAGCCAAGCCATGTCGCCTACTCAGCAAGTCATCTTTGTCGTACCACCCCATGTACACGTACTGGACCTGACGGGACCGGTTCAGGTGTTCTACGAAGCCGCTGAGTATGGTGCGCCCTATCAGTTACGCTACTGCTCGTTTCAGCATCAGGTGGTTAGCTCAGCTGGACTGGCGATGGGGCCGGTGCTGCCGTTGACGGACGTGCATCCCCAACCCGGCGATCTGATCTTCGTACCGGGGATGGACATGGCCTACATCCGGTCGGCGGAATTCAGGGCGGAGATTGATTTTTTGACCTGGCTCCGGGAGCAGCACTGCCAGGGCGTAACGATCTGCTCCGTCTGTACGGGTGCGTTCGTGCTCGCTCAGGCCGGGCTCCTGGATGGCCGAAAATGTACCACCCACTGGAAACGCCTGGACGAACTGCAAACAACGTATCCCCGGATCGTTACCCAGCCCGACCGCCTGTTCGTGAACGATGGCGGTATCTACACCAGCGCGGGCATAACGGCTGGCATCGACCTGGCCCTGGCGATACTGGAAGAACAGCAGGGCCCGCTGTTTGCGTCGAAAATAGCCCGCGAACTGGTTGTGTATCAACGGCGCGGCCCCGAGCATTCGCAGAAAAGCGTGTACCTCGATTACCGCAACCACATGAACGTAGCCGTTCATCAGGTGCAGGACTGGCTGATTACCAATCTGAAAACCAGGGCTACGTTAGACGAACTCGCCGAGGTGGCCGGTATGAGTACCCGTAACCTAACGCGCACCTTTCGGAAAGAAACCGGCATTTCCATTCATGTCTACACCACCCTGCTCCGGCTGGAACTGGCCCGAACCCTGCGGCACAATCCCGGCATGAC
This sequence comes from Fibrisoma montanum, assembly GCF_003583365.1. Classification (GTDB taxonomy): domain Bacteria; phylum Bacteroidota; class Bacteroidia; order Cytophagales; family Spirosomataceae; genus Fibrisoma; species Fibrisoma montanum. Next base: position 562,125 of record NZ_QXED01000003.1, read on the forward strand.
CATGGAAGCTATCGCCGAAAAGTGCGGATTCCAAGACGCCCGCCAGCTCCGCCGTATCTGGCAGAAAGACGATTCAAAAACACGTTCAACTCCTTTGTTTCAACGTAATGCATAAGCTCATGAACCGCATCCGTCGCTACCGTTTCCTCCTGCTTGTTGCCGGCTGGCTGATTACTCCCTGCTCCCCGCTGTGGTCGCAGAAAGTAAGGGTGAAAGACAACCTGATGGCGTATTACTGCGAACCCTGCGGGAGTGCATGCGATCTCGAACGACACGACAAGCCCGGCAGGTGTCAGCACTGCGGTATGCCCCTTATCAAACGCAGCGTTGCTCTCATAGACTCACTGGCGCGCAACCAGAAGCAAGTCAGGAAGCGGAACGTGGCCATTTTCATTCACGACGGGGTCGAGATTCTGGATTTCGCGGGTCCCAGCGAGGTCTTTGCCGCCACGGAGGGGTTTACCGTCTACACGGTGTCGCTCAGCAAAGAGCCGATTATCAGCCAGGGTTTCGTAAAAATTATCCCGACGTATGATCTGACCGACTGCCCCAGACCCGACATCGTGGTTTTGCCGGGTGGTAAGACCGGTCCGTTCCTCAACAATAAGCCGCTTATCGACTGGATCAAACGCTGCTCCGAACAGGCCGAGGTAATGCTGTCCGTTTGTACGGGAGCCGGGCTGCTGGCTAAAGCGGGCCTGCTGGATGGAAAACAGGCGACTACGTTTCATTCGTACATTGAGCCGCTGCAACGGGCAACGCCCAAAGCCCGGATTCTGCGCGACACGCGCTTTGTCGACAATGGCCAGATTATCACCACGGCGGGGGTATCGGCCGGTATTGACGGGGCGCTGCACGTAGTGGCCAAACTGAAAGGACTGGCCGCAGCCACCCAAACCGCCCGCTACATGGAATATGACAAGTGGAAACCAGACGAGGGATTAGTCGTGAAGCAACCGGGCAAGGTGGCGGCAGATACCAGGTAGTCGGCCCAAGGGAACGGTCAAAACCGATGTAGCAGGTCTTGTGAGCCTACCCACGTCGGTTTTGACCGTTTCAGCAGTAATCGGCGTAAGTTTAGCCAGACGTTTAACAGACAACGTTGATCCTATTTGTTACGGCAGGATACCAGGGCGGTTTCAGATTGTGCTTTTACATCCTTTACGTACTGGTCCATCTCGGCCTTATTGCAAAACTCCTTTGTCTGGCGCGACGGTTGCGTGGTTGAATAAACGTCGCAAACGTAGCAGGTGGCGTTAATCTTATCGGGCTGGCAGGACGATCCGGCGACCAGCATCAAAAACACAAATAAACGTTTCATCGTATTGAGCGTTGTGAGCGGGCGAAATAAGCGGATCGCAAAGCTGTTTTCCACCCTACGCTCTATGCACTGGAAAATATGGTGGCCGGATTGCGCAAAAACCGACCTCAACTGCGTATCAACACAACCTGAACCAGTAGAAGATGCTTCCATCAGTGGGGCTAAAAAGACAGTTGGCTGGTGAGCCATGCCTTCGATTATTCAGACGGGCAGGGTTACAAACTACTTTCCCAGGAAGCCGCTAACTCAAAACTTTCGACCTAGCGTTCTGATAATCAATAGATTTATTCAACCTATCGATTACAGCATATGAAGAAAGTTTTACAGATACTCACCCTGCTGAGCTTCATCCAGCACCCGCTTTCACTCTGGGCGCAGTTTGGCCCGGCTGAACCAACGTCATTCTATATTGCGCGGGTGAAAGACATTAATCCCGTTTATAGCACGGGTGGCCCCAGTTGGTTAACTGATCTGAATGGCGTACTCTATTTCACGGCCGAAAACGGAGTCAATGGCCGGGAGCTCTGGAAGTCTGACGGAACCGAAGCCGGAACTGTACAGGTTAAAAATATCAACCTCAACGGGAGTTCAAATCCGTATAACCTTATTAATTACTCAGGCGTTCTGTTTTTTTCGGCCGATAATGGGAGTGTAGGCCGGGAATTATGGAAGTCCAACGGCACAGCGGCAGGCACCGAACTGGTTAAGAACATAAACCCGTCCGGTGATTCTGACCCCAGTGGTCCTGTTGTGATGAACAACATACTTTACTTTTTTGCCGATAATGGGACAGACGGCCGCGAACTATGGCGGTCCAATGGCACATCGGCGGGAACGTACCAGGTGAAAGACATCAACCCAGCCGGCGATGGCGTGACCCTGTTTGGTGAGTGGGCTGGGTTAAACGTTATGAACGGTGTTCTGTATTTCGTGGCTCAGGACGCGAGTGGTCCGGGGCTCTGGCGATCCGACGGAACAACGGCCGGCACCTACCAGATTCACTCACTATCTGCCTTGACGATTGCTGGCGTTATTCAGGCATTGACCCCACAGCATTTGACGGTGGTTGGTGGGCAGCTTTACTTTTTTTACCAGTACATCGACTCAGCCGACACCTTTAAGAACCGACTTTACAAAACAAACGGCAGTCCTGGTTCAGCAACCCACGTGCAGACGCTTTCGGGAACAGTGCACGAAACCATAGCCTTTACGAGTAAACTCTTTTTTACGACGGATACCGGAAACAGCGACGAGCTTTGGTTTTCTGACGGTACGCCACCTGGAACGCAGCGCTTGAAAAATACGAATCCATTTGGCGACGATCGGGTTTTCCAACTTACAACCGTGGGAAATACCCTGTTTTTTGGCGGCCAGAACGGACCGGATAACTTTTGTTTATGGAAAACAGACGGAACAACGGCCAACACAGTTATCGTAAAGGAATTGTACCCGTCCAACCTGAATGCTGTCAATGGGAAACTCTTTTTCAATGGTCCGGGAAGTCCCGGCCTGGGCGGCCCAGAGCCCTGGATTTCAGACGGCACCACCTCGGGTACCCGCCTGTTGAAAGATCTGAATCCATACGGACCGTCGGTGGGAACCACGCCTTTTGTGGAATCAGGCAACCGTGTATTTTTCGCGGCTCTTGAAAGCGACCACGGTGTTGAACTGTATAAGTACGTCCCCTGTACGTTTTGTCCGGTCGGAGGCCGGGAGGCTGCCGATTTACCGACAGAAACCCCCAGCAGCCTGCAACTCCAGGTGCAGCAGAATCCGATTCTCGGAAAAACGTTAACGGTTGATGTCAGTTGGGACACCGGTCAACCGGTACAGCTAAGTCTGACGGACCTACAGGGGCGTATTCTGGAAACGCGACGTTTGTCAGGCCATCAGGAGAAGCAGCGACAGGTTCTGGAGGTAGGCCACCTGCCAGCCGGTTTGCTATTGCTGCGGGCCAGTACCGCGGATCAGCAACGGGTTATCCGTCTCTGGAAACCCTGACTTATCGACACAGCAGCCATGTACAGCAGGAAGACCCCAGTTTCTCTACGGTGTCTTCCTGTTTGACAATAAAGCCCTTATCTGCCCTTCAATCTCTTCGTACGTCTGCCGGGCTTCGGTAATCGGCACGCCCGGTGCCATCTCGGGGCGCTTGTGGCCCGTGGCCCGGAGCCACGCGTTTTTCATGACGTTCTGGCGCCGGGCCACTAACGTAAAAATAGCCTGTCCCTGCGGCCGGTCCGCCAGAGCTTCCTCTACAGACTCCGCCGACTCCACCGGCTCGCCCAGGTACAACAAAACCGGTTTGGCCATCAGCCAGTGGCCCAGCTCGCCGGGATGAACACCGTCCTTCGCCAGCTTGAACGTGGAGTCGGTCTGCCGTTTTTCCTCCAGGTAGCGGGTCATGGGAAAATGAATATCGGCCACCTCCCACCGGAGCGAATCGCGCTGCGCCAGCAGCCAGGTCGAATACGCATCCAGCGTCCGGTTGTAGCCCTGCGTCCCCAGCTTCGGGTGGTCATGGACCGGGGGCGTCAGGAAAATGATGCGTTTGGCGCCGGCCTTCTCCAGTTCGGTGTGCAGCCACTTCATCCCCTCGCGGTAGGGCCTGAATCGCTCTTCGGCCAGGGGCATACTGATGCCGTCGTTCATGCCGTAGCAGGCAAACACCACGTCGGGCTTCGCCTGGGCCAGCACCCGGCTGAGCCGCTCGTGCAGATCGGGCCGGGGAAACCGCCCGTCGGCGTGGTTCGGTTCACTCAGGCCCGACACCGTTTCGCTGGGCAGTCCGACGTTGATAAATTCGTAGTGCTGCTTCGGGTAATGGGTTACTAGATAGGCTTCAATAACGGCCACGTACGTACCGGCATACGTGATGCTGTTGCCCAGAAACAACACCCGCTTCGTACGTTTTGGAAACGGCTTAGCCAGCACCCAGGTCAGGGTACCGATCAGAACAAGCAACAGGAGAGTTATTTTTTTCATCAGGAATGGCAGCCACCCGAATCAGTTTACCGCGCTACCGGGCTATGTACCCGACAGACCAGCGGGTCAGGTCTACGGGAAAAGCATCGACAGCCGCCAATCTAACCGCAACCCACGTAGTGCAACGCTCCCGAACGAGCTACTTCGTTTTCTGCACGACGATGCCTCCCTCAAAAATCTGCTGCCACCGCCACAAAACCCGGCTTTGGTCGCGCTTCAGGCTAAACAGCGGCTGATTGATATTCACCCGATCCCTGGCGTAGAACGCGCCGTCTTTGACTGAGCGGAAATACACGTTCAACGTAGCCGGATGGCCGGTTGCGACGCACTCCAGCGTATAGTGCGTCTGAATACCCTCGGCGTGCACCTCGCACAGATTCAGGCCTTTGTACTTGTCCCGGACGGTGATGGTGTACGTCACGCCCTCCCGGTGTTCTCCCGACCATGTCCCCAGCCACCCGTCGGTTTTCTGAGCGCTGAACAGCCCCACCGAAGCCAGCAACACACCCACAATCAAACCAAATTTTACCATAATGCCCTACGTTTACCCGTCATGTCCAGTTGGCTAATCAGGAGTTGAGAAAGACGTAGATGCCCCCTCCAACCAGGACGGATTCTATGATCCAGATCGACAGGGCATTGCGGTGGGTGGCCCGCCGAACTACGTAATGAACACCCAGCGCTCCAGCCAGGATGGGAATGCCGAACATGAACTGCAGAACGTTGTTCTGTCGATCCATATCGACAAATCCGTACAGGATCATGATAACGCCCATCAGCGCGACAATCCGAAGCGGAGTGACTATATCAACTAGTCTTGTTAGGTTCATACGTCATACAACGTCTTTCACCCCGGTTTTTGTTTATCGAAAAACTGCCGCATAAACAGCAGCTGGTACGTAACGGCGTTGTTCCAGTAGGCCCAGTTGTGAGCTCCCGGCCGGGCGATGAAGTCGTGGGCGATGTTCCGCTCCAGCATCTTCTCGTGCAGGTTGGTGTTGACCCGAAAGAAAAAATCGTCGGTGCCGCAGTCGATCAGCAGGGCCAGCGACCCGGGTGTCAGCAGGTGCAGCAGGTTGATGACCGTGTTCTGATCCCAGCGTTCGGGCTGCTGGGCGTAGGTACCCAGGCGTTTGGCGATGTCCCAGTTGTTGGGAAACGGCCGGATGTCGACCCCGCCACTCATGCTGCCCGCGGCTCCAAATACGTCCTGATGCCGGAACGCCAGATACAGGGCCCCGTGTCCCCCCATGCTCAGCCCCGTAATGGCGCGACCCTGCCGACTTTTGATCGTTCGATAGTGGCTATCCACCCAGGCTACCAACTCGTTAGCCACGTAGGTTTCGTAGCGGAACGACGGATCGACCGGGCTGTCGAAATACCAGCTGCCGAAGTTGCCGTCCGGGCATACGACAATGACGTTGTTCGCATCGACGGTCCTGCCCAGCACGGGGGCTTTCTTCACCCAGTCGGCATAATTGCCGCTGTAGCCGTGCAGCAGGTACACCACCGGAAACTCCCGGTCGCCGGTGTACGCGTCGGGCGTAACCACCACCGCTTTGATGGTCTTTTTCATCGACGCGCTGAACGTATCGACGGTGTCTACCCTGGCCGCCTGAACACGGCCGATAATTGAACAGAACAGGAGCAGAAACAGAGTACGTAGGGTAATCATTCGGATGGAATACGTGTGGCCGGCAAAGTAAACAGATGACGCTATGTTTTTAAAAGAATCTCCTGCCGAAACCTACCCATAGCCATTCGTCGGGCTGAAATCTGCGGCAAAGCAGCCTGTCGCAATCACCCCCAAACTTGACGGATTTACCCCCCTCCCACCGGTGCTTCTTGTGGTAGCTTTGTTACGTAATAAACCAGTAAACAACATGCAGACGATCACCACATTCCTGACGTTTAACGACCAGGCCGAAGAAGCCGCGACGCTGTACACGGCCATCTTCCCGAACTCAACGATTACCAACGTCACCCGGTACGGCGACGGGGGCCCCGGGCCAGCCGGCTCCGTACAGTCCGTTATCTTTCAACTGGCTGGTCAGACGTTCATTGCCCTGAATGGCGGGTCCCACTTCAAATTTGCCGAAGGCATTTCCTTATTTGTCAATTGCGCCACGCAGGACGAGGTTGATTTTTACTGGGAGAAGCTGTCGGAGGGCGGAACGGAAGGCCCCTGCGGCTGGCTCAACGACCGATTTGGGGTATCCTGGCAGGTCGTTCCGTCGAAGCTGGGGCAGTTTCTGCAGGACGAAGATCCGGAGAAAGCCAAACGAGCCATGGCCGCCATGATGACCATGAAAAAGATCGACATCCAGGCCATTGAGGAAGCCGTCGCCGAAGCGGTGTGAGGTAAGCGGAGCATCTGCCACGTTTCCGTGCAGACAGCTCCCTGAACTGACCGGCCTATTTTCCCTCAAAAAAGCCCCTCTCCCAAGCTTGGGAGAGGGGCTTTTTTGCATGCTGCTTTGCTTCTTTTGCGATTGTCATGCGGTCAGGGTTGGCACCTGACCAGCGGTTTTTCTTCTACGTTTACAATCCCTGCCCACCCGACACTTCAATACGCTGGGCGTTGATCCAGCGGGCTTCGTCGGTGCAGAGGAACGCTACCACCCCGCCAATGTCGTCGGGCAGGCCCACCCGACCCAGAGCCGTTATACTGGCGATGTGTTTGTTCACTTCCGGGTTGTCCCGCACGACGCCCCCACCAAAATCCGTTGCGATGGCTCCGGGCGCTACGACGTTGACGGCGATGCCACGTGGTCCCAGTTCCTGCGCCATGTAGCGGGTCAGGGTTTCGACGGCGCTTTTCATAGCCCCGTACACCGCCCGTCCCGGATACGTCAGCCGAGCCAACCCCGACGAAATGTTAATGATCCGTCCCCCGTCGTTCAGGATGGGCAGCAGGCGCTGCGTCAGAAACACAACCCCTTTGAAGTGAATGGTATACATGGCATCCACATCGTCTTCGCTGACGTCGCTGACGGCCGCGTTGGATGCGGTTCCGGCGTTGTTGATCAGAAAATCAAACCGGTCAGTACCGAACGTATTGGTAAGAACGGCGGTAAACTGCTCTACAAAACCGTCGAAACCTTTTGTATCGGCGGTGTTCAGCTGGAGCGCAGCCGCCTTCTGGCCGCCCTTCTCGATTTCGGCAACAACAGCCTCGGCTTCGTCCTGCCTGCTGTTGTAGGTTACAATAACGTTGAAGCCTTTCCGGGCCAGGCTTAAGGCCATGTTTTTGCCCAGGCCACGGCTGCCACCGGTCACCAGAGCGATTTTTGAGTTTGCAGACATTGGATGATTTGGTTTGTACGATCCGGCGGCAGATGGGTTCCGCCACTGGATATTTAGTTAACTATTGACCGTACAAAGGTGCGGCTAAAACGCGGCCGGCTATTTGCGTGTATCAATCCGATGTTTGCAAAAATCAAATCAGGCCCTGAACGCCACGGGCGACAGTTCAGTCTGCTTCCGGAAAAAATTGGAGAAGTGGGCCACCTCCTCAAAGCCCAGGCTGTTGCTGATCTCCGAAACACTCCAGTCGGTTTGTTTCAGCAGAATTTTTGCCTCCTGCACAATCCGATTGCTGATGATCTCGGTGGTGGTTTTGCCCGTCTGCGCTTTCAGCACCTTGTTGAGGTGGTTCACGTGCACGGCCAATTGCCCGGCATACTCTTTGGCCGTACGCAGGCGCAGTTGCTGCCGGGGCGATTCAATCGGAAACTGCCGTTCGAGCAGTTCGACAAACAGCGAGGAGATGCGGGACGAAGCCGTATGGGTCGGATACAGCGACGTAGCCGGCTGCAGTTTCTGACCGAAGTGAATCAGTTCAAGTACGTAGGTGCGCAGCAGGTCGTATTTAAAGGCATAGTCGGAAGCCAGTTCCTTCTGCATCTTATTAAAAATATACCGGATTTGCTCTGTTTCTTCATCCGACACCTGGAAAACGGGCACCGAACCCGGCTGGTAAATCGGCAGATCATCGAGCACGACCCCGCTCTTGCTGGGCACCATAAACGCATCCGTAAACACGCAGAACGAACCGGATTGCTGGTCGTCGAGGGGGTAGTAGTGGTACGGAATTTTAGGGGTGGCAAACAGCAAAGCGTTCGTTTCAATTTCGATGACCTTGTCGGCATATTCGGCCCGGTTGCGTCCGCAGATCAGGCTGATCTTGTAGTAGGCGCGTCGGTTGTACGGCATTTCGCTCCCGCCTTTCCGGGCCCGGATCGCGATCAGGTCAGCAATCTGGAATACGTTGAAGTGCCCAACCTCCCTGTTGATCTCCGCTGGAACGAGCAACGATGTGTCTCTGTAAAAATCGTCGATGGTTTTGACCTCCATAGCCCTTGTTTGTAAAAATCAAATATAGGCGATTAACTCGGGTTTTTCAGAAGACGGTCAGCCTTTATCGAAACTGCCGGTTGATCTCGTTCAGCAGATAGGCGTTCGGGTCGCTGAAATACTCCCAGAACATCACCCCGGCCAGACCGTTTTCCTGCACGTAGCGGCACTTTTCCCGCACTGACTCTTCGTCGTCGTACGACACGAACCGCTTCTGGTCTTTATTGAACAGATACGGCGCTTTGGCCTTGCGATCCCAGTAGCGTTTATAGGCCGGATTGGTCAGCAGGCTATCTTTGATGAACGTATAGCCCCCACCCCGCTCTACTTTCGTGATGGTCCGCGGATACTTGCGGGGGTTGTTGTGCTCCAACTGCCACGCCCGGCCGTAGAACGCAATGCCCAGCACGAGCTTTTCGGCGGGCACACCCGCCTGTTTGTACAAAGCCACGGCCCGGTCGCCCGACTGTTCGTTCTCTACCTTGCCCGACGGAAACAGGTTGGTGTGGTGCCCGGCCAGCGGCCCACCGGTAAAATGATCGTACGACATCACGTTGATGTAGTTCAGGTACTGCTGCGCCTGGGCCATGTCGGTATGAGTAAAAATGGCCGGAAAACCGGGCAGGGCCGTCGTAACGAGGTATTCTTTACCGGTCTGCTGTTTCAGGCCGTCGAGCTGCTGGCGCAGGGCTTTCAGCAGCAGGGTGAAATGTTCGCGGTCTTCGGGTCGGAATACGTTGTCTTCACCTTTCATGCCCGGATACTCCCAATCGATGTCGATACCATCCAGCCGGTGCTGCCGGACAATGTCCACCGCCGAAGCCGCAAAGGCTGTACGGGCCGTATCGCTCAGGACGGCATCGGAGAAATTCTCGCTCCAGGCCCAGCCACCGATGGAGATCAGCACTTTCAGTTCCGGATTGCGCCACTTCAATTCGTTCAGCCTGCGAAAATTCGTCGTATCGGTTCTGAGGTTGTGCAGCCACGCCCGGTTGTTTTTAATGTCGACGAACGCGTAATTGATGTGGGTGAGTTTTTCGGCGGCAATCTTCTCAGTATCCACCAGCCCCCGGAAACCACCGACGTAGGCCAGCACGACGGGTTTCGCTGGTGGAGCCGGGGTAAACCCGAACTGGAGTAACGACGCGGTGAGCAGGGCGAAGCCAATGTAGAAAAGTCGAGTCATGATCAGGATGGAGTTAGTTCATTCAGTTAGTGGTTCGGGGGTTCATCCGTCAGCCGCGGCTACGTTGTGGCTGACCAGCATGCGCCGGAGCGTTATGCCCGCGATGACCGTTGCCACCAGCATCAGCAGACCACAAAGTACACCAATGGCGGGAGCCGGCAAAAACGCCAGCAACTGCCCGGCTCCGTAAATGCCCAGGATGTCGGCCTGGTTGCTCAGTGCCATGTAAACGGCAAACTGCGCCCCTTCGATACCGCGTCGGCACAGCCCCATCAGTACCGGTAAAGCGGCTATGCTGAAAACAGGTTCCAGCGTTTGTCGCACCACCAGCGCGATCGTCGCCACGGCGGGGTTACCCCAGGTCGAAGCCGCCAGCGAAAAGCCGACGTGCAGCAATCCCATGGTCAGCGCAACCCCGATCAGCATGCGGTGGGCGCCGAAGCGATCTGACAGCCAGCCACCTACTAACGCCAGCCCTACCGCGACCAGCGTACCATACGTGCCGCTCAGCACCGATACCGACGTATCGCTCCAGCCCTGATTGCGGATCAGATCGAAAAAAAAGACGCGTTGAAACAGCCGCTCGCTGATAAACACCATCGCTACGGCCGCAAACAACGCTAAACTGGTCGGGGCAGTCAGGGCGCTGCCCAGTTTACGAAGCAGCTGGCCAAACGATTGCGGCAGCATCGCCATGACCGTCCGATCGGACCGTCGACGAAGCGACCAGAGCGCATCATCCGGCCGTTCGCGAATCAGGAACGTAACGACGGTAAACGACAGCAGCACCGCCGACTGCACCAGCGCAGCCGTGTGGAATCCGGCATCCCGGATCAGATAAGCCAGTCCGGCGGCTCCAATGGCCTGTCCGGTTGCCATACCACCCTTCATAAACGCATTCACCCGTCCCCGTTCGACGTCGGGAACGAGCGTAATGGCCAGGGCATCTACGCTGACGTCCTGCAGCGAGGCAAAAACGCCGTGTAGAACAAACACCCAGCAAAGTGCGTCAAGATTGGCCACCGGATCAGCGATGAACAGGATGCTCAGTGAAGCCAGGAACGCCATCGTCTGAGCCGCCAGCACCCACGGTCGGCGTTGACCCATGGCTGCGTTCTGGTAGCGGTCTACGAGCGGCCCCCAGACGAATTTAAACCCCCACGGCAACCCAATGATCGCCCCGAATACACCAATCGCCCGGGCGTCGAGTCCCTCAGCGGTCAGGTAGTTCGTCACGGCCGTTAGAGCAAACCCGGACGGTATGCCCTGCATGATGTACAGGTAAAAGAACGTAACGTACCGGAGCGGCTGGCTTTGACTGAGTACGAGCATGAACTAACGTAGCGGATGGTCGGGCAGGCGGACAATCCGGGCAATTCCTGCCAGTATGTCCATAACGTACTGTGTTCTTTTCTTGAAGACCACCCGGTAGCCTGCTTTGTTCAGCAAAATACAGGTTTCGGTCAATGTTTGGTTTACGTCAGCTCCGGGAAATCTACCAATTTGGTAGCTCATGGGCCGGGCTTTCAACCTGACCAGCCCGGTTTCCAAAACGGCGGGGGCACAGCGTCCGACGATTCGGAGGACCCGCCCCAACTGGCTGGAAGGCTTCCAGCTTGCCTGGTTTTTGGGCCAATTTCCAATACCTATTTGAAGGTTCAGCCGACCCAACTTTACTTGTCGCAAACTACCCTTTTATTGTCGGAAACGGCCACCCTGCGCCAGTTGAGGGGGTATTACCTTTGTCATGTAAACCTCAAACAACAATACGACATGGCAACGATGATCTTTGTTAACCTGCCCGTTAAAGACCTGAACCGCTCGGTGGAGTTCTTCACCAAGCTCGGCTACACCTTCAATGCCGAATTCACCGACGAGAACGCGACCTGCATGGTCATCAGTGACACGATCTACGTCATGCTGCTGGTAGAGCCGTTCTTTAAAACCTTTACCAACAAAGAGATCGTAGACACGTCGAAAACCGTGGAAGTGTCGATCTGTCTTTCCGCCGACAGCCGGGCGCACGTTGATGAGATGCTGGCAAAAGCGCTGGCAGCCGGTGCCGTCGAGCCGAAAGAACCACAGGATATGGGTTTTATGTACGGCCGCGACTTCGAAGACCTGGATGGGCACGCCTGGAGTTTCATGTACATGGAACCTTCGGCCAATGAGCAACCGCAGGCCGTTGCGGACAGTACTGCCGCCTGAGGCTCCGTTTTCTACCACCCTTGTTCAGTCAACCGCCGTAGCGATCGTTTTCGCTACGGCGGTCGGCTTTTACAGCGGCCAGCGCAGACCGGCGGTACGGAAGTCGAGCTGGCGGACCGGTTGTCCGTAAAAACTGATCGCGACAGACATCGTTCGGGCGGCTTTGATCTGATTAATCAGCTTCTGGTCGGCGTCGAAAAAAACAATGTTGGCGCGGCCGTTGGCAGCGGCCGTCAGCGGATACGTAACGGGCGCTTTGCCGTCGAATCGAACCTTGGCGTTCCCGTTCTGGAAACTCCGGTTAAACTGCCCTTTATCGACTTCAATATACACGGTCGTGTTGCCGTCGCGCTCCCGGATGGTCAGCGTTGCGGGGGTTCTGCCGTAGGGGTAATCAAACTGGATCGTATTGGCCGATACCAGCGAGGCTTTCTGCCATCGTCCCTTGAATTTGTCGGCCGTTTTTTCGTAGGTCCAGCCTTTGGTAGCCGCAGCCGGTGTCTGGGTCAGCGAGGTGGCCGGCCGCTCGGGTACATGGCTAATCAACACTGAGTCCGGACCAGTGAGCCGCAGTGCCAGCCCGGCGATTGGGCACCACGTAACGTGTAACAAACTGATGGTGAACAGAAGAACAGCCATACAAACAGAATTGGGTAAAACCTGACGAAAACGCAGCGGCCCGTCGTTTGCCGGAGAGCATTCCACGAGCCGCTGCATAGTACAAAATCCTGCTGTCGCGACCAAGCCGCGCTTGCTTTCAATTATTGATTGCCCTTTTTGCTGCCGGTGCTTTTGCTTCGGCTGGTGTTGGCGCTCGTTGAGGACCCACTCGTGGTGCTGCCCCGCTGGCTGCCGATATTGCCGGCTCCCTGCGACGGACCACCCGACGTAGCCCCGCCCTTGTTGGATTGCTGCAGACCGCTGCTCGATCCCGTTTTTGACTGGCTGTTTTTTGAATTAGCGGTTTTCGACGAACCGCCCGACTGCGCCAGCGCGCAGGTGGATGCGACGGCCATAGCCAGAACCACGGCCATTACTTTGTTTTTCATAATTGAGTCTATAGATTAAATAATAAATTGATAACTAGTCGTCAAAGGGTATGTTTTGGATTCTTCCTGAAAATACCCCAGGGTGTTTCCTGAAACCGTCGCCGGGAAATTACCCCCTCAGTTCGCTCCGGCGAGTCGTCAGTCCATGACGCTATTCCGCTGATTAGTGCGGATACTCATTGAATCTGTGGGCCTGACCAGATCAACTTTGTCTCATTCATTAATCTATTCTCGACCATCCCTCAGTAAACAACACCATGACTATCAATCAATCGATCCGCACCCTGACCACCGTACTGCTGCTAACCGGCAGCGCCTGGTCCATGACCGCCTGCGAAACGGCCCCCGTCGAACCCAACCCAACCACACCCGATATCACCAATTCGGCAACCGGCGTATCTACCGAGGTTGGAAAGCCGGCTGGTACGTCCGTAACGAAAACCATTGGACCGGCGGGCGGGGTCATTGTACTCCCCGACAGCCGCCTGACACTGACCATTCCGTCCGGTGCCGTCGATACGGAAACGGTCATTACCATCCAGCCCGTGGAGAATAAAGCATTTGGCGGCACCGGCTCAGCGTACCAGATCACGCCCAACGATCTGACGCTGAAGAAAAACGCGTTGCTTACCTGGCAGTATACCCCCGAAGAACTCGACGGCTCGGCTCCCGAAGCCGTTGGTCTTGCCTACCAGGACAAAAACGGCGTATGGCACGGACGCAACGACCTGATTGTCGACAAAGCAAAGAAGTCCGTAACCGCCCCAGTCAGTCACCTGGCCCATTGGTCATTCTATGAACAATTTCAAATTCATGCCGACCGAAAAGTAATTGCGCCAACCGAACAGGCCAATCTGGTCGTTCATTATCAGGAAGGGTATAGTGAGGCCAAAGGGCCGAACGACATCAGCAACCTGATTCTTCTAACACCGTTAAAAACCCTTTCGGCCAGCCGGGTTGTCCGCTGGACGATCAACGGCGTGACGGCAGGCGTCGGCCATAGCGATAACTACGCCGTTGCCGGTCAGATTACGGAGGATCGTTCGCTGGCTAAAGCTGCCTACGATGCCCCGACGCGTGAGCCGGAAACAAACCCGGTGGCCATAGCTGCGGAGATTGATCTAAAGCAGTTCGGCCGTCTTATCCTGGTACAATCGATCCAGGTAGAATCAAATTCGCTGTTACAGGTCGGGGGCCACACGGATTCGAATCCTGCCATTTCCCTGACCGTAACCGGCAAGGAGCTTCGCGCGGTTGTTATGTCGGGCATGGGCGTTCCGATGGTTAGCTTCATTATTCCGAATTTTACCGGCAAAGGCACGTACAGCTTTCCCGAACCGAAGGGCACTGTTAACGAAGCGACGGCCATCATCGATTACGGCAGCGGCTACATACAAGGGTACTATCGGCCGTACACCAGCGAATGGGTGTCCGGCAACGTAACGCTGACAATCAGCGAGCACGGCGGAAGTGGTAAACCGACCCGGGGCACGCTGGCCGGTACGTTTTACCAGGGAACAACGGGCATCGGTGTACGGGTCAAGTTCAAAGCCGCTCCAGTCTATATTCCTTGATTGTCGTTTTGCTCAGACCGCCCCGCCAGTCTGCCCGGTTGACTCTCGGACAGACTGGCGGGGCGGTCTGATTCATCCTTACGCACAGGGTCATCAGCCCATACTGCTGACTGCGTTGCTGGCCGTTTCGGAGGTTGCCGGCCGGTACTGACTGGCCGGTAGCCGATGGACCGGATTGGGATTGACACCCTTCGCCAGCTGCGTTTTGCTCACGCGTCTAACCTTTCACGAACTAAACGTACGGCCGTACGTATCTGCTCCCTATCTTTCACCACAATAGTTTGCAGCTAAGCTTCTATTTATCAAAGCACTACGTAACACACACCTAGTCCCGCCTATTCCATCATGAAGCAGAACATCGGTCTCGCCTTCTTTGGGCTGTTTGCCCTGATCGGCACCATTTTTCTCATCGTCGCGTACGTAAGCTGGCAATCGAGTCAGCGCATCATCAGGACTGGTATCGAAACCAAAGGGGTAGTGATTGACAACCGCTACAACATCGACCGGCAAGGCCGCACAACCTCATCAATGGCTCCGGTGGTACAGTTCCGGACAGCCGATGGTACACCAGTCACGTATTACAGCCAGACGTACACCTCGCCCCCAAGTTTTGACATCGGCCAGACCATTACGTTATGGTACCTGCCCGACAACCCGCAGGAACCGGTACTCGAAGGCATTGACGGGTTGCTTTTGCCATTGATCTTTGGCATTATGGGGACGATCTTCTCCCTGATTGGGTATTGGAACATCATCAGCGCGTTGGTCAGGCGACGAGTACAAGTCAGTTAGTCTGCCTCACAGGGCCGTCAGTACGTACGCTTTGCCGGGCTGGGTTGCCAGATCATACACCACCGCACCGTTGCTGGCCGTTTCGGGGGTTGCTGTCCGGTACTGATTGGCCGGCAGCTGATAGAACGGATTGGGATTGACGCCTTTCGCAGTGGTCAGCTTAGCCCCACCGGTCGGTTTGAGGGGCGAGTAGACCCGCAACCGGCAGTTACCGCCCCGCTGCGACCGCACCGTCAGTTGGGTCAGCCGGCCGTCTTTCCAGGTGTAGTCGAGCTCAAAACCACCCCGCGCCCTCAGGCCTTTTACGGAGCCGTCTTTCCACTGATCCGGCCGGGCAGGCAGTACGTGAACCACGCCGTCGTGGCTTTGCAGGAGCATCTCCCCAATGCCCGACGTACCACCGAAGTTCCCGTCGATCTGAAACGGCGGGTGCGCACAGAACAGGTTGGGATACGTACCGCCCCCGTCGGCGTAATTTGTTCCCTCAACGCCCGTCAGCTTCAGCAGTTCGCGCAGGAGTTTGTAGGCGTGGTTGCCGTCGTGCAGCCTGGCCCAGAAGTTAATCTTCCAGGATTTGCTCCAGCCGGTGCCGCCGTCGCCCCGGATTTCCAGCGTTTTACGGGCGGCTTCGGTGTATTTGGGCGTAGTGAGGGGAGAAATCTCCCGGCCCGGATGCAGCACGAACAGGTGCGACACATGGCGGTGCTGCGGGTCTTCATCTTCCCAATCTTTGTACCATTCCTGGAGGTTGCCTTTCCGGCCAATCTGCAGCGGAAACAGCCTGCTTTTCTTTTCGGCCAGCATCGTCCGGAAGTCAGCGTCGATGCCCAGGTGTTCGGAGGCCTCGATGACGTTGGAAAACAGATCCCAGATCAGTCCCATGTCCATCGTCGTAGCGACCGAAACAGACTCCTTTTCCCCTTTTGCGGTCACGAATACGTTTTCGGGCGAGGTAGCCGGGGCCGTAACCAGGTGTCCCTGTTTGTCTTCCACCAGCCAGTCGACGCAGAACCGGGCGGCTTCTTTCATCAGCGGATAGGCCGTCTGCTGCAGGTACGTCCGGTCGCCGGTGAAGGCGTAATGTTCCCAGAGGTGCTGCGCCAGCCAGGCCCCTCCCATCGGCCAGTTGGCCCACATCGGCCCACCCTTGCCAAGATCGCCCACGGGGTTTGAAGCAGCCCAGATGTCGGAATTATGGTGAACCGTCCAGCCGCCCGCGCCGTAGAAGGTACTGGCCGTTGCCTTGCCCGTAACGGCCGCGTGTTTGATCTGGTCGATCAGCGGCCGGTGAAACTCCGACAGGTTGGTCATCTCAGCCGGCCAGTAGTTCATTTGCGCGTTAATGTTGGTCGTGTAGTTGCTGCTCCAGGGCGGCCGGACCATCGGATTCCAGATGCCCTGCAGGTTGGCGGCAATGCCCGGTACACCTGCGGTGGCGGGTCGGGAGCTGGAGATGAGCAGGTAGCGACCGAACTGAAAATACAGGGTTTCGAGCGCAGGGTCAGGCGCTCCGCCCGCGTAGCGCATCAGCCGCTCGTCCATCGGCAGCGATTCCGGACTGCCGGGCGTCGGGCCGCCGTTCAGCGTGAACGACACGCGGTTGAGGTAACGCTGGTAATCGGCCATGTGGGCCTGCCAGATGGCATCCGGACGCTTTGCCAGGACTTTGTTCAGATACGTTTGCGCCAGTTGTATTTCATTCCGGCCGTCGTTGTCGGGGCACTTGTCGAAGCCGTTGAAACTGGTCGCGGCCGTCAGGTACACAACCGCTTCGGTGGCATTGGTGATGCGGATGCCCGCCGTGTCGGTGGCCACCTGCCCATCGGTTGATTTCACTTTCAGCCGCAGGTCGAAGCGCGTACCGCGACAACCGGTTGAGTCGGTATAACGCACGGGAACCTTGTTGTAATTGACGTAATTCGGGTCGGCATGGGCCGGTGATTTGCCCCGCATGGCCAGTTCATCGCGGCTTACCACGACCTTGCTGACCGGGTGCGGGCTTTTCGTGGCAAGCGTTACGTTCAGTTTGCCTTTCTGGTCGGCCCGCAGCCGCACCACGATCACCTGGTCCGGGGCCGATACGAAAATCTCACGGGTATAACCAACGCCACCGGAGTTGAACCGGGTGGTGGACCTGGCGTCGCTGATGTTCAGATCCCGGTAATAATTCGTGGGTTCGCCCGCGAGGGTTTGCCGGATGATCAGATCGCCCAGCGGCTGATAGGCTTCCGTATAAAGCCCCTGCATGTTCCTGACCAGTTTATCGGCTTCCTTGTAATCCTCGCGAAACAAGGCTTCGCGCACGAGCGGCAGGTACTTCGCGGCACCGGGATTGGGATTCGGGTTTACGGGGCCGCCCGACCAGAGCGTGGCTTCGTTGAGTTGAATTAGTTCATCGCTGACCCGGCCGAAGACCATGGCCCCGAGCCGTCCGTTTCCGACCGGCAGGGCCTCGTTCCAGTTGCGGGCGGGCTGCCGGTACCAGATTGTCAGCGGTTGCTGCGAAAAAGCAGCGATGGACTGAACCAAAAAAAGCGTCGCAAGCCAAAGTCGCGTCATTGAGAGAGCCAGGTTTTTGACAGAAAGGCACAAAGAAAACCCACTTTACTTACCCAGAACCGGCTTTGGAAAACTTCTATCTAAAATTGGTGCTCAATGGGGCACCCCATTGAGCACCGTCACCGACGCCCACCCGCCGGCCGCGACGCCGGTGCCCCGCCGTTCATCCCGAAATAATTCCGCAAACACCAACCCCTGCGAAACCTTCACCCGATTCAGCTATCTTGGTAGCTTTCATCCAATCAGCATCATAATTATGCGAATCTTACGCCTGCTATTACTAGGGGCTACGGCGCTTCTACCGCACCTTTCGCAGGGCGCACCAACCGGGCCGCTGCAGTATGAAGTCAACCTCAACGACCGCACCGACGACCAGTTTAAAGTTACCCTGCGCGTCAGCGGACTGACGGCCGACAACGCGATCTATCAGTTTGCCGCCACCGCGCCCGGTACGTACCAGATCATGGATATTGGCCGCTACGTCCGATCCTTCAAAGCGTTTGACGCGAAAGGCAAGGAGGTAAAAACCGAACAGGTCTCGACCAACCAGTGGAAATTTGCCCAGCCGGAAGCCGTGCGGACGGTGCAGTACAGCATCGCCGAAACCTGGGACACCCCGGTGAACGAGCATAAACCGTACAACATGTGCGGTACGTCCATCGAAAACGACCACGTGCTGATCAACGGACAGGGCGTATTTGGCTTTCCGTCGGGTTTGCAGACGGCTCCCATCGAAGTAAAACTGAACTATCCGGCTGAGTGGGCTGTCGGAACGGCGCTGGACAAAAACGCGAAAGGGTACTTCACGGCCGCCAACTACGACCGCATCGTCGACTCCCCTATTCTCCTCGGCCGCCTGACGAAAGCCACCACAACCGTAGCGGGGGCTCAGATCGATGTGTACACCTACTCGAAAACCGACAAGATCAAGTCGGAGCAGCTGCTGACCAACATGCAGTCGATGCTCAACGCGGCCGGCCAGTTCTTGAAGCAGCTGCCGGTGAAACGCTACACGTTCCTGTATCATTTCGAAGACCAGGACTGGGGCGCGTGGGAGCACTCCTACAGCTCGGAGTACGTCGTTAAGGAAGCCGAGTTTTCCAAACAACTGGCCGATGCCATGACGTCCATTGCTGCCCACGAATTCTTCCACGTGGTAACCCCGCTGAACATCCACAGCGAGGTCATCGAGCAGTTTAACTTCGTAACGCCGACCCCCTCCGAGCACCTGTGGCTCTACGAAGGCGTAACGGAATGGGCCAGTGATGCCATGCAACTGCGGGGCCAGATCATGGACGTACCGACCTATTTTGATGAACTGAGCCAGAAAATCGCCATCGACAAAAGCCTGGATACGACCTACAGCCTGAGCAAACTGGGCCTGACCTGCTTTACCGACGAAGGCCAGAAACAGTATTTCAACATCTACAACCGGGGGGCGCTGGTGGCGGGCCTGCTCGACATCCGGCTGCTGGAACTGTCGGGGGGAAAGCGCGGATTGCGCGAGGTCGTCAATGAACTCGCCACGACCTATGGCCCCAGCAAAGCCTTTCCCGAGAAGGAGTTCTTCACCATTTTCACGCAGAAGACCTATCCCGAGATTGCCGATTTCTTCAACCGCTACGTGAAAGCAACCGAACCATTGCCCTTTAAGGAATATTACGGCAAACTCGGTATTACGTATATCCCGGCCATCCCGACAGGGCAGAAAACGGCTACGCTCGGCATGAAGCCCGCGTTCGTCGACAACAAATTCATCCTGACCAATCTGGCCGAACCGCTGGTGAAAGCCGGTTTGCAGGAAAACGACGAGTGGCTTGCGTTCAACGGCCAAGCGGTGAAGATGGACGCCATCGGCAGCATTCAGAACACCCTGAAGCAACTGAAACCCGGCGATACGTACGAGATCACCGTCCGGCGAAATGGTCAGGAGCAAACGGTGAAGGCCGCCATGCAGGAGAAAGAAATCGTGAAGCAGTACGTCTTCCAGATCGATCCGCAGGCTACCCCGGAACAGGTCAGCCTGCGCGAAACCTGGATGCGGAATCTATAAGTACTTTCACCCCCAACCCCCTGAAGTGGGTTGGGGGTGAAAACCCGCTCTGTCACTTAGCCGCGATGGTGGCCGACGGCAGCAGTTTTCTCACCACCCACTGGCCCACGTGTTCGCCCTGGCGGGTCCCTTCATCGACGCCGTCGCGGTAGTGAATGCCGCCGTACACCCGGCTCAGTGACACCTGCCGATAAGCCTCATCGACCGAAGCAAACGATTGCACACCATGCCCGAATGGATGCTCGGTAGAATCCACGAAGGCCATGTTGCCAATCCGGTTTATGATAACCGTACCGGCTGCGGCTGAGATGGCGCTGTGACCGCTGACGTATTCCGGAAACGGGGGCGTTTCCAGGAAAGGTCGCCAATGCGGATCAAGGTTGGCGTTGATCACCGTTTCGGGGCGAATCCGGACGCTGCGGTATTTCTCGTCCCAGCAGGCAACGAACGCATCAAACAGCGCGATGGACGTAAGCGCATACAACTCCGTCGACTGCATCATCGTCAGCTTTTTCTGCTTGGCAAGCGTCGTGGCAATGGCAATCCAATGGCCGGCGGGGGTCATCTTCTTGCTGGCGAACATGACGTGACCGCGCACGTTGGTCACGAAGGCGTTGTCGTCCCAGAAATACGCAATCCTGCGCTGCTCTTCACTCAGGTTTTTACCGATCTGGTACACCTCGTCCGTCAGCTTCCAGAACGGACTGCTTTTGGCCAGATCATAGCGGGTCGGGGGCGGGCAGCGAAACTGCTGCGCCGAGTCGATGGTGAACGTTCGGACGGTATTCCATTGGGGCTCACAGGCTTCGGCGTAGGTCGGGGGCGTAGGCACCCATGTACCGGGCTTGTTGGTCACGGTATACCGAAAGCCGCGGGTCTCTTTGTAATGATCGGTACTGGCGTAGGTCAGAATGTGCCTCGCCACCTGCTCGCCATAGGCCATCGAGCGTTCATACACGTCGTCGGGCACCCCAAACGTCTGGAGCCGGGGCGTCAGCTTCGTATCGAATTCATCCCACATATCCTCCGAAAACGTCAGCGCCCGCCCAACGGTCAGAAACGCCTTCAGACTCGCCAGTGGAAAGCAGTAGACACTGGTGGGATTGGGAGCCGGAGCCGGTTTCGACCCGTTGAGCCGACCCATCAGCGGCTGCTGGTCGGGATAGGCCGGTCGTAACGCTTCGTAAGCGGCCAGGTACGTGTAGCCGTAGATCCGGCTCGCCACGGGGGGCTTAAAAATGTCGTGAATGATTACGTTGGTCAGCTGGTTGGCGCAGTCGTGGATAAGCGCTGGTTCAGCCGCTTTTGCATTGTACTCATCCGGGCTGGCACTGGGCTGACACGCCCCCAGCCCAATCAGCAGAAAGGTAATACCATATATACGTTTCATCGGAAACTTGTCTTGTCGGTTAGAAAATACACGTAGCTGCTGTTGTTCGTCGGGGAACAACAGACGAAGCCGCTGCCAGTGGCGACAGCGAGCGGGTCAGTTTCAACTGACTTTCTACGCTTTGGGTGGAGGAGACAGCACCGACAGGCTGTCAGACGGGTGAAGTGCCTGCCACTCGGCCAGCACCGCCGAGGACTGCGTACGCTCCGCTACGGGCGGCTCCAGGCGGAACGGCTCGGTGAGGATATAGGTGGTGATCCGTTCGCTGAGCAGTTTGAGAAGACCCGACAGCGGGTGTTTGGCCGGGGCGGACTCCTGATTTACGAGCTCATTGACCTGATCGGCCAGCTCGACGAAGCGGTCGCGGGCGTTGCGGTTGGTTTTCAGGACGGTATACAACGTATCGTTTTCGTACCGCTGGTGCGCAATGTTGTAGAACTCATCGCCTTCCTGAACCAGCCCCGTCTGCCCATCCGGGTTTTCCCACGACATCGTGTAGGGCAGCGAGATGGGGATTTTCACCAGTTTCCACTCATCCCCGGCCGATACGGGTGACGTTACCTCATACGACTCCTCAAAACACCAGACAGCCACTGACACCCCTATCGTATGATAGAGCAGCAGTAGCAACAGACCGATGGCTAGAAGTACACGCACGGATATTGTCAGTTTTCCGTACAAAACTGCATTAATTCAAGCAGTAATTCAACGATTTTCCCGGATTTTCCCCGCAACGCGGATGAACCACCGAAGGGGTCTGATCAACTTTCCTGTTTCGTAACTGGCTCCAGACCGCACCCAGACGTATTGCCAACAGATCAGTGTGACCGACGACTGCATTTCGACCAGTCCTCGGTCAACGCCAATACCCCGGCCTGATCAGGTCGGGGTATTGGTTCATTAAATTAACTCGATCCGACCAGCGGAGTTTCGGCCCTGTCACTCAGCATCCAGATTGAGGATGTCGTCGATTTTCCAGACGTTGTTTTGCCGAACCAGCCGAACGTCGTAGGTTGTAAAGAGCGTAAACCGAACGGTGGCACGGTTTTTCTGAACCCTCACCTTCCTGACCGTCATCCGGTTCAGCGAATCCATCTGCTCATCGACATCCTGATTCAGCATCACCAGATCATAATCAAAGCCAGTCGGTGGCCCTTCGGTTTGCGGGCTTAACCGGAAGCCCGCTTCCCGTTGCGCAAAGTACGTCCGCCATTCATCCAGGTACTGGTCGGTGAACAGTTGACTACGTTTGAGGTAATCCAGATACCGTTCCGTATTCCTGAAGTTAACGGAGTACGGCTTTCCCTCCTGCTGATTAACCAGGTAGATTTTACTGAGTGTGCCGAGGTTCATTTTATACCAGTGCAGGAACGAAATGACCCGCCGGGACACCTGAATCGAGTCGTTTGCGGATGAGGCTCCGGCTACAGGTGGCCTAGGTTTAATGGGCCCCGGATTACTGTAACCCGGTACAGCCATCATCAGCACGAGAGCGATACCAACACCAGCCAGCGCGTATTTCAGAAGGCGATAAGGTCCCATCGTTATACCGCAAACGGCAGTTCGTATTCTTTGGTGATCACCTTTGAACTGCGGGTTTTCACTTCTACTTTCGCCTTCAGCGGTTCGCCGGCCACCAGATACGTTTTTACAAACTGATCGTCGTGCACCATCCAGGATTTATCTTCGAGCAGATACTCCTCAACCCCAGCCTTAGCCGCCTGATACGCCCAGCGTTCGGCGATTAGCGGCTCATAGTTGATGATGTTGCCCATGTAGATCACCTGAATGCCCGGTAATGACTGGTTGCCCAGTTCGGTGCAGCCCAGCACCGTAACGTTGATGGATGAACCATCTTCAAGGTCTTTCACCGACCATTCGTCAAGTGTTGTCTTTTGATTTGCCATGTTCATAAAGGTTGTGAGCACCGGCACCCGGCCTGCCGAACTGCTACCGGCGCTCACTGGTTCTGGTTAGAAAGCGTGGATCAGGCTACCGGCTGCGTCATGCTGGATAGTTCGGTAGCTTTGGGGTCGTTGCCATACTGGTTACGTCCGCGGGTTCCTTCCGTTATGGCGAGGATAAAGTTGTAGATGGGAATGAGGGCATACCAGCCACTCTTGTCGACATCATGCATCCGCCGAACGCACAGGGCCACGTACGGAACGATGATGGCCAGGGTGTAGAAGACATTCAGAAACAGGGCGCCATTGAACAGCAATCCGTCGATGAAGCCAACGAGGAAGGAAACGATGGTGTTAGCCAGCACGAAATACCAGTATTCCTTCCGGCGGGCCCGGCCATTGAAGTCCCGGAAATTTTTCAGGACTGACAGATAGTTGGTTACGGGTGAGAAAGCAGTAGTGCTTTCGGTTTTGGAATTTGCAAACGTGTTCATTTGTATTTGGTTGTTGTGTAGTGCCTACTCTGTTCGGTTTTCGGCGGTCCCGTTGTTGTGTGGTTCAAAATTGCCTCTCTGCCGACGCCCTTTCCAAGAATAAAAACCTGAACCGTAGGCTGGTCCAAACGAAAAGCGACAGATCCAACACGAACCGTTTGCTCAGTGGTATTTCTCGCCAACAACTCATAAAATCCACCTAAAATTGGCGGGAGCGTAATCCAAATGCCCGCGAAGGCGTTATACCCAAATAACGCTTTCTCCTTTTTTCGAATGGCCAATATACCTTCCCGGTATGCGCGGGTGCTGGCCTGGCTCGACCAAACCATCATCCGCCGGTTGTATAATGAGCAGGTTCGCCGGATTATTCTACAGAGTTTACCCTTCTGGGTTGCCTCCGTGGTGACCGGTCTGGTAGCGGTTGGCTATGAAAAGCTGTTTGTCTGGGCCGAAGAGATCAGCAGCCGGTGGTTAGCCGCGCAGCCCCTGCTCGCCTTTGGGATAATCCCCGTTGCGTTTGTCGCTTCGTGGTTTCTGGTTAACAAGTTTGCGCCGGCAGCCCGGGGCAGTGGCATTCCGCAGGTCATGGCGGGCATCGAACTGTCCAACCCGAAGTTTCACGGCCACACCTCCTACCTGCTGAGCCTGCGCGTTGCCATTGTGAAGGTGATCAGCAGTGTGATACTCCTGCTGGGCGGTGGCGTTATCGGCCGCGAAGGGCCCACGATTCAGATTTCGGCGGCTATCTTCCGCAGCATCAACCGGCTGCAGCCCGCAGGCTGGCCACAGCTTTCGCGCCAGATCGCCCTCGTAACGGGCGGAGCGGCCGGGCTGGCGGCTGCCTTCAATACGCCCCTGGGTGGAATCGTGTTTGTAGTGGAGGAACTCACCCAGACGCACATTACCCGCTTCCGGACGGCCGTTTTTACGGCCGTGATCATCGCCGGCATGACGGCCCAGACCATCCTGGGGCCATATCTGTACCTTGGCTTTCCGAAAGTGAGTACCTCGACGCCCTGGTTGTTTGGCCTCCTTATTCTGGTAGCGATGATCTGCGGCCTGGCGGGGGCGTTCTTTGCCCGTACGCTGCTCTGGCTAAACAAATTCCGGCAGCGGTTCAACACACTATCGGCGCAGGTGGCGTGGGTGGCCGGCTGCGGCCTGGTACTGGCGGGTCTGGCGTATGGACTCGGGTCCGACGCTACCGGAACCGGTAAACCCATCATCAACCGGCTGCTGTTCCAGAACGATTACCTGACGCCCTGGTACCTGTTTCCGGTGCGGTTCATCGGCATGGCGCTCAGCTACAGCAGCGGAGGGGCCGGGGGCGTTTTTGCTACGTCGCTCAGCGCGGGTGCCTTACTGGGGGATGTCATTGCGCAACAGGTACACGTTACCCAGACCGACACCAATATGCTGATTCTGGTAGGTATGGTGGGTTTCCTGACGGGTGTGGTGCGCTCGCCGTTCACAGCGGCCATTCTGGTCCTGGAGATGACCGACCGGCATTCGGCCATCTTTCAACTGCTCATCGGGGGCCTGATGGCGCAGGGGGCCGCGTCGCTGATCGATCCGGTTTCGTTGTACGAACATCTGAAAATCGGGTTTTTGCGCGAAGCCCTCAAGCAGCCCAACCAGCATCCCCGATCATTCCGGCAAATCCCCACCCCCTGATTCCTTTCTGCGTAGTACGACGGGGCGGCCGACTACGTAGAACAACGCTCTACTAAGCGATACTACTGATTTAATAATCAGCTATTTATACGTATAAAATCACGTAGTTCCCGGCTAAAAAATCTCCCCGGAAAGCCATAAACTTGCCCCGTTGACCACGTACCGGCCAACTACCTATTCCTAGTCTTTCACTTAACCAATCTCTGTTGTATGGCACTACGTTTTATCCGGGATCGGGTCACGTTCGACTCGACCAAGGGCATCGTTCAAAACGAACCCCGCACGGTTTCTTTCCCCAGCACCGTTCGCACGGCCCAGATTGCCCTGAACGGTTTCGACATTCGCTACACCGACGGCGACCACCACATCCTGCGGCAACTGGTCGACATCAGCGAGCCGACTATCAGTGGCAACTCGGTCAGCTATCGCGTTTCGTTCCTGCTGCGGGATGGCTCGGGCAACATCGATGATCGCTACGAGGGTTTTGTCGACACGCTGGTTATCGCCGACACGGCCAGTTAAAGCAAACAGGCCCCTCGTCCGTATGGATTGAGGGGCCTGTTCCAGTGAAATTCTGTCCGGTTTATTTGGCCTTCCAGGTATTGTTGCTGCGATCAGCGTCCATGAATACGCCCCCTTCCAGCGCCAGGGACTGCATGGTTTTCTTCGTCGGCAGTTTCACTACGGCCTGGCTTTGGTTTGCCTGCCAGATCGCCGGCGACTGGTGAAACGTTTCCTTCGTTCCGTCGGTGTACTGCACCACCATATCGACCGGCGCTACGTAGCCACCAATGTTTTGCAGCGTAACCGTCGTTTGACCGGCCGAGGTCGTTACCTGCCTGATGGCATGATCGATGTAGTTGTTGCTGAAAAACCAGTTCTGCCAGAACCAGTTGAGGTTCTTCCCGGTCGCGTCGTTGAAGGTGTAGAACATATCCCAGGGGGTCGGGTGCTTGCCGTTCCAGCGGCTGATGAACGCGTGCAGCCCTTTCCGGAACCCCTCATCGCCCAGCAAATCTTTCAGAGCGAGGTAGCCGATGGCCGCTTTCCCGTACTCGTTGTTCCCCAGAGCCGCGCCACTCAGTACGTTGGCGGGCGTAATGATCGGCAAATCCTGCTCCGCCGACGGGTCGGCGCTCCAGTACGCCACCCGGAACTGCTGGAAGTTTCGGGTCGCCTGCTCATAGCCCAGATCGGCCTGACTGATCAGGTATTCGAGGGCCGTTACCCAGCCTTCGTCCATGAAACCGTAGCGGGTTTCGTTGATGCCCATGTAGAACGGAAACCAGGTGTGCGCAATCTCGTGCTCCGCCACAAAGCGCGAAAAATTGAGGTCCTGCGTGCTGGCGTCGTTGACCATCATTGGGTATTCCATGTCGGCGAATCCCTGCACAATGGTCGTTTTGGCATACGGATACGGGACACCCGGCCAGTTGTTTGAAAACCAGTCCAGCGAGTGCTGCCCAAATTTTACCATCTGGTGAAAATCTCGGGCGTTGTCCAGAAACGCGGCCTGAACGCTCGCCCGCCGACCGATTTTCTTGTCGACCACCACGCTCGACGCATCCCAGACGTAGTGATCGCTGATGCACAGAGCCACATCGGGCACGTTATCGGCTGCGAAACGCCAGGTATTCATGTCGTTCTGCTGCGTTACGTTCCGGGCGTTGATGTCCGGCAGCGTAGCGACGTGTACCACCGAATCCGTCCGCATGGCCTCGTTCAGACGCTGGGCAAACGTCGGCTGCAACACCTCGCCGGGGTTCTTCAGATCGCCGGTTCCCCATACGACGTAATTCTTCGGTACGCTGACATTGACGACGTAGTTGTTGAAATCATTGTAAAATTCCTGCGCTTCGGTGAACGTCGTGCGGTCCCAGCCGTAATAATCGTCGTAAACCGCTACGCGCGGGTAGAAATACGCCAGGAAAAAAGTCGTGGAGTCGAGTGCTCCTTCGCGCCCACTTTCCACCGATACGTCGAAATGCCAGTCAAAGGTCAGCTTTACCGAATCGCGGGGCATCAACGGCTTGCTGAGTGTTACCTGCTGGTTGGTCGCCGTGGTTTCCCGCACTTTTTTCTCGGTGTTGTTCTCGGTGTATTTGTCGATGTGAACCCCCGACGTCAGGTACTCCGGCGAGGCTGCCGACTGCCGGACCGCCCCCGGCCGGTGGCTGTTTAAAAATAGCTTGAACACGAGAAAGCGGAGCGTATCGGGACTGTTATTAACGTAGGTGATTTCTTCAGTGCCCCGAACGGTCCGATTCGGCGGCATGGCCGTGATGTTGATGGTATACCGGGCGGTGTTCTGCCAGTATCGGCTGCCCGGCTTCCCGTCCATCGAACGGGTACCTTTCTGATACGCTTTTTTGACGTTGCGCGGCATGTAGAGACTCTGCGCCTGTACGGCCCCGATCCAGAGGGTTATTAAACCCAGAACGATCAGACTTCGCCACGGGTGATGCTGGTACGTTAACACAAGTAATTTGGTTTGGTGATTGTAACGAATGAGTTGACGGAATGTACATAAATAATCAATTAGCCGCTGCCAGACAATGGTAAATGGTTAATCGGCTGTATGGCTACAGTAGCGGACACTGGTACACCACTCAACGACAGCGTCTCGCGGGTTTACAGCCGGCCGGTTGCATTCGCTAAAAACGGGATTTCTCCCATTGCAAGTCGATCAGGCATTTAAAACCTTTGATCAGGTATGTTTTTGCCTGTAGTCTACATCCATACGTTTTAAACCCATGCAAACCTCAACCACAGCCTCCATTCTGGATCAGATCCGGCAGGGCAACGACGCGTTCGAAGCCGCCTTCCGCCACCAGGACGTATCGGCCTTGGCCGCGCTCTACACCGACGACGCGATGCTCCTGCCCCCCGGCGGCAACGAGCAGAAGGGACCGCAGACCATCGGCCAGTTCTGGCAGGGCGCCATGAACATGGGCGTTGCCCAAGCTCAACTCACGACC
This sequence comes from Fibrisoma montanum, assembly GCF_003583365.1. Lineage (GTDB taxonomy): Bacteria > Bacteroidota > Bacteroidia > Cytophagales > Spirosomataceae > Fibrisoma > Fibrisoma montanum. The sequence continues at coordinate 590,648 of NZ_QXED01000003.1, forward strand.
GTTGAAGCCGAGCAGCACGGCGATACCGCCATCGAGATTGGTAATTATCGGCTGAGCACCAGCACCGGCGACCTGATTGACCACGGCAAATACGTTGTAATCTGGAAGCAGCAGGGCGATCAATGGTTTCTCCACCGCGACATCTGGAACACCAGCCAGGGCGCCGGCTAAACGCACTTGTCCTGCTGTCAGAGTTGGACTGACAGCAGGACAAGAATAAGATGAATCTAAAAATTGAAAGGAGTTAGTTTGATAAAGCTGTATTAAGATAAGCAGCTACAGCCCTTATGAAGTGAGTTGCCGCTTCTAGTGCTTCAATAGCCTCCTCGGCTGTCACAATATCTTCAAAATCATAATCTCCGGCTTGTCGTAACTCCCAAGTTTTATCGAGCCACAAGCTAGCTTCTTTAGGAATCAAACCCGATTTGATAAACAACTCTCGAAACTTTGCATGCGCCCCAGAGTGGCTTTTCGTATGTAAGTGATCTTGCTCGAAAAGCAACGTAGTGACGGCATAAAAAACTGCATAGTAACTACGGTTCAAGGTTACAAGATACCGTTCCTCCTTCAGATTGGCAGCCGCATCACCTAAGCTTTCTAACGCTCTGGACCAGACCGGTTGGCTTATGTCTTTCATACCAATATTCCTTCCAGACGGGCAAAGTAATACACCGGCTGCGCCGATTGACTGTATTTTTTATAGCTGGTAGGCAGAATTGATACGGTTACGTTATGCTTCAAACTAAGCTCTGACTGGGCAGCTAAAAATCGATTTATTTCCTCTAAGCGGGAAATAGACTCGTCTTTCAGTACCAGCATAAAATCAATATCAGAGTGGTCGTGGTAATCTCCACGAGCGTAAGAACCAAACAGCACGATCCGATCGAGCCGCTTTCCATAAAGCGACTGCATTGCCGCCCTGAAGTCATTGACAATCGTCTGAACACGGTCATCCATAAGACTTGGGTATTTTGCGCTTAAATTAACAGGTACTAGTGTTCCAAACAACCTCTTTGTTCCGAACCGAATTTACGCAGTGATAATCTACCCATTTCTGGTGGGTTCGCCGGATAGCCCGTACCTTCGCAGTCGAAAGTTGACAGCAAGGCCATGACATTCGACGAACTGAATCTTAATAAACCCCTCCTCAATGCCCTGAACGAACTGGGCTATACCACGCCGACGCCTATTCAGGAAAACGTGTTTTCGGTGGTGATGTCGGGGCGGGACGTGTGCGGTATTGCGCAGACCGGCACCGGCAAGACCTTCGCCTACCTCCTGCCCTGTCTGCGGCAGTTCCAGTTCTCGAAGGAGAAACTCCCTCAGGTTCTGATCATTGTACCCACCCGCGAACTGGTGGTGCAGGTGGTCGAAGCGGTCAAAAAACTGACCACCTACCTGAACGTCGTGACGGTCGGCGTATACGGGGGTGTTAATCTCAAAACCCAGGCCGCCGAGGTGCAGCAGGGCGTCGACGTGCTGGTGGCGACGCCCGGTCGGCTGGTCGATCTGCTGACGGGCAAGTTTGTCAAGGTGAAAGCCATCAAAAAACTCGTTATCGACGAGGTCGACGAGATGCTGAACCTGGGCTTTCGGGCGCAGTTGACCACCATTCTGGATCTGTTGCCTTCCAAACGCCAGAACCTGCTGTTCTCCGCCACCCTCACCGCCGATGTGGAAGCCCTGCTCGATACGTATTTCAACAACCCGGTGCGGGTCGAAGCGGCTCCCGTCGGAACGCCCCTGGACAACATCAGACAGTCGGCGTACAACGTGCCGAACTTCTACACCAAAGTGAACCTTCTGGAACGCCTGCTGAATCAGCAGCCCGACATGAACCGCGTGCTCGTGTTCGTCGCGACGAAGGAACTGGCCGACCGGCTCTACGACGAACTCACCTGCGAACTGCCGGATCAGGTGGGGGTGATGCACTCCAATAAATCCCAGAATTACCGCTTCGAGACCGTCAACCGCTTTCAGGCGGGTACGTACCGGGTGCTGATCGCGACCGACATTATTGCCCGGGGGCTGGACATTGCCGACGTATCGCACGTGATCAACTTTGATACGCCGGACGAGCCGGAAACCTACATTCACCGCATCGGCCGGACCGGACGCGCCGACCGGCAAGGCGAAGCCATCGCGTTTGTGTCGGAGCGGGAAACAGACAAACTGGCGGCCATTGAGGGGTTGATGAACTACACGATTCCAGTGCTGCCGCTGCCCGAACGGCTGCTTATCTCCGACGAACTGCTCGATGAAGAAAAGCCGCAGCTCCACATGAAAGCCCCGCCGGTCAGACAACCCCGTCCCGATGAAGGTGGGGGCGCTTTTCACGAGAAGATTGACAAGAACAAAAAGGTCAACGTCCGGCGCGACCATGCCGCCGAGAAGCGGGCTAAGTACGGCCGGCCGATTAAGCGGAGCGGCAAGAAATAAGGTGCCCGGCGGGCGGCCGTTTCAGATTGCCCGCTATAGGACAGTAATTACGCGCTGAACTCGACTTTATGCCACGTAGGAACTAACACCCGGCCTTAACCACCCGAAACCTCTTACTGCGCATGAACGATTTTCTGATTAATCGCCGTCAATTCATACAAGGCGCTTCGGCGTCGCTGGCTCTGTCCTCGCTGGGAGCCACCGCGATGCCTTTTACCCAGGCAAAAACGTACCGCGTTGGGCTGATCGGCACCGGCTGGTACGGTAAAAGCGACCTGTTCCGCCTGATTCAGGTGGCCCCGGTCGAGGTAGTCGCCCTTTGCGACGTTGACAAAAACATCCTCGACGCGGCCGGTAAGCTCGTCAGCGAGCGCCAGAAATCGGGCAAGGTGCCCAAACTCTACGGCGACTACCGCAAAATGCTGGCCGAAAACAAGATGGACATTGTGCTGATCGGTACGCCGGACCACTGGCACGCCCTGCAAACCATCGACGCCCTGAAGGCCGGTGCACACGTCTACGTCCAGAAGCCGATCAGCGTCGACGTGATGGAAGGTGAAGCGATGGTGGCGGCCGCCCGCAAGTACAACAAGGTGGTGCAGGTGGGTACGCAGCGCAAAAGTACCCCCCACCTGATCGACGCCAAGAAGAACATCGTCGATGCGGGTCTGCTGGGTAACATCAAGCACGTAGAGATGTGCTGCTATTTCCACATGCGGGCCAACGGAAACCCGGCCGTCCAGCCCGTACCGGCGTTCCTTGACTACGACATGTGGACCGGTCCGGCTCCGCTACGTCCGTACGACGGTCTGCCGCACATCCGCTGGTGGCGGACCTTCAACGAATACGGCAACGGGATCATGGGCGATATGTGCGTCCACATGCTCGACACGGTTCGCTGGATGCTGAAGCTGGGCTGGCCGAAACGCGTTACGTCGACGGGCGGCATCTACGTCCAGAAAGACGGTAAGTCCAACATTTCCGATACGCAGACGGCCCTGTTTGAGTTTGACGGGCTGAACGCCGTATGGCAGCACCGCACCTGGGGCACGCCAAACAACCCGGCCTATCCGTGGTCCCTGACGCTCTACGGCGAGAAGGGTACGTTGTGGGCCAGCACGATGGCCTACGATTTCATCCCCGAGGGTAAGGACGGCGAGAAGATTCACAAGGACGTCGTCTACGAAAAAGAGAAATACCCCGAAGACCTCAAGGAAGAACGGATTGAACTGAACGCGGCCCCCGCTACCCGCCTGCACATGCTCGATTTCCTGTCGGCGATCGAAAAAGGTGGTCGGCCGGTTGCCGACATCGAGGAAGGGCACATCTCGACGGCGAGCTGCATTATGGCAAATATTTCCATGAAGACCGGTCGCCCGGTGGTGTACGATCCGCAGAAACGCCAGATTGTGGGGGATCAGGAAGCCAATGCGCTGTTGCAGCGGCCATACCGCCAGCCGTGGGTGCACCCCGATCCACGAACTGTTTAAATTAGTAAACGCAGAGGAGCAGAGAATACGCAGAGAACTCAGAGAAAAACTCTGTGAACTCCGCGAATCCTCTGCTCCTCTGCGTTTAAACAACTTAGCCATGCAACTACTTCTGCTCACCCTCGTTTCCTTCATTGTCCTCACCTCTGAAGCTGCACCGGAACCACCCAGGCGCCGGACGACGGTGTCCATCGTTAAAGATCAGTTCTATATCAACGGCCAGCCGACGTTCAGGGGCCGGACGTGGAACGGGTACCGCATTGAGGGGCTGCTGCCTAATTCGAGAATGGTCCAGGGCATTTTCGATGATCAGAATCCCGAGACACGGGCGCAGTGGGCCTACCCGGACACCAAAGTCTGGAACCCCGACCGCAACACCGACGAGTTCGTAGCCGCCATGCCAACCTGGAAACAGCATGGGCTGCTGGCCATTACGCTCAATCTGCAGGGCGGCAGTCCGCAAGGGTATTCCAAAGAGCAACCCTGGCATAACTCCTTTTTCAACGCCGACGGCAGCTACCACCCGTACTACATGCGGAGACTGGTCCGGATTCTGGACAAAGCCGACGAGCTGGGTATGGTGGTGATTCTAGGGTACTTTTATTTCGGGCAGGACGAGCGGCTCAAGGACGAAGCCGCCGTGATCAACGCCGTCGATAACATTACGGGTGAATTGCTCGAAAAAGGGTATCAGAACGTACTGGTCGAGATTAACAACGAATGCAACATCCGGTACGACCACGCCATTTTGCAGCCCGATCGTATCCACGAGCTCATTCGGCGCGTGAAGGCAAAGAAGCTGCGGGGTCGTCGGTTGCTGGTCAGCACGAGCTATGGCGGGGGTACCATTCCAAAAGAAAACGTAGTACGGGAGGCCGACTTTCTGCTGCTGCACGGCAACGGCGTCAGTGACCCGAACAAAATTAAGGAGATGGTTCAGCAGACCCGTGCGGTGGCCGGTTATCGCCCCATGCCCATCGTCTTTAACGAAGACGACCATTTCGACTTTGATAAACCCGCCAACAACTTCGTAGCGGCTACGAGCGTCTACGCGTCCTGGGGTTTCTTCGACTACCGCATGAAGGACGAAGGTTTTGATGAGGGCTACCAGTCCATCCCGGTCAACTGGCAGATCAGCTCCCCCCGCAAGAAAGGCTTCTTCGAGAAAGTCAAAGAAATCACCGGGGTAAGTTTTTAAACGCAGAGGGGCAGAGATAACGCAGAGTACGCAAATTTTTTCTCTGTGCTCTCTGCGTTATCTCTGCCCCTCTGCGTTTAAAGTTACGTTTAATTAAAACCCTAATTCGTCTGCACTCGGGCCGTAGCTGCCGGGGATCGGGATATTCAGCAGCCGCAGGTACACACCCAACTGCGCCCGGTGGTGAATGATCTGCGACATCGACATCCGGATCATCTCACCCTTCGACGTAGCACTGTAAATCTCATCGCCATTCCGGAGTATCCAGGTTGGTTCCAGTTGCTCGTCAGTAGCCTGCCCCAGCGACGACCGCCCTTCATCCAGCGACCGCTCGTGGAGAGTCAAAAGCTCGGTTGTGTTGTTAATGTCTTCGGGTACGTAGGGGGTTGTAGCGAAGTCAACGCCATCGGTGGTCAGGGCCAGTTTTACCCAACCCGGCAACTCAGCGATGTGGGTGGTTAACTGGCGGACCGTCATGCTTTTGGGATGGGGCTGCCAATCAAATTTGTCGTTGGGTACGCGTTCGAGCATCTTCCGCGTGGTTTGGGCTTCCTGCTCCAGTTCTTTGGCAAACATGGCTACGACTGACATACGATTTACTGCGTTTGGTTGATGATACAAAGTAAACCGCCCTTGGTGACAGCCCTATGTCAGTAGGGTTTGCTCATTACCACACGTTGGTAGTTGGCACATGCCGCCGAAGCATTGGCCGCAGTTGTGACAGGCTATAGAACCGGCTTTTGAGGGTGTAGCCCTAGGTGTACCGCTTCACGGTTCGGCGGAGTGGTTTTACATCACCCCGAGCGTTGAACCGGTAAAGCTGTTCTTTCTCATCGAAGAAGTAATCGGGATAGCCCTCAATATCCCACACCCGCTGCACGGGTATTTGTACCTGTACATACCGTTTAGTCACTTCGTGCTAATCTAAGTTGGAAGTTCTGCTGGAAAACAACTTATTTGTTATTGCAAGTCCGTTCGTCTGACTCGAATTAGTTGCAGAAGCAAATGTAGTTGATTTTGAATAAGATATAGTTCCGCAGTTTGGCGTACATACACTTGTTGGGTGTTTTTCCATGCTGGGCTTCTACTTCCAGCGTCCGGGCGACATTTTAAATGCCCGCGTAGGCAAGTTTGGGCATCAATTTCTGGGTCTCGTCTGACAGGCCAAGTGCCCAGAAAGTCGACGTTTTGGTTTGCGGGTCAGCGTTCGTGCGACAGGGTGAACGCTCCAACAGGCGAGGTCTTGAGAAATCAGTTATGTCATAGCCGACAGACAGTATTGCTCAAAGTCTAGCAGTATTGCTTAAAGTCTAATTGAAGTAACATAAACTATTTTTATGACCTTAAATCATCTAAATCAAGCTATCCAAGAGTGTGATAATGGACAACTTCCGTTTAACACAGGAAACATTCGCTCGTTTTTGTTTGACAAAAAATGGTATCCATTACGAGCCGTAATAAATCGAGCAATGAGCCTTGCAAATGAACCCGCAGATTTGACTAGTGATAGAGCGGTTGTTCAATTGGTTTATCTTGGAATATGGACAAGAATTTGTGATGTTAGTTTTGGTAATCCACTGCCGATAGCCATAAATCAAAATGAAAAGAATCAAGAAGTTAATAGCCTTGCCAAAGTGCTCGTTACGCTAACGAGTTAAATAGGTATGTGCGTTGTTGTCCGATCCCTATGGGGTAGCTGCCGGGTGCCAAGGTACAGGCCGCAAGGTCAAACGACGCAGCCCAACCGGCAGGGGGTGTAAAGGTCCGAGGTACGTATGTTCAGGTGAGTTGTGTGCTTGCCCATCAACCCCCTGGGTCGTTGGGTGTTCCGGCCAAAGCTGGGAGTGTTTGCCGCCGTCCGTGCGACAAGGAAGCCGCCCTAGTAGGCAGGTTGTGGCTCGTTGGTCAGCTTCTGTCGACACGAGAAACGTCTTAGATCGAGCAACTTTTAAAAGCGGGTTTGCCACCTAGCGTTCGACAAGCTAATCCAGTACTCGACGCATTCACAACTCAAACAAGGCCCTTTTGAAGAAATAAACTGCAAATGAATACTGAACAAAAAGAATTACACAACACAAATAATTTTCTTGATATACTCAGTCAAGGATTCAAGCAAGCGGAAGAAGAAACAATACTTTTTGAAAGAATTTCTGGTGCAAAACACCCCAAAGCCATTAATAATTTGGGGAATGCTTTATCACTTTTGTACCAAGCTGCTTGTTGTTATTGGAAATGTATCGGTGGCGATCATTCGATTGAAAAATTAATAGGTAAAGTTGTAAATCAAGCTATTAGCTCATTTCAATTATATCGAGGTTGTTTCTACGATGAGTCTTTGATGCTTACAAGAGGAATAGGCGAAATTGCCAATTTACTTCATCTTTTCTTCTTTTTCCCTGATAAGATAGAGGTATGGAAAGCTTTAAATAGTAGAGAACGATACAAGCAGTTTAAGCCATCGGCAGTGAGGGAAATGTTAGAAAAAAATAACTCTCTGGTTCCGATAGACAAAGATAGATATGGCAAACTCTGCGAAATTGGTACACATCCAACGCCATCTGAAATTCCAGGACATTATACTGGAACCGGAGTACCTATATTAGGAATGATTGTTCAGCCTGTTGGGGCATACGTGTCTATTACAGAATTGTCGTATTCTGTTGGTCTTGTACTTGTTGTCACTCCAAAGCTTTTGGATTTGGACGCTGACATCGCTAAAAAGATGAAAGACATTGGATTAGAATTAATCAGGAGTTTGGGCAGTTTTAATATTATGAATTATCAGGAAAACTTAGAAAAACTTGCTCAGACAAATAAATAGGGCAACTCTCCGGCGACAGGATGCACGCCCCGTAGGAAGGTTGGCAGCCCAACCGCCACCGTGTTCAAGAGCGAACGAACCCAGAATAACTGTTAAATTGCCCTTCCGAACGATGCCTGATAATCAATAGGTTGTAATTTAACAGTACATCCTAATGAGGGTGTAAAGGTTGACGCTGTGGTTGTTGTTCTGAGTCGTGTGCTCATCCATCAGCCCTCATGGGTGTTGGTTGCAGGTCCAAAAAGTTGCTTCAAATTCCGGCTTGCGGGCGACAAGTTAAATGCCCCGATTAGGAAACTCGGTATGTTAGGCAGATTGTGTTTCTGCGAGCGATGAACTAACCACTTTACCTATAGCATTAGTCATTCTATCATGAGCCGATATACTATCATAAGCCGAAAACTAATTGTCTGGGTTCGCAACATCATGTTGCTCCTCATTGTGAGTCAGCTTGTTTATTTCGCTTACCAAAAGTTTTACCTTAAAACCGACGTTAGATGGAGTTCATCTATTATTGCTCCCGTAGTGCCTCTCATTCTACTGCAACTTGCCCTTAACAAACAGTCTGGTAAGGCATAACGTTTTCCGCTCTGCGTGTGGGCGGCTTCTCGGCCGACAGGCTGCACGTCCCCGAAGGAGAGGCACAGCCCAACCGAACGGGTGTGTAAAGGTTCAGGTACCTGTGTTCAGTTGAGTTTTTCACCCACCATCAACACCCGTTGGCGTTGGGCGCAGGTCTATAAGAGTACTTGATTGCCCAATGTCTCGGCGACAGACCCTACGGCTCGACAGGCAGCTTTAGGCTTGTATTTCCGGCTTGCAGGCGACAGGACGAACATCTCGTTTAGTCAGCCGGGTCACGTCCGACAACGCAAATGTCTCGTTAGGACAAACTTGAAGAAAGAGTATTAGATTTTTTGAAATTATTAATTTGTCTGCCAATCAGGTTTATAGAATATAGCTAATAAATTCATAATTTACAGCATGACATTTAAGGATATCTTAGCTATTATAATTTTAATTTCATTTGCTGCCTATTCTACATGGAAAGGCATGCAAACGGTGGCTTCAGTGGCAATTGCTGGATTTATACTTATAATTTACAAGAGCCAAATATTAATTTTAAGAAATATAATAGTGAATTTGGTTAAGAGCACAAAACAAGCAAAACTTGGCAGTTTTGAATTGCAAATTGGAGATAAAACTATTGAAAGCAGTAGATTTCAAAACTTTAGCACCTTAACACAGATTCTCTTAACTACTACGAGTAGTGAAGAAATTGGAGTATTAGCAGAAATAGCAAAGACTGATAAATTCGAGCCAAAAGAAGCATTAAAAATTAAGTTAAGAGCGCTTAGAGACAAAGGGCTGATTAATCACAACAACACTTCACTAGAAAATGCCAACGAAGTATGGATAACAGAAACAGGTAGAAATCTAATAAATGAAATCTTGAATACCACCAGATAAGTTAATAAAAAAATTAGAACAAACCCACCGGCGATAGGTTGCTCGTCCCGAAGGCAGGCGTTCAGCCCAACAAGGGAAAGGGTGTAAAGGTTGAAAGTACGTGTGTTCAAGGGAATTACTTACTCATCCATCATCCCTTTCGGGTGTTGGGCGCAAAAGCAAAATGTTATCAAAGAGCCATAGATTGGCAGTCAAAGATTTTCGTTTTCAGCGTACTGCTAATCTTGATAGATTGGTCTGGCAGCCTGACGAATTACGTATTCATAATCTATTCGTATCCACACAAATGAACATAAACCATGCACGCTAAACACACCCTCGCTATTGCATTCTTCTTTCTCTTCAGTATCAGTAGTCTCTACGCCCAAACCCCCACCACAAAAAAGATGAAGATGCTCGTTCACATCACGTGCGGCCCCGCCGACCCTACCCGTGCCGCTCTTGGTTTTCTGGTTGCCAAGACTGCGCTGGCCGAAGGTCACTCCGTTACGTTATTTCTGGCCGGCGATGCGGCTACTCTGCTCCGGGACGCTGAACTTGATAAAGTAGAGGGAGTCGGCACCGGCAAACTCCGCGAACATTACGAAGCCATTGTCAAAGCAGGTGGGCGGTTTTACGTATCGGGTATGTCGGCCAAAGCCCGGGGCATCACCGAGGCCGATCTGCAGGGCAAACCCGCTGAGTTCGCTATGCCCACGGTACTGGTTTGGTTAGCTACGGAAAACGACCGAATCTTTACGTATTGATGTCTGCTTGTTCCCCTACCTTTCACCCGGGGAATCTCTGCCTGTGAGTAGATTCCGGGCCTGGTCTGGCTTAGGTACGTATAGAAACCTTAGCCATGAACAATCAACAATCCCGTCGTCAATTTCTGGGCGCGTCGGCTGCCCTGGCCGCCAGTGCCGTCGTGGGCACTAATAAACTGTTTGGTGCTCCAGCCATCATCCGGAACCTCAACAAACCGAACTCGCTGATCAACGGCGTTCAGGTTGGGGTGATTACGTACTCGTTTCGCGACCTGCCCGACCAGAGCGCCGAGGCTACGCTGAAGTACGTACTCGACAGCGGCATCAGCGCCATTGAGCTGATGGGTGGCCCGGCCGAGTCATTTGCCGGGGCGCCGAAGAATACGGTTGATATGCGGTCGGTGTATCCCCTGATGCGGAAACGTCGCGACAACCAGTCTCTGACCGCCGACGAGCAGAAAACACTCACGGAGGCTGAGAGCCAGATGAAAGCCTACCGGGCGGAACTGGCCAAATGGCGGATGTCGGTACCCATGTCGAAGTTTGAGCAGGTCCGCAAGATGTATAACCAAGCGGGCGTTTCGATCTATTGCTTCAAGCCCGACGCCTTTGGTATGCAGAATGCCGACGCCGAAATCGACTACGGGATGCGGGCAGCCAAAGCGCTGGGAGCTAACCAGGTCACGCTGGAGCACCCTGCCAACGATGCCCATACCCTGAAGCTGGGACAGATGGCGCAGAAACACGGCATCCGGGTGGGGTATCATGGCCATGAGCAGCAAACGCCTACGTTCTGGGATACGGCCCTGGCCCAATCGCCGGGCAACGCCCTGAATTTCGATCTGGGTCACTACGTAGCGGCCGGGCAGCCCGACCCGCTGGGACTCGTTCGGCAAAAGCACGACCGCATTGCCAGCATGCACATCAAGGATCGCCAGACGCCCGACCACGGCAAGGGCAATCTGCCCTGGGGGCAGGGCGACACGCCCCTGACGCAGGTGCTGAACCTCATGCGGGAGCAGAAGTACACCTTCCCGGCTACTATTGAACTGGAATACAAAATCCCCGAAGGCTCAAACGCCGTAGCCGAGGTCAAAAAGTGCATGGAGTACTGCCGGAAAATTCTGAGCTAGACACGGGAATTACCAATTTTTTTGTCATCCCGACGCCAGGAGGGATCTTCGGTAGCCGGAGGAATTCTCAGCCTCACCCGAAGATCCCTCCTGGCGTCGGGATGACAAAAAAGTGCTATAATTAACTAATATAGATTTTACTGCTTACCAGCCATACTTCACGGTATCTACTTCTTCCGTACGTAGATGTCGTTGCTGATGGATTCGAGCCGAACTGCGGGCCCTCCGCCGTTGACAGTTCCCTCCAGTTGATAACCCACCATAGGATTCTTCTGGCGCTTGCTCGTGAAGTTTATGTCCAGGTCGGAGTACACTTCGCCGGTGATGGTCTTCATGGCCAGGTTCGCGCCTTTCGCTCGGGGCCAGCTCATGTCCACGTACCCGCTGATGGATTTAGCCGACACCGCTTCGGTAGCGCCCTGAATGTTCACGTTGCCGCTGATGGTTTCGAGTTTCAGCTTTGCTTTCTGGGGTAGGTACACCTGGTAATTGATGTCGCTGCACAGGACGTAGCGGGTCCCGTTTCGATCGTTCCACGACGTATTGCCGGAGCCGGGACAATCCTCGGCTTTGCCTTGCTTCACCATCTCTTTGTCAAAATCGACCCCGACGCTAATTTCTTCGGCGGTCGAGCCGGTCGTTACCAGCAGGGCGTCGTTCAGTTTGCCGCCGTTGATCGTTACGTCGATCCGAACAGACACTTCGGGTTTATCCCAGTACCGCACCTGAATACTGTCGGCGAATTTGAGGTTCAGATTGACCAGTTGACCCTGGGTGAACGGCAGCTTCTTGTCAATGATTTTCTGGGCAAAAGCCGGGCTGATGAACAGGCCAAGCACGAGCAGGCATATATTCTTTTTCATGCACGTAGACTGGTTGAGGATGGAACGGCTCATTTATTTCTGCTTTCGGATGTAGATGTTGCTGCTTACGGTATGAAGCTGGAGTTCCACCCCGCCCCCGTTCGTTGTGCCGTCGATGTTGTTGCCCCCACCCACGCGCGGCATACCGTCCTTCGTCCCTTTCAGGCCCAGGTCAAAGTCGGTGTACATTTCACCGGTTATCGACCGCAGCTTCATATTCGCTTTGGTGTTGCCGGGCAGCGTAATGTCGATTGGTCCGCTAACCGTAGAAATGGCGGTCGGCTTGTCCTGGCTGAGGGTCGAATACACCACCTTGACCTCTCCGCTGGTGCTGTTGGCCACAACCGGCCCCGTTACGTTCATCAGGTCGATGTCGGCGTTGTGGGTACGTACTTCCAGGTCGCCGTCCATATTACTGATGGCAATGTCGCCCCCGCGCCAGTTGGTTTGCTGATACAGCACAGCCACCTTCCGGGGCAACCGGATCGTATACTTGATCTCCTTACGAGTCGCTTTTTCGATACGCAGCCCACCGTTTTCCGGTGTCACGGCCAGACCAAGGTTCGTGTTGTCAACGGCCGAATTGTAGAGCGGCTTCAACCCTTTGGCGCGTTCGGGGGGGGCTTCGAGGCCCGACGACGCCTGGATAATCACCTCATCGCCGTTGTGACCTTCTACTTTGACATCACCGGCATCAATCTCAATGATCACTTTGCGGTCTTTCGAATTGGCAAGTTTGGTCTTGTATTCCTGGGCGTAGGTGTTGGTAAGGCACCACAAAGCCGTGGCACCCAGCATAAGGAGCTTTTTCATTGGTACGTAAATTGGGAATTGGTGAGTTGTTTTGTTTGTGTTTGGTGGTTTGTGGTTCGTAGTTTGGGGTTGGTGGTTGAATGGGCGGAGCAACTACAAACCACGAACCACAAACCACAAACCCCGAACTAAGAAGGCGAGTTGTGACCCGCCAGCCGGTTGACGCCTTCTTCGGCCTTGACGCGCACGACGTCCAGCACCTGTTGATTTCTGGCCAGTCGCTGAATCTGATCAACGGCCCGCTTTTCCTTAATGGCTACCAGCGATTCGATCAGGTTAATCTGCACGTTCGGGTCGGTCTGAATCGACAGCGACTGGATCAGCGCTTCCCGCACGCCCGGCTCATTCTCGAAACGTAACAGCGCCTGACAGGCCGCCAGCCGTACGTTCACGTTGGCGTCGAAATTCAACGTATTGATCAGCAGCTGCGTAATTTCCTGGTCAACCTGCGACAGTTCATAGCTTTGGTTCACCGCCTGAATCCGTTCGCTGGCTGAGGTATTCGGCATCTGTTCAAACGCCAGCACTTTTTTCATTTCCAGCGCGGAGGTTGCCTCAACCGGGGAGGTCGCCGGTTCGCCGGTCCGCCACTGATCGTAGAACAGGCCACCGGCAAACCCGAGCAGCAGCAACGCTACGCCGGCCGCAATGCGCAGGCTCCACGTCGTCAGTCTGCGTACCGTACCGGCCTCCGACTGGTTCAGTTTCTCGGCCAGTCGGTTGTTGAACACCATAGAGGGGTGTTCCTTCCGGGCGTCGGCGAAGTGCCTGAACTGAGCCGCGTGGCTTTCCAGATGGGCCGGAATATTGTCGCCCTGGAAAAACTGCCGCAGTATGCGTTCTTCCGCCAGCGAGGTTTCGCCCTCGTAGTATCGCTCCAGCAGTTCGTCAATATCCTGCTTCATAGTTGTTTGCTTTTACGTAACCCTCGCGCAGCCGTTGCCGGGCCCGCGATACAATCACCCGAATGTTGTTGACACTAAGCCCGGTCACCTGCTCGATCTCTTCGAACGAGTATTCTTCTACGTCGCGCAGGTGAAGAATCAGTTTCTGCTGATCCGGCAGCTCGTCCATTAGTCGGCGCATCAAATCCGCGCTGTCGGCGAGTTCCACCTGCCGGTACGGCGACACGCCCTCGGCCGTAATTTCCAGCATATCGGCCGCATCGTCCATTTTCTGGCGGCTGTGTGCTTTGAGCTTGTCCAGACACAGATTCTTGGTCATCCGAACGGCCAGCGCTTCCACGCTGTGATACGTATCCAGTTCCTGGCGGTTGGTCCAAAGCCGCATCAAGACTTCCTGCAACGCATCCTCCGCTTCTTCGCGGTTGCGCAGAAACAACTTGGCCAGCCGAAATAGTCGCCCCTGGACCGGAAGTATGCGTTGTTTGAAAGCTTGTACATCCATTTCAATGACAAAGACGAGCCCGGCAGCCAAACATTACAGATTATAGAAAAAATTTTTGAAAATTTTCTCAGCCACCACGTAAACTTCTGTTAGTCAGCAATCTAAACAACCTTGGATGTAGCGTCCGATGCTCTACGCAGCAACAACGCTCGTTCGTTTCAAAAACCGATGGCCCCACCACCTTCCCGGAAGCAGAAAAAACCACGCCCACGTATAAACTCCCTGATCAATCGTAAACTTTACGGTTGTCGTATGGATTTACATACTGAACACCTTTACTGATGCGCCTTTATCGATTAGTTTGGCAGGTGCCTGCTGCCCTGCTCCTTATTACAACGATGCTCCTGTTTGCCAATGAGTTCGCCATAGCCCGGCCCAGCCGACGGGTTAAAGACATCCCTTACGTTGCCAGTACGTTGCCCGGCTTCGACCCGCAACGGCACATCCTGGATGTCTACAGCCCCCGTAAACAATCGGCGACGCCCTACCCGGTTGTTGTGTTTATTCACGGCGGTAGCTGGAACAGCGGCCGGAAGAATCTGTACACCTTTATTGGCCGGCGGCTGGCCAAACAGGGTGTCGTCGCGGTGATTATCAACTACCAGCTCGCCCCAACCGTCGAAGTGCCGGCCATGGTCGACGACTGTGCCCGAGCCGTGCTGTGGACCCGGCAGCACATTGCCGACTACGGTGGCGACCCGAACCGCATCTACGTTATGGGGCATTCGGCGGGTGGCGGCCTGGCGGCTCTGCTGACGGTGAAAGACAGCGTATTTTCCCGTCTTGGCGTCGACAGGAACCCGATCAGTGGGGCGATTCTCGACGATCCGGCCGGCCTGGATATGTTCGATTACCTGACCAAAATGGAGTACCCCAACGACGAGCAATACCTCGTGCCGTTCGGCAAAGACCCGGCCGTGTGGCGGCAGGTATCAGCTTTGTATCACCTCACGTCCGATGCGCCCCCTATTCTGATGTACGCGGGCGAACGTACCTACCCAAGCATCGCGAGCAGCACCCGAAAGTTCGAGAAGCGGTTGCAGGAATTAGGAATCAGGCATGAATTCAAGGTCCTGCCGGGTAAGAAACACATTCCGATGGTGACGCAGTTGTTCTGGCAAAACAACATCATCTACCGCGATCTGCTCCCATTTGTGGGCGCTAAACCCAGCACATAGCACTCCCACCTGGATGAGTCCTGCACCGTATGCTAAGCGAAGCGCCGTTGTCCCGTAGCTGCGTAAACTTTCCGCTTGCCCGGAGGTTCTGCCAATAACGAACTAAACACAGTCAACGATATGGAAAATCAGGAACCACAAGACCCGCAGGCACCCACACTGGGTCAGACCGACTACGATTCAGTCGATTTTGATCAGGCCACCAACGACAACGAAGCTGCGGCAATGGAATCGGGCGCGGATCTGGACGATGAAACCAATCTGGGCACGAAGCCCTGAATCCGTTTACGCAGTATTGGGTCCTCCTCACGGCCGTCAACCCAGGTTCGCGTTTGTTGGGGAGGGTTACCGTAATGCCGGGCAAAACGCCCTGTTGGGGTTATGTTATTTTCATAGGCCTGGCCAAAATACGTGTGGTCACAACCAATGTCTTTCGTGACGCAAGTAGTCAACCTTAAACAGCTAAGCGTAGTCTTTAGTGGCGTTTCTGTTATGCTGACGCAGGAAGCATCTTCAGAAGCACCATAAAGGGTTTCACCCGGCCGCCAGGTTCGATCTTCTTTCATCGGTTATCATTGCTCAAACGCACCCCGATCGCGGCCTTTTGACCGGGAGCGGGACTTGCCCAGTATGTCAGTCCCCGGTGCCAGTTCATTTGTGCCGGAATGTAGCGCCCGGCTTCCCCTGGCTAACCGGAAATCACCTTTTGTCGGATCGGCCTGAACATTGATAAATTTAGGCTCTGCCACAATGTCATTCGCCCCCACAAACACATCCTGGGCAGTTGGGTACAGGTTGTAATCCCAGCGAATGTCATTGTTTCGATTGTTGGAGGTGACCTTACCACCGGGCCGTGGTACAATCACATTGTTCAGGATCACAACATCTTCCGAGCGGTTAGGAAACAACTCCTGATAACCAACAATGCCACCGTTATGGTAGGTGGTGTTATTGATGATGTCGACATGACGAGTACGGAAGGTATGAATACCTGAACCGCCGTTGAAGACGCTTATGTTGTTGGCTACCAACGCCCTCCCCTTCCACTCGGGGCGCTTGGGCTTTGCCGGCCGGGCCGCAGCCGCCTGCCCGGAATCGGCTTTTACCAGGGCGTCTGCGTTGGGATTCGTAGCCCCCTGTTCGCCGTCGGTCACGTCCAGAATGATGCCGTTACCATCGCTCAGTTTACCGATTTTCTCCCAGGGCACGAGTGTTTTGTTGTTCCAGACGTAATTACGCTGGATGATGATATGGTAGCCAGGCGCATCGTTGTAGGCCCAGTTGTTCAGTGTGGAGATACCAGAGCCGCCGTAGCGCATAAACCAGGCATTATCATACACCCGGCAGTCTTCAATCGTCAGGTAGTCCATTTCGATACCGACAATGCCTCCACCTGCGCATTTGCCTACGGTGCAGTTGCGGATTACTACGTGATGCGGCTTCTGATCGGGTAGGTTCGGACGCCCATTGACAAAGATGCCGTTGGAGTTGAAAAAGGGGTTTGGTTTGGGCTTTTTGGCGTCTTCCTGAGCGGCAAGCAGCACAATGGAATCGTTGTTACCAATCACCGTCAGCCCATCAAGAACGTGGTATGACCCCGTGATGTGAATACCATTCCAGCCAGCCGGACGAACAACAGGCGTGTGACCAGGGCGAGCTTTCCACGTGATCCAGGCATCGGCCCGGCCTGAACGGGTGATGGCCAGCACCGCACTGCCGTTACCGGTGTCTTCATTGGTATAGATCCCATTGCCCACCCACACCACATCGCCGGGCTGCACCCGGTCGGCGGCTTTTTGCAGGCTCCGGAAGGCGGTCCGGGATGTTTTACCGTCGTTAGTATCGTTACCATCGCCGGATACGTACCAGGTTTGGGCGAAGGCAGAGCGGCTAATCAGACACAGGATGATCAGAAAGCGTATAGACATCATGGATAAATATGTTAAACTGACCCTTACCCCGTTTTGGTGGATTTTCTGGATCGACGAAGCAAAAAAATCAGGCAGCACACCGACTACCTGATTCCAATTATACTAACCTTTTGAGTACAAGTTCTAGACGGTCCGGCCCCTTCCCCTACACCACTACATTCCAGCCTTTAGCGTACTCCCGCGACCAGAATTTCAGAGCCTCTTTGTCGTTAAGGATGTGACCGTTCGTGGGATCGCAGTGCAGGGTACGGCCGACTCGGTAGGCAATATTACCGAGTTGGGGCAATAGAGTTGATTTGTGTCCTTCCAGAATGGGCGCGTTAATGGTTTCAACCCCGCGAATGGCCTGGCAGAAGTTCAACAGATGCAGACCATCGAGCTGTTCGGTGGGGCTGACGGGGTTGCCTGGATCATAGGGCGTGTTGTCTTTTACCTCCGATACGAGCTTGTTGGCACTGTCATAAACCTTATAGCTATTACTGCCGGGGTAGACAATCGTGCCGTTGTCGCCGTAGAAAACGACACCCCGGCCACTGCCTTCTGAGGGATAGCCGTTGCAGCTACGTCCCTCCCAAGTGCAGGCTGTGTTGTTTGGAAAGTTGAAGGTGATCGTTTGAGTATCGGGTGTTTCCCAGTCGTCTGTAAACCCAAACCGCCCCCCGGCCGAGACTACCTGCACAGGGTAGTCAACACTCAATCCCCAGCGAGCCACGTCCAGCTCGTGGGTGCCGTTGTTGAGGGCCTCGCCCGTACCCCAGTGCCAGAACCAGTGCCAGTTGTAATGAACTAGATTATCACGATACTCCCGGCGGGGAGCCGGTCCCTGCCAGAGATCAAAATCAAGGGTCGAAGGCACCGGTATAACCTTACCTTTACCAATCGATTTTCGGTTGTTGACGTACCAGGCCCGGGCAAAATAAACCCGCCCGATGGCCCCGCCGTGCAGTTTGGCAATCATATCCCGAACGTTGGTAAACGTCCGGCGCTGACTACCCATCTGCACCAGTTTCTTGTATTTGGTGCTGGCTTCTACCAGCATCTCACCCTCGTGGGGATTGTGGCTACAGGGCTTTTCGACATAAACGTGCTTGCCGGCCTGAAGCCCTAAAATAGCGGCCGGCGTGTGCCAGTGGTCAGGTGCAGCAATTGCCAGGGCATCAAAGTCCTTTCGCTGGAGCATCCGACGAATATCACTGAAACCCTGCGGTTTCTTGCCAGTGAGTTTTTCGATCTCTGCGACGGTTCGGGCCAGTACAGTAGCGTCGGGATCGCAGATGTAGCCCACTTCTACATTGGGCAGTTTGGCGAAGGTTTTAGCCAGAAACGCCCCCCGGCTGTTGGTACCCATAATCCCGACGACCACCTTGTCGTTCGCGGAGTACCCCCCAGGTGTATCATAGTACGCGTAGAGGTTAGTGCTTGTCAGCGCACCAGCCCCGATCAGGGCTGTCTGTTTAACGAAATCGCGACGGGTTGGCATAGAGTGAATCAGGTCAGCACTTATAAGACAATAAACGACCTCGGAACCCTTACACCGTCAATCGTTTATCCAAAGAAATAAACAGCGGAGTCTTTTCAGGGGGGTTAAATCGCGGCCAGGCACCTTCCGGATTTAAGTTCAAGTAGTGCTGCCAACCCCGGCCATGGCCGGATGCTGCTCACTCTTGGAAACAACTGTTTCAGAATGAAAACCAACGATTGAGCCGGGGGAGTTTGTGAGTAGTCGACTTTAGGAGCCAACTCGACTTTCTTACGTATGGATGCTGTTTATCATCCGCTTATTGGCGAACGCGTGGCTGGCCTTTGCCTAATGTAGGTCTCAACCTTTCTATTAATCGAGCGAAGAACCGGTACGTCTGGCTGATCTTTTCACCTAAGCTAGTCGGCTCCTGAACTTTTGTGTCAAACTGAAAACCACTCAATACGTGTTGGAGCGCATTTAGAGCCAACCGATTACCAGCGATCTCGATAAATAACCACTCATCACAAAAATACGTTTATAGTTCATAGTACCTTGCTTTACAAAGTACCTTACTATACCTTAGCTCAATCAAAACAGGTGCGGTCCAGGGATCAGGACAACTAGGTATCACCCTATTTATCAAACAGATGCATTAAAAGAGATAAAATCTCTTGCTGGTATTTCCATGTCTTTTTTTAACGTTTGACCTTGAAAAAATATGAGATCTGTACTCTCTACTCTTTTAGCCATGTTCGTCTGCAGCTTACTCGGCTTTAGCTCATTGGCTCAATCACCAGCCCGGGGAAAAATCACCGGTACCGTAGTCGATTCGGTCGACAACAAAGTAAGGGACTACATCACCGTCAATTTGCTCAATGAGCAGAAGGTCACTGTCAAGGTGGATTTTACCAAAACGGACGGTTCGTTTATGCTCGACCGTTTGAAACCGGGCAACTATATGCTCGTTGCCGTGGGCGTTGGTTATAAGCCGAAAATGATTCCGGTGAATCTGTCGGACACGGCCCGATTGACGGTTAACCTGGGTACTATCGACATTGCTCCCACGGTGATTGGCTTGCAGGAAGTCAAGGTAACAGCGATCAAACCGATTGTGAAGCAGGAAGTGGACCGCATTACCTACGATATGCAGGCCGATCCCGAAAACAAGGTATTTAACGCGCTGGAAATGATGCGGAAAGTCCCTCTACTGTCAGTGGACGCGGACAATAACGTTTATCTGAAAGGAAATGCTGATTTCAGAATCCTCATTAATGGGAGACCCTCAAGCATGATGGAGCGAAATTACCGCGACGTACTGCGGAGCATGCCTGCCTCGTCGATTGAACGGATTGAAGTGATTACCACGCCACCGGCTAAATATGACGCCGAAGGACTGGCGGGTATCATCAACATCATTACCCGTAAAACAGTCGACAATGGCTATAACGGCACGATCAACCTAAGCGAACGTTTTCCCGTGGGCGGGCCGGGTGTAGGGGGCACCGTATCGGCCAAATTCGGCAAACTTGGCATGACTTTGATGACGGGGGGAAACCAGTATCGCACGCCGAGTATCAGTACGTTCTCCGAACGCGATACAAGAAACCTGAATCCATCCCTCCTTTTCCAGAACGGCACCACCCGATCGAACAATTATAGTGGTTACCTGGGCTACGAGATTAGCTACGAAATTGATACGCTCAACCTGGTTAGTGCTCAGTTCAATATCAACGGTAGCCGGGGCCGTGGGTTTGTCTTCCAAAATTCCCTGTTGAATGCCAACGCTGAACCGATTGAACAGTATGAGCTGGCCAATACAAGTCGTGATCAGGGTAGAGGAATGGATGCCGCCTTTAATTATCAGCGAAGTGCCAAAGTGGACAAAAACCGGCTGCTGACGATTTCCTACCGATATTTTGGCTATACCAACAACCAGAAGGCCAATGTAGACATTACCGAACGGATCAATTTCGACCTGCCCGATTACCGACAGTTCAACGACCAGCAATTTTCGGAGCAAACCGTCCAGGTAGATTATGTGTATCCGGTAAAAAAACTCAACGTTGAAGCGGGGTTGAAAGCGATTATGCGTGATAACCGAAGCGATTTTCTGTTTGAATCGTTTGACCAGGAAGCAAATACATTTGATCCGGACCCGGCCAGAAGCAACCGGTTTACCAATACACAGAACGTTTTAGTCGCTTACAACACGTATCAGTATACGTTCAAAAAGTGGGGGCTGAAAGCGGGGGCCAGGATCGAGCAGACCATGGTAAAAGTCGATTTTATCTCCACCGATTCGAAAGTAGATCAGAACTATTTTAATGTCATTCCGTCTATTGCCATCAATCGTAAATTGAAAAAGAACGCCGGTTTCAATCTTGGTTACACCCAGCGCATTCAGCGTCCGGGTATCTACCAGCTCAATCCGTTTGTGGACCGATCAAACCCCAACTTTGAACGTAGCGGTAATCCGACCTTACGCCCCGCCTTTGTGAACGACTTTCAGCTCGGCTTCAATACGTCAAAAAAAGGCTCCGTGAACGTTGGAGCGGGCTACACTAACTTTCGGGACATGATCATGCCGGTGGCTGTTTTTAATCCTGAGACTAACATCACCAGAGCTACGTTCGGCAATACGGGGCGGGCGCGGTTGTTTATGCTGATGCTGAATATCAATTACCCGATTAATAAATACTGGAATTTCAGTCTGAATTCAAGAGTCGCGCATGGTAGGGTCTCGGGCGTGGTGGATGGTCAGGTGGTTTCCAATCAGGGCATTATGTACCAGGCCAATGTGTCAACCGGCTACAAACTACCGAAAGGCTGGCGGGTGAATGGTAACCTGACTATGGTTGGTCCGAACATCAACATTCAGGGTACGACCAATGCCATGGTAAGTTCCTCCTTTAGTGCGAGCAAAGATATGTTCAAAGACAAATTAGCCCTCTCAGCAGCCTTCAATAATCCGTTTACCAGGTTCCGGGATGCACGTCGCGAGACATTTGGTCCAAACTTTAACCAACTGGACATTCGAAGAGACTATTTTCGTTCCTTCAACCTCAGCTTGAACTACAAATTCGGAAAGCTGAAAGAAGCGATCAAGAAAAACAAGCGAGGCATTCGGAATGACGACGTTCAAACCGGCAATTAGGTTGATAACAGTAGGTAATGGAACGGACGGCCGCTTGCTTTCCGCTGCACTGGGCTTGGGTCAGATACTCGATATAAAGCCTTGATAGTGAACCTACTGCGGATGCGTCGCACGTAGTGGGCATCCGGCAGGTTACCCAGATCACGGCCGAGCCGACTGTACCCTCGTCAACACGCGGTTCGCCCACCGACATACTGAGCCTATACAGGTAAAACATCGGCAAAGATTGCGGGGAACCCACTCATTACGTCATCTCGGCAGACTGAGCCGGCGCTGGCAAGGAGCCGGCTCAGCAGTCTCGTTAACTTTATCCCGGCAACCTGATACATTAATGACCATGGGCTTCGGGTAGAAGATCACTACGATGGCCTTCTCTATACGACCGATCGACGGAATACACAGGGGATGGTTTGGCAATGGACGCAACTACCATTCCGTTGACGGGAAGACTCGTTTGTTTACCATTAATTCTGCCCAAAGGCCCCGCCATAAACCTGACTGTTGGGTAAAGTAGCCAACGCGCCCGGCGGTGCTTAGTATGTGCATGTTATCAGACAACAAATCAATTCGGCCTATCCGGCTGTTCTTCAGGCAAAAAACCGTCGGCTTACTGTGCCTTTGCGTAGTGGCAACGGGCCTATGGTACGGCTTTACACCGGCTCACAAACCAGCCCGGAGACCTAATGTGCTGTTTATTCTGACCGATGACCAGGGATATGGCGACCTACAATTACACGGCAACCGGTACCTCGAAACGCCCAACATTGACCTGATTGGTCGCGAAGGGGCGCGGTTTAATCGGTTTTATGTCAGTCCGCTTTGTGCACCGTCGCGGGCCAGTTTTCTGACGGGCCGTTACCACCTTCGCACCGGGGTAGTGTCAGTGAGCAATGGCTTAGAAGTGATGAAGGCCAGCGAAGTAACGCTGGCCGAGTTGCTGCAACGCTACGGCTACCGGACGGGCTGTTTTGGCAAATGGCATAACGGTGAGCATCTGCCCAACCACCCTAACGGTCAGGGCTTCGAAGAGTTTGTGGGCTTCTGCGCCGGTCACTGGTCCAATTATTTCGACACGGAGCTTGATCACAACGGCAAACCCCTGAAAACGAAGGGCTACATTAGCGATGTGCTGACGGACCGGGCCATCGAGTTTATCCGTAAAAACCGGGATCAGCCTTTTTTCTGCTACGTTCCCTTCAACACCCCGCACAGCCCGCATCAGGTTGCTGACCGCTACTTTAACCCGTATAAAGCCAAAGGGCTTTCCGACGAATTGGCCAGTGTGTACGGCATGGTGCAGAACATGGACGAAAACATTGGGCGGCTCCTTGGCACCCTGGCCGAACTGGGAATCGACGAGGAGACGATTGTTGTTTTCTCGACCGATAACGGACCCAATGGCAACCGCTTCAACGCGGGCATGAAAGGCATAAAAGGTAGTGTTGACGAAGGCGGGGTTCGGGTGCCGTTCTTTGTGCGCTGGCCGGGAAAAATCCGCCCCCAACTCATCCGTCCTATAGCGGCCCATATCGATCTGGTGCCGACCCTGACCGACTTACTGGCATTACCGGCCCCAAAAACAGCGCATTACGATGGTATCAGCCTGGCGGATCAGCTGCTGGGACGACCGGTTAAAACCGCTGCGAACCGGGTAATTTTCACGCATGTAGCGCAGTTGGCCCGGGAGTTGTCTGCCGTGCCGGCTGCTATCCGGAGCGAACGGTTCCGGTGGGTGAAAACAGCCCGCGAAACGGCCCTGTACGATATGCAGGCCGATTCGCTGCAAACCACCAATATTGCCCACCGTTACCCTGACACCCTGCGGGCGTTTGAGGAACTGTACACGCGCTGGTTCAGTACGGTAAGTGCGGCCACGAATCCCGGTAGCCGGCCCACGCCCATTGGCGAAGGGCGTCGGCAACAGGTACTGCCCGCCCACGAAGCCCAATTTACGGGGCAAGTTCGGTTTAACGAAGGCCATGGGTGGGCGCACGACTGGCTCACCAACTGGCAAACCCCCACCGACAGCATCTGGTGGGAGGTGACCAGCCGCCACACCAAGCGGTACGCTGTAGGGATTCAATATACCTGTCCGCCCGACCAAACCGGCTCTGTGGTCCGCATCAGTACGACCACCTCCACCCGCCAGGCTACCCTTGCCAAAGCCTACGACCCACCCACCATGCCCAGTCCCGACCGGGTGCCACGGAAGGAGGCCTATGAGAAACCTTGGGCGGTGATGCCTGTCGGTATAATCACCATTGGCCCCGGCGAACAACGCCTGATGCTGACGGCTCCAAAGGTGGCTGGCAAACGCGTAGCCGACGTCAAAGGGATTGTTTTAAGCGAAATAGTGCCTTAATTAGCAACCATAGTCATTGCCATCTTGCCGTGACTCAATCACAACATGAATACCCCGCCTGCTCTTCGTCAATCAACACCCGCCCGCTGGTGGCTAACCGGCTTATTTACGCTGACCATTCTGTTCAGTGCATCGGCCCAGAAGCAAAAAGTCTGGCTCGATGCCGATACGGGCAACGAAATGGACGACGTATTCGCTATCATCCGGCTGCTGTGGGCCACCAACGAGGTAGACGTAGTAGGGCTAAGTTCGGCTCATTTCAACAACACGGATCTGGTCACGTTTGACAAGTGGAACCAGTACCCTACCGACGGCATTGCACCGGTGCAAATCAGCCAGAAGTTGAACGAGGAAATCCTGACGACCATGAAACTGACCCGGATAGCGCACCCGCTGGGGGCCGACCGGCAAATGGGCCGCGCCTGGGGCGGATTTCAGCCACGACCGTCGGCGGCTACTACCGAATTGCTGCGGGTGATCAAAAAACTCGGCCCCACCGAAAAGCTGGATATCCTGACGATTGGAGCCGTTACCAACATTGCGTCGCTGATTGCACTCGATTCGACCGTAAAAGCCAAAATTCGGTTGTTCTCGCTCGGTGGCAGTTACGACACCGCCCGGAAAGCGTGGAATAAAAACGAATTCAACGTCCGCTGCGACCTCAACGGGTGGGATTTTCTGTTGAATCAAACGGGGCTTGACTGGACCATTATGACCACCTACACGGCCGCTGTATACCGCGTTGACCGGGAGGATGTTTATCAAAAGCTGGCCGACGACAAACCCGTTGAGCAACTCATGGAACGACGCTGGCGCGAAACCAACCCGCAGGACAAAACTCGTGTATTGTGGGACGTTGCGCTGGTACAAGCCTACCTCCGTCCAGCCTTAGCCGACGTAATCAGCGTGCCGACTCCGCCCGAGAACCATCAGCAGCTGGTAAAAATCTGGACAAAAATTGATCAGAAAGGCATGTACGACGACTTCTGGGAGCAGGTGAAGCGTCATTGAAGGGCATCTACATCGGTGGTCGGTTGCTGTTTTTGCAAACGATTAACACAGCACAATATGCTGATGAAATTATGTCAACAGCTTCCAGTCAGCAAAAATGGCTGACGCATATTGACGCGTCAACCATTTTGTTACGTGTTGCCACAATCACCAGTACTCTAACTAACACACTGGTTATAAATTACTATTAGGAAAAGTACAACCTCTTGACCACCGGCTCAAAGGTACTTTTCTTAGTAGCGCAGCCTAATCAGAACTCCCCTTCGGTCGGCTCTTTGGCTTTCTTCTTGGCCTGCCGCAGCCGGTAGTTGAACGTCAGGTTGACCTGCCGCAACCGCCCCTGTGAGTTATTCTCCGTGTAGAAATTATCGCCTACTGTGATGGTACGGAACCGGCGCGAGTTGAATACATCCAGTACGTTCAGGGTCAGTGTGCCGTTGCCGCGGAGGATGTCGCGGCTCATGGACAGATCCAGCGTCGCGATGGCCTGCCGACGCCCCTGCGGTGTCTGCTGGGGCGCTTCGTAGTTACCCCGCATCTGTAGGTCCAGACTCTTCCAGAAGGTGAACCGCGAGGTGGCGCGGGTAAACCAGCTATACGTATCGCTCTGGAAGTTGGCGTCGAGGTTATCGCCGTTTATCATAGCCCGGAAGAAGTTCATGCTCCCGTCAAGTTTCCACCACGGGAACAGCGCAAAGGAACCGGTAAATTCGGCGCCGTAGGAATCCTCCGTGGCCAGGTTTTCGGGCCGGGTGTTGGCATTGCCCTGGTCATCAACCCGCCGGATGCGGATGATCTTGCCGTTCGTATGCCGGTAGTACAGCGAGGAGGTGATCGACCCGTTGCCGATGTATTTGATATGGCCCAGATCGAAAGAGTTCGTAAACTCGGGGTTCAGATCGGGGTTACCGCTGAAGAAGTTCCGGCTGTCGCTGAAGGTCATAAACGGGCTCAGGTCGTTGTACTGCGGCCGACGCACCCGGCGGCTGAAGCTCACCTGCAACGCGTGCTGCCGGGGCAGATCATACGTCAGGTGAACGCTCGGAAACAGGTTGGCGTACTGCCGCGGATTCACGTCGTTCGTTTGCCGGAGCGTAGTCGTTACGCCCGTCCACTCGGCCCGCAGCCCCGCCTGATACGAAAACTTCCGGCTCTTGTTGCCCACGATGCCGTAGAGCGCATGAATCCGCTCCTCGTACAGAAAATTGTTGGTCAGGCCCGGCAACGGTCGCCACGAACCATCCGCAATCTGCTCCGTTACGGCGTAGTCGTTGGTCATGTCGCGGGTGCTGCTCCGGAGACCCGCTTCAAACTTACCGTCTTTCCTGAACGGCCGGATGTAGTCGATCTGCACCAGAAACTGCTTCTCCGTTTCGTCGTTCAGCGACCGCTGCAATACGTTCGGGATGCCCGACGTAGTCCGGTCGGGACGTAGCGTTTGCTGCGTAAAGAACTGATCGGAGCTTTCCCAGTTGTCGAGGTAGCGAACGTCGGCGGTCAGTTCGTGACCTTCGCGGGCAAAGGTCCGTTTATAGCTCAGGGCGTATTCCGAGTTGGGCTCGGTTTCGGTTTCATCCTGCTGCCGGTTCGTAATGCTGAGCAGGTTGCTTAAACTCGACGCGTAATCCAGATACTGAATGTCGGAGTAGCGTTTGCCCTTGCTGATGCGGTACG
Organism: Fibrisoma montanum; assembly: GCF_003583365.1. Lineage (GTDB taxonomy): Bacteria > Bacteroidota > Bacteroidia > Cytophagales > Spirosomataceae > Fibrisoma > Fibrisoma montanum. The sequence goes on from NZ_QXED01000003.1 coordinate 617,800, forward strand.
TGTAGGCGCCGGTCAGGACGTTCTTCGGATTGAAGTAGTAATCGATGCCCGCCCGCGCGTTGTTGTACATACCGTTCAGGCGATTCGTCCAGGTTTGCTGCGTGAAAAACGTCGAGTCGTTGCGGTTCAGGCGCTGAAACTGGTTGCTCCGGCCGGGAGTATTGCGGTACGACACGCTGTAGTTGACAAAGAAATTGAGGTTCTTGCGCCGGTAGTTGACGTTGGCAGCCGCCCCGTAGTTGGCCGGATTTCCCGTAATCAGATCAAACGAGCCGTTGAAGCCTTCCTTCCGTTCTTTCTTCAAGACAATGTTGATGATCCCCCCCATGCCCTCGGCTTCGTAGCGGGCGGATGGGTTCGTGATGATCTCCACCCGTTCGATGGCGCTGCCCTGCAACTGCTGCAGGCCGCTCGATCCTTTCAGGCTGACCAGCCCAGACGGTTTCCCGTCAATCAGGATGCGGACGCTGTTACTCCCGCGCAGGCTGACGTTCCCTTCTACGTCGACGGCTACCGACGGTACGTTCTGCAGAATATCGACCGCCGTACCGCCCCGGTTCGCCAGGTCCTTGCCCACGTTGAACACCCTTTTGTCGAGGGCCAGCTCCATCGTGCTTTTTTCGCCCTGTACCACCACCTCGCTCAATGTACTGGCTGTAGGGAGGAGTTTGAACGTACCCAGATCGGTCGCGCTTTCGCGGGTCAGGCGAATGGCCGCGGTTTTCTGGGGTTTATAACCGATGAATTCGAGCAGGGCGTAGTAGTTGCCGGTCGCAGCATCCAGCGCAAACTCACCGGTTTCGCTGGTGATCGCTCCCGTCACGAAGGAGCTGTCAGCCTGTCGGAACAGCCGGACGTTGGCAAAGGCCAGCGGGGTGTTGGCCTGGGCATCGAGCACTTTGCCGCGCAGCTTCAGTTTACCGCTGTCCTGACCGAAAAGAGCCGTACCGGTCAGCAGTACCGCAATGGAGAGTGCAACAAATCGAATAACGAACGGGCCAATCAGATTGGAAAGGAAGGTAAACGGTACGCTCATCAGGTCGGGTTGAGTCGGTTGTATACAGCATAAAAGGTTGTATTGCCCGATTTTACTGTAAACCCCCTACCCCTTTGCCAAAAATAACCGGGTGCAGCCTCGCTGCTTGGCGCTGTAGCTGTGGTCAGTTTTTTCACCCCAATCCCCGAAGGGGCTTACGGCCTTGCTGGCTGATATACAGCCAGTATCCCCGGTCTGAATTTTCGACAATTCATCCGGCTCGTTCGGCAGTTCAGACAAAAAGCGGTTTACGTCCGGCAGCTGGTCGTCTAAATTTACCCCCGTCAACCATACCTCTTTATTATGAGAGTTCTTCTTTTCAGTCTATTACTCGTCAGCAGTTTGTCCTGCTTTGCCCAATATCAGCCGCTGGGGCCTATCTCGATGTGGACCAACGGTTACGTAGTTACTGCCGAAAACGACACCATTCGCGGCCGCGTCCGGGTTGGTTCCACCGTCAATGATTCACCGGCGGGAATCGTTGTCGAAACCACCGACGGCAAAAAGGTAAAAGTAAAAGGCGAAACCCTGCGCGTACTGGCCCAGCGCATTCCTGACTTTGCGTATTCGACCGGCAGCATTCCCCGCAGCCGCGACCTGATCGTATTCGAACGCGTACCGAATCCCCGGCGCAACGGAAAACTGATGCTGCTGGAACGCCTGACCCCGCCCGGTGGCCGCGTTGCCCTGTACTTTGACGTATCGGGCTGGAAACGCACCGTTGAATACAGCTTCGGCAATTTCACCCTGGGCACCAATCCGCAGGACCTCAGCTACGTCATCGTTAAAGACAACCAGGAGTCGCTCATCGCCAAACGGGGCGATGTGGAAACCGTACACGAAAAACTCTTCGGCGACTGTCCCGCCTTTATCCGCCAGTATCCATCGGCTATGCCCCGGATGTGGAATCGCTTCGGCGAGATGGTCGATGCCTATAATCACCTCTGCTTGCAACAGTAACCAACACTCATGAACAGGCCGACGGGCCGGGATGCCGAAACGGTTTTCCCGGCCCGTCGTCGTATCTTTGCGGTTCTTACTAACCTATTTCAGTAATGCAATCCGCTTTACGGCTGAAACGGGCCTGGCTCTGGCTGCTCGTGTTCAGCATGGCCGGCCCATCCTACGGCTGGAACAAACCAACCCACATGGCGATCGGGGCTATCGCGTACCGCGACCTGCAGGCCAGATCGCCCCGAAAACTCGCCCGCGTTGTCGAAATTCTGCGGCAGCATCCCGATACGAAGACCCGATGGGCTTCTATGCTCCGGGATTCATCGCTGACCGACGACGAAAAAGACCGGTACCTGTTCATGCTGGCGGCCCGCTGGCCCGACGACATCCGCGGGCAGAACAACCCGAACGATCACGCGAGCTGGCACTTCATCAACTACGTCTACAACCCCGGCCTGGGGATAGCCCGTACCGATTCAACGCTGGCTACCGGCGAGAACATCCTGCAGGCGTTCGAGCAGAACCGGAAAATCCTGACCAGCGACGCTCCCGATAGTAGCAAAGCCATTGCCCTCTGCTGGCTGTTTCACCTGGCGGGCGATGTTCACATGCCCCTTCACACGGCCGCTCTGATCAGTCCGCAGTTTCCGGAAGGCGACAGGGGTGGGAATCTGTTCAAGATCAAAATGGCCATGAGCAACCCCACGCTCAACCTGCACTCCTTCTGGGACGGTATGCTGCTGGGAAAAGACGCGTTCAGAGCCGCCGACCAACTGGCTATTTCACTGAGTCAGGCGCATACCCGCCGTGAACTGCCGCGGCCCCGTAAACCCGATATCACCAGCTGGTCGAAAGAAAGCTTTGACCTGGCCCGCACCATGGCGTATCAGCAGGGGCAGCTTCAGGGCGGCACCGGCAACGACGGCGTCGTGCTACCTACCGGCTATGTGGACTCCGTGAAACCAATTGCCGAACAGCAGGTCGCCTGGGCCGGCCATCGGCTGGCGGTTGAACTGCTGGCAGACGTTAAAAAGCGATAGTCGACGGTCAATTCACCATACACTAAATCGGGCAGCCGCTTTCCGGGACCGCGTGTGTACCTTGGTACCATGCGGTCCCGGCTTTAGTGTAATACGTCCGGGGCTTCAGCGAGTAACGTAGTAACCCGCCATGGTACCGAAACCCTTCTCCAGCCCCGCCCCTGCCCAATTCATACCCACCGTAGCAGACGTCGATCGGATTGCCGCCTTGACCGATCCGGTACTTCGTAACCTGCAAATTACCCAGTGCTATTCGGACGTATCGGCAGCCTTTCGGGCACAGATCGGTATGAGTGCGAACTGGTGTACATTCGCGACCTGGGCTTCCAAACAAGCCGGGCAGACCATTCGGCGTGAAGACCTGATCCGTACGGTTGAAGCCGTATTAAGTACAGATCAGGCAATCAGCCAGGCGTTGCTGCGGCTCATTACCCTGGCCAAACAACTCGATGCTACACCCGATACGTCGGTGCTTCAGCAATCGGTCTGGTACGGGCTGCTGATCGCAGCCGCCGACCGAGCCAGTGATGCCGTCAGTCGCGGGAATAAAAAAGTATTCGAGGAGATAGCCCGGGAGTTCGCCCGCTTCATGGCTACGTGCGGGTCGGACACAGTATTTACGCAACCCCACCTGGATGCCTTCTGCGACGGCCTACGCCCCGGTGATCCACCCCACGGCCAGCGGTATCTGCGTCAGGCTTTCACGCACTATTATCAATCGCGGTTTGAGACCGACCCGAAAAAGCAGTGTGAACTCCGGTTGCTGGCCAATCTGGAAGTGGGTTTTCACGAGCAGACCCGACTCCAGCCCGAGATTGCCGAATCATTGAACGCAGCCACCATAGACGGCAATGAACTGAAACGCCAACTGCGCGAACTGCTCTTTCCGACCGGAAGCTGGCTGAGCCGTTTGCGGCTATCGTTCCTCGATCTGTTTGGGCAGACGAACGCGCTGGACAAGGCCCTCGACCGGCTGGTTAGTCTCGTACAGGTGCAAATCCGATCAGCTATTACGACCCACCTGATGACCCTGACCTTTCCGCCCAACGTGCGCTTACGACTGGGTCACGACCTGACCACTACGTTCCCAGCATCACTCCGAACCCTAACCAACGCTGATTTACGGAGCCTGCTCGGGCAGATTGACCTGTCGCCCGATAGTCTGAACCAGAGCGGGGCCGTAGACTGGGCCAATCTACCCGAGCGGATGCATTTCATCGCTGATCTGTTCCGGTGCTACCACGAATCGGCCGACCTATTTTCCTCCGCCTTTACTATGGAGCAAATTACAGCGCTCAGAGCCGGGCAACGACCCACGGGCCGTTTATAGCTCATGATTGGTTGCAAATGCCATGGTAACCCGCGTTATTCGGGCCTGTTTTAGCAAGCTGAATTTTCATTTCATGTCACTTTTCTGCAATAAAACTGCCCGATGAAACCACGACTACTGGTCACTTTTCTGCTGTTGTCTAGTTTGTTTACCTTAACCAACCCACCGCTTGCCCACGCCCAGGCTACCAAAGACGCGTTTCTGTTCGGCGATCCGCTGCCCGATGCCCCTGAACTGGCCGCCCGGGGCAGCTACGGGGTCGGCGTCCGTACGCTGAAACTGAATCATGCCGGTCAGGTCGACGTACTTCACGCTAAAGACGGGAAAGCCCCCCTGTATGACCGTCCGCTTACCGTCGAAATCTGGTATCCGGCCCGCATCCCGGCGGGGAAAGCCGAACTGGTGCAATACGACGAGGTGCTGGGTGTCGCCAATGATCCGAAGCGGCCGCTGGTACCGTTTACGTTCATGGGACGAGCCCTGCGCGATGCGGAACCCCGCCCCGGCGACAGCCCCTATCCACTGGTGATTGTGTCGCACGGCTACCCCGGCTCCCGGCTGATGTTTACGTACCTGACGGAAAACCTGGCGTCGAAAGGCTACGTTGTGGTGTCTATCGACCATACCGAGTCCACGTACCGCGACGCAGCCGCTTTTCCGAGTACGCTGCTCAACCGGGCACCGGACGATCTGTTTGTGCTGAACGAGATGGCGCGGCTGAGCGAAAAAGGCAGTACCTCGTTTCTGGCCGGACTGCTCGACGCCAAGAACACCGCCCTCGTCGGCTACTCCATGGGTGGCTACGGCGTACTCAACGCCACGGGAGCCGGCTACAGCAACCAGGCCGTTGCGTTTTTCGGCCAGATGACCGGCGGCAGCACCGCGCTGCAGGTTCGGTCGACCAACGCGCCGGAGTACAAAGCTTCGCAGGACCCACGCATCAAAGCGGTTGTGGCTTTTGCGCCCTGGGGTATGGAACGGGGCGTCTGGGATGCCGAAGGTCTGAAGGGATTAAACCGACCGACCTTGTTTATCGCCGGCAGCAAGGACGACGTATCGGGGTATGAAAAAGGCATCAAGGCCATCTACGACGGAGCCGTTAATGCCGACCGGTATATGCTCACGTACGTCAACGCCCGGCACAACGTAGCGCCCAATCCGCCCCCGGCCGAATCGATGAAGCCGGGCTTGCCGCTGAACGAATACATGCGCTACGCCGAACCCGCCTGGAACGAACGCCGGATCAACAACATCAACCAGCATTTTGTAACGGCGTTTCTGGGCATTCACCTCAAAAAGCAGGACTACGGCAAATACCTTGATCTGAACGAAACCGACAGCGCGGGTCCGTGGACGGGCTTCAAACCCCGAACATCCGTAGGGCTGGAGATGCGCCACGCCCGACCCTAGCCGTTACTCAAACTGAAAGGCAAAGTACATGCAGCGCCCTTTGCTCGTGTTCTGAATGGCGTGCGGTACGTTGGATTCCAGGAAGATGAGGGCACCAACCGCGGCCGGGTGCAGCGTACCGTTGATGCTTTCCTGAGCGGTGTTCTCAATCATGAGGAGGATTTCGGCGGCCCGGTGCGTATGGGGCGGGTGACTCCATAGCCCTTCGTTCAGCGTCGTTACGTGCATTTCGAAGCGCCTGGTCATGGCCGTGGCCCGGTCGAACATCCGCCGGATACCCCCCTGGCTGTGGGGCTGAAACGCTACGTCCCGAAAGTCGATCCAGAACGATCCGCCGGCTTTTCGCCCCCGAGCGGTGTCGACGGGGGCGTTGGCTTCGTACCGCATAACGTAGTACGTGGCCGGTGCATTACCCCGGTTGTCGAAACCGTGTTCGTCGCCGGGCATCATCAGCGCAATACTGCCGGGCCCCAGGGTCGTTGTCTTCCCCTCGATGGTGACGGTCAGTTCGCCTTCTTTTACGATGATGAGTTCTTCGTCGTCATGCCGGTGCGACGGGTGCGGGACCTGGTGCGCCGGCAGGGTCGTTGCGTGAATCCGGACGCGTTTAAAGTCAGTAGTAGCCCCTTCCAGCAACAGCCGCTGCGCTACGTTTGCTTTCTGCGTAACCGGGGCTTTTGCCCATTCATACACCCCCGACTCAACGGCCTGCGCGACCAGTCGGCCAGCCGCGAACCAGCAACTAACACCCACCACCAAAGCTAGCTTCATGTTCGGTTACAGTTTAAGTTTAATCCTTGCTCTACCCAGTACGGCCGTTATGCCAATAATCAGGAAGGCAAACAACAGGGATTTCAGCAGGCCCAATACGCCCACCGTCAACCAGTCGGGCAGCGACAAACCCGACAACGCAGCAACGCTGTACCAAACGTACGGAATCAGGTAACAGGTCAACGTACTCGTGCCAGCGGGCCTGATGGTGTCGAACCAATGGCTTTTGCCGTTTATATCAACCAGGACGTACACACCAGCAAACACCAGGCAGGCAATGCCCGAGCAAAGCAGGACCCAGGTGGGTGTCGCCTGAATTTTGGAGATGATAAAAAACTGCCTCGAAGCAAGTCCAGCCAGGAGCAGCAACCCGCCCAGTCCGCTAAAGAGCAGAAGCAAGTGCTGGGCACTCTGGTTCTTACGAAACCGACTGAGCAGTACCGCAGCCAGCACCCCGGCCATCGTAAAGGATTGAAAAGCCCCGTTGCCCAGGATCCAGTTCGACGGACCGTCGGGCCAGAGCTGCCGTAGCCAGCCAGCATGGCCAGCGATACATACCAGCGTAAAAAGCACCCAGGCCAGCAATGAACCGAGCGGTTGCCGATGAACGAACAGAAAGATAAGGGCACAGGTCAGGTACGTCCAGCCGATAAGGCCTAAAATTCCCCACCACTGCGGAGTCATTCGGCTCAGCTGATTACCGTCTCCGCCACGAAAGAGAATCGCCAGCCCGACCAGCAGGATCACCCCGGCTAGCTGCACGCCCCTGACGACGTACTGGCTGGCGCCCTTCTGGCTAGGGTAGACGTTCCAGACCAGAAAAAAACCCACGACCATCAGGATCTGAAACCACTCGCTGCTGAGGCCCGTTGCCTGCGGGTTTAGCTCCGGCACATTGACCGTGAATACCCCCATAATCAGCAGGGCAGCCGAGCGAACGACAATATGCCGTATGATCAGTCCATAGGAATCGCCCTTCGCCAGCCGGTCATTGATCGCAAAGGGGATCGACATGCCCACGATAAAGAGGAAACAGGGAAAGACCACATCGGCCAGGCCCAGAAAATCAACATCAGCCGGCGAATGCTCCAGCCAGTCAGGAATGCCGGTCAGGGTCCAGAGATCATTGACGAAAATCATGAACAGCATCGTCAGCGCCCGGAATACATCAATGGATTGCACCCGTTTTTCCGGCAATTGCCTTCGGGTTTCTGGTGAAGCAGCGACTCGTTGATCAATCATAGGGATGTTGCCTGGTTTTACGGGGTAGACGGCCAATACGGAGCTCCCTTCATAAAGCGGCAGATGGGGTCAAACTAATCAGGCATTCGGTAGACGGCCTGCTACAAAACCGGTTTCGGACTATTCAATCAGAAACTTTCGGCTGGGCTTCGGGGTTATCGCCCAAGCCAGGTTCGGGCTTTTCTTCATCTATCAACGTATTGCATTCATGGCAGACATTACCAAAACGGCACTCATCACAGGCGGCACAAAAGGCATTGGCTACGGCATCGCCGAAGTACTGATCAAGGAAGGCATCAAGGTGGCGATAACGAGCCGGTCGTCGGTTGCCGCCGAACTGGCCGCCAACCAACTAAACGAAATCAAAGCCGGATACGCCCTGGGCATCGGTGCCGATGTGCGCGACCTGGCTTCCCAGCAACGGGTTGTCGATACCATCCTGAGTCAGTGGGGTCGGCTCGATTACGTCATCGCCAACGCCGGTGTTGGCCACTTTGCGTCCATCCAGGAAATGACGCCCGAGCAGTGGCACGAAACCATCGATATCAACCTGACGGGGGTTTTCTACACCGCCAAAGCGACGCTGGCCCCCCTGAAAGAAAGTGAAGGCTACTTCATTACGATTGCCAGTCTGGCCGGCACGAACTTCTTTGAGAAAGGTTCAGCCTATAACGCCAGCAAATTCGGGCTGGTTGGCTTCACGCAGGCCATCATGCTCGATCTGCGCAGTGAGGGGATCAAGGTAACGACAATCATGCCCGGCTCCGTGGCGACGCATTTCAACAACCACGAACCCAACGAGCAGGACGCCTGGAAAATCCAGCCCGAAGACATTGGCCAGATGGTGGCCGATCTGATCCGGATGAACCCGCGGACGCTGCCCAGTAAAATTGAAGTTCGCCCCACCCGACCCGGCGGACGCTGACCAACCCAACCGAAAAAGGCACCGGACGTCCGGTGCCTTTGCATTCGGGCCTATACCCTACAAGGCAACTGGGTTATTCTGACTGACCACCCTGTCAACGTCAGACCGATTTCTATGCACTCAGCTTTGCCACTCCTTTAAATTAATAAGTCTTTGTAGATCAGTAAATCTACAGGATATCTTACTCCGTATTATACTACGTATAAACTTTTAGCAAGAATGCGCTTCTGGCTACTGTTTCTTTTGCCTCTGTCCGTTCTGGCTCAACCCAAAGGATGGCAGGAACGCACGATATCCGACGGGCTGTCGCAGGGCATGGTCTATGACGTCAAACAGGATCAGAAAGGGTTTATATGGGCGGGCACGAAAGATGGGCTTAATCGCTACGACGGGTACACGTTCAAGGTTTTTACCCATGATTCCTATAACGCGTACAGCCTGTCTGACAATAACTGCTCGGCCTTACTGACCGACAGGCAGGGGCGTTTATGGGTCGGGACGCTAACACAGGGGCTGAATCTGTTCGACAACCGTACGCAGCGGTTCTACCACCTCGATATCCTCGATCAGGCCACACCCAATGCGGGCAATTACGGGGTCTGGCTGCTGGCCGAAGACCCCACCGGTAACATCTGGGTTGGCACAGACAACTACCGGCTGTTCTGCATCAGCCTGCCTGAATCGCTCAAAACCGGCTTTCCGGACAAAGCTAATTTTACGGATCAGGTGCAGATTAAACGCCTGACCATGCCCCGGGTTGATGCGAGTGCGCCACTTCATTTCATCAATTTCCTGCCCGATGGCCGGGCGTTTGCCGGGAATGCCCACGGTGCCTACTCGTTTTCGTGGCGGCAGCCCGGCCAGATCCACCCGGCCAACCCCTTTACCGGCAATTTTCGGGAGTTTTATTCGATGTATGCCGATGCTCAGCAGGAGTTCTGGGCCGCTACCACCACCAGCAGTCTGATCTGTCGGCTCGGAAACGTTCAGAAAATCATTCCCCTGCCCCGCACCAATTACACGAGCGTCAACCTGCGTCGTATCGACAAGCATACCATAGCCTTAGCCACCCAGGATTTTCTCTGGCTGATGTCCCCCGCCGACCTGTTTCGTCAGGACAGTCTGACCAGCCGGAATGCCTTCGCAGCCCTGCCGGCCAATGTGTACGCCATTACCAACCTGGTCCGCGACCAGACCGGGGCGCTCTGGGTTGGAACCAGTGGCTACGGCCTCCGGCTGTTTAACCCCAACGTGAAGCAGTTTCAGTCCTACCTGCCCAACACGACCCTCTCCAACATCTTCGCGGATCGGCAGGGCCGGATTTACCTGCGGCACGAGTTTGCCTACAGCCTGCTCGACCGGGCGAATAACCGACTGCTGCCGTTCCTCAGCAACGACCTTCCGCCCGCCGACCGACGACAGCGGTACCTGATGCAGGATCGACGCGGTACGTTCTGGGTGTCCAATGTTCATTTTGAAACGCACGTGCAGCACCTGTTCAGGTTTTCGCCGGACTGGCAACTGCTCAAAAAATACCCACTCCCGGCCAATACGTCGTTCGGTTTCTTTGGTAACCAGACCATCGAAGACCGGGTCGGCTACCTCTGGCTTGGTGGTGCCGATGGAAAACTGCTTCGTTTTAACCCGACCACCGAACGGTTTCAGGTGTACAGCTACCAGTCGCTGCTGCCCCGGAGTGGCGCTCCCACCGAAACATTTGCCCTCTACGAAGATGCCGCGGGTACGCTCTGGATCGGCACCCAGAAAGGTCTGATCCGAGCCCGACCTACCCGGACCGGTCTGGTCTTTTCACTGTTTAAGAACTCAGCCACGAACCGGCAGAGCCTGACCAATGATTTTGTGCTTAGCCTGACCGACGACCCCTACGAGCCCAATCGATTCCTGTGGGTCGGCACCAAAGGCGGTCTGGAACGCCTGGACAAGCAAACGGGCCGCTTTGAACACTTTACGGAAGAACAGGGCCTGCCCAATAAGGTCGTGTACGGCATCCTGACCGATGAGTTCAAAAACCTGTGGCTGAGCACGAACCGGGGCCTGGCGTACTTCAACCCACGCACCCTTACGTTCCGGAACTATACCAAAACCGACGGTCTGCAGGACGATGAATTCAATACCAGTTCGTTCTTTAAAACATCGGCGGGCGAACTACTGTTTGGGGGCGTCAACGGCCTCACGGCCTTCCGGGCGTCGGCGCTGACCAACGCAGCTCCGAATGCCGCCCGACCGAACGCGGCCCGACCGTTCGTGGCCCGACCCAAACCTGTTGCGCACATCATCGGCCTGAAAGTAAACAACCGAACCATCGACCCCGGCACGCCCGACGGCATCCTGAGCGAGAGCATCGAATACACCCCGTCCATCGATCTGGCGTACGATCAGAACCTGGTGACGTTCGAGTTTGCGGTGATGGATTTCACTAATTCGGTTCGTAACCGCTTTCGCTACCGGCTAGAGGGCATCGATCAGGATTGGGTAGAAGCCGGCACCAACCGCTTCGCCAATTATGCACAGTTGCCCCCCGGCCGGTACACCCTGCAGATGATGGGCTCGGCCGACGGCGAAATCTGGAGTGCGCCGGTGTCCCTGCGCATTCAGGTTCATCCGCCTTTCTACCTGAGCTGGTGGGCTTACTGTCTGTATCTGGCCCTCCTGGTGGTCATTGCCTGGCAGTTGTACCGCTTCCAGATGCAGCGGGTCCTGCTTCAACAGCAGGTTGCTTTTGAACAAAAGGAAGCCAGTCGGCTGGCTGAGCTGGACGCACTGAAAAGCCGGTTTTTCACCAACATCTCGCATGAATTCCGGACACCCCTTACCCTGATTCTCGGTCCGCTGAGCGACCTGAAGCAGCGATTCCCCAACGAATCGGTACTCACGCTCATGGAGCGCAACGGCCATCGGCTGCTCAGCCTGATCAATCAGCTGCTCGATCTCAGCAAACTGGAAGCGGGTCAGCTGACGGTCGAAACCGAACCCGGCAACATCGCGGCCTTTTTCCGGCTGCTCGCCGGTTCGTTTGGCTCCCTGGCCCAAAGCCGCCAGATTCAGTTTCGGTTTAGCCAGACTCAGGACGTCTGGTGGACGGCTTTCGACCGCGACAAGATTGAAAAAATCGTTACCAACCTGCTGTCCAATGCCTTTAAATTCACCCCGGCTGGACATGAAGTTTTCCTGACCATATCGTATCCGGCGCCCGACAAAGCCGACCAGCTGACCCTGACCGTTCAAGACACCGGCATTGGCATTGCCGCCGACCATCTGGGGCATATTTTCGAGCAGTTTTATCAGGTCAAAACCGACGCCGGCCACTACTACGAGGGCACAGGCATCGGGCTGGCGTTGGTCAGCGAACTGGTCAATGTCCTGAACGGCACCATCGAGGTCGACAGCACCGAGGGGGTCGGTACCACCTTCACGGTGCGGTTACCGCTGCAAGCCCTGGAAGCCCCCGTTCCGGCAACGGACGTACCCAGCACACAGGCAATGGCCGATGCCCTCCGGGTACAGGCGACTGCGCCGGAGCCACCGACGGATGAACTGGATTCCGACATCCAGGAGAATGTTCTCCTGATTGTGGATGACAATGCCGACATCAGGGCGTATTTGCGGAGCATTTTTGAACGGGAGTATCAGATCATCGAGGCTGTTGATGGGCTGGAGGGCCTGGAAAAAGCGACCATGACCCTGCCCACCGCCGTAATCTGTGACCTGATGATGCCCCGTCTCGACGGCTATGGCTTCTGTAAGGCCCTGAAAGCGCAGGAAACAACCAGCCACATCCCGGTAGTCATGCTGACGGCCAAGGCTACACTGGAAGACCGGCTGGAAAGCTTCCGGCTCGAAGCCGTTGACTTTCTGACCAAACCGTTCAACCGCGAGGAGATTGAGGTGCGGGTCTGGAACCTGATTCAGCAGCGAAAACGCCTGTTTCAGTATTTCACCCTATCGCTGGGAACGCCTACGCCTACCCTGATTCCGCCGGCTCCGCTGACCGCCGAGCAGAAGTTCCTTGACCGGCTAACCAATATTGTCATGCAGCACCTCGACGACGCAGGTTTTGGGGTAGAGAAACTTGCTCAGGCTGCCAACCTGAGCCGGGTCCAGCTGCACCGCAAGCTCAAAGCCCTGACCAATACGACTCCGGTGTCTTTCATCCGGGAGATCCGGCTCCAAAAGGCCGCCGAACTCCTGACCACCAGTCAGGACAACGTCACCCAGATCGCCTATGCCGTCGGTTTTGAAAACCTGTCGTATTTCGCCAAGGTATTTCAGGAGCGGTATGGGGTATCGCCCTCTCAGTTCGGGAAGCCGACCGTAACAACCCCGTAAACCGACCAATCTGGTCATGTATCACGAAAAAAAGCCCGAAAAACCGGGCTTTTTTTCGTGTATGAAACAGGAGTGTCAGGAAATGATACAAAAGTGTTAGTCGAAGCCAGGCAGGTTTGGGTACTTTGCCTACGTGGTTCACCAGCATCGTCAGGCCAATGAACGTATCCGCATCGAGCGGCATCAGGCCGCCCGTTTGTTGCTGATCCCATAACCCGCTAAAGCCAAAGTCTATGAAGCCAATCCTGCCTGCTGCCCAACACTCAACTCATTCAATGGTCCAGGACGCTAACCGAATCGAATCCTTTACGACTCTGTACCGCCACTACGCCCCGAAGGTGTACCGGCTTTGTTTTACGCTTACCAAACATCCACAGCTGGCCCAGGACTGTACGCAGGACATTTTCCTGAAGGTACTCAGCAAGATCGACTCCTTCAACAACCGCTCAACATTCTCGACCTGGCTGTACGCCATTACGTACAATTACTGCATGGATCAGATTCGGGTGCAAAAACGCCTGACTACTGAACTCCTGTCCGACGAAGTTTCCAACCACGTGCCCGACGCCGGCCAGTCCGAAACGATCGACTGGCAGCTGACCATACTGGATCGGGTGCTGCAACACGTGCGCGATGAAGACGTGACGTTGCTGCGGCTTAAATACGAGCGGGGGATATCGCTGCGTGACCTCAGCCAGCAGTATGGCGTGTCGGAGGGGGCACTGAAGATGCGTCTGAAACGGACCCGCGACGAGATCCGGAAGCTGCTTTCACGACCGGGCGCGAGCGATCTCCATGCGTAGCTTTCCCCGGCCGCACCGCCGGATGTTACCGCTGCGTTAAATCTGCCGTTTCGCCGGTTGATTCAAAAACAAACGTCCGGCCAGCCTTTTTTACAATAAAAGGGCTGGAAACGCTTCAGGAACGACCGGACATGAACCATCGACTTGCCGAATTTTTCCGCTTTGCCAACGTATCGCTTTTCGCCACGGTGGTCGATTACGGCATTGGCTACCTGCTGACTCAACCGGGCCTGACGAGTCTCGTAGTGGCTACGGGCGTGGGGCACATCAGCGGTATGATCGTCGGTTTCGTCCTGAACAAATTCTGGGTGTTTCGGGATAAATCGACCACCGAGACCACCAGCCAGCTGATCCGGTACGTAGTCGTTTCACTGGGCAACGGCCTCCTCAATACGCTCGGTGTCTGGGGGCTAAATCATCTGGGCGTAGACAACTACTGGGTAGTTCGTATCCTTGTCGGCTCGACCGTGTTCGTGTTTTACAGCTACGTGTTCACCCGCCTGTTCGTGTTCATGCGCAAATCCCGGCCCGTGGTATAAACCCGGCCTACACCCCTCGTTCGGCAAAGAGCCGGAGGGCTTCTGCATTCCCCTGCTGAACGGCCAGGTCGCGGGCGGTCAGCCCCCGGACGTCGCGGATGGTGGTATCGGCCCCGGCGTCGAGCAGCAGCTGAACCAGGGCGTGGCGACCGAACAACGTGGCAAACATCAGGGCGGTACCGTTGTTGCCGTTCCGCGCGTTCACGTCGGCTCCGTTTTCAATGAGCAACGTAGCAATCTCGGGATAACCCTTGAAACTGACGCCCATCAGGGCCGTATTGCCCGTTACGTCCTGCAGGTTCGGATTCGCCCCGGCGTTGAGCAGCAGCCGGGTGGCTTCCAGATGCCCGTCGTAAGCCGCCAGAATCAGCGGGGTGAATCCTTTGCCATCCTGGCTGTTCACGTTAACCTGGGCATTGATCAGTTCCTGAAGGTACGTTACGTCGCCCCGGCGGGCCGCATCAAACAGCAAATCTTCGGGGCGGTTGGATGTAAAATTCATACGTATTGGTTTATTGATAGTTTTCGGATTGATCGGATTATGGCCGGGGTTTGGCGCGTTCGTACTGAACCGGCCAGGTTAGGTCGTCGCCCAGCGACTGCGCTGCGTGCAGCGGAAAAAACGGGTCGCGCAGGAACGCTCGGGCCAGCAGAATCAAATCAGCCTGTCCAGCCGCCAGAATGGCTTCAGCCTGATCGGCCGACGTAATCAGCCCGACGGCTCCCGTCGGCATCCCGGTTTCGTTGCGGATGCGATCGGCAAAGCTGACCTGATAGCCGGGGCCGGTTGGGATGGTAGCCCGGGGCACATTCCCGCCGGTTGAACAGTCAATTAAATCTACCCCTTCCGGTTTCAATAAGCCGGCCAGGGCTACCGAATCCCCGACCGTCCAGCCGCCTTCGGTCCAGTCGGTGGCCGAAATCCTGACAAACAGGGGCAACTCGTCGGGCCAGACACGCCTGACCGCTCGAACCACCTCCAGCAACAACCGAACCCGGTTGTCGAAGGAGCCGCCGTAGCCATCGGTACGGTGATTGCTCAGGGGCGACAGAAATTCGTGGAGCAGGTAGCCATGAGCCGCGTGAATCTCGACGACCGAAAACCCGGCCGACAGCGCCCGCTCGGCGGCCGCCCGGAAGTCGTCCCGGATTTTCTGAAGGCCGGCGTCGTCCAGTTCCGTGGGAGTTGGCCCTCCCTCAGCAAATGGCAGGGGACTCGGCGCTACGGTCTGCCAGCCCCGTTCTTCGGTGGGGCCAATGAGAGAGCCTCCCTCCCACGGCCGGCGATGGCTGGCTTTGCGACCGGCATGCGCCAGCTGAATACCGGACACCGACCCCTGTTGACGAATAAACGTAGTGATCCGTGCCAGTTCCGGGATGTGGGCATCCGACCAGATACCGAGGTCGTCGGGCGTAATGCGGCCCTCGGGTGATACGGCCGTTGCTTCGGTGAAGATCAGGCCCGCACCGCCAACGGCGCGGCTACCGAGATGAACCAGGTGCCAGTCGTTGGCGAACCCATCAACGCTCGAATATTGGCACATCGGCGAAACCACAATCCGGTTGTTAAGCTGAAGGTTACGTAGTGTAAGCGGGGAAAACAGATACGACATACAACAGCAACAACCGGCAGCGGCCCGAAGTTTAACCGGATTGATCAAATCACCCTGTCGGTGCTATTGTCAGCCGCGGGCGGACGTTTTCCATCATCTCTTATCTTTGCGGCTTATGAACAACGCATGCATCCGGCCCGCAATGGAGCCGGACATCCCAACGATGAACCAACTTGTCAACAGTGCCTACCGGGGCGACAGCTCCCGGCGCGGCTGGACCACCGAAGCCGACCTCCTCGACGGCGTCCGGACCGACGAAGCGTCGCTGCGGGCCATGTTGCAGAACCCGGCGGCTACCCTACTGACCTACGAAGCCGATGGCCGCGTCCTTGGCTGCGTGTACCTCGAAACAAAACCGGATCATACCGGTGCGCCTACGCTTTATCTGGGTATGCTGACCGTATCGCCCGATGCGCAGACAGGCGGCATTGGCAAGCAGCTCATGGCCGCAGCCGAACAGGTTGCCCGCAACCAGGGCTGCCGCAGCATCACGATGACGGTGATTCCACAACGGCACGAACTGATTGCCTGGTACGAACGGCGCGGCTACCGGACAACGGGCGAAACCCGGCCGTTTCCGATGGACGACCCGCGCTTTGGTCTGCCTAAGGTTCCTCTGTCGTTCATCGTCATGGAGAAGAAGCTGTAGAATGAATCCGCAGACGGGCAACGGGTACGTTCGGCGTACGTTGACTGCCTCCCGCTGATTTGGTACTTTTTAGTAGTTTGCAGCCTTAACCTACCCATTACCAGGATCTGCGTATCGACTGGTAGACTAAACGCAATCAATCACCACATGAAAACAATCACGTGTCTTTGCCTGCTCAGCTTTTCCATCAGTACTACGTATGCCCAGTCGGTGGAGGAAACGCTGACCAAGATGGGCATTACGTTGTTTACCCCCGCCAAACCGATGGCCAACTACGTCAAGGCGGTCCGGACGGGCAATCTGCTGTTTCTGGCGGGCCACGTATGCACGCGCGCCGATGGTTCGGGAATTATGGGCAAGCTCGGCAAAGACCTGACCATTGAGCAGGGGTACGAAGCCGCCCGGGTCGCCACCATCTCGCTCCTCTCTACGCTGAAAGCTGAACTGGGTTCGCTCGACCGGGTGAAGCGCATCGTTAAGGTGACCGGTTTTGTCAACTCCGCCCCCGACTTCGGCGATCAGCCCAAGGTTGTCAACGGCTGCTCCGACCTGCTCGTGGCTACGTTTGGCGAACGGGGCAAACACGCCCGGTCGGCGGTGGGCATGGGAGCCCTGCCGTCGAATTACGCGGTAGAAATTGAACTGGTAGTAGAAGTAGAGTAGGCGTTTCAAGAGCAGCGCCAGTTAACAACGTTCAGACGAAGCCGCCCCACGAATCAAGTTGGGTCGACCCCCCAGTCTTTTTTTAATGACTCGGGCAGGTAAAAATTAACATCGACGTTTCGTCCCATGAAACCAATCATCATTTTCAGCGCCACTCTGGCTAACATAGCCGCAACATCTTCAACAATAGGCGAACTTTTGACCAGGCTATCGACCTTATCAAACGTATTCATCAATTCCTGCAAATCCTGTAGTTTCTCAGGGTCGGCTTCAACTCCGATAGTTGCTGCGATGTCGGGGCCAACCATAAAATGTATCCATTCAGGAACTTTACCGACCCAGCCTTCCAGTGATATTTCCTGTTTGAACTTAATTAAGGCACCCGTTAACTCACGCCCGTGGTCGCTTGGTTCAATCTGATGATCCAGAATGGCTTTTCCCAGCCTTCGGCCATCGGTACAGTTAGCTGGTAATAGATCGTCGTCTACACCCATCAGATAGCCCACAACCCGCCAGGCATGCAGAAAAGCCTCTTCCTCTTCAGGAGCCAGATTTATTCGCATTTTTTTCAGGCCATCAAGCACCAAAACGGAAAAAGCCATCAACGTTCCGGCCATATCTTCCTGGTTGATTGGCTCATCGTAAAGCGACGTCTGCCAGCCGTTCGTTCGCAGATAATATCGAATAGTAGCATGGATCAATCGTACTTTCTGAACTGTACGTATGGCCAGCCCTTCGGGTTCGAAACTATCTGGCGACATAACATTGACCACAAACTGGGCGGTTTCAACGATTCGACGCGTGAAAGCCTCCCGGGCCCCGTGGTGTTCGTTCAATCGGCCTGTCTGATACAGCACCATGGCCCCTTTTGCGCAGGCATAACTCTCCGGTAACGATTTGCACGAAAGCACCAGCCCCATCAGGTGTCCATGCAGTTTGTAGACCTGCTGGGATAAGGCAATCAAATCGGGATCAAACCACTCGGGCAGCTGGGTGGTCTGCCGGAAATAGTCTGAGATCTCGGCGGGCATATTACCGGGTACCGGATCGTCATTCCGCACCAGGTCCCGAAACAATTGGTTGACGTAGCCGCCCTGGCCGCGACCGAGCACCGTCGAAATCACGTCATCGGCTAAGGGGTCTGTACATTGCCGTTTCGCGTCAAGAAACGCCAACGACCAGTCATGCAGTGGTCGTTGCTGTATTGCTTCGATTCTACGACGAACTGAATCGGGCAGTACGATTGATCGGGTGTCGTCGGATGGGGATGCGCTCATAGTGTGTCAGGAGGTTATGGGTAGTTGCAGAGTAAATTCTGTGTATTTGCCTACATCAGATGCCACCGTCATCTGGCCGCCATGCCCTTTCGTTACAATGTCATAGCTGATGGATAAGCCAAGGCCGGTACCCTCTCCCGTAGGTTTTGTCGTAAAAAATGGCTGATATATTTTCTTTAACTGGTCGGCTGGTATGCCCACCCCGTTGTCTCTGACCGTAAGCAACACGTGTCCGTTTTGCGTCATGGTTGTAATCCGGATCTGTGGATGATAGGCTGAGCCAAGGCGCCTGACCTGCTGATCAACGGCGTAAAACGCATTATTGAAGAGGTTTATCAACACCCGGCCAATGTCCTGAGGTACCAGTTCGGGGGTACCAATGGCGGGGTCCAGAACCTTAATTAACTCTACCGTCAGCGTTGGATTTCTGGCTCGCATCGTATGGTAAGCGAGCGTCAGGCATTCATCGGCCAGGGTGTTCAGATTGGTCGGCTGACGTTCATGGACAGCGCTGGCGCTTCGGTTATGTTCGAGCATACTGCGAACGATCCCCGCAGCCCGCTGACCGTTCCGACTGATGTGCTGCATGTTTTCACGCAGGTCGTCAAGCAGGCTGTCGGCCAGACCGAGGTCCGGAGCCGGTTGATGCAATGCCTGCCTGAGTTCATCGGTCAACTCTATATTTACTTCACTGAAATTGTTCACGAAATTCAGGGGGTTCTGAATTTCGTGGGCAACCCCTGCCGTAAGCTCACCCAAACTGGCCAGTTTCTCCTGCTGGACAAGCTGATCCTGCGTCGTCTTCAACTGGTTGAGCGACTGCTGTAATTCGGCGGTCCGGGTTTTAACCTCGCGCTCAAGCGTTTCGTTCTGCGAAGCCAGCCACCCTTGTTTCTCCTGCTCCTGCGCAATAGCCTGTGTCGACAGGGTTTCTACTTCGGTAAGCTTGACAGCGAGCAGCTGACTAATCATGGCAAATTCACGGGCCAGAAAGAGCGACAAGGCCAGTGGTACGCTAAGTGCACTCAGGCTAAAAAAAAGGCTTCCAATGGTTGAGGGGTTGACGCCTGTCGGTAGGGGCAGGTAATAGACGTTGATAAACAGCACCAAAAACAAGGCTTTTAGGGCATGACCTGCCACAACGATCGGCGCACCCGGTCGTTGCCGGCGCAGGGCCACAATGGTTACCCGCAGAAGTTCAAGTGAAAAAAGCACCCAGATAAACGGTCCGCCCAGCCATTTCAGCGGATTATCCGGAGCATTTGCCATGAATATGCTCAGCAATCCGGCCGCCGTAATGGCGTAGAAGAACCTCC
Source organism: Fibrisoma montanum (assembly GCF_003583365.1). Taxonomy (GTDB): domain Bacteria; phylum Bacteroidota; class Bacteroidia; order Cytophagales; family Spirosomataceae; genus Fibrisoma; species Fibrisoma montanum. The sequence goes on from NZ_QXED01000003.1 coordinate 637,715, forward strand.
CCTGCCGAAACGAAAACAGTAGGTAATGAGCAACAACACTGAACCAGAAACCGACCACACTCAATATAAATCCGACGATAAATAACCACTCCTGAACGGCTACCCAACGAAACAGAAACGGCAGCGCACCGATAGCGTAGCCAATGGAAAATAGGATCGTATAACTCGCGAAATACAGATTTGTGAGCTGCTTTCGATTGTAATAAAAAAATGTGAAGTGAATGACGCCCAGGATCAGGAGCAGGGCGGACGGAATGAGGTTAATACAAACCAGAATGGTCCGGTTGCGGTAAAAATGAACCACCTGCACCGGCTGGGAAAGGCGAGCCGAAAATACGCTGTATGACAACGGAGCGGGAAAATGGGGCGATAGCAACGGACAGTAAGCCACCCGGACAGCCAGCACTGACTCGGTATTTGCCGTCAAAGGAAATCCAATCGGTTCACCCGAAGGCTGGTAGGCCCGGCTCGTTTGGGGCGTAGGGCCGATGACGCCGTACCGCTGAAGCAGCCGGCCATTCAGATAAATTTCAGAAGCAACGACCTGATTGACCTGTAACAGTGTGGTTGTGTTGTACTGCGGGGACGGCTTCAGGCGAAGGCGGAGCCAGCCGATACCCGCCTGCTGCAACCGGGTGAACTGCTGAATGGGTTGGGTAGGATCAACCGTCGGCCAGTTCCGGTCGTCAAAGTTGGGACGGGCGTAATCCGGATTGTCGCCGGGCTGAAATCGCCACCCGGTTTGCAGCAACACCCCTTCCCTACCTAAATCGTATAGCCGAAACGTTTCAGATTCCTGCGCCGAGGCATTTAAAGCCACCAACAGGCAAATGAAAAAGAAGAGGTAGTTCATAAAAGCCTGATGTTACATTGCCTTGTCGACAGACGCATACACAACTGTCAGGTGCTTTCTGGGGCACACAACCAGCCTGAAGCGATTCGCGTCAATGTACTCATTCAGGGCATAATAACTGCAAAATCAGGACCTTACATTTTTTTTACGGTAAGCATCGCTACTGCTCCGCGCCCCGAATCCGGAACACGCCCCCGGCCAGCGATTCATCCACGCGAAGCTGGCAGGACAACCGGCTGTCGAAGTCGGCGTCGGGCAGGGTGTCGAGCATATCGAGTTCGGCATCCTGAGCCGATGGCAGCCTGTCAAGCCCGTCCAGGACCTGAACATGGCAGGTGGCACAGAGGGCCATGCCCCCACAGGTCGCTAAAATGTTGTATTCAGACGCTTTGAGCACTTCCATCAGGCTCAGGGTAATGCCTTCCGGTATTTCCAGCGTTTGCCGCGTACCGTCGCGGTCTTCTATGGTAAATTGAATCATAATAAAGGGAAGGAAGGGGAAGAGAGGGACGAAAGGGAGAAAATAGATCAGCGCATCACTATTTCCTTTCGTCCCTCTCTTCCCTTTACTCCTTTTTTAAAAAGTTGGTACGCCGTTGACGGTCGTGTACTTGAAACTGAGTTTCTGGTTCGGGTAGACGTACCTGAATGCGCTCTGGCACATCAGCGCGGCCTCGTGGAAGCCGCACAGGATCAGCTTGAGCTTACCCGGATACGTATTGATGTCGCCGATGGCGTAGATCCGCTCGACGTTGGTAGAATAATCGGTCGTGTTGACAGCAATCGCTGATTTGTCGATGTTCAGGCCCCAGTCGGCGATGGGTCCGAGCTTCGGCGTCAGGCCGAACAGAGGAATCAGGTTATCGGCCTCCAGGGTCGTTACCGATTTATCTTTTGCGGTAATGTTTACCTCCTGCAAATGGCCATTTCCATTGATGCTGGTGATGTTCGATTGCAGCACCAGGTTGATTCGGCCTTCTTTGGCCAGTTCGAACACTTTCTCGGCCGAATCCGGTGCCCCCCGGAACGTATCGCCCCGGTGCACGAGCGTGACCTGCTTCGCTACGTTGGCCAGGAAAATGGTCCAGTCGAGGGCGGAATCACCACCGCCGGCCAGCACTACGCGCCGGTCGCGCAGTTGCTCAGGGTTCTTCACCATGTAGGCTACACCCTTGCCTTCAAAGCGCTCCAGGTTCTCAATCTCCGGTTTGCGCGGTTCGAAACAGCCAAGACCACCGGCAATGACAACGACCTGGCAATGCACAGCCGTACCGTCGGTGGTCGTGATGAGGTACGAGTCATCCTCCTGCTTCACCAGATTCTCAACGCGCTCGCCAAGCGTGAACGTCGGGTGAAACGGCTCAATCTGCTCCATCAGGTTGTCGACCAGGTCCTGGGCGTTGATGGCTGGGTACCCCGGTATATCGTAAATTGGTTTTTGAGGGTAAATCTCGGAGAGCTGGCCCCCCACCTGCGGCAGGGCGTCGATCAGGTGGCAGCGCATCTTCAGCAAACCAGCTTCAAAGACGGCGAACAGACCCACCGGGCCTGCGCCGATAATGCATATATCAGTAGTGATCATGGTTGTATTTGTCGTTCACAGGCCACCCCGACAACGGACCGGCCCTATCAACAGAACGTGCTGTGTTGGTGAATAATTCGCCGTAAAAGTAGCCCGACGAATGTTGGTCCGGGCATCACAAATTGGAATGCAGGATAACCGGACGGAATGTATGGCACCACATACCTACCTGACCACTACTCGAACGACTACGGCTCAGACATCACGCGGGAATGGGCAGCGTTATCGTGAACTCCGTAAACTGCCCCGGTTCCGACTGCACGGTTAGGGTGCCACCATGGCCGTTGGTAATGATATCGTAACTGATCGACAGGCCAAGACCAGTACCCTGTCCGGTGGGTTTGGTGGTAAAGAACGGCTGAAAGATCTTCCCGATCACGGCAGCAGGAATACCCGATCCATTGTCCCGGATTTGAATGGACAGCCTGTCGCCCAGCCGCTGCGTACGTACCGAAACGGTGGGCTGATAAGCGGCTGTTTCCTGTTTCTGCCGCTCACCGACGGCATAAAAAGCGTTGTTGAACAGATTCAGCAGCACGCGGCCAATGTCCTGCGGCACAACGCTGTAGCTCGGCAGGTCGCCGGCCAGATCAGTCAGGAGGGTGTAATTAACCGTTTTATCCGTTGCCGGATCGCCGGCCCGCCGTAATCCGTGGTAGCTGAGCCGCAGGTATTCATCGACCAGTGCGTTCAGATCGGTGGGCTGTTTCTGGCCGGTCCCGACGCGGCTGTGTTCCAGCATGCCCCGCACAATATTGGCGGCCCGGTGCCCATGTTCACCAATCTTGGCAAGGTTCTGTTGCAGATCGGTCAGCAGGTCCCGTTCCAGATCGTGGTCCCGTTCGGCTTCCTTTTCGTGCTCTTCGTCCAGTTCCTGAACCAGTTCCAGCGACACTTCGGCGAAGTTGTTGACGAAGTTCAGCGGGTTCTGGATTTCGTGAGCGATTCCGGCCGTGAGTTCACCCAGGCTGGCCAGTTTTTCGCGTTGAATCAGCTGAGCCTGCGTAGCCCGCAGGTCAGCCAGGGATTGCTGCAACGCAGCCGTACGTTCGGCAACCTGCTGTTCTAGCGTTTCGTTCTGAACGGCCAGCAGGTGCTGCTTTTCCTGCTCCTGGGCGATCGTCCGGGCCGATAGGTCTTCTACTTCGCGCAGTTTCTGGCGCAGGGACTGGTACGTTCGGGCGTAGTCGCGCACGAGCGACAGGGATAAGCCAAGCGGAATAGCCAGCAGTGCAATCAGCACAGTTACGGTTGTAATGCTCATCAGAACAAGACTGTCTACATCGCCCAGTACGACCGAGAGAAAAGCCAGCACGATGAGAATAACGAAGCCAACCAGCACCACAAAAAATATGATTCTCAGGGAATTCCAGGGCAATCGGGCATCGACATCCCCCCGACGCTTTCCCAGCCAGCTAACCCGTACGTACTCGATCAGCGACGCTGCAATGGCCACGCCAGCAACCGGCTCGGGTAAAGGGCCAATAACAATCTGATACATGACATCAACCAGTAACAGACAACTTATCAACCAGTAGACCTTGCCGCGTCGCCGGTTCAGGTAATGATACACGGCCGTCAACAGCAGCGCCAAACCAGCATAGCCAAGGAGATTGGCAACCAGGACGATCAGTGAATACAACTGGAGCGTGTTCGAAAGGGCCGACAAGCCGTTCAGCAGAAAAAAGGCACCAAAAGCCAGCATCATCAGCCCCAGCCACCAATTAATCCGTTGTGCCGCATTGGCGCGGTAAAACAGACTATGCAGCAGCCCCAGCAGCAGAAATATACCAGCCAGCGAATAATCCAGTCCGGCTATCCAGCGATGGCTCAGTATCAGGTTCTGACCAGCTTCGCTACGCTTCTCCAACTGCATCTTGAACGGATTTATGTCCACGTTGGCGTAGTAAACCGGCTGCCGGGGAAACCAGTAACGTACCGCCAGCAAGTGGCGACTGGTGTCTGTCAGGCGAAACGGAATGAGCTGGGCAATGCGTTGCGACCCCGCCGAATCAGTGCCCGGCGGCTGAAGAACGGCCAGCCGTCGACCATCGAGATACACCTCCGACGATCCGTACTGCTCGATTACCAGCTGAAAATCCTGCCCCACGAGCCGCTTCTCGACCTTCACAGGCAACCGGAACCAACCGCGCCCGGATGCCCACAACGCCTTGTTTTCGATGAGCGGCTCGGCTGGCGACGTTAGCTCCCACGCCCGATCATCGTAGGTAGGGTCAGCCCAGGCCAGGCTATCACCAGCCTGGAATCGCCAGTAGTTATCAGCGAGTTGCTGCATAACCCGGATGGTCTCTGCGCTATCTACCGACTGAGCACCGACGAACGAGGTGCTCAGCAGACCAAGGAAAATCAGAAGAAGGCGGTGCATGCGTGGGTATCGACTTGACTGACGTAAATGAATGAATCAAAGGTACTCGATTATGAGCATCGTCCCGGCCAGTCATGAGCGCACCCTCGACCGATTATTTATTCTTTTTCAAGACCAATTATGCCGTTATTTCCCTGACATCTGCGTAAATTACCAACTTATTTATGGTCAATACCCATTTATGAGAAAAACTACCTTCAAGTTGGCAACGCTGCTGGCCCTGCTGGCCGTCGGTGTTGCTCAGGCCCAAACCAGGCTGGTGGAGAAGGTCACCCGCAAGGGCAACGAACTCCTGATTCCGTACGAAAAGTACGTACTGCCCAATGGCCTGACACTGGTCATTCACGAAGACCACTCCGACCCCATCGTACACGTTGATGTGACCTACCACGTCGGCTCGGCCCGCGAAGAGATCGGCAAGTCGGGGTTCGCCCACTTCTTCGAGCACATGATGTTTCAGGGCTCCGACCACGTAGCCGACGATGAACACTTCAAGATCGTGACCGAGTCGGGCGGTACGCTCAACGGCACCACCAACCGCGACCGCACCAACTACTTCGAGACCCTGCCGAGCAACCAGCTCGAACGGGCCCTCTGGCTCGAAGCCGACCGCATGGGTTTCCTGCTGGATGCGGTGACGCAGAAAAAGTTTGAGATTCAGCGGGCTACGGTGAAAAACGAACGGGGCCAGAACTACGACAACCGCCCGTATGGCCTGGCCAGCGAGTACGTTGCCAAGAACCTGTACCCCTACGGGCACCCCTACTCCTGGCTGACAATCGGCTACGTCGAAGACCTCAACCGCGTGAACGTCAACGACCTGAAGAACTTCTTCCTGCGCTGGTACGGTCCCAACAACGCCGTACTGACCATCGGGGGCGATGTGAACCCCAAGCAGGTGGTATCGCTGGTAGAGAGGTATTTCGGCAACATTCCGGCCGGACCCGCCGTAACCAAAACGCAGGTACCGTCGCCCATGCTGGACAAAGACCGCTACGTATCGTACGAAGACAACATCCGGTTCCCGATGCTGCAGATCGTCTTCCCGACGGTGCCGAACTTCCACCCCGACGAGGCTCCGCTCGATGCGCTGGCCGAAATTCTGGGCGGTGGCAAAAGCTCCCTGTTCTACAAGAACTTCGTGAAGAAACAGATTGCCGTGCAGGCCAATGCCTCGCACCCGGCCACTGAACTGTCGGGGCAGTTTGCCTTTACGGTGCTGCCGTTCCCCGACAAAAAACTGGACAGCATCGAAGCGGCCGTTCGGCAGACGCTGGTTGAGTTTGAAAAACGGGGCGTTACCGACGATGACATCAAGCAGTTTACGGCTACCCGCGAGGCTCAGCTCATCGACGGCCTGTCGAGCGTTTCGGGTAAGGTGTCACAACTGGCTTCGTTCCAGACGTTTCTGGGTAACCCGAACTACCTGCCGCAGGAGTTCAAGCGGTACAAGAGCGTAACCAAGGCCGATATTATGCGGGTGTATAATCAGTACATCAAAGGCAAAAACGCCGTGATCCTGACGGTGTATCCCAAAGGTAAAGCCGACATCGTGGCCAAGCCCGACAACTACACCATCGCCACGACCGGTTATAAAGCCCCTGACTACGGCTACACCGGCCTGACGTACAAGAAACCAAAAGACAGCTTCGACCGGAGCGCGAAGCCCGGCCCGGGTCCGAACCCGACGCTGAAAGTTCCGCCCTACTGGACCGATAAGATGGCCAACGGCCTGAAAGTGATCGGTGCGCGCAACGACGAAGTGCCGACCGTTACGATGCTGTTCTCGATCAAAGGCGGGCATCTGCTGTCGGCTACCGATCCGTCAAAAGCCGGTATCGCCCAACTGACGGCCGCGCTGATGAACGAGGCCACCGAGCGGTTCAGCAACGAAGAATTAAGCGCCAAACTGGAAAAACTCGGCAGCAACATCGACATCCGGGCCGGTACTGAGGAAATCAACGTATCGGTTGAATCGATGGTCAAAAACCTGGATTCGACACTGGCCCTGGTCGAAGAAAAACTGCTGCGTCCGAAGTTCGCGGCCGAGGATTTTGACCGGCTCAAAAAGCAGCAGATCGAACTGGTCGCCAACCAGAGCACCCAGCCCGTTGTCATTGCCAACAAAGCCTACAGCAAACTGCTTTACGGCCCCGACAACATCCGCTCGATCCCGGTTAGCGGCACGGTGAAAACGGTCGAAGCCATTACGCTCGACGACGTTAAGGCCTTCTACCAGAAATACCTGTCGCCGTCGGTAACGAACCTCGTCATTGTGGGCGACATCGACCAGTCGACGGCCCTGTCTAAGCTGGCGTTTCTGAACAAATGGGCACCTAAGTCCGTGACCCTGCCTAAAGCCGCGCCCGCCCGCAAAATCGACAAGACCCGCATTTACCTGGTCGACAAAGAAAAAGCGGCTCAGTCGGAAATCCGGATTGGCTACCTGACCGACATGCCCTACGACGCTACCGGCGATTACTACCGGGCCGGCCTGGCTAACTACATGCTGGGTGGTGCCTTCAACAGCCGGATCAACATGAACCTGCGCGAAGACAAAGGCTGGACCTACGGCGCCCGCTCCGGCTTTGGCAGTACCAAAACCCCGGGGCCGTTCACGGCGCAGGCGGGTGTGAAAGCAGCCGCGACGGATAGCTCGGTAGTGGAGTTCGTTAAGGAAATTACCAACTACACCAAGTCGGGTATTTCGGAGCAGGAACTGGCATTCGTGAAAAGCTCGCTGGGTCAGGTAGACGCCCTGCGTTACGAAACCCCGCTGCAAAAGGCATTTTTCCTCGGCCGTATCATCGAGTACGACCTGCCGCGCAACTTCGTGGAGCAGCAAAGCGAGATCCTGCGCAACATCACCAAAGCGCAGATCGACGCCGTAGCGAAGAAAAACCTGCCGGTCGACAAGATGATCATTACCGTGGTAGGGAATAAGGAACTGATCAAACCCGGCCTGCAGCGGCTTGGCTACGAGTTGATTGAACTAGATAAGGAAGGCAACCCGGTTGTTACCGCAACCACGACCCCGTCAACCGATACGCCCCCCGCCAAAGCCGGTTCGTCATCGGACGGCGGAGCGAAGAAAAAAATCGACTAACGTACTCGTTACTAACCCAGTAAGCGCGGTGCGGTCGGCAGGTGAATCCTGTTGGCCGCACCGCGCTTCGTTTTCGGCGAGCGCGGCCGGACGACATACCGGGAAAGCGGCCGAAGTGACCGAGAAATTAGTTTTTAATTAGATTTTAACCATTGACAATCTGAAAGGCGCGGGCGTACGTAAGGGAATTGTACGTATACAACTTTTTCACTGTTAACAATTAACTGATCCGCAAACTATGTTTACCAATTCCCCACTCCGGACGTTACGTCAGGCCGCCACATTGCTGCTGGTCGGCTCGCTGATAACGCTGAATGCGTGTAAGCCCTCAGAAGTTGAGGAGATGAACACTCCCCGCAGCAGCGCCCGCTTGGCTTCTAATGCACCGGTTTACCTGCTTACTGACAACAACAGGCTGCTGCGTGTCACGCTGGCGAATACCACAATGCCAACGGCCACCATCACGATCACCGGTATTGCCAGTGGTGACGTACTGCGGGGCATCGACTTCCGGCCGGCCACCGGGCAGCTCTACGGGGTTACGCGCGGTAGCCGCCTGTACGCCATCAACCCCATGACGGGTGCCGCAACGGCGCTGGGTTCAGGACCTTTCATGCCAACGGTCATGGGCGATGACATTGGATTCGACTTCAACCCGACCGTCGACCGGATTCGTCTGGTAACCAACAACGGCCAGAACCTGCGTCTGAACCCGGAAACGGGAACCGTGCAGGTCATCGACGGCAATATCAACGGCGCACCGGGCGCCCGCCTGACAGGGGCCGCCTACACTAACAACCGGTCGGGCGTGACCACCACCACGTTGTACGTGATCGATCCGGTTACCGACAAACTGTATCGGCAGGACCCGCCCAACAACGGTACGCTGGTAGAAATCGGTTCGCTGGGCGTCAACGCGGCCGGCACCGGCAGTTTCGACATTGCCCCGGATGGCAATACCCTGGCTACGCTGATTGTTGATAATCAACCCGCTTTCTTCGAGATCGATCTGGCTACGGGCCGCGCTACGAAGATTGGCAACCTGCCCGACGTTGGCATGAGCATTGTGGGTCTGGCCATTCCGACCGAACCGGTCGCCTACGCGGTCGAAGGCGGTAACATGCTGGTAACGTTCAACCCGATGAATCCGTCGTCGCTCATCCGGAAGACCATCATGGGTCTGCAGGACGGCGAAATGATCCGGGGTATCGACTTCCGGCCGGTCAATGGTCAGCTTTACGCCCTTGGCAGCACCAGCCGCCTGTACACCATCAATACGTCGAGCGGAGCGGCTGCGGTTGTTGGCTCAGGTCCGCTGAGCACCCCGTTGTCGGGCACCGAATTCGGCTTTGACTTCAACCCGACCGTCGACCGGATTCGGGTAACGAGCAACACGGGCCAGAACCTGCGCCTGAACCCCGATAACGCAGCCGTAGCGGCTGTGGACGGTACGTTACGTCTGGCGGGTGGTGGCCGTATGCCGACTGTTCCGGCAGCTGCGTATACCAACAACTTCGCCGGCGCTACCACGACAACCCTCTACGTTATGGACAACAACACCATGCAGCTGTTCACGCAGAACCCGCCCAACGACGGGGTGCTGAACGTAGTAGGCTCGCTGGGTATCATGATCGAAGGAGGCAACGGGTTTGACATCGGCGGTACGTCCAATGCGGCCTATGCCCTGCTGCGGTCCGGCGGTATGACCCGCGTGTACTCGATAAACCTCACTACGGGTGCCGCAACGATGACGGGTAACACCATGCTGGGACCTGTTTCCGGTATGGCGCTTGGCCTAGGTTTCTAAGCATTTTTTGTGGGTTAACAAAGAAACCGAAGCTGTCTCAGCTTCGGTTTCTTTGTTAATAGCCCCTCCCCCGGTTTTGGGCGGCCCGGCGAAGCGGGCGAGAATAAAGGCAGTCATCAATTCGGTTTGTGTCTCAAAAAATAGGCCTGGGGTTTCGACGCCCCGCCAAAGTGCGCCGTCAACAAGAACTCCTGTTCAGTGACCGCCCGGACCGAAAGGGCTGCGTTGTTATCCCGCTCGGACTGGACCAAAAAGTAATACGTCCTGCCCCGCTCAAGAGGCATAAAGAACGGCTGTTCCCGATCCAGCAACCCCAGACTATCGGCATCCGTTTCGACCAGTACCCATTCATTCGACCCGATCCGGATGGGTTTATCCGCGTTGAGGGTTGTTCGCAGCTTTACGGTCCGTAAACTGAATTTTAACGGGAAAAAGAAATGCATCCTGGCCGTAGTTTGCCCGAACGACCACGGCACCAGGCCGAGGAACAGAACAAGGCATAGAGCTGGCTTTTTCATAAACGTAGCATTTTGTTTGTATTCAATAAGCTATGCATTTAACGCCTGTCTGCCAAACGTACCCCATCACTTTCATAAAAATTATCTGTTTGCCAGTCGTGGCAACCAGGTTCTGGTTAGAGCCCGGGGCAACGTTCCCTGATTGAAGGCGTTGCAGTATACGGTAAAGTTTCAGGAGCCAGCTGACCCGGTAATCGGTCCCGACGAATTTTTCGCTATTTTAGGGCAGTACCTACACGCTACCTGTTCACTACGTCATTTGTATGAAGTCTCTCTTTGTCAGTTCGTTCGTTCTTATCGCAACGGGTCTAATCAACTTTACCCACGCCCAGGACCGACTCAGCGGCAAATCGTTTGCCACCCGGTCCGTCGTGATGGGGCAGCATGGTATGGCCTGCACCTCGCATCCGCTGTCGACACAAGTCGCCGTTGAGGTGCTGAAAGCGGGGGGCAACGCCATCGATGCGGCCATTGCAGCGAACGCCATGGAAGGGGTCGTTGAACCGCACGTCAACGGCATCGGGGGCGACCTGTTCGCGATTGTCTGGGACGCCAAAACCAAAAAACTGTACGGCCTGAATGCCTCAGGCCGGTCGCCGTATAACCTGACCCTGGCCGAATTCAAAAAGCGCGGGCTGACGCATATCCCCCCTACCGGGCCGTTGCCCGTATCGGTGCCGGGCTGCGTCGACGGCTGGTTTGAACTCCACAAAAAGTTCGGCAAAACGCCCATGCCAACGATTCTGTCGTCGGCCATCCGGTACGCCCGCGACGGGTACCCCATCCACGATGAAGCGACGTTTTACTGGGACTACATGATCCAGCGACTCGGCTCGTTTCCGAACGTAAAGGAAACCTACGCGCCTACCGGAACGGCACCAAACCGGGGCGAACTATTCAAAAATCCGGCCCTGGCGAACACACTGGAGAAGATTGCCAAAGGTGGCCGGGATGCCTTTTATAAAGGGGAGATTGCCCGCACCATCGACGCCTTCATGAAAAAAATGGGCGGCTACCTGACCGCCAAAGACCTCGCCGACCATACGTCGGAATGGGTCGAACCGGTATCGACCAACTACCGGGGCTACGACGTCTGGGAACTGCCGCCCAACAGCCAGGGCATTTGCACCCTGCAGATGCTCAATATTCTGGAAGGCTATGACTTTTCAACGATTCCATGGGGCAGTCCCGAACACATTCACCGCTTTGTAGAAGCCAAAAAGCTGGCCTTCGAAGACCGGGCCAAGTACTATGCCGACCCCGCTTTTGCCAAAATTCCGGTCAACGAACTGATTTCAAAGTCGTACGCAGCCGAACGGCGTAAACTGATCAACCCGGAGCAGGCCGCCAGGCGCGTAGAAGCGGGCAATCCGGCCCTCCGCGACGGCGACACGATCTACCTCACCGTTGCCGACAGTGAGGGCAACATGGTGTCCCTGATCCAAAGCAACTACCGGGGTTTCGGATCGGGGATGGTTCCCGACGGGCTGGGGTTCATGCTTCAGGACCGGGGCGAACTGTTCAGCCTGGTCGACGGGCAGAATAACACCTATGCCCCCCACAAGCGACCGTTTCAGACCATCATCCCCGCGTTTATTACAAAAGACGGACAACCGTTTATGAGCTTCGGCCTGATGGGGGGCAGCTTTCAGCCGCTCGGCCACGTTCAGATTGTGATGAACATGATCGATTTCGGCATGAATCCGCAAGAAGCCGGCGACGCGCCCCGCATCGACCACCAGGGATCGTCGGAGCCGACGGGCGAAAAAATGCTGAACGCGGGCATCGTTACGCTCGAATCCGGCTTTCCCTACGAAAGCATCCGGGAACTGATGATCCGCGGCCATCAGGTCGGCTATGCCCTTGGCGTCTACGGCGGTTATCAGGCCATCATGTACGACGCCAAAAACAAAGTCTACCATGGAGCAACGGAATCGCGGAAAGACGGTCAGGCCGCCGGCTTTTAAGTCGGGGCGGGGTTAGCGCGTCAGTCGATACATCAGCACGGCCGTACGTTGGATAAGCTGCGGATACTCCTTCAGGTTGATGGTCTCCTCGATGCTGTGCGCGCCTTTCCCCGACGCGCCCAGTCCATCCAGGCAAGGCAGGTAGGCGGCAACGAACGACACATCCCCCGCCCCGCGCGACCCCGGATCACCGGCCGCGACCGGCCCCAGGCCCATGGCCTCGCTCACCTGGCTGACCACTTTGCGCAGGTCATCGTTGGCCGACGAAGGTTCCATCGATGGGATGCCATCCGAGAACGTAATGGTGGCCTTGGTCTGCGGCAGGCTTTTGTCGACAATCCCGCGCATCCGGGCGCGGGCGCTTTCCTTCTGCGCTTCACCCAGAAACCGCAGGTCGCCTTTCACCAGAGCCGCCCCCGCGACGATGTTGGTTTTGCCGACCGCTTCAGCTTTGGCCGTTTTGTCATCGTAGCGCACTTCCGCCCCACCAACGATCAGGCCGGGGTTAAACGTCAGGTACTGCTCCTGGCTCAGCGCCCGCCGAAATTCGTTGAGGATGCGGGTGGCTTCGTAGATCGCCCCGTAGCCCAGGCTGCTGAAAACACCCGACGAGTGGCCGGAGCGAGCCTTTACGTTCAGCGTCCAGCTGCTCGCCCCCCGCCGACCCGTAGTAACCGTCCGCAGCCCCTGCGCCGTTTCGAACGCCAGCGCCAGGTCACACTGTTTCGCCCGTTCGATGAAGTCCCGCCGACTTTCGGGGCCGCCGGAGCTTTCTTCGTCGCCGGTGAAGTAGACCGTGATGGACGTATCATCGAGCAGACCCTGCGTTTGTAGCGCTTTGAGGGCCGCGATCACCAGCACGTCGCCCCCTTTCATGTCGTTGACGCCCTGTCCCGAGGCCGTCGAATCGTTCAGGCGGGTAAATGGCTCCATCGGCAGGCTCTTTTCAAACACCGTATCCAGGTGGCCGATCAGGAACAGCTTTTTGCCTTTCTTCCCCTGCCGCGTGGCCACCAGGTGCCCCGCGCGGTTCATCGAGTCGGGCAGCGTGATCCATTCGGTTTTGAAACCCAGTTTCTGGAGTTCATCCCCCATCAGCTTCCCGACCGTGCGGACGCCTTCCAGGTTGAGCGTACCGCTGTTGATGTTGACGACCTTTTCCAGAAAGGCCATCGTTTCGGGCATCTGGTTCTGAACCGTCTGGACGATCCCTTTCTCGGGTTTGGTAAGCGACTGGCTAAAGGCAACGTGGCTGCTGAGCAGGAGAGTAAATAGAAGTCTTTTCATCAGGTTGTTATGTGTTTATCTCCACCCCGTCAGTTTCCCGATTATCCTTCAGGGAGTTGGGGTAAGGTTACCGGCTAAAATAAACAAACTTGCCCTTCCTCCGAATTTTATACGGCCATTCTGGTTATCTTCGTCAAAACGCACGGCTTCATCACTACATTTACCATCTCAATCCGTGCTCAGTCCGTACTCATGAAACTAGCGTTCCTCGCCTTGCTTACCAGTTGCCTGATCCTGCCCGGCAGCTACGCCCAGAAACCCACCGCCGACAAAGAAAAACCCGCCCCTAAAGAAGAAGCGCCGACTTTTTCGGGTAAGAGCCGCACCCTGGACCTCGACCGCCAGGTAGTGACCAATGGACAGGTCACGATCAAAGGCCAGCGCGTGCCGTACAAAGCCACGGCCGGGACCATTCCGGTTTGGGACGAGGAAGGCAAACCCGTAGCGGGTGTGTTTTTTACCTACTTCGAACGCTCCGACGTAGCCGACCGCTCGGCCCGCCCGCTGGTTATTTCGTTCAACGGTGGCCCCGGCACGGCCTCGGTCTGGATGATGATCGGCTACACCGGGCCACGCATCCTGAAAGTCGACGACGAAGGCTATCCCGTTCAGCCCTACGGCATTAAAGACAACCCACATTCCATTTTGGACGTAGCCGACATTGTGTACGTCGATCCGGTCAACACCGGCTTCTCGCGCCCGGCCAACAAGGACGTTCCGGCGGCCAAGCTGTTCTTTGGCGTCAACGCCGACATCAAGTACCTGGCCGACTGGATCAATACGTTCGTGAGCCGCTACAACCGCTGGTCCTCGCCCAAGTACCTGATCGGCGAAAGCTACGGCACAACGCGCGTGTCGGGCCTGGCGCTGGAGCTGCAGAACAATCACTGGATGTACCTCAACGGCGTCGTGCTGGTATCGCCTACGGACCTGGGCATCAAACGCGACGGACCGGCGCAGGGTGCGCTGAAACTGCCGTATTTCACCGCAACGGCCTGGTACCACAAAGCCTTACCCGCCGATTTGCAGAAGAAAGACCTGACCGATCTGCTGCCCGAAGTCGAGAACTTTACCATTTCGGAGTACATACCGGCTCTGGCGATGGGTGGTTCGATGAGCGATCAGAAGCGGAAGGAGATTGCTCAGAAAGTGGCCCGGTATTCGGGACTATCAGAAACAGCCGTGCTGCAGCAGAACCTCGACGTACCGACCAATTTCTTCTGGAAAGAACTCCTCCGCGACAAAGGCCAGACGGTGGGCCGACTGGATTCGCGCTACCTCGGCATCGACAGCAAAGACGCGGGTGAAGCGCCCGACTACAACGCCGAGCTGACGTCCTGGCTGCACTCGTTCACGCCCGCCATCAACCTGTTCATGCGCGAGGAGCTGAACTACAAAACGGACCTGAAATATTTTATGTTCGGCCCGGTACGTCCCTGGGACAACACCAACAACCACACGGGCGAAGACCTGCGCCAGGCAATGGCCCAGAACCCGTACCTGCATCTGCTGGTTCAATCCGGCTACTACGACGGCGCCTGCGATTACTTCAACGCCAAGTACAACATGTGGCAGATGGACGTTGGCGGTAAATTGAAAGACCGCATGGAATGGGAAGGCTACCGCAGCGGCCACATGATGTACCTCCGCAAAGAAGACCTCGCGACCAGCAACGAAAACCTCCGCCAGTTCATTCAGAAAAGCATTCCGAAGAACAGCACTCCGGCAAAGTATTCGGGGAGCCGGTGAACCAGAAGTAAAATTGGGAAATGTTCTTTCTAACCTCTAAAGTTTCAAAGACTTTTATACTCACCTGATACTATCTACTCATTATCAGTATATAACCAGTTACTATGTTTCATGAACCACCCAAAAATTTCCTTTATTCTGCATACAAGATTGAAGTTGAACATTCCGATGGAGCAAAGTCAAAAAGTGGAGTTGCAACTGGCTTTGTCCTTGAAATAGCAGAACGAGTACCGTGGATCATAACGAACAGACATGTTATCGACATTGATTATAAACAGGTAACTCCCAAATTCAAAGATTTTAAGCTATCAAAACTATCAATTACCGGCCGCAGAGCTGACGATTCCGAGTACACTTTTCAACTTCATGAAGATGCTAAATTTTATTTTCATGAGGACTACCAAAACGACATTGCAATTGTCGAAGCTAAAATCTATCATTCTGATGATAAACCTCTCCATTGGCACTTTGGATTGG
The DNA here is from genome assembly GCF_003583365.1 of Fibrisoma montanum. GTDB lineage: Bacteria > Bacteroidota > Bacteroidia > Cytophagales > Spirosomataceae > Fibrisoma > Fibrisoma montanum. The sequence continues at coordinate 653,447 of NZ_QXED01000003.1, forward strand.
AGCATTTGGCTAATAACAATATTTACAAGGAGTTAGATGCGTATGATGAAATCTGTTACACTGGCTTCCCGAACACTTACGACAAGTTTAGCAATAGGCCTATTATCAGAAGTGGCCGAATAGCCAGTGACCCCAGGTTCGACTATTCATGGAATAGAGATTATCAAGGTCAATGTGTTGCTTACGAAGGTTTTTCTTCTGAGGGAGCGTCTGGAAGTCCAATTTTTGCCCCACCACGAGGACTGCAAGGTATTCCTAATTCCAGACATGGCTATTTAATCGGAGTAAATGCAGGGCACATTCCAGATCATTTTGGCCATAGTGGTATTTCTTACTTTTACAAAACCTTGGCTTTACTTGAAATAATTGAAAAAAATAAGCTGGCAGAGATCACAAGCTAAATAGACGATAACTATGCGCTTCTACAATACACACATATAATAGAATTATTTCACCTACATTTGTGCCATAATTCACACGCATTATGACTGCGCCAACTCGCTTATCTCCCTTCAATGTAATAAGCTCTTCGCGGCAGGGAGCGTTACGCTCGCAGGTTGACGAAGTAGCCGCTTTAGTCGGACTGACCGATAAGGAGATGGCGTATGCCCTTAGCATGACGCCACGCAACCTGCACCGGCTCAAAGACGATCAGCGCTTCAGTGTCGATGCCTCCGAGCGGCTGCTGTTACTTAAAAATCTGCTGCTACACGCCCTGGACACGTTTGAAGGCCGTAAAGCAACCGTTTTGCAATGGCTCAGAACGCCCATCCGCGAACTGGCTAACCAGGCCCCCATTCAATTGCTCGATACCGTAACCGGCTTTGGCCTGGCAGACGATGTCTTAGGGCGCTTAGATTACGGGCTACCGGCCTGATCAGCGTCTATGCCTATTCTTTACCGAATCATTCGCGATAAGTATCGGGACGAACCTCTATCCGTCATTGGTAGTCGGCTGTTTGGTGGCCGCTGGAATCCTAAAGGCGTAGGTGTCCTCTATGCAACATCGACGCCAGAGTTGGGCCTGGTTGAAACATTGGCCCATGCGCCGACTGTTCGTTATGAAGAACTGCCCACGTACTGGGTATTTTCGCTGGAAGTACCAGACGACATTCGTTACGTCAACCGGGAAGAATTACCGGACTATTGGCAGGATGAAACCTATGAGCGAACACAAGGGTGGCTGAGTAATTGGTTAGCCACGCCTGACCAGCTCGGTGTTGCTCTCCCATCGGTGCTTGTGCCTCTGTCGTACAACGTCATTCTCCATCCCGCTCATCATCTCTTCGAGAAGATTCAGGTTATTGCTCAGGAAGTTCAACCGGTCGATCGGCGGCTTTGGCGCACCTCAAATTCGTAACTTATCGTTCAGCAGTATTGATTCGGCTTACTTCCCAACAAAAGTTTCAGCAATGACCTTCGATAGCAAAGAATCCTGGATTCTGGTCGGCTATGGCCTGTTCGCCAAAGAAGGGCCGGCCGCGTTGAAGGTAGAAGTCATGGCCCGGCTGGTGAACAAAAGCAAATCGTCCTTTTACCATCACTTTGCCGATGTCGATGTCTTTACGGAGCTTTTGCTGAACTACCATCTCAAACGGTCGCACATCATTGCCCAGCGAGAAAGTCGGTGCGAACGGATAACGCCCGATCTGATCCACGTCCTCCTCGATGTAAAACAGGATCTGCTTTTCAACCGGCAGTTGCGCGTGAACCGGCACAATCCGGCGTTCAATACATGCCTCGAACGATCCACGCAAGCCGTGGAGAGCGCTTTCCTGGCTGTGTGGGCCAAAGACCTTGGCCTCGCCGACAAATCCCATCTGGCCCACTCCCTGTTTAAGCTCACCCTCGAAAACTTCTATCTGCAGCTCACCGAAGCGACGTTGACCTACGAGTGGCTTGCCCAATACTTCAGCGAAGTACGCTCAATGGTTACCGAGTTCAAGAAACCATAAGAAACCTGCCCCGATTGTACGCTGCCGTCTAAAATTACCGGAACGTGGCCGTCATCTTTGCCGGTAGTCAGGCAGGCTGCAGCCGGCGAACACAAGCGTTTAGACCTTATGCACATGCCTGCCAACCCACAAGTCAGGTATACTCATGTCGCATTCATTTCACAAATTCTGGCTGAAAGTCACGGCGTTTGTTGTCGGCTCGTTCGGGCCGGTTTTCTTCCTCGGGACGATGAAGTCTACATCGGAACCCGCCCGGCTAACACTCGATCTGTTGAGCTGGCCGGTTGATAGCGCCACCACCTATGATTCCCCCGACACGCAATTTTTATCAGCGCTTACGGGCGGCTTCCTGTTGGGCTGGGGCGTCATGATCTGGTGCCTGTCCGTATGGGTTTATGACAAAGCACCGGAGGCTGTTCGCAAAACGGTCCTGACCGGCGTTCTATCCTGGTTTGTGCTGGACAGTGCCGGTTCCATTGCCTCCGGAAATACCTCCAATGCTTTTTTCAACATACTCGTCCTGCTGATCGCCGTAGGGCCTTTGTGGCGTCCGGCCCGTGCGTTGGCAAACCAGTAATGGCTGTCGTGAGGTATGTCAGGCAACCAGTCGTTGCGCCGGTAACGGCTCGCGATACGTAGTTCGGACCAGCACGCGTAACCCAGCCAGGCCATCAGTGTGTACTACCGGACGCAACCAATCGGTTTGTTAGCCTGTCCTGTGAACTAACTGCGCTGTATTTTTCTTTCCAGTTCAGGACAGGCAACGTTATGGAAACGGGTACACACGTAAATTTTCGGGCACTTTGCTGGTGTCTGCTCATGCTTTTACCGGTGCTGCTATCCTCCCGGCCCGGGACTGAGCCGCCCCGCGAACGCAGCGTAGCAGTTACCTACACGACCGTGGTGAAGGACATTCCGGCCGGCACAAAAACGATGCAGCTTTGGGTGCCGATCCCCCGAAACAGCCCGTATCAGCAGATCACGGACCTGGTCATTACGTCGCCTTATCCGTACGAAATCGACACTGGTCGGTTCGGCAATCGAATGCTTCATCTTACGCTTAAAAATCCCGAGCCCACCATCTTTACAGTCGATGTGCGTTTCAACGCCCTGCGGAAAGAGCACATTCAGGAACGGTTGTATACCCAAAACGCAACAGGACCTATGCCCACCGATCCGGACATGGGGCGGTGGCTTCAGCCCGACCGGCTGGTGCCCATCGACGGCAATATTAAACGCTGGTCCAGGGAAATTATCGATTCGGTTGGGGCGAAGACCGATCTGGAGAAGGCCCGGGCCATCTACAACCACGTCATCTCAACGGTGAAGTACGACAAGACCGGCACCGGCTGGGGGCGGGGCGACATCTACTACGCCTGCGATACCCGGCGCGGCAACTGCACCGATTTTCACGCCATGTTCATCGGCTACGCCCGGGCTGCGGGTATTCCGGCGCGGTTTGCGATCGGCGTCTCCCTGCCCACCGATCGGCCTTCCGGCGAAATCGGCGGGTATCACTGCTGGGCGGAATGTTACCTGACCGGTATCGGCTGGGTACCGATTGATGCGTCAGAGGCCGCCAAAAACCCGGCGAAACGCGGGTACTACTTCGGTGCGCACGACGAAAACCGGATTGAGTTTACGATGGGCCGCGACCTCAGTCTGTACCCCGGCCAGAAAGAGCCGCTCAATTATTTCATTTATCCGTATGCCGAAGCCGACGGTAAGCCGATGCCAATTGAGGAAAAACACATCCAGTACCGCGACCTGAATACGACTGATAACCGGTAATTACTCCACTCATAAATAGCTGTTTAGGAAAACCCACTGCCTGGCCAGCGCAGAACCGGGTCCAGCTAATCATTAGCAGCAGGCTTGCTCTCCCAAAACGACATGGGTTCAGTGATCTGTGGTAAGGTTATATCACAGCGTATATTAACTATCCCTATCTGGCCCATAACTCCCGACTAATCAGCCGCTACGTCGTCGATATTACGCAGAAAAGCCCTAACTTTTACCATCCGTTTCAGCTGATTCACACAGCAATCTTAACAGTTCATCCCATTCTTGTTTTTCACCCCGACCCGCAAAGCCGACTTTTGCATTAACCTCAGAAACGAACCGAATACCCATGAAAACACTAACTACCCTTTGCCTGCTGCTGGCCGTTGCCCTGACCTCGTTCGCGCAGATCGCCAACGACAATAGCTTCGCGGCCCAGATCGACAACAAGGAATTCAAAACCCAGCCCCGCCGGATCAAGATTGGTCCGTACTGGTGGGTAACGGCCAACGCCAACAAACCTGACAAATCGCTGCGGATCTGGCTGGGCAGCTTCGACAACAAAGACATCGTAGAACCGGGCGAGTACCTGATCGTCGACGCCGACAACCCCGATACGCCGGAGAACTGGAAAAAGGCGCAGTCTACGAAAGGGTACAAGGGCATCGCGGTGGTGAAGTACGTAGAAGAAACCCGCGAGCCGCGCATGGAATACCACGTCGGTAAGTCGCTGAACAACAACGAAACCATCTCGGTAAAAAAAGGCGCTGACGGTTTCCTGGAGGCTTCGTTCAGCTGCAACCTGGAAGGGTCGTACTGGAAGGAGAAAGCAACGGCTACGGTGTTCGGCGGTGTCGGCCGGCTGGTGTCGAAGATGGAAGATAAGGCCGTTACGAAAGCATCGGGCTACGATTCCAACATCGATCCCGAAGGCAACGGCTACAAGAAGCAGGGCAAAACCGACACGATCGCCGTAACGAACGGTACGTTTAAGCTGAAGATGAATTAAAGGTATTGCACGCAGATTTTTATGATGCTTATGATTCAAAATGATTTCCATAATTAATCATAAAAATCTGCGTGCTATCACCCATCAATTCGCTGGTTGGGGCAGGGGCGCTGAGTTGCTGATAAACGCAATCTTCTTACTGTCCGGCGACCACGATGGCGTATTGATTGTTCCCTGACCGCCGTAGACGTAGGCAATCACCCTGGGCGTTGATTTAACCGGATTACCGCCCTCGATAGGAATTAGCCGAAGGTAAACATGCTTGTAGAACGGATGATCGTCGGGCGATACGTCTTTCCCGAACGACAGGATAACCATCTGCTTACCATCCGGCGAAATGTGCGGAAACCAGTTGTTAAACTCGTCGTTGGTAATCTGCTGCTGATCACTGCCATCGGCCCGCATCCGCCAGATCTGCATCGTACCCGAACGCGATGAATTGAAGTAGATGTACTGCCCGTCCGGTGAGTACTCGGGGCCATCGTCGAGGCCTTTTGCCGTGGTGAGCCTGGTTTCGGGGCCACCATCGGCACCAACCCGATAAATGTCAAATTCCCCGTCGCGCTGGCCGGTAAAAATCAGCGATTTGCCGTCGGGCGACCAGCCGTGCAGATACGAGTGGCCAACGGGCGTAATCTTTTTTGGTTTGCCACCCTGCACGGGTACGGTATAAACAATCGACTTATTCGCGTCTTCTTTACTGCTACTGCTGAGGCCCAGCATTTTGCCGTCGAACGACAGTACGTGGTCATTGTTATTATTTGTGACGTAATCCGTGTTGAGGAGCGTCGGCGTCTTTTTCTTCAGATCGAACCGGTACATCTTGCCGTTGCTGTTGTAAAGCAGCGCCCGGTTGTCGGGCGTCCAGTTGGGAGCCTGCAGTGACTCTGGCGAATAATATAGAATCTGGCGCTGACCATTGGCCACGTCCATCACTTCGATGTTGCTGCCGATGTATTCGCGGTACGGCACGAAATTTTCCCTGGCCGGCACGCTGATCCGAACATCCCGGAATGTACCCCGTTCGAGCACATCTTTATTGTGCGACCCGACAAACAGTCCAACATAAACCTCATCACCCAGGTCGAGGTCGGTTACCTGCTCCGTTACGAACGGCTCACCGAATTTGGCCACGCGCATGGTGTACGTCCGGCCGCGCCGTTCGAGCTGAATGACGTCGGCTCCCGTGAGCGTCGACTTGATCTCTTCTGTATTGGCCCCGGCCGTCCGGCGGAACTGCAGCGACGTCAGCCCGTCCCCGTGTTCAACGGCGTTGATATGCGGGGAGTTACCTTCCAGGCTTTGGCGCACCATCCAGCCCACTTTCCGGTGCGGATCAACGCCATTGCCGATAAACGAGGCCCGCGTGTACAGGATGAAATCGCCTTTCATGCGTTTCCACATGAAATGGAATTCGTCGTGGTCGAACCACACGTTATACCCCGAACCTCCCAGTTCGTACTGCTGCGTCTTAGTGTCGAACCTGGCATATCCCGGCTTGAGTACCGCGCCAATGTCGCCGTGACCGTCGAAGATACCGAGGGGTTGTTTTTGCGCCAGAACCGGTTTGTTCAGCAGAAAGGGGCTGATCAGTGAGATCAGCAGGAATAGGCTGCAATTCTTCATACAGATGACCATCGCCGGATTTGTATGGCGGTTCCCAACTAAGCCAGCCACTGGCTCAATCTACTGATGGGCGTCGAAACCGGATGAAAACGCGTCGGCGGAACCGTTATCAAGTACGGTTCCGCCGACGTATTCGCTGGTTTTGTCGATCAGTGCTGCGGCTAATTTCCCCCGCTACTCTTCACCGCTGATCCAGTTTTCACTTCGGCCGTGGTGGCCGGGCTGGCCGGGGTATCGAGGTGGTTCCAGTTGATCAGTACGTTCCAGAGCAGAGGGGCGTCGTGGTGATTCAGGTAGCGGTGCAGCGGGTCGAACGTAAACGCGACTACCCGCCCCGAACCAATCGGTACGTTGAAAATGCTACCGTGGCCGATGATCGTCTGCTCGTTGCGCACCATACCCGACAAGACGTACGGTTCCTCTTTCTTCGGCGCGGCCTTGGCATCCTTCACCGGCTTTTTGCCGGGCATCCCCATGATTTCGCCTTTGTACTCCTCCTCATCCTTGAGAGGTTTGGTGCCGTATTGCATTACCATCATGTCGCGGTTGTACTTCCGGGTTTGCAGTAACGGCGCAATCCCCCGGAAGATCGGGAAGGTTTCCGGGTAGCCGTACATGATCGGGCTATCGGGTTTGCGGTTCTTGGCCATTACAATGGAGCCGGGATGAAACAGCGTTGGGGCAGCCGCTTCCTCCAGTTCACGGGCGATACCGGTCTGGGCGATCATCAGCGACGAGTTATCGAGGGTTACGAGCACCCCACCCTGCTCTACAAACTTCTTCAGGTTTTCGACCCCGTCGAAGCCCGGCCCACCGGTAATGTCGCTGGTGGCATCTGGGAAGCCGTGCGACGGAAACTCGGCCGTTTTGGTATACGGCAGCGGCCCGTATTTCCTGTCGATTTCGTGGATGAAGTTGGCCGCTGAACCGCGCATCCGGGGCACCAGAATGACGTCGAATTTCTTCCGCAGATCGCCCGCTTTCAGGTGGTCTTTGTTGATGGACGTATACGGAATGCCGCGCTGCTCGAAAGTGTAGCGGGCCCAGCCTTCGTCCTGCGTATTGTACCAGCAATGGTAAATGGCCACCCGGGGCAAACTAACCTCGTGCTGACGGATCGGGGCACCAACCCCAGTCGGTTCGGCTTTGGTCGCCTGTAAATCCAGCCCAAACTGCGTAGCCAGCTTCTTCGACTGGTCGGCGGTCAGGCCTTTGAACAGCACCGCCCCGGCCGCCAGGGTGTCTTTCATGCCGGCGAAGGTTGCTTTGGTGTCCAGCACAACGGCTTTGGCTGTTTTGCTCTGGGTTTTTAGCCAGAGCATGGCGGGCAGGACGTTGGTCTGCGCTTTGTAATTCAGGACGTAGTTCGTACCATCGCCACCAATCGTTCCGGCGTATGTTACGTCGTCGCTGATCAGTTTGAGATCGCCCGCGTTGTACGTCACGCTGTCTTCGGCTTTCACGTCCACGCCGTAGAGGTAGCCGAGCGTCCAGGCAATGTCGTCGTAGGGCGGAAACTTGGCTTCCTTGGGGTAATTCTGTTTGGTCAGCAGCGATACCGCCAGGTTGCGGTACGGCTGATTCAGCAGCACCACATAATCCCCTTGATTCTTGCCCGACTCGGCCTTGTGTACCTCGATGGCCTGCGCCCGGAGCTGATTGACCAGATAAGCCGCCATGGCGGGGTCGCGCTGGTTCTTCGGAATCACAAACGCGCGGGGCGTCTCTTCAGCACCTTTCCGAAGGTTGTTCAGCCCTTTCTGGTAAAAATTTCTGAGCAGCAAGCGGCTGTTGGTAGCCCCGTACGACAGCGACGCCAGCACCCCGGCCTGCATGTAGTTGATGTTGTTGCGGTACGACCAGTACACCTTTTCGGTCGGTGGCGCGGGGCGGTACCATTCCTTGCTCGTGGCCGGATCGCCCGCGTATTTCTGTTCGGCCAGGTCGCGCAGGTACGTATTGGCGCCGGCGTTACCGAACGTTTCATAGAAGCGCCCGACGGCATTGTGGTTGTTGGAAATCCAGAGGGCGTAACCAGGGTACCAGCCGTCGTAGAACGCCCACGTGAACACCCCCGGCACGCCCTGCGCGGCCAGGGTCGTAATGTCATGGTGGGCCATAATCTGCCATTCACCGATGGTAATCGGGTCGATGGTTTCGTTGTACGGGCCGGTACCGGTCGAGATGTACAGCAACGGCACCGACTCGTGCAGATCAAGACTGGCCGTGGGATGCCACTCGTAAAAGATCTTGTACAAGGCTTTGGTCAGCGCCTGCGATACCTGCAATCCATCGCGGTTGTTGTCGTGGTACGTGTACTTACCCCAGTACGGCGGTGATTTCGGGAAGCCATCGTCATATTCCTTGCGGGCCTTGGTGTAGCGGTAATACCAGTCGACCTGCTTGTCCCAGCCGTCGGGCTCCGACACCGGGTTGATCAGCACGATGATGTTATCGCGGATGGTTTTGATGTCTGGCGACTGGCTGGTAATCAGCCGGTACGTCAGTTCCATCAGCATCTCGGGCGATCCCATTTCGGGCGAGTGCAGGCCCCCGTTGAGGTAGTACACCAGCTTGGTATCCCCCAGGATTTTCTCCACATCCTGCGGATTGACCTTGCGCGGGTCGGCCAGCAGCGCCAGTTGTTTTTTGTAATGATCGAGCCGTTTCAGCGACTCTTCATTCCCCACCACCACCAGGTTGATGGCCCGGCCTTCTTCGCTGGTGCCCACCTGCTGCATCGTTACGTTCGGCGAGGTCTGCGCCAGCTTCTGGTAATAGGCGTAAATGTCGGTGGTGCGGTGAATGACACCGGGCGTTCCGATGATCTGGCCGAAGTGCTTGCGGGGCGAAGGTACCTTCGGATCGTCGGGGAGGTTCAGCACCGACGCCGGCAAGAACCGCGGGTCGGTAGTGTATTCCTTAATTTTTTCGTTATAGGTCTCATCATAAGACTGCTGCGCCAGAAGCGGGGCACTGACCAGCCCAAGACACAGAACAGACAGGAGACAACAGCGTAGATGGTTTGACTGCATAAGCGCGTAGGCTAAGATTATTCCGTAAAATAGCACGGATAGCTAATTTTTTACAAGTAAATCCCCGCAAACCTTGCCATACAGCTAAAATAACAGGCCCTAGCCTCAACTTATTTGTTTCGCCACCATCCGCTGCTGATTTTTGTCCCTGAATCTCCATTCGAACCAGTTGTCCATATAACCTGATGAAAGAACAATCTCGTCGCGCGTTTGTCAAGAAGACCGTTGTCGCAGGCTTAAGCGCCACGACCGTGCCCGCCCTGTCGGCTGCGGCCCCCAAAGATGTATTTGTCCACCACGTATTATTTTACCTGAAAAACGCCGGAAATGAGGCTGATAAAGCCAAACTACTGGAAGGCCTGAACAAATTAGCTAAGGTCCCCACCATCAAAATGGTGCACATCGGCACCCCGGCGGCCACCAACCGCGACGTAATTGACCGGAGCTATACCTTTTCGTGGCTGTGTTTGTTCGATAGTGCGGCCGACGAAGAAGCGTACCAGAAGCACCCCATTCACGACGAGTTCCGGAACAACTATGCCTCGCTGTGGGAGAAAGTCGTTATCTACGATTCGATAGGCCCCAGACGATAGCCGACGCGAACCGGTAAACCAATGATCGTTTACCGGTTCGTTACTCAAACAACGTAATTTTTACTTACTTGGCGCTGCAAACCCTAACCCGACGCCTGTTGCCATGCTCCGCCTTCCACCTGTCAGTCTGCTGCTGACGTTTCTCTTCTTTTCTATAACGTATATTGCACAGGCTCAGGCGGTTCAGCTCACGAATGTGCCCAAACCACGGGTCATCGTTCTGACCGACATCACCAACGAACCCGACGATCAGGAATCGCTGGTGCGGTTTCTGGTCTATGCCAACGAATACGACGTTGAAGGCATCGTCGCGACTACGTCGACTCACCTGCGGGGCCAGGTCCGGAAAGACAAAATTGTGGAAGCCATTGACGCCTACGGACAGGTACGTACCAACCTGCTGAAGCACGCGCCGGGTTACCCAACAAAAGAGCAGTTGATGGCAGGGGTCACTGAACACGTACCGCTGTATGGTATGGCAGGCGTAGGAGCGGGCAAAACGTCGTCCGGGTCGCAGCTCATCGTCAAAGCGGTCGATCGGGCAGACGACCGGCCCGTCTGGGTAAGCATGTGGGGTGGGGCCAACTGCCTGGCGCAGGCGCTCTGGGATGTTCGTCAGTCCCGCAGTAAACCCGAGCTGGATAAATTCGTCGCCAAATTACGGGTCTACTCCATCTCTGATCAGGACGATTCGGGTCGATGGCTCCGGCTGGAGTTTCCCGGTCTTTTCTACGTAGTGAGCCCCAGCAATACCGACTGGCGCGAATACTGGCGGGCAACCTGGACCGGTATTTCGGGGGATCGTCAGTACCGCAACGGACCCATGCACCATTTTACGCTGGTCGACAACCCCTGGCTGGAGCAGCATGTCATGAAGAACCACGGTCCGCTGGGAGCGCTGTATCCTAAACTGGCTTATATCATGGAAGGCGATACCCCCTCGTTTCTGGGGCTGGTCAACAACGGCCTGGGCAGCAGCCTGAGTCCGGCGTACGGCGGCTGGGGCGGACGCTACGTCTGGTACCAGTGTTACGCCGAAACGCACCCCATCTGGACGAACTCGCAGGATTCGCGCGATGAGGTGGTGGCTCAGGACGGCAAAACCTACGTGTCGGATCAGGCCACGATCTGGCGGTGGCGCGAAGCATTCCAGCACGATTTTGCCGCCCGCATGGACTGGTGCGTAGCAGCGAACTACGCCGACGCTAACCATAATCCGGTTGTTGCCCTCCAGGGCGACAAGGGCAAGGCCATCGTTCGACTGACCGTAGCACCGGGCGCAACCGTAACGGCCGATGCCAGCGGAACCAGCGATCCGGACGGGCACGCGGTGACTTACAACTGGTTCGTGTACAAAGAAGCCGGAACGTATGCCGGTGCATTAGCCTTAACGGGCAGCGCTACGCCAACGGCCCGGTTTACGGCCCCAACGGTTGACAAACCCGTCGATATCCACTTAATCTGCGAGGTAAGGGACAACGGCACGCCAAACCTGTTCGGCTACCGGCGCCTGCTTGTCACCGTTGATCCAAAGCAGGTCAGCAACCGCTGAGATCACTTTGTCACGACCTGCACTACGTAGGTCTTGCGGGGCTGACCACTCCCCTGCTCACCGGCCCGCTTCTCGCTGAACACGACTTTGGCAGTACCGGTGGTCACGCCTTTGATCTCGAAGATAGCCGGCCCGGAATTGTCGCGAGTCAACGTATCGACGGGCGGAGCGAGTTGTCGACGGGATACTTCGACGACTTCAGTATTGTCCGACGAACCGATCAGCTGGATGGTACTGTCGCCCTGACTGGCCAGCCTGATTTCCTTAATTTCGCCGACTGCCACCCGCAGCCGCTGCTGCCGACCCGTATTCTCATTTCCATTTTTACCGGTGGCGCAAGCGCTTAGCCCGGCAATGAGCAACGTATAGACGATCTGTTTCATGCTCCCTATAACTGCTGAGCGCAGCAACGGTTTACGCGGGGGTGGTCCATCCGCTTCAACGAACCAACGGCAGGTACGTAGCAGGATCAGGATTTGCGTTTGCCCGGGCGGGTAGCGTCGCAGACGCCCCGAAAATAACCAACGGATTCGGCAATGCCCGCCAGTGGGTCTTTCATATCTTTTTCGTATTCCAGGCTGCAGGAACCCGTATACCCAACCTTTCGGAGTGCGCCGACGAACGCAGGGATATCGATTACTCCCCGGCCCAGTTCACAGGTTTTTCCTTCTTTGGAAGCCGCCGTTACGTTTTTGAGGTGGATGTCAAAAATGCGCTTGGCGTACGTTTGCAGATCCGCAACGGGATCATCACCATTCCGGCGGTCGTGTCCCATATCGAAACAGAAACCAATGCGTGAATCAAGGTCTTTGATCTCTTTCCAGATAGACACTGCATTGGGATAGAGTTCAATATCCGGCCCGTGGTTGTGGATCGCAAACCGCATGTCGTACGCCTTCACTTTTTTATCGACGTACGGCAAAAGCTGGGTATTCGGTACGCCGATGATGAGCTTCACCCCCACCCGTTTGGCATACTCAAACGCCCGGTCGACCTCCGCTTCGGTTTTCATGTAGATCGGTCCGACGGCGTAGCCCGTTACGTTGGATTGCTTCAGCTTTTCGTGGAACGCGGCAATCTGTTCCGGGGTGCTGTCGAGCGGCAGGTGGAAATCTTTGATGCACAAATAGCGTACATCCACCTTACGCATCATCTCAAGCGCCTGATCCAGTTTAAAATGAACGAAGGAGTACCCGGCCATGCCGAGTTTAAACAAGTCCTCATCGGGCGCACTGACGGGTTGGGTAGCGTTGCCGGCAGCCAGCACCGGACTGAAGCCCGCCATGGTCAGGTAGCCGCCGGTATTTTTCAGAAACGATCTGCGGGTTGTCATTAAGAAACCTTGATTAGTTGTTGCTTATTAAAGCAGGAACCCAACGCCGGCTAACCTTCGGTGGCGCACATTTCCGGATTTATCTTTACATCGTACGTAAGCCGGGCATCCTTTTCAGCAAAATTCATCATTTTAGCGGCATCGGTAGTCCAGGCCGACCAGACTCAGCCGGTAGCGGCCGCTGCGTGCCGTCTGGATCGTTTCACTACTCAATCCGTTGCCCGATGGTATACTATACTCAGGTGCTGTTCGTCGTTGAGGGGCAGGAAGCCATATTTGAATCGTTTGAAGAGCAGGTGCTGCCGCTCCTCAGCCAGTTCAACGGCGAACTGCTGTACCGGATACGACCACCCCGGTCCGCCGTGCTGACGACCAGCATTGGCTACCCCTACGAAATTCACCTGGTTTGTTTTCCCAGGCAGACCGATTTTGAAGCCTACCGCGACAACCCCCAGCGACTGGCCTGTCTGCCCCTGAAAGACCAATCCATTGCCCGGGTATTGCTCATCGAAGGGAAGGCCCTGTAATCAGCCTGGGCCAGGGTCAGACGTCAGTTGGCTTCTTACTTTTCGAACTGAAAAATCTGTTCCATCAGCACCCACTTCTGGCCGGGTTTAGCACCCGGTACGGCCTGCTGGTAGTTCCACATCAGCTCCTCCCAGCGCTGAACATGGGGGTTGCCGGCGTCCATGGCGGCTTTTTTCTCGAACGAGAAATTGTCGTCGGTTTCCAGAATCATCACCATTCGGGTGCCGAACCGGTAAATCTGAAGATCGAGTACACCGGTAGCCAGGTCGTTTTGCCGAACCTCGGGCCAGCCTTTACCGGGCGCGTGCCAGGCTTCGTATTCCTTGATCAGGTCAGGGTCGTCTTTCAGGTCGAGGGTTAAACAGAATCGCTGCATAGGGGATGCTTCTGTCCGAAGCGGAAACGAGGTGAGTTAATGACTTGACACAAAATACTGTTGGTAGGCACGGATCGTCTGCTCAGCGGCCGCATCGGGATCAGGCCAGGGAAACGCTTCGGCGGAGATATAACCGCCGTAGCCAATCTCGGTCAGGGCCTCGACGATCCCATTCATCTCCGTGTGCCCGAAGCCAACGGGACGGCGGTTACTGTCGGCAAAATGAACATGCCCAATAGCCGTCCCCGCCGAGCGGATACTGTCGGGCAACGACGCTTCTTCCAAATTCATGTGGAACAGATCGGCCAGCAGGCGCACGTTACGGGTTGCCAACGTAGTAAGCAAAGCAACGCCGTCGTCCAGGCGGTTGATCAGGTTGGTTTCGTAGCGATTCAGCGGCTCGTAAATCAACGGTACGCCCTGGCGTTCGGCATAGTCACCGAGTTGGTTCAGCCCCTCGGCCAACCAATCTAGAGCCTGCTGCCGCGATGCGGTTGGCGCTGCGTTCCCCTGCATGGAGCCAATAATGGCCGGAGCCTGAACCTGCGCGCCGAATTCGATCATGTCCTGAATAAACTGCCTGGCCTTAGCCCGAACAGCGGGGTCCGGGTCGGTTAACGTTAGTCCATGCATGACTTTACCGGCCCCGGTCCCAACCGCGGCTATCGCCAGGTTATACTGCTCGCCCAATGCGGTCAGTTGGTTGGGGGCGATGGCGTCTGTCGAAGCGGTGAAGAGTTCAACGGCATCAAACCCCAGCGTGGCGGCTTTCTGCATACCCGCTTCCAGATCGTCCCAGTAAATCCAGGGCCCCGTTCGGATCGACGGCACCAACGCAATGGTTACGCAGGATTTCATGCGGCTAGTCATCCAGATCAACCATTATTTTTGTAATGGGTCCCGGATTTGCCGACCAGTCGGCCAGCGCAGCCCCGGCTTCATCCAGGCTGACGGTTCGGCTGATTACCGCGTCGACGGGGAACCGCCCCGACTCCAGATAGCTGATTACGTCCGGGAAGTCGCCCAGGCAGTTGCGGGAGCCTAATATTTCGACTTCCTTGCGCACGAACGTACCGGTCTGATAAGCCACCGGCTGTTTGGCGTAGCCGATATAAACGACCCGACCCGTGTAGGCCACCTCATCGACAGCCGCGCGGTACGTAGCCGCATGGCCGACCGCTTCAATCACGACATCGGGACCATCGCCGTCGGTGATCTGCATCAGCGCTTCGTGCAGATCCACCTTCGTGGTGTTGATGGTGTGGGCAGCGCCGGCTTTGCGGGCAATCTCCATTTTGGCATCGTCAATATCGATTGCAATGACCTCGCCCCCCCGGTTCACCGACGAGGCTATGGCACCCATGCCGACAATTCCACACCCAATCACGGCTACCTTCTCCCCGGCGTCCACCCGACCACGGGCTGCCGCGTGGAAGCCAACCGTCAGGGGTTCGACCAGCGCCAGTTCCCGTACCGAAAGGGCATCGGACGTATGCAGCTTCTCCCAGGGCACGGCAATGTACCGCGTCATAGCCCCCGGCCGCCGAACGCCCATCGTCTTGTTATCCTGGCAGGCATTGGGGCGTCCCTTCCGACAGGAGATGCACCGCCCGCAGTTCAGATACGGGTTGACGGTTACCCGCATCCCCGGCCGAAACGATGCCGGCACACTCGGGCCAGCGTCGATAATGGTAGCACCCACTTCATGACCCAGTACGTTTGGGTATTCCTGTAACTCAAACAGACCCCGGAAGCCATTCAGATCCCCCCCGCAAAACCCTACCCGACTCACCTGCAACAGGACGTCGCCGTCGCCGGGCCGCGGCATATCGATCGCCCGCACTTCCGTTTTGCCGGGTTCAACCAGAACCAGCGCACGTATTTTATTCATTGATTTCGTTCGGTTTACGCACATTATTCTCGGGTTTCCCTTCAAACCACATCCAGTTTTTAACCGGCGCTACCAACGCGTCAATGCGTTCGAGCAGGCCGTCGGGAATGGTAAAATCGAGGACGCGCACGTTCTGGTCGACCTGCCGCTGCGCATTCATACCGATGATGGTGGTGGCAATGGCCGGATGATCCAGGGCAAACCGGATCGCTACGTCGCTCAGCGCTATGCCGTGTTCACGGCACAGGTCAAGAAGCTTCGGCTGCAGGTCTTTAACCGGCTGGGGCGAATTCTGCCAGGCCGGAATGGGCGCATCCGACAGGATGCGCTGCATCAGCGGAGCCGCATTCAGCAAGCCAAATCCTTTCTGCTTCGACAGGGGAACCAGTTCGTCGTTGATCTCGTCGTTGAGCAGGGTGTAGTGCCCCCAGGAGAGAACCGTATCGACCTCTACTTCGCGGGCGATCTGCGCCAGGTACCGAACCGGCAGGCCCGAAAAACCGACGTAGCGCGCTTTGCCCTGCTTTTTCAAGGCCAGTGCCGCCGGAATGGCCTCGTTCAGCACCTGCTCCCGGTCGCCGAACTCGATGTCATGAACCTGAAAGAGATCGACGTAATCCGTTTGCAGTCGCTCCAGCGATTCGTCGATGCTGGTCATAACCCGCTGGTAGGAGAAATCGAAGACCCCGTTTGCATACCGGCAGCATTTGGTGGCCAGCAGAATGTCGTTTCGTTTGTTGAGAAGAGCCTTCCCCAGACGCTGTTCGGCGAGCGTATCACCATAAAACGGGGCGACATCGAAGAAATTGATGCCGTGGTCAATGGCCGAATGAACCGCCCGAATGGCGTCCTGCTCGTCCGTTGTGTCGAAGACGTTTCCTAAGGGCGATGCACCAAACCCAATGCTGGATACGTGCATATCGGTCTTCCCGAGCCTTCTGTACTCCATGAAATTACGTTTACGAATTAGGTTGAGGGTCTTTGTCAGGTACGGCTGATTGTGTCGTCACCTGAGCCGGCAAGATACGGTGAAATCGCCGTAAGCGCACCCGGCGTCAGGCTGGGCCGTTCGGGGTGATCCCACATTTCTTTCCACCCTTATCAGTAGATACGTCGGCTTGCTTTATTTACTCAGTATTTGCCGGGACGACCCCAACTTTTTTATCGTTCCGAAATACGAGGCATCTTCTGAAACCAGAGGCCTTCTTCCCGTCACCCGAAGTTTCTCCGTATCCCGGAATGGCAAAAGTGCCCCTACCGGGCAGGACAGTACTTTTTCAGACCGTTTGTGTTCTTCATCCCGTATGAAACGAATTCCTTACTTGACCGGCTTCATTTGTCTGAGTCTGCTTGTTGCGTCAGGGCTGGCCCTGGTCTCTTTTCGATCGGCCGACTCGTTCGCTGCCGGAACTGCATCGACACCCACGCAGACCGTCGCCAGGGGGTGGCGCCAGCTATTCAACGGCAAAGACCTGAGCGGCTGGAAACACGTTGGGCAGGGGCGTATGTCGGTCGATAAAGGCCTGATTCGGGGGCATGGCGGGATGGGACTGCTCTACTGGACCAAAGAGACGTTCAGCAACTGCACCCTGCGCATTGTGTACCGCATGGAAAAAGAAAACAGTAACGCAGGCGTCTTTATCCGCATCCCCGTCGAACCGCGGGAAGAATGGATGCCGGTCCATTACGGCTATGAAGTGCAGATCGACAACCACCCCGAAACGTCTAACGAAGACGAGTACCACGTAACGGGCACGCTTTACTCCCTGACCAAACCGCTGGCCAAGCCCGGAAAACCCGGCCCCAGCTGGAACACCATGGAGATTACGTTGGATGGCGACCGTACGATCGTGACCGTGAACGGCGTAAAGGTGACCGATTACCGGGAAGGGCAGCCGGTTCCGGCCCGCAAATTTGACTTTGAACCGTACCGCGGAAGACGCCCCACGGCGGGGTACATCGGCTTACAGAATCACGGAGCCAACGATGTGGTCTTCTTCAAAGAGGTGTCGGTGAAACCACTTGCCGCCCGGTAATACGCCTGAACGCCGGCTTACCGATTACCATCTTTCAGGACCACCAGGTTGGCCGGCGGCTGCCAGGCGCCGTCCTGCCAGGTAAACTCGAAGGATTCTTCACTGATCGACCACATGGCCCATTTGCCGGCATTGATGGTGTTGCTTACGTTCAGGCGGTACTGCTTGGCCACCACACCCACCGAGTGGGCTTTCTGTTGATCGGTTCCCTGTTCCGGTAAGCTCGCAAGGGCTTTTTCGTAGGCTTGCTGCGTGATAATATACTCCGTTTGTAAATCCTGTCGGGCCATTCTGTTGATTGATTGCCGGGTAACACTTCGGTAGGAAGACCGTTCCCTCCCATGTCTAACGAAAATGACCGGCCACTTGATTGGTGCATTCGATAAGAAGTCCGAAACCGACCGACGCGTCCTGGCGCTCCGTCGTACCCGCAACATTTAACGTAGGGGTAATACAGGGGGCCGTAACTTTCAACCATCAAGGCTTCGCTTAGTTAACCATGAAACAACGTCTTCCTCTTGTCGCCCTCGTCGTGGCGGCTTCGTTCACCCTTCCCGACATCGATTCCGCCAGGCTCAATCAGATTCAGGTGATCGGCTCGCACAACAGTTACAAACAGGCCATCGACCCGGCCTTGTTTGCCCTGCTGACCCGCACGGATTCAGTCGAACGTCGACCCAGCCGCTTTAAAGCCATCGAGTATAGCCACATCAGCCTGTCGGAGCAGCTTAACCTGGGGTTGCAGAACCTCGAAATTGATGTGTACGCCGATACTAAAGGCGGCAAATACGCCCACCCGAAAGGGCTGGCATTGGCTAAGGGGCAAAAACCGTACGATCCGGACGGCGTGATGAACGCGCCGGGGTTTAAAGTGCTGCACATTCAGGACATTGATTTCCGGTCGAACTGCCTGACGTTCGCGGCCTGCCTCGACGAGCTGAAACGCTGGTCGGCGGCCCACCCGAACCACTACCCGGTTTTTATCACCATGAACGCGAAGGATGACAAGATCGACCAGCCGGGCTTCACGGTGCCTGAGCCGTTTACGGCCCGGGTGTATGACCAACTGGACAGTACCATCCTGGCCGGACTCGGCCGCGGGAAGCTGATTACGCCCGACGACGTGCGCGGCCGCTCCGAAACTCTCGAAAAAGCCGTGCTGGCCGGCAACTGGCCGATGGTGAAAGCCGCCCGGGGCAAGTTCATGTTCGTGCTCGACGAGTCGGAAACTAAACGGGCGGCCTACATCGCCGGGCACCCCTCTCTGAAAGGCCGGGTGCTGTTCACGAATGCCGAGCCGGGTACGCCCGAAGCCGCTTTCCTGATCCTGAACGACCCGATTGCCGATGGTGCTAAAATTCGGGAACTGGTTAAAAAAGGCTACCTCGTCCGGACCCGCGCTGATGCCGACACCCGCGAGGCCCGTCTGAACGATACCCGCAAATTTGAAGCCGCCTGTGCGTCGGGGGCGCAGATCATCACCACGGATTACTACGCCAAAAGCACGCATTTTCCGTCCGATTACGTCGTGAGTTTCAACGGGGGTACGTATCTTCGGCTCAACCCTTTCCTTCGCTGACAATGACTAAGTTAACCGTGATTACCCTGTGCACCTGGCTGGCCATAAGCCTGTCCGTCAGTGCTCAGCGCCCCCAGCGGGCGTACCGCCACCGTGCCGACAAGCGGGTACTCAACGAAAAGTCGCCCCTGATTATGCCCTACAACCGGCTTACCCAATCGGCCGGAACAGTGCTGAGTTACGGCGATCCCAGGCTGGAGAACCACACACTCGACCTGGCCGTGCTGCCGGGCGGACAGCAGCTGGTGATCGAAGACCGCTACGGCATCGCCATCCTCGACCGGGCCAGCCAAAAAATCGGGCAGCGGTGGGCGTTCAGCAGCGTTCCTGAGTACAAATCGATGATGAGCACCTACTCGGGCATTGAGACGTTTGTATACCAGAACCAGACGTACATCGTATGGGGAGCGTCGGAGCGGGAACGGGGTAAGTCGGGCGTGATGGTAGCCACCTGGGCGGGCGGCAAAATCGGGTCGGTCAGCTTGATTCCGTTCAGCGCCGTAGCCCCCGCCCCCATTGCGCTCGCCAACGACGTAGCGGTCAGTCTGGAAGCGGGTGAACCTTATCTCTACGTTGTCCTGAACGGCAATAACCAGCTCGCCAAAGTTCGGTTTGCGGATAGGACCGTTGTCTGGACGGCCCCCACGGGTGTGGCTCCTTTCGGCGTCGCGCTGGCCGGCGACCGTGCCTACGTAACGAACTGGGCCGGGCCGGTGCCGGACTCAACCCAGCAGCGCGAAACGGCGGGGGTACCCTGGGGCAGCGCCTACGTTGATCCGCGGACGGGCGCAATCGTGCAGGGAACCGTATCGGTCATTGACCAGAAAACGGGTCGCCCCGACACCGAACTGCGGGTTGGTTTGCACCCCAACGCCATCATCCCCGACCGATTGGGTCAGCGGCTGTACGTCGCCAACGGCAACAGCGACCACGTATCGGTCATCGACGCGCAGACCCGACAGGTGACGGATTCCATTCCGGTAGGCCTGTTTCGGGGGCAAACGTCCTACATCGGCAGTACGCCCAACGCCCTGGCCCTCGACTCGTCGGGCCGCACGCTCTACGTCGCCAATGGGCTCGACAACGCCCTGGCGGTGGTGTCGGTGGCCGACAGACAGGTTCGGGGCTACATTCCGACCCAGGCTTATCCCGGCGGGGTTCTTTCTCTGGGCAACGACCTCTACGTAACCAACCTCGAAGGCAGCGGAGCCCGCATTGCCACAGCTGTCGATCTGGGCAACAACCGGACCGCCGATCCCATGAAACCCGGTCAGGAGGCCTACACGGCCCACCGGCAGCTGGCTACGCTGTCGGTCATTCCCGTTCCGACTGATGCTCAATTGACGAAATACACCGATCAGGTCCGGAAGCTGAGCCTGCAGTTCCGGCTGGCACTGGCCGAGCAGCTACCCCGTCCGGATGCCAGGCCCCGGCCCGTTCCCGAACGGATCGGCGAACCGTCGGTGTTCAAACACGTGGTGTACATCATCAAGGAAAACCGCACCTACGATCAGGTGCTGGGCGATATGCGGGAAGGCCGCGGTATGCCGTCGCTCTGCGTATTCGGCGACAGTGTGACGCCCAATCAGCACCAGTTGGCCCGCGAGTTCATGCTGCTCGACAACTACCACGTATCGGGCAAATCCTCCGCCGAAGGCCACCACTGGGCCGATGCCGCGATGGTGACCGACTACACCGAAAAAAGCGTTCGGGCGTGGTTCCGGTCGTACCCGCACGTCCTCTACGATGCGCTGGTGTACAACAAGAAAGGCATGATCTGGAACAACGCCCTCGACCACGGCAAAACGGTCCGCATCTACGGCGAAGCCTGCACCTGCCAGTTCGACAAGAAACAGTACGACTGGCAGAAGCTGTACCAGATGCGCGAAGCCGGGCAACCGTTTTCCTACACCAACACAACCACCATTTCGCGGGTGCAGCCCATTCTGGCGATGGATTTTCCCGGCTGCGACGATGAAACGATCAGCGACCAGATGCGGGCCGATGCCTTTATCCGCGATCTGAACGCAGCAGCCGCCCGTTCCGGCGACGACTGGCCGAACCTGATGATCATGGCCCTGCCCAACGACCACACAGCGGGCCTGAGTCCGCAGTTTCCCACCCCGCGGGCCATGGTGGCAGACAACGACCTGGCCGTCGGGCGGATTGTGGAAGCCATCCAGAAGAGCCGTTTCGCCGACAATACCGTTATTTTCATTACCGAAGACGATTCGCAGTCGGGTTGGGATCATATTTCGGCCTACCGAACGACGGGCTTCGTGGTGAGTCCTTACTCCCGGCTTCGGCGGACGGTCTCGACCAACTACAACCAGACGTCGATGATGCGCACGATGGAACTGATATTGGGGCTGCCACCCATGAACGTCATCGATGCCACGGCTCTGCCCATGTTCGACTGCTTTACGGACAAAGCCGACCCGACGCCTTTTACGGCCCTTCAAAACCGGATTCCACTGGATGAGATGAACAAGCCCCTGTCGAGTCTGCGGGGCAAGGCGCTGCACTATGCCCGCGAATCGGTAGAGCAGGCAGAAGAAGGCATCGATACCGGCGAAGACGAACTCATGAACCAAATTCTCTGGTTCGCCACAAAAGGCGACAAGCCCTATCCGCGTTTCCGCCACGCCGGTGAGAAAGAGTAGCCCGACTGCTGCGCAGGCGGACTGATTCTTTTTCGCCTTGTCATGGTCATGTCGGGTTATCGGGTTATAAACTCAATAGCCCGGCATGATCCTGATAGGACTTCAATTTGACACTATAGCCACATACTTCTTTTTTATCCGGATTAATCATCGTCATCATCGCCTTTGTTCACGACCCGCACGAAAGCGCTTCGGCGGGGAGCGGGCAGCACGGCGTCTTCACCACGTAATCCTTTCCAGAGAATTTCGTTGAACAGATTATCGTCAATACGGTCAACATCGGCAAAATCCAGTTCGGCCGAACGCCGTGCGCTGCGGGTGTCGGCGGTATTGAGCGCGTCGAGGTCAACGTTGGCCGGAACGGATTGGTACGGCGTTAGTGTTGGCGTAGCCGAAAACGCCCGGAACATGGGGGTGGCTCCGGCATCGTACTGGCTCATGGGCGGCAAGCCGAGAATCAGTTCTATCGTTCGCAACATGCCCGATGTCGAGTACATCGTATGGTCAACAAACTTCCGCTTTGTGTAAGGACTGATGACCAGGGCTGTCGACCGGTGCGCATCCACATGATCGGGGCCGTTCTGAGCGTCGTCTTCCAGAATAAAAATGGCGGATTCCATCCAGATCGGGCTTTTACTGATATGTTCAACCAGCAAGCCTACAGCCAGGTCGTTGTCGGCCACACAGGCGTAGGGCGTCATCTGCCCCACGGCCAGCCCGTGCGTATGGTCATTGCCGAGCCGAATTGAGTTAAAAGCAGGCACGGCGTTAGCGGTCAGCAACGAGTCGAAATCGCGTTTCCACTGGTAAAAGCGCGTCGTATCCTTGGTTTTATTGACGTAAAAAGTTGTGAAATTAGCGCAAACGTGCTGGTCGTCCAGTGCGGAAATGTTGCCTTTCGTTTTGTCGACAAACACACCGTAACTGCGGTAACTGACGCCCTTTCTCTTGCAGAAATCCCAGATGAAGCCGTCTTTGTCGTTGGCAATCTGCCGGCGGCCCATGCCCTCCGTCGTGCCCCCGCGCCGACCATAGCCGGTGGGCCAGGTTTTTTCGAGGTAGTCATTGGCATGGGCGGCCATGCTCCAGTTGTGCCCGTCGGCGCTCACCTCGGCGTCAACGTAGAAATTATCGAAGAGCACAAACTCGCGGGCCAGCTTGTGCTGATTCGGTGTGTATTTTTCACCAAACAGGCAAAGCGTCGAGTCGCCGTTGCCTTCTTTCATATCCCCGAACACCTGGTCGTAGGTCCGGTTTTCCTTCATTACGTAGAACACGTATTTGATGGGTGATTTCTCACCTACTTTCATAGGTATTGGATTACCCGGTTCCCCATCAACAATCAGTTCTTTTTCCTTTTTGTAGGGCGAGTTGGCGTACACCTTTTTCGAATAAACCGATAGCGCGGCTTCACCGGGCTCATCGATAATGCTCATGGTTCCCTTCATGAGGTTACCGATGTACTGCAGCCGATCATTGGCTTTTACTTCACCCAGGTGCGTTTCGGAGCGAACCGAACGACTCACCGGCTGCGGGCCCTGCGGATTGGCAAACGACGTGAACCCTTTGCCGTTCGTGGCAAAGATGCGTTTGCCGATTACCCGTACGTTGGTCGGGTACCAACCTACCGGAATAAACCCCTTCGAGGTACTTTTTCCCGGCTCGCTGACGTCAAAAACGGCCAGGCAGTTGTTGTCAGCATTAGCAATGTAGAGCTGTTTTTCATTGCTCGACAAAGCCAGCCCGTTCGTCACCGACCCAACCGGCGAGTTTGGGTACAGAGCCGCGTCCAGCACTTCGATGACTTTTTTGGCCTTTGTGTCAATGATCGACACGCTGTTATCGCCCGCATTGGCCACAAATAGAAACGTCCCCTTCTTGTTTAGAATCAGCTCATTCGGATTGTACGTAACGGGTATGGTATGCGTCAGCTTACGGGCCTGGGGGTCGTAAACGGCGACCTGCCTGCCACCCCAGAGCGAGATATACAGTTCCTTCCGATCCGGCGACAGCACACAAGTGTACGCTTCATGGCCTAAATCCTGCTTGTGTACCACGGCTTTGGTAGCCAGATCAATGACGTGTAGCGCCTTGCTTTCCTTCGTTACCACGTAGAGCCGGTTGCGGGCATCGTCGACTTCAATACCCACCGGTGAAATCTTCTCGGTCATCTTCTTGCCGAGAATCAGGCTGTCAGCCAGTACCAACCTGTTATTATTGACAGCGTACTTCAGAATCCAGTTGTCGTTTCCACCCGACGCGAACAGAAACTTCTCATCGCCACTGAACCGCAATCCGTAGAACGACTTCGGAATAACGACTTTGTCAATTACCTTTTCGGCACGAGCGTCGATTAGCTGGATGCTCTGCGTACCCTGGCCGTTATTAGTCACGGCCATGAGCTTACCCGACTTTGACACAGCAATGTTCAGCGGCAGGTCGCCCACCTCAAACGAGCGACCCGCCGGAGTCAGTCCCCAGCCGTTGGGCAGGAGCACCCGCCGGGCTTCAAGTTCGGCATCTAGTTTATTGAGGTCCGGCTTTTTCTGCGCCCAGACACTGGTTGCAACAGCAAATACCAAACAAATCAAAACGGCTCTCATGGTGAAATTGGGGTTCTATATTTTTTTTTACGCGCCTTTGCAGACGAATGCTCATCATATAGCCAGCGCAAGTACACACCCGCGCCGGCCACATTTAAGATCATCACTGCTCCCACCACGCTTTGACATCGCTGCGGTCGCCACCAATAGCAGCAACGGCGGTAGCCAGGTTTTCGGGGTTGAGTGATTGTAAATACGTCGGATATGGAACCCGAGACGGAAACTTATTCTCCGCCGGAATGCCCGACCCGCGTGGTAATACGGGATAACCGGTTCGGCGCTTTTCAAACCACGACTGATAATCGACAAAGAAATATGCATAATACTTCTGTAGCATGATCTGCTCCAGTTGCTTTTCGGATGCGGCTTTGTCGTTGTAGGCAACGCCTTTTTGCTCCAGATACCCCGCCGGCAGCGTAGCCCCCCACTGCGTCATCGATGCCCGGATACCCGCTTCGTAATGCGCTTTCGGTGTTTTTCCAGTATTGTATCCCTTCAGGGCCAGTTCTGCTTTAATGAATTCGAGTTCGGCATAGGGCATCATCACGCCGAGTTGCGGCAGGGTTTTCAGGAGGTCCGTATAACTGGAGTTACGCCCGACCACGTACTCCAGCGATGTCGGATAACCACTCTGAATACCTTGGTAGACACTGGCTCCGTTGACCGTCACGGGATTCATCCAGATAGCCCGGCGCGGGTCGTTGTCGGCGTTCATTTTGTTGACAAAAAACTCCGTAAAATACGTACCATCACGCCAATCCAGCGTTCGGGCGTTGAAGTACGGATTGAAATAGGGGAATGTACCGGGGTAGCGAAAAATAGCTTCGTCGGCGTTAGCTGCAAAGACCGGATACTTAATTGGATCAGCCAGAATGGCGTTGATCTGCTCCCTGACGTTGATCTCCCCGTCGCGCTTCGAGATACGTAACAACAGCCGCAGGCGCAGCGAATTGGCAAACTTCTTCCACTTTTGAATGCCCACGTTTTTCCCGCCCGACAAGGCGTTGGCGTTGTAGACCAGATCACCCCCGTACGTCAGCGCTTTCGTATCGTCAAACAGACCGTTGGCCGTTTCGAGATCTTTCAAAAGTTGAACGTAGATATCCTTCTGTTTGTCGAAGGCAGGATTGAAAACGCCCTCCGTCGCTTTGATTGCCTGCGAATACGGAATGTCGCCGTACAGGTCGGTCAGGATTGAGTACGCCCAGCTTTTGTAGACCAGTGCAATGGCCTTGTAGTTGTTTTCCTTTAACCGGTCGGCAATGGCGTAGATATCTTCAATGTCAGTTATGTTCGTGTAAAAGTTCGACCAGACACCAGCACCCGGATTAACCACGTAACGGTGCAGCCCACCCCCGCTCGTGCTGGCTCGTGGCGCATCGACCTGCATGAGTTCGTGGGTAAATGACCGGCCCGCCGAGACGCTCGCATTCACGATGCGGTATTGCAGTTGTCCCAGCATAACGCCCGGCGTAATTTCCTGGGGGCGGTTTGGATCAATATTCAACTCGTCAAAATTGTTGGTACAGGCGGTCTGCAAGAGGGCGACCAACGTTAGAAAAATACCTGTGATACGTATCGTTTTCATGTCAGATCGCTTATAGTTTGAAGGTTAGGTTTACGCCCATCGTGCGGGTTGAGGGGAACTGGGTCAGCTCCACGCCCGGCGTCAACGTGCCACTGTTCAGGTTGCCACCCTCAGGGTCAAAACCAGGGAATTTCGTAAAGTTGAACAGTTCCCGCCCGAAGAATGCCAGACTGCTTTGCCGGATCCCCACCCGGCTCAGTAAGGACACGGGCAGGTTAAATTCAAACCGGACTTCCCGGATCTTGATGAACGACGCATCGAAGATGTTCGTCTCGGCGTTGCTGATCTGGTAATAGTTGTCATAGTACGCGCTGGCTGGCACTTTCACTGTATTCGGCACAAACGAGCCATCGGGCTGCTTTACTACGCCGTCGCCGATGAGACCGCCATCGCGACCGGGCAGCGTCACCGTGGTTTTACCCAGTGTGTTGTTTTTGTGGTTGGTCTGTGAATACATGCTGCCGCCCTTCTGTCCATCGACCAGCACACTAACCCGCACATTCTTGATCGTAAATTCGTTGGCAATGCTGGCTTTCCAGTCGGCAAAGGCGTTGCCCCATTTCTTCGTCACCGGGTCGAGGGGAGCCGGTAAGCCAACCGACGAGTAGATGATCTGGCCATCCGGCGACCGCTGGAAACCACGGCCGTAAAGGTCACCCATCCGGCCGCCTACCCGCGCTTCAATCGTTACGTTACCGCCGTGATTGTAAATAATCTGGTTAGTGATGCCCTCAGCTAATTCGCGGACATAACTGCGGTTTCGCGACCAGAGCAGCGTTGTGTTCCAGCTAAAAGTCTGGTTCACAATAGGCTTGGCGGTCAGCTTCAGTTCAACACCTTTGCTGTTAATCAGACCGGCGTTGATGAGCGCGTTGGCGTAGCCCGACACCGGATCGAGCGGAATGGCCAAAATCTGGTTGCGGCTGTTGTTGTTATACACCGCTACGTCCAGGCCCAACCGGTTGTTGAACAACCGGATGTCGGCCCCAAACTCATAGCTTGACGTAATTTCCGGTTTCAAATCAGCATTAAACAGCGTTGATGGGTTGGTGAAGTTATTGCCGTAAATCCGGTCATAATACTTCGCCGTCTGGTACGGACGCGTATCGTTCCCTACCTGCGCCCACGACGCCCGAACCTTCGCGAACGAGACGGCCCGCGGCAGGGTGAACAGTTCGTTCAGCAGGAAGCTCGAACTTACCGAGGGGTAGAAAAACGAGTTGTTCTTAAACGGCAGCGTGCTCGACCAGTCGTTGCGGCCTGTTACGTCCAGGAAGATTTTCTCGTCGTAGGAGAACTGGGCGGCTCCGTATAAGCTGTTGATAGCCTTCTGGGTTTTCAGGGGATCAGCCACGGCTTGGTCCAGACTGTTTGAAATCTGGTAAATGCCCGGCTGAGCCAACTGGTCGGCGTAGAGCCCGGCGAAGTCGTACGTCTGCCGCATGGCGTTACCCCCCACTGAAGCCGTTACGCCAATCAGGCTACTTAGTTTATCACGGTAGGTGAGCAGGAAATCCGTGTTCGATTCATAACTGAAAACGTTCTGCTCCCGATACATGCCCCGTGGATACTTAGTCATGCTGAACGGCCGCTGCTGCGATCGAAACTCAAACGACATATCCAGACCCGTACGAACGAGCAGGTCCAGTTTGTCCGAGAACGTGTAGTTCGCGGATACGTTGCCGATGACACCGTGCTTGTTCATCTTGTTCAACATCTCGTACATACCCAGATACGGGTTATCGGGTCCGGGGTTAAACGGGTTCCGCTGTTGTACGTTTTCCAGACCAGGCTGCCAGTACGGCTTGAACCACTCCGGCCGGATGTTCGGGGCCGTGCCGATAATCAGAAAATACATCAGCGACTGGTTATTGTAGCCTGCGGCCGGCAGGTTGTCGCTTTTCTTGTTCGTGTAATTGACTTTCCCATTGATTTTGAGCCGGTCGGCAACCTTCTGATTCACCGACAAAGCTGCGTTGATACGCTCGAAGCCGGTGTTGGGAATGATCCACTTGTTCTTGAAATGCGTTATTGCTACTCGCGCAGATCCGTTTTCGCCCCCGCCCTCCAGTGCGACACTGTTGGAATACGTGACACCGGTCTGAAAGAAGCCAGAAATGTAATCTTTGTGGGGCACCCAGGGTGTTCGTTCGGTTGGTTTACCGTCGGGCGCATTGGGGTTATACTGAAAATACGACTGGCCATTAAACCTCGGTCCCCATGCCCGGCCAGCCGCCACTGACGTACTGGTGTTGGGACCATCCTGGCTGTCGAGGTAGGAATAGTAGGCATCGGTACGTCCTTCGCCATACTCAAACTGATAATCGGGGTAACGATTTACCTGTTCAATGTTGACGTTAGAGTTGACCGTTATGCCGATGCCTTTATCTTTCCGAACACCCGATTTAGTTGTGATAATAATGGCACCACCCGCGGCCCGGCTTCCATATAGAGCCGTAGCACCGGGGCCTTTCAGCACCGTCACCTTTTCAATATCATCTGGGTTCAGATCCGACAGGCTCGACCCATAATCGACCGGGCTATCCTGCGAGAGGTGGGATGTAAAACCGGTTCCCGTGATCCGGCTGCTGACCGGCACACCATCCACTACGATCAGAGCCTGATTGTTTTCCAGGTTCAGCGACGACTCCCCGCGCAATGTAATCCGCGACGACCCCATCGGTCCCGCGCCCGTTCCCTGAATGTTCAGCCCAGCTACCTTACCCGACAGCGAATTGACCCAGTTGCTGGTGCGCGCGTCTTTCACTGCGTTTTCGCTGACCGTCTGGGCCGCGTAACCTAATGACTTCTCTTCCCGTTTGATACCCAGCGCCGTTACAACCACTTCGTTAAGCATCTGGTCGTTGGGTTTAAGCTGTACGTCAATTTGCGACTTGTTGGCGAGGGGCACTTCGGTCGTTACGAAACCGACGAAACTAAACACCAGTACATCGCCTGGTTTCAGCGTCCTGGCGGGCGTAAGCGCGTAAGCGCCCGTTGCATCCGTTACGGCTCCGTTGAGTGTGCCTTTAATCACGACGTTAACTCCCGGGATGGGCTGGCCCTTGTCGTCAGAAACGACGCCTTTGATCATGGCCGTTTGTCCGAACAGACTACCAGCGCTCAACAGAAGCGCCATAACGAGTGTAGATACTGGCGTACGAACGGCCTTGAGCAGCTGAAGAAGTAAACAGTTGTGTTCCATTCTGGACGATCATCTGATAGGTTCGACGGCGAATCTACCCAGACGACCGGCGATCAGGCGTCCGAGCCGTTCGGCGCGGTTCGGGCCGAACGGCTCGGACATTACCAATCACAACTAATTAACTTTCAACTACTTATTTGTTTTACCTTATTTTTAAATTGTGCCCGCTTCGCCTTACTTTCGCTTAACACAAGCCGTTGGTACTCAGTTGGGCTCATACCGGTTACAGCCTTAAAATACGTATTGAACGTCGTCTTTGACTGGAAACCAACCTGACGCATCAACTCGGCCATACGGCGGCCCCGGGGGTTTTGGTTCAATAACCGAATCATCTCCTGCACACGGTATTCGTTGACGTACACGTAAAAATTTTTTCCGGCCTTTACCGACAATATCTGGGACGTATGCTGCCGGGATATAGCGAGCCGTCCGGCCAGGTCATCTAGAGAAAGCTCAGGATTGCGGTAAGGTTTCTCGCGCTCCATGAGGCTTTCTAATGCCTGCCATTGTTCCTCAATCTGATCCTGAGTCAATCCCGATTTTTTATACATAACCGCCTGCCGGTTTTCCTCAATGGATGGAACAGCGATTTCTTCAGAAAGCGTTGGTGCAGATTCGGCCTTCTGAGTAAAGAAAAAGCGAAGGCAGACGAACGAAATCAAACCGAAAATCAGGTATGGAATGAGGTGGCCTTCCCATTCGATCTGGAGCCACTCGGTCAGCAGTTTCGACCCTTTTCCAGTCAGACCAGCCGCAATGAACAATCCGCTGATTCGTTGTAGCAGGCTCTGATCAGCCTGGGAAGGTATTGGACTACGGCGTAGCATCACCAGCAGATAGCTGTGATACAACAGCAGCGAAATCACACCCAGGTTTCCGTATGGAGTAAAAATCGTCTTGAATAAGGCTGGGTTTTTCAGGGGCAGCTGCGTCAGCACGCTGAAGATGTAAAGAGCGAAAGCCGCGAAAAACGGAATGAGATGTAGTATATGAACAGGCCGGGACAATGGTTTACCGAGCAGTTGCCGGTACTGAAAATAGACCAGTGGCCCGTAGGCAAAGGTAGTAAAGCTGTTAAGCCGCCGAAACAGAACGGGGTCGTGTAAAATACCGAGAAGGTACAATTTAATGCCCAGGTGTAAAATCACCAGCGTCAGCAGGGCTTTGATGTAGCTGTAATCGCGGGACTGCGCGTGTCGGAGCGGCAACAGGTACAGAACAACGAGGGTTTGTACGAAGGCGAACGTCGTAACGAGAACAAGCATGCCGGGCTTTTTGGTAAAATTACCCAATCAGCCCGGCATGGATGGTTTAAGAAATTGTTACGTTAACGCGGCTCAATACCCCGGATTCTGGTACATACGCTCCGGATTCAGCTTCACCTCATCGAACGGAATTGGATAGTAATAATCCTTTGTCCCGAAGTTCGACACCTTGGCCGTTCCATAATCGGCCTGGCTCTTGGTTTGCATGTATGACACTAGTTCGGCCGGGGTGAAGAACCGCAGCAGATCAAACCAGCGGTGGTTCTCGAACGCCAGCTCCACCCGCCGTTCGTGCAGAATAGCCAGTTTCAGCGTCGGGTACTTACTGCTATAAGCCGGATTGTTTCTCGCCACCTCATAGGTCGGTAGTTTGGCCCGTTCGCGCACCATGTTCAGATACTGAATGGCCGTAGCTTCTTCACCCAGGTACAGGTGCGTTTCGGCCAGCATCAGAATTACGTCGGCGTACCGAATCAGAATCCAGTCGTTGCCGCCCCAGCCGTTGGTACCAGCCGCCGGGCTCGTGTCGCGGTACTTCGTGATGAAATAATCGCGTACGTTGCTGGCATTGGCGAACCTGATGGAAAAATCCCTGCGCGGATCGCCTTCTTCGTATTCCTTCACCAGATCCGGCTTGACGTTGCCGCCCGAACCGGTCGAGACGCGCAGCGAGTTGATGGTCTCGCCGGCAGCCTGGTTGTTAGCCGCGATGCTCGATGCAAAGTTTACGTCGCCCTGCCGGTACACGATCTGGAAAATAATTTCCGGGTTGGTCGATTTCTTCGACACGTCGAATACATCCTGATACGGGATGTCCTTCAGTGCCCCGAATGCTTTCTTGCTGTAGGCATTCGTCAGGTGGGTTTTCGCCTGATTCAGGTTAGCCGCGCGGTTGGCCTGGTCGAGGGTGGTTGCCATCGTCAGGTACACCTGCCCCAGCAGCGACAGTCCGGCGACCTTCGACACCCGGCCTTTGCTGGACGCGGGCTGGTGGTCGGGCAGTGGGCTGTTAACGACCTCCGTCAGATCGGCCACGATCTGCTCGTAGACTTTCTCTTTTTTCTCGCGGAACGTATTGGCCTGTACCTCATCGGCGGAGTTCAGGGGCCGGGTTACCAGCGGCACATCCCCCCACTTGCGGACCAGATGGAAGTAGATCAGCGCCCGGATGAATTTCGCTTCGGCCTGGTACTGCGCCTTCGTCTGGGCGTTGGCAAAGGTTACGTTCTCCATGCCGGCCAGCACCTGATTGGTGCGGGTGACAATCTGGTACAACGCCAGCCAGTGCGACTTCAGGTACGTATTGCTGGGCAGAATGGAAAAATCGTTGAACTGGAACGGTTCGCCGGCGTTCGACTGGTTGTCGTTCCGGCCCGTGTTATCCGACCGTTCTTCCGAAAACAGGCCGCTGCCTTCGGCGATTCCGTTGTTGTTGCGCAGGGATTGGTACACCCCGTTCAACCCCAGCAGCACATCATTTTCGGACTGGTAGTAATCGGCGGCTGACACGGCGTTCGGGTCGGTCTGCACCAGAAAATCCTCGTTGCAGGCCGCCAGCGGTAAGAGTGCACAGATGCACAATACGCGTAAGAATGTATGATTCATAAATGTAACGTCTTTGTTCTGATTCAGTTATTGTGAAATGACTAACTACGGATTGGACCGTGATTATTCGTTGTCCCTCGGTCAGACGTACCGTCAAGCCTACTTGTCCGCAGACTCGTGTCTGACGGTACGTCTGACCGCAAAGCAGGCACCTCGGATCTGCCGGTCTGACGGTACGTCAGACCTACCGTTCGCAGACTCGGTCTGACGCGGTACGTCTGACCGCAGGCAGCCTGCTAGAAGGTCAGTTTAACCCCTACGTTGTATCCACGAGCCAGCGGATAGACCCCGTAGTCGACACCCGGTGTCAGGTTGCTGCCCGCGCTGGTTGTACCGCCGGTCGTACCGGTGGCCGCATCGTAGTACGTGTTGTAGTTATAGTCCACCTCCGGATTGTAGCCTTTGTACTTGGTCAGCGTAAAGGCGTTGTTCACGTTGAGATACACGCGCAGGCCGCTCACCCGCACCTTGCTCAGCAGACTAGCGGGCAGGTTGTAGCCCAGCGTAATGTTCGTGCAGCGCAGGAACGAGCCATTTTGCAGGTAGAAGGTCGACAGGCGCGTGCTGTTCGACTGCGTACCGCCCCGCGACGCCCGGTAGATTTCGCCGTTGCCCGGCTGCGCTTCCGACCGGTAGCGCTCCGTCACGACCGAGTACTGGTTACCCGACGCTTCCATGTTGAACACGTAGTAATCCTGCCCGTCGAGCACCTCGTTGCCATACGTACCGTTGAAAGTGGCGTTGATATCCAGCGCTTTGTAGCTGGCCGTCGCCGAGAAGCCGTACGAGAACTTCGGGTAGGGTGAACCGATCACGCGCTTGTCGGCATCGTTGACCACCCCGTCGCCGTTGACATCTTCGAAAATCAGGTCGCCGGGACGTAGCGGGTTGCTGGATGCCGTTGAACGGGGAGGTCCTTTGCGGACGTAACCCGGCGCGAAAGTCTGCGTTGCGGAGTTGTAGTTGGCATTGTCCTGCGCAATGGCCTCCATGTCCGATTCACGTACCATACCGACGACCTTGAAGCCGTAGAACATACCGATGGGCTGCCCTTCCTGCGTAATGTGCGTGATGTACGTCCGCTCAGCACCGATCCCGATGATGGTGTTGGCCCCACCCATGTCGAGGACCTTGTTGCGGTTCAGCGAGAAATTGCCGCTTAGATTCAGTCTGAAATCCCCGCTTGAAATAACCCGGCCGTCGACTTGGAATTCAAGCCCCTTGTTCTCAATCTTGGAGTTGCGCAGGTTGGTCAGGATGCTCGACGTACCCGAAACGGCCGAGATCGGCTGGTTGAACAGCAGGTCGTATGAATTACTGATGTAGCCGTTGGCGATCAGTAGCAGGCGGTTGTTGAACAAGCCCAGGTCCACGCCCAGGTTATACTGCGAGGTCGACTCCCAGCCGAGGCCCTGATCTTTGATGGCACCGGCCGAGACCGCCGTCTGAATGGTACCGGTACCAAATACCGTCCCGCCCGGACTGGCCATCGTTTGCAGGTAATTGTAGTTTCCGATGTTGTAGTTTCCGGTCAGCCCCCAGCTCGCCCGCAGCTTGAGCGTCGATGCATCGCCCAGCCAGTCCTGATAGAACGGTTCGTTCGATACCGTCCAGCCGGCCGACACCGATGGGAAGTTACCCCAGCGGTTGAGCGGCCCGAAACGCGACGAACCATCGGTCCGGAAGGCGGCCGTCAGGAAGTACTTTTCGTTGAAGCTGTACGTCGCGCGGGCCAGATACGACAGCAGCGTTTCGTTGTATTTCCGGGTGCCGTTGTTTAACGCGAAGAAGCTCGGATCGGCGCCTTTAGCCGTGATCTCCTGTACGCGGTCATTCTGGAATCCCTGCGCCGTTACGCTGATGATATCGCCGGTAGTCTTCTGGGCCGTGTACCCCGCCAGCAGGCTCAGGTTGTGCGGACCAAACTGCCGGTTGTAGGTAGCCGTAAACTCACCCAGCAGGTTCTGCGTCGCCGTGGTAGCGGCCGTAGCCCGGGCGGCTGCGATGGCGGCCGGTGAATACGGCGGATTGTTGCCGCTGCTCAGGCTGGTCGGCAGGTAGTATTCGTACTTCTCGTTATAGGCCTGGAAACCGAGGTTCGCCCGGGCAGTCAGTCCCGGAATGATTTCGTAGCTGGCCGTTCCGTTGATCGTGCTGCGGAGCCCTCTGCGGGTAATGTTGGTCTCCCGGGCGAGCGCCAGCGGGTTTTCGATGGTCTGGTAGCCAAACTGCGGAGCCTTGGAAGCCGCTTCGTTCTTCAGCAGGTTGCCGTTATCGTCAAACGCCCGGAAAATCGGCATGTAGATCAGCGCCCCCAGAATCGGGCCCTGGTTGAAACGCCCTTCCTGCACCTCCCGGCTGTTGGTCGACGTTACGAAGATGCTCGTTCCGACTTTCAGCTTCTTGCTGATGTCGCCGTCGATGTTGGCCCGTACGTTCAGCCGCTCCTGTCTGGTCGGGTCCAGAATGCCCTGCTGGTTCAGGTAACCCGCGCTGATCAGATAACGGGTCGTGGCATTACCACCCGAGAACGACAGGTTGTGCCGGTTGACGGGTGCATTCCGGTACAGCACGTCCTGCCAGTCGGTGTTGTACTGCGGAGCGATCATGCGCTGGTTGGCAAAATCATAAAACTCGGTCGGGATCTGCACCGCACCGGCGTTACCCACATTGGCGACCCGGGTTGCATTCGGGTCGGAGAAGTTGGCGTTGGTAAACGGCCGGCCGGCGTTCTGCATCAGGTCGCGGTATGTGTTGTTGCGGGCATCAATCAGCAGTTCGACAAACTCGGTTGAATTCAGCAGCTTTACTTTATTAGCCAGCTGGTTAATTCCAAACTGGTATTCGTAGTCAATCCGGGCTTTGCCTTCCTTGCCGCGCTTGGTCGTGATGAGCACCACGCCCCCCGACGCCCGCGAGCCGTAGATGGCCGCCGAAGCCGCATCTTTCAGGATGTCGATGCTTTCGATATCGTTGGGGTTGATAAACACGTCGTTACCGGCCGGAAACCCGTCGATCACGTACAGCGGATCAGAACTGGCGTTGATCGAGCCGATACCCCGCACCCGGATTTTGGTAGCGATGTAGGGCGCGCCACTCACCTGCGACACCTGCACCCCGGCCAGCTTGCCGACCAGTGCCTGGCCCAGCGTCGGGGCGGTTACGTTCAGCTCGCGGGCTTTTACGTTGGCGATAGCCCCCGTTACGTCGCTTTTGCGCAAGGTCTGGTAACCCACCGCCACCACTTCATTCAGTTGCGTGGCGCTTTCGGTCAGCTGCACGGTCAGCGAGGTCTGCGACGATACGGCTACCTCCCTGGTATCAAAGCCGATGAACGAAAACACCAGCGTCGCTCCCGAGGCCACCTCAATCGAGAACTGCCCATTGGCATCCGACACGGTTCCGCGCTTGGTTTGCTTTTCCACGATACTTACCCCCGCCAGCGGCTGATTGGCCTGATCGGTGACGGTGCCCGTGATGCGTAGCAACTGGCTGTCCGGCGAGTCGGACGCCCGGACCGTCGGCCCGGCCAACGCACTCATTATCCACACTAAAACCAGCAGATACCGCAGGTACCCGCTTCTACAACTTGAGTAAACGTTCATAGCACATTTTGAGTTGGTTAGAACTATAGAGCAAAAAGGGAATACAGAGAATGACCGGACCAGCACCCGCCAGACAGGCTACGGGTGAGTTGCGGTAGAAGAGCGGCTTTAGGAGGAGGCCGGTTTAACTACCAGGCCAGTTTCATAAGGTGTGCGTTATTCGTTCGGGACGACGTAACGGCAATGCCGGTTGTCAGGTCGTCGAGGAGCGTGAACCCTTCGAGTTCGTCGGCCTTGTCCACATCGATGGTGTTGATCACCGCCTGCTGGCCCGATTCAATGGACTTTTTCAGATCCACGAACGTGAACCGCCACCGGCGGCCCTCGATCTGGTTCTGAATCAGGACGAGTACCCCCTTCGACGGAATCCAGTGCAGGTTCTGCACCCAGGGTGAGCAGGTGAATTTGTTGACCACCACACCCGGTTCGCTGGTCTTTCTGGCGGTACGTAGTTTCTCAGGGTCGTAGAACCGGACTTCGTTGCGCTTGTCGCCGTAATCGGCCGTTGCAACGTACCATTTGTCGTTGTAGCGTACGTATTCTGGGCGCGTCCCCTGGATGCAGGCATCGTCTTCGATGGTGTTGAGCAGGTTCCCATCCAGGGTGCCGGTGCGCAGGAGTCCCTCCCAGTCGACGCTGTAGATGACCGCCCGCCAGACCGTTCCTTCCGGATTTAACCGGATGCTATTTCCAATGAAGGTCGGCCCCGACCCGTTGTAGGCGATGCCCGTCGGGTGGTTAATGATATCCTTACCGCCCTCCGTTAGTCTGACTTCCCGCCCGGTGTAGACCAGTTGGCGGTCTTTCACGTCGTAGATACGCATCATGCCCACCTCGCGGTCGCCGTAGAGAAACGCCTTTCCCTTCAAGTAGCTGACCCCCTGGCACGCACCCAGCGAATCGATGGTGGTGGAACTGACCAACTCTACGTTCACGCTGGTCGTCAGAAACGGCAGCGCGCCCAGCAAACCAATCAATACAAGTGTCTTCATAGCGTCTGTTGTTTACGGATCAAGCGGTTCGGTTGGGTTGATGTGCAGCGACTCAAGCGTCGGGTAAAACTCAGATTCGGTATCCGACAGGCGTTTGCCGTTGCGGTACGGGACGTAGCCCAGTTCCTGCAGGCAGCGTTTTTCGAGGACCCCGTCCGTGATGTAATAACTCTGCGATTTGGTAGTCGACGCCAGGCAGGGCTTGTCGAACGGCATACCGTAGCGGTAAATCAGCCGGGCGCAGTTGCGCATGTTGGTAGTGGTGTGCCGGGCGTGGGGATCAATGAGGATGGCGTCTTCGGGAATGCCCATGACCGCTATCAGGTAGCGCTTCATCTCGAAAGCCTCACTGAACCGGGTCTTGTAGGGGTGCACCCGTCCGCCCGACACAACGATAAACGGGGCCTTGCCTTCCCGGTACCGCAGGGCCGCCACCCGGCACCGCAGCATCCCCGACGCGCTGAGCGGAACGGCGGGGTCGTCGGGACCGGCACCGGGCACCAGAATGACCGTGTAGGGGTACTTGCTCCAGTTCATCCTGGCTACCCGTTCGTAGGCCGCCCGGTTTTCGCCGGCCGCCATCGGCTCAAAATCGGCGGCCTGTTCGCGCTCGTTGATTTCGAGAAACCGCAGCGCACTGGTCAGTGACGGCTCAAAGAACAGCGTCGAGTTGCGGGTTTCATCCCAGACCGCCTGCGTACAGGCGTTGACCAACTGGGCGTAGCGGGCATCCCTGACGTTGAAGCTGATGGAGTCAATAGCGGGATAGTTTGGTTTCTGCCCCTGGGCGTAGACACCAATAGCAAAATTGATCCCGGCCGCATCCTGCTCCCAGGCTTTCACCAGCAGTTTGTCGGGCGTCAGGTTGTGGTGGCGGTAATACGTTCCCGACGGAATGAGGTGGTCGGCCACCAGCCGGCCGAGTGCATTGCCGGGGCTGTAGAGCCGGGCGAGTTGCCTGCCGATGGCGTGCATCTCCTCCGGCGAAACCTTCATCCGCTCGGTATAGCAGGACGCCACATTTTTGCAATCGGTCAGCGAGGATGCGAGTTGCTGATGTTTTTGGCGGGCGATGCGGGCCAGTACCGAATCCTTCTCGATGAGCGCCCGGGCCTCTTTGCTGGTACGTAGTAAGGTGAGAAGGTAGTAATTCTTGGACTCAACCCCATTGTCTCCTTGTACTATCCTATATTTTTGACTGGGAGGGAGAGATTGAGCAATGGAAAAATAGGGAATGCAAAAGAAAAGAAGGAACAAGAGCCGTTGCTTCATAAGCGCTGAAAAGAAAGCACAAAACAACGGCTTACAGATTACTTGAATGTTACGACAGTGTTTTGATATTGTTGTCTTTACGCAGAAACTCGTATGAAACTATGTGACAATCAGTGACATACAATAATTTTTCGGTAGTTTTCCGGGTTTATTTTGACTTTTATTCACAACAAACCCATCGTTTTAGTAAGGTTCTGGCCGTAAAGCGTTGGAAAATCCAAAAATGAACGGTAGCTTTTGTTCATGATCCGATTATTCCTGTCCCTGCTCATATTACCTGCTTTATGGTACCATGCAATGCCTCCCCTGCCCCTGTTTGATGGCCGCAGTTTCCGGGGCTGGGAGGGCGATACGGCCAACACCTGGCGTATTGTCAACGGCGCCCTCGTGGGTGGCTCACTAGCGACGACGGTGCCCCACAACAACTTTCTTTGTACGCGAAAAACCTACGGCGATTTCCAGCTAACCTTACAGGTCAAACTCGAAGGAACAGGCTTTGTGAATGGTGGCATCCAGTTTCG
The DNA here is from genome assembly GCF_003583365.1 of Fibrisoma montanum. Lineage (GTDB taxonomy): Bacteria > Bacteroidota > Bacteroidia > Cytophagales > Spirosomataceae > Fibrisoma > Fibrisoma montanum. The sequence goes on from NZ_QXED01000003.1 coordinate 692,061, forward strand.
GAGCAAACGGGCGCAGAACCCGGCCTACGAGATGATCGGCTACCAGGCCGACATGGGCGATAAATTCTGGGGGTGTCTTTACGACGAATCGCGCCGGGACAAAGTGCTGGCCGGCCCCGACTCAACCGCCCAGCGCAGGATCGTAAAGCCGAACGACTGGAACGACTACCGGCTTCGCTGCGAGGGCCGGCACATCCAGATCTGGATCAACGGCCGGCAAACGGTCGATTATACCGAACCGGACCAGAGCATTCCGCAGTCGGGCCTTATCGGGTTGCAGATTCACGGGGGCGGCAAAGCCCTGGCCTCGTTCCGGAATCTGATGCTAGAGGAGTTGTAAGGTCTTTTCCGCCCTGACGTATTGCTTTTGCTGCACGACCAAAATTCCTAAACCTTTCCAGGCTAAGGCGTCTAGGGTTCGGGGCCATAAAAAATCGGTGAGGTGCTAATGCCGGGCCGGCAATTGCCAAAGCGGTTCTGGGCGCAGGGCATGCGTAGTTGACCCTTGTTGTCGGTCAGCGGTCGTCGTTTTTGCCGGACTTACAACGGAAGCACCTGTTTGCGGTACTGCGCGGGCGACATGCCCATTTCCCGGCGAAACAGCTTCATAAAATACGTCAGGTTGTTGAAGCCGCACTCCAGGCTGATATCGGCCAGGTACCGGTTGGTGGTACGAAGCAGTTTGGAAGCCAGCGCGATCCGCTGCTGGTTGATGTAATCGACGGGCGTCATGCCGAACGTCTGCTTGAAGGTCCGGTAAAAATTGGGTTCACTCATGCACGCTTCGTCGGCCAGTTCCTTGATCTGGAGGCTCCGGTTCAGGTGCTTGTTGATGTACTGCGCGACGTGGGCCAGCCGATTTACGTTGCCATAGGATGCGTCGGAACTGAGCAGCAGCGAGCGGGCCTGGGTCTGCATCAGCCGAACCACCAGTTCCTGCAACACCAGGTTAGCAATCACTTCTTTAGCCCGATTATTCTCCGTAAAAATGTAGATCAGCCGGGAGATGAGCTGATTGATGGGCTCGTCGTTGGTCAGGTAAAAGTTGTTCTGCCCAAACTGCCAGCCCTGGGTGGTATCGACCAGCGGCACCCGATCGTTCAACATATCGGTCACCTGCCGGACCTTATCCGGAGCGATGGCCAGCGCCAGGCACTGCGTCGGGTTCTGGGTCTGCGCTTCGGGGAAGTCGATGCGCATGGTTTCTTCGCCGGGTACGATCACGGATTCGCCGGGCAGGAAATCAAAGGAAGGCGTATTGGGGAGGTGCATCACCTTTTTGCCGCGGATCATACTGGCCAGTACCGGACTGGTAAATGTCAGTTCAACTTTCTCGGCTACGTGCTGCGTTTCGTAAATAGTCAGTTCAGCCGTATCAATTGTGTAAGCAGTCCGGTTTTCTACTTCCTGTTCCAGTCGCCGGGTTTTCAAGTGGCGGGAAATATCAAAAGTCGGGGTCTGTACACGCTTCATGTGAATGGTCAGGTTAATTATTCATGTTGTTGACAAAGAGCACTTAGAGCGCTAAAAATAGCTAGTATGGAGCTATAAAAAAATAAAAAACATCATAATCTTTATTGGTTTCATCAAATAGCAAACGATTCTCCTGTCAGCTGATTTTCTGTCCATCCTACTCAATCTACCCGCTGGATTTATGTATTCGTAGAGGTGTAATCCATAACCATCGCCAGCCAACCACTACCAGTTAGCCCCTGCCTGTAGGGGACTGTCCCTACCGATGAGGTGGGTTGCGTTTATGCCGTAGGGAGGAACGGTAGTGGTGTCGGGTTCGGGCCTCACTGGTGATGGTCCCAGTTTACGCGACTGGGCGGGCCGGGGTGACGTTGAGTTTAGAACCCGACACCACCCCGGCCCGCCCAGTCATGGCAGACGTAGCCCTGAATCACTCTCCTTGTTTTACGTTGACGGCACGATCTTGTCGGGCACTACGTGGTATGCCATGGCTTCGTCGATCATCTCCAACGACCCGATGTACAGCGGACTCCGCTGGTGCAGGGTCCGCAGGGGTACGTCCAGAATCCGCATCCGGCCGTCGGTAGCAGCGCCCCCGGCCTGTTCAATGATGAACGCCAGCGGGTAACATTCATATAGCATCCGCAGCTTGCCGCTGGGCGCTTTGACCATCGGGGGGTACAGGTAAATGCCTCCTTTGAACAGATTCCGGTGAAAGTCGGCCACCAGCGACCCAATGTAGCGGGCCGTGTACCGCTGGTTCCGGCAGGCATTCAGGTAGCTTTGCACCGGTTTCGGGAAGTCGATGAAGTTACCTTCGTTGCACGAGTACATCGTACCGCTGCGGGGCGTTGTGATGCGCGGATGCGAGAGAAAAAACTCACCCAGCGACTGCTCGTAGGTAAACCCATTTACGCCCGAGCCGGTGGTGTACACCAGCATGGTCGACGTACCGTATAGCACGTAACCGGCCGCGATCTGCGTGTTGCCGCCCTGCATGAAGTCTTCCTGGACGGCCAGCGAATGCACCGGACTCACCCGCCGATAAATAGAGAAAATCGTCCCGATCGATACGTTCACGTCAATGTTCGACGAGCCGTCGAGCGGATCGAGCGCCACTACGTATTTCCCATGATTGTTGCCGGTGAAGATGATCCCGTCTTCTTCTTCCGACACGATGGCGGCCACCTCGCCCCCGTTCCGCAGCGCCCGCAGAAACCGCACGTGTGCGCTTACGTCGAGTCGCTGCTGCCGTTCACCGTGGAGGTTCTCAGTGCCGAACGCCCCGGTAATGTCGGCCAACCCCGCCCGGTTGACCTCACGGTTCACAATTTTGGCGGCCAGCGCAATGTCGCGCAGGAGTTGCGACAGTTCGCCGGTAGCTTGCTTGAAATGATCCTGGCTTCGTTTGATAAAGCGGTCGAGCGTCACCCCGACGGGGGTGGCAATGGAATCTTCGGCTAGCATAACATGGATTAATAAGCGTGAACGACTTCCCCTGATTGAACGACATGAGTATACGAATACTTGGCTGCATTCGCCTGAAAAGCCTTTAAAAGGTCTTGAGCCTGAGTCTGATATGCTATGGAATCGGACCACGACAGCTCCGGCTGGAGCAACTCGTCCGGTACGCCGGGGCAATGTACCGGAATCTGCACCCCAAACACGTCGTGGGTTACAAACGGTACGTCGGCCAGGTCGCCGTTCAGCACCGCCCGCAGCAACGCCCGGGTGTAGCGAAGGGCAATGCGGCTGCCGACTCCGTACGCCCCCCCGACCCAGCCGGTGTTCACCAGCCAGACCGTCGCCCTGCTGCTACGGAGTTTGTCGCCCAGCAACTGCGCGTACCGCTGCGGAGCCAGCGGCAGAAAAGCGGCCCCAAAACAGGCCGAGAACGTAGCAACCGGCTCAGTCACCCCCATTTCCGTTCCAGCCAGCTTGGCCGTGTAGCCGGACAGGAAGTAAAACATGGCCTGTTCGGGGGTCAGTTTCGACAAGGGCGGCAACACCCCGAACGCATCGGCCGACAGAAAGAAAACATTGCGGGGCGGAGCCGCTACCGAGGGCGTCAGGGCGTTGGCGATGTAGGTCAGTGGGTAAGCCGTGCGGGTGTTTTCAGTCACCGAACAATCGGCATAGTCGACCTCCTGGCAATTGGGCCGGAACCGGGTGTTTTCGAGAATGGTACCAAACCGGATGGCGCTATAAATCTGCGGTTCCTGCTCGGCGCTCAGATTGATAACTTTGGCGTAGCAGCCGCCTTCAAAGTTGAACACCTCATCGTCGGACCAGCCGTGTTCGTCGTCGCCGATAAGCCGGCGGTCGGGGTCGGCCGACAGGGTCGTTTTTCCCGTTCCCGACAAGCCAAAAAACAGGGCTGTATCCGGCTCGCCATCGGGTTGCTGATGGCCCACGTTTGCCGAACAATGCATGGGCAAAACGCCGTGCTCCACGGGCAGGATGAAGTTGAGCACCGTAAAGATGCCTTTCTTGATTTCGCCCGCGTAGCCGGTTCCGCCAATCAGGATCATCTTCCGGCTGAAATCAACAATGGTGAAGTTTTCCTGCCGCGTACCGTCCACTTCCGGATCGGCTTTGAACTCCGGGACGCTCAGGACCGTCCAGCTGGGTTCAAAATGGGGCAGTTCCTCGTCCGTCGGGCGAATGAACAGATTGTAGCAAAACAGGTTCTGCCAGGCTTTTGTCGTCACGACCGCGATCGGCATCCGGTAGGCAGCGGCTGCTCCGGCATAGGCGTAACGGACAAACGTTTCCTTGCCTTCCAGAAACCGCAGCATACGGGCGTGCAGCCGGCCAAACGCTTCCGCATCGAACGGACGGTTGATGTCCCCCCAATCTACCTGATGCTCCGTAGAGGCATCGTGCACGATGAATTTATCCTTGGGTGATCGACCCGTGAACTGACCCGTATCGCACATGAACGCGCCGGTACTGGTCAGTACCCCCTCCTGCCGGGCCAGGGCTAGTTCGACCAGCCGCGTAGGCTGCAGGTGAAGAAACACGGTTCGGCAGGTCGATACCCCCAGTTGCCGGATGGGCGCAGCGGGTACGTTGTCGGAGGACCGGATGATGGTTACCTGAAACATATACGAAAAGCTTGTTGATGAAGTGTATAGGGTGGCAAATGTATTTTTGCGAATTGAATTAAACAAGCGAATATTCGCTAACTTATTTTAAATTCGCTAATGCTGTATGTTTCGTAGCTTTGTCATTATTTGACACGACATGATTTCGGCAACAGAGCGCGTTCGGGTAATTTTTGGGTTAAAACTGAAGCAGCTACGTCAGGACAAAGGCTTTCAGTTGTACGAATTGGCTGATCGGGCCGGTTTGTCCCCATCGTACCTGAATGAGATTGAGAAAGGTAAGAAATACCCCAAGTCGGAGAAGATATTTGCTCTGGCCGCTGCCCTCGGCACCGACTACGATACGTTGGTTTCGGTTAAGCTCAGCAAACAGCTCGAACCCATCGCCGAACTGCTCAACTCCAATATTCTGAGTGAGTTACCATTGAATCTGTTCGGCATTGAACCCGCCGACCTGCTCGATATCCTGTCGCAGGCCCCGTCGCGGGTCAGCGCCTTCATCAGCACCATTATCGAGATCAGCCGCAACTACGGCATGAACGTCGAGCAGTTTTACTTTTCGGCGCTGCGGTCGTATCAGGAACTCCACAACAACTATTTCGAAGACATTGAAACCGTAGCGGCCGATTTTATCCGGAACCACGCGGGTAACGAACCCCTGACGGAACCGCCGTTTGATGAGGGCCGACTCCGGCGGATTCTGGAAGAAGAGTTTTCGTACCGGATCGACGAGTTTTCGGAAGTCGATTACCCCGCCCTGGCGGGCATTCGCTCGCTGGTGCTGCCGGGCTCCCCGACGGTGCTGCTGATAAACCGGTCTCTGGAGCCCAGCCAGCGGGCTTTTACCTACGGCCGCGAGGTTGGGTTTCGGGTGATGCAGCTAACCAACCGCCCGCTCATCTCGTCGCAGACCGAAGCCGAGTCGTTCGAGCAGGTCCTGAACAACTACAAAGCGACGTATTTCGCCGTAGCGATTCTGGTGCCGCGACCATTGCTGATTACGGGTCTGGCGAGCTTCTTTGCCCGACCGACCTGGGAGCCGCAGGCTTTACTGGACCTGATGAACCGCTTTGATGCGACACCCGAGGTGTTCATGCACCGCATCAGCAACGTCATGCCAAGCCACTTCGGCATTGATCAGCTTTTCTTTCTGCGTTTCGATAATGCCGTGACGGACAACCGGTTCGTGCTGGCCAAAGAACTTCATCTGGCCAAGCTCCACAACCCCCACGGCACCATCAACGAACACTATTGCCACCGCTGGGTATCCCTCACGCTGCTACAGGATCTGGCCCGGCAGCAACAGGCCGGTAGCTGGGACGGGCAGCCGCTCTGCGGGGGGCAGATTTCGGAGTATATGGACACCAGCAACCGCTACCTGATCCTGACGGTGGCGAAACCCTCCCCCCCGCGGGCCGGCCTGAACAGCAGCGTTACGCTCGGGTTCGCCATCGACGACCGGCTGCGGGCCCTGGTACGCTTCCTCGACGATCCACAGCTGGTCCGCCGGGCCGTGAACGAAACCTGCGAACGCTGCGGTGCGCTCGACTGTCTGGAGCGGGCTGCCCCGCCTGTTGTCTGGAAAAAGCGCCGGCGCAACGAGCAGATCAAACAGGAGCTCGCTATGCTGCGGGCCGGGCTGCCGGCCAAGGACTAGAGAAAAGCCATCAATCTGAACTGTCTCTTCCTACGAAATATGAATTCTGTTCCTATGAACACGGAACAAGATTTTCCCGTAACTTGTAAGCCTAATTCTTCGTCAGGTGCTAGGCTCGGATGGAATCGCGTTCCCACCTTTTACCTATACTCAGCGTTTGGCTGGCGGTCCAGCTTTCAATCGGCTGCCTGGCCCAGGTGCAACCCATTAATTTACCGGCTCCGGAGTTCATCACCGACCGGCAGGGGCTTCCCCAGGCATTTGTTCCGGCCATTGTGCAGGATCGACAGGGATTCATCTGGATGGCTACGCGCGACGGGCTGGCCCGCTACGACGGGAGTCGCTTCAAGGTGTTCCAGCCTGACCCGGACGGGCGACCTTCTCTCTCCTCAACGGATGTTGCTCAACTACAACTGGATCATCACGGGAAGCTCTGGATGACCAACGAACGGGGTGATCTGGACGTATTCGATCCCAGAACCGAACAGTTTATTAATTTGTCCCAACAGCCGATTTTCAAACGGCTCAAACTAAATCCTGGCCAGTTTAACCGCTTCTGCGTCGATCAACATGATCGCCTGTGGATCACTGCGGACACCGCTGGGCTCGTTTGCCTGAACCTATCATCCAACCGGATAAAGCAATACCGTCATCAGCCGAACCAGCCTTATTCAATCAGTCATAATTCCATCTTTGGGATTCTGGAAGCGCCAAATGGAGCGATCTGGATCTTGACTAAGGCAGGGTTAGATTGTCTGGACGAACGATCGCGTACCATCCGCCATTATTTAAAGGAACTGGATACAGCCACTGACTATAAAGGCCTTTGGGTGCGCCCGTCCGGGGATGTGCTGGTAATGACCAGTCAATGGCTGTACGTAGTCCACCCGGCTTCCGGCCAGGTTCGTCAATACGCCCTTCCCGTGCCTTCGCCGGTTCAATCAGCTGACTTTGCCCATTTCGCTGAGGCTCGGGCGGGTACTCTTTACATTGCCTGGAGTACATACATCTACGCGTTCAACGACAAACAAGGCATCCGTCTGCTCGATTCAAGCCCCAGACAAACTCGAAATACTTACCAGTCGACGTTCATTGATCAGTCGGAGGTGCTCTGGCTGGGAACGGCAGGAGCAGGCGTACGTAAATACAATCTGCGAACGCTCCCCTTCCAGACGGCTCGTTACCAAACGGAATTCCTGCCCGATTTATTTAGCCAGGGTTGGTTAAATCTCCCGGCTCAACGGTTACCGGCTCCATTAGCCGGACTGACCAGCTATAATTTTCGGTATGCCTTCGATGGTCAGGGACGGTTGTGGTACAATGCCGGCAGTTCGGATTGCTACCGGGTTGATTTTCAGACAGGACAAACCGAGCCGGTTCCATTTCCCATCCGGTTTCGAAGTGCATTCGTCGGCAAATCGCCCTGTCCAATGGCTACCGATCCGGATGGACGCGTCTGGGCGGTTTATGAGTCAGCCGCTTTCTACTACGACTCGGAGCGGACCCGATGGATTCAGTTCCCTTTTCCAATTCCGTGTCCGACCGGATGTTTGCAGCAGATGCTGGTTGTCGATGAGCAGGCCCTGTGGATAGCTACGTCTATCGGAGGCTTATTCCGTATCAATCGCACCAATGGCCAGGTACAGGTCTTCTCTAACGTTCGAAATAATCCAGCCACCCTCAGCAGCAATGCATTGCTCTGCCTGGCTGAGGACCCCGACAGTACTCACCTGCTCTGGATCGGTACGTTCGGGAGCGGGCTCTGTCGCTTCGACAAGCGATCCGGAACCAGCAAACGGTTCTCCATAGCCGATGGGTTGCCCAACAACGTGATCTATTCGGCCATTCCTGACCACCGCGGTGACCTCTGGATGGGCACGAACAAAGGGATCGCCCGGTTCAACCGCCGAACGTTTACCATCCAGACGTATACCCTGGAAGACGGAATTCTGGCGAACGAATTCAATCGATTTCATTTCCTCCATTTCCACGGGCGTGGGCGCGCAGCCGATCGGATTCTGATGGGTGGGCTGGAAGGCATTACGGCTTTTTACCCCCATCAGATAAAGCGGGATTCGTTTCAGCCCAGGGTCGAAATAACCTCACTGTACGTCAACAACAAACCGGTTGTGCCGGAACCAGATTCACCGCTGGGCAATTTACCCATTCAGGCCGTTGAGGCATTAACACTCCCGTACGACCAGAATTTTCTGACGATTGATTTTGCGGCTATGCAATTCAACAAGCCCGCCAAGAATAAATATCGCTACCAACTGGTGGGTCTGGCCCCGGCTTGGGTTGAAAGTCGTCGGGCGGAAGTAGTATTTACGGGCTTACAACCGGGAACGTATACCCTGCGGCTGAATGCGTCCAACGTATCGGGGCAGTGGAGCCCACACATTCGAACGCTGACGATTCGTATCCAACCACCCTGGTGGGCTACCTGGTGGGCCTATGCCATCTATGCTCTGCTGATCACAGGACTGGCTTACGGGCTGTTTCGCAATTACATCAACCGGCTCAACCTGCGCCAGTCGATGCAGTTGAAGGAACACGAGACCGAGCAACTCCGGGACCTGAACGCGATGAAAACCCGCTTCTTTGCCAACATTACCCACGAGTTCCGGACACCCCTGACGCTCATCCTGGGGCCTACTGAACAACTTATGGACGAAGCCCTGGAGCCCCGGATTCGCCGTCGGTTGCGTACCATCGAGCAGAACGCGCACCAGCTGCTGCGGCTCATCAATCAATTGCTGGACCTGTCCCGGCTGGAAGCGAGCGTGATGCCGGTTCAGCCCTCCCGCGGCAATCTGGCCGACTGTATCACCCATTGGCTGGCACCGCTCAGCGAGCAGGCCACCGCGCAGGGCATCACGCTTTCGTTTCGCGCCGAGGTCAGCGGCTCCTACTGGTTTGATGTCGAGAAATTCGAGCGCATCGTGTACAACCTGACGGCCAATGCCCTGAAGTTTACGCCTGTCGGCACCGTTACGGTCTCGGTCGTTCCGTTGCCCGAAGGCATTCAGCTTACCGTTGCCGACACCGGTATTGGCATAGCCGCTCAACACCTGCCCCATATCTTCGACCGCTTTTATCAGGTGGCATCGGAACCGGCCGGGTCTGCTGCCATCAGCCGTAGTAAACAGGCCCAGGCCCCTCAGCCGCTGGGTGCGGGTATTGGGCTGGCGCTGGTGAATGAACTGGTCCAACTGCAGCAGGGCACGATTACGGTCGATAGTGTCCCGGGTCAGGGTACCACCTTCGTCGTGACGCTGCCGTATGCCAAAGCCGACGGAGCGGAAAACCCAGCGGTAATTCAGCCGATAGAAGCCGACAGCCAGCCGACCGGGTCAGACGCAACTCCGGAAGCGCGTATCCTGCTGGTTGAAGACAACGATGAATTGGCTCAATTCATCACCCAAAACCTGCCTGATTTCTATCGCATCGACCGGGCGATAAATGGGCTGGACGGGCTCCGGCTAGCCCTCAAACACGTACCGGATCTAATCATTTCCGACATCATGATGCCGGGCATGGATGGGCTCACACTCTGTGGACAACTTAAAATCGACCTCCGTACCAGCCACATCCCTGTGATGCTGTTAACGGCCAAAGTAACGCGGGAAGACCGTCTTGAAGGGCTAACCCAGGGCGCCGACGAGTACCTGACCAAACCCTTCCAGGTGGCGGAACTACGCCTGAGAGTGCGCAACTTGCTGGAGCAGAGCCGTCGGCAGCGCGACTGGGTTCGTCAGCAGTTAATCGGCGCCGAACCCGTGCGGGAACATCCCCCCGTGGCTGACCCGTTCCTGACTCGCCTGTATGCCCTGCTGGAAGCCAATCTGAGTAACCCGCGGCTGAGCGTTGACCAGTTGACGGATGAACTGGCCATGAGCCGTACCAACCTCCACCGCAAAGTCAAAGCCCTGACGGGTTTCTCGGCGAACGAAGTAGTCCGGCACTACCGGCTTAAAGCCGCCACGACGCTGCTCCGCCAGGGTCTCAACAGCGCCCAGACGGCCGACCGCGTTGGCTTCGAAAGTCCCTCCTACTTCGCCAAATGCTTCCGTGAGGTCTACGGAGTAACCCCGGCCGAATTTGTTCGTAAGCAGGGAATCAACTAACAACCAGGCGTCAAAATTCCGTTCTGCGGCCAAAAATGGAACATCCGTTGCCGGATTTGGCACATTTGTGTTACCCCTGAGCCGCCCGTTCTCCCCACTTTTGCCCCGTAGCTGACACGGTCCATTGACCACTGGTTCAGCCACGCAGACCCTGATTGTTGTCTCCTATGTTTGCACGTATCATGGAAGGGCAACTGGCCGCTGATGCAGCCGAAGAAGCCATCAACTACGTCCGGCAGTCGCTGGCTCCGGCCCTGCGACGCCAGCCCGGCTTTCTCAACGGACGCCTGCTGCGCGACCCCGGCACCCAAGCCTGCCTGCTGGTGCTGGTCTGGGAGTCGGAAGCTGACCGGGCGCAAGCCGACGACAATAGTTTCCTGCAGACGCTGCTGGCTCATCTGAGCCTCTACTTTGTCGACCGACCCATGAGCCAGAGCTATGAACTCCAGGTCCAGATTGTCTGATTCGCTGGTAGCTAATGCGGCTAATGGCTGGACTGTTTTACGCCTATTTGTTCACTTTTTTCACAAACCTCGTATGAATCCTCCATCTCTACGGCACACGCTGACGCACTACGGCACACGAAGTCGCTATCGATGTACTACGCTCGACTCACATGCGGCCTGGCCCGGCCCATCTCAACTAGTCAGGCGGTTTTTAGCCTTGCGAAACGACCTACTACTCACCGGCTTGTTTTGTTTGCTGTGGGGGGTCGGTCAAGGGCAGACCATCCGCTACGTGAAGCCCTCGGCCAGTGGCACGGGTACCGGCTCCTCGTGGGCCAACGCCAGTGGTGATTTGCAGGCCATGATCAACGCCAGTCAGGCGGGCGATCAGGTCTGGGTGGCAGCCGGCTTATACAAGCCCACCACGACTACGGACCGCAACGTGAGCTTTAGCATCCCCAGTGGGGTAGCCCTCTACGGGGGCTTTTTGGGCACCGAGAGCAGCGTGGGCCAACGCCCGCTGATTAATCCGGTTAATGGGCAGCCCTCGAGCACGACCCTGTCAGGCAACATCGGCGACGCGGCCACCAACGCTGACAACACCTTCAGTGTGGTGCGCTTGCGCAACGCCAGCGCCCAGACGCGGCTGGATGGGCTGGTCATCACCGGGGGCAACGCCAACGGAAGTTTTCCCAACGAACGGGGCGGAGGCATTCGCAATGACGGTAGTGGGAGTGGGGGTAGCAGCAGTCCGGTCTTGAACAACATCAGCTTTGTGGGCAACTTAGCGACTAGAAATGGCGAGGGAGCTGCTGGATCCGGCGGGGCCCTCTATAACGATGGGAGCAATGGAGGCAGCAGCAATCCGGTCTTGACCAACGTCAGTTTTGTGGACAATTCGGCGAATGGAATCGGCGGGGCCATCTTCAACAACAGTCGCGCTGGCAGCAGCCGTCTGGTCTTGACCAACGTCAGCTTCGTGGGCAACTCAGCGACGGCTGGAAATGGCGGGGCCATCTACAACGATGGACGACAAGGCAGCAGCAGACCGGTCTTGACTAACGTCAGTTTCGTGGGCAACTCGGCGTCTTCAAACGGCGGGGCTATCTTTAGCGATGGAGGCTCCGGCAGCAGTTTCCAACTGACCAACGTCAGCTTTCAGGTCAACACCGCCACGCGGGGCGGGGCCCTGTACCTCGATGCGACATCCCTGTCGCTGACCAACGGCATTATCTTCAACAATGGTCTCGACTATGCCATCACCAATTTGGGTGGTAGTAGTACGATCACGGCTCGATACTGCCTCTTCGAGTCGGGGGTGAGCGGCTACACCGATGGGGGCAACAACCGCACCACCACCACCAACCCCTTCGTCTCGACCACCTCTACGCAGTTAGCGGCTGGCTCGCTGGCCATTGACGCGGGCAACTCCTCGGACCCTGGCCTGACCGGCATCACCACCGACCTGGCCGGTAACAACCGCATCGTGGGCTGCCAGGTGGATCTGGGCCCTTATGAGTTCCAGACCACCACCAGCCAGCCCCTGGCCATCACCCAGCCGCCCGCCAGCAGCTCCGCGGTAGCCACCGGGGCCAACGTCCGCGTACCGGTGGGCCTCAATGTCACGGCCACCAGCCTGCAGTGGGTTAACCAGGCGGGCCTGGTCAGTGGGCAGACCTCGGCCACGCTCACGCTCAATGGAGTCACCACCAGCCAGAGTGGTAGCTATTCGCTGGTGGCTACCGGCCCCTGCAACAGTGTCACCACGACCGCCTTTAGCTTGAGCGTCAGTCCGCCCTGTAACCCGGTAGTGTACGTTACCCAGGCGGGGGCGGGCCTTCAGAACGGGACCAGCTGGACCAACGCCCTGTCGGGCACGGCCCTCCAGGGAGCGCTGGCGACGGCCTGTGGCAGTACGACCTTTCTGGTGGGGGCCGGCCTTTACACGCCCACCACAGGTACCGACCGCAACGTGAGCTTTACCATCCCCAGCGGGGTACAACTCTACGGGGGCTTTGTGGGCACCGAGAGCAGCGTGGGCCAACGCCCGCTGATTAATCCGGTTAATGGGCAGCCCTCGAGCACGACCCTGTCGGGCAACATCGGCGACGCGGCCACCAACGCTGACAACACCTTCAGTGTGGTGCGCTTGCGCAACGCCAGCGCCCAGACGCGCCTGGATGGGTTGGTCATCAGTGGAGGCAACGCCAATGGCAGCTTTCCCAATGATGAAGGTGGCGGCATTCTTAATGATGGCAGTGGCGGGGGGAGCAGCAGCAACCCCATGCTGGTCAACCTGAGTTTAGTGGCTAACCGGGCGGAGAATGGGGGCGGCCTGTACAACGACGGGGGCAATCAAGGGAACAGCAGTCCGGTACTGACCAACGTCAGTTTCGAGGGTAATTCCGCTTTGTCTGGAGGAGGCCTACTGAACCGAGGAGCGGTGCAAGGCAACAGCAGTCCGGTCTTGACCAACGTCAGCTTCGTGGGTAACTCAGCGAGCGCACTCGGCGGGGCCATCTTTAACGAGGGGACTCAGGGTTCGAGCAGTCCGGTGCTGACCAACGTCAGCTTTGTGGCCAACTCGGCAGCAGGGAACGGCGGGGCCATCTTTAACAATGGGACTTCGGGCAGCAGCAGTCCGGTGCTGACCAACGTCAGCTTTCAGGCCAATACCGCCCAGCAAGGCCGGGCCGTGTTCCTAGTGGAGGCCTCCCTGTCGCTGACCAACAGCATCATCGTCAACAATGGTCTCGACAATGCCATCAACAGCAATGATAGTGGTCTCATCACGGCCCGCTTCTGCCTCTTCGAGGCTGGCCTGACCGGCTACACCAGCGATCCCTCCAACCTGACGACCACCACCAACCCCTTCGTCTCGACCACCACCACCCAGCTCAACGCCTGTTCGGAGGCCATCGACGCGGGCGATAACGCAGTGGAGGCCGGCTCGACCGATCTGGCAGCCAACCCCCGGCGGGTGCGCACCATCGACATCGGCGCCTATGAGTTCCAGGATGACCCCGCTACGCTGGCCATCACCCAGCAGCCGACCAGCGCCAATGCCGTCTGTGAGGGCCAATCCGTCTCGGTCTCAGTAGTCGTTAGTGGGGCCAGTCCTACCTACCAGTGGTACAAAGACGGCACCACGCTGGCCAACCAAACGGCCGCCACGCTCAGCCTGCCCAGCGTGACCACGGCCAACGCGGGTAGGTACTCCGTAGTGGTCACCGGCACCTGCAACAGTTTGACCTCTACGGCCTTCAGCCTAACGGTGAACCCCTCAGCCAGCGTCAGCATCAGCCCCTCGACCACCGCCATCTGTGCCGGCCAGACCGCTACGTTTACCGCCAGCGGGGCCGATACGTACCGGTGGAGTACGGGCGAAACCACGGCCGCCATCAGTGTGTCAGCCTCCGGCACCTACGCCCTGACGGCCACCACCAGCGCCGGGTGCGCAGCGACCGCTGCCGCCGGCCTAACCGTCAACGCCCGGCCCCAGGCCAGCCTGACCAGCAACAGCCCGCTGAGCTGCACCCAGACCAGCGTCAGCCTCTCGGCCGGACCAGCCGCCCAGGACGGCCAGCCGTTTACCTACGTCTTCTCCGGACCCGGCCTCAGCCAGAGCGGCACCGCCAACACGGCCTCCGTCAGCCAGCCCGGCACCTACGCCCTGACCGTCACCAGTGCCGCCGGCTGCTCAGCCTCGGCCACTACCACCGTCACCGGCGCTACGGCCCTCACCCTCACCCAGCCCCCCACCAGCCAGACCGCCTGCGTGGGCACCTCCGTCACCTTTGCCGTCCAGGCCCAGGGACCCCAGGGGCTGACCTACGCCTGGTTCAAGAACAGCGCCGACCCCAGCCAGCCCGTGCTGGCTACTACGCCCACCTACGAGGTCAACGTCAACGAAGGTGGCAAAGCCGGCCGCTACCTTGTCCGCGTCTCGGCTCCGGGCTGCGCCAGCCAGCAGACCGAAGCCCGCCTGAGCGTCAACCAGCGGCCAGTGGCTCCCCCACCCACCTCCACCCGGCGACAGCTCTGCCCTAGCCCCACGCCCGTTGAGCTGAGCCAGTACGTCAGCCGCACCAACGCCAGCTACCAGCTCCGCTACAGTACCGAGCCAGGTCAGGCCCTGAACGGCTCCCAGGTGGTGCTCAACCAGCCCGGCAGCTACGCCTACCAGGTCACCCAGCTCGATCCGGCCACCGGCTGTGAGAGTGTGCCTACCCGCTTCACCCTGACGGTCAACGCCACCACCCAGCTGGTGAGTCTCCCCCCCGCCCAGAGCGTGTGCTCGGGCAGCGACCTAACGCTGACGGTGCAGGCCAGTGTCACCAGCCTCAGGTACGAGTGGTTCCGGGGCAGCATCAGCAACCTCAACAAGCTGGCCGACAACCCCAGCCAGCAGACCGGCACGACCACGGCCAGCCTGAAGCTGATCCGGGTGAGCCAGTCGGAGAGCTACTTTGTGCGCATCAGTGGGGAGTGTGGGGTGATCAGTTCGGAGGCCATCCCGGTAACGGTGCAGGCCTGTGGAGCGCGGCAGGGCGTAGGCGAAGCCACCAGGGGGTTGCAAGTGGTGGTGCTGGGCAACCCCGTAGCGGGTCAGACGGTGGAGGTAGAGGTACGCGGGGCGCAGGCCCAGCCCCTGCGTCTGCAGCTAATAGACCAGCGGGGTCAACTGGTGGATGAACTGGCCCGGCCGGCGGCTCAGGCCGTGGAGTCGGTGCGGTTGCGGCTGGGTCAGGTGGCCGGTCTGTACCTGCTGCGGGTGGCTACGCCTACCCAACGGCAGACCGTCAAGGTAGTAAAACACTAACAAACAAGCGGAGGTAGGCTACGTGGGTGACGTCTACCTCCGCTTTCCTGACGAAGTTTAAGTCTGCAGTTCGTTACAAGCCATCTACCACTGCCTCAGTAATCAGATGCGTGATTGAGGCAAATCTGTACATTTAAGTCTGATCAACCTGGCTTTTCTAGTCCATGAACGTATTTTATCTATTCACCATCAGTTTCAGCCTTAGCTTCACATTTAGTTCCCTCCACGCGCAAAGTAAGGCCGACACCCTCGCGTTACAGACGATCATCAGCAGTGAAACAGAGGCCTGGAATCAGGGCGATGCGGTAGCCTACAGCCGGCACTTTGCCCAGGATGGTACGTTTACTAACATTGCGGGTATGTTCATGACCGGGCATCCGACCTTTCTGAAACGGCACGACGACATTTTCAAAGGCATCTTTTACAAGACCGTGCTGCAACAAACGATTGTGTCAATGCGTTTTATTCATCCGGATGTCGCCACGGTCGAAACGCTGTGTCGGGTAACGGGTTTTACGGGTACGGGACCGGCCGTTCCGGCTCAACTCGATGCGAAAGGACGCCTGCATACCCGGCTTCTCCAGGTATTGGTCAGACAGGCCGGTGCGTGGCAGATTGTCAGCTACCACAACGTCGATGTGAAGCCTGGCGTACCAATACCGGAATAGGTTACTTACCTTTGGGTATGCAATTGTCAACGTTATCTTCTGAATTTACTTTTCTGGCCGGTGGCGGTGAAATGGGTCAACTCGTCCGGACCCACAATTGGCAGCAGACACCCCTGGGACCGCCCCAGCAATGGCCTCAGAGTCTGCGTTCGATGGTTAGCCTGGTGCTGCTGTCGAAGTTTCCCATGATGCTCTTCTGGGGCAAGTCCTATACCCAGCTGTATAATGACGCCTACCGACCCAGTCTGGGGCAGCCGGGCAAACATCCGCAGGCCCTGGGGCAAAGTGGTCCCGATTGCTGGCCTGAGATCTGGAATGACTTCGCCCAACCCCTGTTCGATCAGATCGCCCGGACTCGCGAAGCCATTCTGAGTGAGGACCAGCTGGTGCCGATTCATCGCAATGGGCGGGTAGAAGATGCTTACTGGACCTACACCTACCTCCCCGTTATCGACGAAACGGGACAGGTGGGCGGTATTCTGGCGATTGTGCACGAAACCACTCAGAAAGTGGAAAACGTGCAGGCACTGCAACAAAGCCGGGCTGAACTGGAGCAGGCTAACGCCAACCTGCAGATGTTTGTGACCGCGGCCAGTCATGACCTGCAGGAGCCTCTGCGCAAGATCAGGGAGTTCGGTTCCCTGCTCAGGACATCCTACGGCGCAGGGCTCAGCGAGCAGGCCAGCGAACTGCTCACCCGCATGGAAACGGTGGCCGGGCGGATGTCGGCTCTGATTCGCGACCTGTTAACGTACTCGCGGTTAACAACCCACGGCCAGCCTTTTCGGCATCAGCCATTAAACTCCCTGCTGGAACGGGTCCTGGGGGACCTGGAACCGCTGGTTCAGGAGAAACAGGCCCTCGTAGAGGTCGGCCCGTTAGGAACTGCGTACGGCGATAGCGCGCAGCTTGAACTGCTGTTTCGTAACCTGATCAGCAATGCGCTTAAGTTCACTAAACCGGACGTAACGAGCTGTATCACCATCAGCAGCCGGTTGCTGAACCGGTCGGAACTGCCCACGACCTATCAGCCGCCAGCATACGAAACGCAGTTTCAGGTGATTGACGTCAGCGATAACGGCATCGGCTTTGAGCCGGGCCAGGCCGAGCGCATCTTCGACGCGTTTTACCGGCTCCACAGCCAGCGAAAGTACCCCGGCACGGGCATTGGCTTGTCGCTGGTAAAGCGAGTGGTGGAAAACCACCGGGGCTACATTCAGGCCCACGGCCAAACTGACCACGGTGCTACGTTCAGCGTGTACCTGCCCCTTCATGAGGGCTGAGCGTAAGCGGCCCGGTCAATACTCACTAAACGAGCCAGCGTTGATAACTAAAGACGTATAACGAATTGGTATAAGGCGTAGGCACGCGTAGCTCTCCTGCCTGGTCCACAGAGACCGACGGTCTGGCTTACCAAAGTGAACTTATGCTCATTTCCAGTCTTTTCCCGGTCGATATTCGTATGTATATCTATAAGTTTACACCTGAGAAAAGTCACCTACTGCCCGATTATGTACCGGTTTGTTGTGTTCTATACCTGTCTGATCTCGCTTAGTTTCTTTATGGGGTCGCTGCTGGCGATGGCCGGGCCGCGTCCGGCTCAGCCGGGTTCGGGCGATCCGGACGACGCTTTTCTCCAACAGATTGAACGGAGCGCCCCCGATCGTCGCATTCGATTGCTGCTGAATCACTTCCATTCGAGTCAGGCGTTTACAAAAAACCAGCCCCATGTTTTTCGGCTGCTCGACCGGGTCGATAGCCTGGGGCAAGCCCTCGACGACACACAACTAGGCGATTACGCATGGTTTCTGCGGGAGGCCGACGCCCACTTTCGCACCGCCAGTCACGCCCAGAATGCCGCCCTGATGCTGGCCGTCGGGCAGAAAGCCGAAGCCGCCGACAAACCACAGATTGCTGCTGTATGCCGACACATGGCCGGGCAGTATTTCTTTTTTAACGAAGACTACGGGAAAGCCTTCGAGCACCTGCTGGCGGCCAATGCCCGCTTTCGGGCCATCGGCTACGGCCACGTTCCTGGTATTAGTCACTACCTCTACGAACTGGCCTTTGCCTACTTCCATTTCCAGGAATACAGTAAAGCCGTTACGCTGCTCAGCGACGCTGACCGGTATCCGGCTTTCAATGCCAATGAAGACATTCAGACTGCTAACACGCTGGGCATGGCCCATACCTGGCTGTTCTCGCTGGGCGATACCAACGCAGCCCGGCGGGCAGAGGGAAACTATCGGATAGCGCAGCATCGTGCCAGACTGCACCGCGACACCCTTTGGATTGGTATTGCGGCCGGCAACCTCGCCCGGCTATACATCAATCAGCAGCGATGGGCCGACGCCCTACCCGAATACCGCACCAGTTACCGGATTGGATTAACCTATGGGCAAAATCGGTCGCTGCCCGACAGTCCGGCTTTAGATTTGGCCGAAGCGCACCTTAACCTGGGGCAGTTGGACAGTACCCGCTACTACATGAAGCAGGCCCTGGTGTTTTTTCGGCGGGGGACTGAAGAAATCGAGCTGTCCAATGAATACTTCCAGCGCGACTACTGCAATGTAGCCAGAAAGTACTACCGGGCCATCGGCGATTTGCCCACTGCCTATCGCTACCTCGACAGCCTGAATACGCTCAACCGAAATTTTAATAAGCGGCAGCGTTCCGAGCAGATTTCGCTGGTAAATCAGAAACTGATGATTCAGAAACACCAGTCGGATATGGATGCCCTCCAAACCGAGAAACAGGCCCAGCAAAACCGGTTCTGGATCGTAGGGGTGGCCCTGGCCCTGATGGCAGGCCTATTTTTCCGGCTCTATCAGTTGGCCCAGCTCAAACGGCGGCAGGAAAGGGTCATTAACGCCGAACGCGAACGTGTGCTGCGGTTAGAAAAAAAGTTGGTAGAGGAGCAGCTTCAGCAGGCCAATGCCGATCTGAATGGCTTCATGGAGAACCTGCGGGAGAAAAATAAACTCATCGACGCCATCACGGCCGAACTCGCCCAACTCACCCCTGCCGATGGAGCAGACAAACCCCTGCTGGAAACCCAGCGCCATCTGCTGCATTCGAGCCTGCTCACGCCCGACGACTGGTACGAGTTCCGTCAGCGGTTTGATCGGGTATATCCCCACTTTTTCGAGCAACTTCACCAGCAGTTTGCCGGCATCAGTCCGGCCGAAGAGCGCCTGCTGGCCCTGTCAAAACTGCGGGTCGACACCCGCCAGATGAGCCGAATGCTGGGCATCTCGCCTGACTCGATCCACAAAACCCGCTACCGGCTGCGGAAAAAGTTGACTCAGAACGACCACTCCTCCTTACTGGATCTGCTCAACGAGGCTTCAGGCGCATAAAATAGCCATTCATTATCAGCGTCTTATGATTTTGTCCAGACGTTTGTCCAGACGCTTTTTTGGCTGTAGAGAGGGAAGAGGTTTGTTTTGACACATCAACATAACCTTGAGTCGCATGAACGCTTCTTTACCTAATCCCGGAGCCGCAGTAGCCTTTGTTTTTCCGTAAACTGAATTAGTTGATCAGGTCGCGTCTTACCCAATAATTCACAGTACTTATTTTTAAAACATTACTACTATGTACGCACGTATTGTTCGCGCTTCGCTGACGGCTGAGACGGCCGAGGAAGCTGTTACGTATTTTCAGGACACCGTACTGCCTGCCCTCAAGCAACATGCCGGGTTTGCCTTCGGTTATTGCTTCTATGCGCCGGCGGATCATCATGCCCTGATGATATCGGTTTGGGAATCGGAGGAAGCCCGTCTTAGTGCGGAAACCAGTGGTTTACTCCGTCAGGCAGTCAGTCACCTGAGCGATTACTTCAACGGCAAACCCACCGTGGACTATTATCAGGTGGCGGTTTAGACTGGCTCGTCCGATCTCTTTGCGTTTACGCGTAAATTGCGGTCTGGGGCACGACTGACCAACCTGGTCAGTCGTGCTCACTATTTAACCTTGTCGGGCACAGCAGTTGGCCAATGACAGTATTCAAGCCAAAAAAAGTTCGGGCTGAACGGCCCGCCGAGTTACTCCACAACGCAGGTATCCATTGATGTACCCCCAAAGACTACGGGTCAACTGCGCAAGATGCGAAGCCAGATTGCCTTAATGACTTCTATTAATCAGTGGGTTACAATTTTATCCAAATGCTTTTTCTGGCTTAGCGGGAGCGTCGGCTTGTTTTAAGGTATTAACAAAAGCCTCATGTACCCATGAAATGCTTCCAACCTGGAACATACGTACTAAAATTGAGACAGTTGTAATAGACCTTCTGCCAGCCCTCTGGTCAATTTTACACCTGTCAAACCACCGACCTGGCCCTGACTCATAAGCTCATCCGGTGGCGTGCTCCATTACGGTTTCATCCTAACTTCATCACCCATGTTATTTTCTCTACTTCTTGCCAGCAGCAGGATTACTACGACGCGCTTTGGCCTTCCGTTAAGAGCTGGTAATTGATATAGACCATGCCACCAGCCAGTATATAGAACACCTCCTTTAACGTACCGGCTTAATAATTCACTGCCCGCTAATCTTAGCCTGTTACGTTACGTCAACCATTTGGCTTTACTTTTAATCATATATGAGCTAAACGGACAACTATTAATTTAAAAATAGAAAAATTCAAGAATTTATCGAAATACGAACATCCGCCATAAACTTTGAAACGTATATATGGTTAATCAGGTGTAAACCATAACGCATCTACTTGTAAATAAGTAAGAAACGTAAATCGACCTGTCGAATATATTGATTGATCGTACCCACTGTAACCATGAAACGTACACACTCACTTTCTTCTCAGCAAGATACCGGCCGTATCGATCAGACCCTTTCTCAATGGCTGGTTGAAGCGAGTCAGTTTTACCGGGTGTATGGGCTGGCCTTCCAGCGATTTGGCCACCAGATGTCCAGCCGTTCAGGGTGGACAGGACGGATCCTGCTGCTGAACGATAGAGATCTATCCGTCTCATTAGCCCAGATGCATCAGCAGGTTAAAGCAAGGCTGGCATTAATTGACCAGCGTTCGCTCTCTACAACTGGTTTTCCGCCGGCAGACTGGGGTGTTCTGCCCATCCAGACCCGACAATTGAAAGTATTTACCCAGCAGCTGCTGCTTATGCTGGCTCGCACGCAACTACCACAGGCATGAACCCAGCCCGGTAGTTATCCGTCGTTTTCTTAGTTAGTATACTGATCGAGGTCTTCAAGGCGATTCTATATCGGCATACAGCCGTCTCTGGTTTTGTCTGCCCCGTCAGTCCGCGGTTTATTGACCAGTGAGTAGTTTGATAGGATTGTGCAATGAGCTGATATAATCGCTCAATTAGGGTTTGAACTAAACAAACAATCTTTGTGACAAATCCAATTTAACTATTCTACAACATGGACGTACTAGAAGCCCCCAGCAAGATTCTGCCCCGGCCGATGTTCAAGACCCAATACGAAAACTACATTGGTGGTAAGTGGGTCGCTCCCGTAGATGGTGAGTATTTCGCCAATCACTCACCGGTCGACAACAGCCTCATCGCTCGTGTGCCCCGCTCAAAAGCGGCTGATATTGAGCTGGCTCTGGATGCCGCCCACAAAGCCTTCGCGTCGTGGTCCAAAACCTCGGCGACGGAGCGCAGTAACCTGCTGCTGAAGATTGCCGACGTCATCGACCAGAACCTGGAGTTTCTGGCTCGGGTCGAAACGGTAGAAAACGGTAAAGCCGTTCGCGAAACGATGGCCGCCGACCTGCCCCTGGTCGTTGACCACTTCCGGTATTTCGCCGGGGTGATCCGCGCCGAAGAGGGTTCCATTGCCGAACTGGACAGCACCACCGTATCGATGATCATCAAAGAGCCGATCGGCGTGGTGGGCCAGATTATTCCCTGGAATTTCCCGCTGCTGATGGCCACCTGGAAACTGGCTCCGGCCCTGGCTGCCGGCTGCTGCGTAGTGATGAAGCCCGCCGAGCAGACTCCGACCTCCATTCTGGTTTTGATGGAGCTGCTCGAAGGCCTGATTCCGCCGGGTGTGGTCAACATCGTCAACGGGTTTGGTCCGGAGGCCGGCAAGCCACTGGCGCAGTCGAAGCGCGTGGCTAAGGTAGCCTTCACGGGCGAAACCACGACGGGCCGTCTGATTATGCAGTACGCGTCGGAAAACCTCATTCCGGTTACGATGGAGCTGGGTGGTAAGTCGCCGAACATCTTTATGGAATCGGTCGCCGACGCCGACGATGAGTTCTTCGACAAGTGCGTGGAAGGGGCCGTGATGTTTGCCCTGAACCAGGGCGAAGTCTGCACCTGCCCGTCGCGGATGCTGATCCACGAGAAAGCGTACGATCGTTTCATCGAGCGGGTCATTCAGCGTACGGAAGCCATCAAACTGGGCCACCCACTGGACCCGGATACGATGATGGGGGCGCAGGCTTCGAACGACCAGTATGAAAAGATTCTGTCGTACATCGACATCGGCAAGAAAGAGGGTGCCGAGGTGCTGACAGGTGGCGGTCCGGCTACGTTGAACGGCGGTCTGGAGCAGGGCTACTACATCCAGCCGACGATCTTCAAGGGTCACAACAAGATGCGCGTCTTCCAGGAAGAGATCTTCGGCCCGGTCGTTTCGGTAACGACCTTCAAAAATGCGGAAGAAGCGCTTGAGATCGCTAACGACACGATGTATGGTCTGGGGGCCGGCTTCTGGTCGCGCGATGCGCACGAGCTGTACCAGATTCCGCGGGCCATCCAGGCGGGTCGGGTGTGGGTCAACTGCTACCACCAGTATCCGGCCCACGCTCCGTTCGGCGGGTACAAGAAATCGGGTTTTGGCCGGGAGAACCACCACATGATGCTGAATCACTATCGGCAGACGAAGAACCTGCTGATTTCGTACAGCAAGAGTAAGCTTGGTTTCTTTTAAACAGGCGGAAGGGGGAGAAAAGGAGGAGGGAGAACAGAATTCAATCCCTTTCCTACCTCTCCTTTCCTCCTTTTCTCCCTTCATTATGACTTCCCAAACCATTTCCCGCGTCGATGTGACGCCCGCTGCGGCTGAGATCATCCACAAACTGCACGACCAGCACGGTCCGCTGATGTTCCACCAGAGCGGAGGCTGCTGCGACGGCTCTTCGCCGATGTGCTTTCCCAAAGGTGACTTCATCATCGGCTCGTCGGACGTATGGCTGGGTCAGATTGAAGGGTGTGATTTCTGGATGTCGGAAGACCAGTTTGAGTACTGGAAACATACGCACCTCACCGTCGACGTAACACCCGGACGGGGGGCCAGTTTCTCCCTTGAAATTCCGCTCGGCATTCGCTTCATTATCCGGTCACGGTTATTTGACTACGAAGAACTCGAGCACCTGACTCCCACGCACATGGGAGAATAAGACAAAGGCACGCGAACCGGCGTGCTTTTTTTGTACTACCCTGGTGGGATGAGGCCGTAATTTCTCGTATGTTTCGCCAGGCGGTTCTGGCTGGCTGTGGTATGTGGGCAAACGAATTAATTCTTATTACGCTGCTGTGGCTGAGTCCCTTCAAACAGGCAGCCCCGACGGGGCAGGTTCTGGAACATGCCGTTACGTTCAGGATAAAGAACGCCGGCCTGACGGTCAATGGCTCTTTCTCCGATCTGAAAGCCAGCGTTCGGTTTAATCCGGACCACCCGACCGATAGCCAGCTCAGTGCCTCGGTGGGCGTAGCCAGCATCCGCACGGGCCTGTTTCCCCGCGACAGCCACCTTCAGAGTAAGGCGTATTTCGACGCCGAAACGTACCCGCGCATGCTGATGCAGTCTACGCGCATCCGGCGGGTCAACGAAACCAGTTTTGTGGGCACCTTCAACCTGACGATCCGGGGCGTTACCCGGCCCATCGACGTACCGTTCACCTACACCCAGGCAGACGGTCGCGGTACGTTCACGGGTCAGTTTACCATCAACCGGCTCGATTTCGGCGTTGGCAATAAGAGCTGGCTGCTCAGCGAGGAGGTTCGCGTAACCATCCAGCTGATCACCAGTCTTACCACCTGACTCCTCTGCTTCCTCAGCGATTGTACAACTCGGTCCACTGTCTGAGCTGCTGTTCAGCCGCAGTCGTTAGCTGGCCGGGCGTCAGTCGCCACAGCCAGTTGTGCTCCGAAGAGCCGGGTGTGTTCAGCCGGGCAGTTTCATCCAGCCCCAACACGTCCTGAATGGGCAGAATGGCCGTCTGAGCGATTGAACCGTAGGCCAGTCGGGCCAGCACCAGATGACTGGTTTTCTCCGTCACCGACAGGCCCGTGTACTGCTCCAGTTGCTTCCGATACGCTTTGGCGTTTTCCTTGAACCAGCCCCGCGTGGTGTTGTTATCGTGGGTTCCGGTGTAGGCAATACACGTCGGCGTAGTGAAATTATGCGGAATGTAGAGCGACTCCGGCATGGTATCGCCAAACGCAAACTGGAGCACCCGCATACCGGGAAAGGCAAACATATCGCGTAATTCATAAACCGGTTCATCGATGTCGCCCAGGTCTTCGGCAATGAAGGGCAGATCACCGATCTCGTCCAGGAGCACCTGGAAAAACTCGGCGCGGGGGCCACGCTTCCACTGGCCATTACGAGCCGTTTTCTCTCCCGCCGGCACTTCCCAGAAGTCAGCAAACGCCCGGAAGTGATCCAGCCGAACCACATCGTACAGCTCCAGGTTTTTCCGCACCCGGTTGATCCACCAGTCGTACTGGCGCGCTTTCAGGACGTCCCAGCGGTAGGTCGGCATCCCCCACAACTGCCCGTCTTCGCTGAAATAATCAGGGGGCACCCCCGCCACGCCGGTCATGTTTCCTTCGTCATCCAGGCAGAAAATATCGGGGTTCGACCAGACGTCGACCGAATCGTAACTGACATAAAACGGCAGGTCGCCGAAGATCCGGATGCCGAGGTTATTACAGTACGTTTTCAGGTCGCTCCACTGCCGGAAGAACAGGAATTGCAGCCATTTCACTTTGTTCAGGGCTTCGGCGGCTTCGGTTACGACCTGAGCCAGGGCATCCAGCTGCCGTAATTTATACTCATCCGGCCACGTGAACCAGGGCTGTTTATCGTGGCGCAGTTTCAGCACGACGTAGAGCGCATAATCGTCCAGCCAGGCAGCCTCCCGTTCGCAGAACTGCCGGAACGGCTGGTGCAGGTGGGCCGCTTTTCCCTGCTGGTAGTGCTGCCAGGCTTTTTCGAACAGTTCATCGCGGATGCGCTCGGCAGCGGTAAAATCAGCCTGACTCTGAACCGGCAGCTGGTACCGTTTCAAGTCCGCCGGATCGATTAATCCGTCGGCCGCCAGCAGTTCCGGACTGATCAGCAACGTATTGCCGCCCATGCTGGAGATGGCGCTGTAGGGCGAATGGCCCTGCCGGTCTTCGGTTGGGCTGAGCGGCAGCAACTGCCAGTACGTTTGTCGGCTGCGGCTCAGAAACTCGGCAAACGCCTTGGCTTCCGGGCCAACATCCCCTACCCCAAACGCCGACGGCAGCGACGTAACGGCCAGCAGAACCCCCGCATTCCGGTCTTTCGGCTGTCGTTGCAGTTTGAGTACAGCCAGCGGCAACGGTCCAACGATGTCCTGCATGGCAATACCCTGATCAACGGTACCCGTCGTTTTCAGCCAAAGATGCTCCCAAGCAGCGGGGGCATCATCCGGCAGCAAAATCCGGGTATCTTTCCAGTCGAGCGCCGGAATCTCCGTTTTCTGCCGTCGGCTCAGGTCTGCCAGGTGGAGGGGCACGACCGTTACGTACCACTGCTGCGCGTGCTTCCGGGCAAACGCCATGACGTAGTCTTTGTACTGACCCGCCACCTGAAGCGGGATGTAGTCGCCCTCGGCGAACAGGTCAGCGGCCAGTTTCCGCTCGTTCAGCAGCGTGTGTACGAGCCAGAGTTTGATGCGGGCGTCGAAGCGGTTATCCCACAAGTCCTGCAAGAGGTCCGCCGGTTTATCCTCGGCACGGGCTTCGAGTTCGTCGAGCCACCGTTCACGCTGGTCGTAACCAACAGCCCGCCGGTTGTCGGGATCAACCAGGCTGAAATCCCACAATTCGGTGCCCTGATATACGTCGGGTACACCGGGGCAGGTAAACTTGAGCAATACCTGCGACAGGGAGTTGACGACCCCGAAATCGGCTACTTTCCGGTGAAACGTTTCAAAGGTTTTCCAGAAGGGCCGTTTTTTATCCAGCAGGCCCACGGCAAACGCCTTGGCCGCGTTTTCGTAGGCTTCGTTAGGTGTTGTCCAGTTGGAATGCCGCTTGGCTTCACGCAGCGCTTTTTCGAGATACTGCTGGATACGATTGGCATAGTCATCGTCGTCCTGATTCGGCATCCGGTAGGTACCGATCAGGGTCTGGTAGATAAAATACTCGTCGTTGGCATCGGGACCATCCGTCTGCTTCAGGTCAGCATTCAGCTTCTGCCATTCCGGAATGGACTTGACCCACTCCTCGGCTAGATCCGTCAGCACGTTCAGGCGGGCGCGGGCGTCCTCACCGCGTTTGGTGTCGTGCGTCGACGTACCGTTGATGGACAATGGCCAGTTTTTCTGACGCTCCTGCATCGTCCGGTGAAACTCGTCGGGCGAGATGCCGAAAACCTCGGGCGAATCGCCTACCTCGTTATGCCCGACGAATCGGTTGTAGGTGTACATCAGCGTATCTTCCACGCCCTTGGCCATCAGCGGACCGGTAAACTGCATGCACCGCTGGTAGAATCGGGCCACCCGGCGGTTATAGTCTTCGTCGCCACCCAGAGGTTTGTTCAGCAGCACCGTTTCGAGCACATCAACGGCCAGGGCCAGGGGCTTGTCGGTAGCCGGCGGCACAACGGCAATGGGGGTAGTTACGGGTTCGCTTTCCCGGATGCTGGCCAGTATGGCCTGCACGGCCTGCGTTTCTTCTTCGCCCAGCGGAAAGTCGTTGGCGTAGTAGCGGTAAACCGGGCAGCGAATCAGAAATTCGCCGATGGCGTGCTTCAACACCTCCGGGTTCACGGCCGTTTCGTCGTCGACCAGGTTCAGTTCCATGAACAGGTGGTACAGGTTGTCGAGCTCCCCGGCCATGTGTTCGTACAGAATGTAAGCCTTCTTCTCATGAATCTGTTCATGCACAGCGGCTTCCTCGCCCACCAGTTTGCGGTACAGTTCCGTGAAGGCCGATTCGCTGCGGCTCTGGGTAAAGAGATTGTTGACGAACGCCAGAAAATCGTACCCCGTATTGCCCTGAATCGGCCACCATTTCGGCAGGTCCTCGCCCGGCTCCAGAATCTTCTCAACGACGATGTAGGCCTCTTCGCCAGCCAAGGCACGGAGTTGCCGGAGGTACCCGCTGGGATCGTAGAGGCCGTCGATGTGATCGACCCGTAGTCCCCGAAACACCCCTTCGTCGAGCAGTTGTTTGATGAACTCGTGGTAGTGTTCAAACACGTACGGATCCTGCATATTCAGGCAGATCAGGCCGTTTACGGTGAAGAACCGGCGGAAGTTAATCTGCTTGTCGGTATCCTGCCAGTAGGCCAGCCGATACACCTGTTCGTCGGCGATCTGCTTTATTTTTTCGGGGCTGCGGTTGATGATGTCCAGACACGCATTGACGTAGTCGTTGACAACCTCGTTCTTCATCAGCGAGGCCAGTTGTAGCCGCAGTTCAACGAACCGCGTTGCGTAGGCATCCTGATCGTCGATCTGGTGAATCTGCTCCAGCTGCACCAGCAGTTGCTGAACCGCCTGGTTTTTCTCGCCATCGGCCAGCAGCACCGTGGCATAGGAGCGCAGATGCAGCGGATACACTGAATCAAAATAGCTGAACACGAACCGGTCCTCCTGATACGCGACGGTCAGTTCCCCCTGCTGAATTACCTCATCGAGAGGAGACCCCAGAAACGGCACCATCAGGCGGCCGTGGTAGAGTTCGCTGTTCCAAGCAATATCGAAAAACTGGGCGTAGTACGAAAGCTGACCTTTTTCCAGCACGTCCATCAGCCACGGATTACCCGGGTCAAAGGCCATGTGATTAGGCACAATATCCTGCAGCCAGCCAATGTTTCGTTCGCTGAGCCGGCTGCTGATCTGCCGGAGCTGCTCTTCGGTACCGATTACGGCGTTTATGTTGTGCGGATTAACGCCGTCGTAGCCGTGCGTACTGTCCGATGGGGCAGCGAATATCGGCGACGCATAGATTGTGCCTACGCCCAGCCGCTGAAGGTAGGGTAGAATTCGGTCAAAATCGTCGAACGTAAAGTCTTTATGAAACTGAAGACGATACGTAGAAACAGGATTATTCATGGGGTTGGGGTTTTCTACACCGCTGATCGGACTTCCGAAGCGACGCCAGGGATGTTAAGTGAACAGTACATGTTACGTCTGACCAGCCCGAAAATCAACTTGTAACGCTGCGATTCTAAGGCTGTGGTGTGGTGTGAACCCGTGGTGAACAACCGCCTGCGGCCGTTCCGGGAAACTGACGGCACACCACCGAACAGCCGGTCCATCCGGCACTAGCCATAAACCACGATCGACTCCGGTTGCAGCGACATGGGCTCGTTGGCGGAAACGGTTTCAGGGGCGGCCGATGGTCCGTTCCACTGCGGGTCCGCCGAATCCAGCAGTTTTTGCCACGGCCCCGTATGGTTGGGGAGCGTAACGGTCTGCGGTTCCTGCGAAAAATTCATCAGACACACCACATGCTGACCGGCATGCCAGCGGTGCAGCACCAGGGTTTTCTGCCCTTCGTTCGCCATTACGTCCAGGTCGTTGCGGCTCAGGTGGCGCAGGACCGGGTGCTCTTTGCGCAGGGCAATCAGCGTCTGATAAAAGCGAAGCATGGTCTGGTGCGGCTCCTGGTCCAGCAAGTCCCACTGCAGTTTTGATAGCTGAAACGTATCTTCCGACATCGGGTCGGGCGCTTCGCCTTCGAGGTGGAAATACGCAAATTCGGCTTTTCGCCCTTTGCGCACGGCTTCGGCCAGCTCGGGGTCCGTATGGCTTACGAAATACTGAAACGGGTGCGGTTCGCTCCACTCCTCCCCCATGAACAGCATCGGCAGAAACGGGCTGACCAGCACCGCGCCGGCCATCAGCTTCTGCATCTCGAAGCTCACGAGCTGGCTGGTACGTTCGCCGAGCATCCGGTTGCCTACCTGATCGTGGTTCTGCGAAAAAACGACGAACTGCTGCCCCGGATTAGTCTCCGCCCGAATGCCAAACGCCTTGTTCCGATG
This sequence comes from Fibrisoma montanum, assembly GCF_003583365.1. Lineage (GTDB taxonomy): Bacteria > Bacteroidota > Bacteroidia > Cytophagales > Spirosomataceae > Fibrisoma > Fibrisoma montanum. Next base: position 721,612 of record NZ_QXED01000003.1, read on the forward strand.
GGGCGAATACTGACCGTCGTACACGTAGGCATCCCGGTAGGCCTTGGCCAGGTGACGGATGCCCGTAAAATCGGAGTAATAGCCGCTTTGTTCGCCGGTTGCCGTTACGCGCAGCGCGTGGTGGAACTCGTCGATCCACTGCGCATCCATGCCGTACCCCTGCTCATGGAGGGGGTTGATGAACCGCGTATCGTTCAAATCCAGTTCCACGATCAGGTAATGCTGCCGACCGGTTTGCGCCATCAACTGATCGACGTGCTGTTTGATCTCTCTCAGAATGTGCGTTGGGCTGAAATCCCTGATGGCGTGCACCGCATCCAGCCGGAGTGCGTCGATGTGAAAATCCCGAAACCACATCAGAACGTTCTCCACGAAATACCGCCGGACGCCGTCGCAATAGGCATCATCGAAGTTGATGGCTTCGCCCCAGGGCGTATTGTACTTGTTGGTGAAGTACGGCCCGAAATCGCGGAAGTAATTACCCTCCGGCCCCATGTGGTTGTACACTACGTCGAGAACGACCGCTATTCCCTTCCGGTGGCAGGTATTAACCAGGTGCTTCAAACCCAGCGCTCCGCCGTAGGAGTTCTGTACCGCAAACGGGTACACGCCGTCGTAGCCCCAGTTGCGCGGGCCGGGAAACTGCGCGACCGGCATGATTTCGATCGCGTTGACGCCCAGGCTTTTCAGGTAATCAAGCTTTTCTTCGATGGCCGCAAAATTTCCTTCGGGCGTGAACGTACCGGTGTGCAGTTCGTACAGGACGTACTCGCTAAGCGGCAGGTTCGGCCAGTCTCCGTCGGTCCACGGCACGCTGGAAAGGTCGATCGCCTGCGAGGGGCCGTGTACGCCCATCGGCTGCGCCAGCGATGCCGGATCAGGGCGTTCAATTTCGCCGTTCAGGTAGAACTGATACAGATCTCCCGGCTTCAGCTGGTTCGTCGTGAGGGTCCAGTAGCCGTACTCCTGCCTGTCCAGCGGGAGTACGGTCTGCCCCCCTGTGACGGACAAGGCAATTCCGTTGAGGAGGGGAGCCCAGACTACCACCTGGGCCTCCCCGGCTGACGTAAAATTTACGCCCAGAGTTCGTTTTGTTACGTCAACTGATGGCATCATAATCCGCTGTATGGCTGCATAAGTACCACGATCGATCGGCTTTCGACCAGGATGGACTCGCCGGTTTGGTACACATCTCCCTCTTCCTCAATCAAGTCCTCGCTGGTATCCAGCACCTTACGCCATTTTTTACCCCATTTCTTCGAGGGCAGCGAGAACGTAAGCGGTTCGTAATGGGCGTTGAAGATGACGAAGAAACTATCGTCCAGAATGTGTTCACCTTTCGGGCCGAGCGACCGAATCCCCCGTCCGTTTAGGAACACGGCCAGCGATTTGGCAAAGTCGTGGCTCCAGTTTTCTTCGGTCATTTCTTCGCCGTTGGGCTGGAACCAGGCAATATCTTCAACGCCAACCCCTTTGATCGGCTGGCCTTTGAACCAGCGACGGCGGCAAAATACCGGGTGATCTTTCCGTAGATGAATCAGTTTCCGGGTGAACTCAAGCAGTTTGTCATCCACCTTCGACCAGTCGAGCCACGAGATTTCATTGTCCTGGCAGTAGGCGTTGTTGTTCCCGTTCTGAGTCCGGCCAAATTCATCGCCCGCCACCAGCATCGGTACGCCCTGCGACAGGAAAAGGGTGGTCAGAAGATTTCGTTTCTGCCGGTCGCGCAGGCTGCAGATCACCTTGTCGTCGGTTGGCCCTTCGGCACCGCAGTTCCACGAACGATTGTGACTTTCGCCGTCGTTGTTGTCTTCGCCGTTGGCTTCGTTGTGTTTTTCGTTGTACGACACCAGATCATTGAGCGTAAACCCGTCGTGGGCCGTAATGAAGTTGATACTGGCGGTTGGTCGGCGGTAGTCTTCTTTATACAGATCCGGGCTGCCCGTAAAGCGTTCGGCAAACTCGCCCAGCATGCTGTCGGCCCCGCGCCAGTAGTCCCGGACGCAGTCGCGGTATTTACCGTTCCATTCGGCCCAGCCCGGCGGGAATTTACCCACCTGATAGCCGCCTTCGCCGATGTCCCACGGCTCAGCAATGAGCTTCACCTGCGAGATGACCGGGTCCTGGTGAATAATATCGAAGAAGGCACTCAGGCGATTCACCTCGTGGAGTTCCCGGGCCAGCGTCGAGGCCAGGTCGAAGCGGAACCCGTCGACGTGCATCTCCAGAATCCAGTACCGCAGACTGTCCATGATCAGGCGCAGTACGTTCGGATACATGGCATTGAGCGTATTGCCGGTTCCGGTATAGTCCATGTAATGCCGGCCGTTCAGGCGGTAATAGGCCGCATTATCGATTCCCTTGAACGACAGCGTTGGCCCCATGTGGTTGCCTTCGCCGGTATGGTTGTACACAACGTCCAGAATGACTTCAATACCGGCTTTGTGGAGCGCCTTCACCATGTTCTTAAACTCCACCACCTGCTCGCCGTGCACCCCACTGCCGGAGTAGCGCACATCCGGCGCGAAGAACCCGATGGTGTTGTACCCCCAGTAATTCGACAACCCTTTCTCCACCAGGTGCCGGTCATTGACAAACTGGTGAACGGGCATGAGTTCGACCGCCGTAACACCCAGTTTTTTCAGGTAGTCGATAGCCGCCGGATGGCCGAGTCCCGCATACGTACCCCGCAGTTTTTTAGGGATGTCGGGGTGCATTTTGGTAAACCCTTTCACGTGGGTTTCGTAAATAACCGACAGGTGGTAAGGAATTCTTGGCGGTTTATCCCCTTCCCAGTCAAACTCAGGGTCGACAACGACCGATTTGGGAATAAACGGGGCACTGTCCACGTCACTGAAACTCAGATCTTCGTCGGGGTGGCCTACCTCATAGCCAAACAGGGCGTCGTCCCATTCGATGGTCCCCGCAATGGCCTTCGCATACGGATCGAGCAGGAGTTTATGGGGATTGAATCGGTGACCGTTTTCGGGTTCATACGGGCCGTACATCCGATAACCGTAAAGCTGCCCTGGTTTAAGTCCGGGAACGCACACGTGCCACACGTGATGATCCCGCTCCTTCATGCGGATTTTAAGGGGTTCAGTATCGCCATCGGCTGTATCAAACAAGCAAAGATCAACGCCAACGGCATTTTCAGCGTAGATAGCAAAATTAACGGAATCACCTTTCCAGGTGGCACCCAATGGAAAGGGTTCGCCAGGGTATACAGTAGTGTTCATACCCTGTGCAATCACATTGCCCGGTATAATGTTTGAAGTCATCCGGCTTTTTTATCTACACGGGTAAAGGAACCGAACAGCCAATTTTTTGTTAATGCGCAAAAGAATCCGTTTCTTTGCGCCATCAATGCTTCATCGCCAGGGCGCCACAAATAAGTGGCGTTTTTCATAAGACGGTTAGTATATTAATTCGATATACTTTATTCACTATGCAGATTCAGCCGGACGATACGTCTCCATCAACGGAAGAACTTGTTCCCACATCACGGCTCCCGTTTGATCTGAACGGCCTGCGTATCACGCTTGAAGGCGAGGACGCCACCCGACAGGCTGAGGCTCTACGGACGTACTTTCCGCTGGCTCAGGTACACACCACCACTCCGGCCCCTGCCGAACCGGCGCAGTTGGTAGGTAAGCAGTCGGTGCTGCTGCGTCGGCGGACACGGACCGAAATAGCCATCTACGTATCGGCGGCTCTGGCCCTGATGATCGTTGGGCACCTCGTGTTCGGCTACGTTACCCTCGACCGGCTGACGCTGTTGTACCACTCCATTCCCGTTTCGGAGGACATTTTTTATTATATTCTCGGCGGTTTCATCGCGCAGATGATCGACGGGGCACTCGGCATGGCGTATGGCGTTACGGCCTCTACGTTCCTGCTGACGGCCGGGGTATCGCCGGCGGCCATCAGCGCCAGCGTCCACGCGTCCGAAATTTTTACCAGTGGGGTTTCGGGTTACATGCACCTGCGGTTCGGCAATGTCAACAAGAAGCTGTTCCGGACCGTGGTGGTACCGGGCGTTATCGGGGCGTTTCTGGGGGCTTATGTGCTCGTTACGCTGGAGCAGTACTCCGGCTTCATCAAACCCGCCGTAGCCGTTTATACGTCCATCCTGGGTATCCTGATTATTCGCAAGGCGATGGCCAAGCGCACTGGCCGGAAGCAGCGGCTCAAGCGGGTCGGCTGGCTGGCGTGGTTTGGCGGCACGATGGACTCGATCGGCGGTGGTGGCTGGGGACCTATTGTCTCGTCGACGCTGATTGCCAGCGGCCGGCATCCACGCTACACCATCGGCTCGGTCAACTTGGCTGAATTTTTTGTGTCGCTGGCCAGTTCTCTCACGTTCGCCACCCTGATCGGTCTGCAGTTCTGGCAGGTGGTCGTCGGGCTGGTGCTGGGCGGGATGATTGCCGCGCCCATTGCCGCGCATCTGTCCAAGCGGATCCCCGTAAAAGCCATGATGATTCTGGTCGGGGTTGTGGTGATTATCGTAAGTTTACGGAATATTTTATCAGTTCTTTGACGTTGGGTATTGGTTATCAGCCCCTGGCTGGTAGACAGTAGACCTATTGCCAACGTCCGTTGAATACCATGCGAAAACAAACCAAAGCTATTCGTACGCAGACGGATCAGTCGCAGTACCGCGAACACTCAACGCCGTTGTTTCTGACGTCGAGTTTCACATTTGAGAGTGCCGAACAGGGGAAGGCGCTGTTCGACGAAACCGAAGAAGGCAACATTTATTCACGCTTTTCGAACCCGAACGTAACGGAGTTCGTCGATAAGGTGTGTATGCTGGAAGGGGCCGACGAAGGCATTGCCACGGCAACGGGCATGGCGGCCGTTTTTGCGAGCATGGCCAGTCTGCTGAAATCCGGCGACCACATTGTGGCTTGCCGGGCGCTGTTTGGCTCGGCGCACCAGATTATTACCCAGATTTTGAGTAAGTGGGGCATAACGTATACGTACGTCGACGCTACGGCCACCGAAGCCGAATGGGAAAAGGCCATCCAACCCAATACCACAAGACCGGCCGCCCGCATGGTGTATCTGGAAACGCCGTCTAACCCCGGCCTCGAACTGGTCGATCTGGCCATGCTGGTTCGGCTGAAAGAGAAATACGGCTTTATCCTGAACGTCGATAACTGTTTTGCCACCCCGATTCTGCAAACACCGATTGAGCTGGGGGCTGATTTATCAGTGCATTCAGCCACGAAGTTCATGGATGGGCAGGGGCGCGTACTGGGCGGGATCGTCGTGGGCCGGGCGGATCTGATTCAGCCGATCCGGTTCTTTGCGCGGCATACAGGGCCGTCGCTGTCGCCCTTCAACGCCTGGATTCTGTCGAAGAGTCTCGAAACGCTCGATCTGCGGATGGAACGGCATTGCTCAAACGCGCTGAAACTGGCCCAGGCACTTGAGCAGCACCCCGACGTGGCTACCGTAAAATACCCGTTTCTGCCGTCGCATCCGCAGTACGAGTTAGCTAAGCGGCAGATGTCGGCGGGTGGTGCCATCGTAACGCTGGAGCTGGACGGTGGGTTTGAGCGGGTCAAAGCGTTCTACGATGCGTTGCAGATTCCGACGCTGTCGTCGAATCTCGGCGATTCACGAACGATTGTTACCAACCCCTTCACCACGACCCACGCCAAACTCAAGCCGGATGAGAAAGCCGCGCTGGGCATTACGGAAGGCCTGATTCGCGTGTCGGTGGGCCTGGAAGCGATTGAGGATTTAATCGACGATTTTACTCAGGCAGCCGAAGTGAGTGCGGAGGTTACTAAAGAAAAGGTAGCATAATTACGTAAGGCTGGTAGAAGGCGCTTCCATGTTGCTTATTTTGGAAACAACTTATTCCTTTAGCTTCTCTCATGATTAAGATAGCCCTTCTGGTACTACTGGTGGTTCAATTGATAGGCTCCTCTGCCAACGCCCAGGCACCCAAAAAACCGGTTCGCGTCGGCGTGGTGGGCCTGGTGCATACGCATGTTCACTGGATACTGGGCCGGGCCAAACAGGACGACATCGAAATCGTCGGTATCGCCGAGCCGAACCGCGAGCTGGCCGAGCGGTTTCTGAAGCAGCATAAGCTGCCGATGAGCCTCCTTTACCCGACCGTTGAGGAGATGTTCGACAAGACAAAGCCGGAAGCAGTGACCGACTTCGGCATGATTGTGGACCACCTGAAAACAGTGCAGATCTGCGCGCCACGCGGCATTCATGTGATGGTAGAAAAACCGCTGGCCGTCAGCTTCGACCACGCGAAACAGATGGAAGCCCTGGCGAAAAAGCACAAAATCCACCTGCTGACCAACTACGAAACGACCTGGTACGGTAGTAACCACAAAGCCTACGACCTGGTAAATGACGGGGCCATCGGCGACATCCGGAAGATTGTCGTCCACGACGGTCACCAGGGTCCGAAGGAGATCGGCGTAAATAAAGAATTTCTGGATTGGCTGACCGACCCGGTCACCAACGGTGCCGGTGCCCTCTTCGATTTCGGCTGCTACGGGGCCGACTTGGCTACGTGGCTGCTGAAGGGCCAGCGCCCCCTGACCGTGACGGCCGTGACCCAGCAGATCAAACCGGATATTTATCCGAAAGTCGACGATGAAGCCACCATCATCCTGACGTATCCAAAAGCGCAGGCCGTGATTCAGGCATCGTGGAACTGGCCGTTCAGCCGGAAAGACATGGAGGTGTACGGCCAGCATGGCTACGTCTTTACACTGGACGGCAAACGAATGCGCGTTCGCCTGAAAGACGACAAAACAGAGCAGGCTCAGGAAGTAGCTCAGACCGAAGCACCGGCTGTCGACCCGTTTGCGTATCTGGCTGCCGTCGTGCGAAATGAAACCAAAAAAGAAGACGGATTGTCTTCCCTGCAAACGAACATGATCGTTATGGAGATTCTGGACGCAGCCCGGCAGTCGGCGAAAAGCGGCAAGCCGGTAGCGCTGAAATAACCGGTATCTTCTGATCAAGCTAAACCGCCGAACGACGCCATGAAGACACTAACGCTGAACATACCCGACTCGCTTGACCCGGCGGTTGCGCGCTGGGAACTGGCTCGCTCGCTCTACGAAAAAGGCGAACTAACGCTGGAACAGGCGGCTGAAATAGTAGGTTTGACACCCACTTATTTCAAAATAAAGATGCAAAAGTCCTTTAACCGGGAAGATGAGCGGATTAAGCAAACGGTAGTAGCCACGGCAAAACCGATGAACCGTCAGTATTTTGATCAGTTGGTCGACCAATTAGATATTAAAGAATCTTGGGAAGACCTGACCAGCCAGATCGGCAAATGATGCATTTACTGGATACTAACATTGTCCTCGCTTATCTGAAAAAATCAACTTTGTCGGTTGCTCTCGATAAGCAATATGGCCTTTTGAGCGAACATGCTAAACCATTTATCTCGGCTGTGACAGTTGGCGAACTTTGGTCGCTGTGTTTGCAGAATAACTGGGGTCCAAAGCGACGAGAGTTATTGATTGAAATTTTACGGCAATTGACCATTGTAGATATAAACCTTGAGCCGATCATCCAGAACTACGCTGAGATTGACGCTTTTAGTCAAAGCAAGTTAATGGGCCGCCCTCTTGGTAGTTCAGCCCGCAACATGGGTAAAAATGACTTATGGATAGCAGCAACTGCTTCTATGTTAGATGCTGTTCTTATTACAACCGATAAAGATTTCGACCATTTGCACGGGCAATTTGTGGAAGTAATTCGAATTGACCCCGACGTATACCGTTAAAACCAGATGATAGCTGCACAACCGTACACCCTCGAAGCGCTGACCGAGCAGTTAGCCGGCAAAAACGAAGTGGAAAGCCTTCGGACGCTGGCTGACCTGTTTCCGGGCGAGGTGATCTTTTCAACCAGCCTTGGCTACGAAGACCAGGTCATTACGGACTTGATCCTCGCCAACGACATCCCGATCAAGATCTTCACCCTCGATACGGGCCGGATGTTCTCGGAAACGTATTCGGTCTGGAAAAAAACCAACGACCGCTACGCGACAACAATTGATACGTACTTCCCCGATCAGGCAGCCGTTGAAAAACTGATGACCGAGAAAGGACCGTACAGCATGTACGATTCCATCGAAAACCGGAAAGAATGCTGCTTCATTCGCAAAGTTCAGCCGTTGAACCGGGCGCTGGCGGGTAACAAAATCTGGATCACCGGCATCCGGGCCGAACAGTCGCAGAACCGGCAGGGCATGACCCAGCTTGAATGGGACGGTGGCCATAACCTGTTTAAATTCCACCCACTGATGGACTGGACGTTCGAACAGGTGAAGGAGTACGTGCGCGACAACAACGTACCATACAATCCGCTGCACGACCGGGGTTTTGTGAGTATCGGCTGCCAGCCTTGCACCCGCGCCATTCAGGAAGGCGAAGACTTCCGCGCCGGTCGCTGGTGGTGGGAAGACAACTCAAAGAAGGAATGCGGACTACACGCTAAATAATAGAATGATTGACTTGTTGAATGATTGAATTGAGTAGGCATTCAATCACTCAACAAGTCAATCATTCAACAACTCTGTTGCAAATGAAACTTGACTATCTCGATCAGCTCGAATCCGAAGCGATCCACATCATGCGGGAAGTAGCCGGGCAGTTTGAACGGCCAGCCTTACTCTTTTCGGGTGGTAAAGACTCGATCACGCTGGTGCATCTGGCGCGTAAAGCCTTCCGGCCGGGTAAATTCCCGTTTCCGCTGGTGCACATCGATACGGGACATAATTTCCAGGAAGCGCTCGACTTCCGTGACCACCTGGCCGAAAGCCTGGGCGAGCGGCTCATCGTTCGCTACGTTGAAGATACCATTCGCGAGAAGAAACTGAAGGAACCTACCGGCCGTAATGCTACCCGCAACGGCCTGCAAACGTTTACCCTGCTCGACACCATCGAAGAGTTTGAGTTCGACGCCTGCATCGGAGGGGCCCGCCGGGATGAGGAAAAAGCCCGCGCCAAGGAACGGGTGTTCTCCGTTCGGGATGAGTTTGGCTCGTGGGACCCCAAACGCCAGCGCCCCGAACTCTGGAACCTCTACAACGGTAAAATTCACAAGGGCGAAAACGTCCGGGTATTCCCGATTTCCAACTGGACCGAACTCGACGTGTGGAACTACATCCGGCGCGAGAACATTGCGCTGCCCAACATTTACTTCGCCCACGAGCGCGAACTGATCCAGCGCGACGGCAAGCTGATGGCAACCGAAGGCGGTATCATTAAACCTGAAGCAGGCGACCAGATCGTAACGCGCCGGGTTCGGTTCCGGACCGTCGGCGACATCTCCTGCACAGCCGCCGTTGAGTCGACAGCCGATACGCTCGACTCGGTCATTACAGAAATTCAGGCCACGCGCATCTCCGAACGGGGCGAAACCCGCATGGACGACCAGATGAGCGAAGCGGCTATGGAAGATCGGAAAAAGGGAGGGTATTTTTAAAGCAACGCGCTATGCAGATTGTCATTGAGGTATCCGACACTAAGGCTTCGTTCGTGCTGGAATTGTTGAAAAGCCTTCCCTTTGTAGATGTGAAGAGCGAAAACAAACCTCAGGCACCTGCCTCTTCAACTCCCATGGAAAAGAAGCTTTCTCCCAAGACAGCCTCTCTACTGGGAGCTTTTCCAATGCTGGCAACCATTGACGAGGAGTCAAGCCGCCAACAAGCGGTAAGGAAGAAACATTTAAAATGAAGCCAGTTGTTCTGATCGACACCAACGTTGTCATTGATCTGCTGGCTAGCCGGGAGCCTAATTGCTTCTCGGCCGCTGCGGTTTTTGATCTGGCTGAACAGGAGAAAATAAATGCCTACGTAAATGTCCTGACGTTGGTGACAGTCTATTACATCCTTCATGCGCATTACAAAGTGGCTCACGACTCGATCATGGAAAAATTTGCCGTGACCAACTGATATCATAACACGTAACACGGATGATTTTAGAGCAGCCGATGTCAATGTTGCGACACCTATCGACTGGCTCGCTAATTATTCGTTCTAATTCAATACTATGGATCTCCTACGATTTATAACCGCAGGCTCCGTCGACGATGGCAAAAGTACGCTCATCGGCCGCCTGCTGTACGATTCAAAATCCATCCTGGCCGACCAGATGGAAGCCATCGAACGGGCCAGTAAAAACCGCGACAACGGGGAAGGTTCTGGCCGGTCCGCTGGTGCGGCTCCGGTCGATCTGGCGCTGCTGACCGACGGCCTCCGCTCCGAACGCGAACAAGGCATTACCATCGACGTGGCGTACCGCTACTTTCAGACGCCCAGACGTAAATTCATCATTGTGGATGCACCGGGTCATATTCAGTACACCCGCAACATGGTGACGGGCGCGTCGAACTGCCAGCTGGCCATTGTACTGGTCGATGCCCGGCATGGCGTGGTAGAGCAAACCCGTCGGCATTCGCTCATTGCGTCGCTGCTGGGCATTCCGCATATCGTCGTGGCAGTCAACAAGATGGACCTCGTCGGCTACTCGCAGGATGTGTTCTCCGACATCTGCATCCAGTACAACGAACTGGCGCAGAAGCTGAACGTGACGAACGTAAGTTATATTCCAATGAGCGCCCTGAACGGCGACAACGTCGTTGATAAATCGGACAATATGCCGTGGTACGAAGGGCAAACGCTGCTGAATTACCTCGAAACGGTTGAAGTTGACGATGACTTCAATGTCGATCAGGCCCGGTTTCCGGTACAGTACGTGATCCGTCCGCAAACGACCGAACTGCACGATTACCGGGGCTACGCCGGTCGGATTACGAGTGGCGTCTTTCGCAAAGGCGATGCCGTCACGATCCTGCCCTCAGGCGAAACGTCGACCATCGATGCCATTGAAGTTGCCGAAACGCATTACGACGAAGCGATTTCCCCCATGTCGGTAGTGCTGCACCTGACCGACGACGTAGACGTGAGCCGCGGAGACCTTATTATCCGGTCGGATAGTCAGCCGGTGGTAACCCAGACCGCCGAGGCTATGCTGTGCTGGATGGACACCAAAGACTGTAAAGTGGGCAGCAAATACCTGCTGCAGGTGGGTACGTTCCGGACGCGCTGCTCGATCCGCGAGATTGCGTACCAGGTCAACGTCAATACCTACGAAGAAATCGAAGGCGTAGAAAATCTGAAACTGAACGATATAGCCAAGGTAGTGCTCCGCACCGCCCAGCCGATCAGCTTCGATCCGTACAACCACAACCGGGCTACGGGCAGCGCTATCCTCATTGATGAAACGTCGAACGTAACAGTAGGCGCCGTTATGCTGGTAGCAGAAGCATAAACTGGTTGGCACGCGGTCTGGCTTTGATAACTTTTGATTATCCTTCATAACGAAAAGTTAGTGAACGCCGGAACCATACCATGGCATAATTGCTTTATTATTGTACATTGATTGACAAAGCGCCGGGGTTCCGGCCTTTGTTTCTTTGTATTAGTTGATTAATTCTATAGACTACATACTATTATGTCTATCCGAATCTCAGAGAATGTCAGTACGGCAGCCCGGCGCGACATCTTGGACCTCGAAAAAAAGATCAGCAGCTTCGTTTCCGGCTCCATGACCGACGAACACTTCCGTAAGTTTCGGCTTACCCGGGGGGTGTACGGCCAGCGTCAGCCGGGGGTGCAGATGATTCGGATCAAATTGCCCCACGGACGCATTACGGCCGATCAGCTTGTTCGCATTGCTGACGTATCGGACCGCTACGCGACCGGCAATCTCCACGCCACTACCCGTCAGGATATTCAGCTTCACTTTGTAAAACTGGCTGATTCCCCCCAGCTCTGGGCCGATCTGGAAGATGCCAGCGTTACGCTGAAAGAAGCCTGCGGCAATACCGTCCGGAACGTAACGGGTTCGGCCCGCGCGGGTATCGACCCCGAGGAGCCCTTCGACATTACGCCCTACGCCTACACGATCTTCGATTACTTTCTGCGTAACCCGATCTGTCAGGATATGGGCCGTAAGTTCAAGATTTCTGTGTCGTCGTCGGAGAAGGATTCGGCCTACGGTTATATGCACGATGTAGGTTTGGTAGCTCGTGTTCAGGACGGCAAACGTGGCTTTAAAGTTATGCTGGGTGGCGGCCTGGGTGCGCAGCCCTTCCCGGCCCAGACGGCTTTTGAGTTTCTGGAAGAAGACCGCGTTATCCCGTTCATCGAGGGCGTTATCCGCGTGTTCGACCGCTACGGCGAACGGACCAAACGCCATAAGGCCCGGATGAAATACCTGCTCAACGACCTCGGCCTGGACGAAATGCTCCGCCGGATCGAGGAGGAAACGCCGGCTTTACGGGTTAAGCAGTATCAGGTTCCAGGCTTACCCCTGGAAGTACGCGCTGATCGGCCAGAAGCCTCCGGATTCAAACTGGAAACGACCGATACAAAACTCAATACCTGGTTCAAAACCAACGTGTTTGAGCAAAAACAAAAAGGCTGGTACGCGGTCCAGCTACGGGTCCTGCTCGGCGACATGTCGTCCGACACGGCACGGGCGCTGGCCGGCATTGTGAAAAAGTACGCAGCCGACGACATTCGCGTAACGGTAAACCAGGGCTACCTGCTTCGTTATATCCGGCCTGAAGATCTGACGGCCGTTTATAACGAATTAAACGCCCTGGGTCTGGCTGAGCCGGGCTTCGACACCACCGCCGACATTACTACCTGCCCCGGTACGGATACCTGTAACCTGGCGATTTCGAGCAGTTACGGCATTACGCGGGCGCTGGAAACGATGATGCGTGAGGAGTTCCCGGACCTTGTTTTCAACGACGACATCAAGATCAAGATCAGCGGCTGTATGAACGGCTGCGGTCAGCACTCGGTGGCCAACATTGGCTACCACGGCTCATCGCTGAAAAACGGCGCGTATGTACTGCCCGCCCTTCAGGTGCTGCTGGGCGGTGGTTTCAATGGCAAAGGCGAAGGCCTGATTGCCGATAAGGTCATCAAAATCCCGACCAAACGCGGACCGGATTCGCTGCGCGTGTTGCTGCGTGACTTCGAGACCAATGCGTTCGACGGCGAGTATTACAGCGATTACTACGCCCGGCAGGGGAAGAATTATTTCTACACGCTGCTGAAGCCGCTGGCCGACCTGAAAACCGTGATCGACAGCGACTACGTTGACTGGGATCATACCGAGCAGTTTGTTACGGAAGTGGGTGTGGGCGAATGCGCCAGCGTAATCCTCGACCTCGTGGCTACCACCCTGACCGAAGCGCAGGAGAAACTGGGCTGGGCCAACGAAGCCCTGGCTGAAAGCCGCTGGGCCGACGCCATCTACCACGCGTACAATACGTTCATCACCGGTGCCAAAGCCGCTTTGATGAGCCGCGACGTGCCGACCAACACCCAGCACGGGATTGTCAGCGACTTTGACAAAACCTTCGTCGGCGAAAACGGCTTCCACGAAGCGGAAGGCGATTTCAAGTCACTGGTGTTCAGCATTAATAAGCAGGAACCGTCCGAAGAATTTGCCCGGCAGTTCATCACCCGTGCCACTGGTTTCCTAACCAGCGTACAAGCGTACCGCGAACATCAGATTGAGATCGAGGGCGCTCCGGAATTGCAGGAACTGACACAGGCACAAGACAGCTAATTCAATGAGCGAAAGAGTGAATGAGTGAATGAGCGAATACAATTCCAGACATTCACTAATTCGCTCATTCACTCATTCACTAATTGAACCAATGAAGTTAACCCTCGTAGGTGCGGGTCCTGGCGATCCGGAACTGATAACCCTTAAAGGTATTAAGGCCCTCAAAGCCGCCGACGTCGTCATGTACGATGCGCTGGTGTCTGCTGAGTTGCTGGACTATTGCCGTCCCGAGGCACTCAAGGTCTACGTCGGCAAACGCCGGGGTGCGTATTCGTGCATGCAGGAAGATATTAACCCGCTGATCGTGCACTACGCCCAGCAGTACGGCCATGTGGTGCGCCTGAAAGGTGGCGACTCGTTCGTGTTTGGCCGCGGGTACGAAGAAATGGAGTACGCCCGCCAATACGGTATCGAGACGGAGGTGATTCCTGGTATTTCAAGTAGTTACGCCGTTCCGGCCAGCGCGGGCATTCCGTTGACAACGCGCGGGGTTTCCGAAAGCTTCTGGGTCGTAACGGGTACGACAAAAGAAGGCAAGCTTTCCGGAGATCTTCAGTTAGCGGCTCAATCGTCGGCTACGGTCGTGATTCTGATGGGTATGCATAAACTGGAGCAGATTGCCGCCCTGTTCACTCAGGTTGGCAAAGCGGAAACGCCGGTCGCCATCGTTCAAAACGGGACACTGCCCGACGAGCGGGTGGTTGTGGGCCGCGTTTCAGACATAGTCGAGAAGGTAGAGGAGTCCAATGTGGGCAATCCGGCTGTGATTGTGATTGGCGAAGTAGCGGGCCTGCGGAACGTGGATTATTTCCAGTTCGTGAATGCTACCGTCAGCGAATCGGCCGAATAAGCGAAGTACACAAACAACCTGAATAGATGACGGGCGGCTTCGGCGGCCCGTTTTTGTTTGGCGTCCTGTCTGTAACTCAACCGGCTTTCATCAGGTGCTGCCTGAATTCCGGAATCAGTAGGATAGTTCGTATATTTCCACCGCTTGAATGAGTCAGTTCACGGCCTAGTTCGTCCGTTTGACTGCTTTTTTTCTCCGCGGTCTGCATGGATACCTTTACTTTTAATCACGACGGTCAACTGAATGACTTGTCCACAACGCAACCAATCCATTCGTTGGTTCAGCAGGAAGATACTACCCAGCCCAACCGCACACTCAGCCAGGAAGTTCGGAAGATTCTTCTTCGGGCGGCTGTGTTTACTGGTGTGTTCATGGGAATTATCTCGCTGCTTTTTTACGAGGTAATCGACGTAGAGCCCGTACCGGGGGCGGCTGTTTTTTCGTTCATGCTGGCATTCGTTTTTACGATTCTGGTGTGGATGTTTAACATCTACCTCAACACCCGTCAGGGGCTTCCTTCGGTGTACCGCTGGGTCACTCCGGCGTATGATCTGCTTGTTCAGGTGGTGCTGTGTTTACTCTTCAGCGAAGGACTGCTGGGGCTCTGGACAGCCCTTGATGTCGCCTTGCGAATGGAAAGTGCGGGAACTGGTGATATTGCCGGTGTCCTGCAAGTGCGGGGACTAATCATCGTTGCGTTCTCCCTGATCACGACGTGGGGAGTTCGGCAGGCGTTAGCGCAACAAAATGCCATGGGAATGATTTCCAGACTGACCGAAGAGAATTTTCAGGCGCGGTATGAAGTACTCAAACAGCAGGTGAATCCGCATTTCCTGTTCAATTCGCTGAATATCCTGAAGGGAATGATCCGCACCCACAATCAGGATGCGGAGGAATACCTCATTAAACTGGCCGAGGTGTACCGGTATATCCTGCAAAGTTCGGCCAAAGAGCAAGTGACGATGACCGAGGAACTGGCAATTCTGGATGCCTACTATTACATGCTCAAGAACCGGTTTCGCGACGCGGTGGACCTCACCATCGACCTGTCGGCCGAAACCCGCCGTACGGTACTACCCCCGCTGACGTTTCAGATGCTGATGGAAAACTGCGTAAAGCACAACGTACTGACCCGCAGCCGAAAACTCCGTGTCAGCGTAACCGAAACCGAAGGCAACCTCTATTTCCGGAATAACCTGCAACCGAAACAGTCGCTGCATTCGTCGAACCACGTGGGCCTCCAGAACCTGAGCCGACGGTACGAGTACCTCTGTGGAGAAACCCTGACCATCGAACAGGATGAAGAGTATTTTACGGTTGTTTTACCCATTATAGCCCCTGACCATGGACGTCCTGATTCTGGAAGATGAGCTCATAACAGCCGAGGAGCTACAGCATTACATCCGCGATATCATACCGGGGGTTCAGATACTCGCCGTATTCGAAACCGTTGAGGAAGCCGTTGACTACCTGAGCGATCATGCCAGCCCCGATCTGATTTTTTCGGACATCCAACTGGCGGATGGGTTGAGCTTCGAGGTGTTCGAACAGGTTAACGTACGCTGCCCGGTTATCTTTTGCACAGCCTTCGACGAGTACGCCATGCAGGCTTTCAACGCCAACGGCATCGATTACGTGCTCAAACCCTTCGACCGTAAGGCTATTGCCGGTAGCCTGGCCAAGTTTAACGGTCTGCAAACGTATTTCCAGCAACATAACCAGGCCGACCTCAACGAACCGCTCCAACGACTCCTTAGCCAGCTCCGACCTGCTCAGCGCTCTACGTTTCTGGTTAGTCAGAAAGGAAAGTACTACCCCGTATCCGTCAACGACATTGCGTTCTTCTACACCGAACACGAGGTCGTCTGGCTCCAGAAAACATCAGGTGAAAAATACCCCGTTGATTACACCCTCGATGAACTGGAAGCCTTACTCAACCCTACGCAGTTCTACCGGGCCAACCGGCAGTTCATCATCCGCTTTGAAGCCGTCAGGGAGTTTGAGCCGTACTTCAACCGCAAACTGCTGGTTCGGCTACAGCCTGCTACACCCGAACCGCTGGTCATCAGTAAGGCCAAAGCCCCGGAATTCATGCGCTGGCTGGAACAACGGTAGTCTCTCCTACCCTTTCGTTTCTCTCCGCTGTCAATTGGCCCGTCAGCTTGTCCGGTTGACCCGCCAGAGTGCCCGTTTCAGTTGAATTATACCCCCACCCACTCGTCAGCCGGCTACTTTTGATTCATCGCTTAGGGAATACCTGTCTTTTACCCAGCCATGAAACAACTAGTAACGGGGCTCATGCTTATCCTGACCATCGGGCTGAGCCACGCCCAACCGACCACTGACACACTGCAGATGACGCTTCCTCAGGCCGAGGATCTGTTTCATCAACATAACCTGTCGCTACTGGCGACCCGACTGGGTATTGATGAATACCGGGCGTATCAGGCACAGGCCAGGCTCTTTGCTAATCCAGCAATCTACATTGAGCAGATGCCTTATAACCAGCAATCGCGCGAGTTCATGCCACTGGCACAAAGCAATTCCGAGCAGGTTATACAGGTGCAGCAACTGATTCTGCTGGCGGGAAAGCGGAACAAACAGATGGCTTTGGCCGCAACAAACACCCAACTGGCCGCCGATCGGTACGAAGACCTGATACGCACGCTGGTTTATCAACTACGTAGCACGTTCTACGAACTGCATTCTCTGCGGGAGTCCCTCCAGGTATATGACCAGGAAATCGGCACCCTAAACCAGACAGTAACCCTCTACCAGCAGCAGTATGACAAAGGCAACGTACCGCTGAAAGACCTGGCCCGGCTGAAAGCGTACCTGTTCAACCTTTCCACCGAACGGCAGCAACGGCTCGCTCAGATTGCCGACGATCAATCGAACTTGGCCGTATTACTCAACGAGCCCCCAACGCTGGTTATCCAGCCCGTACTGACTGACACAGACCTGTCGATGGAGCGAAATCCGGCCCGGTTGACGCTTGACAGTCTTCTGGCCAAAGCCGACCGCAACCGCCCCGACTTACAGGCCTACCGCCACCAGGCTAAAAGCGAGCAGCAAAACCTGGCACTACAAAAAGCCCTGGCTGTATCGGACCTCACGCTGCAAGGCACCTACGACCGGAACGCCGGCTATATTCCCAACTACTTTGGCGTAGGTGTTGGTGCATCACTGCCATTTTTCAACAAGAATCAGGGCAACATCCAGGCCGCCCGCATCCGGACTAAAAGCAGCCAGCAGGCCACGTCAGCGTACGAACTTCAGATAGAAGGCGAAGTGCAAAGCTCGCTGCTCAAAGCCCGCCAGGCCGACCAGCTCTACCGTACGTTCGATCAGCATTTTAATGCCGATTTCGGCCGATTGATCGATGGCGTAACGCTCAACTACCGTAAGCAAAACATTGATGTCGTGGAGTTTATCGATTTTTTCGACGCTTACAAAAACAACCAGATTCAGTACATCCAATTACAAAATGACCGGCTACAACGGCTCGAAGAGCTGAACCTGGCCGTCGGCACCAACGCCTTCAGCAACTAACCAAACCGGATTCAACGCGATCATGAGCACAATAAAACATACGTGGCGGGCACTGCCCTTCGTCGGGCTGCTGGGCATCCTGCTGGCTGGCGGTTTAGCTGGGTGCCAGTCTGAAGCGTCATCTACCGACAGTACGTCGGCAGCGAACAAACCCGTTGACCTGCTGGCTTCGGCCAGGTTTGACACCGCCCGGTTGACAACCGTCACAAACGAGCTGAACTTGACGGGTAAAATCACCTTCAACCAGGACAAAGTTGTGAAGGTGTTCCCGCTGGTCGGCGGACACATTGAAGCTGTTAAAGCTGAATTGGGCGCGTATGTGCAGGCGGGTCAGGTGCTGGCCATCATCCGGTCGGGTGAGATGGCCGACGTAGAGCAGCAGGCCATTGCCGCCAAGGGACAACTGGCGGTAGCGCACAAAACCATGCAGGTAACCGAAGACATGGCGCAGGGTGGGCTGGCCTCGCAGCGCGATTTAGTGGCAGCTCGTGAGCAGCTACAGGCGGCCAAGGGCGAGCTTAATCGTGTCAACGAACGCCGAAGCATTCTGGGAAGCAAAGGCTCATCGGTTTACCTGGTCAAAGCACCCGTCAGCGGATTTGTGGTGGAGAAAAGCGCGGCACAAGGCATGGAACTCCGCTCCGACGACCCGGAAAACCTGTTTACCATCTCCAACCTTGACCACGTCTGGGTAATGGCTAACGTCTATGAATCGGACCTGGCCAACGTCCACGAAGGCGATAAGGCGCGTATCTCAACCCTTTCGTACCCCGACAAGGTCTTTTCCGGCCGAATCGATAAAGTGTTCAACGTACTTGACCCCGACAGTAAGACCGAGAAAGTCCGGATTACGCTGGCCAACGCTGATAACAGCCTCAAGCCCGAGATGTTCGCTAACGTGACCGTCGAGTACGCCGGGCACGATCAGCGGGTAGCCATTCCGTCGAATGCAGTCGTATTCGACCAGAGCCGCAACTTCGTAGTGGTTGTCAATGCCCAGCATCATCCGGTCGTACGGGAGATTGACATTTTCAAGACCGCCGGAACTACAACTTACCTCAACGGCGGCCTCAACCCCGGCGATCGCGTTGTGACGGAAAACCAACTGCTGATCTATAACGCACTGGGAAATTAAAGAGTGAAACAGCGAACCGCCGAGAACGAGAATGTTTAGCAGAGCGGCTATTCACTCCGCTTCGGCGATGGTCCACCATTGCAGTCCAATTTCACTCATTCACTCTTTCGCTCTTTGAAAGAAAAGGTCATGAACAAATTCATCAAAAGCATACTCACGTTCTCGCTGAAGAACAAGTTCTTCGTTTTCTTCCTGACGGCTCTGACGGTGGTGGCGGGCTACATCAGCTACCAGAACACGCCGATCGAAGCGTTTCCGGACGTAACCAACACGCGTATCACGATCATTACGCAGTGGCCGGGCCGCTCAGCTGAGGAAGTAGAGAAGTTTGTTACGATTCCGGTCGAGATTGGCCTGAACTCCGTACAGAAGAAGACGGACATTCGCTCCACTACGTTGTTTGGCCTATCAGTGGTCAACGTCATGTTCGACGACGGTGTCGACGACGCCTTCGCCCGCCAGCAGGTCAATAACCTGCTCGGCAACGTTGACCTGCCCGAAGGCATCAAGCCCGAAGTGCAGCCCCCTTACGGCCCAACCGGCGAAATCTTCCGCTACACCCTGGATTCGCCAACGCGCACGGTCCGCGAACTGAAAACAGTGCAGGACTGGGTGATTGACCGCCAATTGAAAAGCGTACCGGGCGTCGCCGACGTAGTGAGCTTCGGTGGCGAGGCTAAAACTTACGAAATCACCGTTGATCCGCGTCGGCTCGCCGACTACGACATTACGCCCCTGCAACTGTACCAGGCAGTGGCCAGTTCCAACGTCAACGTTGGGGGCGACGTGATCGAGAAAAACTCCGAGGCCTACGTGGTACGCGGTATTGGTCTCCTCAAAAACCAGCAGGACATTCAGAATATCGTCATCAAGAACGTGAAGGGAACGCCCATCATGGTGCGCAACGTAGCGCAGGTGTCGGAGTCGGCCTTACCGCGGCTGGGGCAGGCTGGCCGCGACCAGCAGAACGACGTGGTGGAAGGGGTTGTAGTTATGCGCAAGGGCGAAAACCCCAGTGAGGTGATCGAGCGCGTAAAGGCGAAGATCGACGAACTGAACACCACCATTTTGCCGTCGGATGTGAAGATTAATACGTTTTACAACCGCGAAACGCTGATTCACTTCGCTACGCATACGGTCACCCACAACCTGATTGAAGGCATCGTGTTCGTAACGGTGATCGTGTTCCTGTTCATGGCCGACTGGCGGACGACGATTACCGTATCGATCGTCATCCCGCTGGCCCTGCTGTTCGCGTTTATCTGCCTGCGGCTAAAAGGTATGTCGGCCAACCTGCTGTCGATGGGGGCCATTGACTTTGGGATTATCGTCGACGGCGCTGTGGTGATGGTCGAAGGTATTTTCGTTACGCTTGACGAACTGGCCCACCGCGAAGGCATGGCAAAATTCAATCGGCTGGCCAAACTCGGCATCCTGCGTAAAACCGGCACCGAAATGGGTAAAGCCATCTTCTTTTCCAAAGCTATCATCATCACGTGTCTGATCCCGATTTTTTCGTTCCAGAAGGTTGAAGGCAAGATGTTTTCACCCCTGGCGTGGACACTCGGCTTTGCCCTGCTGGGTGCGCTCCTCTTCACGCTGACGCTCGTACCAGTACTGGCCAGTATTCTGATGAAAAAGAACGTCCGTGAAAAGCATAATGTCTTTGTCGAATTCCTGACGAAGCGGACAATGGGGGCATTCTCGTTCACGTTTGCCCACAAAAAACTGAGCCTGCTTGTAGCTGCGGTAGTAGTGGTAATTGGGCTGGCCGGCTTCAACCTGCTGGGTACCGAATTCCTGCCTGAACTGAATGAAGGGTCAATCTACGTGCGGGCGTCTATGCCGATGAGTATTTCGCTGCCCGAGTCAGTACGGCTCACGACGCAGATGCGGCATATTTTTGAAGAGTTTCCCGAAGTGAAGGGCGTTATCTCGCAGACCGGCCGACCCAACGACGGCACCGACCCGACGGGCTTCTACAACGTGGAGTTTCTGGTCGATATTTATCCGAAAGATGAGTGGGCCGAACGCCGGGGCGGGCACGACATCACCAAGCAGGAGTTAATAGCGCAGATGCAGGATAAACTCAAGATCTTCCCCGGCGTAGATTTCGGGTTCTCGCAGCCGATCATGGACAACGTAGCCGAAGCGGTGTCGGGCGTGAAAGGGTCAATTGCGGTTAAAATTTATGGAAACGATTTAACAATTCTGGCAGACAAAGCCAGTCAGGTAGACAAGCAACTGTCCACGGTAGCCGGAATCGAAGACCTCGGCGTTATCAAAAATATTGGTCAGCCCGAAATGCGCGTCGAATTGGACGAGTACAAGCTGGCGGTGTATGGCGTCAACAAAGCCGATGCACAGGCGGTGATTGAAATGGCGATTGGCGGAAAAGCGGCCACGCAGATTTACGAAGGTGAGCGCAAATTTGACCTTCGTATCCGGTACGAGCCGCAATTCCGTAAAACGGAAACCGAGATCGCCAACCTGATGGTACCCACCCAGAACGGAACGCAGATTCCGATAAAGGAAATTGCCCGGGTGTACACCCAGACCGGACCGGTGCTGATTTTCCGGGAAGGAAGTCAGCGGTTCACCGCGGTTAAGTTTTCGGTACGGGGCCGCGACATGGGCAGCGCCATTGCCGAAGCGCAGAAGAAAGTAAATGAGGCTGTCAAACTACCGTCGGGCTACACCATGAAGTGGGCGGGCGATTTCGAAAACCAGCAACGCGCCACCAAGCGGCTGGGTCAGGTAGTACCCGTGAGCTTGCTGATGATTTTCTTTATTCTGTTCGTGCTCTTCGGCAACGTTAAAGACGCCGGGCTGGTGCTGTTCAACGTACCATTCG
Source organism: Fibrisoma montanum (assembly GCF_003583365.1). Lineage (GTDB taxonomy): Bacteria > Bacteroidota > Bacteroidia > Cytophagales > Spirosomataceae > Fibrisoma > Fibrisoma montanum. Next base: position 743,658 of record NZ_QXED01000003.1, read on the forward strand.
CGATTATCGGCGGCATCGCGGCTCTGCTCATTACGCACGTCAACTTCAGCATCTCGGCCGGCATCGGGTTTATCGCGCTCTTCGGAATCTGTATCCAGAATGGAGTTATTCTAATCTCGGTCTTTAAGAAGAATCTGAAAAACCGGCTCTCGCTCGATCAGGCGATCATGCAGGGAGTGCTGTCGCGGGTACGGCCGGTGGTTATGACAGCCATGATGGCGGCCATCGGCCTGATTCCGGCGGCTGTGTCGACAGGCATTGGGTCGGAAACCTCAAAACCACTGGCCATTGTAGTGATTGGCGGTCTGATTACCGCTACGTTGCTCACACTGTTGATTTTTCCACTGATCTTCTACGGCTTCTACAAGGGAAAGGTACAGGAGCAGCCCACCAATTCGCAGGAAGAAGAACTGGTCGAAGCGTAACGATCGAGGTCTCTGTTGCTCCCAAACGTGCTCAGCTTTACCGAGCACGTTTGGTTTTCTAATCCGTTACACATACGCCCATCCGGACGAGCTAACGCGAAGTGTACACTGTCACCTCAACGAAATAGCCGTACCGTGAGCGTAGGGACACCTACGCTGTATTTCCACTCACATTAGGTTTGTATTTTTGCGCAAACGTTCCTTACTAAAATGAACATGACCTGGCACTGCCTTGACGTTCCTTTTACCTTCAACGGCATCAACGATACATTGCATCCGGTCATCCTGCGTAACCAGCGCGAAACGCTGGTAATCGACTGTGGGTACGCAGGATTTATGCCCCGGTTCGAAACCGCGGCCAATCGGCATGGTCTGTCGCTGGCCGATCTTACAGGCGTCATCATTTCCCACCACGACATCGACCACGTCGGTGGCCTGTATGAACTTAAACAGCAGTATCCTTCGCTAAAAGTCTACGCATCGCCCGTTGAAGCCGCTTCCATTACGGGGCAGGTTAAATCGGCCCGGCTACTGCAGGCGGAAAACTTGTTTCCTTCTTTACCCGACGATCAAAAACCAGGCGCCCTGGCTTTTCAGCAACGGTTAAGCAGCATTCGGCCGGTACACGTTGACGCTATGCTATCCTCCGGCGATCAGTCGGCAATCTGGGACGATGTTCAAATCATTGACACCCCAGGTCATACCCCTGGACACATTTCGGTGTATCTGCCCAGTTCCCGAACCCTGATTGCCTGCGATGCGCTGGTGGTCGAAAACGGTGCGTTCAACCTTGCCAATCCCCACTTTGCAATTGACCTGAAGCAGGCCGTGGACTCGGTCAGAACATTGCAGTCGTTGACCATTGACCGGGTTATCTGCTATCATGGAGGCCTAATGGAAGGGGCTGTCCAGCAAAAACTAGCTGAACTCCTTTCCCGCTATACGTAAGAACACCTGACCTCGATCCTGATCCGCCCGGCTTAGCCAGTGCGGAGAACGGGAATCAGTTCCGGAAGTTCTGCGTGACCATCAGCCCGTGCATTCCCCCATCGAGGATACCGATGCCGACCCGCCCGAATGCCGGTTGCAGAATGTTGGCCCGGTGGCCGGGTGAGTTCATCAGGCCGGTATGCGCAATGTTGACCGTCTGCGCCAGGGCCAGGTTTTCGCCCGCCGACCGAAACCGTACCTGAGCCGCCCGGATGCGGTCGAAGGGATCGTTACCATCAGGCGTAACGTGCGAAAAATAGCCATGGGCAAACATATCACGGGAGTGGTTTCGGGCCACTTCGGCCAGTTCGGGATCGGCTTTGAGCGGTCCCAGCCCCTCTTTTGCCCGTTCCTCATTGATGAGTTCAAGCATCCGGGCTTCCAGGTCGGGCCGGGGCCGGGCATCGGTGACGGTGAATGGCAGCGTAATCGACTTGTCCGACGACGGCTCCACCATCATGTTGTTCATCGACCGGCCAATAGCTTCCTCAAACACCGGTGCCAGCTTCTGTTCGAGCCACTCGACGGGCTGCGACAGGCGACTGGCCAGTATGCTGTTGCGACTGCTGGTGGTTAGCCCCTCGGAAAGCGGCAGCGCCATCAGTAACGCTCCGGCAAACGACGCGTAGATGACACCCATAATAAACCCGGGAATCATTCCCAAAAACCGATTGGCACCGTGGACATGCGCTTTGATCGGTACATCCCGCAGCAACCGATTGGCAATGGTCGATATCCCGAATCGGACCAGCATTAACGTAATCAGAAACGAAACGGGCAAATTCCAGACGCCCAAAGCAGGAACGTACTCGCTCAGCAGCGCAGCGAGGTATTGATACAGGGCGAGCGCGATCAGCAGTCCGGCAATTAAGGATAGTAATTGAATACTTCCCAGAATAAAGCCCCTCTGCCATCCGCTCCAGACCGACAGCAACACAATGAAAAGAAGGAGTACGTCAATGATTGTCAACTGCATAGCTGCCGGTTCGCTTGGGTAGTTCCCGAAAGAAACTACTACGTCTTAAAAGCACTTCCCTTGCCTGGCTGGCAGACACAGGATATCGATGAGCGACACGCTCAATAGTCAGCATCTTCGGCTACTGTCAGGCATCACGATACACTGAAACACTGTGCCTGAAGCGCTGATTATAACCGTTCCTAAACGCAAACCCACCGCAGGTTAACTACTTGCCGCGCGAGTCGGTTCAGGGACTTTTTTTGGCTCTCGAACCAACACCCGCTGCGTGCCGGTATGGTTTTCCAGTGTATGTCAACCCAATAAACTACTTAATTTATGCGTCTTCTTCCACTCCTATTGATAACGAGCCAATTCCTGATGTTCATCAGTTGTTCCAGTTCAAACAAAGAAGAGCCTGTTCCAGTCAATCCCGGAGGTCGTTTACTCTCCCGTAGTTATGAAGCAGATAACACGACTGATTATTACATCTACGAAAACGAACGGGTTGTTCGGGTAGAACGAAAAAATAATAAAACGGGCGACTTGCAATCAACCTCCGTATTGACGTACTCACCATCAGGAAACGTTATTGCTGTGCATCGAAACACCTCAGCCAAATCGCTGCTGGTGTATCTGGCCGAGTATGATGGTCAAGACCGACTGAGCAAAGTAACGTTTGACTTAAATCCGGAAAGTGTCGCGCAAGTGTATTCGTATACGTATAATTCAACTGGTCTTGTTACTCAGTACAAGTACCACATTGAGAACCCAGCAGTCCCAGACCAGGTGCGCCAACCTATTATCAGGTTACCTATAATCCAGATAACTCAATACGTACAATTTCCAGGCAGGACAATAGTTCCTTGTCGTTTAGTCTGTGGATGACCTTTTTTTACGAAGATTCCTACAATGCGTATTACCGTCTTGCCCTGCCCGCTTACTTTTCATACGCCAATGCTTTTGTCTTGTTTTTCCCGATCAGGAATATTGCCAAGTTCACTCACCCGTATTCGGTCAACGGGAAAACGGTGGAATCTACGGGAGCATTCAAGTATGAGTATGATGCCAAAGGAAGGGTTATTTCTTCGCAAATAGCTCTGTATGCCGACGGGGAGACACCACGCTTCGGTGGTAAAAGTGTATATACCTATCAGGATTAGTAGGCAGTTTATAATATTGATTAGCTAACACATTATGATCTTTTTTTGTCATCCTGACGCCAGGACCGGGCCGCCGGGATGACAAAAATGCTAAAGAGTCATGTGTAACTCACGGTACATATGATAGCCTCCCGTAAACCATCTAACGGCTAAACCAGGGCTCGCGCTGTCAGTTGAACGAGGCTCTGAATTCCAGCGGGCTCTGGTTGGTCTTGGCTTTGAACAGCTTACTAAACGACTGTGAATGCTCAAAGCCCAGATCATACGCAATCTCGCTGACGGACATTTCCGTCGTTGATAGTTTTTCCTTGGCTTTATCAATCAGCTTTTCGTGAATAAGCTGCTGCGTCGTTTGCCCCGTGAGCTGCTTTAATAAACTGCTCAGGTATTTGGTGGAAACGTTCAGCGTTTCGGCAATATGCTGAACTGTAGGAAGCCCCCTGGAAAGTAAATCATCTTCGTTGAAGTAATCCGTCAGCATATCGTCTACCCGTTCCAGCAATTTACTACTGGTGATCTTGCGGGTAATGAACTGACGTTCATAAAACCGCTGGGCGTAGGTGAATAGAACCTCCAGATGGGCAACGATGACGTCCTGGCTGAATTTATCAATATTGGCCCGGTACTCGTGCCGGATGGTGTCAACGATGCCGTTGATAATCGTTTCTTCTTTGTCGGAGAGGAACAACGCTTCGTGGGCAGAATACCCAAAATAGTCGTACTGCTTGATCTTTCGGGCGAGTGACGTATTCCACAAAAAATCGGGGTGAATAAACAGCATCCAGCCCTCGAGCGTATGCGGTACTCCATTCTCTTCGCCCCGCAGAATCTGGCCGGGGGCCATAAACGCCATCAGCCCCTCATCGAAATCGTATTTCTGCTGGCCGTAGTGCAGTTTGTCGCACCCTCTCTTCAGCGACACGACATACAGATCAAACATAACGGCATTGACATCCGGATCCGCTTTCAGGTCTTTCAGGTCGATAATGCCGATGAGGGGATGATGGGGCTTGCCAAGCCCCATCATCCGGTGTAATTGCGTGATGGATTCGATTCGGTACGGTTTCGACGTTGCCATGAGCAAAAGCGGGTTAAAATTTAAACGGGTACGTCAACCCAATCAGGACCAGCGGCAGGGCGAGAAACGGAATTTCGATTAACGCCATGCTTACATTGCCCGCTCGTAACGATAGAGCCATGATCAGAACAATGGTCATCGCGTTCAGCACATTACTGATGAAAAAGGTTTGCGGAAAAAGCAGCAGCAAGCCAACAACGATGGAAAATACGCCAAAAAACGGCAGGGCGGCTTTACTAATGCCCAGGTCCGCCATCATTTTTGCCTGCTCGACATTGGCGGGCTGGAAGGCATCCCAGCCGTGTTTAAGGCTTAAAAATGCGGATACCAGCAGTAAAATAATGCTTATGACCTTCATGATTATCCAACGGTTTGAAGCTTCTTGATTGCTTTAAATTCTCCGTGCGCAAAATTCAGTAAAACATTGGGCATCAGTCTGCTCGCCGTTTGTACAACCCGTATCATGAATGGCTTAAGTTCTTTCTTGTCTTTCCGAAGTCCATCTACGGCTACTTTCACCATTTTGTCAACCTCCATCATCATGTTGTCGTCTGGTTTTTTTACCCAGTCATTCTGCAAATTGGTCTTTACCCCGGGCGGAATCATTTCAAAGACTTTTACCTGAGTGTTTTCTAATTGCAAACGTAGTGCTTGCGTGTAGGCACGTACCCCCGCTTTGGTTGCACTATAAATGGGTGCAGCCGAATAAGGCATAAAGGCTATGCCCGAGGAGACATTAATGATAGCGGCTGATTGTTGTTTTAACAGATGGGGCAGGAACCGATGCACCATCTGGACTGTCCCGGACAGGTTGGTGGCAATTTCGCGATTGATGTCCTCTATATCCAACGAGTCATCCTGTAAGTCAATCAGCCGCATCAGCCCGGCATTGTTGATCAGGATATTGAGGCCGGGAAACTGCTGCGTGACATCTTTATACAATTGCTCGATGTCTTTCGGCTTGCTCACATCGCTCTGGAAGAGGTGAACGGCCGGAAACTGCTCTTTTGTCTGGCGTAAGGCGTCACGGTTACGCCCTGTCACGATGATGGTCGCGCCTTGTTCGCTAAGTTGTTTGACAAGCTCTAAACCAATTCCGCTGGTTCCGCCTGTAATCAGGATGGTGCTGTTTGCTAGGTTCATTGTTTTCGTTTTTTGTTGCTACAAAGTTCAGCAGCAGTCAAAAAACGGATGTAGCCAAAAGTCGCGACGTTGTAGTGAAAACGGATGGTGTTTCATTTCGGGCGTCCGATCCGGCCTGCTCATGGCTACAACACTAGCTTCGCGCACCGTATTTGCGTTCGTGGAACGACTTTGCCTGTCCTACCCAATTGTCGCGTTCGATGCGACCGGGGAAAAATTCGATGATTTCATTCACCTTGATGATATCCTCCTGCGTAAAGTTGGCTACCTGCCGGAAGGTATAAATTCCCAGACTATGCAGCTTGCGTTCCAGAAAAGGCCCCACCCCTACGATGTCTTTCAGATCATCGGCCTCGGCGGCCGTAGCGCGGCCGATCCGGTCAAAATTCAGTTCATGCGCCCGGGCGGCAATCCGGTTCAATACGGCCGCTTCGGAATTGCCGGCCGCTCCGGTTGTCATGATGGGAACGGGGGCAGCACTCGCCACCGACGGAATCGGCTGATCGGCTACCGGATGCGGAGTAGCATCGCCGTTGAGAGCAGGCAGCAGTGGGTCCGCTTCGACATAGGCCGGTATTACCAGCGTCGGTTCGGGAGCGGAGGCTGGTTTGTCAACTGCCGGACTTAGTCCTTTTGCCTGCCGGCACGCTTCCAGTTCGGCTTCCTTTTGCCGGATCGACTGGCGCAGCCGACTGACGCGGCCATTGAGCAGGAGTCGGCCCAGCACCCAGCCGACGAAGGCTGCCAGCAGCAACAGCAACAAGATTTCAGTGAGGGCCGTGAGTGGGTTGAGCGGATCTAATCCAAACATAGTATCGATGGGTTAAGAAACTCAGTGGGTTCTACGATGCAATTCGGCAGCCTGCCCTACCCAGTCGTCGCGCTCAATGCGACCGGGGAAAAATTCAATAATATCGTTCACCGTATCAATGTCCTGCTGGTTGAAATTAGCGATTTGCCGAAAGGTATAGATGCCCGCTGCATTTAGTTTGCGTTCTAGAAAGGGCCCGATGCCGACAATCAGTTTGAGGTTATCAGCGCTCGACGGCGACGCCAGCCCAATCCGGTCGAAGTTCAGTTCGCCGGCGCGGGCCCGGATGCGGGCCAGAATCAGCGACTCATCATTGCCGGCCACCGACACCGGCATCCGTTGGCAGTCGTCCAGCCTCCGTTCCGTATTGACCAGGGTCGTTTCCAGTTGCCGGACAAATTCCTGGCGGGATACGTACCCGATGATGAAGCCCAGCGCACCGGCTACAAACAGCATGATCCACTGCTGCAGCTGCGCGTCGGGCAGGTTAAGGGGATTCATGTCAAACATAGGTGTATGCGTTTTCAGTGTTTTGTTTTCAGTGGTTCGGTTTGCGGGACCGGGTAACGGCTCCGGTTGGTCCTGAGGGCGCAGACCCGGTAAGCCGACAACTAAACCCCGGTTTATTTAACCACAACCGACACCCGGCGATTGGCCCGGCGTCCTTCGCGGGTTTCGTTCGACGCTTTCGGGTCGGCTTCGCCTTTGGCGATTACCTCAATTTGACCGGCATCGATCCCGGCCCTGCGTAACCGGGCTTTGACGGTGTTGGCCCGATCGCGCGACAGACGCTGGTTTACATCGTCAGGGCCGGCGCTGTCGGTATACCCCGTAACTACCAGCCGCTTATCCTTGTGCTCGGCGAGGTACGCGGCCGCTTCCTTAAAAAATTTCTGGGTTTCGTCGGTGCGGATAAAGTTCGCTTCAGCCAGCGGAAAATACAGGTCAATCGGTTCAAAGACCGACGTGAATTTTTCGGCTTTGGCCAGCCCTTCTTCCGTTTTTGGCAACAATGCGGTTTCTTCTGCCGATAGGGGCGCGGCTACGGATGTCGATGCCGGTACGGTAGCCGTCGTATCGGGCGCAGCCGGTTTTGGCTCCGCCGGAGCCGGTTCGCCGGTGCCAAAGGCAAAAGCCAGTCCATCAACGAGCGAGTCGCCGTCGAAGGTCAGGTCGTTTTGTACGCGCCCCTGGGTTGCCAGCGAAGCCGTCGGAACCCCTTGCCCAACCAGATACTGCTTCAGGGCTTCGGCCCTGGCCAGACCCAGGTTGTCGAAGCTGGTTGGATTGGTTTCGGTCAGATCGTAGTACCCGGTGATGGTCAGCGTTCGGCCGGGGTTTGCTTTCAGGTACGTCACCAGCGAGTCGAGGGTACCACCCAGCCCGTTCAGGCCGGCATTCGCGCCCGAGCGGGGAAACTGAATCGTACCAGGAAACGCCTGGCGAAACCGATCGCCATCCGAGATCGTCAGGGTGGGCGTTTGGGCGGGCGTATCGGCGGTTGACTGTGCGTTGGTATCGGCGGTCGCAAACTCGGGGCAGAGCTGCTTGATTTTGCAGACGTGCCACCAGGTCGATCCGGCCATCCAAAGCACCAGCAGAATAATCCAGGGAGTTTTATTGGTCAACATAGCAGGTTAAGGATTGTGGGTTAACTCCGCATTTGGGGCTCTGCCGGGGGAGCGTTAACCAAAAAGGCTGCTCAAAAATACGAGGAAGCCGTACAAAAGCAAGGAGGCCTTCGTTTTTGGTCGATTGTACGTAGCCCGTGTCGACCATTCTTCCGGGCTAACCGCCTGACCCCCAAAAAACACGCCGGTATAGGCCATTTTTTGGTAAATTGCAGGCTAATAGCAGCCGAACAGCAACGATAACCGGCTGCCTTACGCTCGTTTATTCATGATTATTGACCTCCGCAGCGATACCGTTACCAAGCCCACACCGGGCATGCTGACTGCCATGATGACCGCCGAAGTCGGCGACGACGTACTGGGCGACGACCCAACGGTGAATGCCCTCGAAGCCAAAGCCGCCAGACTCTTCGGCATGGAAGCGGCTCTGTTCTGTGCCTCGGGTACGATGACCAACCAGCTCGCCATCCGAACCCACACCCGCCCCGGCGACGATGTAATCTGCGACCAGCTTTCGCACGTGTATCTATACGAAGGCGGTGGTATTGCCGTCAACGCACTGGCGTCGGTGAGTCTGGCTCAGGGGGAACGGGGCAAACTGACGCCCGAACTCGTCCGCGATTACATCTACAGCCCCGCCGATCCGCACAAACCCCTGTCGCGGCTGGTGGTGCTCGAAAACACGGTGAACAAAGGCGGGGGCTGCTATTACACGGTGCCCGAGATTGCGGCCATCCGGCAGGTGTGCGATGAAAACGGGTTGCTGCTGCACCTCGACGGCGCCCGGCTGTTCAATGCCCTGGTTGAAACCGGCGACACCCCCACGGCGTATGGGCACCTGTTCGATTCCATCAGCATTTGCCTGTCCAAAGGGCTGGGGTGCCCGGTCGGGTCCCTGTTGCTGGGCAAGGCCGACGTTATCAGCCAGGCCCGGCGCTTCCGGAAGCTGATGGGCGGGGGCTGGCGGCAGGCCGGCTACCTGGCCGCGGCTGGCATCTACGCCCTCGACAACCACATCGAACGGCTGAAAATTGATCACCTCCGGGCCCGCAAGCTGGGCACCCTGGTGCAGGAACTACCCGAAGTCGAAGAGGTCTTCCCGGTCGATACGAACATTGTTATATTCCGGCTTACCGACCAGATCCTGGCCACCGATTACGTAGCGCAACTAGCGGAGAAAGGCATCCGGGCTGTTCCGTTCGGCAAGCACCTGGTTCGGTTCGTTACGCACCTCGATCTGACCGATGAGCACATGGAAGAGTTCGAACGTCGGCTTCAGCGAACCGACGCTCCCGTGCTACAGTGAGAACCCCGCCCGGATGGCAATCCGGTTATAATCGACCCCCTGACGCGAACTGACTCCTGCGGTGGTCTGCGTAATCGTAGACCGCTGCAGGTAATACCCTACGCTCACCAGAAACCCGGAGTTGCCCTGAAACAGGATTTTTAGCCCAGCCCCCGCCGATGCGTAGGCCCCACCCGCGTAGCGCAGGTTCTGGCTGTTGTTGACGGTTGCATTGAAGCCGTAGCCACCATCGGCGAAGTAGAACGGAATAACCCCGCCTGTTTTAGTAAAATCACCACGGAGGCTGCCAAAAACCGGCACGAACGTCTGCGTAGCGTACAGATCAACGCCCGACCCCAGCCCGGCATACAGCCATTGGTTAAACTTATAGCCATTGACGATGTGGAACGTAAAGGCCGATGTCGTAACGGCGTCGGCAGTGGTGTTGCGGGCCGCCAGGGCACCCAGTTCAGCAAAAAGACCGTATCCCCGTTCGCGGTACCGGAGTGAAGACGGACTTTTGGCCGGCTCTCTGGTAAGGGTCTGCACCTGGTCGCGGGGGAACACAAAACGGTTATGGTCATACGTCTGAATAGTCACCACCGAATCGGCAGAGGTGGAGAGCAACCGGCCACGTAGTATCCAGCCGTTGCGAAGGTACAGTACGTCGTCGAGGGGTTTCTGGGCCTGGGCCGACCAGCCCGTCAGCAGCAACAGCAGGATTAAGACAGAGGAAAGCGTACGCATTCGTTAATCGGTATGTAGTACAGTTTGCGGTGTTGAGTGTGCGGAGTACCGGTTCGGAGTGTACAGTGTTCGGGGTGCAGTACCCGATGCCGGATACCTACACAGAACACCTACTTGGGGAAACCGATCAATACTCCAGCCAGGACTTGAAATCGGCCACCCGTTCGCGGCTGACCAGGATATCCTCTCCGGCGGCCGGCTGCAATTGCAGCCGCAATCGGCCGCCCAGATGAGTCCGAATATCGCGGATGGATTGAATCTGCGCAATGACTTTTCTGTTTACCCGAAAAAATCGGGCCGGATCGAGCTGCGTTTCCAGCTCTTCGAGTGTGTACTCAATGATGTACCGTTTCGAATCGAGGGTGACGAGATAGACCGTTTTCCCGTCGGCGTAAAAGTACGCGACATCGCCCACATTCTTGAACTGAATATGGTCGCCGTACCGGACCAGAAACCGGGATTTATACGGCTGCGACATCCGGGCGAGGTTCCGGGCAATTTCCTGAAACATGTCGAACGGATAAGCTGGTACGGGTGTCAGCCGGGAACGCCACTTGTCGAGCGCCCGGCCGAGCTGGTCACGGTTGATCGGCTTCAGCAGGTAATCGATGCTGTTGACCGAAAACGCCTGAATAGCGTACTGGTCGTAAGCAGTCGTAAAGATAACCGGGCTGTTGATCGTAACCCGTTTGAAAATACTGAATCCGATGCCGTCGGAGAGCTGTATATCCAGAAAAATCAGGTCGGGGCGCGGGTGCGTCGAAAACCAATCCACCGCATCGGTCACCGAGTCGAGTGTACCCACAATCCGGATATCCGGATCATGATCGCGAAGCATACCAGCCAGCCGCTCGGCCGCCAGGTCTTCGTCTTCAATCAGTAAAGCATTCATCAGTCAGGAAGCGGTAGTAATGGCAGGATTACCCGGAACGTATCGTCCGTACGCAAAATATGGACGGTACGCTTCGTGATAAACTGATACCGCTGACGAATGTTTGCCAAACCGACTCGGGTTGAAGGTTCTACATCCGCTTTAGGCTGAATGTTGTTGGTCACGATGATGCTCGGCGCGTCGTCGACCGTTACGCGAATGTGCAGGGGCCGGCTGTGCGAATTCACGTTGTGTTTGATCGCATTTTCGAACACCATCTGAAGCGCGACCGGAACGATGCAGTAATGCAGGTACGTCTCCGGCACGTCGAAGTTAATGCGCAGCCCGCCGTTGAACCGCTTGTTGAGCAGATACCCGTACGACCGCAGAAACTGCATTTCTTCCCCGAGCGTCACCAATTCCTTGTTGTTCTGGTCCAGTACGTAGCGGTACACACTGGCCAGCTGCTGTATGAACTCCTGGGCAATGAACGGATCTTTGTCGACCAGCGAACTCAGCACGTTGAAGTTGTTGAACAGAAAATGCGGATTGATCTGGGCTTTCAGGAGCTGGAGCTGCGCCTGGGCGCTGACTTTTTTCAGTTCGGCGGCTTCGATCTGAGCCTGCCGGTATTGTCTGAGCAAAAAATAAACGGCATTGATGGTTTGCAGGAACAGATTCACCCGGAACCCGAACACCAGACTCAGTTTTAAAGGCAGCCGCAGGCCATCCGGCGAAAAGCCCAGATAGAAGGTAGCTACCGCCCAGACCAGGGTCGTTACGGTCAGCAGCACCAGCGGCAAACTCCCCAGAAACTGGATCACAAGCGGATGAACCGCAACCGGAAGCCGGCGTCGGAGCGCAGGCAGGGCAGCCGCCAGCAGACGGTTCGACTCCCACACCAGCACGACGATGGCGGACATGCTGGACGCTACGACCCATTCCGGTGCATCGATGTGGTAATTCGTCAGCGCTTCTACGTAGAGCGTATTCAGGTACGAATACACACCTAGCAGGAGCATAAACCCATAACGATACCGGTGTGCAAACATGGTCTGACTTGTCTTAAGGCTGGTAAATATACGGCCGGCGGTCAAACGGGGATTGCTCAAAACGGCGCAACCCGACGCCCGAAGGTGCCGGGTTGCGTCCGCTTGGCAACCTGATCAGTGAATAGTGGGAAAACAGGATAAAAAAACGGTGAGTACGGCAACTGCTTATTGCGGCAGCAACACCTGATCGATCACGTGCACAACGCCGTTGATGGTGGCAACGTCCGGAATGACAACGTTCGATGCCGACGGGTTGCTGAATCCTTTCACGGTTACACCGCCCCCGCTGACCGTTACGCCTACGTTACCGCCCTGGATGGTGGGTACGTTGCCGCTGGCAAGGTTAGCCGAGAAGAACTGGCTGAACTGAGGCACGGCGACGACGTGATACGTCAGGATTTTGGTCAGCACCGCCGGATCGGCCGTCTGGATCGACTGGATTGTCGGGAAGCCCGCATTGATGAAAGCCTGGTTCGTCGGCGCAAACACCGTCAGGTTCGGGGTCGTACCCAGCACCTGTAGCACGTTAACCGGTCCCTGACTGGCCCGCAGCACAGCCGCTACCAGGTACGACAGGTTCGGATTGGCGATGGCCGTTTCAACTACGTTACCCATGGGCGGCATCAGCACGCGATCAATTACGTGCACAACCCCGTTGGTTGCAAACAGGTTACCCTGCGTTACGCGGATACCGTTTACTGACACCCCGGTGTTGCTGCGGGTAACCAGAAACTGGCCGCCCTGCAGGGTAGTGAAACCCGTCTGGCGCATCGGAAACAGTTCGGCTTCGAAGCTCCAGCCGCCAATTACGTGATAGAGCAGAATACGGGTGAGTACGTTGATATCGGCGCTGTTGATGGCGTTGACATCCGCGAACCCGGCCCGCTGGAACGCAGCATCCGTCGGTGCGAACAAGGTCAGCGTGCCCGTGCTCAGCGCGTTGGCCAGACCGGCCCGGATTACGGCTGCTTCGAGCAGGGTATGATCGGCACTGTTGACGACAATCTGAGTGGCCGACACGCCGGTTTCAACGCCCACGCGGGCTCCCTTGCGGCTGGCGGGCTGAGGGCCTTCGGCAAGCTGATCCTGGCAGCTCATGAATGTCAGGGCGGGTAAGGCGAGTGCAGCCCAGGCTACAAAAGAAAGTTTCGCTATTTTTTTCATAGGAAAACGGTTTTTTTGTTGGTTTTTGTGGTTGAATGCGGGTTGATTACCAAGCCATTAACCAGCCGTCGGTTTCGATTGGATCGGCGAAGGGAGTGAATTGTAAAATCGGGGGAGTGAACCGTCGAAATTGATCCGTATGTTGCAGCGATCTCCGTACGGATAAATCGCCGGTAAAGTCCATCTGCCCGCCTGAAATTGAAACGGATTTGCCGTTAGACGGGTTACTCATTAGCAAGGCGTTCGTATATGCACATTCAAACCAGAAACTTAAAGAAAGAAGACTACCCCGATCTGAAAGAAGCCATGATCGAGGTCTACAGTGGTATCGGTGGTGACTACTGGGAGAAGAGCAAGATCAATAAACTGCTGTCGGTGTTTCCGGAGGGGCAGTTCTGCGTGGAGGTCGACGGTAAAGTCGTTGCCTGCGCGCTGGCGATTCTGATCAAGTACGACAACTTCGGCGATAGCCATACCTACGCCGAAATCACCGGTAACTACACGTTCAAAACGCACAATGAAGAAGGGGATTACCTCTACGGCATCGAGGTGTTCGTACACCCCGACTTCCGCGATCTGCGCCTGGGCCGACGGCTCTACGACGCCCGCAAGGAATTGTGCGAACAGCTGAACCTGAAAGGGATTCTGGCCGGTGGCCGGATTCCGAACTATAACAAATACGCCGACGATCTGTCGCCCCGCGAGTACATTGCGAAGGTAAAGCAGAAGGAAATTTACGACCCGACGCTGACGTTCCAGCTGTCGAACGACTTCCACGTGAAGAAGGTCCTGCGGGGCTACCTCCCCGGCGACAGCGAGTCGAAGGAATACGCGACGCTGCTGGAATGGAACAACATTTACTACGTCGACGAAAAAGACAAAAAACCGCATACCGATTCCATTATCCGGCTTGGGGTGGTGCAGTGGCAGATGCGTCCGTTCCGAAATCTTCAGGCGTTTTTCGATCAGGTCGAGTTTTTTGTCAACGCCGTGAGCGACTACCGGGCCGACTTTCTGCTGCTGCCCGAGTTTTTCAATACGCCCCTGATGGCCGATTTCAACGGACTGCCCGAGCCGGTCGCGATCCGGAAACTGGCCGACTATACGGAGCCGGTCCGGCAGAAGCTGAGTGAGTTCGCCATTTCCTACAACGTGAACATTGTAGGAGGCAGCATGCCGCTGGTCGAAGACGGTAAACTGTACAACGTAGCGTACCTCTGCCGGCGCGACGGTAGCTGGGAGGAGTACCGCAAGATCCACATTACGCCCAATGAAGTGCGGCACTACGGTATGGTCGGCGGCAATGAGATCCGGGTGTTCGACACCGACTGCGGAAAAATCGGCATTGTGATCTGCTACGACGTCGAATTCCCCGAGCTGAGCCGGATCCTGGGTTCGCAGGGTATGCAGATTCTGTTCGTGCCCTTCCTGACCGATACGCAGAACGGCTACACCCGCGTGCGGCACTGCGCCCAGGCCCGGGCGATCGAGAACGAATGCTACGTTGCCATTTCGGGCTGCGTCGGTAACCTGCCGCGCGTGCAGAACATGGACATCAACTACGCCCAGTCGGCGGTGTTTACCCCTTCCGACTTCCAGTTTCCGACCAACGCGGTGAAGGCCGAAGCAACGCCCAACACGGAACTGATGATCATTGCCGACGTGGACCTGTCGCTGCTGAAAGAACTGCATGAGTACGGTTCCGTTCAGGTCGTTAAAGACCGCCGGACGGACCTCTATGACGTCAGCGTGAAGAAAGCGGCCCGCAAGGCGCTGAAGAAGAAATCAACCCGCGAGGATGATCCCGAGATGGTACCACCGGTGATCGTGGTGGCCGATTAATCGCACTCGATAGATGATTTTATGCATTGGGACAACCGGTCGACCGGTTGTCCCAATGCATATATACCCGTTCCGATTACGTAGCGCTCCCATTTTCCCGAAGAGCGTACGGGTCAGGCAGCTATCGTAAACTAATCCTGGTCATCAGTGGGTACGGGTTGCCGCCCCGCAAAATCGCGAAGCAGGGCCAGCACCTGCGACACCGCGTCGAGCCGGTAGTTGGCATCCGTGGCGCCCCGCCCTACCTTGATGGTATACTGATTCGGACCAACCAGGGCGGTAAACATATCCTCGTCGGTACGGTCGTCGCCGATGGCCAGCACAAACTCATAGGGACTTGCCAGGGCCAGCTGCTTCGCCATCCGGCCTTTATCGGTATCGGCATTTTTCACCTCCACCACCCGATTGCCGTCGATCACCCGCAGTTGGTGCGGCAGCAACGCTTCGAGGGTCGTGACCATCTCCCTTGACCGGAGGAACCCGAGTTCTTCGCCTACGTTGCGGTAGTGCCAGGCCAGCGAATGCGTTTTTTCCTCGATGAACGACCCGGCACACCGACTTACGAAATCGTTCATCAGCGGACGAACCGTCTCTTTCCAGTCGCTGTCGCCCAGTACCGAACTGCGCCAGCCTCCCTCCTGCCGGATAAACGTACCGTGTTCGGCTACGATGTCGACGGGCAGACCGTCCAGCCAGCGGTCGAGGGTCTGGTGCGCCCGGCCGCTGATAATGATCACTTTGTTGCGCGGGTCGCCGGCCAGTTCATTGAGCAGCCTGATCACCTCCACGGATGGAGCCGCCTGATCAGGAACGTCGGTGAATTCGACCAGCGTACCGTCGTAGTCGATCAGCAGCAGCCGGGTCTGCGCCTGGTCGAAAGCCGCCATCAGTTTCTGCTTGCTGGGTCCTTTCAGCGTACGAACGTGGCTGATTTCTTTACCCCGCTGGCTAACCAGCAGCGAATCGAAGAAATCGCCGGCCCACTGTTTCACATCGTAGTCGGAAATTCGCTTCTGCATCACCGCCATCCGGCGTCGCTGTTCTTCGGACGGCATGGTCAGGGCCCGGTTCAGCTGATCGGCCACTTCGTATTCATCGAGCGGATTGACCTGCAGAGCTTCCCCCAGTTCGTTGGCGGCCCCGGTCAGTTCACTCAGCAGCAGCACCCCGCGCTGATCCTGCCGGGAGGCAATAAACTCCTTGGCAACCAGGTTCATTCCGTCGCGGAGTGGCGTAATCATGGCTACGTCGCAGGCCGTATACAGGGCCAGTAGCTGCGGAAACGCCAGAGACGCGTACCGGTACACAATCGGTACCCAGGTCAGCGTGGCAAACTTCCCGTTGATCCGGCCCACGGCCTGCTCGATCATCTGTTTCCGTTCCCAGTACGTCTGAATCTCGTCCCGCGAGGGCACGACGACGAGGATAAACACCAGATTTTCTTTCCACTCCGGATGAGCCTGCAAAAAGACCTCCAGCGCATCCAGGCGCTGCATGACCCCTTTGGTATAATCGAGCCGGTCGACGGAGAAGATAATTTTTCCCGGATAGGATTTTTTCAGGTCTTCCCGTTCGTGCACCACCTCCGGCTTGTCGTAGGCATCGTAGAAAAGCGAGTAGTTGATGCCAATCGGAAACGCCTGGCACTGCACATTCCGGTCCTGGTGCTGAATCCGGGCGAGTTTGTGAGGCAAGCCAAGCGAGAGTTGCACCGACTGCAGAAAATGGATCATGTAGTCGTTGGTATGAAACCCGATCAGGTCTGCGCCCAGCAGACCGTTCAGCAGGTAGTTCCGGCAAGGCTTGGGCAGGAGTTTCAGCAACTCGTTGGATGGAAACGGGATATGCAGAAAGAACCCGATGGTGGCGGTTGGTGCGCTCTCGCGGATCAACTGGGGCAGGGGGAGAAAATGGTAGTCATGCACCCACACCAGGTCACCGGGCCGCAACAGTTCCAGCACTTTCTGGCAAACCGCCTGATTAGCCGCCTGATAGGCTGTCAGGTACTCATCGTGGTAGTCGACGAAAGACGGGAAATAATGAAACAACGGCCAGAGCACGGAGTTGGCAAATCCGTTGTAAAACTTCTTATTGGTGGCTTTGTCCAGAAAGACCGGTACGTATTCAAAATCGTCGCCCACCTCCTCCCGGTGCTTCTCCCAGGCTCGCTGCGTGAAATCCGCGCAGCCAATCCAGATGGGCTTTTCAGCCGATGCACTCAGATCCAGTGATTTTACGGCCGTAACGAGTCCCCCCGCCGACGGTTTGATCGTCGTAACCCGGTTTTGGGTCTTGATTGAAAACGGCAGCCGATAAGAGATGATGACGAGTCGATTGTTTTTCATAGCGTAGTTGGTCTAGATCCGAACGGCCCACAGCGCCCCAATTGCGTTGCCCGGCGGGCCCCCTTTACTAAATCAATAGGATTAGGGACCGAATGGTTTTAATGACAAGCCAAAAACTTGGGAAAAGGTGGGTGTGCCGGGGTGTCAATCCCCCCGGTCTGCGCACGATTTTCACCTCAAAAACAGGCACACCGGTCGCAACTAATTGAGCCGGAATTTATGTTTATTTAATGGAGCTCCCCATGTAAAAAATACACTTAAAACCTGTAATTTGCACAACTTCACTTCAGAACCGTACCCCGCCCTATGCACAAAGAGTTTCGGACCGTCTCTGACGGAGCGCGTCCGATTGAGAATCAACCCCTAAGCCTGACAAGCTACCCAAACGAAAAAGCCGAAGCCGCCAACCGCGCCTTCGATGATGCCGTCAGACAGTTCCTCAGAGACTGGATTGAACACGGCACCGTTTCCGAGAAACCCCATGAGTCCGGCAGTGATGTCGACGAATTTATTGAACAGGGGGCTCTGCGAACGTTCTTTATTCATACTCCCGATCCTTTTGAGCATCTGCTCGAACGGGAGGCCATTGCCCGGCATTTGCTGCGCCCCGTTGAGGAGGTGTATTTCCAGCACGACGCCTACGAACCGCTGTTTTCCCGGTTTGAGCGCCGTATCTACAACCTGGCTGCCCACCGGGAACACCTGGAGATCCCGTTTCGGTACAGTTCCAAAAGTCGCCAGGGTGATCACGGCGACACCATTGCGCTAGCCGATATGCCCGAAGGGCAGGGACGCGAGGACATTGGTATGTATTTCGGCACCCGCCGGTCCGACAACACAGCCCTGACGCTGATTGCCAATGAGCTACAGCAGGAAGCTCTGTTGCCCGCCCCGTTGCCCGTCCACGTCATCACGGAGGGGTATATGGAGGACTCGCTGCGGATGGTGAAAACCATTGCCGAGCACCTGCACGCCACCGGCGAGCATCAGCCCCACTGCTTCGTGATCCAGCGACGCCATGCCGCCGACGACCGGCATCTGGGCGCGGCCCTGCTGGTGATGCACCCGGAGCATCCCGACCGTCCGCAGCGCATCATCTTCTGCGATACGCTGAACCCCTCGGGCACACCGCCCTGGTGGCATAGTTTTAAACGGAAAGTGGATACGGTTTTTCCGCAGCCCGAAGGCAGCGCCCCGGCATCGGACCTGCTGGAAGATGGGGGCGTAAAGCTGCAGCGCCTGCACGACGGCGTACCGGTTCGGCACCAGGACATCGACTGTGCGTTTTATACGGCCTCCATCGGCCGGGCCCTGATCCAGGTGGCGCGGTATTATCCCGACCTGATTCTGGAAGGTACCATCGGGGAGATTGTAAGCCAGATGACGGCCCGGATGCCGGAATACTACGCTGAAGCCAATCAGCCCAAAGACCCCATCGCCGTGCGCGAGATGAACGTAATTCGCCGGTGGAACACCGGACGACAGGCCCTGCAGAACCTGGCCCGCCCGGCCGTCACGACGCTGGCTACGCAGGAGATTTATCTGACCGAAGCGGCTTGATCTCGTCTTGTTTGTTTCAAACGCAAAACAGCGGCACAGGCCGCTGTTTTGCGTTTAACGTACTGGCCCGCAAGCTGACCGGCCGAAAGATCGAAAAGAGAAAGGCTGAAAGCTACCTGTAAGGGCTATCTACCTGGGCCTGGGTAGAAGCTGACCAGATCAAGCTGATCAGTAAAGCAACGATTCTTGGCATGAAAAGTACAGTAGCACATAGCGAATGTGCTACCAAAAATACACAAACAGCTCCATATGTTCGTATTTGTGAAACGGTTAGATTTGAACCGCATACCCATTTAAGTCTTGGTTCGCGCCAGCAACACCTTTTCACAAAACGTATTTGTTTCTCTGGCCGGATTATTGTCTGCTTTGCAATCGAAACCGCTCTTTTCTACGTAGTATCAGGTGTTTATGTCTATCGACGACACCCCTTCCTTTTTGACGATGCGTTTACTCTACGTTCTGCTTCTTTGCCCGATTACCGTGTTGGCTCAGCCAGGTGCGTCGGGACGATCCGACAAAGCCCCCCGGCAGGCCACCGTTCTGTACGATACGACCCGGTTTATACCGGTTGGCCAGCAACTGGCTGTGCTGGAAGACAAAACCGGCCGCCTGACGCTGGCGGAGGTCAGGCAGCGACAGGACTTCAGACGTAGTACGTCCGAAAATTTCCAATACGGGTTCAGCAACAGCGCGTACTGGTTTCGGTTTGACTTACTGAACCGCAACCGGGAAAATACAAAACACTGGCTGGTGGGACTCCTGGATGCGGCCACCCTCGATTACGTCGACCTCTACCTGGTTTATCCCAATGGCCAGGTCAGGCACCAGGCCGGGGGACTGAAACGGCCTTACGTCGACCAGGGCTTTTTTGCTACGACGCCGTTTTTTCGGGTCGAGCTGCCGCCCAATACACCCGTTACGGTCTATTTCCGGATCAGGAGCAGTCTGGCCATGTTCGGCAAGGTGACCGTCTGGGACGAGTATTATAACCTGAGCAAAGGGCGGGTCATCATTTTTGCCATCTGGATGTTTCTGGGTCTGTTCATTCTCCGGTCGTTGAACAACTTCGTGCTGGCCCGTTTCATTCCCGACCCGCAATTCCGTTTCTACGCCGTCTGTACGTTCCTGCTGTATCTGTCCACGCTCTCCCGCACGGGCATTTACCCGATTATTCTCTCGGGCCATCCGGTACTGCTGGAATGGATGCACTACGGCATGGGGCGGCTGATGCCGCTCGGACTGGCGGCCTGGATGTACAGCCTGCTGGATGATCGGCGGGTCTTCCGGCCGCTGCGGTGGCTCCTGCTCGGCGTCATTGGCGTCTGTGCTGTAGGTGTGATTCTTCCCTTTTTCGTTCAAAATGCATCGCTCAGCCGGTTCAATGCCGTCATTGTTGCCATGATGTATGGCCTGTTTTTTCTCAATGTCTTCCTGATCTGGTTCAGCAAATCGAGGTCGGCGGTTCATTTTGTCCTGCCGATTGCTCTCTGTACTGTTCCATTCTTCCTGTTTCAGCTTCAGTCGCTGTCGGTTATTCCGTACCGGCCGGTCATCAGCCAGCTGGCGCTGCTGGCCCTCGCCGTCGAGATGGTGTCCATGTCGCTGGTGCTGGGGCGCGTGGTACGTTCATACATCAAAGAGCGCATTGCAACCGCGGATGCCCTGATTCGGGAGAAAGTGGAAGTCGACAAGCTTCAGGAGCTGGACGCCGTGAAGACGCAGTTTTTCACCAATATCTCGCACGAGTTTCGAACACCCCTCACCCTGCTGCTGGGTCCGCTGGCCGATCTAAAACGCAGGTTTCCTGCCGAGCCGCTGCTGCCACTGATGGAGCGGAATACCAACCGGCTGCTGGGCCTGATCAACCAGCTGCTTGACCTCAGCAAGCTCGAAGCCGGTCAACTGAAAGCCCAGCCCGAACCGGGTGATCTGGCCACCTTCTTTCGTACGCAGGCGTCGTCGTTTGAGTCGCTGGCGGAAAGTCAGCGGATTCGATTTCTCTTTTCCCAGAACCAGGATGAATGCTGGGCCGAATTTGACCGGGGGAAACTGGAAACGATTGTCAACAACCTGCTGGCCAACGCGTTTAAGTTTACCCCGGCCGGCAACGACGTCCGGATGAGCGTACACTATGGCCCCGGGCAGTTCACCTGCGTGGTTGAGGATACGGGGATCGGCATCCCGCCCACCCACCTGGCCCGAATTTTCGAGCGGTTCTATCAGGTAGACGGTAAGATTAACCGCCCCTACGAAGGAACGGGTATTGGGCTGGCCCTGGTTCACGAGCTGACGAACGTACTGGGTGGCCGAATCGAGGTCAGCAGCATCGAAAAAGCAGGCACTACGTTCCATATAACCATGCCGCTGGTACCCACCGTTCCATTCGATCAGCCAGCCGCCGAATACCCTCATCCGGCGGGCCATCCAAAGGCGAACGCTAAAGAGCGATCCGAACCGCTGGACGCGTATGGACAGCCGAGGACACCGGCTGGCTTTGAAATTCCCATCCGGGCCAATCACTCAATCCCCAGCGCGGCTGCCCGGGAGAACGTACTGCTGATCATCGACGACAACGCCGACATCCGGGCATACGTGCGGAGTATTTTTGAGGGCGACTACCAGATTCTGGAAGCCGTCGATGGACAGGACGGCCTGGAACAGGCAACAGCCACCTTGCCCGACGTCGTGATCTGCGATCTGATGATGCACCGGCTCGATGGGTTTGGTTTTTGCCGGGCGTTAAAGAGTCAGGCAGCTACCAGCCACATCCCGGTGGTGATGCTGACGGCCAAAGCGACCCCGGAGGACCGGCTGGAAGGCTTTGAACTAGGTGCCGACGATTACCTGACCAAGCCGTTCAACCGGGATGAACTGACAGCCCGGGTGCGGAACCTGATTCAGCAGCGGCAACGCCTGTTCCAGTATTTTGCGGAGCAGGCACAGGCCTCGGCTTCGGATCAACCGCCTGTTCTGCCCGCCAAACCGGCCCTGTTAGCCACTGAGCAGCAGTTTCTGGAGCGGCTGACGGCCGTGATTGTTCAGCATCTGGACGATCTTGACTTCACGGTCGAGCTCCTGGCAGACGCCGTTAACATGAGCCGGGTTCAGCTGCACCGGAAACTCAAGGCACTGACCAATACCACTGCTTCGCTGTTTATCCGCGACATTCGGTTGGCCAAAGCCGCTGAAATGCTGAACGAAGGTAGCCAGAGCGTAACGCAGATTGCCTTTGCCGTTGGCTTCGATAACCTCTCCTATTTTGCCAAGGTGTTTCAGGAGCGGTATGGTAGTCTGCCCTCCCAGTACGGCAAGGCAACTTCGTCGGTTAAATAACAAATCAACTACTTGGTTCATGGTATGAGCCGCTACGTCAACTTTGTTCAAAACCGGCGTTCTTCGCTCGACTGATGTAACCCCGCTTCTCTGCAGCTAGGATTATCGTCGGGGATGTCAGGTCGTCGCCTGCTTGTCTGCCGACAAAGCGCGCCGTTCACCGTACCCTCTTCGAACCAACGGAATCTTGTCCGCCAGCCCGGATGCGAGCCTGGCCGACCTGTCAATTGGGGTGATTGACGGGTTGTGAACGCCCCCACAATCCGCATCCTCATTGCCCGCAGACGACTGCCGTATAAAGCCAGCAGTTTCCCCGACACCGTGAGTTGAGACCTTCTCCGGCATACCGAAAAGAACATCTTATCAAATAAACGTGGGAGTTTTCGGGCAAAAAATCACAAGATGTAACGTCAATGGTAATGAATGTAACGAGCGTGTTAGCAATTCGGGCCAGTCAACACGTACTTGCTGAGCAAAACAGCCAGTTGCGTTAGCGCTACCAAATGGGCTCCTGTGAATGGCTGTCAGGCGTACCGGTTTACCAGCAACCTATGCACGCTTAGTAGTTAAACCTATCTTTTCAAATTACTGTATGAAAAAACATTACCTGCTTTGTTTACTCGTCGGCTTGCTGTTCCAAGCCATCACCGGCTACACCTGTGGCCCCGGCAACCTGACGGCTACGGCTTCGCCCTTTGTATCGTCCAGCGACCTCAACCTGCCCAACACCTCGTCCGCCGTCAATGCAGGTGACCCAACCAGCATGACAGTAGCCAATGCACCGTACCCGGCCACGAATCTGCCCCGAACCGATGCCGCTGCTAACCCCCGCATTGTGGGAAACCGGGTGGATATGGGGGCGCTGGAAGTGCAGAACCTAACTCCTCCGTGCGGAACGGTTGTGTACGTAACTCAAGCGGGAGCCGGTTTGCAGAACGGCAGCAGTTGGGAGAATGCTTTCGCCGGCACGGCCCTGCAAACGGCCATCAACACGGCCGCTACCTGCGGGGCTCAGGTCTGGGTGGCCCAGGGCCTTTATAAACCCACGACAGGTAGTGACCCTACCATCAGCTTTGTGCTGAAAGAGGGGGTAGCCATCTACGGGGGCTTTGTGGGCAACGAAACCGCTCTCCGACCCTCCCCCAATCCGGTTACGGGGCAGCCCTCCAGCAGCACCCTCTCGGGTGATATTGGTACACCGGGTGATTCAGGCAGGGACAGTGACAACAGTGGCCATGTAGTTCGTAGCGAGCCGGGTCTCACGGCCAGCGCCGTACTGGATGGCTTTGTCATTACGAAAGGAAATGGCCAGAACGCTGTACTTATAGAACCTAATGCAATTAATTCTGTCGTGGGTGGCGGCCTTTATACTATTAGTGGAAGTCCCAGCATCCGAAACTGCTTTTTCATCGACAACTATGGAAGCGCCAATGGAGGAGCAATCTACAATGAAAATAGTAGTCCTATAATTACCAATTGTCGCTTTGAGGGTAATTCAGCAGGCGGGGTCTATGGCAGTGCTATTAGCAATCGAGGAACGGGAACAATAACGATCACCGGGAGCTTATTTGAAAAGCACACAGACAATGGCAACGGGGTTGTTTTCATCAGCGATAACGTTAAGCTAGTAGTCAGTAATAGCACATTTCGTCTAAACTTAGGTAGGATAGGCGGGGCTTTCCAGAATGAGGGTAATACGCAGATGGAACTCACCGACTGCTTTCTGGAAAACAATACGGCCAGAAATGGGGGGGCTATCTATCATCAAAGTAGCGGATTGCTGAAGCTCACCCGTTGCCAGTTTGTCAACAACCAGGCTCTAGTGAGAGATGGTGGAGCAATCTATTTACAGGGAGCCGGCTTAGAAGCCACGGATTGCCGCTTTACGGGCAACTCGTCTGTAGCTGAAGGGGGTGGGGTCTCATTTTCAGGTGGTGATCAAGCGCTGAAACTAACTAACTGTGTCTTTGAAGGTAACCGGGGAGAAGGAGACGGGGGCGGGGCGGTCTTTGTCAATAGCGGCTCAGCTACTATCATCAATACTCACTTTGCGAGCAACACCGCTAACCGGGGAGGAGCCGTGTTTTTCTATGGTGAGAATCATCAGGTGACCAACAGCTCCTTTGTAAACAACGTGGCTACTGAGCAGGGCGGGGCTATCTATGATGCTTCTACTTCCCCACAACTCACCAACACGTCATTCCAGGGTAACCAGGCGCTCCAGGGCGGAGCTATTTATAGTGAAGGCGGCAATGTTAAACTGGTTAATTCGGTGCTATGGAACAACGGGGGAGCCAATTCAATCGTGTATCCTTCCGGTGAGAGGCCAGTTGCAGCCAGCTACAGTCTCTTTGATGCGAGTGTAACCGGCTACGATGATGAGGGTAACAACCTCACCACCACCCTTACCCCCTTTGTGTCCACTACCTCTACCCAACTGCGGGACTGCTCAGTGGCCATCAACACCGGCAGCAACCAGGCCTACAGCGCAGCCAATGGGCCGGCTACCGATCTGGCGGGTGCCGCTCGTCAATATACTGGCGGGGTCATCGACCGGGGTGCTTATGAGTATCAGGGCAACCCCACTACGTTGACGGTGGTCAATCCGGCTATCAGCACGGCTACGGTGGGGCAGGCCTTCAGCCAGCCCTTCACAGCCCAGGGAGGCAGTGGTCCCTACAGCTACTCGATGGTCAGCAGTAACCTGCCCGCCAGCCTGAGCCTGTCCAGTGCAGGGGTGTTGTCGGGTACGCCAACGGAGGCCGGTAGCTACTCGATCACCGTACAGACCAGCGATGCCAACGGTTGCAGCGGTACCGGAACCGCCTACGAACTGACCGTGCGGCCCGCCAGCTCGTTCACCGTGGTCCAGGCCCCGGCCAGCCAGACCGCCTGCGTGGGCGGCCGCGTTACCTTCTCGGTGCGCGTCACCCCCGACCAGGGCGTTACCTACGCCTGGTACAAGAACAGCGCCGATCCCCGACAACCCATCCAGGCTACCACCCCTGACTATACTGTCGAGATTACGGACGGCGGCAAAGCCGGTCGCTACATTGTCCGCGTCACGGGGGCAGATGGTAGTGTCGTTGAGCAGCGGGAAACGTACTTGACGGTTAACCAGCGGCCGGTCCCTCCCCCGCCGACCTCCACCCGTCGCCAGCTGTGTCCCGACGCAACACCGGTGAACCTAGGCCAGTACGTGAGCCGTACGAACAACAGCTATACGGTACGCTATTACAACGCTGCCGGACAGTTGCTGCCCTCGTCCAATGTGGTGCTTAATCAACCCGGTACGTATCCATTCGCAGTTACCCAGTTTGATCCGGCCACCGGCTGCGAAAGCGTACCGACCAACTTCACGCTGACGGTTAATCTAACTACTCAGCTAGTCACGCCCCCCATCAACCAGACGGCCTGCTCGGGCAGCAATGTAACGCTGACGGTACAGGCTACCGGCACGAACCTGAAGTATGAGTGGTTCCGGGGCAGCGTGGCCAATCAAAACAAACTCGCCGAAAACGCATCCCGTCAGACGGGCACGACCACGGCTAGTTTAACGCTGGTCAAGGTGAGCCAGAGTGAGCCGTATTACGTGCGGGTGACGGGCGATTGCGGGGTGGTCGTCTCGGGGGCGATTGCCGTGACGGTGCAGAGCTGCGGGGCCCGTCAGGGCGTTAGTGAAGCGGTTGAGCCGGGCTTGCAGGTGCGGGTGCTAGGCAACCCGACGGCGGGTGAGTGGGTGGAGGTGGAACTGGCGGGGGTTGGCTCGGAATCGGTGCGTCTGGTGGTGAGTGATGAGCGGGGTCATGTGCTCAGCGAGCAGGGGCTGTCGGCCGGTCAGGGCGATGGCCGGCACCGGGTGCGGGTAGGTCAGGCAGCTGGTCACTACCTCCTGCTTGTAAGCACGGCTACGCGCCGACAGACGATCAGACTGCTCAAACACTAAGCCATCGGTTCGTTAATTACCTCACAAAAAGCCCGGTTTTCGGGCTTTTTGTGCAAAATGATACATAAGTGGCAATCCATGCAACAGGAGTGTTAGCACCTCGGGCCAAGAAGCCGGTACTTAGCAGCGTCTTTCAACCAGACACTGTCAACCAGATCAAACTAACGTAGTACCATGAAAAAGTCCGTTTACTTTGCCCTGGCCCTGCTGGGCCTCACCACACTATCCTGCCAACCGGATGAGGTCGTCGTAACCGAAACCGGCTCCGACGTCCAGGCCCGCCTTAGCGCCACGGCCAACTTTTCTGCCCGCCAGCAGCTTGGCACCGTCAAAGATGGCAGCCTCAACGAGATCTCGGGCCTGGCCATGAGCCGCACCAACTCGGGCTACATGTGGGTCCACGAAGACAGCGGGAACGCCAACCGGGTCTACCTCATCGACACCCAGGGCCGAACCGTGCTTACCCTGAACATGCCCGACGCCAACCGCGACTGGGAAGACATCGCCGTGGGCCGTGGCCCTCAGCCCAACACCTGGTATGTGTACGTAGCGGATGTGGGCAACAACAGCCTCAATACCAGCGTCGTCAATGTGTACCGCTTCGTTGAGCCCTCGATCGCCGGCCGGTCTCTGCCTACCACAATAAACCTGAGCAACAGCGCAGTAGAGAAGCTGGACTTTGCCTACGCCGATGGCCGCCACAACTGCGAAACGTTGATGGTGGACACCAACGGTGATCTGTACTTCATCACCAAGGAAGACTTCGGCGAAAACAAGGTCAGCAACCCCGTGAAGGGGGGCGTGTACCGGGCGGCTGCCGGTTACCGGGAGTCGGGCACCAACACCTTGACGCGTCTGAGCAGCCTGAACATCCTGACCGCGACGGGTGGCGACATCTCGAACAATGGCCAGGAAGTGCTGATCAAGAACTACAACACGGTGTACTACTGGAAGAAAAGCTCGTCCAGCCAGACGATTGCCCAGTTGCTGACAACGGCCCCCAGAACGCTGCCCTACACGGCTGAACCGGGTGGCGAAGCCATCGGCTGGAAGGTCGACGGGGCGGGTTACTACACCGTCAGCGAGATCAAGAACAACATCCCGGCGGCTATCTACTACTACGCCCGCCAGTAATCGCTGTCTATTTCTGTTGATAGACTGAATTTGGTGGGTTAGTTGCGTAGCAAGCCACGATGTCCTGCCCTCGCCGAACAACGAGTACACCCAAATCAGTCAGGGAATTGATTTTCGCTTATTATCCAACTATAGCCAAGCCCCGGATGGTCTTCGTCCGGGGCTTTTTATTGACAGACTAATTAGCCTTACTCTGGGAATCAATACAACACCTTGGCCATTTCGAGCGGCCGGTCGGTTGACATGATATCGACACCGTTCTCAACAAACTGCCTGTATACCTGATCGCCCCGGGCCGCGGCCTGCTTATCGAGGTTTCCGAGCGTACCGAGGATGCAGGCAATGCCTTTTTCGTGCAGAAACTGGTACAACGCCTTATCGGGTTCTTTCACCCCCACGAACGCGATCATGCGGTTATCGGGAACGCCCAGTTCGCGCAGCCGGTCGTATTCGGCCCGGTTGCGGATGGTGACCGAAATCATCAGGTTCGGATCGAGCTGGTGGACCCTGGCCGCGTCCTGTGCGTTATAAGTAATGACGGCGGCAATATCGCCGGTGCCGGTTTTGCGGATCATCTCCACCACCTTCGCAAACTGGACATTCCGCTTTACATCGAGGGTAAACGTAACCTTGTTTTTCCCCCAACGCAGCACCTCCTCCAGCGTCGGAATTTTGTAGGGCGTTACGTTACCGAGATTGTCTTCCAGGCGGTACTGCCGGATATCGGCGTAGGTTTGCTCGATGAGTTTGCCCGTACCGGTCGTGGTGCGGTCGAGGGTGGCGTCATGCATCATTACCAGCACGCTGTCTTTGGTCAGGTCGATGTCGCATTCGATAATCACCGGCCGCGTGGGCGTACCGATCTGCTGAGCCAGGTACTGAAACGATTCGATGCAGTTTTCGGGATATCCTTTCAGGTCGCCCCCACCCCGGTGGGCACTGATTTTAGGGGCCTGGTTCGGTTGGTAACGAAAATAGTCATACGCACTCTTTGCCTTACCGGTTGGTGTAGGTTTGGGAGAGCAGGCTGCCAGGGCGACAACCAGACTGGTCAATACGATACGGGTGTTCATGGCATTGATGAATAAGCCGCAAAAGTAGAGCCGCCGTGGCAGGAATCATAGCCACGTCTGTTATCGAATTGGGAATGAATTACGCAGCTGAACCGTTCTTTATTTTTAGTCATTACCTTATCAACCGTCAGTTGTAGTCCTCGGGAGCACCCACAGGAAAGGGTAATCAACGACCGGATGACTACAAATGGCGCTTTTGACTACATCACGTATGATTCCCTTTTCAATTCTGGACCTCTCCCCTATCGTAGCCGGCACCACGGCCACACAGGCGCTGCGCAATTCGCTGGATCTGGCTCAGCACGCAGAACAGTGGGGGTATAATCGCTACTGGCTCGCCGAACACCACAACATGCCGGGCATTGCCAGTGCCGCTACGTCCGTGGGCATCGGCTACGTGGCCGGGGGCACAAACACCATTCGGGTGGGTTCCGGCGGTATCATGCTGCCGAATCACGCTCCGCTGCTCATCGCCGAGCAGTTTGGTACACTGGAATCGCTGTATCCCGGCCGTATCGATCTGGGGGTTGGTCGGGCGCCGGGCTCCGATCAGGCCACGGCCCGGGCGCTTCGGCGTGACCCCATGAGCGCCGACTCGTTTCCGCAGGATGTGGTGGAACTGATGCGTTACTTCCAGCCCGACGACGATGCCAATCCGTTCGTGCATGCCGTTCCCGGCGAAGGGCTGGCCATCCCGGTCTGGATATTAGGTTCCAGCCTGTACGGAGCGCAGTTAGCGGCCATGCTGGGACTGCCCTATGCCTTCGCGTCCCATTTTGCCCCGGCCGAACTGATGCGGGCGCTGCACATCTACCGCACTCGTTTTAAGCCGTCGGCGCAACTGGCCGAGCCGTATGCCATGGTGGCGGTCAACGTTGTCGCGGCCGATACCGACGAGGAAGCCGAGCGATTGTTTACGTCGGTGCAGCAGCAGTTTCTGTACATTCGTCGGGGAAAATCCATTCAGATGCAGCCCCCCGTCGACGATCTGACTACGCGCTGGCCGGATTATGAACTAGCGGGTATTGAGCAGGTCCTGGGGTGTTCGGCCGTGGGATCACCCGAAACGGTTCAGAAAGGGCTCGCGAACCTCATCGCACAAACCCAGGCCGACGAGTTGATTCTCACCGCGCCCATCTTCGACCACCACGCCCGATTACGTTCCATAGAGATTGCGGCCCAGGTCCGTTCAACGCTGGCGGCTCAACAGGCCGTTGCAGATCTGCACTGACTTTGCCGGCACTACCCCTTACCATTACGCATGGCTACAAAAAAACAGCCCCGGCCGCAGGGCAGCCGGGGTGTTTGCTATGCACTTTATTCCTAAACCTTCCTCAATGACTTTGCTACGGGCTCGCCGTAACGACAATACAAAACTGGCCGATCGAGGTTAAAGCGTGATTAGTTTCACATTAATAGTCAATTATAAAACTGAAGCCGGCCATTGGCCGCCTTTGCCGACCCTCAGTTCGTTTATCGAAGGCCCGTTCGTATGACTTAATCCATTTGCGTAGTCAAATAACTACACGTATATTTGTAGTCAAATAGCTACGCAATGAATCTACGACGAGACGTATTTCAAGCCATTGCGGACCCTACCCGCCGGGCCATTCTTCTGCTCGTGGCCTCGCAGGCCATGACGGCCGGCGCTATTGCGTCCAACTTCGGTACCGCCCGACCGACCGTGTCGAAACACCTGCAAATCCTTACCGAATGTGACTTGCTCGCGCAGGAGCCAAACGGCCGCGAGATTCTCTACCGCTTAAATCCCGGTAAGCTGAAAGAACTGGCCGACTTCATTGAACCTTTCCGCAAACTGTGGGACGAACGGTTCAATACGCTGGAAACCATCATGAAAAACTACAAAGCCAGGGAGTAGGCAGCCATGACGCTAAAAACGAAAATCATTGCTGAAGACGGTAAGCAGGATCTGCTGATTACCAGGGAGTTTGATTTACCGCTGGACCTGCTGTTCAGGGCGTACGTGGAGCCCGACCTTGTTGCGCAATGGATGGGAACGAACGTGCTGAAGCTCGACAATAGAAACCACGGCAGCTGGCAGTTTGAAACGACCGATGCCCAGGGAAACGTCGTGTTTCGGGCCAATGGGGTTATCCACGAGTTTGTGCCCAACCGAAAAATCACCCGGACGTTTGAAATAGAGACCACCTCTTTTCCCGTACAGCTTGAGTTTCTGGAATTCGAAAGCCTCTCCGACCACACCAGCAAACTCACCATGCAGATCGTCTTCAAGTCGGTGGCCCACCGCGACCAGATGCTCCAGCTACCCTTTGCCCAGGGTCTGAATATGGCCCACAACCGATTACAGAACCTTGTAAGCCCATTAAATTAACTCATCATGTCCCAGACACGTACGATCAACCAACAGAAACACTTATCGCCGGAACAGCAGGACGATCTGCTCAGCGTTTTGAAAGCACGGTTTGAGAAAAACATGAACCGTCACCAAGGTCTCGACTGGGAGAGTGTACAGGCAAAACTGGCCGCTAACCCCGAAAAGCTGTGGGTGCTGGATGACATGGAAACGACGGGTGGTGAACCGGATGTGGTCGGGTATGACGCAACGACGGGCGACTACATTTTTTACGACTGTTCGGCCGAAAGTCCGAAAGGCCGGCGAAGTGTCTGTTACGACCGGGCAGCCTGGGAATCGAGGAAGGAACACAAACCGGCCAGTAACGCGGTGGATATGGCGGCAGATATGGGTATCGAGTTGTTAACCGAAGCGCAGTACCGGGAATTGCAGCAGCTTGGACCGTTCGACACGAAAACGTCGAGCTGGGTAAAAACACCCGATGCTATCCGGAAACTCGGCGGGGCGCTCTTCTGTGACTGCCGCTACGGCCATGTTTTTGTGTATCACAACGGCGCAGAATCGTACTACGGGGCCCGGGGGTTTCGTGGCTCGCTGAGGGTTTAACCATGGCTACCCTTCTCCCGAACCTCACACTCAGAATGCAGCGCGGTCGCTGGTCCGGATGCTGTATTCGTCGCGGGGAAACAGGTCGGTGTTGATTTCGCCGGTCACCCGGGTTCCGGCCGGCAATAGGCGCAGGTCCGCACGGTATTTCTCCAGCAAAGCCAGTATGTCGATGCCCGACCGGCCGTAGTGCCGGCGACTGAACGCGCTTCCCGCCCGCTGTCGGATGCTCGGCCAGTCGAGCCGGATGGGCTGGTTGCTGCCGATCAGCACCAGCCGGTCGCAGTAGGCTACGTACGGAAAAACCGACCGGAACGTATTCAGCACCCGGGCCGTGGGGCACCACGTAACGGCCAGTCCGCCCGGCTTCAGCCGCGACCGGATCAGCTCGAAATACTCCTGCGAGTAGACATTGCCCGAATACGCCGAACTAGGCCGCAGAGCGTCGGCTTCGATGACGTCGTAAAACACGTTCCGGTTGCGGATGGCGTAGCGGCCATCGCGAAAAATCAGTCGCAGTCGTGGGTCGCTCAACACGGCATTAACCGCCGTGTCGTTGGCCTGCGCGGCATATTCAGCCAGAACCTCAGCCTGGTTGCTGGCAATTTCAAAGCAATCGATTCGGCGGGTTTCGGCCCGACCGGCGATACCGTTGACCGTACCGGCCGATCCTAATCCAATGACGGCTACGTGTTCGGGTGTTGGGTGAATCATGACGGGCAGCGCACCCAATAGCGTGTGAACCTCGTCGATTACGAACGGCAATCCACTCTGACCCAGCCCGTTGACAAATACGACTCCACTAGCCCGGTTGGGGGCCATTTTGATCACCGATACCGCCGACTCATTTTCGTCGAACAGGAACGAGCCGGGCTGCTCGACCCCATTCAGCAACTGCCAGAATCGAGCCGGCCTGGGAATCGTCAGGATGGCAAGGAGCAGCAGCACCACGATTACCGACGTAGTTAACGGCCGCCAGTATTGCCGGGCGAACAGAATACCGGCATATACTACGCTGAGTGACGTAATAACCCGCAGCATCGTAGCCGTTCCATACAGCGGAAAGCCGACCCAGGTAATGGCCCAGGCACCCAGCGCCGACCCGACGATGTTGATGAACTGCAGCCAGCCGACCTTTCGTCCAACCTCAGCGTAGTTGTCCTGAATCAGCGACTGCGACAGGGCGAAGCTGAGACCCATCAGAAACGTTGGAACAAACAGCAGAAACAGCGGCACGGCCCCGTAGGTAAATACGCTGAACCCCGGGCTCAATATGGGCTCTCCGCTGGTAAAATAATCCCATAAAAACCGCAGCCCCGGCACCTGTCTCACCGAATTAATGAATACAGTAAGGGACAGGGCCGTGTATCCATACAGCACGGTCTGCGCCGTCAGGAACGCCCGCTCGCGCCAGGCCGCCGACCGACCGCTTCGGGTCAGCCAGGTGCCGACCAGCGTACCGATGGCCATGGAACCGAGGTAAATCGCCAGCAGCACCGAAAACGTAAGCGACACGGATTTGATGAGGATGTCAAGAACGCGGAACCAGATCAGTTCCAGCGACAGAGCCGCGAACCCCGACAGGAAATACTGCACCGACCAGGCCGTCAGCTCGGGCGTAAACGACAGCGGTGCCGGATTGCCGGCTTCGGTCGGGTCCACCGATTCAGCCGTACTCAGCCACCGCCGACCCAGCCACAACGCCGACAGGGCACAAATACCATTAAACGCGACACCCACCCAGATGGCGTTGTCGTAGCCCAGTCGCCGGACGAGCAGAAACCCGGTGAGCAGAGCCCCAAAGGCAGCCCCGAGTGTATTGATGAAATACAGCAGGCTGATGTAGCGGGCCTGCTGCCCCATGGTGCCAAACCGAAACGCCCGCGACAGCACGGGCAGCGATACGCCCATCAGAAACGTCGGCAGCAGCAGAACCCCAAACACTACCCCGTAGAGAATAACGGGGGAATCGCCCAGGGCCGGGGCCGATGCGTAGAGGTAGTCGTACAGAATCGTTTTGCTGAGAGCGGCAAATGCCATAATTCCGAGTTCAGCCCCCACGAAGTAGCGCAGGTTCGTTCCCGCTGACGACCGGTCGGCCAGCCGCCCGCCGACCAGATACCCCAGACCGAGACCACTCATGAACGCCGATACGATCAGGCTGATGCTCACCGTGTCGGAGCCGGTGTAAAACACCAGCAGCCGCTGCCAGACCACCTGGTACTGCAGGGCCGCAAAGCCGGACAGAAAAAAGAGGAGCAGAAGAATGAGGACAGGTATGGATAAACGACGTGATGAAGTGGTTGGTAGTGAGTCAATCATACGGGCAAGATAGGTAAGCAACGGCGAAACAAGTCATTATTGACCGGCTTTCCAAGCAGCTCACTCAGAATGCAAAGCGGGGGTAACTTCCATGAAGTTACCCCCGCTTTTGTCCGGGCCAAGCTCCCGCTTGGTCCGGACGGTTACACTACTACGTTCACGATACGTTTCGGCACGACGACAATCTTCTTGGGCTGCTTGCCTTCGAGCCACTTCTGTACGACTTCGTTGGCCAGCACTTCTTTTTCAATCTCGCTGGCGGCCCGGTCGATGGCAAAACTGATCGTGGTCCGCACTTTTCCGTTAATCTGAATGGGGTAATCGAACGCGTCCTCGACCAGATAAGCCGGGTTGAAGGTCGGGAAGCTGGCTTTAGACACCGTTCCGGGTTCGTTGCCCAGCGCGGCCCATAACTCCTCGGTAATGTGGGGCGCATACGGCGACAGGATCAGCACCAGGTCCTGCAGAATGGCCCGCTT
Organism: Fibrisoma montanum; assembly: GCF_003583365.1. Lineage (GTDB taxonomy): Bacteria > Bacteroidota > Bacteroidia > Cytophagales > Spirosomataceae > Fibrisoma > Fibrisoma montanum. The sequence goes on from NZ_QXED01000003.1 coordinate 777,948, forward strand.
GTGGCACTTCAACGCGGTCAGTTCGTTTACGCAGACCATGAACGCAGACACCGACGTATTGAACGAGTAGTTGGCAATATCCTCCTCGGCCTTTTTGATTGTCCGGTGCAGCACCTTCAGCTCGGCGGGGGTAGGCGCTTCGTCGGTCACTAACCACTTCTCCGTTCCATCCGAATTTTCGCCGTAGAACAGCCGCCAGAACTTCCGGATGAAGCGGAACGTACCGTCGATGCCGTTGGTGTTCCAGGGCTTAGCCTGCTCCAGCGGACCGAGGAACATTTCGTACAGCCGCAAGACGTCGGCTCCGTACTTCTCCACGATCATATCGGGGTTGACGACGTTGAACTTCGACTTCGACATCTTCTCAACCTCCGCTCCAACGCTGTAACGGCCATCGGGTTCGGTGATGAATTCGGCACCCTCGGTCAGATCAGGGCGCGACCGTTTGAAGGCGTCAATATCCAGTACGTCATTTTCAACCATATTCACGTCAACGTGCAGGGGCGTTACGTCGTGGCCGTCGAGCAGGCTCTGCGAGACAAAAACCGGAGCCGTTCCCTCTACACCCGTACCTTTCACCCGGTACACAAAGTTCGACCGGCCCTGGATCATGCCCTGGTTAATGAGCTTCTTAAACGGCTCTTCTTCCGGTACGTAGCCCCGGTCTTTCAGGAACTTGTTCCAGAAGCGGCTGTAGAGCAGGTGGCCCGTTGCGTGCTCGGTACCGCCGATATACAGGTCCACATTCCGCCAGTAGTTGATCGTTTCCTTCGACGCGAACGAGGTTTCGTTTTTCGGGTCCATGTAGCGGTACCAGTACCACGATGATCCCGCCCAGCCCGGCATCGTACTCAGTTCGTATTCGTAGCCCTCACCCCGGCCCTCTTCCGAAGCGGGAGAATTATTTCCCTTTCCTTTCGGATGATACCGCCAGCCCTCGGCGCGGCCCAACGGTGGCTCACCGGTTTCGGTCGGCAGATACTTGTCCACGGCGGGTAATTCCAGCGGCAGGTCGCTTTCGTCGATCAGGTACGGCAACCCGTCTTCCCCGAAATACACCGGCACGGGTTCACCCCAGTAGCGCTGGCGGCTGAATACGGCGTCGCGCATCCGGTAGTTGACTTTGCCCCTACCCAAGTTACGCTCTTCCAGCCAGGCAATCAGGGCTTTCGTAGCCTCCTGATACGTCATGCCGTTGATAATGCCCGAGTTGATATAGTGGCCTTCCTTGGTGTTGTCGGCCTGCTTGTCGAGGTCTTTCTGCGCGTCGAGGATCGGCACAATCGGCAACCCGAAGTAAGTCGCAAACGTCCAGTCGCGCTGGTCGCCCGACGGTACGGCCATAACCGCACCCGTTCCGTATCCGGCCAGTACGTAGTCGGCCAGCCAGATGGGCACCTTCTCGCCGGACAGTGGATTGAGGCAGTAGCTCCCCGTAAATACCCCCGACACGGTTTTGGTATCGGCCATCCGGTCGCGTTCGGAGCGCATTTTAGCCGCATTGACGTATGCTTCGACGGCGTCGCGCTGCTCGGGCGTGGTCAGTTGCGGCACCAGTTCATGTTCCGGCGCTAGCACCATAAACGTAACCCCATAGATGGTGTCGACACGGGTGGTGAAGACTTCAATGAAAGGAGAAGAGGAGGAAAGGAGGAAGGGAGAGAGGGAAACAGCATCCGAATTGCTTTCCTCCTCTCCTCCTTTTCTGCTTTCCTCCTTAACTAATGGAAACCTAACCGACGCGCCTACGCTCTTACCGATCCAGTTGCGCTGCTGCTCTTTCAGGGATTCGGACCAGTCGATGGTGTCCAGGCCGGTCAGCAGGCGGTCGGCATAGGCCGTGATGCGCATCATCCACTGGCGCATCAGCTTCTGCTCCACCGGGTAGCCGCCCCGCTCCGACACCCCGTCTTTCACTTCGTCGTTGGCCAGTACGGTGCCCAGCGCCGGACACCAGTTCACGACCGCGTTGGCCAGGTACGTCAGGCGGTATTTCAACGTGATTTCGTACGACTCCCGCTTCGACATGGCGTTCCACTCGGCGGCAGTGAAGGTGGGAGCCGGTCCGCCGTCGCGGTCTTCGTCGCAGACGGCGTTCACATCCGTCGTGCCGTTGGTCGCGAACTTCTCCAGCAGCGTTTCAATCGGCTCGGCGCGGTCGGTGTCCTTGTTGTACCACGACCGGAACAGCTCCATGAAAATCCACTGCGTCCATTTGTAATACGATGGATCGGACGTACGGACTTCGCGGCTCCAGTCGTAGCTGAAACCGATATTTTTCAGTTGCTCAATGTAGCGGGTAATGTTCTGTTCGGTCGTAACGGCCGGATGCTGTCCTGTCTGGATGGCGTACTGTTCGGCGGGCAGACCAAAGCTGTCGAAGCCCATCGGGTGCAGTACGTTGAAGCCTTTCAGCCGTTTGTACCGCGACACGACATCCGACGCGATGTAGCCCAGCGGGTGCCCCACGTGCAGCCCGGCCCCCGATGGATACGGGAACATGTCCAGGACGTAGTATTTCGGTTTGTTGGGTGAAATATCGGTGCGGTAGGTCTGGTTTTCGTCCCAAAACCGCTGCCATTTCTGCTCGGTTTCGCGGTGGTTGTATTCCATACGGATGGAGAAGTCGTCTAAAAAGAACCCAAAGATAACGGTTTTCGACCGATTGCGGGCGGTTCAGCCCGGAACTGAGCGTATTACCGGCTTACCCCGAAGGAATCCATCCAAAATTGGTGGAAGGTTTTTTACTTTGCATGGCCACCGGCTCTGAGCATGCGCAAACATTTTATCTGGTATAGTTCATTAACCATCCTGACGGCGGTGCTGAGCGCACTGGCCGTCGGGAATTTCTGCCTCCCCCTCTCCGATGGCGACGATACGGATCAGTACGAATACACCGGCTATTATTTGTTCAGGAATCTCTCCTTCCGGCCGTGGCCAACGCTTGATTTAGTCAACAACCAGACCTTTTACCCCTACGGCACCACGCAGGTGTTTCTGCCCTGGGGCTTTGAGCGGGACTGCTGGTACGCGCTGGGCTACTGGCTGTTCGATGGGCCGGGGCCGTTCCTGCAATATTACTACGTCGTCAGTCTGGTCATCACGGCGGTCGGTACGTTCGCCTTGCTGCAACCGGCGTTTGGCGTGGGCAAATCGTTCCTGACGGGGCTGGTGGTGTCGGTGTTCAATTTCTACGCCCTCTGGAAGTTTCCCGTGCACATGAACGTCTGCGTTGCGCACTGGACGGTGCTGTGCCTGGTAGCTACGTACCGGCTGCTGTTCGACCTGCTCAACCGGCGGCCGGTGTCCCTGGCGTTTTTGCTGGTCTGGGCGGCCCTGCACGTGCTGTCGCTGGGGCTGGAACTGGGCTACGTCGCCGGCTTTGCGCTGACGTTCACGACCCTAAGCCTGCCGGTGATGGTATACCTGCTCGTTCGACGCTTCCCAACGCCCCGCGACTGGCTGGCGCAGGGTATTCGCTACGTAACGAGCGAGCTGCACCGACAGCCGGTGCTGAACGGTCTCCTGCTGGCGTTGCTGGTAGCGAGCCTGTACCTGTACCTGCCGCTCACGCTTCAGATTGCCTTCACGGCCTGGCAATTCGATTTTGGCGATGTCCCGGAGCTGCGGGCCTGGTCGCATCCGCTCCGGCTGTTCATGCCGTACCTTCCCGGCCTCGACAGCCTGGCGGCTTTTGACAACCACTGGTTCAGCGACACCTACGAAAGCTACGGCCAGGGCAGTCCGGGCCTGTACGTGGTGCTGCTGGGTCTGGCTGGCCTCTGGCAGACCCGTCGGCAGGTTTCTCTGTGGCTACCCATCGTGGCCATGCTGACCCTCTGCCTGCTGTACCATCCGGTGGTGCTGCCCACCCTGAAAGTCTTTCCCTGGTTTAGCTTCAACCGGCACGGCGGACGGGCATCGCTGGTTTATCCGGTACTGTTCTGTCTGATGGCCTTGCCCCTCCGCTGGCCCAGCCACCGACCAGCCCTTGCCGTAGCCGGCCTGATTGGTTTACTGATGCTGGGCGAATGGTACCACGGCTATCACCTGCGGCTCTTTGTGCCAACGGATGTGGTATCGCCCAATACGGTACGGTACTGCAACTACATTCGGGCGCAGCCCGGTGAAGCGGTGCTCGACTGGCCGTTCTGTGTTGTCGGGGCCAATGGCGTGGGGGCCCGCGAAGGACTCTGCCCGTTCTATGAGGAACAGAACGCCGTATTTACGTTCCGGCGGTTTTACGACAAGAAGGTAGTGGGGCAGTATTTCGGTCGGCTCCACCCCGACCAGATCAGGCCGTTTCTGAGCGACCACTGGCCGCAGTGCCTGAATCCCGATCGCTCGTTTACGGAGGCCGACTGGCAGTTTTTCGATACGTATCTGCGGCAAAACAACTTCGCGGGCATCAACCTCTACCCCGATCTGCTGACCGCCGAAGCACGAACGGCGTTCTACCGGCGGTATGGCCCGCCCGCCATCGAAACCCGGTTCCCGTCGGCCGGCCGGGTGCAGTTCATTCCGCTAAAACTGCTGGCACTTCCGCGCCCGGCGGGCGTTGGCGCGTCGACCCGAGAAGTCGAACAGTGAGTCGAAGCCGTACCAGATCGAGATTTCGTGGGCTCCCCCACTGGCCCAGCTCAGCGTCGACACCGTGATGTCGTAGCTATACTGGATCATGAACGTATTGAGTTGGAGGGCCGTCAGCAGTACGACCGCATCCCGCTGGGACGTTTGCTGGTATTTCCGCATGGGAATGCCCCGGTACCAGACACCGAACATTACCGGCGAGTACGTCAGGTTAACGCCAGCATCAAGCTGCCGGTCCATGCCCTGCTGTCGATACTGTGCCGTGAACCCAACGCTGCGGTCGATGCTTTCTTCGTTGCCCAGCCCCCGCGGCCGGATTTTCCAGTTGAGGGGTATGCGCAGGCCGGCCTGCAACCCAAACCGCTGCCCCAGTACGTCGTAGCGCGACAGCGAGCGCCCGATGTGGTGGAGCGTTCCGCCGAGCCAGTACGACTGGAGATTGCCGTTGCGGTCCTGAAACTGATGTTCCAGCACCACCCCCGACGAGAACCCGAAGAACGTCTGCCGGACACCCGCCACCGACAGCGGATCGATGCTGACCGGATTGGTCAGACCTCCCGACGAAAACTGGTCGACGAATGAGAGCCCATCGGGGTTGTAGAGCCCCGACGTCACCGTGGCCTGAACCGCTCCGATCAACCGCATCACATCCGCTCCGTCTTCGAACAGCGTTACGTCCGGCGCGAGCTGGCCACTCAGGGAACTGGATTGCCACGCGCTGCCCTGCCGATCGTGGATGGCCTGCCCACCCCAGCCGATGCCGATCCGCCCCCGGTCGGGCGCAACGTACGTATCGAACGACGCAGCTACGGTCTGGTAATTAGCCCCGAGCGCCGGCCACTGGTTGCGGTAATTCAGGATGAGCCGGGAGGCACCGGCTCCCCCCGCGAAGGCCGGATTGTGGTAGATGGGGTTGGCGTAAAACTGCGAAAACTGCGGATCCTGGGCGAAGCCTGTTACCGACAGGCTGCCAACGGCCATTAAGAGTACAGGAAGTGTCAGGCGATTCATAACATGGTTGTGGATAGCCATGAATTACTCAATAAACCGCCTAAGTAACAAGGCTATGGGCTTTTATTTGTTACCCAACGTTTTTCGAATGCTTTTGTCACGGCCAGGCCTTATCTTGCCTGTTCATCCACCCATCCATTCATTCCGTATGCCTTTTGTAGTCCTGCTCCGCCGGACCATGCGCCTGCTGGTCGGCTGTCTGTTGCTGGGGTGCTCGTTCCCTTCTTTTGCGCAACTGGTTGAACTGGATGCCTGCTCGGGCAACCTCGAACGCTGCATCACCGAAGCCGATACCCTCTACGAGATGTGCTTCAACGTGAAACCGGCGCCAACCTGTGCCTTCAAGAAATTTGAAATGGACTGGGACGACGGCAACAAGGAAACCTTCAACCAGGCCGGTCCGCTCCAGATCAAGCACGTGTACGACCTGCGCAGTTTTATCAAGAATTGCGGAAACGGCAGTAACCGGGTCTTCAAACTGTTCATCGTTACGGACTGCCCCGGCGACAACAAAGGCGTTCAGCTTACCTTCAAGCTGAAACCCCGGGCCGATTTCAAAGTGCCGGACGCCTGCCGGAGCCAGGCCGTTTATTTCCAGAACCAGAGCTGCCCCATTACAAACGACACCGAGTTTGCGTGGGACTTCGGCGACGGCACCACCTCGACCAACGTATCGCCGTCGCACACCTTCCCGACCACCCAGTCGAACTATACCGTCAAGATGACGGCCACGAACAGCTGCGGCATCAGTACCAAAAGCGTGTCGGTACCCATCAAAAGTACGCCCGTGGCCAGCTACACCACGGCAGGGTACACCCTGTTCAACCAGGATACGGTCGTTTGCCTGCCCAACGGCGGTACGCTCACCCTCGACGGCACGGTCTCCCTCGACGAATCGCGGTACCGGTGGACAATCAGCCCGTCGTCGTACCGATTCATCCAGAACACCAGCAGCAGTTCGCCCATCACGAAAGTTCAGTTTACGACCACCGGCGAGTATACCATCACCCTGACGGCCCTGAACGACTGCGGTACGTCGGCCCCGCTGATCTGCAAACACCGCGTCGAAGACCTACCGGAAGTGAACCTCGCGACCCAGCCCGATGCCTGCGAACCGATCAGCTATTCCCTGACCACGCCCACCCCGGGGGCTACGTACACCTTCAACGGACAGCCGCTGCCCCCCGGCACGTCGGTTAACGCGCCGGTATCGACCGCACCCTACATCGTTCGGGGCGAACTGAACAGCCGGTGTGGCCGACGTATCGTCGCCGATACGTTCTTTGTACAGGCTCCGCAGGCGGTACAGATCACGGCCCCGGGCCGAACAACGGCCGTGTGCGTCGGATCGGCCCGGTTTCCGGTGCAGGTCAATCTGCCGGGCGGCACCTGGGAAGGCAACGGGAAAGCGTACCTCGAAACACAGGGCAACAACGTCTTTTTCAATCCACGTACCGCCGGCGAGTACAGCCTGGTTTACCTGCGGGGTACCAGCGTCTGCCAACGCGCCGACACCATCCGGATAACCGTCGAAGGGGGGCAGGTAAGCGTCCAGAACGTAGCCGCCTGCGATCGCGTTTCGTTCGTCAAACTACAGGGCAGTCCGGCGGGCGGCACCTGGCGCAGTGCGGCTTTCCCGAATGCCATCCGCAACGATACGCTCTTTCTGCAGGGGGTTACGGGCGACATCATCGGGCTAACCTACGAATACAACTTCGGCCAGTCCGGCTGCCCGGCCCGGGCCAGCGCGACCGTCAGCATCGGGCGCCCCCGCGCCGAGTTCACCGTGTCGGGCGTCTGCAGCGGCTCGGCCGTACAGATTCAGAACAGCTCCAGCGGCAGCAGTACGTTCCAGTGGTCGCTCAACGGCCAGACCATCTCCACCGAACGCGTCCCTGCCCTTACGTTGCCCCCGGGCACGAACCGGCTGCTGCTCAGGGTGGGCACGGCGGGCTGCGTCGACACGACCAGCCGGGTGCTCAGGATTGTGGCCGCGCCGACACCCATTACGTTCACCCCCAGCCAGACGACCGGCTGCTCCCCGATGACGGTCTCGTTTGCCCTACCCGGAACGGCCAACCCCGACGTGCAGTATACCTGGAACTACGGCAACGGCACCACCAGCCAGGCCTTCCAGGCCACGTCGCAGACATATCTCAACCAGACCCGCCAGGCCCAGACGTACCGCGTCGTGCTGACCGCCAGCAACAGTTGCGGGGTGCAGTCGTATACAGCCACACTGACCACCCGGCCGCTCGTACTGGCCGAGATCGGCGTCGATTCGACGACGTTCCGGTGTTCGCCGGCCCGCATCCGGTTCTCGAACCGCTCGACCGGCCAGACCCAACCCGCTACGTGGCTCTGGGATGATGGTACCTCCCCGCTGTCGTCAACGGCCGATACGCTCTCGCACCTGTTTTCAGCCCGCGACAGTACCCGTACCTTCCGGGTTCAGCTGATCGCTGCGGGCGAATGTGGCCGCGACCGCGATACGGTGGCCATCCGCGTATCGCCGAGTCAGGTGAAAGCCCTCATGACGCTGAACAAACCCGAAGCCTGCCCCGGCGAACCGATTGCGTTCCGGGATGCCACCACGCCCAAACCCGACCGGGTGATCTGGCGGTTCAGCGACGGCACCGTATCGACCGACCCCAATCCGCAGCACAGCTTTCCGCAGCCCAACACGACGTACACCATTTCGCTAACGGCCCTGACCGCCTGCGGCTACGATTCGACCCGCCGAACGATACGCACCACCCAGCCCCCCGCGGGCGATTTCCGGACGGGGGCTCCGTTTACCTGTACCGAGCAGGCCATTCGGTTTACCAGTCTGGCCAATCCGGCAAACCGGTTCCGCTGGGATTTCGGCGACGGTTCGGCTCTCGACTCGGTCAATGTGTCGCCTGTTCATACGTACCAGGGGGTGGGTAACAAAACCGTCACCCTGACCATCTTCGGCTCATCGGCCGCCTGCAAAACAGAAATCAAAAAGCAGGTCGACGTACGGGCGAAGCCCAAAGCCTCGTTCACGATCGAAGGCGGACAGGAGCTGTGCGCGCCGGCCACCGTTCGGCTGGTCAGCACCACCACCGACGCCAACCAGTGGCAGTGGTACCTCAGCGACGGCCGGACGCTGGCCGGTGCTACCGTAGAGGTACCCCTCATGCCGGGGCAGTACGACGTATCGCTTGTGGCTTCGTTCAACGGCGTCTGCCGCGATTCGGTAGGGCAGCGGAGTGTGCTGCGGGGCATCTCCTGTGCGGTCCATGCTCCGGACGCCTTTACACCCAACAAAGATGGCATCGGCGACCTCTGGACCCTGTTCGGCGAAGGCATCGACCGCATCCGGCTCCTGCGCATCCGCAGCCGCTGGGGGGAAGTCATTTTCGAGGGTAAGGATTTTCCGGCCAACAGCCAGCAGGCCAATGAGGGCTGGGACGGTACGTTCAACGGAGTGCCGATGCCGGCCGGCGCCTACACCTACGAAGCCGATCTGCTGCTGAAAGGTGAAAAATCCGAACGATTCGTCGGCAGCCTCACGCTGATTCGCTAACCAGAGCGGGTTGGTCGCTAAAATCGGCAGAATGGCCGCGACCAACCCGCCGGACGTCTCTTTGCCGCGTTGATGAACGCACCAAAACCAGCGATTTTACGTTTAGTAAACAGCCACTTTCCGGGGCAGACAACCGCATGATCTGACAGCTCTACGCGTATTCTTCTCGTTTTTTACTCCACTTGTCTGTTCGTACCCATGCGATACGTTTCGTCTCTGTCAGCCTTCGCGAAGGCTGCCTTTATCGGGCTTGGTCTGCTCGGTTGCCAGGCCGATCAGGCGATTGAGCCCACGGCCCTTGCGGCCGACTGCCTGGTCAAAGCCTCTGCCAACAACGGGCAGATCGTCAGCGGCTCATACATTGTCACCTACAAACCGGAAGCGCTGCCCGGCAGCAGTGCCAACGCCCGGATGGGTGTAGCTGCCGAACAGCTACTGACCCGCTATCAGGTTGCCGACACCCACATCGATGTACTGGCTACCGGCCAGCAACCCAGTTTCCTGGCGCACCTGACCGAAGCCGAATCGGCCCGGCTGCAGCAGGACCCCGCCGTTGCCCTGGTAGAGCCCGACCGGATCATGTCCATCTGCAACTGCGTGGATATTGCCACAACCAGCACCCTGTCCTGGAACATCCGGCAAACGGGCTACGGGCGAGGTGACCTGCAAACCAGCAAAACCGCCTGGGTGATCGACACGGGTATCGACCTCGACCACCCGGACCTTAACGTGGATGCCGAACGCAGCGTGTCGTTCATTACCGGCAAAACCCCCGACGACGAAAACGGGCATGGAACGCACGTAGCAGGCGTTATCGGCGCCCTGAACAACAACATCGGCGTAACGGGCATTGCCTCGGGCGCCCGGCTGGTGTCGCTCAAGGTCCTGAACCAACTGGGCGAAGGTCGCCTGTCGGGTATAATTCAGGCGGTGAATCACGTGATCCGCAACGGACGCTCCGGCGACGTCATTAACCTGAGTCTGGGCGGTGAGGGAACGTCGGCGACCCTCGACCGGGCCATCCGGCAGGCCGCCGATCAGGGCATTCTCTTTGCGATTGCGGCCGGCAACGATAGCGAAGATGCCGATACGTATTCCCCGGCGCGGGTGAACCACCCCAACGTGTTCACGGTATCGGCGATGGACCGCAACAACCAGTTTGCGTCGTTCTCTAACTTCGGCAGCAGCGTGGATGTGTGCGCCTATGGCGTTCGGATTTCGTCTACCTACAAAGACGGCCGGTACGCTACGTTGTCGGGCACCTCGATGGCGGCTCCGCACGTAGCGGGTCTGCTGCTGATCCGGGGCAGCAATCTTCCAACGCGTGGTTTCGTGCAGGGTGATCCCGACGGCCGTGCCGATCCGGTTGCGGGCGAGTAAGTTCGTTCGTTTGGATAAGGAACCCGAGCAACCTGCCTGTCAGGCGTTTATTGCAACCGCTGGCCTATTTTGAGCATTTGTTGCACATATTCCTGCCTAAATACTTGCCTTATTGCATTTAGGCGTCTATATTTATCCGAATATTTCAAAAAAGTCTTTCTTTGTAACAATTTCCGCGGGCCGACTTCGGCCCCACACACGTCGAATTATTCAGGTTGTATTCATATATTCAGCAAAAAAGGCTCTTTCCAAGCGATTAAGGGCCTTTTTTCTTTTTATCGGCCATAGCCACGAACGTCCTGATACGGAAACGCATCGGCTTCCGGCAACTTCGTAACGGATTACAAATGGCAAGCCGGTTTCCTCGGCTTTCCGGCGAGTTCCCTGATCCAGAGTGGGTAGTCACGAGGTTAGATGCCTTATCAACACTACCTCACGATAAATATTGGTGAATAGCTGCTGCCCAGTCTTCCAGGTTGTCGGCATACATCCGGTCAATCGATTGCTGGTTGAGCCGGTTACCCAACTGGTTCAGACCAAGATACGTGTAGGTAACATGAGTCTGAGTCTGGTCGGCGCTTAGCGAAACACACTGAACGGTTATTGTCCAGTACCGATTGGGGGTAAAAACCAGGTATTGAATCAGATGATCCGCCGGAACGTACTGATTGACCCGCCATATATAATCTAGTTCCTCCTGGTCGTATGCCTTCGTCCTGAACGTCGTGCCTTCTTCAATCACTTCGGCAGACGGGTAGATCAAAACCGGTTCCCAGCCCTCTGCCCATTTCCGTTCTTCGAAAGCGCCAAAAAGCGGGAATACGGTATCGACTGGTGCGTTGATGATAAAGGATGCAGTCCTGGACACCCTTTCGGCTGTAATGTCTTTGTTGTTCATGAGGGTTGTAGTAACGGACAAATACTGCACAGGTATTCTTTCTTCTGTACCGGCTGGCCGAAGTAGATCTTTGGCTTTCTGAATCAGTTTTGAAACGCTATACGGCCTTTTAGTGCGGTTGCGTAATCTGATTAATTTCGGCGTTGATGCGTCGCCTTATGTCAACCTTCGCGCCCGTAAAAACAAAAATAGTGGTGCCCTGTTCCCTGGCCCAGGGGTTCTGGATATTTCCTCCAACGAGGGCAGTCCGGAAGAAAGGGCTTGTTTCCCGCAGTTCCTCGCCGACTTCCCCGGCCTCTTTTACCCGGATCAGGTTCGTGTAATACGTATCCAGATCAAACCAGTTCACGTAGTCAGCATTGAACGATACGGCCCGAATGCCCTGCTTCGTGTAGTAGTTGATAGCCCCTGCCTGCCCGTAGTTGTCACATAAAACCAGGGTGCGGTCTGGCTCCGGAAGTTTTGCGTAAAGCTGATCGACCTTGGCGGCCAGTTCCTGCCAGCCCAGCATATCGGCATAATCCTGCGGCAGTGGATGATCTTTGCCGTCTTCCCAGCGAAGCATCCCCAGTTGCTGATACATCCGGCTATGCGCAACGATGTAGGCCGGACTCCTGTTCGGAAAAGCGAACTGGTACATAAACCCAAAAAAAACGATTGGAATCAGCAGACAAACCGGTTGCAGATACCGCAGGCGGCCCGTCTGCACCTTGTTCGCTATGAACACAGACCCAAACGCCAGGTAAATGGGATACAGACCGATGGCGTAGTAGTCCTTGGCTCTGAAGTACAGAAAAACGACGAGTGTACCGAAGAAGGCCCAGAAAAACGAGCGGTACGGCCGAAAAGGCGGATAGACCAATAGAGCATACAAAGCCATACCGATTACAAAACTGGAGCCGGCAAAAAAGAAAAACTGAGCCCGCAGGAACGCCCATCGATCAACATTGACCAGTTGGTAGGCAGCTAACTGGTTCATGTGGTGTATCACCGGAAAGCCGTTGTTGTACTGCCAGAGCAGGTTCGGCAAAACGAGCAGCGCGCCCACCAGACAGGCAAGGAGTGCCTTCCGGGTGAAGAGCAAAGAACGCTGCCTGGTAAGTAAAAGAGCCGGTATTAATCCGGCCAGTAAAAAGCCGATGTTGTATTTATTGAGAAAACCGACGGCAAACACAACTCCGCCCGCCAAAAACCAGCTGAGCCGCTGCGTCTGTATGCATTTCAGCACAATGAAGTACAGACTCGTCCAGCAGAGAACGTCCAGCGAATTGGGCTGGTAGAGTGTATTGAGCCGTAACAAAACCGAAAACAATACGCACGTGGCGCCCAGAACCAGGGCGAACGTATTGCCGTTCAGCGCCTGAATGGTTTTCCAGACGACACCTATGGTCATGGCACCGAACAGGGCCGGAAAAAACTTAACCCAGAACACCGAGTTGCCCAGCTGCCTGATGATCCAGGAAAGCCAGGACGTAAACGGCGGAACCGACAGGTACCCCCAGGCTAAATGGCTGGCCTGGTCAAGGTGCAGATACTCATCCCGTTGCAGGTCATATTCAGGGCTGATCAGGGAATACTGCAGGATGAACTTCAACAGAATAAACCCCAGTAAGAGGAGTGTCTGTCGGGTCTCGGCCGCTTTGCCGGCCAACGTCTTTATGTTCGGGTAAACCATCTCTTCAGATCCGGGCCGGGCCCAACCAATAGCATTGCTGATGAAAGGTACGCAGAAAGCGTGGTTCAGGGAATGGAAATCGTTTTGCTTTGGACGGCCGACCCACCAAACCAACCGGTAGCGGGCCGGGCATTCGTGCTAAGGGCGGTAATGTTCGTCGATACGTTTTCGGTAGGGCTGGCAAACAAACCATCATTCCGCATCTGCCGTTGCAGTTCGACCAGGTAGCCATACGTATCGGCGGTAATGGCATGTATCTCCACCCGCGCCCGGTCGCCCGTCCGAAAGGGACCGGGGCTTAGCTCAAGGCCGGTAAGGTAGTTTCCGTCCAGAAAATCGTCGTTGAAGAAGAACAGATCCAGTTCCGGATTATTCAGCAACGTATCATTGCGAAAGACCTTGATTCGGTAGTGATCGCCACGCCCAGGCAGTTCCCGGCCGAAGTAGGTAAGGTAGTAACCGGCATCCTGATCATCGGTTTCCTCCCTGTAGACCACCCCAAGGGAGTCGATGGCCGGCACCCGGTTGATCTGCGTTTGGGCGACATACGTTTGCCCGGCTACCGTTACCGAAAGCGTATAGGTACTACCGATTTTCCCCCGTAGCGTAGCCGATTGATATACACCGGGCTCCGTTTCTCTCAATACGTCCCGGACACCGTTGTTATCGGTAATCGTTACCTCGGCTCCCTGAACGCGGGGAGTACTCTGGTTCGAGAAATAAGGGGCTGTGGTTGATAACCGTACGGCATACGGGCCCGGCTGGTCTGTGATCCAGCCATCAACGACCAGCTGCGTCGCACCATCAGGTACGTCGACCGATACAATGTCTTCGCAGCCGGCTAAGCCTATCCCAGCTACCAGCAGAACAGGCATGAATCTGTGGGTTTTCATCGTCAAAAGTGGAAATTATAGGTTACGGAAGGCAGAATCGAACCCAGAATGGCCAGCCGGACAGCGTTGGTTTGCCGTGTATTTCGCCCATCGTTCTGTTCAAAGTAGATGGAGAAGGGATTCCGGCGGGCGTAGACATTGTAGAAGCCAAACACCCATTCGCTCCGCCAGCGCCGATCCGGCCTGGACCGACCCTGCCAGGTGGCCGATAGGTCAAGCCGATGGTAAGGCGGCAGTCTGAAGTTATTACGGACGTTACCGGTGTTTATCGGCACGACAATGGTTCCTCCGTCCGCTTCATACCGGGCGTTGGGGGCCGTGGTGGCGATACCGGTGCTGTACGTAAAAGTAGCCGAACCGCTCCACCGCTTTGACAGAGTGTACGTGCCAACGGCGGAACCCACGTGTCGCCGGTCCTGGCTGGCGGCATACCAGGTATTGTTGCTGATTCCGTCAATTTGTTGCTCCGTGCGGGACAGCGTATAACTAAGCCAGCCCGTTAGTCGGCCGCTGGCTTTTCGTACGTAGACCTCCAGCCCGTACGACCGGCCCCGACCGTACAGAAGATCCGCTTCCAGATCAGGATTCAGGCGAGTCTGGGCGCCGTTGCGGTAGTCGATCGCGTTCTGTGCGTTTTTGTAGTAAACCTCTGCCGATGCCTCCCAGCGCGTCGGGCTGAGGGTCCGAAAGTAACCGGCCGAAACCTGATCAGCGCGTTCGGGCTGAATATTATTCGTCGATGGTGTCCAGTTATCCAGGGGCGACGCGGCCGTTGTATTCGAAATCAGGTGGATATACTGCGCCATCCGGTTGTAGCTCAGCTTGATTGAGTTTCGTTCGTTGATCACGTACCGCAGCGAAACACGTGGTTCGAAGGTATTGAAAGACCGGATGACGGCCCCCCGCCCGACTATCTGCTCATTCACGGGCTGTTTTGGCCCCTTTTCCACGTTCACATAATCGCGAACGCGTTGTGGTCCCAGGTAATCGTAGACCGAAAACCGTAGCCCGTAGCGCAGTGCCCACCGCGTGCCCAGCGTCTGTTCATTATCGATATAGAACGCGTATTCGCGGCTGTGTTTTGCGGGCAAGGCAATGGCTTCGACCGGCGAGTCATTGCCGGTTGGTGAAAGAGATCCCGGGTCGAAGCGGTATCGCAGGAAGCTCCCCCCGAACGTGAGTGTGTTGTGATAGCCGGCGTAAAAGGTAAAATCAGTTTTCAGGTTGTACGTCCTGATGGCCGACGTCCAGACGGCGCCCCGAATGCCTTTGGGCAGATCAAGCGAGATATCGCCCTGCGCTTCCTGCGGTATACCGAGCTGGTAGCTGTAGGCGCTGTAGACACCGGTCAGGTTGGCAAAAAGGCGTTTTGAAAACAGGTGGTTCCAGCGAAGCGTGCCTGTCTGATTCATCCATTCCATGTCAACCTTTTTGCCTTGAAAATCAACACGGAACACATCCTTACTCGAATACAGCGATCCATACACCCGGTCCTTCGCACTGATCTGGTAATTTACTTTCGCGCTCAGGTCGTAGAAGTAGACGCTATTTTTTCGGAGCTGCTCATCCCCGGAAAGCCCCACGACCAGGTCGGAGTAGGAACGACGCCCCGCCACCAGAAAGGAGCCCCGGACTGGATGGTCCCGGACTGGATGGTCCCGGACTGGATGATCTCCAGTTGGACGGCCTTTTCCCAATGGTCCCTCGATGGTCAGTCGGCTGCTGATAGTCCCCACCCCTCCGGAGGCCTGAAACCGCTCGGTATTCCCTTCCTTCATCCGCACGTCCAGCACCGACGACAGCCGCCCACCGTATTGCGCCGGTACGCCCCCTTTACTGAGTGTAGCCTCTTTTACCGCGTCGGGGTTGACTACCGTAAAGAAGCCCATCAGGTGCGATGCGTTGTAAACCGGCGCTTCATCGAGCAGGATCAGATTCTGACCTACCCCGCCCCCGCGAACATTAAATCCGGCCGCCCCTTCGCCCACAGACGTAACCCCGGGTAATAATTGCAGGCTTCGCACCAGATCCACCTCGCCCAGTAAAGTCGGCAGGATTTTCAGCGTCTTCAGATCCAGCCGGGTGGTTCCCATCTCCAGATTGTGGATGCGCTGAGCGGATTCGTTGGCGCTGACCATTACCTCATCCATTTGCCGGGCTGCGGCTACCAGCCGAATCTGGACCGCCTGATCCGGCTTTAGTACGGCCACTGACAGCGCCTGGCTCCGGAAACCGATGTAGCTGATAACCAACGTATCGGCAAGCGATGGGACTGTCAGCGAAAAATACCCGTACGCATTGGTCGCGACGCCCGTTGGCTGACTTTTGAGCCGCACAGAAGCCCCAACCAGTCCTTCGCCGTTGGCTGCGTCACGCACGTAGCCATACAGCGTCTGCCCGGGCTGGCCCGCCACCGGGTACCCGGCCAGAGCCAGCACGAATGCCCCCAGAAGTAGCATGTTTTTTTTCACGATCATCATGTCGTAGAGGAGTGTACATAGTGGTAGCGGGCCGAACATAACCAGTTGTTTATCAAGTTATTTTTCCGCCGATGTAAATCAAAACCAACGTTAGCGCCCAGAACTTACCTTCACAGTCAGTTCGGCTGCCGGCACAAAAATGGCAGACGTTATCCGGGGGCTAGTTGTCAATTTTTGCTATTATGTTATTCCAACCGTCCGCACACCTCAACCTGACCCATCAGGTAATTCACTACGTTGAAGCGCATCTGGACCAGCCGTTTACCATTCGGACGATTAGCGAAGAACTTGGGGTTTCGTATTTCTACCTGCATCATCTGTTTGGCGAAACAACCGGTCAGCCGCTGGGTGAACTCATCAAACGACTGCGCCTGGAGCAGGCTTTCGGTTATTTGAAACACTCGGCGTACAGCGTCGGAGACATTGGCGAGCTGACGGGCTTTGGCTCAAAACATTCGTTTAGCCGGGCGTTCTCACAGCATTTTAATCATACCCCCTCGGCGATTCGAATGCAGTCGAACCTGGTGGTTCCCGATAGCTTCGTGCATCAGGCAGGGACGCCGGCAACGTATCGCGGGCACTGGAAGCAGCGGATGCTGACGGGGCAGTATGCCATACGCCCTCTCCCGCCGATGGTGTACTTTTTCCAGTACCTGGGCACCATGGCCACCGATCGCAGTACCAGCTTCAGCCAACGGCTACAGCGGGTATTCGAACTCCAGGCCATAGTGCAGCAGCCGATCGTGTTGAGTACGTCGGCCATTGGCTGTGCCACCCACTCCCGGAATGCCCTGATACGGGCCGGTTTTCTCGTCAGGGATGACCGCACCGCTACGTATCTAGCCCAGTCGGGTTTCTTCCAGCGTCGATTTGAAGCGGGTAACTACCTGACGGCCCGATTCAGCGGGGAATTACCCACCGGCAGTTTGCTGACGTATGCCTTGATTCAGGAATCGGTGCAGCAGGGACTGTTTCGGCTGCGGGACCACAATTCGTTAATCCTGGTTGAGCCGGCCAACGTAGAGCAGTTCGAGGTTTGGATTCCGGTTAATTAACTACTCCATTCCTGTTCGTGACTGCAGTCTATCTACGTCATTAACTGAGCGCTAACAACTTTAACAGCTATGCGTACTATGAACGACAAGGCAATACCGCGCCGGGACTTTATCCGGTTGAGCGGTCTGGTCGGCGGTTGGTTCGGCTTGTCGATCTGGCTGCCCTCTCCTGCGTCCGCCGGCCCGGTTAACGAGCCGTCTGCTTCGTTTTCGCCAGACGTATTTGTGGAGATCAGCCGCGATAATACGATCGTCTTCAATCTACCGAAACAGGAAATGGGCCAGGGCATCAGTACAGGTTTAGCCATGATCTTCGCCGATGAACTGGGCGCCGATTTTGACCGGATGCTGGTCAGGCAGGCCGATTATGACCCTCGCTTCGGAAATGTCATTCAGGGAGTAACCGGGGGCAGTAATTCCATGCGGGCTTGCTGGCAGCCGCTGCGGGAAGCAGCCGCCCGCGTTCGGGACCTCATGGTTACCGTAGCGGCTGAACGCTGGCAGGTCGAACCAACCGGCTGCCTGGCCGAAGATAGCTTTGTCATTCATCGCCCCACCGGACGGCGCTTACCGTTTGGCGCGTTGATCGAGCAGGCCGCTCAAAAACCGATACCGGCCGAAGCTCGCCTGAAAGACCCCTCCGAATACCGGTACATTGGCAAACCGCTGGGTAATCGTCAAACCCGACGTGTCGTGCTGGGCCAAATGCGCTACGGTATTGATCTGGAGGTGCCCGGGATGGTCCATGCCGTAATTGCCCGCTGCCCCTTCTTCCGGGGTACTCTCAGGCACTATGCTGATTCGGCCGCCCGAAACATACCGGGCGTGCTTGATGTCGTGGCAATCACGCCCATCCGAAAAGCGGTAAAACTAAGTCCGGACGACAACAACCCGACGACGTACCCCTACACCATTGCGGCCGGGGTCGCGGTGGTCGCTACGTCGACCTGGGCGGCCATGCAGGGCCGGAACGCCTTAACTCTTGAGTGGGACAGCGGCCCGTTCGGTAACGTATCCAATCAGGCCCTTGCCGATCAGCTCAGGGCGGCCGAACAGGAACCGGGCGAGGAGGTATTTCACCACGGGTCGGTAAACCAACCGATAGCACGGGCCACCCGGATGGTCGAAGCCCAGTATGATACTCAGTTTCAGGCGCACGCCATCATGGAACCCCTAAACGCCGTGGCTCATGTCAAAAACGGCCAGTGTGAGGTATGGGTAGGTCATCAGTACGGCCGGCGGGTGGCCGAAGAAACCGCTGCGTTGTTGAACATTCCCGTTGATCAGGTTACCGTTCATATCCTTCCCTCAGGCGGAGCGTTTGGTCGACGGTGGGAAGCCGATTTTGCCCTGGAAGCGGTCATCATTTCCAAACAGGTTGGTAAACCCGTGAAGGTAACCTGGACGCGCGAAGATGAAATCCAGCATGATTATTACCATGCCTACGAGCGCGACCACCATCGGGTGGCCCTTGGCGAACAGGGAAATATTACCGCCTGGGACCTCAAGCGGTACACGTATGATTTCTTCGCGGGCTGGTCGTGGAACCCCTATCGATACGGGGTTCCAGCCAGCCGCATGCGGGCTGTTATCCTGGAGTCGCCCTTACAGACCGGTTCGTGGCGCAGCGTCGACTCACACCGGGAAACGTTCGCCCGGGAGTGTTTCGTCGATGAACTGGCCCATGCACTGGGCAAGGATCCACTGGCCTACCGGCTCGACCTGCTGAGCAAACCGCTTATTGTACCTGCCGGGGTAGAGAATCCGGACAACTGGCTGAAGCGGGCCGAAGATGAACGTAGAAAAACCCGGCAGATTTTGGAGCTGGCCGCTCAGAAAGCGGGTTGGGGTTCGAAAAAAGGAATGGGAATTGCCGTAACGAACTACTGCGCTCAGGTGGTAGAAGTCACCCTGGAAGACGGTAAGCTACGGGTAATAAAAGTAACGGCCGCCATGGACTGCGGCCGGGTTATCAATCCCTCCCTGGTCAAAGGACAGGTAGAAGGCAGCATTATCTGGGGTTTGCAGGCAGTGCTGTACGGTGGAATTACGCTACGTGAGGGTCGGGTTCAGCAAAGCAATTTCCACGATTACAAAATGATCCGGATGCCCGAGTCTCCATCCATTGACGTTCATCTGGTAGACAGCCAGGAGCCACCGACGGGAACCGGCGAGCCGGGCGTACCGGCACTCGCCCCGGCCTTACTGAATGCGGTGTTTGCCCTAACCGGCCAGCGCATCCGGCAGATTCCAATGGGTACGGATTTGTTTTGATTGCGGCCCGTTGGGTCACGCGTATTGGAGACCTTATTGAAAACGATACGAAAGCGTGAGCGATCCGGCAGGAACCAGCAGCCCATCGAAGCGCTTACGGAGCCGCTCCGTTACGGTAGGCGTTATCTGATTGGCAATGAACCGCCCGATCAATCCACTGCCCTCCGATCGGACGCGGCTGTTAACGTCCACCGTCGCCAGTACCCCCAGATCCAGCGCCAGCTTCAGCCGGTTTACGCGCGGCACAGAGAAAGCCCGCCCGAAGCTCAGCCCGAGCTGACTCAGGTTGGCCGCCGGCTGTAGCCAGGTTTCGTCGTAGAAATTTCCCACGACCGGAAACCGGTTCCGGTAATCGTCTACCCGTTCGTTAATGCGTTCGGCTTCGTCGGGAGCCAGGTTATTGACGAGTTCCGATGCCGTTCCGTCGACCCGGTAGTTCAGGGTTTGCATCCAGATGCTCAGCCGCCAGTGGCCGGGCTGCCACCGCCCACCAAAACCAAACCCGGCTACCGACTGCAGGTTGGCACGGAGGTACTGGTATGATTGCGCCTGATCGGGCCGACGTTTTTCCAGCTGGCGCAGCAGGTAGTTCGCGTACCAGGCCGACGAAAACCCCACCTGACCAAACACCGCCCAGCGCGGGCGAAGCCGTACCGACAAACCCGCTACATGCTGAAGGGGCAATTGACTACCCAGATACACCTCACAGACTGGTCGGTGTCGATGCCAGGCAGGTGGTGTTTCTATCCGAATAATCCGTTGCGCCCGGAGCGCCGTTGTTAGCAGGAAAAGTGATAGCAGCAGAAGGATTGATTTCATGAGCGAACCAGTTGACCGTCTGAATAAATCGGTTCGTAGGTTTGACAAGAAGCTAGGCAAAGGCTGACAGCGTACCTACGATGACAGCCACCCACCCAGCAGCCGTCGGTAGCCGTTCATGCCCGCTTCCAGATTCGGGACCGTTTAACAAAACCCACCGAGCCGGTCAGCTCCAGTTCATTGTTCGACCGGAGCCGTACGGAGCAGTCTGC
The DNA here is from genome assembly GCF_003583365.1 of Fibrisoma montanum. Lineage (GTDB taxonomy): Bacteria > Bacteroidota > Bacteroidia > Cytophagales > Spirosomataceae > Fibrisoma > Fibrisoma montanum. The sequence goes on from NZ_QXED01000003.1 coordinate 798,788, forward strand.
CGTTCGGCCCTGTCGGGGGCTGTAGGTTTTCCCATTTACCCAGCTTCCATTCCGGTACGTCAACCCCCAGAAAACCGTCATCCCAACCAGCGGCTGCCGACGTTTGGCCGGGTCCGGATTGTTCTCGTCCAGCTTAGGGCTGCCATCCGGGTGGTTGGGTTCAGCCATCCAGATGAGCCTGGCAGAATACGTAGCACCCGATTGAAAAACCTCGTATTTCTGATTACGGTCTTCGCTATACCACTGGCCCACAATCTGATTCCCATCCCCAGTTGCCCAGCCCCACAGACTCCAGCCGCATAAAAAAAGCACACGTAGCATTCCTATTTTCATCATGACGATTGTGTTGGTTTGATGGGCTAAAGATGCAGCGGCTGAAAAACCGGTAACAGCAGGACTTGATCGAAGCGGACAAACCAGAGCCCAAGCCAGCCAACAACCCGCGTAACCCGCTTGTAATCAATAGGCTTGCAGGACAGGTCGTCTGAGCGCCGGCTTGTCAGGATACTATCGATTGTTTGGCGGCAAACTCGTCCGGTTCAGGGGCTGGTTTGTCCGGTTGGCGTACTTTCTGTAGAAATCGTCGGTATCTTTCTCTTACTTTTCAACCGGTCGGGCATCTCGTTAATCTGACAACCCATTGAAAGCGCTCCAACTGAATCGATTGCCCATTCCACTGGCGGTGGCTCTGATCGCAGGGCTGTTCAGCAGTTTCCAGCGGCTCGTATTTTTTACATCCCTGGAATGGCTGTACGTCGGTTACGCGTTTGCGTACAATTTTATGTTTAGTCTGTTCCTGTGGTGGCTGGCCGATGGCCTGGGGAAGCGTCTGCGTCTGTGGCAGAAAATAATCCTGGTGTACCTGATTGGTTTTATCGTGATGTCGGCCGTTTCGTACACGTTCTACCAATGGTCAAATCAATGGATTCTCCCCGTCCGGCTAACGGACAGGCGCAATCCGGGGCAGGACATCGCTCCGTATCTGTTCCAGATCCAACCCCTGCGGTCGTTCACGCTCATTACGGCCGTTCTCCTGATTCAGTACACGATGCAGTTGTTGGGCGAAAAGCAGCGGATACAACTGGAAAATGAACGGCTGAAACGGGAGAACCTGAATGCGCAGCTGGAGGCCATTCGGCAGCAGATTAACCCGCACTTCTTTTTCAATACGTTGAACACCCTGAAAACCCTGGTTAAAGCCAACAAACCGGAAGCGCTGCCCTACATCATTCAGCTATCCAACGTGTTCCGGTACCTGCTCCGGCTGCAACAGCAGCCCTGGGTGACCCTGGATGAAGAGCTTCAGTTTCTGAAAGCGTACCTGTTTCTGCTCGAAATCCGCTTCGGCGACGGCCTGCTCGTCCAGGTCGCGGTGCCGGAGACCATATTGACCACCCGCATCCCGCCCGCTACGTTGCAGTTGCTGGTCGAAAACGCCGTTAAGCACAATGTGGTTTCGGCCGCCCGTCCGTTACGTATTCAGATTGAACAGGTCGATGATCAGCACGTACGGGTAGAGAACAACCTGCAACCCAAACGAACGCCCGAACCCTCGAACGAATACGGCCTGCAAAGCCTTAATAACCGCTATACCTACCTGTGCGGCCAGGGTATTGAGGTTGACCAAACCGATACTTCCTTTCGGGTGCTATTACCCCTGCTTGATTGTGAACCACCCCATGAAAACGCTCATCATTGAAGACGAACCCAACGCAGCCCGCGACCTGGCGGCCATGCTTCAGAAACTGGACGCCGGTATTCAGATGCTCGCCCTGCTCGACAGTGTTGAAACCTCGGTGGAGTGGCTTCGCCAGCATCCGGCTCCGGACCTGATCTTTATGGATATTCAACTGGCCGATGGTGTCTGTTTTGAGATCCTACGGGAAGTGGATGTACGAAGCCCGGTTATTTTCTGCACGGCCTACGACGAATACGCGCTTCAGGCGTTCAGGGTCAACAGCATTGATTACCTGCTGAAGCCCCTGGAGGAAGCCGATCTCAAACGGAGTCTGGATAAACTGACGACCCTGCGCGAGCAACTCGGCGACTGGCCCCAGAAACTACTGAGCTGGTTTGGGCAGCACGACCGCCTGCAAACGGGCAGGAAAAGCAGTTTTCTGGTCTCCTTCAAAGGCAAGATGTTTCCCGTGCCGACCCGCGACATTGCTTACTTTATCATTGAAGACGGTCTTTCGTTTATCATCACCTTCGACGGGCGCAAGCTACCCCTCACCCAGACGCTCGACGTCATTGAAGAGCAACTCGATCCGAGCCAGTTTTATCGGGCTAACCGACAGTATATCATCGCCTTTGAAGCTGTAAAGGAAGTGGAGCCGTACTACACCCGGAAACTGGCCGTGAAGCTACGGAGTGTCAAACCCGAGACCGTGTTCGTTAGCCGGGAGAAATCGACCAGTTTTCTGCACTGGCTGGAGAACCGGTAAGGAATGGTTTTCCGGATAAGAAGCGGAGTGCGTCGCCACAGTAAAGTCTGCAATTTCAGTTCTTATGGTTTTAGCATGCTTCGGCTAATGCACTGGCGGAATGGCTGCGGAATCCCGGTAGGCAAAACGAAGTAGCGGTTTGGAAACCTCGAAATTGTACCTGGCATTAGTGCCTCTTCAGTCGCCCGGTTAAAGAAGCAGATTCGTGAATGCTCCTTTGTTTCAGGTAGGAGTTTTTTCTAGAACGAGTATTTATAATGACTGCCAAGTGGCCAGCAGCGGATGACCGTCGCCACCGCGGTCCGCTTAGCAGCATACGTCAAATAATTCCAGCGTACACGTGTACGGCTATACATAGTATTAATTGTCAGCAGCATACACCGGTTGAATCTGTCCTAACCCACAATCGTCCCTTTCGCTTTCAGGACTTTGTTGATTTAGATCAATAGTTTTAATTACCATACCTCAATGACTCGCCGTAGCGGGCCTAGTAAGTTTGCTCCTGAATAAAAGAGCAAGCGTGATGATACAAAGGACTATTTCCAGTCTCTACACACCGAACAACGAACGCGGCTTTCTCGGTGCCGGTCATGTTGCACGTACCGTTTTGACAGGTGGTTTCGCCAAGACAGATCCGTTCATTTTCTTAATGGACGATATGCTGGATAAAAAAGACCACGAACCCGCCGGGGGGCCTCATCCACATGCAGGCTTTGAAACAGTGTCTCTTCTGGTTGATGGGGAAATAAAGGAGATGCTGGAGTCCATGAAAAAGGGCGACTTTCAGATCATGACGGCCGGTAGTGGTACGATCCACACCGAAACTATAGAAGGCCCCACCAAAGGGCGTTTGTTTCAGATGTGGCTGAACCTGCCCCGGAAAGATCGCTGGGTGACGCCACGCATTCAGATTTTGCCTGCCGAACATGTTCCGGTCCTTAACAAAGAGGGTGTGTACATGCGGCTGTACAGTGGTACGCTCGCCGGTATTCACTCACCGGTACAGAACTACACACCGCTCATAGCCGCGGAGTTTGACCTGAAAGCAGGCGTTGGCACCAGCGTTCAGTTTCCCGCCAATTTCAACGCTTTCCTGTATATCATCAGCGGTTCAGTACAAATCGCGGGTAAAGTCATAAACCATGATCAGGTAGCCTGGCTGGATTTATTCGATACCGAAGAGGACAGCAATCTGGCAATGCAGGCCGGCGAAAACGGGGTGCGTTTTGTGCTGTATGCGGCAAAGCCAACCCACGAAGCCATTGTATCCTATGGGCCATTTATTGCCGACACCCAGGCCGAGATTGCCGACCTGTACAAACAATACCGGAGCGGTACGATGCAGCACATCGCTGCCGCCCCTGAAGCACAAAAACTGATATTTTAATTTTTGCAAGTATGAGCTATACAATAGGCATTATCGGTTCAGGACATATTGGGCGTGGACTGGCTACGCATCTGGCCAAAACAACCTATCCGGTGTTGATTACCAACAGCCGGGGCCCAGAGTCGTTGACAGACCTGGTAGCTTCTATTGGCGGATCGTTAACGGCCGCTGACTTAAACCAGACCATTGCACAGGCCGACGTTTTATTCATCGCCGTTCCGTGGACACAGCTATCGGATCTGGCCAACGAACTACAGCGTTATAGCGGGAAGATCATCGTCGACGCCACCAACAATATCGTCTCGGTCAACCCTTTTCAACTAGCCGATACTGCGGGTAAAACAACGGGAGAATACGTAGCTGCTCTGTTTCCGGACCAACGGGTAGTGAAAGCGTTTAATACCCTCGCGGCTGCTGCCCTTGCCCAGCCTACGCAAAGCGATTTGGGCAATACCGTTATTATCATCAGCGGTGATGATGACGATGCGAAAAAAGAAGTAGCCGACATTACCAAAGCAATGGGTTTTGAACCGATTGACATCGGCACCTTCCAGCAAGGTGGTGCCCTTCAGGATGTGGATGGAGCCTTGTCTGGGGTTGAACTCATCAAAGTAAAACGGTAAGCAACAGGCTAACCTTAATCAGTAGACGAGCGCTAGTCATACATGGATATTCAGCAGAAAGACAACGGACAGAAGGGAATTTTTTACGTAGCGATAGACGGTAAAACAGAAGCGGAAATGACCTACGTATGGTCAGGCGATCAACGGATTATAATTGACCATACTGGCGTAAGCGAAGCCCTGAAAGGCGAAGGCGTTGGTAAACAACTGGTGCATGCAGCCGTTGTCTGGGCTCGGGAAAAACAGCTAAAAATACTGCCGCTCTGTCCATTTGCCCGAGCCGTATTTGACAAAACGCCTGACTATCAGGATGTACTCTTTTAAAGAGTGAAACCAATAAGAGCTACAAGCTTTCAAATTCTACTAATGCACAACAACGGTGCATTTTACTACACCTCAACGTCTTCCGCTTTTCTGAACGCCAGTTTCGTCGTGTCGTTCAAGGTATCACTCAGGAGCCATCCTTTTTAAATCTTAACAAACTTAACGGCTATAAACAATGAGCAGCACAGGACAGGAGCGCCCTTTTAAAGGCGAGCAGGATCCACAGATCTTTTCTGAAATCAGGACTTTTTTGCAGGCGCTAAATTCAGGCGATGGCAAGCCCGTGGAGGCCTTAAGTCCTGCCGATGCCCGGCAGGTATTGACCGGTGCTCAACAATCGGTCGAGGTCGATTACTCAGGTATCACCGAAACCGAAAAAACGATTTCGCAAAACGGCTATCAGGTAAATATCCACATCGTAAAGCCCGAGCGTAGTCAAGACGGGGCGCCCGTGTTCCTCTTTATCCACGGGGGTGGCTGGGTGCTGGGTGACTACCCCACGCATCGGCGCATCGTGCGTGATCTGGTGGTGAACAGCGGGGCCGTGGCCGTCTTCCCCGATTATACGCCTTCGCCCGAAGCGCAGTACCCAACAGCCATCAACGAAATTTATGCCGCTCTGCAATGGGTAGCCGAACAGGGCAGTGAAATAGGTGTAGATGGTAGTAACCTGGCGGTTGTGGGCAACAGCGTCGGCGGTAATATGTCGGCGATTATGGCCTTGATGGCCAAAAAGAACAACGGCCCCAAACTCAAATTGCAGGTGCTGTTGTGGCCCGTTACGGATGCCAATTTTGACACTGACTCGTACAACCTGTTTGCCAACGGCCGGTTCCTTACCAAAAACATGATGAAGTGGTTCTGGGACAACTACCTGCCTGATGCCAGCAGGCGAAACGAACTCTATGCATCGCCCTTACAGGCAACTACGGATGACCTAAAAGACCTGCCACCGGCGCTGGTACAGACCGCCGAAAACGATGTATTGCGGGATGAAGGCGAAGCCTACGCTCGTAAATTGAACGAAGCCGGTGTACCGGTAACCCACACCCGGTATGGCGGTCTGATTCATGACTACGGTTTGCTGAACCCCATTGCCAGTGTACCGGCGGTGCAAACGGCCTTGTTGCAGGCGGCTGCGGTGATCAAAGCGGCTCTGAAGGCATAGTATGGCCTTATATCGTTAAGAAACTTCTAGCAGGATTTCCTATGGATGCTCAGTTAATGGATCGACTTCAGCAGACACATTCAGCGGTCTGGAATGAGAAAGACCGTACAAAACGCGATGCGTTGATGCAGACAATCTACGCAGACGACATAAAAATGTACGACAAAGAGTTTATCCTTAGCGGCATAACAGCCGTTTCAGACTTTATCGATACCCTGTTTGCGGGTGATGCTGATTTCAGTTTTACCCTAATACAGCCAATGGAAAGTACGCAAAATGGGGCCAGACTCTATTGGACTATCCGCACCGGACCTCAACCGAACGTATTAACCGGCATGGATTTTTTTGTCGTAGAAAATGATAAAGTAGCGCATCTGTTTGTATTTATGGATGCGTCGTAAGGCTTACTATTAGCCAACGTAAAGCTATTTGAGGTACGTGCAAATGAGTATCCTAATTATTTCTTTGCAGATTGACGGCGTATGCGACTAAGTGTTTCTTTAGTTATACCCAAGTAGGAAGCTATGATGTGTTGAGGAAAACGCTGCAAAAATTCAGGATGTAGTTTGCTTAATTCCTCGTAACGATAATCAGCCGTATAGTTAATTGACGTATTTAAGCGTTTCTGAGCTGCAATGTGCTGATTATCGTCAAGCTTTATCCGCATTTCGTGGAAGGCCGGAATATTATTTACCCGGTCGTAATAACCATTTGCCTTCGGTAATAGAAGCAGCTCAGTTTCTTCCCAGGCATCTATATTGTAAATAGACGGCAATTCTTTGTGAAAGCTCTCCCGGTCAGCCGTCCACCAGTTTTCAATGCATAAATTGAGCACGTGCTCATACCCTTTTTCGTCTACGGTGTACTGGCGGGTTGACCCCTTAACAATGAAGGCGATGTATTTACAAACTTCACCCTCCTGTAGCAGAAATTGTCTCTTTCTTAATTTTTTCGGGATGAACGCTTCCTCAATCAAGCTAATGTCTGTTTCAGAAAGTGGTATGGTGGAGCGCTCCTGTATATAGCGTATCAGCGAAGTAAACATCAAGAGGATAAAGTAAAAGTTTAAGAAGCTGATTGAGTTAATCGCTTTGGTGCGTCAGGGCGTCTTTTGGTCGTTGTCTGCGTTACTTTTTTGAGCCGTAGCTCGGCTACGACCGGCAAAACTGCCTTGACAGCGACTAACCTCTCCTGACAAACTCAACTTGCTAACCCAAACGGCTTCTAAGCCATCGTTTCAAGCACTAAAGATAGTAACTGGAAAATTAGGGTTTGCTGAAATGGGAAGTTGCACAAACCACTGGCTGTCTTGAACTGGCTTTGGGTTCTTTATCCGACGAACGTTTCGCTGCCACGGTTCACTAGCATGAAAAAACACCAGCCGTCGGAGCGCCGACCCAGGGCCAACTGTCCCTTAGAATAAAGACACCGGTACCAATCGAGTAATTACGAATTGATAAAACTACCCTGAGTGAATTAACCGACTTAAATTGGACTGTTTAGGATTTGGGGAGAAGGATAAGAGTCAGGCGATTTTTGTCATCCCGACGCAGGAGGGATCTTCGAGCGAGGCTGAAAAATCGCTAGCTACCGAAGATCCCTCCTGCGTCGGGATGACAAAAATGCTCTCATACTGAAATCTTAAAACAGCTTCATTATTTTCACTTTGTAAATGAGGGATGTGTGACACTTTGTAAAATGAAATATGGCTCGATCAGCTTACAGATTTCACGACTAGCCACCCATTGCCTATTGTTTCACCCACCGGTAGGCCAGCGCGAATGACATCACGGTATCATCTTGAGTAAAAAGGATGGCCGATGAAATCGCAACAAAGCCACATCAATTAAACGAAGTTCTAAATTCCAAAGGCGACAGATTCGTCTTTGCTTTGAAAAACTTGCTGAACGATTGAGGGTGCTCAAAGCCTAATTGATACGCTACTTCACCGACCGTCAGGTTGCTGATTGCCAGTATTTCCTTGGCTTTTTCGATCAGCCGGAGCTGGATATGTTGCTGGGCATTTTGACCCGTTAGATAACGCAGCATATCGCTTAGGTAATTAGGGGACAAATGCAGGGCGGCTGCCACGTGCTGGACGGTCAGCAGGCCTTTTTCTGCAGGCTGATCCGAATTGATGTAGGCATCGACAATCGATTGGAATTTTATCAGCAAATCACTGCTGGTGTTTTTCCGAGTGATAAACTGCCGTTCGTAAAAACGATTGGAATAGGTGAGCAACAAGGCAATCTGCGACAGAACGATGTCCTGAGTATGACGATCAATATGCTGGCATTCCTGGTCTATCTTCTTAAAAAGGCCGATCACATCCTCTTCTTCTCTGGGCGATAAATGCAGGGCTTCATGGACGGCATACGAAAAGAAACCGTATTGGGTGATTACGTTCGCTAAGGGGTGTTTGAGTAGAAAATCAGGGTGAAACATCAGCAATAAACCCGTACCGCATTCCAGGGTTTGTACATCCAGCGATTGCACCTGCCGGGGCGCGGTAAAACTCATCACGCCTTTATCGTAATCGTAGGTCTGTTGCCCGTATTTGATTTTGCCCTTCACCTCCCTTTTCAGCGCAATACAGTAAAACTGGTGAACAAACTGAGCCCAAGGCCCATCGGCGTCAAACTTACATAGCTCCGATGGGGTAACACTCACCAACGGATGCTGTGGGTCCGGCAGCGACAACAACCGATGAAACTCCGTTATAGTCTGGATGTTCTTCATAATAAGACAGTAAAATTGATCGGGCGGAAAACCACCCGTCGATGAATGCAGCTCACAAAAGCTGGCTGCATTCATCGACGGATTAAATTTAGTCAATCAGGCCCATGCCAAATTCATCGTAAGCCTGACCGGTATCTATACCCAACGGAACAATAGCTTCCAGGCGTTCCATGTCGGAGTCGGTTAACTCAACGGAAGCCGCCCTTATATTTTGCTCCAGATACGTTCTGCGTTTGGTGCCAGGTATTGGCAACGCTCCTTTTTTCAGGGTCCAGGCCAGAGCTATCTGAGATGGGGTACTGCTTTTCTGGCTCGCCAGGGCTTCAATGGCCCTAAGTAACTCAATATTCTTATCGAAATAAGCCGGTTGAAAACGAGGCATTTGACGACGAAAATCAGTTGCTGGCAAATCATCAACGGTTCGTAGCTCTCCCGACAAAAAGCCTCGGCCCAGCGGGGAATAAGCGACAAAACCAATTCCCATTTCCCCTACATCCCGTATGATACCACGCGCTTCTACTGTTCGTTCAAACAACGAATACTCGGATTGCAACGCCGAAATAGGGTGTACCGCATTGGCCTTGCGCACGGTTTGGGCCGACATCTCCGACAAACCTAGATAGCGTACTTTTCCTTCGTGTACTAAGTCCGCCATGGCACCCACGGTTTCTTCGATGGGTGTGTTTTTATCCAGGCGATGCAGGTAGTACAAATCAATGTAATCGGATCTTAGATGTTTAAGCGAACGCTCGACGGCTTTTCGTACATACTCGGGTTTTCCATTGATGGCCCAGGTAATGTGGCCGGCATCATCAATCTCCCAACCAAATTTAGTGGCAATGATATACTTGTCTCGACTGTTGCCGATCGCTTTGGCAATCAGTTTTTCGTTGTCGAATGGCCCGTATAAATCAGCGGTATCCAAGAAATTCCCACCTAACTCAACTGAGCGGTGGATGGTAGCGATAGCTTCCGCTTCATTGGCTTGCCCATACATATCATTGCCGGCAAAGCCCGTCATGCCCATGCAGCCTAATCCTATTAGTGGCACCTGCAATCCCTGTGTACCTAAGGTCACTTTTTTCAATTGTTCCATACCTGAAGTTTTACGAAGCAAAGTTCATCTTCCCAGTAGAGAACGGTGTGTTCAAATTCCTGAAGGTTGTAGTTAAATCCCGGATGCCGTCGGGAGGCCATGCGATTTTTTAAACCAGTGCCATCCACCCGGCGGCCCGGTCACTAATCAACCGCACGGCGGACCGTGTTGCTCTTTCATATCACTTATTGAGTTAATGATGCATCGTAGACTGCCAAGTCACGGGTTTTACGGGCGGCCGCTGCCGTACGAAACGGCAAAGCCAACCCTCTCGGGCTCCTGACACCTCAGATTCCCGCCAAACAGCCTCGGGTTCAAATTTGTCCGCTTTAAACCGATAGGGCTTGAACGACGTGGCTGATGAAGCTTGCTTAGCGTAACCGTTTTTCCTGACTGTTTAACGCCAACCCGATATTACCATGATATTGAACGAACATTTCGGCAGTTACCGACTGATTTTTCTGATCCTTTTTGTGCTCGCCGTCGTGGCGGAGATGATCTGGAACTGGGTGGCAGATAAAAAGGTATATGAGACCCGGGAAACCCTCTCCAATCTGTTTTTGCTGGCCGGGTTTCAACTGACCCGCAAGTTTGTGACGCTGGGGTATCAGTTGCTGGTGCTCGATTTCTTCTACGGGCTGGCCCCGGTTCACCTCCCCGAAAACCCCTGGACCTGGGTGGCCTGCTTTCTGGTAGTCGATTTTATGTACTTCTGGTTTCATTTTGCCTCCCATAAACTCACCTTTTTCTGGGCCTTTCACATCACCCACCACTCCGCCGAGCGTATGAACCTGACCACCAGCTACCGCCTGAACTGGCTCTACGCCCTGTTCAACGTATTCTTTTTTGTGCCCTGCGTCCTGATCGGCTTCAACCCCTCGATGGTTGTTTCGTGCGTGTTCCTGAACATCTTCTACCAGTTTTTCCTCCACACGGAAGCCATTGGCAGGCTGGGCTTTCTGGAAGGCATCATCAATACCCCGGCCGCCCATCGGGTTCATCACGGCAGCAACGAGCAGTACGTAGACAAAAATATGGGTGGCTTTCTGCTGATCTGGGACCGGATGATGGGTACGTATGAACCGGAAGGCGAAAAGGTGCGGTACGGAGTAAACGGATCGTATAATGGTACCAACCCGTTTAAGCTCCTGTTCGGTGGCATCATCAACTTGTTCCGTCCGTCCCGTAACTAATGGCCCTGGCCTCCTTCAGGAGCCGCCTTTGATCGAGGGCGACTTCTGCCATTAAACGCTAATCCATTGGCACCGGTGCCTGAACGGCTCGCGACCGAATTTGTCCGTTCAGCACGGGAAACCGTAGGTAGCTCCTGAACTATACCTTCTCTTTGTGCCACCATCATGTCCCACGTTATGTTTTCCGGCAAACGATTACTCTTTTTCATTGGCTGCCTGCTCATGGCCACACTCGCCCTCGGTCAGACCCGATACACCCTAAGCGGTTCGGTGAAAGACGCTCAATCGGGTGAGGTGCTCATCGGAGCGACGATACGCGTGCAGCAACAGCCTGTCATCGGTACGATTAGTAACGAATACGGCTTTTATTCGCTGACTCTGCCCGAAGGTACGTATACGATTCAGGTCAGCCTTGTCAGCTACCAGCCTGTTACGAAAACGGTTACGCTGACCACCAGCACGCACCTGGACGTTACGCTGGCGGAATCGGCCACCCAGTTGCAGGAGGTATTGGTCCGCAGCCAGGCTGCCAATGAGCACATCACAAACCCCACCATGGGCGTCGAACGGCTGTCAATGTCGGCCATCAAACAGATTCCGGTCCTGCTGGGTGAGCGTGACCCATTGAAGGTGCTCCAGTTACTGCCGGGCATCAAATCGGCCGGAGAAGGCAACAGTGGCTTCCACGTACGCGGGGGTAACAGCGACCAGAACCTGATTCTGCTCGATGAAGCGCCGGTTTACAACGCGTCGCACCTGCTGGGTTTCTTCTCCACCTTCAACGCCGACGCCATCAAGGACCTGGCTATCTACAAGGGGGGCATGCCTGCGCAGTACGGTGGGCGGCTGTCGTCGGTGCTGGACGTGAAAATGAACGATGGCAACAACCAGACCTTCCATGCCGGGGGCGGCATCGGACTGATTGCCTCACGGCTGTACGCCGAAGGCCCCCTGGTGAAAGACAAAAGCTCGTTTTTGATCACCGGCCGCCGGACGTACGCCGACGCGTTTCTGAAGCTGTCGAACGATCCGGACATCAACCGCAATACGCTCTACTTCTACGATCTGAACGCCAAATTAAACTACACGCTTTCCACGAAAGACCGGCTGTTCGTGTCGGGCTACTTCGGGCGCGACAAGTTCGGGCTGGGCGATCTGTTCAACATCGACTGGGGCAATGCGACGGGTACGCTGCGCTGGAACCACCTCCTCAACGAAAAACTATTCAGCAATACGTCATTGATTTACAGCCAGTATGACTACCAGGTTGGAATTCAGAACGGCAGCAATGATTTCAGCTTAACCTCATCCATTCGGGATTATAACCTCAAGCAGGAGTTCAGCTATTTTCCCAATCCGGCCCATGCCCTGCGGTTCGGGGCCAACGTTATTCATCACACCCTTACGCCCCGCAACCGCACGGCCACCAGCGAATCATCGAGTATCAATACTACCCGGGAAAAGAGCCGGTATTCAGTAGAGAGCGCCGTGTTCGTCAGCGATAAGTGGCAGCTATCGCCCAGGATTTCGCTGGAATATGGATTGCGGTTAACCTCGTTTGCCGTGCTGGGCGGCAGCGAGTACTACACACTGGACGCCAATAAGACCATCGTGGATACCTTGTCCTACCCGGCCGGGCAGATCGTGACCCACTACGTTAATCCCGAACCACGGCTCTCGGCGGCTTATGTGCTCAGCGACAATACGTCCATCAAGGCTTCCTATACCCGCAACGTGCAAAACCTGCACCTGATCTCCAACTCGGGAACCTCAACGCCCAACGACCGCTGGTTACAGAGCAGCAACGTCATTCGCCCCGAAATTGCGGATCAGGTTGCGCTGGGCTTCTTCCGGAACATAAGCGATAACCGTTATGAATTCAGTGTGGAAACGTATTACAAAGCCCTGCAGAATCAGATTGACTACAAGAACGGAGCTGACTTTCAGTTTACCGATGCCCTCGAAACGCAGTTACTTTTTGGCAAAGGCCGCGCATATGGGCTGGAACTGCTGCTACGTAAAAAAACGGGCGCGTTAACGGGCTGGCTAGGCTATACCCTTTCCCGAACCGAAAGACAGATCGAGGGAATCAACAACGGCCGCTGGTATCCTGCCCGGCAGGATCGTACGCACGACGTATCGATTGTTGGCGTCTACCAACTCTCGAAGCGGTGGACCCTTTCGGCTACGTTCGTTTACAACACCGGCAACGCGGTCAGTTTTCCGACCGGCAAATACCGCATTGATAATGCCGTGGTGTTTAACTACACCGAACGGAATGGCTACCGGATGCCGGCTTATCACCGGCTGGATCTCGGCGCTACGGTCCAGTTTGCCAAGAAGAAAAATTTTGAATCTGACCTGGCTTTCGGACTCTACAACGCCTATGGCCGGGCCAACCCCTACGCCATCAACTTCGAACAGGACGTCTATGATCCCAACCAGACGGAAATTCAGCGGATTACCCTCTTCAAAATGGTCCCGTCCATCACCTATAACTTTAGATTCTGATTCATATGCTTCGGTATTGTATGCTCTTTGTCGGACTGCTGTCGAGCCTGACCTCCTGCGTAGACGTGATCCAGTTGGACCTTAACCGGACTAACCCCGCCGTGGTGATTGAAGGCCGGATCACTGACCAGGATAGTATGAATGAAGTACGCATTACGCAATCGGTGGACTTCGATCATGCCAATGAATTTCCACCCATCACCAACGCACAGGTTGCCGTACGCGACCTGACAACCGGCCAGACGGACTCGTTACACCAGTCGTTTCCGGGCGTTTACCCTATCACGAAACTGACCGGTGTGCCCGGGCACCGCTACCAGCTTACGGTAACTATTGGCGAAAAATCCTACTCGGCGCTGGCCACCATGCCCCCCCGGGTAGAACTGGATCAGGTGAGCTACACCACCGACAATCGGCTGAATGGAACGTCCATCCGGACGGTAGCCACCTATACCGACCCTGCTGCGCCCGGCAACTATTACCGGTTTGTCAACTACCAGAATGGCCTGGCTTCCCGTACGTTCTTCGTCCGCTCCGATGCCTTTATCAACGGCAACCGCGTCGTTCAGACCATCCGGGACGACAACATCACGATTCAGCCGGGCGACACCATGGCCGTCGACATGCAGTGTATCGAGAAAGCCGTATTCGAGTATTTTAATGGCTTGGCCCAGCTTCAGGGTGACAACATCAATCAGGGCGTCTCGCCTACTAACCCGCCCGGCAACCTCAGCGGAGGGGCGTTGGGGTATTTCAGCGCCCACACCGTTGCCCGCCGAACCGTTGTCATCCCCTAACCGAACTGAACCTGGCATGTACCCCATGAAACACCGAACGCTTGCCTGTACACTATTGCTATGGGGTGCTGTCTGCTTCTCCACAACGGGTCAGGGGCTTACCTTCCCGCCGTTTACCAGATGGTACCAGAATCCACTGGGTTTTGAACCGGTTAAACTGCACACCGCCAACGGGCTTATCATACCAGCCGGCATTGCTCTGATCGGGGTAATACTGACCCGAAAAGATACCAGTCTCCTCCACCGCATTTCGGTAGTTGGCGAAGGAGGCACGTCCTGGGGGTATTATCCACCCTACACTACTATGTACCAGGCGAATGGAGGACTGTTGTTTCATGCCCGGCGGTGGTTATCCATCGGCGTAGAGGCCAATGTGTACCACCCGGGCGACGCGTTCAACAACAGCTGGGGGATCGGTCTGCGCCCGTTCTTCCGTTTTTACCCCGTGAACCAAACCCGCTTTCGGCTGTACATCGATTCCGGGGCGGGGTTGCTTCTTTTCAACAAACCGTTTCCACAACCAACTACGGGCTACGGCGCCTTTTCAGAACCCCGTACGGGCACGCGCCTGAATGGATCACCTAAATATGGCCTTGGCGTTGAATTGAATCTGAACGAGCATACGGCGATTATGGCGGGCGTCCGACACGTTCACATCTCCAACGGCAACCACCCGGGGCAGGAACGTAATCCCGGACACGACAGCAATGGATTCTATGTGGGGTTCAGCTATGGTCTACCTAAATAAGCTCACAAGCTGCTCAACCTATCTGCGGGCGGTTTTGATCTTAAGCAGCGTCCAATCGGTCTACAGGGGCGAACCTCCAGGCATTTACGATGCCAGGACAGAGCTGTTTTCAATGGGAGCCGGTCAGGCGTCACTCTGACAACAAGTTAAGCATTGAAGAGCCGGCCCGGCACAACCTCCGCATAATCCGGCTTGTACAACGGCTTCGTGAAGCATCTGTACCGGCTGTTCCGAGTTAAATACACCCCTGTAAGCTGTAGCGAGGGGCAATGACCGACGAGCACAAAAAAGGCCCGTAAAATCTTTTCGAAGCGATAAGGAATCTTTTCCCAAGACGTTTTCAGCATCGGTTCCACTGAATGCCAGGGCCCAATCCGGAGTAACGCTCGCAAAAGTTACCCCAGATTGGACCCTACGCAGTGTGGCTGCCTGCTTACCGGGAATTTATATGACTACCAACCACTTCGTATGCTACTTCTCCTTTTTCGTTAACTCGGGCTTGATAATAAACGCCATCGAGAACGTAGTACGTTTTCCCATCCAGTGAGACTTTGCCATACCCCTGCGGCAGCGAATCGACCCGCGCACCCACCGGCGGAGGAACCACCTTGTAGCCCAGCTGGCCGGCCGGCTTGACGTAATACGTCCCATAGTGGTAATAAAAAGGCGTTCCACCAATCTTGATGTTGACGAAACCCGCCGGCAGCGCCGGAACCAGTAAGCCGGCTGGTGGCGGTACCACGACAAACGTTCGGCCAACCGGTCGATACACGATGCCGTTCACATAGCGATACGAAACCCGCTGGTAGTGAATCACCGTTGCCGAGCGTGGCAGACTGGTTGTTCGATATCCCCACCGTGGATACGAAGCATATCGGTCATGCACAACTGTGACCTGATAGCTTGGCAGCGGTGACGCCATCATTGTTAATCCTTTTGCCGTAACGAGTACGATCAGCATCGCTACGGCTGCATTCAGACCAAATCGGTTCATAGTAAAAAAAGCTAAGTCCCTGATAAACTGGCCTGCCGTTCTGCCAATCAGCGGGCAGGCAGCTCAAAGGTTACTCGGCAAACGGCAATAGCAAAGTACTCCATAAGGGAAGCAGCCAAAACGGGTGGTGAGCCGGACGTAGTATGCGGTCAGGAACGAACAGGCAATTAACCCTATTCGCCCGCAAACGCCCGCCGAAGCACGGTCAGGGCTTTGGTGATGTGCGCTTCGACGGCTTTCAGGGAGATGTGCAGCTCGTCGGCGATGGTCTGGTACTTTTTACCTTCGAACCGGTTCATCAGGAATACCCGCTGCCGCTGCGGGGGCAACTGGCTGATAGCGGCCTCGACCCGGTTGTGCAGTTCGTCATACGCCATCAGTTCTTCCGGGGTCAGCCGTTCGGCAGAAGCGCTTTCGTAGTTTGTATCCGGCTCATAAAGAGAACTCAACCGCATATCCTGCCGCAGTTCGCGCTGGAGGTACTTTAACGACCGGTTCCGGACGGCCGCGTAGAGATAGGCCCGGTACGACGTAGTAATGTCGGCGTAGAGCTGTTTTTGCAGGAAAACATAAAACGTATCGCTGACGATGTCGCGGGCTACTTCGCGGGAATAAACGAACCGGATGGCGTGGCTGCACAGCGGACCGTAGTACTCCCGAAACAGCAGCGCTGCCCCCTGTTGAGGGTCCTGGTCAAACGCCCGGCGGATGAACTGCTCATCGTCAGTCAACAGGCGTCCCACCGGTTCCGCATCGGGCCGGACGGGTTGAGATGAGGCAGGCAGGGGAAACAACGAGTCAGCAGCCACCGGACAGTACTAAAGTTTTCCTTTTGGTGTAAGACCCGATTGGGACGGCTTACCCTACCTCAAGTTTCTGATTTTTTTGTAAATATTTCTCAATAAGGTTCTAAAAAAGAAACGTACTCGTTTTGCTTTTTTTTCTGACAAGAGGTAGGGTATTTGGTACAAGCCGGGTCTATCCGGTAACAGCACCTTACTCAATGGAACCTAATCAGGTGGGGGCCCATCAGGCCAAAACGCTTCTGTGGACTTTTTTTGCCGGGCAGGCAACGCCACTGCAAAAGCAGTTGCTGACCGACTGGCTACGGGACGAACAGAACCGGGAAATGTACTTTCAGGTTTTGCACGAATGGGAAAAGTCGAATCCACAGCTCATTCCCGATTCGGTCGGCGACTGGCATCGGCTGATGGACCGGCTCAACCAGTCCGGCCAGACCCCTACTCCCACAACCGAGGACAATGTCCGGCCTTTGGCCGATCATCGGAACAGCTTCCGTTGGTGGATGGCGGCTGCGGCCGTACTGCTGATCGGCTTCACCGGGTGGTGGCAGCAGGACGTACTGCTCTACCGGACGTATGCTACGGCCTACGGTGAAATCCGCCGGTTTGAACTCCCCGACGGCAGCCGCGTAACGCTCAACGCCAATTCTACGCTCCGGTTCCCTCGTTTCCTGGCGCTCCAGACCACCCGCGAAGCCCGGTTGCTGGGTGAAGCCGAATTTTCGGTTGTCCACACCGTCGATCATCGGCCGTTTCTGGTACATACCCCCGATCAGCTCGAAGTCCGGGTATTGGGTACCGAGTTTATCGTCTACAGCCGCAACCGGGGCAGCAAAGTGGTGCTGAACCGGGGAAAAGTTACGCTGCGCTCGCTGAAAACCCGGCAACCCGCGCTCACCATCCGGCCGGGCGATGTCGTGCTTGTTGACCGACGAGGCAGCTTCCGGCTGCAGACCGGCGAACCGCTGGCCAGCCATGGTGCCTGGAAAGAGCACCGTTTTGTCTTTAACCGCACCCCGCTGACTGACATTGCCCGGCAGATCCAGGAACGATTCGGCCTGAACGTACAGCTTGCAGATTCGGCCATTGCCACCCGGCAACTGTCGGGCAATTACCCCGCGCAGACCGCCGATGAAGTTCTGACCATGCTCACCCAGGTGTTGAACCTGCGGGCCGACCGACAGGGGGATGTGGTCCGCCTGTCGGCAGCCCCCTGACAACGAATAGAGTCTTTACTTCTGCATCTTTAAAACCCTATACCTCCCTATGACCCAACTGGTACGACCCATGCTATACCGGCTGCTGGGGCTGAGTTTGCTGCTCAGCTACCCGATGGTCCCTTACGGGCAAACGCTGGCTTACTACCGCTCCCAGGGTATTAAACCCAGCCAACCCGCCACCATGAAGCTGCGCGACGTGCTGCTCGACATGCAGAGTCGCTACGGTGTTAACATCGTTTTCGACGAAAAACTGATTGAAGGCATTGAGGTTAACACCCGACTGCTCAACCGCCCGATGAATCTGGCTAATCGGCTGCGTCTACTCCTCGAAGGTAATGGCCTGCACTACATCCAGACCCGAAAAGATACGTACCTGATTGTGTCGGACAAACCGGCGGTGAAGCAGCAAACCAATCCACTGTCCCCCGTTGATAACCGCCCGGAACCATCTCCCCTGTCGGCCTTTTCATCCGCTCCGCTCAACCTGAACGCACCTATAAGCCAGCCCCTCCAAACACTGCGGGTAGCCGTAAGCGGGCGCGTCATTGACGAAAATGGCACTGGGCTGCCAGGGGTTAACATCACCGAGCAGGGCACGACCAACGGCACAACAAGCGACAGCGAGGGACGCTACCGGCTCACCGTCGAAGGCCCGGCCAGCGTACTGACGTTCAGCTTTCTGGGGTACCAGTCGCAGACCCGTACCGTAGGCAGCAACACCGTTCTCAATGTCACCCTCCAGCCCGACGTCCGCTCATTGAATGAGGTGGTTGTGATCGGTTACGGCGAACGCCAGCGCAAAGACCTGACGGGGGCCGTGTCGGTCGTGGGGGCCGAAGACCTGGTGAAAGCCAAAGCGCTGAACCCTGAATTATCGATGCAGGGCCGGCTGCCGGGGGTGTTTGTATCGACGCCCGGCGGAGCGCCCAATGCCCGACCCGTGGTACGGATTCGTGGTGTCAATACGCTCGGCTTCAACGATCCGCTGTACGTCATCGATGGCGTTCCGGTAACCGAATACGGCAACGGAGCCCCGCAGTCGGGCAATACGGCACAGGCTACCGATATCCGTGGGTCAATCAATATTCTGAACCTGATTAACCCTAATGACATCGAGAGCATCTCGGTACTGAAAGACGCGTCGTCGGCGGCTATCTATGGGGTTCGGGCGGCCAACGGTGTGGTGCTTATCACCACTAAGCGGGGCAAAGTAGGCCGGCCGCGGGTTGAAGTGGCCGCGTCGCGCGGGGTGCAGAATTTACCGAATCGCTACAACGTGCTTGACCTGCCCGAGTACGTTGGGCTGGTGCGGGAAATGTACGCCAACAACCCCGCCCAAGCCAACAACCTGCCCGCCGTTTACCGCGAAGGAAACGCGGCTTATCTAGGTAATCTGCCCCAGCAGGACTGGCAATCGGCCATCATCAACCGGAACGCGGTGGTTGAGGACTACAGCGCTAAAATTTCGGGTGGTTCGGAATCTACAACGTATTACGTGTCGGCCGGATACGCCCGCACCGAGAGCCCCATTCAGCAGAATAACCTGAAACGCTACTCGTTAGCATTCAACATCACCAGTAAAGTAGGCCGGCTGATTGAGGTTGGCCTGACCAACCGCCTGAGCTACGTCGATGCGCTCGACAACAGCCAGACGGATTTGGCCTCGGCCTGGCGGTTTGCCCCCTGGCAGCCCATCTATGCCCTGGAAGGACGTCCGCAGTTTAATGGTATTGCGCAGGTAGTGAACCCCACGTTTAATCCAAATCCCAACTTCAACCCAACGCTCGTGTCGCTGGGGGGCGGACCGTTTACCATAACCAACAGCGGTCTGTTGTACGGTACGGCCACCCGAACCAACGTACTGGGTGCCTGGGATACCCGCCAGGCCACGTACAGCCTGCTGCGCAACATCGGGTCGGCGTATGTACAGCTTGAGCCAATCAAAGGGTTGAAAGTCAAGGGTACGTTAAGCGCCGACTGGTACCTGAACAACCGTGACGTCTGGCAGAGCGTGGATTATTACCGCTTTGCGTCGCCGTTCGTGAATACGTTCTCGTCGACGAACGGCACCTCGAAAGGGACGATAAACACCCGGCTGTCGCGCAACTACAACCTCGTCAAGGAGTTCGCCATCAACTATGCCCGTACGTTTGGCGGGCACTCGGTCGATCTGCTGGTTAACGCCATGGACCAGAAGTACGGTTACAATTTGACCTCAGCCAACAATAGCCAGATCAATTATTACAACCCCGAAGCGCTGGCGTTGCTGAATACACCCCCCTATTCAACCGGGCAGGTTATTCCCGAAAACAACGCCCTGCAGGGGTATCTGGGTCGCCTGAGTTATAACTTCAAGAGCAAGTACTACGTCGATGCCACCGTTCGGCGGGACGGTACTTCGCGCTTCGACCGCGACTACCGCTGGGGTACGTTCCCTTCGCTGGCCGTCGCCTGGCGCATCACGGCCGAGCCGTTCATGAAGCCGCTGTCGTGGCTGTCGGACCTGAAAATCCGGGCGGGTATTGGCGAAATCGGCAACCAGGAAACCACCCAGTTCGCCTTTGTGTCGCTGGTGAACTTCAACCCCGATTATGCCTACGGGTCGGGTGTGAACGGCGATGCGATTGGTGGCCTGCAGAACGGCATTCGTCTGGCCAACATCCCCGTGCGCAACCTGTCGTGGGAGCGGGTGCTGACGCAAAACATTGGCCTGGACGCTTCCCTGCTGGAGAACCGCATTACCGCTACGATCGAATATTACGACAAGAAAACATCGGGTATTCTGCAAACGGTAACCCTACCGGCCAGCGCGGGTATTGATGACGGTTCCGCCCCGCCCAACAACATCGCGTCGGTGCGCAACAGCGGGTTCGAGTTTCAGGTGACCTACAACGGCAAGGTGGGTAACGACCTTACCTATAACATCGGGGGAAACCTGACGACGGTAAACAACCGGGTAACGGGCCTGTACCGGGATCTGGCTTTCACCAGCGGTAACTTCCGCACCGAGATCGGCCAGTCGATTGGCTACATCTACGGTTACAAGTTTGGCGGTATCTTCCAGAACCAGGGTGAGATTGATGCCTACAAAGCGTCGAAACCCACTGGGGCCTCGGTGAAAGACGCCATCAACGGCGACCGGATGGTGCCGGGAGATGCCTACTTCCAGGATACGAACGGCGATGGTATAGTGAACGCCAACGACCGGGTGTTTCTGGGCCGCAACGTTAACAACCCCGGCTTCTTCTACGGGGTAAATCTGGGGGCCGCTTTTCGGGGCTTCGACCTGTCGATTTTCTTCCAGGGCGTAGGCGATGTGCAGAACATCAACACCGAACGGCAGGCGGGTATCAGCATGAACTCGGAGAACATCAACTACTGGACGGACGTACGCGACCGCTGGACGCCGACGAATCCCTCGAATACAATCCCCCGCGCCGTACAGGGCGATCCGTCCAGCAACAACCGCTTCTCAGACCGCTTCGTGGAGGACGCCAGTTTCATGCGCCTGAAAAATATGCAGGTGGGGTACACCCTACCCAAGTCGGTGCTGGGTAATACGCTGTCGAACGTACGGGTATACCTGACGGGTAACAACCTGCTGACGTTCACCAACTGGTCGGGCCTCGACCCCGAAAACGACGCCATTCCACCCGCCCGCGCCTGGATTCTGGGACTAAACGTCAACTTTTAAACCACCTGACCTAAGCCATGAAATCATTCCTATATTCTGCCGTGCTGGCGCTGACTCTGGCAATGGGCGCGTGCAATCCGGATAACCTGGAGGTGGCCCCGGGCAATCCTACTGAATCCAGTTTTTTTACGTCGGAGCTGGATTTTGAAGCCCTGATTCGGGGTGTTTACGCTAAACAGGTTGAGTTGTATGGCTACCGGGTTGGCGGCTACGTCCATGCGGTGCGGCACCTGCCCGGCGACGATATCACCACCACCGGCGCCAACCCGCTCGAAACCTTTGCCTCTTTGCAACCCAACGTAGGTACACTCACGAACTACTACACCACGCTTTACCGAATCATCTACCGGGCCAACACGGCGCTGGACAAGATCAATACGGTGGCCGACGGGGTCTACCTAACCCCAGGGCTGAAAGACCGGCACCGGGGCGAGGCTCTCTTTTTGCGGGGACTGTCGTACTTCTGGTTGGCCAATACGTTTGGGACATCACCCTTGCGAGTTGAGCGGCTGAACTCACTGGATCAGGTAGCGGCTCCGTCTGCGACAGAGGGGCAACTGCTCGACCAGGCCGTTAAGGATTTTACGGAAGCAGCCAGTCTGCTGCCCGAAGCCTGGGATGCACGCAATGCCGGACGGGCCACGAGCAATGCCGCCAACGGTATGCTGGGCAAGAGTCTGGTCTTTCGCGGAACAATCAACAAAACAGCGGCCGACTTTACGGCGGCCGTAGCGGCTTTCAGCAAAATCAGAAACCGCTCACTGGTGGCTAATTTCGCCGACAACTTTGCCGCCGACCGCGAGAACAATGCCGAATCG
This sequence comes from Fibrisoma montanum, assembly GCF_003583365.1. Taxonomy (GTDB): domain Bacteria; phylum Bacteroidota; class Bacteroidia; order Cytophagales; family Spirosomataceae; genus Fibrisoma; species Fibrisoma montanum. The sequence continues at coordinate 821,347 of NZ_QXED01000003.1, forward strand.
CTCTACGAATTTCAGGCGAGCCAGCCACCCAACACCGACAACGTATTCCTCTCCGACGACTTTGAGCCGGGTGGTGTCGGGACAACGTCGGGCTGGTGGGGCCTTTTTGAACCAAACAATTCGCTGCTGTTCGGAACGGCCCGGTTCATCGCCACCCGGAAGCTACTGGCGGCTTTCGACCCGGCCGATCCCCGGCGCGACCTGACCCTGAACCCGACTACCCGCGACATCCGCAAATACTGGACCCGCGACCAGAAGACATCAAACCCCGGCGCTTCGGCCAACAACGCCCGGATTCTGCGCTACGCCGATGTGCTGCTGCTTCAGGCCGAGGCCATTGTGCAGTCGGGCGGGGCGGTGGCCGATGCCATGGCGCTGGTCAATCAGGTCAGGACGCGGGCGCGGAACATGGTGCCGAACGGTACCGTACCGGCCAATCTGCCGACAACGCTTACGGCCGCTCAGGCCATGGACGCCATCCGGAACGAGCGCCTGCTCGAACTGGCGGGCGAAGAGTCACACCGGTGGTTCGACCTGCGCCGGTGGCATAAGGGCGGGCAGATTAACCTGTCGTCGGGGTTTGATTTCAGCTCCGACCAGCCCACGCTGTTAGGCTTTGACGCCAATAAACACCTGCTGTTCCCGATCCCGCTGGCCGAAACTGACAACAACCCCAACGTAAAGCAAAATCCGGGGTACTAACGCACGCGCTCAACCCGAACTTGCATTTACACGAACCTGATCGTTAAAGCCGAGCGTCCGGATGCTTTTACAAAATAGCAACGACAGAGCGGCTGCGAATCAGCCGCTCTTTATTTAACCAAGGCCTATGCAACGCTCCTTTTTCCGACACGGTACAGCCGCTTTCCTGTTGACAGGTCTGCTCATCTGGGTAATGCCTGCGCTGGCTCAGTGGCCGATTGGCATCCAACTGTCGAGCATGAAAGAGATCAAAGACGCCCGCACCATGATGGCGCAGCTTCGGGCGTGGGGCGTCACCGAACTGGAAGGCGGCTGGCCCCGCAACATGCCCGTCAGGGAGTACCGAAAACTGATGAAGGAACACGGCCTTCGGATGGTGGGCATTGGTGGCGATTTCAGGCTGTTGCAGGACAGCGTCGCCCTCCTGGCCGACCGGGCGAAACAGCTGGGCGCTAAGTACGTGGTCTGCTACTGGATTCCGCACGGCGAAACCTTCACCCAGGCTGATGCCGACAAAGCCATTGCGGTATTTACGCAGGCCGGACAGTATCTGCGCAAAAAAGGACTGACGCTTTGCTACCATAATCACGGCTACGAGTTCGTCGCCCACGGCAATGGCACGCTGTTCGATTACATGGCGGAGAAAATGCCCGCCGACGCGGTACAGTTCGAACTGGATCTGATCTGGGCTAAAAACACCCGCCAGACGGCCCGGCCGCAGGACCCCATCGCCCTGTTGAAGAAATACACCGGTCGCTTTCCACTGGTACACCTCAAAGACCGGCGTCCCGGCACACCGTCCTCGCTGGAAAATCCGGCGCTGCGGCCGCATCAGGTGGCACTCGGACAAGGTGACCTTGGACTGAGCGCCTTTTTGCAGGAAGCGCGTCGCAATGGGGTTAAACACCTGTTTATTGAAGATGAATCGCTGCGGCCGATGGCGCAGGTTCCGCAGAGCATCGCTTTTTTGCGCGACTGGGAAGCCCACCGCGACGAAATCCGGCTGCTGGTTCGGGCCGACGACCTCGGGATGGCCCACAGCGCCAACCGGGCCTGTCTGGACGTACTGACCAACGGCATCGCCCGCTCGGTGGAAGTGATGGCCCCAACGGCCTGGCTGCCCGAAGCCTTAACCGAACTCGCCAGATTACCCAATGCCGATGTCGGTGTACACCTGGTCCTGACCAGCGAGTGGAACAACCTGAAATGGCGTCCGTTGACGGCTGCCCCCAGCCTGGTGGATTCGGCCGGTTATTTTTACACAACCACCTGGAAAGGCGCAACGCCGGGCGTATCACTGCTCGACCACCAGCCCGACATGGCCGAGGTTGAGCGCGAACTGCGGGCACAGATTGAACGGGTCCGGCAGGCGTTGCCCCGTCAGGTATCGCATTTGTCGGTTCACATGGCCTTCGACCGGTCGGACCTGCGTTTGCGGGAGGTAGTCGAGAAATTAGCCAATGAATACGGCTTACCTACGCTCGAACCATCAATGGCTGAGCCGTTTCCTAAATTCGCTGGTCAGAACGCCACCGACCCGGCCGAACGGGAACGGGCGTTTGTCGCAGCCCTGGACCAGCTCGGCCCCGGCACCTACATGCTGGTGACCCACCCTGCTTACAACACCGACGAGATACAGCCCATCGGCGGCAAACAGTCCATCGCCCCCGGCCGCGATGCCGATGCGGCCATGCTGAAAAGTCCGGTCGTGCAGGCGGCCATTCAGAACCGGGGCATCAAACTGGTCGGCTACCCATCACTGCTCGGTCCTCAACCCATCTCTCAGGTTTCTCAACAACGCTGATCCGGTATGCGCACAACCCGTTTGTTACATTCAATGCTTGCGAAGCTTTTGGCCGGTACCGCTGCCCTGCTGGCAATCTTGCTGATATCGGGCCACGCCAGGCCGGGCCACGTCAGGCCGGGCCACGACTTTCGGCCTGACGTGGCCCGGCCGAACCGGCCGAATGTCGTGCTGATATTCATGGATGATCTGGGCTACGGCGACCTGTCGTGCTACGGGGCGCTGGGTTACCGAACGCCGAACCTCGACCGGCTGGCTGCCGAAGGAACGCGGTTTACCAACTTTCTGGTAGCCCAGCCCGTTTGCAGTGCGTCGCGGGCGGCCTTGCTGACCGGCTGCTACCCGAATCGACTAGGCATTAGTGGCGCCCTGAATCCAACCGCGCTGGTGGGTCTGCATCCGGAGGAAGAAACCATCGCTGAGCTGCTGAAAGAGCAGGGCTACCGCACGGGTATTTTCGGAAAATGGCACCTGGGTCACCGGCAGCCCTTCCTGCCGCTCCAACAGGGGTTCGACGAGTACCTGGGCATCCCCTACAGCAACGACATGTGGCCGCAGCACCCGAATCAGGCCAACCTGAAGTTTCCACCCCTACCCCTGATTGAGGGCAACCAGCCGGTGAAAACCCTGGCGTCGCTTACCGATCAGGACAGCCTCACTACGGCCCTGACCGAACGGGCGGTGTCGTTTGTCCGGCGCAACCGCCGGAACCCGTTTTTCCTGTACCTGCCCTTCCCGATGCCGCACGTACCCCTGGCCGTATCCGGCAAACACCGCAACAGCAGCGGAGCCGGGCTCTACGCCGACGTAATCACGGAGGTCGACTGGGCCGTGGGGCAGATACTGGCGTCGCTGAAGCAGACCGGCGTGGAGAAAAACACCCTGGTCATTTTCACCAGCGACAACGGCCCGTGGCTCGCGTACGGCGAGCATGCCGGTTCGTCGGGCGGCCTGCGCGAGGGCAAGCAAACCACCTTCGAGGGCGGCAATCGGGTGCCCTGCATCGTCCGCTGGCCCGGCGAAGTCCCGGCTGGTCAGGTCAGCAATCAACTCCTCAGCACCCTCGACGTACTGCCAACGGTGGCCCGGCTGTGCGGAGCCCGGCTGCCGCGCCGACCTATCGACGGCATCGACGTACAGGCCGCCTGGCGGGGTACGGCGACCGAATCCCCCCGGCAGACGTTCCTCTACTATTTCCGCGAAAACAACCTCGAAGCCGTTCGGAAAGGTGACTGGAAACTGGTACTTGCCCACCCGGGGGTGTCGTACGAAGCCGGTAAACCCGGCCGGGACGGCAAACCCGGCCAAACGCCCGGCAACCACGCCTTCGAGGGGGCGCTGTACGACCTGCGGCACGACCCCGGGGAACGATACGACCGGCAGGCCATGCACCCCGATGTCGTCAGTGACCTTCAACAACTGGCCGAACAGGCCCGGGCCGATCTCGGCGACAACCTGCAGCAGCGACCCGGTTCGAACCGGCGCGCCCCCGGTACGGTCGCCAAAGCGGATTGATCGTTTTTCATACACTCAACCTGATCCAGCCATGCAGCGCCGTACGTTCCTCCAGCAAACGCTCGCAGCCCTGACCGCCACCGGCCTTGGCGTATCGCTCCTGAACGGAAAACGCGCGGGTGGTCTGTATAAACATATCGTTCTGCTCATCGGCGACGATCACGCCATGCGGGTCATGGGCTGTTACGGCAACAGGCGGGTTAACACCCCTAACCTCGACCGGCTGGCCCGGGAAGGGATGCGGTTTACCAACGCATTCTGTCAGTCACCGGTATGCAGCGCGTCGCGGCAGTCGTTCCTGACGGGCAACTACCCGCACCAAACCGGCGTAAACCTGCTGTTCACCCCGTTTTCTGACGAAAAGAACCTCACCGTGGCCGAGCACCTGAACGCTCAGCACTACCGCACGGCGGCCATCGGTAAGATGCACACCAACACCAATCTGCCGGCGGGCGTTCCGGCGCATGGGTTCGAGATCCGGAAAGATACCGCCGAGTACACCAAGTGGCTGAAAAGTAAAGGTGGGCCCAGGCCGGTTCCCGCAGACGTACCGGTACGTGACATGAGCAAAACCAAAGGATTTTCGGTGGAACAGTGGGTAAATCCCGGCGTTCGGCCCGAACCGTTGTACGATGCCGACGCACTCGATACGTACCTGACCAACGAAGCCATTGCTTTCCTGCAGGCGCAGCGAAGCAGTCCGTTCCTGCTCTTCGTGGGGTTTCATGCGCCCCACGCACCGATGAATTTTCCGGTGGAGTTTGCCGGCCGCTACCGGCCGGAGCAGATGATGCTGGGCAAAGCGGGCCCGGAAGACCTGCCCTGGACCCCGACCATCTTCCGGGGCCTGACCGACACCCAGAAACGGGAGATTGTCGCGGGCTACTACACCTGCGTCGACTACCTGGACAAAAACGTAGGACTGATCCTCAATGCCATCGACGACAACGGCCTGCGGGATGATACGCTCGTGGTGTACATCGCCGACCACGGTTACCTGCTCAACGATCATAACCGGTTCGAGAAGCACACGATGTGGGAACCGGCTGTGCGGTCTCCGCTGCTGGTTCGCGCCCCCGGCCTGACCAAAGCCGGGTCGGTGAGCAGCGAACTGGTTGAACTGGTCGATCTGGTGCCTACGTTCGTGGAAGCGGCCAGCGCACCGACGTTACCAACGCGGGGGAAGAGCCTGATCCCTTTGTTTAAAAACCCCAAAAAGAATCACCGCGACCAGGTGTTTTCGGAATACCTGGTCGACAATATGGCCATGCTCCGCACCGACGATCGCGATGGCGGCCCCTGGAAATACGTCTTTTCGACCAATCAGTACGATCTGGGTCTGGGCTACGAAATTGGCGATACGCGACCAGCCGGCTACGTCCACCGGCTCTATAACCTCCGGCGCGACCCCGACGAGCTGCATAACCTGGCCACCGATCCGGCCCAGCAGACACGGCTGCAAACCCTGCAGGCGCAGTTGATCGCCGTGTTCCGGGAAACGCACCCCGACGCGGCCCGGCTCCCGACCAACCTGACCACGGAGCAGACGCTGGCCTGGTTCTGTGAGCCCCGCGATCAGGTATCCGACCTGGAGAAACGCATCTTCCCGCATCCCAATCGTTATGAGAAAAAAAACCTGTAACGCTCGCTGGACCTTCCTGCCGATCACGCTGCTGGCCTGCTGGGCGGGCATTCCGGCCCCTTCCCTGACAGAAGCGCCCAACACCAGCCCGCCGAACATCGTGTACATCAACATGGACGATCTGGGGGTTGAGGAAACCGCCCCCTACGGTCACCCCCTTTTCAAAACGCCGAACCTCGACCGCATGACCGCCGAGGGGCTGAAATTTACTCAGCACTACGCCGGTACGTCGGTCTGCGCGCCCTCGCGCTGCGCCCTGATGACGGGGATGCACACCGGCCACTGCGAGGTGCGGGGAAATATCCAGATGCAGCCACACGGCCAGATGCCAATTTCGCCCGAAACGGTTACGGTCGCTGAGCGGCTCAAAGAAGCCGGCTACGAAACCGCGCTGGTCGGCAAGTGGGGCCTGGGCATTGAGGGAACCACCGGCGAACCGACCAGACAGGGATTCGACACCTATTTCGGCTACCTCGATCAGGTGCTGGCGCACAACAACTTCCCCGCGTATCTGGTACGCAACGGTCGGCGGGAAGAGCTGGGCAACGAAGTGATCTGGGAGCCTAAGACCGCGCTGTTCAAGGGACTGGGGAGCTTCACGCCGGAACCGAAAGTGTACAGCAACGACCTGTTCACCAAAGAAGGGCTTCAGTTCATTGCCCGCCCGCACAACAAGCCGTTCTACCTGTATCTGGCTTACACCCTGCCGCATAACAACGGCGAAGCGCCCAAAGACCAGCGGTTTCAATCGCCGACGCTGGCTCCCTACGAAAACGAACCGCCCGGTGGCCCGGCCTGGACGCTCCTCGAAAAGACGTATGCCGCTACCATCACCCGCATGGACGACTACGTGGGGCAGATCATGGATGCGCTCAAAAAACAAGGGCTCGACAAAAATACCCTGGTACTGTTCAGCAGCGACAACGGCTCGACCGAAGACATACCGCAGCGATTCGCCAAAACAAACCGGCTGCGGGGCATGAAGCGCAGTCCGTACGAAGGCGGTATCCGCGCTCCCCTGATTGCGTGGTGGCCCGGCAAGGTAAAACCGGGGGTGAGTGATCTGCCGTCGGCCCAGTGGGACTTTCTGGCCACCGCCTGCGATCTGGCCGGAGTGAAGCCTGCAACACCAACGGATGGGCTGTCAATGGTACCGACGCTGCTCAGCCGGGGACGGCAGACCAGACACGATCACCTGTACTGGGAGTTCCACGAACAGGGGGGCTGGCAGGCCGTTCGGCAGGGCAATCTGAAGCTGATTTACAAGGTAAAATCCGATCAGTATGAGCTTTATGACCTAAACCGCGACCCGGCCGAACAAACGAATCTTGTTGAGCAGCAGCCCGAAACCGTCAGCCGACTGAAAAGCCTGCTGGCGTCTGCCCGAACACCGTCAGCGCACTTCACTTTCGGTCGGAACGGGTAACGTTCCGCCAATCATTGACTGAACTGAACCATGACACTACAACTGAAGACACCACCCATTTCCAATACGTTCGACGCCATCGTGGTCGGGTCCGGCATCAGTGGCGGGTGGGCAGCCAAAGAATTGACCGAGAAGGGCCTGCGCGTGCTGATGCTCGAACGGGGCCGTCCGCTGGAACACATTACCGGCTACGAAACGGCCCTGAAAGCGCCCTGGGAGTTTCCCTATCGCGGCCGGACACCCCTCCCCGTCGACAAGACACCCCCCCAGTACCGGGTGCATACCCACAATGACCAGAACGCGCACTTCTGGTTCAACGACCACGATGCGCCCTACCGCGAAATTCAACCGTTCGACTGGCGACGACCTGACATTCTCGGGGGCAAATCGATCATGTGGGGTCGGCAAAGCTACCGCTGGGGCGACATTGACCTGGAAGCCAACGCCCGCGACGGTTTCGGCACCGACTGGCCGATCCGGTACAAAGACCTCGCCCCCTGGTACAGCTACGTGGAAAAATTCGCCGGTATTTCGGGCAGCAAAGCCGGACTGCCGCAGTTGCCCGACAGTGACTTCCTGCCCGCCATGCCGATGAACTGCGTGGAAGAGCACATCAGCCGGCAGTTGAAGCAGAAGATGAACCGGACGATGATGATCGGCCGTACCGCCAACCTCTCGCAGCCCAACGCGGTGCAGACGGCGATTGGCCGGGCGCCGTGTCAGTACCGGAATATGTGCAGCCGGGGCTGCCCCTACGGCGCTTACTTCAGCAGCCAGTCGGCTACGTTGCCCGCAGCCCGGAACACCAACCGGCTGACCGTCCGGACGCAGTCCATCGTATCGGAGGTGCTGTTCGACAAGGATCGCGGGCGGGCTACGGGCGTGCGGGTGGTAGACGCCGTTACGAAGCAGCCCACCGAGTATTTCGCGCGCATCATCTTCCTGAATGCGTCGACGGTGAGCACCAACGTCATCCTGCTTAACTCGGTATCCGACCGGTTTCCGAATGGCTTCGGGAACGACAGCGGAACGCTGGGCCGGTACGTGATGGACCACCATTTCCAGATCGGGGCCAGTGGCCGGGCCGAGGGGCTGGGTTTTGACGACAACTACTACTATGGCCGGCGCGCCAACGGCATTTACATTCCCCGCTACCGAAACATAGGCACCGACAAGCGGGAGTACGTCCGCGGCTTCGGCTACCAGGGTGGCGCATCGCGGTCGGGCTGGCAGCGGCTCGTTGCCGAAACGGCCGGTTTCGGGGCGGAACTGAAAGAAGAAGCCGCCAAACCCGGTCCGTGGACGATGGGACTGGTGGCCTTCGGCGAATGTTTGCCGTACGAGGACAACCGAATCACACTCGATCGTAACCGAACGGACAAATGGGGTCTGCCCACGGTGGTATTCGACGTAAAATTCCGGGAGAACGAAAAGCTCATGCGAAAGGATATGGCCAATGATGCCGCCGAGATGCTCGAAGCCGCCGGCCTGAAGCACGTCAATACGTACGACAACAACTCAGCACCCGGTCTCGCCATCCACGAAATGGGTGGCGTTCGCATGGGCCGCGACCCGAAAACGTCGATGCTCAATGCACACAACCAGCTCTGGGCCGCCAGGAATGTGTTCGTTACCGATGGCGCCAGCTTTGCGTCGACGGCCTGCCAGAATCCCTCGCTGACATTCATGGCGCTGACAGCCCGGGCCGCCGACTTTGCCGTTGCTGAACTGAAACGCAAGAACCTCTGACGTCTGTACAACACCTTACCCCGACACCTGTTCATGAAGCCCACCTTTCAGATTTGTATCACACTGCTCCTGACGGCAGTGCTCCCCCCTCTTTGCCAGGCGCAGGTGCAGGAACTGAATGTGCAGGGCCCGGCCACGACAGGCCGGGCCGCGACGGGCCGCGACAGGTCGGCCCCCCGCTATGCACCAACAGCCATAAAAGCGCAGTGGATCACCCACCCCGATCTGTCGGGCGGGGAGTCGGCGGTGGTGCTGTTTCGGCGGGTATTCGAACTGCCCCAGAAGCCGGAGCGCTTTGTGGTCAACGTCTCGGCCGACAACCATTACAAACTATTCGTGAACGGCAGGCAGGTGTGTCTGGGGCCGCAGCTTTCCGACATCCGGCACTGGCGCTACGAGACCGTTGACCTCGCGCCGTTGCTGCAGCCGGGGCGCAACGTACTGGCCGCTGAGGTGGTCAATTTTGGCCCCGACCGCTTTTTTGGTATGCAATCGTACAGGACGGCGTTTATTCTGAACACGCCCGAACCCGGAACGCCCGTCAATGTCAATACCACCGCCCAGACCGGCTGGCGGGTGCTGCACAACCGGGGCGTTACGCACAAACCCGTGCGGTGGCGGGTCCGGCCCGAAGATCGGGACATCATCGGTGGTTTCTATGCCGCCAACCCCACCGACAGCCTGAACACCGCAGCTTACCCCTGGGGTTGGGAGCAGCTTGCGTTCGATGATTCCGGCTGGAAACCGGCCGTCTTCTGCGAAGGCGTTTCCGCCTTAGGGGGTGGTTTTGCCTGGTTGCTCGAACCCCGGAACGTACCGTTGCAGACCCAGCGCCAGGAACGACTCGGCCGCGTCGCCACCGTGTCAGGGCTAACCACCAACGGAGCTTTTCTACAGGGGAATAACCCGCTGGTGATCCCGGCCAAGACCCGAACCACCCTGCTGATCGATCACGGTACGCTTACCATCGGGTACCCGCACCTTCACTTTTCCGGTGGGGCGGGCAGTACGGTACGAATCGGGTATGCCGAGAACCTGTTCATTCCGAATACGGCCCGGAAAGGCAACCGCAACCAGGTTGAAGGGCGTCAGTTTATCGGCATGCGGGACGTTATCGTGCCCGACGGCAGTACGGGCCGCGTGTTCCGCCCGACCTGGCTGCGCACGTTCCGGTTTATTCAACTGGACGTAACGACCGGTGATCAGCCGCTCACAATCAACGACCTGTACAACCTTTACACGGCATCGCCCATACCCGTTAAAGCCCGGTTCGCAACCGACCAGCCGGAATACGAACAGATTTTCAACATCTGCCGCCGAACCGTGGAGTTGTGTACGCAGGACTACTTCCTGAGCGACGCCTACTATGAAACCATGCAGTACCTCGGCGACAGCAAGGTTCACGACCTCACCTGGCTCGCCCTGACCGGCAACGATCTGCACGTACGCAACGCTCTAGAACAATTTCATTACTCCCGCCTTTGGGACGGCAACCTGACCAGTTGCTACCCGCTGCGGTCTACCTTCGTGCACCCAACCTACTCGGTAATCTGGATTGACATGCTCTACGATTACCTGATGCATTCGGGCGACAAAACCTTCATCCGCCAGTTCGTGCCGGGCATCCACCAGACACTGGCCATGTTCGATGGGCTAATGCAGCCGAACGGCCTGGCCGGCAACACCCGCTGGGCGTACTTTGTGGACTGGTACAGCGAGCCGGGAGCGAAGGGTGGTCTGGCACCCGGGCAGGACGGAGCCAACTCCGCCGTGGTGACGCTTCACTACGTGTACGCGCTTCAGAATGCCGCCCGCATCTTCGACCTGCTGGGCGAATCAGACGGGGCCATGCGTGGCCCGGCCAATCGTGGCCCGGCCGAAACGTACCGCCGACGCGCCGATCAGATCAGAAAACAGGTGTACAACCTTTGCTACGATACCGGTCGGGGGCTGATGGCCGAACGACCCACCCGCGATTATTTCGATCAGCACACCAACATCATGGCCGTACTGACCGACGCCCTCCCGGCTTCTCAGCAACTACCCGTGTTGCAGAAGATCCTGGCGGACACCAGTCTTGGGCAGGCTACGTATTACTACCGCATTTACCTGTTTGAAGCGCTGCACAAAGCCGCAGGATCGTCGCCCGGGGCCGGTGAGCTTTTCGACAAAGTGCTGCAACCCTGGAAAGCGGCTCTGGCCGATGGCTTGTCGACCACGCCCGAACGGTTTGAGTCACCGAATAAGCCGACGCGCTCAGAGTGCCACCCCTGGAGCACGGCCCCGGGCTACACGTTTTTCAGTACGCTGGCCGGCATCCGTCCGGCCGAGCCAGGGTTCCGGTCGATTCGGATGGAGCCCCGCTTTGGTGCCTTATCGCTTCTGGATGGTACTTATCCGCTGCCGATGGGCGAGATGGTGTTCCGGCTGGAAAAGAAAGGCCGGGGCCTGAGTGGGTCCATTGTACTGCCGGAAGGCGTGACTGGAACGCTGGTCTGGAGCGGAAAAACTATCCCGCTGAAACCGGGGCAGCAGACGATCAATACGCCGTAAGACTAAACACGGAAACAGATGCCTGACCGGGGTCTACGGTCGTTACGAGGAGAGATGCACGGAAGGGGATCAGACACCCCCTGATTCGGACCCATTGTTTTAAAAGAGCATACCGTTCCACATGCTGGATAAGGCCGGTAGGTGATAGTTTCAATCAAGCTGCTAACCCAGGATAACCCAATGAACGCCCGTTCGCTGCTAACCGTCGCTGTGTTACTCCCCCTTGGCTGGCGACCGAGCGGGGAGCCCCCTCAACCGCGTCCCAATATCCTGCTGATTCTGACCGACGACATGGGTTATGGCGACTACAGCCTGGCCGGAAATCCGCACCTGCACACGCCGAACCTCGACCGGCTGGCCCGGGAAGGGGTGCGATTTACGAACTTTTACGTCTCGCCCGTCTGCGCCCCCACCCGCGCCAGCCTGCTGACGGGTCGATACCACCAGCGGACGGGGGTTCGCAGCGTAACGAACGGCTTCGAAACGATAGCCCCGGACGAAACGACGCTGGCCGAAATCCTACACCGGGCCGGGTACCGCACCGGTTTATTCGGGAAGTGGCACCTCGGCGAAAACTACCCCAGCCTGCCCAATGCCCAGGGATTCGGGACGTACATTGGCTTCCGAACGGGCCATTTCGACCACTACGTCAACCCTACCCTCGAACGCAATGGGCAGCCCTACCCCACGCAGGGCTACATCACCGACGTACTGACCGACGAGGCCATCCGCTTCGTAGATCAGGCGGAGGGCGGTAAGCCGTTTTTCTGCTATCTGCCCTACAACGCCCCTCACACCCCCCTCGACGTTGCCGACCGCTACGTGCAGGCGTTTCGGGCAAAGGGCCTGTCCGACAACGTAGCCCGGGTGTACGGCATGATCAAAAATCTCGACGAAAATGTAGGGCGATTACTGGCTCATCTGGACCAGCGGGATCTGACCAGCAACACCATTGTCATTTTCCTGAGCGACAACGGGCCGATCTGGCGCACTAACCGCCCCGACGACGTCCGCTACAATGCCGGACTGCGGGATAAAAAATTCTCGGTATACGAAGGTGGTATTCGAACGCAGTGCTTTGTGCGCTGGCCCGGACATATTTCCGCAAACAGAGCTGAGGAAGCCGTCGCGGCTCATATCGACCTGCTGCCGACCCTGCTTGATCTCGGTGGCATCGCGCAGCCGAAACCGGTGGCCATGGATGGACGCAGTCTGCGCCCGCTGCTGGAAGCCTCTCCACAAGCGTGGCCGGAGCGGACGTTGTATCTGAACTACGCCCTGAAAACCCTGCACGAGCCGGCCCCCTACCCCGGTGGCATGGCCCGTACGCAGCGGTATAAAATGGTGAACGGAACCGAACTGTACGACCTGCAGGCCGACCCGGCCGAAGCCCGCAACGTGGCCGACCAGCACCCGGCCCTGTTGCACCGTCTGGACAGTCTGTACCGGCAATGGTGGCAGCAGACACACGCTCAGCGTGGCTTCCGGCGGCTGCCGATTCCGGTGGGGTACGCCGAGGCCAATCCGGTTACCCTCACGCCCCACCTCGGTCGGGCGCGGGGCGGTTTGAGGTACCTTGGCGACCGGGGGATTATCGACGGCAAGCGTGTCATTGGGCCGCACCCCGAAGGCGTAGACGGCGACTGGCTGTCGGGCTGGACATCATCGCAGGATGAAGTATACTGGAACCTGGCGATAACCCGTCCGGGTACGTACGACGTGGCCCTGACGTTGCGGGCACAGACGGATACTTCCGACCCGGTAGTGCAGGTGCGCGTAGGTAACAGGTCGGTAGAGAAGTCCCTCGCGACGCTGAAACCGGGCGAATGGTCACCCCGCTTGCTAGGTCGGCTGACCCTGAACGCGGGGCCCGCTACCCTGACCGTTCGGGCGACGAATCGAACCGGTGGTGACCCGATAGACTTGAAAAACGTACAGCTTTACCGACTGAAATGATAACAGTGCTTCCGGCCACAGTGAGCCTCCCACAAACCCTTACGCATACGACATGAACTACCTGAAAACCACCCTTTTTCTTTGTCTGACCGTTGGTTGTTTCTACAACGCATCGGGACAGCGCCAGCCCCGGAAACCCAACATCATCTTTATTCTGGCCGACGACCTGGGTTACGGGGATCTGGGCTGTTATCGGAACGCCGGAGCAGGCCAGTCCGTTATTCAGACACCTAACCTCGACCGGATGGCGCAGGAGGGTATGCGGTTTACGCAGCATTACGCCGGCAGTACCGTTTGCGCCCCCTCGCGCTGCGCCCTCATGACGGGGCTGCATACCGGCCATACCCGCATCCGGGGCAACGCCCGCGTTCCGTTGCAACCGAACGACAAAACAGTTGCTGAATACCTCAAAGAGGCCGGTTATACGACTGCACTCATCGGCAAGTGGGGCCTGGGCGAAGAGGGCTCCACGGGCACTCCGCGCCAGCAGGGTTTCGACTATTTCTATGGCTACCTGAATCAGACCCACGCGCATAATCACTACCCCGATTTCCTCTGGCGCAACGAGGCAAAAGTTCAGCTTCCCAATGAGGTCATTTACGTAGAAAACGGCGGGGTGAAAGGCATTGGATCAGCAGCTACCAAACGGGTGGCCTGGACGCAGGATCTGTTTACCAACGAAGCCCTGCAGTTTATCGAACAGTCGAAGCAGGGGCCGTTTTATCTGTATCTGAGCTACGTATCGCCCCACGCCAACAACGAACATAAACTCGTTGCGCCCCACGGCATCGAGGTCCCCGACTACGGCCCCTATGCAAACCAGAACTTCCCGGAGGTAGAGAAAGCGTTTGCCGCGAGCATCACCTACCTGGATGCGCACGTGGGTAAAGTGCTCGACAAGCTACGCGAGCTGAAGCTGGACGACAACACACTGGTGATTTTTACCAGCGACAACGGGCCGCACGCGGAGGGGGGTAATGATCCGGCTTATTTTGCCAGCAACGGCGGTCTGCGCGGCATAAAACGCGATTTGTACGAGGGTGGCATCCGGGTGCCCATGCTGGCCCGATGGCCGGGCGCCATTAAAGCCGGCACCCTCAGCAACCATGTTTCGGCTTTCTGGGACTTCCTGCCAACGGTCTGCGAAGTGGCCGGAGTGCCCGCACCGAGCACAACCGATGGCCTTTCGTACCTGCCGACGCTGCTAAGCCGGGGTAAGCAGCCGACGCATCCCTACCTCTACTGGGAATTTCACGAGCAGGGACGCAAGCAGGCCGTTCGGCAGGGCAATTACAAACTGGTTTACCTGCTGAAAGACAACAAACTGGAGTTGTATGACCTGAACCGCGACCCGACCGAACAGCACAACCTCGCCGACCGTAGTCCGGCAGTCGTTGCCCGACTGAAACCGATTCTGGAGCAGGCCCGTGTTCCATCCACTGATTTTCCGTTTACCCAATAAGCCGCCGATTATGCTGTTTCGCCATCGTTTCCTGCTCGTATTAGTAACCACAGCCGCCCTAGTGTCCGGCTGGGCCGTAGAGAAAGCTCCGGCACCCGAGCGCCCAAATATCCTCTGGATTTCGTGCGAAGATATGTCGCCCCGGCTGGGCTGCTACGGCGATACGACCATCCCGACACCCAACATCGACCGGCTCGCCCGCGAAGGCATACGGTTCAGCAACGCGTTCTGCACAGCGGGGGTCTGCGCCCCGAGCCGCAACGCCATCATTACGGGTATGTACCAGACCAGCACGGGCGGCCACAACATGCGGACGCTTTACGATACGTATCCGGCCAAAACCGGCCTGCCGAAGGAGTACTCGGTCGTGATGGCCCCGGACGTAAAAGCGTTCCCGGAGTTTCTGCGGGCTACGGGTTATTACACCAGCAACAACGTTAAAACCGACTACCAGTTCGAAGCCCCGCCGACGGTCTGGGATGAGGTCAGTACCAAAGCGCACTGGAAAAACCGTCCCGAAAACCAGCCGTTCTTTTCCATATTCAACAACACCGTCACGCACGAATCGCAGGTGTGGCAGCGCAAAGACCTGCCCCTGCGGGTCGATCCGGCCCGTATCAGCGTACCGCCCTACTACCCGGACACCAAGACCGTTCGGCAGGATATGGCCCGGTTCTACAGCAACATCCGCGACATGGACGATTGGGTAGGTGGTATTCTGAAACAACTGGAAGACGATGGCCTGCTCGATAAAACCATTATTTTCTTCTGGTCGGATCACGGCGACGGGCTGCCGTTCGTAAAGCGCGAAATCTACGACCGGGGCCTGCGGGTTCCGCTGATCGTACGATTTCCGGACGGGCGTTTTGCCGGTACGACCCGCGACGAACTGATCTCAATGATCGATCTGGCCCCGACCGTCCTGACCCTGGCGGGTACGGCTCCGCCTGCCTACATGCAGGGCCGGGCATTTCTTGATCCCAAAACCGGTCGACGACCCGCCGGAGTTCAGCCCCGGCGGTACGTATTCGGTGCCCGCGACCGGCTCGACTCAGAATACGACCGCGTTCGGACCGTTCACGATGGGCGTTACCAGTACGTGCGGAACTTCTACCCCGACCGTCCGCTGTACATGGACATCGCCTACCGGAAGCAGCAGCCGATGATGGCCGAACTGCTGCAACTCCGCGACGCGGGTAAACTCAATTCAACCCAGATGCGGTGGTTTCAAACGACCAAGCCAGTAGACGAACTCTACGACCTGACCACCGACCGGTCCGAACTGACCAATCTGGCCGACAATCCGGCGTACGGGGGTCATCTGAAACGACTGCGGAAGGAGCTGGACAAATGGCTAAACGAAACCAACGATCTCGGCAAACTTCCCGAAAAAGAACTGGTGCGGCAGATGTGGCAGGGGGCCGACAAACCACCCGTTACGGCGACACCGCAGGTAGCCCGGTCGGGCGACCGGCTCACCCTGAGCTGTTCGACACCGGGCGCGTCCATTGCTTACCGAATCGGAGACAGCAAGAGCTGGCGGGTGTACACGACCCCGATCACAATGCCAAAAGATCAGGTCCTGACGGTCATGGCCATGCGCATCGGGTACACAAAAAGTCCGGAAGTACCGGTCATGCCCTAGGTAACTACCCAACGCATGCCTGACGGGTAACCACCGAAAGCGGTAACGCGATGCCGGGGCCCTGGCAGAGACAGTTGGGTCCTGGACGGCATGCGGATATTTCCCCGGGTATGTCGTATTTTGCACCCGGATAAGCGGCCGGACGTTGGTTGTCAGGCTGAGCCACATAGGCCGGGCCGCTCCGTTTGCTTCATGACTGTTTTGCTCGTTAAAGTGACCCTGATGCCCCTGGTGATCGGTCTGATTACTCTTTCCAGCCGGAAATGGGGCCATCGGATTGGGGGCATGGTTGCCAGTTTGCCGTGGGTCGCGGGACCGATTCTGCTGTTTTTTATTCTGGAACAGGGGAAAACCTTTGGCATTCGGTCTGTACAGGGCATCCTGATGGGAATCGTGTCCTGGACAACCTTCTGCTACAGTTACGCGCTGCTGTCGCGTCGGTTTCACTGGTTGCCCACCGTCCTGATCTCGTATGGGGTGTACGTAGCCATTGCCTGGGTCTTCACCTTCTTCACCCTCAATCTGTTTGCTACCTACGGCATTGCCCTTGGCTGTGCCCTGCTTGCGCTGCGGCTTTTTCCCAAACCCGCAGCGCAGACGATCCAACCCCGACGGCTACCGTTCGATGTGCCCATCCGGATGGTGGTCGCTACGTTGTTTGTGGTAGTAGTTACCTGGCTGGCTAACGTACTCGGCCCCGCCTGGAGCGGCATCCTGACGCCTTTCCCCATCATTACGTCTATACTGGCCATTTTTACGCATTACCTGCAGGGCAGTACGGCCACGATCCTGATTCTGCGCGGTTTGCTGATTGGCGTGCTGGGGTTCACTACGTTCTTTTTTCTGCAGGCGTTTCTGCTGCCACACTTTTCAGTGGGCGCGTCGTTTTGTCTGGCGCTCGTGGTCAATCTGCTGATCAATATCATTTCCCTTCGCCTGGTTAATTAACCGTTGATTATGATGAATGCGCGCATTCGCGAACTGGCCCAGACGCTCTGGGATTATCACCACGTGAACCATACGCTCCGGAAAGCCGATGTAATTCTGGTGCTGTGCAGTCATGACACCCGGGTAGCCGAACGCGGAGCCCAGCTGTTTCTGGAGGGCTGGGCACCCCTGCTCATGTTTTCGGGTGGGCTCGGGGTCATTACCCGCTCGATGTGGACCGAACCCGAAGCCGATCTGTTTGCCCGTATTGCCGTGGAAATGGGCGTTCCGGCGGAGCATATCCTGATTGAGAACCAATCGGCCAACACCGGCCAGAACGTCTTGTTCACCCGGCAGCTACTGGCCGAAAAAGGACTCGACCCAGAAACGTTCATTGTTGTACAGAAGCCGTACATGGAGCGCCGGAGCTACGCTACGTTCCGGAAGGTATGGCCCGAAAAATTGGTGATCGTCACCTCCCCGCAGGACGCCTTCGAGGTCTATCTGAGCCGATACACCAACCCGGAATTGACGCCCGACGACGTGATCAGCATTATGGTCGGGGACTTACAGCGCATCCGGCTGTATCCGGAACGGGGTTTTCAGATTCCGCAGCCCATCCCCGACGACGTCTGGGCCGCCTACGAAGAACTGGTCAAGGCCGGCTACGACCGGCATCTGGCATCTGCCTGACATGAACGCAAAAGAAGCAGGCGGTGATTACTCACCGCCTGCTTCAGACCCATTACACGGCATAGCTTACTTCAGCCGCTTTGCTTTGGCTTCGAACATATTCATCAGCATACCTTTCAGGTTGTCGTCGTCCACTTTGCTGAGGTCCAGCGTAACGTCATAGCCCTGAGCGGTGAAGGCCATTGACAGCTTATCAGCACTTTCGGTGAGCTGAGTTACGGGGATTTTTTCCTGATTTGAGTCGGCAGCGTTCACCAGTTCGCCGGTCAATTTACCGTCCTTCCGAACCAGCTCAGCTACGAGTTTCGCATCACCATTCGGTGTACCGGTTACGGTGATTTCCCATTTGCCGGCAAAGAAATCGTCCGGGGCATGAGCAACGCTGCGGGTTACTACATTCAGCAGCAGAAAGAGCAGAAAGAAGCTTACTTTTTTCATGGAAACAGGGGATTTTGATTGGTTAATTAAGCTGACTTATTACTGTACCTCGACTTATTCGGCATTCGGATTCAGCACGAACTCAGTGCCCATGACCACCATCAGGCTGCCGAGGGGTTCCTTCGGATTGGTGAAAATGACATACACATCGCGTAGTTTCCCATCCAATGGCGTTGACGGCTTGATGGGAATCGTTAACGCCGACGGTTTGAAATCCATTTTATCGCTGGCCTCCAGAAACTGCGATTCGCCGAGTAAAGGGCCGGTTGGACTATCCAGGCGCACTTCGACCTTTCCCCCCTTGGCGTTAAGCTGTGGCTTGGGAGCCGAGGCCATAATCCGCAGCTCACCGACGCCAGTCAGGTCGGCCTGTCTGAGAACCATGTACGCGCCCGACTTGCTCGGAATAGCCAGGTTGTTGCCACCAAACGCCATCTTGTTAACGTTATCGTAGGTATCAAAGCCGTGCACATCCACCCTGGCGTTCCGCAGTACGTAGGTCTGCTCCGACCGCAGCGCCGGCAGACCGTTCGAGCCCCGGTCTTCGTAGGAAGCGCGCAGAATGTACACCCCTTTGCCTTTATCATCGGCCGGAATTTTAGCGGTATAGCTGCCTTGGGTTGGTAGCGAACCTGCAGCGGCCTGGCTCGATACGCTGAGTATATACTTGACCATCTCAGACGCGTCGGTCGTTGAGAGTTGCGGGTGAGCCGACATTGGCGTTTCACCCCACACACCGGCACCACCGGTGATAATTTTCTTGGTCAGGCGCTCCAGCGCGGAGCCATCACCCTTGTATTTCCTGGATACGTCGGCATATGCGGGACCAATCGACTTCTTATTGATGCTGTGGCAGGCTTTGCAGTCGCTGGCTTCGATGAGTTTTTTGCCCGTGGCCAGCAAAGCACCCGCGTCGGCCGAGCGGTGCCCCTGCGCGATGGCTACCTTATCGAATCCTTCCGGCAGATAGTCAATGGTAACCGCTACGCGTTCCGGGTCAATACCCTTGCCTAGTTTGCCATCTTCCTTGTCGCTTACGTTCACGGCGTAACTAAATGGCTTGTTCGGACTGAAAAACGACTTGTTTCCGCCGGGCATGTCCACCGTCAGCACGGGCGATTCGTTGCCAACGGTAATGTCCATCGACTGCGACGAGATACCGCCTTTACCGTCGTTGACCGTGAGCGTTGCCTTGTAGACTCCGGCTTTTGCCAGCGTCAGGGCCGCATCGGGGGTGTTGATGACTTTAGAAAAACCGTTTTTCGACGATAGCTTCCACGAATACGTCAGCGCGTCACCATCGGCATCGGTCGTACCGGCCGCCGTCAGTTTCAGGTTCAGTGGAGCCGAACCGCCCATTTTGTTAGCCGCCACCTGCAGTTGTGGCTTGCGGTTGCCGCCGTTGTATTCAATGCGAATCAGTCGGGCATCGTCATTGGCCGAAAACCAGCCCGATCCATACTCAAGCATGTAGAGGTCGCCATCGGTCGCGAATTCCATGTCCATTGGATTGCTGAATTTGTAGCTGGGCATGAACCGCTCCATCGACTCAAAGTTGCCGTCTTTATCCATCGTAACGGCCATAATCCAGCCACGCATCCAGTCGTACGTCAGCAGTTTACCGTCGTAGTAATTCGGGAAAACGCGGGGGGCTCCGCTGAAGGCATCGGCATAAAATACCGGCCCAGCCATGGCATTCCGGCCACCGGCACCCACCAGCGGAAACTCCGGCGATGCATCATACGGATACCAGATAAATGCCTTCTGCGCCGGGGGTAATACCTTCAGACCCGTATTGTTCGGCGAAGTATTGGTTGGCGCGTTGACATCCCACTTTTCGCCAATCTGGTTGGTGGCAAAGTCAAACTTGTTGTAGGCTTTGTTATCGCCCACGAAGTGCGGCCAGCCGAAGTTACCGGCTTTGCGAGCCTGACCAACCTCATCGTGGCCAGCTGGTCCCCGATTGGGATCGGGTTTGGCGGCATCCGGACCTACTTCGCCCCAATACACATAACCCGTTTTGGGGTCGACCGAAATACGGAATGGGTTCCGGTGGCCCATCGTGTAAATTTCAGGGCGCGTCTGGGGAGTGCTTTTTGCAAAAAGATTTCCTTCAGGAATAGTGTAGGTGCCATCCGGCTGGGGCTTGATTCGGATGATCTTACCGCGCAGATCGTTGGTGTTCGCCGACGATTTCTGAGCGTCCCAGGCACTACGACCTGCCCGCTCGTCGCTCGGGCTGAAGCCGTTGGAGCCGTGCGGATTGGTGTTGTCACCCGTTGACAGGTACAGATTTCCTTGACGGTCCCAGGCAATGGAGCCGCCCGTGTGGCAGCACTCTTCGCGCTGGGTCGGTACGTCCAACATCACCTTTTTAGAATCCATCACCAGCTCATCACCTTTCAGTTCAAAGCGGGCCAGTACGTTTTTCGATTCATTCGGGTCAGAGTAGTACAGGTAAATCCAGTGATTCTGCGCAAAATTGGGGTCTTTGCTGAGGCCCAGCAACCCATCTTCCCCCATCGACTCTTTACCTTCCTTGCTGACGTATTTGATGTTGACCGGCAGCCTGGCAATGGTTTTCAGTTCCTTCGTTCTGGTGTTGTAAAGCCGCACTTCGCCTTTCCGCTGAATGAACAGAATGCGTCCATCGCCGAGTACGCTTAATTCCATTGGCTCGTCCAGTTTCTCGGCCAGTACGACTTTGGCAAATCGGTTCTCTTCGGGCCGGGCTTTGGCGTAGTTCAGCGGTTTGGGCGAATCGCCACCCGTTACGTACTGGATACCGGCCCACAGGTGATTTAAGAACAGGGGTTCAGCAAAGGTCTCGTCGGTATGGCCCATCGCCGTGTAGAACGACCGGCCACCGTCGAACTCCTGATACCAGCTCATCGGGTGAAAATCAGGGTTCTTGCCCCCCTGATAGCTCGTTTCGTCGATGGTCAGAACCGGGGTGATTTTAGACGAAATATTCTTGAAGCTATAAAACTCATCGGTGCGTTCAAACGCATCGGGCATACCTTTGGTGGCCCAATGGTTCTTCAGCTTAACGATAAATTTCCCTTTCTGCACATTACTGGGCGTCATGGGATGGTCCAGGAAGTAGGCCCCAGCCAGTTTGCCATACCAGGGCCATTCGTACTCGGTATCGGTGGCTGCATGGATCCCGACATAGCCACCACCCGCCTGAATAAACCGCTCAAACGCGTTCTGCTGGTCGTCGTTCAGTACATCGCCCGTGGTGTTCAGAAACACAACGGCGTTGTACTTCTTCAGATTAGTTTCGGAAAACAGCGACGCATCTTCGGTGAAATTCACCCCGAACCCTTTCTCCGTCGACATCCTGGAAAGCGCCGTTTTGCCCGCTTCAATCGACTGGTGACGGAACGCAGCCGTTTTGCTGAAGACCAGCAGATTCATTTTGGGTGCCTGGGCAAAGACGGACATCGACCACAGCCAAAGTCCAAGTAATACCCCCGTGGTTTGTAAAGACTTACGTAGCATTGAGCGGATGTAGTTAACCCTTGATGAGCAAAGGTAAAGAAGAAAATTCCCTATTGTCTATTTTTTAGACAATAATTTTTTTACAATTCCATACATTTGTAGTACTACGTTATTGTGGACAATCATTGCCTGTTTCTGACCGAGCCGATAACATAGCAGTTCGAAGTATCAGCAATCTGACGTGAGAGTGTGTAAATTGGCGACCTGATCTACACCCACTTATTTAATACTATGCAGCCACTTAGTGAACGAGACTACATCCAACAGCTTTCGATCGACTGCGTTATCTTTGGCTATCAGGACAAACAACTGAAGGTGTTAAGCCCCAAACTGGATTTCAAAGGAGACTTCTGGGCGTTGCCGGGCGGCTTTATTCATCAGCAGGAAAGCATTCATGAAGCCGCCTTTCGGATTTTAGAAGACCGCACCGGCATCCGGGATATTTATCTGGAACAGTTCAGGGTATTTGGCGATGCCGAACGAAGCAATGTTCAGTTTATGGGCCGGCTGGTCGAGCTGAACCGGGAAAAGTTTGACAGTCACCTGTTCAATCGCAAAGAATTTGAGTGGCTTACCCGCCGGTTTGTGTCGATTGGTTACTACGCCCTGGTGGACATCAACAAGGTGGTGCCCCGAAAAAACGACATTGACGAATCCATCGACTGGTACCCGATCAAGGCGCTGCCCACGATGATTATGGACCATAACGAAATCGTTGAAAAAGCGCTCGAAACGCTGCGGGCCAACCTCGACCAGAAGCTGATCGCTTTTAACCTGCTCCCCGAAACCTTTACCATGAAGGACCTGCAGGAGTTGTACGAAGCCATCTTCGACAAACCGTTTGCCCGCAACAATTTCCAGAAGAAGATGCTGGACCTGAACGTACTGGAACGGCTGGAAAAGAAGTATACCGGCGCGGCCAACAAAGCGCCTTATCTGTACCGTTTCCAGCAACAAGCCCCGCTTCTGGAAGCAGTCTGACAACGTACCCTACGCGCTGGAACAGCTTTAGGTTCTGAACCTGACCAAAAGGCTACACTAAAGCTGTTGTGCACTTACAGGGTCCGTTTCTGATTGGCCAGTTTCTCTTCTTCCAGCTTTCTGACCTGTTCGACGATTTCTTCGGGCGATACGTAGAGCCGGGCGATTTTATCTTTGTAGGCCTGGGGCAGTTCGGCATGATCGAGAATAAACCGTTTGGTAGCAACCAGATAATTGCCAAGGCCCCGTTGCACCGCAAAGTCGTCGGCGACGCGTTCGGCTTTACGCACGTAGCCTGGCGAAAACAGATACCCCAGTCCAAACTGGATCATGCCGATTGTGCTGCGGTTCTCGTAATCCATGATATGCCCCAGCTCATGACCAATCCAGCCGATCATGATCGCATCCGGAATGTGGTGGATAGGAATCGCCGTATGCGTCAGCTTGAACATGGCGCTGATATTGATCTGATACGCCCGCTTCTGCCGGCTACTCAGCAGACTGCCGACCACCGGCTGCGCCTGCATGACCGACGACCGGATTTTCTGCTTAAAAACGAAGCGGATACAGGCTGTTCGTAGCTCGGGATAAAACGACAGCGCAATCAGCACATTTTTCCGGATTACCGACGGAATGTGCTTGTGTTCACCAAACGCGGCCAGCTCGGGCGAAACATCATCGGGTCGGGTACTGCTTTCATCAATCCGCATGACGGCTCACATCGTTGAGTTCATAGGTATACATCTCTTCTTAGTAGGGACACGTATCGCCCCCCTGATTGTTCAAAAATTTGTCTAACCTCCCGATGTAAACGCTACACATTATCCACTAACTTGCTGCGAAGCAAACGTTACTTAAGTAAATAATTTCAGTATTTTTTACTAATACAGCTTGTATTTAAATATGATTTGTTTAACTTTAACCTCACAACACTCACAAAAAGGAACTTATCTACTATAATGTTTACAAAACAGGCATCGTTGCTCTCTGTCCCGCTTACAACAGACGTTTGTGAACAAATACTATCAAACTGGATTGAGGCCGTTTCTACCTTCTACTGGTCGTATCAACAGCTTGTTCAGCGCATCCAGACTCAACCAGCCGACCATCTGTCTCCGGACAATGCCCTTACCGAAGTCGCGTTGGCCATGCAGGATCAACTTACCATCCTGCTTACCGACGTAAGCCAGTCTGACGTACAATCGGGTACGTTTAGTGGCGACGACTACCAGACCCTTGCTCAACACACGGACGAACTCAATCGCCTTACCCAACAGGCTCAAAACCGCTTGTCGTCTGCCGGTCATACCAGACCCTACAACCCTTCTGGTCTCGACTCTACCCCGCGCCTGCACGCCTGAGGCCCTGTTCCGTTCATCCGGCACCGTGCGCGTCCACCGAAGCCCGGCTTATGATCAGGCCGGGCTTCGTGGCTGCTTTCGTCTTTGCGCCGGTCGATATAATCTCTGTGTCGGCAACCGTCCTGAACGGCCCTACTCTATCGAAACAGCGGTCTGCCCTGCATAGCCTGCCAGAACACGAAGGTCGTCACAAGCGCGTACAGCAGCGCGGCAATAACCGTTGCCCGGACGCTTTTCAGAACGTAGAACGACAGCAGCGGCAGAATCTGCAGGGCGTGCATTCCCAGAAAATGAGCGATCCGCAAATCCCCGTAGCGTCGGCTCCAGTTGACCACCGGCAAACCGGGGCTGCCGTCGGCCCCACCGATCGTATGCGTCAGCCGGGATCCCATGCTCAGCCCCTGCATTGAGAACACGATAAACAAAAGCAGCCCCAGCCGAATGCCCCACAGATACGCCCTTGGCAGGTCCGGCAGGTCCTGCTGGAAGAATAGCAGGGCTATGTAGGCCGTCCAGAGCGAGATACCGACGGCCGCTGCGGCCATCAGCCCGTATAACGTAGCGAACAGAGGGGTGCTCACGTTGAAGTGCGACAACTGCCCGCGAGCCGCCTGAAGGGCAATAAACAGGTCCTCAAAGGTGAACAGAACAATCAGTCCCCACGAATACCAGACAACCGCCCGGCTGTTGCCCAGGTACTGCATAAACCAGGCCATCGTCCAGACAAAAATGCCGGTGGCCAGAAAAAACTTCATGGGTTTATACCAGGCATTGATGCCCAGAACCTGCGTATGGGTAAACCGAATGCATACCAGACAAAGCAGCGCAGCCAGCAGGCAGCCGAGTCCGAAGTAATACAGTGGCTCGTTGCTGTGGCGGAGTTGGGTCAGAAAAACCTTCATGGATTTGGCTGAAGTTGACGCTGGTGCTGGGTCATACCGCCCATCACCTGCTGCATGATACGTACCTTTCCCCAGCGCGGCACCGTTCGGAGGGCGTAGACTAGGAGCTTGGTCAGCCAGCCGGGCAGCACCGTGGTTTGTCGTCCTAGAGCCCGCAGAATCGGTACGCCAACCTGCTCGGGCGTAAGCGACATCGTCATGGCCATGTTGGCCCGCTGCTCAAACCCACTCCTGACCGGTCCCGGAGCCGCTGCCAGCACATCGACCCCGTCGGGCTTCAACTCCAGCGCCAGGGCCTCGGCCAGCGACTGCACATAGGCTTTGCTGGCGGCATAATTGGCCGCGTACGGCACCCCCTGGAAAGCCACCATTGAACTCAGCAGAATGATACCACCCCGGTGTTGGGCCGCAAACCGCCTGCCGAAATGGTGCGTCAGCGACAGCACCGCTTCAGCATTCACCCGCAGCAGGTTGATTTCCTCGTCGAGGTTCGACCGGAGAAACAGCCCCGACGTACCGAAGCCCGCAGAGAGTACCAGCAGCCCAACGTCCAGCCCGTCGGTATCGTCGATGAGTTGCTGCACACCGCCCGGCGCCGACACATCGGCGGCTACCATCCGTACGTCAATGCCGTAGGTTTCCCGCAACTGCTGAGCTACCGGTGCCAGTCGCTCGATCTGTCGGGCGTTGATAACCAGCTGCAACCCGGCGTCGGCCAGTAACCGGGCCAGTTCCAGGCCAATGCCCGACGAGGCCCCGGTCACAACAGCCCACGGGCCGTACTGCTGCCGCAGGCGATTCTTTTCGGAAGTTTTGAGTATCATGTTTATAGGGTGTTTATCAGTTAGTGGTTCCTTGAGCTTTTGTCCAGACTTCGCTCCGGCCAAACAAGGCCACACCCACGTAGCCGCGAATGCTCAGGGTACTGGCGTCCTTCAGGGTCATTTTACAGGCGTAAGTTTTGCCTTCGCGGGGGTCATAGATGGTGCCGCCCTCCCAGGTTTCGTCGCCGTCGTGCCGAAAATCGTTGAGGATAACCAGCCCGATCACATCCCGGTTTCGCAGGGCCGGATTCGGATTCTTTTCGTCTTTGGCCGATCCGCCTGTCCCCCAGACAATCTTACCAAAGAATTTGCCGGCCTGCCGGTAGATGAGCAGACGGGAGTCTTTTTTAGGCGAGAGCCATTCGCCGAGAATGGCATCCGGTTTCGTTTGCGCAAAGGCGGTTGCGCTGAACAAGACAAAGAGCAGCGTGGTGAACGTACGCATAATTGATCGATGTTTTAAAATTGAACATTGTTCATTAAAAGGGCAAAAAAATCACAGCTTATCGATTATTTTCAAAAATTCGTCGTACGCCTGCTCCACTATCCCGTCGGCCTCCTGCAGGTTCACGCTTTTCGTCCGTTGTCCGATTTCCAGACTGCACATGCCGTGCACCAGGCTCCAGATCATAAACGTCATCGGTTCGAGCCGGTGCCCGTCGAAATGCCCGGCCTCCATGCATTGCTGCACCGTGGTCTGTAGTACGGTAAAAGCCGCTTTCCCCTCTTTCCACTCCTCGTTTACGGCGTTCAGAAACTCCATGGGGGCTTTGATGCTGAACATCAGTTCATACATATCCGGGTTGTCGTGAGCGAAACGGATGTACACCCGCCCCATAGCCTTGAGCCGTTCCATCGGGTCTGTTACGTTGAAAAGCACTGCAAACTGACCGCCCAGCTCGGCGAACCCCTGCGTATGCAGCGCGTGCAGAATGGCGTTTTTGTCTTTGAAATAGACGTAGACAGTACCGACGCTGTAGTCAATGGCTTCGGCGATGCTCCGGATGGTTGTCTGCTCAATCCCCTTCTGCACAAAGAGCTTTTTGGCTCCCTGCAGAATCAGACTCCGCAACTCCTCCTTTTCTTTCGCTTTTCGTTCAGCGACGCCCATGTCCTTTACGTTTGCCTTATAAATTGAACAACGTTCAAAATTTGTTCCTGATTGCCAAACTTTTTTTTACGCCGACAGAAACGGGCGGAAAAATGGTACGTACCAATTGATAGTGCTAGTAATAGCGGTTCATTTTCTGCTTTATACGGTCTATACCTCATCCTGTAAACCGACTATACCGTTGGCGTCTACCCTTTTCCGGCTTATCGTATGAAACTACCCGTTACCTGTCTGCTGCTGATTATCTATGGGTTGTTCCAGCCCGCATTTGCCCAGACGACCTCATCGTCTCAGGCTACCCAACGCCCTAATTTCGTGCTGATTGTCGGCGACGACCACGATCTGAGTGCAGTTGGCTGCTACGGCAACCGCCAGGTAAAAACGCCCCATCTGGATTACCTGGCCAACGAGGGCGTTCGGTTTACCCGTGCCTATGCTACTACGTCGTCGTGCAGCCCCAGCCGGTCGACCCTGCTGTCGGGGCGGCACAATCACAACAACGGGCAATACGGTCTGGCTCACGCTACGCACCATTTTCGCTCCCACGAAGAGTTGAAAACCATGCCGGCCCTGCTGCACGATGCCGGCTATACCACGGCCCGCATCGGTAAATACCACGTAGCCCCCGCCAGCGCCTACCCCTTCGACAAAGCCCTGAGCGAAGACGGCTCTAACCCGGTGAAGATGGCTGCTCTGTGCGCCGATTTCCTGGAAACCAACCGAAACAAGCCGTTTTTTCTGTACTTCTGCACTACTGATCCGCACCGGGCCGGTTCCAATAAAAACCTGCCGCACGGGGCCAACCCCCACGGCAACAAACCGAATGGTCACGAAGGGGTGACCGAGACGCCGTATGGAATGGATTCGCTGCGGGTACCGTATTTCCTGCCCGACGCCCCCGAAACCAAAGCAGAACTGGCGCAGTACTACCAGTCGGTGTCGCGCATGGACCAGGGCATCGGACGGCTGTTCGATCAACTGAAGGAAAAAGGGCTGTGGGACAACACCATCGTGATTTACCTCTCCGACAATGGCATGCCGGTGCCCGGTGCCAAAACGACACATTACGAGCCGGGTGTGCGGCTGCCGCTCATCGTCCGGAATCCCTACTCGACCCGCAGAAATCAGGTGTGCGACGAACTGGTATCGTGGGTAGACGTAGCGCCGACGCTGCTGGATTTTGCCGGACTCAACCCGCCTGTACTCGCTACATCGAGCCGGTCACAGGGTGGTGGTGAATACGGCGAACGAGGCCCAACGTCGTATTTCCACGGCAAATCCTGGAAACCGTACTTCGACCGTACCGGCGGAACAACCCAGTTCCGGGGTGATACGGTTTTTCTGTCGCATACCTTCCACGAGGTTACGATGTATTACCCCATGCGATCGGTGGTGACCAAACGCTACAAGCTGATCTGGAACATAGCGCACGACCTGCCGTTCCCCTTTGCAGCCGACCTCTGGAGTTCAGCCACCTGGCAGGGTTTTCTGACATCCGGAAAGACGCAGTACGGCCAGCGAAGCAAAGATGCGTACGTGCGTCGCCCGGCGTTTGAACTGTACGATCTCGAAAAAGACCCGCAGGAACGAACAAATCTGGCGGGCAGCAAAGCGCACAAAGCAACGTATGAGACGCTGCTGGCGTCGCTGCGAAACTTTCAGGAGGTTACCAACGACCCCTGGCGCGTGAAGTGGACGCACGAGTAAGCGGTCAGGACGGCGCTACCCGCTGGTCCAGCCAGGTATAGCTTTCCCCCAAAAAAACGGTCACGGTTTCTTCGGTTTCGATGGCCGACAGGGGCAGAAACGCCCCTTTCCAGTCGTCTGTGATCAGCCACCGTCCGGCAGACAGTGTGGGGGCGGCTCGGAAGTTAACAGCGCGCGTGCTGTCGTAGCCGGACAGGTAGAAATACGGTTCGTTGCTCAGCGAATCGGCAATGGCATAACCGGCCCAGATAGCCGCCCGCTCCCGACCGGTTGCATCCCGCAGGGAGTAGTAAACGCCCGTGTCGAAATGATGCGGCCAGACGCGCACCTCACTGCTGCGGCCACTCCATTCGTTCAGCCAGTCGAGCGACGTATTAGCCAGCGTTCGCCATTGCCCCCACGCCCGCAGCCCGGCCGGACGAACGTAGGGCGTATCCGGAGCCACGGGCGGGTCGAGCTGGTAATTCAACGGTTTGATGGCCTGTAGGTCCCAGGCCTGTAACTGGCTTTTCCACCAGGCCAGGGCATCGGCCGGCATCCGGGTTTCGGGCGAAAACGACGCCACGACCGCTTCAGCCTGATCGATGAACGCCAGGGTGAAGGTTTCGGTGTCAATAACCAGCTTTTTTGCCTGCCCGTTGCGGATAAACGGCCGACCTTCCAGCCGTTGCCGGGTGGAATTCCAGCCCATATTCGCGTGGCTGTCGTCGGGTTGTTGATCGAGCAGTTGGGTACCGGTCAGGGCAACGAGCTGAGCTAGACTGTGCAGCACACGGTCGGCCTCATTGATGGTCGCGGGGTTGATGTTCATGGTGGGTGGTCTGGGTTCTGGCGAGGTCCGGTGATTAAGCCACATCCAGCAGCGCCGGATTCGTAATAATAATCTGGTTTCGGTTATACGCCAGCATCCCCGCCTGCCGGTATTCACTGAACAGTTCGCTGACCACCTGTCGGTTGCTGCATATCATCCGAGATATATCCTTGTGCGTCAAGTAGTTGTTGAGAACGTACGGCTGACCAGGTTTGGCATCCTTCTCGACCCACTCTTTCAGAAACAGCCGGAAGCGGGTCCGCACGTCCTTGTACATCAGGTTAATGTATCGGTTTTCGACTTTTCGTAACCGCAGCCCAACCAGTTTGGTGAACCGGATGCCGAGCGTGGGGTTCTGCTGAATGACGCGCTCAAAATCAGATACCAGAAAGCTGCAGAACGTGACGTAGTCCGACAGCACGACGGCGTATTGATTGCTTTCGGCCGGTGTCAGCGTAAATTGCCCAAAGAGATCGTCGGGGCGCAGTATCTCAATGAGTTGTTCATTGCCTTCCTCGTCCAGTTCTACAACCTTCAGAATACCTACTTTTAACGTATACACCCGGTTTTCGTCCTGCGACAGGTTGATTATATCCCCCTTGCGGTGCGAGCGAAAATGACTCAGGTAGCAGATCTCGTTGATGGCGTTGCGCGACAGTTCATCGAAAAGCTGATGATTCTTCAGGTACCAGTATTTAGTTTCGTTTGTCATGGTCTGTGTCAGTTCAGAGGCATAGTATTCAGCGCCACGCTGACTTCATCGGCAATGTCGTGGGCTACGGCCCGTTTGGCCTTTAATCCAAAGCGATGAATGGCCCCGTCGCGGTGCAGTATGGTAACCTGGTTCGTATCGTGCCCAAACGCAGCCCCCTGGTCCCGGAGCGAGTTCAGGACAATCAGGTCCAGGTTCTTGCTGACCAGCTTGGCCCGGGCGTTGGCCAGTTCGTTGTCCGTTTCCAGCGCAAAGCCAACCAGAAACTGATCGTCGCGTTTCTGCCGGCCCAGACTGGCCGCGATGTCGACAGTCCTGACAAGTTCCAGTAGGAACGCTGGTTCCTTCGTCTTGATCTTCCGGTCGGCCACCACTTTAGGCGTGTAATCGGCAACGGCTGCGGCCAGCACGGTAATCGAAGCCGTGGGAAAGTAATCCAGACAGGCCGCGTACATCTCAGCCGCCGACTGCACGCGCACGACGGCAATGGCCGGGTGGCTGGCGGTCTGGCTGGTTGGGCCGCTGACGAGCGTGACCGTAGCCCCGCGCTCGGCCAGTACCTCGGCTACGGCATATCCCATTTTTCCGGTTGACTGGTTACTGATGTACCGCACGGGGTCAATAGCTTCGTGCGTTGGGCCGGCCGTTACCAGGGCGTGAAGACCCGACAAATCGGTGTTGATGGTGGCAAATAGTGGGTTCATTAGCTTGTTGTTTTTGACTAATCGTGTATCAGATTTATTTGTTTCGTTGAATCCGTCGCCAGATTCGGACCACCTCGCTCAGCGTCATGTAGGCCACGCCCCGGCGATGATTCTCGCGGCTGATGTCATACAGCACCCGCCAGTGACTTACCAGTACGTTCCAGGCCTCCCAGATCGAAAAGCCGGGCTGGTAGATATGCGCCGGTTCGGCCCCGGCCCCGTTCAGTTCCATGACCCTGATGTGTCGGCCGGCGTATAAATCAGCCATGCTGCGGGTGCGGAGGTCGTAACGGCCGTAATAGAATCCGTCGATGGGTGCGCTGATGCGGTCGAAAACGCGGGTCAGCCCGGGCGTAATCAGGTGGTTGGCATCCAGAAACGTAGTGCCCTTGCTGTGGTTCCCGATCGGCACCAGCGTAATTACCTCCCCCGGGGCCGGTATCTCATGAAAGCGGTGACCGTACTTGGCCGTCAGGGCGGGCAGTTGCAGAATGGCCCGTTCGTTCTGCATGATCAGTTCTTCAATGCAGTTTTGCCCGTTGCCCCGGATGGTCAGAAACGCCTTCTGCACAATGGACGAAATTACCCCCTGCACCTGGCCCGGAAAACGGTAGTAAAACACCCCCAGTTCGAGCGGTTCGTCGACGTACTCCTGAATCAGGAAATCGACCGGACTGCCCTGGCAATAATTAACCAGGTCTTCCCAATGCTCCAGCTTTTCGACCCGCCAGCCACGCTCACCCACATTGGGTTTGGCAATCAGCGGAAACGTCAGGCCGTGCGCGTCGATCTGCGCAAATACGTCGTTGATGTGGGTATCGGCTGGGACAAACAGCGTCTTTGGCTTGAACTCGTCGCTGATCAGATCCAGAATATCAATTTTCGATTCGCCCAGCAGTCCGCCTGTCTCGATGGACGGGTTGGCCGCCGAAAAGAAAAATAGCGACCGCGCCTTGATCGACAGCCACAGGTGGTAGATGAAAATTGGGAAATAGACCACCGCAAATGGCCAATACTCCCAGTGCCGCAACCGGATGAAGAATGGACTGTTGAACCGGATGCGGGGTAGTAATGCCAGGAGTATCTCCCGGAGGCCGGCGGGCTGACGGACGGACGAACTAAGCGGTTGCATAGACTGATTCATGAATAGACACGTGGCTGAACGTTTGCTGCCCAAAATCTTCGTAAATCATTTCGGTCTGGCCGGGATGCTGCACAACGCTGGTCAGGCTAACCGTAAAAAGCTCGTTGTTGCGGTTCATTCTCAGGGCGTTGGCCTCATCACCGTCTCCGGTAAACTGATGAAACAGCCGAATGTCCCCAACGGCGGGGGTTGGGTGGCTCAGTTGCCAGTCGCGAAACCAGGCTTCACGTCGGTCGATCACGTCGGCTGAGTAAAGCGTCACCGACGACCAGATGTGCGACCGGTTGGGGTCTTTGTCGTGTACGAACAACCGCTGACCCGTCCAGCGCAATTCGGTCAGTCGGTTCCACTGAAGCGAAAGCAGCGTAAACGGCTCGATGCCGGTGAAGTCATACCCATCGACAAACGCCTGAATGGTGGGATACGTGAAGACGTGCAGCGGGACAAGGCCGCGGCTGTGTTGGTAAGGGGGTTGAGGCTGGTGGGGTACAAAGCCGCCGTTGAGCAGACAAACGGTCAGTTCGGCCGATGCAGCGATCCAGGTGCCGTGGCCCTGGGGATCTTTTGGAAACGTAACGGTATGATCACCGATCCGTACCGGCTGCGGCAACTGAGCCGGTGGGCGGATGGCTTTCTCATCGCGGCTGTGCGTCAGGATAAAGCCGTTTGGCGTAAGAGGTATATAGGTTGCGGTACACATGCCAGTCGTAAAGCTGTTGCCTTATCTGCTGCAAGGGCCGTACCACGAGCCCAAAATCAGCTAACCAACTGACAATCAATAATCAATACTCACATTAACCGGCAGCCAGGCCTGAACTAGTTACGAAATATCGTAAACCCTACGAGGGGCCGTAACTAGTACCCGGCGGCCTGACCATCCTTCCGCATCTCAGAAGCGCCCCAAAAGATGCGATTGACCGGGTCCCATTGAATGGCCTGATAGCCACCGAAGAAGTCCGTTTCGGCCAGGCGATGCCCCCGCCGTTGCAGTTCAGTACGTACGTCTTTGCCGATACCGGATTCCAGCGCCAGCCGCCCGCCATCGGTCATAAGGGTGCCGATGGGCTCGCTGCTGCCCGAATGACTGAACCGGGCGGCATCGCCGGCTTCCTGAACGTTCATGCCAAAATCGATCAGGTTGCACAGCACCTGCACGTGGCCCTGCGGCTGCACCGGTCCACCCATAACCCCAAAGCTCAGAAAGGGCTGTCCATCCTTCAGCACGAAACCGGGAATGATGGTCGTGAACGGCCGTTTGCCGGGGGCGTAAACATTCGCGTGGCCGGGCTTCATCGTGAAGCTGGTCCCCCGGTTATGAAACACAAAGCCCAGTCCATCGGGCACCATGCCGCTGCCAAACTCCAGCATGTTGCTCTGTATCAACGACACCATATTGCCCTCCTCGTCGGCCACGCTCAGAAATACCGTGTCGCCGGTTTTCAGGGCGGGATCGCCAGCATCCAGGCGTTCGGCGGCTTTGTTCGGGTCGATCAGCTTCCGGCGCTGGGCTGCGTAGTCTTTCGACAACAGCCAGGTGAGCGGTACGTTGCTGAACTCCGGATCGGCGTAGTAGCGGGCCCGGTCTTCGTACGCCAGCTTTTTGGCTTCGACCAGCAGATGCAGGTACTCGGCGCTGTTGTGGCCCAGCTTTTTGAGGTCGTAGCCTTCCAGCATGTTCAACATTTGCAGAACCGCTACGCCCTGGCCGTTGGGTGGTAACTCGTAGACATCATAGCCACGGTAATTGACCGATACCGGCTCGATCCACGTACTCCGGTGGGCGGCTAAATCGTCCTTTCGCAGCGGCATCCCCGTTCGGCGGGCGTACTGGTCCATAACGTCTGCCAACCGGCCTTTGTAAAAAACATCGCGCCCGCCGGTGGCAATCGCTTCGTAAGTTCCGGCCAGATCGGGATTTTTGACGAGCTGCCCTTCGGCCGGAGACTGACCACCCGGCGAAAATGTCCGTTGAAAGTTGTCAAATTCGCCAATATCGTCCCGACTGGCGACCAGTCGCCGGATCGCCACCTGCCAGGAGTAGGCAATGACCTGCGCCACCGGAACCCCTTCCCTGGCGTAGCGGATGCCGGGGGCCAGTAGCGTGCGCATGGGCAGCTTGCCAAACCGACCGTGGAGCTGAAACCAGCCATCGACGGCCCCCGGCACCGAAACCGACAGCGGACCGTACAACGGAAGCTGGGGGCGGCTGCCCAGTCGCTGCTGCATGGCTTCGTAGGTGAGCCCTCTGGGCGATCGGCCACTGGCGTTGAGGGCGTAGAGCCGACGGTCTTTGGCCGACCAGACCAGGGCGAACAGGTCGCCCCCAATGCCGCAGTTGTTGGGTTCGACCAGGCCGAGCAGGGCATTGGCGGCAATGGCAGCATCAATGGCCGTACCACCCTGCTTCAGTACGTCCAGACCAACCTGCGTAGCCAGCGGATGACTGGTAGCCACCATGCCATGCCGACCCAGTACGGGACTGCGGGTGGCAAAATTGGCCCCGGCGACGCGGTCGCCTTTGCCGGTGTTCTGTCCGTAGAGGTGGGTAACCAGTACGGTCAGGAGTAGAAAAAGTACGGTTGGTCGAGTCATGAACAAAAGCCGCTTACGACGGAGCCGGGGGGACCAGATGCAGCTGGCAGGCCCTCCCCGACCTCATACGCATAAGCGGCTTTGGGGTAATCTCTACTTTACCCAACCGACTCGAATACGGCCCGGCTGGCTACGTCGCGGCTGGCTTCCACGTCCTGCCGGAGGCTCTCTATCTTACTCGTGATCGATGCCAGAGCAATGCGACCCAGCGGGAGCCGAAGGGGTGGCTTTTCCTGGAGGCTCAGCTGCCAGATGGCTTCGGCGGCTTTGGCAGGATCACCTTCCTGCCGACCATGTACCTGGGCCATTCGTTCGCGAAAGGCGCCGGCGGTGGGTTCATAATCAGCCAGCCGTTGCGCTGCCTGCCCGAAGCCAGCACCCGCAAAAGCCGTCCGGAATGGTCCCGGCTCGACAATACTCACCCTGATGCCGAGGGGGGCTACCTCGGCCGCCAGGGCTTCACTGGCCCCTTCCAGCGCAAATTTACTGGCGTTGTACCCCCCGAAGCCCGGAAAAGCCTTGACGCCCCCGTGCGACGATAGCTGGATGATGTGCCCGCTCCGTTGTCGCCGAAACAGGGGCAGAAACGCGTTGGTAAGCGCAATAGGCCCAAAGAAATTGGTCTCAAAGATGGTACGCAGCTCCGCATCGGTAGTCTCCTCAATGGCCCCGGCAAAGCCAGAACCGGCGTTGTTGACCAATACATCTATCCGCCCGAAATCACGTTCAACCGCCTGCGCGACCTTTAAAAATTGATCCGGCCGGGTAAGGTCCAGCTGCAACGCCGAGCCCCGACCGGCGTTGGCTGCGGTGAAGTCGGCAACCTGTTCCGGCTGACGAAACGTGCCGATCACCCAATCGCCCTGCTCCATCACCAACTCTGCCAGGGCTTTGCCCAGCCCGCTCGATACGCCCGTGATCACCCAGATTCTTCTGTCCATATTTTGCAATCAGTAAACCAGTTGGGATAATCTTTTAAGCCGCGTAGTACTCACGAATTATTTTGCCATCCTGCCAGTCCTGAATCGCCACCTCGACAAGTTTAACAGGTCCGTTATCCGCATGATCGTAGTCGAGCGACCAGACTAAAAAACTTCGGTTTCCCTTAACAACTTTGCCTACTGCGGTAAAGTCCCGCACCGCTTTTACTTTAGCGAGTAATTCCTCTCCAATTCGTCGGTTTTCAATTTTCCCTTTGTGGGTAACCCCATCAAGGTCTGTTTTTTCAATGTCATTATGATAAAATTCGTCAAATGTCTCCAGGGCTTTACCGGATGCCATCATAGAAATTAATCTATCCAGTTCTGCTGAAATCTGTTGTTCTGTCATGATCAAATTCGATTGGTTGACTAACGACACAAAGTTGTAGCCAATGCATTCCAATGGGTTAGAACAGAACTTACTTTACTCGGTACTTTACGGACATTAATTATTCAGCGTCAACGTTAGGTGGCTGTTCGGGTCCGTGAATGCTCATGCCGCCGTACCGCCACGATTCGTTTTTCTCGGTTTTAATCAATTGATTCAGGCTACCTTCCGCATCAGCGTTTGGTGTAAAATCCTGTTCGGCGGCCTGGGCCATCTGGCTTAGTTTTTTCAGGGCCTGCTGCTTGTCGGATTGGCCTAGTCTGGCTTTTTCTACTGAGGTCCGCAACGTACTGATGGTTTCGTCGTAAACATGAGTCGGCACGGCATACGGGCGTCGGCCTTTGCCGCCGTGGGCAAACGAGAACCGGGCGGGGTCGCTGAACCGCGACGGCGTACCGTGGATAACCTCGCTCACCAGCGCCAGCGATTGCAGCGTACGCGGTCCCATGCCCTGAATCATCAGCAGATTTTCGAAATCGGCCGGGGCCTTTTCCTGAGCCACCCAAAGCATCGCCCCGAGCCGTTTCAGGTCGACGTCTGACGCTTTAACGTCCTTGCGGGTCGGCATGACGAGGTGGTTGGCTTCCCGCAGAATCTTGTTGGGATGCTCCCGAACGATCTGCATCATGGCCTCCTGCGACGGTTTGGCTTCTTTGGCCACCAGATTCAGAATCGTACCTTGCGAAATCCCACAAACGGCCGTGTGCGGTTCCTCCACGAACGATTGCAGCTGCCCCGAATGCCAGTGGTACCGGCGCGCCATGGCCGTATCGCCTTTCATACCCTGCTGAACCACCGACCAGTTGCCCCGGTCGTTGACTACGAAGCTGTGCAGGTAGAGTTGAAACCCATCCTGAACGGCGGTATTATCAACCTTGGCGCTCAGGCGACTGCAATACGCCAGTTGCTGCCCATCCAGCCCGGTTTTGTCGCCCACAGCCAACAGTTCGGTGGGAGTTTGCAGGGACGATTTGCCCTTGCCCCCGCAGACGTACAGACCCAGTTCTTTCGAGCGGGGATTGATGGCCCGCTTGAGGGCTGCCATCACGGCCGTGGTCACGCCCGACGAGTTCCAGTCCATGCCCAGCACCGCGCCGAAGCTCTGAAACCAGAACGGATCGGCCAGTCGGCGCAGAAACGCATCCGAGCCATACTCCTGCAGAATGGCTTCGGTAATACCAAGACTCAGGGCGTTCATGCGGTCTGACAACCACGCGGGAATTGGACCATTGTAGAGCGGCAGATCAGCCGAACCCGATTTTTTCATGGCTTATAACGATTGGCTTGTTTTCCTGACTTGAGTACTCGCCCACAGATACCGACAGGCCAGCGACCGGTAAGGCACCCACGCCTGGGCAATCTGTTCCATGTCGGTCTTCAACGCTTTCCCTTCCGATGTGAGGCCGTATTGCTCACGCATGGCTTTTTTCAGACCGTAGTCGTCGGCCGGGAAGATGTTGGGCCGCTGCAGCGTGAAGAGCAGAACCATGTCGGTAGTCCAGGTTCCTACTCCCGGCACCGACGCCAGTTGCCGGCGAACCGCTTCGTCGGATAATTCCGTCCAGTCAATCTGCGCTCCGCCTTCGTGCCGCCACCACGTTGCTACGGCGCGTAAATGCTGGTACTTTCGCCCAGAAACTTTCAAATCAAGTACGGCCTCTTCCGGCAGGCTCAGGAGTTGTTGCGGGTGCGGGTAACCCCCCGAAAACAGGTCCAGAAAACGCCAGAAGGCGGTGCTTTTGCTACGGTAGTGAATCTGCTGATCGATGATACAACTCAGCAGGTCGTAGTACACATCGCCCGACGAATCGACCGGAGGTGGGGCCGTTGTTTGGATGAGTTGGTACAGGCGTACGTCTTTACTGGTTAAGTAGCTGATTGCTTCCGATACGGTGGTGGGGTGCATAGCTGCCTGGCTTTTACAGCGTTATTGTCTTACAAAAGGGCAACAAGGTGTCTAAACGGATTGTTTATGCAGAAACGCATTAAATTTACTCATTTCTGAGATAAATAAGTATGAAGAATGAGCAGTATAGCGCCGTGCCGGTTGTTGAGCAGTGGGAGCGGTACGTTGCCGAGTGCCTGGCGGCTGGTATCACCCCCGGTTTGCCGCAGTTTGCCAGTTGGTTATTGCGCCAAACAACGGTTATTGATGTACCGCAACGGCAGGAACTGGCGGGAATGGCAGAATACGAGGAAGTCCGTTTGCTGGACAAGATTGGTATGCTGATCTGGCGCATTTCGCGGTTCATGCGGGTTTCGTTCAAGCAGCATTTTGAAGGACATCCGTTACAGAGCATCGACGAGTTTACGCTCCTGTCTGGGGCGCATCATATGCAGGAGCCCACCAAGACCCAGCTGTTCAACTCCGACCTGATGGAGACCACAACGGGTCTGCAAATGCTGGCCCGACTGATCAAGCAGGGGCTGGCTGAAGAAAAACCAGACCCCACCGACCGTCGTCAGAAACGGGTTACGCTGACATCGGCCGGTGAGGAGGTGTATCAGGAAGCGTCGGACCGGATGGACTATATCGGCGACGATTTGTTTCACATCCTGTCGACGGAAGAGCTGGAGGTGCTGGAAGGGCTGTTGCTCCGGCTCAACCGGTATCATACCGAGCGTCTGGGTAAAACGACCCGAAATCAGTAATGGCATTCTTCAATAAAAAGAGATAGCATTCATTACGGAAGGATTCACGGATCAATAAAGGCGTACCTGAACATAATGTCTATCTTTGGTGACTACCAGCACTAAATAGCCGACATTGGGTAATACCTCAGGAAAAACTTATCCTGTTCGTGTCCTGGCGGGGTCTTCGACTTTCGTAGTTTTTCTCTACATCCCGGACCTGTTCAGAATTTTATATAAGCGATAAAAGTCAAGCCTTTTTTGTCATCCCGACGAAGGAGGGATCTTCGGGTAAGGCTAATAACCTCCGGCTACACAAGATCCCTCCTCCGTCGGGATGACAAAAAAGGCACCCTACCTGAAATCATAAAGAGCTTCCCCTTGAGTAAGTCTTAGGCGACTGCCTACTCTTTTATGATCTTAATATTGCTGACATAATACTTTTCCGTCTCTTTATCGCTTCGTCCGTGAGTAAATGACAGGGTATTCAATAACAAACCTGCCGGAATCGCTTTGTTGTACTCAGCTATTTTACGCTGATCAATAAACACCTGCAGGTCTTCTTCCTTTTTTTTGATGGTAACGGTGATCCGGTTGTTCTTTTTGTTGTTGGAAAAACCCGGTGCCGGAAAGTATTTACTGGTGTTCAAATATCCGGGTGTTGACGGAAATTTTGGTTCAATTTCCACTTCACCTTCGCGGCCACTAAAGCCCGGTCGTATGCTGACATTCAAAAACGATTGGGTGTTTTCAGACGATGTTTCTTTTGACAGCCGAATGGCAAGCGGCTTGCCTCCCCAGGTAAAATTTTGGGGTACAACCACATCGTAGCTGATCGTGAAGTTTTGCGGAAGCGGACCTTTTAGTCGTGTAGGAACGAAGGATTCGTTGCCCTTCAGTTCAGCCCAGTTGCCCGGCTCTCCGTCAAGCATGGCAACCAGGCAGGGCTTGCCCTCGGCATTTAGTTTTGAACTCCATCCGTTCGGCTTTTTGCCGACGGGAGTTGTGGAAAAATCGTCAAAAAAGAAAACAGTTTTATCAGCTTTTATTTTTTTGCTCTGCTCGGATTCATCAGTGAAAACAACGGCTTCTTTGTACGTAGGCGAACGCAGCGGTTTGTAGGGCTGGCCTTTCACTTTTTCAGGAGCAAAGAAAAAATTATAGAGGTGACCAAAATTGAAGTTGTTGACGATGGATTCATGAAGATGCTTTTCTACAGGCTGATTTGGCGACCACCACCAGCTTACCAATATCCACTGTGGTTGATCTTTTTTGCAAAGCTCGGCCATTGCCGGATCAACCTTGTAAACCGGCATTCTTCCTGATGTCGATTCGGCATCGGTTATGTAGCCGTTGCTGAAAACATCTCTTTTCGTATCCAGATCGGTTAGTGAGGGCTGGGCATTGACGAGGGCAATTTCGGCCAGGCGGTCTTTGTACTTTTCTTTGAGCCTTTCGAGGTTCGCCAACCGTGTCCTTTGTTTATCATCGAGGATTTTCACGAACGGCTCGGCTCTTTTTTGGTCTCCCTGTTCTCTTTCATACAGCTTTTTCTTTTCGATCTCATACACTCTTGGTATGACTTGTTCCAGCAACCGGAGATATTCGC
The DNA here is from genome assembly GCF_003583365.1 of Fibrisoma montanum. GTDB lineage: Bacteria > Bacteroidota > Bacteroidia > Cytophagales > Spirosomataceae > Fibrisoma > Fibrisoma montanum. The sequence continues at coordinate 861,820 of NZ_QXED01000003.1, forward strand.
CCTTTTTTAATTGAATGAACGGTGAACGGTTGTCTTTGCACAACAAAACATAATCGGTTCCACCGCCCGCTTCAAGATTTTTTACCCAAAAGCTGATGTAGGGATTTACATTGCTGTTCGTTGACAGATCGTGAATCTTTTGCTGCGTTTCGTAACCCGGTTCGCTTTCAAAAGAAGGCATGGTGAAATAATACTGCGTAGGACTGCTGATATCGCTGGCTTCCCAACCGGGAACGGCATTTGCCATAATGCTCCAGTTCAGGCCAAGGTTATTTTCAGGCACCATTTTGCCTTTATCGTATTTTAAAAAGGTGTAAATCTTCGCAACGGCACCGTAGCTCTGCGGCAGGGCCGCTTTGTTCTGGTTGTACAGGCCCAGTTTTTCCAAAGCCGTTCTGCGCACATCCCCCAAGCCGCCTTTTGGTATATAGCTGGTCTGTATCCAGTTCGCAAACGTGTCGCAGATAGACAACTGATTGACTGAATAAAGTTTGGCGTCCACCTGTAAAGGCTTTTTAGCACCCTTGAAGTTGTACACCTTCATCCATCCAATCATACTGTCTGCAATGGCAGATGAACGAATGGACTGGCTAAAGGACGACGTCACTGTCGTTCCAATAACAATGAGTAGAATGATGGTCTTCACATTTATTTTAATTGTTCAATTACCAACTAGCTAACCTGATTCTATGTAAGGCTTTTATGGTTGAGTTAGTGGACAAGGAGCCACGGCTACTAATAAGACTGGTCCGACCTACAGTCCCTATGTCAACAGTGGTATCAGCGATATCTTGGTCCGCAATACCAAATTGGGCTTTTCTAAAAAGAAACCTATCCATAAAAAGAGGGATAGTTTATAACGGTAAAAAAAACCGTAAAAAAGGGAGGGAACGTCTCGTTAATGACAACAGATGGTCGAGGTTTCGGCCAATGCTTCACGGATTTTGGTTGGGTTTCCTATTCAGGTTAATAAAAATCAATGTCCCAAATGGCTGTCTGAAGTCTTTGGTAATTTTGTCAATTTGGCCGGTCCACCAACGTTCCTGCGTATCCTGAAATGTAATAATCTAGTCTGTCCCACCGCCTTGCGCACTACGGTTTGCGTGTTGCCGCAGTTGGCGATTTCGGAGCACATCACTCAACCTGCACGAAGGTTTGATAGTAGCACTCCGTTTCAATTTTGCATGTTACCGTTAATTGAGGCAACACGCTGTTAGCGGTTCGGGCTTCTTGTTCTATTGTCTTTTTAGCTCCCATTTCCAAATCAGTCCATCGTCCGGGTCATTAATTTCTTCAACCTTCTCAAAGCCACATTTCTGCAAAACTCTTGTTGATGGATTGTCTTGTCCAAGTGTATGAGCAATAATTAATTTAACTCTTTCGTCTTTAAACGCATTTTCAATTAGCCCATTGGCCATCTCAGTTGCAAGCCCACGATTTCGGTAATCTGGTGCAATTTCATAGCCTAGTTCTACTGTTCCGTCATTTGTCGGTTTGCCCTTATAACCACCGCAACCGATAAGTTTGTTGTCCTGCTTGTGAATAGGAAAATAGGTCCACCAGTTTTTTTGTTCTTCACTTTCTGTTAGTCTGTCAAGTGAATATTCCAACGCGCCAACTCCAAATTCAGTCCAGTTATCCTGAACAGATATGTTTAATTTCTCAGCAAGATTTTCATTCCCCTGAATAGCTGATTTTAAAATTTCAGTGTCACACGGAATGAGTTTTAAGTTCTTTGTTTCTATTGTCATTTTGTTTCTCTGTTAATTGTTTTGTTGTCCCATAGCCTGACCCTACCTCTCAAAATACGCAGTTCAGTTACGGCAATCCAGTTTTTCTGGCTGGATTGCCGCAATGGTTTACTGTGATGGCCAATGTCACTGTCCAGCGCATCCACGGAGTATTAGTTACTCTGTATGAGCGTGTTGCAGGGGTCTAACCTGCGTGTAGTGACTAAATTAGTTAACTCCTGCGATTTTTTATGTCAGGCAACAACCTGCTCTGTGTTTTCTGTTCGCCAAAGCAGGCCGGCCCCCTGTTTACCCCAATGGAGTGAACAGGGGGCCGGCCTGCGTATCGTGTTCATCGCTGCAGATTCCGCCGACAGCCATCAGTCTGGTTAAAGCTCAATGACCACTTTTCCAATGTAGCCGCCTTTTTCGGCATACTCGTAAGCCGCTACCACCTCGGTCATCGGGAAGGTTCTGCTAACTTCAATATGCAGTCCGTTCTCAACCGCTTTGGTTAAGTACTCCATGCTGGTTGAGTTAGGGTTTGACATCAGCATTTTGTTTTTCCTGTTCGCTACCAGATTCGTAACTGCCGTGCTGATGATGCCGACGGGGGTCGGAACGGGGTTGATAAACACGGCATGGTCTTTCATCAGGTGGACGGCCTCGTGGAATGGTAACTTACCGGCCAGATCAAAAACCACGTCAAACTGTTTGTTCAGGCTCCGAACATCCTGCCGGGTATAGTCAATTACCTCATTAGCGCCCCACTGCCGGGCAAACGGAACGCCTTTCGGGCCCACCACCGCAGTAACGGTGGCTCCCTGCTGCCGGGCAATCTGGATGGCAAGCATACCCACCCCACCCGATGCGCCATTGAGCAACACCTCACTGCCCGCACCAATATGGGCGATATCGATCAGGGCCGTGTAGGCAGCCGCGCCAACCACCGGTATTGAAGCCGCCTGAGCAAACGTAAGCTGGGCGGGTTTGTGCCAGATAGATTTTACCGGGACGGCGGCAAAATCGGCCAGAACGCCATGTTTCATCACATCCACTGCGCCAAAGACCTCATCGCCCACCGAAAAATCGGATACCCCGGAGCCGACGGCCTCAACGACACCCGCAAAATCGGCACCGACCTGCTTGGGGAAGTGAGAACCTGACATGAGCTTCATGTCACCCCGGCGAATTTTCCAGTCGATGGGATTGATGGAAACAGCCTTGATCCGAACCAGCACCTCGTTGGTTCCGGCCGTAGGCGTTTCGGTTTCCGTCAGTTGTAATACATTGGTACCCCCAAATTGATTATACACTACCGTTTTCATTGTCTTGTCTGGTTTGATTTGACATCATTGACGGTAGCAAAGGTCGATCACGCTTCAGCCCAAAACTTGTATCAGATCACTGTTTTGCTTGAGGGCCCGGGGCGGCACCCCCATCATTTCATACATATACTTAGTAAACTGCGCCTGGTCATAAAACCCAGTCTCATAGGCGATTTCGGTCAAGTGCTTATGCCGGTCGGTCAGGGCCATGTCAATCGCGTGGCGCAGCCGGGTCCAGAGCAGGTATTTCGACGGACTGCTGCCGGTCTCGGCCTTGAACAGAGCAGCCATCCGCGACGGCGACAGAAACACCTCCTCGGCCAGGCGTTGTGGGGTGAGCGTGTGCAGCGTGTAGTGCTGCTCAATGTAATCGATAAGTTTCCGGACGCGGTCATCTACCTTGCCAATTGACCGCTCATCGGTCAGCAGGTAAGACAAACTCGTGGGCCATTGGTCGGGGGGTTGCTGGCGGAGCGGATCGAATACCCGGCCCACATCAGCGGGACGCTCCAGAATAACAACCGGCTGATCGTCGGCGAACAGGCTGCGCAACTGCAAACCGGCCCGCGAGTACGCTTCAATATTCAGGATGCACACCGTCGTGTCGGGCAGGATGGTGCAGGCATGGGGCACCTGCGGCCTGATGACAAACCCGACAATATCGGTATACGGCACGTTGTTGATAATCGACGTAAGTGAGTTGTTAAGCGCCAGGATAATCTGATAGGCCGAATGCTTGTGGATATGCACGTTGAGGCCATAGACCTTGAACGACAAAATGAATGGGTTCATCAAAACCAGGGTTTGGGCCTCAATATGCCGATTTTTAGCAAGCAATTGAGACCCTCAGCCCTGTTGACAACGATTTCGGCCGCTTTTGATACGTTGGCAATGAGCGCCTGAATCATAACAGCAGCTTAGCCGAAAGCGAATGGCCCTACGTTGTTGACTATTTTCCGGCCATTGCTTTGAAAGCGCTTTCAGGCGGTGCTCCGGTTCGTCAACACGCTTACCGGCGTTCGGTGGCTAACACCTCTGTCCCGGCCGGATATTGAATTTCCGGGCCTTTCTCGGCCGTAACGAAGACACGATTAGGGCGGTCGATGGCCGTTGCGGTCAGATCGGCCTCCAGCGCTTTGGACGACGGTTCGAGCAGACCCAGTTTTTTGATGGTGTTACGATCCGATTCCATCCACCCGATGTACGTACGTTGTGGGGGAGTTAGCCGGTCGGCCGGGGCCAGGTTCCGTACGTTCATCTTAATCAGATAGTTTTCGTTTTTATCCCGCTTCACGTGCACCTTACCAGTAGCCGCCGGGACAACTGACGAGGGCAGGAAGTTCATTGTTGGGGTGCATGATCCAGCAATCAGGATCAGCGAAGCAAAAGAGATGTTAGCAAGTGTCTTTTTCATCGTACGTTGAGTTAACTGTCAATTCACAAATAACTTCTTGTTAGCTTAAGAAAAGCTTACAGACAACTTAAATTCTGCTTAGAGGCCTCTCAAGGCCCATTATCAAGCGTACGGCAAGGCTTATCGGTTCGTAAACCGAGCGAGAACCAAGCCCTCGGCTTTACCCTATGCATGGAAATAGTCTGAACACCCGTAGTGGTTTACCCGGCTACGTCGGATACCGGCTGAGCGATCCGCTCCCGCGCCACGTTTCGATCAGAGCCTGCCTGAACGCTACCGGTGATGCACCCGTTTCACGCCTGAACACCCGGGCAAAATAAGACGAATCAAGAAAATTAAGCTGCGTCGCTACTTCCGTAATGGTCAGGTCAGAAAACGAGAGCAGCCGTTTGGCTTCCAGCATACTCCGTGCCCGTACAACCTCACTGGCCGTTTTCCCGGTCACCTGTTTACACACTAGATTCAGGTGGTGCTGGGTAATGTTCAGCCGGTCGGCGTAGACGCTGACGGGCCAGTTGTCGGCAAAGTGCTGATCCAGCAGGCTTTTCAAGTTTTTATATAGAAGCACGTACTTCTTCGGCACCGCCTGGCCTGCCTCACTGTCAATGCACCGCTGAATCTGCGCCAGCAGCACATGAAGCAGCGACTGCGTAATGGCATTTGACCGATCCGTACGCTGCTGCTCCCGACCCAGCAGTTCGATGGTATGCCGGATATCGGCGAAGTTGTCGGGGCTGGGTCTCAGCAGCGGATTGGCGTAAAAATTATCCAGAAAGCTCAGTTCAAACAGCGTGTCCCGGTTCTGATAATTGAGCAGAAAAAAGTCTTCGGTGAACAGAATACTGCCGCCGGTGAGCGGCTCCCACTCCTCAAAAAAATGAAGTTGCCCCGGCGAAATGAAGAACAGCGAACCGGGCGTCAACTCGTACTCCACGTAGTCGATCGCCTGGCGACTACGCCCCGAATCAATCCAGATAATTTCATAGAAGGTGTGTTTGTGGGGGTCCTCCACATCCGGCTCCTCCATCTGTTCGAAGCGCGTTATTTCGAACTCCGTTGGCTTGTCGGGCTGGTTGATAAAATGCCCGATTGAATAGAGCGGGAAGACAAGTTGCATTGTTATAAAGTTTGACTATTTAGCTTTTTCACGCGCAAAAAAAGCGGGCCAGAATCTAGTCCAGAGCTTCAGATACTTCCTTTGCCGGGCCTCTGATTAACCTTGCCTTCACTTTTACATGTCGGTCGGTTAACTTAGCGCCAACCGGTTTGGAGACGGCTTGTTGTCGGCCAAAGTTCTTATGCTGGTTGTCAAACGATGGACAAAGAACCACTGATTCAGTTTATTGAACAAACCCTGCCCATTCCCCGCGCAACGGTCGAACGCATAGCCGACCAGTTCGAGGATGGTGTGTTTGCCAAAAATGAGTATTTCGTCCGGGCGGGTAAAGTCAGTAACGACTATCTGTTTCTGACCGATGGTGTTATGCGGGCTTTTACGCTCGATACCGACGGCAACGAAGTAACAACCGGGTTCTACGCCAAAAATCGGGTGGTGTTTGAGGTGTCGTCCTTTTTCATGCGGAGGATTTCCGATGAAAACATCCAGGCCCTGACCGACTGCCGGGGCTTTATCCTGACCTTCGATAAGCTGAACCAACTCTTCCACGCGATGCCCGAATTTCGGGAGTTTGGGCGGGCGATGCTGGCGCGGGAGTTTGCCGCCTTTAAACAACGCACGCTGGCGCTGATTAACCAAAGCGCCGAAGAGCGTTATGCCGACCTGATCCGCACAAACCGCGAGGTGTTTCAGTCCGCCCAGTTGAAGCAGATTGCCTCCTACCTCGGCATTACCGACACGTCGCTGAGCCGCATCCGGCGTGAGTACGCCAAAAAGGGCTGACGCATTTCTTGCCAAATGACAAGTACGTTCTTTCCATTTGCGAAGCTGCGGCCAGATGCTGGCAGCGTCTTTTGTATCGTAAACGAACACGATTATGATACAGACGAACGAGCCAATATTGATTACATCGGCAACGGGCAAGACGGGTTACGAAACTACCCTTCAACTGCTGAAAGACGGGTACCGAGTCCGGATTTTTGTACGATCCAGAAACACACGGGCGCTGGAGCTGGAAAAGCTCGGGGCCGAACTAGCTATCGGCGAGTTTGGCCAGTACGAGTCGTTGACGAAGGCGCTGAAGGGCGTTAAGCGGGTGTACTACTGTCACCCGATCATGCCGGGTATGCCGCAGCATGTGAAACTCTTTATCCGGGCGGCTGAGGAAGCCCAACTCGATGCAATTGTTTTTATGGGGCAGTGGCTGGCCGAATTCGACGATCAGGAAAGCATGCTCACCAACGACATAAAAACGGCCTACCAGTTGCTCGAAGCATCCGGACTGCCTGTTGTGTATTTCAATCCGGGATATTTTGCGGAGAACGTGGCCCCGCTTATCGAATTTATTGTTCAACTCGGCATTATGCCATCGCCGTTCGGGGTCGGGAAATGCCCCTGGATTTCGAGTCAGGATTTGGGTGCCGTAGCTGCGGCTTTGCTCAAAAACCCCGCGCCCTATGTCGGCCAGAAAATACACCCGACGGGTCCCGAATCGGTTTCAGCGGAGCAGATGGCGGCCGTTTTCACTAAAGTCAGTGGCCGGAAAGTCAGGCTACTAAACATACCCGACCAGTTGTTTTTGAAAGCCGGATTCATGACCGGAAAGGAATTTGGGTATGACGCGTTCAGTATTGTTCAGGGCAATTTTTATAACCAGCAGTTTCGACTCAACCGATTCGATGTGGGTGGCCCAACCGACGTCGTCAACGAACTGACCGGCCGCGAACCCGAAAGTTTTGAAACCATTGCCCACCGACTCATTCAGCAGTCGCCCTACGGGAAACGTACGTTCACTACCTGGCTCTCCGCCGTCAGGAAGTTCATGAGCATGCCCTTTACGCCCCTCCCCCATAAGCGGCAACTTGCTGCGTTAAACCAATCCTAAACTCAATACAACACACCATGAATACCTTGCCCGTTTATGTCCCCGTCGTCTTTGGACTGACTGTGCTGCTTACCTTCTTTTTGCTGCTGAATGTACTGCGCCAACGGGTCAGCCAGCCGCGGCTTTTGACCGTGGCGGGACTGCTCATGCTATGGTGGCTGCTGGTGAGCAGTCTGGCGCTGAGCGGATTCTTTCAGGTTGCCAATACCAGACCTCCCCGACTGTTTTTTCTGATTGGCCCACCGCTGTTGCTGCTCGTCGGGCTGTTCAGTCGAAAGCGAAGCCGGGCTCTTTTTCAAACGCTTCCGCTCCAGCGGCTGACGCTGATTCACCTCGTCCGCATTCCTGTGGAACTGGTATTGCTCTGGTTGTTTTTTGGTAAACTGGTGCCGGTAGAGATGACCTTCGAAGGCCGTAATTTCGACATCCTGGCGGGGTTAAGTGCGCCGTTGGTAGCCTGGCTGGGCTTTACCGGCGGACGGGTAAACTACCGCCTGTTACTGGTCTGGAACCTGTTGTGTGTCGGGTTGCTGCTAAACATCGTTGGTACGGCAGTCCTGTCAGCTCCGTTGCCGTTTCAGCGGTTCGGCTTTGACCAGCCCAACGTGGGGATAGGCCTGTTTCCGTTCGTGCTGCTGCCCAGCTTCATTGTGCCGGTGGTGCTGTGGAGCCACCTGGTGTCAATCCGGCAACTGCTGGTTATTCCCCGGGTCGGCTTAACCACTACGTAAGACGGGTCTTATAACCTAAAACGGATCTGACAACTCCAGCCGATTCGGTGTTCTGCCTTTATACTATCGTGTTAAGAAAGAGGGACATTCTCTTTCTTAACACGGCAAACCTGCTTCAACGAACAGTCGGACAGGTTGCCAGCGTGGCAATTACCAGATGCTACTTTGAGGCCAGCACGGCAACAGGCTTGATGTCAGGGGCTTCGGCCAGTAACTCCTCCGCGTGAGCCATCAAAGCCGCAGCAATAGGGCCACTCAAATGAGCCTGACGACCTTCATCATCCGGAAAGGTGTCAAAGATGATAAACGTTTGTTCATCTATCCGGGCAGCATACCAGGTAACGGTGTTTGGTTCCGCTTCAGCTAATGGCAGCGCACTACTGAGAAAATCGGCAACGGCCTGTTCTTTACCAGGTTTTGCTACAAGACGGACGAGTAATCCTACGTTCTTTTCCATGATTTTTCGACTGGTTAACGTGAATGGTACTGACTCTATTTACTTCATCACCCTAAATGGGCACTTTCATTTGAAAAGGGTACTTACTAACAATGCAGCCGGGACAGTCTACCTTCTACGGCCGCTGGATCCCCAGTTTCTTCATGCGTGAATCGAGCGTGGTTGGAATCATGCCCAGAATTTCGGCGGCTCCGTTTTTGCCGCTTACTTTCCAGCGCGTGTGGTCCAGCACGGCCAGAATATGGTTTCGTTCGGCTTCTTCCATGGTGACGAGCCCGGTTGGTTTGGGCGTCGACCGTTTCCGCAGCAACCAGTCGCCCAGTTCCAGCTTCCGGCCCGTTGAGATGATGAGCGAGCGTTCGACGACGTTCTCCAGTTCGCGGATATTACCCGGCCAGTGGTATTCCATCAATGTATCGATCACATCCGGCGGTATGACGTCGATCCGGCGGCCGATGCCGGGACCGTGTTTGGTACAGAAGTGCCGCACCAGCAGCGGGATGTCCTCTTTCCGCTCCCGCAAAGGCAAACTCTGGATGGGAAATACGTTCAACCGGTAGTACAAATCCTCCCGGAAGCGGCCTTCGCTGATTTCTTTTTCAAGGTCGCGGTTGGTAGCCGCAATCACACGAACGTTGACTTTCAGGGTTCTGGTGCTGCCCACCCGCTCAAATTCACCTTCCTGCAACACCCGCAGCAATTTGGATTGCAGCTCAATCGGCATCTCGCCAATCTCGTCGAGGAAGATGGTACCGCCGTCGGCCAGTTCAAAGCGACCGATTTTCTGGGTCGTAGCCCCGGTGAATGCGCCTTTTTCGTGGCCGAACAGTTCGCTTTCGATCAACGTAGCGGGCAGAGCCGCACAGTTAATCTTGACCAGCGTTTTTTTGCTCCGCCCGCTGCAATTATGCACGGCCCTGGCCAGTAGTTCTTTCCCCGTTCCTGACTCCCCCAGAATCAGCACCGATGTGTTGGTTGGGGCGACCTGTTCCACCTGCCGCAGCACTTTTCCAAAGGCCTTGCTCTGGCTGACGATTTCGTCGAAATTGCTGGTCTGCCTGATTTCTTCGCGGAGGTACGTGTTCTCAGCCTGAAGCTGATTTTTCAGAGTCTCGACTTCCGCCAGGGCTTTCGCCAGCGAGGCCGTCCGTTCGGCAACACGGGTTTCGAGCCTGGCATTCGCAGTCTGGAGGTCGCGCTGCAACTGGCGCAGGGTCAGGTGGGTATTGATGCGGGCCAGTACCTCCTGCAACTGAAACGGCTTGGTGATGTAATCTACCGCGCCCATGTTGAACCCGTTGACCTTATCGATGGTTTCGGAGAGGGCCGTCATAAACAGCACCGGTATGGCCCGGGTGGTCTCCTGCTGCTTCAATCGCCGGCAGGTTTCGAAGCCGTCCATGCCGGGCATCATGACGTCGAGCAGGATTAAATCAGGCTGCCCCAGCCCGGCCTGTTCGATGGCGCTTTTGCCGTCGCGGGCCACCAGCACCTTGAAGTTGAAGCGGGTCAGCGTTTCGAACAGCACGCTGATGTTGTTGGGCATGTCGTCCACGATCAGGATGGTACGGCCAGCGCCCATCTGGTCTACGTCGTCCACATCGGCAGGATAGGTCGGGAGTGCATTCATGCTGGTTTCAGAGAAGCCTGGAGGAGTTTTTTAATCTTGCGCGTATCGAATTCACTGGCTGCCTGCCGGATATCGTCCACAAACGGCTGGTAGGCCGGGCTGGCTTTTTCAAGGGCCTTCAGGTGGGTCAGGATAGCCTGAATATCGCCCATCCGGGCCAGTTCATACAGCGCTTCGAGCTGACCCGGCTCCGGCACCGAAACCACGCGGTCCGGGGGCGTGTTGGCCGTTGCATCGGCGACCGCTTGCTGCGTCTGCCACGTCAGTGTCAGGTGGGTTCCGATTTTGGTCAGGAGGCCGTCCAGATCAACGGGTTTCGGCACAAAATCATCGAATCCGGCGTGGCGGCTCCGTTGTCTGTCCTGTTCGAACACGCTGGCCGAAAAGGCGAAGATTTTAGCGGCTTTTGTGGCCGGATTGACCCGGATCTGCTTCAGGGCTCCGTAGCCATCGAGGTACGGCATCACGAGATCGAGCAGAACCAGATCCGGCGTATGCTGCACCGCTTTCTCCACGGCCTCACGTCCGTTGCGGGCTTCGATAATCGTAAAGCCCAGTGGCTGAAGCAGGTTTTTCAGGATGGAACTGTTTTCCCAGCCGTCGTCGGCGATCAGTACCGTCCGGCGCGGGCCGTCGTACCCCACAATCGGCTGATCGGGTTGTACGACCGGGGGATTCGCCGGCCTGACCGGTGCCTCGGGCAGCGTGAGCGACAGCCGGAACTGCGTTCCCCGACCGGCCTGGCTGGATACGTACAGATCGCCGTTCATGAGCCGAACCAGCTGGTCGGTGATGGACAGGCCAAGGCCGGTACCTTCCACAAAATCGGTCGATTCCCGAATCTGCTGAAACGGCTGAAAGATGGTGGCAAGCTGATCATGGGCGATGCCGACACCGGTGTCTTCAATCATAAAGCCGATGCTGGGCGTACCGGCGTCACCGGGGGTAGTCCGGGGGTTCCACCCGGCCCGGAACGTAATGGAGCCCGACGGGGTAAATTTGACGGCATTGCCCAGGAGGTTGAGCAGAACCTGCCGGAGTTTACGCTCATCGCCCAATACCCACTCGGGCAGGTTCGCCGACAGGTCCGTTTCAAACCGTAAGCCTTTCTGCTCGGCCCGGATTTGCGTTTGCTGGGTGATGTTGTGCAGCAGGTCGGGCAGGTAAAATGCCTCCGACAGTACCTCCATCCGACGGGCTTCGATTTTGGAGAGGTCCAGTACGTCGTTGATGAGCGACAGCAGACTTTCGGCGCAGTCGTGCATGACCTTGACGCCATTCTGCTGGCTGTCACTCAAAGTCGGATCCCGTTTGAACAGTTGCGTATATCCCAGAATGCCGTTCAGGGGTGTGCGTAGTTCGTGGCTCATCGTAGCCAGAAATTCACTTTTGGCTCGATTGGCCGCTTCAGCTTCTTCTTTGGCTGCGGCCAGTTCGCGGGTACGTTCCACGACGGTGGCCTCCAGGTGCTGCTGTATCTGAAGCAGCCGTTCTTCGGCCACTTTGCGGGCAATTTCGGCTCCCGACCGGGCGGCCAGCACCCGCAGAATACCCACGTACTTGTGGTGGTCGGTCATCGGCCGTGAGTCGCTGACCGACAAATGCCCTACAATCTCACCTGCTTTATCGTAGATCGGTACGCCCAGATACGATTCCACCCCGGCGTCCTTCGAAAAGTTTTCGGCTACGTCGGTCGGGTAGTAAAAATCGCGCCCTTTCATAACAATGTCGCAGGGGGTCCCCGCCAGATCGTATTCGATGTTTTCGTGGAGGGCGTTGTTAACGCTGAAGGCCAGGGTACGGACGCGGGTTTTCTCGACGTTTGTACACTCCGTTACCATCGCAAACTGCACGTTCAGCGTTGTGGTCAGCTGCTGTACCAGCGACTGAAAAAAGTCGATGCCAATGTCGGAAGCCGTTCCTTCCGAGATCCGGCGCAGGGTATCGTCCAGCTGCGACCGTTCGGTTACGTCGCGGACGAAGCAGCACAAATAATCATCGCCTTCAAACTGCACGAAATTCATCCCGACTTCGGCCTGCCGGGTGGTACCATCCTGCCGCTGCTGGGGCAGTTCGAGGGTTAACGTATGGCGCTGTTTGAGTGTCTGCCACAACTGCACGTACTGTTCATCGGTATAGCCGGGGTGAATATCGCCAAAATAAAGCCGGTCGACCTGCGTCGGCGCATAGCCAAGCTGTCGGCAGGCGGCTGCATTGGCCCGCTTCACCTGCCCGCGGTGGTCGAAGAGCAGGATCGGCTCCAGCGCATTTTCGACGGTGAAGTGCGACAGACGCAGCACATTGGCCGGAATCAAAGCAGTTTCGTTCATGACAAGGGGGTTGACAAAAGCCGACGAATGGAATGAGCCGCCCGGGCGATCGTCCGCTGGCAGAAATTCGTGCAATTTCCAGTCCACACGGGGTATTGATCGCAGACAACCGCTTGTCGGGCTGAAAATGGTCTCTTTTGTCGGCTGACAGACAATTGACTGACCGGCAAATAGTTAGCTTGCCTCTGGCATTTCGTGAAAGTTACGAAATATCGTAACTCCTCCCAAATTGAGAGTTGGCCCCGGCACACCGTCCCACTTTGTTTTTAGCCCTTTTCTGTTCGTAGAAGGCCTTTTTAAGCAGGTCGGCCCGGCTGGAACAGTATTTGAAAAATGAATGGACAGGGAGCCGCAGTCAACCGGCTCAACCACAACGCAACCAAACAAGAAGTATGAAAACGCTAGTAACGCTCTTCGTCGCCCTCGCTCTGACAGGCAGTGCGCTGGCCCAATCCAACCCGGCCGTCCGCAAACAACAGTATAACCTGGAAAATGGCCTCGCTATCCAGGGGTATGATCCCGTCGCCTACTTCACCCAGAACAAGGCCGTGAAAGGCTCAGCCGCCAATGCGTTCACCTACAAAAACGTAACGTACCGGTTCGCAACCCCCGCTAATCTGAAGGCCTTTCAGGACAATCCTGACAAATACGAACCGCAGTACGGCGGCTGGTGTGCCTACGCAATGGGTGCCGCCGGCGAGAAAGTCGAAGTCGATCCGGAAACCTTCAAAATCAAGGACGGCAAGTTATTTCTGTTTTACCACAGCTTCATCAACAACACTCTAACCAAGTGGAACAAGGACGAGCCGAATCTGCACAAAAAAGCCGACGCCAGCTGGTCAAAATTCACCCAATCCTGATTTCTGTTCCAATCCCTTCAAACTTCTTATCACTCATGAACAACGTATCAGTTTATATTCTCTGGGCCGCTCGTCTGGTAGCCGCCATCATCCTCCTTCAGACTCTGTATTTCAAGTTTGGTGCGCAGGCCGAATCCGTGTACATCTTCGCCAAACTGGGCGTTGAACCGTGGGGCCGCATCGGCTCGGGGATCGTCGAACTGATTGCCGCGCTCCTCATCCTGATTCCCCGGACGAGCTGGATCGGGGCTGGTCTGGGCCTGGGCGTAATGCTCGGTGCCATCGGGGCTCACCTCACGATCCTGGGTATTGATATTCTGGGCGACGGCGGGTATCTGTTTGCCCTTGGCCTTATCGTAGCCCTGAGTTGTGTCGTGGTTCTCTACCTGACGCGCCAGCAGTGGTTACCCCTTGTGAGTAGCCTGCTATCTGCCCAACCTGTACTAAAGAGCGAACGAGTGAATGAGTAAAAGTTCGCTCGTTCACTCATTCGCTCTTTTGCCCGTTCACTCTTTCGCACATCCCCTATGTCTCTGAAATCCGCCAGTACTGATATTCTGATGCAACTCGCCAACGTAATCGGCCAATTGACTGACCAGGACTACGCTCGCCCGTTACCTGTCCTCTCAGGGAACACCATCGGCAAACACGTACGGCATATTCTGGAGTTTTATGAATTGTTGGTCGACAGTGCCCAAACCGCCCAACGTGGTATCGCTCTGTTGAACTATGACCGACGGCAGCGCGACCTTCGGCTCGAAGTCGATACCGATGAAGCTCTTCGGCGCATCGGCACCCTCGACCGGGCTATTCACCACCTGGATTTGAACCACCCGCTTCATCTGGAAGCGGATCTATCGGCGGCCGGCGTTCCGGGTGCCGAGACCATTCAAATACCGTCGACGTTTGCCCGGGAGCTGCTCTACAACATTGAACACGCGATTCACCACATGGCCTTGATCCAGGTGGCTGTCCGGAGCGATTTTACTACCCTGGTGTTGCCGGCTCATTTTGGCGTGGCCTACTCAACGGTCCAGCATCAGTCTCACTGACCTACTCACTACCACCATGCTCCTTCTGTTCGTCATCGTCTGTGTCATCAGCTTCATCGGGTCGCTGCACCCCGGCACGGTCAACCTGGCCGTGCTGCAAACGACCCTCAGCCAGAACCGACGTGCGGGTCTGTGGCTGGCGCTGGGGGGTAGTCTGCCCGAGATCGGGTATAGTGCGCTGGCGGCTGGCGGGCTGATGCTCATTCCGGTGGATTCCGGCTGGGCAACGGTGCTGACCATCGCCCCCATTCCGGTACTGCTGGGGGCGGGTATCGCGGCTTTCCGCCAGAAACCGGTTTCGCTGACAGGTCAGCCCGTCAACGGCCCCCTGCTTCCGTTCTGGAAAGGAATGGCTCTGGGCGGCACGAACCCTCAGCTCCTGCCCTTCTGGTCGGCGGTGTGGCTCTACCTGAGCCAGGCCACCATCGGCCAATCCATGCTGGTTCCGGCCGGGCGGGCAGCTAGCCATCTGGTGTTTTCGCTGGCTACGGCCGTGGGTGCCTTTGGTTTGCTGGTCGGGATCGTGTGGCTGGCCGACCGGCAGCGGTACCGCGTTTTGGATTATCTGGGTGGCCCGTGGATCAACCGCCTGTCGGGGAGTCTGTTTATCGGCATGGCGTTGTGGCAGGCGGTTCGGTTAGTCTAACGGTTTACGGTCGTCGGCGTTCGGGATTCGGTCTGTTCAGGCGTTCAACTTGATCTGTAACCAACCCCCGAATGCTGAAAGCCAAACGTCTACATCATGCAACCTTCAACGCCCTGGTGGCTTCAACTTCTACGCTGGCGTATGATCTGGCTCGTTCTTATCCTGCTGGTTGTCTTTCTGCCCCAATGCGTTTCGGTGCGGATGTCCGACAAAAAAGTGAAGGCTTACTTCGCCGACCGGCCGGTTAAACCCACGTTCGGATTTTACGATGTGCCTTCGCCGGATGGTGTCCGGACGATTCATTACGCCCGCATCCATACACCCGCAGCGAACGCCGATACACTCCCGACGGTCCTGTTCATTCATGGGTCGCCGGGGGCCTGGGACGCCTTCATCGGTTTTTTCGCCGACTCGTCGCTGTACGGCCGGGCGCAGTTGATCTCGGTCGACCGGCCGGGCTTCGGCAAATCGGATCTGGGTGAGCCCGAACGCTCGCTGGAAGCACAGGCCGCCGATCTGGCTCCGCTGCTTCGCCTGGGTCACGCCAACCGTAAACCCATTCTGGTCGGCCACTCGCTGGGTGGCCCCGTGGCAGCCCGGCTGGCGATGGATTACCCCGATGAAGTAGGCGGTCTGGTTCTGGTAGCCCCCTCCATTGACCCGGACCTGGAGAAATTTGAATGGTATCGGCACGTCGGAAATGTTTTCCCGTTCCGGCAGTGGCTGCCTGCTGAACTCGACGTGAGCAATCAGGAAATCTTACCGCTTAAGGGTGAACTGCAGCGGATGATGCCCCTGTGGCGTAGCATCCGCGTGCCGGTAACGGTGATTCAGGGCGACGCTGACCCGCTGGTTTCACCCGATAACGCCCCTTTTGCAAAACGAATGCTCGTCAGCGCCCCCGTTCTGATTCAGATGGTTCCAAAAATGAATCATTTTATCCCCTGGAGCCGCCCGGACCTGATCCGCGATGCAATTCTTCATCAACTCAATCAACCCCTACCTGCCGATTCGGCACAACCTGATTTATCAACCAAATAATACGCAACTCCCATGAAATCAATCACCATTCGACTTACGGTTCTGTTTCTTTTCACCATCACAGCCGCTTTTGCGCAGAAGTCGCCCGTATTTGCGCCCGACGGCAAAGCCATTCGCGGATACGATCCGGTAGCTTACTTCACCGAGGGTAAACCGGTAGCCGGTGATCCGCAGTTTTCGTACAGCTACGAGGGTGCCGACTGGCAATTTGCCAGTGCCAAAAACCGTGACGCCTTCAAAGCGGACCCCGAAAAGTACGCCCCCCAGTACGGAGGTTACTGTGCGTTCGGTACGTCACGCGGCTACAAAGCCCCAACCCAGCCCGATGCCTGGACAATCAACAACGGCAAACTGTACCTCAACTACAACACCAAAGTACGTACCGAATGGGCTAAAGATCAGGCCGGCTACATCAAAAAAGCGGACGCCAACTGGCCGACAATCAAGGATAAGGATAAAGAACCGAAGTAAGCAGACACACCAGGTTATGGTATGTGGTTCCCGGCCGGTCGGCCACTACATACCATAAACCTCCAACCCTACCAACGCTATGCGCCGATTTCTAACCATCATTCTCCTGCTTCTGCCAACGCTATTGCTTGCCGGTGGCCCCTGGATTCGGGGGTACCGCAAGGGATTTGTCCAGTTTGGCTACTCAGGTCTGTACTACAACGCCGTGTTTGGTCCGAGCGGCTCCGAACTGCCCGTTTACCGCAACCTCAGCGACGTTACGCTTCAGGTGTATGCCGAGTATGGTATCGCCAGAAACTGGGAACTGCGGGCCGTGCTGCCCTACAAACTGCTGAGGTCCGAACGGAGCACGAACCTCAGCGCCAACCCGACCCCGGCCGGTACGCTGACGGGCATCGGCAACATCGGCCTGGGTCTGAAACGGGCCCTGCTGAACGGCCCGGTGAAACTCAGCGTGGGCGTCGATGCGCTGGCCAATACGTTCGCCAACAACGACCGGCTGGGGTTACGAACCGGCTACGAAGGCTGGACGGTCATGCCCTACCTGTCGGTTGGCTCCGGAGGGAGCCGTACTTACTATTATGCCGAAGCCGGTTATGGCTTCATGACGCAGAACTACAGCAACTTCCTGAAACTGAACGGCGAACTGGGCTACCGACTGCATCCGCGTCTGTGGGTAGCCGGTACGCTCGACTTCCGGTTACCCGCCAGAAACGGTCCATTCTTCAACACCGAAGCGTATCAGTTCACGGGCACGTACCTGAACGACCAGCTATTTCTGGGAGCCGGCCTGAAGGCAGCCTACGACCTCGTTCCCGACCGGCTGGGGCTTACGGCCAGCGTCATTGGAGCGCTGGCGGGCGAAAACGTACCGTTCTCGCGGTCGTACAACGCCGGTATTTTCATCAAATGGTAATACGCATCAACATAAACCAACCTACGTATGAAATCGCTGTTTCCCCTTACCTTCGTCCTCGCTGTAGGGCTACTGACCGGTTGTACGACAACCACCGAAGAAATCATTGATCCCACTCCCCCGACAACCGGCACAACGCCGGTCTCGGGCACCACGTCAGTTGGCACAACGCCGGGATCAATGACCGGCACGACCGGCCAGCCGACTCTTTTCCAGGGCGTGTTCATGAGTAATGTCCACCCAACCAGCGGCACCGTACAGGTATCCGAAAGCAACGGCAAACGAACGCTCGTGTTCACCAACTTCCGAACCGACGGCGGCCCTGACCTGCGCATTTACCTAGCCGAAAACACCGCCCTGCGTAACTTCATCGAAGTAGCCAGACTGAACAGCACGACGGGAAATTTCTCGGTCG
This sequence comes from Fibrisoma montanum, assembly GCF_003583365.1. GTDB lineage: Bacteria > Bacteroidota > Bacteroidia > Cytophagales > Spirosomataceae > Fibrisoma > Fibrisoma montanum. Next base: position 879,843 of record NZ_QXED01000003.1, read on the forward strand.
AACTTCCGGCTACGGCCGACCCATCCCGGCAGCGATTCGTGCTGATCTGGTGCAAGGCATTTTCGGTCCTGTTTGGTAACGCAGAACTTAAATAACCCGCCCGGGCAGCATTCATGACGACACATTCGACGTTTATCGGTGGCAATCACGGCCCCTGGAAGGTAACCCACATGCACACCGTGGCCGGGGAGTCGCTTGACTGGGCATCTCACCTCCGGATCGATTTGGATTCCACTCCCGGGCGCGACGCAGGCGTATGGGCCCTGACAGGCGTCGCCAGCAACCTGCGCTACACCGAACGAACCGAAAAAGAAGCCCTGACGGCCATCCAGGCTGGCCTTGGCCGTCCCGAAGCCATCTGCGCAGCCCTGATTCCCATCCGCAAGACAGAAGCCTGGTGGGCTTTATCTCAGGACGAACGGCGGCATTTGTTCGAAGATCAGTCGCATCATATCCAGACGGGACTGGCTTATCTGCCCGCCATAGCCCGGAAACTGTATCATTGCCGGGACCTTGGCGGGCCGTTCGACTTCCTGACCTGGTTTGAATACGCACCGGCTCACGCTGTTCAGTTTGAAGCCCTTGTGAACGCCTTACGTCAAACCCGGGAATGGAGCTACATCAGCCGCGAAATTGACATTCGGCTGGTGCGGGCGTCATAGGGCCCATACCCAAATGAACGTATCCCATGCACAACAATACGAACCTTGCCACTACTGGTCGGGATGCTCCGGCCAATACACCGACGATTCGGCCGGCCGTACCCGACGACGTACCGGCCCTGAAAGCCCTGATCGACGCCGTTGAGCTGTTTCCGTCGGAGATGCTCGACGCGATGATGGCCGACTATTTCGACAAGGGACCGGACAGCGACCACTACTGGCTCACCGACGATGACGAAGGCCCGGTCGGTGTTGCCTACTACGCTCCGGAACGACTGACCGAGGGAACGTGGAACCTGTACCTGATCGCGATTCACCCCGACCGTCAGGGTCAGGGCCGGGGAGCCGCTTTGTTACGTTACGTGGAAGATACCCTGGCCGCCCGGGGTGAGCGGATTTTGCTGGTAGAAACGTCGGGAATCCCCGAGTTTGACTACCAGCGGGCCTTTTACCGCAAGTGCGGCTACGACGAAGAAGCCCGCATCCGGGATTTCTACAAAGCCGGCGACGATAAAGTTATTTTCAGAAAGGCGCTTTCCGCTTCCTGACGCTCTGGAATGATTCGTTCAGTACGTTATCTGCACAGCGCGATCTGCGCCTGCACGTCGGCCAGTAAGGTCGTCGTTTCAACCGGCCCATCAACATACAGAATCAACCAGTTGTCGGCCTGTTCGAGCCGACCCGTTACCCGAACTCCGCGCCCTACGGCCTCCAGGAGTTGGGTATTGATCCGCTCGCCGTTCGGACCGACGAGAACATAGCCGTTTGCGTGCCCCCGGCCGTTCTGAACCCAGAGCAAAGGCGGTATCCCCCCCGCGATGCAGCGAATGGCGCAGGAGCGGTGTGGGCGGCCATCGCCGGGCTTCATGACACCCAGAAAACACTTGGGGTCGGTGATTTCACCCTGCAACGTTACGTGGCCAAGCGGTCGGAGAACCGGCCTGGCGGGTGGTATAGCGGGGTTTGCTACGGTCTGTAGGGCAGCCGCTTCTTCGGTCAGTTCAAGCGCAGTATGGCCCTGGTAACGAATCAGAGTGCCCCGGATGCGGATCGACTTGCTGGTAAGCGCCCCATACCGGTCTTCCCATTGGCGGATGGTTTGTTCCGCACCGTGCTTGCCGTACCCAATCAGCAGCACCCGCTCAAAACGTGGCGCACCCGCTGAGGTTTTGTTCGTCGGCACACGCAAAAACGGAACCGGTTCGCGAATCAGCCGGCCTTCAAGCGTAGTCAGCTGACCGTACTCGAAAACTGCTTCCGAAAACCCACGTTGCGCCCAGACCAGCAATCCAGCCATCAGCGGCACGAGAATCGCCAACGTAATAACCACCCAACGCAGGGCCCTGGCAAACGAAGCAGGCGCCTTGTCCTGCCAGCCAACGTAGAAATCAGGGTCAGTTTTCATCGCTCAGAGTGGTCGGGTTGAGGAGCGCCGGGGCCAGCGGTGTTCCGGGTGGATGCGGCTGCGGATTAACCCAGACCGTAGTGCCAACGCACCGCACAGCGTAGGTTTCAATTCTTTCCGTAAAGGGCGGGGGCGACTGGCCGTTTTGGGGCAGGTACTGGTAGCCGTGCCACGGACACGTAATGCAGCCGTCGATAATCCTGCCTTCGCCCAGTGGCCCGTTCTGGTGGCGACACAGATTACTTACCGCCGATAGCTTGCCGTCGTAGCGAAACAGGGCAATGTTCTGTCCGTTGATGAGCATGGTTTTCGCCCGGTTCTCTGCAATATCGGCTACGTCGCAGACCTGAACAAAGCCGTCTGCTGGCGGGGCCGCAGGGTGTAGCTCGTGCCGATTCCCGATAAAAGCGGCTGCGAGGTGCAATCCCGTTACGGTCAGTATGCCCACAGCCATCAACCCAGCATACACGGGCGACGTTTCCTGTTGCAGTATGCCCAGAGCAACGTGCATGACAATCAGCGCGTAGGCCAGATAAACCCCCATGTGCAGCATTTTCCAGACGCGGGGGCTCAGGTTTTTGAGCCAGAAATCGTGGCTCGTCGCGGCCATCACAAACAGAATCAGCAGGGCTACAAAACCCAGCGGCTGAAACGGGAATTGCGAAAAACTAGCGTATTGCCGCTCGGACGCGAACAGCGAAACCAGCGGATCGACATCGCCCCGTGTATGAAACTGCAAAATACTAAACCCGCCGTGCACAGCCGCCACGACAAACATACTGACGCCCAGGTGCCGACGGTTGTAGAGCAGGGGTAAAAACCGCCGGTCGAGCCGACAGAGCGGCCCAATCATCAGGATGACGTGCAGCATCAGAAACGCCAGTGTACTGGTAGCCCGGATGATAATGGTTTCGGTCGTGACCTGTGGAAACAGGACGGCCTGCAGCGTGCAGAAGATGACCAGATAAACAACTGCTAACCCGGCAATGGTCAGATCGTACAGGCGCTTTTGACGGTTCCAGAGAACAGAACTATAATGCTCGGCCATGCAGGATCGCGAGTAGCAGATAGACGAATGAGACGAAACAATTACTGCCTGAAAATAAAGACTTTGCGGCTCTGTAACAACTGATTATCCGAGAAACCGGCAAAGAAAGACGACAAAAACCGACCACAGTCCAGCATTCGGAAATCTGTTCGTCGGCTAGGCCGTTCCTGTCACCCGAAATGGTGTGAACACCCGGTAGCAGCGGCCATCGTTTTTCAAGGACTGCATACAAATGGCAGACAACCCTTATTTTGCTTTTTGGCCCCGAACTACCCCTGCCTACGTACCGAATCAGCCAGACGAAACATCATCTGGCTGATTCGGCAACAGGAAGCACCGGGTGGATTTACTCCTGTATAGCTGTGTATTTAAGGCGTGACTACAGCAGCCACGGGCTGCGCTATCACCGGACAGTTGATGATCGCATTCGTTGGTTTCAGTCCGGCCACAAACCCGTTGGGTGCTCCTACATTGCCCGCGAAATTGGTAACCAGGCCTTCTTTCACCAACTGTTGAAGCTCTTCCAGACTCCGGATGCGTCGACGTTTACCGGCTGCAATAGCCTGGGGCGTCCACGCGTTGAGGTGCGCGTCCCACATGGGGCTGTAGTTGTTGTTAAACTGCTTGTTGTTTTCCGGGTCCAGCGGAAAAATGTTGATCGGATCGGCCAGGTTTCCATCCAGAATGGTTGAGTTGAGTCCCTGGCGGTTGGGGCTGTTGAAACCCGTTTCGCCGTTCGATACCGGCGAGAAGCCCAGCAGGGCAGATTCATCCGTTGGGTAGCTCTGACCAAAGGCCGGAAGTTGCGCCAGCCGGGGCGTGTACGTTCCCCGTTCGATGGTTGCAGCGCCAACATCGGAAGACTCGGTAACCAGGTGGAAATAGAACTGCGCACCGCCCTGAAACCCGTCCAGTAGCTCAAACACAACGGTTCCCCGGTCGTAGTCGATGCTCACCAGGTGGTCGTGTACGCCGGTGCTGTTGGCTACGATGGGCGCGTTGATAACGGAGCCACTAGGCAGAACCAGCAGGGGCGAGTACTGGGCATCGCCCACAGCACCCGGCTTCGCTACCGCCGGCGGGAACGTGTTGGGGTCTGGCCCCGCCTTAACCTCACGAACCGGGCTAAAGTCAACGTCGCCTTCAAACCGGATCATACCACCTTCAAGCGTCACGTCCTGAGCCCCTTCCGTATCACGGCCGAAGATGAGCTTTGGCGCAAAGTTGACGCCCAGCAGTTTCGCTACGTAAAAGTTGGCCGCTTCGGTGATAATGTAATACGTCGGGTTGCCGCTGGGACCGATGCCTTTGTAAAGCGGCAGGGTAACGGTTTTTGGTGTGCTCTGGAAGTTCACGGCCAGGGCACTGGGAAAAAATACGTTCTGTTCCCGGGTGAACCGGACGGCCTGCCGGGCTCCGGCCAAGCGACCCGTCTGGCGGTCGGCCGTTGCCAGCAGGGTGTTTACTTCTGTCAGGGCGGCATCCTTGTTAAACCCCGCTTTTTCCTGTTTAAGCGCCGGCTGCTGGTCGGTCGTTTCGTGCGTACAGCCCGCCAGCAGTATGCTCACGAGGCAAAGTCCGAATAGGGAAGTTAGTGTTGTCTGCATAACCAGTTTGGTTGTTGACGTATGAATGAAAAGTAGCCTGCTGCCACCCGGCATTGTCTTTCCAGGCAGCAGCAATAACGGCAGTGGATATCGCCAGAACCTCACAGTATTCAATAGTTATAGAAATGTTATACTTGTCGTGGGTGCAATCGAAGCCCCTGCCTGGTCCCGGCTGACCCGTTATGGTACGTCGGTGAACCGGTAGCCTATGCCCCAGGTGGTCAGGATGTACGCAGGCTGCGTATAATCGGGCTCAATTTTGTTTCGCAGGCGATTGATGTGGGCCGTCAGCGTATGTTCGTAGCCGTCGAACTGATACCCCCACACCTGTTTGAGCAGATCGTTGCGTCGGTAGCTTTTGCCCGGATTGGCCGCCAGCAACGCCAGCAGGTCAAACTCTTTAGGAGTCAGGTCAATCCGGTTGCCGCTGATTGTCACAATCCGGGCCGCTACATCGATTCGCATCGGGCCGTGTACAAGCGCCTGCCGGGACGTATGGATCGCGTTGGTGGAGAGACTGCTCCGGCGCAGTACAGACCGTATTCGTGCCATAACCTCAGCAATCCCGAATGGCTGGGTCAGGTAGTCATCGGCTCCGGCTTCCAGTCCTTCCACTTTGTCGGCCTCCCGGGCCGTTGCGGTCAGCATCATAATGGGCATTTGCTGGTCGAACCGGCGAATCTGCCGACAGATTTCCAGACCACTCATGTCAATAGCGTGGCTGTTCAGAATGCACAGATCGACAGGTTGCTCGGCGATCAGTGAAAGGCCAGCCTGTCCGGAGTTGGTGCTGAGGAGGTTAGCTGGCAGCTGGTAGAGGTGAGGGCGGATCGTATTGACAATCCAGGCATCGTTGTCGATAACCAGCACTTTCCTGGGGTGAGGTTTCATAGCGTTAGGGTCGGTTAGAGGAAAAGGATTTACCAGACTGTCCGTTTAAAGCGGTATGAATTGCAGCGTCTTCCGGTGTAAATTATCCAGGATAACGCCCTGCGGATGAGTGTCGGTTAGGCGGATTGGGAACCGGTACAAACCAGGCGCATTAAGTTGCCAACCGGTTGCTACTCCCCTTTTTCCCGACGGCACACCACCGCCAGTGGCACCTCGAACGGCTAGCGTACCCGGATTCCGATCTGCCGCTCAGTTCCATCTGCCAACTGACGCAGGCTGAGTACCAGCCTATCCGTTCTGGCCGGGCGCACAAGAACCGGTAAGGCACCGGGCAGGGGCGGACGAACCGGCTCCTGTTGCTGCGGAGAGCGGTACGCCAGCAGGGCCGCCACAAGGCCAACCGGCAGGGCCAGCACCAGCCAGATGGTGCGATGAGCGCGTCGAAGGGTTGGAGTCATAGCATTAAGTGGTTGAAAGTCAATTATCTGACCGCCACAGCTTCCATAACAGTAGTGGCCACAAAGCGACCGATGCCGGCCACAACAGCAGCCTGAGCATAACGGGCATCTGGTGCGCTTCGGGATCAAGACGGGCGGCTCCCCAACCGGCAAAATACACCCCGAACACCGCGCCAGAAACGAGGTAGCCATAGAAGAGAGTAACAAGCAGTTCGACAGACATTATGATTCGTTTGATGGATGTTCAATGAGGTGTTTACCGGGGCCGTCTTCGGCCCACCACAGCACTTCGTACGTCTGGCAACCGTTGCGCTGCCCCGACAGGTGCATGGCCATCGACCGGCATTCCCCGTAACGCCGGCGGTACTGCCGCCGATACAGCCAGCCGGCCAGCGACATGCCCGCAATCGGCCCGACGAAATAAATCCAGAGGGCCGTCCAGACACCGGCCGACATCGCCGAGCTGACCGTCCGCGCCGGATTGATGCTCATGCCCGAATACGGGGCTTCAACCGTGATGTACACCGCCACGAGTACCCCCACAAAATAGCCCGTGTACGGGGCCAGTCGCCGGGAATTGCTAAGGGCCAGCACCATCGACAGCATCAGGAACGACATGCCGAATTCAAACGCCAGCGCGATCCAGACCCCCGTTTCGCCGGGCACCGTGGCTACGTGGTTCACCGTTGGGTGGGTCATAAAGTACGGGATAAGGTGGTGCAGGAGGGCAATGGCCAGCACTCCACCCACAAACTGGGCGACGATATAGGCCAGCGCATCGGGTAGCGCAATCCGGTTCAGCCGCCACTGGGCAATGGTCACGGCCGGATTCAGGTGCGCCCCCGACAGCTTGCCCCAGCGGGAATAGATCAGACTGATCGCGGTCAGGCCCATAGCGAAGCCAATCAGCGCCCGGCGCAGCAACGGCGAGGGAACAGCCCCCCGAACCGGAAAGGCTGGATGCTCAATCAGGATCACGACAAAGGAAGCCATGAGCATGAACGTACCCAAAGCCCACGCTTCAATCAGGTAAACAGGCCATTTTTTGCGGAGAGTCGGTGCCATGCGTAACCGGTTAACGTAGCGGATAATCGGACAGCAGCTTGATGATTGCGCCCGTTGACCAGGCCTGATGCACCGTTCCGCGGCCCCGTTTCGGGTGCAGCCCGTCGAAAATTTCCGAGATACCGAACAGGCAGTCGTTTTCGTAAAAATGCTGCTTCAGGGTATCCAGTTCGGCATACATCCGACGTTTGGCGGCTTCCGACTGACCATGGATGCGCAGATACGCCTGCCAGTATTCGCCGAGCAGAAACGGCCAGACGGTTCCCTGGTGGTAGGCCGTATCGCGCAGCCAGGGATCACCGCCGTACATGGCCACAAACGCCGGATCCTGGGGCGACAGTGTCCGCAGGCCGAGGGGGGTGTAGAGGTGCTGCTCGACCGTAGTGAGTACCTGCTGCTGCGCGTGGGGATTCAGCAGCGGGAATGGTAAACTCAGGGCGTAGATCTGATTGGGCCGGATGCTGGCATCGGGGGCGCTGCCGGGTTTGACAACGTCGTTCAGATAGCCCTGCTCGTTCCAGAAGTACGGGGAAAAGTTTTCTTCGAATCGCCGAAGCAGCAGGACGTAGAAGTCGGGCTTTTTACGAAGCTGTTTGGCGAAGAAAATGGTAATCTGGAGCGCATTGTACCAGAGCGCGTTGATCTCGACGGGGCAACCGTGCCGGGGCGTCACGACGAAATCGCCGACCCGGGCATCCATCCAGGTCAGTTGTACGTTCCCCTTGCCCCCGTAAAGCAACCCCTCGTCGGTCACGTGGATACCGTAGCGGGTTCCGGCACGGTGGGCGTCGAGAATTGTCAGCAGGTGGTCAAAATGCTGTTCGATAAACGATACGTCGTCGAAGCGCAGGTAGTACTCGTAAAGGGCCACAAACAGCCAGAGCGTTGCATCGATGGTGTTGTATTCGACGGGGTCCTGGTTGTTGTCCGGGAAGCGGTTGGGTAACATCCCATCGTCGAGATACAGGAAAAACGTACTCAGAATCCGCTGGGCCATCTGCTGCTGGCCGAGCGAAATGCACAGACCGCGCAGGGCAATCATCGTGTCGCGGCCCCAATCCGTAAACCAGTGGTAACCCGCGATTATGGTTTCGCTCTGGGACGCCGGAACGCCGGCCGCCGACGTTCCGGTGGTTACTTTCCGTTGCACGATGAACTGATTGGCCGACACGACGAGGTCCTGCAAAAACTGGTCGGACTGCGTACAGCGGAGCGTCTGGATCCGTTTGATTTCCGACGCCCGCAACGCATCGGGTGAACTGGCCAGAAAGCGCTCATCGGTCGAAAACGTAAGAAAACATTCGTCGCCGGGTTCCAGACGCACTTCCACGAAACCCACCGAATAGGCATCTTCCAGGTAGTCAAGCCCCCGCTGCTGCTCTTCGCGGTAGCTGAAGCGGTTGTACCACGCCCGCGACTCGATAAACACCCCGGCCGAAAAAGCGACGTAGAGCGGATCGGCACCAAAGTGCGCGTAAAGTTTCAGCAGGCCCTCCCGTCGTTCGAGGTAATAGTTGAAGTAATCGCTACGGTGGAACAGGCTGTGGTAATCGCGGTGAACGAACAGCGGATTCAGCCGCAGCGTAACGGCCTGATGGCCCATGTTCTGGTACGCAACAACAGTCGTGTTGGCGGTCTGCACCATAAATACCGTTTTGGCAATAGTCTGGCCGCCAACCTGGTAGATCCACCTCGGCAGGGGCAACCGCTCAAACGACACCAGATACCGCCAGCCCTGCGGATGGACCACTTCGACGTACTGGTTGCTCGACAGCTCGGTCGTAGCCTGATCGGTAAAGAGCGTTTCCTCGACCTTCGATACCAGCACCTGCCGGTCGGTGGGTGGGTTCCGGGCCGCCACCAGCAGACCATGGTAGCGCCGGGAGTTGGCCCCGGCCAGTGTGCTGCCGGCATACCCGCCGAGGCCGTTGGTTATCAGCCATTCCCGCTCGGCGAGGTGTTCGAAATTACTGTTCAGAAAGTAGTACATGGCCGATCAGGAGACGACAGGGGCCGGTTGCCGACTGACTGTCTTGATAAAAACCTGATCGATGAGATGCGCTACAACACCCGTCCAGCCGGTCTGGTGCGACGCGCCCACGCCCCGCCCGGTATCCCCGTGAAAATACTCGTAGAACAGCACCAGATCCCGGAAGTGCGGATCGTCGCGGTAAACGGCATCCCAACCGTGGATGGGTCGATTGCCGTCGGCCCCCGGCCGGAACAGACCAACCAGCCGTTCGGTCAGGGCTTCGGCTACCCGCCCGAGCGTCATGAACTGACCACTACCGGTAGGAAACTCGACCTGAAGGGACTGACCATAATACCGGTCATACTGCCGAAGCGCCTGCACCAGCAGGTAGTTCATCGGCATCCAGATCGGTCCGCGCCAGTTGGAGTTTCCGCCGAACGCGCCCGTCGTTGATTCACCGGGATCGTAGCGCAACCCGAACTGCTCGCCATTGATGTCGACCTGATACCCCCGTTCATGGACTCTGGAGATACTCCGAATACCGCCTGGCGCCAGAAATTCGTCTTCGTCGAGCATCGCCTGCAACAGCCGCTGCAACCGCCGGGGTGGAATCAGCGACAGCAGGATCTGATCCGGTTCGGCAGCGTCGACCACCTGATACTTTACAATCTTGGCGCGGTATTCGGCAAACCACCTGAGCCGGAACGTGAAGTCGGGGGCGTTATCAAAATGACTCATGTCTAGCGGCAGCACGGCAAAGAGAGTCGACAACCCCACCAGCGACCGTACTTTGAGGGGAATGTGCCGGCCGTCGGGCAGGGCCAGTACGTCGTAGAAAAATCCTTCGCGCTCATCCCAGGACCCCGACATATCCGGGTCCTGCGTGATGCGGTTGAGGGATTCGGCGATGTACACGAAGTGTTCGAAGAACTTGGTAGCCATATCCTCGTAGGCCGCATCGTGCCGGGTGATCTCCAGCGCAATTTCGAGCATGTTGAGGCAGTACATCCCCATCCAGGCAGTACCATCGGCCTGCACGAGCCGTCCTCCGCCGGGAATGGCCGCGCTTCGGTCGAACACGCCGATGTTGTCCAGCCCCAGAAACCCGCCTTCAAATACATTCTTTCCGTGCGTATCCTTCCGGTTGACCCACCACGTGAAATTGAGACTGAGTTTATGGAAGGCCTTTTTCAGAAAAACGATGTCCGAAACGCCCCGTCTGGCCTTTTCAATCTGATACACCTGCCAGCAGGCCCAGGCATGCACGGGCGGGTTGACGTCGCCAAACGCCCATTCGTAGGCCGGAATCTGGCCGTTGGGGTGCATGTACCACTCCCGCAGAAACAGGAGCAACTGCTGCTTGGCAAAGCCGGGGTCGATCATCGCCAGCGGAACGCAGTGAAACGCCAGGTCCCAGGCCGCGTACCAGGGGTACTCCCATTTGTCGGGCATGGAGATAATGTCTTCGTTGTTGAGCGACTCCCACTGGTGGTTGCGGCCCGTCCGGCGACTGGCGGGTGGTGTCGGCTGCCCCGGATCGCCCGCCAGCCAGCGCGGAATATCGATGTGGTAATACTGCTTCGACCAGAGCATCCCCGCAAAGGCCTGCCGCTGGATGTTGGCCAGTTCAGGATTCGTGTGCGACGCCACAAACTGGCTGTAAAAGCCATCCGACTCCTGCCGGCGCAGGTCGATCAGCTCATCAAACCCGTCGAATGGCTCAGTCACTACGTCTGCACTCAGCCGCAGACAAACCGTCGCGCTGGCGCCACCCGCTATCCGCAGGGCGTACATCGGTGCAAACTTGGTACCGGCCGTTCGCCCGTCCATCCAGTCGAAATCGTGGTTGATTACGGCCCGGTGAAACGCATCCTTCACGAACGGGGATGGGTTAGGAAAGCCGTATACGCGTTCGTTGTTGGTTTCGTTTTCGGTGAAGAGGGTACGCTGGGCGGGCTGGAAATAGAACTGATACGTACCCAGTTCTTCGTGCCTGGCCCGAACGTGCCCCACCGGATCGTGGGCAATCAAGGACAGATTCGGCTTTTCGGCCATCTGACCAAACGACCACAGGTTCCGGAACCAGAGCGTCGGCAGCAGCGTCAGTTCAGCAGGATCAGCCGCCCGGTTGTGGACCGTAATCCGGATCAGTATGTCGTCTTCGGCCGCTTTGGCGTACTCGGTCACTACGTCGAAGTACCGGCTGTCCTGAAACACGCCCGTATCGAGCAGCTCATATTCCGGTTCGTGCCGCCCCCGGCTGCGGTTAGTATGTACCAGGTCGGCATAGGGAAACTCGCGTTGCGGGTACTTGTACAAATGCTTCATGTACGAGTGCGTGGGGGTGCTGTCGAGGTAATAGTACAACTCCTTCACATCTTCACCATGATTGCCTTCGGGGCCGGTCAGACCGAACAGCCGCTCTTTCAGGATGGGGTCGCGACCGTTCCAGAGCGCCAGCGCAAAACACAGCCGCTGCCGGTCGTCGGAGATACCGGCCAGCCCATCTTCACCCCAGCGGTATGCCCTCGACCGGGCGTGATCGTGCGGGAAATAGTCCCAGGCGGTGCCGTGGGGGCTGTAGTCTTCGCGGACGGTACCCCACTGCCGTTCAGACAGGTAGGGGCCCCACTTTCGCCAGGTGAGTCCGGCTTCAATACGTTCTTGTTCAGGGGATGGATTAGTCATACAGTTGGAAGGTTTATACGGCGACCGCCGGGCCGGTCTTTACTAGTCAGTTACCCGTTATCTTCAAATCCGGGATAAAGCGCCATACCGCCGTCGACGACGATGGTCTGACCGTGAATATAATCAGCCTCGTCGGATGCGAGCCACGCCACCACGGCACCAATGTCCGATGTTTCACCAATTCGTTTGTACGGGATCAGTTTAAGCAGGTGATTCAGCGACTGAGGGGTTTCCCAGGCGCCCCGGTTGATGGGCGTCCGAATCGCCCCGGGGGCTACACTGTTTACCCGGACTTTGTACTCGCCCAGTTCCTGCGCAATCGACTTCATGAGCAGCATCACCCCTCCTTTCGAAGCCGCGTAGTTGGCATGGCCCGCCCACGGAATGAACTCATGTACCGAACTCATACAAATGATTTTACCGGTCGCCTGCGACACCTCCGGCCGTGGCCCCCGGCGCAGAAACTCGCGGGCCGCTTCGCGGGCGCACAGAAACTGTCCCGTCAGGTTCACGTCCAGTACAAACCGCCACTGCGCCAGGGTCATATCGACAAATAACGAATCTTTCTGTAAACCGGCATTATTTACCAGAATATCAACCGTCCCGAATGCCTCGATTGTTTGCGCAAACAGCTGCTGTACCTGATCTTCCTGGCTGATATCGGCCTGCACCAGCAGTACCTGCCCGTCGTCGGCGCGGATGATACCGGCCACGTCTTCGGCCCCGGCGGGGTTGCCGATGTAATTAACGACGACGTTGGCACCTTCGCGGGCCAGGGCAATGGCACAGGCCCGGCCAATACCCGAACTCGCGCCGGTGATAATGGCCGTCTGCCCGACAAGCCGCTGATTTGGTTTTTGATACATGAGGTGTTGGGAGTGAATTGATTGAACCCGGCTGGCAAGCCCGGCTCGTCCTGAAATCTATTTTGCCAGCCTGCCGCCGTTCACCGTCCTGATTTTATACAAACCCGTATGGGCGGTCAGGTACAGCGTCTTGCCGTCGTCGCCCCAGGCCATGTTCGCCGGGCGTTCGGGACCGATGATTTTGCCAAGGTACCTACCGGCCGGCGAGAGAATGCCTACGCCCCCCGGTATCGATACGAACAGATAGCCTTTGGTATCCACCTTCACACCGTCGAGGGCTTCGTCGGCGGGACCACCATCGGGGTCGCTTTTGTTCAGGTCGAAAAATACCCTGCCATTGGCCAGCATACCGTCGGATTTTACCTCATACCGCCAGAGCGTTTTGGTACGCTGGATAGCGCGGATGTCCCAGTTCGATACGTACAGGTACGTTTCGTCGGGCGAAAACGCGATGCCGTTTGGTCCGCCGAGGTCGGTAGTCAGCAGGTCCGTTTTGCCGTTGCGAATGCGGTAGACGCCCGAGTGGGGCGTTTCCTTGCGCGGGTCATCGTAGGCTTTCGGCAGGCCATAGGGCGGGTCGGTGAAGTAGATGTCGCCGTTTGATTTAATCACCAGATCGTTCGGACTGTTCAGTTTTTTACCGCCGTACGTATCCGAGAGCACCGTCATGGGCCCTTTCAGTTCATCGCGCACGATCCGCCGGTTGCCGTGCTGACAGACAACCAGCCGCCCCTGCGGGTCAATGGCCAGGCCGTTGGAACCGGGCTGGTGGTATTCGCCGATGTTATAGCCGGTGTAGCCCGTTTTGGTCATGTATACCGTCACGTTGCCCATCGTCGGGTCGTATTTGTAAATGACGTTTGCATTCGGGTCGCTGAACAGCAGGTAGCCGTCGGGGTGCCAGACCGGCCCTTCGGTAAACTGAAACCCATCGGCTACTTTCTCGATTTTCACCGTCGGATCAAGCGCCTTTTTCAGTTCATCCTGCCTCATAACCACCTGCCCCAGGTTCGTCCAGGCATCGGGCGTCGGCTTTTTCGGGTAAAAATCCAGGGTCGCGCTCCGAATCCAGACGTAGTTGCCGGGCAGATCAGCCACCGGCCCGTTGGTTACCAGAATGGCCAGGTCGACCGTTTCGCCGGGTTTGGCATCATCGGTCAGCCAGACACGCTGGCGGGCATTATAGCCGTTGATGACGCCGTTGGCCCGCGCTCCGTACGATTTACGCAGTTTGCCGTTGATTCTGACTTCGCTGTAATCGTCGGCCACCAGCTCGAACAGTACCCGCGAACCGGTCACGGCAAACGTCCCTACCGTTTCCGGCAGCGTGACCTTCACCCGGTACCAGACGTGGCTGAGCAGCCCGTTGCCACGGCGGGTTTCGAGGTCCGTAGCCGCCACGGCCTGCCAGTCGGCCTGGTCGAACGCCGGTGTGCCGGCCTGCGGTTCGAGCGCAAAGGTGCTGATGGCCCTGCCGGTTGGGTACAGAAGCGCGTTGTCCGTTTCAGACGGGCCGGGGGCGTTGAACGGGGCCGGTACGATTCGGGCATTCAGGGTTTTCCACTTCGCGTTTACCAGCTGCGTGCCTTCGGTGGTACGCAGGTCGACCACGGCAACGGCATTGCCCCAGGCCAGTTCGCGGATTTCCTGCGCCCGTGCCCGACCCGAAATCAGCAGAATCGCCAGGATGCAGAGTCGAATCATTTTAGTCGAGTTTCGCACTGGCGCCCGCTTTAGCTATTTCGGTGTCCTGATCGGCGCTCTTGGCTCCGCTCACGCCGATGGCTCCGATGACCTCACCTTTGTAGATGATTGGAAACCCGCCCTGCAGCATCACGGGACCTACGGTTGTCAGCGCAAAGCGACCGCCGTTGATGTTGTCTTCAAAGCCTTTGGTTTCCTTTTTGAACAGCGCGGCCGAGCGGGCCTTCTGGAACGACACCTCAGCGGCCTGGGCAAAGGTGCCATCCATCCGTTCGAGGTAAAGCAGATGTCCGCCCGCATCGACAATGGCGACGCTGCCACCGGGAGCCGCGTTGTCGGCCGCGTATTTGAGCGAAGCAGCCGCTATCTTTTTGCAGCTCTCCTGTGTGAGCAGGTACGTTGTTTTCACCTGCGCCTGCGCGAGGGTAGCCAGGGTGATCAGTACGCTGGTAATGAGTAAAGACGTTGCCATCGTGCAGAATAAATTAGGTGTGTTCTGGGGTCGGGTTGGTGGTGGGGCCGGGTTTGGGAACCCGGCCCCACGAATCAATGAACCGGCTTATTCTTTCGGTCCTTCGAACGAGGTGGCCGCCAGGGATTCCTGCGTTTCACCTTTCTTCAGAATATCATACTTCGGCTCTTTCTGACTCACGGCCGGCCATTTGCTTTCGGCGGTTTTCAGGTTCTTTACCGGTCTGGCCAGCCACAGTTTCAGGGCTTTGGCGTTATGATTGACCGTCAGATGACCATCCACGATACGGTGCGTCCAGATCTGGATCGGCCGCAGGTTTCCCTCGGCAACAGCAATGGCGCAGAACCCGCCGAACAGAGGGGCGTACCTGGCCGGATCAGCGTCGAACAGGGCTTTATTGGCCGCCGACGAAAACCAGTAGGTGGCTCCTTCGTATTCGGAAGCGAAGCTGGACGTACCCTTGATGGTCTGGTCGGGCATGGTAAACATAGCCACGCAGTCGTAGCCCTGCAGGGCGCAACCGTTCTGGTCGAGGTTCAGCAGGAATTTGCCGTCGCGGCTTCGCTGGGGCACCTGGGCATGGGCCGCTCCGATGAGCAACAGACCCAAAGCGAACATACTTAGGATAGCTTTCATACTGAGTTAATGGGTAGTAAGGCGGATTGATAAAGAGGTTTACTTCAGCATTCGTTATTCACACAAGAGCAGCGCATGACCGTCAGGGTCGCGAAGCCACAGGCCGCGCCGGACCGCCAGACCCAACCCGTCGAGCGAAACAATTCCGGGCGACAGAAACGGGTATCCCTGCTGGTGCAGCCGATCACGAAACGCAGCCAGCCCGCTGACTTTCAGGACCGTATGCCAGTGCCACAGGTCATTGGCCCGCGATGCTTCCGGATACGGCCGACCACCCGGCGGAGCGAGATAATCCAGCAGTTCGATACCCATGCCCCGCCCGGTCGTCAGGCCCGAGATCAGCAGATGAGCACCGAATACCTGATTCAGGTGTTCCTGCTCCGTACCGTAGTTTTCGCTCGTGCCACCCAGCTGCAGCCCCAGCCCATCCCGGTAGAACGCCAGCGACCGGTCCGTATCGGCGGAAGCGACGGCCGTGTGATCGATACCCAGGAACAGGGCGCTGTCCTGCCGCCCCGCGGCTGGTGGCTGCCATCTGGGATTGCCTTTTCCGGGCGGAAACCAGATCAGTTCAAGTACGTGACCATCGGGGTCGTGAAAATAAAACGCCCGAATCCCGGCCGCGGCCGGCAGATAGGCCGGGAGCGTTTGGGGCGCAGTGGATACGTGACCGACGCGATGCTGCCGTAACTGCCGGTACGCCTTGTCGATGTCGCTCACCACGATGGCAATATGTTGAAACCATCGGTCATTGCTGCGCGAATCGGGCGGCATGGAACGCCCCGTTTCCGGCCCCACAAAATCGAGCAGTTCCAGGGTTTCCTGCCCGAGCCGGAGCGTTGCCACGCGCACGGAATGGGTGGAATCGGGCAGTGAAAACAACCGGGCTGCCACGCCGGCCGCCACGGTACGGGTACCGATCAGGTCAAACGACAGCACCTGCGTGTAGAACGGCAACACCCGATTCAGGTCCGACACCGTGATGGTCGGGTGCATCACCCGCTCGGCTACCTGCGCCCGGCCGGGAACCGATCCAACCAGCAGCCCGGCGAGCAACAGGCTCTGCCTTATGTAGTTCGTATGGCGGATCATGGGACAGACCGGTTAGAGAACCTGTTGCAACAGATGATCTCCCACCCGCAGCGCATTGGCAGCCGTTGTCAGCGACGGATTATACGCTCCCGACGACGGAAAAAAACTGGCGTCGGCGACGTACAGATTGTCGAGATCGTGGGCTTTGCAGGTAGTATCAAGCACCGACGTAGCCGGGTCGGTACCGAATCGAAGCGTACCGCACTGGTGCGACACCCCACTGATTCCCAGATCATAGCCGGCCCAATGTACGGTCTTCAAGGCTGGGTCAATGTCGCCTAACCGACAGAACAGGTCTTTGAGTGACTGTTTTAATTGCTCAAAAGCGGCCACGTTGTTACGTTCCCGGTGATACAGGAGCTGGATATGGCCGCTGGGCGTCAGGGTCACCCGGTTTTCGGGGTCGGGCAGGTCCTCGGTCGTCAGCCAGAAGTCGATGCTATGCGAACAAAGCCAGTCGGCAGCCTTGTCGGGGAACATCGTCTGGCTCAGGCCGACTACCGTTGCGGGATCGTTCTTACCCATGAGCTGAATCTCGCCCAGCGGATAAGGATTCCGGGCCGAGGATTCGTAAAAGTCGCCGATGCAGAAATATTTCTGGAAGAACGACGTATTGAGCTTGTCGGGCGTGTAGGCGATCAGGCAGCCGTTGATATGCGCCATGTAGTTCCGCCCCACCAGTCCGCTGCTGTTGGCCAGTCCGTGCGGATGTCTGTCACTGGCCGACCGCAGCAGCAGGGCCGCCGAATTGATAGCCCCGGCTGCGAGAATGATCACATTCGCCCGAAACGTTTCGCGCTGCCCGTGTCGTTCCACCTCAACCGTCGTTACGCGCCGACCGGTTTCGTCGGTGCCGAGCCGATACACAAACGCATGGGTCATGAGCGTGACGTTGGGGTGCTGCAAAGCCGCCCGGACGCCCGTTACGTGCGCATCGGCCTTGGCTTCGGTCGGGTCCGGGAACCCGTCAAAATTACCCAGAACGGTAGGCGCATCGGGCCAGTAGGGATTATCTTCGGCCAGCCGCACCGCCATCGGGATCGGGAACGGCTTCAACCCTGTTTGCTGCACATGCTGGTACAATTCCTCCGTAAACGGCTCAATCGGGATGCTGCCGAACGGATAAGGGTCACTGGCGGGTGGCTCGAACGGATCGATACCCCGCACGCCGTGTACACTAAACAGACGCTCGGCCTGGGTGTAGTACGGAGCAAAATCAGCGTAGGTCAACGGCCAGGCCGGCGAAACACCGGCCGGGTGTTGTACCTCCCGAAAATCCGATTCGCGGAGCCGGAAGCTGGCAGCCCCGTACATTTTGCTGTTTCCGCCAACAACGTAGTGGGTAAACGGCTTGAACGGCTGATCGTCTTTGTCATACCAGACCTCATCGGCCCGGTAGCGGCCTTTTACGACCACTTCGTCAACATCCCAGTTTTCCTTTTCTTTCGGAATGAAGTCACCCCGTTCGAGTAGCAGAATTTTTTCGCCGGAGGGCGCGAGCTTCTGCGCCAGGGTGCCCCCACCGGAGCCAGTACCAATAATGATTACATCGTACGAGGAAGGTTGCATAGGAAGGCGGGTTAACGTAGCTAATCACAATTCCGAGTTCAAGGTACGGGCCCCCGAAATGGGGAAATGTCGGTAGGATGACATTGGAACTGGATTCCCCACGATTTACCTGAAAATGGGCGCCATTGGTGATACGCTGCACCGCTGTCCGGAGGTGACTATACGACCCGGCTATATTCGGTGTTTTGGCCCCGGTGAACCGTTTATCCATCGGCGGCTCACCGTGAAGTTGTTTGTTTGTCAGATATCCGACACCTTGCCGCCTGAATTCTCCGTTGATTTATCTGTGTAAATTATGCCAATCCCGCTCATGCCCATACGTACGTATTGGTTACCCCTCTGTTTTCTGCTGGTCTCAACGGCTCTTTTTGGCCAGACAAGCCCGAAAGCCTTCAACGACGCGACCGACGCCTTCATGAAAGCCCACGTCGACGATGGCCGCGTCGACTACGGCCGGCTCAAAAAATCGGGGGCGGACCTCAGTGCCCTTTACAAACAAGCCGGGAACACGACCCTGTCGGGCGCGTCCGATGCCGAGAAAAAAGCGTTTTACATCAATGCTTATAACGTAGCCGTGATTAACGGGGTCGTGCAGCAGTATCCGCTTAAATCTCCGCTCGATCAGCCCGGCTTCTTCGACAAGGTCAAACACCGGATTGCAGGCCAGGAGATGACCCTGAACCAGCTCGAAAAAGACCGGCTGCTGAACGCCTTCGGCGATGCCCGGGTTCATTTCGTGGTCGTTTGCGCGGCTGTCAGTTGTCCACCCCTGGCCAGCTTCGCCTATATGCCGGACAAACTGGATGCCCAGCTCGACGAACGCGCCCGGCTGGCCCTCAACGACCCGTCGTTCACTCAGGTGAACCGGGGGCAAAAAAAAGTGAATGTATCTAAGATATTCGACTGGTATAAATCCGACTTCACAAAAGGCGGCCAGTCCATTCTGGGGTACATCAACGGCTTCCGGCGCGAGAAAATCCCCAACGACTACGCCCTTGGTTTCTACGAATACAACTGGACCCTCAACGGTCGGTAGTCTTGCGCCCGGCGTCAGCACACAATACACCCACCTCACCGCCTAAACCCGTTCTCCCATGCCAACCCTACTCCGTCGCGCCGGCCTTATTCTGTTTCTGACTGGCTTTGCAGTATGGATCGGTTCGCTGACCCTGAGCCAGTTTCAGCTCACGGAAACGATTCTATCCCAAACGATCAAAGCCGAACACCTGCCCGCTATCCGTGCCCGAACGGCTTCCATGCTGGGCAAACGCTACAGTTCACAAATCCAGTTTATCGGTGATTTTAAAGCCGCGCTGAACCAGATCAACGACGAGTACCGCCGGCGGCAGGAATGGGACCGGATCATCTACGACAAATACGCTTTCAGCGTCACCAAAGCGGCCAGTACGGGCTTTTTCCCCCAGCATACCGGCCTGTTTTTCATCCTGAGCATCGTAGTGGCCATTTGTGGAGCCCTGCTGTATTCGATGGCCGGCCGCCAGTTGCCCACGGGTAGCTCGAATGATCACCTGTTCCGTCACCCGGCCACGTCACGGGGCTGGATCGGCATCAGCGTAGCGGTGTTTCTGATTGGCTTCTACGTCCTCCTGTATTTCTACCCCGAGTACCTCACCAACTGGGTGCTGCTGGTCGACCCGCTCAACCGGGCGCTGAGCGGCAACGCCAATACCGGCCCCTCGGCCAGTCAGTGGTTTCTGTACGGTACGCTCTACACGCTGGTGATTCTGGTGATGGGCGTCCGGATGCTGGTCCGGTACCGGAACAATCCGTACCAGCAGGTCCGTACGGTATCGGTCATGTTTTTTCAGATCACCTTTGCGTTCCTCCTGGCGGAACTGCTCGCGCGATTTAACCTGCCCGGTCAGGACCTGAAAAACATGTGGCCGCTGGATTACGCGTTCTTCTTCGACTACCGCATCGAGAACCACCTGCAAGCCGGCACGCTGGGAATCTGGATGCTGATCTGGGGCATTGCCCTGTTTGTGGTCGGGGTGCCGGTGCTGACGTATTTTTTCGGCAAGCGCTGGTACTGCTCGTGGGTCTGCGGCTGCGGAGGACTGGCCGAAACGCTGGGCGACCCCTACCGCCACCTGTCCGACAAGTCACTGAAAGCCTGGCAGATTGAGCGCTATTCCGTTCATGGCGTGCTGGCTTTCGCCGTCGTGATGACGCTGGGCGTACTGTACACCGTCTTCACCGGCAGTGGTTCTGTACTGGGTATTAGCACCTACGACCTGCGTAGCTGGTACGGCTTCGGCATCGGGTCGGTTTTCGCCGGGGTGGTCGGCACGGGATTTTATCCGCTGATGGGCAGCCGGGTGTGGTGCCGGTTCGGGTGCCCGCTGGCCGCTTACCTCGGTCTGGTGCAGCGCATCAAATCCCGCTTTCGCATCACCACCAACGGCGGGCAGTGCATTTCCTGCGGGAACTGTTCGACCTACTGCGAAATGGGCATCGACGTTCGCTGGTACGCCCAGCGCGGTCAGGACATTGTCAGATCGTCGTGCGTGGGCTGCGGCATCTGCTCGGCCGTCTGTCCGCGTGGGGTCCTGACCCTGGAAAACGGCCCGGTAACCGGCCGGCAGCTGGAACCCCGCCCGATTGTACTGGATACCAACGGAGCGCGGATAGGTCCGTACGAACCGACAATCAGCCGCCCAGCCATTTCTTAAATTCCGGTGCCCGGTCGCGGCTGACGAACAGCATGTCGGGGATAGCCGGTTTCAGCGTCACCTTGAGTTTTCCGTTGAGGTGTACGTACACGCCCGATACGGCCGGTCGGGCCACCAGGTACTGGCGGCTGGTCCGGAAAAACTGCCGCTCGTCGATCTGCTGCTCCACTTCCTCCAGGGTCTGGTCGAGTGGAAAATACCGGCCGTCGTGGGCTTTCAGGAACGTAACGCGGTCTTCGCTGTAGAAGTACGCCACCTCATCAATACCAACGGAAATCAGCCGCTGCCCCTGCCGGACCAGAAAGTGCTCGCGGTGCACCCCCTGCGCCGGGGCCGTCGACCGCCGGAGTCCTTCGATGAGCGCATTGACGTCGAACGCGGGTACCGTAGTCCGGTAGCGGTCGCTGAGCTGCCGGAACTTGGTCAGGCTGTTGCGCAGTTCCTCGCGCTGGATGGGCTTGAGCAGGTAGTCGATGCTGTGTACCTTGAAGGCTTGAAGGGCGTATTCGTCGTAGGCGGTCGTGAAAATCACCGGGCAGGGCACCTCCACTTCGTGGAAAATTTCAAAGCTCTGCCCATCCACCAGTTCAATGTCCATCAGGATCAGGTCGGGCTGGTCGGGGCCGGCCGTGCTGGCGCGCAGGAACCGGACGCTGTCTTCAATACTGTCGGCCCAGCCCACAATCCGGGCGTCGGGGGCGGTTTGCTGCACCAGCTCCCGGATGCGTTCGGCCGCCACGATTTCGTCTTCAATGATAAATAAGTTCATTCGGCAACGGGTTGAATAAGAGGAACTTTAACGGTGAAGCGCGTCGGCTCGGCCAGCACTTCGACGTTCGGTTGGTTCAGGAGTTTATACTTCGTGGCAATGTTGGCGAGTCCGGTGCCGGTAGTCGGTACGCTGACGCGCTTCTGCTGAACGTTGTTCGTCACCCACAGCCACCGGCCGTCCGGACTATCGATGCTGACGTGCAGCGGTTTACTGATCGAAACCTGGTTGTGCTTCACCGCATTTTCTACCAGCATCTGGAGCGTCAGGGGCGGAATCAGGCAGTCGGCGTAGGTATCGGCCTGCGATACGGTCAGCGAGATACCGGGGCCGAACCGGGTTTGCAGCAGAAAGAAATACGCCTGCGTAAACTGCAGTTCATTGGCCAGCGAAATCAGTTCCTTCTCGTTGCTCTGCAACAGGTAGCGGTACACCTTCGACAACTCGGCGATGAACTTGACGGCCTGCTCGGTGTCCTTCTCGACCAGGGCCGTCAGCGTGTTCAGGCTGTTGAACAGAAAGTGGGGCTTCACCTGATTTTTCAGCGAATCGAGCTGGCTGATGAGGTTGGCTTTCTTGAGCTGCTCAGCCTCCTGATTGGCTTTCTGCCAGGCATCCATGTAAATCAGCAGTTCGTAAAAACCGGCCGCCAATAGTCCATACAGACAGGTATAAAACAACCCAAACAGGTGCAACAGCAGCGGCCCCTGAGCATAGGTGAAGAAATAGCTGAAAACGGCCATCCGGACCCCATATATCAGCCCAATCACCAGCAACAGCAATAGCGCTTCCCGGCCAAACCGCCGACCCGAGAGGTCACTGAGCGGGTACCGGCGATGGGTGTAGAGAACCACCGCCCGGCTCGACTCCCAGATCAGCAACGCGGCTACAAGCGTATTGTCAACGACCAGCAGGACAGGTACGTTACCCTGCCAGACCTCCATGGCCATCAGGCCAAAACGCAGCAGCGCAATCACCAGGATCCCCCCGGCCCGAATGCGTATGTCATGAATAAATCTCATCCGTAACAGGTAAATCAGGTGGTACGTAACTTTCGGGTTCTCAGGCAGCAGACGGCTCACGATTCAGTACCCGTATGACAAATCAACAGCATCCGGCCTGATGCGCCAGCGAACACCTGCTCAACTTGTCGAATCCATTGCGCGAGTCGAACATACCGGCGACTGAATCGTAGCCTCCACCGGCCAGCGTTTGAATCCCGTTCCGCGCTATGCACTACGGTTGGCCAGACGGTCGGGTTGTTGCAGGCTGAAACGTAGAGCCGGCAGCCTATTGTGAAGCTACGAATAAGGCCCGGACATGCCGTCGGTGAAGTCACAAGATCGCCGGTCATGTCGATACCCACGCCCGGATTCTATCAATACGGTAGCAGCAGCAACCCCGATCGAATAGCCCAATCCGACGGGTCAGGGCGGTTTTAGGTCACCTGCGCTTTTGTCTTACCTACACAGCAAGCCGGTTTACCTACCAACCCCCGGCTTTCACCCTCATCGGTCCCACGGGCCTGGTTGTAGCGGCTACTTTTACAGCATCAACCCAACGCGATCAACCGTCAACTAACACGCACTCATGAAAACGCTCCTGATGCCTGCCGCTTTCCTGCTTCTGTTCACTACCGCCCAGGCGCCGATTGCTTCAGGCTGAAACGTGGAGCCGCGAGGCCAGCGTGCGGCTACGAATAAGGCCCGGACATGCTGTCGGGGAAGTTCACAAACTCTTCTGGACTGTCAATACCGACTCCCGGATTTTGTGCTTACGGTAGCAGCCAACGGCTTAGCCGTCCGATCCGACGAGTCAGGGGCCGTTTCGGGTCACCCACGCTTTTATTTGTTTCCCTCCACCGGGCGTCCCTCTACTTTTGATCCGTCAACACGACACGTTCAATCCTCAAACAACACATACTCATGAAAACGCTATTGTTGCCTGCTTTCCTGCTTCTGTTCACCACCGCCCAGGCCCGTCCTGTTCATCCGCAAACATCCCGCCACGGCCAGTCGCTGGCAACTCAGCTTACCGCCGGTGTGCAATGCCCCACCGCGCTGATCGAGTCGGGCCGGAGCGGTGTCATCGTCGTCAGCTTCCGGATCGGTGCCGATCAGCGCCTGACCGATCTGGTTGTTCACACCGACAACGAGCGGATCAACGCCGAACTCACCCGGCAGTTGCTGGGTCGCAAACTGACCGGACAGTCAGGTTCCCGTCAACAAACGCACATCGTACGTTTCCATTTTCAGCTTTCCTAACGACTTACCTTACCAAATCCGTCTCCCGGAGCAGGCCACTGTCCCGACTTCTTTCAGAAAACCTTCCTCTTTTATTAATCCCATGAAAAAATTTGCGTTTTTGATCCACATGCGTGCCAGCTACCAGACGGATATGCGGTCCCTGTCTAAACCACTGGGCCTGATTCCGGACTCCATCTACCGGCTGGCGCTCCGTAACCGCCCCCTGCCGCCGTTCGTCTGGAGCGACGTAACCCTGACTCCGGGCGCTACCGAACCCGAAGGACATATCATCATGCTGCCGTATACCGGCCGGCAAATCCTCGAACAGCAGAAAGCCATGCTGCCCCGCATTGAGCAGGCCGTTCAACTGGCCGCTGCCAAAGGTGCGGAACTGGTCGGGCTCGGGGCGCTTACTTCGCCGGTCACCCTCGGGGGAAAATTGCTGGTCAAAAACTCGCCCATCTCGGTCACCAACGGCAACGCGTTCACTGCCTACATCACCTGGCAGAAAGTGGCCCAGTTAATCCATACCTCCTCAAAGCCAAACCCCGTCGTGGCGCTGGTGGGTGCTACCGGCAGCGTCGGCAGTCTGGTTTCTCAGCTGCTGGCTACGTACCAGCCCACGGCCGATTATATGCTCGTGGCCCGCAACGAACGAAAGCTTACGGCGCTTGCAGCCGAGATGACCGGCATTAATGCTCGGGTGCGGCCGGTAGTATCGCAGCAGATGACCGACGTACGGCAGGCCGACATCGTTGTGCTGCTGACCAGCGCAGCCGATGCGTTGCTGGATAGCGGCCACCTGAAACCCGGGGCCATTGTGCTGGACGACACCCAGCCCCGTAATACGCACCCTTCCCTGCTCCGGCAACGCCCCGACGTGACCGTGATTGATGGTGGCCTGGTATCCATGCCCTTCCTGAAACTGGATCGGTACATCGGGCTGCCCCGCCAGATCTCCTACGCCTGTTTAGCCGAAACGATGCTCCTGGCCAAAGCCGACTACAACGGACATTTCAGCATCGGCCACCCAACGCTCGGGCAGGCGGAATACATCAGCCGGGTCGCCCGTCAGTTTGCTCACCTGGGCTTCGGCATTTCGCGCGATTACAGCTTCGGCCGGCCCATCGGGACTACCGAAACGGTTCAGGTAGCGCAGGAACCGGAATCCGTACTGATCAGCTAAACCCACTGCTCCATGAAACCTGCCTCTACCCAAATTGTCCTGCTCGGCGGTGGTTACGTATCGGTCTGGGCCTATCGCTCGCTCGTCCGGCGCTTACGGTCGGCGATCGACGCCGGGCACGTACAGATCACCGTAATCTGCCCCAACACGCACCATGCCTTCCACGGCTGGACGGCCGAAACGCTGACGGGAATCCTCCGCGAACAAAGCCAGGCCAGCCCACTGGCCGAACTCATGCCTAAAGCCAGGCTGATACAGGGGGTGGCAACCGCCCTGGATACGGTAGCCAAGGTGGTTAACGTAGCCCAGAGCAACGGAACAAAACTGGTTATTCCCTACGACCATCTGCTGCTGGGCATTGGTGCCCACGACAGCGAAGCCATCCCGGGCATTCG
Organism: Fibrisoma montanum; assembly: GCF_003583365.1. GTDB lineage: Bacteria > Bacteroidota > Bacteroidia > Cytophagales > Spirosomataceae > Fibrisoma > Fibrisoma montanum. The sequence goes on from NZ_QXED01000003.1 coordinate 905,267, forward strand.
CTCGTTTGGCTACCAGATCAAGGAACCGGCCGCTTTCCGACGGACCAAGCAGGCTATTCAGGATCTGGTAGCGCAGGCGGCCGCCGAACCGCCGGCCCTCGCCCGGCAGTACCTGTCGTTTGTGGTAGCCGGGGGTGGCTTCACCGGCGTGGAAATCGCCACGAACCTGGCCGAGTACCTTACCGTATTGAAGGCGGGCTATCCTTCCCTGCAGGGGATACAGCCGCAGATCCGACTGGTTCATAGTGGCGACCGAATCCTGCCGTCGTTACGGCCTGCCTACAACCGGCTGGTCCGCTACGCCGAAAAGACCATCGCCGGCTACGGCATTGAGCTGGTCAGCTACCGGCGAATTGTTGAAATCAACGGAGCGGGTGCTTTGCTGAACGACGGCCAGTTTCTGCCCGCCCGGCTGGTTATTTCGACGGTAGGGCAAAGCCGCCTGGTACTGCAGGGGACGGAGTTCATGGCCCGCGACAACCAGCAGCGATTGATCACCAACGCGTACCAGCAGATTCCGGGTCATAGCACCATCTGGGGCGGTGGAGACGCCTGTCACGTTCCCTACCGGCACACCACCGATGCCTGTCCGGCCAATGCGCTCTGGGCCATCAAACATGGCGACTACGTTGGTCGTAACATCGCCCGGGCGATCCGGGGCCGTCGACTGCAGCCGTTTACGTACCGGGGCCTGGGGCAGTCGGCCAGTCTGGGATTGGGGAAAGGCATTTCGGAGTTGTACGGCCTGCAATTTACCGGACCGATTGCCTGGGGCATGCGCTGGGCCTTTTTCCACTTCTTCATGCCATCCCGCCGGGTGATGGTCGATGCCCTGAGCGACTGGGCGCACCTGTTCCGATTCCGGCAACGGCGGGCCCTGACCGCTGATCAGCCGGACGCCCGCCCACTGGTCCGGTCCTGACCACCAAACGCAGCGAAGCCGCACTCACGTATGAATGCGGCTTCGCTGATTCGGACAGATCGTACCGGTCGCTATTTCCCCTTATCCTCTTTCGGCTTCAGCGATCCCCGGGCTATCGTTTCCGGTTTTGATTTAGGCGTTGTGTACCGCAGCAGAGTGGCTGTCGGCAGCGAAGACTTTGGCGACCGCGTAACGAGCAACTGGTACGAACGGGTACCGATCACCAGGTTGTAATACATCATCTGCCCCGACTCCTGCGCCAAACTCCAGTTGGCAACCGGCTCTTTGGCCAGCAACGTAGCGTCTTCCTGAGTCAAAGCCGCATAGGACGTATCCGGCTGAAAATCTTTCCCCGTAACCCCTTCGACCACCGAAACAACGGTCGGTGGCGTAGTGGCTGCGGGTTTCGTTTGCGCAACCGCCGACGCTCCCATCAGCAGTATTGCAATCATTAGTTGTAGCTGTTTCATAACGTTGGTGCACAGCCGCAGGTAGTTCCGTCGGGCCCGGAATCCATGCCTTCAATCAGCGATGGACATGGGCCTGCCAGTTCTGTTGCGCGGCTGTACGCTATAAACTCGCCAGAGATCATAAACGTTTCTTCCGGCCCGAAATAACAGATTTTTAGCTTTTATATATCGTATAAAATACCTACTTTTATGATGCGCTTGAAACAGTAAACAACATAACTAAAACATGCAGGAGAACGTGTCATTACCTAAGCCGGAGGTGTTATTGCGGCTTATGCTTTACCACGGAATCAGCCGGCATTCGGCGACGCAGTTGTGTCCCGACGCCTGGACGGATTTTGATACAGCCACGGGGCCAACCTTCCAGTATGGCACCGAACATACGCTGACGGTGTTCACGCCCGAACCCGAACAGGGCTGTTACGTGGTAGCTATGATTCCGTACCTGCGCCACGTGACCCACCCGGATAATCCCGGCCTGCGGGTTCCACTGATTACCATCTATTTTGCGGACCGGGATCTATGGCCGCTGTTTGACCCACTCACGGAAGAAGACCTCAGTCCGCTGCTGGTCAACCAGCGCGAAACATCGGGTTGGTCCGATCCGTTGTTCGGCAGGACCGAACACCAGTAAATCATTGCAGGCGCGGGGCTTTCGGCAGGAGGCCCCGCGATCTGTTTCAGGTTAGAAAGAACACCCGGAAAGCGTCATTGTCCTGACCGTTCAGCCCCCCCCCATCCGATCCTAGCCGGCAGCGGCCAATTTACTTTCTCAGAAAGTGTCAGGCTGCCGGCTTCTTCCCAACCCGGTCCCGATCGATTTCAGTGGCTAATCGATAGAAATCGTATAGAACAATACGTTCATTACGTATATTCGTCCAACGAAACGAGTAAGGCTATGCATGAAGGGGTTTTAAAGCGAAACAATGTGAAGGTTTTCGGTCATGGAACCCAGCCTATGCTGTTTGCGCACGGATTTGGGTGTGATCAGCACATGTGGCGTTTTTTAACGCCGGCGTTTGAAGACCGGTACCGGATCGTTCTGTTCGACTACGTCGGTTCGGGCAAATCGGACAAGACGGCCTACGACCCCAATCGGTACGGCGAACTGACCGGCTACGCTCAGGACGTACTCGACATCTGCGAAGCCCTTCAACTGACCAATACGATCTTCGTCGGCCATTCGGTCAGTTCCATGATCGGACTGCTGGCCGCCATACAGCAGCCCCGGTATTTTGACCAGCTCATCCTGATTGGCCCCTCCCCTCGCTATCTCAACGACCAGCCCGGGTACTTCGGTGGGTTTGAGCAGGCTGACATTGACGAACTGCTGAGCCTGATGGACCATAACTTCATCGGCTGGGCCAATTCGCTGGCACCCGCCATCATGGGCAATGCCGACCGCCCCGGCCTCGGAAAGGAGCTGACCGACAGCTTTTGTTCGACCGATCCGGTCATTATGCAGCAGTTTGCCCGGGCCACCCTGCTGTCTGATAATCGCCGGGATTTATCCTATCTGCAGATACCAGCGCTGATTCTGCAGTGTGCCGACGACATCATTGCCCCGCAGCCGGTTGGTGAATACATGCATCAGCACCTACCCAAAAGCACGCTTCGGTACATGAAGGCAACCGGCCACTGCCCCCACATGAGTGCCCCAACCGAAACCATCGAACTGATGGACGATTATCTGACCCACGCAATGGTGGCTTAATCCTACACTTGCAGTTATGGACGATCTCGTTGACCAGCTTCCCTGTGGGGTCATTCTTTTTACTGAAGCCGGTTATATCACGCAGATCAACGCAACGGTGGAAGATCACGTCGGGTATACCGCGGCTGAACTGGAAGGGCAACCGTTTGCCAACCTGCTTTCGCTGGCGAGCCGCCTTTTTTACCAAACGCATATCTATCCGCTACTAACCCTGAAAGGGCGGGTCGATGAAGTGGCGCTCACCCTGCTGAGCCGGTCCAATCAGCGCACACAAATCCTGCTTAACGCGCTCTGCCGGGAGGTCGACGGTCAGCGGCTGATCTACTGCGCCTACCTCCCCCTCGACCAGCGTCACCTGTTTGAAGCAGAACTCATTCAGGCCCGCAAAGCTGCGGAACAGGCCCGGCAGGCTGTGGAGGAAAGCGAAGCCCGCTACCGGGCCCTGGCGGCTGAACTTGAAGAGCGCGTAGCCGAACGAACGCAGGAACTGAGTATCGCCAACAGCAACCTCCATTATCTGAATGCCGACCTGAAACGCTCCAACGAAAACCTGCAGCAGTTTGCCTACGTAGCCAGCCACGACCTTCAGGAACCCCTGCGCAAGATTCAGTCGTTCAGCGATATGCTGAAAACGCAGTACGCAACGGAGCTTGGCGAAGGAACGGCCCTGCTGGAACGGATGCAACTGGCGGCCAGCCGGATGTCGATGCTCATCAAAGACCTGCTGGCGTTCTCGCGCATTTCCACCCGGCAGAACACCAGCTCCTTTGTCCAGTTGTCGACCGTGATCAATGCCGTACTGATCGACCTTGAACTGGCCCTTCAGGAGGCTCACGCTACGGTTGTCATTGACCAACTGCCCCCGGTGAAAGGCGATCCGTCGCAGTTGGGCCAGTTATTTCAGAATCTCCTCAGCAACGCCCTGAAGTTCCGCCGAACATCGACCGACGACAACCCAATCTCCCCCCGGATTCGCATCACGGTCTGCCAGGTAGCGGCCGACGACCTACCTCCTGCTGTTGTTCCAGCCCGTACGGCCGGTATGTACCACCGCATTGATGTATCCGACAACGGCATTGGGTTCGATGAGAAATACGTCGACCGTATTTTTCAGGTGTTTCAGCGACTCCACGGGCGCAGCCAATACGCCGGTACAGGCATCGGGCTGGCCATCTGCGCCAAGGTCGTTACCAACCACGGCGGGGCCATCACCGCCCACAGCCGGCCGGGCGAGGGCGCTACGTTCAGCGTGTACCTGCCGGTCTAACGGCACGCTTAAAAGACCCATCAGGTAGGCATCGACTGTATACACCTGATTCTGAACCGATACATCAGGTACCATAAAAAAAGGACCAGCCTGAGGCCAGTCCCTTTCGTTGTCAATAGGCGTACTGCTTATTTCGACGGCATCAACACCGTATCGATCGAGTGAACAACGCCGTTCGTTGCCTGAATATCGGCCATTGTTACGGTAGCGGAACCACCTTTGGCATCTTTGATCATCACCGTATCGCCCTGCTTGCTTACGGTCAGCGTTTCGCCGTTGACGGTTTTAATCGTCTGACCATCCTTCAGATCGGCCGCTTTCACACTACCCTGTACCACGTGAGTCGCCAGGATGCCGGTCAGTTGTTTTTTCATTTCCGGCTTGAGCAGGTTGTCAAGCGTACCGGCGGGCAGCTTGGCGAAGGCATCGTTGGTCGGTGCGAACACCGTGTACGGACCGGCCCCTTTGGCCCGATCGGCCAGACCAGCGGCCTGCAACGCCTGAAGCAGCGTGGTGTGGTCGGACGACATACCCGCGCTGGCGGCTAAATCCTTTCCTGTAGAAGCCCCCATGGCTCCATTCGATGTGCCCGACTGAGCCGGCATGGTGTTGGTTGACTGCGCCTGGGCAGAAACGGCGGCTCCTGTTAGCAGCGTAATGCCGAGGGCCAGACTAAACATGGTTTGCTTAAACATAACTGGTTACTGAGTAAGTGATGAAGGTAGGGCCTGACACCCGTTGTCAGGTTAACGTTCAGATTGCCAACGGCCTGATTAACCAGATTGTTTATAATGGAATAAATAAGTAGTTAATAGTAGCAATTTGTTAATATGGGCAGTAAGGTACATTCACTGACAGCATTTGCGGGCTGTAACCACGTCGATATGAAAAAAGCCCCGGATCATCACGATCCGGGGCTTGCCGTAGTAGGAAGTAGCGGGCTCGAACCGCTGACCTCTGCTCTGTCAAAGCAGCGCTCTGAACCAACTGAGCTAACCTCCTTTGTCCCCTTGCGGGACTGCAAATTTATAAAAGTCCTTCGGTTTCCAAACGCACGCCGTAGATTTTTTGCGATGGGATCCGCCACAGACGTTTCCCGCTTCTGCCATAAGCAGAATGGTGCCGGGCGACTATTCAGGATTAAATTTCTTCATTTTAAGTATTTACAACGTCTAAATTGTGGATAGGTATCAATGTAACTTACTGAAAGATGGATTTAAAAATTGGCTATCTTCTGTCATCCCGACGATAGGATCGGCCCGCCGAAGCGGGAATCTTTGGGTGAGACTAACAGGCTCTACGGCTACCGAAGATCCCTCCTATCGTCGGGATGACAGAGGATGGCTCTCTCAAATCGCCTATTTCACGTTATTTGCCGTGGTATAATTGCTTTATCGTATGACGATCACCATTCCTAAAAACGCTTCTGCCACCGATGTTGAGAAGCAAATTAAGAAAGCCGTCAGAAAAAAACCCAAAGGGTTTGACGCAGCGAAGCATGCAGGGACGGTAAAATGGGAACAGGACCCATTAACCTACCAGTATGAAGTTCGGGGCCGGGCGAAAGATGGAACGCAGGCTGGCAGGTCCTGACCAGCCTCTTACGCAACTCCTTCGGTTTCCAAACGCACACCGTAGATTTTTTGCGATGGAATCCGCCACAGCAGTACGAAGCCCACTACGAACAGCAGCAGCAGAGCCAGTACGCTGTTACGCATGCTGCCCGTAATCTGCTCGATCAGACCGTACACCGCCGTGCCAAGTACGATAGACGTTTTTTCCGTTACGTCGTAGAAGCTGAAATACGAGGCCGTGTCGGTCGTGGCGGGAATCAGTTTGGAGTAGGTCGACCGCGACAGTGACTGAACACCGCCCATCACCAGACCGACTACGGCCGCCAGACCAAAAAACTGGGTTTCGGTCTGTACAAAGTAGGCCCCGGCGCAGATGCCGACCCAGATCAGAACGGCCACCATCAGGGCGTAGGTATTCCCGAACCGCTCCGATAGCCGGGCAAACGCATACGCCCCGGCAATAGCCACCAGTTGAATTAGCAGAATGGTAATGATCAGGCTCTGGGCGGGTAGTTTCAGCTCGTCGCTGCCGAAGATCGTCGCTACGTACATGACCGTCTGCACGCCCATGTTATAGACGAAAAAAGCCACCAGAAAGCGCTTGGCCAGCGGTCGCCCCTGCAACGCCCGCCAGACGTGCCGCAGTTCGTTGAAGCCGTTGAACAGCCAGTTGCCCGGCACCTGCGGTTTCCGAACGCCATCGGGCAGTCGGCTGAACGGGATCTGCGCAAAGCCGATCCACCAGACCCCAACGGTCAGAAAGGCAATCCGCGAGGCCATGCCTTCGGAAATGTTGCCGAACCAGCCCGGCTTCAGAATCAGCACCAGGTTAAACACCATCAGCAGCACACTCCCGATGTAGCCCATTGAAAAGCCCCGGGCGCTGACCCGGTCGAACTGGTCTTCGGTGGCGATATCGGGCAGATACGAATTGTAGAACACGATACTGCCGCTCCATCCGATCAGGCTGAGCCAGAACATGATAACGGCAAAGGTGGTCGTTTCGGGCGTGAAGAAGTACAGCAGTCCGCAGCTAATGGCCCCGGCATAACAGAACGCCTTCATAAACGCCTTCTTGCGACCGCTGTAGTCGGCGATGGCCGTACAGAACGGCGACAGCAGAGCCGTGAACAGAAAAGCGGCCGATACCGTATAGGAAAACAGAACCGAATTTTTAATCGAAACCCCCAGAAAATCAATGACTGGTCCGCCGGCTTCGTTGAGGGCCGTAGCGGAAAAATACACCGGAAAGATACTGGATACGATCACCAGCGAATGAACCGAATTGGCCCAATCGTAGTACGTCCAGGCGGTTAAGGTGCGAGGGTTGTTTTTCATAAAAATGATTGAATGACGGAATGGTTGAGTGATTGAATTGGCCCACTATTCAGTAATTCAATCACTCAACCATTCCGTCATTCAATATTAGTCAAAAACTGAATCACCGCCTTCGTAAACGCGTGGTTGGAGTCGCCGGCGACCATGTGGCCGGCTTCGGCGACGTTCACGCTGCGTACGTGCGGAACCAGGTCCAGAAATTCAGCCATTATTTTATCGCTCACAACATCGCTCATGCCCCCTCGTACAATCAGCGTCGGTACGGTCAGGGCTTTGGCGGCCCGGTAGAGCCGTTCTTCGTTACTGGTCTGTTTGTCGGGCGTAGTGGCCTGCCGCCAGATGTCGAGCATAACCGGATCCCAGTGCCAGTAATACCGCCCATCGGCTTTCCGGCGCAGGTTCTTCTCCAGCCGGCTGTGGTCCTGCGGTCGCGGACGATTTGGCAGATAGGCAGCCACGGCTTCAGCCGCTTCGTCGAGGTTGGCGAACCCGTGTTTGTTGGCACTCATGAACGCGAAAATGCGCTCGATGCCTTTCTGTTCGGCGCGGGGAGCAATGTCGACCAGCACAATTGCCGAGCAGATCGATTCATCCCGTTCCCCTTCGGCAATCAGCGCGGTCATCCCCCCCATCGACGCACCCACCACGGCCGGTTTCCGGCCAAGCTGGCGAATGACGGCCCGCAGATCCCCGGCCAGGTAGTCGATGCTGTAGTGCCCTTCCGCCGACCAGTCGCTGTCGCCGTGCCCCCGGGCATCCAGCGCAATAGCGTACCAGCCTGCTTCGGCCAGCCACCGGGCCGTATCGCCCCACGAATGCCGGGTTTGTCCGCCACCGTGCAGCAGCAACACAATCGGATTGGCCGCATCGCCCCAGGCATCCCCCACGACGTGAAAGCCAGGTTCCGTTTCAAATCGAATCGTCTGCATACGGGAATATCGACAAACTGACTGGCTGAATGATTGAATGAAGCCAATGCGATTGCTTATTCATTCAGCCAGTCAATCGGTCAATTAAAGCACCGGGTCAAATTCAAGGTTGATGTCGGACTGTCGGCCGTCGACCGGAGCTTGTTGACGTAAGATCAATTTTCTGGACCGCGTTAATTCGACGATGGGAAATTTCCCTTTGAAGCCGGTCACGTTTACATCGATGGCCCTGTTGTCGTCGACCAGCTCCCAGGTACCGCCGTTGATAACCTGCTTGGTATTTTTATCAACAGCGCGTACTGTTTTGTCTGCCTTGAACTGCATATCCAGATCGTACAACACCTGCGTGGTTACGTTCAGGCGGTTGCGGTCGAGCGTCTGCCCATCAGGCGTAGCAACGCGGCTAACCCGCCAGGAATTGCCGACCAGCATCTCGGTTTGGGTAGCCGCTGCGGGGGTAGTGCCCCCGTCATCATCCTCGCATCCGGTTAAAAATCCGGTCAGAAAAATAGCCAGCAGCATCGCAAACGCTGTGGTTCTCAGTGAAATTTTCGTTTTCATGTTGTGCATGGGTAACAGAAACCTAACGTGCTGGTTACTGGTTTATCGCGTAGATTGCCCTCAGTGGGCCTAAATTTCTCTACTTTTGGGCAAAAATCAAGCTATGCGTCTTCGTTACGGCTTTTGGTTTGTTCTTGCAATGGGCTGGCTGAACAGCCTGACTCCACCGGCTGCGGCTCAGTCGCGGTGCGCCGAGCGGCTCAATTTCACCCCGGTGAGCCAGCCAAATATGATCGAATGGAACAAGTTTCCGGAGTTTACGCTGCCTTTCCCGGTCATCTACGGCGGTCCGCGGCTGAACGACCGGCAGGGGGCTCCACTACGGCATGGATTCAGTCACATCGTTCACGTACAGGACGGCGAGTTCGGTACGTCGGTGCAGCTTCGGCAGTGGGCGCTGGAATACGCGGGCTTCGCCACCGGCCTCAACCAACCCTGGGAAACCATCGAAAGTCCGTGGAATAATGACCTGAATGCGTACCGGGCCAAGTGGGACCGCTACCTGTCCGACGTATCGGGTGGCCAGAAAGACGCCAACGGCCGGTATCGTTTTCCGGCTGGGCGGTTCACCCTCGACATCGAACGCATCAGCGAAACCGACACCCGCATTCTGCGGCTCAAACAGGACCCCGCCGTACCGGCAACCTATCGACAGCTACCCGACGCCGAGTTTATCGCCCGCTACAAAAAAGACATGCGCAACCTGTACGCCGAAGGCATGCGCTACGTGCGCGAACGGGCAGACCTGTCGAACGTCGTGGTGAGTTCCTACGCCGATACACCCATCCTGAATACGTACCTGAACGTGATCGGCAATACCTGGGCCGACTGGACAACGAACCTCAACCGGGTCAATTACCTCGTGAAGGATTCGACCGAACGCCAGGTTGGTGGGCCGTATTACAACCAGCTGGATGCCCTGTCGCCGTCGGCCTACTACTTCTACGATTACCCCAATCCGCTCGCCCGGGATTATCTGCCCTATCTGTTGTTTCAGGTGGAGGCCAACCGAGCCTGGAGCAACAAACCCGTGGTTCCCTACGTCTGGCTGCGGTATCACAACACCACCGAGTTCTACCCAAAACTCATTCAGCCGTTCATGGCCGAAGCGACGGCTATCTTCCCGTTCTTTTCGGGCGCTAAAGGCCTGTGGTTGTGGGACGAACCCGGTGTGGGGAGCCGGTTTACGGCGAACCTGAACGCCTACGAACAGTTCATTCACGGTCTGTACCGCCTGTCGCGGTTTGCGGATATGTTCCAGGGCAATTACGAGCTAGTGATTGAAACACCCGCCCGCGACCTGATGGACAAGCAATTGCCCGTCTGGCGGGGCGTGGTCAAAGACCAGAAGATTCTGATTGCTGCCCAGAACTCCTACGCAGTCGACGGGCAGAAGACAGCGGTGACGGTACGGTATAAATCCTGGCAGCAGACCATCGAGCTGACCGGCCGCGAGGTGTACCTCTGTCAGTTCGACATTCCGACCGTAACGGCCGTTGAGCCGACGCTGCCCCCGATGCAGGTTTCGCCCAACCCCGCCCAGACCGAATTATCGGTTTCTTTTCCCCACCCCCCAACCCCGGCTACCGAAATGACGTTACACACTATGACCGGCCAGCTGGTGCTGAAAAAATCAGTCAGCAGTGTCCGGGAAACGCTCAGCGTAGCGACCCTGCCCGCCGGGATTTATCTGCTCCGTATCCAGAACGGTACGCAAAGCCAGACCCGACGGGTGGTAATCGCCCGGTGATGGTTTGGAGTTTCGGGGTTTGTAGTTCGTTGTTTGTAGTTTGTAGTTGGTGGTTCGTTGTTTCGGGTTCAGGCGCAGGCTTCACTTAACCACACCCAACCACAAACCCACCAACTACAAACCCCCATCAACTACAAACTACGAACTACAAACCCCACCAACTACAAACCACGAACCACAAACCCGCCAACTACAAACCACAAACCCTCAACGTACACTCGAAAACATGGCTAACCGACTCGCGAACGAAACCAGTCCATACCTACTTCAACACGCGCACAACCCCGTCGACTGGTATCCGTGGGGTGAAGAAGCGCTGACCAAAGCGCAAGAAGAAGACAAACCGATTATTGTCAGTATCGGCTATTCGGCCTGCCACTGGTGCCACGTAATGGAGCGCGAGTCGTTTGAAAAGGAGCCGGTGGCGCGGGTGATGAACGAAAACTTCGTCTGCATCAAAGTAGACCGCGAAGAGCGGCCCGATGTGGACGCGATCTACATGGAGGCCGTGCAGGCGATGGGCGTGCAGGGTGGCTGGCCGCTAAACGTATTCCTGATGCCCAACGCCAAACCGTTCTACGGCGTAACGTACCTGCCTCCTCAGAACTGGGTAAACCTGCTCGGTAATATCCGCGACGCGTTTGATGAGCACCGCGACGACCTGGCGCAGTCGGCGGAGGGATTTGCGACGGAACTGAACCTGTCCGATTCGGAACGGTTTGGGCTGGAGCCGGCCACTCCGCTGTTCGCGGCCGAAACCCTCGACGTACTTTACCGCAAAATACACGTCAAAGCCGACGATGAAAAAGGCGGAATGCGTCGCGCACCCAAGTTTCCCATGCCGAGCATCTGGCAGTTTCTGCTGCGCTACTACGACGTTTCGGCCGGCAACGATACGGCCCTCCGGCTGGTCACGCTGACCCTCGACCGCATGGCCCTCGGTGGTATCTACGACCAGTTGGGCGGTGGGTTTGCCCGCTACTCGACTGATGCCGACTGGTTTGCTCCCCACTTTGAGAAGATGCTGTACGATAATGGGCAGTTGCTGACTCTCTACAGCGAAGCGTATAGCCTGACCAAGAGTCCGTTGTATAAACACGTCGTGTACCAGACCATTGCGTTTGCCCAGCGCGAACTGCTGAGTCCGGACGGCGGCTTTTATTCGGCCCTCGACGCCGACAGCGAAGGCGAAGAAGGCAAATTCTACACGTTTACCACCCCCGAACTCCGCGATGCCCTCGGCGTCGACTTCGACTGGTTTGCGGAGTTGTACAACCTCTCTGAAAACGGAAACTGGGAGCATGGAAGGAATATTCTCCACCGGACCGAAAGCGACGAGTCCTTTGCCGAACGCATGGGCTGGTCGGCGGCTGACCTCAGCGTTCGGCTCGATGCTACCCACGCCCGGCTGTTCAAAATCCGCAACGAACGGATCCGGCCGGGGCTGGACGATAAAATCCTGTGCTCCTGGAACGGACTGATGCTGAAGGGACTCGCTACGGCCTACCGTATTTTTGGCGAGCCCGAGTTCCTAACGCTGGCCCTGCGGAACGCCTATTTCCTGCTGCAGAAAATGCGCGACAATCGGAACGGGCGGCTCTGGCATACCTACAAAGCGGGCCGCGCCCGGCAACCGGGTTTTCTGGAAGACTACGCGGCCGTAATCGACGGACTGCTGGCCCTGTACCAGGCCACGTTCACCGAAACCTGGCTCACCGAAGCCGACCGCCTGACGCAGTACGTATTCGATAATTTCCAGGACCCCGACGACGATCTGTTTTTCTTCACCGACAAGAACGGGGAAGAACTCATTGCCCGGCGCAAGGAACTGTTCGACAACGTGATCCCGTCGTCAAACTCCATTATGGCCGGCAATCTGTACGCCCTGAGCCTGCTGCTGGAACGGCCGGCCTACGCGGAACGGGCCGACCGGATGCTGGGGCGCGTGCAGCCGCTGGTGCAGCAAAACGCCGATTACCTGACCAACTGGGCTGCCCTCTACGCCCTGCGGGTACGTCCTACGGCCGAAATCGCCATTGTGGGTCAGGACGCCGAGACGTACCGCCGGCAAATCGACGCCGAATTCTATCCAAACAAGGTGCTGTGCGGAACAACCAGCCAGAGTGAACTGCCGTTGCTACAGCAGCGCGGCCCCATCGACGGCAAAACGGCCGTGTACGTCTGCTACAACCGGGCCTGTCAGTTGCCGGTCACGAGTGTAGAGGAAGTCTGGCGCATGGTTCGCTAGCGAATTTACTGAGTCAGTCACCGGGGCGGAGTTAAGTTATTCGGCTATAACCGTTCAATAACAAATACCGGTCGTCGGCATTAGAGTGGTTTGGGTGGAGCGAAGTACCGTAGAAACTTCGTTCCACCCTCATTTCTCAAAACCACAATGGCCGCACCTCGTTTGATTCAGCACCTGATTGTCCTGGTTTTATTCGGCGGGCTGGTATTTGCCTGCTCGGATCACCTTACGCCATCCATCACCCCAGGCTCCCGGGATGTCCGCCTGCGGGTAAAAACCATCACAGAGGAACTACCCAACAACAAAACCTGGGTTAGCCAGTTCAGCTACGATGGGCAGGGGCGGCTTGCGTTCATCCTGGCGTTTCAGACCCCCGACAGTTCGGTAGCCCGGGTAGAACGTACCACGTACCAGTACAATGCCCAGAACCAGCTAACTCAGGCCCAACGCCGGATTGTGACCCGCCAGCCATCCTTTCCTCTCGATGAGGAGACACTCATCTACACCTATACTGCCATGGGGCAGGTTGCTACGCTTAATTCTACCTCGACCGCCCTGCTTTCGTTCAGCTACGGGGTCAACAACAAACCAACCGGCTTCAGCCGATCGTACATTGGTACCGGTGGACTGAGCGTTTCTGGTGGAGGTGGGTTTTCCTACACTGAAAACAACGTGACAGCAGCCTCAGACCGGCATTCCATTATCAGACTCGGCGGATCTCCCAACACACCCGATTTTGGCTACTCGTTTCAGAAAACGTTTACCTACGATGATAAGGTCAATCCTTTTTTTGGGGTGTTCTTCATCCCAGCGCCAGGTGTGGAGCCTTCATTTTATAATGTTCCCAGCGGTAACTATGTTGCCAAATACACGTATTTCGGTGGTATTAGTAATGTCCTGACTCTAAGCAAGAACAACGTACTGACCGAAATCACGAATGGTCCTGGGCCCAACAGCACATCGTCTGTTTACCAGTATCAGTACAATGCGGCTAACTTGCCTACGCTTAGAACGACGCTGACCAACGGTTCGCCGACAGAAACGCTTCGCTTCGAGTACGAAACGTACTAAACCGGTTTCATACGTTAGTCACCCCAGGCCGTCAGGACGAGCGTTCGGCTACCGCCCCGGTTGCGGTGTTCGCAGAGGTAGATGCCTTGCCAGGTGCCTAGGTTCAGCCGACCGTTCGTTACAGGGATCAGTACCGAGCTGCCAAGCAGGGCCGCTTTCAGGTGAGCCGGCATGTCGTCTGAACCTTCGTAATCGTGTTTGTAATACGGTGCGTTTTCGGGGACCATCTGGTTGAAGTGGGTTTCAAAATCCTGCCGAACGGTCGGGTCGGCGTTCTCGTTGATGGTCAGGCTGGCGGATGTGTGCTGAATAAATACCTGAAGCATCCCGACCCGAATCTGTTGCAGGTCCGAAAACTCCCGCTCAATGACTCGGGTGATCAGGTGGAAGCCGCGCGGGTATTCGGGCAGGCGAAGGGTACGTTGAATAACGGGCATACTCTCTAAACAGACGTAGTTCGACTCAACAACGCTACGGCACCCGGATTGATTGCCGCTATCCTGTCTGATTCGCTGTTCCGCACCGGCCGTCCGGCGCAGAGGGATGGCGAAACTCGACGGTGTACTTATCAGAACGCCCGAAAGCAGGCTGGCTATAACCCTGCTTTCGGGCGCTTTATTACCCAATCGGTAGTCGGGCTGTTTGCTTACAGCACAATCCGCTCCCGAATGATCTTGCCGTCCTGCCAGTCCTGAATGGCCACTTCGGTGCCTTTAACGGTACCCCAGTTGACATGGTCGAAATCGACCTGCCAGGTGGTAAACGTCCGGTCGCCGGCCACAATAAAGCCCTTGTTCGACAGTTCACGCACGGCCGTAATGTTTGCCAGCAGGTCCAGTCCGCGCTGGTATTTCACGGCTTTGCCGGTCATTGTAACCCCGTCGATGTCCTTTTTTTCAATAGCATCGTGGTAAAACTTCTCGAAGGCGTCCTCACAAAACGATCTATCCCGAGATCCCTCCCCGAACGGAGTACACACTGACCCAACTGGGGGAGTCATTGGTGCCGGTGCTGAACCAGATTCACGCCTGGGGCAGCGCCCATGCCATCACTGAGCGTTTCCAGTTAGCCACGGAATAGCGGTCGGGCCCGGCCGGCAGCCGACGGCACGGCACGTAGTCCGGCAGTTTTCGACAGCCGTTACGTAAACCTCTGGGCCGATAACTGGTTGTAATTCTGAGACAACCCACTGATACCTGATGAATGACCACCCAGTTTCTGTTTATAATCAAATTCCGGCCATGCTGCCGCCCGATCAGTTGTTCGGCCCCTTGTTCCACGACGTTCAGATGCAGCACGTATTCCCGGATTCGATTACGTTTGCCGATGCCTACCCCCGCCAGTCACCCGAGCGCATTCTGAGTCAGTACGAGGTCGAACAGAGCCACAGCGAGTTCCGCCTGTACGAATTTGTGCAGTCACACTTTATCGTACCGGCGCCCGTACTGGTCGATTATGTCAGCGACCGAACCTTGTCGACCGCCGACCATCTGCATCAGCTCTGGGACAAGCTTACCCACAAATCACAGCCAAACTGTTCACTGCTTCCCATCCCAAAGCCGTACATCGTGCCGGGCGGGCGCTTTCGGGGTATGTATTACTGGGATAGCTACTTCACCATGCTCGGTCTGAATGTGTCCGGCCAACAGGAGCATATCCGGCACATGGTCGATAACTGTGCTTACCTGATCGATACGTATGGCCACGTCCCGAATGCCAACCGGAGCTACTACATAACCCGGTCGCAGCCGCCGTTTTTCGCCTATATGGTCAGGTTGCTCGCCGACATCGACGGTCCCGAAACGCTCACGCGTTACCTGCCGTTTCTGCAGAAGGAATATAATTTCTGGGTCGACGGCTATTTCCGGCTCGGCGAAGCAGAATCGTCGTTCAGGCGGGTCATCTGTTTGCCCAATGGCGTTATTCTTAACCGCTACTGGGACGATACGCCCGCTCCCCGGCCCGAATCCTACCGCGAAGACGTAGAACTGGCGCAGGAAGCCTTTTCGCTGGGCATACAGCCTTCCGTGCTCTACAGACACGTACGGGCGGCCTGCGAAACCGGCTGGGATTTCAGCTGTCGGTGGTTTGCGGATGAACAGCGCCTGGTTACCATCCGGACCACCGAAATCGTACCGGTTGACCTGAATTGCCTGCTATACTACCTTGAACGCACCCTGGCCCTGGCGTATCGACAAAGCAATTTTCTGGAAGCTGCCGAACGCTTCGATGCGCTCGCGGCCACCCGGTGCCGGAACATTCTGACCTATTTCTGGAATGAAGAGGCCGGCTTTTTCATGGATTACGACAGTGTCAGTAACCAGCATACGCCGGTCTGGTCACTGGCGGGTCTGTTTCCGCTGTACGTGGGCATTGCCAGTCCCGAACAGGCCGAACGTATTCACGAACACGTAAAAACGAAGTTTCTGCAGGCAGGCGGGGTTGTATCAACCCTGCACACCAGTGGCCAGCAGTGGGACGCCCCCAATGGCTGGGCTCCCCTGCAGTGGATTGCCCATCAGGCCCTGATTCGCTACGGCTTCCTGGATACGGCCGCTAAGCTTCGGGAGCGCTGGCTTGGCCTCAATGATACCGTGTTCCAGAACACGGGCAAGATGATGGAGAAGTATAACGTCATCAACACGAACCTGCCTGCGGGCGGTGGTGAGTACCCCAACCAGGATGGCTTTGGCTGGACGAACGGGATCTATCTGTCTCTTCAGGCAAACGATGGTAGGCTTGTCGACTGGGAAACGGCCCTGACTGAACAACCGCAGCCACAGTAGCCCCGAAGCGGATCATTCATTTCACATCGGAATGGACACCACACACTTTCGAAACTTTATTAATCGACGCGTAGCACTCACCGACAGCGAATGGGCCCTGGTTGAGCGTTTCTTCGTCCCCCGGCGGCTGAAGGAAGGGGATTTTCTGCTCGAAGAAGGGCGCATCTGTACCCATCTCTACTACGTAGACAAGGGCCTGCTGCGCTTTTTCGTCTGGAAAGACGGCGTCGACAAAACCAAGTTTTTCACCTTCGACGACTACCTGTTTACGTCGCAATACAGCTTCTCGACCCGCAAACCGGCAACGGAAAACATTCAGGCCATCGAGGCCTGTTCGCTGCTTCAGATTTCGTACAGCGACCTGCAGACGCTCTACGATCAGATACCCAACTGGCGAAAATTCATCCAGTCGGTGATTCAGGAAGTCAGTCATTTTACGGAGGAGATTCTGACCGAACTCCAGACCGAAACGGCCGAAAATCGGTATCGGCGTATGCTTACCGAAGAACCGGCCATGATTCAGCGCATACCGCTCAAATACCTGGCTTCGTACCTGGGCATCGCTCCCCAGTCGCTGAGCCGGATCCGGAAAAACCTGACGAACTTAACATAGGTGAAGTAGCCGCCGTTGGGTGGTTCTGATCTTTGTGGTACACAACTCAGACAGAATCATGAAAGGTATGCTTACTGTTGCGTTTCTTACTGCGGCCATAACCACCCAGGCCCAGCAGCGTCACACCCACTTCAGCCACACCCTCGAAACCACGGCTTCTGCCGAACGAATCTGGCAGATCTGGACCGACGTACCGAACTGGAACCAATGGGACCGCGGTCTGCAATCGGCCGAACTGCGCGGTCCGTTTCAGGTGGGCACGAAAGGGGTTCTGATTCCAGACAAAGGCCCTAAATCGACGTTCGTCATCGATTCGATTGTCCCGAACGAATCGTACACGTTCCGGACGAAGCTTCCGCTCGGCTCCCTGTACGTCAGGCGGTATCTGACCCGGCAAGCGGATAAAACGCTGTTTACGCACGAAGTCTGGTTTACCGGACTAACCAAAGGGCTTTTTGGCAAGGCCCTGGGCAAAAACTACCGGGCCATGCTGCCTGATGTCATGAAAACGATCAACGCGATTGCGGTGAGTAATGGGCGAAAGAGTGAATGAGTGAATGAGCGAATGAGTGAATGGTCGGGCCGCTGGGCGGTAAAGTCTGCAACTATCTAATTTAAGGATGATCTTAAATGGTAGTTTGGGGTTAGTACCCTGGATTGTGATTCGCTCTTTCGCTCATTCACTCATTCACTCTTTCACTCATTCACTCATTCACTCATTCACTCTTTCGCTCATTCACTCTTTCACTCTTTCGCTCATTCACTCTTTCACTCTTTCACTCTCATGCCTCCCATCACTACCACCATCGACGGGGTTAGGGTTCACGCCATCAACTGCGGGTTCGTGCAGGTCAAGCGATCGCACCGGAGCCCGAGTCTGGGAGCGCCCATCATTCTGCTCGATCCGTTCTGGACGGAGTGGCTACCCATCTGGGTGTGGGTGATCGAGCACCCGGAAGGGGTTATTGTGATTGATACCGGCGAGAACCAGCGCGTAACCGAACCCCACTACTTCGACTGCGGAGGAGCCGACGGCTGGGTGACCAAACACATTCTTCGCTTCAGGATTCAGGAACAACTGGAGATCGGCCCTCAGTTGAAAGCGCTGGGTATCCCACCTGATGCCGTGCGCTGGGTCGTTCTGACGCACCTCCACATCGATCATACTGACGGCCTGCGCTACTTCCCCAGGGCCGAAATCCTGGTGTCACGCAACGAATATGAGCAGCCCTACGGCTCGGTGCCCTGTACGTTTCCGGGCTGGTTCAACCCGCGCAGGATTGAAGGGGGGTACGCCCACAACCAGTTCGGCAAAGCCTATCCGCTGACAACCGATGGCCGGGTGATTATCGTCCCAACGCATGGTCATTCGCACGGTCACCAGTCGGTTATTTTTCGCGGTGCTACCGTCGACCTGTTCTTCGCCGGCGACACGACGTTCACCGAACAACAGCTCCTGGAGCACCAGGTAGCGGGCATCTGCATTGATAAGGCAGCCGCCCGCCGAACCCTCGGCGCAATCCGATCCTATTGCCAAGAGCGCCCGACCATCTACCTGCCAACCCACGACGCCCAGTCCGCTGAACGTCTTAAAAACGGCCGGATTGTCCGCACTCACTTAATGACTACACTCCGGTAATCGTACGTGAGCGTTGCAAACACACCCAGCCCACCCCTGACGTTGCTGATCACCTCACCGGATGCGGCAAACGGGTTGACATTAGCCTGGCGGGCGCTCTGTGCCGTAGTCAGAAACTTGTAGTAGTCCTCGGTGCAGTGATACAGCGTCGCGTGAATGGTGTCTCCTTTTTTAAACGTATAGCCGGAGCCCCAGTTGATCTCCTCGCCGTTGGAAAACGCATCGTCCAACAACGCATCCAGCGACAGGGTATCCACCCGGATATTCCGGGTCAGCGTCAGCCGGTAGTAGTTCTTCTGCTGCGGATTGTCGTCGAATTTGGTCAGGCCGTAGGCTTCACCGTTCTGGTTGAACTCGGGCGTGATGCTCTTGATGGCGACGGGTCTGATAAACCGCGTCGTTGCCGTTAACCTACGGCCCTGCTTATCCGTAACCGTCAGGGTGTACGGCGAATCGTAGTCGGTTTTGATTGGCGTCGGGCTACTATAATTGTACGACTTTCCAGTAGCGCGATCCACAAACGGTACGTTCGGGATGGTATCGTTCAGGCCCTGATGCGACAGCACGACAGTCGCCCCATCGACCAGCGGCAGGCTGGCTACATCCAGGTAGCCCCGGCTTTCAAGCAACGTCAGACGCACCGGCTGACCCTCTTCGAGGTAACATTCCAGCACGAGTTTAGGCTCGTAGGGTGGCAGATCAACGTCAATATCCTGCTGACAGGCAGCCAGGCCCAGGCCTGCCAGTACAGTCAGTACGTAGGTAACTTTTGTCAGTTTCATGTTTACACGAATGAAGCGTTAAAACCGGAAATTGTACGTAACGGAAGGCAGCAGCGGAAACAACGTAATGGCCCGTGCCCGAAACCGGCCGGTCGGCTCGCCCTCCGAATTTTCCTCAGCCTGATACGTAATCAGGTACGGATTCAGGCGGTTGTAGGCATTCGTTACATTGAACGTGATGTCCGTATCGCCCCGTTTAGGACGGAATTTATACACGAAGCCCAGGTCCAGCCGGTGGTAAGGCGGCATGCGGTAATTGTTGCGGCTCGGGAACTCGGGCACCACCTGGTCGACCGGGTTTTCGACCCGTACGTACGGGTTATCCATCGCTACGTAGCGGCCTGTTGCCAGCGATACGGCATTACCGGTATTATACACCCAGGTAGCCGACAGCGTCAGGCGGGGGCGTAGTTGATACATCGCTACGACCGAGATGTCGTGCCGTCGGTCATAGCGCGGGAAGAACCGCCGACCACCGTCGATATCCTCAAACGTACGCCAGGTCCAGGCCAGGGTATACCCTACCCAGCCACGGAGCCGTCCCGACGTTTTTTCCAGGTAGATTTCGTTGCCGTAGGCGCTGCCGTTGCCGAAAACAAACTCGTTTTCCAGCCGGTCGTTGGCGAATAACTGCGCCCCCGTTTTAAAGTCGACAACCTGGCGCAGCCGCTTGTAGTACACTTCGTTGGTCAGCAGAAACTGGTTGCCAATGTTCCAGGTCAGGGCCGCGGCCAGCTGGTCACTGTACTCAGGCTTAATCTTCGCGGTCGATGGGTACCAGATATCGGTGGGCAAAGCCGCGCCCGAACTGACAACCAGGTGCCGATACTGCACCATGCGGGCGTAGCTAGCCTTCAGCGACACCGACGGACTAAAGGCGTAGCGGGCCGAGATACGCGGTTCCGGAGCATTGTAGCCCGCGCTGTCCTGCCGGAATCCCGACCAGCGTAAACCGGCGCTAAGCTTCAGCTTCGGCGATATGTCCCAGTCTTCGCTAATGAACAAGCCGCCCTCCCAAACACGCGGTTTTTCGCCCGTATCGATATTTTCTTCCGGTTTGGCGCTCGAAATATTTACCCGCGAGATCGAAAACCGGCTCCGGGTCAACTCCCCGCCAAACGTCACTGTATGCCGCGGACCGGGCTGCCACGAAACCCGTTCTTTCAAAACAAAATCGGCAATGCCCGACCCAATGTTGAACGTAAACCGGTCGAAGGTCGACACCAGTCGATAATCATACCTGGCGTAATGGCCGGACGTATGGCTGTTCCAGCGCGCATCCTTCGACGTCTGATGCCAGTGCAGCGAAACGGCTGTATTACCCCAGTCGAACGTACTGCGAAACACATCGGATGGCAGATGGAACCGATCGCGGCCGGTATAGGCACTCAGGAAAAGTCGGCTCCGGTCATTGATGGTGTAGT
This sequence comes from Fibrisoma montanum, assembly GCF_003583365.1. Taxonomy (GTDB): domain Bacteria; phylum Bacteroidota; class Bacteroidia; order Cytophagales; family Spirosomataceae; genus Fibrisoma; species Fibrisoma montanum. The sequence continues at coordinate 926,355 of NZ_QXED01000003.1, forward strand.
CAATACGTCCGTTCAGGTCGTAGAAGTAGTAGCGCGGAATCGGGTTCGCATTGGGCCGGTCGCCATTGCGTCGATTGATGGCTTCAGTGAACACATCGGCGTAGGTGCGTCGACCCGCTACGTTGAACTTGATTTTGTTGCCGATCGGGCCCGTTACGTTCAGCCGGGATGCAATCAGGCCAATGCCGCCACCGATGTGAAAACTACTATCTCTGGGTGTCAATGACGTAACGTCAACCACCGACGACAGGCGACCGCTGTACTCGGCCGGGAAGCCTGCTTTGTAGAGCGATACGTTTTTGACCGCATCGATATTGAACGTACTGAAGAAGCCGAACATGTGGCTGGGGTTGTAGACCGTTGTTCCATCGTATTGGAACAGGTTCTGGTCGGTGCTGCCCCCGCGGACGCTGATGCCACTGGTCCCCTCCCCCGTCGATTTAACCCCCGGTTTCAATTGCAGCACTTTGATCAGGTCCACCTCGCCGAACACGACCGGCAGCGACAGGGCTGTTTTGCGATCCACTACGTCCACGCTCGTCTGCGTCGACATCACTTTATCCTGATTGCTCTGCCCCGTCACAACGACCTCGCTGAGCTGATTGTCGGCCGCTTTCAGCCGGATATTAATGACTTCGCTGCGGTTCACGTTCAGCGTAAGGCGCTGTGCAACGTAGCCCAGATACGAGACACGTACCGTCTGTTTGCCGACCGGTAGCGTCAGGACAAACCGACCATCGCTGTCCGTTCGGGTACCGTTGCCGGCTCGTTCCAGCACCGTAATAGCTGCGCCGGGAAGGCCCACTCCGGAAGCCGCATCGCTTACCTGTCCGCTGACCGTCAGGTAGGGCTGAGCCTGGGCGGTACTACCCACCAGCAGGCAGAAAAGAAGGCATTTTTTCATGATGTTGACGGGTCAGTCTCTTTTGATGGCCGTTTGTTGATCTAGCTATTGAATTCTCCCACCAACCGGTAACCCGCTCGGCACCTGGCTCGGAATAGACTTGTCGAAGCTGTTGTCGGTCAAAGCGTGCATGAATTCGATCAGGTCATTGCTGAGGGTTACGCGGGGGCGTAGCAGTGAATCCAGCTGGCTAACCGCCACATTTGGATTTAACTGTTCGCCGTCCCGAACGCGGTCGTAGAACGTCAGTACGTCGGCGAGGGACTGCTGTTTGCCATTGTGCATGTAAGGGGCCGTCAGGGCGATGTTGCGCAGCGTCGGCGTGCGGAACGCGTATTTGTTGTCTTTGCCCTTATCGGAGAAGCCCAGCTTGTCATTGTCGGCAACACCCAGTACGTGGGCTTTGTAATCGCTGAACATGGGCCCGCTGTGGCAGGTAGTACAGCCGTTTTGAATAAACAGCACCATCCCCCGTTTCTGGGCTTCGGTCATGGCCGAGGCATCCCCGCGCCGATACCGATCGAACGGCGCATTATTGGTAACCAGCGTCCGCTCGAAAGCCGCTATGGCCTTCCCCAGGTTTTGCGCCGTGATGGCGGTATTCCCACCAAACACCGTCCTGAACGACTCGCGATACGTGGCAATGGCGCGTAGCCGGGCCAGCACACTATCGATGGCGGTTGCTTCGGTGAACACATCGCCCCGCATTTCTTCAAAGGCTGCAATCGGCAGCAGCGACTGCGCTTCCAGCGACGACGCCCGGAGGTCGTAGAACATCGGGGCCGTAACGGGATTATACGTACCGTGGGCGTCGATGCCGTTGAAGGCGACATTCAGCAGCGTGGGCGTATTGCGTTTGGTGAACGGAATTACGCCCGGTGAGCGAAACCGCCGGCTATTGCCCAGCCCCTCACCCCCAACGCCAATCGGCAGATCCAGGCCATCGCCGTAGCCGAGATTCGGGTGGTGGCAGGTCGCGCAGGACACGTCTTTGTTGCCCGACAGAATCGGGTCATAGAACAGCGCCTTCCCCAGAGCAACCTTTTCGGGTGTGCGTGGATTGTCGGCCGGATCGATCACCGTCGGGGGTAAGGCACCGATGGTTTCGTCGGGATTCACCTCCAGACCATTCGACTGGCAGGAGTAGACCGTCGTGCCAAACAGGACGATGCTGGCGAATAAAGCGAAGGTTTTTAGTGTTGTCATGGCGTTGCATCAAAGCGTGTAACCAAGGGATAAGGCGACGTTATCGCGAATGGGGAGCCGACCCCGTTCGGGCTTGACCAAGAGCCGGTTTTCGAGGCCAACGTGATACCGTGATTTGAATCGCCAGCCGAGGCCGACGGTCGCACTGGGCAGAACGTTGGTAAAGGTTTCGTCGATGGTGTAGTCCGTAAAGCGAACCCGCATCCGTTCGCTCCAGTATTGAGCGCCAACCCCAATCGACGCCGAGAAAGCCTTCCGGGCCTGATAGCGGTAGCCTGCGTTCAGCAGCGCAATGTTGGCCGTGAAGGCCGCTTTCTCGGAAAAGCGGGTGTAGCCGACCTGCGCAAAGAGTGCGCTTTTTGATGTCCGCAGCGGCTTACTAACCTCTGCCCGCAATCCGGCACCCAGGCCATACAGATTCGATTTGGGGAGTTGCGCATTCAGGACACCGTCGGCCCAGACCGTATAGCGAAGAGTTTGCTGAGCCGGCGCCGATTGGCTGACGGCTACGCTGATGAGGAGTACGAAGAGAAGCTTTTTCATGGACTGGTGGCTTACAAAAGCATGAGTTGTACCAGGCAGCGCGTTTTTGACGCCTGCAAACGTTTATTCTCAGGAAAGCAATGGCTGGGTGTTAACCGTCTAGCCAGGCTTTGAACGCCGGGGCTTTTTCGCGGCTGACAAGCACCTCCTGGGCGGTTTCGGGCCGGAGTTCAACTTTCAGCTTGCCGTTGAAATACGTGTGAATCTTTTGAATAGCCGTCACCTGAGCGATGAACTGCCGGTTGAGCCGAAAAAACTGAAGGGGGTCAACCACGGCTTCGAGTTCTTCCAGGGTGTAATCGACCAGATACTGCCGTCCGTCGCGACCAACCAGGCACGACAGTTCGTTGGCCGTGTAGAAATACGCAACCTGCTCCTGCGAAATGGGAATCAGTTGTTCACCGTTTTTAACCAGAAACCGCGTCTTATGCGTCTTGCGCGTCATTTCCAGACTATCGAGCAGCGACTCAACCTTTTTCGCGTACGCCTGGGGCGAAAACTCCTGCTTCAATTCCTGGTACTTCCTGATCGCGTCGGCCAGTTCGGGCAGCTTGATGGGTTTCAGCAGGTAATCGATGCTCTTTACGCGAAACGCCTTGATCGCATATTCATCGTACGAGGTCGTGAAGATGATCGGGCTGTGCGCCGGAAACGACTCGAAAATCTGGAAGCTCAGTCCATCCGACAGCTGAATGTCGGAGAAGATCAGATCAACCGGCTGCCCCATTCTGAACCACTGCTTCGCCGATTCTACGCTTTCGAGCACCCCCACAATCTCCACCCGCGGGTCCAGCTTCCGAATCAGCTTTTCGAGCCGTTCCGCTGCCGGGTATTCGTCTTCGATGATTAATGCTTTCATGGGTCAAGGAGGAAAAGAGCGAAAGAGTGAATGAGTGAATGAGCGAAAGAATTAATGAATGAGTGAATGAATTAGTGAATGAGCGAATGACCGGGCGGTGAAAGACTAGGACGCTCGGTGATGAAGTCTGCAACTATCAGATATATGAATGATCGTAAATGGTAGTTTGGGGTTAGTACCCTGGATTGTGTTTCGCTCTTTCACTCTTTCATTCTTTCGCTCTTTCACCACCCGGCCGCCCGGTCATTCGCTCATTCGCTCATTCACTCTTTCGCTAATTTAAAAGAAGTGGGATTTTTACCGTGAACAGGCCTCCGCTTCGGATTACCTCCACCTGCCGGTCGGTCAGCAGACTGTAGCGGTTGATGATGTTTTGCAGCCCAACGCGTGTCGATTTTTCGAGGATTGTCTTCTCCTGAATGTTGTTCTCCACCACCAGGTACTGATCGCCTTCCTGCTGAATCCTGATCTTTAAGGGATTTTCCTTCGAGACGACGTTGTGCTTGATCGCGTTTTCAATGAGCATTTGCAGACTCAGGGGCGTTACGTACTGGCGATACGCATCCGGCGACAGGTTCTTTACTACCTGCAGGTTATCCCGGAACCGAATCTTGTTGAGGTAGATGTACGCATCCAGGAAACCGATTTCCTCCTCCAGCGGTACCGTGTTCTTGCTGCGGCTAACCAGAACGTAGCGGTACACATCCGACAGGCGTTCGAGGTATTGCTGCGCGTTCACGTTTTCGTCGTCGATCAGGGCGGCCAGCGTATTGAGGCTGTTGAACAGGAAGTGCGGGTCGAGCTGGTTCTTCAGCACCTCCAGCTGCGATTGTACACTCTCACGGGCCAGGGCTTCGGTTTTGCGGACGTTCGCCTTCCAGGCCTCGAAAAAATACACAGCTTCGTAGACCAGATACACCACCACCGTTGGAATCAGACTCGTGCGAAAGCCGGTAAACGGATCGATCTCTTTGCCAAAAATTGCTTTGCACACCACTTCGTCCAGCAGATACGTAGCCACGAAGGTGTAGACCAGGGCCAGCGCTCCTTCGCCCAGGAGCCGTTTAGTGGTCTGGTTATAGTTGGGAAACGCACGGCGCATATAGATCATAATCAATCGGTTACCTTCCCACACTAGCAGCGTTGTACAGATCCCGACGATCAGGTGCATCCAGATTGTTGGCGCAAACTCCCGAAACTCGTCGGCGTGCAGGAGAGCCGGAACCAGGAAGCCGAACAGCGGGATACCGATCAATCGTAACGTCAGGTCGTTCAGTGTATAGGGCTTTGCGTCCGTTGTGTCCATGAGATAACTGGCTCGATATGAAGGCACTGTAAGTTACTACTTTTTACGAAGCCCAAAGGTATACCCAATGGTTACGTTTGCCAGCAGGCCGCCCGTTCCAGGAAATCCCTGCGAAGCAGCCTTGTAGGTTTCGGTACGCTCCGTCACCCGGTTGGCATAGGTCAGCTTGTTATTGTCCAGCGAACTCCAGACGTTCGGCCAGTAGCGTACGCTCGGCATCACCAGAATACCGGCCAGGGCGTTGTCCTGCCTGCGGAAGGGATAGTAGCGGTAATAAGCACCCAGGCCAAGCGTTACGGTCCGGTACGACGTAACGCGGTTGGCGGCCACCTGCGGCTGTCCATCGTAATAGACCTCATACATGTGCAGTTTCGGCTCAAAACGAAGGTCGAACGTTGGCGTGATGCGGTAACCAACCCCGATGCCCAGGGTTGAGGTGAGCTTTTCGGAGAGTTTCTGATCCTGGGCAACTGGCGAAGCCGACTGCCCGCTCAACGTAATGTTGAAGCCGTGGGAGTAGTCGAACACCAGGCGATTGGTCGTGTATTCGGCCTGTACGTTGAAGCCACCGAGCAGCAGCTGGCTAACCCCTCCGCCCAGCGTAAAACGATTTGAGTACGGAAAGGACTTTGAGCGAACCGGCTGGTCCTGAGCAGAAACGGAAGTTGCAATTCCAAGGATGGCCACCAGGGCAAAGAAGGTAATCGTTGACGCTTTCATGGCTTGTCTTATTTTTTGGTTGACGATCTGTTCTTGTCGCGTTGACGAATCAAAATTGGCGACGACAGATACGTTTCGAAAGCGGGTTGAGGGTCAACCGTCGGAATACCGGGGGCGAAGCGTTTGAGAAGACGGGGCGAACTGAATGGGGATTTCTGTCCAACCAGGTTCATTAACCGGCCGGGGGGCTGAACCTGTTCAGGTTGCCAACCAGACCACACGCTGCCTGCGCAACCACCGAACCCGTTGCCGTGCAGGTGACGAAGAACCGTTCAGCAGACTGGACAACTACCGACAAGGGCACAAAAAAACCCAGCCTTGGGAGCTGGGTTTTGCGAACAGAACACCTTTAAAACGCCCCCCGGCCTACTTTATTGTGTGCCCTGATAGAGAAGCCGGCTTATTTTTCACTTTTTTTCTGTGAAGACGTAGACAACCCGGTAGCCACCGGCTCAACGTGTTTGCTGTTTATGGGTCTGTAGCCAACCGTCGATGACTTGCGCAATGGTGAACCGTACGCCTTTGAATCGTTCGGGAGGTGTCGTTTCCAGCGCTTGTCTGAGTCGGTACACATTCGGGTAAAAATCAACCCCGGTCCCCTGAAACTGGTAATCGATTGCCCGAAGCACCTGCTCAATGCCGTACATGTCGAAGCTCCAGTTTTGCAGGTTGTTGCTGTCCCGGATGTCGGCGGCAATTGTCGAAGCCAGAGGTAGCAGGCTCTTATTAAGCGCCCGGGCAAACGCTTCCTTCTGCGTCACGGCATTACCATCCAGAAAATAATATACCTCACGGGCCGTGTGCTCGTGCTCAAGCAGGGCCAGAATCTTGGCTTCCCAATCAGAATGCGCCCTGATCTTTTTGATAGCTGCCTGGCGAATATCTTCATCCTGAAACCGGTTGGCGTAGCCCAGTAGAAACATGATCGGGTTACTGGGCGTTTGTGAGGCTAAATAGTCCAGGTTTTGCTGGTGCCATCTGTCCCGCTGCTGCTGCCTGTGTTCCAGATCAGCCCGGGCGCTGGCGGCTGAGTCCCGCACGTAGCCCACCAATAATCCCCCGCAATAGAGGCCGCTGAGCAACAACCCTCCCCAAAAAGGCGCTCTGATCAACGTACTGGAAAGGCTCGACTGCCAATCAGTATTCAGAGACAGCAGACAACCCACCAGCCAGAGCAGCGGTATCCATATCTGACCGTGCCAGGTGGCTACGATGCGTAAAAAATAAGGATACGTCAGATCAGTATTACTGTGCCATTCCCACTTGAATACGGCACAGAAAAAGGTGGTTATGGTTATAAATAGCCAGGTTGACAGCACCACCGCCGATCGCCCGGAAGTGCCGCTGGCCACCCAATGAAAATTTCCTTTGATGAGTAACGTAAGGGTCAAGGCCAGCGCACTGATAGCAAAGCCAAGTCCGAAGAAAGCCAGACCAAGCCCGTAGCCCATGGCATTCTCGCCGACCAGCGTGGGTTTGGAAGCAGTAAACAGGGCCATTCCAAGCCAGAAAATCAGGGTGATTAGAAAGAAAATAAATCCGAGCATGATGGTGTCCAGTAATTCATGCCCAAAGGTGATACCGCAATGGGTGGGCACCAACTAAATCAGCCTGGCTGACGCAGAACGCTCCATGAACCGTAGCCAATACGTTCTTAGCCGTTGGCACACCGGATCGAGGGCCATAAGCTTTCGCCGTTCGGGAGCAGCCGCCATTGTATTAGCTGGTATTCAGACCTTAACGGATAAAAAAACAAACCCGGCCTCAAACTGGACCGGGTGTTTCAACCTTCTCTATTATGAACAGTTTTTACTCTCAAGTACGATGGTACTAATGGAATTATGATTTTAAGTTACGGTGGTCAATAGTCTTTCGTCGAAATGAATTATCGGTGGATACGTCATTTTCTTTAGACAAAGATCACCCGACCGGGTTAAATCGAAATTAGTCAGGAATTAAGTGTTGATTAAGATCAGACTTCTCCGTCTTTCGGCTCATCTGTGCGGCAAATCATCCAGGGTGAGCACCATATCGTAGTTGTCGATATCGCCCCGCCAGAACGAGCCAACCGGCATGAATCCGAATTTGGTGTAGAAATTAACCGCTTTCTGATTTCGCTTCTGCACCCCGCCCCAGAGTACAACCTGGGACTTACCCAGGCTCCTGCCGGTCTCAAGCAGGTGTTCCAGCATTAGGCTGCCCAGCTTCCGGCTCTGATACACATCCGCCACCGACGGCGCTACCGTACCGGCTTTGTCAAGCTGAATTGGGTACTTAACGGCCTGAAGACGCGCCAGATCATCGGGCAAAACACCCAGGAGAAGCAGCATATAAGCTACCACGTCGCCGGTTTGCCGACTGGCTATCAAGCGGAGCGTGTGCGTCGGATCAAGGGTATCGCAGATCAGCTGCGCCGTCGCTTCGTCGAACGGATGCGGTCCGAAGTAGCTTTTCGACTGCTCCGAAAGGCCGGACAGGTAGTTGTAGAGCGTAGCCGCGTCGGTTGGCTGCAACAAACGGATCGTTAGCACTTCGCCATCGGGGAGAGTGATTGGCCGGGGAAACAAGGTAGCTGGCTCAGGCATGGGAATGAACAGACTAGTTGCTGCAAAATAAGCGTTTGGAAAGATAGCCACCGCCCCCGTGTAGGCAACTTCAGTCCAACCCGCCCGATACCCATAGCGGGCGGGTTGGTACAGAACACTGGGCTATTTCATCTGGCTCAGCACCAGCCGGTCGAAGGCCTGATCGGGCAACAGCTTGCGCGCGGTCAGTATCAAGGATGCGCCGGCACCGGCTGCGTACCGCGTTTTGGGCGTTTTCGCCCTGATCGCTTTAGCAATGATCTGAGCGATCACCTCCGGCTCCGAACCCCGGTCATCGGCCGCTTTCAGCAATCGGACGTGCTTCTCGACCAGGTTTTTATACGCCGTAGCGCCTGAAACGTTCAGAAGATTCGTTCGGGCAATGCCGTTCCATTCCGTTTTGATCGCACCGGGCTGAACAACTACGACCTCAATGCCAAACTGCCGGAGTTCCATCCGTAAGCTGTCGCTGAAGCCTTCCAGGGCGAACTTGGTTGCGTGGTACCACGCCCCGTGCGGCTCCCCTATTCGCCCCCCGATGGACGAAATGTTGATGATCCGGCCCGACCGTTGGGCGCGCATAGCGGGCAGTACAAGCTGCACCAGTCGGGCTAATCCGAACACATTTACCTCAAACTGGTACTTAGCCTCCGCAATGGGCACATCTTCTACGGCTCCGTAAGACCCGTAGCCTGCATTGTTGACCAGCACATCGATGGCCCCCGCTTCCTGCCCGATTGCCTTCATAACAGCCACCATCGATTCCTCGTTGGTTACGTCCATAGCCATAACCCGAATTCCGGCCTGTTCGAGGTCTTTCATTTTTTCGAGCTGCCGGGCCGTGGCATATACCCGGTATCCGGTTTCGTTCAACAGCAGGGCCGCAGCCTTGCCGATTCCACTGGACGCACCAGTGATCAGGACAGTTTTGTTTTTCATCGTATTTAGATTGACTAATCACTCTATTATGTTGGTAAATTTTTTATGCCTTCAGCATGTGCCAAACCAGGTCGGCTGCCTGCTGAATCACTTGTTTTTGGTCAGCTTCTGTCTGTTCATTCGCCGTCAGGAATTGATAAACGCCGAACACCTGACTGGAGAGGAGGGTATATATCAATTCAACTGACATCGGTTTAAGCGCTCCTTCGGCCAACCCACGCTCAATCAGCTGCCGATGACTACGTGTTTGCTCCATGATTACGTCGGCCGGCACTTGTTCGTAGTGCGGAGAGACGTGCACTTGCTGGATGTAAAAAAACGCCTGCGAGTTATCAACCGCCCAGTATAAAGACTTTATAAACAACCGCTTAAAGACCAGTTCAAACTTTTCTTCCGGATTCATATCGGCCGACAGGTACTGGCTGATATCGTTCTTGATCTTGTTGTACAAGGCAATGATCAGTTCTTCTTTTGTCTTGAAATAATGAAACAGCGTTCCATTTGACACCCCTGCTTCCTGCGCAATCCGACTGGTTGGCGTTCCGTGAAAGCCATACTGCGCAAACAAGGCCAAAGCCGCCCGATAGATCTGTTCCTGCTTTTCCATATTGATTGACTAATCACTCTATATACAGCAGACTCGTCAGAATGGTTCATGCATAATCCTGAACGCACTATTTTAATCCATCCTTTTTTCTTACCTTCCCCTACTCTAACATTCACCATACCTTATCCATAGCTTTGCACGCACTCTATGGAATCCCTACATTCATGGCTTCTGTTTTAATTCAATTTGCCCACCCCGCTCTGGAGAAGTCGCGGGTAAATCAACGACTTCTCGAAGCAGCCAGTGACGTACCGCTGGTGACAGTCAACGACCTGTATGAACAGTATCCGGATTTTGACATTGACATTGACCGCGAGCAGGAGCTCCTGCTTCGCCACGACTACGTACTGCTTCATCACCCCATGTACTGGTACAGCGCTCCGGCCATGACCAAGCAGTGGATCGACCTGACACTCGAACACGGCTGGGCGTACGGCCGGCAGGGTAATGCGCTGACCGGCAAGAAAATGATGAACGTCATGACCACGGGCGGACGCCAGGAAGCGTACCAGGAAGCCGGTTATAACCGCTACACCGTCCGCCAGTTTCTGGCTCCGTTCGAACAGACGGCCCTGCTCTGCAAGATGCTGTACCTCCCCCCCTTCGTCGTGCACGGTACGCACCGCATTGCGGAAGAAGGTATTCTGGAAGCCGTCCAGCAGTACCGCACGTTGCTGGAGCGACTGACCGCCGATGAGTTCAACCCCGACCATGCCGCCCAGTTTGCCTACGCCAATGACTTTTTAATCGAAAAACAATCGTTATGAGCCAGTCTGTTCTACTACAAGCCATTGTCTACCTGGCTGCCGGTGTTGTTTTTGTGCCCATTGCCAAACGGCTGGGTTTAGGTTCGGTGCTCGGCTACCTGCTGGCCGGTATGGTCATTGGCCCGGATGGTCTGGGACTCGTTGGTGAAGAGGGGCAGGACGTTATGCACGTAGCGGAGTTCGGCGTCGTGATCATGCTGTTTCTGATCGGTCTGGAACTGGAACCCGACCTGCTCTGGAAACTGCGCGTGCCCATTGTCGGGCTGGGTGGCCTGCAGGTCGTTCTTACCACGGTCGTGATCAGCGGCCTGGCCATGCTGACCGGCTTACCGTGGCAGGCGGCCCTCGCGGTGGGCATGATCCTGACAATGTCGTCGACGGCTATTGTGCTGCAGACCATGAATGAGAAGGGGCTGATGCAGGCCGCTTCGGGACAGAGTACGTTTTCGGTGCTTTTGTTTCAGGACATCGCCGTGATTCCCATTCTGGCGCTTTTACCCCTGCTGGCTACGTATCCACTCTCGGAGTCGGGCGAAGGGGGCGGCCACGATACGCTGCTGGCCGATCTGCCCGGCTGGTTACAGACCCTGGCCGTGCTGGGGGCCGTGCTGGCCGTCGTCATGCTGGGCCGGTTTGTGATGCGTCCGGTATTCCGGATCATTGCCAGTACGGGGCTGCGGGAAGTGTTCATTGCCTCAGCCCTGCTGCTGGTGGGTGGTGTGGCCCTGCTGATGGAATCGGTGGGACTCAGCCCGGCCCTGGGTGCTTTCGTGTCGGGGGTGGTGCTGGCCAACAGTGAATACAAACACGAACTGGAAAGCGACATTGACCCGTTCCGGGGGTTGCTGCTGGGCCTCTTTTTCATCTCCGTCGGGTCCTCGATTGACTTCGGCCTCATCCAGGAAAACCCACTGCTGGTCGTTGGGGTGGTGCTGGGCATGATGACCCTGAAAGCCATCGTGCTGGCCGTATTGGGCCGGCGCTTTAAACTCAGTACGGATCAGAATCTCATTTTTTCGCTGGCCCTCTCGCAGGTGGGTGAGTTTGCGTTTGTGCTCTTGTCGTTCTCCCTGCAGAACGGCATTCTGGATACCCGAACGGTTGGCCTGCTGACGGCGGCCGTAGCGCTCAGCATGGCCCTGACCCCCATCGTCTTTCTGGTGAATGAAAAACTGCTGCTGCCCCGCATCGGCACGACCGCCCAGGACAAAAAAGCGTCGGATCAGTTCTCCGCATCCAACCCGGTCATTGTGGCGGGGTTCGGGCGGTACGGCAACATTGTCGGGCGGTTTCTGCGGGCCAACGGCATCGGCACCACCGTTCTGGATTTTGACTCCGACCGGGTGGATATTCTCCGCAAAATCGGCATTAAGGTGTACTACGGGGACGCATCGCGCTATGACCTGCTCAAATCGGCCGGGGCGGAGGAAGCCAAAGTGATTGTGATTGCCCTCGACTCACCCGAAAAGTCGCTGGAACTGGTCGAAACGATCAAGAAACATTTTCCGCATCTGCAAATCCTGGTACGTGCCCGCGACCGCGACGATGCCTACGAGTTGATGGACGCGGGCATCGAGCACGTGTACCGCGAAACGCTGGATTCATCGCTGCGGACGGGCGTGGATGCCATGCGGCTGCTGGGGCTGCGGGCCTACCACGCCGAACGGTCGGCGCGGCTGTTCCGCAAACACGACGAAGAAGCACTGTCGGAACTGGCGTCTGTCCGTCATGATCAGAAACAGTACTTCAGCACCGCCCGCCGACGCATCCGCGAACTGGAGCAGCTGATAAGCTCAGACGAGACCGATCGCTGGCTTCGGGAAGTCGAAGAAGGCTGGGACTCTGAATCGCTGCGCCGGGAAGCCAATCAGCAAACGAACTGATCCGTTTTCTTTTTGGGATTTACCCTCACCCCAACCCCTCCCGCATCGGCGGACCGCCCATAACAAGGAGAGGGGCTTACTGTCCGCCCCCTTCTGCATCGGCGGACCGCCCAAATTGGGAGAAGGGCTTTTTCAGGGCTAGTTCCTCTTCTACCCGGTCGAGCGGGCCGTTAGCGGGCGAACAGTTTTTGCAGCACCCACGCGATACCTACCACGGCCAGGCATCCGATGACGTTGAGCCACAGGAACGCGGTAAGGTTGAGGTACCAGCTCAGAATAACGAGCCCCTCGGCAACGACAGCGGCCCAGAACGTAGCGCGTCCGCCGATGGATTTGACGTAGAACGCTACCACAAAGACGCCCAGAATAACGCCGTAGAACAGCGACCCGAGGATGTTTACGGCTTCGATCAGGCTGCCGAACTGGTTCGCGAACTGAGCTACCACCACGCAGAATATGCCCCAGCCGATGGTAGCCCAGCGCGACACCTGGACGTAGTGCGCATCGCTTCCGCCCTTTATGAGCTGGCTGTACACATCCACCACCGTAGTAGACGCCAGCGAATTGTACGCTGCCGCAATCGATCCCATCGACGCGACAAAGATCACGGCGATGATCAGCCCGATCAGGCCGTGGGGCAGGTAATCGAGCACAAACCGCAGGAAGATGTAATTCACGTCGTTCGTGTCGGCAACCGGGTTGTTTTTCTTGATCAGCCCCACTACGTCGGCCTTCACGGCTTTGAGCGATTCGTCGGTTTCCCGGAGCAGCGTAGCCGCGGCTTCCTGCCCGGCCTGGTCGTCGGCCTGAAGGGCCACCTGCATATCCGTTACGGCCCGCTGGCGCTGGGTCGTCAGGTTCTGATGCTTGATCTCCGCCAGTTGATACTCCCGGGCGTAGGGACTTTGCTCCAGCCGGTCGGTTTCCTGCTGGTTAAAAAACAGGGGCGATGGATTGAACTGATAGAACACGAACACCAGCACCCCGACCAGCACGATCAGGAACTGCATCGGTATTTTCAGCAGCCCGTTCATCAGCAGCCCCAACCGACTCTGACCGATGGAGTTACCCGTCAGGTAGCGCCCTACCTGCGACTGGTCCGTACCGAAATACGACAGTTGCAGAAAGAACCCGCCGATTAGCCCCGACCAGATGTTGTACCGGCTGTTCGGATCAAACTGAAGGTCGATCAGGTTCATCCGACCGGCCTTTCCGGCTACGTGCAGGGCCTCGACAAACCCGACGTTATCGGGCAGCATCCGGACAGTCAGGAACCCCGCCAGGGCCATACCGAGCGTAACGACCGCCATTTGCTGGAGGTGCGTGTGCGAAATGGCCTTGGTTCCGCCCAGCACCGTGTAGATCAGTACGATACTGCCCATGATCAGGTTCGTTACGTAGATGTTCCAGCCCAGCAGCGTGGAGAGAACGATGGCCGGCGCATAAATCGACAGCCCCGTCGACAGGCCCCGTTGCAGCAGAAACAGGCCGGCGGTCAGGGTCCGGACGCGGGTATCGAACCGGTTTTGAAGAAACTCGTAAGCGGTAAACACTTTCAGGCGGTGGAAAATCGGCACGAACGTAACCGACAGCACCACCATCGCCAGCGGCAGGCCGAAGTAAAACTGCACGAACCGCATGCCGTCGGTGAAGCCCTGACCGGGTGCCGACAGAAACGTAACGGCACTGGCCTGCGTGGCCATAACCGACAGCCCAACGTGGTACCACGGCAGCGACTGCCCCGCCAGCAGATAATCGTCCATACTACGGCTGCCCCGGCTCCGGACAACGCCGTAGACAATCACGGCCAGCAACGTAATAAGTAAAACGCCCCAATCCAGTCCACTCATGAAAACCAGACCATCAAGCCGTAAAACAAAATGATTTCGGCCACTAAGGCCCCGATGACGATGGCGTAAAGCTGGGGCCAGGTACGCACGAAGGGAGGAAGATCAGCAGACGTATCAGTCATAGAATAGGTGGGTTTACCAATATAACGGCGAAAATAGGGGAAAACCATGTAAGCGAGCGTAAACTATGTGTTTATGGCACAAATACCCTTTTTTCTTTGATTTACCTTATTGATGGTATAGTTTGCAAACGCATAATCCAATACAAAAAACATGCAAGACGAGTCAACGTTATCGCCCCAGCAGCAACTTTTCGACCTGACCAATAAAGTAGCCATCATTACCGGAGCCAGCAAAGGCATCGGCGAAGACATTGCCCGGCTCTACGCCCGCTTCGGCGCGAAAGTGGTGATCAGCAGCCGGAAGCAGGACGCCTGCGATGCGCTGGCCAGCGACATCAGGGCGCAGGGGGGCGACGCTACGGGCATCGCGGCCCACGTCGGCGATCTGGACCAACTGAAGCAACTGGTCGATAAAACCATCGACGCGTACGGCGGTATCGATATTCTGGTTAACAACGCGGCCTCCAACCCCGTGTTCGGCCCCGCCCTCGACTGCGACGGGGGCGCTTTCGACAAGATCATGCAGGCCAACGTAAAGGCCCCGTTTGAACTAAGCAAGCTGGTATATCCAAGCATGAAATCCCGGGGCGGGGGCAGCATCATCATGATGAGCAGCATCGCCGGCCACACACCCGACCCGGGGCTGGGTATCTACAGCGTCAGCAAAGCCTCCCTGAACATGCTGATGAAAGTCCTGGCGAAAGAATGGGGACCCGACGGCATCCGCGTCAACGCCATCTGCCCCGGTTTGATCAAGACAAAGTTCAGCCAGGCGCTCTGGCAAAATGAGCAGATCCTCTCCCACTTCACCGACCGGCTGCCGATTGCCCGCATGGGCACCACCGACGAAGTGAGCCCGCTGGCCTTGTTTCTGGCATCGCCGGCGTCGTCGTACTGCACCGGCAGCCTGTTCTACGTGGATGGGGGGACGGTGATTTAAGAAGCTGACCTCACCGAACGTCGGCCCGAGCCGGCGTTCGGTGAGGTCAGCTCAGGTCTGTCATTTAAACAGCAACGGTGCAAACTCATGGAGGCATCTTCGCCAGGTGTGCCACTCGTGGTAGGTGCCCGGCGATTCATAATACGTCGATTTGATGCCCAGATCCCCCAGTTTTTTGCGGGCATCGGCGGCCATCTCGACGAACCGTTTTTCCTCGCTGCCCGCGCTGAACCAGAGCACCCTGACCTTGTTGTTAAACGCCTTCGCATCGGCAAACACCCCGTTGAAGGCCGTTTTCGGGTCGGCGAGCATGTCCCCGAAAATGGCCCCGCTGAAAAAGCCGTAGTGCGAAAACATATCTACGTGCTTCATCCCGATCAGCATGGTTTGCAGCCCACCCATCGACAGCCCCGCCATGGCCCGGTTTTCCCGGCCCGGCAGCGTCCGGTAGGCCGTTTCCATCGTCGGTATGATTTCCCTGAGGTAGACCTGTTCGAGCGTAGCCGCCCGTTTGACCATGTCGCCGGGGGTATTGGCAGGGGCTTCGTTTGGCACAAGCGCGTAGCCGTTGTCCATGACCACCAGCATGGGTGTGGCCTTCTTTTCAGCGATCAGGTTATCCAGGATGGCGCTCATGTGCCCCTGCAACGACCAGCCCCGTTCGTTTTCGCCGGCTCCGTGCAGCAGGTACAGAATAGGATACTGTTTCTTCGGGTTCTCATCGTAGCCGGGCGGGGTATACACGAACGCCCGACGCCATTTGCTGGTGATGCTCGATTGATACCAGTGTTCGCGCACGCTGCCATGCGGCACGGTTTTGAGCTGGTGAAAATCCTCGTTGGGGGTCGGAATTTCGATGCCGCTCGTCGGACGACCGTACCCAAAATACGCGTCGCTGCCGGGATCGTTCACCCGGACTCCGTCGACAATAAACCAGTAGTAATGAAAACCCGGACCCGCCGACGGCATGGTACCGGTCCAGTTTCCCTCGGCATCCTTGACCAAATCCAGCGGGTCTTTCTGCAGGCCGTCGCCCCCCTGCACCTGTACTTTCGTGGCTTCGGGTGCTTTCAGGCGGACACTCACCCGCGAGTTGGGGGCGATTTTGGGGTATTCGGCACCGGGCAGATTTGAACTGGCCGGCTGAAAATCACCGGCAGCCGACTGGGCCCAACCCAACGCCGGCAATAAACCCACCAGCAACAGCGGCAGGGTAAACAAGCGTATGTTCATAGCGTGTGATACGTAACAGGACATCACGACGGAAAGTGACGGTAGTTTCCGATCTACTTTCAGACAACGTCTTTTCCTGGTTATAGCTTGCGGGTTGATCAGGGAGTATAGGCGGTCTGTACGGTACGTCTGACCGCCTATACTCCCCAGTCAACCCGCCACAACATCGTTACAGGTAGCGTTTGCGGTCTTTGCGGTACGTCTGACCGCAAAGACCGCAAACGCTACAACCAGACCACTGGGCAGACTACAGCCTATCACCGTTAGGGGTAGTACAAAGCGGTCAGACGTACCGTACAGACCGCTTTGTACTACCCCTAACGACCTGGACTTTTATGTTAATTCAGCCAGCTGCCCGTCGGATTGGCCGTGGTCTGTACGGTACGTCTGACCGCAAGCCAATCCGACGGGCACTTGTGACAAGTTTAGTCAGTCTCAGTGGTTATTGTAAGGATGGCGGTAGCGGTCAGCACGGTACGTCTGACCGCTACCGCCATCCTTACAATAACCACTGCAAAGAAGGCGGCCGACTGCACCAGATTTTTACGTATGTTAGGCCGGTAATCACACACGAACCGCATGGGCCTTTTCGATTTCATCCGCAACGAACTCATCGAAGTCATTGACTGGGTCGACAACTCGACCGATACGGTCATCTGGAAGTTTCCGGATAACGGCAATAACATCAAATACGGCGCTCAGCTTACCGTCCGGGAGTCGCAGGTGGCGGTGTTCATGAACGAGGGGCAGATCGCCGACGTCTACCCGCCCGGCCGCTACGAACTGACAACCCAGAACATGCCGATCATGACCACGCTGCGGTCGTGGAAGTTCGGCTTCGAATCGCCGTTCAAGGCCGACGTCTACTTCGTGTCGACGAAGCAGTTCACCAACCTGAAATGGGGGACGCAAAACCCGATCATCGTGCGCGACCCGGAGTTTAAGCAGGTACGGGTGCGGGCCTTTGGCGTGTTCTCCCTGCGCGTCACCGATGGCGGTAAATTCATCAAGGAATTTGCCGGTACGACCCCCATTGTCCGCATCGCCGACGTAGAAGACCAGCTCCGCACGGCCATCGTCAGCAAGTTTTCGGATACGGTCGCCGAAGCCAATGTATCGATTCTGGACCTGGCCCGTAATTACCAGGAACTGGGCGAAAAGCTGCGGCCGATGTTGCAGGACGATTTCACGGCTTACGGGCTGGAACTGACCCGTTTCTACATCGAGAACACCAGCCTGCCGCCCGAAGTGGAAGCGTTTCTGGACAAGACAACGCAGATGAACATGGTCGGTGATATGGCTCGTTTCCAGCAGTTTCAGGCGGGTATGGCCCTCGAAGACGCGGCCGAAAACGGTGGTGCGGCCGGCACGGCGATCCTGATGGGTGGTCTGGGCAACTTCATGAACAACGCCAACGCGGCCAACGCCCCTCAACCCGCAGCCGCCCCTAAGGAAGATAAAGCGCAGGTGCTGGAACTTCTCAAACAGCTCGGCGAACTGAAAGCGGCCGGGGTGCTGACCGAAGAGGAATTTACCGCAAAAAAAGCGGAGCTGCTGGCGAGATTATAAGTTTGGCCGCAGGTTTCACTGATTTATGCAGATAAATAACTAGTATTTTTGATATTAACGTTAGTTCTGGATAAAGCATAGACCAATTAGCTATCTATCAGTGATTTGCGTTTTTATATTTTGTCATCCCGACGTCAGGAGGGATCTTCGGGAAAAGTTGGATACCGTCTGGCGCCCAAAGATCCCTCCTGACGTCGGGATGACAAAAATGCTCTCTGAAAGCTACAGAATTATTTACAACTCACGTTGATAGTAAGTGTGCTCTGCGTCATCTACACGAGCCGCCGATGCGGTTCCATCGACCAATGACCCCACCCGACCTCACCGACGTTATTAAAGCGCCCTGCCGAAACTGCGGGGCGCAACTCCACTTTTCGGCGGACAAGCAAAAACTGGCCTGTGCGCACTGCGGCAACACCGAGGACATTCCGTTCGCGAAAACCAAACTGGTTGAGAACCCGCTCACGTACCGCTTTGAGAACCAGCAGTTGTCCAGCGCCCCCACGGAAGAAAAACGGCTGTTTACCTGCGGCAACTGCGGGGCTAAAACGCAGGTGAACCTCGACACACCAACCATCACCTGTGCGTTCTGCGGCTCCAAAAACGTGAACCCCGACGCGCAGAAAACCCGACTGATTGAACCGGCCGGGGTACTGCCGTTCCGCATTTCGCGGGCCGGGGCCACCGAACGCTTCAAATCGTGGGTGGGCAGCGACTGGCTGGCCCCCTCGGACCTGAAGGCCGGGGCCATGCTCGATCAGCTCCACGGCATCTACATCCCCTACTGGACGTTCGATGCGCAGGCCGCTTCCGACTGGGTGGGCCAAGCGGGCTACTATTACTACGTACCGGTGGAGGTCCGGGACGCCAACGGCCGGGTCGTTACGCAGCAGCAACGGCGCGTCCGCTGGGAATACCGGTCGGGCAGCCACTCCGCCTTTTACGACGACGTTCTGACAATGGCCTCCCGGCAGCTATCGGCGCAGGAAGGGACGGTGCAGGAAGTGAGCCGTTACGAGATGAACGACGTAGTGGACTACGACCCCCGTTTTCTGCTGGGCTGGGAAGCCGAGGTCTACAGCATCGACTTAACCGAAAGCGCCCAAAAAGCCGAAGCGTTGATCCGCGACCGCGAGATGAACGCCTGCTCGGCCGAACTGGGGGGCGACACGCAACAGGGCCTGCAGGTAGACACACGCCTGACGAACCAGACGTTCAAGCACCTGCTGCTGCCCCTCTGGATCTGCGCCTACACGTACAACGGCAAGCTCTACCGCTTCATGGTCAACGGCCAGACGGGCCAGGTAGCCGGCCAACGCCCAAAATCCGCCTGGAAGATGGCGCTGCTAATCGGCAGCTTTATCCTACTGGTGGCGCTGATTTACTGGCTGACGCAGAAGCGGTAAAAGTATTTATCTACACTAATCTCAAAAATTTATACTACGCTTAATAAATTCTCATACGTACCTCTTTGCAGAAGTTAGGTAACTTATTTATGATTGTGGACCGGTTTATATGAGCCGAAGAATTAGTTTCTGAATTAAAACAGTGCTAAACCACAACGCACTGAATTTTAATTAAATGTAGCTTAGTGATATCACGCACAATAACACGTTGGGTGGAGCGGCCAAAATATGCTTGCAAAGCGGGTTGCGGGCGACAAGTTGAACGCCCCGATTAGGCAGGTTTGTGCTGGTGGGCCATGCCTAGGTTGACAAGTCAAACGCCTGGGTAGGTCAATCTCAACAAGCCAGGCGGGTCTCGCTCGACAGGACAAATGCCCCGGTTGGGCTCCCTAAGTTTTAGTTTATAGAAGCACTTGATGGCGCAAGTAAACTTACTTGCGAAATCCAAAGTGTAAAATGTATAACCGTTTGCTTTGTAATTAGTGATTCATCGTTGCACACCAGTTTTATGTTTTTACTTATTGATCTTGATGGAACACTTACAGACACAGCACATGAAAAATTCAAACCATATAAAGATGGGCTTGAAGAAACCAACGTAGCTGACATCCCCCTGATTGAAGGAGCTAAGGAATTTATAATACGAGCTAAAAGCAACGGTCATAAGCCAATTATAATATCTGATAGCCACCCTCGATATGTGAATATAATAGCGGATAAAATTTTTCAGCTTCCTTCGTTAAGTCTCGCGGATAAACCAAACTCGGCCAAGACCACATCTTATCTAAAATCCACATTGAACGGAGAAGCAACTCCTGAAAATAGTATCGTAATTGGGGACACATGGCTTGATATTGAATTAGGTAGAGCCTTGAATTTTCCCACGATACTAACTACTTTCTATTTTGCGAGTAGCCAAGAGAACAGGGATGGAATAGGACAAAATTGGAAACATATAAAGAGTGGGCCGACTTTCTATGCGAAAGATTTTTATGAAATACATAATATTCTGAATAACCCTACACAAAACTTACTCGCGATTGAAGCAATTTTCAAGGGGGCTTATTCATCGAAAGCAGTAAAATTTAAAACTATAAAAAACTCTGAACGATTTACAGCCTACCGTACACTCGCAAGACAAAATGCTGGCCAATGTGATAAATATGCAGTAGCTGATAAATATTTTGAATTCCACAGAGCCGACCGTTCACAAGAGGTTTTGAAAAACTTGAGTGATGCCATTGGATACTACATAGAGAGCGTCCAAAATAGTATGCCGTCTACTTTGTGGGACTATTTTACATACGTATCAGATAAGGCGACAACACAACCACCTAATAAGCTTGGGGAATTGTTTAGTCAAATCCAGACAAACATACCGAAGGCCAACCTTATTCGTTGGGTCGAACAGATAGAGGGCAGTATACGCAACCAGAAAGATTATAGAAGCCGAAGAGATTTTGTAGACAAACACATTTTCATTGATAGAAATACAAACCTGAGCGGCAAGAACATTGTTGTGCTTGATGACCAGTTTACTACAGGTGGCACAGCTTATTCAATATGTGGCAAATTTATTGAGAGAGGGGCAAGAAACGTTCTATTCATTACTATGTTCTATCTTATCAGTACTGTTGAATGTGAGCGTGCTTGCCCTAAATGCGGCACTAAGCTCCAAGTTAAAATAAATAGGAGCAGAGGAACACGGTTTTTATCTTGTGTGTCACCCCGTTATGGTGGAAAGGGTTGTGGCGAATTTATAGAAAATATTTTCTGACGTGAAGTACAACAGCAAAAGCGTAGTAGTATTAGCCCTATCTCAACTAAAAGGTATAGGGCCAGCTTTTATTAAGAAAGTTACTGGCTTAGGCGTATCATCGTCTAATGCATATGAGGAATTAAGACGTATTATTACGGAAAATAGTAAGCTTTTCGAGGATGAGATATTATTTAGAGCCACTGAGTATGCTGAAGAAATAATAACTAAGTGTAATGACGATGGTATAACTATAATTAGCTTGAATAATCAAGATTATCCAGCCACTCTCAAAGAGTTGAGAGACCCACCGCCTGTTCTGTTTTGCAAAGGAAACTTGGATCTACTGTATAGTAAGACAGTATGTATCATTGGAACAAGAGAGCCGAATCAGCGTGGAATCAAGATTGCAGAAAGAGTCGGTTCTTTCTTTGCAAACTCCAACTGGACAATATGCAATGGTCTTGCAGCAGGTATTGATTCATACTCGGTAAAGATTGAACAGTCATTTCACAGAAATGTAATTGGAGTAATGGCTGGCGGTCTAAACTATAACAGTCAACGTACATTGTTAAAAAATACAGCTTTGAATGCTGATAAGGTAATTGAAAATGGTGGCCTTATCGTCTCAGAAATAGTACCTGACAAGAAAGAAGATACATTTACTGTTGTAAAATCGTGTAGAATTCAAGCAGGCCTTTCTAATGGATTAGTTTTAGTTCAGAGTTCACTTGATGGAGGATCGAAATTCACTACAAAAGCTTTTTGTGAAATTTCAAGACCTATAGGAGTTATAAATCCTGTTGGCGAAGATTATCATCTTTCGTCTTATGAAGCAAACACAGCCATTATTGAAGGTTATAAAAAGGGGCTAAGTAGATTTACAGAATTGAAGGAAGATAAAATTATAACAAGCAGAGTTTTTACTATTAAAACGAAGGATGACTATGCAGAGTTAGAAAGTCTTCTAAGCAAATCCTATGGTAGTTTACACAGAGATAATTCATTATTTGGGTAATTTATGTTAGTCAAGACTTAATCTAAGAGAGTGTTGGGAAATAAAGAATATTGAGGATCGGGTCACCTTTGTAGCGACCAAACTCCAAAGCTGTGACTAAACAGTTTTCTAAACTGACCGACCCTCAATGGGATGCAATTTCTCCTTTTT
>NZ_QXED01000038.1 GCF_003583365.1 Fibrisoma montanum
TTCTTTTCCTGCGGCTACTTAGATGTTTCAGTTCACCGCGTTTGCCCCCCGCAGGGTACTAGCTCTTCAAGCTAGTGGGTTGCCCCATTCGGACACGTACGGATCAGCCCCTGCCAGCGGGTCCCCGTACCGTTTCGTCGCTTGCCACGTCCTTCATCGCCACCAGAAGCCTAGGCATCCCCCAGGCGCCCTTATTTGTGTAGACTGCCGTCAATCAATCAATTGCTTGTAATTCGTAGACCAGTGGCTTGCACCACTGTTTCGTCTTTCCCTGTACGTCAAAGAACTACTGCGCTGGCTTCCCTTGCGGCAAACCAGCCCGGCTCTGACAAACCTGTTAGCGAACTAAGACCCACTGGCCGGTGGCAACCACCGACGGCTCCAGAAAGGAGATGTTCCAGCCGCACCTTCCGGTACGGCTACCTTGTTACGACTTAGCCCCAGTCGCCGGGTTTACCCTTGTCCGGTTGTTACCCCGAACTTCAGGTCCCCCCAACTCCCATG
>NZ_QXED01000039.1 GCF_003583365.1 Fibrisoma montanum
GAAAAATACCTGTCTCCTTGAAACAACTTGAATTTCATATTTGGGTGCAAAAGCTTAAATAATCTTAAAAGACGATCAGACCCTATGGAGCTTTATCAAGATTCTTTTTGAGTTAATTTGTGTTAACCTAAAAAGTGGATTGATTTTGTTGGGGTGACAAAGAGTTATAATTAACTCTCTTTTAAGTAAATACATATCAGTAGACTATTGATCCTAAATGATAGATTAAAAGACTAAGTTACCCTAGGGATAACAGCGTTATTTTTCTGGAGAGTTCTAATCGATAGAGAAGTTTGCGACCTCGATGTTGGATCAAAGTTCCTTTGAGGTGTAGCCGTTTCAAAAGGAGGTCTGTTCGACCTTTAAATCTTTACGTGATCTGAGTTCAGACCGGCGTGAGCCAGGTCGGGTTCTATCTTTAAGTTAATTAAATCTTCTTAGTACGAAAGGACCAGGAAATTAAAATATAGTTTTATGATTCAATTAAACCTTTC
>NZ_QXED01000040.1 GCF_003583365.1 Fibrisoma montanum
AAATTTTGTAAAGACTACATACTGCAGATGCACACAAAGCAGCCAAAGCTTGGGGTACTAAAAAGGTGACATACAAGCAGATATGTACATGTATTTACATCCATTTTGCCGAGGGCTGCTTCAACGCCATTTTGATTTTGTCTCACCACTATAGAGCCAGTCATAGACCGTCGTGCTATTGGGCTCGGCGTTGTCAAACTTTTGAGATCCAATGAAGCCTGTGGCCCTGTTACTCCCTGGATGAAAAACACTCCTCCACACGTTATCTTTCTCCCTCGGTGTAGAAGATGAAGGTGTCGAAGGAGTAGAAGGTAAGGAAGAGGCTGTGGGAGAGGAGGGCAGAGAATTTGTGTCAAGTGATAAAGCTCGGTACTGCTTAGCAATTGTGATGCTTTTTGTGACCGGACCTATGTCCTCCACGCCACCTGGAGAAGACCTGGTGTTAATGGTGGCACTTGT
>NZ_QXED01000041.1 GCF_003583365.1 Fibrisoma montanum
GACACTTTCGATGGTGATCTGGTTCTCGGTGTTCTTGACGTCCCATTGGTTGTCGGACATGTAAGGGCCCAACCAGTAGCGGACGAGGTTGGAGGCCTTGGTGGTGGTGTTGTAAACAACAGCGGGCATCTCATTCCAGTTGACGGTCCAGACAGCCTTGTTCAGGTGAGCGGACAGACGGCGGGCAGCAACGCACTCGTCGCTCATACCACGTCCCTGGGTCTCCTGTTTACGGCACTGGGTCTCTTCCCACTGAGCGCGCAGAGTAGGGGCGATCTCCTCTTCGCTGCGGGTCCAGGTGTTAGTGATGGTGATCTTGCGGTCATCAGTGCAGGATTTGCCGAAGGCAATCTTGACAGTGGATCGGCGCTCAGTCTCGTCCTTGATGAGTTCCTTGCGCTTGAAAAC
>NZ_QXED01000042.1 GCF_003583365.1 Fibrisoma montanum
TTCACCTACGTCGACACCGGGGCCGACACCTTTGCCCAGGACGGGCTCAGCGCCGGGCCGCTGTCGGCCGACTCGAGCTACTGCTACCGGGTGCTGACCCGGGGCCGCTACGCCGATGCGCGGCTGGCGGGCTTTGGCCTGCTGGAGAACTACAGCCAGATCCAGTGTGCGGCCCCCATCGACTCGACGCGCCCCTGTGCGCCGGCCCTGCGGGTGGACTCGCTGGACTGCGCCAGTCTGAGCGCCGAGAGCCTGTGCAACCAGACGAGCTTTGCCAACCGGCTAACCTGGCAGCTGCAGGCGGCCCCGGGCTGCGACGTGAACGTGCTGCGCTACCGGATCTACTACGCCCGCTACGAGCAGGACGAGCTGACCCGGCTGGACAGCGTGGCGGCCCCGGGG
>NZ_QXED01000004.1 GCF_003583365.1 Fibrisoma montanum
GAACAGAGCCGTTAAGCCCCGCACTGCCGATGGTACTGGAGTCGTTTCCGGGAGAGTAGGTAACTGCCACCTCTTGTCATTTGTAGTTGGAAGCCGTCCCCACAAGGACGGCTTTCCTGCTTTATAGACGTTTAGAATTAAGCGAAAGAAAGCTCTTCAAGAACTGGCAACTGTATTTTTTCCAATAAACGTTCTTCTAACAAATTCGCCCATTCATACATGTAGGCTACAACGTCGTCGCGTACATTATGCTTAAGTGCAAGTCGCTTTTCAACGGGAAATCGAGCAAGAACTTGCTTATCAGACAGTTTCTCGAGGTGCTTTAAATCTTCCAGCATTAGACCAGCGTTAAGCATCTCATTAATTATAATGTCGATGGGGAGTGAGCTCGTTTGGCAATAATCATCTACCTGTTCATTCCAGTCGCCATAACGCTGCATGGCGTAGGTATGGATCTGATCTTTACTAAGCTTAGTTAGCTCCTGAGCCAGATTACCACAATTACAGCCGCCCATGTGACCCCATTGATAAGGAGCGCCTTCTTTTAGCTTCTTGGCAGTCCGGCGCAAAGCATTTATTAAGTCAGGATTCGGTCGTGCCATTTTCGTACAAGGTTTTATGGTTTCTTGCCTAACGCTCTGTTATTAAGTTTTGTTCTTTAAGAATCAGTACAAAAAAAGCCGGCTATAAACCGGCTTTTTTTATCTGACTAATTCCATTAAATCTTTATCATTCACTTCTTTCTTGACGTCAGCTAAATCGAGGAAACGCTTATAAATACCATCGAGCGTTGGCTTATCGTATCGATAGCCCAATAACTCAAGCCGATGTTTTAAAGCATGACGACCGCTGCGGGCTGTTAAAATAATAGATGACTTAGGAACGCCGACATCATGAGGATTTATGATTTCGTAGTTCTCAGCGTGCTTCAGAAAGCCATCCTGGTGAATGCCTGATGAGTGAGCAAAGGCATTACGACCGACAATCGCTTTGTTGGCCTGAACCGGCATGCGCATCATCTGGGAGACAAGATTACTTACCGGGAATAGGCGGGTTGTATCAATGCCTGTTTCATATCCGAGTTCTTTATGCACTTTGAGAGCCATCACAACCTCTTCCAAAGACGTATTGCCCGCCCGCTCACCAATGCCATTCATAGTAACTTCAACCTGACGAGCGCCGTTCATGATGCCAGCCAGTGAGTTGGCAGTCGCCAGGCCAAGATCGTTATGGCAATGAATGGATATTGTCGCCTTGTCTACGTTGGGTACGTTGTCATAGATGTACTTGATCTTTCGACCGTACTCGTCAGGCAGGCAGTAGCCGGTCGTATCCGGAATATTGACAACGGTAGCACCCGCCCGAATAACCGCTTCGGTTAGTCGGCAAAGGAAGTCAAGATCAGCACGACCCGCATCTTCAGCATAAAACTCTACATCATCGACGTAGTTGCGTGCATGCTTTACGGCCGAAATGGCTTGTTCCAGAATCTGGTTCCGGGTACTGTTGAACTTATTACGTATATGAATGTCTGACGAGCCAATTCCCGTATGTATACGCCCATGTTTGGCATGTTTTAGCGCTTCGCCGGCGGCATCAATATCATCGAGCTTGGCGCGGGAGAGTGCGCAAACTGTAGGCTTGGATACTGCTTTGGCGATTTCAACGACGGACCGAAAATCCCCGGGACTGGATACTGGAAAGCCGGCCTCAATGATGTCAACGCCCAGACGCTCCAGTTCTTTGGCCACAACCACTTTTTCTTCAGTGGTTAACTGGCAGCCCGGAACCTGTTCACCGTCACGCAGAGTAGTGTCGAAAATATAGACTCGCTGGCTCATTGTATGTGTTATTAGTTAAGTTCAGCAATTAATCGGGCCCCCATAGCTTCAGTGCCCAGAATTTTTTCAGACGATGTGTTCCCGTCGGCGATGTCGCGTGTCCGATACCCCGCTTTCAAAACGGTATCTACCGCGGTAAGAACTGTTTCGGCTTCGGATTTCAAACCGAACGAAATATCCAGCATCAAAGCAACCGATAGGACAGACGCCAATGGGTTAGCCACTCCTTTGCCGGCAATGTCGTGCGCCGATCCGTGGATGGGTTCGTAAAGACCAATTGTGTCACCCACCGAAGCCGAAGCCAGCATACCCATTGAGCCGGCAATCTGCGATGCTTCGTCGGTCAAAATATCGCCGAATAGATTTCCAGTCAACACTACGTCAAATCGGCGCGGATCTTTGATGAGCAGCATAGCGGCCGCATCGATGAACTGGTGTTCGACGTCTACTTCCGGGTAACGTTTGGCTACTTTCTGTACTACTTCGCGCCAAAGGCGTGACGATTCCAGTACGTTTGCTTTGTCAACTGAACACAATTTCTTTCGGCGAGTCATAGCCGCTTCAAACGCTTTTACGGCAATCCGTTCAACTTCGTAGCGACTGTAAATCATGGTGTCATAAGCCGTACTTCGATCCTCATTCCGGCCTTTTTCGCCAAAGTAGACATCGCCGGTTAGCTCGCGAAAAAACAGAATGTCGGCCCCCTGCAAAAACTCCGGCTTGATACTCGAAGCGCCTAAGAGCTCATCGAAAAGTTTAATTGGACGCAAATTCGCATACAATCCCAACGCTTTCCGAATCCCCAGCAACCCCTGTTCCGGCCGTAATTTAGCTGATGGATCGTTATCGTACTTCGGATGGCCGACGGCTCCGAACAGGATGGCATCTGATGCTTTAGACTTGGTGATGGTTGCTTCCGGCAGCGGATTTCCAGTGGCTTCGATAGCCGCGTGACCAATCAACGCTTCATCGTATGTGAATTCGTGGCCAAACTTCCCGGCAATTCGCTCCAGCACCTGTTTACCAACTGCTGTCACTTCCTGACCGATTCCGTCGCCGGCAATAACTAAAATGTGTTTCTTCATTCTACTGGTTAAATGACGGAGCTAGTGAATGCTTGAGTCGTTATACACGTCATTCGCTGGCTCAGTCATTCATTATGCGTGAGCTAAGTCAAACCGATTGATTTCTTCTTTCAGGCTGAGTAAATAATCAATATCGTCGTAGCCGTTCATCAGGCACGTTTTTTTGTACGTATTAATGTCAAACGACTCATTCAGGCCGTTTGCCAGCGTAATGGTCTGATTCGCCAGATCAACCGTTATGGGCGTATGCGGGTCTGCGTCAATCGCTTTAAAGATTTCAGCCAGAAAAGCGTCTGAAACCTGAGCAGGCAGCACAAAGGTATTCAGAGCGTTGTTCTTAAAAATGTCGGCAAAAAAGCTGGAAATAACGACTTTAAACCCATAGTCGTGGATAGCCCAGGCTGCGTGTTCCCGGCTGGAACCCATACCGAAGTTTTTGCCAGCTACCAGGATTTGGGCATCAGTGTAGGTAGGGTTGTTCAGTACAAAGTCGGCTTTGGGCGTATCATCAGCGTTGTACCGCCAGTCACGGAATAAGTTATCGCCGAAGCCTTCGCGGGTAGTGGCCTTCAGAAAGCGGGCTGGAATAATCTGGTCCGTATCAATATTTTCGATAGGCAGGGGAGCCGCAGTTGCCGTCAGTTTTGTAAATGTTTCTTTGCTCATGGTTCCTGAAGGTTATAC
The DNA here is from genome assembly GCF_003583365.1 of Fibrisoma montanum. GTDB lineage: Bacteria > Bacteroidota > Bacteroidia > Cytophagales > Spirosomataceae > Fibrisoma > Fibrisoma montanum. The sequence goes on from NZ_QXED01000004.1 coordinate 3,611, forward strand.
AAACGCTCTGACATCCTGGACTTTGCCCGTAACAGCGGCAACGGCCGCCGTGAGCGGAGATGCCAGAAACGTACGTGACTGGGGCCCTTGCCGACCTTCAAAGTTGCGGTTCGATGTACTGACGCAATACTTACCGGCCGGAATCTTGTCCTCATTCATGCCCAGACAGGCCGAGCAGCCAGGGTCGCGCAATTCAAAACCGGCTTCGGCAAACACTTTGTCAAGGCCTTCAGCTTTAGCCTGATTAGCTACCTGTACAGAGCCCGGCACAATCCATACCTCAACGCCGTTGGCTTTTTGCTTACCTTTTACAAATTCAGCGACCTGGCGCAGGTCTTCAATACGGGCGTTAGTGCATGAGCCAATGAAGACGTAATCGACCGGCTTGCCTACTAACTCCATACCTGGTTCGAGGCCCATATAGGCCAGCGATTTGGTGTATGAGGCCAGTTCGCTTTCCGGAATTTCGCTCAAATTCGGTACGTGATGACTGATTCCGATGCCCATACCCGGGTTGGTACCGTAGGTAATCATCGGTTCAATGTCTTCGGCGTTGATGTCCAGTTCGCGATCAAACGTAGCGCCTTCGTCGGTTTTTAACGTACGCCAGGTGTCGACCGCCTTCTCGAACGCTTCACCCTGCGGAGCAAACCGTCGGCCACGAATGTAGTCGAACGTCGTTTCGTCGGGGGCAATCAGACCGCCACGAGCACCCATTTCGATGCTCATGTTGCAAATGGTCATCCGCGCTTCCATCGACAAACTTCGGATCGTATCGCCGGCGTATTCAACGAAGTAACCGGTTGCGCCACTGGCCGAAATTTTCGAGATGATGTAAAGGATGATGTCTTTCGACGTAACGCCTTTGCCCAGCTTGCCATTGATGCTGATGCGCATCCGTTTGGGCTTGTATTGTAAAATGCATTGCGTGGCCAGTACCTGTTCTACTTCCGACGTACCGATGCCGAACGCAATGTTGCCAAAGGCCCCATGGGTACTGGTATGGCTGTCGCCACAAACAATAGTCATACCCGGTAGTGTAAGGCCAAGTTCGGGTCCGATGATGTGCACAATGCCCTGGAACGGATGGCCAAGGTCGTAGAGTTCAATGCCAAAGTCAGCGCAGTTCTTGCGCAGGGTTTCGACCTGATGACGCGACAGCGCTTCCTTGATCGGCAGGTGCTGATCTTTAGTTGGTACGTTGTGGTCGGCGGTGGCCGTTGTGCGGCTGACGTTAAATACACCGATACCCCGCTTCCGGAGCCCGTCAAACGCTTGCGGGCTGGTTACTTCGTGGATGAAATGGCGGTCAATAAACAACGCATCCGGGTGGCCTTCGGCGTGTTTAACGACGTGCGCATCCCAGATTTTATCAAAAAGAGTTGTGGGCGTATGCATAGATTCTCAAATCAAGAACTCAAATAAATCCGGCTTATCGTTGAGGTATTCAAAGTGAATGCGGGCATCCTGCATACGTATCAGGAGCGGCTCAAAATCGGCTTTACTTTTCAGTTCTATGCCAACCAGAGCAGGGCCGCGTTCGCGATTCGTTTTCTTAGAATACTCAAAGAGCGTAATATCGTCGTTGGGACCGAGTACGTCGCTCAGGAATTCGCGCATAGCACCCGCCCGCTGGGCAAACCGAATGATGAAATAATGCTTCAGGCCTTCGTATAGCAGCGACCGCTCTTTGATTTCCTCTGTTCGGGTAATGTCGTTATTACCACCGCCGACGAGACAGACCACATTTTTACCTTTGATCTCGTCTTTCAGAAAGTCCAGCGCGGCAATAGTAAGCGCTCCTGCCGGCTCGGCTACAATAGCTTCTTCGTTATAAAGCCGCAGAATGGTTGTGCAGACTTTGCCTTCGGGAACCAGCACGACGCGTTCCAGATTCTGGCGGCACACCTCGAAGGTCATGTCCCCGACGCGCTTAACGGCGGCTCCGTCCACAAACTTGTCAATCTCTTCCAGGGTTACTACGTGGCCCTCGTCCATCGAAACTTTCATGGACGGTGAACCCAGCGGCTCAACCCCGATCAGCTTGGTTTTGGGGCTCAGCTGGCGAAAAACCGTTGAAACGCCCGATGCCAGACCGCCCCCGCCAATTGCCATTAGCAGGTAATCAATCTTAAAATTCGAATCTTTGAAGATCTCCAGCCCGACCGTACCCTGACCTTCCATCACCTGAACGTCGTCGAAGGGGTGGACAAACGTACTGTCGTGCGTATTGACGTATTCGATGGCCGAATGGTACGCATCGTCGTACGTATCACCGGTAAGCACTACGTCGACAAACTCCTTACCGAACATCCGGACCTGCTTTACCTTCTGGGCGGGGGTAGTCGTCGGCATGAAAATCCGGCCTTTAACACCCATTTTGCGGCAGGCATAGGCCAGTCCCTGCGCGTGGTTACCGGCGCTCGCACACACGACCCCCTTGGCCAGAGCTTCTTTGGGCAGGCTGGCCATTTTATTGTAGGCTCCCCGAATTTTATAGGAGCGCACAACCTGTAAATCTTCCCGTTTCAGGAAAATGGTGGCCTGGTACCGATCCGACAGGTTCACGTTTTCCTGGAGGGGCGTGTGCGTCACGACTCCCCGCAGCCGTTCGGCCGCAAGGTATATATTGTCGAGGTCGGGAAACGTTATTTTCTTCTCTGCTTCTACCACCGCCTGTTTTGTTTACTACTGATGACGTTATCCTTCAAATTTACGAAATCTTCATCAGTCTTTTTTTGTCGCTATAATCAAGCCGGTTGACCAGGCTAGTTTCGTCAGAACGATGTCTTCGCGATCCTCCAGATGAGCTACTAACTGTTGTGCTTTGGCATCATGACCGTCGGGCCAGTTGGGCTGTGGGAGCATGTCGTCAATTACATACAGACCACCCGGCTTCAGCATGGCCAGCGTTTCATCGAGTTGTAGATACTTCCCGGCCCAGGTATCGGCGAAAATGAAGTCAAACGTTTCCGTATTCGCATCAATCCATTCGGTACCATCCTGACAAACCAGCGTCAGCCGCTTGTCATGGCCTAAAAACCGTTCAGCAATGGCCTGACAGGCAGCATCATTGTCGACCGAAATCAGCGTCGAATGCTGGTCCATACCATCCAGCAGCCAGGCTGTCGACAGGCCCGTACCAGTGCCTAGCTCCAGAAACGTACCGCTGGGTTTCGACCGCGCCAGCGTCCGCAGCAGTGAGGCTGTCAGTACGTCGGCGTTCATTGCAAAACCCAGGACGGCTGACGCTGCGACTATGCCCTGATGCGGATCAATGGTTTCGGTGATGGTATCGAAAGTCATGCTACGTTGGCTAAGGTGCCGGGCTCGAAAACCCGGCACCATATGATGTTAGCTTCGCTCGGGGCGCAGGCTCCGAACGGCGGTGCCGGCTTTCCACATTTCCGATTCGCGCAGTTCTTTCAGCTCCTCTTCCAGCTTCTCCCGGTAGTCGGGCTGAGAGTTACGAGTGATCGAAATATTCGCCTGCTCGCCGGCTTTTACCGAGTTGTAGAGCTGTTCAAAGACCGGCTTTGTGGCATCGCGGAACGGTTTCCACCAGTCGAGAGCACCCCGCTGGGCAGTGGTTGAGCAGTTGGCGTACATCCAGTCCATACCGTTCTCAGCAACGAGCGGCATGAGTGACTGCGTCAGTTCTTCTACCGTTTCGTTGAAGGCTTCGGAGGGGCTGTGGCCATTGGCCCGGAGGACTTCATACTGAGCCGCGAAGATGCCCTGGATCGCGCCCATCAACGTACCACGTTCACCGGTCAGGTCGGAGGTAACTTCTTTGTAAAAATCGGTTTCGAACAGATAGCCTGAACCTACGCCGATACCCATAGCAATGCACTTTTCACGAGCATGACCTGAAGCGTCCTGATAGATGGCGAAGCTGGAATTCAACCCCTTGCCTTCGACAAACAGGCGACGCAGCGACGTACCGGAACCTTTCGGGGCAACCAGAAATACATCCACATCAGTCGGCGGAACAATTCCCGTCTGGTCTTTGTACGTTACGCCGAAGCCGTGTGAGAAGTACAGCGATTTGCCGGGTTTGAGGTATGACTTAACCGTCGGCCACAGTTCAATCTGGGCGGCATCCGACAGCAGGAAGCAAATGATCGTACCGCGCTCCAGAGCCTCCTCGATTTCGAACAGCGTTTCGCCGGGAACCCAACCGTCGGCAACGGCTTTGTCGTACGTTTTGCCTTTGCGCTGGCCGACGATTACGTTGAACCCGTTGTCGCGCATGTTGAGCGACTGACCGGGTCCCTGAACGCCGTAGCCGATAACGGCAATGACTTCATCTTTGAGTACGTCGAGGGCTTTCTCAAGAGGAAACTCTTCGCGGGTTACTACGTCTTCTTCTACTCCGCCGAAGTTAATTTTTGCCATGACAGACAGTTTTATAAAAGGTTAAACAAATTACAGATAGTATTCCCACTCCGTTTCCGGCAGGTATTCCACGAGCCCTTTTTCGGTTTTTCCTACCGCGACCCGACCCGATCGTACGAATTCAAGAATGCTGTGCGGTTTGATGTATTCGAAAAAGGTAAAGATTTCCTCTTCGGTCCCCGTCTTCTCGATCACGACGTAGTCCAGCCCCCAGTACACCACCCAGGCCTTGTACTGATTGTTGATCGTTTCAATATCCAGTGGCTTTGCGCCCAGTGGTGTTTCAATCTTGAACAGGGCGATTTCGTTGTACACGACGTCTTCGTTCAGATAGCCGAAGACCGCGAGAACTTCCACGATCTTCCGAATCTGCCGCACCAGTTTCTCTACGGTCTCCCGCGACTCGTGCTTGATGACGATGGTGAACCGGGACACGCCCTTCCGCTCGGTTTCCGATACGGTGAGGCTTTCGATGTTGATCCGTCGCCGGGTGAAAATAATTGTGATGCGGTTGAGTAGTCCGATCGTGTTTTCGGTGAATATGCAAATGGTGTAGGTCGTCATCGGGCTATTCGAGTCTAATGCTGGCTACGCTTGTGCCGGCCGGAACCATAGGAAATACGTTTTCTTCCTTTTCAACAATGACTTCGAGCAGGTACGGCTTGTCGGAGTTGAGGAGCGTGTCAAGCGAAGCTGACAAATCCTCGCGGTGGTTGCAGGTGTGGCCGTCGATGCCAAAACCCCGGGCAATGGTAATGAAGTCGGGATTCTGTAATTCCACGAACGAATACCGACGCTCGAAGAACAACTGCTGCCACTGACGTACCATACCGAGGTAATTGTTGTTGAGGATGATCGCCTTAACCGGTAGCTTACTTTGGGCAATCGTACCCAACTCCTGAATGGTCATCTGGAAGCAACCGTCACCGATGATCGCGATAACCTCCCGGCTCGGATCGCCTACTTTGGCTCCGAAGGCCGCGGGTAAGGCAAAGCCCATCGTGCCGAGGCCACCCGACGTAATAAGGCTGTTCGGACGCTTGTACTGGTAAAAAGCCGAGGCAATCATCTGGTGCTGACCAACATCGGCAACCAGCACGGCTTCACCATTGGTCTTTTTAGACAGCAGGTCGATTACCTCCGGCATTTTAATTTTCTCCGTGGTTGGGGCCAGTGCCGGGCGCTTCACCTTTTCGTCTTCAATGGCGTCGTATTTCCGGAACTCGTTGCGCCAGACGGTGTGATCGTTCGGATGCACCAATGGAGTCAGGCGGTCCAGCACCTCTTTAGCATCTCCTATAACCGGAGCGTGCGCCTTGATTATCTTGTCGATCTCAGACGGGTCAATCTCAATATGAACCACCTTAGCCTGAGGGGCGAATAAGCTGGCATTGCCCGTTACCCGGTCGTCGAAGCGCATCCCAATGCCGATCAGTACGTCGCACTCGCTGGTCATTACGTTCGGGCCGTAGTTGCCGTGCATACCGAGCCAGCCTGCATACAGCGGATGATCGGCCGGGAAGGCCGACTGACCGAGCAACGTCGTGGCGACTGGTATACCGGTTTTCTCGGCAAACGTCAACAGTTCCTTTTCGGCTTTGGCAATCAGTACCCCGTGACCAACCAGCATGTAGGGCTTTTTGGCGCTGTTGATAAGTTCAGCCGCTTTTTCTACCTGTTCCTGCTTTGGAATCAGGCGCGGGCGGTAGCTGACGAGTGTCTGGCAGCGTTGGTACTGAAACGGCCTGGTCATCAGCTCCTGCTGTGCATTCTTCGTAATATCGATTACGACTGGTCCCGGCCGTCCCGACTGCGCAATGTAGAACGCTTTGGAAACAATATCCGGAATTTCGTCAGCGTTGGTAACCTGATAGTTCCACTTGGAAATTGGCATTGTAACGCCAATTACATCGGTTTCCTGAAACGCATCGGTACCCAGCAGGTTTTTACCAACCTGACCGATCAGGCAAACCATAGGGGTTGAGTCAATCAACGCATCGGCAATGCCGGTAACCAGATTGGTCGCTCCGGGGCCTGACGTAACCAGGCATACACCCGCCCTGCCAGTGATGCGGGCATACCCTTCGGCCGCGTGGGCTGCTCCCTGCTCGTGGCGGACCAGTATGTGGTGGAGCCGGTCCTGAAAGTCGTAAAGCGCATCATAAACGGGCATAATTGCCCCGCCCGGATAGCCAAAAATTGTTTCAACTCCCTCTGCGACGAGTGACCGCATGAGCGCTTCGGAACCAGTGATCAGCTTCACCTCTTCCGTTATCGTTTCTTTCTCTGGTACGACGCTAACCGTTTCCATGGATCTACGCGTTTAAATATCGTTTTCTGTTGTTCACTGTGAATAAACCCCCTCGGTCTATTTACTCAGGCTTTGGTAGTTCAACCCGTCTATTTTCTGAAAGTCACTATCGTTCGTAGGCAGCAAGGTAAAGTCATAAACCAGCGCTGTAGCGGCAATAATGGCGTCGGGCAGTTTTACACTTCTGTATTGTCGTCGTAAGCGGATGGTCTGAAGAATGACTGGTTCATCAAGCGATAGTACGCTGGAAACTGTAATGAACTCCCGAACACTTGCTTCCACTTCTTTGACAACTGCTACCCAACTAAGAAGCTCGATTCTTGTAATGACAGAAATAATCGGGTTCATCTCTACGGTTTCAGCCATTAAATCGAGCTTGTCAGGGAGTAGCAAACCACTCAGATATTTGCTGTAGGCCGATGTGTCAATTAAATAGGCCTTTCCCATTCGTTTCGCATGTCATCTAACTGCTTTTGCATTTCCAGGCGTTCTTCCAGCGGTAAATGCGCCCACTTGCCGCGAAATCGCGTTAAATCTGGTTTCGTATCTTTGTCAACAAGCCCACCTGTATCTTCTTCAAAAATTATACGCAGCTTTATCTGTTTACCATTCCATTCCGCGGGTACATCAAAGTGTAAGTCGATGGCTCCGTTTTTTGGCTCAACCGTTTTTTCGATGATGTTCATGGCTTCGTTGCTTGTTTATGCATTAACAACGTTCATACTTCATCCGTTACACACCCTTCACTGGCCGGCTTCACGTCGCGGATGTATTTGCCAAGCATACCCCGCGTAAACCGAGGTTCGGGCTTCGTCCACTGACTCCGGCGCTCGGCCAGTTCTTCGTCTGATACGTGTAGGGTAATGTTGCGCGAAACAGCGTCGAGCGTGATACGGTCGCCGTCTTTAACAAATGCAATCGGGCCGCCTTCGTGCGCTTCGGGGGTAATGTGACCTACCACGAAGCCGTGTGTACCCCCTGAGAAACGGCCATCAGTAATCAAAGCGACCTTGTCGCCCAATCCGGCACCCATGATGGCGGAGGTAGGCTTCAGCATCTCGGCCATTCCCGGACCACCTTTAGGGCCCGCGTTCCGGATCACAATGACCTGCCCGGGCAAAATTTCGCCTTTGGCCAGGGCATCGATGATTTCGCCTTCGTGTTCGCAAACTTTGGCAATGCCGTCAAAGCGTTCGCCTTCTTTACCTGTAATCTTGGCAACACCGCCCTGGGGAGCCAGATTGCCGTATAAAACCTGAATGTGACCTGTTTTTTTGATGGCCTGCGACAAGGGGAAGATAATCTTCTGCGCGTCGAAGTCGAGATCAGGGGCTTCGGACAGGTTTTCGGCAACAGTTTTGCCCGTTACGGTCAGGCAATCGCCGTGGATCATGCCCTGCGCGTAGAGGTACTTCATTACCGCCGGAACGCCACCAATGGCCAGCATGTCTTCCATGTAATACTTTCCGCTCGGCTTCAGGTCGGCCAGTAAAGGCACACGGTCGCTGATAGCCTGAATATCGTCAAGGGTTAAGGAAATGCCCGCTGTCCGGGCAATAGCCAGATAATGCAGCACGGCATTGGTCGAACCGCCAAGCGCCATGACTATTGTCAGCGCGTTTTCGAGGGATTCGCGGCTGATGATTTCTCTGGGCGTAATGTTACGCTCGAGCAGTACCTTCATAGCCGCACCGATCTTCTTGCATTCCTGCTGCTTGCCCTCGTGCGTAGCCGGGTAGCTGCTGCTGAAGGGCAGGCTCAGGCCCATCGCTTCGATGGAAGAAGCCATTGTATTGGCGGTATACATACCTCCGCAGGCACCCGCACCCGGAATCGAGTTCTGGATGACGCCTTTGTAATCTTCGTCGGATATGTTGTTGGCGAGCTTCTTGCCCAGGGCTTCAAAGGCCGAAACGATGTCTAATTTCTGACCTTTATAGTGTCCGGACCGGATTGTTCCGCCATATACCATGATACTTGGCCGGTCGAGCCGTGCCATGGCCATGATAGCTCCGGGCATATTTTTATCACAGCCAACTACTGTCACCACGCCATCGTACCACTGGGCCGCTACCACCGTTTCGATCGAATCGGCAATTAGATCGCGGCTGGGCAGGGAGTAACGCATGCCGTCGTTTCCGTTCGTCATGCCGTCTGAAACGCCAATGGTGTTGAAGATCAAACCGACCATATCATTCGCCTGAATGCCCTGCTTCACATAAACCGATAAGCCGTTGAGATGCATATTACAGGTATTACCTTCGTAACCTGTGCTGGCAATCCCGATCTGCGGTTTATCCATATCCGCTTCTGTCAAACCAACTCCATAGAGCATGGCTTGGGCGGCAGGATTACTTACTTCCTGGGTCAGAATACGACTGAATCGGTTTAATTGAATGGTGACGACTTCGGTGTTCATAATTAGCGAAATTTCGCTGTTGGCGTAATAACGCTTCAAATAAATAAGACTTGAACCACTTATGCAAGAAATTTTAGGTTAATTGTAGCTTTACTGGCAGGAGATTACCTTTGATACATGATTACGGAAACTACTTCGCATTACGATCATTTAGAATCTATGTCAGTACATGAGCTACTGACGAACATTAATAAGGAAGACAAAACGGTGCCTTTGGCGGTTGAAAAAGCCATTCCTCAAATTGAATCACTGGTCACTCAGATCGTAGCGCGAATGAAGGAAGGCGGACGGCTTTTTTATATCGGCGCTGGTACGAGTGGTCGGTTGGGCATTGTCGATGCATCTGAATGCCCGCCTACTTATGGCGTTTCACATGATCTGGTAATCGGTCTGATTGCCGGTGGCGATGGAGCTATCCGGAAAGCCGTTGAATTTGCTGAGGATGACCCGGATCAAGCCTGGAAGGATTTACAGGCGTATCATATCGAAGCCGTCGACACCGTAATTGGTATTGCTGCCTCCGGTCGTACACCCTACGTTATTGGTGGTCTGGATCAGGCCCGGGCGGCCGGCTGTCTGACCGGCTGTATTGTCTGCAATCCTGGTTCGGCGGTAGCTCAGGCGGCCGAATTCCCGGTTGAGGTGGTTGTTGGTCCTGAATTTGTGACTGGGAGCACACGCATGAAAGCGGGTACGGCACAGAAACTAGTATTAAACATGGTCTCGACGTCGGTTATGATCCAGTTGGGTCGGGTGAAAGGAAACAAAATGGTTGATATGCAGCTGACGAACATCAAATTGCAGGACCGGGCTGCGAAGATGGTGATGAGTGAATTAGACGTCAGCCGCGAAAAAGCCGAAGAGCTGCTGGCCAAGTACGGGAACGTACGGGGTGCCATTGAGGCCCAGCAGTAAACCAGGCGCGTCTTTGCTTTAGATCATATTAGTCTGGCCGGCTTAATACCAGCAGCCGTTGCCCATAAGCTATTCCTAAACCCACATGAAACATAAAATCCTGTTGTCGGCCGTCTGGTTAGCCATCACCACTGCCGGTGCTCAATCATTACCCGAAATTACAGTCAACCAAAATCAGCGCTATCTACAGACGGCCGATGGAAAGCCGTTTTTCTGGTTAGGTGATACCGATTGGGAGCTGTTTCATCGTCTGAACCGGGAGGAAACCGAAGCTTTTCTGGAAACTCGCCGAAAGCAGGGCTTTAACGTCATTCAGGCGGTGGCACTAGCTGAATTTGACGGTGTCCGTACGCCAAACCGCTATGGAGATGTTCCGCTTGTAAACGAAGACCCGGCAAAGCTGGCCATTACTCCCGGCGCTGATCCTAAAGAACCAGCGCAGTACGACTACTGGGACCATGTAGACTATGTCGTGCAGACGGCCAGCCGGAAAGGGTTATACATCGGATTGCTGCCTACCTGGGGCGACAAGCTGACCCGTGACTGGGGCGCTGGTCCGGTTATTTTCACGCCTGAAAACGCGCGCGTTTACGGACGAACACTGGGGCAGCGGTACGGCCGGTACAATGTTATCTGGATTTTGGGTGGCGATCGTCCGGCCATTTACAAAGGACGTAAGGAGAACAAAGACAAAGAATTCGACGACCGTCCCATCTGGCGGGCGATGGCAGAGGGTATTGTCGAGGGAGTTGGGCATGATCCGTTTATTACGTATCATCCACCCGGTGGCCCAAATTCAACCTCGCAGTACGTTCATAACGAACTCTGGCTGGATATGAATGCGTTCCAGTCTGGTCATGGGTCGCGGGAAATCAAGGCCTGGGATCTGGTTGCGCGGGATCTGGCTATCAAGCTACAAAAGCCAACGCTGGATATGGAGCCGTGTTACGAAGATCACCCGGTGAATCCCTGGGATGGCAAATGGACCCGCCAACGCGGCTACTTTTCGGCTTACGATGTTCGTGCTCGTACGTACCGGGGCGTTTTTGCCGGGGCTTGTGGTGTAACGTATGGTCACCATCAGATCTGGCAATTTGTGAACAAAGCCCTGTACGAGCCGATCAACATTGGCGATACACTCATTCCGTGGCAACAAGCCGCCAATGCCGAAGCCGCTAACCAGATGCAGTATTTGAAGCGCCTGATGCTGTCAAGACCGTATAGTTCACGGATTGGTGATCAAAGCGTAATTGCATCGGCGGCTGGTACGTCTTATGTTGACCGCGTCGAAGCTACCCGCGATGCTGATGGAACCTACCTGATGGTGTACTTGCCACAGAATCAGCCGGTCAGCCTCAATCTGGAGAAGCTGTCCGGAAACCAGATGCGTGTCTGGTGGTACGATCCCCGCACGGGGAAAGCCACATCCGGCGGACTAATGAAAAAAGTAGGTGCGCAGTCATTTACGCCACCCTCGAACGGGAAAGACTGGGTGCTGGTAGTGGACGATGCATCGAAAAAGTACAAAGCGCCCGGCCAGATCTAAGCGACCCGAACGTTTCGGCCAAGGGGTTGCAACTGGCCGCACTTACTCAAGGTCTGCGCTGTTTCGGCCAAACATCGTATAGCCGAGTAGCAGCCCGTTTCGTGGGTAACTTTGACTGGCATGAATGGGTGATTTTTATGGTCAAGTACCAGATGCCAGCCAATATGCCTGGGATCGGGGAAAACATGAAAAACGTAGTCGTGTATGCGCTTAAACCATTTTGGGCACTCGGGATGTCGGGTATGAAAATAACCTTTCGTCAAAGCCGATAACGCTTCCAGATGTACCCAGGCCCATTTTTGTCGCCAGTCCGGAAAGGGGAGGGGCTGTTCTTTAAAATCGATGTACTGAAAAAAACCTTCATTAGGCTCATCCCAGGCTTGTTCACACGCCCGGAGCGCCCAGGTAACCGTCTGCATGGCCAGCTTGCGGTTGGGCAGTTGATCGCATAAATCAAGCAGGACGCTCACCGCCCGGAAAGTCAGACCCGTGTTCAACCGGCGGCCTTCGGGCGTATTCACAAACGCGCCTTCTGGCAGAACGTACTCGCGTAGGGTGTCGGTACGTCGGTCCAGAAATTCACGCAGCAGTTCCAGCAGAAGGGCGTCGATGGCTTCTTTCCAGATCTCTTCGCTCAGAAGTGGCTGCATGTCCAACACAGCAGAAAGCACGGCTACTGGCTCGCTCAGATGCCGTAACTGCCGGAAACCACCCAGGGTTTTTACCTGATCGAGCCGAATCGTGGCGCGCCGGTGCAGGAGCGTCCGGAAGGTTTGCTGCGCCAGCATAGACCATTCGTCATCCCCAGTGGCCTGGTACATCTGCACATAGGCCCTTACCGTAAAACTATCAGGAACTACGTCAGCTGCCGCAGCGACCGGACGGCCCCGGCGGTCGAGAATACCGTAGCAGTCGAGGTGTTCGTTATGCGCAAACTGGCTGAGGAAGGCAGCGCCGTAGCGGGCATGATCGAGCCAGGCCGATTGACCATCCAGCCGATTGTACAACCAGGCAAACGCCCACACCTGCTGGGCCTGACTGGTTATGTATTTATCGGTTTCAACAATGTCGCCCGTTGTTGTAAGTGTATCAAAATACCCTCCGCATAGCTCGTCCCGGCTGTTTTTCAGCCAGAACGGCACGACCTGCCTCAGGAGTGCCTGCTGGTAATCGGCGGAAAGTTTTTGAAAATCGAGCATACCTGTAAAATATAGAACGAGGTTGCCGCAGATTACCGCATCGGCGGGCTAATGAATGCAGACAGATAAAAATCTGTGTTCATCAGCGCAATCTACAGCAACCTCGTTTTAACGGAATTAATACGCTCGCTCGACTTCGCGCTCCCGTTGCGAGTCGCGCTCTTCCGGGAAAATAAACTTCATGGGCTTGCCAACCTGACCCGGTAACAAGGCCGTCTCCAGTACCTGATCCACCGTATCGACGTAGTGGAAAGTCAGGTCTTTGATGTAGGTCTGGTTGATTTCCTCAATGTCCTTGCGGTTCTTGGAACAGAGGATAACCTCTTTAATGCCGGCTCGGTTAGCTGCCAGTATCTTTTCTTTGATGCCGCCGACGGGAAGCACCTTGCCCCGCAGTGTAACCTCACCCGTCATGGCTAAGTACGGACGTACCCGGCGCTGGGTGTAGATTGATGCCATCGAGGTCAGCATCGTAATACCTGCCGAGGGACCATCTTTTGGTACTGCACCCGCCGGAATATGAATGTGCAGGTCGTAGTGGTTGAAAATCCGGTAGTCGATGCCCAGATCGTCGGCATGAGCCTTCAAGTAAGAAAGCGCCGTAATCGCCGATTCCTTCATCACATCGCCCAACTGGCCCGAAAGCGTTAACGTACCTTTGCCACGGCTCAGACTGGATTCAATAAGCAGGATTTCGCCACCCACCTGTGTCCAGGCCAGGCCCGTTACGATACCGGCAATGTCGTCGTCGGCATATAGTTCCTTATCAAATAGTTCTGCACCAAGCATCTTTGGAATATCGGTGGCTTTGACTACGTGATTGTATTCCTCCTCCATAGCAATGGATTTGGCTACCTTCCTGACCAGGGCCCCAATCTTCTGCTCCAGATTTCGAACTCCCGACTCCCGCGTGTACCCTTCGATGATGCGCAGGATGGCTTTGTCTTCAATCTGCAAATCCTTGGTTTTCAGACCATGGTCTTTTCGCTGCTTTGGAATCAAATACTTCTTTGCGATCTGAACTTTCTCCTCAACCGTGTAGCCGGCGATATCGATAATTTCCATCCGGTCGCGCAGGGCAGGGTGGATAGTATCGAGTGTATTGGCCGTAGCTACGAACAATACCCGCGACAGGTCAAACTCTGTCTCCAGGTAGTTATCCATGAACGTAGAGTTTTGCTCGGGGTCGAGTACTTCCAGCAGCGCCGACGACGGATCGCCCCGGAAATCAGAGCTTACCTTGTCGATCTCGTCGAGAATAAAAACCGGGTTGGCCGTGCCACACTTCCGAATATTCTGGATGATTTTTCCCGGCATAGCACCGATGTACGTTTTCCGATGGCCACGTATTTCGGCTTCATCGTGAACGCCACCGAGGGCCATCCGGCTGTATTTACGTCCCAATGCTTTCGCAACAGACCGGCCGAGCGACGTTTTACCAACGCCCGGAGGGCCGTACAGGCACAGAATGGGTGCCTTCATGTCGTTCTTCAGCTTCAGAACGGCCAGGTACTCGATAATCCGCTCCTTAACCTTTTCCAGGCCGAAATGGTCCGTATCCAGAATTTTCTGCGCCCGCTTCAGATCGAAGTTGTCTTTCGTATACTCGTTCCAGGGCAGATCAACCATCAGTTCGATGTAATTCATCGTTACCGGATATTCCGGCGCCATTGGGTTGATGCGCTGCAGCTTGTTCAGTTCCTTATCAAAATGCGCCCGGACATCCGCCGACCATTTTTTCTGATCGGCCCGGATCCGAAGTTCTTCCAGGTCGCGGTCGGGATTATCCATCCCCAGTTCGTCCTGCAGCACTTTCATCTGCTGACGAAGGTAATAGTCGCGCTGCTGCTGGTCGAGGTCTGAGCTGGCTTTCGATTGAATTTCACGTTTCAGTTCGAGAAGCTGCACTTCGCGAAGCATGTATTCCAGCAGAAGCTGTGCCTGCTGATTGCCTTCCAGTGTTTCGAGAAGCCGTTGCTTATCCGCTACCTCCGCGTTGATGTTCGACGACAGGAAATGAAGCAGAAACGTAGGACTTTCGATGTTATCCAGCGCAATACGGGCTTCCTGTGGAATTTCCGGATTTAGCCGCAGAATCTTATAAGCCGCATCCTTTAACGACTGGAGCAGGGCTTTTCCTTCTTTCTTGTTAACATTAGGGAAGGCATCATCAATCTGACGTACCTGCGCCGTCATAAACGGCTCTTCCTGAACGATTTGTTGAACTTCGAACCGCTTTTTACCCTGAATGATAATGGTAATATTACCATCGGGCAGGGTAATCATCTTGATGATGTACGCCACCGTGCCCAGCCGGTATAAATCATCGGCTGTTGGTTCGTCTTTTTGCTGATTCAGTTGTGCAACAACGCCGATTATGCGATTGCCCTTGTATGCTTTTTTGACCAACCGGATTGATTTCTGACGACCAACCGTTACCGGGATGACCATGCCCGGAAAAAGCACGGTGTTTCGAACCGGCAGAATAGGCAGGTTGGTCGGTAACTCGTAATCATCGTCAAGGCCTTCGGGTGACCCCAGGGGCACAATCTCCAGGTTGTCCGAATCAAAATCGGCCAGCAACAGGCGGGCTGTTAAATCTTTATCTGAAATCATATAGTGACTGCCAAACTGACAGCTATCAATTCGTTTGTCGGTGTCTTAAAAATGAAAAGGCTAGTGTATGAAGTGTTTACAAGGGTCGTGCCAGAATGGGCTATTCTGACGGAACGCCAGTGATTATGCGCAATACACAAAATAACTAAAACTAATGGGTTATCATTTATAAAATTTACTTTCAGAGAGAAACGGGCTGTATGGGTTGATTTTTGCGGAATACAAAGGTTTTTTTCTGGCCAGAGTGTTGAATATTGACCATGTTTACCTGATCATCAAACAGTTCCATCAGCACATCCTGCTTCATCTGACCGCCCTGAAAAGCTTCGGCATACGGCATTTGGATATACACCCAGCAAGCGTCAGTTTCCAACTCATGGCCCACGTAGTCAATGGGTTTGCGCTGCCGGTCGGAAGTTACATAAGCAAAATGAGCTCTGATATACTTTTCTATTAACGGGTCAAATTTCTCATCAGTCGACAGGTGTACTTTCTGGCCGCTTTCCCGAGCCAGGGCTGTTTCCAGGTCGTCTGTAAACAAACGGATACTGATCTCAAAGGCTTTCTCCTTCGGGTTGAACTGCATCTGCGTAACGCTGGCATGAAAGTCATGCAAATGCAGCGGCCGGGCACCCAACAGGCAGCCGGCCACTGCAAACAAAAGAACGATTGAAACGCTGCGTTTAATCAAGTCCTTAAAAAACGGCTTTAAAAACGTCGTTGAAAATAGCAAAGGCCATCAGTCCGAGCAGGATAACCATACCAACCCGTTGCGCGGCCTCCAGGAACCGGTCAGACGGTTTCCGGCCCGATACAATCTCATACATGAGGATGGTAGCATGACCGCCGTCGAGGG
Source organism: Fibrisoma montanum (assembly GCF_003583365.1). Classification (GTDB taxonomy): domain Bacteria; phylum Bacteroidota; class Bacteroidia; order Cytophagales; family Spirosomataceae; genus Fibrisoma; species Fibrisoma montanum. The sequence continues at coordinate 19,871 of NZ_QXED01000004.1, forward strand.
CCGGTATCGGCAACGCATTCATGAACGCCAGGGCCATGGATAACAGACCCGTTACGGTCCAGAACCGGTCCCATACCCAGATGCCACCGAACAGATTCTGAGCAATACCGATCGGGCCGCTCAGGGCTTTCGAAGCGGATACTTCGCCCCGGAAAATTTTGCCAAAGCCTTTGATATTGTCGAACACGACCTGGAAAGCCCGCTCCGTTCCGACAACCAGCGCTTCGCCGAAGGTGTACTCCTGAGTGGTGTACTTCAGCAAACTTTTTGGGTAGAAGCCAATTGTACCGGTTTCGGTGGTTGTTACGTTGAGCGTCAGCGACTGGCCGTTTCGATTGATGCCGAGGGAAAGGGGCTTGTTGGGATAGGGCTTTACGCCTTCAACAAACTCGTGATAGAACCGGATAGGCTTTCCATTCACGCTGGTAATTACGTCGCCTACTTTCAACCCGGCCTTAGCCGCCGGCTGGTCGGGAACGAGTTCGCCGACTTTAAACGGCTGCGCAATGTCGATGAACTCGCCGGCGCTTTTCCGGTCGGCCAGTTTATCAACGAGGTTGTTAGGGATATAAATCTCTTCCTGCTGGCCATTCCGCTCGATTGTATAATAGCTGTTGGTACCGAGCAATACGTCCGTACTCGTGATGTCATTGAAACGCTCGTACGGTTTGCCGTTAATTTTAACAATTTTATCTCCAGTCCGTAGACCGATCTCCTGAGCTAATTTTCCGGCAACGATACCGTATTTAGCGTCTTCAGCGGCAATGTAAGTATTCCCATTCTTATAGGTCATGAACACGAAAATCATGATACCCACAATGACGTTGACAATGATACCGCCGAGCATAACAATCAACCGCTGCCAGGCTGGCTTAGCCCGGAACTCGTAGGGTTTAGGATCGGCTTTCATTTGTTCGGTGTCGAGCGATTCGTCGATCATACCGGATATTTTTACGAATCCTCCCAGCGGGATAGCCCCCACGCCATATTCCGTTTCTCCCCGTTTCGTACTCCAGATTTTGGGCGGAAACCCAATAAAATACTGCTCTACCCGCATGCCAAACGCCTTAGCAGCCAGTAAATGGCCTAGCTCATGCAGTCCTACCAGGATGGACAGGCCCAGAATGAGCTGCCCCGCCATTATTAATACTTCCATGTATGTCTGAACTGTGATTAACTAACTTTCTTTTTGTCAATAGTTTAGGAACGGCGTCTGAAAAAGCGCAGCAAAAACAGGCCTAATGCAATGCCGATGATAAACCAGATCCAATATTCCATGCGATATGAACGTTGAGAGAAGCCCCTATTGTCTAAACACTTAAACTAAACTTTTGATTCGCTCAGCCGCTACACGTCGTGTTTCTTCGTCGGTCAGGACGTAGTCGGTATAAGCCGGGGTTTCAATAAAGTTAACCTTTGCGAGGCAGTTTTCAATAACCTCCGAAATTTCGAGAAACCCGATCGCATCGTGTAGAAACGCATCAACAGCTACCTCATTCGCGGCATTTATGATACACGGAGCATTGCCGCCCCGCTCCAACGCATCAAACGCTAACTGCAAATTGCGAAACGTTTCGGTGTCCGGCTGCTCAAATGTGAGGGACGGATAGTTGACGAAGTTGAAACGGGGAAAAGTAGACGATAAGCGGTTGGGGTAGCCTAAGGCAAACTGGATCGGTAGCCGCATATCCGGCAGACCCATCTGCGCCTTCATGCTGCCGTCCTCAAACTGCACAATGGAGTGAATAATACTTTGCGGGTGAACGATAACGTCGATCTGATCCGGACGAAGACCAAACAGCCACTTGGCCTCAATCACTTCCAGGCCCTTGTTCATCAACGTAGCCGAGTCGATCGTAATCTTGGCACCCATCGTCCAGTTCGGATGTTTCAGCGCCTGCTCTTTGGTAACACTGGCCAGAAACTCCCGCGATTTTCCCCGGAACGGCCCGCCGGAAGCCGTCAGAATAATTTTTTCGATGGGGTTATGGAACTCACCCACCAAGCACTGAAAAATTGCCGAGTGTTCAGAATCGACGGGGTAGAGATTTACGCCTTTCTGTTGAGCCAAGGCGGTAATTAATTCACCCGCCACTACCAGCGTTTCCTTGTTGGCAAGGGCGATGTGTTTACCGGCTTCGATGGCTTTGATCGTTGGCAGTAAGCCGGCGTAACCGACCATAGCCGTCAGGACGATGTCAATGCTATCCATCTGCACGACCGACGCAATCGACTGAATGCCGGCGTACACTTTAATATTCAGCGGATCAAGGGCGGCAAATACCTGATCGTAACGGTCCTGGTTGCAGATAACGACTACGTTAGGCTTCAGGTCGATGGCCTGTTGGATAAGCAGGTCGGCATTGTTGTTTGTCGTTAGCACCTCGACCTGAAAGATATCCGGATGGGCTTTAATCACCTCAACGGCCTGCGTACCGATTGAGCCCGTGCTGCCGAGGATGGCGATATGGCGTTTCTTTAATTCAGTCATGTAGTCTTTAACAAGCCAAAGTTAACTTTGACGTTCAGTTCTTCTTCGATAGCCCGGATAAAGTAAAGAGCATCTGGGTCAGTACGTAGCAAATCATCGATAAAATCCTGTGGATTCTTTTGAGACATTGAAATCGTGCTTTTTAGCCGTTTGATATACCGTTTGCGGGTTGAAGCTAGATCAGCATCATCTAATTTCAATAAACGGATCAAGTTAACTGCCTCTTGGTCGGTCGAGGAGGCTGCGTCATAGTCGCCTTCAAAGTAGATAATTCGTTGTTCAAAATCAGTTGCAGTAGGATGCAGAACGGGCTGATATTGTCCCCACTTTGCTCCCTTTTCGGTATTCCACTGGGCTTTGACTAAAAACCAGTTTTCGTAACTATCGTTAGGCCGACCTTTTAATGTAGGATTGAAATGCTCAATATCTTTCTTATCAGTACGTCCTAAATACGTTTCTGTATAAGCACAAATGTTGTGTTGTTCTTGACATAAGGCTTCCGACAAATTCCTGTTATCTCCGCCATTTTTGTATTTCAGGTTCTTAACCAGAATTTCTGAATTGGCAGGTTTATTCACTCGACGCATTCAATTCAAAAATTATAGCGGTTACCTAATTCCAACCGTTCTGCTATTAATTGATTTTTCTTTTGCTCATCCGTCTCATTTCGAATTTGCATGCCTAATTGACGATATTTCTGATAAGCTTCCAAGCCTTCATCAAGCATCAGTTCGGTAAGACCAAAATCTTCACTTAAAATGTCGTTTGGATCATCACCAATTGGCGCAACACCATTGCGACATTTTACTTCGCCGTTTTCGTTGAAATATAGAATGAAACGTTCGCATGGCTCGAAGGCCGATGCGATAATGGGTGAATGCGTAGCAAAAAAGAACTGAGCTTTTGGAGCAAGAGAGGTGTAATAATTGACTAGTTTACGTTGAATGTCCGGAAATAAAGATCTTTCGGGCTCATCAAAGAGAACAACTGAATCAGTTGTGTTGAATTTGTAGAGGGGAATAACTGTAGCCAATAGTTGCCGAGTACCTGTACTAAGGTAAGAACTGTCGATTTTTACCCCCTGCCTGGTACGTAGTGTAATAGGAACTTTACCTTTTTCGCTATCATTAACCTCTAGAAAAAAATTGTGTAGAATTGGATTCAAACATTCTTCCGCTAACTTAATACGTGGATCAGACTCTACCCACTTTTGTAACTCTTCCGGTACTTTACTCTTTGCTGTATTTTGAATGATATTAGTGATCTGATTTACTGTAGCCTCATCGTATTCGTCAATATCTTTAAGCAAATATTGCCATACAGAGACAGATTGCATATCGCCTAAAGAAATAGCTTTTTTAGACCCTACTGCATTCATCCGGTCATTCTGTAAAACTTTTTCTTTTTCAATCTGGGTATCTGTTTTTACAAAATCAGAAATAGTTTGTGGGTGATTTTTTTGTTCGAATAAAAATGCATCCGCTTCATGAGCAATAGATTCTTTTATATATAGGCAAAATTTCTTCGTATTTTCTTGGTTTTTTAAAATTTCATAAATAGCAAGATCTTTAAACCAATGATAGCCTAAATTTGCATATCCTGATTCTACATAGTCTTTAAGTGTGGTATAGTTTAAACTTATTTTCTTCTCAACATAAATAGCATCAACTTTTATTCCTTCAAATGTACTATAAGGCTCATTGTTTACAGGGATATTTTCAAGGGCTACCCGCTGGTAACCATCTATAAAAACTTGGAAGAAATCCCAGATAATATTTAGTAACGTAGTTTTTCCTGTCCCACTTTGACCGATAAAGCACACCTTTTCCAAAGACTGACCTTCTTTCGGGTGGCCCTCCGGATACGTGAAATCAAATTTAATATTTTTAAACTGGCGATATTCTCCAATTTCAATACCGGTTATTTTCATCAGCTAAACCGTTTGTTTTGTTTCCAGCAACCCCTCCGCAATGTTCCGGTCGTTTGCCAGCCGCGGTACTTTGTTTTGACCGCCCAGCTTGCCCTGCGATTTCATGTACCGTTGAAACGCCCCGCGTGGTAACGTAGTGAGCTTCAACGGGCGCAGAATGCTACCTGTAATCAGGTCGTCGTAGTAAACGTTTAGTTCAATCAATCGGTTATCCACATCCTGTGCAAACGCAGCCGGATCGTTGGGTGGCGTAGCGAATTCAATCAGCCATTCGTGATACGGCAACCCTTCGGCCGGGCTCACCATTGGCGCAACCGTAAACTCCACTACCTCGGTTTCGGGATGGCGTTCCATGGCGTATTGCAGCGCTTTCTCTACTTCCTCACCAATGACGTGTTCGCCAAAGGCCGAGATGAAGTGTTTGATACGTCCCGTTACGACCAGTCGGTACGGATCGCGGGACACAAACTTGACCGTATCGCCGATCGAGTAACCCCAAAGTCCTGCGTTGTTGTTGATGATTACGGCGTAGTTTTTACCTAACTCTACTTCATCGATCGTCAGTCGGCGCGGATTCTCAGAGAAATACTCATCGGCCGGGATGAATTCGAAGAAAATGCCACTGTCTAACAGCAGCAAAAGACCTTCTTCCGTCTGTGAGTCCTGAAAGGCGATGAAGCCTTCTGATGCCGGGTAGGTTTCAATCGAATCAATGCGTTTGCCGATGCTGTCGAACAGTTTGGCGCGGTACGGTTCGAAATTAACGCCACCGTACACGAACACCGAAAAGTCGGGAAAAACGTCTTTGATCTTTTTGCCGGTACGTTCCTGAATCCGGTCGAAGTACATCTGCACCCAGGGCGGAATGCCCGAGATCAGCGACATGGGCTGGTCGATCGTTTCATCGATAATCCGATCCAGCTTGGTTTCCCAATCCTCAATGATGTTGGTCTCCCAGGAGGGTAGCTGATTGGTACGGAGGTAGGCCGGTACGTGGTGGTTCGCGATTCCCGACAGCCGTCCGGTTTTGATGCCCGCTTTTTCGTCCAGTTCGGGGCTGCCCGACAGAAAAATGAGTTTCTTGTCCAGAAAGGCGCCGTTGCCGGTTTCGTTTACGTAGTTCAGCAGCGCGTCGCGGGCCGAATCGATGTGGTTAGGGATCGAATCGCTGGTAATCGGAATGTATTTTGTGCCGGAGGTGGTACCCGAGGTCTTGGCGAAATACGTTGGTTTGCCTTTCCACAGTACGTCGGACTGACCGGCCAGAACTTTTTCAATGTAAGGCTTCAGTTCCTCATAATCGCGGACGGGAACGGCCTGCCGGAACTCCTCAACGGTTTGCACATCGCGGAACTTATGGTCCTGGCCAAACAGGGTTTGCCGACCTCCCTGGACCAGCCGCCTGAACCAGCGTTGCTGTGCTTCGGCGGGTCGGTACATCCATTCCTGCTGCCGTTGGACCACCCATTTAGCCAGCGGTCGGCTCAATACTGATCGTACTCCCATAGTCCTGCAAAAGTAATGGATAATAGACAATGGATAACGTATAAGCCCAATAGCTCATTTTACGCAGCCCCGAATCCATTTATCTGATAGTCATTTGAAAAATACAATACTCTATTCAGATAGTGGGCATGAATTATCTCGAATAATCCATATTTTTGCAAACCTTTCAAAAAACTGTACGCGTAACGAAGCTTCTTAGCAAACCTGAAATGGGACTTTTCAATTTCTTGACCAGCGACATTGCGATTGACCTGGGTACGGCGAACACCTTGATTATTCACAAGGATCGGATTGTGGTGGATGAACCCTCGATTATCGCGATGGACAAGGTCAGCGGTAAAGTGCTGGCAATTGGCCACAAGGCCATGCAGATGCACGAAAAAACGAACGAGAATATAAAAACGATTCGGCCGTTGAAAGACGGGGTGATCGCTGACTTTACGGCTGCTGAATTGATGATTCGCGGCTTGATCAAGATGATCGATACCGGCAGCAAACTGTTTTCGCCGTCGCACCGGATGGTTATCTGCATTCCGTCGGGTATTACAGAGGTAGAAAAGCGGGCCGTAAAGGATTCAGCCGAACACGCTGGTGCCAAAGAAGTCTACATGGTGCACGAGCCGATTGCAGCCGCCATCGGCATTGGCATCGACATCACCCAGCCGAACGGAACGATGATCGTTGATATCGGCGGTGGAACGACCGAGATCGCCGTGATCGCCCTGTCGGGTATCGTCTGCGAACAGTCGATCCGTATTGCCGGCGACGTATTTACCCGCGATATTGTTGACTACATGCGTCGGGAGCATAACCTGCTCATCGGCGAACGCTCCGCCGAGCAGATCAAGATGGAGGTTGGATCGGCTCTGCCCGAACTCGACAACCCGCCGTCGGACTACGAGATTCGCGGTCGTGACCTGATGACCGGTATTCCGAAAGAAATCAAGGTGACGTACAGTGAGATTGCGTATTCACTGGATAAGTCGATTTCAAAGATCGAAGAGGCCGTAATGAAGGCCCTTGAAATTTCACCGCCGGAGCTTTCGGCCGATATCTACACCAACGGGATTCACCTGACGGGCGGAGGGGCGCTGCTGCATGGCCTGGACAAGCGGTTGGCCGCCAAGACCAAACTGCCTATTCACGTAGCTGACGATCCGCTCAAGGCCGTTGTAAAAGGTACCGGGGAGGTGATCAAAAACCTCGACATGTACAAGTCAGTATTGATTAGCTAATTGTACTCCGAACAGCTGTCCGGAGCCGATTAGGTGCATTATTTTAAATTGTCAGCCTGGTCTACACGGACTGAAGCCCAGGCTACATGATAGGTTTGAGTTACTGGCTCAAACCTATCGCCGTTTTCTGCCATCATTCCACCGTTGCCCGACGCATGGGAGAGTTATTTGATTTTATTGTCCGTAGCCGGAATTTCATTTTGTTTGTGTTGCTGGAGGTGATCTGCTTTTACTTCATCATCAACACGAGCAATTACTGGAGCGCGACCTACTTTAATACATCCAACCGGTACGCAGCGCAGATGCTGGCCTGGTCGAACGCGGTTGGCGAGTACACCCAGCTACGTCAGGTGAACGCTGATCTGGCGACCGAAAACCAACGGCTTAATCAGGAACTTACGAGGCTTAAACAAGCGCAGCCGGCTGCTCCTGCTCAGTATAAGGCCGATTCGTTGTTTGCCAATCGCTTTAAATACACGGTTGCGAAGGTAGTTAACAACACCACCCAGTTTGCCAACAATTACATCACCATCGACAAGGGAACGGACGACGGCATTCAGCCGGGTATGGGTGTAATTTCGCCAACCGGCATTGTTGGAAAAGTAAAAATCTGCAACAGACACTTCTCGGTCATCACGTCCATTCTGCACTCCGAATTTCTGGTGTCGTCCAAACTGATCAAGGCCAATGAAATCGGAACGGCGCGCTGGGATGGCGTCGATCCAAATCTGGTCAAGCTCCGCGACATTTCCCGTATCAAGCCGGTAAGCAAGGGCGATTCGGTGGTTACGTCGGAGTTTAACTCTACGTTTCCCCCCGGAATTTTGGTGGGTCGGGTGCGTTCTGTTGGCGTAGAGCCGAACCAGACCTTCCATGACATTACGCTTAATCTGTCCACCAATTTTGGCAACCTGGCTTTTGTGTATGTCGTTCAGAACCTGTTACGGCCTGAGCAGGAGCAACTGGAAAAACAACTGGAGGCCGAAAAATAACCGGGTCACAAGCATCCGTAAACCACCATACATCCGACAATACACCGCTACGCATGACTATGACCTTACGTGAGATTGTACGAACCACGCTACTGTTTGTCTTTTATCTGGCTCTGCAAATCTTGCTGGTACGCAATCTTGTGTTGTTCGATTATGCGTTTTGCTTCGTGTACATAGCCTGCATCCTGATGCTGCCGCTGGATACCAGTCTGACCGTCCTGCTGGTGACGGCTTTCGTGACGGGCCTTATCGTCGATACATTCTACAATACGTTGGGGATGCACGCGGCTGCTACGGTGCTGATGGCTTATTTTCGGCCTGTCATCGCCCGAACGCAGATTGATCAGTCGGGGCAGGAGTTTCGCACGGAGGTAATGTTACAGGATCTGGAAACCGGCCAGTTTTTCCGGTACGTATTCATACTGGCCTTAATCCACCACACGGCTTTGTTCTTTATTGAAGCGAGCACCATTACACTACTGATGCCTACGCTCATCCGGATTGGTGCCAGCGTATTGTTCACTACGATCAGCATCATGCTGCTTACTTTTTTTACCAAACGATAATTGACTATGGCGGAGACCCTGCTTATTCCTCAAACTGCCGATCGGGAAGCCATTTATGAAAGTTTGATTCCGCAGATAGCCGCCCTGACGGAAGGTGAGCCGGATCTGACGGCGAATCTTGCCAATATCGCGGCCGCGCTGAAAGAAGCGTTTGGGTTTTTCTGGGTTGGTTTCTACCTGAAAAAAGACGACCAACTGGTGCTTGGGCCGTTTCAGGGACCAATTGCCTGCACACGTATTGCCTTTGATAAAGGCGTGTGCGGAGCCGCTTACTCGCGCCGGGAAACCATCCTCGTGCCCGACGTAGACCAGTTTCCGGGGCACATTGCCTGTAGTTCAGCATCGAAGTCGGAGGTGGTCGTTCCCGTATTTGACCGCCTGGGCGACGTTCGTATGGTGCTGGATGTAGACAGTGATCAGCTTGATGATTTTAGCGACGTTGATGTAAAAGGGCTTGAACGAGTCGCAGCGCTGATTACAGCGTTTTTGTAATTTATTCCCTTCCGTCTGGCCAGGACTTTGGGATCGCTGTAAGGGTAAAGTCCACCTAAAATTGTCTTTTTTAGGTAAACCCTGACAAACGACCATGATTTTCCGTTCGTCCCGCCGGTCATTCCTGAGGCAGGCTTCCTTACTCACAGCTGCAGGCCTGTCCACTCCGTCGTTGCTGTTCGCTTCGGCCGCCAACGAAACGGTCGTACTGGGCCATAATTCCCACCGGTATCGGGTTGTGCCCAACTGGGGCCTGCTGGATGCCGGCGTTAACCCCGTCAACGATTGTCATGAAATGGTACAGGACGCCAAAGGGCGGATTATCCTGCTTACCAACGAAACGAAGAACAATATCTTAGTTTATGATAAGTCGGGCAAGCTCCTCGAAACCTGGGGACATGACTATCCGGGTGGACATGGCCTGACCCTGGCTGGCGACGGCAATGACCAGTTTCTCCTTATCTGCGATCCGGACCGGCATCAGGTCATCAAGACGGATCTGAAAGGCCGGGAGCTCATGAAACTCGATTACCCGAAAGAAACCGGCAAATACGCGTACCCCTCGCAGTACAAACCAACCGAAACGGCGGTTAACCCCGCCAACGGCGATATTTACGTAGTCGATGGCTATGGGCTGAACTACGTGATGCAGTATGATCAGAAAGGCCGTTTTATCCGTCATTGGGGCGGCAAAGGCGCCGGCGAAGAAACGTTCGACTGTTGCCACGGCATTGTGGTGGATCGACGCACGGCATCCCCAACCCTGTTGATAACCGACCGTCGACGTAACGCCCTAAAGCGTTTCTCGCTGGATGGCAAGTATATGTCCACCATCGCGCTGCCCGGTTCATACATCTGCCGGCCAGTGATTCATGGCGACAACATCTACGGGGCGGTGTTCCGCAGTACGTCCGATTCGTACCCGGATTCCGGATACATAACCATTCTGGATAAAAACGACCGGGTTATATCGACGCCGGGCGGATCGGAGCCGGTTTATGCAAACGGTAAACTGGGCGAACAACGTAAGGACCGCAGCGCTACCATTTTTATGCATCCGCACGACGTACTGGTTGATGAGGACGATAATCTCTACGTAGCGCAGTGGAATTCACGGAAAACGTATCCGGTCAAACTGGAACGCGTCGCCTGATGAAGTATGCTTTTTTGTTGATTCTGGCAGGGGTTTGTATGACCGCAACGGCGCAGCAGCGAACGTCGGCTCCGGCAAAACGACAGGTACCGCTTCGGCGAGCCGATAGTTTTTTCGGGCTCCACTTTGATTTTCACGCCGAAAAAAACGATACCCTCATTGGCCGAACCCTGACCGAGGGCATGATCGACACCTTGCTGACCCGCGTCAGGCCCGATTTCATCCAGGTTGATTGTAAAGGGCATCAGGGGATTTCGAGTTACCCGACCAAAGTGGGCTACTCGCCCGATCGGTTTGTCAAAAACACCCTGGAGTTGTTTCGCACCGTAACGCGTCGGCATGGTGTAGGGCTCTACGTCCACTATTCAGGTATCTGGGACTTTGAAGCGCTCCGGCACCATGCTAACTGGGCGCGGGTTGACCCAGATGGTAAGCCAGATGCAAGGTCTATGTCGGTGTATGGCCCTTACGTGGACAGTTTGCTGATTCCACAGCTGAAAGAAATCAGCGAGTACGGTGTCGATGGCGTCTGGGTCGATGGCGACTGCTGGGCCACCGTGCCTGATTATAGCCCAGTGGCGCAGAATGCGTTTCGGGCCGAAACGGGCCTTCAGGACGTACCGAGGAAGAAAGCAGACACCGGCTATGATGCCCTGCTGGAAACCCAGCGTCGCGCTTTTCGGCGGTACGTGGGACACTACGCTGACGAACTGCATCGCTACAAACCAGCGTTTCAGGTGGCCAGCAACTGGGCGTTTTCGTCGTTCATGCCTGAACCGGTGGACATCAACGTCGATTTTATTTCGGGCGATCTGGCTCCGACGAACAGCGTTAACAGTGCGGCCTACGAAGCCCGGTGCATTGCGCCACAGGGAAAACCCTGGGATCTGATGGCGTGGAGCTTTGGCAGTAATTATGACGAAGTACATTCGCCCAAGCCCGCCCGGCAGTTGTGTCAGGAAGCCGCGCAGGTGATGGCAATGGGGGGCGGTTTTCAGGCCTACTATACTCAGCAGCGCGACGCCAGCATCAAGCTCTGGGAGGTGGACGTTATGGAAGAACTGGCCCGGTTCTGCCGCGCTCGTCAGGCCTATACGCACAAGGCGGCTCCTGTGCCGCAGATCGCTCTGCTATACTCATCCGTTGGGTATAAAAAACTTAGTACGGGTATATATCCCGGCTCCAATGGCATTAATCAGGCGCTGATCGGGATTCTTGATATGCTGCTTTACAATCAGTACCCAACGGAGGTACTGATGGAGCACCACCTGCGGGGCCGAATGCAGGCGTATCCGGTTATTGTTGTTCCTGAGTGGGCAACGCTCGATCCAGCCTTCCGGGATGAACTGGTGCAGTACGCCCGAAACGGCGGCAACCTGCTGGTGATAGGGAGTGAAGCGGTCCTCAACTTTCGGGATGTGCTGGGCGTACAACTGAACGACGTAGTAAAAGGGGGCCTGTCGGTTGGTCTCGCAAATCAGATTACGGGCACGCCCGAAGCCTACCAGACATTTTCCCCGTCGGTCGGTACGCGGACAATTGGTGGCCTGTATCGTCGGCGGGATATGCGCAGTTACGTAGGGCCCGCGGCTTCGGTGGCCTCGGTAGGAAAAGGGCGTATTGCGGCTATCTATGTGAATATGGGCGCTAACTATTTAAAGCGCGAAACCGTACAGAATCGGGATTTCCTGAAGGCGGTCGTTCGTGAGGTGTTTGCTAAGCCGCTGGTTGACGTACAGGGCTCCCGTAAAGTACACGTAGCGGTGAATCGGAAAGGTAGTCAGCTGCTGGTCAACCTTATCAACATGACGGGCGTACACGGCAATAAAGCCGTTCATACCTACGATGACATTACACCTGTAGGGCCGCTGACCGTGAACCTGCGGAGCCCGTCCCGACCCAAACGCATTACACTTCAGCCGGGAAACGTTCCGGTGCAGTTCACAGCGAAAAGTGATAAAATATCATTAATAATTCCGAAATTAGACATTCATTCTGTGCTGGTTATAGAATAGCACGTTATTCTACGTCGGCCATTCTTGAGTAGACCTTACCATGAACCAGTTTACCCTCTTGCTCCAGGCAACTACATCACCATCCGATTGGGTCCTGTTTTTCGGACACTTTCACCCGCTGATTGTACACCTGCCCATCGGTTTCTTACTTGTTGCTGGTATTCTTGAAGCAGGTCGGCGGCTTGGGAAAGTCAGCGTCAGCGATTCGGCCATTACCAACGTATTGTTCTGGTCGGCGGTGAGTGCTACGGTGGCCTGTCTTTTTGGCTATCTGTTGTCGCTGGGTGGAGGGTACGAACAGGAAACGCTGGATAGCCACATGTGGCAGGGCATCGGGGTAGCGGTATTTGCCTGGATCGCCTGGGCGGTTAAATCGGACTACGTCGGCGATCGCATCCCGTTCGGGTCGGCTCTTTACCTGCCTGCGCTGGTGGTGGCGATTGTGCTGCTTGGTACCGCCGGCCACCTCGGCGGCTCGCTGACCCACGGCTCCGACTACCTGACGCAGTACACCCCGGAGCCGTTCCGCACGCTGGCCGGTATTCCGCCCCGGACGCAGGAAGTCGCCATCAAGCCCATTACGGATGTCAACCAGGCACTGGTTTACGAGCAGATTGTTAACCCGATCTTAAAGACCCGTTGCGTACAGTGCCATAACGCGGAGAAATCGAAAGGGGATCTGCGCTTTGATACCGCCGAGATGCTGAAAAAAGGGGGTGAAAACGGCCCCGTCTTTGTTGCGGGCAAAGGGACTGACAGCGAACTGGTGAAGCGGTGCCTGCTGCCCGAAGAGGACGATCATCACATGCCGCCCAAGGGAAAGACTCAGCTTACCGAAGGCCAGATAGCGCTGCTGACCTGGTGGATTGACCAGGGTGCCCCTTTCGACAAAAAGGTGTCTGAACTCAACGTGAATGACGCTATCAAACCCGTGCTGGCTTCGCTGGGAACCGGGGCACCGGCTGGTGGTGCCGGGCTGGCTGCGTCGGGTCCCGCGCCCGTATCGCCCGTTTTGACAATGAAGCTCCCGACCCCTGATCCTAAAGCCGTCGATGAGTTGAAGCAAACGGGCCTGCTGGTCCTGCCCCTGTCGAAAGAGCAGAACCAGCTGGAAGTCAGTGCTGTCAATGCCAAAGCCTTCAATGATGCCCAAGCTGCGGTACTGCCCAAACTTTCAAATCAGATTGTGTGGTTGAAGCTTGGTGAAACGGCCATTACGGATGCAGCGCTGGCGCAGATCGCTAAACTTAAAAACCTACAGAAACTGCATCTGGAGCAGACTAAAGTGACTGACGCTGGTTTGAAGCAACTGAAGGCATTGCCTAACCTGGAGTATCTGAATCTCTATGGCACGTCCATTACGGACGCGGGGTTGAAAGAACTGGCCGGGCTAAAGAGCCTGAAAACCGTTTATCTCTGGCAAACGAACGTAACGGAGCCGGCGCTTGCTGAGTTGAAAAAAGCCCTTCCTGACGTCGAATTTGTGGGTGGCATCAGTGAACAGGCGGTGGCTGAATTTACAAAAGCCGGAGCCGCGAATGCACAGCCTGACGAGGACAAGAAAAACTGAATCGTTTGAATACCTAGGAGCCCTGTTCGACCCTGTCGGCCCTGAGTCATTCGGCACGGTCGAAGGAGATTGCACTCATGAAGCAGCTGTATGCCGAAGAGAAGGCTGCGTTTAGGCGACGCCCGCAGCAGGCGGTCAGTTTGCTCACTGTGGGCGATACAAAACCCGATTCTCACATTCCGGCCACTGAATTGGCGGCCTGACAATCGTGGTGAGTGCCGTCATGAATCATAATAAAGTAATTATGAAACGATAGAACGATTCGATAATGAAATTAGGTTTTACTTCTAACTCGCGCAATAAAAACGTAGTTTTATAACTTATAACCTGCTATGTCTCAACGTATGCCCATCTGGTCTGACATACGATTTAAATACGCAGCGCTATCAGTAGCCATTGGCGCGTTTGGCGTAACGGTATGGTCATCGTGCAGCCATAGCTCGGTCGAGAAACCGGCCGACGTGGTGACTGCGGAGGTTAACCTGCCCGAAAAGGTCGATTATAATCTGCACATCAAGCCCATACTGTCGGATCGCTGTTTTGCCTGCCATGGGCCCGACAAGAACAAGCAGCAGGCAGGTTTGCGGCTCGATACGCCCGAAGGCGCTTACGAGGCATTGGCGGAAAGCGGTAAAAAGGCGATTGTACCGCACGATCTCGGCGAGAGTGAGGTATTTCACCGGATTACCAGCACCGATCCGGAGTATGTGATGCCGACGCCGGAATCGAATCTGAGCCTGAACGCCGAAGAAAAAGCCTTGCTTATCCGTTGGATTGAGCAGGGTGCCGAATACAAAGAGCATTGGTCGCTCATTGCCCCGACTACACCCGAGTTGCCCAAAGTATCCGACGAAAAATGGGTCAAAAACGACATTGACCGCTTTGTACTGGCCAAGCAGGAAGCCAAAAAGCTAAGCCATGCAGCCGAAGCCGATAAAGCGACGTTGCTGCGTCGGGTCAGTCTGGACCTGACGGGTTTGCCACCTACGCCAGCCGAAGTGGATGCGTTCCTGGCCGATACATCCCCGAACGCGTACGAAAAGGTGGTGAATCGGCTGCTGGCCAGTCCGCATTACGGCGAACGCCAGGCTATTGAGTGGCTCGATGTCGCTCGCTACGCCGATACGCACGGCTATCAGGACGACGGCCTGCGGACAATGTGGCCTTACCGGGACTGGGTCATCAAAGCATACAACCGGAACCTGCCATTCGACAAGTTCATCACCTGGCAGCTAGCCGGCGACCTGCTGCCAAAGTCTACCAATCCGGATGTGAACCGAAGCCGGATGATTGCGACCGCCTTTAACCGCAATCACCAGCAAAGCCAGGAGGGTGGTATCGTACCGGAAGAATACCTGGCTGAATACATCGCCGACCGCGCCAATACGTTCGGGAAAGCCATGCTGGGCCTTACGGTGGAGTGCGCCCGTTGCCACGACCACAAGTACGATCCCATCAGCCAGAAGGATTACTACGCACTGGGAGCATTCTTCGCTCAGAATAACGAATACGGCCAGATACCATACAACGGTGAACCATCGCCCCACATAACCATCCCGAAGCCGGAAGCGCAGGCCAAACTCAAATACATTCGGGAGCAGATCCGATCGGTAGATGGCCAGCTGGCTACTGAAATGAAAGCGGGTGCCCGGCAGCGGTTCAACTCCTGGCTGACACAGGCGCAGCGCGATCCGGCCAAAGCGCTGATGCCCGGCAATCAGGATCTGATCGTTTACGTTCCGTTTGACCAGAGCAAGGACGTACCAGCCGATAAGCCAAAAAAGGAGGACAACAAAACGAAAGAAGCGGCTCAAAAAGCAGCAAAAGCAGCTAAGAAAGAGGATGAGGTAGCAAAGAAACCGCGTGTTCGCCGGCTCTTCCAGAACCTGGCCAACGATACCATTCCGCTCGAAACCCATGGCGATCTGGACTTCCCGGTTCCGTACGTGAAAGGCCCGGTTGGTCAGGGAGTGAAGCTGATTGGCGAAAGCTACCTGGAGTTGAAGTGGGTCAACAGTGCCAAAAAGCCGGAAAAAGACGAAAAATACAAGCAGCCAACCTGGTTTGAACGAAACGAGCCCTTCACGGTTAGCTTGTGGGTCAACGTGCAGGACCCTAAGCTGAAAGGTCCGCTTTTTAACCGGAACATGGGCCCCTTCAATGGCTTCCGGGGCTACGAATGCGTTCGGCTGGAGGATGGCCGCCTGGCGTTTCGGTTCAGCTACGTCTGGCCCGACGATGCCATCGACGTGGAAACGCTGGACAAGCTGCCGCTTAACCGCTGGGCGTTGCTGACCATGACCTACGACGGAACCAGCCGGGCGTCGGGTATGCACATCTACGTAAACGGGCAGCCGGCCCGTACGCGGATCATGACCGATAACCTGACGCAGAGTACCGTTTGGGGTAAAGAAGGCTCAAGCTGGGGGGCTGGGGCTCCGAACCTGGCCATGGGCCAGCGCCACGATTATAACTTTAAAGGCTACTCAATTGACGAACTGCGCGTTTACGCCCGGAAGCTAACTCCGCTGGAAGTTCAGGGTCTATATACGCAGCAAAATCACCTGCTTCAGGCGCTTAAAACACCCAGCCGGTCACCAGCCCAGCAAACGGCTCTGTTCGACTACTACGTAACTAACGTTGACCGACCAGCGCAGGAACGCCGGCTAACCCGGGAGCAGGAGCTGGGTGAAGAAACCCGGGTGCTGAGCGAACAGATCGACGTCATGGTGATGCGGGAGCGTAAATACCCACGGCCTACCTTTATTCTGAAGCGTGGGGCTTATGATGCGCCCGGCGATCCGGTTGGCCCTGATACGCCTGACAAGTTCTATAAAATCCCCGACAACCTGCCGAAGAACCGGTTGGGTCTGGCTCAGTGGTTATTACTGCCCGAAAATCCGCTGTTTGCCCGGGTTATGGTAAACCGGTTCTGGCAGCACTATTTTGGGCAGGGGCTGGCTAAAAACAGCGATGACTTTGGTAACCAGGGGGCCTTACCAACCCACGCCGAGTTGTTGGACTACCTGGCCGTTCAATTTCGCGAGAGTGGCTGGAATGTGAAGGCCATGCAGAAGCTGATCGTGATGTCAGCAACGTACCGGCAGTCGTCGGCGGTATCGGAGAAAGCCCGCGAATTGGATCTCGACAACTCGTTCCTGACGCGTGGACCGAGCTACCGGATGTCGGCGGAGCAGGTTCGCGACAATGCGCTGGCCGCGAGTGGCCTGCTTACCCGAACCATTGGCGGACCCAGTGTGCATCCGTATCAGCCGGCCGGGATCTGGGAAGCGTTAGCCACCCGTAATGCCGTGAAGTACGTTCAGAACCACGGCGACAGCCTGTACCGCCGGTCAATGTACACGATCTGGAAGCGGAGTTCGCCCCCACCGATGATGCTTAACTTCGACGCCAGCGAACGCCATTTCTGCACGGTGAAGCGTCAGAAAACTAGTACGCCCTTGCAGGCGCTGGTAACACTCAATGACCCGCAGTTCGTCGAAGCGGCCCGGGTGCTGGCCCAGCGGGGGCTGGCGCAGGGGCAAACCGGCGACGTCTTCATCAGTAATGCCTTCAAAGCGGTAGTAAGTCGTCCGGCCCGGCCGGCGGAGATGAGTTTGATGAAGCAGTTGTACGCCGACGAATTGGCCGATTTTCGTCGTAATCCTAAACGGGCCAGTGAGTTGCTCTCCGTAGGGGAGTACCCCGTTGATAAAAAACTAAGCCCGGAGGAGCTGGCAGCCTGGACGGTAGTTGCCAGCACCATCATGAACGTTGACGAAGCGATTATTAAACGATAGCCTGTTGGTTGCTGAGTCATTCTGTGCTCAACGACCCACTGATAAACGACTATGGACATTCAGGACGAAATCCACGATCAGCTTAGCCGCCGGACTTTTCTGGGTCAGAGCAGCGCCGGTTTAGGTACCATTGCGCTGGCGTCGCTTTTAAATCCTAAAAACCTGTTTGCGGGGGCCTCGGCTCCCGGCGAAATGCCGGAATTGGGTAAACCGCACTTTGCGCCCAAGGTGAAACGCGTAATTTACCTGTTCCAGAGTGGGGCGCCCTCGCAGCTGGAATTGTTCGATTACAAGCCTAAGCTGGAAAGCATGTGGGGC
Source organism: Fibrisoma montanum (assembly GCF_003583365.1). Classification (GTDB taxonomy): domain Bacteria; phylum Bacteroidota; class Bacteroidia; order Cytophagales; family Spirosomataceae; genus Fibrisoma; species Fibrisoma montanum. The sequence continues at coordinate 37,939 of NZ_QXED01000004.1, forward strand.
AAAGACCTGCCGGAGTCCGTGCGGAAAGGACAGCGGCTGACCGGTATGACAGCCGGGCAAAGCCACTTCCCGCTGGCTGCATCCCGCTATAAATTTGCGCAGTACGGTCCCAGCCGGATGTGGATCAGTGAGTTGTTGCCTTATACCTCCCGCATTGTCAACGACCTGACGTTTATCCGGTCGATGCATACAGAAGCAATCAACCACGACCCGGCCGTTACGTTCTTCCAGACGGGTAGTCAACAGGCCGGCCGGCCGAGTTTTGGGTCATGGATTAGCTACGGCCTTGGGTCGGACAACCAGAACCTGCCGGCTTTCGTGGTGTTGCTGTCGAAGGGGCGTGACGGCGATCAGCCCCTGTATGCGAAGCTATGGAGCAATGGCTTTCTGCCTTCCGTGCATCAGGGGGTTGTGTTCCGGTCGGGGCCAGATCCGGTTTATTATTTGAACAATCCGCCGGGCATTGATAAAGCCAGTCGTCGGCGGATGCTCGATTATCTGGCCAAAATGCATCAGGAGCAATATAAGCACGTACTGGATCCGGAAATCAATAACCGCATGGCCCAGTATGAAATGGCTTACCGGATGCAGACCTCCGTGCCCGAAACGCTCGACATCTCGAAGGAGCCCGACTACATCTTCGATATGTACGGTCCTGAATCGCGCAAACCCGGTACGTTTGCGGCTAACTGCCTGCTGGCCCGGAAACTGATTGAGAAGGATGTAAAATTTGTGCAGCTTTACCACCAGGGCTGGGATCAGCACGGCAACCTGCCCAACGACATTAAAATTCAGACGAAGAGCGTTGACCAGCCCTCGGCCGCCCTGATCCTGGACCTGAAGCAGCGGGGTTTGCTCGACGACACGCTGGTGATCTGGGGGGGAGAGTTCGGCCGAACGAATTATTCGCAGGGTAAACTGACTAAAGATAATTACGGACGCGACCACCACCCCCGTTGTTTCTCGATCTGGATGGCAGGTGCCGGCATCAAAAAAGGGATGGTCTATGGCGAAACGGATGAATTTGGCTACAACATTGCCAAAGACCCCGTCCATGTCCATGATTTTCAGGCAACGGTACTGCACCTGCTGGGGATGGACCACGAGAAATTAACCTTCAAACATCAGGGCCGTCGCTACCGGCTGACGGACGTTCATGGTAAGGTCGTTAAGCCCCTGTTAGCCTGATCATATACCACAACCCGAACCGGTGGTCTTATCAGATTCCGGTTCAGTTGCTCAATTAAAAAGCTGACCAACCGGTCGGCTTTTTAATTTTGCAGGTGTGTAAGGCTTGTTGAGAAGCCGGTTTTCAGGGAATGCCCACCATCAAATGATACGGAAGGTATGCAACAACAGATAGATAGCTGGATTCGGGAGATAATACGCTGGTTTGGTTTCGTACCAAACCGAGATTTGTCGGGCTGGATATTGCTCATTATAGCCGTCGTGCTTGGCCTGATCGTTAACGTGATCGTAACGTGGGTGATTCGGTCGATTCTGAAAAGACAGAACCCTGACTTTCTGCTGATCTTACGCCGTCATCTGCGATGGGCGTTTTACGTATTTGTGCCGTCGCTGTTTTTTCTGATCGCGACCAACCTGCAGTCCGAACGGTTCATCCGCCGACATCCCGTTGCCGATAAAACGGCGGAGGTATTCTTTCTGATCGCGACAACCTGGCTACTCATTAAGCTGCTGAAATTTGGGGAGGTGCTCCTGATTCGGCAGTATGACACCTCGAAAGATATCAATCTGTCGCAACGGAAGTTTGTGACGCAGGTACGGTTCATTCGGCGCACGATCGGGTTGGCCGTAGTCATCATCAGTGCGTCGTTGCTGCTGATTACGTTTCAGGGAAGCCGGAAAGTTGGCCTGAGCGTACTGACGTCCGCGGGGGTCGTTTCGGTACTGATTGGTTTTGCGGCCCAGAAAACCCTGGGTAACTTCCTGGCGGGCGTGCAGATTGCCTTTACGCAGCAAATTCGCCTGGACGATGCCGTTGTTGTCGAGAAAGAATGGGGCCGAATTGAGGAAATTAACCTGACCAATGTAGTTGTGCGGCTCTGGGACCGACGACGCCTGATTCTGCCCATTACGTATTTTGTCGAAACACCGTTCGAAAACTGGACCCGTTCCGATGCGTCGATCACCGGTGCCGTTATGCTTTACCTCGACTACAACCTGCCGGTGGACAAACTACGCGCAAAAGCCCATGAGCTGGCTGAAAACGATCCACTCTGGAACGGCGAAGTCTTCGCCGTTCAGGTGGTCGATACGCAGCCTACCTGCATTGTCGTACGGGTGTTGATGTCGGCGGCCGATGCACCGTCGGCTTTTGACCTGCGCTGCAACATGCGTGAAAAACTCATTCAATTCATCCGCGATGAATACCCGCAGAGCCTGCCCCAGACCCGGCTTCTGCTGGCTGAAGAACTCAAACCTAAAGACGCTGTACCAAGTCCGGCCAGCTGACACCCTGTTGGATAGCCTCAACGGACGGCAAACGACCGGTCTGCATTAATTCCCGGATAGCGATCATGTCCTGATCGCGCTTAACGCCGGCCGCGGCTTTAACCTGCCCTGCCTGTACGTAGAAGGCAATAAATGCTTCGTCCTGCTCAGGGTCGCCGTCGTAGATGATGTCGTCGATGCGATCAGTATGGCCAACGTAGTTGATTCGCGTTCCCTGCTGATTCGTCCAGAAGAAGGGTACGCTACGGTAAGGAGTAGCCTGACCGGCCATGTTCAGGCCTGCTACGTGCCCCTGGAGTCCGGCCACTTTCCAGTGTTCAATCCGCTGAGGACCGTCGGCGGTCGGGTAATGGACAATATCACCGGCGGCATATAAACCATCGGCAATCTGCAGGTATTCATCTGACTTAACTCCGCCATCGTTCTCCAGCTGAATACCCTGTAAAAAGTCGGTCCGGGGGCTTACTCCCAGGCCTACCAGTACAAAATCGGTGGAAAGGCGCTGGCCATTGCTGAGAACAACATGCGTAACGTGGCCGGCATTACCTTCAAGCCGCTCAACGCGTTGGCCAAGGTGGAACCGGACTCCTTTCTTTTCGTGCCAGCCCTGAACAAGGCGACCCATTTTTTCACCCAGTACTGATTGGAAAGGTACTGGGTGAGACCCTACTACGTCGACCTCGCAGCCCAGCTTGCGCAGGCTCATGGCGCCTTCCAGACCAATAAACGAACTTCCGATGATGACAACTCGCTTGCGGATCTGGCCCATGGCGCGTAGCATCCGGCTATCCTGCAAACTCCGCAGCGTGTGCACGCCATCCAGATCGGCTCCCGGTACGTTTAACGGATTAGGGGTGCCACCGGAGCAGACCAGCGCTTTCTGGTACGTTATGCTTTCGCCGGAGGTCAGGTCGATACGTTTCTGTTGTGGGTCCAGCGAGGCTACCTGCTGACCACGCCGAATGTCGATGCCGTATGATTCGTAAAAGTCATCGTCGCGCAACGGCATCCACTCGTCCGGCGCTTCGCCCTGCAAAAAATCTTTACTGCAATTAGGGCGGTCGTATGGGCCTTCGGTATCCTGCGTCAGCATAACGATCCGGCCCGTAAACCCGCCCTGGCGTAGGGCTTCGGCAGCAAAAGCCCCGGCCCCGCCACCGCCAATAATCACATAGGTGTCGGTATTGGACTCGTCGGGTGCCGCCATAGGGTTTGGCGTACTTTCCTGATCCGTCGTTAAGCGAACGAATACCTGATCGCCTTCAATGCGTACTTCATGCGTAGGTAATCCGTTCAAGGCGGGCGATTCCAGACGGTGCCCCGTGCGAACGTCGAAACAGGCGTTGTGCCACGGACAAATCAGTCGATTGCCCTGCAGCAGCCCTTTGGCTAACGGGGCCTGGTAGTGCGTACATTTAGGGGGAAACGCATAGAATTGGCCTTCAACACGAGCCAGCAGCACATCCGTATCGCCAACGCGTACTTCTTTTAATTGGCCATCAAGCAAATCAGAGACGCTGCACACAGCAGCCTCGGTGAAGTTGGTAGTCATAGATGAATGGGTCAGTGCAGATATAAACTACCATCCCGGCCAAATTGATTGATCACTAACGCAAAAAGCCGCTCCAGAGCGGCTTTTTGCGTTAGTGATCAAAAAGTGAGCAGCTACTTCGACGTAGCCATCACCATTTTGATATTCAGTTTGGCCCCCGTCTGCAACACATTGACCAAATCCTGAACGGTCAGTGATTTGTCAAAGCGAACGACTACGGTGGGCTCGGCAATACCGGCCATGATCGTTTGCAATTCAGTTTCCAGATTGGCCGGGTCAACCGGTTTACGATCAATGAAATACTGCTTGTTGCCGTCTACCGAGAGCGTTACCTGCTTTTTACTCAGCTGCTGAGAGGACGATGCCTTTGGCAGCAATAGCTTGATTACGTTAGGATTTGCTACGGTTGAGATGATGAGGAAGAACAACAGCAGGAAGAACATGATGTCGTTCAGCGATGAAGTCGCTACCTCAGCGGCAAACTTGCGTTTTCTTCGGAGTTTCATAATAGTCGGGGCCAAGGGTCTGCTTAGCCCGTAAATGTCTAACGCATCCGAACCGTTTCTGTCGGCTTCTGAAGGACTTCAATGAACTCAAACGCATTCATTTCCAGCGCGAGCGTGAACTTCTCGATCATCATGTTCAGCAGGTGGTAACCCGTGTAGGCAATTACGCCCACAATCAGACCGGCCCCGGACGTGATCATTTTTTCGTACAATCCACCGGCGATAATCCCAACGCTGATGTTGTCGGACAGCGAGATATCGTAGAAGATACGAATGATACCCGAGATGGTACCGATAAAGCCCAGCAGCGGTGCGATACCGGCGATGATGCCCAGATACCCCAGATTACGTTCCAGTCGACCGATTTCAATCTGCCCGACCGTTTCGACCGTGGCTTCGATCTCCCGGATAGGTGAACCAATCCGGCCAATGGCTTTCTCGAAGATTCGACCAGTGGCGGTACGTTGGTTTTTGCAGAATGACTCAGCCGATTTGATGTTGCCCTGCAGCACCATATCCTTCACGTTGTCGATGAAGCCGGCATCAGTCCGGGTTTGAGCCCGAATGATGAAGAATCGCTCGAAGATCAGGTATAAAGCGCAGAAGAACAGAAAAGCGATGGGAATCATTACCCAGCCGCCTTTGGCTACTAAGTCCAGCAGTTGCAGACTTTGTTGAGGAGCAGCCCCCGAAGCGGCCGATAACGACGCGGCCGTGGTGTCGGTGGCCGGAACCTGAAGCAATAGCATACAGACGATACAAGTGAAAATGGTTCAACCAATGGTCGTTAGGAAACAAACGACTTTGGTTTTCGGATATTGTTGTCAAAGATAAGGAAGCTGCCAAAATTCAGAAGAGAAACTTAGGAAATGTCCACGATTTTGGCCGAGTAAAATGCATTATGCGAACTGCCGGACAACGGCCGCAATTTCGTCGGCACTACAGGCTCGCTGCTGCCAGCGTTCGAGCCGTGGATTCATAACCCGGAACCACAGGGGCGGCACCAGTGCGAGCAGAATCATGGTCGGGTAGCCGGAGGGAAGCTGGGGGCTTTCGTCGAAGTGACGCAGCACCTGATACGGTCGTGATGCATAAGCGTGGTGATCGGAATGGCGCTGAAGCTGAAACAAAACCAGATTGCTGATCAATTCGCTGGCATTCCACGAGTGCAGAGGATTAACGCGTTCATACCGGCCGGGCGCTACTTCCCGCCGGGTTATACCATAATGCTCGATGTAATTGATACTTTCCAGCAGCAGGATGGCTACAAAGCTTTGAACGACAAAAAAAACAGGTACCAACCAGACCAGCCTACCAGCCCAGCCGCTGAACCCGGCCATTAGTGCCGCGCAAAGCAGAACCGGGAGAATGGTAAACCAGATCATATCGTTGTGGCGGCTCCAGCCGGAGTGCCCTGACTTCATCAACCGTTTTTTCTCGATCTGCCATGCACTGCGGTAGCTGCCCACGAGACTTTGCCGCCAGAACGCATACAACGTCTGATTTTTGCGGGCAGTGGCCGGGTCGGCCGGGGTTGCTACGTGGACATGATGGCCCCGATTGTGTTCAATCAGGAAATGCATGTAGCTGACCGACAGCAGTGCCATCCTGGCGTGAAATTGAGCGATACGACTACTACGGTGCCCCAGTTCATGAGCTACGTTGATGATGGTGCCGGAAAATAGTCCGATGTTGATCATTAAGCGAACTTTCTGGATCGTAGTCAGCGGATCAGTCGTCAGGACGTAGCAGCCCCAGAGCAGCAGACCGTATTGGAGATAGACGGACGAGTACAGCAGCACGTCGAAGTAGCGATCGGTCAACGTGGCTTCAAAAGCGTCGCGGCTGATGTTGGATCGATCGCGGCCCGCCAGAAAATCGAGCAGCGGTACAACACAATATACGTAGAAGGCACCCGCCCAGGTCCACGGCGAGTCGCCGACGTAGTAGCCAGCCAGAATAACAGCCAGCAAACTGTACGACCACAGAAAACCAAGTTTTTTGAATGGATTCATGGTACGTGTTTTTAAGCGGCTAACCAGCTTTCTTCAAACGGGTTAGCCTCCCAAAAATTACGGTTTCACCAGAATCTTTCCAAACCGGGCGGTTTGTTCGGCATGTTCAACGGCCTTCGTGATATCGTCGAGGGAGTAGCTGGCTTCGACCGGTAGCTGAATCTGACCCGATGCCAGCAGTTGAATGACATTCTGGGCTACGTCCTGGCGCGTCTGGCTATCGACCCGGCGCATCCAGTCGGTGAGCCAGAACCCTTTGACGGTCAGTTCGCGGAAGATCATCATACCGGCATTCAGCGTTGGGTCCTGCAGGCTGAGCAACCCATAAATGATCATGGTACCGCCTTTACTCAGGCATTTCATCGCTTCACTGGCCGTGTGGCCACCGACGGCATCCAGCACGCAGGCAACCCCATTCCCATCGGTTATCTGCTTCACACGAGCGGGCAGGTTCTCATGCTCCGTATTGATGATCTCAGTAATACCGAGCGTTTTAAGTTCATCGTTCAGGGTATCGCGCCGGACGGTACCGATGGTCTGAATACCCCGCATTTTGCACAATTGAATCACCAGTTTACCAAATGCGGAACCGGCCGCCGTAAGCATGAGCCAGCCTCCTTCCGGAACTTTCGATTCCTGCACCAATGCATAGGCCGTAAACGGATTCACAAACAACTGAGCCGCTATGTCGTCGCTGATTGACTCCGGTACCGGAATCAGACTACGGTGGTGCGCAATGGCATACTCTGACCATGTCCCGACGCTGGTGAAGCTGACCCGCATTCCGGTTCGCATCTGTACACCCTCCCCGAGTGCATCCACAATACCGACGCCCTCAAACCCGGCCCCGGATGGTAGCTGCGGCCGAATGCCATACATGTTTTGCACAAACATCAGGTCGGAGGGGTTGATCGGACTGGCCAGCACTTTCACCCGAACCTCGCCCGGTTTAGGTTCCGGAGCCGGCAAATCAGTAACTTTCAGGATGTCGGTGGGTTTTCCAGTTTGCTCAAAGACAATGGTTTTCATGGAGTTGAGAAAATGAGTTGCGTTTGGCCCAAAAATATGGCTTAATTCGCACAAACTATTCCTAAACCAAGCTTATTGATGCAAACGTCTCCTTTCCTGGGTGAGCTTATTGGAACGACAGTGCTGCTCCTGCTCGGCAACGGTGTTGTTGCCAACGTAGTGCTGAAACAAACCAAAGGTGAAGCGGCCGGCTGGATGGTTATAACAACCGGCTGGGCCTTTGCCGTAACCATCGCCGTCTTTGTCGCCAAAGCATTCGGCAGCGTCGATGCTCACCTGAACCCTGCCGTAACGGTTGCCTTTGCGGTAGCCACCAACGAGTACAACACTATTGCAACCTACATTCCGGCGCAGCTGATCGGGTCCTTTCTCGGTGCCGTTCTCGTCTGGCTACAGTACGCTCCTCACTGGGCGGCTACTCCAGGTCCCGGCGATAAACTGGCCTGTTTTGCCACCGGACCGGCCATTCGCAACACGGGTGCCAATCTGCTGAGCGAGTCGTTGGCTACTTTGGTGCTGATTCTGGGTCTGGCCGGGATTTCATCCAAAAATCTGGGTACCCTGGCTATCGGGGTTGGACCGTATCTGGTCGGTGTGCTGGTCTGGAGCATCGGTCTGTCCTTGGGCGGCACAACCGGATACGCCATCAACCCCGTCCGCGATTTAGGACCGCGCATCGCCCATGCTATCCTACCGATTCCCGGCAAAGGGTCGTCCGACTGGAGCTACGGCTGGATTCCCATCGTAGGGCCCCTGATCGGTGGCGCGCTGGGCGGGGTATTAATCCGGTGGTTTGCGTTGTAAACTAAATAGGCTAACGAACTTTCATACGGATCTAACCATTTCTTATGCCCACCTACATAGCTGCCATTGACCAGGGCACAACCAGCACGCGTTGCATCGTATTCGACCGCTCCGGCGCTATCGTATCCTTAGCTCAGAAAGAGCACCGCCAAATTTATCCTCAGCCGGGCTGGGTCGAGCATGACCCTGACGAAATCTGGCGTAATACCCTTGAGGTGATTGCGCTGGCCCGTATCAAAGCCAAACTTCAGGTTGGCGATATTGCGGCCGTAGGGATTACCAACCAGCGCGAAACAACCGTCGTCTGGAATCGTCGGACCGGGAAGCCTTACTACAATGCCCTTGTCTGGCAGGATATGCGGACGGCCGACTACGTATCGCGGTTCTCGAACGACGGTGGTCAGGATCGTTTCCGGGCCAAGACGGGTCTGCCGCTGGCTACGTATTTCAGCGGTCTGAAACTTCGCTGGCTGCTCGACAACGTTGACGGTTTACGAGCTGATGCCGAGCGGGGCGATGCCTTGTTTGGTAATATGGATACGTTTCTGGTCTGGAACCTGACCGGTGGTCCGCAGGGTGGGCTGCACCTGACGGACCAGACCAACGCGAGCCGAACGCAGCTTATGGATCTGGAAACACTCAACTGGGACAATGAACTGCTGCAGGCTTTTGACGTACCGCGGGCGATGCTTCCCGACATCCGGCCGAGTAGTGGTGATTTCGGTACGGTTTCGTCGGAAGTATTGCCGGGGGTACCCATTGCCGGTATCTTGGGCGATCAGCAGGCCGCGCTGGTTGGACAGACCTGCTTCGAGCCCGGGCAAGCCAAAAATACGTACGGCACCGGCTGTTTTCTGCTGATGAATACCGGTACGGAGCTACGTCATTCAACCTACGGATTACTGACCACCGTGGCGTATCAGTTTCGAGGTCAGCCCGTACACTACGCGCTGGAGGGTAGTGTCGCCATTACGGGCGCGTTGGTACAGTGGTTGCGCGACAATCTCGGGATTATAAAAAATAGCGTCGATATTGAAAAATTGGCCGGCTCAGTGGATGATAACGGCGGAGCGTATTTTGTGCCGGCTTTCTCCGGTTTGTATGCGCCCTACTGGAAAGCTGATGCCCGGGGCGTCATTGCCGGACTAACCCGGTTTGTCAACAAGGGTCACCTGGCGCGGGCCGTATTGGAAGCAACCGCCTACCAGACCGTCGACGTAGTGCGCGCCATGGAGCAGGACGCCAGTGTGAAACTGAGCTCGCTCCGGGTTGATGGGGGTATGACCGTCAACGACTTACTGATGCAGTTTCAGTCCGACGTACTCGACGTACCGGTTGTGCGTCCGACCATTACGGAGACAACCGCCCTCGGAGCGGCTTACGCAGCGGGGCTGGCCGTTGGGTACTGGAATGGGCTGGACGACCTGCGCCAGAACTGGGGGATTGCCCGGACTTACGAGCCAAAAATGGAGCCGGATACCCGAAGTCGGCTGCTGCACGGTTGGCAAAAAGCCGTTGAACGATCGTTCGGCTGGGAGGACTAGACGCTGACGGTGCGATTGTTTTCGATTTTGGTAGTCAACAATTCCACCGAAACCTATATACCTTTGTAGTCATACCGCGCAAAGCCCGCATTGGTCATGACGCATCAACTTGTACTCAAAAAGCCGCTGGCCTTTTTCGACCTCGAAACAACCGGCATCAATATCGCCAAAGACCGTATCATCGACATCTGCATCGCCAAGGCATTGCCCAATGGCGAAGTGGTTGTCAAAACGCATCGGGTCAACCCTGGCATGCCCATTCCGGTAGAATCGAGCATGATCCACGGTATTTTCGATGAGGATGTGAAAGACGCGCCCCCGTTCAAATCGGTTGCCCGGACGCTGGCGCAATTTCTGGAAGGCTGCGATCTGGCCGGGTTCAACTGCAACCGGTTCGACGTACCGCTGCTGGTCGAGGAGTTTCTTCGCGCCAATGTCGACTTCGACATGAAAAACCGGCGGTTAGTCGACGCCCAGCGCATTTTCCACCTCATGGAGCCCCGCAACCTGTCGGCAGCCTACCGGTTCTATTGCGGCAAGGAACTCCTGAACGCACACAGCGCCGAAGCCGATACACTGGCTACGCTGGAGGTGCTCGACGCGCAGGTGCAGAAGTACGTTGGCCGGATGGCAAAGGATGATAATGGCCAGGATGTTGTCTTTCAGAACGATGTTGACATGCTGCACAATCTGACGGCCAATAAGAATGTTGATCTGGCCGGGCGGATGATTGTCAATGAGAAAGGCGAAGAAGTATTCAACTTCGGCAAGCACAAAGGATTGCCCGTGCTGGATGTGCTGAAAAAAGAACCGTCGTTTTACGACTGGATGCTGAAAGGGGAGTTTCCGCTCGATACCAAGCGCCGACTCACCGAAATCCGGCTACGGATGTTTGCCAACGGGTTCAACGGGAAGAAATAGCTTCCGCTTATTGCATCGGCGGATTAGCAAATCTGGCCGGTTTGACCGGTCTCCGCGGGCAATAAGCATAATCTGTGGCATTGGTATTCTATGATACATTTGAGGAAGTCGAATAATCCGTAACTTTGCGGCAATTTTTAGCAACCGGTTAACATGCAACCCACGCAGAACGTCCTGATCCCGGAAGTCATTCAGCAAATACCGCTTACCTATTATATCATCATCAGTACGGCGCTGTTCGTCATTGGCATCATCGGCGTACTCACCCGGCGAAACGCCATCATCATCTTCATGTCCATCGAGTTGATGCTGAACGCGGTCAACCTGTTACTGATTGCGTTTTCGTCGTATCGCTCCGATTCGTCCGGGCAGGTGTTCGTCTTTTTTATCATGGCCGTGGCAGCCGCTGAGGTGTCGGTCGGGCTGGCCATCATTGTGATGATTTACCGAAATACCCGCTCTATCGACGTGGGCTTACTGAATAAATTAAAATGGTAAACACCGTCAGGCTGTCGATGAGCGCTCCTGTTCATACCGTACTGACGTACTGACCTACCGATTTACTGACTACCTATGCAGACAGACTTACTCTGTGCCTTAATTCCGCTCTTTCCTCTCATTGGTTTCATCATCAATGGCTTCGGGTTTCGTCGGATACCCAAAAGCCTGGCTGGGGCCATTGCAACCGTAGCTGTTCTCGCGTCGTTTCTGACGAGTTGTTTTCTGTTCGGCGCTTTTCTGGGTAATGCCAACCTTACCAGTACCGCCGGTCCGCTGAAAGCCGTTTTGTTCGACTGGATTAGCGTCGGCGACCTGGATATCAGCTTCTCGTTCCAGATCGACCAGCTCTCGCTGCTGATGCTGTTGGTTGTTACGGGCGTTGGCTCGCTGATTCACCTGTACAGCATCGGTTACATGAAGCACGACGAAGGGTTTGGTAAGTTCATGGCTTTCCTGAACCTGTTCGTGTTTTTCATGCTGCTGCTGGTGATGGGGTCAAACTACGTCATCATGTTCATCGGCTGGGAGGGCGTTGGTTTATGCTCTTACCTGCTGATCGGCTTCTGGAATACAAACACGAATTATAACAATGCGGCCCGCAAAGCCTTTGTCATGAACCGCATTGGTGACCTGGGTTTTTTGCTGGGGATTTTCTGGATCATAAACCTGTTCGGTACGACTGAGTACACCGACGTATTCAAGCAGGCTACCAGCCTCGCTATCGGCGATCCTGAAATTCTGGCGATTACATTGCTGCTGTTCGTCGGCGCGATGGGTAAGTCGGCACAGATTCCGCTTTACACCTGGCTTCCCGACGCCATGGCTGGTCCAACCCCCGTATCGGCCCTTATCCACGCAGCTACGATGGTTACGGCCGGTATCTACATGGTGGTTCGCTCGAACGTACTGTATACGCTCTCGCCCCTGACGCTGGAAATCATCGGTGGTATTGCAATCGCTACGGCACTGCTGGCGGCTTCGATTGGTCTGCTGCAAAATGACATCAAGAAAGTGCTCGCTTATTCGACGGTCAGTCAGTTAGGCTATATGTTTCTTGGCTTGAGCGTGACGGCTTACACGGCGGGGATGTTCCACGTTATTACCCACGCATTCTTCAAAGCTTTGCTTTTCCTGGGTGCCGGTAGCGTAATTCACGCTATGTCCGATGAGCAGGACATCCGAAACATGGGTGGCCTGCGGAAGTCTCTCCCCGTTACGTTCATTACGTTCCTGATCGGTACCATCGCTATTTCGGGCTTGCCACCGTTTGCGGGCTTCTTTTCGAAAGACGAAATTTTGGCGCACGTATTCGAACACAATAAAGTGCTGTGGGCACTGGGTGTGCTGGGTTCGGCGTTGACGTCATTTTATATGTTCCGGCTGCTGTTTCTGACGTTCTTCGGCGAGTTCCGGGGTACGGAAGAGCAACGGCATCACCTCCACGAATCACCCGCTACGATGACGGCTCCCCTGGTATTTCTGGCCATACTGTCGGCGGCTGGTGGCGTATTGAATCTGCCGGGCGGTGGCTGGCTGAGCGATTTCATGGCACCGCTGTTTGAGGGCTCGCGGCAGGTAAATCCCGAAGCATTTGCTGAATCAACGATCGACCACAGTACCGAATACATCCTTATGGCTGTTTCGGCCGGTGTGGCGTTGATTTCCGGCATCATTGCCTATGTCATGTACGTCAGTCGCGGGGCGGTTCCGGCACCCGAAACGACCGAGCGGTCAATGCCTGAACAGGTGGTGTATAACAAGTACTACGTTGATGAGTTCTACGAAGCCATTATTGTCCGGCCCATCCGGGGCCTGGGCGATGCGCTCTACAGCTTCGGCGAGTTTATCATCGACGGTGTTGTCAACGGAGTGGCCTGGCTGGTACGGGCCGGCTCGAATCAACTGCGGCTGCTGCAGAACGGCTCGATTGGTTTCTACGTCTTTGCGATGGTACTGAGCATTGTTGCCATCATCGCCCTGCGATTCTTCGTCCGTTTTTAACCACCGCTACTCGAACGACCTATGCTAACGCTTGCACTTATACTTTTTCCGGCCGTAGCGGCTACGTTACTACTTTTTGTGAACGGGGAAACATCCCGCACATTGGCGTTTGGGGCCGCTCTGCTTGAGCTGGCACTGGCGGCTTACGTCTTTGTTGGGTTCGTGCCCGACGCAAAAACGCAGTTTGCCTTCGATTATCCCTGGATCGGCTCGCTGGGTATTCGGTTCAGCGCGGGTGTGGATGGGATTAGCCTGCTGCTGGTACTACTGACCGGCCTGCTGACGCCCTTTATCGTCCTGTCGACGTTCAACCGGAACTACAGCCGGGCATCGGTATTTTATGCCCTCATGCTGTACATGCAGGCTGCGTTGATGGGAGTCTTTACCGCCCGCGACGGATTCCTGTTCTATTTATTCTTCGAAGCCGCGCTGATTCCCATTTACTTCCTGGCGGCCATGTGGGGTGGTGAAAACCGGATTCCGGTTACGTTCAAGTTTTTTGTTTACACGATTTTTGGCAGCCTGTTCATGCTGGTAGCGCTGGTTTACCTGTATTACCAGACAGGACCGATAAACGGCGCACCGCATTCGTCAGCCATCACGGATTTTTATAACTTAAAGCTTACGCCGACTGCGCAGGGCTGGGTATTCTGGGCGTTTTTCATTGCGTTTGCGATCAAGATGCCCATATTCCCATTCCATACGTGGCAACCCGACACCTACGTAGAATCACCGACGCCCGCTACCATGCTGCTGGCTGGTATTATGCTGAAGATGGGGGTGTATGGCCTGATCCGGTTCATCCTGCCGATCGTTCCCATTGGCGTTGAAGCCTGGGGGACAACAGCTATCATTCTGTCGGTCATCGGTATAGTATATGGCTCGATCATCGCCATCCGTCAGCAGGATATGAAGCGGCTGATTGCGTACTCCTCGTTCTCGCACGTAGGGTTGATGGCTGCCGGGGTTTTCTCACAGACCGAAACGGGTCTGCAGGGGGCACTGGTTCAAATGCTGGCACACGGTATCAACGTAGTGGGCATGTTTTTTATCGCTGATGTCATTTTCTCGCGGACCAATACCCTGCAACTTGATCAACTGGGGGGCATTACGAAAACGACGCCTAAACTGACCGTATATTTCATGATTATGCTGCTGGGTAGCGTTGCGTTGCCGCTCACCAATGGCTTCGTAGGTGAATTCCTGCTGCTGCATGGCGTATTTACGTTCAATCACTACCTCGGTTTAGCGGCTGGGTTTACTATTATTTTTGGTGCGGTTTATATGCTTCGGATGTTTCAGAAAAGCATGTTCGGCGCTTCATCCACCCGCACCGAGTCGTTTGCTGATCTGACCGGTTCAGAAAGCTGGGTGCTGCTGCCACTGGCCATTATGGTATTCTGGATTGGTATTTACCCGGTTTCTTTCCTGAAAGTGACAGAACCGGCTGTAGTTAACTTGATGAAATACATCGGCACAACGGCCGTATCCCTGAAATGAGTTATTCAGTTCGGAGTTTGTAGTTTGAAAGCCGGCTTAACCCCCTGAACCTTTTAACTGCAAACAACAAACTACAAACTAAACCATATGTTTCCCATCGTTCTGTTATCAGTTTTTGGCATTCTGTTGCTGTTTCTGGGCTTTCTGAAGTCAAGGGCCATCCTGTTGCCGGCTGCGTTACTATTTCTGCTGGTCTCTCTGGCCGTCAACTTTATCGACTGGAACAAAACGTACCTGTATTTTAACGGCATGCTGTTGTCCGACAACCTGTCCATGGTGTTCACGGCCATTGTTCTTGGTTCAGCGTTCATGGTCGTTGCCTTGTCGGGTAGTTTTATGGAAGACGAATCCGCCCAGCCCGCCGAATACTACGGTATTTTGCTGTTCTCGCTGGTTGGAGCGCTCATGATGATCGGGTTTGAGAACCTCATCATGCTTTTTGTGGGCGTTGAAATTTTGTCAGTAGCCATGTATGTCCTGACTGGCAGCGACAAGCGTAATCTGCGTTCCAACGAGGCCGCGCTGAAATACTTTCTGATGGGGGCCTTTACTACGGGCATCATGCTCTTTGGGATGGCGCTGCTCTACGGCGCTACCGGATCATTCACCCTGGGTGGTATTCGAGCGTATGCCGTAAACCCACAGGTTGGCCTTTCATTGCTGTTTTACGTCGGTCTGCTGATGTTATTGATCGGGTTGCTCTTTAAGGTCTCTGCGGCCCCCTTCCATTTCTGGACGCCAGACGTTTACGACGGCGCACCTACGCTCTTTACCGCGTTTATGTCGACGGTGGTTAAAACGGCCGGATTCGCAGCACTGTTTCGGTTGTTGTCAATTTCGTTTAGTGGTGTGTATACCTTCTGGTGGACCATTCTGGCTATCATTACGACCCTGACCCTGGTAGCGGGCAATATTACCGCCGTGTATCAGAATAGTTTCAAGCGGATGATGGCTTACTCCAGCATTTCTCATGCCGGGTACTTACTGATTGGCCTGGCGGCCCTGGGTCAGCAAACGAAGCAAGCCATCGTCTTTTACTCCCTGGCGTATTCGGTCGCAACAATTGCAGCCTTTGGGGTGCTGCTTTTGGTAGCCCGGCAGCGAAACGCCGAAACAATCACGTCGGGGGGCAGTTCCAGCGAGAGTTTTGATGCGTTCAATGGATTGGCCCGGCAAAATCCGCTGCTTGGTTTCGCCATGGCGGTCTCTATGCTGTCGTTGGCCGGTATTCCGCTCACGGCAGGTTTCTGGGGAAAATTTTACATGTTCTCAACGGCCGTCGAACGGGGCCAGATCTGGCTCTTGGTGGTCGCCGTGCTAATGTCGGCGGTCGGTATTTATTATTATTTCCGGGTAATTATTGCCATGTATTTCCGCGAAGGCGCAACCGCTCCGATTCGGGTAGCACCGTTCTATCGGTACGTGCTGGTAGTTGCCACTTTATTAACAATTGGCCTGGGAATTGCTCCTGGTTTGCTGGAAGGTTTATTCTGATCTGGCGCCGTTAGATGTCCCGTACCCTCAGTTATAAATGCAGGTTTGGGTGGTTTTCAGGCCGAGTAGATACTTTTGTAAGTCAATGGCTATAACAGCCCCTACCACCTAAGCCTGTGAATGTAAGCGGTGTCGAACAGTCGGGAAATAGAGAAGCTAGAAGTCTGTTTACATTTTTTCTAACAGCATTGCTGGGCGCATCCATCAATTTTGTTAGTCAGATCGTCTATCGTAATTTTTTCAACTTCGAGACCAGCGTTTTTTGTGGGTATCTGACAGCAACTGTTCTTACGTTTCTGCCCACGAAACGATTTGCCTTCTCGGCCGGCGGTACAGGCAACACCGGTCGGGAAGCCGTTAAATTCCTGGGCATTGCACTCGTAGCCCTGGTAGTTCAGGTAATGGTGTCGAAGTATACGCTCGAATGGATTGCTAAGCCACTGCTGCCTCAGACAAGTAATTTTGTTCGCGAAAAGGGCTCGCACGTAGTTGGAATGGGAGTCAGTTTTTTAGCAAACTACTTTGGTCATAAGCTGCTCACATTTCGTAGCACGGGTGTGTACGACCGCATCAAGGCTCGTTCGGTACGTCAGCGGGAACGTCAGCTGTAATCTTCAATAAGTTCTATAGACTTCAGGATTTTTTTAAGACCTAGTACTACCTAAGTAAAAATTTAGGTGTCAATATTGTATTGTTTTCTAAAAAAGTATATTTGTAACGAAAAACCTTAAACACCACTAAAGGCAATGAAAAAAGTTTTCGCTTTACTGTTCGTTGGTAGCATGCTGACGTTCGCTGCTTGCCAGAGCAAACCTAAGACTGAAGAAGCTGGCGTTGATTCAACAGCTACTATGTCGACTGACACTACCATGATGGCTACTGATTCAGCGTCAACAATGGCTACTGATTCAGCATCGACCATGGCTGCCGACAGCGCGAACTAATTAGCTCCGTTGTCCAGAATTTTCGAAAAAGCCCTATTTTTATAGGGCTTTTTCATTTTTACACATTGACCGACATCTTCACAAACTACCTGCCGGCGGCTTCAGTGATCTATTGCCGGGAGCTCTGGCAACGATATGCCTTCGATTTTGTCGTCGCAAAGCCACGTCGGACGCGTTTGGGCGATTTTAGGGTTCGGCCGGATGGCCGTATGCAGATAACGGTCAATGCTGATTTAAGTCCGTTTGCCTGCCTGATTACGTATGTTCACGAAGTGGCGCACGCCGACGTTGAAACTTCCGGGCGTCTACAGCGTCGCAGGCGTCGAGTGGCTCCGCATGGTATTGAATGGCAAACGGCTTTTCAGCGGTTGATGCAGCCGTTGTTAACCGAGGCCGTATTTCCGTTTCACATCCTTAAGCCATTGCAGGATTATATGCAGAAACCGGCCGCAACGACGTACGCTCATCCCGAGCTTATGATGGCATTACGAAAAGCCGACAGGCAGATCGCCGAGCCAATCGTAACGGATCGCCGGTTATTACGCGACGTGCCCGAGGGACAGGCATTTGTGCTTAACAAAAAGACTTTCGTTCGGGGCACGATGCGCCGGACTCGCGTCGTTTGTAAAGAGGTGCCCTCAGGGAAGTCATACGCAATTCTGGCTCATGCGTGGGTGGAAACAAAATAAGCTGCTGCTATCTGTCTGCTTCGGGTTGCTGGCCGTTACGGCACTGGCGCAACCCGCAGAATCGGTATTGAAAACGGGCGTCTGGGTTAAGATCGGCGTAACTGAATCTGGTGTCTTCCGGCTTGACCAGCCTACCTTAGCCCGGCTGAATCCGGCGTTTGCCACAGCTAACCCCCAGCTCCTTCGTCTGTATGGCAACGGTGGCGCCACCTTGCCGCAAAGCAATGCGGTACCCCGGCCGGCCGATCTGACGGAAAATGCAATCCAGGTGACCGGTGAAGCAGATGGTCGGTTTGATGCCGGCGATGCGCTGCTGTTTTTCGGGCAGAGTCCACACGTTGTTCATTACGATACAGTGAACCGGCGGTTTACCCACCAGGTCAACGTCTACTCAGATACTACGTTTTACTTCCTGACAATCGGTACCGCGCCGGGACTGCGAATTACCGAACGACCCGCCGGTAATGGTACAAGTGGAACCGCAATTACGGCGTTTGATGACTACCAGTTTCATGAAAAAGATCTCACCAAACTTACCTCGGTTCGTTCCGGACGCTTTGCATTAGGTGAGTATTTCAGTCTCGAAACGACCCGCGCCTTTTCGTTTGATATGGCTGGCCTGGTACCGAACTCGCCTGTGCGAATCAGAACTGCGGTCGTGTCGGGTGCGGCTGCGCCAACCCAATTTCAATTAAGCCTGAATGGCCGTATTGTCGATACGATCCGACTCAACTCTGTGTCAGGCTATCGCTACGATTTCCAGGCGGTTGCCAGACAGGATACGTTCTTGGTCAGGTCGGTTCAACAGAGCCCTCTGCAGCTAACCCTTGCTTACGATAAAGCCGGCGTGAATTCTGCTCAGGGTTACCTCGACTACATTGGCATCCAGGCTCGGCGTGAGTTACGGCAGTATGACCGGCCCGTCTGGATTCGGCGGCTGACTCCTGGTCGCTATACCGTTCGGCAGGCAACCAATAGCCTGCGGGTATGGAACGTAACAAATCCGCTGGTCCCGGTAAGCCAGATGTATTCGCTTTCGGCAGCGCAGGAGGCCATGTGGTCCTCAGCTACATTGGGGGATTACTACGTCTTTTCGGACAATCAGTTGTTGACACCCGTATCGGCGGTATCAATGCCAAACCAGAACCTTCGTGCTCAGGCAGCACCCGAATTGCTGATCATTACGCCCGCAACCTGGCGCGACGAAGCGGATCGCCTGGCCGAGTTCCGGCGTCAGCACGACAAGCTCTCCGTTTCGGTGATAACCACTCAGCAGGTGTACAACGAATTTGGGTCGGGACAGCCTGACCCAACGGCGATCCGGGATATGGTGCGGTATTTTTACCAGAAACAGCCCGGCCAGGTACGGTATTTGCTGTTATTTGGCGATGCTACGTTCGATTACCGTAATATCCTGAACCAGCTAAAACCCGCCGAACTGGCGAACATGGTGCCCGTTTATGAAAGCCGCGAGTCGCTGCACCCGGTTTATAGCTATTCGTCGGATGATTACTACGGATTCATGGATGCCAATGAAGGCGAATGGGTAGAAAACACCGCTGGCGATCACAAGGTAGATATTGGCATTGGCCGGCTTCCTGTGAAATCGCGTGAAGAAGCCCGGACGGTTGTCGATAAACTCATCCGATACGCAAACGACCCAACCCTGACCGGCGACTGGCAGACGCGTGTTATGCTCGTTGCGGACGACGGCGATTTCAATATCCATCAGCAGGATGTTGATAAAATGGCAGGGGAGATCGAACGAACGGCTCCCATGTACCGACCCGAACGGGTGTTTCTCGATGCGTATCCGCAGCAGTCGACGGCGAACGGACAGCGAGCGCCCGTGATTAACCAGCTCATCAATCGGGCGATGAACGATGGACGATTGATCATCAATTATAGTGGGCACGGTGGCGAAACGGGCCTGGCGGAGGAGCAGGTCGTTACGCTGCAGGACATTTTGTCGTGGAAAAACCGCCGGTTGCCTTTATTAGTCACCGCTACGTGCGAGTTTGGCCGCTACGATGACCCAAACATAAACTCCGGCGCGGAATTGTCGTTGCTAAGCCGGCTGGGCGGTGCCATTGGCTTGCTTACAACCACCCGGCCTGTATTTGCCAATACGAACCTGGTGCTTAACCGGGCGTTTTACCAATCCGTATTTACGCCGGTTGACGGTCAGATGCCGCGCTTGGGGGACGTTATGCGGGCGACAAAGAATAATAGCTTAAGCGGACCCGTAAACCGCAACTTTGCACTGTTAGGTGATCCCTCCATGCGACTGGCGTACCCCAGAGCACAGGTAGCTCTGACGCAGGTAAACGGCCGGTCGGTTGATAAAGGCGGGGTAGACACATTGCGGGCTTTGCAGACGACGGAACTGACCGGCGAAATACGCCAGGCGGGTCAACGTCTAAACGATTTCACCGGTACACTCCGGCTGACCTTATACGATAAGGCGACTACTCAGACAACACTGGGTACCGAGAGCAGCCGAATGTCGTACAGTACGTTTAACAGCCCCGTTTTCACGGGCCAGGTAGCGGTTCAGCAGGGGCGGTTTACGGTCCGGTTCGTGATGCCAAAAGATATTGACTATGCCATTGGTAAAGCCAAGCTATATGCCTACGCCGTTCGTGCGGACAGTTTATTCGATGCCATCGGCAGCTACGATAGCCTGAAGGTGGGAGGAAGTGCTACGCCGGAAAAGATTGACAATCAGCCACCCGTTGTTCAGCTGTCGGTAAAGGATGGACAAGCCGACGGTGAGGTGGTGCGGGTGTCCGGTCCCGACGTAACGTTACGGATCTCCCTGAGCGATGATCAGGGGATTAATCTGGCGCGATCAGGATTAGGGCACGAACTGACGGCTCAACTGGGGGACCGACAATCGATAATACTGAATGACTCGTATGTAGCAACGGGCTCCGACGGCCGACAGGGCGAAGTGCTGTATACATTTACAAATGTTACTCCTGGGCGGTATACCGTTCGGGTGAAAGCCTGGGATATTAACAATAATTCAGCAGAAGGGGCGTTGACCATAATAGTTTCCGAAAAGCCGACACTCATTATCCGGACCCTTCGGGCCAGCCCGAATCCGGTGGTTGGGCAAACCACACTGACCCTTGAACACAACCGATCAGGAGAGCCGCTGGACTGGATACTCAGCGTCCATGACCTCAACGGCCGCTTGTTTAACCGCCAGACGGGCCAGTGCAGCGATTGTAGCGAAACACTTGAGGTGGGTAGCTGGGACGGTCGGGCAGATACCGGGCAGATACTGCCAAACGGGCTTTACATCTATCAGGTCCAGGTCCGGTCGGTGGCCGACGGAGCCGAAGCCACCAGCAAAGGGCGATTGGTACTATCCAGGTGATTTATCGGGCCATATGCCCTGTTTTTTTTCTAATCTAACGAATCGTCGTAATTTTGACCGCGCAGTATTGCCTTTTGAATAAATGGCGATGGCTGTGGTTGACCAACACAATTTATGAAGCGCATTTTTTCCTGTGTTCTTTTAAGTGCCAGTAGCTTCCTCCCGTTTCTTGCCAACGCGCAAAATGGTTCATTGACAGCCTTAAGTGGCCAGGTTTTGCGAACGCCAACATCGGCTGTACCCTTTCTGAATTTTACGCCCGATGCCCGTAGTGGAGCGTTGGGCGAAGCAGGTGTAGCCCTTGGTGATCCCGATGCCAATGCGATGTTCTGGAACCCCTCCAAGCTGGTGTTTGCCAAGCAGGATAAAGGTGCTACCATTTCATATACTCCCTGGCTTCGGGAGTTGATCGGCGATATGTACTATACGTATCTGGCCGGTTATTCCAAAATTGGCAAGAACTCAGTGGTAGGTGGCTCTCTGATGTATTTTGATTTAGGAACCGTCGATTTTACCAACGCGCAGGGTGTTCAGCTTGGCTCGTTCAACTCGCGTGAGTATGCCATAACAGCTTCGTATTCCCAGCGGCTGTCGCAGAATTTTTCATTGGGTGTCAATCTGAAATATCTGAACTCCAACCTGGCGGCCGGTTCGGCTAATCCGGGTTTGCAGCCGGGCGCTACGGCCGCAGCTGAAATCAGTGCCTTTTACCAGAATCAGGTACGTGATGATGCTACGGGTAAGGGACTCGGCTGGACGTTTGGGGGAATGATCTCCAATCTTGGTGGTCGAATCAATTACGGCGGAACCGAGCGTTACTTTATTCCGACAAATCTACGGCTGGGCGCCGGCTTGACGTATTACGCCGACCAGTACAACAAATTCAACTTTGTCGTGGATGCGAATAAGCTGATGGTCCCAACGCCCCCTTCAACTACCGTAGTAAACGGACAATCGGTGATCCTGGCTGGTCAAAATCCGAATCGAAATTATTTCAGCGCCATTTTCGGCTCGTTTGCCGATGCACCCGACGGCTTTAGCGAAGAAATCAGAGAATTTACTATCTCAACTGGTGTTGAGTACTGGTACAACGATCAGTTTGCGGTTCGGGGCGGTTATTTTGGCGAATCGAACCTGAAAGGTGGCCGTAAATATTTCACGACGGGAGTTGGTTTCCGGCTACAGCAACGGTTTGGTGTCGACTTCTCGTACCTGTTGCCAATTAGACAGGGTAGCCCATTAGCCCAGACGTTCAGGGTATCGCTCCTGTTTAATTTCAACCGAGGGTCGGGGGCCTTTAGTGATGATAGTGAAGAGTCAATAACCAACGACTCGAATTAAATACATAATGATGTTGAATGCCTTCATTTAACGTCGGTGCATTAACAATGGCATTTCTCACTGAGATGCCATTTTATGTTTAGGGTAGTTCCACTATGATAATTGATAGAACACAGTCTCCTGCCTACCAGGCTATTCAGGAAATTCGCCTGCCGACCGTACAAACGCAAACACTCGACAATGGCATGTTGCTTCATTCGGTTGCCGTTCAGCAGCAGCCAATTCTTCGCCTGGAGTGTATTTTCGATGCGGGTACCTGGTACGAAACAACGTCGAATACGGCATTTTTTGCCGTGAAGATGCTGGGCGAGGGTACGCAGGGCCGTACAGCGAGTCAGATTAGCGAGTACATTGATCGATACGGCGCGTTCCTTGAGCTTAGCAGTGGGCCCGACCGGGCCAGTCTGGTCGTTTATTGCCTGACTAAATTCCTCCCCAACGTTCTGCCCCTGATTCGGGAGCTGCTTACGGAACCCGTCTTCCCCGAGAAAGAACTGGAAGACTTACGCAACATCACCCTCCAGAACCTGCGGGTTAATTACGAGAAGAATGCCTATCTGGCCGGTGTACTTTTTCGTGAGAAGCTTTTCGGGAGCGATCACCCATACGGCCGTAGTCAGCGCCCGGAATTAATCGAAAAGTTAACCCGGGATGAGATACTGGGCTTTTACGAACGGGTTATCCAAAATCGCCCATTCCAGGTTCTGGTAGCCGGTCAGGTCACAGAAAACGAAAGTATCCTGATTAACAGGGAACTTGGACAGTTGCCGGTTCAGGGCGATACGGCGGTACCAGCCCATACTATACGCCAGGAAGGCGATCAACAGCCGGTTCTATTTGAAAAAACGGCCAGTATCCAATCGTCGATTCGGTTCGGACGTCGGCTGTTTACCCGCCAGCACCCCGATTTCTTTCCTATGCTGGTAACGAATGAGGTGTTGGGTGGCTACTTTGGGTCCCGATTGATGAAAAACATTCGGGAAGAGAAAGGATTTACCTATGGCATTTCATCAAACGTAGTGTCGTTCCGGCGCGACGGCTACTTTCTGATCGGAACGGATGTAAACCGGGAAAACACAGAACAGACGCTGGACGAGATACGTAAGGAAATCCGGTTGCTGCAAACCGAACTGGTCACATCCGAAGAACTGGAAACCGTGAAAAATTTCATGGCCGGGGAATTTGTCGGCTCATTAAACACCCCGTTTGAAATTGCAGACCGATATAAAGTAATCTTACTGGACGGATTGCCTGCCGATTTCTTGACTACCTATATTGCGAATCTACGGATGGTTACGCCTGAACAGATACTGGAGGCCGCCAGACAGTATTTGATTGACGATAGTTTGCAGGAAGTCGTTGTTGGGGGGAAAGTAATGTTACCCGATGAAATTAATAAGGTAACCAAACTGTTTCATAAGTAAATTGGTTGTCTTTTTGCTAATAGTAGCATAATTTTGAGGTCACATTCCCTTCACTTACCGGTAGGTTCACGAGCCTGCTCTCTTTGCTTAGTTACAGCTTACTTTACTCAGTTAAATGAACGTTCTGTTAATTAGTGCAACTACGGTATTGGCGTATCTGTTGGGGTCTATCCCGACAGCAGTTTGGTATGGTCAGGGTTTTTTCAGCATCGACATCCGACAATTTGGAAGCGGCAATGCCGGCGCAACGAACACGTTTCGCGTGTTAGGCAAACGAGCTGGTACCATCGTTATGCTGGTTGATGTATTGAAGGGATACACAGCCGCCGTTTTGTCGACGCTCCTCTGGCATTTCGGCATAATTACGTTCAATGAAGTACTGACGTTCAAGCTGGTTTTTGGCATAGTTGCCGTAATTGGGCATTTGTATCCGGTATTTGCTGATTTCAAAGGTGGGAAAGGCGTAGCGTCACTACTGGGCATGATCCTGGCCATTCATCCTGAGATGGCGGCCGTTTGCATCGGGATCTTCCTGCTCGTTGTGATTGCTTCACAATACGTATCTCTCGGCTCCATGATGGCTGCCCTCGCCTTCCCGGTGCTGTTGCTGCTGCGCATTTTTGGTGAAAAGGAAAGTCCGCTGCTGATTGCGTTCGGTTTTCTGATTTTTGTTATGGTGGTGTTGACCCACCAGAAAAACATTGGCCGGCTCCTGCGGGGGCAGGAAAGCCGTACCGTGCTGATCCGCTTACGAAAGAAGCGCGAAGAATAAGAAATTAGTGCTATACTTATATGACGCCCCGTCGTTGCGCGAAAAGTGCGTAACTTCGGGGCGACTTTTTTGACGTATGACTGACTACCTCGACACCCACAAGCAGCGGTTTCTTGATGAACTGCTGGAGTTACTACGCATTCCATCTGTCTCGGCGGATTCAGCATTTAAGGACGATGTTCGGCGGGCGGCCGAGTACGTAAAAGAGAAGCTACTGGCGGCCGGGCTGGATAAAGCCGAGTTGTACGAAACGGCGGGCCATC
The DNA here is from genome assembly GCF_003583365.1 of Fibrisoma montanum. GTDB lineage: Bacteria > Bacteroidota > Bacteroidia > Cytophagales > Spirosomataceae > Fibrisoma > Fibrisoma montanum. Next base: position 63,099 of record NZ_QXED01000004.1, read on the forward strand.
CGGTCGTTTACGGCGAAAAGATTGTTGATCCGGCTAAGCCAACCGTGCTGGTATACGGCCATTATGACGTTCAGCCGGCTGATCCGTACGACCTTTGGCAAACGCCCCCTTTTGAGCCTACCATCCGCAATGAACGCATCTATGCCCGGGGCGCCTGCGATGATAAAGGCCAGTTTTACATGCACATTAAGGCAATTGAAGCCATGGTAGCAACCGATGGCCTGCCTTGTAATGTGAAAGTAATGATTGAAGGTGAAGAGGAGGTTGGGTCTGATCATCTGGGTACGTTCGTGGCCCAGAACCGCGATATGCTGAAGGCCGACGTCATTCTGATCTCGGACACCAGTATCATTTCCAACGAAACCCCCTCGCTTGAAACCGGATTGCGGGGTTTGTCGTACGTTGAAGTGGAGGTAACCGGCCCTAACCGCGATCTGCATTCGGGTGTGTACGGCGGGGGCGTGGCTAATCCAATCAACGTACTTTGCGACATGATTGCCTCGCTTAAGGATGAAAACGGGCAGATTGCAATTCCCGGCTTTTACGACAAGGTGGTCGACCTGAGTGACGCCGACCGGGCCGAGTTGGCCAAAGCACCCTTTGATCTGGATGAATACAAGCGCGATCTGGGTATCGCCGAAGTAGCGGGTGAAGTGGGGTATTCCACCAACGAGCGAACATCAATCCGACCAACGCTTGACGTAAACGGTATCTGGGGTGGGTATATAGGGCAGGGCGCGAAAACGGTGCTGCCGTCTAAAGCAAGCGCTAAGATCAGCATGCGTCTGGTACCTGACCAGAATCCGGACGAGATCACTGAACTGTTTGCCCGCCACTTTACGGCCATCGCCCCGCCAACGGTAACGGTGAAAGTTACGCCCCATCACGGTGGGCTTCCCTACGTTACGCCAACCGATTCAGTCGAGTTTGAAGCGGCCAGCCGCGCTTTTGAGCAGGCATGGGGAAAGAAGCCGATCCCAACCCGGGGTGGCGGTAGTATCCCGATTGTAGCTCTGTTTGAGCGTGAGTTAGGCATTAAATCGATTCTGATGGGCTTTGGCCTGGATAGTGATGCCCTGCATTCACCCAACGAAAGCTACGGACTGTTCAACTTTTACAAAGGCATTGAAACAATCCCTTATTTCTACAAAAATTACGCAGCGCTCAAGCAGTAACTTAACCCGGCTCTCATCCCGGTCTTGGCTGGGAGACACTTTTTCCCTTGACTGATGAAGAAAGCGTTATTTGTTTTTATTTTCAGTAGTCTGGTCAGTTTGCTGGCGTTGGGGCAGCAACCTGGATCGGCGCCCGCCAGTTCAACCGCAACCACGCCCGCCCGGACTGCTTCCCGGCCGGCCGCTCCGCAGCCCCGGCCATTGACGCCCGAAGAACAACGAGAAAAGGAAAAGCGGGAGCGAGCCGCCGAAAAAGAACGTCAGCTGCGGGCCAAATGGGCACAGGAGCAGCGTGAGTACCAGGCCAAACAGGCCCAGAAGGAGCGTGAGCGTCTAGCTAAGAAAGCTGAAAAAGAGCGACGTCGCCAAGAGGACGATGCGCAGAAATCGGCTGGCCGGACGGCTAAAGTGACAACCGCTCCACCACCGGCTGCTGTTACGCCTGAGCCTGTACAACCGCAGGCTCAACCGCAGCCCGTCGAGCCACAACAAACCGAGGCTGTTACTACGCCGGCTCCCCGTTCTGAACCGGAAGTGCGTACATCTGACGGAGATCGACAAAATCAGCGGGAGCAGGAGCGGGCGGCTCGTCAGGCGCAGAAAGAGCAGGAACGACTGGCGCGCGAAACCCAGGCGCGGGAGGCTCGCGAACGTAAGCAACAGCAGAAAGCTGCCAAAGCACCCGCTGTAATCAGTAGCCCGAGGCAGTTGGGACCGGATACCGTAGCGTCAGTACGGATCACGAAGGAGTTTTTGCCAAAAGGCCACCTGTTCGAGCCCATTCTGCTGGACCCACTGGAAGCTCAGTCATTTATTAGTGTGCTGCCGGGATACTGGATGGATGGTAATCGGTACAAAGGCAGTATCGTTCCATTTGAGTTTGGTTTTATCAAGCCGATCTACCGGCGGACACTCGCTCCGGATCGGGCCAACGAGTGGGTGCTGGATGTAGCCTCGTACACGCAGTTTGAAGTGTATTATGATGCCGATAGGAACCGCCAGCGTCGGCAGTTGATCAACAACGATTATAAGCTTAGTTTCAATTACAACCTGTTACGCGGTAAGAATACCTGGCGTTTCCGGCTGTATCATTTGTCATCGCATCTGGGCGACGATTTCATTATCCGCAACCGAATTACAACCTATACCGCTAACCCAGTCAATTACGAACTGCTCGATGCAACCTATAGCCGCACATCCGCAAATGGATGGCGTACCTACGGCGGGATTGGGTTCGTGCTGCGGAAATCGTCGGAGCGAAAACTGCTAAGCGCTCAGATTGGTACGTATTACCGCAAACCCGCATCCCAGTCGCCACGGCTTGTGGGTGGTGTTGATGTTAAATTCTGGCAGCAAACCGATTTTCGGCCGGGCATCCACGCGGGGCTCGGTCTGGAAGTGGGCCGGCCGGCCAGTGGCATTACGTTCCTGCTGGAAGGGTACTCCGGGTTCAGGCCGTATAGTCAGTACGAAGATCAGCAGACAACCTGGGTAGGCATAGGAATGTACATGAACCCATTCTAAACGAAATTTTTTCAGTCACGAAAACCTGGCTCATCCGATGGCGGCCCGTCATCGGATGAATCATTTTCTGGAAGTCCGTACTTTTGTCATTTGGTACCATCCCTATGAATTTATCTGCTTTAACGGCGATCTCGCCAGTTGATGGCCGCTACCGACGTCAGGTTGATGCGCTGGCTCCCTATTTCTCCGAATTTGGCTTGATCCGTTACCGGGTTCGTATTGAAGTTGAGTATTTTATCGCGCTCTGCGAATGGCCGATTCCGCAGTTGCAGGGTGTTAATGCCGCCGATTTTGCCAACCTGCGGGCCTTGTATGAAACCTTCACCGAAGCTGATGCGCTACGGATTAAGGAGATTGAAGCCACTACGAACCACGACGTAAAAGCCGTTGAATATTTCATCAAAGAGAAACTTGCTGGTTCGGCATTGGAACCGTTTCTGGAGTTTATCCACTTTGGATTAACCTCGCAGGACATCAATAATACAGCCATTCCGTTGCTTCTGAGCGACGCGCTGGAGAACGAAATTACGCCGTTGTACCGGGACGTGTACGTCCGGCTGCAGGAACTGGCCGAGCAGTGGAAAACCATTCCGATGCTGGCCCGAACGCACGGACAGCCGGCCTCACCAACGCGCTTGGGTAAAGAGTTAAGCGTTTTCTGCGAACGTATCGAAAAGCAACTGCACTTGCTGGCCGCTATCCCGACTGCTGCCAAGTTTGGCGGGGCAACGGGTAATTTCAACGCCCACAGCGTAGCGTATCCAGGCGAGGACTGGAAGCGATTCGGGGATCAGTTTGTCCAAGGCTTGGGCATGGTGCGCAGTCAGTTTACGACGCAGATCGAGCATTACGACATGCTGGCCGCTGCGCTTGATGCGTTCAAACGGCTGAACACGATCCTGATTGATCTTGATCGCGATGTCTGGACGTACGTGTCGATGAACTACTTCAAACAGAAAATCAAAGCCGGCGAAGTAGGGTCATCCGCCATGCCGCATAAGGTTAATCCAATAGATTTTGAAAACTCGGAAGGAAACCTGGGTATTGCCAATGCCTTGCTGGAACATCTGTCGGCCAAGCTGCCGATCTCCCGGCTGCAGCGTGACCTGACCGACTCGACCGTATTGCGGAATATTGGCGTCCCCTTTGCCCATTCGGTTATTGCCCTGAAAGCGCTTCTGAAAGGACTCAACAAGCTGGAACTGAACGAAGCGGCACTTAAGGCCGATCTGGAAGACAACTGGGCCGTCGTGGCAGAAGGTATCCAGACAATCCTACGGCGCGAAGGGTACCCACAACCGTATGAAGCGTTGAAGGCCCTGACCCGTACCAACGAGAAAATTACGGAGCAGACAATTCAGCAGTTCATCAATGGGCTGGACGTATCTGATTCGGTTAAAGCCGAACTATACGCCATTACACCGTTTACGTACACAGGTCTGTAAAATGGAACACAGGCCAAATACAATCCGGCCTGTGTTCCATTAACTTTTTGATAATTCCGTGGCGCGGGTCTGGGCCGCTTTGATGCCGGTTACTAACGTATCGGTGAGGCCGCCGGACTCAAACTCCCGAAGGGCGGCTTCGGTTGTGCCACCCTTTGAGGCAACAGCTTTGATAAGCTCATCAAGCGATTTATCGGCGGTGTTAATGAGATGATACGCCCCCAGCATAGTCTGCTTGACCAGCAAGGTCGCGACCGAATCGTCGAAGCCCATCTGTTTGCCCGCTTCAACCATCGCCTTGACGACGTAGTAAAAATAAGCCGGGCCGCTGCCGCTTAGCGCCGTCACGGCATCCAGCATGCTTTCTTCTTCCAGGAAAATGGACCGGCCGGTAGCATTGATGAGGTTTTCGACCCGGCGAAGGCTAGCCAGATCAACTTCTTTAGCGGCTGTAAAACCGGTAATGCCCATGCCAAGCATAGCCGGGGTATTGGGCATGGCCCGAATCACCAGCGGATGGTTCAGCCGCTCCTGAATTTGTGCAATAGGTATCCCCGCCATAATGGACAAGATGACCTGATTAGGCTGGATTACGGCTCGCAGGGCTTCAAAAACACTGCTGAAATCCTGGGGCTTAACAGAGAGAATAATGAGGTCAGCTTCGCCGACGCGGGGGCCGATGGTATCGACAACAACACCGGCTTTCTCGGCTTTGAGGGCTTCGGAGCGCTCAGTGCTTTTTTCAATCAAAAGGAGGTTGTCCTTCTTTACCAGATCGTATTGCAGGAAAGATTTGGCAAATGCCATTCCCATATTGCCGCAGCCAACGATTGCAATTCTCATAGCGCAGTGGGTTTAGTAAATCCGCTTGATTAAGATGGCAAAAATAAAGGTCAGGTTGGCTAACCTGACCTTCGGGCAAAACTACAATGAAATTTATCTACTGACCGCCTTCTTTCAGAATCTCAGTCAGTTTCTGTTCCAGGGCGTCGCCCCGCAGATTTTTCGCAATGATTTTACCTTCTTTATCCAGCAGGAACGTAGCCGGAATGGCCTGTACGCCGTACTGCTGAGCCGCAGCCGACTGCCAGTACTTCAGGTCGGATACGTGCGTCCAGGTCAGGTTGTCGTTGCGGATAGCCCGGACCCATTTCTCACGGTCGCCGGGGCGGTCAAGCGAAACGCTGTATATGGTGAATCCTTTATCCTTGAACTTATTGTACATCCGGACAACGTTCGGGTTTTCGTTCCGGCAGGGACCGCACCACGACGCCCAGAAATCAACCAGAACGTATTTGCCCCGCAGCGACGAAAGAGGAACGGTATTGCCCGTTGTGTCGCTCAGTGCAATTTCCGGCGCCTTCGCACCAACCATTACGCCTTTGATGCGGGCTACGCGGCCGATGAGAGATTTCGCATGGGGGCTGTTGGGATTCTCTTTTTCAAAACGTTGTGCCAGTGCATCAAACGTAGGAAGATCGGTATCAATATTCAGGAAATTCAACGCAAACAGCGATACCAGCGACGTACCCATGTCAGGCAGCATGGCTTTTACCTGGCTGACCACTTCTTTCTCAGCAGCTTCGTAATCCTTCTGAATTTGCTCCATTTTCTTGGAGTCCTTCTTTTCGGTAGCCGCGGCATACTGCTTGTTCCAGTTCGAGACCTTCGTTTCCATATCGGTGCGCAAGGTCATTAGCTTCTGATAATACTCCATGTTTTTGGAGCCGGTCACCGTTGCCTGGCCCACCTGGCCGGACTTCGGATCCATCTTAAAGCCGTCTGCCGCTACGGTCAGCGTTTCGCCACCTTCGACCAGCAGGGCCAGTTTCTGACCACCACCTACGTTCAGCACCATCACATCGCCACCTTCCGGCACGCGGCCTTTCAGCGTGAAGGAATTGTTTGGTCCAACCTGGGTTGAGTCGAGCCGGCGGCTGGGCTGGTTGTTGGATTCCAGATAAATCTTTTCGCCGGGAGCTAACCGCTTGACGGTGCCCGTTACTGTAAACTCTTTCTGGTTCGCTGGAGCGCCGTTCTGCGCCTGAACCATCCCGTGTAAGGCGGCTACAAAGCCAATTGCCGCAAAAAAATGTTTCATAATCGTTTCTTACGAATAAGCAAAAAAAGAAGGTTATGGACCTGACCGGTTCGCGGGCTGTTTTACACAGCGTTCGTGCAATTACCCGGCCAACGTTTCAACCAGTAGCTGATTGACAAGTTTGGGATCCGCTGAGCCTTTTGACTTTTTCATCACCTCACCAACAAATAGGCCCAGTAGGTTTTTCTTTCCTTTTCGATACTGGTCAACTTTGTCTGGCCAGGCAGCCAACACCTCTTCTACCAACGTTTTGAGCGCGTCGGTATTGCGGTTCTGCACCAGATTGTGCGCCTGGGCAATGGCAGCCGGCTGGGCGTTGGGCTGATTCGCCATCAGGCCAAAAATTTGCTGGGCCGCCGTCTGGCTTACGGTTCCGTTGTCAATAAGCGTAATCAACGCGGCTAGCTGGCTGGGGGTTACGGGAAACTGCCGGTCCCGCAGTTGCTTTTCGGTAAGCTGTCCTTTCAGTGGACCCATGATCCAGTTTGAGGCCGCTTTGTAGTTGGTTGTGTCGGTGCAAACGGCTTCGTAAAACTCGGCCAGTTCTTTTGTATCACTCAACAGTGCCGCATCATAATCGGGCAGACCGTAGAATGTCGTGAACTTCTGGTAAACGGCGCCTGGTAAGGCGGGCATGTTGGCCTGAATGTCGGCCAGCCAATCGTCAGAGATAACAACCGGTGTCAGGTCGGGGTCCGGAAAGTACCGGTAATCGTTCATCGTTTCTTTCTCCCGCATGGCGTAGCTGCGGCCGGTCGCTGCATCGAAGGTGCGGGTTTCCTGAATAAGTCTGCCGCCTGCCTCCACAACGTCGATCTGCCGACGAAACTCGGCTTCGATGGCTCGCTGTACGTTTCGGATTGAATTCAGGTTCTTCACCTCTACCTTAGTGCCCAGTTGTGTAGCGCCTTTCAGGCGAACTGAAATATTGACATCGCAGCGGAGTGAACCTTCTTCCATATTACCATCGCAAATGTCGAGGTAACGAACCAGCCGTCGTACTTCCGTAAGGTACTGGCCCGCTTCTTCGGCCGTCTGAATACACGGGTCCGTAACCATTTCGATCAGGGGTGTGCCAGCCCGGTTGTAATCCAGTTGCGTAGCCCAGTCGTCGCCGTCGTGGATGGATTTACCGGCATCCTCTTCGAGGTGGATATGATGAATCTGGATTGTCGTTTCGTACGGCTGGCCGGTGACCGGGTTTTTAACTTTAACCCGGATGCCTCCGCCCACGCAGATCGGCCCTTTGTCCTGCGAGAGCTGGTAACCTTTTGGCAGGTCAGGATAAAAATAGTTTTTGCGGGCAAATACGTTGTAGCGGGTAATTTCTGAGCCGCAGGCCAGACCCATCCGAACCGCAAATTCAACCGCCTGTCGATTTAATTTCGGCAGGGTGCCGGGATGAGCCAGCGTAATGACACTGATCTGGGTATTGGGATCGGCTCCGAATGAATTAGCATCGGCCGCAAAAATCTTGCTTTGGGTCAACAGCTGGCAGTGTACTTCCAGGCCAACGACCATCTCGTACTTCGACAGTACATCTGATGATATGGTTTTTTCAACTACCATGCGTCAAAGATGTGGTATGTAGCAAAGATAGCGAAAAGGCACGAAGGGGCCGTTATATTACGTTTAGCCGATATTTCAGGTACGTCTGTGCCAGCAGGGCCAGCTTCTGGGGGTTCGGTACGCGGATTCGTTCGTTCTGAATCCGGGAGGCCGGCAATTGCTTGATTTTATTGAACAGGGTCTGGTAATAGGTGTAGGCCAGATACACCCCCATTCTGGCTCCGCGGGGTAGATTCAGGATGCCCTGATACGCTTCGTCGAAGTCCCGCTGGATGTCGTCCTCGATGAGCTGTTTGGTGTCCCGGCCAAACGCATTAAAATCAACGCCCGGAAAATACGTACGGCCCCGGTCAACGTAATCACTTTTGAGATCGCGTAGAAAATTGACCTTCTGAAAAGCGGATCCCAGTTTACGGGCCGGTTCTCTCAGATGATCATAGGCTTTGCAGTCGCCTTCACAGAAAACGCGCAGACACATCAGCCCCACGACTTCAGCCGAACCGTAGATGTACTCCTGATAGCCATCGGCATCGTAGTCCTGAAAATACAGGTCCATTTCCATGCTCTTCAGAAACGCATCAATCAGGTCGTACTCGATGTTATACTCGCGAACCACCAACTGAAACGACTGAAGAATAGGGTTTAGGCTGATCCCTTCTTCAATGGCCTGGTACGTATCGTCTTTAAACTTGGCGAGCAGGGCTTTCTTGTTGTAATCGTGAAAGGTATCCACAATCTCGTCGGCGTAGCGGACAAAACCGTAGATAGCGTAGATAGGCAGGTGAAACTTTCGGTCCAGCGTCCGGATTCCCAGTGTAAATGACGTGCTGTAATGTTCCGTAATTAATTTACTGCATTCCAAGGCGGTCTGGTTGAATAAAGCCATCATAGCTAAGTCGTGGTTGGTACGGTAGACCTATATACGTCGTAATGGGATCACCGTATCTGGTTAGTTTACAAGTTAGGCAAATTCTTTCGCAACCTCATCCGCTACCACTAATCCCGAAATCAACGAAGGAGGAACCCCTGGGCCGGGAACTGTTAATTGACCCGTATAAAACAGGTTAGAAACTTTTTTGTTTTTCAAAGAAGGCTTTAGCAAAGCCGTTTGTTTGAGTGTGTTAGCCAGCCCGTATGCATTTCCCCGGAATGCATTGTAATCGTCTTTAAAATCACGGTGAGCATAGCTTCGCTTATACACTACGTAATTACGGATGTCTTCGCCGACGTAGCTTTCCAGCCGATCCATAACGATATCATAGTAGCGTTCGCGGGTAGCTTCGTCGTCGGTCAGATCCGGGGCTACCGGAATCAGAATGAACAGGTTTTCTGACCCGGTAGGGGCAACACCTGGATCCGTTACCGAGGGAGCCGATACGTAGAATAGTGGGCGACTTGGCCAGCGGGGCGTTTCGTAGATTTCCTGAGCGTGAAGTTTAAAATCCTCGTCGAAGAAGAGGTTGTGGTGCTTTAGCTTCGGCACTCGCTTGTTGACGCCTAGGTAAAACAGCAGCGACGAAGGTGCCATAACCCGTTTTTGCCAGTACGCATCGTCGTAATTCCGGAAAGCGTTATCAACCAGCTTGGTCTCGACGTGGTTATAGTCTGCCCCGGCAACTACGATGTCGGTTTCATAAATTCCCTCGTCTGTGATGACCCGTTTGGCGTTGCCATCGGCAATCTCCACTTTTCGAACGGGTTGATTCAGAAGAATTTTTACCCCTTTTTCTTCCGCCAGGCTAACCATCGCCCTGACAATCTCATGCATGCCACCCATGGGGTACCATGTGCCCATCGTCATTTCCGCGTAGTTCATCAGGCTGTACATCGCCGGTGTGTTCTCGGGTGTGGCCCCCAGAAACAGAATGGGAAACTCGATGATTTCGAGCAGGCGGGGATTTTTAAAGAATTTGCGGGCGTGGCTGGCAAACGACTGGAACACATCGAGCCGGGTTACGTCGTACAGGAGCTTCAGGCTCAGAAATTCAGTTACCGAGCGGCTGGGTTTCCAGACGAAGTTATGAATGCCCACCTTGTACTTATAGGCAGCCTGTTTCAGAAACTCGCTGAGTCTGGCGCCACTGCCGGGCTCCATCTGCTCAAAGAGCCGTTCCAGATTGGGAAGACCCGCCGGGAGATCAACTGATTCGGTAGGGCCAAAAATGACGCTGTACGAAGGATCGAGCCGGATCAAATTGTAGTAATCGGAGGGTTTTTTGCCGAATCGGGCAAAATACGTTTCAAACACATCGGGCATCCAATACCAACTGGGGCCCATATCGAAGGTAAACCCTTCTGCACGAAAAACACGGGCGCGGCCACCCGGACTATCGTTTTTTTCAAGAATAGTTACGTCGTAGCCTTTATCGGCAAGACTGGTAGCTGCTGCCAGTCCTGCAAAGCCGGCCCCGACAACAAGAACACGCCTGGGCATTTTAGTAGGTGGGTAATTAATAAGTAGGAAGATCAGTGGATTTGGCTGCCGAACGGAAACAAACTTTAGAACGAATGGAGGTTGGCTATCCGGTTTGCTACCTATAAGCGCAGCTAATTCACTAAGCAACAAACAATCAACCCAATAAAACGAAAAAAGTTGGACGGAAACCATCCAACTTTTCGAACCTTCCTCTTTTTTAACCAAAAACTACTCAATCAATATTGTTGAGACGTATGAACGTCAGTAAAGTTTCTTATGCGTGAGCATATATTTTCAGCTGATCCTTAAGCTCTTTGCGGGCAATGTGGATCCGGTTCTTCACCGTGCCGATGGGGATATCGAGCTTCGCAGCGATCTCGTGATATTTAAAACCCCGGAAGTGCATCATGAAGGGCGTCCGGTACGTATCGTCGAGATTATTCACGGCCCGGTTGATGTCCTCCTGAGCAAACGAAGAATAAGCCATGTTATCAGTGCTGCTTTCCATCGAATTGATGTAGTGCAGGTTATCAGTCGTATCGATGAACGTATTCTTACGTACCATCCGCTGATAGTTTGTGATGAACGTATTTTTCATGATGGTGTACAACCAAGCTTTAAGGTTAGTGCCGTCCGTGTACTTATCACGATTTGTAAATGCCTTTAACAAAGTGTCCTGCAGCAGGTCGTTTGCATCTTCAACATCTTTCGTTAGCCGAAGTGCGAACGGGCGCAACGACTTTGACACTTTTCCGATATGATAGGTGAATTCGAGCGCGGTCATGACTGTGTTTATGTTTTTGTTGAATCAAATCTACACAGTGATTGAACAAAAAAACAACCAACATTGAAAAAAAAATTGTTGTTACAGCTAAAAAGCACCTAAAAGCGTCAAAAACAGTGGTTTAAAAGGCTCAAAATTATGATTATGGTTTATATACGTTGACTGAAATGAAGTGTGGAGTGTGGAAAATCCCCCACATACTGTGGAATCTGTAGTCCACACTCTGTTTAAGATTCCACATTTTTTCTTAAACAAGATATCGGCATGCCAAAGAACAAGTACTGTATATACGTCAAAAACTGCCAAAATGGATTCAAAACCGTATGAACTGCAACCGTGTTGCGTTAATTTGGTATCTTTGTAGAGTTAAAGCAGGAGTTTAAGTACTGTACGTCTGTGCGATTCATCGGTTTTCTAATAGTTTTAGGTTATTTATCCGCTTCCGGTCCTGCGTTGGCACAGAATCAGGAAGGATGTACCTGCTTTGTTAAAGGCATCGTATTAGATCAGGAGAGTCGACAGGCGCTGACCGGTGCGATTGTTTTGATTAAAGAAACGGGTCAGGGTACCGTAACAGATGCCAGCGGGGCTTACCGAATCGATAAGCTTTGTCAGGGAAACTACACGTTAGTCAGCCGTATTATAGGGTATAAGGAGGTGCAGGTTCGGCTGGCTCTTAACCATGCCGTGGCAGAACAGGACTTTTTTCTTAACGAAGAATCCATCCATCTGAACGACGTAAACGTTACTGCACAAAAGTCGAATGCCCTGAGCAGCCAGGCTGTTACGTCGCTTGAAGGCCGCGAATTAGATCAGACTCGTGGACAATCGCTCGGCGAAGCGCTTCGCACCCTGGCCGGTGTCACGACCTTACAAACTGGTTCCTCCATCGCTAAGCCGGTTATTCACGGCTTCCACAGCAACCGCGTCTTGCTGCTGAACAACGGTATCCGACAGGAGGGGCAGCAATGGGGGTCGGAGCATGCACCCGAAATTGATCCGTTTGTGGCGACCCGGCTTTCCGTTATTAAAGGTGCTTCGGGGGTTCGATACGGCCCCGATGCAATTGGGGGCGTAATACTGATCGAGCCGGGACCTCTACCGACGCTGCCCGGGATTCATGGCGAACTGAACGCGGTCGGCTTTACCAACGGACGGCAAGGGGTGATTTCTCTACAAACCGAAGGCGCCACGCGTGCGACTACTACCGGAAAAAACGCGCAGCTAAGCTGGCGGTTGCAGGGAACGCTTAAGCGTGGCGGCAACATTCGGACGCCTACCTATTTTCTGGATAACACGGGCGTTGCTGAGCAAAACGTATCCGGTGCGGTCGGGTACCGCATTGGCCGGATTACGTCTGACCTATATTATAGTCGATTTGCGACGGATATTGGCATTTATTCCGGTTCGCACATCGGCAGCGTAACGGACCTTCTGGCAGTACTGCAGTCAGGCAGGCCATTCGTTACGTCGGGATTTAGCTATACGATCGGCCGGCCGTATCAACACATTACCCATGATCTTTTAAAATGGCGTACTGTTTATAAACCTCGCCACGGCGACATCTGGACGCTGACCGTAGCCCGACAATACGACGACCGGATGGAGTACGACCTAAACCGGCCCCGCAACGACTCACTCGCTGCCCTGAATCGTCCCGAGCTGCGCTTTCGCCTGACCAGCTTTACGTCTGATCTGGTGTATGAACACAAGCCGATCGGCAGACTGAACGGACAGTTGGGCATTAACGCACTCTATCAGTTCAATATAATGAACGGACGTCCGCTTATTCCAAATTTTCGCACCTATCAGGGGGGCGTATTCTGGATTGAGAAACTACGGCATAAGCAATGGGAGTACGAAGCGGGCCTCCGGTTCGATTATCGGCACATGCAGGTATTTCGGTACGAGAACCGGGTGCTGACTAATCCCGTCTTTACCTTTGCGAATGGATCAGGTACCGTAGGGGTAACGTATGCACCCAGCGAACGCTGGACGAGCCGGGTGAATTTTGGTACGTCCTGGCGGGCCCCAAACATCAGCGAGCTATTCAGCGATGGGGTACACCACGGTGCCGCTGCGTTTGAAGAGGGCGATCAGACCTTACGGCCTGAAACCGCCTACAACCTGACGTGGAATGTGCAGTATACCAGACCCCGGGTGCGGGCGGAATTCGATGCATTCTACAACCATATTAACGATTACATATATCTGAAGCCCCAGGCCGAAGCCCGGCTGACCATTCGGGGCGCATTTCCGTATTTCAAATACACACAAACAAACGCGCTATATACGGGTTTCGACGCTACTGTGTCGGTGGACGTATGGCGGGGGCTACAATGGACATCCAAACTGGCCTATCTGTACGTTCAGGATTTGAAACAGGATCAGCCGCTGGTCTGGATTCCGCCTAATCGGTGGGAGAATGGCCTTCGCTACGAATGGGCGGAGGTAAGCCGCCTGCAGGACGCTTACGTTGGTGTTAGTAATCTGGCCGTGGCCCGTCAGAAGCGGGTACCGCCCAACAGCGACTTTGTAGCCCCTCCGCCTGCCTACGCCCTCTGGGGTCTGTCGGCCGGAGGTACGCTCCCATTGGGGGACACACATAAACTGGAGTTGAATCTATCCGTTACTAATCTGTTCAATACGGTGTACCGCGATTACCTAAACCGGTTCCGGTACTACGCCGACGACATTGGCCGGAACGTAGCACTGCGGGTAAAATGGAAGTTTTGAGCCGTTCAAGGTTCCGGGTTTAACCTTCCGGGTGCCTGAAAACAAGCAGAGCAACCTGGAACCCTGAGTGCTTTATACCAACCCTTCTTTCAGCAGATCGTGGAGGTGAACGAAGCCTTTCACATGCCGGCCGTCGGCCACAATTACCTGCGCGATATTACGTTCCTGCATCAGCTGAAGAGCCGCTACGGCATAATCGTCGGGCGCTACGCACACGGGGGTGGGCGTCATGACGTCGCGGGCGTACAGCTGCATGAATGAATCATACTGGTAGGCCATACGCCGTATATCCCCGTCCGTAACAATACCGGCCAGGAGTCCATTGTTGTCCACTACGGCGGTAGCCCCCATCCGTTTTGCCGAAATTTCGAAGATGACGTCTTTCACCATCGTGTCCAGCCCAACGGTCGGGCATTGATTATGCGTGTATATATCCTGTACTTTCAGGTATAATTTTTTGCCCAGTGAACCACCCGGATGATAACGGGCAAAGTCCTGGCGCGTGAAGCCTCGTGCTTCGAGCAGGCTCACGGCCAGCGCGTCGCCCAGGGCCAGCGCTACGGTTGTGCTGGTTGTGGGAGCCAGGTTCATGGGGTCGGCTTCGCACGCAGCAAACGCGTGCAGAACATGGTCGGAGTGGGCCGCCAGATAAGAATGAACATCACAGACCAGCGCGATCAATTGCACCCCTGTGCGTTTAAGCAAAGGCACCAGGACCTTAATTTCGGCTGTATTGCCGCTTTTCGAAATGACAAGCACAACGTCGTCGGGCTGTATCATGCCAAGGTCGCCGTGGATAGCATCGGCCGCGTGCATGAATAGCGAAGGCGTACCGGTCGAGTTCATAGTCGCTACAATTTTCTGACCGATTAGCGCACTCTTGCCCACTCCCGTAACTACCAGCCGGCCTTTGGCGTTCAGGATAGCCTCAACGGCCGCATCAAAATGATGATCGAGCCGATCAACAGCCTCCCGTATCGCATCAGCCTCAGCCAGGAGAACAGCGCGGGCAATGGTTTGTGGTTTTTTTATTACTTTCAAGTCCGGATTCGCCTTAGCGAATGGTTTGTTTGTAAATTCGCTAACTTTATACTGCAAAGATACGGCAAGCCGTAAAGAGAAGTAACTTTTGTACAATTTAGAGAATGATGCAGGTTGACCAGACGGTCTATGTGACCCTCAAAGAGCGGCTGAAAGAAATTTTTGGATATAGTCAATTCCGGGGTGATCAGGAAGCCATTATACACAGTATTCTGGCCGGCCGGAACACGTTCGTAATCATGCCGACGGGTGCCGGCAAATCGCTGTGTTACCAGCTGCCGGCTATTGTCAGCGACGGTACAGCCATCGTCATCTCGCCCCTGATCGCGCTGATGAAAAACCAGGTTGATCAGCTCAATGCCTTCGGGATTAACGCGCAGTTTCTGAATTCCACCTTGTCGAAAGCCGAAATGAACAAGGTGAAAAGGGATACCCTCAACGGCTCGCTTAAACTTCTCTACATTGCGCCCGAATCGCTGACAAAGGAAGAAAACTTAGATTTTTTAAAGAAGGCCAATATTTCGTTCGTCGCTATTGACGAAGCCCACTGTATTTCGGAGTGGGGGCACGATTTCAGGCCGGAATACCGGAAAATCCGGGGTATAGTCGATAATATCGGTAATCTCCCCGTTATCGCTCTGACGGCAACCGCTACGCCTAAAGTGCAGCAGGATATTCAGAAAAACCTGCAAATGGAGGATGCCAACCTCTACAAATCGTCGTTCAACCGCAAGAATCTCTACTACGAGATCAAGCCGAAGGTCGAGGCTAAAAAGCAACTCATTAAATACGTCAAGCAGAATAAAGGCAAGTCGGGAATCGTCTACTGCCTGAGCCGCAAAACGGTTGAGGACATTGCCGAACTCCTGAACGTCAATGACATTAAGGCGTTGCCGTATCATGCCGGGCTGGACCCTGTCACCCGGATGAACAACCAGGACGCATTTCTGAATGAGGAAGTAGACGTCATCGTTGCCACGATTGCGTTCGGTATGGGCATTGACAAGCCAGACGTTCGGTTTGTGATTCACTACGACGCTCCGAAGTCGCTGGAAGGCTACTACCAGGAAACAGGGCGGGCCGGCCGCGACGGACTGGAAGGGAATTGCGTAATGTTCTACAGCTACGACGATATTGTCAAGCTGGAGAAGTTCAACAAAGATAAGCCCGTCACCGAACGCGATAATGCCAAGCACTTGCTGGCCGAAATGGTATCGTACGCCAACCTGGGTGTATGCCGGCGTCGGCAGCTGCTGAGCTATTTTGGCGAGTTTTTAGACAAGGACTGTGGGTTCTGCGACAACTGCCTGAAGCCCACGGAAAAATTCAAGGCGCAGGACGAGGTCGTTCTGGCGTTGCAGTCTGTATTGCAAACCGATCAGCGCTTTGACGTTGCTCACCTGGCCGACGTACTGACTGCCACTGATAACCAATACATCACCAGCTATGAACACAACCGGCTGGAGGTATATGGTAAAGGCCGGGAGTTCAACGAAACGTCGGAATTCTGGTGCTCGCTGCTAAAGCAGATTACGATCTACGGCTACATTGAGAAGGACGTTGATAATTACGGTGTTCTGAAACTGACCCAGCGTGGGTTGAACTACATTGAAGACCCATATCCAATTTCGCTCACAAAAGATCACCACTATGATCAACAGGTAGCCGAAGGTCGTGAGGATGAAGACAAGGACGTAGCGCCGACATCCGGCGGTAACGCCTACGACGAGGAGCTGCTGGGCCTGTTGAAAGCGCTGCGTAAAAAAGTTGCCAAAGAAAAAGGCCTGCCACCGTATGTAATCTTCCAGGATCCGTCGATGGAAGAAATGGCCACTACGTACCCAACCACCCGCGAGGAAATGGCGCAGATCAACGGCGTCGGTATGGGTAAGGTGCAGAAGTTCGGGCGGCCGTTCATTGACCTGATCACGAAGTACGTCGAAGAAAACGAGATCGAAACCGCTAAGGATGTTGTCGTAAAATCGACGGTTAATAAATCGAAGGTTAAAATTTTCATTATTCAGCAAATAGACCGTAAGGTTGACCTGGAAGAGATTGCGGAAGCAAAATCTCTGACCATGGAAGACCTGATTGAGGAGATTGAACACATTTGCTACTCAGGAACCCGGCTGAATCTCGATTATTACATCAACCAGGTGATGGACACCGACCGGCAGGAAGAAATCTACGATTACTTCATGAATGCCGAAACCGACAACATTGCCGTTGCCATGCGTGAATTTGGCGGGGATGATTTCACCGAACAGGATCTGCGGTTGATGCGTATCAAATTCCTGTCGGAAGTAGCTAACTAAATACGTTTCGGTTTTCAATGTACAGTTTGCCGTCGGCTATCGTAAGCTGCCAGTAAATAGTACACTGAAAGCTGAAAACTGAAGACTCTAAATGAAAATACTTGTACTGGGTTCGGGCGGACGCGAACACGCTTTTGCGTGGAAGTTAGCGCAAAGTCCATTATGTGATGCTTTATTTGTTGCTCCCGGTAATGCCGGAACGGCGCAGATAGCCACCAACTTAGCAGTAGCATACAACGATTTTGAGGGCGTAGCAACGGCTATTCGCCAGCATTCTATTGACTTATTGATCGTAGGCCCGGAAGAGCCACTCGTCAAAGGCATTGTAAACTTTCTGCGTCAACAGCCAGACCTTGCAAAATTACGCATCGTTGGTCCCGACGAGGCCGGTGCGCAACTCGAAGGCAGCAAAGACTTTTCGAAAAGCTTTATGCTCCGGCATGGTATCCCAACGGCCGCATCCAGGACGTTCACAGTGGAGACCCTCGACGAAGGACTGCGCTACCTGGAGGATCATTCGTTGCCGGTGGTGCTGAAAGCTGACGGGCTGGCAGCCGGAAAGGGTGTCGTAATTGCCGAAACGATGGGTGACGCTCAAACCACGCTTCGCGATATGCTCGATGGGCGGAAGTTTGGCGATGCCGGCAGTAAGGTAGTTGTGGAGCAGTTTTTGCGTGGTATTGAACTGTCGGTCTTTGTGTTAACGGATGGAGTCAACTATAAGATCCTGCCGGAAGCTAAAGACTACAAACGCATTGGCGAAGCCGATACAGGCCCCAATACGGGTGGTATGGGGGCCGTTTCGCCCGTAGTGTTTGCTAATGAAACCTTCCTGCGCAAAGTTGAAGAGAAGGTGGTGAAACCAACGCTGGCCGGGTTGCAGCAGGACGGCATACATTATCAGGGGTTCATTTTCATCGGACTGATGAATGTGAAGAGTGAGCCGTACGTGATTGAGTATAATGCCCGCATGGGCGACCCGGAAACCGAAGTAGTTCTGCCCCGGGTGCAGAATGACTTTGCAGAATTGATGGTGGCTACCGCCGACGGCGAACTTGACAAAATAGCCCTGCAGGTTTCGCCCCAAACGGCGGTTACAACGGTTATTGTGTCGAATGGATATCCAGATGTATACGAGAAAGGTAAAATCATTACCGATCTGGAACGTTTGGAAGATGTAACGGCGTTCCACGCTGGTACAACAGCACAAGATGGGCGGGTATTGACCAACGGCGGCCGGGTTTTGGCCCTGACGGCTTTGGCCAATTCGCTCGAAAACGCAGTTCGGAAGTCGCAGGAAGCGGCCCGAACCGTGCAATTTGATGGGAAGCAGTACCGGAAAGACATCGGGCTTGACCTGATTCGGTACCAGGATTAGTTTTCGGTTTACTGTTTATGGTTAGCCTGGTTGAGCAAAAAACCGGAGCGCCGGCCGCTGTAGACCGAATACTGTAAACGTAACATATATGGGATGCAAATCTTGCGCAACGGGCGGATGTGGCACCCAACGCGGAGCGGCCGACGGTAAAGAAACGGCCGTGGCAGGATGCTCCAGCGGAGGATGTGGAACCGGTGGTTGCAATAAACTGAACTCGTTCGACTGGCTAAGCGATATGGCAACGCCAGGCTGGCAACGATACGACATAGTAGAAGTCAAATTTAAGGGTGGACGCAAGGATTACTACCGTAATGTTCATCAGCTTGATTTAACAACAGGGGATTTTGTGGTAGTTGAAATGCAGTCAGGCTACCACATGGGCTCGGTTTCGCTTCAGGGCGAACTGGTGCGGCTTCAGGTTAAAAAGCGGGGCATCAAAGTGTCCGATGATACGAAAGTAATCCACCGGATAGCTACGCCAAAGGATCTGGAAAAGCACGAACAGGCGATCAACCGCGATTTGCCGACGCTGTACAGAGCCCGTGAAATTATTCGCGATCTGAAATTGAACATGAAGCTGTCTGACGTTGAGTTTCAGTCGGACAACACGAAAGCTACGTTCTACTATTCATCTGAAGAACGGGTCGATTTTCGGGAGCTGATAAAATTATTGGCGGCTGAGTTCAAAGCCCGGATTGAGATGCGGCAAATTAGTTTGCGGCAGGAGGCCGGCCGGCTGGGTGGTATTGGTTCATGCGGCCGTGAATTGTGCTGCTCTACGTGGCTGACTGATTTTAAAAACATTGCTACATCGGCGGCCCGGTACCAGAATCTGTCGTTGAATCCGGCCAAGCTGTCGGGGCAATGCGGTCGGTTAAAGTGCTGCCTGAACTACGAACTAGATACGTACGTGGATGCGCTTCGCGATATTCCGACGATCGACAAGCCACTCGAAACCCAGAAAGGCCGGGCGTACCTACAGAAAACCGACATCTTCCGTAAAATCATGTGGTTTGGCTACGGTACCGAAAGTACCTGGTATCCATTGCCGATCAATCGTGTGCTGGAAATTGTCGAGTTAAACAAGCAGGGCGTTATTCCGGAATCGTTCGATGTACTGACCCCGGTAGCCGACAAAGAGCCGGTAACCGCAGCCGCTCTGAACAGCGACCTTGATCGACTGGACAAAAAGTACGCAACCAAGTCGAAAAAGAAGAAAAAGAAGACCAAAGCTAAAACCGGAACTACAAACGGAGCACCAGCACCGCTTAACGGCAAAGCACAATAAGCAGACAGCCCGTTAGTCATCGACTGACGGGCTGTCTGCTTAAAAACGAATTATCGCTTCGGTGCCAGGCCAGCCTCGGTAGTAATAAGCACGACCCCCTGACTGGCATTTTTGCCGTATAATTTTGAGGCATCGTCGCCGGGAAGAATTTTCATTGATACGACCTGTCGCTGCTGTAGACCACGTAGCTGAGCGGCCGTAGCTACCTTACCATTTACGACATAGGTCGGCTTACCGGTTATTTTAGCTTTCAGCCAGGCCGGTACAACCCGTTGAACGGCCGGGTCCTGCTGAGGGAGCGATCTGAAGTTTGAGTCCAGCGACATTCCCGGCATAATCATAGGCGCCGGTCGTTCATACGCCGATCGGGATCTCGTCCGGTTAGGTCTGGTCGTATCCGACCGACTGGTAGCGTCAGCCGGCGAATAACCGAAGGTTGTACCGGATGAAACCAGCAGACCTACTACAACTCCGAAAAAACGCAGGTAAAATTTCATAGTGCTTCAGTTGTCATAACTACAGTAGTTAGACAAGCCAGGCAGGGCTTTAGTTTAAGGAGGCTGCTGCTTAAAAATCGCCTGAATAAAAAGGACTGAATACGTAGTATGAACTGTCGCGTTTGGCGCGGCTGGGGGCCGTCTGGATGTTCAGCTCAAATCTTGATGATGGTTGGTCGGCTCGAAACCAGTCAGTGAAGGGGCGTTCACGGGTATACAAACGAGCGACCTCCCGAACATGTACTGAGGTCACGTCTTCGGGTTTAACCAGAATACCATTGATAAGAACATCAGTGTTATCGGCAAACTCGTCGTAAAGTTTTAGATGCTGGTTCTTTGTGCGTTCAACCAGCGCGTTCTTGTTGTGAAAGAACGTAGCCTCCAGCAACTGATTCATGTTGAATGAATACGTTTCGCCAAACGGATGCTTCGAGAGAGCGGCCGCTTGTAGCAACGTAAAGAAACGACTACGTTTTTGGGTAAACTGGATCGGATGCGAACTGGTTTGAATGAGTACCCGATTAGGTTTAGGGTCGTACTCAGCGTCTGAACTGTATTCCCATTTGCGGAGAACAAATACCTCATCTACAAATTCAGGAGATAGTTTTTGTAGTTGTGTTTCGGAGGCTGCCTTACCATTGATGTACAGGATTGTCTCGTTTCTGTACTCATCGGCTAACGCGAACTGATTTCCCCGTAAAACGACAGCAATTGGTTCGCTTTTCCAAAGTGGGGCGTTTGCTCCATTCTTCACAAGCGATAAATGACAGAACCAGTTTTTATCTTCCAGTTCAAGCACCATGGCCCGCGTAGGGTTTGTTGCCGGAAGCAGGGCGCGCCGAACGTCGCGTTCACGGTTGTCCACTTTATGCCGGCAGGCGAATAATGTAGCCACACACAATACCAATCCCAGCATAACGTACCGAATCCAGACTGAACGACCGGAATCAGGACGATTCATCATGATGATGCGCTCTCGTAAGGTTGAACCGTTGAAATGATTGGTAAATGAGTACATCGCTGTTCGAAATGAGACTATACTCAGGCGGATTGCCCCGCCATCAAATTTACTTTTAACAAGCTGTACTGATACGTTTTAGCATCGACACCCTCGTCCAGCACGGCGCGGTCAGCCGCATATTCGAGGGTTTGATGGACCAGTTGCCGAAAGAGATACGCAGCCGGATTGAGCCAGAAAATAAGGCAAATCAGTTCTGCGATGATCATGTCCAGGCTGTGCCAGGCGCGAACATGGACACGCTCATGTCGTAAAATCTGCTCCAGTTCATCGGGCTCGTGCTGGGATGGATTCAACACCACCCACCGAAAAAACGAAAATGGAGACGATGCATTCTCAGACCGCACCAGGGTGAAACCGTCATAGCTTTCGTGGTGTGCGCTACGGAGCAGCTTCACCAGTGATGCCAGTTGCCATCCAAATCGCCCCAGCAACAGCAGCATAACCAGGCCGTAGCCAAAGCCCAGCCAGGTTTGCCAAGACCAGTTGTTTTCTGGAGTAGTCGAATTGAAAGCCGGGTACGTTCGCCCATCCGGATACGTAATGATAACCTGTGGAGCCTGAGCCAAAGGGCTAGGGGTAATAAGCTGCGCGGTATGCTGCATAGCCGCTCGTACTGGTTGAGGTCGCCAGTCGGGCAGTTCCAGCAAGGGCAAAACCAGAGTGACGGCCAGGCTAAGCCAGAGCGTAAGCCGATTTGCATCAAAAGCCGTTTCGCGTCGGAGCAGCGCATAAAAAGCACCGCTAACAACTGCTAACAGCAGATTGGCCAGCAGAAAATAGCGCAGCAGTTCCATGCTTATTTTTTATTTTCAATCATGGCCAGAATTTCCCGTAACTCCTCCGCCGAAATTTTCTCGTTCTGCGCAAAGTAGCTAACCAGGTTTTTGTATGAATTGTCGAAATACTCGCCGACTACCTTCTTAAGCACAAAGCGGTTTTGATAATCCTCTTTGCTGACGATTGGATAATACTCGTGGGTGTTGCCATAAACCCGGTGGCCCACGTACCCCTTTTCCTCCAGATTACGAATGATCGTAGACACCGTGTTGTAATGCAGAGGAGGATTGGTAAAGTGGGGCAGCATGTCTTTAACGTAGGCCTGCTCCATTTTCCACAACACTTGTATGACCTCTTCTTCCTTGGCGGTTAGTTTCTCCATATAGCAAACCTATAACTATTTATATCGTTTGCAAACTAATTGCGTAGTTTTTTATCGTTTGAAAAGCATACAACAGGGTTGTAGCTTTGCAGACATTTTATAATGCTATGAAACGATTTGGCTGGCTGATTTTGGTATTGTTTGTTGGGTTTGTCGGGTGCGACCAGAATATAGTCTATAAAGAGTATGTAGATTTTGAAGATGGCAAGTGGTCAGTAAAAAATGCCCCTTCCTTTACCTTCCGGATTGAAGACGCGTCAATACCGTACAACATTTATTATAACCTGCGAAACAGCTTGTCGTACGGGTATTATAATCTTTATCTGACTCGTTATCTGCGCGATTCATCAGGCAGGGAGATTGAATCCAGGTTAGACGAGCTGCTGTTGATGGACCCGAAAACCGGCGAACCCAATGGCGACGGTCTTGGTGATCTCTTTGACCATAAAGTACTCATTAAACGAAACTACCGGTTTCCCAAACCGGGGCTGTACACGATTCAGATACGGCAGTATATGCGGCAGGACCCGCTGTTGAACGTATTGAGCGTAGGCATTACGGTTGAAAGGGCAAATGGGGCAAGTCAATGATGTTGTTTAATCTACTGCGTAAAAATCAGTATTTTTTCGGACCTTATCTGCTGGTGCTACTTGTTGTAGGAGGATTGCAGTTGATCTACTCACAGGAACAGCTCATGCAGTGGGTCAACGCCCGAAACAATAGTTACGCCGACGTTTTCTTTACGTATGCAACCTACATGGGCGACGGCGCTTTCTTCGTTCTCATCTGCACGATCCTTCTCGTTCGTTACTGGCGGATCGGTGTCATGGCGTTTGCAAGCTTTGCTCTGTCGTCGCTGACCTCGATTGCATTGAAGCAGCTGGCTTTCCCCACAGCACTCCGGCCCCTGAAGCGTCTGGAACACTCAACGTATGAGTATCACCTTATTGAAGGGCTGGATATCCACAGCTATAACAGCTTCCCGTCGGGGCATTCTATCTCCGCCTTTGCGGTGTTCAGTCTGCTGGCCATGCTCGACGAACGGAAAGGCCGAAGCTGGTTATGGCTACTGCTGGCCGTATTGACGGCCTATTCGCGGGTATACCTGTTTCAACACTTTGTCGAGGACACCTTTGCTGGTGCTCTGGTAGGCGTAGCCTCGTCAGTAGGGGTGTATCTGGCCCTGCAGCGGTGGGCGTTGCAAAAAAAGACGTTGTCTGGCCCATAAAAAACCCGCTTTTACCTATTAAGAAAAAGCGGGTTTAATTGACCTTATCGTAGCCGATTCGAATCGCGAACCATTTTTTCATCCCGCCGAATAAACCGGTTAGCCAGGGCATTAAATAGCAGCGCTGCAATAACGGCATAGAAGCCCAGCAGGAACGTACCCTGATCGGCTGGATTACCATATTCTTTTCCTGCGTACAAAGCCCGGTACAGAATAATACCCATAATGGCCGTCAGTAGAAGCGCATTGATAGCGCATAAGCCCGTTTGGAGCAGGCGGTTTCGAAACTGAAATATGGCGTACAGGGCAATGATGCCTACCAGTGCCATGAGCAGTCCCAGATACCAGAGCGGGGTAATTACGTTCGTCAGGCCGGTTTGCTGGCTGTATTGCAAAGCCGTTAATTGAGCGGTTTCCACGGCACTACCTCCACTTTTCTGCCAGATGGGGTTTGCCAGCGCGACGCCCATTGCTACGGTAATGAGAAACAAAAATATAGTCTGAACGCGTTGAATCATTGGTCCTGTTGTTTTGGAGCGCAAAAGTAGCCCAAAAGCGAAGATTATGAAAGTAAGTACCCGACTTGTCCTGACTGCCGATGGTTCGCATTCGATTTACAGCGAGGAAACGCGGCAGCATTACCACTCCATCCATGGTGCCTGGCAAGAATCCCGGCGCGTATTCATCGAGCTGGGACTTCAGGAAGCCTTCGGGCGATTTTCCGATGAGCCGATACGTAGTTTTGAAATGGGATTTGGTACGGGGCTGAATGCGCTCCTGACCGCCCAGGAGGCCGAACAACGCCAGCGCTACGTTCACCATACGGCCATTGAAGCGTATCCCGTACCATTGGATGAAGCACATCAACTGAACTTTGATCAACTGCTGGGCACAAATTACCTGCACCAACTGCACGAAGCCGACTGGAACCAGATTGTACAGATTCATCCGTTTTTTTCACTGATTAAGGTGCACGGCATGTTGCAGGAGTTTCAAACGGTTGATCGCTTTCACCTGATCTACTTTGATGCGTTTGCCCCGGAGGCTCAACCTGAACTGTGGACCGAGACCGTTTTTCGACAAATGGCAGACATTTTGCTACCTGGAGGTATGTTGACTACCTACTGTTCCAAAGGGTACGTTCAGCGCAATTTGAAAGCTGTGGGCTTTCATGTAGAAAAACATTCCGGTCCGGCTTACAAACGGGAAGTGATTCGGGCGGTAAAGCCGGCCTGATCAACTATAGAAAAATTGTTCCTGGCAGGTCATTTCATTAAATTTATTCTCAGTTCGAGCGTTACAACAAAAAAGCATGCGCATGAACCGTCTGTTTCTGCTTCTTACCGGCTTAATGCTGTTCGTTCTCAGCTCGTTTCGGCCCGATGATTCGCCGAAAGCCGCCCCTAAAAAAATTAAGTGGCTTACCATACAGCAAGCCTATGATCTGGGTAAGAAAACGCCCAAAAAGTTTGTCATTGATGTCTACACGGACTGGTGTGGCTGGTGTAAGGTCATGGACCGGCAAACGTTCACGAACCCGGCCGTTGTTGATTACGTCAACGAGAACTATTACGCTGTTAAGTTCAACGCCGAACAGCAGGGTGACATCACGATTAACAAACAGACGTTCAAATACGTTGGCAGTGCCAGTGGCCGGGGCATTCACGAACTGGCTGCCGCCTTGCTACGGAACCAGATGAGCTATCCGTCGACGGTGTTTATGGATGAGCAATTCAATCTCATTCAACCGATTGCCGGTTATCTGGAGCCACGTACCTTTCACCAGATCATTACCTATTTCGGCGGTGACTACAACCAGAAGGAGCCGTTCGACAAATACAAAACCGGAACATACGCCAAACTGTATCCCGGACCGCTGACTGCCAAGGCTGGCGAATAAGTTTATTACGACAAAGTCGAACACGAGTCAGACAAATTGCTGGGCCAAAACGGATAAATTCCGCAACAGCCCCCGGCAGTGTCTGACTCGTGTTCTATTTTTAGTCTGTGTTCTATTAAATTTGTAGTCTGTTTATTAACCCAACAGATAGTATACATGAATCAACGAACGATTTGCTTGTCGGCGGTACTGATAACCTTCGGTCTGATGGCCGCAACGCCCCCGACGAACCCCAGAGATAAAGCTCCGAAGCCGGCTGTTCCGAAGCGTAAATTCATTGACCCTGAAAACATGGACATGTCAGTGAAGCCCGGCGACAATTTTTACCAGTATGCCAACGGAAACTGGCTGCGCGCCAATCCGATTCCAGCATCAAAAACGTCGTGGGGAAGTTTCAACGAATTGCGTGATAAGAGCCTTGACGCGATGAAGTCACTACTGGACGAGGCTTCAAAAACGACGACAAAAGGGCGTCTGTACCAAATGGTTGGCGATTTTTATGCCAGTGGGATGGATAGCCTCACCATCGAAAAACGTGGTTTTGATCCTATCCGTCCGGATTTGGCCCGCATTGAGAAAGTGAACAACAAAGCGGCTTTCCTCGACGAACTGGCCTACCAGCGGGCGCAGGGAAATGGCATGCTGTTCGGGTTCTATGTAGCGCAGGACCGGAAAAACGTAAACAAATACCTGCCCCAGTTTGCGCAAGGTGGTACGACGCTCCCCGACCGTGATTATTACCTGAAAAACGATGCCCGCAGCCAGAAGATACGCGATGCCTACCGCGATCACCTGACTAAGATGTTTGCCCTGATCGGAGAAGAGCCAACCCAGGCCTCGCAGGACGCTGATCTGATTATGCGCCTTGAAACTACGCTTGCCAAAGCACAAATGCCTCGGGTTGAACTGCGCGATCCCTATAAAACCTACAATAAACTGGCGGTAGCTGCCTTTTCGCAGCAAACCCCCGGCATCAACTGGGCCGATCAGCTGGTAAAGTACGGCGCTAAAAATCAGGACACGATTTTGGTGCAAAGCCCGGCTTTTTTCCGTTCAATCGATAGCCTCGTTGCGGCTACGCCTGTAGAAGAGTTACGTACATACATGCGCTGGAACATTTTAAAAGGAGCCGCGCCTTACCTCAGCGATGCGTTTGTGAAGCAGAACTTTGCGTTCTCGCGGGTGTTGACCGGGCAGAAAGAGCAAACACCCCGCTGGCAGCGCATTAGTGGTCTGATCGATGGTACGCTCGGCGACCTGCTGGGTCAGCTGTACGTTCAGCAGTACTTTAAGCCGGAGGCCAAGCAGCGTATGCTGACCCTGGTCGACAACCTCGAAGCGTCGTACAAGGAGCATATTAAAAACCTCGACTGGATGAGCGAGGAAACCAAGAAGCGGGCCCTGACAAAACTGACCTCGTTTAAGCGGAAAATCGGCTATCCTGACAAATGGAAGAATTACGAAGGGGTGAACATTGCCCGTAGTGATTTCTTCGGCAACGTAAAGTCGGCCAGCAAGTGGTCGTATAATTACATGATCAACCGGCTTGGTAAGCCCGTCGACCGTACCGAGTGGGGTATGACCCCGCCCACTGTGAATGCGTATTACAATCCGGTAAACAACGAGATTGCATTCCCGGCGGCTATCCTTCAGTTCCCGTTCTTTGATTTCGACGCCGACGATGCTGTCAACTACGGTGGCATTGGTGCCGTTATCGGCCATGAGATGACCCACGGGTTCGATGATTCAGGCCGTCAGTACGACGCTGATGGTACGCTCCGTGACTGGTGGACTAAGGAAGATGCTGAAAACTTCAAGCAGCGAGCCGGCAAAGTTGAAGCCCAGTTTTTCGGGTATAAGGTACTCGATTCGTTGAAAGTAAACGGCAAGTTAACCCTTGGCGAGAACCTGGCTGACCTGGGCGGACTGGCCATCGCCTATGACGCGTTCAAGAAAACACCACAGGGTAAATCAAAAACTAAAATCGACGGATTTACACCTGATCAGCGTTTCTTCCTGTCCTGGGCGCAGGTATGGCGTATCAATGTTTTGCCTGAAACCCAGGCCCAGCTAATTCTTACCGACCCTCACTCGCCGGGAATGTACCGTTGCAATGGTCCATTATCGAATATTGATGCCTGGTATCAGGCGTTCAACGTGCAGCCGGGCAATACGATGTACAAGTCAAAAGAAGAACGTATCAAGGTTTGGTGATCCAATGTCTGCATGAGTGGCAAGCGTCTGCCACTCATGCAGACAAATTATTTGAGGTCTGCCACAAAGAATTTTCACTGGAATTGTTGACAACGTTGTAAAAGCATGTAATTTTGCAACTCCAAACCGAAAAGGGGCGGGCAAATTGTTCTTTAAAAGTATTTTCGGGGAGTTTCCAGAGTGGCCAAATGGATCAGACTGTAAATCTGCTGGCGTACGCCTTCGGAGGTTCGAATCCTCCACTCCCCACAGAAAAGTTTACAGTTTTAAGTTTCAGTCGACGGTTCAAGACGTAAATTGAAATAACCAACTGAAAACTAATTCTTGCGGAAGTAGCTCAATTGGTAGAGCGATAGCCTTCCAAGCTATAGGTTGCGGGTTCGAGACCCGTCTTCCGCTCTGGCAACGTTCTGACCACCGCTTAACAGTTATCAGGAGATGGCTGTTTTTTGTGTGGATTGAAAATTGCAAACTGCCTTCTTAGCTCAGTGGTAGAGCACTTCCTTGGTAAGGAAGAGGTCGTCGGTTCAAATCCGATAGAAGGCTCAATGTCGTAGCGCTGATAGGATACTATTGGCAGGATGGGCAAGACAAAACACGGCGATTGCCGTCAACTGTTTGACGTTCACCAGCGACCCAGAAAGTAAGTGCTCCAGCGAGGGCACTTTCTTCATAATAAGCAAGTTCATCCAAAAACCAATAACAGTTCACAATAGCGTTTTAAAAACATGGCAAAAGAGAATTTTGACCGCTCGAAACCGCACGTAAACATTGGTACGATCGGTCACGTTGACCACGGTAAAACGACGCTGACGGCTGCCATTACGAAAGTGCTGGCCGAAAAGGGTCTGGCCGAAAAACGGGATTTTTCTTCGATCGATAACGCCCCGGAAGAAAAGGAGCGTGGTATCACCATCAATACATCGCACGTAGAATATCAGACAGCTTCGCGTCACTACGCACACGTCGACTGCCCGGGTCACGCCGACTATGTAAAGAACATGGTAACGGGTGCTGCGCAGATGGATGGTGCTATTCTCGTGGTAGCTGCTACAGATGGTCCGATGCCTCAGACTCGTGAGCACATCCTGCTCGCCCGTCAGGTTGGTGTACCTCAGCTCGTCGTGTTCATGAACAAGGTGGACATGGTGGATGACCCTGAGCTGCTCGAACTCGTTGAGATGGAAATCCGCGAATTGCTGAGCTTCTACAACTTTGATGGTGACAACATTCCGGTTATTCAGGGTTCTGCTCTGGGTGGTCTGAACGGTGATGCCCAGTGGGTAAAAACTATCGAAGAGCTGATGGATGCTGTTGACAGCTTCATCCCCCTGCCTCCGCGTCAGACGGATCTGCCGTTCCTGATGCCGGTGGAAGACGTGTTCTCGATCACGGGTCGTGGTACGGTTGCTACGGGTCGTATTGAGCGCGGTATCATCAACTCGGGTGAGCCAGTCGAAATCCTGGGTATGGGTGCTGAAAACCTGAAGTCGGTTGTAACGGGTGTGGAAATGTTCCGGAAAATTCTGGATCGTGGCGAAGCTGGTGACAACGTAGGTTTGCTGCTCCGCGGTATTGAAAAAACCGATATCCGTCGTGGTATGGTTATCTGCAAACCGGGTTCAGTAACTCCGCACGCTAAGTTCAAAGCTGAGGTTTACGTACTGTCTAAAGAAGAAGGTGGCCGTCATACGCCGTTCTTCAACAAGTACCGTCCGCAGTTCTACTTCCGTACGACAGACGTTACGGGTGAGATCACACTGCCCGCCAACGTAGAAATGGTTATGCCTGGCGATAACATCACCATCGAAGTGAGCCTGATCAACAAGATCGCCATGGAGAAAGGTCTGCGTTTCGCTATCCGTGAAGGCGGTCGTACGGTAGGTGCCGGTCAGGTAACTGAAATCCTCGACTAATTAAATTCCTCATAACAAGTGCATTTCTTCAAAGGAATGCACTTGTTTTTTGAGATAATTTACTAATTTTGCAGTCCCAATTCGGGATACTGGATATTTGACGCTAGACATTAGAGCCTTTTGTTTTTGTAATACAAGTTCTTACGTCCAGCATCTTGTGTCTATAAGCCAATACACGGGTGTAGTTCAAGGGTAGAATAGCGGTCTCCAAAACCGTTGATGGGAGTTCGAATCTCTCCACCCGTGCCAATCCCTTACATACATGGACAAGTTTATCTCGTTTCTGAAATACTCTTGGGAGGAAGTTCAGCACAATGTGACTTGGCCTAAATTCAGCGATCTGCAGGCCAGCTCAACGCTGGTGTTGGTAGCATCGCTGATTTTTGCGCTATTAGTCGGGTTGATCGATTTTGTGTTTGAGAATGGGCTGAACGCATTTTATCAGTCTTTCTAAACGAAGATAGTAATGAGCGGCATCAATTGGTACGTCATACGGGCGGTGTCCGGACAGGAAAAGAAAATCAAATCTTACTTAGATAACGAAATCATTCGTCAAAAGTTGGATGAGGTTGTTCCGCAGGTATTGATTCCGGCAGAGAAGGTATACGAAATGCGGAATGGAAAAAAACGCGTTCGTGAAAAGTCATTCTTTCCCGGCTATATTCTGATTTCGGCGGACCTGTCAAATAACCGGGCACTCGACATGATTCTGAATATGCCGGGGGTGCTGGGCTTTCTGGGAAATTCCCAAACCGGAACAAACTCGAAGATTCCGGTTCCTCTTCGTCAGTCGGAGGTGAATCGTATTCTGGGTAAGGTTGACGAAGAAACGCAGGAAATAGCTACTCCAACGGTTGCTTTCCTGAAAGGAGAATCCGTAAAGGTTGTTGATGGACCATTTAGCGGTTTCATCGGAACGGTAGAAGAAGTGTTCGACGAACGGAAAAAGCTTAACGTCGTCGTGAAAATATTTGGCCGGAGTACTCCGGTAGAACTCAGTTACGCACAAGTAGAAAAAGAGAGTTAGAGTACCCTTCGGTTGAATACAATGATCACTATGCTTCCCTCTGGGTGGTGGTTGTGTTGAGCCGATACAAAGCAGAAAGACGATGGCAAAAGAAGTCGGTGGCTACGTAAAGCTGCAAGTGAAAGGCGGGCAAGCCAACCCTTCACCTCCGATTGGTCCGGCGCTGGGTTCCAAGGGTTTAAATATCATGGAATTCTGCAAGCAGTTCAATGCCCGGACGCAGGATAAAATGGGTATGGTGTTGCCGGTACTTATCACGTACTATAAGGACAAGTCCTTTGACTTCGTGATTAAGACTCCGCCCGCGCCGATTATGCTGATGGAAGCGGCTAAACTGAAAGGTGCATCCGCTCAACCAAACCGGAACAAAGTTGGCTCAGTGACCTGGGACCAAGTCAGAACCATTGCGGAAACGAAAATGCCTGATTTGAATGCCTTCACGGTTGAGTCAGCGATGAAGATGGTGGCCGGTACGGCCCGCAGCATGGGTATCACGGTAACGGGCCAGGCGCCTTTTGAGAAGTAATTAAACTTGCCGAGGCAATTTACAGAAATGGCTAAGTTAACGAAGAAGCAAAAGGAAGCGCAATCAAAGTATGATGCTGCAAAAGAATACTCGCTTGAACAAGCAGCGGGTATCCTGAAGGAGATTTCATACACCAAGTTTGATGCTTCCGTGGATATTGACGTTCGGTTGGGCGTTGACCCGCGTAAAGCTGACCAGATGGTACGTGGCGTTGCGACGCTGCCTCACGGTACAGGTAAAACGGTTCGCGTTCTGGTGCTGTGCACCCCGGACAAGGAGAACGAAGCGAAGGAAGCAGGTGCTGACTACGTAGGGCTGGATGATTACATTCAGAAGATTGAACAGGGCTGGACGGACGTGGACGTGATTATCACGATGCCGAACGTAATGGCTAAAGTTGGTCGTCTGGGTCGTGTTCTAGGTCCGCGCGGGCTGATGCCGAACCCCAAGTCGGGTACGGTAACACTCGAAGTTGGTAAAGCCGTTCGCGAGGTGAAAGCCGGTAAGATTGACTTTAAAGTTGATAAAACCGGTATTATTCATACCAGCATTGGTAAGGTATCGTTTACGCCGGACAAATTGGCTGAAAACGCACAGGAAGTTATCTCTACGTTGATGCGTCTGAAGCCTTCATCGGCAAAGGGCACCTACGTGAAATCGATTTACCTGTCGAGCACAATGAGTCCAAGTGTAACTATTGACAAGGGTACAGTAGCGGGAATTTAAAGACATGACACGGGACGAAAAAGGTACGATCATTGAAGAACTGGCTGGTAAGTTTCAAACCATCCCCTTCTTCTATATCACAGAAGCCAGTGGCATGTCGGTTGCGGAAACCAACCAACTTCGTCGCATGTGCTTTGAGCGGGGCATCGAGTACAAAGTAGTGAAGAATACCTTCATTAAGAAAGCGCTCGAATCGCTCGATACAGACTATACGCCGTTCAACGATACGGTGCTGAAAGGACAGTCGGGCGTGATGTTTCACCCTGAGAATCAAAAAGCACCGGCGCAGCTTATCAAAGAATTCCGTAAAACGAATGATAAGCTTCAGCTGAAAGGCGCTTCAATCGATTACAGCCTGTTTATTGGTGCTGATCAGCTCGATACGTTGATTGCACTGAAGAGCAAGGAAGAGTTGATTGGCGAAATCATTGGCCTGCTGCAATCACCTGCCAAGAATGTTATTTCTGCTCTGCAGGGTGGTGGCAACAAAATCGCGGGTATCCTCAAAACGCTGTCGGAGCGGGAGGAAGCTTAGTAACGCGGGCGGAAGCCCGCTTATAATCCGGCATAACTTTTAAAGTGGGTTTTATCGCAACAGCGAAGCGCCCGCATGACAAAATAATCGTATCACAATCTAATCAAGAATACTAAAATGGCAGATTTAAAAGCGTTCGCTGAGCAGCTCGTAAACCTGACGGTAAAAGAAGTTAACGAACTGGCTGCTATCCTGAAGGACGAGTATGGTATCGAGCCGGCTGCTGCGGCTCCTGTGATGGTAGCTGGTGGTGCTGCAGGTGGTGGCGAAGCGGCTGCTGCTGCTCCTGAAAAGACGTCTTTCGATGTCATCCTCAAAGCTCCCGGTGCTGGTAAACTGGCTGTAGTTAAGCTGGTAAAAGACCTGACGGGACTGGGCCTGAAAGAAGCGAAAGAACTCGTTGATGGTGCACCGAAGCCTGTTAAGGAAGGTGTTGCTAAAGATGAAGCTGAAGCGCTGAAAAAGCAACTGGAAGAAGCGGGTGCTGAAGTAGAAGTTAAGTAAGCAGCTGTTTTCTCGCATACTACTCCAAGCAGGGGAGGCCTGGCCAACGTCAGGTCTTTTCCTGTTTGGAGACTTTTTGTCTATACACTTGTATATGACAAACTAATTTTTATAGAAATACGTTACGCCTTTACGCCCCTTTGGGTGGGTGACGCCTGGGGTCTGAATGGCCGCTAAATCAAGCGCAGAGGCAATGCTACGCAATGCGCTTATATAGAATCGGTTACGCAACTAAACGAAGCACAATCTTGGCTACAAACGCGAAAACCAATAGTACACGCAAAAATTTTGCGACGATTCAGCCAGTAATTGGATACCCAGATTTTCTGGATATCCAAGTAAAATCCTTCAAAGATTTTTTCCAGCTCGATACTCCTTCGGACCATCGTTCGCAGGAAGGACTCTACAAGGTTTTTCAGGAGAACTTTCCGATTACGGACTCTCGAGAAAACTTTGTGCTGGAGTTTATCGATTATTCAGTTGACCCTCCAAAATACTCAGTAGATGAGTGTATTGACCGAGGTTTAACGTACTCAGTGCCTTTGAAAGCCAAACTGCGCCTGTCGAACAATGATCCTGATAACGAGGATTTCGAGACGATAGAGCAGGAGGTTTTTCTCGGTAACATCCCCTATATGACGGAGAAAGGCTCTTTCGTCATTAACGGAGCAGAGCGCGTGATTGTTTCACAACTGCACCGCTCACCGGGCGTGTTTTTCTCAATGAGCAAGCACACCAACGGTACAAAACTATATTCAGCCCGTATCATTCCGTTTAAAGGATCATGGATTGAGTTCTCGACGGACGTCAATAATGTCATGTATGCGTACATCGACCGGAAAAAGAAGTTTCCGGTAACGACGTTGCTGCGGGCTATTGGCTTTGGCTCTGATAAAGATATTCTGGACCTGTTCGGTTTATCTGAAGAGGTGCCTGCAACGCCGGCTAACCTTAAAAAGGCAAT
Source organism: Fibrisoma montanum (assembly GCF_003583365.1). Taxonomy (GTDB): domain Bacteria; phylum Bacteroidota; class Bacteroidia; order Cytophagales; family Spirosomataceae; genus Fibrisoma; species Fibrisoma montanum. Next base: position 97,088 of record NZ_QXED01000004.1, read on the forward strand.
TGGCCGTCGTTTGGCCGCTCGGGTATTACGCACATGGACGGAGGACTTTGTGGATGAAGATACGGGTGAAGTAGTATCAATCAGCCGTAACGAGGTGCTGCTGGAGCGTGATTCTGCCATCACGGCCGACGACATCGATACCATTACGGATTCTGGCCAGAAGTCGGTCATCCTGCACAAGGAAGACATGAACATGGCCGATTATAACATTATTTATAATACACTGCAGAAGGATAGCTCAAACTCTGAAAAGGAGGCCGTTGAGCAGATCTATCGGCAGTTACGTAATGCTGACGCTCCAGATGAACAAACAGCCCGGGAAATTATCCAGAGTCTGTTCTTCTCAGACAAGCGTTATGACCTTGGTGATGTAGGTCGTTATCGGATCAACAAAAAGTTAGGTCTGGACATTTCAGCTGATATGAAAGTCCTGACGACAGAGGATATTGTCTCTATCGTTAAGTACCTCATTGGTCTGATTAACTCGAAGGCTGTAGTCGATGATATTGACCACCTCAGCAACCGGCGTGTACGGACTGTGGGTGAGCAGTTATACGCTCAGTTTGGTGTCGGTCTGGCACGTATGGCCCGTACCATCAAAGAGCGGATGAACGTTCGCGACAACGAAGATTTCAAGCCGGTTGACCTGATTAATGCCCGGACGCTTTCGTCGGTGATTAACTCGTTCTTCGGTACGAACCAGCTGTCGCAGTTTATGGACCAGACTAATCCGCTGGCCGAAGTGACGCACAAGCGTCGTATGTCGGCACTGGGACCAGGTGGTCTGTCACGCGAGCGGGCTGGTTTTGAAGTTCGTGACGTACACTACACGCACTACGGTCGTTTGTGTACCATTGAAACGCCGGAAGGACCGAACATCGGATTGATTTCGTCACTCTGCGTTTACGCGAAAATTAACAGCATGGGCTTTATCGAAACGCCATACCGGGTGATTGAAAACGGTAAGGTAGCCATGGATAAGCCGGTAATGTACCTGACCGCCGAAGAAGAAGATTCACACTACATTGCACAGGCCAACGCGGGTGTTGATCCGAGTGGTAACTTCCAGGTTGATCGTTTGAAAGCTCGCTTTGAGGGTGATTTCCCAATGGCCGAGCCATCGAACGTAACCTACATGGACATTGCGCCGAACCAGATTGTCTCGGTGGCTGCATCGATGATTCCGTTCCTGGAGCACGACGATGCCAACCGGGCTTTGATGGGATCGAACATGCAACGTCAGGCAGTGCCGCTGCTCCGTCCGGAAGCCCCAATCGTGGGTACTGGTCTGGAAGGTCGGGTAGCTGTTGACTCACGGACGCTGGTGATTGCGGAGGCTAACGGTGTCATCGAATTTGTTGATTCAACAAAGATTATCGTTAAGTACGACTTAGACACTGATCAGCTGGCCGTAACATTTGACGAAGATCGGAAGACGTATAACCTGATAAAATTCCGTCGGACCAATCAGGATACCTGCATTAACCTCAAGCCGACTGTTCTGAAAGGGCAGAAGGTGAAGAAAGGCGATGTGCTTTGCGAAGGATACGCAACCCAGGCTGGTGAACTGGCGCTGGGACGTAACATGAAGGTGGCCTTCATGCCCTGGCAGGGATACAACTTTGAGGATGCTATTGTAATCTCTGAGCGCGTTGTCCGCGAGGATATTTTTACGTCTATTCATATTGAAGAGTTTGAGCTGGAAGTTCGGGATACGAAACGGGGTGAAGAAGAATTGACTTCAGAGATCCCGAACGTATCAGAGGAAACGGTTCGTAACCTCGATGAGAATGGTATTGTCCGCATTGGTACGGAGGTGAAAGAAGGCGACATCCTGATCGGTAAGATTACACCGAAAGGAGAAAGCGATCCAACACCGGAAGAAAAACTGCTGCGGGCTATCTTCGGTGACAAAGCGGGTGACGTGAAGGATGCGTCCAAGAAAGCACCACCATCGCTGAAAGGCGTTGTGATTGATACGAAGCTGTTCTCACGGCCATCGAAAGAAGACCGGGGTAAGCACAAGGATGAGGTTAAAGCCCTCATGAAAAAATACGGTCGTGAACTGTCGGCATTCCGTGATCGGATGATCGAGAAGATGGTGACTTTGCTGGACGGAAAAACCAGCCAGGGTATCCGTCATAAGTTCGGCGATGAAATTATGAGCAAGGGAGTTAAGTTCAACCGTAAGAACATTACGGATAACCTGTTCCCGGATCGTAATCCATACCGCGACGAAAGCAGCTACGCCGTACCGGAAGAAGTAAACCTGCTGGCCGACCTGAATCTGGAAGGCTGGACGGACGACTACAAAGTCAACCAGATGGTGATTCAACTGGTGAAGAACTATAACAACCGGCGTAACGAAATTACGGGCCGCTTCAAGCGGGAGCGCTTTACCCTGGAAGTAGGTGATGAGCTGCCGGCAGGTATTGTTAAACTGGCCAAAGTGTACATCGCCAAGAAGCGCAAGCTGAAGGTGGGTGACAAGATGGCTGGTCGTCACGGAAACAAAGGGGTTGTTGCCCGGATCGTTCGTGATGAGGACATGCCGTTCCTGGAAGATGGTACGCCGGTCGACATTGTACTGAACCCTCTGGGTGTACCGTCCCGGATGAACCTCGGTCAGATCTACGAAACAGTATTGGCGTGGGCCGGTCAGAAGCTGAACCGCAAGTACGCAACGCCGATCTTCGACGGAGCTACCGAGCAGCAGGTTGCCGACGAACTGGATGCGGCAGGTCTGCCATCGTTTGGCCGGACGTATCTGTACAATGGTCTGACGGGTGAGCGTTTCGATCAGCCGGTTACAGTTGGTATCATCTACATGCTGAAGCTCGGCCACCTGGTAGACGACAAGATGCACGCCCGTTCGATTGGACCGTACTCACTTATTACGCAGCAGCCGCTGGGTGGTAAGGCTCAGTTCGGTGGTCAGCGCTTCGGCGAGATGGAGGTATGGGCGCTCGAAGCGTTTGGTGCCTCAAACATCCTGCAGGAGATTCTGACTGTTAAATCCGATGACGTAGTTGGCCGTGCGAAGGCATACGAAGCTATCGTGAAGGGTGAAAACCTGCCGAAGCCGAATATTCCGGAGTCGTTCAACGTACTTGTGCACGAGTTGCGTGGTCTGGCGCTAGAAATTACATTAGAATAAGGAGAACGGAGGAAAGGGAAGAAAGAAAAAGGAGAAGGTCGCTACCTGATCCACGTTCTTTCCTCCCCTTCCTCCTTCCTCCCTTTCCTCCTTTTATAAATTAAATCTCCAACCAATGTCGTTCAAAAAGAACAAAAAACTCAATAGCGACTTTGCCAGCGTGACGATCAGTCTGGCGTCGCCAGAGTCAATTTTGGAGAGTTCCTACGGCGAGGTGACACAGCCGGAGACGATTAACTACCGGACCTACAAACCTGAGATGGGCGGCTTGTTCTGCGAGCGCATCTTCGGGCCTGTAAAAGACTGGGAATGTCACTGCGGTAAGTATAAGCGTATCCGCTATAAGGGCATTATCTGCGACCGTTGTGGCGTGGAAGTGACCGAGAAGAAGGTTCGTCGGGAGCGGATGGGCCATATTGAACTGGTTGTGCCGGTTGCGCACATCTGGTATTTCCGCAGCTTACCGAACAAAATTGGTTATCTGCTTGGTCTTTCGACCAAAAAGCTTGACCAGATTATTTACTACGAACGGTACGTTGTTATTCAGCCGGGTATCAAAGCCGCCGATGGTATTTCGGAACTGGACTTCCTGACGGAAGACGAGTATCTGGATATTATTGACAAGCTGCCCAGCACGAACCAGCACCTCGACGATAAGGACCCGAACAAATTCATCGCCAAGATGGGGGCCGAAGCGCTGGAGATGCTGTTGTCACGCCTGCAGCTGGACGAACTGTCGTATCAACTACGCCATGCGGCTGCAACTGATACGTCGCAGCAGCGGAAAGCCGAAGCGCTGAAGCGGTTGAAAGTAGTCGAAGCCTTCCGGGAAGCCAATGGCCGCATTGAGAACCGCCCCGAGTGGATGGTAATCAAGATGGTACCGGTAATTCCGCCCGAGCTTCGTCCGCTGGTGCCTCTCGACGGTGGCCGGTTTGCTACGTCTGACCTGAACGATCTGTATCGTCGGGTAATCATCCGGAACAACCGTCTGAAGCGGCTGATCGAAATCAAAGCGCCGGAAGTGATTCTGCGTAATGAGAAGCGGATGCTGCAGGAGGCTGTTGACTCGCTGTTCGACAACTCGCGGAAAGTGAACGCAGTACGTTCGGAAGGAAACCGGGCGTTGAAGTCACTGTCTGACATGCTGAAAGGTAAGCAAGGACGTTTCCGGCAGAACCTGCTCGGTAAGCGTGTTGACTACTCAGGTCGTTCGGTGATTGTAGTAGGTCCTGAACTGAAACTGCACGAGTGTGGTCTGCCGAAAGACATGGCGGCTGAATTGTTCAAGCCGTTTGTAATCCGGAAGCTGATCGAGCGGGGTATTGTGAAGACGGTGAAATCGGCAAAGAAGATCGTTGACCGGAAGGATCCTGTTATCTGGGACATTCTGGAAAACGTTCTGAAAGGCCACCCTGTTCTCCTGAACCGTGCTCCGACGCTGCACCGCTTAGGTATTCAGGCGTTCCAGCCGAAACTGATCGAAGGTAAAGCTATCCAGCTGCACCCCCTTGTCTGTACGGCCTTCAACGCTGACTTTGACGGTGACCAGATGGCCGTTCACGTGCCGCTGGGACAGGAAGCCATTCTTGAGGCTTCACTGCTGATGCTGGCTTCGCATAACATCCTGAACCCTGCCAACGGTGCGCCGATCACGGTACCGTCGCAGGACATGGTGTTGGGTCTGTATTACGTGACCAAAGGCCGCAAGTCTACGCCAGAATACCCGGTGGTTGGCGAAGGCATGACGTTCTACGGCCCTGAGGAAGTTATCATCGCTATCAACGAAGGCAAACTGTCGAAGCATGCCAATATCAAGTGCCGTTTAAAAGTACGGGACGAGAAAGGTGAGCTGGTGACTAAACTGATTGATACGGTCGCAGGTCGGGTCTTGTTTAACCAGGCCGTTCCGGAAGAGGTAGGTTTCATCAATGAACTGCTGACGAAGAAGAAACTGCAACAGATTATTGCATTGATCTTCAAGATTTCGGGCGGTGCCCGGACGGCTCAGTTCCTTGACGAAATCAAAGAACTTGGCTTCCAGATGGCTTTCAAAGGCGGACTTTCAATCGGTCTGAGCGACGTGAAGGTGCCGGAAGCGAAAAACGGCCTGATCGAAGAAGCGAAGCAGGAAGTTGAAAGCGTATGGCAGAACTACCTGATGGGTCTGATCACGGAAAACGAGCGTTATAATCAGGTTATTGACATCTGGACGCGCGTTAATTCACGGATCACCGAAACGCTGATGAAGCAGTTGGAAGCTGACCAGGGCGGTTTCAACTCAATCTTCATGATGATGCACTCGGGGGCTCGTGGTTCGCGGGAGCAGATTCGTCAGCTGGGCGGTATGCGGGGTCTGATGGCTAAGCCACAGAAAAACCTGCAGGGCTCAGTTGGGGAGATTATTGAGAACCCAATCCTGTCGAACTTTAAAGAAGGTCTCGACGTACTGGAGTACTTTATCTCAACCCACGGTGCCCGGAAAGGTCTGGCCGATACGGCTCTGAAAACAGCCGATGCAGGTTACCTGACACGCCGTCTGCACGACGTAGCGCAGGACGTTATCGTAACCGAAGAAGATTGTGGTACGCTGCGGGGTATTCAGATTTCGGCTTTGAAAGACAACGAGGATATCGTTGAACCACTGTCAGAACGAATTCTGGGCCGCACGACTGTCCACGACGTATATAACCCGCTGACGAAGGAGTTGATGGTAGGCGCAGGTGAGGAGATCACCGAAGAAATTGCGGCTGCTATCGATGAAACCAGTATCGAAATGGTTGAAATCCGTTCGGTACTCACCTGCGAATCACGCCAGGGCGTCTGTGGAAAATGCTACGGCCGGAACCTGGCAACAGGCCGGATGGTAGACATCGGTGAAGCGGTAGGAGTAATTGCCTCGCAATCCATCGGTGAGCCGGGTACTCAGTTGACGCTGCGTACCTTCCACGTGGGTGGTACGGCTTCTAACATCGCGGTCGACGCGTCGATCAAGGCGAAATTCGATGGTCTTATCGAGTTCGAAGAGATGCGGACGGTTCAATCGGAAGACAATGAAGGTAACCCCCAGACGGTCGTAATGGGCCGCTCGGGTGAGGTTCGGATTGTGAATCCGGATGACCGCAACCAGGTATACATCAGCAACAACGTACCATACGGCGCGTTCCTGCGGGTGAAAGATGGCGACATGGTGAAAAAAGGCGACGATATCTGCGCCTGGGATCCGTACAACGCCGTAATTCTATCCGAACTGACAGGTACGCTAACGTTTGACGCGATTGAAGACGGTATCACGTATCGGGAGGAGTTTGACGAACAGACAGGCTTCCAGGAGAAAGTGATCATCGAAAGTCGTGATAAAACCAAGAACCCGGCAATCGTTGTGAGCGGTACCAGTACGTTGCTGCTGCACCTCGATGAAACTGGTAACGGCCAGCTCCAGAAAGGCTATAACCTACCGGTTGGATCACGTCTGGTTGTGAAAGAGGGGCAGTCTATCAAAGCTGGTCAGCCTCTGGCAAAGATTCCGCGTAACGTAGGTAAAACGCGTGACATCACGGGTGGTCTGCCACGGGTAACGGAATTGTTTGAAGCCCGTAACCCGTCAAATCCGGCCGTGGTAAGCGAAATTGATGGTGTCGTTACATATGGTACGATCAAGCGTGGTAACCGCGAGATTTACATCGAGTCGAAAGACGGTACGAAGAAGAAGTACCTTGTGCCTCTGTCGAAGTTCATCCTTGTCCAGGATAACGACTTCGTACGGGCCGGTGCTCCTTTGTCGGACGGTGCCATTACGCCGAGCGACATCCTGGCAATCAAAGGGCCAACGGCTGTTCAGGAGTACCTGGTGAACGAAATTCAGGAAGTATACCGCCTGCAGGGTGTGAAGATCAACGATAAGCACATTGAAGCCATCGTGCGCCAGATGATGCAGAAAGTTGAGATTATCGACTCAGGTGATACCAACTTCCTCGAAGGACAGGTTGTGGACAAGTGGGCTTTCCGCGAAGAAAACGACAAGGTTCTCGACGCTAAGGTGGTTGTTGATGCCGGTGACTCAGAGAACCTGAAGCCAGGTATGATCGTAACGTCACGCCGTCTGCGGGATGAGAACTCAAGCCTGAAACGCCGGGACATGGCGCTCGTACAAGTCCGCGATGCAATGGCTGCCGTGTCGCAGCCGACCCTGCTGGGTATTACGCAGGCATCGCTGGGGACCGATAGCTTCCTGTCGGCCGCTTCCTTCCAGGAAACGACGAAGGTACTGAGTGAAGCATCGATCCGTGGTAAGCAGGATACGTTGCAGGGCCTGAAAGAGAATATCATCGTTGGTCACCTCGTACCAGCCGGTACAGGTATCCGTCGCTACCAGCAAGCCATCGTTGGTTCAAAAGAAGAGCTGGATACGATTACCGAGTCGCGCGAGCAGTTTGCACGCAGCAAACGCCGGGCAACGGTATAAAATACGCTCAAATAGCAATTAATGAGTAGGGTCAGGCCAGTTGGCCTGACCCTTTTTTATAGACCAACTTCAGCTATGAATCCTCAGGAACCTAACAACGAAGGTTCGATTGATGTCGAACTGACCGAAGAGATTGCCGAAGGCGTTTATGCCAATCTGGCTATGATTGCTCACTCAAACAGCGAGTTCATTCTGGATTTTATCCGGTTGATGCCGGGAGTACCCAAAGCGAAGGTAAAAGCGCGCATCATCCTGACGCCTGAACATGCTAAACGGTTGCTCGATGCCTTACGCGAAAATATTAATCGGTACGAAGAAGCCTACGGCGGCATCAATCAGCCGAACGATAGTTTCCGGTTTCCATCGGGTTTCAGCGGACCGGTTGGGCAAGCATAGGAAAGTTGTGGTTTGTAGTTAAACTGAAACCACGAACTACAAACCACAAACTTCACACTAAATGCCAGTTCATGCATTGACATTCAGCCACTTTTGGCTATCTTTGCACCTCAAATTTCGAGAATACTGTTTTTTGTAACCAAATTTAGTATGCCTACCATACAACAATTAGTACGCAAAGGCCGTGAGAAGCTGGAGTTTAAGTCGAAGTCTCCGGCTCTTGACGCCTGCCCTCAACGTCGGGGGGTGTGCACGCGTGTGTACACGACGACGCCTAAAAAGCCAAACTCAGCCTTGCGTAAAGTGGCCCGGGTGCGGTTGTCGAACAACAAAGAAGTTAACGCCTACATTCCGGGCGAAGGCCACAACCTGCAGGAGCACTCAATCGTGCTGATCCGCGGTGGCCGGGTGAAAGACCTTCCGGGAGTTCGTTATCACATCGTGCGGGGAGCGCTGGATACGGCGGGTGTAAGCGGCCGTTTGCAAAGCCGCTCGAAGTACGGTGCCAAGCGTCCGAAACCAGGCCAGGCTCCTGCTGCTGGTAAAGGTGCTCCCGCAAAAGGTAAAAAGAAGTAATTAATAAAATCTGACTGGGCGTGAAGATGTACTATGGACACGCTCAGAGTAAGACCAAAAATCTGAAGACACAATGAGAAAGGCGAAACCGCCCAAGCGTTACGTGTTGCCCGACCCTAAATACAAGGAGGTCCTGGTAACCAAATTTGTGAACAACCTGATGTACGAAGGCAAAAAAAGCCTGGCGTACTCAATCTTCTACGATGCACTTGACGTAGTCGCCAAGCGCACGAACGACAGTGGTCTGGACGTGTGGAAGAAGGCGTTGAATAACGTTATGCCGTCGGTCGAAGTGAAAAGCCGTCGCGTTGGTGGTGCTACGTTCCAGGTACCCACCGAAGTACGGGCAGACCGGAAGGTCTCGGTAGGCATGAAATGGCTGATCCGGTATGCTCGTTCGCGGGGTGAAAAAACAATGGTAGACCGGCTGGCTGCTGAAATCGTTGCTGCGTCGAAAGGGGAAGGTGCTGCTGTGAAGAAGAAAGACGATACGCACCGCATGGCAGAAGCCAATAAAGCGTTCTCGCACTTCCGGTTCTAATCTGCCTGTTCATAGATTAACCGCCAAAAGCCATCCAACATTGGATGGCTTTTGTAGTTTTGTGAGGTATGACGACCTTAGAAAACGACCAGCTCAAGGTTAGTATCCGGCCGAAAGGCGCTGAACTAACATCTATTGTTCATAAGCCAACGAATACTGAACACCTTTGGCAGGCCGATCCATCGGTGTGGGGGTGGCACGCGCCTAATTTATTTCCTGTAGTTGGGGGGTGCCTGAACAATCAGCTGCACATCGGCGGAAAGGGTTACCCGATGGAGCGGCATGGATTTGCCCGTCAGTCGACGTTCATGCAGGTAGAGTCAACAGCATCTCACGCCGTATTTTCCCTGTCGTCAGACAGCACAACGGAAGCGGTTTATCCGTATCGCTTCCAGTTTCAGATCATTTATGAACTGAACGAATCAACCTTACAGGTAACATACCGGATACAGAATGAGGATGAGCAGACGATGTACTTCTCAGTTGGTGCCCATCCGGCGTTTCGTGTTCCGTTCAATGAAGAAGAAGCGTACGAGGATTATTACATTGAATTTGACAAAGAAGAAGAATTGAAAACCCATGTTCTGTCATCGGCGGGTTTATTTACGGGCCAAACCCGCCCTGTTGAACTGGAGGCCGAAGATACCCGTTTGCCGCTGACGAAGCATTTGTTTGATCAGGATGCACTTGTTTTCAAATCGCTGCAATCCCGTCAGGTTTCTCTGAAAAGCTGGAGACATAGTAAAGCCATTACGCTCGATTTTACAGCTTTTCCTTACTTAGGGATCTGGGCAAAACCCGGTGCTTCATTCGTTTGTATTGAGCCCTGGCTTGGGTGCGCCGACAGCGAAGACCAGGCCGTGCCGATTCAGGAAAAGGAAGCCATTCAGCAGGTTGGGGCAGGGCAAGTATTCAATGCGTCGTTCTCGATCCGGATCACGGAGGAAATACTACTCTAAATAAAATGACCCGGGCGACTTCGCCCGGGTCATTTTATTTAGAACTGACGTAATGCCTTACTTGGCATCAGTAGCGGGACCTTCTTCGCCGGTTGAAACCAGATTGAAGAATTGATCAAGCTTCGGTGTCAGGATAATTTCCGTACGACGGTTTACCTGACGAGTTGATGCCGTAGCGTTGTCGGCTTTGGGCGCATATTCGCCACGACCACCAGCCGTCAGACGCGCTGGGCTGATACCAAATTTGGTTTGCAGCATCCGAACGACTGACGTTGCACGCAGAACGCTAAGATCCCAGTTGTCTTTGATGTACTGGGTTGAAATAGGTACGATGTCCGTATGGCCTTCAACCAGGATGTTCAGGTCTTTATGATCAGCGGCTACTTTGGCCACTTTACCCAGGACCGTTTCGGCGCGGGCGTTAATATCGTAGCTACCTGAACGGAACAGCATTTTGTCGGAGATTGATACGTAGACAACCCCACCGCGGACCTCAACCTGTACGTCCTCGTCGTTCACATCTTCCAGCGAACGTTTCAGGCTTCTGACAAGAACGAGGTTGATCGAATCTTTCTTCTGCATAGACGACGACATACCAGCAATCGTCTCCAGCGATTTTTTCATACTCTCGGCACCAGCCTTGCTCACAACAGAGAGGTCGGCCATGCGATCAAGCAGGTTCGTGTTATTCTTCTTCAGATAGTCCAACTGGTTCTGCAGGTCACCCAGTTGCTTATCCTTATTCTGGATATCGGTTTCCCGAGTAGCCAGTTGAGTCCGCAGATCAGCTGTACGCCGGTCACAATCATTCAACGAAGCCTGGGCTTTGTCGCGAGCTTCCTGAAGGGCTTTGATCTCGGCCAGACGTTTCTTACTGGCACAGGAAGATAGCAGGGATAGAATAGCGCAGGCAAACAGTAAACGCTTCATGGGCTTTGATTAACTTTAAAACAGTGCTGAACGAAAAGACGGCCAACTGACCGTCATTTATTAAGTATGTTGGGTTAATTTTTGGACAAAATTAATAAAAACACTGGTTTTATTATGTACTAATTTTTAAGGCTGATTCTTTATTTTGTGTAGTTCTCCTTTACGAAAACCTGATCATCAATTTGTCCGGTTGTCTAAAAGACTAGGTTTCGCCTGAGCGCAATCTCATAAAAGTTGGCTTATCCCGTAAGCGCTTACTCCCAGAATTGACAGCACGCTCAACCAGAACCAGGCATCGTACCAGCGGGAGGGCGTTAGCTCAGCCGGAAGCTGACGGTACCGGAATACGAACGCGGCCCAAACCACAACCAGTAAGAGCACAGACGTTGCCAGGCCGCCTAGTAAAATCATTAGAACCGGCAGTTTGATACCCAGAAATAGCAGGCACCAAATGGCCGGGAATACACAGGATAAAATGGATAACGTACGTTTCCGAATAGCCGGGTCATCAAAACGAACCCAGCCGAGCTGGCCAAATGCATCACCAAAAATGCGCGCCCAGCTGGCCGTGGCGGTGAACAGGGTTGAGTACAATACAAAGAAAGCACCAATCAGAAAAACGACCTTTGCCCCCGGCCCGAGCGTGGTGGTCATGAGCCGCGACAACGTTTCGACCATGGCATAGCCTTCAGGGATCCGGCCCTGTTCGTGTAGCAGCGATGCGCCAAGCAGATAAAAGGCGGCCGTTACGGTGGTGTAAACAACCATTGAAAACAGCGCGTCGACGGTCATGACCCGAATCCAGCCCCGTGCCCGTTCGGCCCAGGCGCTGGCTTCGCTTGCGGGTGAGGTCACGCGCGGTCCGGTATACGTAGCATAACCTTTTTCAATGCACCAGTAGTTGTAGTACATAATCTCATCGCCCCCAACCCCCGTGATACCAAAGGCTGCTAATGCTACTCCGACGGTAGCAGGAGGCAGGGAAAAGGTCAACCCGGTGCCGATATCTTCTCCGCTGATAGCGTAGGGCGTCCATTGCAGCAGCAGCAACGACAGCAGAATCAGCGCCGTAAACCCAATAATCATCAACAGGGTGCCTTTTTCGATCCAGCCGTAGTTGCCGCGGTAGATAAGCAGCGCTGTAACAAGAGCCGACAGGATAGCCCACCACGTGACGCTGAGCACAGGCAGTGCCATGTTGAGAACCAGCGCGACACCACCCACAATGCCGCCAACCTGCAAAAGCTTCAGGCCCTGTAGGCTCAGCCACACCCAGATGGTCCAGTGGGTAGTGCGAATCCGCCAGCCCGGCAGTTGATTCAGCGACTGCATGGTGGGCAGGCCCGTGTAAATCGCGTTTTTGCCAAATTCAATCTGGAGAGCTACTTTCACAAGGCAACTAACCAGAATTACCCAGAACGTGATAAAGCCTGCTTTGGCACCCAGCGCGGTAGTGGCAATTAGTTCACCAGACCCGACAATGGCCGCCGATAGGATAAAACCTGGCCCCAAATGGCGCAATCGGCCGATAAAGGTTGTCGGCGCGGGCCGTATGCGGGCCGTGGACAATACGTACGGATCGTACGATTCAGCAGCCGAGGGAGCGGGCGGGGTTGAAGCAGACATGGTTACCGGGGCGTTGTCGAAACCTACTATGTCGGCTGATGACAGTAGATTAGTGGGCTCATTTCGTTTATCGTCAAAGCAACATTGCTTTGTTTTCTCCTTATGAAATCGGTTCTCACTTCCATCCTGTGCCTGATTATGTTGAGTGCATTCGCTCAGTCGCCTAAAGAAATCCTGTACGTTGGCACCTATTCGGTGCGTGGCAGCGAAGGCATATACGTATTTGAATTTGATCGGTCTACCGGCGACTTGAAACAGATACAAACCGTATCAAACGATAAAAGTCCGTCGTTTCTAGCCATTCATCCGTCCGGGAATTATATGTATTCCGTCAACGAAGGGGCTGATAAGAACGGGGGGGTGAGCGCTTATGCCATCGAGCCTGGAACAGGCACGCTGAAACCACTGAACCAGCAATCGTCGAAGGGGCGCGGGCCTTGTCACGTCAGCATCGATCAAACCGGTAAGCTGGCGTTTGTTTCAAATTACGGGGGTGGTGTTTTCACCGTTCTGCCTATCAAGGCCGATGGAACCCTGGGCGAACCGAGTGAATCAATAGAATACACAGGAAGCGGCCCCAACCAGCAGCGACAGGAAAAACCGCATATTCATTCGGCCACTCTCTCGCCCGACAATCGCTTTGTGTATGTAGCTGACCTGGGCTCCGACAAAGTTTACATTTACGAAATCGATCCGGCAAACGGCAAGGTGAAACCAGCGTCGACGCCGTTTGCTTCCGTGAAGCCAGGGTCGGGACCGCGCCATCTGGCAATCCACCCGAATGGTCGTTACGTGTACGTTGTAGAAGAACTGACCTCCGCCGTAGCCAGTTTTAATCGCGATGCCAGAACGGGTGCATTAACGCTGCTTCAGGATAACGTAAAGACGCTGCCGGCCGACTTTAGTGGCAACAACACCAGCGCCGACATTCATACCGATCCCGCCGGTAAGTTTTTGTATCAGTCAAACCGGGGCTTCAATGCACTGGCTATGATGTCGATTGCTACAGATGGCAAAGTGACGCTGATCGGGCAGCAGCCAACGGGCGGCAAAACTCCTCGTAATTTTTTGATTGATCCGAAAGGGCAATACGTGCTGGCGGCTAATCAGGAAACAGATAATATCACCATTTTCCGCCTGGATTCTAAAACCGGAAAGCTGACCGATACGGGTAAATCCGTGCGTGTACCATCGCCTGTGTGTCTGAAACTTATGACGGTTCGGTAACTGACTTTGCGGGCATGTGATCGGCTACGTAGCGCATAAGCCCTTCACAAACAAGGTAAAGAGGCCGTTTACTAGACTTTTTACACCCTTTGACAATAAAAAATGGGAAGAAATAACTAATTCTCAGATAAAGGCGTTATCTTTAGAAGTTGTTAAAATATTACAATGCAAACAGGAACAGTTAAGTTTTTTAATGAGTCGAAAGGATTCGGCTTCATTAAGCCGGATGTCGCCGGTGATGACATTTTTGTCCACGCATCGGGACTCATTGACCAAATTCGTGAAAACGATAAGGTGAAATTCGAAGTTGAACGCGGCAAGAAAGGTTTGAATGCCGTCAACGTCGAAGTTGTTTAGATCGGAAGCCACTGAGGATTTAAGCTAACGTTAAGAACATGCCGCAAGGCATGTTTTTTCGTTTTCACAGGGTTCATACTCAATTTGATACGTCTTACAGCAAAGTTGCCTAACTTGACCTGACGTTTTATCCCGAAACAACTGTCCCATGAAAACGACCCTACTATCTGCCGGCCTTTGGTTAGCCGCTGGTCTGGCTTGCGCTTGTCAGGCCCAGACCAACGTATTGAATCGCGTTTCACAGGGTGATCCTACCAGCACCGCCGTAGCCAGTGCAACCGATACGACAGCGGCCAACGACTCTACGATTGCCATGCTGGATAAGGTTATTGCGTCGAACGGCGCGGGGAACAAAGCGGCTACGGTCGAAGCGCTCCAGACCAGTTCGGCGGCTCTCGAACAGGAAGCGGGTAAAAGCACTACCAGTTTCAAGGATAAATTAATGAGCCAGGCCGGAAATCTGAAAAAGCTCATACCGCTGGCTCAAACTGGTGCACTGGGTGGGAATGTTCTCCAAAAAGCGATTGGCCTGGCAAAAATGGCGTTTGCCGCGAATAAACTTCAGAGCCTGATGGGCGGGGGTGGAAGCCTGTTGTCGAATATTGGTGGACTGACGTCTAATCTTAATGTCCTGAAGGGCGCTTTGCCTTTGATTGGTGGCGGCTCGTCAAACACGGGAAACTCGCTGATCAGCGGGGCATTGGGTGGTTTGTCCAAGCTCAGGCAGGCGGGACCTGCTGCGTCGGCGGCTGAACCGGCGGTACGTGGGCAGCTCAACAATGTGCTGGGATTTGTGAAGGGTGTGCTTTAAACACGGGTACTTTTCGGATTTATGCCGTATCGGAACACGAAACAAGGCCGGCGTGTGTATGCTTTCGGGTTCCAGCGTATTTTTGGGCATGAAGACCGCCCTGCTCTTATATTCTCTACTCTGCTTGTCTCTAACTACATCAGTTGCGCAACCAAACAAACGACCCCGGGAATACGGTATTCGGTTTGGGGTAGTGCCTACAGGTCCACTAAACACCATCACCGACGTACCGAGTGTCCGGGTTGGGCAGGTGACGCTTCAGCAGGGAACAAGCGTTCGGACCGGCGTTACGGCCATTCTGCCGCATAAAGACAACATCTTCCAGCAGAAAGCGCCCGCAGCCATTTACATTGGAAACGGGTTCGGTAAGCTCACCGGCTACAGTCAGGTTGAGGAACTGGGCACGCTTGAAACACCCATCGTCCTCACCAATACGCTAAGTGTACCGACAGCCACCGATGCGCTGATCGACTATACATTGGCGCAGCCCGGTAATGGCCGCGTACGATCAGTCAATCCCGTAGTCGGCGAAACCAACGACGGCTTTCTGAATGATATTCGTGGGCGTCACGTCACTAAACAACACGTACTTCAGGCGCTTCAGCAAGCCAAAACCGGTCCGGTTGAGGAAGGAAACGTTGGGGCCGGCACCGGAACCGTATGCTTTGGCTTCAAAGGAGGGATTGGTACGTCGTCCCGAAAACTGCCCGCGTCATTAGGCGGGTATACTGTAGGGGTATTGGTGCAGACAAATTTCGGCGGGGTGTTACAGATTGCCGGCGTACCGGTTGGCGTCAGGCTCGGGGCGTATGACTTTAAGGAAAAGCTGGACGGCTCGTGTATGATCGTAGTGCTCACCGATGCACCGCTGGACGCGCGTAATCTCCGACGGCTCGCCAAACGGGCGTTTATGGGCCTAGCCCGTACGGGAGGTATTGCGTCCAACGGCAGCGGAGATTATGTCATTGCCGCATCGACCGCGTACCGCATTCCGCACGAAACGACCAGCCAGTTTGATGAAGTGAAACACCTGCGTAACGACAACATTTCTCCCCTTTTTATGGCGGCTATCGAAGCCACCGAAGAAGCGATTATTAATTCACTGTTTGCGGCCCAGACTCTCTCCGGCGATCAGGGGCACCGGGTCAGTGCTTTGCCGGTAGACCAGGTGCTTGACCTGCTCCGCAAAGCTGGTCAACTCTAAGGGATGACTCCTGTGCAGAATAAGTTGGTAAACAAAACGGACGGGCTAAGTAGTTTATCTCAATAACATCCGCGTTCTGATTACCTCCCCGGATACGTTAACTAATTAACCCTTTGGAGGTTAAGGGTTTTATAAGACACTATGCACAAGAATAATACCCTAACCCGACTCGTTCTGCTGATTGCCCTGGCAACGTTGACAACCTGTTCCCGCAATCCCGTTACGGGCAAGCGTGAGGTGATTCTCATGTCGAAAGAGCAGGAAATTGCCCTTGGTCAGGAGTCGCACCCGACGGTAGTTTCCAGCATGGGTTTGTATGAAGACAAACGCCTTCAGGATTTCATCAATGAAAAAGGAAAAGCGATGGCCCGCATTTCGCACCGTCCGGATCTGCCGTATCAGTTTTACATCGTCGATTCGCCGGTTGTAAATGCGTTTGCTGTGCCGGGTGGCTACGTTTATTTTACGCGTGGTATCATGGCGCATTTTAATAATGAAGCTGAATTTGCGGGGGTGCTCGGACACGAAATCGGCCATATTACGGCCCGGCATTCGGCCCGCCAGCAGAGTACACAACTGTTTGGTACGGCCGGGCTGATTCTGGGTTCGGTGCTGCTGGACAAAACCGGTCAACTGACCGAAGCTGCTGCACAGGGGCTCCAATTGGCCCTGCTCGGTTACAGCCGCGCTCATGAAACCGAATCCGATGGTATTGGCGTGGAGTACTCGAGCAAAATCGGATATGATGCCAAGCAGATGGCTGGTTTCTTCGGAACGATCAAACGTATTCAGGATAACTCAGGGCAGGCCATCCCGCAGTTTCAGTCGACCCACCCCGATCCGGGCAACCGCAACAAGCGGGTGTTGGAACTTGCGCAGCAGTATCAGACCAAAAATCCGGGAAATTACCAGGTCGATCGGGAGTCGTACCTGCGGATGATCGACGGCCTTGTTTTTGGCGAAGATCCAAAACAGGGGTTTGTTGAAAACGATGTGTTTTATCACCCCCAGCTCAAATTTCAGTTTCCTGTACCAAACGGCTGGCAGCACCAGAACTCACCAAGTCAGTTTCAGATGGCCGCAAAAGACGGTAAGTCGGCAATGATTCTGATGCTGGCAAAAGGCAATTCGCTCGACGAAGCCGCTCAAAACACGGTGCAGCAGTTTGGGCTGCGTGTGTTGGAAAACCAGCGGACGACTATAAACGGGAACCCGGCCTACGTGCTCATTTCGCAGCAGCAACCCCAGCAGGGGCAGCAACAGCAACAGACTACCCAAAATGCGTTGCAGATCGCTTCCTGGCTGATTCAGTACAACGGCAGCATTTATGCATTGCACGGACTGGCGGCTGTGCAGGGGTTCAATGGCCCGTTCCGGACGTTTCAGCAGGTGGCTGGTGGATTTCGTCAACTAACGGATTCTGACAAGCTGAACCGCCAGCCCGAACGCGTACGGGTGAAAAGCGCTCCCCGCGACGGTACGTTCCGCGAGGTCATGACGGCGCTGGGCATGCCTGCTAACCGTCTCGAAGAGCTGGGAACCCTAAACAGCCTGCGTGCTGATGACCGCGTCGCCCGCGGCACCCTGGTAAAGGTAGTAACGCGTTGACGGTAACCTCATCGGACCGCTGTGAACCAGGCTTCAGCGGTCCGATGAGGTGCTGATTACCGAACTCGGTAAAATACGAACAGGTCGTTGAACGTCCAGTTACCGTCTTTAGGCTGGCCGCGCCGGATAACGAGTTGGTCGGGACCGCGCTGCTCGTAGATGATCCGGATTGACGCATCCTCCTTTTCAAACAGGGCCTGGTCCGGTTTCGCTTCAATGAATTTATAGCGATCAGACTTGTCTTTCTCTTCGACGCCAATCAGACCGGGTTTGAAGTGCTTCACCATCGCTACTGGGCCTGCGGGGGTCTGCTCAAACGCAAACAATTCGTAAAGCGTCACTTTTTCGTCTTTCATCATGCGAATGAAGCCCACGATGTTATCACCGGCGGGAGCGGTCCAGTCTGCTTCAATCGGGCCGCCGTTGTACGTTCCCAGCCAGTGACCGGCCAGAAACTTGATGTCGTTGAGCGTACCGGTTTTCGGCTGGCTTTGCCCGAAAGCGGCAGCAGCGAAAACGGAGCAAAGAATGAAAAGGCTTACACGGGTTTTCATGAATTTGTTAAGTTGTACTTCAGGAAGTTAAAAAAAGTGGCCTATACTTACCGCATTTCGGCTACAATCCATACTGATCGACCAGGTAAACAATGGCCGCCATAGAAGCCGCGCCCAAGTCGAGCTCCCGTTTGTTGACGGCTTCAAACCGGTCAATGGCCGTGTGATGGTAATCAAAGTAGCGTTGCGAATCAGGCTTAAAGCCAAACAGGACCGTGCCTGACTGCGCCAGTGGCCCTATGTCAGCACCACCACCACCGGGCCCGATCTCATGAAGGCCGTATGGAGCCAGCAGGTTTTTCCACTGCGCAACTTTGGCCTTCTGCTCAGATGTACCGACCACACCAAAGCCGCGGGGCGTGAAGCCTCCGTTGTCAGATTCAACGGCCGCGATATGTTTCTCGTTGTTCTTTTTGGCGTAGTCTGCGTAGCCAATGCCACCCCGCAGGCCGTTCTCTTCATTCATGAACATTACTGCCCGGATGGTTCGTTTGGGCCGGATGCCGAGGGCTTTCATCATCCGCAGTACCTCGATGGATTGAACGCAGCCTGCTCCATCGTCGTGGGCACCCTCTGCCAGGTCCCACGAGTCGAGATGGCCACCAACAACGATAATTTCGTCTGGTTTTTCGGAGCCTTTGATTTCGCCCACTACGTTGTAGGATTTCGCGTCGGGCAGGCTCTGGCAGTTTTGTTTGAAATAGAACGTCAGGTTCGGGTCTTCCCTGAGCAGGCGGCTGAGTGCGTCGGCCCCGTTGGTACTGATGGCAGCCGTCGGAATGAGCGGCACACCAACGCCGTAGCGCATGCCACCCGTGTGCGGGTTATCATCCTGGGCGGTGGTCATCGAGCGGACGATAGCGCCTACAGCCCCAAGTTTGGCCGCAAACGTAGCGCCGTTGGCCCGCTGATCGACGGCTCCGCCGTATGCTTCGAACGTGTTGAGTTTGGTTGGGTCCATCGGGCGGTTGTAAAACACAATTTTGCCCTTAATCTTGTCCGCGCCCAAAGCTTCCAGTTCCTTAAAGTTTTTTACCTCAACTACGCCCGCTTCGATGCCTTTGGGTGGCGTGGCGACTGAGCCTCCCAGCGCAGCGATGGGCACGGTCAGTTTCCGCTTGCCCGTCCGGATGTAGGCTTCTTCCCGGGGTCCGCGCTCCCAGTGCGGCACCATCACTTCCTGCAGAAAAACCCGGTCGAATCCTTCTTTTTCCATTGTTTGTCTGGCCCAGTCAACGGCTTTCTGCGCCCCGGTTGAACCGCTGAGCCGCGGGCCGACCTGCTTGGTGATCTGCCGCAGCCACTCGTAGGATTTGCCGTTTGTAAGCGTCTCGCTGAACAGCCTGCGAATGGCGGCCGAGTCCGGCGACTGAGCCAATAAGGTGGTGGATAGTAAGGCCAAACCAAAGGAAAACGTAATCTTCATACTGTATCAGGTCGTTTTGGTCATCATAAATTCCGCTTAATTTATACAGTATGCCTGACATAGTCAGAAAGTTGTAAAACTATTGACCGCATAATTGAAATTTTCAACGGATTAAACAGCACATAGGTAACCATAGTTGAAGACAGGACATCTATGGCCCGGAAAACCAAGTAGTAATGTCCGGGCGGTATCGTCATTCACTTATCGTTGAACGTTATGGCAACTCAATCCATTAGTCACTTTTTTTCCAGCCTTTGGATACTGCTGAAGGACTCTTACAATGGGTTTATGAATGACCGTTGTCTGAAGCTAAGCGCAGCCCTGGCGTATTATACCGTGTTTTCGCTGGCTCCCCTGCTGGTTCTGGTGATGTCGCTGATTAGTATTTTTCTGGGCGAAGACGCGATTCAGGGACAGATTTTCTCGCAGATCAACGGCCTGGTGGGCAACCAGGCAGCCAAACAGATCCAGGATATGATCAAGGCCGTGGAGCTGTCGGGCAAAACCAATACGGCACTGGGCATTGGTATCGTTACCCTCCTGATCGGTGCTACATCGATCTTTGTCGAAATTCAGGACTCGGTTAATCTCATCTGGCGAGTAAAGGCAAAACCGAAACGGGGCTGGCTCAAGCTGCTCAAAGACCGGCTGCTGTCTTCATCGCTGGTTATTAGTCTTGGGTTTCTGCTGCTGGTGTCGCTGATCGTCAACGGGCTTGTGCTGGCGCTAGGTGATTTCATGACGCGGTACGTTCCGCAAATTGGCGTATTGCTGATCAGCGCTTTCAACTTTCTGGTCAGTACGGCGGTCATAACCGTTCTCTTTGGAATCATTTTCAAAGTGTTGCCCGACGCCAAAATTGCCTGGAAGGATGTACGGTGGGGGGCTTTCTTTACGGCTCTGTTGTTTATGCTGGGCCGCTACCTGATCGGGCTGTATGTTGAAACCACAACCACCAGTTCGGCTTACGGAGCCGCCGGTTCGCTGATTGTTATTCTGGTCTGGATCTATTACACAGCCGCCATTCTGTATTTCGGTGCCGAGTTTACGCAGGCTTATGCCAACCACTTTGGGGTGAAGATCGAACCTGCCGATTACGCTGTGTACGTCGAACAGGTTGAGCGCGAACGGGACGTTGCGGTTATTCCGACCGAGCACAAAATTGAGGGCGCGCGAAATAAAGAACGGTAAGGGAGGTGAATTTTGTTTACACAACGGATTGTTTGTCAGGGGGCAACCCTTGGCAAACGACCATTGAAACCGGCAGAAAACCTGAATTTACCAACTTCCTCGTATGGACTTTATCGATTACTACAGCGTCCTGGGCGTACCGAACGATGCGTCGGAGGATGACATAAAGAAAGCGTATCGGAAACTGGCCCGGAAGCATCACCCGGATCTGCACCCGAACGATCCGGAGGCTCATAAAAAATTTCAGCAGATCAACGAAGCTAATGAAGTGCTGAGCGACCCGGACAAGCGTAAAAAATACGATCAGTACGGCAAAGACTGGCAACACGCCGATCAGTTTGAAGAAGCCAGACGGCAGCAGCAGCAACGACGGTCGTACGCCCAGGGCACCACCGGCGATTTTGATTTTTCGGAGGGCTTTGGTGGATCCGATTTCTCGGACTTCTTTTCGTCGCTGTTTGGGCAGGAGGCTGGGGCAGGGCGTGGTCAGCGCCAAACCCGGTACCGCGGGCCCGACTATGAAGCTGAACTGCACCTGAGCCTGCGGGATGCATACACTACCCATAAGCAAACGCTGACCGTTCGTGGTAAAACCATCCGCATTACGGTGCTGGCCGGTGTGGAAAACGGGCAGAAGATCAAACTGACCGGCTACGGTGGCCCCGGTGTAAGCGGTGGTCCGGACGGTGACCTGTACATTACGTTCGTCATTGCCGACGATCCGCGCTATAAACGTAAAGGGGATGATCTGTTCGTAGACGAAGAAATTGATCTTTACATGGCGGTACTGGGTGGCGAAAAAATCATTGAAACGCTCGACGGGAAAGTCAGGGTAACCGTACCGGCCGGCACGCAGAACGGAACGAAAATACGGTTAAAGGGCAAGGGGTTTCCGGTCTATAAACAGGAAGGAACCTTTGGCGATCTGTACGTGCAATGGCAGGTAAAACTGCCGACGAATCTGACAGAAGAGCAGAAAGAATTATTCCGAAAACTAGCCGCCCTCTAACCAGTAATTCGTATGGAGACTTTAGTATCGGTCAATGAATTTTGCGTCTACCACCACGTCGAAGTCAGCTTTATTTATTTGCTGGAGCAACGTGGATTGATACAGACCACCCTGATTGATCAGGCCGTGTACGTTCATCCCGAACACGTAGCCCGGCTGGAGAAACTGGTTAGACTGCACCAGGACCTGTCCATTCATTCGGATGATCTTGATATTGTGATCAACCTGCTCGATCAGCTGGAACACCTGCAGCATCAGGTTGTTCAACTGCAAAACCGGCTGGCTTTCTATGAGCACTGAACAACCACGGCCAGCCGTTACGGCTGGCCATCGCTGCTTTACGCCATGGCCAGCTCCATAACAGCCACCTGCTCATGGCCTGTCTCGTTCCGGCTTTCCAGCAATTGCTTCAACGTACCTACATCCTCTCTGATCAGGCGGGTGAACAAGTCGGCCGTTTGTGCAGGCAGAAGCCCATACGTACCGGTCGGCTCAAGAGTAAGCTCATACGTAAAATAGGTGTGGTTGCCCACCGGTTCGAACAGCCGCTGCCCCCACATGGGCATTGTCGCTCTGGTCGACCGGAAGGTTACCCGGGCATCAGCCTCTACCGTTTCAATTACGCCCTGCATGGTAAACCGGTTGCCCAGGTACGTGACGGTTTCCTGAATTAGCATGTTTGCAACCGGCGGGCCAGACACAATCGGCCAGCGGGCGCTCAGACCAGTGCGCCATAATGAGTCGTTGTCGGCGCAGCCTGCAAAGGCAAATACTTCGCCGACAGGGCGTTCGATGATTTCGGATACGTGAATGCTGATCATGTTGATGGTAGTTTTTGTGGTTAAAGTGTTTGTTGTTTTATGATATTGATGCAGAGGAGGTTAAACAAATTGTATGGTAAAGGTAAGGTGCCCTCCGACGGAGCCCGAGCCCAAAACCATCGAACCGGAAAAGTCAGCCGCTGAACCGTAATTAAATGGGAGTCAACGAGCCGCCCCGAAGTTGTTACCAACAAAAAACCTGACCGGTCGACCGGTCAGGTTTTTTGCAAAGCCCTTGGCAGAAAGGTGCTTACTGAAACAGAAGCGGGGCGTATTCATTAAGATACTGCCGCCAGTTGATCCAGGTATGTCCGCCGTCGGTTTCCTTGTATTGGTACTTGATCTTGTGCTGGTCGAACAGGGCCATGGTTTGTTTACAGGATTCCAGCAGGAAATCATCCTTTCCGATCTGAAACAGAAACAGCTTGTTGTTTTTACTGAACGCCGGATCCTGCAGCGTTTTGGCGTATCGGGTACCGGCTTCGTTAGCTGTGCCGCCGAAGAAGCCCGAACTGAACACGCCAACGTAGCTGAACAGTTCGGGATGCAGCAGGGCTACGTTCAGGGTCTGGATGCCGCCCATCGACAAGCCGGCCAGGGCTCGTTTGTCACGACCGGCCAGCGTACGGTAATGCTTTTCTACATAAGGCATCACATCATTAACCAGCTCATTCGCAAACATCTCCTGCATTTGCGGAAGCCGCTGCGCAAAATCGGCCATGCTGGAAGATGGCGGCATCGGCATACTGCCGTTGGGCATCACCACGACCATGGGCCTGGCCTTACCGGCCGCGATCAGATTGTCCAGAATGAAACCGGCCCGGCCAATGGTATTCCAGCCCGAATCATCATCGCCCCCGCCGTGGAGCAGGTAAAACACCGGATACCTGGTTTTGCCCTGCTCGTAGCCGGGCGGGGTGTAGACGTGCATCCGGCGGGGCATAGCCAGCGACTTGGACTGGTACCAGACCTGGCGTACTTCGCCGTGCGGCACCGGCTGAATTTCCTCGAAGGTGGTTTCACTGCCTGTTACGGCCATCATGTTTTCGAGGCTGCTGATGCCCTGTTTGATGACCGGATTTTTAGGGTCCATCGTACGCACGCCATCGACCGTCAGGGTGTAGCTGTAGTAATCCGGTTTGAGCGGCCCTATAACTACCGACCAGACGCCCTGGTCGTTTCTGGTCAGATTGAGTGGTTTGCCTCCGCCCAGAAAATCGCCCGAAACGATCACCTCGCTGGCTTTGGGCGCGAAGATGCGGATGGCCACCCGATTGTTGGCCAGTACCTGTGGTGACGTGAGTGTGTCATTTGGGGTTGGCTGCCGCTGAGGTGTTTGAGCCATAAGTTGTCGGCCAGCCAGCAGAATGATGATAAGCAGCACCTTCGTAAAGCGCTCCCAAAGTTTAAATGACATAAGGCTGAAGGGTTAAGAGTTTTTGTTAAAAAGCAGGGCGTTTCGGATTATACCCATTCTCAGACTGTGGGACACTTTGACGTATATTTTGTTATACTTGCTAAGGTAAACACCTGTGTTTTAGTCTCCACCATGCAGCAACCTCCTTATGGCTTTCTTCAACAAAGGATTTGGGCGTAAACGCGATCAGACAGCCAGTGACCGGATTCCGCCCGGCCAGTACGAAACCCGCGATTTTCCTGTGCTGACCGCCGGTCCAACGCCCCGTATTCCACTCACAACCTGGTCATTCACGCTGGAAGGACTGGTTGAATCGCCGGTACGGTGGAACTGGGATGAGTTTAACGCCCTGCCGCATCAGTCGTTCACGAACGATATTCACTGCGTAACGAAGTGGTCGAAGCTCGACACCCATTGGGAAGGCGTCAGCATTGATACGTTGCTCGAACACGTTACGGTAAAGCCTGAAGCTCGCTTCGTGATGGCCTATTCGTATGGCGATTACACGACGAACATGCCCCTCGACGACCTGCGCAATGGTAAGGCTTTTATCGGATTCCGCTTTGAAGGGTTGCCGCTGGCTCCCGAACACGGTGGGCCCGCCCGGCTGGTGGTGCCGCACCTGTATTTCTGGAAAAGCGCCAAATGGATAAAAGGGCTGCGGTTTATGGAGCATGACCAACCCGGTTTCTGGGAACGGGGCGGGTACAGTATGTACGGCGATCCCTGGCAGGAACAACGGTATCGTAGCGATGATTAAGCCACCCACCGGAGCCTATGGAGCGAATTCAGTGGCAGCTTGCACGAGTAAAGTCCATCGTGCAGGAAACGCCCCGTGTCAAAACGTTTACGTTAGCCTTACCACACTGGACACCTCACCTGCCCGGTCAGCACTACGATCTGCGATTAACCGCGGAAGATGGTTATCAGGCACAGCGCAGTTATTCGATTGCGTCTCCCCCCGAACAAACGGGCGAAATCGACCTGACTGTCGAACTGATTGACGATGGCGAGGTGTCAGCGTATTTACACGAAGGAATTACGGTAGGTGATCAGCTGGAGGTCAGGGGGCCAATCGGTGGGTATTTTGTCTGGCGCGACGCTATGAAACATGAGCCGCTGCTGCTGGTGGCCGGTGGCTCAGGGGTTGTTCCGCTCATAGCTATGCTTCGGCACCGGACAAAAATTGGGGCCACGAATCCAACCCGGCTGCTTTTCAGCGTGCGATCGGTCGAAGAGGCCATTTACCGGACCGAACTGGAGGAGATGGCGAAGCAGGACGCGCAGTTTGAACTGCTGCTGACGTACACCCGCGAGGCCCCGGCCGGCTGGACCGGCTACCATCGCCGGATTGACCGGACAATTCTGACGGACGTACTGAACCGGTTTGCAACCCAGCCGTTTTCGTTTATTTGTGGGCCGACGTTGTTGGTGGAGCAGGTAGCCAACACGCTGGCTGAACTGGGCTTGCCTGCCGACACGATTCGAACCGAACGATTTGGACCAACCGGTACGTAAAACCAATCTGGCCATGAACCCGGAAACCGATACGATTAACGAAGCGCTCCGATTGGATGGCAATGCCGTTGCCGGTGATCTGCAAATGCTTATGGGGTTCGACGTTACGCTGCTACAGGCACAGTGCCGCCACTGCCGGAAGGATGGCGTGTTTGCGTCGTTAATAGCTTATGTCAGAGGGCCGGGGATCGTGCTGCGCTGCCCAACCTGCGAAGGACTGGTCCTGCAGATCGTGAAGACTCCTACGTCTGTTATCGTGAATCTGGAAGGAATGGCCCGTAGCGAAATCGATCTGACAAACAGGTAAACTACGTTCTATCGATCATGAAACCGATGCGATTTTTTGTGATTTTTCTACCGCTGCTGGCGTTCGGCTGCCGCAGTGGATCGTCTGAAACGGAACGAAAAACAGCGGCTGTGACTGATTCCGTCATGGATGCCGTTTCGCCGGCTACGAGCAGCAGGCAATGCTACAGGCAGGTAGTTGGGCGGGATACCACAATGCTTACGCTCACAACGGGGGATTCCATCGTTACCGGCGAACTGACCGTGCTGCCCTATCAGAAGGACCAGGCCCGCGGTCCCATCCGGGGAACACTGGCGAATAACCAGATCACGGCGCAATGGCAGCGAACGGGAGAGGGCGTAACGCAGCCGTACGAGGTTGTCTTCACGATGAAAGGTGATTCTGTCGTCTGGCGCGAAGGCGAGCGGGTTGAGAAACAGGGCGTCTGGGTGTTGAAAAACCCGGCGCAGAGCTACGAGTACGTACTGGCAAAAACCGATTGTCAGTAAGTCATTCCTGTTCAGAGGGAATTGATGCGCAACTGATACCGGTAGTCTGAAGCCGGCTCAACCAGGTTTACAAAGCCTGGTTGAGCCGGCTTTAGACTAGTTAGGTTTAGAGGCTACTCGCCCTAAAACAACGGCCAATCCTGCAAAAGCCAACGCACCCAGCAGCATATAGCCCCCTTCGCCCAGTGCGCCCGCCAGCGCCGGTTCGAGCGTTAAACTCGACAGAGCGTTATAGATAGAATCATTAACAGAAAGCAAAGCTACGAGTACCCCAGCCAACGCACCACCGGCTACGAGACCCGTAGCAAACAGATTGCCGCGTCCAAGGTCGGCGTCTTCTTCGACGATGTTCCGCCGTTTGGCATTCCAGTCGGTAAAGGCTTTCACACACCCCCCAATGAAAATTGGCAGCGTTGTCGACAACGGGAGATACAGACCAACCGCAAACGCCAGCGCACTTACGCCCACCAATTCAAACACAAACGCCAGAAAGGCTCCTACCAGCACAAACTGCCAGTCGAGGTTAAACGACAGCAGCCCTTTAATAAGCGTAGCCATGAGGGTACCCTGCGGAGCCGGAAACTTATCGCTGCCGATGGCATGCGTAATGCCCTGAGCCAGTAAGTCAGGTGTTGGTGTATCCAGAATTTTGACCGTTGCACCAATCACCAGCGATGAGACAATAACCCCCACAAACAGGGCCATCTGCTGGTATTTAGGCGTAGCGCCAACCAGATAACCGGTCTTCAGATCCTGCGACGTAGCACCGGCCGTAGCAGCCGCCACGCAAATCATACTGCCCACTACCAGAACGGCCGGTTCAAACGCTTTTCCGGTCAATCCAAAGCCGATGAACACCAGGGCCGTTCCCATAATGGTGGCGATGGTCATACCCGACACGGGCGACGAACTTGACCCGATCAGGCCGACAATCCGGCTGGCTACCGTCACGAAGAAAAAGCCAAAGACAATGACCAGAATACCCAGCAGCAGCTTGGTCAGCAACGTATCGCCCGGTACCTGCGGCAGGATAACCATCAAACCAACCAGAATCAGGCTGCCAAACACCACAACCCGAATGGATAAATCCTGTTCGGTTCGACGAACGGCGCTGCTCTCGGCGCTTAAATCGACGCTACTCCGGGTAAAACTCTGCCGGAACGACGATATAATCGTTGGGATCGTTTTCAACAGCGTCATGAATCCGCCCGCCGTTACGGCACCGGCACCTATCTGCCGGATGTAGGCCCGGTAAATGGCCGCGGCCGTATCGCCGAACGTTTTAGTCTCCGGGTTCCAGCCGCCCGGGCCGCCAGCTACGTTAACATCGGCCAGATAACCGAGCTTCTGAAGCTGAGCCGCGATAATCTCGCCCGGTACCAGCGAGGCCAACAGCGGAATCAGGCCAAGCCAGGCCAGGATTCCGCCACCGACGAGTACCGCCGAAATCCTGAATCCGATGATGTAGCCGACGCCCAGGTACTCAGGCGTAATTTCGCCCGCTACCTGCGCCGATGGGAAAAAGCGATTGGCCTGTTTCGTGGCCCAGACGGGCACTTCGGCAATGATGTGCAGCACTTTCTGCAACACAGCGTAGAGGAGGGCTACACCAAGCCCCTGGTAGGCTGTTTTGGCAAAGTTACCGCCCCGCTCTCCGGCCATCAATACCGATGCACAGGCCGTACCTTCGGGGTAGGGCAGGGTGCCGTGTTCCTGCACAATCAGCGACCGGCGCAGCGGGATCATCATCAGGGTGCCCACCAGTCCGCCCAGAATGGCAAGCGTCAGAATGGTCCAGTAGTTGAAGAAGTCGGCACCGACACTCTGGCCATTTTCACCAGCGGTCAGAAACAGAAAACCGGGCATCGTAAAAACAACCCCGGATGCAATGGATTCGCCGGCTGATCCTGTTGTTTGAATGATATTATTTTCGAGAATCGTAGTGTTCAGGAACCGCCGGCCGAGCGATATGGCCAATACGGCAATGGGAATGGAAGCTGACACCGAGAGTCCGGCTTTGAGCGATAGATAGACGGTAGCAGCGCCAAAGAGTATGCCGAAAACAGCACCGGTGATAATCGCCTTGAGCGTAAATTCAGCCGGCGATTCGGTCGCGGGAACAAAGGGTTTGAGGTCAGGTACGGATTTGGTTTCCATGTAAGCGGAGAATTTCAGTGAAATAATAACGCTTTTCCGGCAAACCCTTCCCGGAACAATTGAATTTATTCAACAGCCCTGGTCAATCCCTTGACTTTTATGCAGACAGTGCGATATTTGTGTACATAAGAAGCGGAAGTAGCTCAGTTGGTAGAGCGGCAGCTTCCCAAGCTGCAGGTCGCGAGTTCGAGACTCGTCTTCCGCTCTGATTGAAATCCTTATAAAACAGCCACTTGCATGCAACTGCAAGTGGCTGTTTTATTCAATGTTGTATCAATTACCAATTAATATCGCTGTCGAGTAAGCTTTGTGTCGTTGAAGAATGGAAGAACTTTCTTTAAAGAGCCCGTCTTTGACGAACGGGTTTTCTTGTGTTAAAGCTGATCCTTATTTGCGTTGAAGAAGCTGATTAACTAATCTCTTTAACTCATTAATCTCGGCTTGCTGCTGTTGGTTGGCTTTTTCGAGTTGAATCGAATACAGAGTTAGTTCTTCGACCTTTTCCAGTAGCTTGGCATCCATCTTGCCTACATCTACGCCCTGCCTGACTACTTCTTCAGCCGAAGGGATGCCCGGCAGATGCTGATGAGCCTTGATGTAGTGCTCTACTTCAGTTAATGACTTTAACGGGTAGGTAGGCGCAAAAACTTTGTCTGACCAGTCGGTTGTGTTCTTTATAGCCACTTTCACCTTCTCTGTCAAAATTCCATCGGCCACATACAAGCGGTAGCCGGACGGTGTTTTGGTCACGTTCGAGCCAATAATGACGGCGTTGTCGTCTATGTTGGTTAGATAGCGGCCATTACGCTGCCATAGACTCTCACTAGCGGCCTCCCGGGCGCTGCTGTTGGTGCTGGCTAGGATGACGTTACCTGAACCGTCTACAGTCAGAAACTTGGTCTGGTTCAGCGCACTAGCTGGCGAACCACTAGTCAGGTTTTGCAAACGCAGCCCCGAGGTGTTGGCAGTCGCAGAAACCACATGCAGCTTCGTAGAAGGGGCGGTAGTACCAATGCCTATGTTGGCCCCATCGCCTAACACCAAGGCATTGGATATGCTCACTTTGGCGTTGTTACCGATAGCTGTAGCGTTGCTTAGGCCGTTGGCAGCGGCATCAGCCCGGAAACCGATGAAGGTATTGTTGATGCCCGCTACGTTACTGCGACCCGATTCAAAGCCGATAGCCAGGTTATTAGAACCATTGACGTTAGCGCCGTTACCAGCGTTGGCGCCGATGTAGATGTTGAAGCCTCCAGTGATGTTGCCGCCCCCGGCGTTATCGCCCAGGAAGTAATTGCCCGAACCACTGGTATTGGCGGCCCCTGAGTTAGTTCCAAAAAAGTAGTTTGATGAGCCGGTGACGTTGTTCTGACCCGCCTGTACGCCTATGAACGAGTTGAACTGACCACTGGTGTTATTCAAGCCAGCATTGCTACCGACGAAGGTATTAGCACTTGCCGTGTTTTTGAAGCCGGCCTGATTGCCAATGAAGGTATTTTGGGAGGTTGTAGTGTTTGCCCAACCAGCGTACCACCCTAAAAAAGTATTGCTGGTTCCACTTGTGTTATTATTTCCAGCGCTGTATCCGAAGAAGGAATTATTGCTTGCATTGTTGTTAACGCCTGCCAGAGAGCCGAAGAATGAATTTTGAGCGCCCGTAGTATTGTTCGTGCCCGCAGCACGTCCTACAAACGTATTTTCCGGGCCGGTTGTATTTCGGTTGCCGGCAAATACGCCCAGGAATGTGTTGTACTCACCGGTAGTGTTATACACTCCAGATTCATAGCCAAAAAAGCTGTTATAGCTTCCAGTTGTATTGAATCCTCCGGAATTAGCACCAAAAAACGCATTTAACGAGCCGCTTCTGTTTTCTTGCCCTGCCCCTATCCCAAAAAATGCGTTGTTATTGCCGGTTGTGTTAAAAGTTCCCGCTGATCGGCCAAAAAATGAGTTGTTACCTCCGCTCGTATTGGCGTTGCCGGCAAATGTGCCCACAAAGACGTTATCAGCCCCTGTGCTGTTTGCTGTACCAGCCCCGAATCCGACAAATGTATTGTACGTAGCCGTCGTTGCTCCAGCTCCTGCACTTTTTCCGACAAATACGTTACCGGCGCCAGTTTGTGCATCACTCCCGGCTTGTACACCAACGAGAACGTTGTCTGAACCAGGAGTTGGCTGACTGGTTCGAATAACAGTATTGTTCTGTGCTTGGGCTGTGTAACCAGCCAAAAGTAACGCAGCAAACCAAAGGTTAGGTTTAATAAACGTGTTGATCATATATTGAAACTAGTATAGTTAAATCATGTGAACTCAAGCGAGTTACATTAATTGTGGTTATTTATTCACCCAGTAGATAAATAAGCAGAAAATAAAGAATCAGGACATAGATGAGATAGTAACTGGCTGACTTTTGCAACCGACTTCATAGCGAAAGTGACAGTCAAAGCGATTAAGAAAAAAGCCCGACGCAGTGCGTCGGGCCGTTGGTAAGTAATGTCGGTGGGAGGAAATCTGAGATCGCTCGTATGGTAGAATGCCACCCGATTCACTGTTTCAGGAAGCGCCCTCCGTACTGGCGGGACGTCGTGCCAACCCGCAACAGGTAGAGCCCCTTGCCCAGATGCCCGACCGGCAGCCGCAGCTCGCTTACCGGAGTTCCGGCCGCATGGCGGCTGATCACCCGGCCATTGTTGTCCACAATGCTCAACTCGGCAATCGGCTCCTCGTTGCTCAACCGCACCACCAGCTGATCCGTGACCGGCGAAGGGTACGCCCGAACCAGCACCAGCTCCGATGCCCCGGCGGCTAGCGCTTCGCTTGTGACGCCCTGACGAGCTCCTGACGCACCACCCTCGTAGGCGCCGATGTCGTAGACACCACCCTGCGGACGCCCTCTGTCGTCCAGATCCGCCACCACCCCGTAGCGGCTCGTGTTCTGGCCCGTGTTGAGCAAAGGCGAACCACTGACTACCCTCAGGTCTCCGATTGAAGCATTCACAAACTTAGCTTCATTGGCACTGGCTGCGGTGTAGTTGTTGAGAGCCGTGAAGCGCACCTTGTTGTTGAGCGTCGAGAGGTAGCGGTTGCCGGCTACCTGCACAACCGCGTTGTTGAGCAGCGTTGTCGTCTGGGTTTCGTTGTAAAGCTTGACGCCTTCCTCACCCGTTGCAAAAATCGTGTTGTTGACCAGCGCTATCTCGACGTTAGCCAGCGTTCCTTTACGTTCATCAACGAAGACTCCGTTCGCGACGGTTTCGGCAATGACGTTGTTGTAAATCCTGTTAGGCCCCAGATGCCCTACGATGATCAAGCCGATGCCCTTGGCCTTGCGAATGGTGTTGTTGTAGAAGTTACCACTGACCCCGCCCCCGATCTGCACACCGTTGTCCTGATAGGGATCAAAGGGGTCGATACCCGAGTTGAAGACCGAGTTGTGGTGCACCTGCGATTCGGGCGCACAGGCGTACTGGATGCCCTCGCAGCCGGTGTTGACCGTGCGGTTGTAGCTGATCTCAAGGCCATAGATGTTGTGAGGCAGCAGCTTCACGCTGGCGCCGTTGCAGGTGCGGCTCTGGCCTTCGTTCCAGAACGAGTTGCCGATGTAGAGGCCTTCGCCTTTGACGTCATGGACGTAGTTGTGATGGACCTTGACATTGTACATGGCAAAGTTGGCCCGTTGGGTGGAAACGTCGCAGGTGGGGTCGGTCTTGATCATGATGCCCGCAAAGCCAGCGTTGGAGACCTCCACATGGTCCACCTCACAATCGGAACTCATGCCGGTGATGTTGAGGCCGGAGATGCCGCTGCCGGTTCTGGAGATGTGAATGCCGTACTCGAGTCCGGCCACGCCGGTTCCGGTGATCTGGAAGTAGCGGCTGCCCTGGATGGCGATGCCGGTGGTTGAACCGGTTGGATAGTTGATCTCCACCAGGCCGCCACAGTTGACGAATTTGATGGGGTTAGCTGGCGTACCAACGAAGTTGTTCAGCCGCAGGAAGTCGTAGCGGCCGGCCTGGATGCAGACGGTAGCACCGGGGCCGATCTTGAGGGTTTTACCATCGTAGGAACCGGTTTTGGTGATGGTGTAGGTACAGTTACAGGTTTGAGCGATTGAAAACTGTACCCAAAGCGTAAAAAGGAGAGTTAAGTAAATTTTCATCACATATAGGAGATTTAAATGGAGCTTAATTTTAATATATGAAAACTGAAATGTTATAATATAGTTAAAAATTTAATAAAAAATCTGCTTTTAGTAAATAATATATTTAATACGGTAACTAAATTATTCACTGGGGCGGCTGTTGGTTGATCAAGTATCAGAAAGGAGTAAGATCAGGCAGTGGTGACAACCAAGTGATCAGTAATTAAAAAGCCCTATGTACATCATCGGGTCACCGTGAACGCGCAACAACTCAGCCGGCTTACCAAAAAGCCTGTCGTAGTTTACCGGAGCAGTGAACCGACCAGCGGAAGGTGCAGACAACTGAAGTGATGGCCAAACAATACCAGCTTAACACGAGAGGGGCTGCCAATGCCGGTAAATGGGAGATGTGGTCGTAGGCGAACAGGCATTTAGATTTTCCTGTCAACATGGGTTATGGAAGCCACCCGCCAACCTGCTGGTGTTTCATAATGCCGATTGATCGGTGATGAGTGGCACGTTGTTGCCAGACAAGCTGCTTGAGTAGGGCAGGAAAACCAGATTGCAGATTAATAAAAACCACAATACCCCATTAAAACCAGATAGTTTTTGTGCTTTAGATGGAAAGGCAATGTTTCGTTTCCTTTCAATCATCTGTAAAGTATGTTTAAGCTTTCAATCAGCTTCCTGTCTGCCTTCTTGCTGACGTTTGGTATTAATAACACTGGAGGGTTAATAAAAAAGCCGGAGGTAGCTACTCGTGTCGTTACGTTGCCGGATTATCCCGCTGATCTACAGGTTACAAACTTCTCCGGGCCTGAGCTGACGCCTAGCCCGGCCTGTCTGGCAGTAGCGCCAACCGGCGAGGTGTTTGTTGGTGTCGATAAACAAGGCTCCCTGGGTAAAAAGCCAAATCTGGGCAGCATTATCCGGCTGGTCGACACCGACAACGACGGCGACGTTGACCAGCACACGACGTTTGCGCAGGTGGATAATCCACGCGGTATCTTCGTGCTGGGTGATCAGGTGTTTGTCCTGCACGCCGTATTCTCGCCCGAAACCGGCAAAGCCAGCGGAATGAACCTGGTAGTCTTTGACGACAGGAACAGGGATGGAGCCGCCGATGGACCGTCCAGACCACTGATTGAGAACATCAGTAACACGGCTTTTATCCAGCAGCGCGGGGTCGATCATGCTACCAACGGCATCCGGATGGGCATCGATGGCTGGATATACATTGCCGTCGGTGACTTTGGCTTTCACAATGCCGTTGATCGCTCGGGCAAAAAGCTGACCATGCTGGGTGGGGGAATCGTGCGGGTAAGGCCCGATGGCACTGAGATGGAGATTTATTCGCACGGCATGCGTAACATCTATGACGTGGCCATTGACCCCTACATGAACCTATTCACCCGCGACAATACCAACGACGGGGGCGGCTGGAACATTCGCTTCAGCCATCAGATTCAATCCGCCGAGTATGGTTATCCGGTTTTGTTCAAGCACTTTACGGACGAAATCATTCCCGCCCTGGTCGATGTGGGCGGTGGCTCAGGCACCGGCTCGTTGTTTATGGACGAGCCTACGTGGCCCAAGAAATATAATCAGGTGCCCATGATGGCCGACTGGGGCCGTAATCAACTCTACATCCACCGGGTTACGCCGGACAAGGCATCGTTTACCCAGAAGGAAGAAGAATTTATCAAACTGCCGCAAATCACCGATGTCGACGTAGATGGCTCAGGCCGGATGTACCTGTCGGCCTGGAATGGAGCGAGCTATGTGGGTAACCCCAGCAAGGGCTACGTAGTACGCGTAGTGCCGCAGAACTGGACCCATACGGCGTTTCCGGACTTGAAAAAAGCGTCGGTGAAAAAACTGGCCGGGATGCTTACGGGCAAAAGCGCGGTGTTACGTCTGCACGCGTCTCAGGAGTTGCTGGCCCGCCCGGCAAAGCAAGCGGCCAAAGCTGCCTGGAACGTAGCGGCCGATCAAACGCTGCCATTGGCAAACCGGGTGGCAGGTATCTTTACCTACGCACAGATTGCTCAGACAAACGGCATCAACAATCTGGTCAAATTAACCCAGGATGCATCGGTCCGGGAGTTTGCCCTGCGTGCGCTGGCCGATCGCAAACTCTTTACCGATAAGGTACCGCTGGCCCCATTCCTCGAAGCGGCAAAAGATCCCTCGGAGCGCGTGCAGGTGGCTGCGCTGGTGGGTCTGGGGCGATTGGAGAAACCAGAAGCGGCTTCGGTTTTAGTACAGGTGCCGGTTCCCGCTACGTTTGTGGCACCCGATAAGACTAGTGAAGGGCCACACGCTACGCCGAATGCAGGTATTGTACCGGCTCACGTAGCCGTTCGGTCGCTGGTGGCGCTGAACGCGGTGGATGCCTGTCTGGAGGCCATCAACTCGCCAAACGCTACGCTGGCTTTATGGGCACTGCGCTATATGCATACGCCCAAAGCGGCAAACGGATTGATAAAAGCGTATCAGCAGGCTAAGGAGCCAGCCCTCAAAAACCAAATCCTGATTACGCTCGCCCGGTTGTATAAACAGGAAGCCCCGTATGATGCGTCGTGGTGGTGGAGCACCCGCCCGGATACCCACGGACCGTACTACAAAGCGATGGAGTGGGAAGCGTCCCCCGCCATTCGGACGGTATTGATTAACGAATGGCAACAAGCCGCTGACAAGCAGTTTTTTACGGGTCTGAACAGCCGGCTCCGGCTCGAAATCCCTGAGTTTGGTGTTGAAACGCCGGTGGTCGTTCAGGAAGACAATAAAGTGGATCTGGAAAAGATCCGGAGTAAAAAAGGGCAGGTTGGTGCGGCTTCAATTGAGGATGTCATGCTGGCTATTGGTAAACTACCGGGCGATGCGGCTTTGGGCAAAACTCTGTTTACGCAGCAGGGTTGTGTGGCCTGCCATAGCCTCAGCAAGAATGAACCGATGAAAGGTCCCTTCATGGGTCAGATTGGGTCTATAATGAACCGGGAGCAGATTGCCGAATCAATCCTGAAACCAAACGCATCCATATCCCAGGGTTTTTCGACCGTTCTGATCACGGCCAAAGGCAACAAAAGCTATACCGGCTTCGTAACCGAAGAATCGTCGGCCCGGGTTGTGTTGCGGGACATTGCCGGACAGGTCTACACAATCCGAAAGGCGGATATTACCAGCCGGAAAGAGATGGAAACATCCATGATGCCGACAGGCCTGGCCAACGCCCTGTCGTACGATGAATTTGCTTCGTTAATTACCTTTCTGTCACAACAAAAATGAGCAAAAGCAGGCAGGATATTTCACCTGCCTGCCTGTTTTACCTGCTTCATAAAGTAGACGTAGTCGCGTAGGTCTGCTGTCGGGGAGTTCGGTAACCGGCTCTTGTCCTGGTTGACCGGGCCCGGTCGCGCGCTCACTAATCGTAAGGTTACTGACGTAAACAATGCCGTTACTCGCAGCGTTGTATTTACCAGATTAGGTTTAATTAATAATACTCAATGTTATGGACAATCTAAATCCAACACAGCGCTGGTGGCTAATGATGGCCCGTGGCGTACTCTACATCTTGATTGGGGCTGTTATGTTCGTTTTTGCGAATGCCTACACGGCCCAGTCAGGGGCTATTCTGGGTACCCTTGCTGCACTGGCGGGCGCCTGTCAGTTAGCTTTTTCATTTACGAACCAACGGAAAGACAAGAACCACATCTGGGGTGTCCTTCACGGGCTGGCCGACGTAGCGTTCGGCGTTGCCATCTTCCTGTTCTCCGACGGAACGGTTAAAGGATTTGTTGATGTGCTGGGCTTCTGGGCTATGATGTACGCGTTCCTGCAGGCTGTGCAGGCCATGTATACCTTCATGGCGGCCCGTGGGGCTGGTGTAGTAAGTGGCACAAGCGTTGTTCACTTCGCCAATATCCTGGTAGCGGGTGGTCTGGCGTTCTCGCTCCTGTTACGCCCGGCCGGTTTTGACAATTCTCTTGGCTACGTAGGCATCTTCCCAATCTTGCTGGGCGTGCTGATCATTGTATTGACGCAGCAGATGAGGGCACAGGCTGAGCGGTCGTACCGAAATGCAGATCGATAAGAAACCTTTGTTCATGGACGTTAGCCGTAACCAGTCGGCATAACGTCCATGATTCATACAGTAGCCTCCAGTGAAGCCGGTGGCATCTGTTCTTCCTGTTGCTGGCGTACCTGCTGACCAATCGGTACGTATTGAACCTCGCAGGGATACCCAAACAGACAGTTATCCTTAATCTGCTTAACAACGCTGTCGGGTACCATCTGCTCCCAGCCATCTTCGCCACTCTGAATCAATTCCAGCACCCGATCGGTCGAAATGTGCAGGTTTTCTTCAATGTAGTTCCGAATGTCCTCAATCTTGTCGTTCCGAACCAGGTATTGAAACAACGGCTCCAGCGTGGGCGGCAGCGCAAACTCCTGACAGGTATATATTTTTTCGTCGCGCAGCGTAGGATAGACAAATAGTTTCACTTTCCGGCTGAACAACGTAGCAAACGACTCCAGAATACCGCCCGGCAGAAACTCATAATGACCTTCGTCAAAGATGTACTCCAGGTTGGGAATACCCAGCACGAGCCCGATCTTGAGCCGGGTCAGACGCGCCAGATAAGCAACCAGCCGGTAGTACTCGTGGTAATTGGAAATCATTACGGTCTGCCCCATTGAGCACAAAATATCGACCCGATCCAGAAAATCTTTCTCATCAATCCCCTGTTCGTTGGCTTTCAGGTTGTGCAGGGTCAGCTCCGACACCATCACCACCCGGTTCTCGTCCACATCGTCCTCTGCTTTAAACTGCTTCAGGCCGTTATTGATCATATCCATGTGGACGTTCGTCACCGGGCGAAGGCGGCCGCGCATCATCAGAATGTGCTTTTTGTAGAGGGCTTCTGAGGGCTGCAGCACCCGTCCATCCGGCCCGAAGAGTGCCGCATCCGTAAAGCCGTTTTTGACCAGGTGCAGGCTCATCAGCCGGTTGTCGACGCTGGCAAAATCGGGGCCGTCAAACCGGATCATGTCAATCTGGATGCGTTCCGGCAACAGATCGTCCATCAGCGATAATACCAGCGTTTCGGGGGATTTCGCGTAGTAAAAACAACCATAAATCAGATTTACACCAATAACGCCCAGAGCCTGCTGTTGTAAAATATTCTCATTGTCCAGCATCCGGACGTGGATAATCACGTCGTTGTAGCCGGCCTGTGGGGTTAACTGAAACCGGCAGCCGATCCAGCCGTGCCCATCGTTGGTTTTCTGATAATTCAGTGCCACAACCGTGTTGGCAAAGGCAAAGAACGTAGTGTCGGCACCGCGTTTTTCGGCTAGCCGTTTTTCGAGCAGGTTGTATTCTTTGTTGAGCATTTTGATCAGCCGCGACTCAACCACGTAGCGACCGCTGTCTTCTACGCCGTAAATCGCGTCGCTGAACGTCATGTCGTAAGCTGACATGGTTTTGGCAATGGTTCCCGACGAACCACCCGCTTTAAAGAACATAGCGGCTGTTTCCTGCCCGGCACCAATCTCCGCAAACGAACCGTAGATCCGCCGGTCGAGGTTAATCCGCAACGCCTTTTGTTTCGTGCCTATATTTTTCTCGTACATCGTATCTGCTGCTTGCTACACTAAATTTACAATACAAACTTACAAAACCCATGCCCCCTACCTCTTCAACCTCTGTTATGGATTTGTTGTTTGTGTACGGAACCCTCCGCCGGGGAGCCCATAACGAGACGGCTACGTATCTGCACCAACGCAGTACGTACGTTGGCACGGGCTACCTGCCGGGTAAATTATTCGAGGTTGACTGGTATCCCGGCGCGGTATATCAGCCGACAGAGGCAAATAGTACAGGTCCGAACCGGTCAGACGTACCGTCAGACCTGACCCGCTCAAGGTCTGACGGTACGTCTGACCCATACGTCCCTCTCACCAACCACGTCCCGCTTATCACCGGCGACGTTTTTCGTCTGCATCACCCTGCGGAAATGCTGACGTTTCTCGACGATTATGAGGACGTATCGGCCGATGGAACGGGCCTTTACGTCCGGGAGTTGCTGCCTGTCACTTTACTTGGACAACCAATCACCGCCTGGGTTTATTTATACAACCGGCCA
Source organism: Fibrisoma montanum (assembly GCF_003583365.1). Classification (GTDB taxonomy): domain Bacteria; phylum Bacteroidota; class Bacteroidia; order Cytophagales; family Spirosomataceae; genus Fibrisoma; species Fibrisoma montanum. The sequence continues at coordinate 136,120 of NZ_QXED01000004.1, forward strand.
GTGACACAGTTAGTGCTCATCGAATCTGGCGATTTTTTACCGTATCTGTGATCGCGGGCAAACAAAAAGGCAACCCGACGGGATGCCTTTTTGTCCATATCAAGGTTTTTAGTCTTATTTGAACAAGCCCTTGGGAGCGTCGAAGAACATATTCCCTCCTGCGGCTTTTCTGTCGAGCGAGGAACCGACGGCCGGAATGTCACGCTGTGTACCAACGCCCAAACGCCCGTTCGCCGTGCCGGTAATCCGACCAATCGCCGTGCGTAGCAGCGGTTCATTGGCAATGTCGCCTAGTTGAGGCAACACCAGATTTGTTTCGAACACCACTGAGTTCGGAGCAAAACCGCCGGAGTAGTCAGACTGACCCAGCGAATTGAATGACTTGGTAACAATCGGCTGTAAACCTAACTGAACCTTGCGGGCTGCATATCGATCTTCGATGGTAATTGAACCGACGTTTTTACCAACGGTTGTGTCACCTACCACTTGTACGTCCATGTAGGGTTTCAAGCCATTGATCAACAACTCACTCGCCGAGGCCGTTGCATCGGAGGTGAGCACGAATACTCGCTGAAGATTAGCGCCTATATTCTGAGACTTGTTGGCAAATCGACTCGACAGACCACCCGCCTGACCCGCGCGGTTAAACTGATCCATGATGAGCTTATTGTACTCCTGACGGTAGAATACTTTGCTATTGTCTACGCCTTTGCCAATCAGGCTGGCCAGATTAAGCGCCGATGACACGTAGCCGCCTGGGTTGTATCGTAAGTCAACCACCAGCTCATTGATGCCGGCACCTTTGAAACGGGCAAATGCATTGTCAATCTTCTGGTCGTATGTCCGGTCGCTTGGTCCGCCCGGGCCAGTGATGAACTGGTTGTACACCAGATACCCAATCTTTTTACTGCCAATGGTAAATGTCGTGTCGAGCAGGACGGGGTCTTCCGCCAGTTGAATAGCCTGGATACGCTTGTCCTGACCGGTAGCGCTTAACTGACCATTTGTTGCCGTAACGAAAGTATAGGTACGGGTGTCAATATTCTGACTGACGTCGAGAAGGGTCTGATAATTAGTCGTTGATAGCTGTTGGCCGTCAACTTTGTTGAATATATCGCCCCGCTTTACACCTGCTCTTGCTGCCGGTGAGTTCGGCAGGACGTAAAGTACCCGACCAATCACGTTTGTGCCTGACGGGTAGATGTTTAACCGGAATTCCATACCCGTCGTTCTGGCAATACCACTCAGCGAATTCTTTAAGTCCTGAGCATTGTCATACATGAACGAAAACCGGTCGCCGTCGGGCCGTGTCTGCCGGTCGTAGCTGTACAGAAGCGATCTGAAGAACTGATTGGGTGACTGATTGAAGTTAAGCGTACTGGCATCTGGCAGCTTGTCATTCCAGTAGTAGTACACCTGCATTGAATCAAGAATCCAGCGGTTAAGATTAGCATCCGCTACCGTTCCCTGAAAATTCCGGTCGTAGGGATTCGCTGCGGTGGCAGTGGCATTGCCTGTGCCGGGTGATGAAGGATCTACCTGCGGGTCTTTACAGGCAGTCAGTAAAAACGCGCTGGATACCACCACTAACAGGGCCGGGCGCCAGCCAAAAGATTTTTTCATAAGTATCTGTATAGTTCGCACTTGTACGCCTACTAGTAACGAAAAACAAGCGGATAAGATTTATTAAAAGGTCATTATTTGCTAAAGAAAATTTGATCCTTTTCTGATCTGACTCCTCTGAGCTGTGCCCCGTCGATACGGGTACAAACCAGGGACGTATTGACAGGTCAATAGAACGCGTCTTCCAGATGGCGAATCTGCGTCGTACCGTTTGCCAGCGACACCGACACGATGTCGAATCGAATGTCGTGGTGCCAGTCTTTAGTAAAGATGTAGTGTTCGGCGGCTTTCATGACCAGCCGCGTCTTGGTGTAGGAGACAAACTCCTCCGGATTGCCAAAGCTGAGGTTAGTCCTTGTCTTGACTTCAACAAAAATCAGGAGCTTGTTCTTCCGGGCAATCAGGTCAATTTCGGCGTGCTGGTGGCGGTAATTGCGTTCCAGAATCTGGTAGCCTTTGTCCTGCAGATAGCGGACGGCCTCGGCTTCACCCTGTTTGCCGGTTTCGTTGTGCTGGGCCATGATGATAGTGGAGTTACGGTGTAAAATCGAACGAAAACCGCCTTTTTTGTTGTTCTAACCAGAAGGATGCTTCGCTTTGCCATAAAGCAATGAACAGTCGCTCAAATAAACAAATAGAAGTTCAGGAGTTAGGACGTATTGATTACCAAACCGCCTGGGATTATCAGGAGCAGTTGTTCGCCCGGGTGGTGGCTCAGAAAGTAGCCAACCGGACCCTGCCCATTGCCGAACAGCAACCCACCCCCAATTACCTGTTGTTTTGCGAACACCCCCACGTCTACACGCTGGGTACGAGCGGGCACGAAAGCAACCTGCTGGTGGATGAGCAGCGACTGGCCACTGAACTGGGCGCTACATTCTTTAAAATCCGGCGCGGGGGCGACATAACGTACCACGGCCCGGGTCAGCTGGTGGGATATCCAATCCTGGATCTGGATAACTTCTTTACGGATATTCACCGCTACATGCGGCTGCTGGAAGAAGCCATTATCCTGACACTGGCCGACTACGGCCTGTCAGCCGGCCGGATCGACGGCCTGACGGGCGTCTGGCTCGATGCCGATGATGGAACCGGTCAGGCTGGACCAAATCCTCGCAAAATCTGCGCAATGGGCGTTAAAGCTAGCCGTTGGGTAACGATGCATGGGTTTGCGTTGAACGTAAATACGGATTTGTCGTATTTTGGTCATATTGTTCCCTGCGGCATCACCGACAAAGCCGTTACGTCGCTGGCGCAGGAGCTTGGCTATGAAGTGCCGCTCGGCGATGTAAGCCGGAAGGTGCTGAAACACCTGACCGCATTGTTTGAATTTAAAGTACTGATGAATGAATCGGGTCTGCCGGCCCAGGTTCACCTATAAGCGAATTTGGCGTGGGTGCAGGCCCGCGTCTTTGCAGTGATTATGAAAAAAGACATTCAATTTTTGCCCGTTGAAGGCGTTCAGGTCGTGATTGCCCGTAAACTGAACGCCATGAACGAATACGATTGGCAGGTGTTTCTGCTCAACCAGAATGATGTTCCCATCAAAACAGTGTTTGTGACCTCAAAAGGGTACGGCCTGAAAGACGAAGAAGAACAGAAAACCTCGACGCTGCGGCATTTTTTTACCGAGTTGCAGCCGGGCGAGCATCAGGTAATTGAAACCATCATGCCCGATGTATTTCATCTTAATAATGAGTATTGGGTGAGTTACTTCATTGGCGAACAGGTTTTCGACAAAAAGTTTATTTTCGTGCCGGATAGCATCGTCGAAGAAAACCTGATTCCCGTTCCGGCACTGGGGCTGGAGGGTATTCTGCACGAGTAGCTCCTTATTTCACCATGCAACAGCCTATTCCCTGGAAGCGTAAGTTAAAGAACCTCCTGTTTATTGATCTGAAGACTGTTGCGGCCGAGTCGGCGTATGAGCGCGTCAACCCACGCCTGAAACGCCAATGGGAACAGAAAGCGGCTTATTTCCGCAATGAGGACAACTGGACAACCTCCGATTGGTACGATAACCGGGCTTCCTACTACGCAGAGTTCGGACGGATCGTCTGCATTGGAATCGGCGGATTGTACTGGGATGAGTCGGATCAGCCCTTTCTGAAAATTAAAACGCTCGCCGACGACGATGAGCGGGCCATTCTGGAAGATTTTCTCCAGATTGTTAACCGCTACCCACCCAATGAGTTAGTGCTGTGTGCACATAATGGCAAGGAATTTGACTTTCCGTACATATGCCGTCGGCTTATGGTAAACGGCTTTACGTTGCCGTCGGCGCTTAATCTGGCCGGAAAGAAGCCCTGGGATATTCCTCATCAGGATACGCTCGATCGCTGGCGATTTGGTGAAAGCCGCCATTTTGTGCCGCTCGATCTGCTGGCAGCTGTGCTTGGCGTTCCGGCCAAACCGCTTGACATGACCGGCGATCAGACCAGCCTGGTGTATCATCAGGAGCGCGACATAAACCGAATCCGGCAGTATGCCCGCGATTCAATTGCTATGCTGGTACAGGTCTACCTCCGGATGATCGGTGCGCCAATTGTCGACGAGCAGCATATTGTTCAGACTGACTGGGCATAGTAATGCGGGCCAGAACCCGCGAAGAAGGCCAACACTGGCTACCAAAAAGCGCGGGTCTAAGCCCGCGTTACACACATGAGAAACGGAAAACCAAAACAAAATAAACCGACTAAAACCGCTGCAACCCGACCCCGTGAGCAGGGTTTGGAGAAGCGGGGCAAGGAGCGCTCTGGCCAGGCAAAGGCCGTTCAGAAAGCGGACTCCTTCCTGGATGAACTTAAAAATGACCTGGTGGCATTCTTCCGGGTCAACGGTGATGAGTCGTTCACGTTCCAGCAGGTGCTGGACCACTTCAGCGTGGGCGACCGCAAGATGAAATTGATTATGCAGGGGCTGATCGGTGAACTCACCGACGAAGGTGCCCTGACCCGCCTGCCAGACGGCAGCTACCGCGCCGACGAAACCGCCGGAACCATTGAGGGAGTTGTTGACCACGTGAACCAGCGGTTTGCGTTTGTGGTGCCCACTACGGTCAATGGCGTTCGCGGAGACCGGAATGACGACATCTGGGTTGCTACCGATGATCTGGCTGGTGCCGTCGACGGCGACCGGGTACGGGTTGTGACCTATACCGATTCCAGCAACCGCGGCCGACGTACCGAGGGGAAAGTGGTAGAAGTGGTTGAACGCGGCCGTACGGAACTCGTCGGCCGGATCGAGGTATGGCCAACGTACGGGTTTGTTGTGCCCGACAGCAAAAAACTCTATGAGGATATCTACATTCCGAAAGAAAAACTGGGCGATGCCAACGATGGCGACAAGGTCATTATCCGGCTTACCAAATACCCTGATCCACGCGGCAGCCGGGGGCGTTATGAAGGTGAAGTCATAACCGTACTGGGCATTGCCGGGCAGAACAACACCGAAATGCACGCCATTCTGGCCGAATTTGGGCTGCCGATCACCTTCCCGGCGGAGGTTGAACAGGAAGCAGAAGCCATTTCGGCCGTGCTGACCGGTGCCGACCTAAAGGGCCGGCGCGATATGCGCGAGGTCACTACGTTCACCATCGACCCGGTAGATGCCAAAGATTTTGACGATGCGCTGTCTGTGCAGATTCTTGACAATGGCCACTTCGAAATTGGCGTTCACATTGCCGACGTAACGCACTACGTTAAACCCGGTACGCAGTTGGAAGAAGAAGCCTTCCGGCGGGCTACGTCGGTATACCTGGTTGATCGGGTAGTGCCGATGCTGCCGGAAAAATTGTCGAACAACCTCTGTTCGCTGCGGCCAAACGAAGATAAACTCACGTTTTCGGCCGTTTTTGAAATGACGCCGGAAGCTAAGGTGGTGAAGCAATGGTTTGGCCGGACGGTGATTCATTCGGATCGGCGCTTCTCTTATGAAGAAGCCCAGGATATTCTGAACACTGGCCAGGGCGACTACCTTGAAGAATTACGACTGCTTAACGAACTGGCTTACAAGCTTCGGGATGAGCGCTTCAAAAATGGAGCTATCAACTTTGACACCGTTGAAGTACGGTTCAAACTGGACGAAAACGGTGTGCCGCTATCGGTCTATCCAAAACTCCGGCAGGACACCAACAAGCTGATTGAAGAATTCATGCTGCTGGCTAACAAGCGTGTCGCGGAGTTTGTCCACTCGCTGTCGAAGCCGGGGCAGGAAAATACCATGGTTTACCGGATCCACGAAGGACCGGATGAAACGAAACTGCAGCAGTTTGCTGATTTTGCCGGCCGGTTGGGCTACAAGCTCAAGCTGGACGGCGATCACCTGTCGAATTCGATGAACCGCTTTATGGACAGCATCGAAGGTAAACCTGAGCAGAATATGCTGCAGCAACTGGCCGTCCGGACCATGTCGAAGGCTCGGTACAGTACAGAAGATCTAGGTCACTTCGGTCTGGCATTCCGGCGCTACTCGCATTTTACGTCGCCTATTCGTCGGTATCCGGATATGATGGCGCACCGCCTGCTGCAGCACTACCTCGATAAAGGAAAACCTGCCGACCGCGACGAGTACGAGGACAAATGCCGCCACTCATCAGAGCGGGAGCGGATGGCTGCCGAAGCTGAGCGGGCCAGCATCAAGTACAAGCAAGTGGAGTTTATGAGCCGTATGGAGCCCGATCGAACATTTGAGGGCGTCATTTCGGGCGTAACGGAGTTCGGTATCTTCGTTGAAATCATTGAGAATAACTGCGAAGGACTCGTCCGGATGCAGGATCTGAGCGATGATTACTACGAGTTCGACAAAGAGAATTACCGACTCATTGGCCAGCGGAACAAAAAGATGTATACGTTCGGCGACGCTGTCGAGGTTCGCGTAAAAGAAACGAACCTGGCCCGTCGCAGTATTGACTTTGAGCTCGTGACCGACCGACCTTCGCGAATTGCCAACGTTGGCTTTGACCGGAAAAGCCGCAGCCACCGCGACGAAAGCGGTCTTCGTGGCAGCCGGTCGTCCCAGCGCAGCAGCGGCTCCAGACGGAAGGAAGGTACGGCCGCCAAAGGCGAAAACCGGCGCGGTGGTCGGGGACGGCGGTAAGAAACAGGTGTCCGGCCAAGCAACTGGCCGGACTCATTTTATACTCAATCGTATGGATGAATTCATGCAGGAAGCCATTCGGCAGGCCCGAAAGAGTATGGACGAAGGTGGCATTCCAATCGGTTCAGCGCTGGTAAAGAATGGCCAGCTGGTGGCGTCAGGCCATAACAAGCGGGTGCAGGAGAATAATCCCATTCTGCACGGCGAAATGGATTGCCTCAATAATGCCGGTCGGGTTGGTTCATTCCGCGATACGGTAATCTATTCAACGCTGATGCCGTGCTACATGTGCGCCGGCACGATCGTGCAATTCAAAATCCCGAAGGTCGTCGTGGCCGAATCGCGGACGTTTGCCGGGGCGCGGGAATTTATGGAACAGCACGGCGTCGAAGTTATTGATCTCGACCTGCCCGAATGCGTTGAGATGATGAACCAGTTTATTGCACAAAAGCCAGAAATCTGGAACGAAGATATCGGTGAATTGTAGGTGTTAAATCTAGTAAGAAAGAGCATACTACACCGTTTAGTAAAGCCTTAGTCGATTATAATTCGGCTTTAATCCAAATCTTTTCATGTGTTTCAGTTGCGGGCTAATTTTCGCCTTTCAAAGTAACCGTAACTAAAAAACATGAAGATTTACTGGATTGCCACCTTCTCGGGGGCTTTATGGCTGGGTTCTCTATCCACTACGTTTGCACAACGATCGGCCATCTGGCAGGAAAAGCCCGGTACCTGGGTGCTGAACGCGGGCGTTGGCGTTACGCGCTACGCCGGGGATCTGAACGAAGGCGATTTTCTCGCTAAGCCCAGATTGGGAGCTGCGCTGAACGTAGCATTCGCTTACCGCATGTCAAACCGGCTGGTACTACGGGCTGAAACCCAACTCTATACGCTTCGCGGCAGCCAGCAGAATACGCGCCTGGCCTACAACAATCTGTCGTTCAAAAGCCTGAACCCCGATGTGTGGGCTGGCCTGCAGGTTGACGCCTGGCCGGTTAATCATCGCACCCGCAAAGCCATTCCGTACGGATTTGCGGGTATTGGGTTTACGTACATTACCCCCAAAGCAACCTACAAAGGCGAAACGTATAGCTTAGCACCCTTGCAGACGGAAGGCGTAACGTATAACCGCCTGCCCGTAATCATTCGCTATGGGGCCGGCTTGCCCATTGCTGTTACCGATCGATTTAAAATCCACCTCGAAGGTAGCTATACCCACGTAATGAGCGATTACGTCGACGACGTTAGTACGAGCTATGCCGTTCAGGACGGCAGGAGCCCGTTGGCCGTTGCCTTGTCGGATCGGCGGTCGGAAATTGGTTTGCCACTCAACAAAGCCGGTGCGCAGCGAGGAAACAGTAGCAAAAATGACGGTTATTTTATTCTGTCTGTGCGGTTTATCCATCTCATCAGCACAAAAGCTCAGCGAAACTACCGCCTGAGTATGCGCGGTTAGGGTTTTGGGCCGTTTTACCTTATTTTTGGCCCATAACCCAGCGGAATGCCGCCCAGTTGCATGAGTCCTGCCACTTTCATTGACGCTTTACAGAACGAACTTCAAACTACTCAATACGGTCAACGTCCGCCCGAACTGTACGACCCCATTCGGTACATTATGAGTCTGGGTGGCAAGCGCTTACGTCCGCTGATGACGTTGATGGCGGCTTATCTGTTTACGGACGATTGGCGTAAGGCGGTACGTCCGGCCCTGGCGGTGGAAGTGTTTCATAACTTCACCCTGATGCACGACGATATTATGGATCAGGCACCCCTGCGTCGTGGTCAGCCGACTGTTCATGAAAAATGGAATCATAACATTGCCATCCTGTCGGGTGATGTGATGCTGGTCAATGCCTACGAACTGCTGCTTGATGTTGATGCCGATAAGCTGAAGAGGGTGTTGACTCGTTTTAACCGTACGGCGGCCGAGGTTTGTGAAGGGCAGCAGTTTGATATGAATTTCGAAACGCGCTGGGACGTAACCGAAACCGAGTATATTGACATGATTCGGCTGAAAACGTCCGTGCTTCTGGGCTTCGCGCTCGAATTGGGCGGACTAATCGCCGGGGCCGACGAAACCACGACTGACCACCTGCGCGAAGGCGGTATCAATATCGGCATCGGGTTTCAACTTAAAGATGATCTGCTCGATGTCTACGGCGATCCGGTGAAGTTCGGCAAGCAGGTGGGGGGCGATATCATTGCCAACAAGAAAACGTTTCTGCTGATTGAAGCGCTCGAGAAAGCCACCGGCTCCATCCGGGATGAGTTGATCGGCTGGCTGAATCAGACTACGTTCGACAAAGCCGAGAAAGTGCAGGCAGTTACCTCCATCTATGACCAGCTCGGAATTCGGGAGGTTACGGAGACACGCATAAATGAGTACTTTGCCCGGGGGTTTGCTAACTTCGAACAGATTAACGCCGAACCGACCCGGAAGTCACTGTTAATAGAATTTGCCAGACAACTGGCCGAAAGAGAAAGCTAATGATGAGTACGACCCTAATAATCATATTGGTTACCGTCGCCGTCAGTGTCTGGGGCTGGAACGACCCCGCCGTTATGGACCGATGGATCATGAATCCTTACCAGATTACCAGCAAAAGGCAGTATTATCGCCTGCTGACATCCGGGTTTTTACATGCCGACTGGGGGCATTTGTTCTTCAACATGCTCAGTCTGTATTTTTTTGGCGGTTTTGTCGAGATGGTGTTCGGGGCCTTATTTCCCGGAAGTGGGTCTGTTTATCTGATTGGGTTTTACCTGATTGGTATTCTGGTGTCTGACATTCCCAGCTATTTGAAACACCGGTACGATCCCGGCTATAATTCGCTGGGTGCATCGGGTGGTGTGTCGGCGATCATCTTTGCGGGTATCATGTTTCGTCCGCTGACCGACATTTGTCTGTACTTTGCCTTCTGCATTCCGGGCTTCATCTTTGGCCTGCTGTACATTGCCTATTCGTACTATGAATCGCGCCGGGGTCGGGGGTACGTTAACCATGATGCCCACCTTTACGGCGCCATTTTTGGTATTCTGTTCATGGTCGTGATCTACCCGCCGGTGGTCCCGCAGTTTTTTGAGCAGATTGCCAACTGGCGCTTATTCTGACCGGTAAGGTAGTTGTTTGTGTATGGTCAGTTTGTTCAGTCAGCCCTATCCGATTGATGATGACCCGTTGCGGCAACTCCGTAGGGCCGCTGCTATTGGCCTTTTTATAGGCCTGTTTCTCGTCGTTTTTCAACCGTTTGGGCTGGGCAACTGGCAAACACCGGCTAAACTATTCAAAATAGCCGGTTTTGGCCTGGTTACGTTTGTCATAACAGCCTTCAACTTTATTGTCTGGCAGCGGGTGTTCCCGCGCCAATTTGCCGAAAACCGCTGGACCGTCTGGCGCGAAATTCTGCTGGTCACGGGCAATATTCTTTTAATTGCTATCGGCAACCGGTTCTACCTGGAATGGCTGCTGGACGAAGGAGAAGATAGTGGGGTGGGCTGGTTGGGAATGATCCTGATCACGTTTCTGATTGGTCTCTTCCCAACAACCGGCGCGGTGCTGCTCAGTTACATTGCCCGACTGCGGAAGTATACCCGCGCTGCTGCCGGATTACCAGTTCAGGTTGTCGACGAAAAGCCACCGGGCGAAGCGCTTCCGGTTTCCGGGCCAGCACTGAACCTGGTTGCTGAAAATGAAAAGGACTCACTTACCTTCCCGGCTGCCGATCTGATTTATATCGAATCCAGCGATAATTATTGCACCGTTGTTTACCTCAAAGCCGACTCGTCCGGTACGTTACAGCCGGTAAAGCCCCTGTTGCGAAGCAGCCTGAGCCGACTGGAAAGCCAGATCAACCAACTGTCCATTGCCCGCAAACCGTTTGTTCGATGCCACCGATCGTTTATAGTTAATCTTGATAGAGTGGAGCGCGTAACGGGTAATGCGCAGGGATACAAGCTTCATCTGCTGGGCGGACAGTTTCAGATTCCGGTGGCCCGCAAGTACAATGATACGCTGGTAGCCGAACTTAAAGCCTTGTAAAACGTCCCAACTACGTTCCCAAACAGCCTGCGGGGTTGCCAAACGTCCCAAAACGTTGCAGGTCAGCCCTTTGATTTGTGGTTAACAGGGCAGCCGCTGTACGTTTGTTCCATCGCAACGACGACACGAACAAGCAAAACAGGTATGAAAACGCTGCTGACAATCCTGCTGATTACTCACATCGCGACCGGCTTTACGGCCCTGCTGGTTGGTCTGATTCCCATGTTCTCACACAAGGGAGGTAAACTTCACAACCGCGCCGGACGCATCTACGTCTACTGTATGATTACGGTAGCCATCACCGCTTTGCTGCTGTGCGTTCTGCAACCGTTCAAGATGATGCGGCTGTTTCTGACGGGTATTGCCGTACTGAGTTTTTATCTGAGCATGACGGGCTGGCGGGCAACAAAACAAAAAAAGTCGGGCCCGACAGCTTTTGATCGCGGGTTGAGCTACGTAACCATCCTCGTTAGTTCAGCCATGGCCGGCTTTGGTGTTTACCTGCTGATGCAAAACGGGATGGGCTCGTTTTTCGCGGTCGTATTCACCTTCTTCGGTATTCTGACGGGCGTTTTTGCGGTGAAAGATGCGCGTGAATTCGACAAACCCAGCCCCAAACTTCACTGGTTTTTTCAGCACTTTACCCGGATGGGGGGCTCTTACATTGCTACGTTTACGGCGGCTCTGGTCACGAACATGGCTCGAATACTGCCGCCGGATGCGCCCGAGTGGGCCAGTATGATCGGCTGGATTGCACCGTCGATCATTGGTGGTATGTTGATTGGCCGAACCGTACGCTATTACATCGCGAAGTTCAGTCTGAAGCCATCAGTGCAGTAATCAGGCTTTCAACTTATCTCTTCTTACCCGTAACCGATTGACCCTGCCAGACGTATGAAAACGGTTCTGCTTGCTATAGTATTTTGTGTAAATACCCTGCTGATACGTTCGGTAGCGGCAAATTCAACGACCTCTGTAAGTGGTCAGGTTATGAATACCGACAAGCGGCCTGTTGCGTACGCGAGCATCGGCGTGGTGAATACACCGGTTGGTACGGTAGCCGATGAACAAGGACGCTTTACGTTGTACATCCCCGACAAGGTAAAACAAACCGATACCGTCAGAATCAGCCTGATTGGTTACCGCCCCCTGAATGTAACAATAGCCGCGTTTACTGACCGAATGGCTAAAGGTGAACCTTTGCTGATGGAGGAAGAGGTACATCAGCTCAGCGAAGTACGTATTGATGCGTCGTCAAGTAAGGTCAGGGTCCTCGGAAAAACCGGTCATCGAACCAGTATGGTCACCAATTTTGCGTTGAGTGAGCTACCCCGGCAGAACCTGGGGTCTGAAATAGGTCGCCGGTTCAACGTATCGAAAGGAATTAATCGCCTGGAAAAATACCAGTTCTACGTCATCACGAACTACGACAGCGTTCGGTTTCGGATCAATGTGTACCGGGCGAAGACTATGCAGAATCTGTTGGCGCAGAACATCTACGTTTCTATGGCTGGCAACGTGCGGAAATGGGTGGAAGTGGATTTGCTGCCGTATCAGATCATAACGTCTGACGATGTTATCGTGTCGGTGCAATGGATAGACAGTACCGGTAAAGGCTCGGCCGTACAGATGCCAATTCAAATGCCTGCGGCCGCGACGCATTATTACCGCTATGGTAGTCAGGATCGGTGGAAAAAGTTTCGGGGTATGACCACGTCCATGAACCTGACGTTTACCCGGAGCCGCTCATAACTACTGAGCCAGCAACTTGCCCGCAACCGGCAGGGCGGCTTCGGCCCACTGCTGCATCTGTCGGCCCGAATAGTGCAGGCCATCACTGGCAAACTGCGTTGCATCGCCGGCCGCTTTGCGGGTAATCGGCGTGATGTTCACAAAGGCAACTGTTGCCTTGCGGCATTCGTCCTGGGCAATGGCATTGAAGGCGTCTATTTCGGTAGCAATCTGCCTGGCATCGCGGTTTTTAGCGAAGGGCGACTGTCCCCAGTCAGGAATCGACAGCACAAAAACGCGGTTCGGTCGGCCGCCTGCAAAGCGGATGGACGTTTGCAGCAACTCCCGAAATTCGGTCCGATACCGGTCGGTACTTTGGCCCCTGTACTGGTTATTGACACCGATCAGCAACGAAACCAGATCATACGTTTTCTGATTACCACTGGCCTTGATCGCGGCCTGTAGTTCGGCTGTAGTCCAGCCGGTTCGGGCAATAATATCTGGATTGGCAATGCTGACACTGTCCCGACGGAGCATATCGGCCAGTTGAACGCTCCAGCGCTCGTATTCAGATGCGCTCTCGCCGATTGTGTACGAATCGCCCAGCGACAGAAACGAGTAGGTCTGTGCCGGAGAGGACGGTGGCTGGGTCGAAATCATGATAGGATCGTCAGCGCGCTGACCGCAGGCCAGCAGGAGGGACGCAAGAATGAGAAAAAGCTTCATAAGCCGGACAATAACCTGGCTGATGTACGAACGGCGCTCCCGAACGGATGTCGGGAGTAACGCCATTCGACCTAACGGATTATTAATTACGATTCCTGTTCCAGCAGAAACGCTTTAATGAACTCATCCAGGTCCCCATCCAGCACGGCCTCGGTATTCGATGTCTGGTAGCCCGTTCGGTGGTCTTTCACGCGCCGGTCGTCCAGTACGTAGCTGCGGATCTGTGAGCCCCACTCAATCTTCTTCTTGCCGGCTTCCACCTCGGCGCGGGCCGCGTTTCGTTTCTCTACCTCAATCTGATACAGCTTTGATTTCAAAAGGCGGATCGCTACTTCCTTATTCTGAAGCTGACTCCGCTCCTGCTGGCACTCAATGATGATACCGGACGGCTTGTGACGTAGTCGCACGGCCGTTTCAACCTTGTTTACGTTCTGACCACCGGCCCCACCCGAGCGAAACGTGTCCCAGTCAATGTCGGCCGGATTTACGTCAATCTCAATGGTATCATCAACCAGGGGATACGCAAACACCGATGCAAAGGACGTATGACGCCGGGCATTGGAGTCGAACGGCGAAACCCGCACCAGGCGGTGAACCCCATTCTCAGATTTCAGGTACCCATACGCCAGCGGGCCGTCGACCTCAATCGTAGCCGACTTGATACCGGCCGTATCGCCTTCCTGATAATCGACCTGTTTGACACTGTAGCCGTGTTTTTCGGCCCAGCGCATATACATCCGGTACAGCATGTCGGCCCAGTCCTGGCTTTCGGTACCGCCCGCGCCCGAGTTGATTTCCAGCACTGCACTGAGCTGGTCTTCCTCGTTGCTGAGCATCTTTTTCAACTCCAGTTCTTCCAGCGTTTGAGCTACCTTACGGCCTTCTGCATCAACTTCTTCTTCGGATACATCGCCCGCATCGTAAAACTCAAACAAGGTTTCCAGGTCGTCGAACTGGCTTTTTAGCTGGTCGTAACCGCCCACCCAGCCTTTCAGCGCCCGGACCTGCTTCATCACGCCCTCCGCCCGGTCGGCGTCGGTCCAGAATTCGGGCTGGAACGTCTGCTGCTCAAGGTCAGCTAGTTGTTCTTTCTTGGCGTCGTAGTCAAAGATATCTCCTCAGGGCCTCTACTCTGGCCCTCAAGTCGTTCAACTGGTCAGTTGTCATGAACTTGTCTTCTGTAGGTGTTAAAACTGAATTTTTATGGTAACCGGTCGCCGGACACTTGAGCGCACAGGCCTCACAAAAGGGGTAACGCTCACTGAACGAACGCCCGGCGTCGGCTAATCAACAAAGATAGAACAAAAGCAGACCGCCTGAAGGTTTGGTAACGGAATCAACTTTTCAGCCTACCTTTGCGTTCGCCAAATAGGGTCATTGATGGCCATCCAGTGGTCATTGTCTCCTGTCTGTTCTCGTCAGGAACAACAGCCATATCTGCTGATGAGCCTCATTGACCGATTAATGACTAAACAAATCTGACTAATGGCTTCACAATACGATGTAATCGTCGTGGGTAGCGGGCCAGGTGGCTACGTAGCCGCCATCCGGGCTTCGCAATTAGGCATGAAAACGGCCGTTATCGAGCGCGAGAGCGTTGGCGGTATCTGTCTGAACTGGGGCTGTATCCCAACCAAAGCCCTGCTGAAGAGTGCGCAGGTTTTTGAATACATTAAACACTCAAAAGATTACGGCATTACGGTCGGCGAAGCGGCTCCCGATTTTAATGCGGTTATCAAACGGAGCCGGGGCGTTGCCGACAGTATGAGCAAGGGCGTCCAGTTCCTGATGAAAAAGAACAAAATCGACGTGATCAACGGCGTCGGGAAAGTAAAACCGGGTAAGAAAGTTGAGGTGACAGGCCAGGATGGTAAAGCTACCGAGTACGAAGCCAAACACATCATCATTGCTACCGGTGGCCGCGCCCGCGAACTACCGGCCGTACCCATCGACGGCCAGAAGGTGATCGAATACCGCAAGGCTATGGTGCTCGAAAAGCGCCCGGAAACCATGCTCATTATTGGGTCGGGGGCCATCGGGGTCGAATTTGCCTACGTGTACAACAGCATGGGCACCAAGGTGACCATCGTTGAGTTTATGCCGAACATTGTGCCGGTTGAAGACGAAGAGGTTTCGAAAGAACTGGCCAAGCAGTACAAGAAATTAGGTATTGAGATTTTCACTAAATCGGAAGTGACGAAGGTCGACACCAGCGGCAACGGCTGCAAGGTGTTCGTTAAAACGCCCGATGGTGAAAAAACCTTTGACGTGGAGGTGGTGCTGTCGGCAGCCGGCGTAGTTGCCAACATCGAAAACATTGGTCTGGAAGACGTTGGCATCAAAACCGACCGCGGTAAAATCGTAACGGACGATTACTACCGGACCAACGTAGAAGGCTATTACGCAATCGGCGACGTAACGAAAGGGCAGGCACTGGCGCACGTAGCCTCGGCTGAAGGCATCATCTGCGTCGAGAAAATAGCCGGTCAGCCGCACGTTGAGCCGCTGAACTACAACAACATTCCAGGCTGTACGTACTGTACGCCTGAAATTGCGTCGGTGGGGTATACCGAAAAAGCCGCCCGCGAAGCTGGTTATGAATTGAAAGTGGGTAAATTTCCGTTCACGGCCTCGGGAAAAGCTAAAGCATCGGGCGCGCCGGAAGGGTTCGTTAAGGTGATTTTTGACGCCAAATACGGCGAGTTCCTGGGTGCTCACTTCATCGGCAACAACGTAACCGAGATGATTGCGGAAGTAGTTGCGGCCCGTAAGCTCGAAACAACCGGCGAGGAAATCCTGAAAGCGGTTCACCCGCACCCGACCATGTCGGAAGCGATCAAGGACGCAACGGAAGCTGCCTACGGCGAAGCGATCCATTTGTAGTTGTTTGTGGTTCGGAGTTTGTGGTTCGTTGCTGGTTAGCGTCCGAAGAACAATAAACTACAAACCACGAACTACAAACTGTAAACTACAGTCCCCGTTCAACCGAAATGCGTTGGACGGGGGCTTTTTTTATCCCTAATTTTGTTGTACATTGTAAAGTACGGCAAGCGGCCGTCAGGGAGACTAATCAACCATGTTGAACGTAATTCAATTGTTACCGGATTCGATCGCCAACCAGATTGCGGCAGGGGAGGTGGTGCAGCGGCCGGCTTCGGTAGTAAAGGAGTTGCTCGAAAATTCGGTAGACGCACACGCAAAATCAATACAGCTGATCGTCCGGGAAGCCGGGCGTAACCTGATCCAAATTGTCGATGATGGTGTAGGGATGTCGGAAACCGACGCCCGTATGAGTTTTGAACGGCACGCTACGTCGAAAATCCGCTCGTCGGACGATCTGTTTCGTATTCGTACGATGGGTTTCCGGGGCGAAGCGCTGGCGTCCATTGCGGCCGTAGCGCAGATTGAGATGCGCACCCGGCGGGCCGCCGACGAACTGGGCACACTGATCCGTATTGAAGGCTCCGACCTGAAAACCCAGGAAGCCGTGTCGTGTCTGCCCGGCACGAATATCCTGGTGAAAAACCTGTTTTTTAACGTACCGGCCCGGCGAAACTTCCTGAAGTCTAACTCCGTTGAGATGCGGCACATCATCGATGAGTTTCAGCGGGTGGCCCTGGCTCATCCTGAGGTGGCTTTTTCCCTGTTTCACAACGATCAGGAGATTTATAACCTGCCCGTGGGGAAGCTGAGCCGCCGGATCATTGATATGTTCGGCAAAAGCTATCGGGAACAACTGGCCTACTGCGAAGAGCAGACGCCGTACGTGACCGTTAAAGGCTACATTGGTAAGCCCGAATCGGCCAAGAAAACCCGTAACGAACAGTTTTTCTTTGTCAATAACCGGTTTATCCGGCATAACTACCTGCATCACGCCGTAATTGGGGCGTATGAGGGTACGTTGCCCGACAACAGCCACCCGTTCTACGTACTGTTTGTTGAGATTGATCCGTCCCACATAGATATCAATATCCACCCTACCAAAACCGAAATCAAGTTTGACGATGAACGGTCGGTGTATGCCATTATGATGGCCGCCGTCCGGAAGGCGGTTGGCGTATATAACCTGGCTCCTTCGCTCGATTTTGAGTCAGACGTGAATTTCCTGTCCGGTGGGCAGCGCATATCGCAGCAGGAAATGAGTTCGCCAAAGATCGAATCCCGGTCGGGCGACTCCGTTGGCCCGAAGCCAGTGCTGCCCGCATGGGCAACGGGTGCGTCTAATGCTGAGCGGTCTGTTAGTGAACGTAGTTCGGCCACGAGATCGGTGTCCCTCGACCGGGCGGCTGGTGGTAGTTTTGACGTGCCCCGCAAGCCGTCGGCCAACAACTGGCAGGCGCTGTTCGACGGACTGGCCACCAGCGATGAACCTGACCAGAATCAGGCATTGTTTCAGGGCGAGCAGACCGGCGACTGGCTGGGACCGGCCAAAGCGCCGGCTACCGTTCCGGAAGAATCGGCCGAATCCGTAACGCTCGGGAGCCGGGTCAATCGCCTGCCGGGCGATCAGATGGCGTCGGTTGAGATGGAAGAAGAAACGATCGTGCAGGTACAGAACCGTTACCTTGTAGCGCCGGTCAAATCAGGATTGATGGTCATTGACCAGCGGGGTGCCTACGAGCGGATTCTCTACGATCAGTTTCATGCCGCCCTGACAAAGCACAATGGAGCCTCGCAGCAGCTACTGTTTCCGAAGACGGTAACGCTGACCCCGGTTGACTTTCAACTCGCTCTTGAGCTACGCGATGAACTAACCAGCCTCGGCTTTCAGTTTGATGAATTAGGAGCTAATACGTTCGTGATTCGGGGCGTACCGGTGCAGACATCTGATGAGCGCGAAGAAGAACTGTTTGCCAACCTGCTGGCGCAGCTTCGTGAGGATACGGCCCGTGACCGAAACGGCCGGCTGAAACTGGATCGGTCTGAAGCGTTGGCCCGGTCACTGGCCCGGCGTTCGTCGACCCGGCACGTGACCCGGTTGAACGTAACCGAACGTAAAGCATTGGTAGATCAATTAGTTGCATCGTCGAACCCGAGCTATACGCCCGGCGGAGAACCAATTACGACTGTGCTCACACTGGATAAAATTGCGGGGCTATTTAAGTCGTAATTGGGTTATTAATAGTAAATTGTCGAAACACAATCATGTTTGCGCTAACGCCTGTTGTCCGTGCCCTGTTGTTGATTAATGTCCTTGTGTACTTTGTTACGAACGAGCAGATTATTGAACAATTCGGATTGCACTCATTTCTGTCAGACCTGTTTAACCCGACTCAGTTCCTGACGCACATGTTTCTGCACGGCGGGTTTATGCATTTGCTGAGCAACATGATTGGCCTGATCGTGTTTGGGCCCATGCTGGAGCGTACGTGGGGGCCCCGGCGCTTTACGTTTTTTTATCTGTTCTGTGGCATAGGGGCTGCGTTGTTATTCTCGGGTGTAAACTATTATGAGATGATCGACGTATATGAGGCTGTCAGGGAGTACCGGGCTGAACCGACGCCGGAAAAATTTCTTGGCTTTTTTACCACCCAGGCCAGTTCGCTTTACGATCAGGTGGCCGGGTTTATAGAGCAGTATGAGCAACAGCCAAACAACCCCCGTTTTGTGGAAGGAAGTTTGCAGATTATTAATCGATATTATCTGAATCAGGTTGACCAGCCGATGGTTGGCGCATCGGGAGCAATTTTTGGCGTGATTATGGGATTTGGTCTGTTGTTCCCAAACACTGAGTTGTTTTTATTGTTTCCACCTATACCAATCAAGGCGAAGTATCTCGTTATCTTTTACGGGGCCTATGAGTTATATTCAGGTGTGTATCGGGCGCAAGCCGACAACATAGCGCACTTCGCACATATTGGAGGCATGTTGTTTGCATTCATACTGATAAAATACTGGGGTTCACAACGAAAAACTTTCTATTGAGTAATGAGCGGGTTGTTTGATGATTTTCGAAGCGAATTCAACAAGCCCAACAACACGTTGGTGCAATTGATATTGGTGAATACGGTTGTTTTTTTGGCGCTGTTGCTGGCCAGAGTAGGATTGACTATGGCCAATCAGCCGGGTACGTACAATTTCATTCTGGCGCAGTTAACAATTCCCGCTACACTAAGTGCCTTTCTGCATAAACCCTGGACACTGTTTACCTACTTCTTCACGCATGAGGATATTTTTCATATTCTGTACAACATGCTGTTTTTGTACTGGTTTGGCCGATTGATCGATGAATACTTAGGTAACCGCCGACTTGTGGGCTTGTATTTCCTCGGTGGTTTAGCCGGTGGGGTGCTTTACCTGCTCATGTACAATCTGGTCCCCTATTTTCAGGACCAGGCCGAATCGGCTAAGATGCTGGGCGCTTCGGGGGCTGCCTTCGCGGTAGCGGTTGGAGCCGCCACTTTATTGCCAAACTATACGTTTCACCTCCTGTTTTTTGGCCCGGTTCGGATTAAGTACATTGTCTTCTTCTTCATTGTATTATCCATTGCGCAGTCGGCTGGTCCTAATGCCGGCGGTAACCTGGCGCACCTCGGCGGAACGTTCCTCGGCTTTATTTTTGTGAAGCTGCTTCAGAACGGTACTGATTTAGGGCGGCCAATCTATTGGGTTATGGATGGCTGGCAGAGTCTGGTCAAGCCGAAACCGGCCGTGAAAGTTTCGTACCGTCAACGTAGCAGCACCAGTGCTCACGCCAGTACGTATGCATCGGCGGGCAGCAGCTCATCAGCTGTTTCAGCACCCGATCAGGATGAAGTCGATGCCATTCTCGACAAGATATCACGGTCCGGCTATGAGAGTTTGACCCGCGAAGAGAAGCAAAAGCTCTTCCGCGCAAGTCAGAGGAATTAAAACAAATCTTGCAAAAATCTAAGTCCTTGATCAACTGCGTATATAGCGGATGATTAAGGACTTAGTTTTTTTATAAATGCTAAAAAATGTAGTAGCTTCGCAGCCCAGGTATTGGACCACCAGCTACGGAAACATTGTACTTTATACGTTTGTTGTTGTAACACAGACGATTTTCTGCTACCAGCCATGCTGATTACCCCCGGTAAACTTTTAGCCACCATCAATACCCCTGACGACCTCCGCCGACTTGATAAATCACTCCTGCCGCGTGTCGCCGATGAACTCCGCCAGTTTATAATTGATAACGTATCCGTGTATGGTGGCCACTTTGGTGCCAGCCTCGGTGTTGTCGAACTGTCGGTAGCGCTGCACTACGTCTTTAATACGCCCGATGATCAACTGGTTTGGGATGTAGGCCATCAGGCTTATGGACACAAGATCCTGACGGGCCGTCGCGACCGGTTTCATACCAATCGATTCTACAAAGGCATCTCGGGATTCCCGAAGCGCAAGGAGAGTGAATACGATGCGTTTGGCGTAGGCCACTCATCAACGTCAATATCGGCCGCTCTGGGCATGGCCGTGGCGTCGCAGTTGCAGGGTAACCGCCAGCGCAATCACATTGCCGTCATCGGCGATGGTGCCATGACGGCCGGTGAGGCTTTTGAGGGCATGAACCATGCCGGGGCTACCGACAGCAACCTGCTTATCATCCTGAATGATAACTGCATGAGCATCGACCCCAACGTAGGGGCGCTGCGCGAATACCTGACCGACATCACTACGTCTCAGACCTACAACAAGGTTAAGGATGAGGTCTGGAACCTGCTCGGCAAGATGAGCAAGTTTGGTAAGAGCGCGCAGGATATTGTTTCGAAAGTTGAATCGGGTATCAAAGCGTCGTTGCTGGATCAAAGTAACCTGTTCGAGTCGTTGCACCTGCGGTATTTCGGCCCGATCGACGGGCACGACATCGATCATCTGGTCAGCGTACTGGACGACCTTAAAAATATTCCCGGACCTAAGCTGTTGCATTGCCTGACGGTAAAAGGAAAAGGTTACGCACCCGCCGAAAAAGATCAGACCAAGTGGCACGCGCCCGGACTGTTCGACAAGGTTACCGGTGAGATCAAGAAAAAGACGTTTACTACGCCCCAGCCGCCTAAGTATCAGGATGTGTTTGGGCATACACTGGTTGAACTAGCCGAGAAGAATCCTCGGGTCGTGGGTGTTACGCCGGCCATGCCGTCGGGCTCATCGATGAACATCATGATGAAAGTGATGCCGGATCGGGCCTTCGATGTGGGTATCGCAGAACAGCATGCTGTTACGTTCTCAGCCGGTATGGCAACGCAGGGGGAAGTTGTGTTCTGCAACATCTACTCAACGTTCATGCAGCGGGCCTACGATCAGGTAATTCACGACGTTTGCATTCAGGAACTGCCGGTTATTTTCTGCCTCGACCGCGCTGGTTTTGCCGGTGCTGACGGACCTACGCACCATGGCGCCTATGATCTGGCGTATATGCGTTGCGTGCCGAATATGATTGTGGCGGCTCCGATGAACGAGCAGGAACTGCGTAACATGATGTTTACGGCTCAGTCGGACGAAATTCAGCAGGGCAAACAGGCATTTACCATCCGCTACCCTCGTGGGGAAGGAGTTATGCCGAACTGGCGGACGCCCCTGGAACAACTGCCGATTGGTAAAGGTCGTCTGATTCAGGATGGCGAAGGTGTGGCTATTCTGACCATTGGCCACATCGGTAATTCCGCCGTTGATGCCTGCACCATGCTGGCCAGCGAGGGCATACAGCCCGCGCACTTCGACATGCGTTTTGTAAAGCCACTTGACGAAGCGTTGCTGCACCAGATTTTCCAGCGCTTTGACCGCGTACTGACGGTTGAGGACGGTTGTGTAATGGGTGGTTTCGGCAGCGCCGTGCTGGAATTTATGGCCGACCATGGCTACGTTGCCCGCGTGAAGCGCTTGGGCATTCCTGATGCTGTTGTCGAACACGGTGAGCAGATTGAATTGCAGCACGAGTGCGGTTTTGATCCGCAGGGTATAGCCGAAGCCGTGCGCGAACTGTTGTTTGCCGGACGGACAGTAACGGTCTGAAACACGTTGATTTGACATTGCCACAGATTACACGAACTTATACAGATGGCCTCTGCGTAAGTTCGTGTAATCTGTGGCGTTTATATAGGTACCAGTATGAATGTATTTAAGTTTGGTGGAGCGTCGGTAAAGGAAGCGGCTGGTGTACGTAACCTGGCTCGTATAATCCAGACGCAGGGGGAGGGCGCGGTAGTTGTCGTGTCGGCGATGGGTAAAACCACGAATGCGCTGGAAGAAGTGGTGCGGGCGTATGCCGGCGGTGATACCGATGAAGCAGTCAGGCGCTGGGGTGACGTCAGAGCGTACCATGAAGGCATCATGCGCGACCTGGCGGGCAACCATGTCGAAGAGAACTTTCAGTCGGTGCTGAACACCTTTGCTGGTGTTGAAACTTATCTGCACCAGTCGGCTACCGGCTCTTTTGACCAGATTTATGATCAGATCGTTTCCATCGGCGAAGTAGTATCTACCCAGATCGTAGCGGCTTTTCTGAACGTGGAGGCTGTGAGTGCTTATTGGGCAGACGCCCGGGAGCTTGTTTTCACCGATGCAACGTACCGGGAAGGAAAAGTAGATTGGGAGCAGACAAGCCGACAGATCCAGTCGTTGGTGGCCACCAGACCGAAGCAGGAGGTGATCGTCACGCAGGGGTTCATTGGTCGGGCACCAAACGGTCTGACAACAACACTTGGCCGCGAAGGCTCCGACTACACAGCCGCTATTTTTGCCTATTGCCTGGATGCCGAAAGCGTTACGATCTGGAAAGACGTACCAGGGGTACTCAATGCTGATCCAAAGTGGTTTGATGACACCGTATTGCTGGAAAGAATAACGTATCAGGATGCCATTGAGCTAGCCTACTACGGGGCCACAGTGATTCATCCTAAAACCATTAAACCGCTTCAGAATAAAGGGATTCCGTTGTACGTCCGGTCGTTCGTTGAACCAGAAAAGCCAGGAACGGCCATTGGCGACTTCGAGCAACATCTACTTATCCCGTCGTTTATTTTCAAGATCAATCAGGTTCTTATTTCGCTGCACCCGAAAGATTTCTCATTTATTGCGGAAGATAATCTGAGCCTTGTCTTCGGGCAGTTTGCCCAGGCGGGAGTAAAGATCAACCTGATGCAGAACACCGCCATCAGTTTTTCAGTAGTTATCGACCAGAATCCCAGTCGCGTTCCGGCCCTTTTGGAACAGCTACGTCAGAGTTTTCGCGTGAAT
Source organism: Fibrisoma montanum (assembly GCF_003583365.1). Taxonomy (GTDB): domain Bacteria; phylum Bacteroidota; class Bacteroidia; order Cytophagales; family Spirosomataceae; genus Fibrisoma; species Fibrisoma montanum. The sequence continues at coordinate 159,533 of NZ_QXED01000004.1, forward strand.
TATAACGAAGGGCTGGAATTGATCACGATCCGGTATTACGACCAAAGTACTGTCGATCGGGTGCTGATTAATAAGAAGCTTTTGCTGGAGCAGAAAAGCCGTTATACCGTGCAACTGGTAGTTAAGGATTTAGGACAAGCTATGTAGCACAGTGAAAGCCTGAACTACATAGCTCGTTGCTCCGTCAGAACTTGGGGCAAGGCAGTCTTTTATCCCGCCGACGAACGCCACCGCGACGAGCTTCCGGTTTTTCAAAAATGTATGAGAGTGAAATCTCGTGCGAACCACCGCTGGCACCGAGCGTCGAAACGGTTACGTCGTAGCTGTAGCCGACCGAAAACTTATCCATCCGATAGCCAACCAGCGCAGCCAGGGCGTCGTGGTTGTTGATCGTCTGGTTATACCGCTTGAACGGAATACCCCGATAGTAAGCACCAATAGTTATTGGCGAATACGTCAGGTATGCCCCCAGATCCAGCTGATCGTATTTTCCCTGAAACTTGTACATGACCACCGGCGAAAAACTGATTTCCCGGTCCCACTCATCGCCGTAGCCGGTATAACCGCCCAACGGAATCCGAAGCCCGGCGTGGAAACTACCCTTAACCGGCAGGCGGCTCTGGTCTCCCACGAAAAAGTTTTGGTTTGGGCGGTTAATGTGGTGGGCCGATACGCCTACCCAGTACCAGTCGGAATACACCAGGCCGCCAGTTGAGAAATCGAGGTAGCGATTTTGTGGCGATCCGCCCTGGGCGGTTGGGTCCGCTGTTGCGCTGCCGGTGATGAACCCCCGGTCGTTAAACTGATCGCCGAACGTCAAGCCGAAATAATTGATGTTCCGATTGACGTAGGAGCCTTGCAGGCCGAGCCGCACAAACGATTGTTCCCCTACCTGGAACTGATACGAATACTGCAGGCCAATATCCGTCGACTGGATACGGCCCTGGCCCTGATTGTCGGACTGAATCAATAAACCTACGCCACTGTTGAAGCGCTCGAAATAATGATCGAGCCCAACCAGAGCGGTTACGTAGTTCGTAATGGCCGGCCATTGGTTGCGATAATTGACCGTAAGACGCGGAGCCAGCGCCGATCCTGCAAAGGCAGGACTCAGGTATTGAGGAGCCGCGTAGAACTGCGTAAATTGAGGATCCTGAGCAATTGCCAGTTGGCATACAGCCATTAGTAAACCGGCAAAAATGTATTTCTTACTCATAATGACGTTGTAGTGCAAAGAATGGGCCAACTATTTCACCTGTTTATGGGTCTATGAGAAACGAAAGCCAAACGAATTACAGTTAAAATCGTTTCTTACAAACCAGTTAACTCCCATTAGCCAGTAAAAGCAGACCCCGTTCTTATCCTTTGTTGCTACCTCGGGTTCAGGCCGTTTCTGCTTTTATAAATTTAGCCGGTTTCTGGATGGTTTTCAGGCTGTCAGGCGATAAAATTTTAGTGCGGCCTTTTCGTTTACAATAACGTAACGCCCCCTTAGTCTGTTATGCTCGGGGATGAATTTGATAGGTGGGCTTAGTCAATGTTTCTCCATGTTCATTTTTATTCACTATAGGCATTTAGTTGCGCTGTGGGCCGTGTTGCTCATGCTGGCGAACATTCCGTCGGCGTATGGGCAGACAGGCTTTCGATTCAGTGGCAGAACGTGTGTGCCGGATCAGGAGTGTAAAGCTGATTCGGTCACGTTTACGGATAGCGCCCTGGCGGGGGTCACCACCCGTGTCTGGGACTTTGGCGATGGCTCTACCGTGACAAAGCAGCGGGATTCAGTAGCTCGTCACGTATATCAGCAGCCTGGTACATTTACCGTTCGGCTCACCCGGACTGTGAATGGTGTGACGCAGACCGTCGAAAAGTTTGTGAGCGTATTTCCCCGACCGCAGCCCTTCAGCAACTGGCGGACAGATACCACCATTTGTCAGGGGGAGGTTATTACGTTGGATCCGTATCCGAACGGCGCCCCGGCTGGGCTGATCTACAAATGGTATCCTAAGGGCGACACGACGCAGACCATTCAGGTTGACAGTTCCGGCTGTTACTCAGTGGAAGCCATTGACCCCACTACGGGTTGTTCATACCAGGACCGGATCAATGTGGATGTCTGCGGTGAGCAAAAGCAATCGCAGGGGGTGAAGTGGTATTTTGGGAACAATGCCGGTCTGGATTTCAGTGGGGGCGGTACGCCATCACCAATCGACGACGGTAAGCTGAGCACGATTGAGGGGTCTTCGTCCATTGCCAATACGAAAGGTGAACTGCTGTTTTATACAGACGGGATCACCATCTACGACGCTGATGGCAAGCCTATGCGGTCGCTGGTTCCGGGCGATACGGCGCAGGTAGGCATTCCGCTGGGTGGTAACCGCAATTCGACGCAATCGGCGCTGATCGTACCGAAACCGACGTGTCGTGGCTGCGAATACCTTTACTACGTCTACACCACCGCCGAAATTCGGGGAAAGCGTACGCTGACCTATAGCGTGGTCGATATGCGGGAGAGCCAGGGCAAAGGCGCGATCGTTGAGAAAAACATTCCGGTAACGGAAAACGGCACCGAGCAGTCGGCGTCCGTAAAAAACGAGCGTGATTCAACCTACTGGGTCATTACGCGAATTTATGGTACGAACCGGTTTGAAGTCCGGAACCTGAACCGCAGCGAAGACACAACTCCAAAAACCTACGAGGGGGGGCAGGTAATCGACTCGCTGGCAAAAGGCGAGGGATATATCAAAATTGGACCGGCCGATACAACAGGCGGTCAGGAAGGAAACCGGCCGATGGCGGTTGTGGTACCCGGTCCGCCCAAAAACTCCATCGATCTCTTCACGTTCAACGATTCGCTGGGAACGATAAAATTTGAACGAACAATAGACTTGGGGCCGGCGCCACCCAAGGCCTACGGCGTAGAGTTTTCGCCCGACGGTAAGTCGTTATACGTAACGATGTTGGCCGACACGAACGCAGATGGGAGTCAGAAGGGGGCGTCGTATATTCTAAAATATGATCTGAACCAGCGAGACTCCTTGCTAACCGGCTCCCGAACGGTGGTCGATAGTAGTACCACGCGCCAGTACGGTTCGCTACAGATCGGCCCAGACGGCCGGATTTACGTAGCTATAGAAGGCAGTACGTCGCTGGGAACCATCGAAAACCCGAACGGGGGGCTGCTCGACAGCCTGCAGTTTATCCCGAACGGCCAGTCGCTAGGTGGGAAAACCAGTCAGTTGGGTTTGCCGAACCTGGTCGACAACTTCAATGATCAGTCCAGCGGACCGGGATTTACATACGCCGATACCTGTGCCACGTCGCCTACTACGTTTCAGGCCAGTCCGAACTGTCCGAAGTTAAAGGAAACATACACCTGGAACTTCGGCGACGGCAGCCGTCCGGTGTCGACTACGGCGTTGCAGCCTCAATTGCATACGTATCAGCGAGCGGGCGACTATCCGGTGAGTCTTCAGATCACCACGCGAACCGCCCAGGGGGCAATTTGTAAGGATACAACCATCCGAGACACCATCACGATTGTTGATACCCCCGCCAAGATGGAACTCGGGGAAAATCGGGATGTCTGTGACAAACGAGGGGTAACGCTGGATGCCCAGGTAGAGGCCCGGAACTACGTCTGGGTGATCAATGGGGCTGTGGCGGGTAGGCAAAAGACCATAACCCTCACTCGACCGGGCTACTATTACGTCGTCGGGATTGCGGCCAATGGCGGCTGTTTTGAAAGCGATACGATCGAACTTCGCATCTTTACCCCGCCACCACTTGATCTGGGACCCGATACGGTATTCTGTTACCGAAGCAGCGTTAATCTGACGGTACCGCAACAAACCTGGTCGGAGTTTGAATGGAGTACGGGTAGTAAAGACCGCTCGACTACCGTGTCAAAAGCAGGTGAATACTACGTAACGGCCAAGAATTTCCGGGGGTGCATTAACTCAGACACGATCAACGTAACAGAACTGCCGAAGCTCAACCTGCGGGCAGCCCTGACCGGCCCATCGGCCTGTACGACGGCTGATGGTGTGATCGAACTGACGCCAACGCCGGCCGGCCGGTATATCTACGTCTGGAGCCGGGCTGATGGGGCTGTACTGCCGGGAACAACAAACCGACAGGCTAACTTGCCGGAAGGCTCGTACGCCATCAACGCGACCGATAGTTTACGGGGTTGTGAGGCCGATACGTTGTTTTCGCTGAAATCGCCCGTCAATAACCTGGCTATCACTCCGGCCGTACGGCCGGCACTGTGTAGCATTCCGAATAGCGGGACCATCAACGTCACCGTGCAGGGTGGAACACCGGTGGGGTACATCTGGCTCGATCAGAACAATAATCCGGTAAGTACCAGTGCCGTGTTCGGGCAGGCAGCACCGGGGTTATACGGCGTACAGGTCACCGACAGTCGCGGCTGTAAAGCCTTTTCAGACAGCATTCGGGTGGGACTCGACAGTACCGGCTTTGCCAGTCTGGGGCCAAACCGCCTGCGATGCGTCGGCGACACCGTGCAGTTGGTACCTCAGGATGGGGCCCTGGCTAGTAATCAATACCAGTGGAGCACCGGCCAGACCAGTCGGCTAATTATCGTCAATCAACCCGGAACGTACAGCGTTGTCGTACGAAACCCGCAAACCGGTTGTGTTGGACGAAGTAGCGTACAGGTAGGCGACCGACCGGCTCCGCCTGTGAGTCTTGTTCCGGAAGCCTCCATTTGCGAAGGCGACAACGGCCGTATTCAGCTCACGCCGAATGGTGGATCAAACCTGAGGTACATCTGGCCGCAGACAGGTGATACAACCCGGTCGATTACGGTCAGCCGGGTGGGTGAATACGCTGTTCGGGTAACAGACCCGGCAGGCTGTACGGCCACCGTAGTTACGCGTGTTGTTAATCGTTGTGAACCACGGGTTAATATTCCGGATGCGTTCACACCGAACGGCGACGGGGTGAACGACCTGCTGCAGGTCTATACTTCATACGTAACAGACTACGAACTGCGCATTTATAATCGCTGGGGCGAAGTAATCTTTGTGAGCAATAGTCCCGAGCAAAAATGGGATGGCACCTACAAAGGAACGGCCTATCCGCCGATGCTTTACCCCTACGTTATTTCCTATAAAAGTGAGTCGTTTCCAGAGCGCGGAAAGACCACAAAACGGGGCTCCGTACTCGTTATTCGGTAGTGCTTTTCTCCTGTTTTTTTCGTAAATTTGACCAAAACAGGTCCCCGAAATAACCCGTTTTCAATGGGTTATTTCGGGGGTTTCTGACCAACTGATCATCATGCGAAACGACTTTCTGAAAGGAACGGGAGATGGGATGACGGCCACCGATAAGGAAATTGAACGGGCGCTTCGACCGCTTTCGTTTGAAGACTTCACGGGGCAGGCTAAAGTGCTCGAAAACCTCGAAGTGTTCGTGAAGGCTGCCATGCAGCGGGGCGATGCGCTCGACCACGTATTGCTTCATGGCCCTCCGGGACTGGGTAAAACGACGCTGTCGCACATCATTGCCAACGAACTGAACGCGAATATCAAGATGACGTCCGGACCGGTGCTTGACAAACCGAGCGATCTGGCCGGCCTGCTGACCAACCTGCAGCCTAACGACGTCCTCTTCATCGACGAGATTCACCGACTGAATCCAATCGTGGAGGAGTATCTATACTCAGCCATGGAGGATTACAAGATTGACATCATGCTCGATTCGGGTCCGAACGCCCGATCGGTGCAGATCAAACTGAATCCTTTTACGCTGATTGGTGCCACTACGCGCGCCGGAATGCTAACTTCCCCGCTCCGGGCGCGGTTCAGTATCAACTGCCGGTTAGAGTACTACGACGCCAAGCTGCTCACGACTATCGTGCAGCGGTCGGCAGCTATTCTGGGCACACCGATTGATGAGGAAGGCGCCTTCGAAATTGCCCGCCGAAGCCGGGGCACTCCGCGGATCGCCAACAACCTGCTGCGCCGGACCCGCGATTTTGCGCAGGTGAAAGGCAATGGCTATATCAATGTGGATATTGCAGAGATGGCCCTTAGCGCACTCGATGTGGATCAGAACGGGCTGGACGAAATGGATAACCGGATTTTGTCGACTATTATCGAGAAGTTTAAAGGGGGGCCGGTTGGTCTGACTACCATCGCAACGGCTTGCGGTGAAGAAGCCGAAACGATTGAAGAGGTATATGAGCCGTTCCTGATTCAGGAGGGATTTCTGAAGCGGACTTCGCGGGGGCGGGAGGCTACCGAAAAGGCCTACCATCACCTTGGCATTATGCCGAACTACAAAACCGGCGAATTATTCGGTAACTGATACGTAAGAGGGCCGGTTATCAATCTGAACGTAATGCGTTACGTTCAGATTGATAACCGGCCCTCTCCGTTCGGCTAGTTTTAAGCCAGGATCTTACTCTTGTAGATGCAATCGATCACCTCTGCAACTGCCGTATCCACCAGAAAATAGTAGATATTCTTGCCGCTCCGACGAATGTCCAGAATTCCCTTATCACGCATGTTAATCAGGTGATGTGAAATCAGAGATTGCTCGGCGTTCAGGTTTTTGTAAATCGTCGAGACATTTAATTCCTTGCTATCATTCAGCATTTGAATGATTTTGATGCGCAGAGGATGCGCCACAGCTTTCAAAACGTAAGCTGCTTTGTCGATGCGCTTTTCATCGTCCATTAGTTTTTCAGTAGCCATACAGTATACTGTTAGGTGTGCGTGTACCGTGAAAGATACTCTAATTTCAATAGTTGTGAATCTGTAAATTGATAGATTTGAATCTTAATTTATCCAAAGGTTCATTTTGTAATCCTATTCTAAAATGTAGCTACTTTTATAGATCAATAAATTCGATTATTGTTCAAAAATAAAATAACGCCTTGATTGTCAAGAGGCAAGCTAATATCTTCATAAGTTTACTTATTCCATCTATCGTTTACCTCGCCAGCTGATTAAAAAGACACCGGTCAGTACCAGCAAGGTGCCAAAAATTTGGGCTACGCTTATGGTTTCATTCAGCACGGTTGTGGCCAGCACGATCGTAAAAATTGGACCAACACTGGCAACAATGGATGCATTTCCCGAGCCGACCCGCTTGATGCCTTCGGCGATCATAAACGTTGGAATGACGGTGACAAACAGAGCCATGGCCAGCGCCAGGCCATACACAGCCAGGGGATAACCCGTCAGCTGAAGACCGTTGGCAGCCGCACAGTGAAGAACAGTCGGAACCGTAGCCGCCATCATTGCGTAGCAGGTATAGCGCTGTGAGCCGACAAGCGAAATCATAGAATCACTGCCAACCAGATAAATGGCATAGACAAGGCCGCTCAGGATTACCCAGAGCGCGCCCAGAGCTACGTTCTTCTGGGCCGATGTTTCGATATTACCGATAAAGGCAATCAGAATGCCCGCGTAGGTTAAGGCCAGCGCCAGCACCTGGAGCCGGGTGATGCGACGGCCAAACCCAACGGCGTTCATCAGCAGCACGAACGTTGGGTACACAAACAGCAGAATGCGTTCCAGACCGGCGGTGATATAAACCAAGCCCAGAAAATTAAAGAAGCTGGCCAGATAATAGCCCGTAATGCCAAGCATAGCCAGCGTTGCCCACTGGCGCAGCGTAAGCTTGCCCATTACTGAAGATGAACCCCCTGCCGATTGGCCGGCCGCTTGGCGCGACAGATTCAACGCAATACCGATGTAGAACGGCAGCGCAAACAGCATCCGTAGCGTCAGCAGCGTGATCGAATCGATGTGATACTGATACGCCAGTTTGATCAGGATGCCTTTCATGGCAAAGCAAAATGCCGCCAGAAAGACGAACAAAGCACCCAGCCAGTATGAGAAGCCCGTCGTTGAGGTTTCGGCAGGAACGTTCATAGTTAAAAAACCCTCCGGTGGGGAGGGTTTGGTTCATTTCTGGCGGAAAAAAATTGTGATGGGTACGCCATCGAATCCAAAATTCTCCCGGATCTTATTCTCCAGGAAGCGTTCGTAAGGCTCCTTAATGTACTGCGGCAGGTTGCAGAAAAAGACAAACGTCGGCGAAGGCGTCGGCAATTGCAGCATGTATTTGATCTTGATCTGCTTGCCTTTGGTAGCCGGGGGCGGATACGCTTCGATTACCGGTTGCAGGGCTTCGTTCAGCTTCGACGTAGTAATCTTCTTGTGCTTGTTCTCATACACCTCCATCGCCTTCTCCATCACCTGGAAGATGCGCTGCTTTTCGTGGACGGAAGCGAAAATAATCGGCAGATAATCGATTGGGGCCATCCGCTGCAGCATCTCCTTCCGCAGTACGTCGGCGGTGCGGTGGTCTTTCTCAACGGCATCCCACTTGTTTATCATAATGACCACGCCTTTCTTCGCCCGAACCGCCTGGCCAATGATGTTCATATCCTGTGCTTCAAGCCCCCGGGTGGCGTCGAGCATGATGATGCAGACATCCGACTCCTCCATCGCTTTTATCGAGCGCAGAACAGAGTAGAACTCAATGTTATCGCTGATTCGGGCTTTACGCCGGATTCCGGCCGTATCGGTCAGGATGAAATCTTTACCATACGCCTTATAGCGGGTGTTGATTGCGTCGCGGGTGGTACCGGCAATGTCGGTTACAATGCTACGTTCCTTGCCAGTCAGTACGTTCAGGAAGGACGATTTGCCGACGTTTGGCCGACCCAGGATTGCAATGCGCGGAATGCCGCCCTCCGGATCTTCGACGCCTTCATTCGGAAAATGTTTAATAACCTCGTCCAGCAGGTCGCCGGTGCCACTACCCGTTTGCGACGAAATCGGGAATGGGTCGCCCAGTCCGAGTGCATAAAACTCAGAAGCCGCCTGTTGCCGCTCAAACGTTTCGGCCTTGTTTGCCACAACGTACACTGGTTTTTTGGACCGGCGCAGCACTTTGGCGAAGTCGTGATCAAGGCCGGTTGGCCCGGTCATGGTATCGACAACAAACAACAGGACGGTAGCTTCCTCAATGGCGATTTCCACCTGCTCCCGAATGGCCCCTTCAAAAATATCCTCCGAACCAACGACGTATCCGCCGGTATCAATCACCGTAAATCGTTTGTCGGTCCACTCAGCATACCCATAATGCCGGTCGCGCGTGACACCGCTCTGGTTATCCATAATGGCCTGCCGCTGTTCCGTTAGTCGGTTAAACAGCGTTGATTTCCCGACGTTCGGGCGGCCAACAATTGCTACAATATTTGCCATAATTGAAAGGAGAAGGGAGGAAAGGAGGAAGGGAATAAAACAGAAAGTAGGGTACGCCTTTCTCCTTTCTTCCTTTCCTCTTCGTCCTCCTCTAAAATTTATTCGTCATATCCCAACCGCTTGAGCGTCCGCTCTTTCTGCCGCCAGTCAGGTTCTACTTTGACGAATGTGTCTAAAAATACTTTTTTACCGAAGAACCGTTCGAGCTCTTCGCGGGCCATAATCCCCGTTTTCTTAATCATTTTACCGCCCTCGCCTAATAAGATGGCGCGTTGCGTGCTCCGTTCAACCAAAATTTCGGATTGAATTACGATAATGTCATCCTTGTCTTTAAAGGACGTAATGACAACCTCGCAGCTATAAGGGACTTCTTTCTTGTAGTTCAGGAAAATCTTCTCCCGAATGATTTCAGAAGCGAAAAAGCGCTCGGGCTTGTCCGTTAGTTCATCTTTCGGAAAGTAGGGAGGGTGCTGGGGCAGCCGACTGATGATACCTTCGAACAGTCTGTCGATGTTAAAAGCATTCAGCGCAGAAATCGGTATGATCTCCTGGGCCTTAAAATGCTCCTGCCAGTACGCAATTTTTTCGGTTACCTGCTCCTGCGTAGCTAAATCTATTTTATTGATTAAGAGCAGTATGGGTGTTTCGGTGCGCTGCAGTCGTTCGATAACGTCGTTTTCGTCATGCTGCTCAAAAATGTCCGTCACAAACAAAACAACGTCGGCATCTTCGAGTGATCCGCGTACAAAGCTCATCATCGACTCATGCAGCTTGTACTGTGGTTTGATGATGCCCGGCGTATCGGAGTAAACGAGCTGAAACTCCTGTCCGTTGTGCACGCCGTTCAGGATACCCATGATGCGGTGACGGGTAGTCTGGGCCTTCGAGGTAATAATGGACAGGCGTTCGCCGACGAGTTGATTCATCAACGTAGATTTGCCCACGTTGGGCTTACCCACAATGCTGACGAAGCCGGCTTTATGATCGGGCGATAATTCGCCGATCAGCGGATTTTCAAGGTCTGTATTCATGTTAGGTGATCCCGCTGACAATAGCAACGGCTTGGTAACTCAACTTGATCTCAGGCAAAAGAGTGCCTGTCACAAAAAATTTTTTACAAAGGTAGTTGTTTTTTCTGAAAACTGTCGTACCTTTGCAGTCCAAACATCGCGGGATGGAGCAGTTGGTAGCTCGTTGGGCTCATAACCCAAAGGTCGCTGGTTCGAGTCCAGCTCCCGCTACAATGAAGGTCAAGCCGTTACACTTAAAAACTGTAACGGCTTTTTTATTAGGTACAACAATTCTGGCAGTTACTGCTTCATATCTAAAAACCTCTCTAACAGTTCGTTCTTTTTTTCTGCCTGTAGAGGCCGTTTGTATAGTTTCTTGTTTTACTCGATAGCTTCAAGCCATTTGTCAGCGACGTTGAAGGTGGGGAAGTAATTGAAATCCCCTTAGTGTCGTGAAGTGTACTTGAAAAGAAGTTGTCCGTCTCTATTAAAAGCAAATATGGTAATTATCAACTGTATGGCACTGATGAAGGCGTTAGCCTTTCAATGGAAGTTGATTTAAGCAAATCAGAAAGAGTGAAAGGCTGTTGGACGGGCCTATGATCAAGATCATAAGTCAAAAAGCGGAGTTCGCCAAGACGCATGCCTAAGAGTGTTACTCAGCAAGTAGCAAACAAATGAAATTTGTAGGCTTATGTTTTCTGGTCGTCTTATCGCTCTGCACATGCACGAGCGATAAGACGGTTTCACATGAAGAGTATAATGGCGAGTATCCTTACATAAAAAGTACGGGCAAACCTATTTCAACCTATCAGCCCGTTTTTATCTCCTCCTGGCAAGGTCCTCTGGTTACTAACATGCCTATGCCTGTGCTGGCCATGGGAGAATATGCATTTACATTCAAAGGACACAATTGGAATCACTGGCCCTACACTAATATTAGCCAACGAATTGTTGAAAACCCATCCTCTCCGTTTGATCGGATTGGTTCCAATATTTTGGGAATAGGTTTTACGGCGATGGACGGTTTTGAGTGCTCAATGGAAAGTGTTCACTTTATTGTTCCAGCCCAAGTTGGTCGTTTTCGTTTTGAACAGTCAGTGTATGATGCTTCAATCATGCCTACTTTTCGTACCTATGACTGTGATGCGCCAAAAGATCGTATTACCCTTGATCAAAAGGCTGACAATTGGGTCAATATTACTCGTTTGGATACGCAAGCTCATCAAGTAGAAGGAAGTTTTAATTTAAACTTTATGATCGTTGACAAAGATGTCAGTTATAGCCTCATTTACCCTACTCAGATCTGTATGCAAGGAAACTTCAAAGGTCCTTATACAAAATAAATGTTTTAGTTTACATAATAACATGTATAATATAATTCTTCAATGATATCGTCAGGTAACGGGCGTTCCTTAGTTGGACCATTGTGCAGTTATTCATGTTGAAACATAACCTGCGATGAACTGTGAGTCCAGATCTACACAAGTGACGTGCAAAACCTTTAGACTACTTAAATAGAACTAGCTTGAATTTATCGTTGGGACGTATTAGTTCGATCCGTTTGCATTCATTGATGGCGACTTGGAAGAAATTGCCCTGTACGTATTCGGTTACACCGCTTTGATTTTTAGCATAGAGTTTTAACCAGACCATCTCGCCGTAAGGTTTATACTCTCCAAATTCATCAGTTTCTACGCTCCACTTCAAATAAATTCTCTTCTCATAATCTTCTGGAAGTGACACAGAAAATAGCGTATCTGAATCAGTGAAAGTTTGATTTTGATTAAAAGTTAAACTTCCGGTTTTTGATCGCCCTATAGCATCTAGCGTAAAAAATTTCCATTCGCCAATGATATTTTGGGCAATAGGAGGGGCTTGGCACTTATTTGTATCCTCTAAAGATGAAGGACGGTTGCCAGGGGGAATTAATTGCTGCAATAACTCCTCCTGGCAAGCTGCGTTCAACAAAATGAACCCAACGATGCAAAGATTTTTTAATAGACTCTTCATGACGTTGAAGTAATTTTTAATCATTGGAAAGGGTAGGGTACACAAAGTTAAATGTTTAGTAGTCAACATAGTTTGGCTCATAACCCAAAGGTCGCTGGTTCGAGTCCAGCTCCCGCTACTTAGCAAAAAAGCCACTGATAATCAGTGGCTTTTTTGCGTTAAGTACTTTTTATAACCCAGAACCGACTAATTTCTTCATTCAGCCCTGCCAGCCGTGTTGACGAGCGCGTAACATTATGGTTAGGTCATGAGTTAACAATCCGTTAACACATCCCTCATTCAATTTACCTTGTCGTGGTTATCCGTCTGCGCATCTTTCTGGTGAACGCCTGGTTCGCTTTCGGTACGTTGGCGGCTAATGCACAGGCGTTACCTGCTCAGCCCAGCATCTACTTCCCCCAGGCTCCCGAACCCGGTCAGTGGCGAAGTTCGGTGGGGGTGGTATTTACAACAACCCCTCCTGAAATAACCGAAGAAATCCGGATCACCATTCCGGCCATTGATGTAAACCTGCAGCGAGGTTTGTCAAAGCATTTGTACATCGTTAGTCGGTTGCAAACGCAGATTGTGCAAAGCAATCTGACGCTTGGATTGCGGTGGGCCATACCACTTAACGACCGGCTCCATCTGTCGGTGGGCGATGACATAAGCGGATGGTTTGGAGCACTCAGACTTAAAGATGTATTCAACAGCCAGGCGTATGGGCTTGTTAATTACCCAAATGCCTCCATTGGTTATCGACTCACGCGCGATCTACAATTGGCGGTACGTGCGGAGGCTATCATTGATTGGTATTACCGGTCGCAGGTAGGTAGTCTGGCTGTTGAATACAAACCCCGGACAGTGAACGGGGCTGCGCTGACGTTCGTACTGGAGCAGCCTTTTTACAACCGCCGGCACGTAACGCTGGGCCTTCGGGCGGTGTATGCCGATTTCAACTGGCAGTTTTGGTCGCTCTACGAAACCTTTGACCGGAATCTGTTCTATCCGCAACTACTATTCGGGTTCATGCTATGAAAGCATTGGCTTACCTGTGTTTAGGGCTGTGTGCGCTCGTTTTCGGTTGCCGGAAAGAATACGAAGTGCTGGTGCCGTATCAGTTTGTCAGCCTACCCGGAGCCGGACTATTTTCGACTACGACCCGGCGGGCTATGGAGGGGGTGTATGCCGTGACGAACGGGGCCGACCGTTTTGGTAGTCAGGTGGCCCTAAAATGGACCTACACGCTGGAAGGAGCTGATACTACGTTTTTCCTGTCCATTTTCACCGGGCAGGATGCGGCTTTTTTTAATATGGAAGGCCGGCCTGATTCCGACAGCCTGGTACTAGCGGGATTCTGGCGCAAACTGGTGAACACTGAGACCGGTCAGGCCAGGCTTACACTCCAGGTCCGCCGGAACGGGCAGACCAGGGTATATTCAGGCAGGCTGACCCCCGGTGATACGCTTTCGCTGGAGGGCGCATATGGCGACAATACGGCTCAGCCAACCCGCCCACTGACGTTGCTTTATCAACGGCCCCTTAACCCAGCTCCCTACGAAATTCTGGCTCACCGGGCTGGCGGCCGAACGTCCGATCTACTGCCCGTATCCGAAAACTCAATCGATATGATCAAGCTGGCGTCTCGCCTGGGGGCGACCGGGGTTGAAATAGACGTTCGATACACAAAAGACGGTGTCCCGATTCTTTACCATGACAACAAGCTGAATCTGCGGCTCATTCAAAAAAATGGTCTCATCGGAGCGGTAGAGGAGTACACGTATCAGCAATTAAGTGCGCACGTTCGGCTTATAAACGGCGAGAAGATTCCGACGCTAGAGGAGGCACTGGAGACCGTAATCGCCAACACAACACTCCGGTTTGTCTGGCTCGACACGAAATACATCGGGCCAATGGATAAGGTTCAGGCCATTCAGCAGACGTATCGGCAGCGGGCTATACAGGCCCGTCGGGATTTGCGGATTGTCATTGGGTTGCCCTCGACCGAAGCCGTTGAAGCCTACCGGGCCCTGGCCAATAAGGAAAATACGCCGATTCTCTGCGAATTGGATACGGCCGTCACCCGAAGCCTGAACGCCCGGATCTGGGCACCCCGCTGGACGCTTGGACCACAAACAGCGGAAGTGAAGGCCATGCAGGCAGAGAACCGTACGGTGTTTGTCTGGACACTCGACGAGCCGCAGTTCATTCAGCAATACATCAGCGAAGGGCAATTTGATGGCATCTTATCCAACTACTCGACCCTGGTTGCTTATTACCATTACACCCGCCAGCCATGAAACTGAGCAACGTAGTACGTAGATCGGCCGAGCTATTTTTCGTTTTCATGCTGAACGGGGCCGCCTGGGCACAAGTTGAGCGTAATACCGACTCGACGGCCTACGAGCGTGGCCCTTATACGGTGGTTGTATCGGTTGGTGGAGGGCTATCATACTATGCTATGGCACTTGGCATTCCTGTGGAACTGGAAGGCGGACGAAGAAATCGGGTTGGCGTACCAGCCACAGTTCGTGTCATGTGGCATCCCGATCACCGGTTGCGACTGGGACTAGAATCGGGTTACGTACCCATGTATGGCTATCGCGGGCAGGTAAATGGGCTACCGTCGAAGGTAACTGTATCGTCGGTGCCGGTGCTGCTGGTTTGGTCAATGCCACTGGCCTGGCTCAGCGGAACAGAACGCAGTCTGGCCCGACGGTTAAGTCTTGCTGCCGGAACCGGCGCTTACTTTATTACCTCGCGGCTCGATTATGCCGGGACTGTAAACGGCCGGACAACCAGCTTGGGCTGGATGGCTGCCGGATCGTATACGCAGCCGATTAACCGAACGCTCCGGGCCGCGGTTGAACTAAAGTGGTACAACTCGGTAGCTACCGACGATGCAACGTTTGCAGTGCAGCTGCAGTTGGTATGGCGGGCACTCTCGTGGTAGAATTGAATGTAGAACGTTATGAATAAACAACTTCAGGATCGTACCATTGTGTTTCTGAGCGATACCCAGGCGCCGATGTGGGTCGAACGGCTGGTGTTACGGACGCATCAGAACACACGGGCAACCACCACCATATTTGACGAGATCATTCGCCGTCGACCACCGGTCCTGTACTGGCTCGGCGATATCGTATCGCTCGGTTTTCGGGACAACAAGTGGCGGATCATTGATCGGTTCCTGGCCCAATGTACAGAAATCGGTACGTCGGTCTACGCCATTATGGGCAATCATGACGTAATGGGGCGACCCAGAAAAGGAGCCCGGAACTTCCAGCAGCGCTTTCCGGATCATAGCCCCACGGGGTATATGCAGGTTACCGATGGGATTGCGGTGATTATGCTGAACTCTAATTTTCACATCCTGTCGGCGGCCGATCTGGTAAAGCAGCAAACGTGGTATGAAGCGACCCTTCGCGAAGCGGACGACAATCCGGCCATACAAACAGTGATTGTAACCTGCCACCATGCACCTTATTCCAACAGTAAACTGGTAGGATCGTCCAGGCTGGTACAGCAGCGATTTGTGCCGCTCTATGTAAAATCCCGGAAGGCCAGCCTGTTCATAACTGGTCATTCACACGCTTTCGAGCGGTTCCGATTCGACGATAAAGAGTTTCTGGTTATTGGGGGCGGGGGTGGGCTGCGTCAACCACTAAACGTATCGCCCAGTCGCCTGCCTGATCTGGCTGCAGCCTATAAGCCCTTGTTTCACTACCTGACCGTTCGGCGCGACGAGCAGGAGCTAGCGATAACGTCTTACTTCCTGAAAGCGGATTTTTCCGGGTTCGAAGAAGGCTATCAATTTACCATCCCACACCCGTTGAGCATGACCCGAACCGTTTAAACTACAGCTCCTCGATCTGTCCGGCACCCAGCTCATTGAACAGCGTCTGCCAGTACTGCGTCACGGCAGGGTTGTTTTCCTTTACGGACGCATTCGGTTCGAAAGGCAGAACCATTGTGATGCTCGGGCTGCCGATGGTATACTGTTTCAGTTGGTCGACGTCTTCTTTCGCCCACGTATCGGCCTGTGCGTTATCGGCCGGCGGACGTACCTGAAAATCCCGGCGACTGGTGCCTTTCACGCTTTCAATCATATCGCTGAGGTAGTATACCTTAACAACCGCTCCAGTTTCGTTGGCTTTGGCAATGACCGGCAGACTGGCCCAGATGTCGGTTTCGTTGTTGGATGAACCGGTATTCTGAGCGGCCAGTTGCTGCAGAACCCGCTGCCGGATCTGCGCTTTTTCGCGGCCGAGGGCCAGCTCAAATTCAGTTTCGGCGGCTTCGCGGTCAGTAGGACTGGCTGCACTCACATCCTCCATTTCCGTGCGCGTTGTCAGGCTCACGGCCCGCGCTTTCGACGTATTTTCGTGGATGAAATACACATCGAGCCGATCGCCTTTCTGTTTGATATTCTGCTCGATGATGTCGTTGATGGCCTGCTGGTATTTTTGAGCAACAAACGCCTTGTTAACGTTGACGCTCCGGGTCTTATCCAGAAAAATCAGGGTGTAGGTAGGGTCGTCGGTCGGTGTCGCTTTCTCCTTGTCCGACGAGCATGCCGTTGCAAACAGGATCAGAAACAGGGCTTTTTTCATAGTTAGGATCGTCGAAAATCAACGTATGTATAAAACGGATTACGTTCGCTAAACGTCTGTGCAGCTGGTTTAATCCCGCTTATCTGACGGCTAGTGCCTGCCGCAGCGTACTGTCGGCGGGCGCATTGTGATTCCAGTAATCGGTCTGGATAGTCTTCTGCAAAATAGCCCGGGAAGTCAGCAGATTATCTTTGCTTTTGTAGGTTTCTTCCCAGCCGGCAATTTTATGCGGAAAGCGGTCCTCGAACACGATCATCAGTGTCCGGCCATCAGTTGGGTATTCGATGGTGTAGGTTTTTAAGCCCTGCCCCGGAAAAATTGTTCCCTGATAATCAGCCAACGTAGCTTTGGTGGCCAGAGGTTCGAGGGTTTTGTGCCGCAGCCGGGCGGTGGCCGTGCCTGGAATCAGCGTAACGTTGCCGGTAGGAAGCTGATCGGGAGCCAGGCGAATCCGTGTCCATAGCTCATCTTCCAGCAAGGCCTTGTCGAGCTTATAGTCTTCTTCAACCTCTTTCTCGAAATACGAACGACCATTCACCTGGTAGCCGTTGTTCTTGTAGCTAAGCTGCAGGTAACTGTGCCCGCACCACTCCTGCCCCGACGTACTTACTTTCAGCGTAGTAGGGAAAGCGTCCGCCTGGCCGTTGCCGGTATTGATAGGTGTGAAGACCGACGTGAACAGGGAATAATCATAGATGCCCGTCACGAATTTTCTGACGGCGTTCAATTTCAGCACTGGCACGGCTTTGTCGCGGCTTTCTTCGGTTTCGGACTTCACCAGCTTATCCGTCCGGAAGTCTTCCGTAACAAAAATCAGAACGGCCTGCCCGGGATTCAGGGCACCGTACTGCGCCTGCTGCAACTGGTAACTGTTCAGTTCTGCCTTACCGCTGAACCAGTACGACCGGAAGTCGGGGGCTACGTCGCCGGTTGGTTTTGGTGCACTTCCCGACTGCTGAAAGATGGTTGCTTTCATGGCAAACGCGAAAATAACCGCGAGGCCGACGACAATGAGCAGGAAGTTCTTTTTAACAAACATAGCTGTGGTTATTTACGTATCAAATTACCGGCACTTTCTGCTATCTTACAAAAGCTTAGCTACCGGAACTGATTAAATATGACAAAGTATCTACCGAAAACGATTATTTGTTGTTCGTATTTTCTGCTGACCCTCTTCTGGCAACTCACCAACGCACAAGTGCCGAAAGCCCCCGCCCGTGTGGAAGGCAATGGGCCATATAACCGCTTACTTATCCGGGGTGTTACGTTGATCAACAGCACGGGCGCACCGCCGGTCGGACCGGTCGATATCGTAGTGGAAAAGAATCGGATCGCACAGATCAGGCAAGTAGGGTATCCGGGCGTTCCTATTGACCCAAAAAGTCGCCCGCAGGCAAATCCCGGCGATCAGGAACTGAATTGTGAAGGTATGTACCTGATGCCTGGCTTTATTGATATGCATGGGCATATTGGCGGTAGTGCGCAGGGAACCCCATCGGAGTACGTATTCAAGCTCTGGCTGGGACATGGCATCACCACCATTCGTGATCCGTCGTGCGGAAATGGGCTTGACTGGGTTCTGGAACACCGTACCAAAAGTGAACGCAACGAAATTACGGCCCCCCGGATTAAAGCCTATACTGTGTTTGGTCAGGGCGCTAAAGAGCCAATCACCACCGCCGAACAGGCCCGCGCCTGGGTGCGCGACAACGCCAAGAAAGGCGCTGATGGCATAAAGTTTTTTGGTGCCGAGCCGACTGTGTTCAGGGCAGCACTTGACGAAAATAAGAAACTGGGATTGCGGTCGGCCTGTCACCACGCGCAACTCGAAGTGGCGCGAATGAACGTACTGGCAACGGCCAAGGCGGGTCTCACGTCAATGGAGCACTGGTACGGCCTGCCGGAAGCGTTGTTTGCCGATCGGACCATCCAGGATTATCCGGCCGCTTATAATTATAATAACGAACAGAATCGATTTGAAGAGGCCGGCAAGCTATGGCAGCAGGCCGCGAAGCCAGGTACCGAGAAGTGGAACCAGGTGTTGGATGAACTGATCGCGCTTGACTTCACCATCAACCCGACTTTCAACATCTACGAAGCCAACCGGGAGTTGATGCTGGCTCGTCGGGCGGAGTGGCACGATGACTACACCCTACCGTCGTTGTGGCGTTTCTACGGCCCGAGCCGGATTTCACACGGCTCGTACTGGCATAACTGGGGCACCGAGCAGGAGGTAGAATGGAAGCGAAACTACCAGTTATGGATGGCTTTCGTGAACGAGTATAAAAACCGGGGTGGCCGCGTCACAACCGGCTCCGACTCGGGGTTCATCTACCAGCTTTATGGCTTCGCCTACATTCGCGAATTAGAATTGCTGCGGGAGGCTGGATTCCATCCGCTTGAGGTAATCCGGGCGGCTACGTTAAAAGGCGCCGAAGCGCTGGGAATGGCCGATCAAATTGGGTCGGTGGAGGTGGGTAAACTGGCTGATTTCGTCATAGTAGACCAGAACCCACTGGCTAACCTGAAAGTGTTGTACGGCACAGGGGCCATTCACCTGAACGACCGGAACGAAGTAGAGCGCGTTGGGGGAGTGACCTATACGGTGAAAGACGGGGTCGTTTACAATGCAAAGCAGTTGCTTGCCGACGTACGACGAATTGTAGCCGAAGCCAAGCAAAAAGAAGGGTTTGAGATTACTCAGCCCGGCGTTTCACCGAAAGCCGGAAAAGTGGGAGGAGGGAAGTGAAAGACAGATGCTACGGTAGTCAGGCGTACCTGGTCTGACGTATCATGGCGTTGTTTATCATGCTGGCAAAGCCGGATCGCCGGGCCGAAAGCATGACAAACAACGCCTGAAGTATTTCGATACGTTACCTGTGCTACAGGATGCAAGCATACAGGGGATGAAAATTAGTCCCTACATCCTGCATTTTACGGCTTGTTGCTGTCGACAACCAGTCGGTTGTCGCGGTTGGCAATGTCCCAGGCCGTATAGAATACCAGCCGAGCGGTTCGTTCAGCCAGCTTGAAATCGATCTTCTCTACGTCGTCGGTTGGCTGATGGTAATCAGCGTGAAGGCCGTTGAAGTAAAAGATAATGGGGATTTTGTGCTTGGCAAAGTTGTAGTGGTCGGAGCGGTAGTAGATACGTTCAGGATCTTTCGGATCATTGTATTTGTAATCCAGTTCCATCTGCGTGTACTTCTGATTCGCTTCTTCGCTGATTTTGTGCAGCTCTGACGACAGTTTATCGGAACCGATTACGTAGATATAATTATCTGATTTGCCCTGGTGCAGATCGTCGACCCGCCCGACCATATCAATATTCAAGTCGGCCACTGTGTTCTCAAGCGGAACCGCCGGGCTCATATCAGCGTAATATTCAGACCCTAACAATCCTTTTTCTTCTCCGGTTACGGTCAGGAACAGCATCGACCGCCGGGGACCTTGCCCTGCGGCCTTGGCTTCGGAAAACGCCTGCGCAATTTCCAGGACCGATACGGTACCCGAGCCATCGTCGTTAGCACCGTTGTTGACTTTCCCGTCGGGGTTAACGCCAATGTGGTCGTAGTGAGACGACACAATGACTACTTCATCTTTTTTGTCGGTGCCCTCGATGAAACCAATTACGTTTTCGGTCTGCACTTCTTCTTCCCGGCGTTCAGCTTTTACGGCTACCTTTCCACTTAGCGATGTGGTGGCAGGCTTACCGGTTTTTGAGGTCTGCTCTACAGCCGATTTAAGTTTATCGACTTTCGTGTTGAGCAGAGAGGCTGCTGTTTCACTGGCAATCAGAAAGATGCCCACCGTCCCTACATTTTCAGAACCGGACTTCAATCCCAGCCGATTAAAGCGGCCCTGCAACGCGTTCCGTTGAGAAAGCAGTTGTTTGAACGCGTCGGGCGACTCAGCCGAAACAATAAAAATCTGAGCCGCTCCTTTATCCTTCGCCAAAGTAGCTTTGTTGCGCCAGCCGGTCGTGCCGGTCCATTTGGACGTATCCGCCAGAATCGATGTACCATCCGCTTTTCTGGGTTCGCCTTCCATAATGACGACCGCTTTGCCGGCTACGTCGCGGTTGGCGTAGTCGTCGTAATTGGCGTCGCTGATCCCATAGCCAAGAAAAACAGTTTCGTAGGCTGTTTCGGTGGGCAGGTTCAGGAGGCCATTCGTAACAAAGTCTTTCAGATAAGCAAACTGTTGATTGCCAGCCTTAACGTAAAAATCGCCCCAGGTTTTGCGGTACAGTTTAAAGGGCTGGAGATAGCCGGTTTGCCCGTCGCCCGCTTTGACGATCGGCTGCAGTCGATTATCAGCAAACTGTTTGGCAATGTATTCAGCCGCTTTTTTCTGACCGGGGGTACCGGTTTCGCGGCCCTGCATATCATCGGCTGCCAGCACACGCAGGTGCTTTTCGAGATCGGCGGCCGTAATGGTCTGCGCAAATTTAGTAGCCTGATCGGCCGGTGCCTGTGCCAGTAACGTAGTGCCCGTAAGTAGCAGACAAGGCAGCACAAATTTTAACATAGAAAAACAAGGTTTTATCTGAACGATAAGATGCTCTACTAAAAAACGATATAAAGAATAGTACGGTACAATAACTGATTAATCATATAAATCAAATCTCAAATTAAGATGGTCTCTATTTAATACGTTCTGGTTCATGTGTGTTCGGTTTTACAATTAGTAATGGGAGTATCAGGAAACTTAAGCTGCTTAAAATTAAGTTAATACTAAATCCAATTGTATGAATAAAGGTAGCAACGATGGCACCTTCAGCTGAGGAAAATCCATATAGAACAAGAACACGGCTAACCAAAAAATGGAAGGTGCCAATACCGCTTTGAGTAGGAACCGCTAAACCACCTATTGAACTTGTAGCAAGAATTGTTAATGCTGCAGTGGGTGGCAAAGAGACTGTAGATTCCAAAGACATCAACATTAGGTAAGTGCTTAGCCAAACAGATACCTGAATCAATATCGTTAATAAAATAAATAAGGCCAATTGAGGTACCTTACGTATGGTCATAAACCCGCGGCTGAAGCCATCTAAAACGCTTAATAGCTTAATAACCAGTGGGTGAGATCGAAAACGTTGACTAGTAAAAATCCATTTGGCCACTATTGCGAACACAACCAATGCAACGAGTGTGCTTATAGTAATATATGTGCTTGGCACTCGAAATGTCAACTGTTGAACGTACGATTGAACCCGCTCAAACTCCAGTATGGAGGTAAGCAACAGAACTAGCATCAGCATGAATATATCAATGATACGCTCAGCCACGGCAGAGCCAATTCCCTGAGCAACCGGCACTCCATCTGTACGTTGAAGCGTAATACAACGGGTCAACTCGCCGGAGCCTAGTATAATCATACTCGCTATCATGCCCGTTTGCATAGCGACAGTAGTTCGCAGTACAGTAGGTTGATAACCAAGAGCTTGTAGCTGAAGTTGCCAACGCTTCCCCCGCAGAAGATAGCTTATTATCATTACCAGTCCGACAAGGGCAATCAGAGTATAATTAGCCTGGCGAAATTGCTGTACCAACGAGCCGAATGATACATCTTTTAGAGCAAAAATTAGCAAGCCAATGGCCAGCAGTAAGAAAATTGATCGCTTAAGCAAGTGCATTCGATTTCGAGAAGAATGGTCTCAAAATTACTTAATTTATAACAATGCGTTTAAGATGAGTTATTTGGAATGGAGTTTGTAACGTTCTAATTTTGTGAACATTTTTAATAACCTATACGTCAAATGCCATTATCGAGCTTTTGTACGTTGTCTTCTTCATAGTCTGGTATGTCAAAATCTTCCAGAAAAAAACCTCCTGTCGGGACTGTAAAATCAAAATCGGCAGAGGGGTCCTTAGAGCGTCAAGTTTCTGTCAGACCTGTGCAAAGCAAACTTGATGTACCAGTCAAGCAAGCTGAGTCCAAGGTGATTTCTGATGAACAAAAGACTAACCAGAGATTTGGTCTTATTCGTTTCGATAAACGATTAAAGTGGTTTTTGGGGATCTGTACCACTTTATTTTTTCTGCTCACCTTAGCAAACATTAATACAAGTTCCGTTGCCATCTGGAACCAGATTCTACCAGATGGTAGCTCTCCGCAGCGGGGCCTGATTTCAGGACAACCCCGCTCAATTCGAATGGATGACTACGCGGTGGGTATCCCCTGGATCATTTCACAGGCTAACAAAGGATACCCCCTTGAAAACGAAACCATCGGTGGCCAAAAAGCGCCTGTCCTTACAACGCCGACCCCGTATTTTACCATTCTCTTCAGACCTACAAACTGGGGTTATTTCATTTTTGATGTCGATCGGGGCTTTGCCTGGGGGGTTAACATGACCATCTTTCTTTCGTTAGTATCGATGACCCTTATGTTGCTGCTACTAACGGGAAATAACTTTTGGTTATCTGTTTTTGGCGGTATATGGATTCTGCTTTCGTCGGGAACACAGTCATGGTTCTATAACGCAATGCATGCAGTTCCTGGAGCCTGCCTGCTATTTGTATCAGCGGCTTATTTACTTTATGCTGTTAATCAGCGGCAAATTTGGTTAGCGGCATTAGCTGCGGGCTGGTCATTCACAAATTTTGCCTTGATTTTGTACCCCCCTTATCAGATCCCGCTCGCTTATGCCATTGGCTTGCTATTTATCGGATATGTGATCAACAACGCCCAATGGAAGCTGATAACTTCTAAATGGCCTTTCAAGCTAGCCGGTGGAGCACTGGTACTTGGTATCGTTGGGGTAACGTTTTACACATTTTTTAATGATCTGAAGCCAACCCTGGATGCCGTTACGGGAACGGTGTACCCAGGTAAGCGTAGTGAACTGGGAGGAACGGGTTTTGTTGCCAACTGGTTTTCAGAATATTACAGTTGGTTAGTGTCAGATGCTAGGTTCCCCAAAAGCTGGCTTAACCATTGTGAGCTATCTCATTACATCACGTTTGCACCGTTGATTCTACCATTCGTTGGGCTGTCTTTTTTTCAAAATCGAAAAATTGACTGGACTTTACTGCTCTTGGGCGTATATATCATGCTGATGTACGTCTGGATTGAGGTTGGTTTTTCAGAGTCGCTGGCGAAAGCAACGTTACTAAATATGAGTCCGACACGCCGGGCTCAAATTCCATTTGGTATTGCCAACGTATTACTAACCGTTATCTACCTCAGCTATCTTCGAAAGAATCCCTTACCTCGCCAGCAGATATTGACCTGGGTAAGTGCTTTAGCTGTTGTCGGATATATGGTTTACACGGCCTCGGTAAATGTTGGTGATAGTGATGGATTTTTTAAGTGGCACCAGTTATTCGTTCCGATAATTTTCTTTGCTGGTCTTGGGCTCTTGCTAATTCCAACCTGGCCGGTGTCATACCGAGTACCTATTTTTTGCCTGGGTATCACCGCGTTTTTAATGCCTAACCTCCGTCTAAATCCTATTGCAAAAGGCCTATCTCCTATCACCGATCATGCGTTGTATCGAACGGTTCAGAGTATACACCAGCAGGAGCCTAAAGCCCGCTGGGTCGTTTTTGGTAGCCAATACATCTCATACATGGTCACAGCAACCGGGGTTGATTTGCTGAGTGGGGTAAAATATACCCCACCGAGAACCATCTACAATGTGCTTGATCCAAAAATGAAGCGGGATTCTGCCTATAATCGGTACGCTCATACTGTTTATAATACCTTTATCAATGGGACGGATAGTGTGTATATCCAAAATACATTTGAAGATGCGTGCGTTGTCGCAATGGACCCTTGCTCGCCTAAGTTCAAACAATTAAACGTTAAATACATCATATTTGACCATCAGACACAGCCAGTTGAAACCCGCTGTATGAAATTAGTAAGTACCCTTGGTTCACTTCAAATTTTCCGAATTAACGATTGATTTTCAGTGGTATTAAATAGGATAGTTGCTTTTAGCGAAAAAACGTCATCAATTATTCAGAATCGGATAAAACTTGAGAATGTCTTCGTATGCACAGGATTGGTTTTTGGACTGATGTTTATCTACTTCACTCCACCCTTTCAAGTTGCAGATGAACCACGTCATTTCGCCCGGGCCTATCAACTGGCGGAGCGAGGACTCTCGGCCTGTCGTTTAATTCCGGCCCGTGATTCATTACCGCTAAGCTTTGTACAGGTGGACAAGCAGGTTAGCTATCTGATTGGTAAGGAAGAGACGAAAATTTCCCGTACTCGAATTAATCAGTTAATGGAAATTCCGCTACGTCCTGAGCAGCGTGCTTTCTATGCCAATGTTCCGAACTATTCACCTGTTGCCTACCTGCCACAGATTATAATTATTGCAATTCTACGCGTAAGCGAAAGCAGTATTGTCACGATGATGTACTGGGCAAGGCTTATGGGATTATTGGCTTGGCTGTCAATTTCTTTCATTGCCCTCCGCTGGTTACCCGGGGCAAAACTCATCTTTTTCGTTATTGCCTTATTGCCAATGACTTTAGCGCAGGCGAGTTCGACCTCGGCTGATGGGATGACAATTGCTCTAGCGTTCCTGACAACCGCTTATTATTTTCGATTAGCTTATTCTAAGCAACAGGTCACTATTACGCAGATTCTGCTTGGAGTGGTGCTGATAGTTGCGCTTACTGCTACCAAATTTGTGTATGGTACACTACTCTTACTCCATTTACTAATTCCAAAGAGTAAGTTTGGCTCTCCTACCCTTTTTTGGGCGTCATTCGTTAGTACGGGGACGATTGCAGTAATATCGCTGATACTTCTATTTGTGAGTCTATACAGTAATACGCCAGCAAATAGTATGTCGAGCTCTGTAGCGGGAGGACCTGTTAGATTTCCTCAAGTTGATTTCTTGCTGGCAAACCCGCTTAGTTATCCCAAGATATTGATAGCGACAGTATCAAAACACGCGTTACTGTACGGCCTTAGTTTTGTTGGCGTTTTTGGCTGGCTTGATACGGTAATGCCCCTCTATACGTATGTCATTGCTTATGTTATGTTGCTGGCAGTAATCGTATGCAATGGTGATGGCCAGTTACCTATTAACTGGAAACATAAAATACTCTTTCTATTCGTTTTTTTTCTGACGCTAACAGGTTTATTATTCGCCGTAAGTTCAGATCTACGAGAAAACCCGAAAGCATCTTTTGTAATCAATGGTATTCAGGGGCGCTATTTTCTGCCGGTTGCTATGCTGTTAGCGTTGGTTCTGTACAATCATCACAGTGCGTTCAAACGGTTTAGGCCGGCAGTTTTTGTTATTGCCCTGTTAACTATTGTATATATGCTATCGGTAGCTAATTATACAATTTTTATGAGATACTTCATATAATCAGTTTATTATGACCAGGAATCAGGCACGTGTTCTCGTTGTAGTGCCTTGTTACAACGAGGAAGCAGTGATTGCTGCGGTGGTAAGTGACATATACCAGGTAAAAGCTCATCACCAACTGCGATTGGATGTATTGGTAGTGAATGATTGCTCAACTGACCGATCAATTGACATTATCCGAACGCTACCATGCTTATATCTTGATCTGCCCGTTAATTTAGGAATTGGTGGGGCGATGCACGCCGGTTATAAATATGCCTGGAGGAATGGATACGATATTGCCGTACAGATGGATGGTGATGGACAGCATCCGGCCAATCAGCTCATGACCATATTAACTCCTATTTTAGACAATCAGGCCGATGTAGTCATTGGATCACGATTTATCGAGAAAGAAGGATTTCAGTCATCGGCTATGCGTCGGGTAGGTATCAATTACTTCCGGCGTCTTAATCAGGCCCTGATTGGGCAAACGATTTACGACAGTACGTCGGGCTTTAGGGCTTTTAACCGCCGTACGCTTGAAATCGTTAACCGATATTATCCGGATGAATATCCCGAACCTGAAGCAATAGTGCTGTTCGGCTTAAGTAAATTGCATATTCAGGAAGTGCCGGTAATTATGCGGGAGCGTCAGGGGGGAGTTTCGTCGATTAACTCGAGCAAGGCACTGTACTACATGCTAAAAGTAAGCTTGGGTATTTTGTTTGTATATGCTCGTTTGGTCCGTAAGAATTTAACTCATTGACAAATGGCCTCTTTACCAATTACTATACAAATCATCAGCCTCATTGGAGCGTTTACCTTCATGTTTTTCATTTTTCGGCTGATTGTAAAGGGACGCCTTCGTGAAGAATATTCTATAGTATGGATATTATGTACAATTATTTTGATCGTTTTTGCTGTTTGGCGGAAAGGATTGGAACAAATCTCTCTCTTATTAGGGGTTTATTATCCACCCTCTCTGATTTTTATCGGTGCAATTTTTGCCATTATCTTTTTCCTGGTTCATTTGTCGGTGGTAATTTCTAAGTTGCAGAACCAAATCAAAACGCTGGCTCAGGAAGTCGCTTATCTAAAACAGCAGATTGACCAGCAAACAGTCAAGGAGTCGGCGGTTAGGGCTATACCGTCTGAAAACGATGAGCCAACGGTTGTTGCTGAAGATAAGGTGTTGCCGCAATGAATATTGAACTAAGTATTGTTATTGTATCCTATAACAGTTTTACTGATTTGCAACGTTGTCTGCCAACAATAACTGAGCAGAGCGTTGACTTCTCCTACGAAATCATTGTTGTTGATAATCACGGAGCCGACGGAGTAGCTAATTGGCTGTCGGTTAGCTATCCCAATATAATTCTTATTGTCAATCCGGTCAACAATGGTTATGCTGGAGGAAATAATTTAGGTGTACAACATGCCCGGGGAAAATGGGTGTTTCTACTGAACCCTGATACGGAATTACGCAAGGACAGCTTGGCGCAGCTAATGAAGTCGGCCCGCGACCTTCCTGACGCGCTACTCAATCCAAAACTGCTTAATCCTGATGGAACGATCAATGCTTGTGGTAACCAAATGCATTTCACAGGAATAACAACCTGCCGTGGGTTAAACCAGCCGTTTAATACATTTACTACATTACATACTATTCCATTGCTTTCAGGGGCAGCAATTATAGGCCGCGCGGAAGTTTTCAGGCGGTTGGGCGGCTTCGATGAACGTTATTTTATGTATTTTGAGGATACTGATTTTTCGCTACGGGCCCGTCGTCAAGGAATTCAATTAGTTTGCGAAAGCAGAGCGGAGGTTGTTCATCATTATACATTGAGCTTGAGCGCGGGTAAATTTTACTTTTTAGAACGTAATCGGCTGCTTACGTTTCTGAAAATATTTTCCCGGAATACACTACGAGCCTTATTGCCAGCTTTGTTACTAACCGAACTCCTAACCTGGGTTTATGGGCTTCGAGGGTGGAGCTTTTTAAAAAGTCGATTTCGGACGTATAAGTATATATGGGCAAACCGGTCCCTGATTAATCAGGAGCATCAGCACCTGACCAGGCAATTGGCTAATGTATCAGATACCGCTTTGTTGGCAGGAAGTGAATTATCCTTGCCATTTGCCTCATTACTGCCTAAGCCATTTAGTTCGGTAGCAGATGCAATTCTTACGACCATGTATCGCTTGTTGATTCCCCGGCGGCTACGTTAAGTTAGTGTTTTGGATATCTACGCAGGTGGTCTTCGTACACCTGGATGTGTTGCCGGGCAATTTCAGTCCAATCGAACTGCGATGCGTAAGTGACTGATCTTTCAGCTAATTGTTTCCAAGCGATGTTATCCTGAACTAGCGTTTCTATTTGTCGCAATACGTCTGAAGGTGTTTCAGCGGCAGGTATAAGAACGTTTTTAAGTTCATTGTTAGTAGCCTTACCAACAGTTGAAATAGTAGGTAACCCATTTAAAAGAGTTGCTTTTAAAGAACCTCGCCGGTCGGATGCTCCGTCAGGATAAGGAAAATAGGCTACGGCCGCTCTGGCCATCCTTAAGCTTACCGCTTCAGCGCTTAAGTCCATTTCCCACAAAACAGGCAAGTTTTCCGAACGATGTTGTAACTCTTTGTAGTAATCTTCATAACCTTCGGGAACGCGACCAGAAATAACTACTCTGGATATCGTTTGACTACCATCATTCTTTAATTGCTGGGCTAAATCGATCACTTTTTCAACGCCTTTTCGGGGTGTGATAAGGCCAAAATAAAGAATATCAGATTGGCGGTTGAGTGAGGAAGGTGCTTTTGGAATATTGGAACCGATAGGTATTATGTGAAGGTGATTTTTCCGCCATGGAAATAACCGTTTGAAATAGTCAACTTCAAACGATGTGGTAAAAATTAGATCTTCCGTAAAGGAGAAAGGCAAATACGACGCTTGATGTAGTGGGTGCGCGTAGCTTACCTCATGAAGAGTAATGATATTACGCTTAAGTATACTGTTAATGTGCGGTATAAGCGAAAAGCCAAAGTTTGCCGTTGGATACTGCCAATGAGCAATATCGAAATCTCGCTCCTTTCGTGCTTGAAAAAAATCAAAGACTTTGGCATTGTTTTTCCACGCGAAATTATGAAACACCTCAACGTCGATGCCTAACTGTTGTAAATGAGAAACGAGTATGAAAACGTAGTCTCCTCCACCACATGCATCGGGTGGATAAGAACTGGATAGCATCAAAATCTTCATTATGTAAGGTATTCAGCTTGCTGGATTAATTAAAACGGTATCTTAACTTTTGATTGTAAGTACGAGTAGAAAGAGTGCATACCGCGTAGAGCTGGCCGAAGCACCAGCGATTGGGGCCGGCTAACTGTCCAGGCTAGTAAGGCAGAAAACGTTGTTCGAGAGCTAATGTGTTCAGATAAAGCGTTGATGCCGATTTTACATTTTTCAGCGTCTATGTCTCCAGATATGTAGCCGACCAGCAGGCCTAACAACCAACGTTGAGCTTGGTATTGACGCCATGCTTTCATATCAGTCGTGCCATTAGCCAAATAGGTGCTTAGTTTAGGCGACTGCTCAATAAGTCTACACAATTTACCCGTATCACCAATAAAATCAGCAAATCGATCATTTGTTACTTTACCATCTTTAACCGTCCAGAACCTAAACTTTCCCAGTGGCTTGTTTACATAAAATAAGTCCCCAAATTCATGCAGTTTAAAAAGCATAGCCAAATCGAATGCATACGTAAACTCGCCTGATAACATCGCCCGAACTTGTTGATAGGCGGATCGACGAAATAAATCACCTGGCATCCACATAATGAACGGTCGTGCGTGTACCAGTTCATTTATTGATTCAGCCGCTGTTCGGAAGCCAGTTTTGCGTCGGTTGTAATAGAATTTGACGTTTTGTAAATCTTGATGTTCTACGCTTTCAATTTCCCCGTAAGCCACTACTACTGATTCAGGAGCAGTAATCAGGTGAGAAATTAGCGTTTCAACACAGTCGGGATAAATCCAGTCATCAGAGCACAAAAACATAATCCAATCCCCTTGAGCCTGATCAGCAGCGAATTGAAAATGCTGCACCATGGGCAAAAAACTGTCTGGTTTAACTACTCGTAATCGATTGTCGTGAAGTGTATCGAGGTAATCCGGGACTTCATTAGTCGAGTGGTTATTTGAGACAATAACTTCAACATTGGGGTAGGTTTGTTGCAGTGCGCTATTTACCGCTTCCCTGAAAAAGTTTAACCGCTGGTTGTAGACAGGAATAACAATGCTTACCAGCGGTACCGTAGCCTCATCTTTCATCTTACTCGCTTAAGGTACCCCTCAGGGGCTACTGAAATGAGTAATTTGTTATCTATTGAATGATCAATCTCAAAATTGTCATTAGTTTTTAAAAACTCCCATACTGCTGTTTTGGGGTTGTCCCCTTTGTTCCATGGACGGTCATAGAAATCAACGGGCATATCTTCGATGATTGTGTCAAATACAACCATGTATGATCCAACAGTAACTAGTGAAGCGTACAATTCCAGTTCGCGCAAGACGTGTGCATGCGTATGATTAGAATCTAAACACACCATCACCGTTTCTTTACCTTCAGCCAGCTTGCTTACTTCATCGACCAAGTTTTGGTCAACTGCGGATCCCTGTAGCATAGATATACGCTTGAACATAGGATGTGCTTCAATTTCCCGACGGTTATGATCACGTATATCAATATCAATCCCTAATACGTCTCCTTTACCAATCAGTTCAAGTAATGATGCGTAGTAGATTAGGGAACCTCCATGTGCAATTCCTGTTTCTATGATTAAATCAGGTTTAATCTGCCAGATCAGCTCCTGCATCGCAATCATGTCCTGAGGATACTGGATAATTGGTCTGCCCATCCAGCTGAAGTTGTAAGAGTATTGCTCGCGGTTGGACACTTCGTTAAAAACAGCGGCAGCTTCCTTTAAATCCGCTTTATTGGCGTAGCTCGCAATACGATCAGTCCGTTCCTGGCGAAAAGCTTCGATCGGATTAAAAGTGGTAGTGTTACTCATGACTTGTCGAAGTTAATAAATGAATGAGCTTTCGATTATCCCCCCAGAATGCCATCGGTTCATAGTCGGGATAAGGGTAATGACCTAAATTGAGATGGATGGATGCGTTGGCCTCCTGAAGGTAATTTTCTACTAACCGACGTACTGAAATCGGTTGACCACTACAGCAATTAATAGGACCTTCAACAGTATTTTGTAAAGCAATTCGACAAAGATAGTGGGCTACCTTATCAATTGGTAAATAGTCGCGAAGTTGTTCTCCTCCCGACATATTAAAAACTAGAGCCTTTTCTCGAATCGCCTTGTCGAGCAACGGTAGCAGCGAATTCGAATTCTGACCGTCTCCATACATATAAAATAACCTTGCCCACTTTAAAGTAAAACTCTGTTCGGCTTTCAGGGCTTGTAGGAACCGGTGCAGCGATTCTTTAGCAAGGCCATAAGGATTACCCGGCTGCGTTAGCCCTTCTTCCTGAAGGCAGCCGCTTTGCATTCCATACTCAAAACAAGTGCCAGTCACTGTGAGGTTATGCAAGCCATGTTGAATCAGGTTCTTTAGGAAATAATACTGTGGAAATAAATTTTGGTCAAAATGAAACGAAGCTTTATAATTGGGTAGGCCGTACCAAGCCAAGTGAAGCATTGCGTCTGGTTTGTCAAAGAAAGCAAACAGATCCTGGCTATCACCCTCAGGTTTAATTCTGTAAGGAATAAATCTAATTTGCTTAAACCAAGGAAACCTCGCAGCTGCTTCAACGTTGGTCGATGTAGCAACCACCTCGCAGCCTTCAGAAAGTAAATGAGGAATAACGTGGCGACCCACAAAGCCGGTTGCCCCTGTTACGAGAACTTTCATAAAACGCGTACATTAGGAATTGGAATCACAAATTGCCCACCCCAATCCCGAATGTAAGCAAGTTGTTGGGTAATTTCATTGGTTAGATTCCAAGGTAAAATCAGCACATAAGCGGGTTGATCATTCTTCAGATGCTGCTCTTGGACCACTGGAATGTGGCTGGCCGGTAAAAATTTGCCTTGTTTAGCTGGATTGGCATCAACAACGTAATCAATCAGATCATTCTTGATGCCGCAGTAGTTCAATAATGTATTACCTTTTGCGGCTGCTCCATAAGCTGCTACCTTTTCACCTGCCCGTTTGCGAGCTGTTAGAAAATCGAGCAGATCTACCTTTACCTGAAAGGCCTTTTGCTGAAAGCCAACGTAATAGTCCAGTGTCTTAAGTCCTGCCTGCTCTTCTTTCTCCAACATGTCTGCTACGTTGGCAGAAATAGGTTTAGAGTTATCAGTGCGGTGTTTGGCATAAATACGCAAAGACCCCCCGTGAGTCGGAAGTTCGTCGACGTCAAATAAAACTAAGCCCTGTGCTTCAAATATCTGCTGAACGGTATAAAATGAAAGATAAGAGAAGTGTTCGTGGTATATAGTATCAAATTGATTGTGCTCTACTAACCGGAGCAAATGCGGAAACTCCATTGTAATTACCCCGGTTGGTTTTAAAACAATAGCCATACCAGCTACGAAATCTACTATATCCGGAACGTGAGCTAATACGTTATTTCCAAGAAGTAAATCGGCCTTTGTTTCTTGCTGAGCCAGTTCCTGAGCTAATGCTCTGCCGAAAAATCGGGTAATAGTTGGTACGCCTTTCTCCACAGCAGCTGCGGCTGTGTTAGCTGTTGGTTCAATTCCTAAAGCAGGAATCTGTTTCTGAACAAAGTATTGTAATAAATAACCATCGTTAGAAGCAAGCTCTATAACCTGAGAATCAGAAGTAAGGTTGAAGCGTTCCGTCATTAAGTCGACGTAATGCTTTGAGTGAGCTAGCCAACTGCTTGAGAAAGAAGAGAAGTAGGCGTAGTTGTTACTGAAAATTGCATCAGATTTTTTGTATTCGTCTACCTGAACAAGAAAGCACGTTGGACATGTATAAACTTTTAAAGGGTAGTATATTTCAGGGTCGTTCAGTTGTGCTTCCGTAAGAAATGAATTAGAAGCAGGTGAATTGATTAAATCAATGAAAACGTGGTTCAGGGTTGTCTGACAGAAGCGGCAGTTCATGCTGATTATAAAGTTATGCCAACAAATTGGTCATTTAGTAGAGGGTGATTTGCGTCACGTTCTGATAAGTCAGTAACAGGAAGAGGCCAGTTAATAACCAATTGTGGGTCGTTATACCGTAGTGCTCCTTCACACTCCGGCTTGTAATAATTGCTGTGGCAATAAAGCAGTTGACAGTTGCTGGTAAGTGTCTGAAAGCCGTGAGCAAACCCTTTAGGGATATAAAGCATTAGTCCATTTTCGGCAGAAAGTTCAGTGCCGAACCATTGTAAAAAGGTTGGAGAACCAGCACGAATATCAACAATAACATCAAACACGCATCCGGCCACACAGCGTACGAGCTTAACCTCAGCGTAGGGTGGGTATTGAAAATGTAATCCCCGTAAAGCTCCCGTTTGTTGAGTCATTGAGTGGTTCATTTGCACCCAATCGTCAAAGTGGCCAATTTGGGTGAAGGCTTGCTTATCAAATGTACGCACAAACCATCCCCTATGATCGACTCGTGGCGACGGTTGAATCATGAAAGAACCCGGAAGACTTGTTTCGGTAAAGGTCATGTAGTCCAATTTAATCTACGAGCCCGAGCTTCCTGTATATAACTGGCAAGATCTACATCAGTAAGGAGCTTTTCTGTCTCGTAAAAGGTACGATACCAATCGATTGTTCGAGTGATAGCACTGTTCGTATCCCAAACTGGATACCAATCTAATTCACGGTGGGCTTTTGTACAGTCGAGCCTGAGCAAATGAGCCTCATGAGGGTTTTTAACCGACGAAAGTTCATTAAAAGAAATAACGTTCCAGCAGTCAATTGCTTGTTCAACGACGTTACGAACTGATAGTACGTCGTCGACTGCAGGACCAAAGTTCCAGCCTGTTGCTGCATTAGTGTCACCCTGAAGTAGCTTTTGACCTACAAGTAAATAGCCTGATAGTGGTTCAAGAACATGCTGCCAGGGCCGCACAGCCTCCGGATTGCGGATGGTGACAGGTTGTCTCGATAAACTACCTCGTACTAAGTCTGGAATTAACCGGTCGGAGGCCCAGTCGCCACCGCCGATTACGTTTCCTGCTCGTACACTGGCTATAAGCGTTTGATGAGTACGACCGTAATGGTCTACGTTAAAAAACGAGTTTCGATAGCTACTGGTCACCAACTCGGCCGCGCCCTTTGACATACTATAAGGATCATATCCCCCCATTGGGTCAGTTTCCCGCAAAGGATGTCCATCTTCCGGGTTTTCGTAACATTTGTCACTGGTTATGATGATCACCGCCCGTATGGATGGACACTGGCGTACACATTCAAGCAGTTTAACTGTTCCCAGAACGTTTGTTTCAATTGTTTCGAGCGGGTGTTGATACGAATAGCGAACCAATGGCTGAGCCGCCATGTGGAAAACAACCTCAGGCTCGTGCTGATTGAAAACCGCTTTAAGCTGCTCAACATTGGAAATGTCGCCCTCATAATGTGAAATGGGCAGATGTAGCAATTGCCAGTGGCTAGGCTCTGTGGGGGCAGGAAGCGAGTAACCAACTACGTTCGCCTGTAACTGGTGTAACCAGTAAGCTAACCAAGACCCTTTAAAACCAGTATGGCCTGTTACCAGTACAGTTTTGCCCTTGTAGGCACTTTGAAAAAGTGTAGTTACAGACATTATACTACCATGTTTTCCATTCGGCAGCCCCCGCATTCCAGGCTGTTTCCAATTCCTGTTTGTCGCGGAGGGTGTCCATTGGCTTCCAATACCCCTCATGTTTATAGGCCATAAGTTGGCCTTCTGTAGCTAAACGCTCCAGAGGTTCACGTTCCCAGATCGTCTGGTCACTGCCTAAATAGTCGAATACACTTGGCTCACATACAAAAAAACCAGCATTTATCCAGGCACCATCACCTTTAGGCTTTTCCAGAAAGGAGGATATTGCATTATCAGAACGTACGTCCAGTGAGCCAAAGCGCCCCAATGGTTGCACAGCCGTCATGGTACAGACACGCCCGTGAGCTTTGTGAAAAGCTACCAGCGCTCCGATATCTATATTACCTACACCATCACCATAAGTACACATAAATGGCTCATCACCAACATAGGGCCTAACACGTCGAATACGTCCGCCTGTCATACTATTACCACCGGTATCGGCCAATGTTATCTTCCAGGGCTCAGCTTGTGAATTATGAACGTTCATGCTGTTTCTGGCCAAGTCGATCGTTACGTCAGATTGATGTAAGAAGTAGTTGGCAAAATATTCTTTTATGATGTAACCTTTATAGCCAAGACAAATGATAAACTCATTATAACCGTATGAGGAGTAAATTTTCATAATATGCCAGAGAATAGGCATTTCGCCAATCTCAACCATTGGTTTTGGGCGAAGTACGGTTTCTTCGCTTAAACGAGTGCCCAGGCCCCCAGCTAAAATAACAACTTTCATTCCGGATAGTAAACTATTATATGACTGTGCGTACAAATATCAGGTTGCCAACTGAATTATAGCATGCTCCTACAGATTATTTTAACAAATTTCAATAGTTTATTAAGGAGGAAACCTCAGATACACAGGTTAGCACGTTTTACTGTATTTTTGGGTTTTTATAGAAAACGAAGGTCTACAAATGAAGATAAATATTCGCTTTAATGAAGCGTTTGAAGAGCGTCATCAAGGACAGATCAGTAGTGCCGAACAGGAAATGCTACAAACTGTAGGAGTAAATTCCATCGACGAACTCATCAATCAGACTGTTCCGGCGGCTATTCGGCTTTCTCAGCCGCTGAATTTGCCGGCTCCCAAGTCAGAACATCAGTTTCTTCATGATTTCAAGAAACTGGCTGCTCAAAACAAGGTATTCAAATCGTTTATCGGAACCGGTTATTACGATACCATCACGCCGAACGTAATTCTGCGTAATGTGTTGGAAAACCCGTCCTGGTACACGGCCTACACACCGTACCAGGCTGAAATTGCGCAGGGGCGTCTGGAAGCGCTGCTGAATTTTCAGACCGTTGTGTCGGATCTGACCGGTATGGATCTGGCCAATGCGTCATTGCTCGACGAAGCGACTGCGGCTGCCGAAGCTATGCATATGCTCTACGCCATGCGCCCGGCTGCAAAGAAAAACGCAGCTACGTTCTTCGTCTCGGAGCGTTGCCATCCGCAAACAATCGATCTGCTTCAGACGCGGGCTGCCCCGGTCGGTATTACGTTGCTGATCGGCGACCATCGTAAGGTTGACCTGACCAACGCCGATTTGTTTGGCATGTTGTTGCAGTACCCGGCTTCTGATGGTGAAGTGTTTGACTATACCGACCTGATTGCATCAGCCCACGAGTTAGGCATCTTCGTTTCTGTTGCCGCTGATCTGCTGGCGTTGACAATGCTGACGTCGCCGGGCGAGATGGGAGCTGACGTAGTGGTTGGTTCTTCTCAACGCTTTGGTGTGCCGATGGGCTATGGTGGGCCACACGCGGCCTTTTTCGCTACCCGTGATGCTTTCAAGCGCCAGATTCCTGGACGAATCATCGGCGTTTCGGTCGATGCAGAAGGTAAGCCAGCACTTCGTATGGCGCTCCAGACCCGCGAACAGCACATCCGTCGCGAAAAAGCTACGTCAAATATCTGTACCGCACAGGTCTTACTGGCCGTAATGGCCGGTAGTTATGCCGTTTATCACGGTCCGGTGCGGCTGAAAGCCATTGCCGGACGGGTGCATGGCCTGACCAAGGCGTTTGCCACGGCGCTGCGCTGGAATGGGTATACCGTCGAAACCGAGCATTATTTCGATACGGTGACCGTTCGGGTCGATGACATTGAGTCATTGAAGAAAACGGCCCGGGCGGCTCAGGTTAACCTTCGCTATTTTGCCGATGAACTGCACGTCGGTGTTTCTTTCGACGAAGCAAAAACCATTGATGATCTGCTTTGCCTGCTGGAGGTGTTCGGCGTTAAAGTGGATCTTGAAGCCCTCGAAAACGCGATCGAAATCACCTGGCCGGAGCGTTTAGTACGTCAGTCTGAGTATCTGACGCACCCGGTGTTCAACACACATCACACTGAGCACGAGATGCTTCGGTATCTGAAGTCGCTCGAAGAAAAAGATCTGTCGCTGGTGCATTCGATGATTCCGCTCGGAAGCTGTACCATGAAGCTCAACGCCACGGCAGAAATGATCCCGGTAACCTGGCCTGAGTTCGGCAAACTGCATCCCTTCGCGCCAAAAGATCAGACGGCCGGCTACCAGCAGCTATTTTCTGAACTGAATACGTGGCTTAGCGAGATCACGGGCTTTGCGGCTATGTCGTTGCAACCAAATTCCGGTGCGCAGGGTGAATACGCTGGATTGATGGTGATTCGGGCCTACCACGAAAGCCGGGGCGATACCCATCGTAACGTAGCACTGATCCCGCAGTCGGCGCACGGAACCAACCCCGCCAGTGCTGTAATGGCTGGCATGAAGGTCGTTATCGTTAAATGCGACGACCGGGGTAATATCGACGTAGCCGATCTAAAAGCAAAGGCCGAGCAGTACAGTAAGGATTTGTCCTGCCTGATGGTGACATATCCGTCTACACACGGGGTTTTCGAAGAAAGCATCAACGAAATCTGCGATACCATCCATCAGCATGGTGGACAGGTGTACATGGACGGGGCTAATATGAATGCACAGGTGGGCTTAACGTCACCGGCTAACATTGGTGCCGATGTCTGTCACTTGAATCTGCATAAAACGTTCTGTATTCCGCACGGTGGAGGTGGACCAGGCATGGGCCCAATCGGGGTAGCCGCTCACCTGGTGCCGTTTCTGCCCGGCCATGCTGTCGTTCAGACAGGTGGTCAGGAAGCCATTCATGCCGTTTCAGCTGCTCCTTATGGGTCTGCCAGCATCCTGACCATCTCATACGCTTACATTGCTATGATGGGAAGCGAAGGGTTAACAAACGCAACAAAGCGAGCTATTCTGAACGCCAATTACATCAAAGCTCAGCTGAGCGGTCATTACGAGACGCTGTACACAGGCAGTAATGGTCGTTGCGCCCACGAGATGATTATTGACTGTCGTCCATTCAAAGCAGCCGGAGTCGAAGTCGAAGATATTGCAAAACGACTGATGGATTATGGGTTCCATGCCCCTACGGTCTCGTTCCCGGTTGCTGGAACCATGATGATCGAACCAACCGAATCAGAATCAAAAGCTGAACTGGACCGCTTCTGCGACGCTCTGATCAGTATTCGGGAGGAAATCCGTGAAGTTGAAGATGGGCGGGCCGACAAAGCGAATAACGTTTTGAAATTTGCACCCCATACGGCTACGGTCGTTCTGGCTGAAACCTGGAATCGGCCTTACACCCGGGAAAAAGCCGTTTATCCGCTACCCTACGTTCGAACTCGTAAGTTCTGGCCGAGTGTCAGTCGGATTGATTCGGCCTACGGGGATCGGAACCTAGTCTGTTC
This sequence comes from Fibrisoma montanum, assembly GCF_003583365.1. Classification (GTDB taxonomy): domain Bacteria; phylum Bacteroidota; class Bacteroidia; order Cytophagales; family Spirosomataceae; genus Fibrisoma; species Fibrisoma montanum. The sequence goes on from NZ_QXED01000004.1 coordinate 198,322, forward strand.
GTGCGTTCCGACGGATGCCTACGCAACCGAGGTAGCCGAGGAGGTCGGCGTTGCTCAGCAGGTGTAGAGAGTACATGGCTTTAACTACTGAAAACCCCGGGCGGAATACGGCCCGGGGTTTCTTTTTTAAAATTTTTGATGGCTTTGTGGAATCTGGAAGCCGCCTGCATCTAACTGAAAAACGACCGGTTGAGACACTCTTAACAATAATTTTATGAACAAAGCACCGCCCGACCATAGAGCTTATTTGCCGTTGATGCAGGGTAAAAAGTGTTGCTGGGTGTTTGAAAAACAAGGTTTTACCGAGTTGATCCGCAAAGAATAGTAGATTAGTAGTGTGAATTATATCCTACTATTTATAAGTGGATTGCTACGAAAATGCAATTTTTGACCTGAAGGTTTGCGTTGTATTCGTCAGAAAAACCCTAATTTTGTGAAGGTTTCGACGTGTTTCTGTCAAATTTTTAGTTCGGCAAACCTAACAGTTTAAAATTTTCGCTTTTTTTACCGGGAAAACCAACTTTCAATTTAACCCTACAGTCAAGTTCCAATGAAAACACAAACGCCCTCTCCAGCACCAGCTAAAGCAGCAGCACCTAAAAGAAAATCGTCGGGTGGTCTTAATCCGGCGTTAGTAATTCCGGTTCTCCTGTTGATCGGTATCCTGACTTACCTGTTCGTTTTCGGCGATGGCAGTCACTTCCAGGATGGCGATAACACCAAAGAACCGCTGCCAGGTGACTACTTTGGCACGGTTTACAAGGGAGGCTTTATCGTACCAATCCTGTTCACTTGTTTCTTGACGGTATTGGTATTCTCGATCGAGCGCTTCATCACTATCGGCCGGGCCAACGGTTCAGGTTCTATTGATGATTTTGTTCGTAAGATCAAAAGCCTGCTTGACCGCAACGAAGTAGCCGCAGCCATTCAGGAGTGCGATCGTCAGAAAGGCTCAATCGGAAACGTTGTGAAAACTGCGCTGCTGAAATATCAGCAACTGTCGACTGACACCGAACTGAACAAAGAGCAGAAACTGGTAGCGCTGCAGAAAGAGGTAGAGGAAGCTACTACGCTCGAATTGCCGATGCTGGAAAAAAACCTGACCATTATCGCAACCCTGGCCTCAGTATCAACGCTGATCGCCCTGCTCGGAACGGTATTGGGTATGATTCGCGCCTTCGCAGCCATGGGTGCTACTGGTCAGCCCGATACGGCTGCTCTGTCAACGGGTATCTCTGAGGCCCTTGTAAATACGGCCCTGGGTATCGGTACCGCTGCTATCGCAACAATCATGTATAGCTATTTCACAAGCCGCATCGACGTACTGACGTACAATATCGATGAGATCGGCTTGAGCATTCAGCAAAACTTTGCGGCTCACTACTAAGCCGCACGGGTTAGTTGATGGTACTAATTAACCACTGCCCGACTACGGTCGGGCAGTAGAAATTAAAAAACTCATGCCAGCAGTTAAAATTAAACGCGCCAGTTCCTCTGTGGACATGACCGCGATGACTGACGTAGCATTTCTGTTGCTAACATTCTTCATCCTGACAGCTCAATTCCGGGCCCAGGATGCCGCAACGATCGAAACGCCGTCGTCAATCTCCGGTATCAAGGTTCCTGATAAGAACATCATGACGATTGGCCTGGATCGGGAAGGCAAAGTCTACTTCGGGATTGACAACCAGCAGGAGCGTATCGAAACGCTCGAGAACATCGGGGCTGCCAAAGGCATCACCTTCACTCCGAAGGAAAAGAAGGAGTTTGCCCTGATGTCGAACTTTGGTATGCCAATCGCTCAGTTGAAGTCTTACCTGAACCTGCCCAAGGAACAGCAGGCCAAAATTAAGCAGCCGGGGATTCCAACGGATTCAACCGGAGCGGCTCCGACAAATGAGTTGAAAGAGTGGGTGTATAACTCGCGTAAGGCTAATAACGATCTTCGGATTGCGCTGAAAGGCGATAACCTGGCGAAGTTCCCAGCTTTCAAGGACGTACTGGCTACGTTGCAGGCACAAAACATCAATAAGTTCAACCTGATTACCGGTACGGAAGCTCCGCCGGCTGGCTGGACGAATGATTAATGTACCTGACAGGCACAAGCAGATCATTTTTCACCCCATAAATCTGTTCAGAAAACATGGCAGAGATTAACACCGGTGGAGGTGGTGGTAAACATGATGGTGGTAAAGTCCGCTCCAAAAAAGCGTCTACAAGAGTAGATATGACGCCGATGGTGGACCTGGGATTTCTTCTCATCACCTTCTTCATTCTTGCTACCACCTTGAGTAAGCCGTCGTCAATGACGCTTAACGTACCGGACAAAACGGAAAAAGTAGAAACGGAGCCGATCAAGGCTTCGAACGTAATGACAATTTTCCTGGGTAAGGATAACAAAGCGCATTACATCTTCGGGAAAGCAGCTAATGAAGACCCGAAGCTGGAAACCGTATCGATTGGATACGACATGCGGAAAGCAATCCAGGAAAGTTCACGGAAAGTGCCGGCTGATAAGTTCGTAGTCGTTATCAAACCGACCAAAGAGTCGACCTACCGCAATATGGTGGACTTGCTGGACGAAATGGCAATTACGAAAACGAAGCGGTATGCTTTGGTGGATCAGTTAACACCTGACGAGAAAAAGCTGCTGAAGGATAAAGCAAATCTAGACGTATAACGCTATGGCAGAACTCGATTCAAACGCAACACTGGATGATATAGTGTTTGCCAACCGGAACAAAGCGTACGGTGCGTATACGTTACGGAAAGAATACCCAAAAATCGTAACCCGTGCGCTTATCATAGGTGGGGTTATTTTTACGCTGGGTGTTCTGACGCCAACGATCATTACCGCGCTGGCACCGGAACCTGAAGAACAGGCAATGGTTGAGGTTGACCTGATGAAGTTACCTCCTCCGCCTATCGACCCGAACGAACCGCCACCGCCACCGCCACCACCGGTTGAAGTGCCGAAGGTGAATACGGTAAAATTCCTGCCGCCGGAAGTAAAGCCGGATGAGGAAGTACCGGAAGAAACTCCCCCGCCGGCCGTTGAAGAACTGAAGGAGGCTGTTGCTGCTGAAAAAACGCAGGAAGGTGACCCGAATGCAGAAGAGGTCATTGCAGCTCCTGAGGCCATTACCGGACCAACCCGGGTCGAAGCTGCCGTTGAAGCTGCTCCTAAAGAAGAAGAAATCTTTACGGTAGTAGAACAGCAGCCTGAGTTTACGGGCGGTATGGCTGCCTTGGGACAGTACCTTTCTAAGAACATCCGTTACCCGGCGGCTGCCCAACGGGCTAACGTATCAGGTCGCGTATTCGTGAGCTTCGTCGTAAACACCGACGGTAGTATTCAGGACGTGGCGGTACTGAAAGGCTTAGGCTTCGGTACGGATGAAGAAGCCGTACGTGTGGTAAAAAGCATGCCGAAATGGAGACCAGGTAAACAGTCTGGCCGGCCAGTTCGTGTGAAATTTAACCTGCCGATCAACTTCACGCTGGAATAAAATCGGATGCGCGAGCGAGATCGAGGTCCGGCGCGGCTAACACTGTATATTTCAGTGCTGGCGTCGCTGGCATACTTGGGAGGAGGCATCGCACTGATGGCCTCCTCTCAGTCTTTTGGGATATTTCCATCCAGTCCGGTACTACGGTATGGTCTGGCTGTACTATTGATTGCTTATGGCAGTTTCAGGGCGTATCGTGCCTACCTACATTTCCGGGATGAGTAAAAAAACAGGCTGGCTGGCATCCATTTTATTGGTGAGCCTTTTCGGTTGCGATAGCAACAAGACGAAGCTCGATAGCCCGTCGCAGGGAAGTATAGTCGTTGCCGCCGATGAATCGTTTCAGCCGTTGGTGACGCAGTTAACGGATGCCTATAGCGGTATTTACCCGAATACTCAATTTAAAATAATCTTCAGGCCTGAAAAGGAAGCCATTAACCTGATGTTGCAGGATAGTGCCCGGATTGCGTTCACAACCCGTGAGCTAGATCCTCAGGAACGGGCCGTTCTCGACAAACGAAAGATCGAAGGGGCAGCGCAAAAAATCGCCACAGATGGAGTCGCACTAATCATAAATAAGGCCAACACAGATAGCCTTATCACCATGAATGAGCTTAACTCGATCTTTGATGGGTCTGTTAAGCAATGGCCTCAATTGAAAGGCGGAAATCTGTCAGGCGCCATCACGCTCGTGTTTGATAATAACAATTCGAGCAATCTGGAGTTTATGTTACGCAAATTCAAGGTTAAGCGAGTTGAAGGCTTACGGATCTTTACAGCTCGCTCAAATCGGGAAGTAATTGACTATGTTCGTCAAAATCCAACTGCTCTGGGATTTATTGGCGTTAACTGGATTAGCGACGGGGATTCTCCACTATCGGCGGAACTGTCCCGCGATTTGCGAGTAATGGGCGTAACAGAAAAAGCAAACCCCACATCCCGGAACGATTATTTCCAACCGTTCCAGCGGGCATTGGGTCTGCAGGATTATCCGTTACGTCGCTCGGTTTATATACTAAGCCGTGAAGCCCATCCAGGGTTAGGCGGAGGGTTAATAAACTACGTAGCTCGTGACGCTGGATCGTTAATTATTGAAAAATTGGGTCTTTGGCCTGCAATACCGTATAATCGAGAGGTGAAACTCAGATGACAAGCAATTTTTTGGTTTAAAAGCAATTTTTTAGCTTTGTAAGCTGTTTACTAGTCACAATCTAAATTTTATCAATTCCAACCTGAAATACATGATGAACAACCAGAAAAAGTCGCTGTTGGCCATTTTGTTCATGGGTGCATCGTTGACTGTGCCTGTAATGGCTCAGGACGCACAAACGGCCCTGAATGACTTGGAGGCAGATCGATTTGCGAAAGCGGGGCAGGCTCTGACACAGTTAGCTACCAGTTCGCCGACGGCTGATAATCAATTTTATCTTGGTTATTATTATCTGAAAACCGGCCAGCCTGATCAGGCAAAAGCTGCATTTGAGAAAGGCTTGGCGGCCGACGGCAAGAACCAGTTGAACAACGTTGGTCTTGCCGGTGTAGCTCTGGCTAAAGGTGACCGGCAGACAGCCATCGCAAAAATTGATGAAGCCGTCGATAAGTCGAAAGGTAAGGATATCAACGTACTGGTACGTGCTGGTGAGGTGCTAACCATGTTCGAGAAAACGAACGACCCGGCCAAGGCGCTCGAAGTGCTGCAAAAAGCTGACGAGCGGGACAAGAAGAACGAGAACGCCGACATCGAGATGGCGATTGGCGACGCGTATTACCTGCGCAACGACGGAGGTAATGCCGTAAGCAAATACGAAAACGCTTTGGCAATCAAGCCGAATCTGGCCGAAGCTAATTATAAAATTGGTCGGCTGTTTCTGCGGGGTAAGAACTATACCGAAGCGCAGAAGTTCTTTAACAAGGCAATCGAGAACGATCCTGAGTTTGCACCGACGTATCTGGCCTATGCTGATGCTCTTGCCAATTCACGGGCTTACAAGGCTGCTGCCCAGCGCTACGAATCATATGTACAAAAGAGCGGTACGCAGGATCCTGAGCGTTTGCTCGACGTAGCTCGTTATCGCTTCCTGGCCGAAGATTATCAGGGCGCTGTTTCATACCTCGATCAACTGAAAGGTAAGATCAACAACCCGATCATCGACCGGATGTATGGCTGGGCCTATACGCAGACCAATAAAGCACCGGAAGCGGTTGAATCATTAAATCGGTTTATCTCAACGGCTCCGCAGAAAGTGCTGCCTGAGGATTACAAATTCCTTGGACGTGCTTACAGCCAGCTGAACACGCCAGAAGGTGATTCATTAGCAATCAATAATCTGGAAAAGGCAGCTCCGCAGGATACTACGGAGAACCTCTATCGCGAAATTGCCAAGTTGTATTACGACAAGAAGCGATTTGATAAAGCCGCCGATTACTATTCTAAAACGATTGCTAATGACAAAAAGCCACAGAACAATGATTTCCTGTTCATGGCACTGTCAAACTATCAGTACGCTCCTCGTGTAGGTCGTGATAGTTCAGCTGCTCCGATTGATTCGGCTCAAATTCCGCAGGTTAAGCAGATGTATTATCTGCGGGCCGATTCAGCCTTTGCCGAAATGGCCAAGCGCGTAGAGGAAATTCCGGGCAAGAAGTACCCAGCAGCTTACTATTACCGGGCGCAGGCAAATTATTATGCTTACGCAAAGGAAGACCCGGAAAAGGCAGCAGCGGCTGCAACGCCACTGTATGAGAAATTCATTGAACAGGCCACAACTCCGGATTCAACGGATAAAACAGACTATTCAAGATACCTGGTAACTTCCTATAAAGCGTTAGCCGGATTTAGTCTGGCTAAGAAGGATGAAGCGAAAGCAAAAGAATACTTTGCCAAGGTTCTTGAAATAGATCCTAATGACAAGGACGTTCTGAAGGCTTTAGAGCCACCAAAAGCTCAGGCTGCGCCTGCTAAAGGGACAAAAGCACCCGCTAAGAAAACTGCGGCCAGCAAATAGGCAATACATTTAAGAATGTGCTAAAAAGCGCAGGCTACTAGCCTGCGCTTTTTATTTTGGCCAATTAATAAAAACCAATGACTGTCAGTTCATCAACGTATTATTTTAACCGAGGAGTTGTAACTTTGCGGGCGCAAATTTTGATTGGACGACACTACCCTTAAAAAACCGTATGCTCAATCTTGTACTGTTTGGCCCGCCGGGTGCTGGTAAAGGAACACAAAGTGAGAAGTTAATAAAAAAGTATAATCTGATTCATTTGTCGACCGGCGATTTGTTACGGTCGGAAATTGCAGCTGGCACCGAACTGGGCTTGCGGGCAAAACAGTTAATGGATCAGGGGCTACTGGTGCCCGATGAAGTAGTCATTGGCATGATTGATAACAAACTGAGGGAAAATCAATCAGTAGCTGGGTTTATCTTCGATGGCTTTCCTCGTACCGTTCCACAGGCACAAGCGCTTGATGAATTATTAAGCCATTACAATACGCAGATTACGGTAATGATTGCGCTGGTAGTGGATGACGAAGAATTGACGCGTCGGTTGCTATTACGAGGGCAGACATCCGGTCGGCCTGACGACAGCAATGAGGATTTGATACGTCGGCGAGTGAAGGAGTACAACGACAAGACAACACCCGTTGCCGATTTTTATAACCGGCAGGATAAGTTTACCGCAATAGATGGCATCGGTAATATTGATGAGATATTCGAAGCTATATGCAGCAAAATTGAGCAGGCCGCTACCAAAGCAGGCTAGTTTCGGCTTGTTTGGACGGTGCCTTTCAACACAGTAGAACAACAAATATGGTTTCATCCAACTTCATTGACTACGTTAAAATTAACTGTCGCTCGGGCGCCGGCGGTGCTGGTTCGGTTCATTTCCGGCGAGAAAAACACGTTCCCAAGGGAGGTCCTGATGGGGGCGATGGAGGACGAGGAGGCCATATAATACTCAAAGGCAATGCTCAGCTATGGACGTTGCTGCATTTAAAATACCGAAAACACGTAAAGGCTGAAGGTGGAAATGCTGGTGAAGGAGGGCGACGCAGTGGGGGTCAGGGCGAGGACGTAATTCTGGAAGTCCCCCTGGGAACAATAGCCCGTCATGCCGAAACCAATGAAAAAATGGCCGAAATCACTGAAGACGGCCAGGAGATCATACTTCTGCCGGGTGGTCGGGGGGGATTAGGCAACGATCATTTTAAAAATTCTACCCAACAGGCACCGTACTATGCTCAACCTGGCGAGGAAGGGCAGGAGGCCTGGGTCATACTGGAATTAAAACTACTGGCTGATGTAGGCCTGGTCGGGTTTCCAAATGCCGGAAAATCAACCCTGTTGTCGGTGCTGTCGGCAGCCCGGCCCGAAATTGCTGACTACCCGTTTACAACCCTTGTACCCAATTTAGGAGTCGTAGCATACAGAGACTATAAGTCGTTTGTAATGGCCGACATTCCGGGGATAATTGAAGGCGCATCACAGGGTAAAGGCCTTGGGCTGCGGTTTCTGCGACACATAGAACGAAATTCAATCTTACTGTTTCTGATTCCAGCTACCAGTGAAAACATTCGTGGTGAATACGAGACGCTCTTGAATGAATTGCGTGAGTATAATCCCGAATTAATGGATAAGAAGCGATTGGTAGCTATTTCGAAAATAGATTTAGTGAGCGACGAAGAGCTAGCTTCCATTAAGAAACAAGTGCCTGAACAACTACCGGTTTCGTTTATCTCGTCCGTTAGTCAGCGTGGGTTAGAACAATTGAAAGACACAATCTGGCAAAGCCTGAATGTGCCGGCCGAGCAAGAATAGAATGGACTCATGTCATTATTTAAGCTGGTAAGCCCAAACCAGCTGTTAAAGAACGCTATGAAATATATTTTCGCAGCCAAAACCATGGCGGCCTGTTTACTTATGCCGCTTGTGGCAATGGCTCAGCTCCAGGTCTCTTTTCCAACTACCCGAGCGGTTTTTCAGCGTAACAACAGCAATCAGGCTACCGTTTATATAACTGGATTTTATACAACGGCCGTCAATCAGATTCAGGCTAAAGTGACCGCGCGCGATGGTCAGGGAAGCAGCTCTCCGGACTGGGTAACTATCCAGAACAACCCAAGCGGTGGAGTATTTGCGGGGGGGCTGCCCGTGTCGGGTGGCTGGTACAATCTGGAGGTGCGAGCCATTAACAATGGCAATCAGGTTGGATACACAGTCGTTGAGCGGATTGGCGTAGGCGAAGTGTTTATTGTTGCCGGACAGTCGAACGCGCAGGGAGTGGAAACTCCGCAGAACACTCGTCCGAACGTACCGCCTTCTACCGATGATCGGGTCAACTGTGTTCGCTATCTGTATCCGCCCGGAAAAACGGATGATCCACCGGTGCCTTCGTTTGACCGGCTAACGAGCGACGTAGAATGGGCTGCTCCACGAGGGTATACATCCTGGAGCTGGGGGCGGCTGGGCGATCTGCTGGCGGCCCGGCTCAACGTGCCAATCATGTTTTTCAATGCAGCCTATGCCGGAACGGCCATGCGGAACTGGCGCCAAAGCGCTGCCGGTGGTCTTGCTGAAAGTGTTTACATTCCCGGAACGTTTTATCAGGCTGGCCAACCCTACATCAATCTGAAGGTAGCTTTGCAGTATTATACCCATATGCTGGGCGTACGGGCCGTACTCTGGCAACAGGGTGAAGCGGACACGGATATCAATACAGATGCCAACAGCTACGCAAACGATTTAAGATTTGTAATTGACAAAAGCCGGCAGGATTGCGGGAAAAACGTATCGTGGGTTGTGGCTAAGGTGTCGCGCTCCAACGATTTCAAAACCCCGAATGCGAACGTAACAGCGGCACAAAGTCAGGTCATTGCGTCAACCCCCAACGTATTCGAAGGTCCTAATACCGACAACATCCAGGTACCCCGCCGACGACCTCCCCTGTTTGACGACCTGCATTTTGATGCCAATGGGTTAGTCGAGGTGGCTAATGCGTGGAATAATAGCCTTAACGAATCATTTTTTCAGCGGTCTACGCCACAAAGTCCGGCGACGGTACCGACCATCTCCGTGGCCTGTGGAGGGGGTAATAATCTGACCTTTACCGTAAACGGGGATTATAGCTTCGTTCAGTGGGAAACCGGCGAGTTAAGCAGAACGTTGACCAAAGGGCAGGGGCTATACCGGGCAAAAGTAAAAGATGGTTTAGGCAATACGCATTTCACCAGCTACATCCGCGTAGCAGACGCCCCAACCGTATCAACCGTCGACAATCGGCCTCCTTCCGTCTGCATTGGTAGCAGTCTGGCCCTGACAGCCAGCTACGAGAATAACATCACCTGGGTCAATCAGCAAAACAACGCGACCGTAGCGACCGGAAAGACCTATAGCACAACCTCAGCCGGAAACTACTACGTTAAGTATCAGGATGTCAGTGGATGCGAATTTACATCCAATGTCTTGCCCGTAGCGGTGAATCCGCTTCCGCCAACGCCGACCATTACGAATGAGAAGCCCACTACGTTCTGTGACCGGGACAATACGGTACTTCGCACAAACGCGTCAAATGTACAATACAACTGGAGCGGTGGCCAACGGGATCAGGCCATTACGGTCGGTACGTCGGGACAGTATTTTCTGACCGTAACTGATCAGAACGGCTGTACGTCTGAACGCTCAAATACAATCAACATAACGGTTAATCCCCTGCCGGCTAAACCAACGCTCGCGCTTAGTGGTCCATTGACGTTCTGTGCGGATCAGAATGTTACGTTAACCGCTCCGCAGGAAACAGCATACGTGTGGCGAACAGGCGAAACTACCCGCAGCATAACGGTCAATCGGCCGGGTACGTTTTCGGTGCAGACCCGAAATCAATTCGGATGCCTGTCTGATCCGTCGGATGCTGTGACGACGACTGTTAATCCACTGCCCGAAACTCCATCGGTGGCTGCACTTGGATCGACTACTTTCTGCGCCGGCAATCGGGTTACACTGGCTGCTACGACCCCACTGAACGTTGTCTGGACGGGTGGTTCAACCAGCAAAAACATCGTCGTTGAACAGTCGGGGGATTATTCAGCACAGGCCAGGGATCAGAATGGGTGCCTGTCACCGCGGTCCCGGGCAATTAACGTAAAAGTAAATCCGTTGCCGAATGCGCCCACCCTGCTTGCCAGCAGACAGCCGGCACTCTGCGAAGGGGATCGCATTACCTTTACCGTCGAAGGGCCTTATACGGTTTTCTGGTCGACGGGAGATTCAACAAAAAGTATTACAACGAATTCGGCCGGGCAGTATGCCGCCCGCGTTCGGGATGTGAATGGGTGTATATCACCCCTGTCGACGCCAACCAGCGTGGAGGTGAAGCCATTGCCGCCTGCTCCGACAATTGCGGTTATCGGCACGTATACGCTGCAGGCAGTCAATGCTACACCGCTCAATAGCGATGTATTCCGCTGGCGCCGGGGTGATGACTCATTAGCGGTACAATCCGGCGTCATTAAGGCGAACCAGAACGGTTCGTATACGGCCCGGGCCTCCATTGCCTATTCGCCCACTTTGACGTGCTTCTCAGTACCGTCTGCTCCATTCGCGTTTGTTGCAGCAACTGATAATCGGGGACTAAGTATCTACCCGAATCCAAATCCGGACAAAGTAGTTATTCTTGAGACCCAGCAGGATCTTGTTAACGCTACAGTTACGATTTACACGCTAACGGGTCAGCAAGTGTACACAACCAACGTTCCTGCTTTCAATGAGCGCAAACAACTTGTACTGACCGGGCTTCAATCAGGAAACTACATACTTCGCGTTCAGGCCGCAGGCTTCGATGTGGCAAAACGAATTTTACTTGGATTGTAATAGAATCCGAATTTCAACCGTTTACGTAAGGAGTGTAGGGGTAAATTTGCATTTTCCCGGGAAAATGTGAACTTTGTTATCTACCAAGTCGTATCAGGTCTGATTTTTGCAAAGAACGCCGTATGGGCCTCGTTGATTCATGGTGTCTTTGCGTGAAATTCATGGACACCTAACGTATGAATAACTATTATCTGCTGATTAAAAAGCTTCCCTTCTACTGTCTGCTTGGTATTGCGCTGAACGCGTCAGGCCAGGGGAACGGCTCTGTTATTAAAATTACCTACCCGGAGAGCCGGGCAATTTTCCAACGAGACGTCAACAACACATCAACTATTTACCTGTCGGGCAGCTATTACCAGCCTATTGACAGCGTTCAGGCTCGCGTACAGGTTGAGGATTCGTATCAGGGATTCAATACAAACTGGGCCACTATCCAGCGTAATCCGCAAGGAAGCGTTTTTCAGGGCGCGCTATCGGTAAAAGGGGGGTGGTATCGGCTCGAAGTTCGGGCGTTTGCCAACGGAGCCGTGGTGGGTAGTGATGTAATGCGCAAGATTGGTGTAGGTGAAGTGTTCATCATAACCGGCCAGTCGAACGCCCAGGGCTTCCAGGATTTTGGGGCGGTGGGTGCCACCGACGATCGGGTCAATTGCGTTACGTACGATAACTCCAGAGCCAATCTGCTCACTGATCCGCCGGCTCCTACGTTTCAGCAGTTAAGCGCAGCGTCGTTGATTGGGCCACGAGGCCAAAGCGCCTGGTGCTGGGGTATGCTTGGTGATCTGATTGCCAAGCAGTATCAGGTACCTGTTCTCTTTATCAATACCGCCTGGCAGGGAACAGTAATCAAAAACTGGACAGAAAGCGCCGACGGCAAGATTGCCAAGAACATCTTTGCCATGGGTACGCCCAACGAAAACTTCCCGGCCGGAATGCCGTACGCAAACCTGCTGATTGCACTACGTTATTATTGTTCGCTGCAGGGTCTACGGGCCGTATTGTGGCAGCAAGGTGAAAATGACAATGTACCGCTCCGCTCAACGCGACAGGATTACCGGGAAGCAATGCAGTACCTGGTGAACAAAACGCGTTCGGACACAAAACGGTATCCGGCCTGGGTGCTTGCCCGGTCATCGTACAACCTTGGCCAGGTAAGCGAGGAAATTACCCAGGCCCAGAACGACGTAATCAACACGTACAACAATAACGTGTATCCGGGACCCCTGACCGACAACATCCAGATTCCCCGTTTTGAGGGCGAAGTACACTTCGGTGGCGACGGGCTGAAGCAGTTGGCGCAAGCCTGGTATGAAAGCCTGAATCCGGTGTTTTTTGCCAGCTCCCGCCCACTGCTTCCTTTGCCTCCGCCGACTATCTCGGTTACCTGCGGCCCCGACAACAATAGCCTGACGCTTACGCTGAGCGAAGGGTATAAATCCTACGATTGGAAAAGTGGCCAGAAAACCCGCTCGATAAACGTTAACAGAAGCGGGGTGTATAGGGCCGTGTTGAAAGGAGCGGACGATAATACCTTCCTGTCGCCGGCTGTGGAGGTGATTGATCCTGTGCAGCCAACACCACCAACTATTTCACTGGCCAAACAACCGACGTTGCTGGCTGATCCTACGCAGCAGATCTGTACTGATTCCGTGTTGGCCCTGGTGGGTAATACCACGGCGTCTAACAGTCTGATCTGGAATACAGGCACAGTTGGCCGAACTATCACAGTGGCCACGCCAGGCGGGTATTCTGTTCAGGCGGTAAATACGTATGGCTGCCGGTCGACCCGATCGTTGGGCATCAACCTGACTGTTCGGCCAAAAATACCAACACCCAGTATCGAACAGATAGGTACGTATTCGCTGGAAGCCAGATTGCCGGCTCCGTCGGGTGCGCAAACCGATGAGTTTGACTGGCGCCGGACAGGCGAATTAATTCCAGAAAGTGGCCCGGTAGCAAAAGTCGTTCTTGACGCTAATTATTCGGTCCGTGCTAAATCGACGTTTATCCTGGAGAATGGCAATCGACTCACGTGCTACTCAGATTTCAGTGCTCCAAAACCATTTGACTTCGATGAATCGAACGGGGGCCTTGGAATTTATCCCAACCCGTCGAAGGACGGAATTGTGAATATCGAAACAATCGAAAACCTGGCTAATGCCGAAATAGAGGTGTTCTCGTTGCACGGCGAACTGCTGTATACAGACTTGGTGCCGATACTTAACCAGCGGAGGTCACTTAATCTGAAAAACCTGGCTCAGGGCGAATATATAGTCCGCATTCGTTCGGCGGGATTTAACGTATCACGACGGATTATAATCAATCGATAGCCCCATTACATCTAGTGTATTAGAGCCGTTCCTGTCAGGAACGGCTTTTTGCATTCGTAGCACGAGGGCTAGTTGTGGAACGTTGATAAAACAGTTGAAAAATGTTAATTTTGAGGTAAGTCAGGCAATGGCTACCCTTGTTTAAAAGAAGGGTTTATTGGTTTTATCGCTAACTTGCGCTGTTATTCGTAAATAATCCGTATGAACACATCATACCTGCCGTCAGATTATCTGCCGGTCTTAATCCAACTTCTGCTGGCGCTCGGTTTCATTGTGACAACGATGATCGTTACGCACTCAGTAGGACCCAAGCGGAAAAGCCAGAAAAAAGACGATCCGTTTGAGTGCGGTATTCCGGTTCAGGGCGATGCCCGGACGCCGATTTCAATCAAGTACTTCCTGATTGCTATCCTGTTCGTTCTGTTCGATGTTGAAGTTATCTTCCTGTATCCATGGGCGGTTAACTTTAAAGGATTAGGACTAACCGGCTTTATCGAGATGATCTTGTTTATGGGTTTATTACTGGCCGGATTCTACTACGTCATCCGCAAGGGGGTGTTGAAGTGGGAATAGTCTAGTAAATGAAACGATTAAATAGGATAATTCGTTGGTATATCAGGAATAGTCAACTAACCTATGGCATCAAACATCAAGCTGGCTGAAGCACCTGAAAGCTACTCAGGTCCCGGTTTCCAGGCTACGTCATTCGATAAAATCATTGGTCTGGCCCGAGCCAATTCGCTCTGGCCTTTGCCGTTTGCTACCTCTTGCTGCGGCATTGAGTTTATGGCAACCATGGGCTCACACTACGACCTGGCCCGCTTTGGTTCTGAGCGACCAAGCTTCTCACCGCGTCAGGCTGATATGCTGCTGGTTGCCGGTACGATTGCCAAAAAGATGGGGCCTATCCTCAAGCAGGTGTATCTGCAGATGGCTGAGCCCCGCTGGGTAATCGCCATTGGGGCCTGTGCGTCGAGTGGCGGCATTTTTGATACGTACAGCGTGTTGCAGGGCATTGACCGTATCATTCCGGTTGATGTGTATGTGCCGGGGTGTCCTCCGCGTCCGGAGCAAATCCTGGAAGGCGTCATGCAGGTGCAGGAACTGGCCAAAAACGAGTCACTGCGCCGTCGTAATACAGAAGAGTATCAGAAATTATTGAATTCGTATAGCATACAATAGTTGACTGATTGAGTTGCTGGCTCGCTGGCAACTCAATTAGTCAATCAGTCAACCACCCACTATGCTTACAAACGAAGAAGTTGCACAAACCATAATTCAGCAGTTTGGTGACGCCGTCAGTGACTTTGATGATCCGTTTGATTTACTGACCTTTTCGGTTACCCGCGAACAAATCATTCCGCTGATCCAGTACCTTAAAGAGCACCCTACGTATCAGATTGCTTTCCTGACTGATATCACGGCTGTGCATTATCCGGACTCACCCGGTCGTGAGCTTTGCGTAGTCTATCACATGCATAGCTTCGTTAATAATTACCGGGTGCGGGTCAAAGTATATCTGCCGGCCGAAGACCCTCATATTCCGACCGCAACCAAGCAGCATCTCAGTGCCAACTGGATGGAACGTGAAACCTTTGACTTATTTGGCGTTATTTTCGACGGCCACCCTGACCTGCGACGTATCTTAAACATGGAGGAGATGGATTATCACCCCATGCTCAAGCAGTATCCGCTCGAAGATGCTACCCGCGAAGATAAGATTGACGCCCTGTTTGGACGATGACTATCTGGTGAACGAGCGAACGATTGATTAAACGAATAGTTTATGTAGCGGGTTTATTCACTCTTCCGTTCTTTCACGCTTTCACTCTTTGATTATGGTTTCTGACGAACTCGATATAGCAACCAAAACGAACGTACCGGCCCGGAACGACGAAACGCCGGTGCAGTACGTGAATGAGCTTACTACGCTCAACCTCGGTCCAACGCACCCGGCTACGCACGGTATCTTTCAGAACATCCTGCAAATGGATGGCGAAAAAATCGTGTCGGGTGAGCAGACAATCGGCTACATACACCGGGCGTTCGAGAAAATTGCCGAGCGTCGGCCATTCTACCAGATTACGACGCTGACCGACCGGATGAACTATTGTTCGTCGCCCATCAATAATATGGGCTGGCACATGACGGTCGAGAAGCTGCTGGGCATTGAAGTGCCGAAGCGGGCGCAATACATCCGGGTGATTATGATGGAGCTGGCCCGAATCGCCGACCACCTGATCTGTAACGGCATCCTGGGTGTGGATACCGGCGCATTCACCGGTTTTCTGTACCTGTTTGAGGAGCGCGAAAACATTTACGAAATCTACGAAGAAGTCTGCGGTGCCCGTTTGACCACGAACATGGGCCGGATTGGTGGCATGGAGCGTGACCTGTCGCCCACGGCTATTCGCAAGATCAAAGAGTTTATTCAGCGCTACCCGAAAGTGTTGCGTGAATTCGAAAACCTCTTCAACCGGAACCGAATCTTTATGGACCGGACGGTAAACGTAGGTGGTATCTCGGCCGAAAGGGCGTTGAGCTACGGCTTCACGGGTCCGAACCTCCGGGCCGCAGGCGTTGATTACGACGTTCGGGTAATGAATCCGTACTCGTCATACGAGGAGTTTGAGTTTGACATTCCGGTTGGGCAGAGTGGCGATACGTACGACCGGTTTATGGTTCGTAACGAAGAGATGTGGCAGAGTCTGCGCATCATTGAGCAGGCTATCAACAACCTGCCCGAAGGCCCTTACTACGCCGACGCTCCTCAGTACTACCTGCCACCGAAACAGGAAGTCTACAAAAACATGGAAGCGCTGATCTACCATTTCAAGATTGTGATGGGTGAGATCGACGCGCCGGTAGGCGAGGTGTACCACGCCGTCGAAGGCGGCAACGGTGAACTGGGCTTTTACCTGATCAGCGACGGTGGCCGTGCTCCGTACCGGCTGCACTTCCGTCGGCCATGCTTTATCTATTACCAGGCGTTTCCCGAAATGTGCGTCGGCTCAACGTTGTCCGATGCTATCGTGACAATGAGTAGCCTGAACGTGATTGCGGGTGAGCTGGATGCATAAACATAACGTGTTATGAAGACGATAGACTGGCAAGAACTGGTGGCTACGTCTCACTTGGAAACAGTTGGAATGATACGCCAACTTGTTGACGAGCACGATTATGAGGAAGCTATTGAAGGATTGAACGAATTGTATGAAGCAATGGGTAGAGCTGAAAGGCTTGCTTTGAATAGCCAGCTTCGTCGGCTTATGGCTCATATATTGAAATGGAAATACCAACCCAATAAGCGTAGTACAAGTTGGGTTCGAAGTATTGTCAACGCTCGACAGGAGATTTACCAATTGCAGGAGTACATGCCTTCGTTGACAAATGAGTATATTGAAAGTGTGTGGAAACGTAACTTCGACGCTGCAACTGAAGTAGCTAAAGCTGAAATGAATATATCTCGCAAGGATAAATTTGAACCGGCTGAAATGACTTGGTCTGAAGCTTTTGAAGACGAATACCTGCTGTAAGATGACAACGGAATCTAACAATACCATACAATTTACGCCCGACCGGCTCGAAAAGGCAAAGGAGATTATCGCTCGCTACCCGGAAGGAAAACAGAAGTCGGCGTTGCTGCCTCTGTTGCACTTGCTGCAGGAACAGGAAGGCTGGACCAGCCCCGAAGGCATGGATTACATTGCTCAGATGCTGGATATTCAACCAATCGAGGTATATGAAGTGGCTACGTTCTATACAATGTACCACATCAACCCGGTTGGTAAGCACGTCATTGAATACTGCCGTACGGGCCCTTGCTGCCTGATGGGTGGCGAAGACGTGTACGCTCACCTGAAGCAGCGGCTGGGTATCGATGCCGGACAAACGACCGTTGATGGTCGGTTTACACTAAAGGAAGTCGAGTGTCTGGCTGCCTGCGGTATGGGTCCCGTTTTCCAGATTCGGGAGAAATACTATATGAATTTGACCAACGAGCGCGTCGATGAAATCATTGATGAGTTGTCAAAGTAACCTGTACAAAAATCTATGGCTACCAAGATATTAACCGAACATATCAACGTCCCGGGCATCGAGACGTTCGATGTTTACCGGAAACAGGGCGGCTACACGGCCGTTGAAAAGGCGCTCAAGACCATGACGCCTGAAGAAGTGGTCGAAGAAGTAAAAAAATCGGGGGTTCGGGGCCGCGGTGGCGCCGGTTTTCCGATGGGCATGAAGTGGAGCTTCCTGGCAAAGCCCGAGGGTGTGCCCCGCTATCTCGTCTGCAATGCCGATGAGTCGGAGCCGGGTACGTTCAAAGACCACTACCTGATGAAAACTATCCCCCACCTGCTGATCGAGGGTATGATTATCTCCTCGTACGCATTAGGGGCAAACAAGTCGTTTATCTACGTTCGGGGTGAGTTGATGTACGTCATCCACATTCTCGAAAAAGCTATTGAAGAGGCAAAAGCTAAAGGCTTTCTGGGTAAAAATATCCTGGGCACTGGCTACGACCTCGAACTGGTTGTTCAGCCGGGTGGTGGTGCTTACATCTGCGGAGAAGAAACAGCCTTGCTGGAGTCACTCGAAGGCAAGCGTGGTAATCCTCGTAACAAGCCGCCGTTCCCGGCCGTAAAAGGCTTATACCAGAGCCCAACGGTTGTCAACAACGTGGAGTCAATTGCCACTACGTCGTGGATTGTCAATCACGGTGGCGAAGCTTACGCAGCTATTGGGATCGGCCGCAGTACGGGTACGAAACTGATTTCTGCTTCAGGGCATATTAATAAGCCGGGGGTGTATGAAATCGAACTGGGTGTTCCGGTTGAAGATTTCATCTATGCCGACGAGTGGTGCGGTGGTATCCGCCCGGGTCATAAGTTAAAGGCCGTAGTCGCCGGTGGTTCATCCGTACCTATTCTGCCAGCTAATCTGATTCTGAATCTGGCCAACGGTGAAAAGCGCCTGATGTCGTATGAATCGTTGTCGGACGGTGGGTTCCAGACGGGCACAATGCTCGGCTCAGGTGGTTTTATCGTAATGGACGAAACAACCTGTATTGTTCGCAATACGTGGAATTTTGCCCGTTTCTACCATCATGAATCATGTGGTCAGTGCAGCCCATGCCGCGAAGGAACCGGCTGGATGGAAAAAGTGCTGCACCGCATTGAACACGGTCACGGTCATCGTCAGGACATTGATCTGCTCGTCGACGTAGCGAAAAAGATTGAAGGGAATACCATTTGCCCGCTCGGTGATGCGGCTGCGTGGCCCGTGGCCAGTGCCATCCGTCACTTCCGCGATGAGTTCGAGTGGCACATCACAAACCCACAGGAAGCGACTCAGCCGGGTGCCGTATACCGGGGTGAGATGGCGTTAGTATAATCAAGAGATTAACTATGGAAGATAATAAGCCGCAACTGTTCAAAGTCACCGTTGACGGAATTGAAGTCGAGGTGGAGCCGGGTACAACGATCCTGCAGGCTGCTCGTAAGATCGGTCCGGAAGTGGCCCCGCCGGCGATGTGCTACTACCAGCCGCTGAAAGGCAGCGGTGGGAAGTGCCGGGCCTGTCTGGTTCGGGTGGCGGCCGGGTCGGCAAAAGACCCTCGACCAATGCCTAAGCTGGTAGCATCGTGTATCACACCGGTGCAGGATGGTATGGTAGTCGAAAACACTACCAGTCAGCAGGTCATCGATGCCCGTAACGGAGTCGTTGAATTTCTGCTCATCAACCACCCGCTCGACTGCCCGGTTTGTGACCAGGCCGGTGAGTGCGATCTGCAAAATTTCGCCTTTGATCACGGCAAAGCAACTACACGTTACGAAGAAGATCGGCGTACGTTCGAGAAGCACGACATCGGTCCGTACATTCAGTTGCACATGACGCGCTGCATTCTGTGCTACCGGTGTGTATACACTGCCGATCAGATCACCAACAAGCGCGTGCACGGCGTATTAGGTCGTGGCGATGCCGCTGAGATTGGTACGTATATCGAAAAAGCTATTGACAACGATTTCTCCGGTAATGTAATCGATGTGTGTCCGGTCGGCGCGCTGACGGACAAAACGTATCGGTTCAAGAATCGCGTATGGTTTACAAAGCCGGTCGATGCGCACCGCGATTGCCCTACCTGCTCGGGTAAGGTTACGCTGTGGTATCGCGGTGAAGAGGTAATCCGCGTGACAGCTCGCAAAAACGAGTGGAATGAGGTGACCGAGTTCATCTGTAATACCTGCCGCTTTGATACCAAGAAGACAAGCGACTGGGTGATTGAAGGACCGACCAAGGTCTCACGCAGCTCGGTCATTTCGGCAAATAAGTACCGCGCGGATACGATCAAGCCCGACTTTGGCAAGCGGTTAGCTGCGGCTACTTACAAGCCGATAGATGATAAACGGGATACGTCGCAACTGGACATTCAGCAACTGCCGCCGGAGCGTTTTGCAAAACTACCATCGGCAAACGAAAATTAGATTTTAGACATTGGCCGCTGCTTATCGGGTACAAGACCGGTAGGCAGCGTTCATCATCCAACGTCCAAATAAAAATGGATTTAACCGTATTACTCGTCAAAGGGCTCATTATCCTGGTAATTTTCGGGATAACCCTCCTGATTGCGACGTACTCAACATACGCTGAGCGCAAAGTAGCAGCGTTTCTTCAGGACCGTCTTGGTCCAAACCGGGCAGGTCCGTTTGGGTTATTACAACCGATCGCCGATGCGGGCAAAATGTTCTTTAAAGAAGATTTTATACCGGCGCAGGCCAGCAAATGGCTCTTCATCCTCGGCCCCTGTCTGGCCATGCTAACGGCTTTAATGTCGAGCGCTGTTATTCCGTTTGGCGATAGCATTCGATTGGCCTGGGATGGTACCAACTACGACATTCCGATGCAGGCTATTGAAATCAACATCGGAGTATTGTACATCTTCGGGGTAGTATCGCTGGGTGTGTACGGTATTATGGTCGGTGGCTGGGCTTCAAACAACAAGTTCTCACTACTGGGCGCTATTCGTGCCGCATCGCAAAACATCAGTTATGAGATTGCGCTGGGACTGTCGCTGATCGCCATTCTGATGATGACCGGTTCGCTATCACTCCGGGCTATTGTCAACGAACAGGCGACGTTCTTTGAGTGGAACGTTTTCACGCAGCCGCTGGGTTTTATCATCTTCCTGACCTGCGCTTTTGCCGAGTGTAACCGGACGCCATTCGACTTACCCGAGTGTGAAACTGAACTCGTTGGCGGCTATCATACGGAGTACAGTTCGATGAAGCTGGGTTTCTACCTCTTCGCTGAATACATCAACATGTTTGTGTCGTCGGCGTTCATTTCGTCACTGTATTTTGGCGGTTATCACTACCCGTTCATGAATGCTGTTCACGACGGGCTGACCGGTTCGCTGGGCGAGATCGCGGGACATAACATCGCAACCGCCATCGGCACGGTCGTTTTCTTCGCCAAGATTTTCTTCTTCATCTTCTTCTTCATGTGGGTGCGCTGGACTATCCCGCGGTTCCGGTATGATCAATTGATGAACCTGGGATGGAAGTCGTTGATTCCACTGTCGATCTTAAACGTAGTTGTTACGGGAGCCGGTCTGCTGTATGACATTAAGTACACAACCTGGCTGATTGTCGTCGTGATGGTCGTATTAGCCCTTACGTCAAACGCCCGGGCGCCAAAATCGCAGGCAGCACCGCAACGAGCTTAATCATAGTCGGTTTATGAGTGTAGGTATGCCTAATTACCAAGAACTCTAAACCGTAAACGGAAAGAGTATGCAACTAACAAATCGGTCAAAACAGGTCAGCAACAAAGAGATGACAATGGCGGAGAAGATGTACCTTCCGTCAATTGTACAGGGGCTGGCCATTACAATAAAGCACTTCTTCATGAAGAAGCCGACCATCCAGTACCCCGAAGTGAAGCGGTATCTGGGACCGGTTTTTCGTGGACACCACGTGCTGAAACGCGATGAGCAGGGGCGCGAACGATGCACAGCCTGCGGACTTTGTGCGGTAGCCTGCCCGGCAGAAGCCATTTCGATGGTAGCCGCTGAGCGTAAGAAAGGCGAAGAGAACCTCTACCGGGAAGAGAAGTACGCAGCCGTTTATGAGATTAACATGCTGCGCTGCATCTTCTGTGGGTTGTGCGAAGAAGCCTGCCCAAAACAAGCCGTTTATCTCCGTCACGACCGTATGGTCCCCGTTTTTCTGGAGCGTGACGATATAGTTTACGGTAAAGATAAATTAGTTGAGCGGCTGGACGATCGCTACGTTCGTATGAACTCGGAAGTAAAGGCCACCCCAACGGAGCCAAGTTTAACTAAAGCTGCTACGTAGTAAGTCATAACTCTTAGCCACCAGATGTAAACGTCGTTTGGTGGCTATCGTTTTTTCCACCATGAGCGAATTTCTAAATCAATTTAAGCAACTCACTGCAACTGGCTACCTCTTCTGGGTACTGGCTATTCTGGCATTGTTAAGTGCCGTCTGGGTCGTGACAGCACGCAACCCAATCCATAGCGTCCTGGCGTTAATCGCTACGTTCTTCTGCTTGTCCGGGCACTACATTCTGCTGAATGCCCAGTTTCTGGCGGCCGTCAACATCATTGTTTACGCGGGAGCTATCATGGTACTTTTCCTGTTTACCATCATGTTCCTGAACCTGAGAAGGGAAGACGAAGAGTCGAAGACAAATCTGACCAAGATGGCTGCCGTTGTCGTAGGTGGGCTGCTAATGGTGATGCTCATTACCATTTTCCGGGCAAAAAGTGCTCAGGTACCGACATTTAACCCTGTATCGTTTGACTCGCGTACGGGATTGGTTGAAAACCTGGGTAGCATCCTGTACAGCGACTATATCCTACCTTTTGAACTAGCTTCGGTGTTGTTCCTGGTGGCGATGGTAGGCGCAGTAATGCTGGGCAAACGTGAAGCGGGCGACCGACATTTCTAGCTGAAGATCCAGCCAGTTTAATTGATTTAGGTCTATTCCAGATAAAAAGCCGCTCCCCTGAAAGAGCGGCTTTTTGTTTAAATCAGATTCCTACGGAAATAGTATGCGTGCATAATAATAATTGGTATATTTGTAATTATTCCGCTGGATTTTTAGTTATCGTTATAGATTCCACTTAACCAGAAATCAACATTCGTATGGATGCATACATTGTAGCCGGCTATCGTACTGCTGTAGGTAAAGCGCCACGAGGTGGTCTGCGTTTTACTCGCCCTGATGATATGGCAGCCGAGGTGATCAAACACCTGGTCGGTCAGGTTCCTAACTTTGATCCGGCCCGGGTTGACGATCTGATTGTGGGTAATGCTGTTCCTGAAGCTGAACAAGGCATGCAGATTGCCCGCTATATTGCACTGCTGTCGTTGCCGAACAGCGTGCCGGGCATGACCATCAACCGCTACTGTGGTTCCGGCCTGGAAGCTATCGCCATTGCGTCAGCGAAGATACACGCCGGGCTGGCCGACTGCATCATTGCGGGCGGTACGGAGTCTATGTCGCTCGTGCCGGTAATGGGCTGGAAAACGGCCTTGAACTATGAAATTGCGAAAACTCACCCGGACTATTACATCGGCATGGGCTTAACGGCCGAGCAGGTTGCCGAGCAATTCAAGATTAGCCGGGATGCTCAGGACCAGTTTGCTTATGAATCTCACCAGAAGGCGCTGGCTGCTCAGGCTGCCGGTAAATTCGACGACGAAATAGTCCCTGTCAAAGTAAGCGAAACGTATTTTGATGCCGAAAGCGGCAAAAAGAAGACTCGCGAATGGACTGTAGCCAAAGACGAAGGTCCACGCGCCGATACAAATGCCGACGCTTTGGCCAAATTGAAACCCGTATTTGCGCAGGGCGGCTCCGTTACGGCCGGTAATTCGTCGCAAACTTCCGATGGCGCTGCTTTTGTAATTGTCATGTCGGAGCGGATGGTGAATGAACTTGGCCTGCAGCCGATTGCCCGGATGGTATCGTATGCGTCGGCCGGCGTTGAGCCGCGGATCATGGGAATCGGACCGGTGGCCGCTATTCCGCTCGCGTTGAAGAAAGCGGGTTTGAAACAGGATGATATTGAACTGATCGAATTAAACGAAGCGTTTGCAGCTCAGTCGCTGGCGGTTATTCAGGAACTGGGTCTTGACCGCAGTACGATTAACCCGAACGGTGGAGCCATTGCGCTTGGCCATGCACTAGGTTCAACAGGGGCCCGGCTGTCGGTTCAACTGCTCAATGAAATGCGTCGGCGCGATCAGAAATACGGTATGGTGTCGGCCTGTGTAGGCGGTGGACAAGGGGTTGCCGGTATATTTGAACGACTTAACTAGCGATCACTAAAAGATACGTGCCAGCTTAATTCATTTTTGTCATCCTTTGGTCGGGATGACAAAAACCGGCTTACCTGGGTCGAATGTCTAGCCATAATTCACATTAACTACTTCAACAAACTAGATTCCAAAGCCGGGCAACTGCCCGGCTTTTTGTTTTAAAGCCGGTGCGTCGCTGGTTAGATTGTGGTCGTACCGAGTTGGATTTTTTCGGCAAAATTTTTGTTATTAGTATGCTTGCATACTATTTATGCAATTAGTTTATTTGTATAAAATTAGTATGCAAGCATAACAAACAACTAGAGTCTATGATTGCGACGGAACCTAAAGCCTCAATCAAAGGGGGCGAATTTCTGATCAAGGAAACGAGCGCCCAGCAGGTATTCATTCCTGAAGAATTTACGGAAGAACAACAGATGATCGCGGCTACCTGCCGCGAGTTTCTGGAGCGCGAAATCTGGCCGCGATTAGATGAGATTGATCGTGCTGATTCGCCGGAGTTAATTTCATCGTTGATGGATAAAGCCGGTGAACTTGGTCTGCTCGGTACATCGGTACCGGCCGAATATGAAGGCTTCGGTATGAACTTCAATACGTCGATGCTGGTCGCTGAAGTAACGGGTGCCGGACACTCGTTCTCGGTGGCGCTTTCGGCTCACACGGGTATTGGTACCTTACCTATCGTTTACTACGGCAACGACGAACAAAAAGCGAAATATTTGCCTAAGCTGGCAACCGGTGAATGGAAAGCCGCTTATTGTCTTACCGAGCCTGATTCCGGCTCAGATGCCAACTCAGGTAAAACCAAAGCTACACTGACCGAAGACGGCAAACACTACGTCCTGAACGGCCAGAAGATGTGGATTACGAACGGGGGTTTTGCCGATGTGTTCATCGTTTTTGCCAAAATTGACGATGATAAGAATTTATCCGCGTTCATTGTTGACCGTTCATACGAGGGTATCTCGATGAACGAACCGGAGCATAAGATGGGCATCAAAGGGTCTGATACACGTCAGATCTTCTTTAACGACGTACAGGTGCCGGTCGAAAACTTGCTGTCTGAGCGTGGCAACGGTTTCAAGATTGCTGTGAACATTCTCAACATTGGCCGGATTAAGCTTGGCGTGGCCGCCGTTGGTGGCTCGAAGGAAGTGATCAACAATGCCATCCGGTATGCCAACGAGCGGAAGCAGTTCAAGACGCCTATCTCGCAGTTTGGCGCGATCAAGCACAAACTGGCTGAAATGGCCGTAAAGGTGTATGCGTCCGAATCGGCTTCGTACCGGGCCGGCCAGAACATCGACGACCTGATCGAGGATTTGAAAGCTCAAGGCATGGAAGACAGCGCTGCAAAGTTGAAAGCCCTGGAGCAGTTTGCCATCGAGTGTGCCATCATGAAAGTACACGGCTCCGAAGCGCTGGATTACGTAGTAGATGAAGGCGTTCAGGTTTACGGGGGTATGGGTTACTCAGCTGATGCGCCGATGGACCGTAGCTACCGCGATGCCCGGATCAACCGGATCTTCGAGGGAACAAACGAGATCAACCGGATGCTGGTGGTCGATATGCTGTTGAAGCGGGCGATGAAAGGCGAACTTGACCTGATGGGGCCGGCTATGGCGGTTGCCAAAGAGATCATGTCAATTCCCGATTTCAGCACCGATGAGGAAGAAGGTTTATTCATAGCCGAAAAGAAAGTACTGCGTAACCTGAAAAAGGCAGCCTTGATGGTTGCTGGAGCGGCCGTTCAGAAATTCATGATGACGCTGTCCGACGAGCAGGAAATCCTGATGAACATCGCCGACATGGTCATCGAGATTTATGCAGCTGAATCGGCGCTGCTGCGGGTCGAGAAACTGATTGGCATCAAAGGCGAAGAGGCTCTTACGTTACAAAAGCTCCTGGCGCTGGTGTATCTGCACGAAGCCGTTGAAAAAGTTAACAATGCAGGACGGGCAGCCATTACGTCGTTTGCCGAAGGTGATGAACTGCGCGGAATGTTGATGGGACTGAAGCGGTTCACGAAGATTGAACCGATGAACCTGAAAGACGCTCGCCGTCAGATTGCGGATGCAATGGTGGCCGAGAATAAATATATATTTTGACAATCAACAACGTAATAGGGTAAAGCCGGTCCTGATTCAGGGCCGGCTTATTTGTTAACGCATCTCCATAAACCGGTCGAATTCCTGCAAAGGACCGTCCATGACCTCTACGTGGTCAACCTGGGTACCCTCCGGCCCAGTCTGACACCAGGTCTGAAACGTCTGAAGAGCTTCTTCTTCGCCTTCTACCTCAATACGTAACTCGCCGTTCGATTGATTACGGGCTGTGCCGGTCAGGCCCAGTTTTTCGGCTCGCTGGCGGGCTGCCTGCCGGAACAGGGTGCCTCCCAACTGACCGGATATTCGGATAATCAGGTTCTTTTTCATAGTCTGCTGTTTTGAAAGCGTAAACCACAAAACAGGTGGGAGGTTTATGGATTAATTTAACGGGAAACCGGATATGCTTTCAGCAGTGTATGTTGTGAGGCCGTATGTACGTCCCGCCAGGCCCGGTTGATCGCCGTAGATTCGTCAACTACGGCCATACCCAGATGTGGAAAAAGTTGCTGAGCGCCAGTTAGGACAGTTACGGTTGCTTCCCGGGCCAAATCGCCTACCTTCTGGCTTAGCGCATCTGATACAGCGTGTCCGGCTACGGTGAGTGACCAGGACTCATCAAGGGCTTCGTAGAACGATGTGATACGTCTTTCGAAGCGGTTTTTTTGCTGGCCCATTTGTTCCCGGACGTAGTGAAATCGCTCCGGTCTGGCTCCTTCCCACGAAGTTCTGTATTGCTGGGCCAGTTGAGTTGCTTCATCCAGAAAGTGTCGCCCAATACCGATACAAACGGCGGCAAAGGACGCTTTGGCAAATGGTAAAAACGGATAGGAGAAGATAGGCCCAGCATCGACAATCGGCGGACGGGACAAGTCAAACACCAATTCGTGCGGTACAAACGCATCGACTACATCAATACTGTGGCTGTTTGTCGCTTTCAGGCCGAAGGCGTTCCAGTCAGGCAGGATGGTTACCTGCTCTGGCCGGAAGGTGAAGGCCCGAACGGTGTTGGTCAATTGGCCGGCATCGTCCGTAATTCGGCAGCTGGCGGTAAACAAGGTGGCGTAGGCAGACCCGCTGCAATAGCGCCAGCGCCCGGTTACCTGGTATCCGTTCTCAACCCGGCGGGCTGTTCCGGTCGGATGCCCGCTGCCGGCTACTACGGCTTCGGCGGGGCCGAACAATCGGCCGGCAACCGCGGGTTCGTAGTATGCTGAGAAATAGCCGCCACCGGCACCAATACTGGTCAGCCACCCAAAGCTCCCGTCTATATAAGCGGCTTCCTCAATCAAACGTATGGCGTCCGGGAGGGGTATCATTTGGCCGCCCAGCTGTTCGGGAACGAAGAGTTTAAAAAGCCCAAGCTTTGTCATGATTTGTTGGACTTCGGCGGATGGTACGCCGGTTTGCTCGGCATCAAAGGCCTGATTGCGGACAAGCGATACGGTAGCAGAATCAAAAAAGGGCATAACGGCATGCATACTGTAGGCTCAAAAATAAGGCGATTTCTCCACAACCCTGCTGACATACCGCTGTCACAATGAACGCCGACCTTTGATGTAATCGGTCTTCAAATTGACAACTAACCATGACAACCCAACAACAAATCGCGGAAGATGCCCTGCTCGTCAAAGAGGTTCAACCCTTTACAGGTCTTTGTTTCACCACCCGGGCTACGTTACCGCAGCTTAGCCGGTATTACAAGACAGTCGCTGAAGATCTTTACACTGAAGCGGCTCGCCTTTCGCTCGACATCAACGGGCCAGTTCAGTGGATTTATACCGGTGTTAACGGTGATCCGGCCAATGAATTTCAACTGGAGATTGTCCTGCCTATTCGCCAGGCCGGGGCGGAGCCAACTGGGTTTACGTATCGTACATTTGAGCCGTTTCGGTGCTTATCTTACACGCATACCGGCAACTGGAACGAGCTTATGGGTGTTTATGATGCGCTCTTCCCTGCTTTACACGGGATGGGGTATCAGAACGATGGCCGCGTTCGTGAGGTGTATGTTGTTATTGATTTTGAAAACCCGGCGAATAACGTGACTGAACTTCAAATCCACCTGGCCTGAACATGGCATGCCACGACAAAATGTTCAGACCAGGCGACTGACAGTAGACAACACTATTGAACGACTTTTGAAAAAAGTACCGGTGTACGATACGCCGGTACTTTTTATATTCTTAACTAGCCTAAGTCAGATTTTGTAGTTTTACGCGTCTCCTTCACGTTTGTAAATCCATCATGAAAAACAACACAGGCTTTTCACGCCGGGACTTTCTGCAGCGGTTGTCCGCCCTCAGCGCTGGGTTATCGTCATTACCACTGGCTGGTTATGCCGGAACGGAATTGTACGAGGGTGAATACGGTCGCATACAAACGCTGGTCAACAAGTCGACCGGTCTGGTTCAGCCGGGCCGCAAACTGGGGATCGCACTCGTTGGCCTGGGCAGCTATAGTTCACAACGGCTGGCACCGGCCTTACAGCAGACACAGCACTGTCGTTTGGCCGGGATCGTGACAGGAACGCCGTCGAAGGCTGCCGAGTGGATGCAGAAGTATAATATACCCAAGGCAAACGTCTACGATTATAAAACTTTCGACCAGATTGCCGATAACAAGGATATCGATGTGGTCTACGTCGTGCTACCTAATTCTATGCACGCCGAGTACGTTATTCGGGCCGCCAAGGCGGGCAAGCACGTGATCTGCGAAAAGCCGCTGGCGATCATGCCCAAAGAGTGCCAGGATATGATCGATGCCTGTAAAAAGGCAAATCGGCAGCTGGCTGTGGGCTACCGGCTGCACTACGAGCCGTTCACGAAAGAGGTAATGCGTCTGGGTCAGGAAAAAGTGTTTGGCCCGGTTAAGTTCATGGAAAGTAGCGATGCTTTCCGGATCGGCGACCCAACTCAGTGGCGCATGAAAAAAGCCATGGCCGGTGGTGGCCCGCTCATGGACGTAGGCATCTATGCCGTACAGGGCGCCCGCTACGTAACGGGTGAAGAACCAATCTCCGTAACGGCGCAATTTTCGCCGAAAACCGAGCCGGAAAAATTCAAGGAAGTTGAAGAGACCCTGTTCTGGCAGTTCCAGTTTCCGAGTGGGGCGGTGTGTAACTCAACCACCAGCTACACCGCCGGAGTAGAGCGCCTGTACGCGTCCTGCCAGAACGGCTGGTTTGAACTGTCGCCTGCTTTTGGCTACGGTCCCCTGAAAGGACGTACCAGCAAAGGACCCATCGAGCAGCCGGTAGTCAACCACCAGGCCGTACACATGGACGGGGTCTGCAAGGATTTAATGGATGGCAAACAACTGCCGAATCATATTACGGGCGAGGAGGGGCTTCGCGACGTTCGCTTACTGCAGGCTATCTACCGGGCTGCCGAAACCGGCCGGAAAATTGAGTTGAAGTCATAAAAGCGTCCGGCAGAGACTTCAAGGACCGTCCAGCCATTAGCTGGTACTTGCACAGTTGGTCGTACTATCTCGGCGATGGTACGGCCAACTGATTTTGTTCCGGGCAGATAAACGGCATTGCAATCGGAATGACGAGACTGATTCGTATAGTCCGAAGCGTGGAGTGTATGCGTAGTCGTTTAGCGCGAATGTATCACGTATAGCGGCCAGTTGATACGTAGCCTCATGTTATTGGTCGCCAACCCCCTGCATCAGCGTCCGGGCTTTGCGGATATTGTCGTTGGCGCGATCCGTTTCGATCAATCCATCCCGTAGCCGAACGATCCGGTGCGCATACTCGGCAATGTCTTCTTCGTGTGTTACCATGATCACCGTATTGCCCTTGCTGTGAATCTGATCGAACAGGTCCATGATTTCGTACGACGTTTTCGTATCGAGGTTACCCGTCGGTTCGTCGGCCAGCAGGATGCTGGGGTCATTAACGAGCGCCCGGGCTACAGCCACGCGCTGCCGCTGACCACCCGATAGTTCATTGGGGCGGTGGCCGGCCCGATTCTCCAGCCCGACGTTTCTAAGGGCCATCATGGCTTTCTCGGTGCGGTCGGCTTTGCTGAAACCCGCGTAGATCAGCGGTAGCGCTACGTTTTCGAGTGATGTCTGGCGGGGAAGCAGGTTGAAGGTCTGGAAGACGAAGCCAATTTCTTTATTACGCACTTCGGCCAGCTCATTTTCGCTCATGTTGCTAACGTCCTGACCGTTCAGTATGTACCGCCCTGAGGTAGGCGTGTCCAGACAGCCCACAATGTTCATCAGGGTCGATTTGCCCGATCCCGACGGCCCCATGAAGGCTACATACTCCCCCTTTCTAACCGAAATTGTGATGGATTTAAGCGCTTCTATCACCTCGCTACCCATTATGTAGCGCTTAGCAATATCCTGAGTTTCAATGATGTTCATGGTCTGTCAATGAAGTTACCAACCAATGTATTTAGGCGGGGTTATGCCCTTCAGTCGTAAATAAACAATAGCTTGTGCCCGATGATGAGTCAGATGGTCGTGCATCAGGTGTATGATCTGCCGCTTGGTTTTAGGCCCCGCAAAAAAGTCTACCTTCTGGTCAAGTTCTGCGTCTGGCAACTGTTCAATTGCTGTTTGAGCGTACTGAAGAGCTTGCTCCAGCAGGGCTACAATCTCACGTTTCGGCAGTCCGTTACGTTGTTGCAGGGATTTATAGTCGAACGGGGGCGTCTGCTTCGACAAGTGAGCTGAACTTAACCAGAGCATGTTAGACGCCGAATGAAGGAGCTGCTCCTTAAAACTCATTTCCTCGGCAACGGGCTTAAAGGAATAACCGGAATCTGGCATAAGCCTGGCCACTTCGAGGGTATACGCCCCGGCGTTTTTCCACTTCTCAATCACTTCATTCCTGTACGATTCTGGCTGAGCCAGCACCGGCAGAGCCCCTCCAATCAGGATGACCAGTACCCATAACTGAACCTTCATAGAGTCCACTATCATCATGAATAACCAAAACTACATCATTGCAGAAACTTATTGCGATCATTTTGTAATAACGCGAGTTTTTCCTGATATATCGACAGAAATGACTGATAGTCGGCTGGGGATGTAGCCAGCTGGAGCTGTAGCAGACCGTCGTCGGCGTAGTCAACCAGGTTTTGAGCCAGGCAGAGCAGAATATACGTTTTGATCAGCTCCGGCTTGTCTTCATTGTAGGGCAGCGCGGCCAGTATGGCTTGATACGCGGGCACAATCTGCTTTTGTTGCTGCCGAAACCGCGCAACGGCCGAAACAACTTCGGCGTCGAGCGGAGCCAGCCGTAAGGCCGCGTCGAAAGCTTGTCTGGCCTGAGCGGACTGTCCATTCTGGGCGTACGCCTGGCCAAGCAGCATCTGTCGCTCAGCTTCGTGCTGAGGCAGAAAGAACGTAGCCGCCATCTCCTGCGCGGCTTTCAGCTTGTTTCTGAAAACCGCAATGCGTAATGCCGATAGATTCTCGACTGAAAGCGGAAAGGCTTTCAACTGATCGGGTTTAGCCATCTGGCTCAGTATCATCTGGGCGTAGAACGGCTGCCGCGTAGCCAGGTATTGCTCTAGAAGGCTCACTCCAGCTACGGTACGCAGATTCGGATCTTTGATCGTTTCCCAGATAGCACCCCGATTGGCGTCGTCAGGCCGGTACGTGACATACATCGCTTTTTCGAGGTCAGATTCAGGGCGCTTGATGTCGTACAGCACCTGTTTAAGACCAGCTACGTCGTTGTCGTCCAGCGAAGCCGCTTCCCAGGCCGGCCGGGCGTCGGCCAGTTTACCGGCTTTGGTCAGAGCAACGGCGCGGTAATAGATCGAAACCGTATCCGTATTCAGTTCAAATGTTTCGGCCGCTTTGCGATACAGCCCCTGCTCAAGTAGCCACAAACCCGTAATCGACCGATAGGCCGGGCCACTGCGGACGTTACCCTCGGCCAACTGACTCATCAGGCTGAACGCGTCGGCATGGTTATGGCGGTTGTATTCGGCCACGGCGCGGGCCAGCAGGAGGTCATCGGCAAAATCCTGATTTACGGGGTCCAGCGACCGACGCTGCAACGTAGCTGTCAGGGTAGTGTCGGGCTGTTCGTTCGTCAGGGCGTAATTGTACAGGCTCGCAAACCGGCCCACGCTCAACCCCTCCGACGGCTGATCGGCCAGCCAGTCGGGTTGTTCGGGCTGGGTGGTATCGGCGCCGACAACCAGTCGGGCGGCTAGTGCATTCGCCTGAAACGATTCATACGATGAGCGGGTATCCGGCTTCGCCAGTTCTGGGTTAGCCAGAAGAATCTTGGGATTGCGGGCATATAAAGCCAGCAGATTCGCCTGGGGCACTTCATCGCGATCGGCGTTCTTGGAGGCAGCTTCCAGGTAATAATAAGCCGAGTCGGCTACGCTGGTCCGACCGTACAGGTAGCCCAGATTATTCTGTAGCTCACCACTGGCCGGAAAAGCTTGAATGCCTCGCTGGAGGGTTTTAACCGACTCGAAAAAAAGATTGGTCTGCAGATACGTATAGCTCAGTCCGGCGTAGGCCTGTGAGCTCGGACGCTTAATCAACGCCTGCTGGAAAAAATAGGCAGCCGCTGTCTGATTGCCCTGCGTCAGTGCCAGCGAAGCCAGCGAATAATTGGTCTTGTGGTTCTGAAACTCCTGCTCAAGGGCCAGCTGGTAGAAAGCTTCGGCCGAATTAAACTCATTGGTAGCCACATACAGGTCACCCAGGGCGTTGTAGTAACCCGCCACTCCCTGCCGTACGGTGATCAACCCACCCGAAGCCAGCAACACAATGGTTCCAAACACACCCAGAATACGGAACAGACTCAGTTCCAGCTTGGGCGGTTTGAACATAACCCGATACACGGGCAGGTTTTGCCGGTAGATCTCGCGAAAATTGATCCAGATGTAGATGACAAACGCCAGTCCCATGGCCAGGTGAGTGTATACGATGGCATCTTCAAACAGTTCAATGAGCGGGTCGTTGGCTGTAGCAAACACGTAGCCAATGGTGAACGTAGTGAGCAGGGCAAGGCCGACGTACAGAAACCCTGCCGAATCTTGAAACGAGACAACCTCCTGCTGCTGAACCAGCCGACGAACTCCCCAGATACCGAGCACGACCGACAGCAAATAAAGTAGAAACGGACTGACGGACAGGATGTCAAGATCGATCGATTTGGTATTTCGGAGCCAGATCAACACCAGGTTGACGAGATACAGAAAGCTGATAAACAGAAAGTTGTTGAGCCCCAGCGGCCGGCGGCCGGATACGCGAGGGGCGTTGGTGTCCTGGCGTCCGGCTGATGTAAGCCAGACCAGGGCGGCAACTATGTCGAACGCGATGAAAAAGATGAAACCAACGCTACCAACCAGCACTACGGGCAGTCCGTAGCTGACCAGCGTCATGGCCGGCAGCAGTACTGGAGAAAGCGCACCAATCACCACCGCAACGCCAGCGATAAGCCCGGCGAATACCCCCGCCCGAATGGGAAAACGCAGCTCCGGCCGAAACGCGTGGAAGTAATAACTGACGGAGCCGAAGAGGAAGGTAAGCAGCATAAACAGATACTGCCCGCCCAGACCCGGTACGTCAAGGATCTCCCACCGGAAGAATGCCAGCCCCGCAATTACCAGTCCCATACCAACCAGGTACCGGATACGGTCCAGGCGCGTCAACGCTCCCAGAATGAGCACAAACGCCGTACAGATGCCAATCAGGAAAACGGTGGCACTACCTGGACGCACCTGCATGGCCGAGGCAACAAACTGTTCGGAAACGGCATATGCTTTGCCACTCACCGCGTAGTCGAGCAGGCCGTCGGTAAACGTACGTAATGTGATAGGCACCTCAGTCAACTCGCTCAGCACATCCCAGCGAATGACATTGCCTAACCCCTGCCACCAGGTAAACAGGAAAACCAGCAAGCTGGCCAGTAACAGACTAAGACTCACTATGTACAGGAGCCGATAGGGGCGGCTCCACTCTTTCCAGAAATTCAGGGATATCATATGGTTTTTAACCGCAGACTGCTTCTGTTAGCAACGCAAACCGAGGGGGCAATAGTGCCTTTTCAATGCAATTGAGTGAATTCAGGCCCCGAATCAATTGTAAGCTGCGGGGTAAATCAGTCGGCGGGATAAGTCGTTATCTATTTTTTGTACAAATATTGAAAAACAGGCGTTCGGGTGCATCTTACTGAAAAAACCTAATTTACAAACCGTTTCGCCTGAACCATTACACAAATTGATGGAATCGTAGCTTGAAGTTGCGCGGTTTTTCTCCTAATTTTGCAGTCCCAAATAGTGGGTAACTTCTTTTTAAGCTATATCATACACAAATGATTACTGAAACGGCAGTCAATACGGGTAAGATTACGCAGGTAATCGGTCCGGTTGTGGACGTGAGTTTTGAGAGCGAAGGCTCGCGGCTCCCGGCCATCCTGGACGCCCTTGAAGTAACTAAAGCCAACGGCCAGAAGGTAATTCTGGAATGCCAGCAGCACCTTGGCGAAGACCGTGTGCGGACCATCGCCATGGATTCGACCGAAGGGTTGCAGCGCGGAATGGACGTCGTTGACCTCGGTACGCAGATTACCATGCCGACTGGCGAAGGAATCCGTGGCCGTCTGTTCAATGTCGTTGGTGACGCCATCGACGGTATTCCTCAACCTAAAAGCTCTGGTGGTCTGCCGATTCACCGGGCAGCTCCTCGCTTCGAGGATCTGGCTACTTCTACCGAGGTTTTATTCACAGGTATCAAAGTAATTGACCTGCTTGAACCGTATGCAAAAGGCGGTAAAATTGGTCTCTTTGGTGGTGCCGGTGTGGGTAAGACGGTATTGATTCAGGAGCTGATTAACAACATTGCCAAAGCATACTCGGGTCTATCGGTGTTTGCGGGTGTGGGCGAGCGGACTCGTGAGGGGAATGACCTGCTCCGCGAGATGATTGAAGCCGGTATCATCAGATACGGTGAGGGCTTCAAGCACTCCATGGAAGAAGGCGGCTGGGACCTGTCCAAGGTTGATCCTGAGGAACTGAAAGAAAGCCAGGCTACCTTTATCTTCGGTCAGATGAACGAACCTCCCGGCGCCCGCGCTCGTGTGGCCTTGTCGGGTCTGACGATTGCCGAACACTTCCGCGATGGTGACGGTACAGGCCAGGGTCGTGACATTCTGTTCTTTATCGACAATATCTTCCGCTTTACGCAGGCCGGGTCTGAGGTATCCGCTCTGCTGGGCCGGATGCCGTCGGCCGTAGGGTATCAGCCGACTCTGGCTACCGAAATGGGTGCCATGCAGGAGCGGATTACCTCAACCAAGCGCGGTTCGATCACATCCGTACAGGCTGTATACGTACCAGCCGATGACTTAACTGACCCAGCTCCGGCAACAACGTTTGCCCACCTGGATGCTACGACGGTATTGAGCCGTAAAATCTCTGAGCTGGGAATCTACCCGGCCGTGGACCCGCTCGACTCTACGTCGCGGATTCTGACGGCTGAGATTCTGGGTGATGAGCACTATAACACGGCTCAGCGCGTGAAGGAAATCCTGCAGCGTTACAAAGAATTGCAGGATATTATCGCCATCCTGGGTCTGGAAGAATTATCAGAAGACGACAAACTGGTCGTTGCCCGTGCTCGTCGTGTGCAGCGCTTCCTGTCGCAGCCGTTCTTCGTGGCTGAGCAGTTCACCGGTTTGAAAGGCGTTCTGGTGCCTATCGAAGAAACCATTCGCGGGTTCAACGAAATCATCGATGGTAAGCACGACCACCTGCCGGAGTCTGCCTTCAACCTGGTAGGAACAATCGACGACGCCGTTGCAAAAGGTGAGCGTCTGTTAAAAGAAGCCGGACGATAGCCTGGTTTGTAGTTTGTGGTTTATGATTCGTGGTTGTGGCCACGACAGTTAACCACCAACTACAACCCACAAACTACAAACTGTAATGCAAGTAGAAATTATCACCCCCGACCGGAAGGTATTCACTGGAGAAGCTACCTCCGTAACGTTTCCGGGTAGCGAAGGGCAGTTTCAGGTCTTGAACGATCACGCGCCATTGGTGAGCACACTGGCCCGCGGGCCGATTGTCGTTCAGTCGGCGGCTGGGCAGCAGTCGTTTACCGTTGATGGCGGAGTGGTTGAAGTGTTACGTAACAAAGTGCTGGTGCTGGCCGAAGCTGTTATTGTGTAAGCCCGTCCACGTATACGTATAGTGCTTAAAAAGAGCGGAACAAGGCGTTTCGCTCTTTTTCTTTTAGGCCATAAGCCGGTATAAAAGTAATTGCTGGTGACAACTTGCTGAACGGGACGGCCAATTGTCGGTATTTGTGTAGAATTAGCCCTTAATTTGGGTTTTCAAGTTTATAGTACATGATCTCATCTGCTCAACCCGATTCCTCACAAAGTCAGCTGTTTCAAAATATTGTTAATGATAGTCAGGTTGGAGTAACTGTTTTGGAAGCTGTTCGTAATGAGCAGGGTGAGTTTCTTGATTTTATCTTTGCGTACATTAATCCGGCCGGTGCCGACATCCTGGGCCAACCAACTGATGCGCTTCTTGGACGGAGTTACCTGGGCTTTTTTTCCGAGGCAGTAAGCAGTGGTTTACTAGCAACCTATCGGCAGGTGCTGGAAACAGGAAAAGCCATTCGGGTTCCTGAGGTGCATTACGCAGCCGATGGGGTGAATGGCTGGTTTGATCTGAGTATTAACCGGTATGGGGATGCCGTTGCGGTTACCTTTGCTGATATTTCCTCGACTAAACAGGCGGCTCTGGAAGCTGAACGCCAAAGTCGGTACATGGATGGCATCTTCAACGTAACAAGCGAAGCTATCTATGTGCTGGAGGCCGTTCGTGACGGAGGAGCAAAGGCCGGTTCCGGTTCTATTGTCGATTTTCGGTACCAGCATGTCAATCAGGCGTTTGAACGTATGTTTGGTACGCAGGCGGATGCAATCGTCGGCCGAAATTATCTGGTGTTATATCCAACGGTGAAGTCGTCAGGACTCTTCGACAAGTTCTGCGCCGTGGTTGAAACCGGGCAGTCGTTTCAGCAGGAGATTTTTTATGACGGAGAAGGCATTCGTGGCTGGTATGAACTGACCGTTGTTAAACTGGACGATGGGGTTGTTGGGACAACCCGCGATATTACGGTACGTAAACAGGCACAGCTGGAAAGCCAGAAGCAGGCTGCCTTTCGAAATCAGATCTTACAAATATCATCTAGCGGTATCATTGCCTATCAGGCTATACGCAGTCCAGAAGGTGTTATCACTGATTTCCGGACGGTATTTTTTAATCAGGCCTACGAGCAGATCTTCAACGAGTCAGCCGAACGCATTGCCGGGCATACGTTCAGGGAGCGATTTGTTGATGGAACCGGGATCGAATTATTTAATTTCTACGTGACTGTTACCGAGACTGGTAAAGCGTTTAGACGTGACCGTTACTATCCGCATCTGGGTAAATGGTTAAATCTGGCCGGGACTCAGCTCGAAGACGGCTTTATGATCATAGCCAACGACATTACTACCCTGAAGCGGGCAACGGAGCAGCTCCAGACGGTTATTGACCAGGCGCATACAGGAATCATCATGATTCGGCCGGTAAGGGCGGTAAACGGTGGCCAGATTGAGGATTTTACCATCTCGCTGGTCAACCGCTCACAGGCTGATTACCTTGGTCGGGCAACCGGTGAACTGGTTGGCCAGATCGCCAGCAAATACTTCACAACCTATAAACTAAATGGCCTGTTTGATCGCTACCGGCAGGTAATTGAAACCGGAGAGCCCCAGCACTTTGAACACCATTATGAGGGCGACGGTATTGATGCCTGGGTCGATATACAGGCTATACCGTTAAACGGCGAGGTGCTGATTACGTTTTGGGATCATACGGCCATGAAATCACTCCAGCGCCAACTGGAAGACAAAGTGTCGGAACTGTCAAAGGCTAACAGCAATCTACAGCAGTTTGCTTACGCAGCATCACACGATTTGCAGGAGCCGCTTCGAAAAGTACAGTCATTCTGCGACGTAATTGTTGAGCAGTATGGACCACAGGTTGGTGAAGACGGCCGCGACATGATGCGACGGATGCAGGGAGCCGCCGGCCGCATGCAGGTATTAATTCGGGATCTGCTGGCCTACTCACGAACGGCAACGCACCAGCAGGCGCTTGACCCAGTTGATCTTAACCGCGTTGTGGGTAATGTTTTGGCTGACCTGGATGTGACCATTCAGGAAACGAACGCCCAGATTCGTATCGGTTCACTTCCGGTTTTACCGGGGGATGCATCACAGTTAGGTCAGCTGATGCAGAATTTGTTGTCCAATGCGCTCAAATTCAGACGGCAGGACGTAACGCCTGTCATTAACATTGAAGCCAAAGAGGTACCGTTGAATGCCCTGCCGGAGTCGTTACAGCTAAGGCGCGGGCGATACGTAGCGATCACAGTTCATGACAACGGAATCGGTTTCGACACACGGTACGAAGATCGGATTTTTGGTCTCTTTCAGCGACTCCATAGCCGGAGCCAGTACGAAGGTTCAGGCATTGGTTTGGCTATCTGCAAACGCGTCGCTGAAAATCACGGCGGCATGATCACCGTCGACAGTAAAATTGGTGACGGTACGCTGTTCACGGTGTACCTGCCAATGTGAGAAGCACACTGCCGTTTGTGAGGTTATTGCCTGTGGGTTCTGCCTGAAATTGAATAAAAAATAAAGCTCAGCGAATGATCGCTGAGCTTCTGTTGTTCAGTCGGGATGGCGGGATTCGAACCCACGACCCCTTGCACCCCATACAAGTACACTACCGGACTGTGCTACATCCCGAACAAGTGGGTGCAAAAATAAGGGATAGCGGGGAAAAAAGGAAGAAAGGCGGAAAGGAATTTTGTTACAATACCTTTCCGCCTGAATCAATTTCGACCGCTACCTTGCACCGCCGGCTGCTGGCCATTAGCCCGGCGCTGTTGCTGCATCGGGTTTTGCCCTTGTGGCGCGTAAGGATTCTGACGCTGTTTGAACAACTGAAAACGCGATGGCTGCGACTGACGCGGGAACGAGTTATTCTCCGTATCAATGTCGGCAATCTCCTGGAAAGGATCGAGCGTCCATTGTTTCACCTTTTTGCTGGTGGCAACGACTTTCTTGATGCTCACATCATTAAAACGCCAGATCTCGGCCGGGAAGCGGGCAACCGAATCGGTACCATCTTCAAACTCCATCCGGATGATAACTGGCATCGGGACTCCCCCTTTGTTCTTCAGCGAGATGGTGTAAAAGTTCTTGCTGGCGTTTTCCTGCAAGGCCCGACGCTCATCTTCGGTCAACGTAGCGAGGTAATCCTGGTATTTTTTGCGGTCCGAGTCGGTTACGGCATACGGGTCGTAGCTGTTGTAGAAGTCCCGCATGGATGAATCCTGGGCCACAACCGTCTGGCCTTTGTTTTCGGCGTCGCGCATCTTACTGATGGTTTTCGTCCGGCGCTCGTAGTCGGAACGGGCGTTTGCTTTAGAAACCGTCGGGTCCTGCGAGTCAATCTGGAACCACTCAACTTCTGCCAAATCCTGGTCAACCGGCTCAACACCATAGAACCAGCCTTTCCAGAACCAGTCAAGGTCGACACCCGATGCGTCTTCGAGGGTTCGGAAGAAATCGGCCGGCTCGGGGCTTTTGAAGGCCCAGCGACGGGCGTACTCCTTGAAGGCGTAATCGAACAGCTCACGGCCCATCACCGTTTCGCGGAGGATGTTGAGGGCCGTTGCCGGCTTGGCGTAGGCGTTTGGTCCCAGGCTGATGACGTTGTCGGACGAGGTCATGATCGGCGACAGCACCGATTTGTCAGACTTCATGTAATCGACAATATACTGGGGTTCACCCCGGCGGCTGGGGAAATTGTAATCCCATTCCTTTTCGGCAAGATACTGGCAGAACGTATTGAGACCTTCGTCCATCCAGGTCCATTGCCGTTCGTCGGAGTTGACGATCATCGGGAAGAAGTTATGACCAACCTCGTGGATAATCACCCCAATCATACCGGCCTTGGTTTGCTCCGAATACGTACCATCTGGTTCGGGGCGACCGCCGTTGAACGAGATCATGGGATATTCCATACCGCCACCGGGCGTAGCGTGGCAGGAAATAGCTACCGGATACGGATACTTGATCGTGCGGTTGCCGTATGATTTCAGTGTATGCTCAACTACACGGGTTGAGTACTGGCCCCACAGCGGATTGCCTTCTTTCGAATAGAACGACATGCTCCAGATCTTGCGGCCATCGCCGTATACATCGGTCTGCATAGCGTCCCAGATGAACTTACGGCTGCTGGCAAACGCAAAGTCACGCACGTTGTCGGCTTTGTATACCCAGGTTTTTTTACCCTTTACGTCGGCAGGTTTGGCTTTCTCGGCCGCTTCAGCTTCGGCCTGGGTCACGATGACCACCGGCGTTTT
Source organism: Fibrisoma montanum (assembly GCF_003583365.1). Taxonomy (GTDB): domain Bacteria; phylum Bacteroidota; class Bacteroidia; order Cytophagales; family Spirosomataceae; genus Fibrisoma; species Fibrisoma montanum. Next base: position 238,916 of record NZ_QXED01000004.1, read on the forward strand.
TGAGTTAGCGGCCTGTGACAGCCGTTTCTGTTGCGTAGCCGACAACACCTGCTTGTAGTTCAGACATTCGCCCGTTGAGCCAACGACATGATCGCTCGGTACGGTGATCGCTACTTTATAGTTACCGAATATCAGCGTGAACTCGCCCTGGCCGAGGAACTGCTTGTTCTGCCAGCCATTTACGTCGTTGTAAGCGCACAAACGCGGAAACCAGTGGGCAATGAAGTAGTTTGAGTTGCCATCTTTCGGGAAGAATTCGTACCCGCTCCGGCCGTAGTATTCAGTTACGAAGTAGTTCCAGTCAACACCGAACGAATAGCTCTGGCCGGGCTTCAGGGGCGTCGGCAGGTCAATCCGCATCATGGTCTGGTTGATGGTGTACTTCAAAGGCTGGTTCGACTTGGCATCTTTTACGGCCGTGATGGTATAGCCGTATTTGTCGCTGGCCTGCTGCTGACTGCGCTCCCGAACCGACGTCAGGTTTTGCAGCGCCCCGAAGCTCATGCCGTTTTCGTTAATGCTGCCGGTGCGCGTAATGCTGCCTGTAGAACCCTTGGCAAACAGGTTCTGATCGAGCTGGAGCCAGATAAACCGGAGTTCGTCGGGCGAGTAATTATGGTACGTAACGACTTCCGTACCAATGATCTTCCGGTTGGCATCGTCCAGCTCAACCTTGATGTCGTAGTCGGCGCGGTTCTGGAAGTAGTCGCGGCCGGGGGCACCTGCGGCTGTTCGGAACGTATTTGGTGTCGGCAGCATCGGGCCGAGCTGCTCAAAGCGATTGTTGGCGTTGTAGTTGGATTGCTGGGGTGTTTGTGCCCAGGCACAACTCATTGCCAGCACCGCTCCCAATAGCGAAAGTGATCGTCTCATCGAGGGGTTAATTAGCAAATAATCTTTGGTAAAAATACAAAACTAATGGTTAAGACGTTTGCGAATTCTCGCGCGCTGGAAGAAAATATTTACCCCGCTACCAACTCGTTGTTAATAATCAGCGACAGCGCCATCCCGGCTACGATGCCGGAAACGATCAGTACCCAGTCGCGCCGTCGGACGTTCAGAATTTCGAGAACTACATGGGCGACGCAAAGAACGATACCGACAATAAGCAACTGACCAAGTTCCAGACCAATGTTGAACGCCAGCAACGGCTGAATAATGTCGGCTTCCCGGCCCAGCAGGCTCCGGAGGTAATTAGAGAACCCCATGCCGTGAATAAGGCCAAACAGCAGGGCCAGTACGTATCGCCCCCGGGATTGGCTGGTCGGGGGTTGGTCAGAAAACCGGCTTTTGGGCTCCTGGACGAAGAAATTGGCTACGGTCGTTATGAGGATGGTAATCGGAATTAGTAGTTCAATAACATCCGTTCGGTAGTTGATGATGCGCAGCGTAGCGAGTGCCAGCGTGATCGAATGCCCGATGGTAAAAGCGGTTACCAGAATCAGGACCTGACGCCATTGGCGAAGGGTGTACACGGCACAAAGCGCAATAACGAACAGAATATGATCGTAACCACTCGGATCGGTGATGTGGTCAAAGCCAAGCCGTAGATAAATGAAAAAGTCGTTCATAAAATGTGGGCCTGCACAGGGGCAAAGGGTCAGGTAACATCTGACTACTGAATGCTCTCTGCTTCAGGTCTTTATTTAAACCATTCCGCGTACATTACGTAGTTATTAGCGGTACGCATGAAAATTTCTTCCAGTTCGGGCGTAACGGTCTTGAGGAGCCGGGCCGGATTACCGGCGTAGACGGAGCCGGGTGGCACGATGGTATGCTGGGTGACGATAGCGCCGGCGGCAATGATGGAGCCGCTGCCAACCACGGCACCGTCCATAATGATAGCCCCCATACCGACGAGCACGCGGTCTTCCAGCGTACATCCGTGTACAACGGCATTATGAGCAATGGAGACGTAGTTGCCGATGGTCGTTTTATATTTCTGGTATGTGCAGTGAATAACGGCCCCGTCCTGGATGTTGGTACGGTCGCCGATGGTGATGGAATTGACATCGCCCCTAACCACCGCGTTGAACCAGACGGTACAGTCGCGGCCCATCGTCACCTCTCCGACAATGGTGGCGTTATCAGCGAACCAGCAGTTTTCGCCGAATTGTGGATGAATACCCCGAACGGGCTTGATTAGTGCCATACCGCAAATGTAGCGGATGGTTTAGGTCTGTGCATTTTGGCGCATAAAAAAAGCAGGATCGGTACTGAACCGATCCTGCTTTCATACGTAAATGGGCTTATTTCTTGTCGACTTTATCGACCATTTTTTCGAGCGCATCTTCTACGTCATCGGCCAGGCGGTTGACTTCCCGTTTCACTTTTTTGAAATCGTCTTCACCGGCCCGTTGTACTTTATAATATGAGTCTGTGAGTTCCCGACGCTTTTCTTCGAGGTCCTTGACGCGGTCCTCGCGGTCTTTCCGAGCCTTTTTGCTTTCGCCTTTTACTTCCTCACGAGCTTCTTCCAGCTTTTCTTCAACGTTGTCGAGTTGTTTGGAAAGCCGATCGGTCAGATCACGGCGTTCTTCGCTGAACTCGTCGTTACGATCCCGGTTGCTGCGCTGGTTATCGCGGTCACGATCGTCGCGATCATCCCGTCGATTGTCCCGGTCGTCGTATTGACGATCATCATCCCGGCGGCTGTTCCGATCGTCGTAGCGCTGGCTGCGATTGTCGCGATCATCCATCATCCGGCGATCATCGTAGCGATCACTGTTGCGGCTGTCGCGATCCCGCTCATCGTAGCGGCTGTTGTTCGAATACCGGTCATCCTGATACCGGTTGCTGGAGCGATCGTCCATCATCCGGCGATCATCGTAGCGACGGTCGTTATAGCTATATCGGTCATCGTACCGGCGGTCGTCGTACGATTGACGATCCCGATCATCGCGGTACCGATCGCTCATGCGGTCATCCATCATCCGGCGATCATCGTAGCGGTCGCGGTAGGAGTCGTTCGAGCGGCTATCGTAGCGGTCGTCACGGCGGCTGTTGTCGTCGTAGCGGTCGTTCTGATTGTCGCGGTAGCTGTACGAATCATTACGGCTGTTCCGATCATCGCGGCTGTCGTACGAATCGCTGCCCGACATGCGGCTGGAGCGGTCGTCGCGATTGTCCTGATCGGAGTAACTATAGCGGTTGTTATACGAACTGCCCCGCTCGCTGCTGCGCGAATCATTGCGGTTGCGCTCGTCGTCACGATCGTTGCTTTTGCTGTTAAATAAGCTGCCGAGACCGCTGTTCTTGTTAGTACGGTTGTCCTGATCGCGGTTGCTGTCCGAATTGCGGTTACGGTCAGAGTCCCGGTCGCGGTCGTTGCTGGCGTAGCGGTCCTGTGACGTATTGGTCCGGCTGTCCCGGTCGCGCTGCGATGCGCTCTGACGGCTGCGGCTCGTGTTTGAATCGCCATAGAGCCAATTCTCAAACGAGGCACAGGATGATAGGCTAACGGTAGCCGCAATCAGCGACGCTACCACCCAGGTTCTCTTTTTCATAACGTTTCTTTCTAGTAGACGATGCCGATAATCTTTGACCAAAAAGTGTACCAAGCCACTTTTTAGTCAATGAACCAGGGAAACGCTATAAATGTTAGAATTCATTCTACATAGTTTGTGGAGTATATTGCGCATTCGGCCGGGGCTTCAGTACGTTGTTTGCTAACCATTTAGAACCACGTACTGAAACCCCGGCTGCAACTATTTAATGGTTATGGCCCCGGCACCGTTGTAACTCCGGTAATCGGGATTGTACATGGCATCTGCCGAAACGGGGCCCAGCACAAACCGTCCTTTCGAGACCGCCCGAACGAGGTAGTAGAAAGTTCGTTCGGTGTTATCTGCTTTCGTGTAGAAATTGATCCGGTCGTCCCGAACATCAAAATGATCTGGAACGCTCGGTTTCTGAATCCACGGCATATCCCGGGGTTCGGTCAGCCGGGGATTTTCTACCTCAAAGCCGGCCGGAAGTAAGTCCGTAACGACTACATTGTCGACCGTCAGGCCATTCTGGCTAAGCAGGGTCAGCTTGACTACCACCAGATCATTCTGCCGGAACGTACCGATCGGTTTGCCATCGCGGCTGAGAAACTCACGCCGAACGGATAGCCCGTTGTCTTCTTCGGCAACGGTTCCGCTGGCCGGAACACCTTCGCTCTGGGCAAAATAATAGATCGTTCCGGTTCCCTTCGTGTTGACTGTCAACGGTTGCCCAACCGGCAGGCGTCTGATCTGTACCGGGGCTTCGGTCAATGCACCAACTGACTTGCCGCCGGCCAGCACCGTAGCAGTAGCCGTATTGCCGGCGTTCTGCCGGGCCAGCTTACCCAGTGCTAAAAGGGCAAAAGCCGCTTCCTGGGTGTTGAGGTAATTTGTCTGGCGAACGGCGGCCGACAATTGCCGGGCCAGGGTTGGAATCTGCAGGTTGTCCGGATCCGAATCGACCAGTGAATGTAAGACCAGGGCCAGGTTCCGCAGGGGAGATGCGTAGCTGTCGCCGGTTTGCCGACCCGTGGTAGAATCGACAAAGCGTTTTGGCAGCAGGGCTGAGTAGCCGCGTGTGTCGCCGATACGGGCAAATGCGGCCGCCAGCAGATACCGAGTATCGGGAGTAAGCAGGCCGACGTTCTGTTTGTAATAGTTCATGGCCGGGCGGTTCGGCTTACCGGCTGCAGCGAGTGCGTACAGGCCATATATGGCGGTTCGGCTAGCCACTGTCCGAGCTGTTCGGTCGCCCGGAACCCGCTGCCCCGTTTCGTCGTAACGAACGTCGGTTTCGGTGCGGGACAGGCCTGCACTCGGATTGCTCGTCAGGTTGGTCAGGTAGTCGATGGCTTTGCTCAACACCGAACCACGGACTTCGTAGCCGGCCTGCTGGGCTTCGGTGAGAAAATGCACCGCGTAGGCCGTAGCCCACGGGTCTTCGCGGGGAAAGCCCGGCCACATCGAGAAGCCACCGTTGTAGGTTTGTACCCCTTCGACGGTTTGAATGCCCTGCCGGACATTGGTAGCCGGATTCAGATCACTTTCGCCGTTGCGGACGAAATACACGCCACCCTGGCCAATGGTTTTGACCAGATCGGCAAAGTATATCTGCGGAAACGCTTTCGAAATAGTCTGTTCGATGCAGCCGTGTGGGTAGCCGAGCAGATACGACAACTCCCGGCCGTACTGCGCAACCGGCGACCGGCTCAGCGTGATGCTGGTCCGCGCTGTTCCCGGCAGAAAGCCGCCGGGTAGTTGAATCGCCTGGCTTTGGCCGCCCGGTACGGCTCCTGATGCACTCGTTTTCACGAGCGAAGCCGCCGGTCGGACCGTTACGTCCGTTTTCTCGGTGAAGGATTCGCCCCGCAGCGAAGCGCCGACTCCATTGACGGTTACGACAAGTGCACCCGTACCGATGGCTGATCGGGCCCGGACGCGGAATAGGGTGCGGCTTTCGCGACCCGGCTGGATGGTGAGCGTCTGCACGGGCGATGATGCGCTGTCGGTCACGATTGTCAGCGGCCCCGTCACGGACAGCCGGGCTGTAACGGCGGCTGCTTTTGGGGTTGTATTGGTCAGGTTAACGGGTAGTTCAAGTTCATCGCCGGGCGTCAGGAAGCGCGGCACACCGGCGCTGATCACAATGGGGTCGGCTACCTTCATGTTCGTATTGGCCGATCCGAACGCATTGTCTTTGTAAGCAACGGCCATGATGCGCAGATCGCCCGAAAATTGCGGAATATCGACCGTAAACTCAGCTTCGCCATCGAGCCCCGTTTCCAGAATACCACTCCAGAGCGCCACCAGCTTCACCCGGCCATTGCTGAGCGGATTAACGCGCCGTTCCAGATCGTAGCCGTCGCCCCCCACGCTCGACGTAGCATTCAGCGACAACTCCGGATAGAGCAGGGCGTACAGATCGTGGCTGCCGACTTCGAGCGCCCGTTTCTGGTAAAAGAAGCCGTGAATGTCGGGCGTGCGGAAATTTTTCAATTGAAGAATTCCTTCGTCCACTACTGCCAGCGTTACCTGCGCATTAGCCCGGGTTTTCACGCGGATGGTCTGTTTGGTTTTTGATCGCGACTGGGCCACGGCCGTAATGGTAACGGGCAGCTGCGTATCATCGGCGCTGACCGGTACCGGCGCAAAACCGTGAGCAACCGTCAACGGTAAATTGGTCCCATTCGCATCAATGGCGCGGATCAGCGTAGCCGTTACGTAGACGTTCGGCAGGTGCTCGTTTCCGACCGGGAAGCTCCATTCGGCCGATTTGTTATCCGTGTTCAGCCAGTGGTATTCGACCACCCGGTTGCGCTCGACCGTTACGAGTAGTTTACCGTCGAAGGGCGCCTTGAACAGCACCTTCGCCTGATCGCCGACCTTATAGGCCGGTTTGTCGAGCGTCATCAACACCTGGCCTTCCTGACTGACCTCGAACGACGACGCGGCTGTGCTGCCGTAGCCATAGGCATAAAAACCAGTGGCCGCGTAGTTCACCGCCGACTTCTCGGCCTGATTGGGTCGGCGAATCCGGATCTGGTATTCGCCCGATACGGTCGGTACGTAGCGGAACGACGCTTTCCCTCCTTTGAAAGTAAGGGCGTTGGTATAAACGGATTTTTCGCGCTTCCGCGTACTGTACCGGATCTGCTCGTTTTTCTTTTCAATTACGGTCTGATAATCGAACCGGACGACCTCAACCAACGCCGAGGCCGCCGGGCGAAGCTGCCCCGCCGGGTCCAGCGCCACCAGTTCGACCGCAACCGGCGCATTGGTAGCAACGTAGCGGTCGGCCAGCCGGACGCCGTAGAAAGTAGTCTGCGTCAGTACGTCGAAGCGCCGGAGCCGGTTGACCGGCCGACCGTTTTCATCGAACACCGTCACGAACAGCTTGCCTTCCAGCATGCCGATCTCCTGGTATAAAGGTGAAATCGGGAAGCGCTCGGTGGCTTGCCCGTTCGCGTTGGTTCGCCCCTGGCGGAGTTCTTTCTGAAAGGTGGTTTCGTTTGGAATGTCAAAACTGTACGCATCATATCCCTTGGGCGCGAAGACTTTCCGCTTCAGTTGCAGTTCCATTTCATAAGCCCGGTCGCTGGCTGGTGGGCCAAACAGGTTCAGGGCCGTAGCCGACAACGTGATGGTCTGCCCGGCTGCGTAGGCGGTTTTATCCGTCAGCACATCCACTTTAATACGGTCCGGTACAAACTCCTCCACGCTGATCGGCTGCGACGTGAGCAGCGTACCATTCGCGTTCTGAATCTCAACGCTATACGTACCCGTTACGGCCGCCGGGTCAAGAGGGATGTCGGTCGTCACGGCGCCCTGGCTATTGGTGGTTTTACGAAACGCCCGAAACTCGCGGCCATTGGGCATCAGTACCCGCACCGTAACGGGCACCTCGCCGACACTCTGCCAGGTAGCCGACCGGATGATGGTGTTCAGATGGATGGTTTCGCCGGGGCGGTAGATGTCGCGGTCGCCGTACACGAACGCATCAAAGCCCGATGCATTGTCCCGTTTGCCCTCCACCTCAAAGCGCGACGTTTCGACCTGCGTATCGGGCAGGTGAATAAAGTTAAAATCTTCCTGCGTGCGGGCGGTCAGCAAGGCAATGGTAAAGCCGGGTGCTTTTTCGTTTACTTTTTCAAAGCGCACAAAGCCGCTGCCGTCGGTTTTCTGCGTGGCCACCGATTGGTTGTTGCTGCTGACCAGCGTGATCTCCACGCCCTGGAGGGGTTCGGCGGTGCGGATGGAATTAGCCCACACGAGCACCTCGTCCGGGGTGTGTCGGGCCACCAGGCCGATATCCGAAACCGAAACCAGTTGACTGCTACGCAGGTACGCTTCATTTTTTGACCCGACCGTAACCAGATACACCCCCCGGTAGGCGTTCGGTTGATCAGGCAGCGCGATGTTCAGCGCAGACACCCCCCTGACTTTGGGCAGATCGGTCGTTTCGACGGTTTTGTTCACCAGCAGGTTGCTCAGTTGCTCCTGCTCATCGTCGTTGTAATTGAACTTTCCGTTGGGTTGCCAGCTACCGTCGGCGGTTTCGGCGTATTCCTCGTAACGGTAACTACGCAGGTAGTTCAGTAGATTGTTCTCAAATACTTTGGCGATTCTGACCTGCACGCGGGGTACGTTAACAATGGACAAACCCACGTTGCGGGCTCCTTTCGACGACAGGTAAAGTGCCTTTTTGCTTGCAAACTGAATGCTGGCGGGCATTTTGCCAAAAAACAGATCGCGGGTTACGGGCTCGTCCAGCTTTGTATTCAGCACCCCCCGTATCTGATCGGTCAGGGTCAGTACGTAGGTGTCCGTTTCGTTGAAGTCGCCCCGGATGATGAACCCGTTCTCGGTCAGCTCGGCGGTCGTTTCGATCTGGGGCTGAATGGTATAATACTGGCTCAGATCGCCCGGCTGCAGTTCCTGCGTCGTGATGACCCGTACCTGGCCGCGTGGCCCACCCGGTCGGTTGTCGTTAAAGCCGGTCTCTACGTCGGCGATCTCAATTCGGTAGCGGGATGGTAGCGTACTGGTTTGTTCAATGGCCTCCTTAGTGGTGTAGGCGGTGTTGAGCACTTTAACGCCTTGCCCTATTTTCAGAGCCAGCGGCTGCTCGTTTTTCAACGCCGGTGCGTTGGGTAAGGCCAGTTCTACCAGCGAACGCCGATCCGCCGATTCGGGGCCTTCGCCCCCTTGCAGTAGCTGAGGGGTCAGCGGTTTATCATCTGCCGAAACTGTCAGTTTGGTCGAGACCTCCGCCGAGGACACCGGATAGTTGAAGTTCAGCCGGGCTTTAGCGACGGGCTGACTGGTTTCGCGGGAGCGCGTCCACCAGGTTTCGGTACCCGTGAGCTGGAGATAGGGGGTATGAAACGCAATGGCCTCGCCCGACACGTTAAGGTCTTTTGTTGCCGACCGCTTCAGCAGATCGTCGGTTAATTCAGCCCGGTAGTCGGTAGCCGCATCGAAAGCGACGGCCGGCGAAAACACCAGTTCGTTGGGGGAGATCCACTTAAACTTTCCCCGAACGGCCGGGATAAACCGAACGTACTGCGTTGAGTCCCATTCGTCGAGGCCAGTTTCCGGGCCAACGTTCTTGTTGAAAGAAAAGGTCAGGTTCTGGGTTCGCTGGATTTCGTCGCCGAAGTTGCGGCCCACAACGGTCACTTCATTGAACGGTAAATGGGTGCAGCCCAGCCCAATAAAAAAGAATAGGGCAACAAAAAGCAGGGGCCGGAAAAAGACGGTAGGTTTCATTGTAGAGGGTAGCTAACTCACGGCATACTAACGAAAAACCCACTCATTCCAGGTGAGTGGGTGTCAATTTTACGGGAACTGGCCGTATCGACTTAGCGAACGGCAAACTTCCGGAAGGCTGCTATTGCCGTACCGGCGTAAACTGAACGTTAACAATCTTCCAGGCGTCGCCCTGCTTGGCACAAATGACCGAAAACGCTGCGTTGTAGTCGAACGCATTGCCCTGCACATTCCCTTTGACTTTCCAAAAACCGGTCATCACCGCCGAATTGCTGTTGTAGGTGCGGGTGCGTGTTTCGGAAACCGTAGCGTTGTCGACCACTACGTAGCCGCCACTGATGGCCTGTAGCAGCAAATCGCGCTCAATGCCCTGGCCGTCAAAGCTGGTCAGGAAAAAGTCGTTGGCCAGCAGTTTTCCCATTGTGTTGCCATCTTCATCCAGCATGGCTTTGAAAAAGGCATTGCCGAGGGCTGTAGGGTCCTGAGCTGGGTCGGTAGTCTGTTGAGCAAACGTGGTCGTTGTAAACAAAAAGACGGTTACTACTAGTGAAGCAAGTTTCATTGATATAATATTTAAGGCCGGAAAAATGATGGTTTTTCCTCAGAATGCAAAATAAAGAAATGGTTATCATTACTCAGATCGGATGACTACCCGCACGTTGCTATGCCGGCCTTTATCGTCGGCGCACGAAACGGTCAGCACACCGGGGCGGGGCCTGAAAAAGACGCCTTCGCCGGGCGACGCTTTCTGGTATAGCTTATCATTGAGGTACCAGAATACGGTTTGTACGTCGTTGGCTGCCAGGCAACTCAGTTCCATTTCGACCGGTTGCCGGGGATTGATAAAGTATTCGCTGCCGTCGTTCAGGCTAACGATCTGCGGTCCGGATTGAGTATCGCCGAACACCCGTTCGCAGGCAGGGTTGTGGGGCGGTACGGTCTCGAACGGAATGTGCCTGCTCCGATAGAAAGCCATCAGGTCCGGTGTCAGGTTTGGGTACGACCGACGCACGATGGCTTCGTGCTGATCCGGAAGGCAGTACGTACAGTAGGAGATCGTACCGGCTGCATTGGTCGACACGGCCCGCCGGTGCTGGCAGCGCCGAAACCGGGATACGCCCATGATGCAGTAATCGGTTACTGGATTTGTACAGAATTCGCCGGGAGTATCGCCGGTTTCGGGGCAGATCCGACGCATTGCTAATCCTTTGGGCGGCTTGAACCACCCCCGGGCTGAGTTGTAGTCCAGGGCGTTGAACAGTTGAAACAGCAGGGGCGTGGCGGTATTGGCTCCACTTAGTTCCGCAACACCGGCCCCCGAAAAGTTTCCGACCCAGACACCGATGGTGAAGTTTCGGTTATAGCCAATGCTCCAGGCGTCGCGCCGACCGTACGACGTGCCGGTTTTCCAGGCGATACGGGGCAGGTGGTAGCTGTTATCAAAGTTGTTGGGCAGATCCGGGCGGGTAATCTGGGTCAGCGTGTGCGTGACCAGATAAGCGGCTTCCGGGGAAAAGGATTTAGTCAACCTCACCGATCGTCGGCCCGGCCCCGTCCTCTCTTCTTTTGAAAGCGGGGCCGGGCCTACGATTGGTGAGGTCAACGCCAATGCCCCCACAACCCCTTCATTAGCGAAACCCGTGTAGAGCCGCGTCATTTCTTCCAGGGTAACACCACATCCGCCCAGAATCATTGAAAGCCCCAGGTCCTTCGCCTGTTTCTGGATAGTCGAGAAGCCGGCTTTGCGCATCATTGAAATGAAGGTGGGCGTACCAATGTCTTTAAGCAGGGCTACCGCCGGAATATTCAGCGAGTTGGCCAGGGCAAACTCCGCCGTAACGGAGCCGTTGAAGCGCCGATCATAGTTGTCCGGCTCATAGCCGCCGAAGTTAGTGGGTACGTCATTCAGTTTGGTTTTGGGCGTAATCAGCCCTTCGTCGAAGGCCAGCGCGTACAGCAGGGGTTTCAGGGCGCTACCCGGCGACCGTACTGCCCGAACGCCGTCTACCTGCCCCCCATCGAACGTATTCGCATAATCGGCTGACCCGATGTAGGCCACTACGTCCAGGGTTCGGTTATCCACAACCAGAACGGCCGCGTTGTGGATATTCAGGGCCCGGACCCGGTTAACGTAGTTGTAGACGAGTTGCTCAGCCGTAGCCTGAGCCGCCGGCCGAAGCGTTGATCGGATGATGGGCGTGTCTGGATAAGCAGTCCGCAGCCGACGAGCCAGATGGGGAGCCTGCTGCGGAGCGGCCCGGCGTCGGGCCGTAAGGGGTTCGTTCAGGGCGTCGGCAATAGCGGCCTCATCGAACAACCCGGCTGACCGGAAGCGGGCCAGCCAGCGGTTACGTTCCTGCATGATGTACGCATTGTTGATGCCCAGCCGCAGGCTCGACGGTCGGTTGGGGATGATGGTCAGCGTGGTTAGTTCAGCCAGACTTAGCAGGGTGGGTGGTTTGCCAAAATACAGCAGCGATGCGGCTTTCAAACCCTCGATGTTGCTGCCGTACGGAATCAGATTCAGATACAGTTGAAGAATTTCATCTTTTGAGAAATGCAGTTCCAGTTGCAGCGCCCGGAATAGTTCAAGCAGTTTGCTGCCGTACGTCCGTTCGCGGGGTTCCAGCAACCGGACGGTCTGCATCGTAATGGTGGAGGCCCCCGACGTTCGTCGGCCGGTTAGCAGGTTACGGCCGGCGGCCCGGATCATGGCAACCGGGTTGAAGCCGGCGTGATAATAAAAATACTTGTCTTCTTTGAACAGAATCGTTTTGCGGACAATCGGGGTGATTTCCGTCAGTTCGGCGTACATGCGCCATTTATCATCGCGGCTCAGAAAAGCGTGCAGGGTTGTACCATCCTGAGCCGTAATCAACGGAGCGTAGGGTACCGATGTGCGAAGGGGAAAAAGCAGATCAAGGCCGAAGAAAACCAGCAGGAATACCGGCAAAGCCCAGAAAAGAGGACGACGTACCAGCCGGAACAGGCGTCTGGAAACAGCCCTGTGCCTGGTCGACGGCTGAGTGAATTTTGTGAAAGCAGAGCCGGGCTGATTCGACATACCTAGTTACCAGTCTGAACAAATATACGTTTACCGGGTCTTGAAATTTTATATAATCAACGTAATTACACCTTCAATCGCGACCCTTACCGATATGAACCTTCAATTCTTTGGTGCAGCCCGCACCGTGACGGGGAGTAAACACCTGCTGACGACCGACAGTGGCACCCGTATTTTGCTCGATTGTGGCCTGTTTCAGGGAATCAATACCGACGAGCTAAATCAGAATTTTGGTTTTGATCCGGCCAGCATTGACTTTCTGCTTTTGTCGCACGCGCACATCGACCATACGGGATTAATTCCCCGGCTGGTTCGTGAGGGGTTCACCGGACCTATCTACGCAACCCCCGCAACGGCCGACCTGTGCGAGATTATGCTGTCGGACAGTGCGCACATTCAGCAAAAAGACCTGAAGCGCATCAACGAACGGCGCAACCGGCAGGGACGCCCCGAACTGGAACTACTCTATGAACAGGCCGATGTAGAGCAGGCGCTTCGCCAGTTTAAACCGGTGGATTACGGTAAGCTGTTCCGGCCCACCGATCAGATAAGCGTACTGTTTACAGACACCGCCCATCTGCTCGGCAGCGCTGCCATCAGTCTGGCGATTCAGGAAGACGGGCAGGAGAAGCGGCTGTTTTTCAGTGGCGATATTGGCCGGCCTAACGATCAGATTCTTAAACGCCCCGAGCCATTCCCGCAGGCCGACTACATAATCTGCGAATCGACCTACGGCGACCGACTGCACGAACCCGAGCCGGATATGAAAGCGCATTTGCTGCAAATCGTGCAGGATACGTGCGTCAAACGAGGGGGCAAACTGATTATTCCGGCTTTCGCCGTTGACCGGACGCAGGAATTGATCTACGCCCTCGACCAACTGGAGAGTGAAGGAAAACTCCCCCGATTGCCCGTTTACATCGACAGCCCGATGGCGGTGAAGGCGACCCGGGTTATGGACGATCATGAGGAATGTTTCAACCCGCAAATCCTGCGTTACATCAAAAAGGACGGCAACGCCTTTGACTTCCCGAATCTGCACTACATTTCCGACGTAGAGGATTCCAAAGCCATCAACGACCGGTCGGAGCCCTGCATCATTATTTCCTCATCAGGAATGGCGGAGGCCGGACGGATCAAGCATCACATCAAGAACAATATTGAGGATAGCCTCAACACGATTCTCCTGGTCGGGTACGCATCGCCGGTGACGCTGGGAGGAGCCTTGAAGCGGGGCGACCGGGAGGTGAAAATCTTCGGTGAAACGTTTACCGTCAATGCACAGGTGGCTGTAATGGATTCGTTCAGCGCCCATGCCGACTACCGCGAAATGCTGGAATTCCTGGCTTGCCAGGACCCGACGCAGGTCAAAAAGCTGTTTCTCGTTCACGGCGAGTACGACAAGCAGTTGATCTGGAAGGCGAAGCTGGAAGCGGCTGGTTTCTCACGGGTCGACATCCCCGAGATGCGCGAGCGGTTTGCGTTGTAAGCAACAAAAAAGCCTCCGGGTTGGCCGGAGGCTTGTATCGCTAAGAAGCGTTTTCTTCAGGAAAACCGTACCCGCGAAAAGCAGCGGTTCAGCACAACACGATAAATTTTACCAAACTGTGCATAACACCAGGTCTTGAGTTGTTTAATTTCCTCAGGAACCAGCATGGCGATGGCTTTACTCAACTCTTTTTCAAACAGGGCCTTATCAAAACTCACCTTCTGAAGGATGGTTTTAATGTATTCCAGCATTGAGGCCATACTCACATCTAATTTTTGGTTAAAAAGCCTATGGATTTATTAATTTGGTTGAACGTTTCGTTTTCAATCACTACTCACAGCCATAACGGTGTGTAAAGTGCAATTGTTGCTCAAATATAACGATGCCATTAGAAATATTCCGCAAATTTCTTGTATTATTTTTTTGTTGTATTTCAGCCGTTTTTGGACAAAGTGCTGAGAATCTTGTAACTATTGAATTAAGTCAAACCGCTTTTTCGATCGAACGGCCCTTTACCATTTCGGTGATCGCCCCAAACAGCGAAAATAGGCCGATAATCGACTTTCCAGACATACCGGGTTTTATAAAACGAGGTACTTCGGTGAGCTTTACAACGTCCGAAGTTGAGAATAAACCGGTTGTAAATCAAGTAGTCACGCAGACGTATCAGGCAAAATCGCCGGGACGGTTCAAATTAGCGCCATTCTCGGTAACCGTCAACGGATTCGTGGCCCGATCAGAAGGGGCAGTGCTGGTTGTACGGCCGGCGGCTGCGGTAGCGGGCGGTCCCGATGCAACAACACTCACGACGCCCGCCACGCCACCAAGTGGTTCGGCTTTTCTCAGCCTCAAAGCGTCGCACTCGTCGATTTATGCGGGCGAAGGGGTAGCGCTTTCACTGGCGTTCTACGTAGCGGATGATTATCCCTACGAACTGGAGTTGAGCTTTACAGCGCTGGATCGACAGTTGCAGACAATCCTTAAAAAAATTCGCCCCGCCAACGCCTGGGAAGAAAACGTTGGGATCAATGACTTGAAGCCCATCCCGGTGATGGTGAGCGGACGAAAGTTCAGAGAGTATTTGTTGTATCAGGCTATTTACTTTCCGCTGTCGGCCCAGCCTCTCCGATTGCCGGCCGTGTCGATGTGGCTCGCACGGCCCCGGCCTAAAGTTGGCCCTCCGCTGGCGCAGTCCGAAACGGTCGTGTTTACCAGCAAACCGCTTACGGTAAACGTTCGGCCGCTGCCGCCCCATCCGCTGCGTGGTCAGGTGCCGGTCGGTCTGTTTCATCTGGCCGAATCCGTTGAACGCACGCGGGTAAGCATTGGGCAGAGCATTCGGTATAGCTTTGCCGTGGAAGGGGAAGGAAACATCGCTACCCTTCAGGCCCCTGTGCCGGCCACCGGCCCGGAGGCTACGGCCATTGATATTTTTCCGCCGAAAGAACGTCAGACGCTTAGTCGCGCAGGAGGGCGCGTGACCGGCCGTAAAACATTCACCTACTTTCTGATTCCGCGCCAGAATGGTCCGTTGCCACTCGGTGACCGATTTCAATGGATTTTCTTTAATCCGCAGACCGCCCGGTACGATACACTGCGGTCGCAGATACAGTTGCAGATCGGCACGGCGACGACGGCAGTAGCTTCGGTCGACGGTGGGGTTGAGAAACCAGGGCAGAGCGTTTCGTCCGGGGTCGGTACGCCAACGTCAATTTATGCGGGTATTGATAAACTGGACAGCACCGACCAGCCCATCAACGGCGCTGTGTTGGTTCGGGCGGTAGCTAATGTGCTGATCATACTGATGTTACTGGGCATGTTGGTTGTGTTTTTCAGAAGATGAACCTACGATTACGCGGAATCCGCAGATTTACCCGAATTTTGCTGGTCAATTGAATCTCTGCGATACTTGCGGCTATGAGTAGTACATACGGAACCCTCTTTAAGATCTCAACCTTTGGCGAATCGCACGGGCCGGCTATCGGCGTAGTGATCGACGGCTGCCCGGCCGGTTTGCCGTTCGATACTGACTTTATTCAGCACGAACTGGATCGGCGCAAACCCGGTCAATCGCGCATCACAACCCAGCGTCGCGAAGCCGATGAGTTTGAGGTATTGTCGGGGGTGTTCGACGGCCGGACGCAGGGAACGCCTATTGCCCTTGTTATTCGTAACACCGACCAGCGTAGCAAAGACTACTCGCACATTGCCGGGCAGTTTCGTCCGTCGCACGCTGACTACACGTATCAGGCCAAATACGGCTCCCGCGACTACCGGGGTGGTGGCCGGTCGTCGGCCCGCGAAACGGCCGCCCGGGTAGCGGCCGGGGCAGTGGCCAAGCTGTTGTTGCAGCAGCAGGGCGTTCAGGTACAGGCCTACGTATCGCAGGTGGGCACGTTGAAGCTGGAGAAACCGTATCAGGCGCTGAATCTGCCCCTGGCCGAAGAAAACGCCGTTCGCTGCCCGGATCCTGAAACGGCCGAGCGCATGTTTCAGTACATCGACGAGACTCGCAAGCGGGGCGACTCCATCGGTGGTGTGGTCGATTGCGTTATCCAAGGGGTACCGGTGGGCTGGGGCGAGCCGGTTTTCGATAAGCTGCACGCCGAACTGGGAAAAGCCATGCTCAGTATCAACGCCGTGAAGGGATTTGAGTACGGCAGCGGCTTTGCGGGTGTAGAGTTGTACGGTTCGCAGCATAACGACGAATTCTATACCGACGAGCAGGGCCACGTTCGTACAAAGACCAACCATTCGGGAGGCATTCAGGGCGGGATCAGCAACGGCGAGGACATTTACTTCCGGGTGGCGTTCAAGCCGGTGGCTACCATCATGCAGGATCAGGACAGCGTCGATGTGCACGGCCAGCCCGTAACAGTATCGGGCAAAGGCCGTCATGATCCCTGCGTTGTGCCCCGCGCCGTGCCGATCGTGGAAGCCATGGCCGCGCTGGTGTTGGTCGATATGTACCTGCGAAACAAGGTAGCGCAGGTCGCAGGCCAACAGACAGAAAAAGAGGCTGGATTATTGTAAATTTGTTAGTAACCCAATTTGACAAATCATGCAAGCCACCTTACTCGAACAAGCCCTGCAAATGCCTGACGCGTATATTTTCATTGATCGTTTGCAGGCGGCTTTGGAGCTGGAGAAAGCGGCCCGGGCGAATTTCTACACCCTTGTTGAGGAGAACCGGAAGATGGAGTTCATCAACGGCGCAATCTACTACCACTCGCCGGTTCGGTTGCGGCACAATGAAGCGTCGGGTAATATATATGAGTTACTTCGAACTTACGTGCGACTAAAAAAACTGGGATACGTTGGCATCGAAAAGCTGCTTGTTTCCTTAACGCGCAATGATTACGAGCCGGACGTTTGTTTCTGGGGTAATGAGAAAGCCAGCGACTTTAAACCGAGCGAGGCTCAGTTTCCGGCGCCTGATTTTGTGGTTGAGGTGCTTTCTGACTCAACCGCCGAGAACGACCGCGGTATCAAATACCAGGATTATGAATCGCACGGGGTTAGGGAATACTGGATCGTAGACCCCGAGAAGCAGGTTATCGAACAGTACGTGCTGCAGGACGATACGTATGAGCTATTAGTCAAAGCGTCGGACGCAACAATTACCAGCGTAGCGGTAGAAGGATTTCGCATCCCGATTCGCGCCGTTTTTGACGAAGCCGAAAACGCCCGGATACTGGCCCAGTTGTGGCAGAATGGATAAACAGGATTACTCTTTTTTGTTGAAAGCGCCTTTCATGATGGCAAAGCCGAACAGACTGAAACCGGCGGCCTGCCCCAGAATGCCGATTGTGAAAAGTGTACCCGCCCACGACTGATCCTTTAAGACTGACCCCAGCAGCAACATAAGGATACCACCCAACCAAAACCCCGCTGCCAGGATAATGTATTTGTTCTTAATCGTCATACTCTCGTTCTGTAAGCTGTTACGATAACCAAATTCCCCCCTGCTTTGTCCCTACGCTTTGTCATTCTGTTTTTGCTGCTTGGTTGGTTGCTTCCGGCGGGCGCTCAGCCGCTGCACCGCTATAGTTTCCACCGAGGGCTCATGGGAACGCAATTTAACGTAACGGTTTATGCGCCTGATAGCCTGACCGCCAGTCGGGCTAACGGAGCCGTTTCGGCCCGGATGGATTCGCTGAATCAGATCATGAGCGATTACCTCGACGGCAGTGAAATCAACCGACTGTCGGCTTCCAGTGGTTCGGGCCAGTGGGTACGGGTCTCGCCCGAGCTTTTCGACGTACTCCAGAAATCAGTAACCATCGCCCGACTGTCGAATGGCCGTTTTGATCCAACCATTGGGCCGTTGTCGCTCCTATGGCGCCGGGCTGTTCGCCGGAAGGCGTTTCCGTCGGGTAAAGAGCGTCGAAGAGCCCGGCGATCCGTTGGGTACCGGTTCATTGAGCTGGATTCAGTAACGCGTTCCGTTCGGTTGCGCCGGGCCGGTATGCGGCTCGACATGGGCGGGATCGGGCAGGGATTGGCCATTGACGAAGCATTAGCCGTGTTACAGGGCTTCGGTATCCGTTCGGCTTTGATTGATCTGGGGGGCGATGTTCTGGCGGGCGATGCGCCACCCGACCGACCGGACGGCTGGCGTGTGGCAGTCAGTTCAGGAAAAGCCGGCGATACGGATACGCTGACGGTGTATCTGAAAAATGCGGCTATTACCACCTCAGGCGATACGTACCGGTATCTGGAATACAACGGTCGGCGGTATTCACACGTCATGAACCCCCGGAGTGGGCTGGGTTTGCGCCATTTCGTTCGGGCCACCGTGCTGGCACCCGATGGATACCATGCCGACGCCCTGACCAAAGTATTCAGCGTAGCGGGCTGGCGGAAAAGCCGTCGGTTGATTAGTCGCTTTCCCGGCACAAAACTGTACATCCTCGAAAACAAAAACGGCCGGCTGCGCAGGTGGCAGTCGGCCGAATTCCGGATGTAGAGACACAACATATTGTGTCTCTACACGGCAATCGTTTTGCCGGGAACGGCAATCGGATAGATACCGTCGGCGTTGGGGATTACCTTAGGCATAGCGTCCCAGGCCAGTTTTTCGGGGAAGAGGTCGATCTGCGAGTTCAGGGCTTCGTCCCACTTCACCACTTTCCCCGAATACGTTGCCATCCGGCCCATAATGGCCGTCATGGTGCTTTTAGCTGTCCGCTCGGCATCGGCAAATTTGTATTCGCCTTTGGCAATGGCTTCAAACAGTTCGTCGTGCTCGATCTGGTACGGATTGTCAGTCGGTTTTGCCGCGTAGGAGAAGATTGGCTGTCCGTTGTAGCCCATCAGCGCGCTGCTTTTCTTTTCCATACCTTCAACCTTGCCTTTGGTACCAAGGAACAGCTCATCTACGCGGCTAAACGTACCTTCGTAGTGTCTGCATTGGCTATTGATGGTTGTGCCATCGGCATAAACGAAATCGACGATGTGGTGATCGAAAATTTCGCCGTCGTCCTTACCGTTCCGCACTTGGCGGCCACCGGTGCCCTGGCACGAAATCGGATAGCTCTGCTTTACCCAGTTCGCTACGTCGATGTTATGAACGTGCTGCTCGTTGATATGGTCGCCACAAAGCCAGTTGAAATAATACCAGTTACGCATCTGGTAATCCATCTCGGACTGATTCGCCTGACGAGGCTTATGCCAGACGCCACCACTGACCCAGTAAACCTGCCCACCAACAATGTCGCCCAGGGCGCCATCGTGAATGCGCTTGATCATTTCCCGGTAGCTGGGCTGATAGCGACGCTGCAGACCGGCTACTACGTTTAGTTTTTTCTTCTTGGCTTCTTCCGCTGCGGCCAGCACTTTCCTCACACCCGGCGCATCGGTAGCAACCGGCTTTTCCATGAAGACGTGTTTGCCCTGCCGAACCGCTTCCTCAAAGTGGCTCGGCCGGAAACCCGGTGGCGTGGCCAGGATCACTACGTCGGCGAGCGGAATAGCCTGCTTGTAGGCGTCGAACCCGACAAACTTCCGGTCTTCGGGTACGTCTACTTTAGAGGAGCCATCGGCGGCTTTCAATCCACGGCCAGTCAGCGACTTATAAGCCTGATCGAGCCGGTCGCGGAAGGCATCGGCCATCGCCACGATCTTGACGTTCTGTTTTGTACTGAGTGCCTGCTGAGCAGCACCGGTTCCACGTCCACCGCAACCGATGAGGGCAACTTTGATGGTATCGTCTACCGACCGGTGATAACCACCCGCAATAGATCCAAAAGGCAGGCTGCTTAGTAATGCGCTACCCGTCAGCAGGCCGGAGGCCTTCAGGAAATCACGCCGACCGGATTGTTCGAAGTCGTTGTTCATGGAAAAAGAATATGAGTTGAGAAAAGAGTGCTGACTAGTAAAAGACAGCTCCTTATCAAATTTACTACCCGTCAGTTTGCTATCGATCTACATACCGGTAACACGAACACACCTGAAACCAGAAATTCAACGGACGTTCCTCAAGAGTACAATAGATCGAGTAACGTACATTCCTTGTATGAAAAAAGCTACGTATAAGGTAGAGCGTTAAAGTTTTGTTAAACAGATACTTAGCGACATATAACTAATTTTTAAATCATATTTTTTATTAATATCAAGAATTTTTTGGACAAAAAGCAGAGTTTTATCTAGTTTTATATTTAAATAAACCGCGAGTTTACTTAATCCTATTCACTTACAATTACCTATGTGTACAACTATGAGGTATTCTTTACCACTGGTCTGGCTGTTTTGTGTAATGTCAGTTAGTGTGTTTGCCCAGGTTCGAATTGCTGGAAAGGTCACCGATGAAGTAAAGAAGGAAGAGCTGGCAGGTGTCAGTATCACAGTAAAGGGCAAAGTGATCGGCACGATTACCGACTCAAAAGGAAACTTTTCCTTATCGACCAATACGCCAGCTCCATTCACGATCGTCGTTTCGTCGGTCGGGTACCAGACGCAGGAACTCCCAATCAATGGTAACCGCACAGACCTGAACATTACAATGAAGGAACAGGTCACGTTTGGCGAGGAGGTCGTTGTGTCGGCCTCGCGGGTTGAGGAGAGTGTTCTGAAGTCGCCGGTAGCGGTTGAGAAAATGGACATCCGGGCCATTCAGAACACACCAGCCCCGGATTTTTACAGTGGGTTGGCCAATTTCAAAGGAGTCGACATCTCTACGCAGGGGCTGCTGTTCAAATCAATTAACATGCGGGGCTTTGGTGCCAACGGTAACCCACGCACGGTGCAGCTCATCGATGGTATGGACAACTCCGCGCCGGGCCTGAACTTTCCCATCGACAACATCGTGGGCGTTCCGGAGCAGGACGTAGAGAGCGTCGAGATTCTGCCGGGAGCGGCATCGGCGCTGTACGGGCCAAACGCGATTCAGGGCCTGATCCTGCTGAACAGCAAAAGCCCGTTTCTGTATCAGGGCCTCAGCGCTAACGTAAAGACGGGTATCATGCATGCCGACAATCGTACCGAGCCAACGACCGGTTTCTACGATGCATCGATCCGGTACGCCAAGGCGTTTAACAACAAGCTGGCTTTCAAAGTAAACCTGTCGTACATAAAAGCCAAAGACTGGCAGGCAACGAACTATACCAACCTGAACGGTGGGGGAAATGCTGATCCGAATCGGGGTCCGGGCACGGCTATAAACTATGACGGAATGAACGTATACGGCGATGAGAACCAGGCTAACATCCTTACGGTTGGACAGGCGCTGGTGGCTGCCCGACAACTGCCGTCTGCTGCGCTGGCCCTTTTGCCTAACCGGAACGTAAGCCGTACGGGCTATCCGGAGGTAAATCTGGTTGATTACGACACCAAAAGCCTTAAAATAAACGGTGCTGTCCACTACCGGCTGACGGAAAAAATTGAAGCCATCGGGCAGATCAACTACGGCTTCGGTACGACGGTATATACAGGTAACGGCCGGTATTCGCTGCGGGATTTTAACCTGACGCAGGGTAAGCTCGAACTGCGGGGCGACAATTTTACGCTGCGGGCCTATACGACCCAGGAGCGATCGGGCAAGTCGTACACGGCGGGTCTGGCCAGCATCTTCCTGAACGAAGCCTGGAAACCCAGCTCAGTCTGGTATGGTCAGTACGTGGGCGCATTCGCACAGGCTCGTCAGGCAGGGCAGTCAGAAGATCAGGCGCACCTGACGGCCCGGGGCGTTGCTGATCAGGGGCGGCCCGTACCGGGCACCGAAGCTTACAACCGGCTATACGAGGCTGTCCGGACGAACCCGATCTCAAATCCGACAAACCCGGGCGGGGCGTTTCTGGATAAGTCGAACCTGTACCATGCCGAGGGGGTGTACAACCTGAAAAATGAAATCAAGTTCGCCGATGTCCTGATCGGCGCTAACTTCCGCATGTATCAACTGCGTTCGGAGGGGACGCTCTTCGCTGATCAGGTGGAGGGACGTACCGGAACGATTACTATTAACGAATACGGCGGGTTTGCCCAGGTAAGCAAGCAACTGTTCGGCGACCACCTGAAACTGACGGGTTCGCTACGGTACGACAAAAACCAGAACTTCAAGGGCCAGTTTACGCCCCGGGTGTCGGCCGTGACGACGTTTGGCGATCATAACATCCGACTGTCGTATCAGACGGGTTTCCGGATTCCAACGACGCAGAATCAGTACATTGACTTGCAGACGCCCAACGCCCGGCTGATTGGCGGCTTGCCGGAGTTCTTCGACCGCTATCAACTGTCGAACTCCTACTCCCGCCCCGACGTAGCGGCTTTTGGGGCTGCGGTGCTACAGTCGGCGGCTGATCCGGCTCTGCAAAAACAGGCTGAAGATTTAATTACTTTGCAAGCTCGCCCTCAGGTGGTGGCTGCTGTACAGGCAGGCGTAACGGCCGGGCAAATTCCAAACAATCAAACGGCTATTGATGCGGCTATTCAACAGGGAATCAATGCAGCTATTCAGGCTAATAAACCGGCAGTGGTACAAGGGCTGGCGGTAAACGCGAATCTGGCAAATTTAAAACCCTACCAGCGCAAGGAGTTTAAGCCGGAGCGGGTCGCTAACTACGAAATTGGGTACCGGGGCATCATCAACAAGCGGTTGTTTATCGATGCGTATTACTACTACAGCGTATACACCAACTTCATCGGTTCGGTTATTCTGATCCAACCGACGGCTTCGGCTGCGCCGGGATTGCTGCCGCTGGCATCGGGCGTACTGAGTGGCAATACGCGTCGGGTATTCTCGGCACCGGCCAACAGCAGTGAACGCATTACGGCTTCAGGCTGGGCGGTGGGCTTGAACTACAGTCTGCCCAAAGGATTTGTCGTTTCCGGTAACATTGCGAATAACAAACTGAACAATTTCACGCCTTCGCCTGAGCTGCAAACCTCCGGGTTTAATACGCCGGAATACCGCTGGAACCTGTCCTTCAGCAAGCGGCCGACCGCTACGTCGAAAGCGGGTTTTGCCCTGACGTTCCGTCATCAGGATCAATTCACATGGGAAGGCTTTGGCCAGCCGTCGGAAGCGGGGGTGCCCTTGTACGCAAACACGATTGTACCAGCGATCAACAACTTCGATGCGCAGGTTAACTACAAGCTGTCGAACCTGAAATCAATCGTCAAGATTGGGGGCACCAACCTGTTTGGCAAACCCTATTTCCAGGCGTTCGGTAACCCATACATCGGATCAACGTACTACATCAGTCTGACCTTCGACGAGTTACTCAATTGAAACAATTGAGTCGGCTTTACCAGATCATGAACATAAACAGAACGGCCGGCCTACGTTACGTAGGCCGGCCGTTCTGTTCACAGACAGAAACGATTGACTTATTGATTGCTGTTCCCTGAGCTACCCGACCCTGATTTTTGAGTTGGGTAGGTGCTGCCGCCACCTTGTTTCCCTTTGGCGTTGCCAGAGGGCGTACCGGGTTTGCCCGGCCCTGTCGGTTGCGGATTGCCGGTTGATACGTTCTTATCGCTTGTCTGAGCTTCTTTCCGAACTCCGCTGGTCGATGTTGGCCGCTTCGAACCACCCGTCGTGCCCGACGTTGACTTCTGATCGACATTGGTGCCGTAATCAGGTGTTCCGGTGCTGGTCAGGCCGCCGTCGGTGGCTGTCCCGTTTTTCGTGCTTTTTGCCCGATTGGCACTGCCTTGCGATTTTACGTTCGTACCCTTAGCTCCGCCGTTCGACGGTACGCTGGCCGATCCTTCCGATGTGCTGCCCTGCGTGTTCGTCGGTGAGGTAGGCGACAGGTTGCTGTTACCGTTGCGTGTAGCCCCGGACGACATCTTACCAGTGCCCCGGCGCTGCATACCCTCAACGGAACTGGTATTGGCGTCACCTCCTTTTGAAGTCATTCCATTAGAACTTCGTTTCTGTCCCTGTGTCTGAGCCATTACCCCGGTACCAACACCAATGGTCAGACATATTCCTAAAACAATTGCCTTTTTCATAACGTAAGTAATTCTATTCATTTATTGATTACTGGATTAATAACCTTTGTCTATAGGGTTTGTTTGAAAAATTGAACTGTTACTTGCGTACCTTTTCAGGGTGTTTTCTGGTCACACGGTTTCTTTAATTCGGATGGAGCCGACGCCGGCAACGCAATTAATTGGCAAAATGTAGTTTCAACGAACTTTTAGCGGGTTTCTATCCTTTGTTAACCAACCCGAAAAGTTACGTAACTGGTATTGACATTCTACGCTATTGACCAACTCTACGTCTTCCAGCCAGCCTACTGATCCGTCCGTTACCTCATCCGAGGTCACCTTGCCGCGCCGGTTAAGCCTGTTGCAGGGCACAGCGCTCAATATGATCGACATGGTCGGGATTGGGCCGTTTGTGGTTTTGTCGCTGGTTATCAAAACTATTGGCGGGCCCCAGTTTCTGTGGGCCTGGGTACTCGGAGCGGTTGTGTCGCTGATTGATGCCTTCGTCTGGGCCGAACTGGGGGCTGCTTTTCCGCAGGCCGGGGGTAGTTATAACTTCCTGAAAATCGCCTACGGCGAACGGAAATGGGGGCGGCTCATGTCGTTTCTGTACGTCTGGCAGACCATGATTCAGGCGCCACTGGTACTGGCCTCGGGGGCCATCGGATTTTCGCAGTATGCTTCGTACCTGATGCCACTCGACGACTGGCAGCGTAAACTCGTCTCGGGTGGAGTCGTGCTGGTGATTATTGCGCTGCTGTATCGTAAGATCGACTCCATCGGCCGCATTGGGCTGGTCATGTGGGGGGCGGTGCTGCTTACTCTCGGCTGGATCATCGTCGGTGGCCTGACCAACGCCCGAATTCCCGTAGGGGAGGTGATTACCTCGATGGGGTCGGTTGGGGGTGGGTTGATGGCTGCGGGCCTCGGGCAGGCGTCGGTCAAAACGATCTACTGTTATCTGGGATACTATAACATCTGCCACCTCGGAAGCGAAATCCGGCAGCCGGCGCGGAACATTCCGGCCAGTATGTTTATCTCCATTGTTGGCATTGCGGTGCTGTATCTGCTGATGAACATCAGTGTGGTAAGCGTGGTACCCTGGCAGCAGGCGCAGCATAGTGAGTTCATTGTCAGTACGTTTGTTGAGACGCTGTATGGACCGGGAGCGGCCCGGATGGCCACCGTTCTGGTGCTGGTAGTAGCCTTCTCCTCGCTGTTTGCCGTCCTGCTGGGCTATTCGCGGGTACCGTATGCCGCTGCTGCCGATGGGCGTTTCTTCCGCATCTTTGCCCGGCTGCACCCAACCCGCCAATTCCCCTACGTATCGTTG
This sequence comes from Fibrisoma montanum, assembly GCF_003583365.1. Classification (GTDB taxonomy): domain Bacteria; phylum Bacteroidota; class Bacteroidia; order Cytophagales; family Spirosomataceae; genus Fibrisoma; species Fibrisoma montanum. The sequence goes on from NZ_QXED01000004.1 coordinate 264,493, forward strand.
CTGTTTCTGGGCGGGCTGGGCTTTGCATTTAGCCTGCTGTTCCGACTGGGGGATGTCATTACGGCCATTCTGGCGATGCGTATCCTGGTTCAGTTCATTGGGCAGGCCGTTGGCCTGCTTCGGCTGCATCAACGACGCCGGGCGGGTGGGGTGGCGGTTTCGTTCCCATTCCGGATGCCACTGTATCCGCTGCCGGTTTTGCTGGCCATCGGCGTATGGGCGTTTATTTTCATCTCTACGGGCCTGGAGTTCATGCTGTCCGGCCTGGTTGTAAGTGTTCTGGGCATCGTCGCTTTTCTGGTATCGGCCGCGGTGCAAAAACGATGGCCTTTTGAGCGCTGAACGCTTTTGCTTTACTTATACCCAAGCTATTCCGGACAACAATACGGTAAACCTGAGCATCATCAGATGTTTCGACTGGGCATGATAAGTCACCAGCCGACTAAGAAGTCTGACACGGCTTGCCTGAACTCAAACGCAGTCGGGTGGTGGAGCGAGCCAATACCACTCAAGCTCACGAACTTCAGTAATCGCTCGATCGGGTTATGCTGTGGCCGTTTTTTATCATCCCGGCGTCCCGATCCTGGTAATTACCTGCGGCCGACCTCGGTTAGGCGAGCGCGTCAAACAAAATCTCAGCGGGGTGCTTCGCCTTGCGGCCGGTACCGTCTTTGATCTGGTGGCGGCAACTGGTGCCGGGGGCCGCAATAATCACATCGTCAGCTTGCTGCCGAACAGTCGGGAACAGCACCAGTTCGCCAATCTTCATCGATACGTCGTAGTGCTCGGCTTCGTACCCAAACGATCCGGCCATGCCGCAGCATCCGGACGGAATCAATTGCACGGAGTAATTCTTCGGAAGGGACAGCGATTTCTTCCCCGGCACCAGCGATGACACCGCTTTCTGCTGGCAGTGGCCGTGGAGCTTGACGAGCCGTTTCTCCTTGGTAAACTGCTCCGGCCTGATACGTCTGGCGTCGATTTCGCGGGCGATGAATTCTTCGAACGTCAGGGCATGTTCAGCAATACGACGGGCATCGGCCACCAGCGACTCACTCACCAGATCGGGGTACTCGTCGCGAAAGGTAAGAATAGCCGACGGCTCCAGGCCCACCAGTGGCGTTTCAGCCGTTACAATACCTTTCAACGCGTTGACGTTACGTTCGGCCAGCGTTTTAGCGTACTTCAGCAGCCCTTTCGATAAGGCTGCCCGGCCGCTTTCGCCATGTTCGGGGATAACCACCTCGTAGCCCAGCCGCTCAAACAACTGAATCGCTTTCTGACCAACCTCTACATCGTTGTAATTCGTAAACTCGTCGCAGAAGAAATAAAGCAGGGGCTTGGCAGGGATTGCGCGGATAGCAGGGTTTGTCCTGCTGTTACCCTGCCATTCCCTGCCACCCCTGCTCCTGGCCCATTTCTTCAGCGTCGTTTTATCCAGCAGAGGCATAGTCCGGTCGGGGTGGAAGCCGATCATCCGGTTGGCTACCCGACGGAGGGCTGGTGTGCCCAGCACCGCGTTGTAAGCCCAAGGAACCAGCGATGCCACGCCCGACAGCCGGGCGAAGTTGGCCACCAGCCGCGACCGGATGGGTACGCCATTGGCGTCGTAGTAATGCTGAAGGAACTCAGCTTTCAGCTTGGCTACGTCCACGTTCGATGGGCACTCTGATTTACAGCCTTTGCAGGACAGGCACAGGTCATACACTTCCTTGATCTCCTCATGGTCAAAGCGATTCTCTTTCGGCGACCGTGTGAGCATTTCGCGCAGGATGTTGGCCCGCGCCCGGGTAGTGTCCTTTTCGTTGCGGGTGGCCATATAGCTGGGGCACATGGTTCCCCCCGAGAGGTGTGTTTTGCGGCAATCGCCGGAGCCGTTGCATTGCTCGGCGTGCTGCAGCACGTCCTGGTCATGATACCGGAAGTACGTCTGAAACGTCGGGGTCTGTTGGCCGGCTTCGTAGCGCAGGAACGTATCCATCGGGGGCGTATCGACGATCTTACCAGGATTGAAAATGCCGTCGGGGTCCCACGTTTGCTTAAGCTGCCGCATCAGCTCGTAATTATGCGGACCAACCATCTGCGGAATAAACTCGCCCCGCAGTCGACCATCGCCGTGCTCGCCCGACAGTGAGCCGTCGTACTTTTTCACCAGCGCAGCAATCTCTTCGGCAATCATCCGATACTGGCGGTGACCTTCTTCTGTTTTGAGGTTGATGATAGGCCGCAAATGCAGCTCTCCCGAACCCGCGTGGGCGTAGTGTACCGAGTGCATACCGTGCCTGGCCAGAATCTCGTTGAAATCCCGGATGTATGCGGGCAGATCACGCACATCAACGGCCGTATCTTCAATCACGGCCACCGCTTTTTCGTCGCCGGGAAGATTGCCCAACAAGCCAAGGCCAGCTTTGCGGAGCGTCCAGACTTTCTTGGTATCCTCACCAAACAGCAACGGAAAATGGTAACCCAGGCCCTCAGCCCGCATGTCAGCTTCCATGTCAGCCGCTAAACGTTCGACTTCCGCCCGGTCGTTGCGCGACAGATCAACTACCAGAATAATCGGGTAATGATCGGTTGGCGTTTTCTGAACGAAGAACGAGTTCTTACGCTGTTCGGGGTTGGTGTCAGCCTGTTCCAGAATAATATCGTCAATGAGCTCCACCGCCTGTGGCTTGTATTTCAGGGCCGTAAGCGTAGCCCGGAGCGCTTCGTCGATCGAGTGGCAATGCACGCACACTAACCCCGACTCGCTGGGGGGCAGCGGCACCAGGTTGAGTTGGATCTCGGTCAGAAAGCAAAGCGTACCTTCCGATCCGGCGATCAGTCTGGTGAAATTAAACGGCTCCCCGTTCGGCGTAAAGGGCGCACAATCGAGTAACATATCGAGGGCATAGCCTGTATTCCGGCGTTCAATGCTCTGCTTAGGGAAGTTTCGCCGGATTTCGGCCTGGTTGGCCGGATCAGACAGAACGGTGTGAGTTTGTAATAGGATCCGATCGGCCAGCGAAGCGGAGCCGTTTTTCTGGCCGGCCGTAGATACCAGCTGCTCAAACTGAGTTGCAGGCATCGGCCCAAAGGAAACCTCACTACCGTCGGCCAGCAAGGCTTTTACGGCCAGGGTATGCTCGCGGGTAGAACCATACACCACCGAATTAGAACCGCAGGAGTTGTTGCCCACCATCCCACCAATCATGGCCCGGTTGGCCGTTGAGGTTTCGGGACCAAAGTACAGACCGTATGGCTTCAGAAACAGATTCAGTTCATCGCGGACCACACCGGGCTGCACCCGCACCCATCGCTCCTCCGGATTGACTTCCAGAATTTGGGTAAAGTGCTTGGACACGTCAACCACAATACCGGCCCCAACCACCTGGCCGGCCAGTGAGGTCCCGGCCGTGCGGGGAATCAGCGATGTTTTGTGCTGTCGGGCAAAATTGATCAGCGTTTTCAAATCACCGACGGTTTTCGGAACCGCCACCGCGACCGGCATTTCGCGGTAGGCCGAAGCATCCGTCGCATAGAGTGTACGCTGAGTCAAATTGTCGTGTAGTTCGCCTTCCAGAAGCCCGGCTAAATGCCGTAAATCATCCGCGGTTACCATGCCAGATCGAGTAGGAAATAATTAATGAGCAAATTTAATGGGTTAACTCACTAATAGATTTACAAATTTTTATGAGTAACAGTTCGCCTGGTCATTAGGCTTCTGACTATAAAATGTTATATAATCAATTTGATAAAGAATATCCGAAGGCGTTGTTAATCAGGCATAGTATAGTCTATCTCAAAGTCGTGTGGGTTGTTAAAGTGAAACAAACTGGTAGCTTTTTAAGAAAATTTATGATACAATTTTGACCATAGTTAATTGTTTTTAAACCGATAGCCATTTGTATTTTTAAGTAAGGCTGTTGTAATTTGCTTAATAGTTCAAGATTATATGCTAAATTTTCCCGACAAGGTTCTACGTTTCAGGACTATACGTCCTGTCTGACAGCCCTTCACCGGAGGTTTGGCTATAAGCTTCACTAGTAAATTTTGTTCTAACCTTTTTTTAAAACCTATGATGAACAATTCCTACAGCATTGACTGCGAAAGCAGTTTAGTAGGGGAATCTGGCAATCGCCAGTTCCAGTCATCGGCGCGGAAAAGCCTGCTCGGCTTCCTGATGATGCTGGCTGTGTTAACGCTGAGTAACCAGTTGGCGTGGGCGCAGGGACGTACTGTGACAGGCAAAGTAACCGATCCGACAGGCTCAGGTTTACCGGGGGTGAGTGTGCAGATTAAAGGAACGCAACGAGGTACGAACACCCAGGCGGACGGTACGTATCAGTTGACTAACGTACCCGATAACGCCACGCTGGTATTGAGCTTCATCGGTTACCAGTCGCAGGAGGTAGCCGTTGGTAACCGCTCGGCGGTAGACGTACAGCTGGCCGACGACACGAAAGCCCTCGAAGAGGTGGTGGTGGTTGGTTATGGTACAGCCAAACGGAAGGACCTGACCGGTTCTGTGACGCAGGTTACTTCCCGGGAATTTAACCCCGGTATTACGCCAAACCCCCTGCAGGCCATTCAGGGTAAGGTAGCCGGTCTGGTTATCACGACGCCGTCAGGCGACCCGAACCAGAGCCCAACCGTTCGTCTGCGCGGTTACACGTCGCTGGCCGGTGGCTCTGACCCGCTCTACGTTGTGGATGGTATGATCGGTGTACCGATCAGCCAGGTAAACCCGAACGACATCGAAAGCATCGACGTACTGAAAGATGCCTCAGCTGCCGCTATCTATGGTTCACGCGCTGCCAACGGCGTTATCATCGTAACGACTAAGCGCGGTAAAGCCGGACAGACTACGGTTACGTTCAACAACTACGTGGGTGCTGAAACCATTTCGAACCGCCTGGATCTGCTCGACGGCCCCGGCTACATTGCCGCAGTAACGCAGATCAGAGGAGCTTCTGCCTTATCGGATCAGCAGCGTTTTCCGAGAGATGCCAGTGGTAACTATTACAATACGGACTGGATCAAGGAAATTACGCGTACGGGCCTGGTAAATAACCACAACATCGCAATATCGGGTGGATCGAACACCTTCACCTACCGCGGGTCGCTTGATTACATCAACCAGCAGGGTATTGTAAAGAACACGGGCTTCGACCGTCTGATTGGCCGGGTTAACCTCGACCAGAAGGCACTCGATAACCGCCTGAACGTACAGTATAACCTGCAGTACACGCAAACGAACCAGAACTTTGCCGACAATGGCATCGTGCGTCGGGCCGCTCAGTTCCTGCCTACGTTGCCGGTACGGGATGCGCAGGGCCAGTACAGTGAAGTAGGTGGTGCGTTTGACCTGTTCAACCCGGTTGCAATGCTCGAAAACGCGACGAACAACGGGGTACGGAACACGGCCATTGTTGGAGCGAACCTGCGTTACGAAATCCTGGACGGACTTTCACTGGGTGTAAACGGTCAGTTGCAGAGTGATAACACCAACAACAACTACGTATCGAACCCGGCTATCAAAGCCTATCAGGGCAACAATGGCCGTGCTGAGCGTCGTCAGTACAACTCGCTGAACCGGCTGGCTGAAATCACGGCTACGTACAACCGCTCGTTTGGTACGACCAGCAACTTCTCTTTACTGGGTGGCTACTCATTCCAGCAGTTCGACAACGACGGCTTCGGCGCTGCCAACAACCAGTTCGTAACCACCGACTTTGGTTTCAACAACCTGGGTCAGGGGGCTGGTACGCTGCTGAACCCGAGCAACTCATACGCTACGTCGTATCGCAACCAGGCTCGGTTGATCTCCTTCTTCGGACGGGGCGTTGTGAATCTGAACGACAAGTATAACGTGACGGCAACAATTCGCCGGGACGGTAGCTCGAAATTCGGAGCGAACAACAAATGGGGTGTTTTCCCGTCAATCGCTGCGGGCTGGAACATTACCAACGAATCGTTCTTCCCCAAGAGCAACGTACTTAGCTTCCTGAAGCTGCGCGTAGGTTGGGGACAAACGGGTAACTCCGAAGGAATCAACGCCTACAGCTCAATCCAGTTGTATGGTCAGCGGGGTACGTACTATGATGGATCGATCGGCGACTTCCTGCCGGGCTACGGTATTACGCAGAACGCCAACCCGAACCTGAAGTGGGAAATTCTTGGTCAAACCAACGTAGGTCTGGACTTCCAGTTGTTCAACAGCCGGTTCTCAGGTACGGTCGAGTACTACAACAAGCTGACCAGCGACGCCCTGTACAACATCAACGTACCGGCCGATGGGGTTAACTACTTCGCTAACACGATTCTGGCGAACATTGGTAGTATCCGCAACACGGGCGTCGAACTGTCGTTTGGCGGTGACATCGTTCAGGGCACCACGTTCAACTGGAATGCTCGTCTGGTTGGTTCGTATAACAAGAACAAAGTCGAATCCCTCTCGAACGATCAGTTCAACGTTGGTCAGGTTCGCTTCAACCCCTTCGGTGGTCGTGGGCTGTCTGACGTGTTTGCGTCATATCTGGTCGTTGGCCGTCCGTTAGGTGAGTTTAACTACGTACCGACCTTTACGGGACAATACAACGCCGACGGTCAGCCGCTGCTGGTACCGGGTAATGGTGATACGCCGACGCCCAACGTAGCCGATTCTGACGCCATTGTTGCGTACGCTAATGGCAATCCCATCAGCCAGGGTAACCCGCAGCCGTTCTTTAACCTGTCGCTCAGCAACTCATTCCGCTACAAGAATTTCGATCTGAACTTCCTGTTGCGTGGAGTATTCGGCAACACAATTCTGAACAACACGCGGTCTAACTACATGATTCCGGGATCCATTCTGGAAACGAACATGCTCCGCGACGTAACAACTCTGCCGAATAACTACGGCGTCAACGTATTGTCGACCAACTGGCTCGAAAGCGGTACGTTCGTACGGTTAAATAACTGGCAGCTTGGCTACACCGTTCCAGTTAAGGCTAACAAGTACATTTCGGGTGCCCGGGTGTACGTGGGTGGCAACAACCTGTTCGTGCTGACCGGCTACAAAGGTGTTGATCCTGAACTGCAGGCACGTGGTGACCTGAGTGGTAACCCGGGCGGTGGTCAGGTGGCAGCCCCTGCTACCAATGGCGTATCAACGGGTTATTTCAATGCAGGGCAGGCCCCTAACCCGATCGGCCTGGACGAAGCGAATGCTGGGTTCTACCCCAAAACGCGTTCGTTCCAGTTGGGTGTGAACTTAACATTCTAACCTACCAGCGAACCGGACGCGAAACCAGGCGTCCGGTTCATTAAAACTCTTGCTGTCAACAGACCGTTAACACGAGCATGATCATCAGGAGTAACTTAACTAACTAATAATCAAAACTTTTATGAAACGCATACCTGTAAGAGTACTCATGGGCTGCGCAGCACTGCTGCTGACAGGCCAGGCTTGTACTGATCTAACGGAGACGACGTTTGACGTGCTTCCGACCAGCGGTTCATTTGGTACTACTCCGGCTCAGCAGGCGGCCCTGATTGGCCCTCTGTACTCGGGCTTAGGAGAATACTTCGGTAATATGAACGAATTGAACACCACAACGGACGAGCAGATGGTGCCGACCCGGGGTGGTGACTGGAAAGACGGTGATAACTGGCTGCGTCTGTATACCCACACCTGGGGACCTGTTACGGACAATGGTCAGTTTAATGGCCGCTGGACCTGGTGCTATAACAACATCACGTCCATTAACCAGCAGTTACCGACCGTTACGGATCCTGTTCTGCAGGCCGAGTTGAGAACGCTGCGGGCGTTTTTCCACTACCAGGCCATGGACCTGTTCGGAAACGTAATTATTTCCGAACGGCTCGGTGGTGCTACACCGACGCAGAGTACGCGCCCTCAGGTGTATGCCTGGGTTGAAAAAGAATTGCTGGAAGCGTATCCAGGCTTATCGGACGTAGTGGGTGGTGCGTACTATGGCCGGATGAATAAGTGGGTAGCCGACATGATTCTGGCTAAGCTGTACCTGAACGCGCAGGTATATACAGGTACACCCCAGTGGCAGAAAGCTATCGAGCGTTGCAACAACATCATCAATTCCGGCAAATTCTCGCTGACTGGTGATTTCTTCAGCAACTTTACGACGCAGAACCAGGGGTCGCCGGAGATCATTCTGGCTACGCCGTTCAGCAGCACCAAGCGGGGCGGTATGAATATTCAGATGCGGACGTTGCACTACCTCAACCAGTTGACTTATAACCTCGGTGGGCAGCCCTGGAACGGATACTGTACGGTTACGGAGTTCTACAATACATTCGCTAACAACGATGTTCGGAAGCAAATGTGGATTGTAGGCCAGCAGTTCCACGCCAATGGTACGCCGTTACAGGACGATGGAGTACCGATGGTGTTCACGCCTGAAATTCCGTCATTTGTATTGCCGGCGGGTGCGCCTGGTCGTCTGGCCGGTGCCCGTAGCCAGAAATACCAGATTCAGCGGAACAACCCGTTCAACGATCAGGACAACGATTTCGTGATCTACCGTCTGGCGGATGTGTACCTGATGCGTGCTGAGGCTAATCTGCGGTTGAACAACACGGCAGCGGCTGTAGCAGACGCCAACATTATCCGTCGCCGGGCTGGTGTTCCGGAGTACACGGCTGGTACGCTGACGCTGAACGAAATGCTGGCCGAGCGTGGCCGTGAGCTGGCCTGGGAATACCACCGCCGTCAGGATTTGATCCGCTTTGGTCAATACACGAGAACATGGCGCTTTAAGCCCGCTTCGCAGGACTTCCGGACTATCTTCCCGATTCCGAACGATCAGATAGCGTTGAACCCGAACCTGAAGCAGAACCCGGGGTATTAAGGGATACATCTGGTGTCATGTTGTGCCTTTTGGGCATGATAAGCCACAACCCGAGTCAAAACAAAAGGCAAACTCGCGTAGAGTTTGCCTTTTGTTTTATTGTAGCTGGTAAAAAGTCAAATAATTAAAGAAAATAGCTAAAAACATCGGGCTTTTTGGTAATTTTACACTCTATTCTGACTGCTCCTATACCCTTCTCCTTTTCCTGACTTAGCTTTCGTACTTGTGCATTTGTGTCTGACACAATGGGGATCATGCGTTTTTTATTGTTTTTACCGATTGTTTACTGGTTGATTGGCTGTAACTCAGATCGATCAGCTTCGTCTGATCCGTTGTTTGAAAAATTACCGGCCGATAAGACACACATTGACTTCGCCAATACCGTAACGGACGATAAAGATTTTAATGTATTCAACTACCGGAACTTCTATAACGGGGGGGGCGTGGCCATCGGCGACGTGAACAACGACGGTTTATCCGATGTGTTCATGATTGCCAATATGGGCGATAACAAACTGTATCTCAATAAAGGCGGCATGCAGTTTGAGGATATCACGGGCAAAGCTGGTGTTGCCGGAAAGCGAGCCTGGAGTACCGGAGCAACCTTCGCCGATGTCAACGGCGACGGTCGTCTGGACCTGTACGTTTGCAATGCCGGGATTCGGGCGGGCGACGATCGGGGCAATGAGTTGTTTATCAACAACGGCCCTGACGCTAACGGCGTTGTTACGTTTACGGAGAAGGCCCGCGAATATGGTCTCGATGATCACGGCTTTTCGACCCACGCGGCTTTTTTCGACTACGACCGCGACGGCGACCTTGATATGTACCTGCTCAACAATAGTTTTACCCCCGTTGGGCGATTGCAATATGCCAACATCCGGACCGAGCGGGATTCGCTGGGAGGGCAGAAACTGTTTCGGAATGATGGCGTCCGATTCACCGATGTCAGCGAAAAAGCCGGAATCTACGGGAGTCTAATCGGTTTTGGCCTGGGTATCACCATCGGTGACGTTAACGACGATAACTGGCTGGATATTTACATTTCCAACGACTTCTACGAGCGGGACTATCTGTATATAAACAATCACGACGGTACGTTTCAGGAATCGGTAAAAGACGCGATGCCGCACATCAGCCTGTCGTCGATGGGCGCCGATATAGCCGATATTAACAATGACGGGCGGCTGGATATCTTCGTGACCGATATGCTGCCGGGTAATAATGTTCGTCTGAAACGGAACTCCACGTTTGAAAGCTATGATCTTCAGCAGATAAAGCTTGACCGCGATTTCCACTACCAGGTGATGCAGAATATGCTGCATTTGAACGCCGGTACCCTACCCGGACAGACCGTTCCCCGGTTTAATGAGATTGCCCGCTTTTCGGGGGTCGAGGCCACCGACTGGAGCTGGGGCGCTCTGATCTTCGACATGGACAATGACGGGCGTAAAGACATTTTCGTGGCCAACGGCATCGCCAAAGATGTTACCGATCAGGACTTTGTTAACTTCCTGGCCGACCGCGAAACCATGGCTCAGGTAGCCCGGCAGGGTGTTTTCAACTTCAAGGAATTTCTGGATAAAACGCCGTCGGAAGCTATTCCAAACTACGCGTTTCGCAACGAAGGAAATCTGCGGTTTGTCAATAAGGCAGCTGAGTGGGGGCTGGGAGAACCGGACTTCTCGAACGGAGCCGCTTACGGCGATCTGGACAACGATGGCGATCTGGATTTGATCGTCAACAACGTCAATGCACCCGTGGCAGTCTACAAAAACCTGTCGCAGGAGAAACAGAAGACCAATTATCTGAGGGTAAAACTAGTCGGTAAGGATAAGAATCTGAATGCCATCGGCACCCGCGTTATTGTGTACCAGACGGCCGCCGACAGCACCGGTAAAGGGATTGTATCGAACATACAGGTATTGCAGCAGATGCCCAACCGTGGTTTCGAATCGTCCGTCGATCTTAATCTATTGTTTGGCCTGGGCACTAACAGCCGGATCGATTCGGTAGTCGTTATCTGGCCCGATGATCGAAAACAGACTATTCCTAATCCCAAAGCCAATCAATTGCTTACGCTGAAACAACAGGATGCTGCGGGCTACTGGAAGCCGGCCCGATTGCTGGCCGAGCAACCCTTTCAGGACATCACAGCGGCTACTGGGCTGACGTATCAGCATAAGGAAAGCAATTTTGTCGATTACAACCGGGACCCGCTGCTGAAACAGATGCTGTCGACGCAGGGACCGGCCCTGGCAACCGGCGACGTCAATGGCGACGGACTGGATGATGTGTTCTTCGGGGGAGCCAGCGGGCAGGGAGGACGGCTCTATCTACAACGCCCGGGCGGGCAGTTTGTCGAAAAAACACCGGCGGCCATCCGGCAGGACAGTACGTACGAAGCGGTCGACGCGGTGCTGTTCGACGCTGATGGCGACAAAGACCTTGACCTGTTTGTGGTTACAGGCAGCAATGAGTTCAGCGCAGATGCTGACGAACTCCTCGACCGGCTTTATCTAAACGACGGTACCGGCAACTTTACCAGTGATAATCGGCTGCCAAACCTGAAAAGCAGCGGTTCATGCGTAGCGGCTTCCGACTTTGACCGCGACGGCGATACGGACCTGTTTGTCGGGGCTCGACTGATTCCCGGTCAGTATGGCTATAATCCGGCCAGCTACCTGCTGATCAACGACGGTACCGGTAATTTTAAAAACTTTACGAAACGCTACCTGCCCGACGCCGAGCACCTGGGCATGATTACCGCTGCCACCTGGGCGGATCTGAACGGTGATCAGTACCCTGAGTTAATTCTGGTCAATGACTGGGGGCCTGTTCAGCTATTCCAGAATAAGCGGGGCCGATTGTCGGCTGAACCGATGCTTAAGGTCACGGACGCCCAGGGTGAGGCCATGAAAACAGACGGCTGGTGGAACTGCGTAACAGCCGCAGACGTCGACGGCGACGGTGATACGGATCTCGTTGTCGGTAATCTGGGCCTAAACTCCCGGATCAGGGCTTCGGCCAGTACCCCGGCAGAGCTGTACGTCAATGACTTCGACGGCAACGGTAATGTAGAGCAGATTATCAACTGCGCCGACGAAACCGGTGAGCTGTTTCCAATGGTACTGAAGCATGACCTGCAAAAGGAAATGCCCAGCATCAAGAAGAAGTACGTAAAGTTTACCGACTACGCCGGCAAGAAGATAGAAGAGATTATCGACGAAAATGCCCTGAGCAAGGCGGTCAAACGGCAGGTTTACGTAGCGGAATCAGCTATTCTGCTGAACAACGGCAAAGGCCAGTTCGTGTTCCAGCCCCTGCCGACCGAAGCCCAGTTCTCGCCGGTCTGTGGTGTATCCGTAACGGACTATGATGGAGATGGTCGGAAAGATCTGATCCTCGCCGGAAACTTCTTCGATGTGCTCCCCGAAATTGGTCGCTACGACGCCAGCTATGGGTTGGTGCTGCGTAATGCCGGTCAAGCGACCGGTGGGCGTCTACAACTAACGCCCGTTAATCCGGCCGCATCGGGCTTCTTCGTGCCTGGTCAGGTGCGTCGTATCCGCCAGACCCGGCAGGGGCAGTTTATCCTGGCGAAGAATAACAGCCGGCCGCAGGTGTTTCAGGTGCGGCCGAAAGCCGCAACAACGCTTGTGCGTAACGACTAACCTCATGGATTCCTGTCTATGCCCGATACGGCGTAGTGAATCACGATCTTTGAATGAACTAACCGTAATGAAACGTATCTGGATTTATAGTATTGGCTGCTTACTGGCACTGACCAGTTGCGACAAACTGAAGTCACTAAACGAAAAACCACTGTTCCAGACGCTTGACTCGACTCAGACCGGCGTTGGATTTGTGAATAAACTGACTAGTACTGAAAAGCTCAACATTCTCGATTATCTGTACTTCTACAATGGTGGGGGCGTAGCGGCCGGGGATATCAATAACGATGGCCTGACGGATCTCTACTTCGTGTCCAACCAGGGTAAGAACAAGCTGTACCTGAACCGGTCAAAAGCTGGGGAAGGCCTGAAGTTTGACGATATAACGGATAAAGCTGGGGTTGAAGGCTTCTCTGACTGGCAAACCGGCGTAACCATGGCGGATGTCAACGGCGATGGCTGGCTCGATATCTACGTCTGTGCGGTGGGTAATTTCAGGGGGCTGGAAGGTGCCAATGAGCTATACATCAATAACCAGGACGGTACGTTCACCGAAAAGTCGGCCGACTATGGGCTGGATTTTACGGGCTTTTCGACCCAGGCGGCTTTCTTCGACTACGACCACGATGGCGACCTGGATGTATACCTGCTCAACCACGCCGTGCATACTTCCCGAAGCTACGACCGGGTGTCGGCCCGGTATCTGCGCAACAACGAATCCGGCGATTATCTGTTCGAAAACCAGCTTATTGCAAACGGTGTAAAAGCAACTGGTGACCGACCCGTTAAATTCAAAAACGTCAGCGAAAAATCAGGAATCTTGGGGGCAGCCATGGGATACGGGCTGGGCATAGCCGTGGCTGATCTCAACAACGACGGCTGGGAGGATATCTATGTTTCCAACGACTTCCACGAAGACGATTACTACTACATCAATAACCAGAACGGTACGTTCACGGAGAGCGTCAAAACGGCCTTTCAGCACGTAAGTCGTTTCTCAATGGGCAACGACGTCGCCGATGTTAATAACGACGGCTACCCGGACGTAGTGACGCTGGACATGTACCCGGAGGATGAGACCGTCGAAAAGTCGTCGCTGGGCGAAGATCCGCTGGACATCTACATGTTCAAGATGAGTTACGGCTACATGAATCAGTACAGCCGGAACTGCCTGCAACTGAACATGGCGGGAAAGAAATTTATGGAGATTGGGGCGATGTCGGGCATGGCCGCAACTGACTGGAGCTGGTCGCCCTTATTGGCCGACTACGACAACGATGGGTACAAGGACCTGTTTGTTGCCAACGGTATCGTTCACCGGCCCAACAACCTGGACTACGTCAAGTTTGCGTCGGATGATTCACTGCGCTACGCTATGGAAACGTCCAAATCGCTGGACAACAGAGCGATCAGTATGATGCCCCAAGGGAAAGTGCATAACTATCTCTATCGAGGTACACCCTCGTTGCGCTTTGAGGATAAGTCGGTGGCCTGGGGTTTCGATACGCCTACCTTTTCCAACGGGGCCGCTTATGCCGACCTCGACAACGACGGTGATCTGGATCTGGTAACGAACAATATTGATGAGCCGGCTGGTATTTACCAGAACCAGGCCAGTGCGCTTTTCCCGGGCAACAAGTATGTTAAAATCAAGCTGAACGGTAATGCACCCAATACGTTCGGGGTAGGAGCCAGGGTTATTCTGAAATATGGCGACAGCCTGCAGGTGCAGCAGTTGATGCCTACGCGGGGCTTTGAATCGGCCGTAGAACCAGTCCTGACCTTCGGCATGGGACCCCGATCGGTGGTTGATTCCCTTATTGTTATCTGGCCTGATCAGCGTATGGAAGTCCGGACGAAAGTGAACACGAGTCAGACACTGACACTTCGGCAGGCTGACGCCCGGCTGGATGGAACAGGTTACGTGATTAGACCGGACTCTGAAAAAACCCTGTTTACCGAGGTTGCCGATACTACGTTACTGCCGTTTACTCACCGCGAAAACAAGGAGTATTTTGACTTTGTCCGGGAGTCATTGATGCCGTTTAAGATTTCGATGGAAGGGCCAAAGCTGGCCGTGGGCGATGTGAACGGCGATGGGCTGGAGGATGTCTATGCCTGCGGAGCCAAATGGCAGGCCGGAAGCTTGTTCTTGCAGCAGGCGGGCGGGCGGTTTACGCCGAGTAAGCAGTCGATATTTGTCGTTGATTCGACGTTTGAAGACGTTGATGCGCTGTTCTTCGATGCCGATGGTGACAAGGATCTGGACCTGTATGTTGTATCGGGCGGCAATGAATTTTACGACAAAATGCCCGAGCAGTTCGACCGGCTCTATATCAACGACGGTCGCGGCAACTTTACCCGGTCTGCCAATGCACTGCCGCCAATGTACGACAACAAAAGCTGCGTGAGGCCGTACGATATCGACCGCGACGGCGACCTAGATTTGTTTGTCGGGGGGCGGGTGGTTGGCTTCCAGTATGGCAAAACGCCTAATTCGTACCTGCTCATCAACAACGGGAAAGGTCAATTCTCCGACCAGACTGACAAGCTGGCTCCCGAGCTTCGTAAGGCTGGGCTGGTTACGGATGCCGTCTGGTCTGATGTCGACAAGGACAATGATCTCGATCTGGTTGTTGCAGGCGAATGGATGCCGATTCAGGTGTTTACAAACCAGGCTGGTAAACTTACCAGAGCCGAATCAATTGTAGAAAAAGAAGTTCCCCTGAATGGCTTCTGGCATAGTCTGGTAGCCGCCGATTTTGACCGCGACGGCGACGTTGACCTGATGGCGGGGAATCTAGGTACTAACACAAAGTTCCGCAAAAATCCGGATTCAGAGCTTAAGATGTGGGTCAAGGACGTGGACGGAAATCAGCAGATCGAGCAAATCATTGCTACCCGCCGGAACGACGACTGGTATCCTATTGCCTTCAAGGACGAGTTGGGAAAACAGCTCCCCAGCATCATCAATAAGCGATTCACCGACTACGTATCGATTGCGGGCAAAACCGTATCCGACATTTTTGAGGATGACCTTGACGGAGCCGACGAACTGTCCGTTAACCAGTTTGCGTCGGTTTACCTCGAAAACGTAGGCGGGCGGTTTGTAGTGCATGAATTGCCCATGATGGCGCAGGTATCCAAGCTGTTTGCCCTGTATCCAATCGATATCGACGGCGATGGAGATCTGGACGTTTTGGGTGGAGGAAACTACTATGGTGTCAGTACGTATCAGGGGCGCTATGATGCCAGCTACGGGCTGGTGCTTCGAAACGACGGCAAAGGAAAGTTTACCACCCTGTCGCCGATCCGGACCGGCTTCCTGCTAAGCGGAGAAGTACGGGATATCCGCTCCATACAAACGGCTACCGGGCCGCTGATCATGATTGCGCGTAATGGACAACTCCCACAATTGTTCAGCCCGAAAACCACCGTGAAGCCAGGACAGCTACTTAGTAAGAAATAACGTAAATTCTGGAATTTTCCATCTTATAGTCTTGTTAATTAGTAGAGTGGTAAGAACACCCTCAGTTTGTTTGGAAAACCTACCAATTAACAGATAGATGAAACGAATGCTTGCTCTGGCCACTGCCTTGGTGCTAGGCTTGTTCGGCCACATAGCGAATGCTCAAATCAGCACTGATTACGACCAATCGGTCGACTTCTCGAAATACCGGACGTACACCTTTGCTAAACCGGAGGTGAATGTTGGCAACAATCCGGTGTATAAGAACCCGTTGTTGATGCAGCGTATTGAAGGTAATTTGGTTCGCGAGTTTAATGAGCGGGGATTGACGCAACAGAAAACTAACCCTGACCTGCTGGTTAAAATCCATACATATACCGAGAATAAGACCCGTAACGTATACAACGGATCGGCCTATGGACCGCTTTTCCGGTACGGCTGGGGATTCGCTCCCTACCGGTTCTATTGGCCTTTCTTTGGTGGGTACTACGGCGGCTGGAATCAGCCAGCGTATCGCCAGGAAAATTTCACGCAGGGTACACTGCTGGTCGATATGGTCGATGCACGCACGAACCAGCTTCTGTGGCGGGGAACGGCCCAGGGCGTAGTTGATAATCCAAAGCGCCTTGAGCGGCAGATTGCCCGGGGTGTGCGTAAGATCATGAAGGATTATCCAGTAAAAGAGTCTTAATGAACAGTGATTGCTTACAACCCCGGCCAGTACATAGTGGCCGGGGTTTTTTATGCTGTCATTGTGCGTGTTATAATGCTGTTAAAGCCGTCGGTCAGGCTTCTAAGTACGACAAAAACAGTTATTTTTGTTGTTGCGCTACGTTTTAGTGCCTGGTTAGTTTCCACTGATTGCCAATCATTTATGAATCCCGTGAAGCATTTGCGTAAACAACTTCTTTTTGGCTGTCTCACCGCTTTGGTTATGCTGGGTTTGGCCGGTTGCCAGAAGAAGGCGACGCCTGCGGAATACAATGCTAAAGCCGCCGATCCGGAGCGGTATAATATGGCCCTGGACAAGCTGACTCAGGTAGTTATTCACGACATTTTTTCGCCCCCGGTAGCCAGCCGGATCTACGGCTACGCCAACCTGGCCGGTTATGAAGCGCTGGTTCCGTTTGACCCAAACTATACCTCGCTGGGCGGAAAAATGAAGCGCTTTCAAACGGGCCCTCAGCCTGAAGCTGGTAAGGACTATTGTTATCCGCTCGCCAGTGCCCGCGCTTTTTTGACCGTAGCCCGCGCTCTTACGTTTGAAACCGAGTTCTACGACGAATTTGAGAAGACATTTTACGAGAAGTATAAAGAAGACGGTGTCCCCGACGATGTCTACGAGCGGTCAATGGCCTATGGTGAGGCCGTTGCCAAACACGTACTTGATTTTGCGGCCAAGGATTCTTACAAACAAACCCGGGGGTTCAAATTCACCGTAACGAATGAAGAGGGTACCTGGGTGCCGACGCCCCCTGCTTATATGGATGCTGCTGAGCCGCAGTGGAACAAACTCCGTTGCTGGGTAATGGATACGTGCAGTCAGTTTATGCCGCCCCGTCCGTTCGCTTACTCGCTGGCCAAGGGCACCCCGTACGAGAAAGAGGTGATGGAAGTCTACCAGATCGGTAAAAACCTGACCGAAGAGCAGAAGAAAATTGCGTATTTCTGGGATGATAACGCCTTCGTTATCAACGTAGCGGGGCACGTGACCTACGCATCGAAAAAAATGACGCCCGGCGGCCACTGGCTGGCTATTGCCGAAACGGTTGCCCGGCAGAAGAAATTAAACCTGATGCAAACCGTCGAAGCGTATACCCTTACGTCGTTTGCCATGGCCGATGGGTTCATTGCGTGCTGGGATGAGAAATACCGTACCCGTACCGTTCGGCCGGAAACGGTGATCAACAAAAGCCTCGATCCAAAATGGACGCCTTATTTGCAAACCCCGCCTTTCCCCGAGTATCCAAGCGGGCACAGTACCATTTCGGCGGCTGCAGCGACGGTGCTTACGGAACTGATAGGCGATAACATTGCCTTCACAGACTCGACGGAATACAAATACGGGCACGGCATCAGGTCGTTTAAATCGTTCAGAGACGCTGCCCTGGAAGCATCGGTTAGCCGGCTCTACGGGGGTATACATTACCGATCGGCGCTTGACAACGGAGCCGCTATGGGCGAAAAGGTAGGGCAATGGATTCTGCAAAAGGCACGTACCCGCAAGTCGACTATTGCGAGCCGATAGGTTCATGCGTTAAGGTTTTGCTACCGAATCTCGCGCTTGAGGATAATTAAGACCCCGCGGGAAGCTCCATCAAACGTATTTGTGTCGGTGGTGGTTGTCACTTCCCAACCCAGGTTGCCTAATTCGTTCAATTTGTGAGTTAGTTCGTCAAAGTTCACCTTACCACCCCAGAAACCTCCTGCTGGTACGTCCAACACCATATACTCAAACTTACGCATAGCTTTATTCTTTGTAATTATTGGTTTGTAGTTGCTAATCACTCAAATTTGAGGACTTATCGTATCAATAATTACATGAAAACAAGATTTAGCCGGTTTAGCGGGGCTTTTGCTTTGTTGAACGTCATAGTCCTTTCCGGTTCAAACGTCTTTAGTCAGGCATCAGGACCCGAGTGGCAAATTGTTGGACAGGGTATTAATCCGGCAAACTACTACGGCATCACCGTGGCTAATGGCATCATTGGCCTGGTGTCGTCGCCGGAGCCGATGAAAGTTAAAGACGTAGTCCTCAACGGGGCTTTTGATACGTACGGACGGGGGCGGGTTTCCAACATTCTGAAGGTGTTCAACTTTGCCAATATGAACCTGGATGTCGACGGGATGCGGCTGGGCCCTAAAGACATTGTCAATTACCGTCAGACCCTGGATATGAAGCAGGCGGCCCTGACAACTACCTTCGACTATAAGGATAAGATAACCGTTCGGCAAACCATGATGGCGCTCCGTCACCTACCGTTTACCGCCCTGTCTATGGTTGAAATCACCGCTAAAAAAGACTGTGAGATTGTACCGATGTCGGTTATTGAGTCGCCGGAAAACCTGAAGGAGGTAAAAAACTTTTATTCCGAAGTTGACCGCCCCCACGTTACAATTCGACTGCTGACATCGGTAGCCAAAAGTCCATCAGGTCGGCATACGGTCGCTGCCTCAAACAGCTTCATCTTCGAGGAACCACATGGCCAGGAGCCCGACGTGATCCATGAGGACTGGGATTACAATATGCATCTGGCTAAGTTTAAAAAACGCCTGAAAGCCGGTCAGACCTACCGATTCAGCGTGGTTGGTTCGGTATCATCGACCGCCCACACGGCTGATCCGCACAATGAAGCCGAGCGGCTAACCGTTTTCGCAGCCCTCGAACGGACACAGCGTCTGCTCCAGCGCCACCAGGCCGAATGGACCAAGCTCTGGCAAAGCGATATCGTTATCGACGGCGACCCGGATGCACAACGGGCAGTACGCTCCGCACTCTACCATCTGTATTCATTTGCCCGTGAGAATACAGCCTACAGTTTGTCACCTATGGGCCTGTCTGGACTGGGCTACAACGGACACGTATTCTGGGATACAGAGCTCTGGATGTATCCGCCCTTGCTGGTTCTAAAACCTGAAATGGCTAAATCATTGCTTGAATACCGCTTTGAACGGATGGCAATGGCGAAGCAAAACGCGTTTAGTCATGGCTACGATGGGGTAATGTTTCCGTGGGAGTCCGACGCCGATGGGCAGGAAGCGACTCCAGTCTGGGCGTTAACGGGGCCGTTTCAGCACCATATTACGGGTTGCGTCGGCTGGGCTTTCTGGAAATACTATCAGGTAACGAAAGACAAGGAATGGCTCCGGACGCGGGGGTATCCCATGCTGAAAGAAGTTGCTGATTTCTGGGTCAGCCGGGTAGAGAAAGGACAGGACGGAAAATTACACATCAACAATGTAATCGGCGCCAACGAATGGCAGGAGAACATTGACGACAATGCATTTACGAACGGAATGGCTAAAACGGTGCTTGGTTTTGCCACTCAGGCTGCTCAGGAACTGGGTATAACGCCAGATCCGGAGTGGGCAAGTGTAGCAGCCAACATTCCTATCCTAAAATTTCCAGACGGTACAACCAAAGAAAACCGGACGTATGATGGAGTTACGATTAAGCAGGCTGATGTTAACCTATTAGCCTATCCGTTAACAGTAGTCAATGATGAAGCGGCTATCCGTAAGGATCTAGCGTATTATGGACCTCGTTACTCTCCGGAAGGGCCGGCTATGGGCTGGTCAGTGCTATCGACGCTGCATGCCCGGCTCAATGAGCCTGATAAAGCCTACGATTGGTTTGTAAAAAGCTATAAACCCAATGAAGTACCCCCATTTGGCGTATTGTCCGAAACGGCAGGCGGTACAAATCCCTATTTTGCTACGGGAGCAGGTGGTATGTTACAGGCAGTGCTGAATGGTTTTGGCGGATTAGACATCACCGATAACGGGATAACGCAGTTGAAAACCCGGTTACCTAAAAAGTGGAAGTCGCTTACCATTAAGGGCGTTGGGCCTCAGCAGCGCACCATTCAGGTACAATAAAAAAAGGCATCCATTTTCATGTGCGTGTATCTACATGAAAATGGATGCCAGAAAAAATCTGACATAATCGTTTATATTACCACTGAGCGATCGGCAAATTAGCTGACTGCAGATCCAATTGTACGTCTTTTGATTGGATTGCCATCTTGTTCAGAGCGATGTAAATCGCTTTCACGGCGTTTTCAATGCGCTTCCAGCCTTCTTCACTCCGCAGGTCGATGCCGATCATTGTACGGTCGTTCTGAGCCAGGATGGTTAGATAGGACATTGCACCAAGAACCACAGCCGAAATAGCCTGCGTGTCGGCTCCTCTTACAAAGGACAATTGTTCGACAAGCCGGGTCATTTCTTCATCCTGTGCCCGGGCCGTTGTAGCGGCAGTCGGGTCATTCTCAATGATACTTGCTTTTAGGATCTCGCGGGCAGCTTTGAACGTCCGGAAATAGCGGTAGGTTTGGATTACCTGGCGGTACCAGATACGGGCAACATCCGATTCGTGAAGCGGACGGATTTGATCAAGTACGGCAGGATTAAGCACCGGGAAGAGCTTACCCATTTTCACGTAATACTCCAACAAACCCTCCATACCGCCGAAATAGCGATAGATAAGGACTTTGCTGACGTTAGCTTTTTCGGCTACCCGGTTTACACCTACACCTTCTAAACCTCGCTCCGCAATCACTTCTTCCAGTGCTTCAACGATGCGCTGGGTTGTCTTTGCCCGGTTTCTTCTTACTTTTTCTGCTTTTTCCATGTGATGAACAGTACTGCGATTCAATACCTTGTTATCTGTCAGACTGAAGTTGCCAAGAATAGTCACATTAAAGTCGCATTGTACACAAAATAGAATCGCTGTACTTCAATAGCTGGCAAAGGGGGCTGACAAATGGCAATTACTGAATAAACGTTTTTTTATAAAATGATTGTACAAACAAAAGATCTATAATCTACACTACGGCAGAAAGTTATACAAGTCACCTGAAAGATACTATTAGCAAAGAAAACGTTTTTATATTAATCGGCAAACAAATTCGTACAAAAAAGTGGTGGTTTTTTACCATTGGTTACGTTATCTTATTTAAAGCAACATAAAAAAGCCGCTCAGTAAATACCAAGCGGCTTTTTTATGTTGCCCGAGAAGGATTCGAACCTCCACAAACAGAACCAAAATCTGCTGTCCTACCCTTAGACGATCGGGCAATTCGCATTTGCGAGTGCAAAGATAAGAAGGACGAGGTGTCAAAAGCAAGACTGAGTTCGAAAAAATAATCGACTTGGCTCATAAAAACAGCTCTCCCCTGATCCTCAGCGCTAACCAGTGGTGACTATACAGCGGCTACTTCAATATGAGAGACAATTTTCTTGATCAGCCCCTGAAGCACCTTACCCGGACCACACTCGATAAACTCGGTTGCCCCATCAGCTACCATCGTTTCTACCGATTGTGTCCAGCGGACCGGCGACGTTAGCTGAGCAATCAGGTTCGCCTGTATCGTCTGTGGGTCTGTGGTAGGCCGGGCGTCGACGTTCTGGTAAATCGGGCAGCGAGGCTTAACAAAAGTCATGGCGTCTACGGCTTCGGCAAATTCCTGACGGGCCGGTTCCATAAAGGGCGAATGGAAGGCACCGCTAACCTGCAAGGGAACGATACGGCGGGCACCGGCTTTCTGCAGCGCTTCAGTAGCGAGTTGGATGCCTTCCAGACTTCCGGAAATAACAACCTGCCCCGGACTATTATAATTGGCGGGGATGATAATTTCATCAGTAATTTCATGGCAGATCTGCTCGATGACGTTGTCGGCCAGACCCAGCACGGCGGCCATACTCGACGGAGTCAGTTCGCAGGCCCGCTGCATGGCCTGAGCCCGAATGGATGCGAGCCGCAGTCCATCTTCAAACGAAAGGGCACCGGCGGCCGTCAGCGCCGAGAGCTCGCCGAGCGAGTGGCCGGCAACCATATCAGGTGCAAATGATTCGGTAGTTAGCGCCAGCGTAACCCCATGCAGAAAAACGGCCGGTTGGGTGTAGATGGTCTGTTTAAGTTCATCATCTGTGCCCTCAAACATAATCCGGGTCAGTTCATACCCCAGGATGTCGTTTGCCTGATCAAACAGCGCCTTAGCAGCACCGGATTGTTGATAAAGTTCGTGGCCCATACCTCGAAACTGAGAGCCCTGGCCGGGAAAAACGTATGCTTTCATGACAAGTTGAACCTGCTGAAACAGGGGAATTTAGTGGTACAAAAACAGTTGAGTAAATCAGGTGAGTATTTCTGCAAAGTAACAAGACTGACCGGTCGAAACCAAAATCCGCGCTGTGAGCACTTGAATTGTGTTTATGACACGCTGTTTGTCAGGCAAAAAAAGGAGGATGTGCGGTATCCTCGACGGGGTACATTTTGTTGAAGGAGACAAACAAAAACTTTACACACTCTGTTAGCAAGTCGATGGATTTGTCTAATTTTTACAAGCTATAAATTAGACACTTTGTAACTGGAAAAAGTCCTGTAAAGTTGTTTCCATCGGGTTTGTGCTTTAGTTTTGATGCGCCGTTTGAAACGGCTTTTTTTCAACCGTTTACCACTAAAATTTCGTGTCGTTCACCATATGGCTTGGGTAACACAAACACTATCCAGCTCGCTCGGTCGCAAGGTAATCATGTCGCTGACGGGACTGTTTTTATCTTCCTTTCTGATTGTTCACGTAGCTGGTAATTTGCAATTGTTCAAAAGTGACGATGGACGTGCGTTCAATGAGTATACGTATTTCATGACGCACAATCCGCTCATTATCACAATCTCCTACCTGCTCTACACGTCTATTCTGGTTCATGCGTTAATGTCGGTTGTACTGACGCGCCACAACCAGGCTTCGCGGCCGGTTAAATATGCTTACGGTCGTCCGGAAGCAAACAGTACCTGGTCATCGCGTAACATGGGCATTCTGGGGACCGTTTTGTTCCTGTTCATTGTTATTCATATGCGGACGTTTTGGTACGAAATGCACTTTGGCTCCGTACCCATGGCCGAGTATGACGGAAAGCAGTACAAGGATCTGTACGCTGTAGTTCAGGAGGCTTTTGCGCAGTGGTGGTACGTACTGTTGTACGTAGTATCCATGGTGGCTTTAGGGTATCACCTCGTACACGGATTTCAAAGCGGCTTTCAGTCGCTGGGAATCCGGCATAAAAAATACACGCCGATTATCGAGTTCCTGGGCACGTTTGTGTTTGCGATTCTTATCCCGGCGTTGTTTGCGGCTATGCCAATTTATGTGTTTTTGCAAGTTCACGGGATTATATAATGATTGAGTGATGAAAGCCTGCAGGCAGATACCCCGTAACGTTACAGTCAGGCATTTCATCATTCACCAAGTCAATCATTAAGAAATATGGAACTGGATTCAAAGATTCCTGAAGGACCGTTGGCCGAGAAGTGGTCGCGGCACAAATTCGGTTTGAAGCTGGTTAACCCGGCCAACAAACGTAAATATGATATCATTGTAGTTGGCACAGGGCTGGCGGGTGCATCTGCGGCTGCGTCGCTGGCTGAACTGGGCTACAACGTAAAAGCGTTCACGTTTCACGACAGTGCGCGCCGGGCACACTCCATTGCAGCCCAGGGTGGAATTAACGCGGCTAAGAACTACCAGAACGACGGCGACAGCGTATTCCGCCTGTTCTACGACACCATTAAGGGTGGCGACTACCGGGCTCGCGAGGGGAACGTGTATCGGCTGGCTGAGGTGAGTGTCAACATTATTGACCAGTGCGTTGCGCAGGGCGTTCCCTTCGCTCGCGAGTACGGCGGTCTGCTGGCCAACCGGTCATTCGGTGGGGCGCAGGTATCCCGTACGTTCTACGCCCGCGGTCAGACCGGTCAGCAACTGCTGCTGGGTGCCTATCACGCCCTGAGCCGGCAGGTGGCCAACGGTAAAGTGAAACTGATTACCCGGACCGAGATGCTGGACGTAATCGTTGTGGATGGCAAGGCTCGCGGTATCGTTACGCGTAACTTACTGACGGGTGCAATTGAGTCGCATTCAGCCCACGCTGTTCTGCTCTGCACCGGTGGTTACGGTAACGTCTTCTACCTGTCGACGAACGCCATGAACTCCAACGTAACGGCGGCATGGCGGGCGCACAAGAAAGGAGCTTATTTTAGTAACCCCTGCTATACGCAGATTCACCCGACCTGTATTCCGGTGAAGGGCGATTACCAGTCGAAACTGACCTTGATGTCGGAGTCGCTGCGTAACGACGGACGGGTATGGGTTCCGAAGAATCAGCAGGACGCTGAGAAGATTCGTAAGGGGCAGATGAAGGCGAACGATATTCCGGAAGACGCCCGTGATTACTTCCTGGAGCGCCGGTATCCTTCATTCGGTAACCTGGTTCCGCGCGACGTAGCTTCCCGGAATGCGAAGTACGTCTGCGACGAAGGACGCGGGGTAGCGCCAACGGGTCTGGCGGTGTATCTGGATTTCGCGGATGCTATCAAGCGCGACGGTCGGAAAACGATCGAAGCCAAGTATGGCAACCTGTTCGAGATGTACGAGAAAATTGTTGGTGATAATCCGTACGAAACGCCTATGATGATCTACCCGGCGGTTCACTACACCATGGGCGGCTTGTGGGTTGATTACAACCTGATGACTTCCGTCCCCGGGTTATATGCACTGGGTGAGGCCAATTTCTCGGACCACGGGGCCAACCGTCTGGGTGCATCAGCCCTGATGCAGGGACTGGCTGATGGTTATTTTGTTATCCCGTATACGGTCGGCGATTATCTGGCAACGATCGGACCGGGCGATAAAGTAGCTGTTGATCACCCGGCGTTCAAAGAAGCTGAACAGCGGGTTCATGACATGAACAACCGCCTGTTGTCGATCAAAGGAAGCAAGACAGTCGATGAATACCACAAGGCCCTGGGCCACATCATGTGGGATTACTGCGGCATGTCGCGGAATGCCGAAGGTCTGAAGAAAGCCAAGAAAATGATTCAGGACCTTCGGGCTGAGTTCTGGCAGAACGTACGGGTACTGGGCACCAATGAAGAGATGAACCAGTCGCTCGAACACGCCGGTCGGGTAGCCGATTTCCTTGAACTGGGCGAACTGATGGTGGATGATGCGCTGCACCGCGAAGAGTCCTGCGGTGGTCACTTCCGTGAGGAGTACCAGACGGAAGAAGGTGAAGCACTGCGCGACGACGCCAACTTCACCTACGTCGCAGCCTGGGAATATACGGGCGATAATAAACCCGAAGTTTTACATAAGGAAGAGCTGGTGTTCGAGAACGTGAAACTGACCCAGCGCAGTTATAAATAGGTTCTGGGCTTACGGTTCTCAGCTCGACAGATCAATTGCTGTGAACTGAGAACCGTAAGCCGAAAGCCCATCGATACTATGAAGATTACACTGAAAGTCTGGAGACAGAAAAACAGCAATACACCGGGTAAGCTGGTTGAATATCAACTGGACAATATTTCGCCGGATATGTCTTTTCTGGAAATGTTCGACGTGCTGAACGGAGAATTGACCAAGAAAGGCGAAGAAATCATTGCGTTCGACCACGACTGCCGTGAGGGTATCTGTGGTTCATGCAGCATGTACATCAATGGCCGGGCACACGGTCCGCAAACCGGATCGACGACCTGCCAGCTGCACATGCGCTCGTTCAACGACGGCGATACGATCATCGTTGAGCCCTGGCGCGCGCGGGCGTTTCCGGTTATCAAAGACCTGATGGTTGACCGTACGGCCTTTGACCGGGTGGCGCAGGCAGGTGGCTACATCTCGGTGAACACGGGCTCCGCTCCTGATGCCAACGAAATTCCTGTTCCGCGCGAAATAGCCGATACGGCCATGGATGCGGCTCAGTGCATTGCGTGCGGTGCCTGCGTGGCGGCATGTAAAAACGCGTCGGCTATGCTGTACGTAGCAGCCAAGGTGTCGCACTTTGCGGTATTGCCGCAGGGTCAGGCTGAGCGGACGATGCGGGCCGAGCGGATGGTGGCTCAAATGGATGCAGAGGGCTTTGGTGCCTGCTCGTTTACCGGAGCCTGTTCGGTTGAGTGCCCGAAATCGATTTCACTCGATCACATTGCCCGCCTGAACCGTGAGTATCTTGGTGCCAAGCTAACATCGAATAACCTGCAGGGATAACGTAATTTTAAGAATGATCAAAGCCCGGTACTGCTGCTTCATACAGTAGAGGTACCAGGCTTTTTGTTGTACAGACTAATAGAAAAACGTTTATGAAAACAGTATATAAGGCGGTGAACCAGGAAACAAAAGAACAAGTTACGCCCATTAACTTGCCAACAGACTACATACCAGAGATAGGGCATATTATTGACACAACAAACGGGGCTTATGAAGTAATAGGAATCACTGAGGTAGGTATCCAGCGATCATCAGCCGCTGAACTTGACCAGTCTGTAACGAGAGTAATCTTACAGCTTCAAAAAGTTGATCAGGCCCTTTGAGGACTTAGTTTATTAATAATACTTATACTAATACAGTAGTAGCGAAGGTCAGTTGCACAAACTGGATCCTGGCGCGCTTCACTTCTGACTGGTGTATCGAATAAAATCTTCGCAAATAGTAAAAAACAACTCTAGGTTGCTGAACCAGGGATCGTGGCAGGCACCATTGATCGTGTACAGTTCGGCGTTGGGAAATAATGCCGCATATATGTGCCCCTGATCGATACCACAATCCCGGCTTCCATTAAAAATCAATACGGGGACCGTCACGTTTCGCAGGCTGTCGATTCGGGGAGCAGTGATGAAGCTTTCTCGTGTTTCCTCCTTGACCGTTCCACCCACGTTTTCAATAGATTTGAAAATATGGGTTACATTCTCTGTGAGCTGACCTTCTTCGTTTACTTGATTTACAATTTGCTGCTCATATAACTGTAACTGATGAGATGGATAAGTAGCGTATTTGAGTTTACGCTGATAGGTACCTTCAACTCCTTCCCAGCGATATGTACCATTTAGAATCAAGCCTTTGACGTCTTCGGGGTGTTTGTATGCATAAATCATGGCCAGTGTACTACCCCACGACGAACCGGCCAGAAATACCTTCTTATTTTTGGCGACATGCTCAATGATACGTTTCAGATCATTGATGTGATCCTGCCACAAATAACTTGCCGCCCGCTGGCTCTTTCCACAGCCACGCTGGTCATAAAAGACTACACGCGCCACTTTGCTCAGGGCATCAAATTCGGGGCGCAAGTATTCATGCTGGACCGCAGGGCCTCCGTGAAGTACAATCACAGTTTCTGCTTTATTGCCGAGCTGCCAATAGGCTAAAGCGGGGTTACCCGTTACAAACCGCTCCTGACCGTAACCGCGAAGAACCTGAAACGAGACGAGCAGAGTGAGTAGTCCGAAACGTATTGTCTTCATGTTGGTGCGGAAGTAGGTCTTTTTTAAAACGTTGTCCGTTTAAAGTTAATAAACGCTGGCGTTCAAACCAGATAAGTGATATGGGTGTGTTTGAACGTTAAGTCTCAATAAATCACCAGTCAAGCCGCCTGAAATTGTACCTTTGCGCTCGTATTGAGCTGACGAAATGCTTACGTTCCCAACCTGCAAAATCAATATTGGCCTGAGAATTACCGAAAAACGACCGGATGGCTTTCATAATCTGCAATCCTGTTTTTATCCGGTTGGCTGGAGCGATGTACTGGAGCTGATTCCGGCCAGCGAGTTTAGCTTTACTGACAGCGGGCTTGCTATCCCCGGCGATCCGACAAAAAACCTATGTGTGCGGGCGTATCAACTCCTTAAAGCCGATTTTGAGTTGCCGCCTGTTCAAATGCATCTGCACAAAATTGTACCGATTGGAGCGGGCCTGGGTGGCGGCTCATCCGACGCAGCTTTTGCTTTAAAGCTTTTAAATGAGCGTTTTGCCCTGGGACTGACCGTAGCGCAGTTGCAGGACTACGCCCGTCGGCTGGGGAGTGACTGTGCTTTCTTCATTGAAAACAAGCCGATGTATTGTGTCGAGAAAGGGGATGTCTTTCAGGAAGTCAGTCTCGATCTGAGTGGGTATACCATTCTGCTGGTGTACCCGAATCTGGCTATCTCGACGGCTGAAGCATATGCCGGAGTTCGGCCGCGTCTGCCGGAAACGCCCTTGTCTGAACAGCTCCAGGCTCCTATCGAAACCTGGCGCGATTCGGTGCATAACGACTTTGAAGACAGCCTGTTTCCGGTCTATCCCGTGCTGGCCGATATTAAGCACCAACTGTATGATATAGGGGCCGTGTATGCCAGCATGAGTGGTTCCGGTTCAACCGTGTACGGAATTTTTCAGGCCCCGGTCACCGTCTCAAACCATTTAGGTCGTTATAACGTTTGGCAGGGAAAGCTTTGATTGTATTGATGGTTTGCGGCTTACGTAGTTTGGTCGTCGGTACTGCCCAGAGCCTTTGACCAGAACGAATAAGTAAGTTTCGTACTTGACACCGTACACATTAACCAATGAGCAACTTTTTCACGAAACGGCGGGAGCCGTTCCGATTCATGGTCTGGCTGGGCATTGCCGGTAGCGTGATGCTATTCACAGTCCTACTGGCGGCTTATGTTATCCGGAGTTCGGGGCCGAACTGGGCCAATGTAAAGCTACCGAACGTATTTCTGCTCAGTACCATTGCCATTGCACTGAGCAGTCTGACCCTGAACAACGCAAACCGGGCGTTTCGGCAGGAGCGATTCGACAACTATCGGTCCTACATGACCACCACCCTGATTCTGGGAACACTATTCATTCTGTTGCAGGGGTGGGGCTGGCGGCAGATGGTACTGGCGGGGGTAGATATGCAGGGGAACCCGGCAGCCGGATTTGTCTACATGATTTCAGGCTTGCATCTGCTCCATATTCTGATTGGCCTTATCTATCTGGTCATTGTGTTGGTGGAGGCCTGGCGTCGGCGCCCGTACATTGACTCGTTCGTATACAGCGTTAACCCCCCCAATCAATTAAAAATCAGGCTCGTTACGTTGTATTGGCATTTTGTGGATATTTTGTGGCTGGGGCTGTTCATCTTTTTGCTGGTACACCACGGTGTCGATTTAAAGCCGCTTCTGTAAAGCCTGTCACAGTTTGCTACAATATCCCGTTATTTGTATAAGTATTTGTTTTTTCGACCTATTACATGAGAAAAATTGCACTGTGGGCCGGATTGTTGAGCATAAGCCTGGCATCGCACGCCCAAAACACGCCTTCATCACCAATTGGAACCATATCGGACGTAAACCGTAGCAACAGCGCTACGTCGAAGTACGATCCGCGTGAGTTATTCCACCCGCTGTTCAACATGCAGCCGGGCAACGATTACCGCACGGGCAGCGGTTCACCGGGCCCGCGCTACTGGCAGAATCGCGCTGACTACCAGATCAACGTAACGCTGGACGATCAGAAAAGCACCATAGCCGGTGAGGTAACGATCACCTATAAAAACAACTCCCCCGAAACCCTGCCGTTCCTATGGCTGCAACTGGATCAGAACGCCTTCAGTGATACGTCGCGGGCCTCCAAAACGACGCCTGTTACGGGCGGGCGTTTCGGAAATCTGGGCTTTGCCGGTGGTATGACCATCACAAACGTATCGGTGGAGCAGGGGAAAAATAAATTTGTGCCGGCTGATTACACCATCACGGATACCCGGATGCAGATACGGCTGGCTGAGCCGGTGAAGCCGAACGGCGACGGCGTGAAGGTTCGATTGGCTTATTCGTTCAAAATACCTGAATACGGCTCCGACCGGATGGGGCAACTGAAGCGCCGGGACGGTATCATCTACGAAATTGCGCAGTGGTACCCGCGAATGGCCGTATATGACGATGTAGAAGGCTGGAACGTACTGCCTTATCTGGGTGCGGGTGAGTTTTACCTCGAATACGGTGATTTCGAATACGCCGTTACGGTGCCCTGGGATCATATCGTGGTCGGCTCCGGCGAACTGCTGAACCCGAACGACGTACTGACGTCCGAGCAGATAAAGCGCCTGGGACAGGCCCGGAACAGCGATAAAACGGTAATTATCCGTGGAAAGGATGAAGTTACAAATCCCGATACACGGCCCAAACGCTCCGGTACGCTGACGTGGCGGTTCCGCTGCCAGAACACCCGCGACGTAGCCTGGGCCACCTCACGGGCATTTGTGTGGGATGCCGCCCGAATGAACCTGCCGAGCGGAAAAACGGCGCTGGCTCAGTCGGTTTATCCGGCCGAAAGCGCCACGCCCGATTCATGGGGCCGTTCGACGGAGTATGTAAAAGGGTGCATTGAATTTTATTCAAAGTATTTACTCGAATATACGTATCCGGTGGCGACCAACGTAGCGGGTATTGTGGGCGGCATGGAATACCCGGGTATCGTGTTCTGTGATCACAAGGATAAAAAAGACGCGCTCTGGGGCGTAACCGACCACGAGTTTGGTCATAACTGGTTCCCCATGATCGTGGGTAACAACGAGCGTAAGTTTGCCTGGATGGACGAAGGATTTAATACGTTCATCAACACGCTGTCGACGGCAAATTTCAACAATGGTGAATACAACCGGGAGCGGGGCACAATGCACGACATTGCACCGGCTCTGTTTCAGCCGACTGAACCGATCATGTCAACGCCGGACGTGCAGCAAAGCCGTGCGCTGGGTATTCTGGCCTATTACAAGCCGGGCATGGGTCTGAAACTGCTGCGGGACGTAGTACTCGGGCCTAAACGCTTCGACTTTGCCTTCAAAACGTATGTTGACCGCTGGGCTTTCAAACACCCGACACCGTATGACTTCTTCCGGACCATCGAGGATGCCGCCGGTGAGGATTTGGGCTGGTTCTGGCGCGGCTATTTCTACGAAACCTGGCGGTTTGACCAGGGGGTGAAAGATGTGAAGTACGTGGATGGCCGGGCCGAGAAAGGCTCATTCATTACCATCGAAAACCTCGAAAAAATGGCGATGCCCGCCACCGTTGAATTGACGGAAACAACCGGGAAGAAAACCCGGGTGGATCTGCCGGTGGAGATATGGCAGCGGGGTGGTACCTGGACGTTCCGGGCCAACACAACCGCTCCGCTCCGGACGGTAGTGGTCGATCCGGACGAAAAACTGCCGGACATTAATTCGAAGAACAATACCTGGCGCGGAGAAGCGCAATAGAAGGAGTAGAGCAGGAAGGGGAGGAAAGGAAAGAGGGTTGCCATTCCCCTTTTTCCTTTCCTCCCCTTCCTGCTCTACTCCTCTTTTCAACTATACTTCAACCAGCATAGCGCCGTAGGAGTATCCACCGCCAAAAACCGTTATGACGATACGCTGGCCTTTCTGGAACGTATCCCACTGCTCAGACAGGGCTATGGCACAGCCGGCGCAGCCCGTGTTGCCCAGCCGCTCAATGTTAGAAATCAGTTTGGATTCCGGAAGGCCGAGCGTGTTCATTACGTTCCGCGAAATCCGAAGATTTGCCTGGTGAGGCAGCACATAATCGACATCGGCCAGAGTCATACCGCAGCGATCCAGAATTTGCTGAGTGGCTTTGGGCATGTACTGGCAGGCGTTAATGAACACATCCCGACCGTGCGGCATCGTAACGCCCCCGTCCATGGGTTTCATCATTACGCCCGTGGTGGCCTTGGGGGTATGCGCTGCTCCGCCCGTCAATAAACCTTTAATGGCCAGATCGCCCTCGCTCTGGCGTTCTTTGGTGATCAGGAGCGCAGCGGCTCCATCGCCCCAAAGATGCCCCGATACTTTGTCCTGTTCGTTGTTATAGGCCGTATTGTGTTCCGAAACGATCACCAGCGCCCGGGTGGCTTTGTTGAGCGCAAAATAGCCTTCAGCTACTTCGATAGCATTGAGCAGGGATGAGCAGGCTGTCGAGACGGAAACGACTGGAATATCGGCTATACCAAGGTGGTGCTGAACCTCATGAGCGAGCGAAACAATGGTATCGTAGGGGGTGTACGTAGCACCTACAATCAGATCGACAGTCGATAAGTCCGTTTTATCCTGTAAACGTCTGGTGACTTCGACCGCCATCGTATTTGTATTTTCGCCGGAGGCAGCTTTACGTCGCTTCTCAATACCGGTTCGCTCGATAATCCACTCGTTTGAAAGCCCGTTGAGCTGAGTGAAATGTTCATTGCCGACCACCTCCGTTGGTAGGTAGTGA
The DNA here is from genome assembly GCF_003583365.1 of Fibrisoma montanum. Taxonomy (GTDB): domain Bacteria; phylum Bacteroidota; class Bacteroidia; order Cytophagales; family Spirosomataceae; genus Fibrisoma; species Fibrisoma montanum. Next base: position 297,271 of record NZ_QXED01000004.1, read on the forward strand.
CTTACTGAATGGATATACATTATGCCAATTAATTAGGCTATAATCCGGCTAAACCGGATTTTTGCCGAAAGTTAACTTTTACCGTGATGGGGTAGTATTGAACATTAGAACAATACCATAAGGTATTTATATAGTTCTATAAGGAGGTGTCTATGTATAACAACAGCCACAAATCCATACTGTTTTGAACTAGTTACTGAGAATAAGTCGGTAGAAAGCCAGTAACTTCTTCGCTTCGCTGTTCCAGTTATAGTCAGTTTCGACGGCGCTACGCCCACGCTGTCCCATGGCCTCAGCCTCCTTGGGGTGTTTGAGTAAAAACGTTAAGGCATTGGTAATCTGTTCCGGATCAGTAGGGGATACACACAATCCACAGTTATTCCGTTCCACAACGTCGCGGTACAGCGGGAAGTCGGACGTAACGACCGGCAGGCCCAGCGCCATATATTCAAACATCTTGGTCGTATACGAGTCCGGGTAGTCGCCAATGGGTTTCAGCAGGGCAAGACCAGCCGTTGCTCCGGCTGCTACTGGAAAAGCCGTACGCTGATCAGCATAGCCATGAAAGATCAGATTGCTCTGGACATCAGCATAGCCTGGCAGCCTGATCAAATCAGCCTCAGTAAAGGTACGACGGCCGAACAAATGCACCCGGAAGTCTGGTTGTTTCTGTTTCAGCAAAGCCAGGCTCTCAATCAGCGTATCGAACGCCCGCTCAAAGCTCAGCAAGCCAATGTAGAAAAATTCGGGACAGGTCATATTGGGCTGATACGGCCGGCGAAACGGCTCCAGAAACGGCAGCAGCGGGTAATTGTAAATAACGGTATGCGGTTTCTTCAGGTCGGTATACGTATCCAGATAGCGGTGTTCGGTGAAGAGAAGAAAAAAATACCGGCGCGCCAGTCGGTCGAAAAAGCCGAAGAGCTGTTCGAGCCAGTAACCTCGATTTATAGCTTTAAGATGCAGCTTTTTGAAGAGGTTTTCCTGCACTTCGTAGACAACCTGCGCACCCGCCAGCCGGAATACGAAGGCAAACGGAATGAATTCCGGTACATATACATGAACGACCCTGGGTCGCAGCCAGATGCAGCGAAGTACAATCAGCGGACTCGTCAGCAGCACTCGCCAGATCACCCGCCTGAAGTACGGTACACGTATGAATCGAATGCCTGCTGCCAGCGCTGGGTCGGCCTGTGGAAGTACACACGCTACATCGTATACATCGCTGAGTGTCCGGCATTGTTTGAACACGATTCGCGGGTCACTCGCCGGATGGGCCGTACTGACGTGCAGTACCCGGATTTTTTTCATGAAGCCCCCTGCACAATAGCCACGCCCGACGAGGTGCCCAATCGTGTTGCCCCGGCCTCAACGAACGCCATAGCCTGCTCATAGGTCTTGATGCCGCCCGACGCTTTCACCTGGATGGATTCGGGGAGCAGCGAGCGAATGAGCCGCACCTGATCGATCAAGGCACCCGTGGGGGCAAAACCGGTCGACGTTTTTACAAAATCAGGCGCAGCCTCTACACACAGATCGCAGGCAATCCGGATCTCGTTTTCGTCGAGATATGCCGTTTCGAGAATAACCTTCAACAGGGCACCCCGGCTTTGGGCGAGTCCTGCCAGCGTACTGATTTCCCCCCGAACGCTCAGGTAGGCCATGGATTTGAATCGGGTCAGATTCATCACCATATCCAGTTCAGTTGCGCCGTCTTCGAGTGCCTTCTCGGCTTCAGTAACTTTGATCGGCAGACTGTTGTAGCCAAGCGGGAAGCCAATAACGGTGCAGACTTTTACGGGCGTTTCGGCGAGCAGATCGCCGGCGTATAATACGTAGGAAGGCGGGACGCAAACCGTCCGGAACTGGTACTCATACGCGTCGGCGCACAACTGCCGGATGTCGGTTTCCGTAGCTGTGGGCTTCAGGTTGGTATGGTCAATGTATTCGGTTAAATGCATGCGGGTAGTCCGGCCGGCGCGGCCAGTCTATTTTTTTACACCAAAGGTACGTAGTTCTGCGTCAATCTTCAGGTTCCAGCGCTCCTGGGCCAGCGGGTCCTGCCCGTGGCGAGTCTCCTCGTCGTACTGCTTCTGCATCCGGTTCATATCGCGAAAGGCTTCTATAAACTGATATTGCACAATGCTGTTGTAATCGTCGATCGAAAGACTGTCGGGCTGGATCCTGCGTTTGAATCGCTCCACAATAATCTTTGTGATGTCAAAATGTCGCTGTTCGTGGTTAAGGGTATAGGCGGTACGTGCCACATCATGAACCCACGACGATTCCTTGAGCATATACGCCTTGAGCGTCAGATTAAGGGTGATTACGCCATTCGTAACGGTACTGTTTCCGTCATAAGCGAAACTGGTAAACACTTCGGCTGCGTAGTGGCTGCCTTTGCGTGGAACAGCCCGAAAGTCGTCCCACGTCAACGGGCGATCCGGGTTATAGAATACGGTATCATCGGTTGTTATCCGGGTATCTTCTTTGAAGTTAACGGTTATGCCGGTAGCCAGCTTTTCGTTTTGGCCGGCCTGGCGTTTCATATACTCATTTATATTACGTAGGGAAGCTATAATAGCCTGACGGATAGTTGGCTCAATCACCGTCGTCTGGCTGATCGGGCGGGTGTAATTAGCACTACTTCGGTATTCGGTCAGGCGGGTAGTTGTGGCATCGCCAAAGTCATTTTTACCGAGCAGGTCAAAAGCGACCCCAAAGGTGAATTTACCTTCTACGCGGTTGCCGGCAGCCGTTTCTGTCAGACGGCATTCCGTGACACGCATGGCCAACGGCCGAAGCTTTCGGTCCTGCTTCAGGCTCTGGTTAATAAACTGCTGGATTGCGGTCGTAACGCCACCCTCCAGATCGATGGCTTCCATTGGCGAGCCCGCGGTTAAAGCCAGACGGGCAATTGGCCCCCGGTTCGTCCGCTGATCAGTTACGGCCGCGATGTAAAATTCCTTAGGAGTAAATGGAAGCGGTTCAGGACGCAGGCGAATAGGCGTTGAGGCCGGCAAAAAAGCCATCAACTCCAACAAAACAAATAATAAACAGAAACCAGTCAGGCGGTTCATTCAGCAGCTATTCCTGAGTAATTATAAGGCGTAAACAAACGTATTGGTTTAACAATTTTTTATGCCGATTGCGCTCAGTTTTCTCATAAAATTAAACCCTCCGATTGTATCTGTTCAAGATGCAATCGGAGGGTAATTTACCAATTCGAGTGGCGAGGCCTTACGGCCCCAGTCCAACCTTATTCGATCAGCATAGCTTTTCCACTCGCTACGTCGTTCTCAACGGTCTTGAACTTCACATCCCGTTTCACCGACCCGTCGGTGTACTGAACGTTCACGCGGGCGTTACGGTCCAGCTTCACTACCCGCACCGGCTGACGTGGCGGCATAGGGGGTGCACCGGCGCCTATTGCGTTATTCTCGGCCATTCGGCGGGCGTACTCTTCGGGGCCGGTTGCCAGGTGGTCGTCGTCAAAATCTTCTTTATTGGTATGCAGTTCAGGGCGCGATGCGTTCGCCTGCTGCTGGCGATGCTGGGCGGGTGCCTGCCGGATTTCCTGCTGCACCTCCTGCGGTTCCTGCGCCGGAATGTCGGCTTTGGCCAGGAAGCTGATCGTATCGAAGTTGACCTTGGTCAGGAAGCGTTTGAACAGCTCTACCGACTCAAACTTATAAACCAGCAGCGGATCCTTCTGCTCAAAAACGGCGTTCTGCACCGACTGCTTCAGGTCGTCCATTTCGCGCAGGTGTTCTTTCCACTCCTGGTCGATCACGGCCAGCGTAATGGCTTTCTCCATTTCCGTAACGAGCGCCCGGCCACCGGTTTCGACGGCTTCGCGCAGATCCGTTACGACGGTCAGTTCGTGGATACCATCCGAGAACGGTACCACGATATTCTTGATGATATGTCCCTGCTCTGCGAGCACCTGCTGAAGAACCGGCAGTGCTTTCTCAGCAATAGCCTGGTTTTTGGCCTGATACTGCTGTTCAGCCTCCTCGTAGAGCCGCCTTACCTGATCCTGTTTTTTCAGTTTGGCAAACTCATCAGCCGTAAGCGACGGAGCCAGACCAATAGCTGTCAGCAGCTGAAGCTGCACTTCATCGTAATTACCTTCGGTGTTTGTGACAACATCTTCCACTACGTCGTACATCGTATTGGCGATGTCGAGCGGCAGACGATCTCCGAACAGCGCGTTTCGACGGCGTTTGTAGATAGCCTCACGCTGGTAGTTCATCACGTCGTCGTATTCGAGCAGCCGTTTCCGGATACCGAAGTTGTTTTCCTCCACTTTCTTCTGCGCCCGTTCGATCGACTTCGTAATCATCGAGTGCTGAATCACTTCTCCTTCTTCGAGGCCCATCCGGTCCATCACCTTTGCAATCCGGTCTGAACCGAACAACCGCATCAGGCTATCTTCCAACGAAACGAAGAACTGCGACGTACCGGGGTCGCCCTGACGCCCCGAACGACCCCGCAGCTGGCGGTCAACCCGGCGCGATTCGTGGCGCTCCGTACCGATGATGGCCAGACCGCCCGCAGCCCGCGATTCGGGCGTCAGCTTAATGTCCGTACCACGGCCAGCCATGTTCGTCGCAATTGTAACCGTACCGGGCAGACCAGCAGTGGCTACAATTTCGGCTTCACGCTGGTGATACTTGGCGTTCAGAACCTGGTGCTGGATTTTCCGTAATGTCAGCAGGCGGCTGAGCAGTTCAGAGTTTTCAACCGAGGTCGTACCCACCAGCACCGGCCGGCCTTTCTCGACCAGGGTATTGATTTCGTCAACAACGGCGTTGTATTTCTCCCGTACTGAGCGGTACACTTTATCTTCCTCGTCCTGACGACTAATGGGTCGGTTCGTTGGAATAACGACTACGTCCATCTTGTAAATCTGCCAGAATTCAGAAGCCTCCGTTTCGGCTGTACCGGTCATACCAGCCCGTTTGTGGTACATCCGGAAGTAGTTCTGGAGCGTAACGGTGGCGTACGTCTGCGTAGCATCCTCTACTTTCACGCCTTCTTTGGCTTCTACAGCCTGGTGCAGACCATCCGACCACCGGCGGCCTTCCATAATCCGGCCCGTTTGCTCGTCGACAATCTTCACTTTACCGTCCATGATGACGTACTCCGTATCACGTTCGAACAGACAGTAGGCTTTCAGGAGCTGGTTTACCGTATTGATACGCTGCGTCTTAACGGCGTAGTCGCGGATGATGGCTTCTTTATGAAGAATTTTTTCCTGCTCCGAAAACGCCTGATCCTTATCAACCGCGTTCAGATCGACCGACAGGTCAGGCAGGATAAAGAAGTTTGGATCTTCGCCCGAGCCCGTGATAAAGTCAATGCCTTTCTCAGTCAGTTCAACGCTGTTGTGTCGCTCGTCGATCGTAAAGTAAAGCGGAGCGTCGGCTTCGGGCATCAGCTTCTGGTTCTCGGCCAGATAAATTGATTCGGTTTTCTGCAGCAGAGCCTTGTTCCCGGTTTCACTCAGGAACTTGATGAGGGGCTTGTGCTTGGGTAAACCCCGGTACGCCCGGAATAACGAGAGACCTCCTTCTTTTTCGTCGCCGGCCGCAATTTTCTTCTTGGCATCGTTCAGGTAATCGTATACCAGTTTGCGCTGGGCTTCAACCACCCGCGACACCCGAGGCTTCAGTTCAATATAATCCTGCTCATCACCACGCGGCACCGGTCCCGAAATGATCAGTGGAGTCCGGGCATCGTCGATCAGAACGGAGTCAACTTCGTCGACCATCGCGAAGTGGTGCTTACGCTGCACCAGTTCGCCCGTTTCGCGGGCCATGTTATCGCGGAGGTAGTCGAAACCAAATTCGTTGTTGGTGCCGTACGTAATGTGGGCCAGATACGCCTGTTTGCGGGCATCGGAATTAGGCTGATGCTTGTCGATGCAGTCGACGCGCAGGCCGTGGAACTCAAACAGCGGTCCCATCCACTCGGAGTCACGCTTGGCCAGGTAGTCGTTCACCGTCACGATGTGCACACCACGTCCGGCTAGGCCGTTCAGGAAAGCCGGAAAGGTTGCCACGAGGGTTTTACCTTCACCCGTTGCCATCTCAGCAATCTTACCCTGGTGGAGCACGACGCCCCCGATAATCTGCACGTCGTAATGGACCATATCCCATTTAATGGGAGAACCGGCCGCTTCCCAGGTGTTGGCCCAATGGGCCTGATCCCCCTCAATGACAACGTTCTTTTTGCGAGCCGCTAACTCCTGATCGAATGGCGTGGCCGTTACCGTCAGGTACTCGTTGCCGGCAAACCGCCGAGCCGTCTCTTTAACAATCGCGAAGGCCTGAGGAAGGATGTCGAGCAGAACGCGTTCCAGTTCAGTGTTGCGATCGGCTTCGAGCTTGTCAATCTGGTTGAAGAGCCGCTCTTTCTGGTTAACGTCGACGTCAGGACTACCGGCCTGCTGGGTCAGATCGGCCAGCTGGTTATCAATGTCCTGCAACTCGTCGGCAATGCGGGCTTTCAGTTCGGCCGACGCCTGCCGGAGTTCGTCGTTGGAAAGGTCTTTCAACCGGGCAAATTCGGCATTGACTTTCTCGACGTAGGGGAGCAGTTCTTTGATATCCCGCTGCGATTTCGTGCCGAAGAGCTTGGCTATGAAATTGATCATGTTTTCTGTTGGTCAATCAATGAGTCAATCAACTGGCGAGTTATGTTATCAATGGCTCGCTTCGATAAGTGGCCAGTTGATCGACCGTATTTTTCTACAAATTTAGTTCATTATAACCGTACTACAACAAGGAGAATCGCTGTGGATTTGTACCTTACTAACCGGACTCGGCGTTTTAGGAGTAATCCATTACTTTTGCAAATCAAATTTTGGCCCAATGGCCATCATGCATGCGTACTAAGGACAAATTGTCACACTACCATTCAGTTATCCGCCATTTATGCTTCGTTTTAGTCGTACTGTTGCTGGCCGGCGTTAAGGAAACAATGGCTCAGCGGCCCGCAACCCGGGTCGATCAGTTAAGCGACGAGCAGGTTGTTGAATTTTACCGCCGGGCGCAGGCCAGTGGTTTGAGCGAAGAGCAGATTGAGCAGGCGGCCATGTCGCAGGGATATACGCTGGACGATATTACCAGAATGCGTCGGCGTATTACCGAGATTCGTTCGCAGGCGAATCGAGGGGGCGGAAGAGCCGTTGTTGATACCAGTATTGGTCGTTCCCTGCCCGGAAATTTGTCGCGTCGGACGATTGATTCCCTGCGCCTACTACGTCGTGATACAACCCGGCGCCCGGTCGTATTTGGAGCATCACTTTTTGAAAACGCTAATTTATCGTTTGAACCTAATCTGCGAATTGCGACTCCGCGCAATTATGTAGTTGGTCCTGACGATGAGATTACGATTGATATTTCAGGCGCGGCATCTGACAACTTCCGATTGAAAGTTAGCCCGGAGGGAGCCGTTAAAGTCCCAAACGTGCCCCCTATTCTGGTAAGTGGCCTGACTATTGAAGAGGCCGAACGGCGGATTATCGAGCGACTACGCAAAGCGGGGTACCAAGGATTAGGTACGCCTGGTAGCGGAACATACGCCAATGTTACATTGACAAACATTCGTAGTATTCGGGTTACGCTGGTGGGCGAAGTCGTTAGGCCAGGTACGTATACAATCTCATCACTCGGAACCGCCTTCAACGCCTTGTATCTGGCCGGTGGCCCTAATCCGGAAACGGGTTCATTTCGGCGCATCAGCATCATTCGCGGAAACCGAGTAGTACGTACCATTGATCTTTACGACTTTATCCTGCGGGGTGACCGGAAAGACAACATCCGGCTTCAGGATGATGATGTGATTCGGGTGGCGGATTACAATACGCGGGTTGAAATGGCGGGTGAGGTACGCCGGCCTGCCATTTTTGAAGTTTTGCCCGGCGAAACACTGAAAGATATACTGACATTTGCGGGAGGATTTTCGGATGAAGCGTACCGGGCCGCCATAACGTTACGCCGGAATACTCCGCGTGAACGCCGGATTATTAACGTAACGGAAGATCAGATCGCCACTTTTGTGCCGGAGCCTGGAGACCGCTATACAATTGGTAAAATCTTAAATCGATACGAAAACCGAGTCCAGATCGTCGGGGCGGTGATGCGGCCTGGTGATTACGCACTCGAACCAACCATGGGTACCGTTCGCGAGCTGATCAAACGGGCTGAGGGATTGCGCAACGACGCTTTTCTAAACCGTGCTAATATATTCCGGGAACGAAACGAACTGGAACGCGAAAATCTGACCTTTGACCTGGGCTTATTGATGAAGGGCGAAACTCAGGATATTCCGTTGATGCGGCAGGATAGTATCGTTATCCAATCAATTAGGGGACTGCGGGAAAACTACTATGTACTGATTCAGGGAGCTGTCAATCGGCCCGACACGTTCAACTTTATCAACAACATGAGTGTGGCCGACCTGATTGCTTTGGCGGGGGGATTCAGAGAAGGAGCCAGTTCTAACAATCTCGAAGTCGCCCGACGGATCGTCAGCGATTCGGCGGGGGTTTCCAAAAACAGTGTCCAGACATTTCAACTGGTAGCAAATCGTGATCTAGCCTTAAGCACCTCACCCGACGCCCAGAAGAACGAGGCCAATACGTTTATGTTGCAACCGTTCGATATTGTGTACGTCCGGTCATTGCCCAACTACGAAGCGCAGCGAGAAGTGTACGTGTATGGTGAAGTGAAGCACCCCGGGAATTACGCCATTGCCAGCCGCAATGAACGTATCATTGATCTAATTCGACGGGCCGGGGGAATCAAACCGGAAGCTTATCTGCCAGGAGCTCAGTATCGGAGAGGGGGCGAATTGGTAGGTAATGATCTTCGCAAGATCTTTGATGATCCCGGTGCGGAGGAAAACTTATTGCTCAAAGACGGTGATACGCTTTTCGTACCACGGCGTTCGGAAGTAATTCAGATTCAGGGGGCAGTGCTTAATCCGTCGGCAGTAAGTTATAAGTCGAATTTCAGATTCGAGGATTACATTGCTCAGACTGGTGGGTTCACGGATAATGCCCGCCAGAAAAAAGCCTACGTTGTATACCCGAACGGCCGTAAAGACCGTACGCACCGGTTTTTATTCATAAAGATTCGGCCTGAGGTCGAACCGGGCTCAACAATTATTGTTCCTTTTCAGCCACTCGATCAAACTCGTTTGTCGGCTACCGAACGTATCGGTATATTCTCAGTAATTACAACTCTGGCTGCAACAACTGCGACTGTGTTAATCAACCTGATGAACAGACAATAAGGAGACGTCATGTCCGTAATAGAGCGACAAAAGCCAAAAGTGACTACTGAAGACGAGTTTGAAATCCGTCTGAGTGATATTATCCAGTTCCTGAAAGATAGCCGGCGCACGGTATTGATCTGGACCGTCGGTATGTTTTTGATTGGAATGGTTTATGCACTGGTGCAGCCTGACCGATTTACGGCTTCTATTCGGGTGATGCCCGAAGCACAGGGGGGAAACACCAGCGGTGTAGGTAACCTTCAATCATTAGCTGGGTTAGCTGGTATTAACTTGAACCCAGCAGGAGCAGGAGCTGATGCGATTCGGCCTGATCTTTATCCAGATGTACTTGCGAGTATACCGTTTGCGATGCACATGCTCAAGCAGCCGGTATACGTACCGGAAACGAGTAGAACCATGACACTGCAGCAGTATTTCTCGTGGCAGGGGCAACAGACAGTTATGGGAAAAATCAATGCAGCGATCAGCGGCATATTCCCTTCCGAACCAACGCCGGCACCCAAAGCCGGAATTCAGCAAAACCGTACGTCAGTACTGGCAATGACACCTGAGCAGGAAGGGCTAACCAGTGCCGTGATTGGTAGCGTGTCGACTAATGTAGATAAGAAGAATGGTATCATGACTATTTCGGCAACGATGGGCGACCCGGTCGTGGCCGGTACGGTGGCCCGGCTGACACAGGAGTATCTGACCAAGTATGTAACCGAATACCGAACCGGAAAAGCCCGGAATCAGGTGCGTTTTTTGGAGCAGCAGGTACGTAATGCTCGCCGTCGCTACCAAAACGCCGAATACGCACTGGCAGCTTATCGTGACCGTAACCGGAGCAATTATCTGAACACAGCTAAGATAGAGGAGCAGCGGTTGCAGGCCGATTATCTGCTGGCGCAGAGTGTATACAACGACCTGTCAAAACAGCTGGAACAAGCCCGCATTAAGGTGCAGGAAGAAGCCCCAGTATTTCAAACGCTTGATCCGCCACGGGTACCGCTTCATAAGAGCGGACCCAAGCGTACAATTATTAGTATAGGATTTGCCATATTTGGTGCTGTGTTGGGGCTTTCTATTTACTTTGTACGCCGATTCATTTTCACCAAGTCCAACCGTATCGCATGAAAAAAGCGTTAATCTGTGGAGTGTCGGGGCAGGACGGCGCTTACCTGGCCAAGTTACTGCTAAATAAGGGGTACCACGTTTATGGTGGTTCCCGCGATGCACAGATGTCAGGTTTTCGTAACCTCGACAAGCTCGGGATCCGTAAAGATGTTCAGGTCGTATCCGTCAATATCAATGACTTTCGGAGTGTATTACAAACACTCATCAAGATTAAGCCGTATGAAGTATACAATCTGGCCGGTCAGAGCTCGGTAGGGTTATCATTTGAACAGCCGGTCGAAACGCTTGAAAGTATTAGCGTTGGGACACTGAATTTACTCGAAGCTATTCGATTCAGTGACCTGCCGATCAAGCTGTATAATGCTGGCTCCAGCGAATGTTTTGGCGACACAGGGAAAGACGCGGCTGATGAACTGACACCGTTTCGCCCCCGCAGCCCATACGGTGTTGCCAAGGCTGCGGCATTCTGGCAGGTTGCTAACTACCGCGAAGCCTATCAATTGTATGCTAGTACTGGTATTCTGTTCAATCACGAATCGCCCCTGCGGCCTGAACGTTTTGTAACCCGGAAGATTGTAGCCGCAGCCTGCCGAATTGCCCAGGGAAGCCAGGAAAAACTGACGCTGGGCAACATCGATATTGCTCGTGACTGGGGTTGGGCTCCCGACTACGTAGAGGCTATGTGGCAGATGCTGCAACAGTCGCAGCCCGACGATTACGTGATCGCAACTGGACATACCTGTAAGCTTAAAGACTTCATTCAGGTTGTTTTCGACTGCGTTGGATTGAACTGGGAGGAACACGTTAAAACCGATTCTTCATTTTTCCGACCAACCGATATTGCCGAAGGCTATGCCAATCCGGCAAGAGCCCGTCAAAAGCTGGGCTGGACAGCTCAACACAAGATGGAAGATGTTGCCCGGCTGATGGTAGAATATCAGTTGGCCGAAACGCCCCAATTTGCCCCCTAATGGGGCAGGGTGTCGGAAAATTGTTAATGTGGCGAATGATTAGTGCTCATCAAGTTCGAACGTTTTTTCGGCAGGACTCTTCTCTGTTGAAAAACTTTATTGCCTTGGGCCTGGTCCAGGCTACCAACTTTATCATCCCCGTTATCACGTTCCCGTATCTGGTGCGCGTGATTGGGCCGGAAAAGTTTGGGGTGATTTCATACGGACTTACCATCCTGATGTATTTTATCACGTTTGCCGACTACGGTTTCAATCTGTCGGCAACGCGTCTGGTTGCCTTGCACCACGAAAACCGCAAAGAATTGTCACGGCTGTTTTCGTCGGTGATGACGACTAAGTTTTTACTGCTGCTGCTCAGCGTGCTATTGATGGCAAGTTTATGCGGCTTTGTGACCCGGTTCAGAGAGGAGTCGTTTACGTATCTGCTTGGTATGCTTTATGTACTGGGTAATGTCCTGATGCCTGTCTGGTTTTTTCAGGGGATGGAGCAGATGAAGTATATTACGTACATGAATCTGGTGGCCAAGATAGCACTCCTTATATTGCTCTTTGCCGTAGTACGTGAGCCCCAGGATTATGTATACGTATTGGCCCTTTACGGTATAGCAAATGTCATTTCAGGGATATATAGCATACGGGTGGCCCTACTTCGCTATCAATTGCAATTCCGGTTTCCTACCCTACAATCGGTTTGGGAGCAGTTGCAGGACGGCTGGCATATTTTTTCGTCGAGTTTGTCGGTAGTACTGACAAATAACGTGAACGTGCTTGTGCTCGGCTTTTTCGTATCAAATATTGCTATTGGGTATTATAGCATTGCCGAAAAGATTATTCTGGTTCTCTGGACCGTCATGGGTTTGTTTTCACAGGCTATTTATCCATCTGTATGCCGGCTGGCCCAAACGTCGCACCAGCAGTTCCGGCGATTTATCTGGAAAGTCTGTTTCCCGTTTATTGGCGCAATCAGTGTTGTGAGTGTATTACTTTATGTGCTGGCCGAACCAATAGTGCAGGTCATAACAGGCAACATTCAGGCTGAAACTGTCCGGATTCTGCGTATTGTTAGTGTTGTTCCGCTGATCGTTTGTTTAAATATCCCCGCGTATCAGACGTTGCTGGCCTATAATTATAAAAAGTATTACGCGGCCATTTTCAACGGATCAGCCGTGTTAAACCTGATTGTCTGTCCGCTGCTCGTTTATTTCATGGGTGCCGTAGGCGCTGCAGTCAGTATGGTTGTCGTGCAGTTAGTCGTTACGCTGGCTTTGCATGCTACAATTGAATTTAAGCTGAAACAGTTTTCACTGGTTTCCTGACCTGAACGGTTTCTGAACAGACAGTTATGCAACACACTTCTCTGGAGCGTCCCAGTGCGTCCGGGTTAACAAGCGGACAGAGACTAACTGAGAGCTCAACGCAACGGCTTTCTTCAAACGAACTGGATAAGCGGATTGTGGCAGGATCAGTAATTCTCTACAACTCCAGTACTGACGTTATCGAAAATATCCGGTCTTATGCTGACCAGGTAGATCACCTGATTGTTGTTGATAACTCCGATGCTCCGATTCCGGAGGTTATCGCTGCACTTACGCAATTTAAGTCGTTGACTTATATTTCGAATGAAGGCAATCCAGGTGTGGCGTACGCCTTAAATCGGGCGGCAGAAGCAGCATTAACTTTAGGCTACACCTATCTGTTGACTATGGATGACGATACCCGCGTTCCACCCGGGATGGTTGATGCCATGCTGACGTATGTTAGTCAACAAGGACCAGATACCATTGGCATCGTCGGCGCTCAGTCGCTTCCCGATCAGGTGCAGTATACTGCGCAGGATGTTTGGTTCACTATAACATCTGGAAATTTGCTCAATCTTCGGGCATATGCTGCCTGTGGGCCATTTATGGAGTCACTTTTCATCGACTGGGTCGACCATGAATATTGCTTTAGGCTCAAGGCCAACCACTATAGAGTTATTGAACTGAATTACCTGCCGCTGATCCATCGACTCGGTATGTTTAAGGAAGCTTCTGTGCTGGGAGCGAGGGTGAGGAAATGGATTTCGCACAGTCCGCAGCGCATGTATTACAAAGCGCGGAACAGCTTGTATGTAATGAAAATGTACGAGGAGTTTTTGCCGGTATCAATTCGGCGATTCTTCTACCGGGCTATGGTTACAGACCTGATAAACGTCGTTTTCTTCGACAGCAATAAGCTCCAACGACTACGCTTTCTGCTTAAAGCGTATCAGGACTACAAACGTGGGCGATTAGGTAAGTTAACCGCTTGAAAAAATCCGTGAGTAGACCAACAAACGCCCTAACTACCGTATCGATTGCACTCGCTACCTATAACGGAAGCGCTTTTTTGCCTGAGCTGCTCGATTCATTAGAGCGGCAGACAGTCCGTCCGGATGAGGTTGTCATACACGATGATGGGTCTCAGGATCAGACTGTATCCATTCTGCATCAGTATCAGCACAATCTGCCGCTGACTATCCATGTCAATGATCAATCGGTGGGTGTAGTCGCTAATTTCAAGCGGGCTGTGGCTGGTTGTAAGGGTGATTACGTAGCGTTCTGCGATCAGGACGATGTCTGGTTACCCGACAAAATAGCCCGTTCGATCGAGAAGCTTAGAGAAATCGATGGTCCCTGGCCAGCCATGGTCTTTACCGATCTGGTAGTCGTAGATCAGCATCTGAACCGAATTGCTGATTCGTACTGGCAACACCGCAAACTGATGCCACAGAAGGAGACGTTTGCTTCACTGCTTTATGGCAACTTTGTGACAGGTTGTACAATGGTCATCAACCGGCCGATGGCCGAAGAAGTAGCCCGCATGCCCGATGACGTGCTTATGCATGACTTCTGGATAACTTGTGTGGCTTATGGAGTGGGTCGGTGTACCTATGTAGAAACACCAACGATACTTTACCGTCAACATACGACCAACGTCACTACGAATGATAAAATTACGTTGTCAACCCGCCTGAAGCGGCTGAAAACTTTTCTCCAGGATAGTGTGCAGGCGGCTCAGTTTTTGCTCCCTGAAGTAAAACAAGCCGAGCAGTTTGCTGGGCTTTACAGCCGACAGCTAAAATCTACCGATCAGAAGACGCTTAGTCAGTTTATTGATTTGAAAAATCATTTACCACTATATCGTCGTTTACAGGCTTTTAAGATTAAATTTTTGCGCATTATTTCGTAAACGGTAACTTATACCAAAAATAGTGGCATCTTTAGCTCATGTTTTCAATGATAAAGTAGACTTATCAACACCATTTTCCCCACTGTATAACCTAGAAACTGTCATTATATGAAGCAGGTATTACCCGTAGGCCTATTGGCATTCAGTTGTTTAACTGCATTTTCGGCGCTCGCCCAATCAGGGCAGACCAACGTTGCTATTACAGCGCCAACGTCGACTTCTACTGGTGGATCCGATAACACACTAATAGGGGTAGGTGCCGGCAACCAGAACATGAGTGGCAACGGCAACCTGATTCTCGGCAAGGGAGCGGGTGAACAAAACATGGCCGGTGCGCAAAATTCGTTTGCTGGTGGGCTGGCTGGCAGGAAAAATTCGTCTGGTAACTACAATAGCTTCTTCGGGTATGAATCGGGCGCCAATAACACAACAGGCAGCAACAACGCTTTTCTGGGAAATGGTGCCGGATTCAACAACCTTGATGGGTACGACAACTTTTTTGGTGGTTATCGATCCGGCTATTTTAACGGTAGTGGACATCATAATGTATTTTTGGGTTCGGGGGCAGGCTACAGTAACAGTTCGGGTGCCGACAATACATTCATTGGAGCGGATGCTGGGGGCGGCAACACGACGGCAAGCGGTAACGTATTCATTGGCTCATTAACGGGGTCGTCGGTCACAACCGGAAACCAGAATACATTCGTCGGAACGCAGGCAGGGCAGAACTCAACATCCGCAACGGCCAACTCATTCTTCGGTTTTCGGGCGGGTGCCAACAATACAACCGGCCAATTCAACACCTTTTTGGGCGTTCAGGCAGGTCTGCGTAATACAACTGGTAATTCCAATTACTTCTTTGGGACAAATTCGGGTTTAAGCAACATTACGGGCTCAGGTAACTACTTTCTTGGCGATAACGCCGGCGGGGGTAATACAGGCGGTTCGTATAACATTTATATTGGCGCTAATGCCGGCAACGGTCAAAATGTCAACGGTGACAATAATCTGGCTATTGGCTTTGAAGCTGGTCGGGCTAATGTAGCGGGCATTAACAACACCTTCCTGGGCTTCCGGGCCGATGCCGGAGCCGCTGGGCTACAGAATGCAACGGCAATCGGTAATAACGCCCGTGTGAACGTATCTAATGCCGTTGTGCTGGGTAATGCCGCCAACGTTGGTATTGGTAACTCAGCTCCTTCAACTCGTCTCCATATTACAACCGGAGTGGCCAATCAATCGGGTGTGCGCCTTGAAAATCTGACCAGCGCTTCTCCGGCAAACGCTACAAATCAGACTAAGTTTCTGACTGTCGACGGCTCGGGTAACGTTATCCTGGGCAGTACTACCAGCAGTGGTCGAATAGCCGCCGGGGCCGAAAGCCTGTGGCAGCTGAACGGTCGCTTTCTGACGAGCAAAGAAGACAACGCTGTCATTATTGGTAGTGGGGTGAGTAAAACCCCGTCGGATTATAATCTGTTCGTATCAAAGGGTATTCTGACCGAGAAGGTGAAAGTAGCGATCAGGAACACCAGCGAGTGGAGCGATAAGGTATTCGAAAAGGGCTATCAGCTACGTACGCTGGAGGAAGTAGAGCAATATGTTGATCAGCATCAGCATCTACCGGGTGTTCCGTCCGCTGAAGAGGTAGTTAAGCAAGGGGTAGATGTGGGCAAAATGGATGCCAAGCTGCTCGAAAAAATTGAGGAACTGACATTGTACATGATTGATCTTAAAAAGCAAAATCAGCAATTGCAGCAACGCAGTGAACGACTGGAAAAGGAAAACCTGGAGATCAGGCAGGAAATTCGTCGCTTGCAGCAGAAATAGGCGCAACGGTTACGTTCGACTTGAAAAGGGGGTCACCCAGGTTTAGCCTGAGTGACCCCCTTTACTATATGGACATAAAATAATTATCTCAAAAGTCACTAAACAAATACCGTTTAATCAATGTAATTCACATGCTCGATCAGCTATTAAATTAAAATCTGTAAGCATGAACACATTTATTAAGTATGGCGCTTTGTCGATTTCATTGCTGCTAACAAACCATGTTCTTCTGGGACAGAACAACACGGTAGTACGTACTGGTCAGTCAGGACCCGGATCAGATAATGTTCTAATTGGTGTTCAGGCGGGAAATAATGGCCAGACGGGTTCGGGAAACGTCTTTGTCGGGAAAAGCGCAGGAGAGGCTGCCACCACCGCTACGTACAATACGTTCGTGGGATTTGGTGCCGGAACGGCCAACAATGCTGGGGCTAACAATGTGTTTGTAGGGACTTTTGCTGGTAATGCCAACACAACGGGTGGAAACAATTCATTTTTTGGTCGTTCTGCCGGCACCTACAACACAAACGGCAATAACAACGCATTTTTTGGGATAGGAGCAGGGCAAGAAAACAGAAGCGGCTCGTTAAATGCATTTTTTGGAGCAAACGCAGGGGGAGCAAATACAACAGGAAGTTACAATAGTTTCTTTGGTTATGAAGCGGGGGTATTCAACACGACTGCTGAATACAACACGTTCATTGGCGTATTTTCGGGGAATAGGAATACGACCGGATCTGAAAATACATTTATTGGTCACTCCGCTGGTACGTATAACACCACTGGACGAGAAAACGCATTTTTGGGGTCGTTTGCCGGCACGAATAACAACGCAAATTACAATGCATTTGTAGGTTATAGTGCCGGGAACAATAATACCAGCGGTTCGAATAACACTTTTATGGGCTGGTACGCTGGGTGGGCCAATACAACGGCTACTCAAAATACGTTCGTCGGCAGTCAGGCCGGCTTTAGGAATACAGCTTCTGCCAATACGTTTATTGGTTTCAACGCTGGTCAGAACAATACAACCGGCCAGTTCAATACCTTCATTGGTGTGCAGACCGGACTGAACAATACAACTGGTTCGTCAAACTATTTTCTTGGAACAAACGCGGGGGCATTTAACACCAGCGGAACAGGCAACTATTTTCTGGGTGACAACGCCGGCGGGGGTAACAGCACCGGAGGCTTTAACATTTACATTGGCGCAAACGCTGGAAACGGCCCAAACGTAAATGGCAGCAATAACTTGTCCATTGGTTTCGAATCAGGTCGAGCCAATCAGAGTGGATCAACCAATACATTCCTGGGCTTTCGGGCCGATGCCGGAGCCGGTGGACTAACAAATGCCACGGCAATTGGTGCCAATGCACGCGTAACCGTATCAAACGCTGTAGTTCTTGGCAATGGAGCCAATGTTGGCATTGGTACAACCGCCCCTACCAGTCGTTTGCAGGTGACGAGCGGAGCCGGTGGACAATCTGGTCTGCGGCTCGAAAATCTTACTTCGGGAAATGCACCAACAGGAACAGCTTCTAAATTTTTAACTGTTGATGGCGTCGGCAACGTCATTTTATCCGGGCTTCCGGGGGGAGCCCGCGAGGCTGCGGTAGAGTCGCTATGGCGGTTAAATGGTCAGCAGCTAGAGAATGCGTCAGGCAGCAGCGTTGTAATCGGAAACCGGATTACTAGTAAGCCTGCCGGCTATAAGCTGTACGTAGAAGATGGTATCCTGACGGAGAAGGTCAAGGTGGCTATCAGGAACACCAATGAGTGGAGCGACAAGGTGTTTGAGCAAGGCTACCGGCTGCGCCCGCTGGATGAGGTTGAGCAGTACGTAAACCAGCATCAGCACCTACCCGGTGTTCCCTCGGCCGAGGAGGTAGTCCGTCAGGGGGTGGATGTAGGGCAGATGGATGCCAAACTGCTGGAGAAAATAGAGGAGTTAACTCTCTACATGATCGACATGAAGAAAGAACTCGGCACGTTGCGTAAAGAAAACAAGCAACTAAAAGAAAAAAATAGTAAGATTGAACAACGATTAAACCAACTCAGGCCCCATCGCGCTCATTAACTAATGAAACACATACTACTTCCTTCGGTTTTGATTCTGGCAGCAGCTTCGGTGGCGGTTGGCCAGGAGTATCCCGTTCAGCAGGAGATTAGCCGTGCTGTAACGGCAGGTTCGTTAAACGAAGCCAAAGCGGTTGACCATCTGGCCGCTCACAACGTTGTTCAATCAGGTGCGGCAGCCTTCTATGCGGCCGGTAAATCAGTCACCCTGCGACCGGGCTTTACGGCCCAGGCAGGCGCTGTATTTCAGGCGACCGTTGAAAACGTGGTATCGCGCCCAGCTGAAAACGAAGTTGTGCTAACAGTCTCTGCTTATCCAAATCCATTCGAAGACGTGGCAGATGTTCAATACGTATTGCCCTCGGCTAGTAAAGTGTCCCAAACTCTAACTGATGGTCAGGGTAGGGTTGTGCGCTCGGTTGCCACGGGGGAGATTCAGGCCGCGGGTAAGCACCAAACAAAAATCGAAGGTCGTGACCTGCCAACTGGCGTGTATTTGTATCAGATTCAAACTGATCGTGAGCGGAAGCTGATCCGTTTATTGAAAAAATAAGTTTGTGTCGGCCACTGATTTAATCGAATGGCTAAACATATTGTTCTGTAACAACAAAGGAGTACAAAAGGCCAGTCTCAGTTGAGGCTGGCCTTTTGCTGTTATTAAAAGGTCGTTAAAGCATTGTTCTGCCAAACGAAAGTGACTAATGTTGAAAGATTTATAACAAGTTCAACGCACACAGCTACTATGCCCAAACATGCTACTCTTCTAACTATTTGTACACTTATGGTACTGCCTGGATCGGCGATCCGGGCGCAGTTTAATTTGGTTGTAAGCAGTCCGGCATCGGCAACTCCCGGAACGGCTAATACATTTGTTGGGGTTGATGCCGGTAACACGGGAGTTACCGGCATCAACAATACGTTTGTAGGTAATGAAGCTGGAAAGGCCAATACGGCTGGTAACTCAAATGCCTTCTTTGGAAAGGCTGCGGGCGTTGCTAATACGATAGGTTCATCGAACAGCTTTTTTGGAAGTGGAGCTGGTGCAGCTAATCAGACGGGTGGTTCTAACGCGTTTTTTGGACTCGGCGCGGGTGGAGCCAACATAGGTGGCAGCTTTAACGGATTTTTTGGTCCAAACGCAGGTGCCAAAAATCAAACCGGTAATCTGAACGTGTTTATTGGCCCTTGGGCAGGTTTCAACAACACGGTTAGTAATAGTAACGTCGCGATTGGCGACAGTGCCGGGTACAGCAATGTACAGAACGGCAACGTATTTATTGGTTCCAAAGCAGGTATTCAAAACACAATCGGGAACAGTAACGTATTTGTTGGTGGTCAGGCAGGGTTCAGCAATACCGAAGGAAACTTCAATACCTTACTTGGTAATCAGGTGGGTTTTCGAAATACGACGGGCATTGAGAACGCGATGCTGGGGTACTGGGCTGGCTTTAATAACACGACCGGCAACAGCAATACCTTTCTGGGTACTTATTCCGGTTTCAATAATACGACTGGAAATAACAATGCCTTTATTGGTACATCAGCCGGTTATTCCAATACAAGCGGTATCAATAACGTAGCTATCGGTACGCAGGCTGGTTACCGTAACACTTCCGGAGGAGGCAATACATTTATCGGCGCGTCGGCCGGCAATAACAACACGGTCGGCACGGGCAATGCCTTTATCGGTACGCAGGCTGGAAACAACAGCACAACGGGTAATAACAACGCCTTTATCGGCAATCAGGCAGGATACGGCAACAGTAGCGGCACCGACAATGCGTTTATTGGCACACAGGCAGGGTTCAACAATACAACTGGCAGCACAAACGCATTTATTGGGTCTTACTCTGGGCTGAACAACCGTACCGGAAATAACAATGCCTTCATTGGGGCGTCGGCGGGCTATAACAACACAGACGGAAATAACAATGCCTTTATTGGCAATCAAGCAGGTTTCAATACCACGACTGGTTCCGATAACGTATTCATTGGCCGTCAGGCTGGTTATACTAACAGTACCGGAACAAGCAATACGTTCGTAGGGACGTCGGCTGGGTCAAATACCACTGGCTCAAACAATACCTTTCTTGGGCAATCGGCCGGAAGTGCAACAACCAGTGGCCGCACGAATACCTTTGTTGGAGGATTAGCCGGTCAGAACAATATTAATGGTGTCGGCAACGCAACACTTGGCTTTTCAGCAGGTCTGCGGCTGCAGTCGGGCAACTACAACGTGCTGGTCGGAGATAGCGCCGGAGCCAATACAAACACAACCGGCAATGTAATGATCGGCTCTAAAGCCGGCTACAGTAATCAATCGGGCGCTCAAAATACCTTTATCGGGTATCAGACTGGCTACAGTACGTCTGGAACGGCTAATACCTTTATCGGGTATTTAGCGGGGCGAAAAAATACCACCGGACAGTTCAATACATTCATCGGTGTACAGACTGGGGCTAATAATACAACTGGTTCCTCTAACTATATGATGGGCACTAATGCTGGTTTATCCAACGTCAGCGGAACTGGTAACTATTTTTTAGGAGACAATGCCGGAGGGGGGAATACCGGGGGTTCGTTTAATATTTACATCGGTGCCAATGCTGGTAACGGAACGAACGTGAATGGCGACAACAACGTAGCGATTGGTTTTGAGTCAGGCCGGGGAAATCAGGCTGGTATCACCAATACTTTTATAGGTTTCCGGGCCGATGCAGCCGCTTTTGGGTTGAGTAATGCAACCGCTATCGGAGCTAACGCTAAAGTGACAGCCGCTAACTCGCTGGTATTGGGCGATGGCGCTAACGTCGGAATCGGTGTAACAGCTCCAGCCAACAAACTGCACATAGTCAGCAACACAGCGGGAACCAGTGGCCTACGGTTAGGCAACCTGACCTCAGCAACGACCGCTACGGTTAATGCGAGTAAATTTCTGACTGTCAACGCTCAGGGAGATGTTATTCTGGCCAATTATGTTGCTGGTAGCCGGTTAGCCGCCGATGAATCGGTTAGCGAAGCCTTATGGCAACGAAATGGCCAGTTTGTGCAGGCTGTTAATGGAGGAAATGTCATTATTGGTTCAGGCATTGTTAAAACTTCGGCTGATTATAACCTGTTCGTATCAAAAGGGATACTGACCGAAAAGGTGAAGGTAGCCGTTAAAAATACTTCCGAATGGTCCGACTATGTGTTTGATGAAGGTTATGCCTTAAGACCCCTTTCTGAAGTAGAGCAATACATCAGACAGCACAAGCATTTGCCAGGTGTGCCTTCCGCGCAGGAAGTAGTCAGTGAGGGCGTTGATATGGCTCGAATGGATGCCAAACTGCTGGAAAAACTAGAGGAGTTAACGCTGTACGTGATTCAGTTGCAGAGGGAGAATAAACAAATGAAGCAGCAGATTAAACGGCTGGCTGCCGTGTCGAAAACGCGCCGGTAAGCGGAATTTCAACGGCAATAAAAGGTTGAAATACCTAAAGTTATTGTATTAAACGCCCTTCGCTGACTCATCCCGTACGATAAGTATGAGTGGGTTAACGAAGGGCGTTTTTGTACTTTACCGTGAAAGGTGGGCGAATTCATGTGAAAAAACTATATATTTGACTGCCAATTTAGGTTCTATGCGCAAAGCTGTCTTTTCAATCGTCGCCAAGAACTACCTCCCCATGGCTAATGCCTTGGGAAACTCGGTGAAAAATCAACATCCGGACGTGCCCTTTTTCGTTATCGTTGCCGACCGCGAGGATGGGATTCTGCAATTCAGTGAACAGCGATATCCAACTATTCCAGCCACCGAGCTAGGCATTGGAGATACCGACCATGTCTTGCTGGAGCAAATGGCTTTTAAATACAATGTAACAGAATTCTGTACAGCACTTAAACCATATGCGTTCGATTACTTCCTCCGACAGGGGTATGAGAAGGTTATTTATTTTGATCCGGACATCTACGTTTTTGCTAGTCTGGACGAAATCTTTAACCAGCTCAATACTTCCTCAATGGTAGTAACGCCCCACATCTGTACGCTGCAAACGCAGTATACCGGATTGGTACCCGAGGGGATGCTGATGCACGTAGGAATATTCAACTTCGGATTTTGCGCAGTGGCAAATTCAGAAAATGGTCGGCGGGTGATCGATTGGTGGAAAGTCCGACTGACGGATCAGTGTTATGCCGACAAAATCGATGGGTTGCACACCGACCAAAAATGGATGGATTTCATACCCTCGTTAGTTGAAGATTTGCATATCGAGCGGGGGCTTGGTTATAACATGGCTATCTGGAATTGGCATGAACGGCGCATTGAAGTGCACAATGGCCAGTTTTGGGTCTCGAACCGGATTGACGGTTCTGGGCTGATGCCGTTGGTGTTCTTTCACTTCTCAAATTTTCATTTTAAAGAAGCCGCGAATCCTGAGCAGTTCAGACCAAAGTATATCCAAAAATTTTCGGACCTCTTTCCGGTGGGTGATCATTATGCCGGGCGGTTAGCTGATGAAAAGATGAGCGAGTCTGGAAGTAAAGGAGTTTACTCTTATGCGACATTTGAAAACGGAAGCGAGATAACCCATTTTCACCGGCGACTGTTTCGGCGGTTGCTTGAGTCGGGATACAGCTTTAGTCGACCGTTTGATGTGAATGATCAGGCGGGATTTTACCAGATGCTGAAGCGCAACAGCCTGATTGAAAAATCATCGGGGGCAGCGGGGAAAGTTAACGAAGAAACTTATGCCGGGTTCGAGCAAAAGCTGCTCTACATTCAAAGATTGGCCCGTGTATTGAAGAGTTTGTTGGGGATTAACCGGTATGCCTTGTTGTGTAAATTTGCACAGCGGTTCGTCCGGCCTGAAAATCAGACCTTTTTAATTGATGAAGTGAACGGGAAAATAGCGTTCTACAACGAAAACAGGTATATCAACTGGCAGATGTCAGCCGATCCGAAATCACAACCGGAATCGGTTGAGTAATCCTGTTAGTGAATGCTTTCGTACGTATAGTAAAACATTGGCGTTGGCATTAACAGGTTCTGAATGACAATTTCGCTTACTCTACTCCGTCCGGCAGCCATTAATCGGGCAATGTGGTATCTGCTATTTTTACTGTCTATCGGCTATAACTTCCATCGTTATCTGTTATACTACAGCAATGGGGCACTTGGCAAAGAAGGCTATCAGCAGACCCCATTTGTCTGGCAGGTTGGAAAGTATATTCTGGTGGCTGGCGTATTGAGTGTGATTTATATAAACAGCCGGTTCACCCGCCGTATTCCGGCTAAATTATTAGCAGTATATGCGTTGATAGGTCTAATTCTGCTCATTAACGTTGGATCAGTCCTGTTGTTTGGAAAGGTATCTACAGAAGAGCTGGAATACGTCGTTTTTGCGTTACTGGTACTGCCCATCGGATTTATAGCTAAAGACGAATTATATCCAGTCGCTGACCAAATCGACCGGATGTTAAACATCACGCAATATCTGCTGATTGCTTCAAACCTGTATGTTATCCTGGGATACCTGCTCTTTCGGCGAATTCCTTTTCATGCCTATGAAGGTATTTTAATGCGCTTCGGCGGGTTGTGGGACGATCCTAATACATTTGCCATTATCAGCGTTTTGATGCTTGGGTACGCTTTATTTAAAAAACAGTATGTACTTGCTGGATTCCACATTGTCAACGTACTCCTAACTGTGTCGCTCAATGGTTATCTGTTGCTGATAACGCTGGTTTCGTATTGGTTTCTGAATACGCCCACAAACCGGTTGTTGAGGGTCGTCCTATTTATTGGTCTGCTTGTGCTATTTGCGCTGGGTGTTGCGTATAATCTGGAGTATGCCGTTCAAATTTACGAAGCTAAACGGGAGTCTATTGAGCAGCACTCATCGTTCTATATGGACTTTTACCCGATACCTTTGCTGCAGCCAATCGTGTTCCATGAAACATGGTTTCTGAGCATGAACGTAAATTACTTTCCGTTTTCAGTTCCGTTTACGGTGGCGGCACTCGTTGTATTTGTTCGCTTCTTTCTGTTTAAACCAAAGAGCCTGCAGCGGTTGATGTTTATTCTGTTCTTCGTGACTAGTTTATTCCTGCCCTTTCTGTATATGTTTCCGGTTAATTTTCTGGCGTTTCTGCTACTGGCCCTGTATACAAAAGGTATTCAATTTTAACCTGTAAGTGATGCTTCGATTTTGCGCCGATGTTCGAATGATAAACAACTCTGGAATAGGAGTTTACATTCGTCAGTACATCCGGCACATACTGGCTTCAGCTAAATATGACGTAACTTTGTTGGGCCGTCGGCCTGACTTGGACAAGCATTTTGGAGAATATACAAACTGGCAATTTATAGAAGCTGATTTTCCAATATACTCAGTACAGGAGCAACTTCGGTTACCGTTGATGGTACCGTCCTGCGATGTGTTCTGGTCGCCCCATTATAATATTCCGCTACTACCTGTTCGGGCTCGGCGCCACCTGGCAACGGTTCCGGACGTATTTCACCTGGCTTATTACCATACACTCAGTGCGGCTCAGAAAGTGTATGCCAAAGTGGTGGCCAATGCAGCCGTTCGTAAGCCCAATCTGGTATCGACTATATCGGACTACTCAAAAAAGGAAATTATTGAACTGACGGGAGCAACGGCCGAAAAAATACGGGTGATTCATCTGGGTATTGATCAGAACCTGTTTCGACCAATAACTGATACGGAGCAGCAACGTAGTGTGAAGGAGCGATATCAACTGCCCGACCGATATGTACTGTTTGTTGGCAATGTAAAGCCAAATAAGAACCTGAGCAGTCTGGTGGAGGCTTTCGCCATGCTGATCGATGAAATTGACAGCCTTGATCTGCTAATAGTAGGAAAGAAGGAAGGATTCATCACGGCTGATAGTAGTCTGTTCCATCGGATTGAGTCAAATACAGCGTTGGCTCGCCGAGTACACTTCACTGGCTACGTTGAAACGGCTGATTTGCCGGTATTATACAGTATGGCACATTTATTCGCTTTTCCATCGCTATACGAAGGGTTTGGTTTCCCACCGCTCGAAGCAATGGCCTGTGGCTGTCCAGTCGTGGCCTCGCACGTAACGAGCATCCCTGAAATCTGTGGTGACGCTGTTCAGTACGTTGATCCGATGGATACACGAAACATTGCCGACGGTCTGCGTGCTGTTGCTACAGATTCGACGTTGCGCAGCCGATTAGTATCAGCAGGCGATCAGCAGTATAGACAATATAACTGGAATGATTCGGCTGTCGCTTTTACGAATTTAATTGAGTCATTGGCGTAAGACTATTGTTAAAGAACAAAGCAGTGAGTAATAACCAACGTTAAACTGACGGAGAAAGCAGGTATGAAACTAGCAATTGTGCAGGATGGATTGATGTGTCGGGCCGGTGGCGAGCAGGTCGCCCTCTGTTTTCACAAGGCTTTTCCCGAAGCTCCTATTTATACACAGTGCTACCAGCCGCAATTAACCTTCCCTGAATTCAAAGAGTGCGATATTCGAACAACGTGGTTACAGAACATCGCTAAAACCGACGATGTGATGAAGAAGCTATTTTATCCGCTAGGGGTAATGGCTATGAAGTCACATGATCTGACCGAATATGATGTTGTGTTGATGTCGGGAACCCACTGTGCCAAATACGTGAAAGTGAGTCCGCACGCTCTGGTAATTAGCTACAGCTTCACGCCATTCCGGTTAGCATGGAATCCCGAATCATACGCTCAATACGCCGAATCCGGCTGGTTTGTCAAAAAAGTGTTCGATTTGGTTCTCAGCAGGCTGCGTGCCATCGATTTTAAAGCGGCTCAACGGCCTGATCACTTTGTAGCGATGACCGAGGAAACAGCCGACCGTCTGCGCAGTGCATACCAATTGAAAAAACCGCTTAAGATCATCAATCCGCCAGTTAACGCCCATAACTTTTTTGTATCCGATGCTCCAAAGCCGTATTACCTGGTGGTTTCCCGATTGGAGTATTACAAGAAGGTAGACCTTGTCATTGATGCGTTTAACAGGCTAGGATACCCGCTGGTGGTAGTTGGTAAAGGTTTACAGGCTGATGAGATTAAAGCTCGGGCCAGCAGCAACGTTACGTTTAAAAGTGGGCTTTCAGCTCAGGAAATCGCTGAAGTGTATGCGAACTGCCGGGCGTTTATTTTTCCTCAACACGAAGATTATGGTATTACGCCCCTGGAGGCAAATGCAGCTGGGCGTCCAGTCATTGCTTTTGGGGCTGGCGGGGTACTAACGACGCAGATACCGGTGACTGACGATCCCGCAAAGGCAACTGCTCTGTTTTTTGAGGAACAGACGGTCGATAGTTTAATCAACGCCATTGAGCAGTTTGAGCGCATTCAGCACCGCTTCGACACAACGTTTATCCGTCAACACGCCGAGCAGTTTGATGAAACGTATTTTATTGAGCAGATTCGCAGCTTCGTTCGCAGTACGTATCAGCAACACTATCAGCCTGATCAAATGGCAATAAAATAGTGTCGTTTGACGTACTCATTAAACACCAATCCCGCCCGAATGGTAGCAAAGGTCAATTGCATAGCAACCCGTTTTGCATCGTACTATACAGGACTACTGGTAATGACCTGGCTGACCAGTGCCATATCAGTCGCTCAGGGTTTACGCGCTCCGGGTACGTATGAGGTTGAAACCGGCGCTTATTTTTCGAGTTCTTACAAAACACCTTTCTGGTTGCGGTCCAACCAGTATGGTATTGTACCATACAACTCACCGGCATTTACACTGCGGCTTGGTGCCTATGCCAATTACGATTCAACCCTCGACAAACGCAAGTTTGATATTGGTTATGGTCTTAACGTAGTCGGAAATCTCACTCAGGAGCCGTTACCTTATGAGCGGCAGGTGTTATTGCCTGAGGCCTATATTAAAGTACGGAAAGGTATATTCGAAGCCTATGTAGGCCGTCGACGGGAGAAGTTCGGTCTGGCCGACTCGACTTTATCGACCGGGTCATATGCCTGGTCGGGCAATGCCATACCCATTCCTAAAATTCAACTGTCCATCCCAACGTTCACCCCAATTGGTTTTACCAAAGGCTGGGTAGCTATTCAGGGGACCTACGCCCATGGATTCCTTGGTGGAACAGGTTTCGTGCGGAACACCATGCTTCATCAAAAAACATTTTATGTGCGGCTTGGCCGGCCAAAGGATGTAGTCCGGGTGTATGGTGGCTTTAATCATCAGGTTATTTGGGGGGGACGTACAGACTATCTAAAGGGGACAGGTCTTGTACGGGACGATGGACGATTGCCGTCCAGTCTGATTGACTACTATTATGTTGTAGTTGGTGATCGTTTCAGCCGAACAGATTCCAGTGCCTACACAACGTTTGAAATAACGAATCGGGTTGGCAATCACCTTGGCACACTGGATGTGGGGCTGGAAATAGATCTGGTTAAACACACACTGTTTTTTTACCGGCAGAACATTTACGAAGATGGTTCACTGTTTTATCTGATCAACATCGCGGATGGTTTGAATGGCTTGCGTATTCGCCGAAATAACCCGGATGCGCTTGTCCGGGACTTTATTATAGAATTTTTAAATACGACCAGCCAAGGTGGACCGCTTTTTGTATGGGGCGATCCGTATCGTCAAGGAAAGGATAATTATTTCAATCATCAGCAATACCGGGATGGGTGGGCGTACCGACAGCACACGATTGGAACGCCGTTTATTCCCCCAGCCCTGGGTCCAAACGGCGAATATCCCTTCGGAACATTCACCGCTAACAACCGTGTGCGCGTCCTGCATGCGGGTATGGCAGGAAGTTTGCCCGACATCAGATGGCCCATTTTGGATGGTCGTATAACTTATCAGCTAAAATTGTCCTACAGCACAAATCTGGGAACCTACGATCAACCGTATCTACCTGTGCGGAACCAGTTTTCTGGTTTTGCTAACCTGGTAGTACCCTTATCCTTGTTAGGAGGTATGCAATTGACAGGGTCTTTAGCAACGGATTCAGGTCCATTGTATACTAACGGCGTGGGTGTATATTTGGGACTTCGTAAAGTTTTTTCTACTGAAGCCTACTAAGACCATGAGTATAAAAACTTAATTTTTAAGGCATTGCCTTTTATTAAGTGCTCTGAAATAGGTTAAGCCGTAGGATAATTTTAAGTTAAGCCGTCGGCTTTAACCGTCTATCTTAGCGTCGGCGTTCTGGCTGTTATAAATAGCCAGTTGTCAATTAATAATGCCAATAAGTATGAGACACCGGTATTCCATACTACTTTTTCCGCTTCATGTATTCTTCGACTTTCTGAGTCTGAATGCGGCTTTTGTGGGGGCGTACTGGATTAAGTTTCGATCATTAGATGCCGTAGCAGAGCCCCCTTATGCTATGCTCTGGGCTGTATTTAACCTGGTTTGGCTGGCGGACATTCTGCTGTTAAAACCGTATACCTTTCCCCGACAATTATTTAAAGCGTATCATCTGATTCAGAAACTGATGTTGATGACGGCGATACACGTAGCCATCGTATCCGTGTTTTGGGTCATTGTCAAGGGATATTACTACTCTCGCGAACACCTGCTGATTACGTATTTTCTGTTTTTGGGACTTGGGTCCGTAATTCGTATTGGTGGCTTAATTTTTTTGCGCGAGTATCGAGCCAGAGGATATAATAACCGGCGATACGTTATCGTGGGCTATGGCAAACTGGCCACTATGATTAACCGATTTTATGAAGCGCATCCGGAAATGGGCTTCCATTTTTTTGGCTACTTCGATCAGCCGGGTCCAGATAATCAGCACCTGCTCCGGGGTAACTATGATCAGCTTCGGGAGTACGTTCGTCAAAACAATATTGACTGCGTTTACTGTTGCTTGCCCTACATTGACAACAGCCGCTTAAAAAGTATTGTCGATGATGCCGAAGATGTTGATTTTCAGGTGAAGCTGCTGGTTGATTTCCGAGGATTCCTGGCCAAAGGCGCGTCGGTTGAATACCACGATTTCCTGCCTGTCCTGAATCTGTCGTCACAGATGCTGGCCGACTTTCGGGTGAACATTTTCAAGCGATCATTCGATGTTGTTTTTTCCCTGAGCGTTTTGATTTTTGGCTCACCGGTGTTCCTGCTGATGGCGCTTATTACCCGGATTACTTCACGGGGTCCGGTATTGTATGCGCAGGAGCGAGTTGGACGGGAGGGCAAACCATTTACAATTTACAAGTTTCGGAGTATGTATATAAACTCCGAGAAGACCGTGCCTCTCCTGTCCAAAGGACAGTACGACAGCCGAATTACACCTTGGGGACAATTTATGCGTCAGACCCGCCTGGATGAGCTGCCCCAATTTTACAACGTGCTCATCGGCGATATGTCGGTGGTTGGACCTCGGCCAGAGCGGCAGTATTTCATTGATCAGATTGTAGAAATTGCCCCAGAGTACCGTAATCTGCTCAAAGTAAAACCCGGAATTACCTCCATTGGCCAAATCAAATTTGGATACGCTGCTAATGTAGAAGAAATGGTACAGCGTTTGCGGTATGATTTATTGTATCCGCAGCGTCGTTCGTTCTTACTCGACATGTGGATTATCGCTCAGACCGTCCGGGTCATGGTGCAGGGGCGCGGTAAGTAATACGTTCAGGACACGTTCAATCAGGTAACGTGTAAGGCACTTATGAGCAGTTTAATCTTCCGTTTGCAATGCAGCCTTGCCGTACTTCTGGTTACAACCACGGCGGTGTTTGGGCAAAAGCTAATCGAATACCACGCTGAAGCGGGAGGTATGTCTGCGTCTGACCAAACGCCGTTTTGGTTGCGGGCTAATCAATACGGTACAGTGCCGCTCCGGACTCCTTTTTTCCGGTTGAACGCAGGTATCCGCTCTGATTATGTACAGCGAGATAGCACCGGCTTTCGACCCAAATTAGACTGGGGATACGGCGTTGATGTAATAGCCAACGCAGGGAGTAATTACAATAGCCAGTTTTTGTTACCTGAAGCGTATGTCAAAGGGAGGTTTGGGGCCTTTGAAATTTATGGTGGTCGTCGACGCGAAATCGTTGGCCTGGTTGATACATTACTAACCACAGGCGGTTATGCCTGGTCAGGTAATGCCTTGCCGTTTCCCAAAATTCAGATCGGCATTCCTGTATTTACCCCCATACCGTTCACTAAAGGAATTGTCTCTGTAATGGGGGCGTATGCACACGGATGGTTTGAAAATTCCGGCCGGTTAGTCAAAGGCTCTTACCTTCACCAGAAATATTTTTATGGTCGGCTTGGTAAGCCAACCTGGCCGTTCCGATTTTATGCTGGATTCAATCATCAGGTAATGTGGGGCGGGGAATCATCCTTCATCAGTCCGAATGCATCATTGAATGGTCAGTTGCCAACAAGTTTAAAAAATTATTGGATGTTGGTCTTCGGCATTCGGGGTAATCCGGGCGATAAAACGATCTCATCGTTTGAGTGGAACCGGATTGGTAATCACCTTGGCTCTATTGATGTTGGTGTTGATGCCAACCTTGGAGCCTGGAATGTGATGCTATACCGCCAATCACTTTATGATGACGGCTCGTTGTTCTATTGGATCAACATTGCTGACGGCTTAAATGGCCTTCGCATTAAAAATCGGCGTAACCCTGATGAAACAGCGTTCTTCCTCCGTCAGATTACCTTCGAGTACCTCTACACCGCAAACCAGGGGGGCGACAAATTCGTAATCGAGGATGAACTGCAACGGGGTAAAGATGATTATTTTAACCATAGCCAGTTTCTGGACGGCTGGACTTATTTTGGCCGTACTGTTGGTACTCCCTTTTTAACGCCTGATACTGAAACCTCCCGGTCATTACCTCGACATGGTGCCGGTATTGCCAACAATCGTGTCAGTGTTGGCCATTTTGCAGCGAGTGCCCTGGTGCTCAACAAGTTGGATATTACAGCCCGCCTTTCTTTCGGCACAAACTATGGCACCTACAACGTTCCGTTTCCAACCAGCCCAAGACAGTTCTCAGGCATGCTGACGGCCTCGTTGCCAGTCAATCTGCTGGGTGGTATGGTGGTCAACGGTTCGGTGGCACTGGATAGCGGAGAGTTGCTACCGAATAGCGCTGGCTTCTACCTCGGCCTACGTAAGACGGGTTTCTTCGGCACACCCAATCGGCCAACCCCTAACCGGTCCCGTCCGGCCCCCGCACCGACTACGCCAACTTATCGCTGGCCTTAACCAAAAAGGCGTTTCTATAATTTGTGTGCAAATTTTCAGGAAGCGAGTTGACACGCATAAGGCAATGCTTATTTTTGCGTTAGTTAGTTGGTATAGTAAAGGGGATTTGTAGCGAAGGGATGGTGCGAATGTTAAGTATGCGTCGTTTGATAGCCGGTTTATTCGTGCTAAGTGTAGTTACATCCTGTGGGCAGGGTGATCAGAAACAACTGAAGCGCTCAGCCGACGCGCTTCGTAACTGTGCGGGCGATCAGGTGCTGTCAGCCGCCGAACAACAGGCCATCCGGACCGAGATTGGAGCCGACGAGAAAACCCGGAAGATTGCTCAGGTTATTGAGCAGAAAGTACGAGCCGGTTTCAATGGCAACGTACTGGTTGCCCAAAAAGGCCTTGTCCTCTATAAAAAGTGCTTTGGGTATGCCCACTTTGAGCGTCATGAGCGCGACTCATTGGTTGAAGACTCCAAGTTTCAACTGGCCTCCTTATCAAAAACGTTTACGGCTGTCGGGGTGCTTAAGCTGATTGAGGCCGGTAAGCTCAGCTTTGAGGACACCATCCAGCGTTTTTACCCTGATTTCCCGTATCACGGCATTACGATTCGTGATCTGCTCTGTCATCGCAGTGGATTGCCTAATTACGCCTATGCTTTTGACGACAGCATGAAGGTGAATTTTTATAAACGTGAAAAGCCATACCCGACCAATGCCACTATTATGCACTGGTTTGCAACGGTAAAGCCAACGCCCAAGCGCTACAACGTACCGGGCCGACATTTTAGCTACAGCAACACCAATTATATGGTGCTAGCGTCTATCATCGAAAAGGCAACTGGAAAAAGCTACGAGGCATTTATTCGGAAAAATATCTTCGAGCCGCTGGGTATGCACAACACGTTTGTTGCTACCACTCACAGTGATTCTATTAATATGCACCGCACTGCGGGGTATCAGTGGAATCGGCGACTGCCCAAGGATTATTACGATGATGTAGTAGGCGACAAAGGCATTTATTCGACCACGGGCGATCTGTTTCGCTGGTACCGGGCGCTGAATGGCGATTGTGTCCTGCAACGAAAGACCCTGGCCGAGGCTTTCGTACCCCGTAGCTTTGAGAAAAAAGGGACTAAGAACTACGGATACGGGTTTCGGATGTTCGTCAATGAAATGAATCAACCCGAGGCTATTTATCACTCAGGCTGGTGGAAAGGCTATAATACTATGTTCTGGTTTAGCCCAAAAGACGAGTACGTAATTATTCTGCTTTCCAATCGGTACAACAAGTCCGTGTATCGCGTCAAGGAACTGATTGATGTGCTGCAGACTCATTCGAACCCGACTGAAGCAGGCACGGACGAAGATGGCGAAGTGGAAATATGAGTAGAGTTACGTTTGAGCCGGACTTTTGACGTAAATCAGTCGTATTCCATAACGTGTTACCCGCTGCTCATCGTTCGTATGCGTCGAATCCTCTCTACACTCCTGTTAAGCGCTGTGTTCGCTTGCCCCGCCATGTCGCAGGAAGTTATTAAGCTCTGGCCCGACAACGCCATTCCGAACGCAGTTGCAGGCGTAAATCTCACCGAAAAGTCTGTTACGACCGATGGTATTCTCCGCATCAGCAACGTAACGGTCCCCACACTAACAGCGTATCCGGCACCTAAAGACAAAGCTACAGGCGCGGCCGTAATGATTTGTCCGGGGGGCGGCTACTCGATTCTGGCGGCCAGCCATGAGGGCGAGGATGTAGCCCGGTGGTTTAATACAATGGGTGTTACGGCGTTCGTGCTGAAGTACCGCTTACCCGATTCGACGGTGATGACTAACCCTCACGAGGTACCGCTGATGGATGCCATGCAGGGAATGAAACTGATCCGGCAAAATGCCGCCCGCTACGGGGTTGATCCCAACAAGATTGGCGTTATGGGTTTCTCGGCGGGAGGACACCTGGCATCGACCTTATCCACGCATTACTTTCGGGGGCCGCAGGCCAGCGAACAGGCAAAACCTAATTTTGCCATTCTGCTTTACCCCGTCATCACGTTCGGTGATAAAGCGCATACCGGCTCGCGGGATAGACTGCTCGGTAAGCTTACAAAATCACCCGATATGATCGCGTACTACTCGAACGAACAACAGGTCACAAACCTGGCACCACCGACATTTCTGGTGCATTCCATGGACGATAAGGCGGTTCCGGTCGACAATAGCATTAATTATTACCTGGCCTTACTGAGAAACGGAATTCCGGCCGAAATGCACCTTTACCCAACCGGCGGGCACGGATACGGACTGCGAACGGATAAGTTCGGTTCGCTCAGTACGTGGCCGACAACGTGTCAGGCCTGGCTCACTAACAACGTAATTGCTGGTAAGACTGTAAAATAATAAACCGGGACGGCTCAAACAGCCGTCCCGGTTTATCTATGCGCTTGCCTACTTCTCGTTCAGGATCAAAGGCGTATTACTCCGCCCTCCCATAATTACAATCTTGGCGTTGGGAGACGCAGCCAGTTCCCGTTGAGCCTTAATTTGTTCGTACTGCAGCTGCCGGTCCGACAAGCCGGTGGACAGAATTTTCTGATAGTCGGCAATACCCTGTGCTTCAACCCGCTTCCGTTCGGCCTCCTGCCGTTCCTTCTGTAATACAAACTGCATCTTCTGGGCCTCCTGCTCAGCATTGATCTTTGATTCGATCGTTTGTTTTACCGAATTAGGCAGATTGATGTTGCGGATCAGTAACTGTTCCAGCAGCAATCCCCGCTTTCTGAAATCAGTGTCGATTGTTTTGTAAATCCGACTTTGAAACTCATCACGACGCGTTGAATACAAGGCTACCGCGTCGTAATAAACGGCATTGTCACGAATGCGGGTGCGGGTAATGGGCCGGACAATCTTATCGGTATAGTCCGTGCCAATTTCGCTGAAGATTTTAGGAGCATCGGCCGGAATCATCCGGTACAGCACCGTCAGGTCAATGACTACCTCCAGCCCGTCGGCGGTGAGTACCCGGATTGCATCGTCGCCAATCTTCTGGCCTTCATCATTGGATGCCGACATCGTGTAATTCTGCGTTTTGATGTCAAACTCCGTTACGGTGGCCAATGGATTTACCAGGTTCAGGCCTGAATTCAGTGTGCGGTCACTGACATTACCAAAGAGTGAAATAACCCCAACGCGACCGGCGTCGATCTGTCGGACGCTGGCCGTTAGAAACCCTAGAACAATCAGAATGACGCCAATCAGTTTAATCGGGCGTGAATACCGCGAAAACGCCAGCGCCGGCGTATTAATTGCGAACCCGGCGAACAACGCCAGTACGCCGATGATGAGAAGAAACATGGTTTTGTGTGTTTATGATACGGTGCGCGATAGTCCCAACTACAGTCAGGTGACTGTTATATCGCAATAAAAGGTAAGGAAAAGGCCGTAGATAACAACCGGTACGGAAAGAGCCGGGAAGTTACCGGCGGGGTGGCGGAGTCATAGTCGCTTATGTCAGAAGACAGGTCAAATATACAAAGACTGAAGCGGCAAAAAAGCTGTTTTACAGGAGCGGACGCCGGCTGTTTATGTTGGTCAGAAAGACTGACGATTGGGATAGGCATTAAAAAAGGCATCCGGTAAACAACCAGATGCCTTTTGGGTACTATCAATTAACCCTTCAGCGCATTACCGTGAAGTCTTGGTACCTTTTTTCTTGTCTTTTCCTTTGTCGGCCGGAGAAGCAGCGGGCGAAGCAGCCGTCTGGGCGTCTTTCTGCGCTACAACCTCACCTTTCAGGAAAAGTGTAATCTGACCGCCTTCCGCGTTGCTGGTTACCGTTACTGACTTATTGAACGGACCAGATGCAAGTGCGTTATAAGTAGCTGATACAGAACCCGTTTTGCCTGGCAGAACCGGCTCGCGAGTCCAGCTTGGTTTGGTGCAACCACAAGAGGCCGTAGCGTCGTTGATGATGATCGGGTCGCTACCCATGTTCTTGAATTCAAACACATAGGTAACTGGCTTGCCTTGCTCCACTTTGCCAAAGTCGTGCGTTTCTTTGGCAAACTTCATAACCCCTTTCTGCGCGTAGCCAACTGCAACAAACACAAATAAAGCTACAAATAGTGAAAAAATCTTTTTCATTGGACTGGAGAAAATTATGGTTTGGTTGTTTAATGGACCACCTTATAAACACAAACTCAAGCAAAGATTTAGCCAAATAGTTGTTGGCTGTTGTCCGCTTAACAAAGAAACGTAAAAAATCGTTTTTTTGAAAGCTGAGTTGTTTTATATTATTTTTACTTTCGCTCGATCCGAATTTCCAGGTCCAGCGACTTCATCAATGAACAGACATGTTGAACGCTTTCAATCAATAGCAGCGCTGTGATAGCAAACGAACAACTCCGCTCGACTGATATTCTCTCCCGCGAAAAAATCCTATCCGACTACCGCTTAGCCTGCGAAAGTCGACAGGTCAGTTTGCTGGGCCGGAGAGACGTAATGGGTGGGCGTGCCAAGTTTGGTATCTTCGGCGACGGCAAAGAACTGGCGCAGCTAGCTGCCGCCAGCGCTTTCCGACGGGGCGACTTCCGCTCGGGCTACTACCGCGATCAGACCTTCGTGGCTGCGCTGGGTGAACTGCGCTGGACTGAATTCTTTGCGCAGTTATATGCCGATACCGATGTCACGCGCGACCCTAATACGGCGGGCCGATCTATGAACGGCCACTTTGCCACCCGTTGGCTCGATGAAAACGGACTGTGGCGTAATCAAACCGAATTCTTCAATTCCGTCTGCGATATTGCCCCCACGGCAGGCCAGCTTCCGCGTTCGCTCGGGCTGGCTTATGCATCGCGGCTGTTCCGGCACAACCCAGGGCTGAGTGACCTGACCAGTTTCTCTAGGCATGGCAACGAAGTCGTATTCGGTACCATCGGCGATGCATCTACGTCGCAGGGGATGTTCTGGGAAACCATGAACGCAGCCGGGGTGCTGCAGGTCCCGCTGCTAATGTCGGTCTGGGACGATGGGTATGGTATCTCCGTTCCGGTCGAGTACCAGACCACTAAGGGGAGTATTTCGAAAGCGATGGCCGGTTTCCAACGGGATGCTATCGACGAGAAAGGGTTTGAAATCTTTACGGTCAAGGGCTGGGATTATATAGCACTCCTCGAAACGTACCAACATGCCGCCCGACTCTGTCGTGAGCAGCACGTACCGGTGCTGGTCCATGTGCAGGAACTGACCCAGCCTCAGGGGCACTCAACCTCTGGTTCGCACGAACGGTATAAGTCGACAGAGCGGCTGTCGTGGGAGGTTGAACACGATTGCAACCGCATGTTCCGGCTGTGGATTCTGGAAAACGGTTTTGCAACCAGCGACGAGCTGGATGCCATCGAAGCCGAAGCAAAACAAACTGCCCGGCAAGCCCGGGTTGATGCCTGGAACGCGTTTCAGGGGTCGATGCAGAACGATCATAATGAAGTCGTTGATTTGTTGCAGCAGGCCGCCCGGAATCATCCGAAATCGGCTGAACTGATGGCCATTCGGGAGGAGCTTCGCCGGATCGTCAATCCGCTGCGCCGTGACGACGTAGCAGCCGTTCGCAAGGCCCTGCGCCTGCTGCGAAATGATACGAGTAAAACCAGAGAAGGGCTCCGGAACTGGCTTATCCGCACAAAGCCCGAAAACGAAGATCGGTTCAGCTCGCATTTGTACAGCCAGTCACCTGAGTCGCCGATGCTGATCGAAGGGGTACCGGCCCACTATCCGGAAAGCGGACCCATGGTTGACGGCTACGTACTTATGCAGCACTACTTTGATGCGCTCTTTACCCGCGATCCGCGGGTGGTGGCGCTGGGCGAAGACGTTGGCCGGATCGGTGATGTAAACCAGGGCTTCGCGGGTTTGCAGGAGAAATATGGAGAAGAACGTATTACGGACACCGGAATTCGTGAAACTACCATCATCGGTCAGGGCATCGGCCTGGCTATGCGGGGGCTGCGCCCAATTGTGGAGATTCAGTACTTCGATTACATATTTTACGCGCTGGCTACCTTGACGGACGACCTAGCGACGCTGCAATACCGTACCAAAGGCGGGCAAAAGGCTCCGCTGATCGTTCGGACGCGTGGCCATCGGCTGGAGGGTATCTGGCATTCCGGATCGCCGATGGGTGCCATGCTGAGCACCCTGCGGGGAATGCACGTACTGGTGCCCCGCAACATGACCCAGGCAGCCGGTTTTTACAACACATTAATTAAGGGCGACGATCCGGCGCTGCTGATTGAGTGCCTGAATGGCTACCGGCTTAAAGAGCGGCTTCCCGACAACCTGGATGAATTCTGCCTGCCGCTCGGCGTTCCTGAGGTGCTTCGCGAAGGAACCGACGTAACGCTGGTCACCTACGGATCGATGTGCCGAATCGTGATGGAGGCAGCGGCTCAGTTAGCCGATATGGGTATCAGTGTGGAGGTCATTGACGTGCAGACCCTACTGCCATTCGACGTGCATCATTCAATTGTTGAATCCATCAAGAAAACGAACCGGGTGTTGTTTGCCGACGAAGACGTACCGGGTGGCGCAACGGCGTATATGATGCAGGAAGTAGTAGAGGTGCAGAAAGCGTACCAGTACCTTGATTCGGTTCCGCGCACGCTGACGGCTAAAGCACACCGGCCGCCCTACGGCTCGGATGGCGATTATTTCTCGAAGCCGAACGTAGATGATGTCATTGAAACCGTTTATGCGCTGATGAACGAAGCCGAACCAGCGCGATTCCCGGAATTATATTAACGGAACAGGAGTTTCTAACCGCAAATCGGATCGCCGAAGCGGACGGCGGGAAAAGCAAAGTACGCAGAGAAAAATCTTTGCGTACTTTGTGCTATACTTGGCGTTCGCTTCGGCGGTCCGATTTGCGGTTTCAATTTAACTGATGAGCTACTTTCAGGACATACAGGATGGCATCCGGACAACACTAAAGGGACTCAGCCTGACACTGCAGCATTTACGTAATTCTACCCAGCGTCGGAAACCCGTCGGTGTGGCCAGCGACAATTATTTTGAGCAGCAGAACGGTCTCGTTACGTTGCAGTACCCGCATGAACAACTGCCCATCCCGGACAATGGTCGCTACCGGCTCAACAACGAGATCGATGATTGTATCGTCTGCGATAAATGCGCCAAAGTATGCCCCGTTGATTGCATCACGATCGATGCCATCAAAGCGACTGAGGAGGTAGGCCGGGCATCCGACGGTTCACCCATTCGTCTGTATGCGGCCAAGTTCGACATCGACATGGCCAAGTGCTGTTATTGTGGGCTCTGTACGGTTGTGTGCCCCACCGAGTGCCTAACGATGGAGAAAACTTTCGATTACAGTGAGTTTGAACTCGGAAAGCTTACCTACCATTTCGCGGATCTGACGCCTGAGCAGGCCGATGAAAAGCGGGCGCTCTACGAACAGTTCGTCCGGGAGAAAGAAGAACTGAAAGCGCAGAAAGCGCCTGTTGCCCAGTCGGCCGAAGTAGCTCCGGCGGCCAAACGGCCCGTTTTCCGGCCTACCGCCAAACCCGCGGCTTCATCACCCGCCGAAACGGACGTACCATCTGAACCCCAGCAAAAGGCTTCGGTAGAGCCGGCAACGACGCCACCGGCTCCTAAACGGCCGGTGTTCAAACCAACGCAGAAGCCAACCGCAAAGACAGAGGCAACCGACGAGCAGAAACCCGCAGAAATAGCTCCTGCAGACCAGCCGCAAACGGAAGGTCCAGCCGCACAGCCGGCCGCTCCAAAACCGGCCTTCCGCCCCACTATGAAGCC
Source organism: Fibrisoma montanum (assembly GCF_003583365.1). GTDB lineage: Bacteria > Bacteroidota > Bacteroidia > Cytophagales > Spirosomataceae > Fibrisoma > Fibrisoma montanum. Next base: position 336,828 of record NZ_QXED01000004.1, read on the forward strand.
CCCGGCGGCTAAATCAGTGGCCCCGGGAAATTCGGAAGATAAGGAGTTGAAAAAGCCGATTGAAAAACGTAATTCGGTTGGGTCTGCGTTAGCGCATCCGGTCACAGATGCGACACCCGACGAAGCTGGACAGATTGCCCTGGAAGCTCGTCAGGAAGCGGTTGAGCGCGGGGAAGTGCAGCAACCGGCTCCGGATGCACCGGGAGCCGATGCGCCCAAACCGCGACCAGCGTTTCGGCCGACGATGAAACCAGCCGCTCCAACAGCTGAAAACACCCCGGCTGATTCGCCGAAGGCCGATGCCGAAGCGGTTGCTCCCGAACCACCCAAACCACGTCCGGCGTTCCGGCCGACGATGAAACCCGCTCAACCGGCTACAACTGAGCCGATTGAATCGGCTTCTGACAAACCGGCCGACGTTCCTCAACCGACGGCCGCCGAACCTGCCAAACCGAAACCGGGGTTCCGGCCAACGATGAAGCCAAAACCGAACGAAACGGCTGATGATGCCGGCGAAACAACCCAGGAGAAATCTGTCTAATCTGCGAAATCTGTGGCTCTACTTGCATTCTACGGCTTTGCAGCCCTGACCATCGGCGGTGCAATAGCTATGTTATTGACCCGAAACGTATTGTATGCCGCCTTTTTTCTGTTGTTGACCCTGCTGGGCGTAGCCGCTTTGTTTGTGCTGGCGGGTGCCGATTTTCTGGCCATTGCGCAGATCATGATCTACGTGGGCGGGGTGCTGGTGCTGGTCATCTTTGGGGTCATGCTTACGCACAAACGGGAGCCCCAGGCCGCTACGGATAGCCAGCAGCCCAACCGGATTCTGACCTTGAACCGAAACTGGGTGGGTGTACTGTTGGTAGCGATGCCTTTGTTTCTGGCCTTGTACACCCTGTTGACGCGAACCAATTTTGCGATCATGAATCAGCCCAGCCCAGTCTGGCGGACAACGGTCGACACGATTGGTAAGCAACTGATGACCGAATACATTGTGCCGTTTGAGCTTGTTGGCATACTATTACTCGCGGCTCTGGTGGGAGCAACGTACCTGGCCTCCCCGCGTTCGAACCCATCTACCAAACATGGAAACCGTACCTAGTCAGTTGTTTCTTATTGTCGGAGCCGCCCTGTTCAGCATCGGACTGGCCGTTGTGCTGCTCAAGCGTCATGTAATTATGGTGCTGATGGGCATTGAATTGATGCTTAATGCCGTAAATCTTAATCTCGTGGCGTTTAGCCGGCACGACCCCGATCGTCTGCAGGGGCAAATGCTGGCGTTATTCGTGATGGTAGTAGCGGCTGCTGAATCGGCGGTGGCGCTGGCGATTGTGCTGCAAGTGTACCGGCATTTCCGGACGGCTCAGCTGGATGAGCTGAACGAATTGAAACAATAACGGCATGGACGAGCGTTTTGAGCCCATCATCGACGGAATCCTGAACCAGGGTTTTGGCATCGTTGATAATTTTCTAACGGCCGATGAGGTGGCAGCTCTGGCTTCCCGCCTGCACGAACGACGGGCACAGGGCCAGTTCCGGGCGGCTGGTATCGGTAATCAGCAGGTCGCGGTGGAAAAACAGATTCGGGGTGACGAAATCCTGTGGCTTGAGAACGAAACGGCTACACAGGAAGAAACAACGTTTCTGGCTCGGGTCGATCAGTTTATGGAGTACATGAACCAAACCTGCTATTTAGGGCTGCGGGATTCCGAATTTCATTACGCGGTGTATCCACCCGGTACGTTCTACAAACGCCACCTCGATCAGTTTCGCAGCGATTCCCGTCGGAAGCTGTCGGTAATCTGCTACCTGAATGATAACTGGCAGGAAAGCGACGGGGGGCAACTGGCGTTGTTTCTGCCGGCTACTCAACCCGGCGAGACCGAACAGGAAGTCACGATTCAGCCGATTGGAGGGCGGTTGGTGTGTTTTGAAAGCGGGCGTCTTGAACACGAAGTTCGGCCAGCCGGTCGGGAGCGATTAAGCGTAACGGGCTGGCTGAAGACGGAGGGCGTTTATTAAGTGGCCGCCACCTACCTAAGCCTTTGCCGCTGATTCCGACATGCTGCTGCCGACACAACGGGCAGGCGATAAGGGAAGACGGCGTACTGACAGGCTACTAAGTGGCCAAAACACGAGTTTGGTTAAAGGCGGCAGATTCGGGATATTTGCGGCCAAATCGATTGCTGCGAATGCCCGACGACGTACCACCCATTCTTCCTTTGCTGACGGCTGCGATTCTGCTTATGCCCTTCGCCGGTTTCCTGAGCCTGCTGGAGGCCGGGCACCGCTCGGCTGGTCGTATGGCCGTGCTGCTGACGGGCCTGGGCCTGGTTGCTTCAAGTCTACTGGCCTACTCCTTGCCGGTGCAGCCTGTTGCGTTGCAAACCAATTGGGTATCCTTTCAGAATAGTACAGTTAACGTAGGCTTCCGGCTCGATGCGCTGACCGGGCTCATGCTGATACTTGTGCATGGCGTAGCTTTGCTGGTGCAACTCTATTCGATTTCGTACCTGCACGACGAGCCAAAACTACCCCGCTATTTTGCGTATCTGCAATTGTTTGTCGGGGCCATGCTGGGCATCGTACTGGCTGGTGATTTAATCATCATGTACGCATTCTGGGAACTGGTAGGGCTCGCGTCGTACCTGCTCATCGGCTTTTATACGGAGCGCCCATCGGCGGTTCGGGCGGCTAAAAAAGCATTTCTGATGAACCGGATCGGCGACGTTGGCTTCCTGATCGGTATCTTCCTGGTGAATTTCTATACCAATTCCACTGAGTTGCCGGCTGAGGGGGCTTCGGTTTTGCCTACGGTCGTTGGGCTGTGTCTGTTCATGGGCTGCGTGGGCAAGTCGGCGCAGTTTCCGCTGCTGACCTGGCTCCCGGATGCGATGGAGGGGCCAACGCCTGTATCAGCGTTGCTTCATGCGGCTACGATGGTGGCTGCGGGTATCTTCCTGCTACTACGTATCTACCCGATCTTGTCGCCGGATGCGCTGAGCATCATAGCACTGGTGGGTACCATTACGGCTGTATGGGGTGGGTACTCCGCCGTTTTTCAGCATGATATCAAGAAGGTGCTGGCGTTCTCAACCGTTTCGCAACTGGGCCTGATGGTGGCTGGGGTAGGAACGGGGAATCCGACGGGCGCTTTGTTTCACCTGCTGACCCACGCGTTCTTCAAAGCCGGCTTATTTTTGAGTGTCGGCGCCGTCATTCATGGCGTAGAAACGCAGGATATGCGGCTCATGGGCGGTCTCCGAAAAGCGTTGCCCGTTACGTTCGTGGCCTACACGGTCTGTGCGGCTGCGTTGGCCGGCCTGCCTTTATTATCCGGATTTTTATCCAAGGAAGTGATTATAGCCGGGGCGTTTCAGTGGGCTGACGCACAGGAAGCCGGTTTGCCGCACGCCATCCCGGTGCTGTTGCTCTTTTCGTCAGGGTTGACGGCTCTGTATATGGTTCGGCAGTGGCAGCTGGTGTTTTTTGGCCCGTACCGGAACGACGAGCTGCCTCTCCAGCAGGTCCACGAACCCGATGCGCTGATGCGCATACCCGTTGGCTTGCTGGCCCTGCTGTCGGTTGGCTTCTGGTTCTCGCTTAACCCCTTTCACGCCCAGGACGGCTGGTTTTTCAATCAATTTCCCCCGGCGACTGAACTGCCCGAGATAAGCTGGCTGGCACCTGTCTCCATCGCCCTGGTGGCGATGGGCGGTTACGTTGGCTACCGGCTGCGCAACCACGACAGCAACGCCGGCGCCATGACCCGCAGCTACGTCCGGCTGTCGGTCGAATACGGGTTCCTGGATACGCTGTATCAGGTTGTTGTCATCAAACCGGTTCGACAACTGGCCTCGCTGTTATACCGGGCCGACCAACGCGTAGTTGACGGGGCGGTCAATGGACTGGGCATTGGTTCGGTTGTTACGGCGCACCTGACTAACGTGCTGGATCGGTGGGGTGTCGATGGCATTGTCAACGGTGCAGCCTGGGTAGCTGGTCGGCTGGGCCGGCTGACGCGTTCGGTTCAGAACGGCCGCATACAGTCGTACATTACGGCGGCCGTTGTGGGGTTGCTATTAATGTTGTGGTGGCTCCTGTAAAGTGGCTTTATGTCCACTTCGTGCGTTAATTGCGGGTTCAGGCCCGCTTATATCTATGGTGCTAACGTTACTTATTTTCATACCCATCGCCGGATCGTTGCTGGTTGCTCTGCTGCCCGATCAGCGGGCTGCGCTGTTCAAATGGATAGCCCTCGGAGTGGCTATTCTTGAACTGATACTGAGCGGCTTCGCCTACGTTGGATTCGATACAAAGCAGGTGGGCTATCAGCTGCTCGAACAGACCGACTGGATAACCGTACCGCTGGGTAATCTGGGGGTGGCCTCAATCGACTACGTCGTCGGTGTAGATGGAATCAGCCTGCCGCTGGTGGTGCTGTCGGCGGTCGTCCTGCTGGCGGGCGTTATTTCGTCCTGGACCATCGACCACCGGCAGAAAGCCTATTTTGCGTTGTATCTGCTCCTGACGGGCACGGTTATGGGGTGCTTTGTCGCGCTGGATTTCTTTCTGTTCTTCCTGTTTTTTGAGTTCATGCTCCTGCCGATGTATTTCCTCATCGGGCTCTGGGGCGGTCCCCGGCGCGAATACGCGTCTATCAAGTTCTTCCTGTATACGCTGCTGGGGTCGCTGCTGATTCTGTTGGTCATGATTGGATTGTACCTGTCGGTAATCGATCCGATCAGCACGGCCGTAGCGGTTGGCCTCATAAATGATTCTTCGGAGGCAACGGCCGACGTAGTACGCCTGATACAGATTCAACTCCGCGATTATCAATTAAATCCGGCCGTGGTAGTGCATACGTTTGACATGCGATACCTGGCCGACGGTGGGAATTACCTGCCCAATGCTTTCCTGAGCCTGACCGGCGAAACCATCGTACTGGGGCTTCCGGCCCGGCTCCTGGCCTTTTGGGCGGTGTTTATTGGCTTTGCTATCAAGCTGCCTATTGTTCCACTGCATACCTGGCTGCCGGACGCCCACGTTGAAGCGCCAACACCCGTGTCGGTTGTGCTGGCGGGCGTACTGCTCAAGATCGGTGGCTACGGGTTTCTGCGTATTGCGTGGGGACTGTTTCCGGATGGCGGTGCCGAGTTCGCCCGGACGCTGGCCGGGCTGGGTACATTGTCGATTGTGTACGGTGGGCTGAATGCCCTGGCGCAGTACGACGTAAAGAAAATGATTGCGTACTCGTCGGTGTCGCACATGGGATTCGTCTTGCTGGGCGTAGCTTCCCTAACGGCCGAAGGCATCAACGGTGCGATTTACCAGATGGTGAGCCACGGGGTGCTGTCGGCGATGCTGTTCCTGATTGCGGGCGTGGTGTATGACCGGACCCACGACCGGCGGATTGACTCGTACCGGGGGTTAATGCAGCCTATGCCTCAGTACACTACGTTAACGGCCATTGCGTTTTTTGGATCGCTCGGTCTGCCGGGCTTCTCTGGTTTTGTGGGCGAACTGTTCACCCTGATGGGCAGTTTTCAGTCGCTCTGGCTGCCGGGCTGGTATACGGCGGTTTCGACACTGGGCATTGTGCTGGCAGCCGCCTACTTCCTCTGGACGCTGCAGCGAATGTTCTTCGGGTCGTTCTGGTCGCGGCACGAAACGAGTACCCAGACCGGTGTGTCAGTGCTGACCGACCTGACCGCCCGGGAAAGACTCCTGCTCATTCCGCTGGGAATCCTGGCGCTGGTTCTTGGCCTTTTCCCTAATCTGATCTTCAACCTGACGAGCGCTACAGTGGCGCAATGGCTGGAGAAGTTTATGGTGCAGTGAGACAGGGCCACATTTTCCAATAAATGTTGGCAGTTATTTCCAGCGCGTTACGGGCGACCCGTCGGTAGTAATTACACAACGCAATCACCGTAGTGCGGTCCTGAAGCCATAAACTCAGGACGTACCTACTATGCTGAGGCCATAGTTTAAACGTTTTTACAATTAGCAGGATACGTCTACGGCGCTTAGGCTACGTTCTGCCAGTCATCCATGCCGGGACCGCTACCGGGCGTATTGCCGTCTGCGTATGAACTGCCACACTACGCCGACAAGACCAACCAGCACCAGCGGGCCAAGCAGGTTCAGGAGCTGCCAGGTCGTCCGTTCACTCTTCAGGCGGATGGTGTCCAGGGGCCGCAGCGTAACGGTCCGGTTCCGGGCCGCTATTACTCCGTCCGGGTCGATCAGGTAATCGATGGCGTTCAGCGTAAAGTCTTTGTTGGCAAACGTCGTGCGCGTGAAACGGTCGTAGCCGAGGGGCAGTGGCGCATTCCGTTTGTAGTCAACGTCGTTAACAACCAGATCACCGTCAGAACAAACCATCACCCGCGACGCAGCCCCTTCCGGCTTGAAACCACTGGCGCGGGGGTCGCCGGGGAGGATGCGGTTCGCGAACAGTGATCGAAACCGACCTTCCATCAGGCAACCGATGATGCGAACGCCACCGTCGTAGGTGCTTGGGTCGGGTTGCTGGCGGGCTTCGTTATACGCAACGACGGCCGGTGCCTGCAAAACCTTGGTGTACGGCGAGGTGAGCAGCAACGGCGTCTTCTGAATACCCGGCGAACGTACGGTATCCAGCGTACTGGTGAAACGCGCCCAGACCAGATCGAGGTTGCGGACAATCGGGTTGCGCGAGTTGCCGAAATTGTTGATGATCGGATAAAACCGCCAGGGGAGCAACTGGACGTTGGGTTTATCGCCCAGGTTCCCGACATTGAGCGGGATAGAGGCACACCGCAAATCCTTCACTACGTCGCGGTTGACCCGAACGCCCCAGCGAAAAAACAGGTCATCGAGGTTCAGGTTCAGCGGTTGAGCAAACGTACCATCAGCCCCGACGCTATCGACCCGCTGTCCATCTACAAAAAACAGCGCCCGACCGCCGTTGACCACGAACTGATCCATCTTGAACACTTCATCGTCGGAGAAAGGCTGGTCGGGTTTGGGTACCAGAATCAGATCAAGACCCGCAATAGGCCCCGGTTTGGTCATGTCGACGAAAAACAGGTCGTAGTTCTCCTGCACCGATGCCAGCAGGTCGGAGAAGCGCGAAGGCGGTACGTTCGTGTGCGCAACCAGCCCGACGCGTCGGCGATTTCCTTCCGTCTGGGTCAGCTTCCGAATGGCCGCTGCCAGCTGGAATTCAACGCCTTCGTACGACTGGTTCAGTTGCTCCTGGGGCGAACTGGCTTTGTTGCCTTTCAACAGCAGAACGGCCGTTTCTTTCCCTTTGTACGACACCAGTGCTCCCGGAAAAATCAGCTTTTCGACCCGCTTTCCTCCTTCGTTGTTGATCACGTTGGTAGGCAACAGACCCTGCTGCTGGAGCCGGTCAATCAACTTGTTTTTCGCGTCGGTTTCGGTAATGCCATCCGGATCAATGAAGCGATACGTTACGTTCTTACCTGCCCGGGCCTGAAACTCATCGAGGGTTTCGCGGACTGCGTTTTCCAGTCGTTTGAAGCCGGCTGGTAATTCACCCGTCAGGTATACGTTGACATGAACATCGTCGTCCAGACCTTCCAGCAGGTTGCGGGTGGCCGTTGACAGCGTGTAGCGTTTTTCTTCGGTGAGGTCAACCCGAAAGAATACGAATGCCGAAAGAATATTGATAATCACCAGAACGGCCACGATCAGGCCGGTGCGTAACAAAGCAGATCTCATACTGGACTATAAACGAACGAGCCGGGTAAGTTGGTAGCCGGAAGGCAAAAAAACGAATTGTCGGTCAATTAATCGCAGCCGCTGCCCGCGATGCCGGCCAAGAGACTCCATTCAATCATAAATCGCAACATTCGTGTAGTAGCTAAGTTTGCATATAGAGTAGCGCGGGTCATTCGGCTTGCGCTTTTTTCTTTTACGACAGGAAGTCATCAAACAACGTAAACCTCAATCATTATGGCAAGAACCGCAAATTTAGCGCAGGCCGGCGTGCTGGACATCGCACCCGTCGACCCGATTCCGAGCGGATCAAGTAAGATTAATGTCGGTCAGAATGAACGCTGGCTATCGGTGGGTGCCGGGTTGCTGGTAGCCAATATCGGTATACGCCGGGGCGGTATCGGCGGAGTTCTGCTGACGGCGCTCGGCGCGACATTAGCCTTGCGGGGCGCTTCCGGGTATTGCCCGATCAACGACGCTCTGGGCCGCGATACGTCCGACGATAAAACCGAAACCAACGTACTGGAAATTTCCAAGTCCGTTACGATCAACAAACCCCGCGAGGAGGTGTATCAGTTCTGGCGGAAGCTGGAAAACCTGCCGCAGTTCATGCGGCATCTGGAAGACGTGAAGCAGACTGACGAACGCCGGTCGCACTGGGTTGCGCGGCTCGACAGCGAGAACATAGCGGCCAAAGCGTTACCGAAAGTGGAATGGGATGCCGACATCGTTGAGGAAGAAGAAAACAGCCGGCTGGTCTGGCGGTCGGTTCCGGGGGCTACCATCGACAACTCAGGCGAGGTCCGTTTTGTGGACGCGCCCGGTAACCGCGGCACCGAAGTACACGCGACCATCAAGTATCGTCCACCGCAGGGGATCGTGGGCGAGGCCGTGTTGAAGCTGCTTAATCCGGCTTTCAAACAGATGGTTAAAGAAGACATCCGGCGGTTCAAGCGGCTGATGGAAACCGGCGAAATTCCGACGAATGAAGGGCCCTCGGGCCGGAAGCCGGAAACGATCAACCCCGCGTTGCGGCAGCCAATCCAGAATACGCAGACCACGCCCCAACAGGATACCCCTCAAAGTCAAACTAAACCCTCGATCACCGATGAGAGCATTGTGTTATAACGGCCGCAACGATCTACGGGTTGAGCGGGTACCCGATCCTGAAATCGTAAACCCGCAGGACATTATCTTACGGGTCATCATGTCGTCGGTATGTGGCTCCGACCTGCATCTGCTCAATGGCTACGTACCGACCATGCAGGAAGGCGACATCATTGGCCATGAATTCATCGGCGAGGTCGTGGAGATTGGGCCGGACGTGAAAAAGCTACGTCGGGGCGACCGCGTGGTAGTCGGCTCGATCATTGGCTGTGGCGAATGCAGCTACTGCCAGTCGCAATCGTGGTCACTTTGCGACAACTCGAACCCGAACGCCTACATGGTTGAGCCGCTTTATGGCTATTCACCCGCGGGTATTTTTGGGTATTCGCACGCGTTTGGCGGATACGCCGGCAGTCATGCCGAATACATCCGCGTACCATTTGCCGACCGCGGTTGTTTCCTGATTCCGGAGGGGGTGAAAGATGAGTCGGCGGTGTTCTGCTCTGATGCTTTCCCGACGGGATTCATGGGCGCTGATATGGCCGACATCCGGCCGGGCGATACGGTGGCGGTCTGGGGCTGCGGGGCTGTCGGGCAGATGGCCATTCGCAGTGCTTACCTGCTGGGCGCTGAGCGCGTGATTGCTATGGATCGCCATAAACACCTGCTTGAACAGGCCAAAAACAACAGCAACGCCGAGGTGCTGAGCATTGACGAAATTGACATCCAGGAAGCGTTGAAGGAGATGACCGGTGGCCGCGGCCCCGACCGCTGCATTGATGCTGTCGGGATGGAGGCCGTCAGCAGCAGTCCGCAGTACTACTACGATAAAGCCAAGCAGTGGGTACGGCTCGAAAACGACCGGCCCATCGTTCTGCGCGAAGCGATCAAAGCCTGCCGGAAGGGCGGTACGATTTCCATAATCGGTGTCTACGGTGGCTTTGTCGATTCAATACCGATGGGCGCGGCCATGAACAAGGGCCTGACGTTCAAGATGGGGCAGATGCACGCTCAGAAGTACATTCCGCGCTTGCTCGACTACGTAGCCAACGGTCAGGTAGACACCTCCGATCTGCTGACGTACAAGATGCCGCTGGAAGAAGGACAACGCGGTTACGACTACTTTAACTCGAAGTCAAACAACACAACCCGGGTCGTTTTCACGCCGTGAAAGGGCAGGGGCTTGGGGCTAAGGGCAGGGGGTAACTACTATCCCGAGCCCCACGCCCTTAGCCCCAAGCCCCTGCCATTACCGACCGTAGAAACCGCCGTAGTCGTAGAAGCTCCGACGACGGCTCAGCTTCAGCTCCTGCAGGATTGATGACCGGGCCCGCAGGTCGAATGAGTAGTTGCCGGCGCGTTGGTTGCTGCCCGCGTAGGGTGTCCAGTTAAACGACATATCCCAGCAGTGCAGGTCGCGCGTGATACCGATAGTAGTTAGCGTTGGCCGCTTGAATTGAAAATCATAGCCTGTATTAACGGTTATTTTCCACTTGGGCGTCAGGCTCAGGTCGCCGGTTAGTGTTAGTGCCTGCACTACCTGGCTAAGTTCGGGGGTCAGGCGCGTGTAGCTGAACGTGTAGCTGACGTTGATCGACCAGGGGATGTTGAAATCAACGTACAGCTCCGGGTTGGTATTGATCGCCCGCATGGTCGCGGCAGACGCCCCGTTGCTTTGCTTAGGCTGGTCGGCTTGCTTGGGAGCCAGACGAGTACTGATATAGGCCTGCAGGTTGGTCAGGCGTAACAGGCCCTGCCCCTCCTGGAAAGCGAAGCGGTTTGGAACCCGAATGTACTGCTGATTATCGTAGCTGAGCGGATTAAGAATAAACGGCGAATAACTAATTGGCGGGTAAGGGGTTATGCCGGTAGCGGCCACGGGCAGGCCATAAACGGGCGTTCCGCCATACGCCCGGGTGGCGTACGGATCAAACGTCGACGAGAAGTTAAAGCTGACATTCTTTAAAATTTGCGTGTTCGCACTAACGGCAATCGGCGAGAATTTATAATCGGGCGCCAGGAAGTTGTAGCTGCCCGTGATGCTCAGGTTATCGAAAATCGAAATCTTCTTGAACTCCTGCCCGGCCGAGTCGCTGCGCGTTCGCACCTTCATCTCCAGCTGGTTGACGATACCGAAAGAAATAAACGCCGACGCCGTGCTGCTGGCACTACCGCCACTACCACCCAAGCCCCGGAACACGGAGAGCGTCCGGCGGTACTCAGGTAGCCCCCGTAAGCTGCCAACACTATCCAGTCTGACGAACTGACCAAACACTGGATTCGTAAAGTCCGGTACGTAGCTGAACGAGATAGAGGGCGCTACGGTATGTCGAATCGCTTCAACGCGCTTGCCCCGGATGAAGTACGTGCCGTAAAAGCGCGTGTTCATACTGAGGTTGGTGGAAAAGTTATACGACGGAAAAACCCCTCGACTTGTGTCAACCCGCACGGCATTACTATCCGCTACGTATACATAATTGAGCTTCTTCGTGTAGATATCGCCCTGCAACGAGAAACCTGGCGTTAAGTTGATGTATCGGAGAATTTTAAAATTAGGCAACGCAACAGGAATACTGTAACGAGCCTGAACTTGCCGGTTTTCCCAGATGCGCTGTAAATTTTGAAAGTCAAAATCAACCAGATTCGGATCAGCTATGGTACGTCCCTCACGAGCGGCATTGGCCCGGTTGGTACTATCAATAATGCGCGTTATGGCACTAACTGGCTGTAGGTCGGTAATCACCGGAAAGCCCAGGCCAGTTGTGTCAACCTGCGTCCGAATGGTGTTGCTGATACCCATCGAGCCGCTGATATCCAGGCCAACACGGAAACTTTCATACCAGCGGCCCGAACCACCCCGTAGGGCAAACGGCGCAATCTGGTTTAGCCCAAAGTTGAAATCCGTCGATACGTCGGTTTTGCCATTCTCCCGTACGTTTGTTATCCGGTTAATCTGCCCAAACTGCTGGTTAACGCGTACGTTAGCCCCGGCCCGGGCGTACTGCCCGAATGTGCGGCTGTACTGTACGGATGAGCCCGCTACGTTGGAGGTGTATTGTTGGGTGTTATAGGCATTGAACTGATTGAAGCTGTTGCTGGTGACATTGACGTTGGCCGAAAACGTACCCCGACCGCGCGGCACCGGCGAGTGCGACCACGTCACAGCGAAGTCATTCCGGGCAGGAGTCACATCAACCGGGTCGCCGGTGCGGTTGCGGTTGAAACGCAGATCAATGCCGCCACTATACCGGTAGCGCTTGTTGTAGGCCGACGAAACACCGAGTCCCCAGCTACCCCGCGAGTAAATCTGCCCCCGAAACTGAATGCCCAGGTTTTCGTTGACCGCCCAGTAATAGCCACCGTCGCGCAGGTAGTAACCCCGGCCATTCGGTTCCTCGCCGTACTGCGGCACGAGAATTCCGGATACGCCGATTTCTTTCTTTTTCGGGAACGGGAAAAAGCCAAATGGTAAGCCAATGGGCAGTGGAATCTGATTGACCACCAGATTAAATGGTCCGGCTACGACCTGCTTATTGTGAATAACTTTAAGCTTGCTGGCGTTAATATGGAAGTGGGGCGTGGCCAGGTTACAGGTCGTGTAGATAGCCTTGCCGATGTACAGGTTTTCGTCGGCGTCTTTCTTCACGTTCTGACCACGGATGTTGCCCTCGCCCTGTTGGGTAATAACTCCCTGAATCTTACCCTTTTTGGTCTTAAAATTGTAGCGGATCTCTTTAGTGTCGTACTTATCGGCTCCGTCCTGAAAAATAGGTCGTCCGATGTACTTCTGGGTTGTCGAATCGTAGCGGCCTTTGGCGTAGACCTCGTTGGTCAGATAGTTCAGCCGAATGTACTCGGCTTTCAGCGAAATGTCGCCGTAGGTGACCTGCGCATCGCCGAAAAGCTCAACGGTCTGGCCGTCGGCTGAATAGATGGTCGAATCCTTCGACGTATACTGGACCGTCGTGCGAAAGGCCGCGTCGGCTGAGGCCGAATCGGCTATTGCCGAATCAGCGGCTGCCACCTGGAGGCTGGTCGTATCGCGGCTTTCGGGTCGTACAATATTGGGCGTAACCAGACCCGGACGTAACCGACCGGGCTGATTTGGCGTTGTTGTTTGTGAAGTGGGGGGCGTAACGGGGCTTATAGCCGAGTTGGCTGGCGAAGCCGGAACGCGCTGCGACGGTACCGTAGCGGGCGGAATGCCGCCTTTCCCGGGCTGTTGAGCCGGTGTACTCTGCCCCAGTGCGCTGAGCGCCAACAGAATCCAGATGAGGCAGCTAAAAGCCCCAAAGCAATGGGGCCGTAAAATAAAGTATGCTTTTTTCAGTTGTATCAAAAAAATTACATTTGCCTGAACGGCCCAAAAACCTCAGGCTTACAAAGGTATTACGAACCGTTTATCTCCCTATCGCTTTGGAACGATTTAGGCTGTTAAAAATTATTAAATCGATGGGCGATCATATTAAAAGTTCGGGTCTCGGAAAAGTGACAACCATCGTATTGGGTATGTTTCCGCTGCTGGCCCTGACCCTCGAGCCGGTTCAGCAGTTGCCGCAGGACACAACGGCGGCCCATCAGACCGAAAGTGCGCCCAATCAGATCCGGACGGTCGTTCTTGACGCCGGTCATGGCGGCAAAGACCCCGGCTGCATCGGTCGGCGGACGCGCGAATCGCGGGTGGTGCTGAAAATTGCCCTGGCGCTTGGCCGCCGGATCAAAGCCGAAATGCCCAACATGCGGGTAATTTACACCCGGGCGTCGGATCGGTTCATTGAGTTGAGCGAGCGGTCGGCCATTGCCAACCGCAACCGGGCCGATCTGTTTATTTCCATTCATTGCAACGCCAGTCCATCGTCCAGCCGGGTCTATGGTACCGAGACCTACACGATGGGTCTGCACAAAACGGAGGGCAACCTCGACGTAGCGAAGCGCGAAAACGCGGTTATTCTGAAGGAAGAAAACTACCAGCAGACCTATAAGGGCTTCAACCCGAACTCACCGCTCGCGCACATCATGCTGGCTAACTACCAGCATGCGTTCATGGGCAGCAGCATCAATTTTGCCGAGAAAGTTGAACGTAGCTTCCGCCGTAATGCCGACCGGACCAGTCGGGGTGTGAAGCAGGCCGGATTTCTGGTGTTATGGCGTACGACCATGCCCAGTGTCCTGATTGAAACCGGCTACCTGACCAATCCGACCGAAGAGCTGTTTCTGATGTCGGAAGACGGACAGTCCGAAATTGCCAACGCGATTTTCCTGGCTTTTCAGCAGTACAAGGAAGAACTGGAATCGGCGAATTAGGTGGTTATCCGGGCTTGCAGCTTGCGCCCGGACTGAGGATAAAGCAGGTAGGGTAGGTTACCAAATCGGTTGTTTTCCGGACCGTTTACCTAATTACTGATACCAACCAATAAGCAAATTGACCAACTTTACGGCACAAATGCCCCCGTATGTTGGTTATACGTTAGGCCAGTAAAGTTGGCGCGGCCTGGTAGGTCGTTCATTCTCACACGCATGAAATTTTCTCAGGAAGTAAAAGTAGGTTTGCTGGCAGCCGTTGCTCTGCTGATGTTCTACTTCGGATTCAATTTTCTTAAAGGCTCTGACTTCTTTTCGTCATCGAATCGCTACGAAGTTGTTTACGATAATATCGACGGTCTGGCGGTTTCCAACCCGGTTCGCATCAACGGTCTGTCGGTCGGCCGCGTTGGCCGAATCGACATTCTACAGGATCAGGGTAACAAATTGCTGGTTACACTCGAACTGAATAAGAAGATTCGGGTGTCGCAGGGATCAAAAGCGGTCCTGTCTGACGATGGCCTGCTGGGCGGTAAACTCATTCAGCTGGAGATTCAGCCGGGAACGCCCCTGCTCAACGAGGGCGGGCGTCTGGTTGCGGTGAAAGAAACCGGATTAACCTCACTGATCCGGGAGAAAACCCTGCCTGTTCTGAACAACGTCGACTCGCTGACGCTGCAGTTGAATCGGGTGGTGGCCCAGTTTGATCAGACGGGGGCCGTGCTGAACCAAACGTTACGGAGCGCCAACGCGGCCGTCGGTACGCTCGATCTCACCATTGCCGAAAACCGGGCCGGGCTGAAAGAAACGCTCGGCAACGTGAATCGACTGTCGGCCTCGCTGGTAGAAACCGAACAGCAGCTGAAGCCTATCCTCGCCAAAGCCGACAACATCGTCGATTCGTTACGTGGATTGCAGTTGCGTCAGACGCTCGCCAGTGTGAATCAGGCCGTCGGTAACCTTCAGCAGATACTGGCCGATATTGATCAGGGGAAAGGCTCGCTCGGTAAACTTACTTCCGACGAAGCCCTGTACCGAAACGTTAATAACACAACGGCTAGTCTGGAGCGGCTGCTGACTGATTTACGCCAGAACCCAAAGCGGTACGTACATTTCTCGCTGTTTGGTCGTAAAGAAAAAAACAAACCCAGCGAGCCGGAGTCCGTTACTATAACAGCCACGCAATCGCCTGGTGCGGCCAGCGATACGAGTCGCCAGCAGTAAAGAATTGATATAATCTGGTTTACACAAGCGGGCGACAAAAGTCGCCCGCTTGTGTAAACACCAGTCATTACCATCAACAAACCCATGACCACAACGACGAATCAGCCACTACAGGCCCTACTTGACGAACTGAACCGCCGGACCACTGAAACGCAGCTTGGGGGCGGCCCTAAAAAGATTGAAGATCAGCACCGCAAAGGCAAGCTGACGGCCCGCGAACGCATCGACTACCTGACGGATTCCGGCAAACCATTCGTGGAAGTTGGGCTCTTTGCCGGCGACGGGATGTATACCGAGCACGGTGGTTGCCCATCCGGGGGCGTCGTAACGGGCATTGGCTACGTATCGGGTCGGCAGTGTGTGATCGTGGCTAACGACGCAACCGTAAAGGCCGGTGCCTGGTTTCCCATCACCGCCAAGAAGAACCTCCGGGCGCAGGAAATCGCCATGGAGAATCACCTGCCCATCATTTACCTGGTCGACAGCGCGGGGGTGTACCTGCCGCTTCAGGATGAGGTATTTGCCGATAAAGAACACTTCGGGCGGACGTTCCGGAACAATGCCATGCTGTCGTCGATGGGAATTTTGCAGGTTGCAGCCATTATGGGCAGTTGCGTAGCCGGTGGCGCTTACCTGCCGATCATGTCCGACGAAGCCCTGATTGTGGAAGGAACCGGTTCCATTTTCCTGGCCGGGCCTTATCTGGTCAAGGCATCCATTGGTGAGGATGTGGATGCCGAAACACTGGGGGGCGCTACTACCCATACCGAAATTTCAGGCGTAACAGACAACAAGTATCCGGATGATAAAAGCTGTCTGGATGCCATCAAGCGCATCTTTGATAAGCTCGGTCACCGCGAAACAGCCGGTTTCGACCGGGGTGAACCGGCTTTACCCACCAAAAATCCGGACGATATATACCAACTCCTGCCAGTTGACCGGGTCAAACCCTACGATATGCTGGAGATCATACATCGGCTGGTGGATCGGTCTGAGTTCGACGCGTATAAACCCGACTACGGCCAGTCGCTGTTGTGTGGATACGCCCGGATCGATGGGTGGGCGGTGGGTGTTGTGGCCAACCAGCGCAAAGTAGTGAAAGCGAAGGGACGTACCGGTCAGCCAACTGAGATGCAGATGGGCGGGGTGATCTACGGCGATGCCGCCGACAAAGCGGCCCGGTTCATCATGAACTGCAATCAAAAGCGCGTACCACTGGTGTTTTTGCAGGACGTAACCGGCTTCATGGTCGGGAGTCGGGCCGAGCAGGGTGGCATCATTAAAGACGGGGCCAAGATGGTGAATGCCATGGCTAATTCGGTCGTCCCGAAGTTTACGGTGGTAGTCGGCAACTCCTACGGAGCCGGTAATTATGCCATGTGCGGCAAAGCCTACGATCCTCGTCTGATCGTATCGTGGCCAACCGCCCAGATGGCGGTGATGAGTGGCTCATCGGCGGCCAAAACCCTGCTTCAGATTCAGGTCGCGACCATGAAAGCCAAAGGTCAGCCCCTGACGCCCGAGCAGGAACAGGCGTTGTTGCAGAAAATCACGGATCAGTACAACGCTCAGTTGTCGCCGTATTACGCTGCCGCCCGGCTTTGGGTCGATGCCGTCATTGATCCGCTGGCAACGCGCCAGGTTCTTTCGGAAGGAATAGCTGCTGCCAACCACGCGCCAATCACGCGGCCGTTCAACGTCGGGGTAATTCAGACGTAGCGGTCTGACCGGTGTAGCCGGCAAGGGCAGGCGCTTACCGTTTCATCAGCAAAGCGCCCAGCACTACTCCGGCTACTACCGAGGCCGCAATGGGAACAGCTTGGTGCCGGCCCAGCCAGCCAACGGCGCTGACATCGTACGACTGGTCGTCGAACCGACCGCGAGCGCCGTACTCACCTTTTACCGTGTCGTACAGGTTGTCCGGGCGGCCGGGGGTTTCGGGTTCGTCGGTCTGCTGCCCCTGGTAGCCATTGCGGGCCAGTACCCAGTCGCCAACCATAGGCGCTAGTTTATTGCCTAGGATGGCTTCTACGGCCGTATAGCCAACTTTAAACTCCCGGTTCGGGTGGTGGGCTGCGTAATAGATTGTGCGGGCGGCTACTTCGGGCTGGTAGATTTTGCCCATCGGGCGCGACTTGTTCGGCATCCGGCTGCGCATCCAGTCAAACTGCGGGGTATTCATCGCCGGAAGCTGTACCATCGTCACCCCGACGTTGCTTTTATCGTGGATGATTTCCGTGCGCAGGGAGTCGTAAAACCCCTGCACAGCGTGTTTGGCCGCGCAATAGGCCGACTGGAGCGGAATACCCCGGTAGGCCAGTGCCGAGCCGACCAGCACAATGGTGCCCTTATCGCGTGGCCGCATTCGTTTCAGGGCCGCCAGCGTGCCGTATACCTGACCGAGATACGTCACCTCCGTCACGCGCTTATACTCATCCGGCTGCATCTCATTGACGGGACTGAGCACACTGACCATGGCGTTGTTCACCCATACGTCGATTGGTCCCCAGGTTTCTTCTATTTCGGCGGCAATAGCGTCGAGCCGGTCTGCATCCGCTACGTCGGCGGGGAAAACCAGCGCCTGGCCTCCCAGATCTTCTACTTCCTTTCTGGCGGCTTCGAGCCGTTCCTGGTCCCGGGCAATCAGGGCAACACGGGCACCGTATCGGGCAAATTCGTGGGCAATCGACCGGCCCAGACCGGCTGATGCGCCAGTCACGACAACTACTTCCTGTTGATTCATGCGAGTACGTTGAGAGTTAACGGGTAAATGGTGAGACCAGACCGAAAAGAACGCCTTTACCGGCAGCATGGCCAGCCTGAGCCAGCGAGTAAAGAAAGGAACTGCTCCGCACCATACGTTCTGCTGCTTCCAAATGTAGATCTGCTAATCAGCCGAGCGATTTACTAGAATAAACGATCTGATTGAAAAAGGGTTTGAGCTGACAGGACGAACGGTGATCGTTGATTTACTGGATGGAACATTAGAAAACATAAATCTATAGGACAAGTTGGTAATGTACATGGATTAGAACCTACAATGGCCAGTCGCTATGGAGATGAATATGGGTAACCGCGGAGTAACCCGGCCGATGCAGAAGGGGAAGGACCAGCAGGAAGACCATGCACAGCCGTCCGGACACGGAATGAAACCCGATCAGCGTCGGGATATGCTGACCATGCACCAGCAGCAAACCTTATGGATCTACTGGCTGGTGATCATTCTGGGGGTTTGGGTGCTACTCTCGCCGTTGACGTTCGACTACGGCAAAGGAGCGGTGCTGCCCAGCGGAGGGCGTCCGGTGTGGCTGTCGCTGGAAAAACGGGTACAGGTGCTTACCTGGAGCGACATCATTAGTGGCGCATTGCTTATCATATTTGGGTATCGATCGCTGACTCCCAACCGGCCCGTCAGTGTCTGGATCTGCTGCTTTGTGGGCGTCTGGCTGAGCATAGCTCCCCTGATTTTCTGGTCCCCCTCGGCCGCTGCCTATCTAAACGATACCCTGGCAGGAGCGTTGGTCATTGGTCTTACCATTCTCATTCCCGGTATGCCCAACATGATCATGTACATGGAAATGGGCCCCGATACGCCACCGGGCTGGAGCTATAATCCGTCCAGCTGGCCGCAGCGCTGGATCATGATCGTTACGGGGCTGATGGGCTGGATGGTATCCCGCTACATTGCTGCGTTTCAACTGGGTTACATCGACAACGCCTGGGACCCGTTTTTCGGCGATGGTACGGAACGGGTATTAAATTCGACTATGTCGCATTCGCTGCCCGTTTCTGACGCCGGGCTGGGGTCACTGGCGTATACGTTCGAATTCCTGATGGGCTGGATGGGTAGTTCGTCGCGCTGGCGGACTATGCCCTGGATGGTGACCTTTTTCGGGCTCCTGGTCATACCACTCGGGCTGGTTCATATCGTCCTGGTTATTTCCCAGCCGCTGATCGTCGGTTACTGGTGTACGTTCTGCATCCTGGCGGCCGTTATCATGCTGCCCATGATTCCCCTGGAAGTAGATGAGGTGATTGCCATGGTTCAGTACATGAAACGAGCCACCCGAAAAGGCGAAGGATTCTGGAAGGTGTTCTGGAAAGGGGGTGGTATAGACGAAGGCGATATGGACGAACGGTCGCCGACTATGCTATCCTTTCCAAAACAGAGGGGGCCGGTGTTCCGGGCGTCGATCTGGGGCATGAGTTTTCCGTGGACGCTGACGGTGTCCATGCTGCTGGGTATCTGGCTGATGGCATCGCCGGTAGTTTTCGGGGCCGAAACCCAAAGTTCTGCTGCCAACCTGAATCACCTCTGTGGCGCCCTGATTGTGGTCGTAGCCGTGATTGCCATGGGCGAAGTGCTGCGAATCGGCCGGTGGCTGAACGTACTGCTTGGACTGGCCGTAGCCGCTGGCGTGTGGTTCACAGGAAATGCCACTACCGCGCTTAGCCTGAACGACCTGTTCGTTGGCGGATTGGTGGCCCTGCTGGCTATACCGCGTGGCCCTCAGACGGAAACTTACGGTGCCTGGGATGAGTACATCCGTTAGTTGATGATTTACCGCTGGCTGGCCTGACGAGAGTGGTCCGGATCGTCCTGGAACAGCGACCGCCAGCCCCCGCCGAACTGGTGACCGACGTGGCCCCTGACGAGCGACAGCCCGATTGTCAGTGAACCCACCACGAGGTCGTTGATAGTCGCCGGTAGGTTATTGTATCCCATTACCCAAGGAGCAATGAGCAGCCAGCCACCGCACAACGTGTTGACCAGCCGAACGTTCCGGACCGAATCGCTGATGGCGATTACGGACACAGTCACAATAATTGGCCCTACGATGTGGGCGTTGTCGGCGATGTTCGTATCGACCTGCAAAACGGCCGGGGAAACAATCAGCCAGAGCCCCAGGAGCGCGTTGAGGATTCGTGGTAGCATAATTACCGTACAGTTGCTGTAATGGCCTTATCGCCCCAGAACGCTTTCCAGACCGACTGACCGTTTCGTTTAACGCGCTGCAGAAATTGCAGACTCGCCAGAACTTCGTCCATGGCCGGGCCGATCATAGCAATCGATATGGCCGCCGAAGCCAGGCACATCGTACACCAGGCGTTTTCAAGAACCGGCTGGGCAATTACCAGCAGTACGCTGACGGTCCCCAGGGGCCCGACTGCAATACCGAACAACACCACGAGCCAGGGCAGGGTTTTCCACCGGCCGGTTCGGCCAAAAACACCGGTAAGCGCATCCACACCGTAGGCAATTGCGCCCAGTAAGGCATCCGGAATGGGCAGAACGCGGGAAAGCGGGGAATTAAGTACTTTCTGGCTGGAGGCCGGGCCAAAAAACGGGTCCCAGACGGAAGATATCACTCGCAGCTGATACAAACCCAGGTAGAGCGAAATGCCTAACCCAATCACCGCAACGGCAACTAGTGGTAGTCGCTGCCCCCATGTTGAAGGATTGTAATCCCAGCCCGGCGGAATTTCAGAAGATAGCTTCTCCATCGGCTTCAACGTGCTAGTGTCTACCTACTGATTACGGGCGAAGTCGAAAAATGTTTAAACCATAACGCCCGGAATCTACCAATCCGTTACTGATAAAGAACAGTTACCGGTCAGGCTGGTTAGCATAAAAAAAGCGGGTCGGGGCATGTTCATTTCGTTGCCAACGTAGCGGCACAGACGTAGTTCAGAAACGCAGCCGACCTGATCATACGGCTATTAAATGCACTCAAAGCTATGAAAATCAAGAAGATAATAAGTGAAGTCAAACATGAGCTGGACGTACTCATGGGAAACGAAACCAAGGATAAATGCTTCTCCAGCGACCACACGTTTCCGGATGTTTCTGCGGCCTCCAAAGCTTTTGCCCGGTCAGTGGATAAATTGTTCGACGTGAATGCCTGGACCAATTTACCCGGTATTAATTCTGAGTTTCGACTCTATGATTCGGCTGGTCGGCCAAAAACGGGTAGCGCGGAGGTAGGCGATTTCATTCGGATTGATATTCCCGGCCCGACGCCCGAAAACTGGGTAAAGGTGATTGACCGCAGGTCGGAAGAAAAACTGGCGGAGTTTACCGTTAAGCCCTGCGCTGACCCGGCCGAAAATGACGAATCGGTACAAGGCGAAATCGAGCATTTCTTCGGCGAAGAAGCCCGCAGTACGTTCCGGGTCCAGCAGACAGATAACCGGCTCGTTGCGTACGAGATCGGTCAGAACGAAAGCATCAACAATCAGGGGGGCGAAGCCGGAGATCGGGCCGTCGCCAATACGTTGATCGCCGAAGGGGGCTGGTTATTTTTTCAGAAAATGCAGTGGAAAAAACTCACGGACTACCTCGTACACCTGTAACCTGAGTTACTCCTGCCGCCATGTCAGGGTCTTCAGCATGTGGACCATGTCGTTTTTGATGTAGTCGATAACCGGTGCCAGCGAATCGTTCTCGGTAGCCGTGTTGAAATACAGCGCTCCGCGGAGAAAGTGGGTAGTGGTATCGGTGGTGATAAACTGAAACTGGCTCGGTACTTCGCCCGACAGGGAAATCAGATTGGCCCATTGGCCCGATGGCAGTTTCACAACCTGCTCCTTGATCTCATACGCCTTGATGTTGTGGCGGCCGGCCAGTTTGTACGCGTCTTCCAGCATGGCTTTGAGCCGCTGGGGATCGTTCCGTACGGGCTTGTACGTCAGTTGGACGCTGGCGTTGAAGGACGGGTAATTGATAAAAATCCAGTGCGGCTCCGAGCGGGCAAAGCTGTCGGGCAGAATGCGGGCAACTTTGTTGTATTCAAACTGATAGGGATGCGTGGGCGCCAGAGGGGTATACGCCGGTTTCGGCAAATCAATACGTGGGTAGCCTTTGGGTTTAGGTACGTAGTTGTCAGAACGGTTACCACAAGCCGCCAGCAGCATACCGGCACACAGGATCAGAATGTATTTTACCACAGATTACACGAATTAACACCGATGTATAAACGAAAAGCCCGGCTGTTTCGTGCCGGGCTTTTCGAAGGCTGTACCGGGTCTGACCGCTAACATCTGACGCCCGGTATGCAGATAATCCGACTCAGGAATTGACTTCTTCCAGCTCCTCCTGCCGGACAGGCTGACCCAGCAGCGTAGCAAAGCGGTTGATGTTGAACGTCGGTTCAAACCATACTTCACCCAGCACCGGATGGCGTACCGGCACTTCGGGATTCTGAATTTCATTGAGCAGGACGCCCGTTTCGCCGTTGGTGTGGCGCTTTACCTGACGAACCGTATAGAGCTGGTCTTTCTTGGGTGTCTGCACGCCAAACTCAGCGTAGAAAGCCAGCACCGGTGCCGGAAAATTGTCGTTTATGCAAATAACTTCCATGATCGTATGGCCGAAGCAATAATCATAGAATAGACAATTTAATCCTCAAACAAGTTTCCTAATCCGCCCAACACGGAGCCGCCTTCCTTGTTAGCCTGGGCACCGGCCGGATTGAGTCGCTGAATGAGTTTCGAGATTGGCATCGATTGAATCCAGACTTTACCGGTTCCGCTCAACGTAGCCACGAACAGCCCTTCGCCCCCGAAAATCATGCTTTTCAGACCGCCCGACCGCTGAATGTCAAAGTTGACCTGCGGCTCAAAGGCAACCACGCAGCCCGTATCGACCCGCAGCACTTCGTTATTCAGCTGGCGTTCGATCACTACCCCGCCGGCGTGGATGAAGCTGAGGCCATCCCCCTGCAGCTTTTGCAGAATGAAGCCTTCTCCACCAAAAAAGCCGGCACCCAGCCGCTGGTTGAAATGAATGCTCAGGCGTGTGCCAAGGGCAGCACACAGGAATGCGTCTTTCTGGACGATGAGTGAATTGCCGTAGATGTTGGCCAGATTTACAGGCAGGACCGTACCGGGATAAGGAGCCGCAAACGCCACTTTCCGTTTGCCAACGCCCCGGTTGGTGAAGTGGGTCATAAACAGCGATTCGCCCGTGATAAGCCGGGAGCCGGCCTGGAGCAGCTTGCCCATGAAGCCCTGATTTGGCTGGGAGCCATCGCCCATTTTGGTTTCAAACTGGATGCCGTCTTCCATGAACAGCATGGCACCGGCTTCCGCGATTACGGTTTCGTTGGGGTCCAGTTCAATCTCAACAATCTGGATGTCTTCGCCAATGATTTTGTAATCAATCTCGTGTGAATACATAGAGGTTTCGGTTTACAGAACAGAAATGTAGCCGAAAACTACAAAGTCCGCCTTACATTGACCCGGTTTTATCGTACAAACGGCGTAAAAAAAGCCCGACCGGACGCTGGGCTGGTCGGGCCTACATGGGTGGCCGCCGAGTATACAGATTGGACAGATAAACGGATAAGGCGAACAGGCCGTTGCCAGCCGGCTGCACAATCCGTGTCGCTGTGGCAGCTTACCGCGTGTTAATATCGTCGGGAAGATCGTCGTCGGTTTCGTCGAAGAGATGTTCCTCGTCGTCCTCACCGTTTGCCGCATTCTTCGGTTCTTCATCTTCCGTTTCACCTTTGAGCGCCTTCAGGTCGTCGCGGTGACGGAGCTTTTTGTCATCGACCGTTTTGTTAAGAAACTGATTGATCTTGTCGATATCAAAACTCGTCGTGATTTCGCCGAATGAATTGATCTGTATGTCGAACCCTTCGAGCTCTTTATGTACCCGGGGCTTTTCGTCTTCGCTGGGGTTGGTTTTTTTCTTCGCCATGGATTCGTCGGGTTTGCGTAAACTTTACTACGTTAACTAGCAGGTGTTTTCAATGTTTCCAACGCTTGTTCTAATCGCTTGATCACTTCGTCTTTACCAATGATTTCCATCGTCAGCATCAGGTCGGGACCCGTACCGGAGCCGGTCAGGGCCAGTCGCATAGCCTGCATGATCTTGCCCTGCTTGATGCCTGCCTGCTGTAACGTATCAGACAGGGTGTGCTTGATCGTATCGGCCATGAACTCGCCGTCGAACGACTGGAGCGCATCGCGGAATACGGTTACCGCCCGAACGGCGTCCGCATTCCATTTGGCGGCTGCAATCGTTTCGTCGTAGACTTCGGGGGTGTAGAAGATCGTGCGGGCTTCCGTGAAAAGCTCGTGGGCAAAGTTGACGCGTTCCTTAAGCAGCCCGGCAATTTTAATCGCCTTGTCGGCCGAACAGGTCAGTCCGTTGGCTTCGGCCTGCTGCTGCACGGCGGGGGCCAGTTCTTCGTTGGGGCGCTGGCGGATGTACTGGTGGTTGAACCACTTCGCTTTTTCAATGTCGAATCGCGCTCCGGCTTTGTGGATCTGCGCAATGTCGAACGAACTGATCAGTTCGGCCATCGTAAACAGTTCCTGCTCAGTGCCGGGATTCCAGCCCAGCAAGGCCAGAAAATTGACGACGGCTTCGGGCAGGTAGCCGTCTTCGCGGAAGCCCCGGGCGACGGTACCGCTGAACGGATCGGTCCATTGCAGCGGGAAAATCGGGAAACCGCCCAGGTCAGCGTCGCGCTTGCTGAGCTTGCCGTTGCCTTCCGGCTTCAGCAGCAGGGGCAGGTGCGCAAACTGCGGCATGGTGCTTTCCCAGCCGAGGTAGCGGTACAGCAGCACGTGGAGTGGGGCAGAGGGCAGCCATTCTTCGCCCCGGATCACGTGCGTAATGCCCATGATGTGGTCGTCTACTACGTTGGCCAGGTGATACGTCGGCAGCCCGTCGGATTTGAGCAGCACCTTGTCGTCGATGGCTGAGGAATGGACATTGACCCAGCCGCGGATCAGGTCGTTGAGCCGGACTTCTTCCTTACGCGGGGTTTTCAGCCGGATCACGTACGGATCGCCGGCATCGATGCGGGCCTTTACGTCCTCGGGTTTCAGCGTCAGCGAGTTTTTCATCTGCATCCGCGTGATGGCATTGTACTGCGCGGCCGGAGCGTTGGCGGCTTCGAGCCGCTTGCGCATGGCATCCAGTTCGTCGGCCGTATCGAAGGCATAGTACGCCTTGCCTTCGGCTACCAGTCGTTCGGCTTCAACGCGGTAAATGTCTTTGCGCTCCGACTGCCGGTAGGGCGCGTGTGGCCCCCCAATGCCCTGGCCTTCGTCAATCTCAATGCCGACCCACCGCAGGGATTCCAGAATGTACTCTTCAGCACCCGGTACGAACCGGTTCTGGTCAGTATCTTCAATGCGCAGCAGCATTTTGCCACCCATTTTGCGGGCGAACAGATAATTATACAGAGCGGTTCGCACCCCGCCGATGTGCAGCGGACCCGTTGGACTGGGAGCGAAACGAACGCGTACTTGTTGGGACATGATTAGGAGGAGAAAGGGAGGAAAGGAGAAAGGGAGGAAAGGAGGAAGGACTTTGGCAGGACCCTTTCTCCTTTCTTCCTTTCCTCCCTCCTCCATTCATTTTATTGAATAGCTATAACCGAAATTTCAACGTTTACGTCTTTGGGCAGGCGGGCCACTTCAACCGTTTCGCGGGCGGGCGGTTCGGCGGTGAAGAACGTGCCGTACACCTCGTTGATAGCCGCGAAGTTGTTCATGTCTTTGACAAAGATGCTGCTTTTGACAATGTGGCTGTAGTCCAAACCGGCTTCCTTCAGAATGGCCCCGATGTTTTCCATAACCTTCCGGGTTTCGGCCTGAATGTCGCCCTGCGGAGCCAGGTCAATGGCTACCTGGCCCGATACGAATACCATCGAGCTGGTGTTACGAACATCAATCTTAACGGCCTGACTGTAGGGGCCGATTGGGGCAGGCGCCTGATCGGTGTAAACAATTTGCTTGCTCATAGATTTCTATTGACGACGTTGGCGTACCGGACATCAATCATTGGACTTGCCGCCATGGAAAAGTCTGACGGCTGATGTCCGGCCCGCAACGTCAATTTTTTCGCAAGTTACCGACAAACCACCGTATGGCAGAAAATCACCTGATGATCTTCGTTAAAAACCCGATTCCCGGCAATGTCAAAACCCGAATTGCCCGTTCGGTTGGTAACGACAAGGCCGTTGAGGTTTACCGGCATCTCCTTCAGTACACACAGCAGCTTACCCGCATGCTGCCTTATAACCGGGTGGTTTACTACGGCGATTTCGTTAACTCCAACGATGGCTGGAATGGCTACGAAAAGCGGTTGCAAACCGGCAGGGATCTGGGTCAGCGCATGCACAATGCGTTTCAGGAACAGTTTGCCGCCGGCGCCGAGCGGGTGGTAATTATCGGCAGCGACTGTCTTGATATTACTCCGGATCATATTCAGCAGGCATTTCAGGCGCTGTCGCGGGCTGATGTGGTCATTGGGCCCGCCACCGACGGCGGGTATTACCTGCTGGGTATGAAACAGTTACATCCGTTGCTGTTCGAAGATAAACCCTGGAGCGAACCCGGTCTTCGCGACCTGACCGAACAGGCGCTACAGGCGCATAATCTAACTTTTGAGCGGCTGGCCGAGTTATCGGATATTGACGAATGGGAGGATTACGCTAAGTACGTTCGATGAACTGGAAAGAACTTCTTCAGACTACAGCCGTTGGCGCAGAGGCACACTTTGATCGGCTCAAAAACCGGTTGTTTGGTCGGCTTGATGCCCACAAACCGTATCAGATCGTGTATTACCGGGGCTTCGGCAGCCCGACGGCCGTGTGGCTCAAAGGGCGCGTACTGCGGCAACGGGATCTGAGCACCCCGAGCGACAACGATACGTTCTGGCAGAATCTGCTGGCTACGTACCAGCGCTTCGAGAGTGATGAGGTACCGGGCGTGACGGTACGCATACAGGCCTTTGGGCAGACGCACACGACCGTTTCGGACGAGGAAGGGTACTTCGAACTGACCATCAACCCGCCCAACGATCTGCTGCCCGGCCGGGCCTGGTTTCCGGTACGGTATGAGCTGCCGGACGTAGTGCAGCCAAACGGCGACCCGGTTATCAAGGATGGCTACCTGATGATTTCGCCGACGTTCAGCCAGTTTGGGATCATCTCCGACATCGACGATACGGTGCTGGTGACAGAAGCCACCAGCCTGCTGCAAACGGCCAGACTGACATTCCTGGGCAATGCCTACACGCGGTTGCCATTCGGGGGTGTTGCGGCATTTTACCGGGCGCTGCAGAGTGGGCCGGTTACGACGCTGTTTAACCCGATATACTTCGTGTCGAGCAGCCCGTGGAACCTCTACGATCTGCTGGTCGATTTCTTTCGCATTCAGGGGATACCAAAGGGCCCCATTCTTCTGCGTGATCTGGGCCTCAGCAAAACTCAGTTCATTAAAAGCTCGCACCATGATCATAAGCTCGGCATGATCCGAAAGGTCATGGACGTGAACCCACAGTTGCCGTTTGTACTCATCGGCGACAGCGGCCAGCAGGACCCCGAAATTTATTCGCAGGTACTGCGGGAAAATCCAGGCCGTATTCTGGCCATCTATATTCGCGACGTATCTCAGGAGGATCGGCGCGACGAAGCCGTTCGCGAACTGATCCGCACGGCCGAAGCGGCTCGGGTACCCATGCTGCTGGTGCCCGACACCGTAGCAGCCGCCGAACATGCAGCCTCGATCGGGCTGATCGACTCCGATACGATCCCGGAGATCCGGGCTGACCGCCGGGCCGATGAGGGGCAGTGAGACTTTTCAAATGTATAAAACCCGTTGCTAGGGACGCCTACCTGACCGCTGCTGTATGGCAGGTGCTTAGCTGACTTTCAAACCTACAAATCCGATATATCGGACCTGAATTGTATAAGTAAAAATACTTAAAAAATTTAACATCGGGATAGCCGCAGTGTATTGCTGTGTTGTGTAAATTTATCAGCGGTTTTGTTGACAAATGATCTATCCTACCCTTGATGAATGTTCAATTGTGTATCGTTGCGCTCCTGCTTTTTAGGGCACAACTCCTCTCTGCACCAATAAATCGAGTCCATTTTCAGCAATTGTCTGATGGAGAGCAATTCACTTATGCTGATGCTTATCTGACCAAACACTGGTTTGACTTTTACGATTCGATACAGCGGCCCGCCAAACGACCAGCCATGCTGGCGGAATATAACTTTATGAAAGCCGAGGCCAAAGGCCCCAGAGCGGCCACACTTATGCGGGTCTTCTGGTGTCGTAATCAGCAGTTCGTCGATCTCTACGTCAGAAAACAGGCACAGGGAGTTATTGACTCTCTGGTGTCAATCCGGACGTATGCTCATCAGCACAACCTCCTGGCAGAAGAAGGTATATGCTGGCTGGCATGGTGCAAAGTTATCATTGAGCATCCGGGCAAAATGGACGAGCGCACGCGCCGGATACTGGTTTACGACGGGGCCATTCGGGGGATGTCTTTACTGCAAAATTTACCCTTATCAGTTATTCACCAGTACCACGGAGCTACTTATGACATTATTCATCACATCTGGTGGATGAGTATGTATTTCTTCAAGATTCAGGAGTATGATTTAGCCAGACGGGTAGCGGCATTAGGAAACCAATGGGCTCACCCTCAACTGGATACCAAAGAGGGGCATCCTTACGGCTACAACTATTACAAGTGGCAGTTCCTGAACGATTTAGGTTCTTGCCATCTGCGTTTAGGCAAGTTAAAGGAAGCGGCTTACTGGTATCAGAAAGCATACACCTTTGGTCTTTCGTATGGCTCGTCGGTTCACTCTTCCGTTAGCTACGGTAATCTCGGCGTTGTATTGAGCAGACAGGGGAAACACGCAGCCGCCATTCCTTATCTGAAAAAAGCTATTGAAGCTGTTCGGCGCGGTAACGACCGGCAGTCTGAATTCAATGCAATGGTGCCGCTGTCAGAGATTTACTTAAAGCTTAAACAATACGATAAAGCTTATCCGGCTTTGTTACGATCAATGGCGCTGTATGACTCAGTACGTGCGTTTGTTGACCAAACGGATAGTCTGGATATCATCCCGCTCTTCACGGGCCTGGGTGAGGTTTACCAGCACCGGGGTGATTTACAGAAAGCCCTTTACTACACTCAACTGGCTAACCGACTGGAGGAGAAACAACGCAAGAACGACGATGCCAGCATCTTTCATCAGAAGCAGGAAAAACTCGAAGCCGAAGCTTACCGATCCAAACTGAATCAGATTGACGCCGACCGCGATTACGCCGTATGGCTGCGCAATGCGTCGATAACGGGGTTGGTGCTGGTTTTACTTATATCATCAGTTTATCTGAGTTATCAACGCAAACGCCGACGTGAGGCAGAACAACAATTAGCGTTTATTACACAGGAAGCACGAACTCGAACCGAGCAGCTTGCTCAATTACAACAGCTACGGGAAGCAACTGCCAAATCGGCAACCGACGAAAACCTGCCCCACATCGCTGAGTTGATGGAACTGGCGATCCTGACCGAGGCCGACTGGGAGCGCTTTCGTGAACTCTTTGAGCAGGTGTACCCGAATTACCTGCTCCGCCTGCGCCAGAAATACACCCTGCTCACGCCTGCCGAAACGCGTATCATCTGCCTGAGCCGTCTGGCACTGTCGACCAGAGAAATGGCCGATATGCTGGGCATTTCGGCGGATACCATTGTCAAAACCCGCTACCGGATCCGTAAGAAAACCAACTTGCCCGAAGGGGCCGATCTGGGCGAAGCCTTCGCCGACGTTTGATTCCCGGGTATGTGAAACGGCGTTCTCTCTACTAGTTCTACTCAGCCATATTAGTAGAGTAAGACGATGCTGCTCGCTGTCTATCAGGCAACTAATAATTGTCCGGGTATTTGTCCGGGTGGGTTTTCTTTGCTGTCAATCCGAAGTTACATAGGTTAACGCAAGCTTTCCGCTTCTACCTTTTAACTTTTTCCTATATAAAAAACTTCACTATGAAAAAGCTTGCACTCACCCTCCTCATTCTTCCGGCTTTCTGCCTGCTGGCCACCGCCCAGACCATGCCCACAGCCGACGAAGTCATTGACAAATACCTTGCGGCCATCGGCGGTAAAAAAGCCCTGATGAAGGTCAAAGACGTGACGTCTGAGGGCTCGTTACAGTACGATAATGCCCTGATAAAAATCTCGTTAAAGCGTAAAGCACCGGCTAAGGCAATGACGCTGATTACGGGCGACAATGGCCAGCTTCTTTACAAATTTGTGACAGATGGGACCAGCGCGGTCGATGTTACCCAGCAGGGTACCAACCGCCAAAGTGAACAGAATACCCGACTTTCCCTGATGTATAACCGGTTTTGCCCAGAGCTGGTGTACAAAGCAGAAAGCATCAAATCGACGCTTGAGGGTAAGGAGCCGATCGACGGTCAGGAGGCTTATAAAGTCACCAGTACGTTTGCTGATGGTACCCCTTTTTGTACCAACTATTACGACGTGGCAACCGGCCTGAAAGTACAGACGATTATCAAGTGGGACCAGAACCGTACCGCCACGCTTAAGCCTAGCGATTACAGGGCGGTCGATGGCGTAAAGATCCCGTTTGTTTCGATGTACCAGGAAAACGGTGGCGGTGTGTCCAAGACCCAACTAAACTCGGTCCAGATCAACAAAGGCGTCAGCGACACTGAGTTCAACGTGCAGTAAACCTATCCATCCCGTAACTATCACCCCTATGAAAAAGCTATTTCTTACCCTGCTCCTCTTACCTGTTCTTCTCGGATCGGCTACCGCCCAGACCCTGCCCACGGCCGACGAAGTCATCAACAAGTACCTTACGGCCATCGGCGGTAAAAAAGCCCTGATGAAGGTCAAAGACGTGACCTCTCAGTTAACACTGCAGGTTAATGACATTCCTTTGCAACTTACGACTAAGCAAAAAGCCCCGGCTAAGTCATTACAGATCACAACCGATGACAAGGGCCAGCTTATTTACAAAACTGCAACCGATGGTACCCGCATGATAGCGGTTAGTCCGCAGGGGACGGTTCCTGTGAATGGGCCAATTGCCAAACGTTCGATCATGGCCTATGGATTATTTCCGGAGCTGTCGTACAAAGCAGAAGGCATCAAGTCAACGGTTGAGGGCAAGGAACAGATTGATGGTCGCGATACGTATAAAGTAACCAGCACATTCGCAGACGGTAGTCCATTGTGGACAGATTACTATGATGCCGAAACCGGACTGAAAGTGCAGAACATTGGCATGTTTGATACAGATGGAGCTAGAACCACCAAGTTTACCGACTACAAAGAGGTGAACGGGGTGAAAATTCCATTTAGCACGAACATTGTGTCGCAGAGCATGACTATTTCATTGAAATTGAATTCAGTAGAAGTTAACAAAGGCATTAGCGACGCGGAGTTTGCGGTTCAGTAAAGCGTCAGGTTTAAGTAAGTACCTACCTGCGTCCGTATATAAAACTGCCCATGTGAGCAGTTTTATATACGCGTTTTGCCAACTTGCTTTTGCTATCGAGTCAGACGTACGTCAGACACTTTACAGACGAGTAAAGAGCATTACAGCAAACTCTCTTTCACCTGCGTATCAAACACGCCCGTCAGTACGCGGCCGTTGCGCTTGACCTGAATCCAGATGCGGTAGTGGCCCGCCCGTGGGAACGCATACGGAAACTCAACCATGTTGTTGACGGTCATGGTGTGGTTCATCGTGGGCATGGCGGCCATGATCAGCTTGTTCTTTTCGGCTTCCGGTAAATTCCTGAGCTTCGCTACGTACGCATCAATACTGTCTCGGAAGAGTTTAGGGTCGGGGAGTTTCACCGTCCGGGCTGTATCAGCAATGCGGCTGACCATCGACTCTTCGGCCGCCATGGAATACGTACCGACCGGGTGCAGGTGAATGTAGACCGTACCATCGGAGCGCACAATGGCTGCGTGACCGCTCATGCCCAGATACGGTTCCAGTTTGGCGGCTTTGCCCTGCTCGTCGGCAACGGCAAATTTGAGCATATAGGGCTTGCCGACTTCCAGAATTGGGCTGGGTTTGTCGGTCCAGACCATAGTGGACCCGTCGTCCAGTCTGGCACTGGCACTTGGCTTGCCGCAACTCACCATGTCATCGTCGAGGTGCAGCTTGCCGATGGCGTTCGATTTGACCCCCATCGGTTCGGTAACCAGCCAGCTATCGTCGGCATCCGTTGGCGTGCGGGCGGCTGCCTGTTCGGCCGATAGCTTGACGAAAGGCACCTCGACCGTATCCGTCAGCGTTTCGGCATAACCCGACCGGTACACGACATCGGCGTAGAGCAGGTACCGCCCACCGGGCAGCGCCGGCAATTTCGACTCATACCGCAACGTATCACGTCGGTCGGGATGGAGGTGCGCAAAGGCGTCCAGACCGGGCGTTCTGACCAGAAAAACGTGCATCAGCTTCCCGTGGTCGGGCACGATAAAACTCAGCGGCCGACGCCACCGACGGTTCTGCGCAAAGCCGGTCGTGTCGACCTGAATCGTAAGAGCAAGCTGGCCGTTCTCGGGTTTTACAACGGAGTTGACAGGAAGTCGGCGGTAGAGCTGATCGGTCTGATATTCATCGGCCCAACTGTCCCACCAGGTTCGTCCACCGGCCAGCAGCAGCACCAGCAGTACTGCGCCGATGCTCATGCCGACGATCCGTTTCCGGCGGAACACGGGCGGGGCCGACTGGCCGGGCTGGAGAGTCCCATCGGCCGAACTGGCTCCGATGATGGTCACCATCAGTACGACCAGCAACAAACCCAGTATCGACAGGATAATACCGGTTTCGGCGGGCATGGTTCGCTGGGCCGTGGCTACCGACATCACCGGCGCGACCACCGTTGCTTTTCCGTCGGGGCCGTCGATCTGGAGTTCAACACTCGTGGAACCACTTTCCATGAACCAGACGTCGCCGGTAAACTGCGTGGATGAGACCGCGTTGAGTTGATCATGCGTAGGGGCCCCTTCGTCGCCGGTCCAGAAATACACCGGCCGGGCCTGAATGGTTTTAACCTGTCCCTGCTCCACAAATACAGTCACCTTAGCGGTTCCCGGCACAACGTCCGGTGGCTGCACATTGATCAGCACCCGGTACTTACCGGCCTGTTTCTGCACCAGCACACCGGGGCTGCCCACGTGAGCGTAGCTGATGAGCGAAAGGGCAAATGCGTAAATGAATGAATAAAGGAAGACGAGTTTGTTGCCTCGCGACCAGATTCGGGTTGGATTCATGGTTGTTTGGTTTCTTTTGCGTTCGGGTCTGACGGTACGTCAGACCCGTTTGTTTGAGTCAGGCGGTCTGACGTATCGTCAGACCATTGGGCTCCGGTCTGGCCTCCTTTTCCTTACCTCACTACCCGTTTCATCCAGTTGCCCCACCAGAGGCCAATCCGGGCGGAGATGGCCGCGTATAGGATGGCAAACGCAAAGTTTTTGGCGAATACGGCCGTTGGCTCCAGCAGACCTGGGTGGAACTCGTAGCGGTACTTCCAGTCCGGAGGGCTGTCGTATGACCACGCGTTCGACAGGAAGAACCAGTTGCGGGCGTAGGGCGACGTGTGCAGGAACTCCCCAAACGGCCATTGAACCGCCAGGAACAGCACCATGAAGACAACCGCGGCAAGACCAGCCAGTATCCAGTCGTTGCCTTTATAGCGTTTCATGAGCTGGTCCAGCGCAAAGGCCGGTACGATCAGCAGCAGCGGAAACGAAAACGCCTGATACGTCGTGATGGGGTTATACACCGGACCAAGCTTGGGTGTAGCCGAAAACAGAGGCAGTATCCAGTTGGGAAGCAGCAGCGTGATCATGTATACGGCCGTGATGATCGTAATCGGGTTCTTCAGCATCGACGCCCGGCCAACCGCCAGCAGGTAGATCGGAAAGGCGATGGCGGCTGTGGTGTAGCAGAGGGAGTTGTGCATCAGCCACTTGCCCATGTTTTCAGACAGCAGAACGTACAAGACCGTCAGCAGCAGGCCGGCGGCAATACCGAACAGCAGTTTCAGGCGGCTGGCCCGTCGCTGGTCCAGGTCGTTGGTCAGGGTTTGGCTGCGGGTGCGGTTCTGCAGCGCCAGCACCCCGATCATCGCTCCGAATTGCACCATCATCATGCCCAGCACCAGCACCGTATGCGGGGGTGTCAGAATCTGGACATCCAGTCCGTAGGTGTTGTGCCACCAATCGTCGAAAGGGGCCGAGGTTAGCATGGCCATAGCACCCCACACGCAATAAAGCGCGCCCAGCGAGCCGTAGAAAACACCCCAGAAGCGAACGGAACCGGCCCGCTCGGGGTGTTTTTTTTGAAAGGTCATGCTGAGGATCTGGTAACCCGAAAACAGGCCGGATACGACAGCGCCGACGTACATGACCAGGTGCGGAGGAGCAAACAGCCCATCGCGGCCGATGCTGATGTGCCACATGATGTCCCAGAGCAGCCCCCAGACAATACATAATGACGCAAACACGACAGCATAGACGTACGTGGGAATGCCCAGCCGCCAGTCAATGGCGCGGGACCGGACAGCTTCAGCCGAGGGAGAAAAGGAGGAAGGGATCGTTGATTCCATACCCGTTTGTAAAAATTGTATGACCTGAAAAATTATAAACGACCTGAATTTTGTCTTAAATTAATAGGGTTCGTTGATACAATAGCCAGCCTTTTACTCAAATGCCTTATTTCTGGTCCGAAACGCTGAATCAGGGCACTGAAAGAACAGCCGGCTACCGGCATTACGACCAGAAGACCGTTGACAAGTCATTTCCCCCTACAACGTCTGAAAAAATTGTTGAATTACGTATACCCCTGTCCATGAATCGATTGGTTTTCCGGCTATAGACTGTTTCTGCCCTTCCGCTACGTTGGAATAACGGCAGCAGTCATAAGCTCATGGTAGCTGGTCTCTACGATAGCGTTCGCCTGCCCGACGCTGAACAAAGTTATTTCAGGCGGGTTGCTTTTGTAATACGTAACTACCTCTTTATATGCCGACCTCTACTACTGCCCCTCTCAACGTACCGGAACTGCCACACACTTTACCGGCCGATCAACTGGTCAGTGCGTTGACCGTTAATCCCAAAAGCGGCCTGACCGGCGAGGAAGCCACCCGGCGGCTTGATCAATATGGGCCCAATGCGCTGGAGGAAGCCAAACGCGAAAGTGCTCTGAGCATCGCCATTCGGCAATTCAACAGCGTTATTGTCTGGATTCTGGCGGCTGCGGCTATTGTGTCGTTCCTCCTGGGCGAAACCGTTGAAGGGTGGGCCATCATCGCCGTCATCCTGATCAATGCCATCACCGGATTCGTACTGGAGTTCAATGCCAGCCAGTCTATGGACGCGCTGCGGAAAATGGACACCAATCCGGCGCGGGTCTGGCGCGATGGCCGTGTCCACGAAATTTCGTCGGAAGACGTAACGCTGGGTGATATTCTGATGGTCGAAGCGGGCGATCTCATAGCCGCCGATGCCAGCCTGCTGGAGGCTAACCAACTGCAGGTTGACGAATCGGCACTGACGGGGGAGTCGTTGCCGGTCGAAAAAGCCACTGCGCCTACCGCCGAAGATGCCCCCCTGGGCGATCAGCACAACCGACTGTTCAAGGGAACGGCCGTAACGGGCGGCAACGGCCGGGCTGTCGTGACGGGTATCGGGCAGCAGACCGAGCTGGGGAAAATTGCGACGATGGTGGAGCAGGCCGAGCGGACGGCCACCCCGCTGGAAGCAAAACTCGATTCGCTCTCCAAAGTGCTGATCTGGGTAACGGTCGGGCTGGCGGGCTTGTTTCTGATCGTTGGCCTGATCCGGGGCGAAGAAGTGCGGCAGCTGATCGAAACCTCCATCGCGCTGGCCATTGCGGCCATCCCGGAAGGCATGTCGGTGGTGGCTACGATCGCCCTGGCCTACGGTATGCTGCAATTGGCCGAGAAGAAAGTCATCGTAAAGCGACTGTCGGCGGTTGAAACACTGGGCGGGACCAACGTCATCTTTACGGACAAAACCGGTACGCTGACGCAAAATCGTATTGAAGTGCATACCATCCAGCTTCCGGACGCCCGGGCCGATGTGGACGTACAAGCCGACGACCAGACGCTGAACGTAACAAACGGCGATGCGCAGATTACCGAAAGCGACGTGTACCAGCGGCTGGTGCTGGCGGGGGTTCTGGCCAACAACGCCGATTACAATCCCCACGATACGGATACCAAAGAAGTAGGCGATCCCGTGGAGGTAGCCTTGCTCAAGTTTGCGTACGCGGCTGGTCAGGACCCGGATACCATCCGGGAGCAATATCCGCGCAAAGCCGAGAAACCGTTCAGTTCCGATACCCGCATGATGGGAACGCTTCACCAGACCAACGACCGCTACATTGTGGCCGTCAAAGGGGCCGTGGAAGAAATCATGGATCGCTGCCCCGATATGGATGAGGCTCTTCAGCAGGAGCAGCGTGACATCTCGGAAAAAATGGCGGCCGATGGGTTGCGGACGCTGGCGTTTGCGTACCGGGAAATCGACGAAAAACCCGGCGACGATTTTGCCGATAATAACCTGACGTACCTAGGGCTGATCGGTTTTCTGGACCCTCCCCGTACCGAAGTAACGCCCGCGCTGGAATCCTGCCGCGAGGCTGGTATCAAAGTAATCATGGTTACGGGCGACCACCCCGCAACCGCCCTGACCATTGCCAGGCAGGTGCACCTGGTCGAACCCGGCGAAGAAATGGCGCTGACCGGCCGTGACCTGAAACCGCTCGATCAGCTCACGGAGGAGGATCGAAAACGACTGATGGCCTGCCGGGTGTTTGCCCGGGTCAGCCCGACGCAGAAACTGGACATGATCGATCTGTACCAGCAGCAGGGCGATATTGTCGGGATGACCGGCGACGGGGTCAATGATGCGCCCGCCCTGAAGAAGTCCGACATTGGCATCGCGATGGGGCAGCGTGGCACGCAGGTGGCGGCCGAAACGGCGGCTATGGTGCTGAAAGACGATTCGTTCACGTCGATCGTGACGGCCATTGGGCAGGGACGGGTCATTTTCGAGAACATCCGTAAGTTCATTCTGTTCCTGCTGTCGTGCAACATGAGCGAGATCTTCGTGGTCACCTTCGCCGGTTTCCTGAACGTAGGTACGCCGTTGCTCCCGCTGCAAATCCTGTTCATCAACATCATCACCGACGTATTTCCGGCCCTGGCGCTGGGTGTCGGCCGCGAAAACAGCGAACTGATGAAGCAGCCGCCCCGCGACCCCAAACAGCCCATCCTGAGCCGCAACGACTGGGGATTGATTGTGTTCTACGCCTTCGTCATTACGGTTGCCGTGCTGGGCGTTTATCTGTTTGGGACGCGACAGTTAGGCCTGAGCGAAGGGGTTGGCAACAGCATTACGTTCTACGCCTTGTCGTTCGCCCAACTGATGCACGTATTCAATCTATACTCGGGTAAGGGTAATTTTTTCAAAAATGAAATTACCCGCAACCGCTACATCTGGCTGGCGTTGCTGACCTGTATAGCGATCATGTTCCTGACGTACTACGTGCCGTTCCTGCGCGAGGTGTTGTCCATTCAGCCAATGCAGGCCGCGCCCCTGGAGCTGATCATTGCGGCCGGCGTCGTGCCGGTAATCATCGTTCAGGTGGTACGTAAACTGACCGGCTTGGGCCGATAAAGGCTGGTCAGCTACATTAAAATATAATTACTACTGGAACCATAGACTAAAAAGGGGGCGTTCTGTCCGCATGAAGCGACTCCTTTGCCTGCTGTTGTGGCTGGTGGCAACCAACGCCCCGGCGCAACCAACCGGACAATCGTTCTACCAGCGCTACAAAGCTGTTCTGACGCAGCGGTTTGGTCAGGTTGCCACCGAAGCCGAACTTCAGTCGTTGCTGAAGCACATTATTGATCGCAACCACCTCGAAGTCGATCACAACCACTACTTCCGGCCGGCCACGGCTCCGCTGGCGTATCTGGTGGCTGGCCAGCGGGCGGGTGCCAACATCAGCCGGATCAAAGCGACACTTGTGTATCCACTGCTGCGGTTTGTGCTGCCGCTGGTTACGCCCCGCCCCGCCGTTACGGAACGTAGCGCCCTCGGCGAACGCATGGCCGCCCAGTCGTATCGGTACCTCGGCGTTCCCTACGGTGCTCCGGCTTACAACCGCCGAACGGGTCAGGGTACGCTGGATTGCTCCGGACTGGTTCGCTACGTGTTCGAAGACGTTGGGGCCAGCTGGCGGGGAGGTAATTCTGTAGCCGATCTGGTCAACAGCCCGGACTTTCGGCCGGTAACCGGTGCGCCACAGGCGGGTGACCTGTTGGTACGAAAACACCGGAACGGCAAGTGGTCGCACGTGGGTATTTACGTTGGTGGTCAGCAGCTTGTTGAAGCGCCCTACAGCGGTACCGTCGTGCGGACGACTCCCTACAAACCCCAGAAGTGGCAGCGTGTGCTCCGCTACGTCGGGCGCTGATCAGAACGTGAGCGGCTGGTGGGTCCGGTACCCAACCACGGCATACAACGGATCGCTGTATGAACCCTTCGGGCTGCGGTCGAGCGACTGAATGCCCTCAAAACGCCCGGCTAACTGGTAATAGCTTTCAACCAGTTGCGCATGGCCCCGGTCGTCGAGCGATTGCCAGATTGCTATGGCTTTGGTGGGAAACATCCGGTTAGAAAAAACGGTCAGAAACGGAGCGCCGGGGCGAAGCACACGGCCCACCTCCGCGAAAACATCGACCGGTTGGGTCAGGTACTGCACCGATACGGTCAGGATGCAGCCATCGAAGGACGCATCGTCGAACGGCAGGCGACTGGTTTTGTTCAGGTTCTGAACGACGTAGTCCGTCAACTGCGGATTTTCGCGCATTTCCAGCTCGTTCATGCCCAGACCGACCACGCGCCGGTACGGTACGTCGGAGGGCAGATGGCTCCGCCAGCTACTCATTAAATCCAGTACGTCGCTGTCGGCGGGCAGAAACTCGCGGTAAAGCCGGGTAGTGGCGGCAATGGCAGCTTCATCAATATGGACAACCAGGCGAGGATAGTCGTAGAAGCGCTCGTCGTCGCTCTCGTCCATCCGCCGAAAATACTGTTCAGGAAATGATTGGTTCTGGTTCATAGCCGGCTGCGTTGAGCTTGTTGTACACCGACAACCCACCGTGCAACCGAACTGTTGGGGCAGACATCAGGAAATCCAGTTCCGTTTTCTGGTCGAATCGGCCGGTTGGTTGCCGCCTTTGCTGGGCTGCGTCCTGTACCGGGGAGTTATCTCGAAATAATACTTCGGGCCAGGCATGCGGATGGAGCGCCCGCTGTCTTTGTAGATGGGCATGTTGTCGTGTGGATGCGTCAGTTTCTGAACAGTATCCTGCGGCATGGGGGCCGTCCAGTTAAGCATGGCGGAGAGTAATAACAGGTTCATGGTCAGACAGATTTATGTCGCAATAACGCATATTACACTAAACTGTTACGCTTTCCGAGCGCTTTGCCGAAAATTAAAAATCTGTTGTAACACTAAATCACTTTGGACTACATATTATAAGAACTTTTGTGCTGTAAGATTAATTGTTTGTCTGGGCGAAGTGGAGGTGAATTGCAATATACTAGGGTTAAAAAAAGATTGCTTTTATGGCACTCAGAATACCCGCCCACCAACTGGCCTTTTCTACTGTTGACGGCTGGTTTGATGGTGTAAGTATTTGATTGGCATCACTGCCATTCATCACATTCTGATTAAATGTATTTTGGTTGCCTGATACGTAAAAATTGATCCCATGTGTTGGCTCCTTATCTTGAATCTCGAACCATTTTTGAAAACTTCCTAGTCGTTTTGCATTGTATCCTTTTTCTGTGAGCGTGTAAGAGAATTTTGCTGTTTTTTCAATTAATCCAAAGGCTTTTAGTTGGTCGAGTGCTTCGCTAACGCCTGGTCGAACCATGTTGTCTTTGTGTGTATAGAAGCGGCCTTCTTTTTGAATTTCGGCGAAAATAAATTCCATGCCAAGTTGGTCGATTTGATTCATTGTCTGACTGATATGGTTTGATTATTATCAACAGTAAAATAGCGAAAAAAACCGAGACATTTAGCACTTATCAAGCTACCTTGGTTTTACGTATATCAATTCCATATTTTTTCTGTCAGGAGTACATTAATAAATTTAATACATACAAAAGCCCCGACTACTGGTAAGTCGGGGCCGTTCTGCAGGTTAGAAAAGTGAGTGTTAATCCATTTTTGCGTTCTGCTGGTCCAGGAACAGGTAACGGTCGCGGTGCTGTTCTTTCTCGACCTGCGAGTTCACGTCGATGCGCATGTACTGAACCGGGGTAACCTTCCCGGCAACTGGCCAGTTGGGCAGGCCAGGACCGTTCGGATTGCCGGTTTTGATGAAGTTGGCGAAGTAATTCTGCATCAACTCCGATACTTTGTAATCCTCGGGTGTCCAGGCGTATACCTTGTTGGTCGCCAGGTTGCCCATCGCGTACTCAATCTCAGCCGAATGAACGGCACCCTTGGCCGGGGGCATTTTGATCGCGTTCGGGTCGTTGTTCCGCACCACACCACCCGCCAGGCCAGCCGATGCGTTGCCCATTTCGGGTACCATGGCCGGGCGCGGCCGGGCGTAGAAGTACCGGTAAACTGGCTTGCCTCCGCCCGTCTGGCTGTGCATATCCGCCCATTTCCACGTGCTGAAGCCAATAAAGCGGTCGCCGGCCAGGTCGGTGGCCACCTGCTGTACGTCCGCGTCGGTAGCGGGGGCATACAACTTCAGCACTTCATCGGCCTGCTCGCCATACAGCTTCCGAACGGCCTTTTCATAATTTTCTTTGGTCGGCTCTTCCTGACCGAGTACGGCGCGGTAGGTCATTTCTTCCGAATTCCAGCCAACCATCAGCGGCACCTTGGCCTGTTCGCCGGCCGTAAAAATCTGCGTGGCGGGTTTCGGCAGGAAATAGCCGTCAATGGTCGTCGAAAACCAGGATACACCGGGTTTCGCCGTAGCTTCGAGTACCTGCTCAGCCGAAATGGCCCGAAGTTCGGCCAGTGACTTAGCGCCCAGTGCCTCCGCAAATTTTACCCCCATCTCCTCGGCTTTGCTCAGTGGTGTTGGCGACAGCGTGCCCATC
This sequence comes from Fibrisoma montanum, assembly GCF_003583365.1. Classification (GTDB taxonomy): domain Bacteria; phylum Bacteroidota; class Bacteroidia; order Cytophagales; family Spirosomataceae; genus Fibrisoma; species Fibrisoma montanum. The sequence goes on from NZ_QXED01000004.1 coordinate 378,169, forward strand.
AGCGAACCGCTTTCACCAATGGCTCCGGCAATCAGGTTTTTCGACAGGGGAGACGCCATCTGCGCGCTCACCGATATCGATCCGGCCGATTCGCCGGCGATGGTCACTTTGTTCGGGTCGCCACCAAAGGCCGCAATGTTTTCTTTTACCCAGCGCAGGGCCGCGTTCTGGTCGAGCAAACCGTAGTTGCCCGACGCCTTGTGCGGAGATTCTTTGGTCAGTTCGGGGTGGGCCATAAAGCCGAACGGGCCGAGCCGGTAGTTCACCGTAAGGGCCACGATGCCTTTGCGGGCCATGCTTTCCCCGTCGTAGCGCGGTTCGGACCCGTCGCCGGCCACAAAGCCACCCCCGTAAAAATAAACCAGCACCGGCAGGCGGTCATTGGTCGATTTGGCCGGGGTCCATACGTTCAGATACAGGCAATCTTCGCCCATGCCGTTCGAGCGGAAGTTCATGTCGCCGAAAAGGGAGCGCTGCATGGCGCGTGGACCAAACTTGTCGGCTTTGCGAACGCCCTGCCAGTTCTGAACGGGCTGGGGTTCTTTCCAGCGCAGATCCCCAACCGGCGGCTGCGCGAACGGAATGCCTTTGAAGGCGTAAACGCCACTCCCTTCCTTCACACCTTCCAGGACGCCATTGGCGGTACGTACCTGGCTGGAAAAACCGGCTTTCCCGGACTGGGCAACGGCTATCAGGCCGGCCTGAACCGTTAAAAGTGAAGCAATTAAAAAAGTTTTCATGCGCATACGTTTTAGGTGATGAATATTTTTTCAGACCAGTTACTGGCCTAACTGGTCTGAAAAGCAGTCGGATTTTTCTATTGTAACATTTTGTTACAATAATAAGCGATTGAGATGAGATTGCCAATTTTTTATGTTACTTGCCGGCCTAGTTCAAAAAGTATGAGTCATCAATCGCCGGACGCGATCGGGCCGGATGGAGCGGGGTATTTGCCGGGGCTGGCACTGGATGCGGTTATTTTCGGTTTTCACGAGAACCAGTTGCGTATTCTCCTGCTGGAGTACCGCAACACGGGGCTGTTTGCACTGCCTGGGGGATTCATTCGTGAGCATGAAGACCTGAATGCTGCGGCCCGGCGGATGCTGGCCGAACGAACGGGGTTAAGCGATATCTATCTGGAGCAATTTTACGTATTCGGCGATCAGGCCCGGTACGACCCGGAGCCGATGCGATCGATCATGAGGGCCAATGGCCTGACCCCCACCGACAACCACTGGCTATTGCGCCGGTTTGTATCGGTGGGTTACTACGCCCTCGTTGACTTTACGAAAGCCGTGCCACGGCCCGATGCGCTGTCGGACTCCTGCGACTGGTATGATCTGAACCGGTTGCCTGCGCTCATGCAGGACCACCAGGCTATTGTGCAGAAAGCCCTGGAGACCCTGCGCATCAATCTGGACCGGAAGCTGGTCGAGTGGGCGGCTTCGTTGCTGCCCGATACGTTTACTATGGCCGAGCTGCAGAGCTTATACGAGACTATTTTGAATGAGAAGCTTCACCGCTCCGGGTTTCAGCGTAAAATGCTGAGCCTGGGCGTACTGGAACGAATTGATAAGAAGTACACCGGTGGCGCGCACAAAGCCCCGTACGTCTACCGATTCGTTGCTGGATGAGTAGCCGGTACGTGTAAACCAAGCCGCCCACGTTTTCACTTAAATTCCTAAACTGATCATGAGGCTGTCGGAGTTGACATAACCAAAACTCCCGCGAATTTTGCCGTCGTTATACAGATTAATCAGGCTTTTACCGTAGTTATTAATCTGGGTTTTACCTGTACTGCGGACGCTGGTCTTGTAGGTGGCTTCATAGACGCTGCGCAGGCCGGGGATACGTAGGTTATCTCTTTCGACACTGGTGGGCGTAACGGTAGCCTCAAACTGATCGGTGATTTGAATCTGCGGATCGTTGATTTTGACGGTCACCAAAAGGGTGTTGTTCGTTTTACGGCGAAGCTCAACCGTGGAGTTGGTACCAGGCCCACTGTTGGAAACGCCCGTTGTTAGGTTTACAATCAGGTAACTGGCTCCGAACTGGCCGGTCAGCGGAGAGGTCAGATCAGGCCCTACCTCCTTTTCCCGACAGGCTCCCAAACAGAAGGTTAGCATAAAGACGAGTACGATAGATCGGTTTTTCATTGTGAGTACGGATAAAGGTTGGATTTTTTCGGATTATCGGGTATCTTAACGAAACAGGATAATTCCTTAAATCTAATTACTCGATCGGTTAGCTGCAAGTGTAACTGCGCTACGGGTATCGACGGCAAACACCCCGAATACATGGAACAGGTCACGTTTGCCAACGTAGTCACAAGTAATCATCAACACATGAGAAACTCACAACAAAATTCACGGTCCGGGGCCAGTCAGGCCAGCACCGTGAGCCCGAACACGGAGGGCGACGACTATAGTCAGAACACCAAATCGCGTCGGCCGGGCAGCACCGGTACGGCACCCGGCGGAGCCAAGCCGGAATCGCAGGAAACCACTGAGCACACGGCCGGTGGCACTACGTCCGATCGGCCCCGTCGGATCGATAATCAGTAGGGATTTCGCTAAACGCCCTGCGTAACCGCCTTCATCTTGGCCAGGCCCGACTGCGCGACCTGCAGCGGGTCCTGGGCATAGTAGTTCTTGTTAAATACTTCCAGCGACAGGATGATGGGCCGGTCCGGGTTCCGGATGGTCTGCAGAATCTGCCGGATCGGCGCGACGCCGTCGCCGGTGTAGACCCGGTCTGCGTCGGTGATGTTAGCGGCCGGTAGATTAGCCGGATAATCGTTTACGTGAAATATTTCGATGGCCGGTTTGCCAACCAGCGGCAGGCTGTCGAGACTGCTGCCCCCTTTGAAGAGATGGTACACGTCCAGCAGCAGCCGCGCTGACGGATGACCGCTTTCAACGGCAACGTACATGACGTCGCTCAGGCGATTCAGGTTGCGGGAAAAGCCCCAGAGTTCCAGATGGGGCGTAACACCCGTTTGCGTACCGATGTCCAGAACGGCCCGGTACCGTTCAGCCGCTTTACGAAGGTCGATGAGCGGGCTGTTGGGCGTTTGAGCCCCAACGGGTGGGGCCGCTACCCGTTTGCAGCCGACCTGAGCCAGTATGTCCATCTCCCGCTTCATCTGCTCAAGCCCCTTGGCACGGTCCGCGTCATTATCAATGATCCAGGGCGCAAACCCAATGGCATTTTCGACGGTAATGCCCAGGTCGCCGATTTGTTTGCGGGCATCGGCGGGGGTCTTGCCCTCTTTCAGGTAATTCAGCAACGTATCGACCCAGATTTCGACCGAGCGAAACCCGGCTTTGGAAGCGGTTTCGAGTTCCTTTACGAAGCCCAGTTTGTGGCCCCGGATGGTACTCATGTTCAGGCAGTGGGTAAACGCTGCGGTTTTAGCGGGCTGCGGAGCGGTTGAGTTAGCTGATGCGGTTGTTGGCAGGAGCGCAGCACCAGCCGCTGTACCCAGTGTAGTGACTAATTGACGGCGGGTCAGTATGGAATCAGACATGTTAATTGCGGGTATGAACCGTTAAATACGGATTGTTTATAAAAGATTGCGACAACCGTTTCTACCTATGATCTTTGCCAATCTGACCGAACGGAACAATAAAACAGACAAAGTTGCTCGTTTTGAGTTAGGTAACTGGCCTTATTCTGTTTTACAATCACCACGTTATGATTACTACACGCTCTGTCCTGCGCATTACGCTGCTCTGTTTTCTGGTGTCGATGAACGCCTGCATCCCGGATTTGTTCGTTTCAGAGCCGGAATGGGTCGTTGTTGAAGCCGGCGACCATGAACCCCTGCCCAAACGGAAGACGGGGGTATTGATTGAGCCAACGGAACTGTCGGCTACGGTCACCTTCGACAGTACGTGCATCTACGACGTCGGTTCGGTTGACGAACAGGACTGGAACAAAGTGATTGGTCTGGGCTTTGTCGGGTCAAAAGATCAGGATCTCGGTGCGGCACCGCATCAGATCGACGGCGTACGGGTAGGCTGGCGGTGGAATCCGCAACGGCAGCGGATCGATCTCGGTGCGTATGCTTACGTGGAAGGCAAACGAACTGATTTTAAAATTGCCGAAGCCAAAATCAACGAACCGACCCGGCTGGTCATCAAGGTCGACTACAGCCGGAAGTTGTATCAGGTACTGGGCGGGACGCCTATTCCGTTCACCCACGATAAGAAGTTTGCCTACAAAACAGGGCTTTATTTTGGGGGTAGTCAACCGGCTCCTCACCGTATCCGGGTCAAAATCGTTTATTAACACGTTCGGTGTTAGCGTCCACGAAAAAAGCCACTCCTCAAAGAGAAGTGGCTTTCTGCAACACGTTTTCTAACCTATACAGTCTTTTCGCGGGCGGCAGTCTGCCTATTCCATCGTAATCGTACGTGAGGGTTTTGTGCCGGGCGTTTCAATGTTCAGCTGTCGCCGGATGCTGCCATCGTTTGACTTGATTTCCAGTTCATACAGACCATCTTCGAGGTCGCTGACGTTGAAGCGGATGGCCGCTTTTTCTTCTTTCTTACCGATCGTGTGCGTGTAGAGAACGTCCTGGTGCTTGTTGCGCAGGATAACCTGTACCGGCTGCGCAGCTACTTTCTGAACGGCCAGGTGAATTTTGTTCTCTTTGTTCACGTACACGGTGGCGTCGAACGACATCGGTTTTTTGGGTTCGGTCGGCTCGGCAGTTAAGGTTGCTGAGCCAATGAGGACCGCGGCAATCAGGCTTTTAGCACCAGCTAATGCGCTGGTTTGGAAGAGAAGGTTGAACATGGCTTTTATGATGTTTTTAGTTGTTTACTGTTCTCCCTTTATATGCCAACAAGCATGCCAATAGCTATTTATACTAGTTAACTAATTGATTATAAGATATTTATCTTGGAGTAAGTCCTCGAAAAATGTACGGAAACGGACAGGCGGTGTTCGTTTCTGAACAAACCGGTGCCAAATCGCACGAATTCGGACAAAACGAAGAAAACAGGCGGTGAATAATCCAAAAAAATCAGCCTTAAATATGGATGCTGGAGGGGCGTGTAAGCAGGGCTGTGCTTCCCGACCGACGGTTTGTAACGAGCTGATTGTTAATAAATCTTAAAATTAAACGGGCTGAAAATACCTTCGAGTGAATTTATTGACCGTTTACTACATAAGCTACCAGCTAGGGAGACTTCTTTATCTAACTTTCACGGCCGTAAATCAGCGGCCTCATTCATAATAAACCTCCCTACTATCATCACATTTCGTATGCGTACCAACTTACTCAACATCGGCACGTTGCTAACGTGTCTGTTCGTATTCGGCTGTCAGGACCACCGTGAACTGGGTGATCCCAGCCAACTGCAAGTCCAGGAAGTAGCCTCAAATCTGGCGGCTCCGCTCGGCGTGGCAACCGATCCCCAGGGGCGGTTGTGGGTAACTGAAGTGGCTGCGGGTAAAGTAACACTGATCATGCCGGATGGTCAGAAATATCCAGTCGTTACCGGTTTCAACGTAGCGGTAAGCCCCGAGAACACACCCGATGGGCTCAACCACCTGGTTTACAAGGATGGCATGCTCTATATCCTGCACGGTGTCGATGAAAAAATGTACAAACTCAACGTGTCGTCGTTCAAACCGGGCGATCAGCCGCTCATGGCCTCGCAACTGGACAGCGAACCGATCGGTCAGTTCGTGCTCGACTATAACTTTGGGGCCGCCGACACGCAGGACTCGAATCTGTATAACCTGATATTCGGTCCGGATGGCGACCTGTACATCGCCGATGCCGGTGCCAATGCTATTATCAAGCGAAGCAAAACCGGTCAGTTGAGCGTGTTCGCAACCGTACCGGGGATTCCCAATCCCACGATGCCGATGGTAGGGCCGCCGTTTGTTCAGTCGGTGCCGACCGGTATCGTATTCGACGGTCAGAAATTCCTGGTAACAACGCTGCTGGGCTTCCCATTCCCCGCCGACAAAGCCCGGATCTACCAGATCGATCTGGCGGGTAACGTATCGCTCTATCAGGACGGATTCACCAGCCTGGTTGATATTGCCCTCGGCGCTAACCAGCGGCCTATCGTGCTGCAGGTAGCCCAGTTCGGGGCGATGGGACCGATGCCCAATACGGGTCGGCTGCTTCAGTCGAAAAACGGCCAGATCAACGGGTTGTTGCAGGGGCTGAATCTGCCCACGTCTGTCGAGGCAGCAACGGCCGCCAATACGTATTACATCAGCAGCTTGGCCAACGGAACCATTCAGCGGGTGACGTACTGATTGGTCTGCTGACTCAGCCCTACGGGCACAAAAAAGCCACTTCATTGAGTTGAAGTGGCTTTTTTATGAGGCATTCGTTAACCCCTACTGTAATGGCTTTGTTGTTTACTGCATTGTAATCAGGCGCGGCTGCTCAAGGGTGACAGTATTTGTTTGCAGGCTAACCTGTTTACGAATACTGCCATCGCTTGAACTGATTTCTAATTCGTACGCACCGTCCTGGAGTTCGCTCATGTCAAACTTCACCGAGAACTTGTTTTGCTTTTTGCCCAGCCGCTGTGTAAAGAGAACCTGGTTGTTCTGGTTGCGGAGAACAACAGTAACCGGTTCGGCTACCACTTTCTCTACCGACAGTTGAATCTTGTTCTCTTTGTTCACGTAAGCACTGGCACCGAATGAAGCTGGCTTTTTCGGTTCGGCCGGTTCTGTGGTCAGGGTTGACGCGCTGAGCAATACGGCACCGAGGATACTTTTGGCACCGACTAAGGCGCTGGCTTGTAAAAGGAAGTTGAACATGGCTGTTTAAGATTTTGGTTGTTTACTGTTTGATCTTACTATGCCAACAAGTGTGCCAAAGCTGTTAACTTGCTGATTGTCAATGATTGTGTTTTGTCGTGCCAAATTTAGTTTGTACGGAAACGGACAACGCACGTTCATTTGCGAACAGTAGTGTGCGAAATCGTACGTTTGTCCGCACCGGGTATCCATATAGCCCGGACGATCGAGGCCATGAATGACTGGTATGCATACAATTCGGGTGAAATCTCTCTTACCGTTTGTACAAAACCTGGGCCTCAGTAGCGGACGAGACAACTGTACTATTTTTATTTGCTGCTAATAACCAGCTCGTTATACGCTGTTCACTACCCAGACAACAACCTAATGAAAATTCTTTACGTCATTGGGGCCATCGGGCTTCTATGGATGCTCCGTTACGCGTGGACGTTTGTTCGGCAGCGGACGGACACCGGGCAGGCGCTATCAGCCGACGAACAGCCGATCATCCCGGCCGACGCGCTTTTTCCAGTTCCGGTTAAGGACAAGTGGGGGTACATCAACGGCCGCAAACACCTCGTAATCCCGCCTATGTATACCAGCGCGGCTGATTTTTACGACAACCGGGCGGTGGTGCAGCAAGTCGTTCAAACACCTGGTTATTCCCGCACGTACAGCGTTATTGACTCTGCCGGAAACGTGATTACCGATCAGCCGTATGACCGCATTCTGGATTACAGCGAAGGGCTTGCGGCCGTGCGGAAAAATGACATGTGGGGCTTCATCGATAAGCAGGGTAAGCTGGTGATTCCCTGCCAGTACGAGGATGCAGGCTACTTCTCCGAAGGGTTGGCGTGCGTGAAGCGCAATGGCAAAAACGGCTTTGTCGACAAGCTGGGAAACCTGGTCATTAAGCCGCAGTTCGAGCGACTTTGCTACGTGTCCGCTTTTAAGGAAGGGCTCGCGGCCGTGTACCTGACGCATGACGATGGCCCGTCGGGCTACATTGATCGTACCGGAACATTTGCGTTTCCGCCCGAATTTTCATTTGTCGAGCCGTTTACAGACGGGTTGGCTTTGGTCAGGTCGCTGAAAACCGGTTTCATGGGCTTTATTAACCGCAAAGGCGAATGGGTTGTACCCCCAACAAACTACGAAGATGCTCATTCGTTTAGGGAAGGCCTGGCTACGGTCGCGACGTTAAGCGCCGACCGAAAACGCTGGCAGTGGAGCGTCATTGACAAGACCGGAAAAACCGTTGCCAACGTACCGCAGTACCGCTCAGCGGGTGTTTTTGCGAATGGCCTGTGTGCCGTACAAAACGAAGAAAGTCGTAAATGGGGCTTCATCGACAAACAGGGTCGGGAAGTGATTCCGACCAGGTATACCGGCATTACGTCTATTTTTCGGAATGGCCTGGCCCGGATGGAAACGGGCAGCCTGTTTGGTGGACTGGAAACGGTTTACATCACACCAAAAGGAACGGTGTTCTGGCATGGAAAATAACAGAGTCATTCGAACAAGAATGACTCTGTTATTTTCCATGTAAACTTAATGTATGCTTATGAAACCATCGTTGGTTTCCCGGCTTGGCTGTAAGCTCGCAGGCTTCTTACCTGAACGATGATGAGGGCTAATACGGCAGCCGTGTCGACGGCAATCAATTCCATGCCGGCAGCTGATATAGTCGGGTCTTCCAGCCGAATAATGAAGTAGGCTAGCAGCAGGGTGTTTAACGCAATAATCAGTTGCACCAGGCCTTTCCTGACAGTAGGCTTCCAGGCTGTATAAGCTGCCAGACCAGATAAAATCAGCAATTCAATTCCGAAGATGACGCCTTGCCCATCTGTCATGTCGTTTATGGGAGCAAACGTATCATTTAGGAAGAAGGCTGCCAGAGCGCCTATTTCAGCGAAGGCTACATTCGCCCATAAGGCTTTGCGTAAGGTGTTTGAGGAATTCATAGTGTCAGGTTTATTAGTTAGGAGTTATTTTTATCTGTGATTTTGATTCGTTGAGCCATCAATTACTTACCCCAGAATTCATCTTCCTGAGCCACGTTTTCCGAGTAAATCATGGCTTCGACAATTTTGCCGTCCTCGACTGTGTACACATCAATGTTGTCGACATCCAGCACACCGCCACCCGGCTGCACGGCTTTCCAGTGAATCAGGCAGGCTACCTTGTTGCCGTTGATGGTCAATTGTTTGATGTCGGTTAGTTGTAACGTATTAGCCGATGCCTCGTACATGCCACCGACCATCTGGAAGACTTCCATGTTTGACTGTTTAGCGCCGGAGAAGCGGTTGCTGCCGGGCTGATTCCAACGGATGTTTGGGTGAATCAACGCGCCCAGGGTGGCTTGGTCGCCTTTCTGAACGGCGGTTAAAAATGTTTTGACGGTTTGTGCGGCTTGGTTTTCCATGTTGTTTGGTTTTGCTTGATGTATGGTTGTTGGCTTGGTTGCTGATAAGGCAGTCGCACTGACGGTTTGTGCCTGGCTTTGGCTGCTGAGCGTGAGTGACAAGGCTATGGTCACGACTGCGACAGGATAGATGGTTTGTTGCGTTTTCATGGCATTTAAGGGGCTGATTACTCTGTGTTTGATGATGTGACAAAGGTATTCTGGCCGCTGTGCCTGTTTCTTACCCGTTTACGCCAATCATTTACCACTTTACGCCAGCCCCTGGTGCAGCCGACGTATTCGGACTACCTTGCTCAAAAAATAAGGTCATGGAAGCGTATCAGCTACAATTTGTCTACAGTTTGCTGGCCTATGCGGTGCAGAAAGACGTATCACCCGAGCGGTTGTGTAAACTGTCGGGGCTGAATTGGGAAGTAATCAGGCGGAGAGATACCGTGGCGATTACGCCCAAGCAGGTCAATGACCTCTGGATGAATGCCAGTCACCTGAGTAATGATCCGCTGTTGGGGCTTCATTTAGGTGAGTCGATGCAATTGGCTGCTTTGGGTATTGTCGGCCAGATTGTTCAGAACAGCCGGACGGTTGGCGAAGCCTTGACGCAGGCCGCCGAGTTTCTGCATCTGGTTACCGACTTATTTGGCATGGCTGTCAAACAGGGTGATGAGTGCTTTACGGTTCGTTTTTTCCCGGATACAGACAAAGCGCAGGCATATCCGGTTGTGTTTCGCCACATGATCGACTTATCGCTGGCCTTTGTTATGCACGAGGTAGATGGCCTGGTGTTAGACCGAATCAAGCCCCAGCGAGTCGTGTTGCCTTACGGTTCGATTGAGCGCCCTGAATATGAGCGAATACTACGTTGTAAACCGATTGAGAAGGCTGATGAATACGCTCTGGTGTTCGACGATCGCTACTGGAAAGAGCCCATCGTAACGGCTAACTACGAACTGCAAAGCGTATTGCTGCAAAAGGCCAGCGCCGTACGCGACGCTATTGACGATCGCCAGCCGCTGAAAGAACGTATCTGCACGTATCTGTTAGCCAACGCGTATCTGGGCATTCCGACGCTGGAAGGCATAGCTGCCAACTTTAACACCAGCGCCCGTAGTCTGCAGCGAAAGCTTCAGGAAGAAGGGGTTACGTATCAGCAATTGGCCGACTCGATCCGCAAATCGTTGGCAGTGCATTATCTGGAATCGGGTAAGTACCCGGTTAAGGAAGTGTCCTATATCCTTGGCTATAATGAGTTGAGCGCCTTTACGCGGGCGTTTAAACGTTGGACCGGTACGACGCCGGTGAGTTATTTGAAGGCTGGACCTGGCTGACGTTTAACCCGCGCACCCTGCAAAGAGTCAGAATTGTAGGAAAAATTGCCGGGCCATTAATTCGCGCCGGGTCTGCTCACCCGCCATGGTTACCATAACCAAGCGTTTGCTCCAGCCACCGCGTCCCGCAATTGGGGTTCCTGCGGGTTGGTCGTCGTGTACGTTCAGACCGGTACGTAATTGCCTGTCGCCTTTCGGTGCCGCTACTGCATGAACATTCGGAATTCGGCAGGCGTCAACCCCGTTTTTTTCTTGAACAAACGACTAAAATAGTGCGGGTACTCAAATCCTAACTGATAGGCCGTTTCATTAACTGACAATGAGGTGGCCATCAGCAGTCGCTTGGCTTTTTCGATCAGGGCGTTATGGATGTGCTGCTGCGTATTCTGACCGGTTTGCGATCGGAGCATATCACTTAAGTAAGCCGGTGATACGTTCAGATCATTAGCCAGCGACTGCACGGTGGGCAGCGGATGCTCCCCTTGCTGGGCAAAGTAACCCGTCAGTCGGGCCTCAAAGCGAGTCAGCAGGGAGTCCTCCTCCCGGTTCACTTCGGCGGTACGCCGGGTCAGGAATTGACGGTGGTAGAACCGGTCGGCATACGTAAGCAGCAAATCAATCTGAGCCACCAGTACGTCCTGGCTAAAGGCGTCGACCGGTCGTTCCGCTTCTGCCTGGATGGTGCTTATCAGCTGGTTCAGAGTGACTTCTTCGGCCGCTGACAGGTGTAAAGCCTCATTCGTGTCATAGGAAAAGAAACCATACCGGGTTATTTTCTGGCCCAGTGGGTATTTTGCCAGCAGGTCAGGATGAACCAGCAATGTCCAGCCCGTTAGGTTCGTAAATATTTCGCTTACTTCATCGGCATTGGCTACGTTGGCCAGCCAGCAACCCTGACCGGGTGCCAGAAAGCTCATGACCCCCTCATTGAAATCATATGCCTGGTGGCCGTACCGGATTGCTGCCCTGCCCAGGCCTTGTTTGAGGGAAACCATATAGAACTGCTGCACAACCGGGGCCAGCATGGTCGCAGGGATCGCTTCGACCGGCTGCCGGTGCAGAGAACCTAAGTCAAGCACGGTAAGCAACGGGTGAAGGGGGGCCGGCAGATCGTAAAACCGGGTGTACTCGGTTACGGTGTCCAGCACCTTAACTGGAACAGGTTTTGTTTTCATAGTGCTATAACCCATTCGTTCGCAGGAACGATAAAGATACATCCGTTATTCCTGCGAACTTGTTCTAACTAAAGGATGGATAAGCCACACCTGCCGTACTGCCAACCGGCATCAACGCATCCAGCTCGGCCAGTTCGGAGGGGGTGAGCGTTAGAGCCGCTGCCGCTACGTTCGCTTCCAGATACGCCCGACGTTTCGTGCCGGGAATGCACACCACATCCTGAGCCAGCACCCAGGCTAAAGCCAGTTGGGCGGGCGTCGTGTTTTTGGTAGCGGCCCAGCTTTTCAGCTTGTCGACCAGCTCAAGATTTTTATAGAAGTTTTCGCCCATGTACCGCGGAAAATACCGACGGGAATCATCCGGGGCGAAATCATCCGGGCTTTTGATTTCACCCGACAAAAAGCCCCTGCCCAGGGGTGAGTAGGCAACAAAACCAATCCCCAACTCCCGGCAGAGCTGCAGCATACCGGTTTCTTCGACACTGCGGTCGAAGAGCGAATATTCGGTCTGGAGGGCCGTGATGGGGTGAACCGCATGCCCCCGACGGAGCGTATCGGCCTCTACTTCCGATAAACCGATGTAACGAACCTTGCCTTCTGCCACCAGTTGGCTCATAGCGCCTACCGTGTCTTCAATCGGGGTATTCGGATCGAGCCGGTGCAGGTAATATAGATCAATATAATCGGTTTTGAGCCGACGCAGCGAGCCTTCGATGGATAAACGAACGTAGTCGGGACGGCCGTTAAACTGAAAATCCCACGTACCGTTCTCATCGAGATTAAACCCAAATTTAGTAGCGATCACAAACTGATCGCGTCGGCCGGCAATGGCCCGGCCAATCAGCTCTTCGTTGTGAAAAGGGCCATACACATCGGCGGTATCGAGCATGGTGACGCCGAGTTCAGAGGCTCTGTGAATGGTTTCAATACTCTCGGCATCATCGGTCGGGCCGTAAATTGTGCCCATTGGAGCGGGCGACATCCCCATGCAGCCAAGCCCTTCAACCGACACCCGCAATCCCTGACTACCCAGGGCAACTTGTTTGATGGTGTTCATACAGCAGAAAACGTTTATGAAAGAACACAACAAAGGTCGGTCGATGGTACTGCGTCCTCGCTATACAAACCGGAGCTTATCCAACACAAAATGCGTAGTGGGCGTCTTCGTTTACTGCCGTAAATAAGACACGTTCACATAATCCAAGGCGCTTCGGGTGGGGCGTTTCGGGGAAACGCCACGATCAGTGAAGAAATGAGTTTGAGCAGGATACGGAGTTGTAGCCTCCTATCTGAGCCATTAGTCAGCTGCTTTCCCGTTCACGCTATAACTTAAGGCAACCACGACCAGCAGCAGGCCCAGAAAACCGAAAGCAACGCTCAGGGAAAAATGATCGGCGATAAAACCCAGCATAGCGGGGCCGGCCAGCATCCCCGTATAGCCAAGCGTTGTGATGGCGGGGATACTCACGGTCGGTGAGATACCCGGTAACCTGCCGGCCGCGCTGAAAAAGATAGGGACAATATTAGCCGCGCCCAGGCCCAGCAGCACAAAACCGACCAATACCCCCGCTACCCAGGGACTCCAGACGGCCATACCCAGGCCGATTGCTCCCAGCAAACTGCCCCCTACAACGACGGTTTTGCTCGTCAAACGAGCTACGATACTATCGCCTACCAATCGCATCGTCGCCATGGCAATCGAAAAGGCCGAATAACCTACTCCCGCAAACGCTGCTTCCACGCCTTTTGTCTCCCGCAGAAAAACAGCACTCCAGTCCAGAATAGCTCCTTCGGCCAAAAAAACGGCAAAACACATTGCTCCTAAGAACAGCACGCGCCCGTCTAACCAGTCGAATCGCCGGCTCGCTGCGGTTGGCTGCTCATCGGCGGCTGAGAAGCGGGCCATCGCCCGTTGCTCGACTTCTAAGGGAAACAAGTAGGTGTACTGAGTCAGGGTGATTATGACCATCAAAGCGGCAATGCTGACAGCGGCAAAGACGGGGTTCAGTCCCAGTTTCATCAAAAAGCCTAACCCCAGCGACCCCAGCAGGCCACCCACGCTAAACAGACCATGTAAGGACGACATAATGGGGCGGCCGTAGAGGTTCTGCACCTGCACACCGTGGGCATTCATGGCCACGTCAATGGTGCCGATGCTGGAACCGAACAGAAACAACGTAATGGCCATGGCAACAGGGGAGGTAAGAATGACCAGCAGGGGCAGGGCAAGCGCCATGAGCAGGGCGGCCCCGGCCATAACGATGCGGCTGCCAAACCGGTTAACCAGCCAACCCGAAGTGGGCATCATCAGCATGGCCCCCGCTCCCAATAGCAGCAGCAACAGGCCCAGGTTAGCATCGTTCAACGCTAAACGGTCTTTGGCCAGGGGTACCATCGGCGCCCAGCTGGACATACCCAGACCGCAAACCAGAAAAATTAACTGGGTAGCCACGCGGGCTTTTACTACCAGCCCTGATTGTATAGCTGCATCCATAAAAAGCCAGATCACGATGTGGTCATAGCCAAATGTATAAAAAAATGATCACCGCAGCTTGTCCTTTACTGCCCCGATTCCATGCTCAGTTCTTCTTTCTCTTCCAGATTCTTGAGAATGTCCTGTTTGTCCAGTAAAGCGGGACGGAGCTTTTTCTCGGATAGCAGGTTAAATTGATCGGCTACGTGTTTGTTGCCGGGCTGGCTGGCATTGCCATAGCTGAGCGAAACCTGGGCACGAACCTTGTCGCCGAACTCGGTTACCGCTACGTAGGAGTCGCCCGCAACGGCTCTGTTTTGTTTGGCATCCCGACCTTCCGGCGAAAAGTAGATCGTTCGGTAAATGCCGTATTGTTCGGAGCCGCCGTTGCCCGGAAAGTCTTGCCCGTTGAAGGTAAACCGGTTTACATCGCCCCACGCAACGTCTAATCTGCCGTACCGCTGCCGCACTTGCTGAGCGGCTTTCACCAGCATGGTAACCGCTTGCTGCGGATTTTTCAATCCGTCGGGCGTAGTGACCGGGTGTTGCCGATCCCAGGGAACAGCCGTCATGCCCGGATTAAATTGATCGAACCAGGCGGCAAACAGAACGGCTCCTTTGCTGTCTACATTGGTGGCTTTATCCCAGCCTTTTAAAACGGTGACTGCCTGCACGGCCAGCGTATCGGGATGCTTCTCAACGGCCGCCAGCAAATCATCGAGGAAGCGGTCCGCGGCTTCCATACCCGTATTGAGCTTGTAGCCGACTAACTCCTCGAACGTAATGGACGCGTCGTCTTTAATTAGATTGATCGATCGCTGTGGGCGCAGTCTGAGCGGTATCAACGGCGACATGTACGGTGCAAATTGCTTTGGGTCAAGGGCAATCGGGTAGGTGCAGGTCCAGGGGGTATCGTTGGCGTTCTGCACAAACCCCGACGGCGGGTTGAAGACTTTGGGTAAATCCTGGTACGGGTGGGTTTCGGTCCAGATGTATTTGGAAGCCGTACCATCAACCGCTCCCTGCCAGAATGGCCAGTCGCCTTCGGAGCGTTTAGGGACGCTGCCGTTGAACAGATACAGGATGTTACCCGCCTGATCGGCGTAGATGATGTTGAACATCGGCAGTTGCAGCTTCCTGACCGCTGTTTCAAACTCCTGGTAGTTTTTAGCTTTGGCCATGTAGTGGTGCTGCGCGGGCGAGGCACTGTCCAGCCCCGCGAACCGAAACGCGTACGGTTTCCCGTCTTTGCTCTCCATCACGGGGCCATGTTTGCTGTACCGAAACGTAATGGTTTGTTCCCTGAGCTGGCCATCGGGTTGCCGTATTTTGAACGTTATCGGCTTTTTCTCGAACGGCTGTTTAACGCCATCCAGTACGTATCCATCATCCTGCAACGTAAGCAGGTAGCGGTCGGCCGCGTCGATGGTGTTGACCGTATGGGTCCAGCCCAGGTGATTGTTGAACGCAATGTTGAGAACAGGCTGCCCCACAAGCGAAGCACCGTAGGCCATAAAACCGGGTGCATTGAGGTGCGCTTCAAAGAACAGAAAGAAGTTTTCCCACGGCAGGTGCGGATTGGCCATCAGCATGGCTTTTTTGGATGCCGACTTACTCGGTGCAATGGCATACGCATTCGAGCCCGGTGGCATTACCCGGGCCGCGCCGGCTTCTCCTCCGCCAATAAACTCCAGGCAAATCACTCTAAGACTGTGAGCCAGTACATCCTGCGAGGTTATGGGCAGTACCTGTCTGAATTCAGCGCCGATGGCTTCGGGATGAGCTTTGGCGTAGGCATTTATCCCTTTAACGAAGCTGTTCAGGCAGTTACGGTATTCTAGGTCCTGCTGGCCGTACTGCTTCTGCACGCGTTCGGGTACGTTAAACATGGTCACGATCTTATCCGAATCCAGGTATTCACTGCCCCAGTACTCCGCTGCCTTGCCGCGGGCCTGCCCATACAACCGCAGGAGCAGATTAGCGTGGTTGTGCATCTGGGCATACCCAAACCCGTAGTACATCTCGTCGACGGTGCGGCCGTAGATATGCGGAACGCCGTAGTTGTCCCACAATAGTTCGGTTTTCTTAGGTCCAGACGAGCGGTTGGACGACTGACCGAAAGCGCATAGACTAACAACGGTAAGTAACGTAATGAGTAGTTTCATGGGAAAAAGAGGGCGCTGAAGGGTTGGTATGAGTTAATATGGTTGAAATGATCTGGAAAGAAGCGGAAGCTGTATTAATCGGTTTGTAAGCTATTAATGGGATTTGCAACGGCGGCTTTAAGGGCCTGGTGGGCTACCGTAAGCAAGGTCGTCAGGGCTGTTAGCCCAATGGTTGAGGCAAATAACCACCAACCAAGCTTAATATGGTACGTATAGCTTTGCAACCAACTGCTCATGAGCCACGAGCCCAACGGAGCTGCAATCAGAAAGCCTATGACAAGCAATTTCCCAAACTCCCGGCCAAACAGCCACAAGAGCTGCGATGTATTCGCCCCCAGGATTTTACGAACGCCTATTTCCTTTGTTTTGCTTTCGGCCATGAACGTAACCAGCCCGTATAAGCCTAGACAGCCAATCAAAATCGCAATGATCGATAACGCCTGTACTAACCCAGCCAGGAGTCGCTCCATTTCGTAAAAGCTGTTTATCAAATCACTGACAAAACTTGACCGAAAAACGTCTTCCGGTAGTAGCTCGTTCCAGGTGCCTTCAACTGCTTTACCAACCGTTTCCGTGTGCATCGGGGTAATGGCCAGCGCAGCCATCTGACAGTGAGCAAGGTCATGAATTAATGTAATGGGTAGAACCGGAGCGCGTGTATCGCCATTGCGGAAATCCTTTACTACGCCCACAATGACCCGGTCGGCGTCTTTTACGTTCATCCGCTTGCCGATTACCTCCTGCGCTGACGCTACACCTAATCGCCTGACCATCGTTTCATTTACCAGAACTTCCCGGCTGGTAGTATCCTGCACGCGGACGTTACGACCTGCTACCAGCGGTAGGTTGAACGTTGGTACGTAATTTTCATCGACGGCCCGAACCCGCGTGTCAAAGGTCTCGGGTTGCGTATGCGTGTGGTAGCTAAACGGACTTGGCCGATTGTAGGGAGAAGCTGGGAGATCGCTGCAAAAGGCCACCTGCTCCACACCAGCCACCTGCAACCAGCGATCACGCAATACGTTGGGTTGAGCTAACCCATCTCTTGGTAGCCAGACCGCAAGAATTGACTCTTTTTTAAAGCCCCAATCAATTTGCTGCATGTGTCTTAGCTGAGTCATGATGACCAGAATGCTTAGCACAAAGAACTGACTAAGCGTAAACTGAACAACAATCAACGCTCTGCGGATTGAAAGGCCGCCAATCTGGTGTGCGGTAAGTTTGCCCTTAAGCGCCAGCGTAGGGTTAAATCCGGCCTGAATAAACGCCGGGTAAAGGCCCGCCAGTAAAACCACTGATGTAATCAGGCCAAGGAACCAGAGGATGGGTTTGGGTTTCGCCAGATCGAGAATAGAAATGGCGGGGTTGAGCTTTTCGACCTGCTCGGCCAGCGTTTGGTTCACTAAAGGCATACAAAGCTGGGTTAGTAGCAACGCAAGGACAACAGCCGATAGCGTCAGCAAAGTCGTTTCCGTTAAAAACTGCATGATCAACTGCCAGCGCGTACTGCCAACCGCTTTGCGAACACCAACTTCTTTGGAGCGTTTTAGCGCCTGAGCCGTAGCCAGATTGATAAAGTTGATGCAGGCGGCCATGACCAGAAGTAATCCTACAGCAATCAAGGCGTATAAGATAGGCCGGGGAGCCATACCACTCCGCTTGTGATTCAGGTCTTCGAGCGGCAGCACATGAAAGTCGAAAATGGCGGCATCTTTAGGCGAGTAGTAGGTGCGACGGATGCCCGGTATGGCGTTGTTCAACTGTTGGGCGGGTACGCCGTCACGTAATAGCACAAAGCACATGGCCTGCAGCCCCTGCCAGTCATCTAAAGCTTGTTTGCTTTCCAACACCGGAATTGTTGCGTAGGAAACAAACGCATCATAGCGAAGCTGTGTGTTTGGCGGTGGGTTTTTGATGACGCCGGTCACCGTAAGATTAATGCGGTTGTCTAATCGCAACGTCCGACCCATGGCAGGGGCGTTGTCAAAGTATTTTTGAGCGTACCGCTCACTTATCACAATGGTGTTGGGCGCTGCCAGGGCTGTCTTTGGGTCTCCACTTACCCATTCAACACCAAACAGGTCAAAATACTGAGCCTCAGTATAACAGAGGTTTCTGGCTTCGTTGAACTTCTTGGTAAAGCGGCCGCGGCCATCCGGGACGCTGATTGTTCGGCCAAAGAACGTTTCAAGTCGAACGGCGCTTTCTACGAACGCATACTTCCGGCGCAACACCTCAGCCAGTGGTCGCGGGGCGGCATCGGTTTCCATGGTTCTCTCGTGTTTGACATCCGTAACAATCCAGTATGATCGATCCATATGCGGATGATAGCGGTCGAAACTGAACATGTAGTTGACGAGCAGGAATAAGACAAAGCCGCTGGCTAAGCCAACCGACAAGCCAACAATACTAATTGCGCTTATGGTCTTATTGCGCCAGAGGTTACGTAGTGAAACCGTCAGGTAGTTTGTAAGCATGAGCTAATGGCTGAGTGAAACTTTACTGCATAAATATATAAATTTCTTATATATAAAATAAAAATTAAATTTTATGATTAGCGTAGATAAGCAAGATGGAATTTATGCTGCGAAAACAATGCTTTTATTCAGGGCGTTAAAGAGCTTTAGTGTTACTACGATTAAACTCAACGATGAAAAACACAACAATACTCTGGGCAGGAACAGTAGCCCTGGCCAGTTTGCTCAACGGCTGTGGTCAAAAAGACGATAAGAATACCGACGAGACGACCACAACCGAAGGGGCGGCTACGCAGACCGTCAGTACGTCGCCGGAGCTCCCCGCTCCCTTCGCTACAGAGTCGTCGAAAAAGTTCAGCAACGTAATCGGCTGGTCGGAAGGGCAAACACCAAAAACCCCGGCCGGCTTTACCGTGACGAAGTTTGCCGGTGATCTGGTAAACCCACGCTGGATGTACGTAGCGCCCAACGGCGACATTCTGGTTGCCGAGTCGAATACGGAACAGAAAGGTGTCAAAAAAGCCGCGGCCGTGGTAAGCGGAAAAGCCCAGTCGCAGCGGCTGGGTGAAAGCGCCAACCGCATTACCTTGTTCCGGGATGCTAACAAAGACGGCAAACCCGAACTCCGCGAGGTATTTCTGACGGGGTTAAATCAACCCTTCGGAATGGTGATCGTTGGCGATTACTTCTACGTAGCCAACACCGATGCTGTTATGCGCTACCCCTATAAAGCCGGTCAGACGAAGATCACCGGTAAAGGAGAGAAGATAAAAGACTTGCCCGCGGGTGGCTACAACAACCACTGGACGCGGAATCTGCTGGCGAACGAAGACGGCTCCAAGATCTACGTATCGGTTGGGTCGGGCAGCAACGTCGGTGAAAACGGAATGGAACACGAAGTGAAGCGGGCCGCTATCTGGGAGATGAACCCGGATGGCTCCGGCGAACGTCTGTACGCTACGGGGCTGCGCAATCCGGTTGGAATCGACTGGCAGCCGGGGACTAATAAGCTCTGGACGGCCGTGAACGAACGCGACGAACTTGGCGACAATCTGGTGCCTGATTACCTCACCAGTGTGCAGGAAGGGGCATTCTACGGCTGGCCCTACTCGTATTTTGGTCAGAATGTAGACCCTCGCCGGAAAGGCGAACGTCCGGATCTGGTTAAAAAGGCGGTGGTTCCGGATGTAGCGCTGGGATCGCACACGGCGTCGCTGGGCCTGGCTTTTTACGATAAGGACGCTTTCCCTCAGAAATATCACAACGGAGCTTTTATCGGGCAGCACGGGTCTTGGAACCGGTCGGAGTTCTCCGGATACAAGGTTGTTTTCGTTCCTTTCGAAAACGGTCAGCCCGGTAAGCCGGAAGATTTTCTGACCGGCTTCATCGCCGATGGAGAAGGGGATGAAGTACACGGCCGACCCGTGGGCGTTACGGTGCTCCCCGATGGATCGATGCTGGTGGCCGACGATGCCGGAAACACGATCTGGCGCGTGGCCGCTGCGAAGTAATCTCATCCCCCAAGCCCCTGAAGGGGTTTGGGGGATTTACTAGTACCGCCTGAAATCAAGGTTATAATTCAGGCTCAGCCGGAATCCGTTGTTGTATTCAAACACCCGGTTGCCCGAAACGGGATCAGGGTCGGCGTGCTGCGTAATCTGGTTCAGATAGCCCAGTTCTGCCGACAGGTTGTCCCGGAACTGATAACCGATGCCGCCGTAGATGCGGTTCTGGTTGTACACGTTCAAATCGACGTTTCGGCCGAAGCCGATAAACAGCTCGTCGAAGAACGACACAAAAAACTCCCGGTTGTTGACCGTCCGGCCTTGCAGCGGTAAAGTTGCTTCAATCTGGTAGCGAATTCGATTCTGGTACTCCCACGAAGCAATCCGGCGCGATCCATCCGGGGCTATATCACTGATCCAGCGCTGTTCGAGCCGGAAACGATGCCCCAGCGTCACAACCCCTACGGTATCGGCAATCTGAATGTCTTCATAAATGCGGTGCTCCGGGTAAGGCACCCCTTTGTCGGCAATTGGATAATCGCCGTAGGGATGCGTAACAAGTGTCGTGTAGCCGAAACCGCCCGTAATCTTATCGTTGACGCTGTAATTCGCGCCTAGCCGGGCCAGCCACTGCTGCCATTCCGAAATCCAGTACACACGTCGCCATTGGTATTCGGTGTGCAGTTCCCACTTGCGGGAAAGGGCGTGATCGCCATTGTAAACGAACCACCCAATCTGATTCTCGTCCCGGAGTCGTTCCTGTTGGGCGGCAGCCAGAAACGGCAGCAGGCAAAAAATGACTAAAAGGAAGTTGGCTTTGTACATGTCGCTGTTGTCCCGCACCGCAGGAAGGCAACGTAATAACCGGCAGATCGGGCACACGGGCGCAATAATACGAGTTAGCGGAGGTATCAGGCATATTGCCGGGTATTCTTTTAGCGAGAGTTATGACTGGCAGAAAATATAGCCTACTGATTGTTAGTTTGTTATAATGAATTTGTTTGTCATCCCGGAGATCCCTCATTTTTCGGGACGACAAACATTGCCATCGAAGGGTAGGAGGTTATCTGTGACTCACCTTAATAGACCTCCGGCATCATAATTCTTTCTTGGCCTGAGCTTCCAGAACAAGCTGCTGGCGGGCGTTGGCGGGCGTGATGTGTACGTAGTTGCCTTTGCCGGCTGAGGCCATGCGCCGAAGCTGTTGGCTGTTGATCTGGTTACGGCCGAAGGTGAAGACGGTCAGAAACACATCCTGCCCCACCTGTTCTGCCACTAATCGATACACGTCGTCGCTGATCGGAAATTCGCCGTCGGTGGCTAGTACAATTCGGTTATTACCCGCCCGGATATAGTGTTTATTCGCCAGTTTATAAGCCAGCCGAATGCCTCCGTCCCCGTCGGTGTCCCCATCCGACTGCAGGCCATCGATCAGCCGGGCAATTTCATCGGCTTTGTTGCCCGGCGTTGGTTTCAGGGCCACTTTCGCTTTCCCCGAATAGACCACAACGGATACCTGATCTTCGGGCCGCAGCAGTTTCAGCAGCGACTTGATGGATTGTTTCAGCAGCGGCATCTTAAACGGCGAATTCATCGACGACGATACGTCCAGCAGCAACACCAGGTTGTTAGGCGCAAAACCCGCCAGTGAACCGGATGTAGTCGACGTACCAGACCGGTCGATGAAAACCGTATCGACGCGGGTGCGATCGACGTAGACCGTATCATGCTGAAGCACCGGCTTATCTGGGGCCGGGTCGGTGGCGCCGGTGCCCAGCCTTGCGGGTGCATCGCTGGTAGCTGGCACCTGCTGAACGGCTACGGCCACCGGTGGCTGAGCGGGTGGTTCCGGTTTGTCGGCGATCGGCTGTGCTGGCTTCGGCACGGAGTTTCGGCGGAGGATGAAAAGATCCGGTTGGTTAACGGCCTTCAAAACCCCTGCTTTAGCCAGCTCGCTGAATTTGTTATACTCGTAAATAAGCTCGTTGTTATAAAAGTAATAGATGGATTCGAACGGATTGGTGCGCGAATCAGCCGTCTTTACCTGCCCGGATTTTTCGGCGAACCGCAGCGATTTTTCGGCTACGTCTTCATAGGGCGAATACGGACAAAGGCCGTTGCTGCGGCCGTACCGCTGGAGCCCTTTCAGGTTCTGGTACTCGTCGCGAATCAGCGTCCGGGCGTCGGTTGTTAATTTGTCGGTAGCCGGCAACTGGCTGGTTTCACCTTTCAGGAAGGCCTTGATACCAAACAGTACGTCGTGGTTGTTGTCGATGGTCTGGAGCAACGCTTTTCCGGCTACGTGCCAGCTGGTTGGGCGGGCAACCGGGTAGCTTTCGTGAATACGCCGGACATCCTGATAGAGCCGTTCTTTTTTCTGGTCGAAGGCATCGAACAGGGCGATATACCGATCCAGAATGGCATCGGAGCGCTGCAGACCATCCAGCAAATACTGATTTTCGGTGGTGTAGGCGATCAGTTCGATGCTCAGCCCGTCCATCTCGTTCAGCATGTTGAGAAGCACCTCCGCCTGACCGTTGATGGACGTCCGATACGGCTGCGGGACGTAGCGGCTTTCGCTCACCAGCAACTGGTGCTCGGACAGGGGGATTTTGAATTCATCGTGCGAATACGTCAGCCCCCCTTTCCGCGTGCGGAGCGGGTTCCGGTAGTACTCGGCCGACGATTGATAATTCCGCAGCAGCATCTGGAGTTTGTGCTGTTGCCGGAGCGCTTCGTTGATGAACGTGACGTAATTGGTCAGTGCCCGGAACGTAGTCGGTTCTTCGGGAGCCGCAGCCGGTTTTATCGTAAACTCAATGGGTTTTGCATCGGCGAACGGCTGCGTCCGGCCCGTTGCCTGCGTCGTTTGTCGGGGGGATTCAAGGGCAAAAACCGGACTTAGTTTGGACGGATTCAATAAATGTTTCGCTGGTGTACTATACTGAACAAACGACTGCCGGGCCGCGAGCAGATCGTTGTTATAGTAGTTCAGAAAAGACAGATAAAACGCATTGCCGTGCCGGGCCGATTGCCGCGCAGCAAAGGTGTAGTCGTCAACAGCCCGCCGTTTCAAGTCCTGCAGGGTTTGCAGGGCGGATGTAAAGCTGTTGATCATGTCCGAAGCCGGGTACTCAATCGCTGATTTTGCTTTTCCGAGGGCCAGCAGGGTTTTTTCATCCGTCAGAATGCTATTCTGTACCGTTTTGAGGGGCCACGCTGCGGTTGCCTCTTCATTCATGTAAAAGGTTAAACTATCGAACAGTTGCTTCTGACTCTGAAGGACGTCGTCCATTTCTTTCTCCGTAAACAAATACGCATTGGCGGGCAAGTATGGCTGATACCGGCGGTAAACGCGCTGAATCTGCTTGAAAAGCGCATCTTTATCCTGGCTGAACTGGGTAGCCAGCGTCTGCATCCGGCTAAGCAAGGCGTCTGATTGTTTGAGGGTATCGCGCTGGTAATCCTGTAGCCGGACGTAGGTTTCCAGGGTTTTGCCGGTTTCGTCGAGACTGGTCAGCAGTTGCCAGAGCGCCTGTGTGCCGGCGGTTAGCCGTTGCTTTTCGGCTGGTGTCAGGCCATCGGCCGCCAGCGCTTTTTTGTAATAGTAGTCTTCCAGCGGTCCGGATGACGGGAGTCGAAGCTGAAACGTGGGCTTTTCCCGGTAGCGCTCCACCTGTTCAACGTACGTCTGAATCATCCGGAAGCGGTTGGTTACCTCGTCGGTCGACTGATTCAGGAAAGCTACGTACTGATTCAGCGACTGCTGAGGAGTTTCCTGCAGCGAGTGGGCCGTTGCCCAGACGGACGAAAAAATAAGCAGACCTAAAAAGACGTATTGCATAACCAAAGTAAGTAAAAGCTAACCGGCTCACAGCGAGTTGATTTAGTCAACGGTTGGCCAAAGTAGGCTGGGGTTATTTGCCGGGGCTGGGGTAGTGGGTACGTATTGCCATCGGGGCTTATTGTTTATCTTGTAGGCTGTCTGGCCGCGACACCTACCAACTCATTGATCCGCTAACATGCCATGAAGCATTTTCCTGCCCGTACGATCCTGTTCTGTCTTATCCTGTTCGCCTGGCTGCCAGCCAATCGTGCCGTGGCGCAACGGTTCAATCCCGCCGAAGTAGCCCGCTGGCGGCAGCAGGCCCGGCAGATTACCATCATCCGCGATACGTGGGGGGTGCCGCACATCTACGGCAAAACCGATGCCGACGTGGTGTTTGGCTTGCTCTACACCCAGTGCGAGGATGACTTTGCCCGGGTGGAAGCCAACTACATCGATGCCATCGGTCGGCTGGCCGAAGTGGAAGGTGAATCGGCGCTGTACCACGACCTCCGGGCGCGGCTGTTTATGGATTCGACCCAGGCCATTGCACAGTACAAAAAGAGCCCGGCCTGGATGAAGAAACTGCTCGATGCGTTTGCCGATGGCACCAACTACTACCTGGCTACGCATCCGGACGTGAAGCCTGCGCTGCTGACGCGCTTCCAGCCGTGGATGCCGCTTATGTTCAGCGAAGGGAGCATTGGCGGCAACATCAGTGCGGTGTCGGCCGAGCGGCTCAAAGGGTTTTATACTCAAACCAGGTCAACTTCGTGGCTTGAGCATGATGTCTTTAAACAAGATCGGGAGCCGGTTGGGTCCAATGGGTTCGCCATTGCCCCATCCAGAAGCGCGACCAAAAACGCTCTGCTGCTCATCAATCCGCATACGTCCTTCTATTTTCGGTCGGAGGTGCACATGATCAGCAACGCCGGTCTGAATGCCTACGGGGCCGTTACGTGGGGGCAGTTCTTTATTTACCAGGGCTTCAACGAGAACTGCGGCTGGATGCATACTTCCAGCCAGGCCGACTCAATGGACGAATACCTCGAAACGATCGAAAAACGGAACGGTAAGTACTACTATAAATACGGCAGCGAATGGCGGCCGGTGCAGACGCAAACCGTCTCGCTCCCTTACAAACAGGGTGATAAGATCCTGCGCAAAGAGTTTACCATCTATCGCACGCACCACGGCCCCGTTGCCGGTCAGCAGGGCGACCAGTGGCTCACGGTCCGGATGATGAACGACGGCCTGAACGCGCTGTCGCAGTCGTACCTGCGCACGAAGGCCACCGACTACGCCAGCTACAAGGAGGTGATGAAACTGAACGGCAACGCGTCGAACAATACGGTGTTTGCCGACCGGAAAGGCAACATTGCCTACTGGCACGGCAATTTCATGCCCCGGCGCGATACAACCTTCAACTGGAACCAGCCCGTCGACGGCAGCAATCCCAGAACGGAATGGAAAGGGCTGCATCCGGTCAACGACATTGTGCAGGTACTCAACCCGGCCAGCGGCTGGATTCAGAACTGCAACTCGACGCCTTTCACCATGTCGGGCAGCAGCAGTCCGGCAAA
Source organism: Fibrisoma montanum (assembly GCF_003583365.1). Lineage (GTDB taxonomy): Bacteria > Bacteroidota > Bacteroidia > Cytophagales > Spirosomataceae > Fibrisoma > Fibrisoma montanum. Next base: position 403,903 of record NZ_QXED01000004.1, read on the forward strand.
AAGCAACTACCCGGCCTACATGGCACCGGATGCTGAAAACTACCGCGGCATCAACGCCGTTCGGGTGCTGAGCCGCCGGTCGGCATACACCCTCGATACGCTGATTGCCGCGGCCAATGATCCGTATCTGGCCGCTTTTGAGGAATTGATTCCAGCGCTGGTATCGGCGTATCAAACGGTTGCGGCTAATCCGGGCGCGGTGTCGCCGGCCGTAACCGAAGCCATCGATACGCTGCGGACCTGGAACAGATGCTACGGCGTTGGTTCCGTTGCGCAGACGGTTGCTACGTACTGGGGCGAACGCATACAACGGCTGGCCCGCAACCGGATACCCGCCGGCCAACGGCCCGATCAACTGCGCTTCACGGCCATCGTGGTCAACAATACCACCGCTGCGGAGAAGATCAGTGCGCTGAACGACGTATTGACCGAATTAACCCGCGACTTTGGTAATTGGAAAACACCCTGGGGTGCGGTCAACCGTTTCCAGCGACTGACCGGAAACATCGACGAGACGTTTGACGATCAAAAACCCAGTATTCCTGTAGCGTTCACGTCGTCGGCCTGGGGATCGCTGGCGGCTTACGGCGCCCGGACGTATCCCGGCACCAAAAAACGCTACGGCAGTGTCGGCAACAGTTTCGTGGCCGTGGTCGAATTTGGTCCAAAAATAAAAGCACGGTCGGTCGTGACGGGGGGGCAGAAAAGCCGGCCGGACTCCCCGCACTTTACCGACCAGGCCGCCCTCTACTGTGCCGGGCAGTTTAAAGAGGTTCGGTTCTATCCTGAGGACATCCGGCAACACGCTGAAAAGACGTATAAACCAGGGGAGGAGTAAAACACAGCAGCCCGGCCTGACGATAAGATCAGGCCGGGCTGTCGGTTTGCAGGGCGTTCTTATTTATCCGCCCGCCTGAGCTGCCACGTACCGGATGCCTGACCGCCATTCGCTTTCCAGGTTCCTTTCATGCCGGGGTCGGCCAGCTGACCCGAAAAGTTGACATCGTTGCCGGCGCTGGGGTCTGTGTAGCTGGCAGAAAGCTTACCATCCTGCCAGCTGGCCGATTTCAGATTGATCGGGTACCGATTGCCATCGAGCGGCAGCATGACGACCTGACCGGTTAGCTTGTTGCTTTCGCGATTGAGGATCAACTCAAAATTTCCTGAATCATCGCCGTCGTACGTTCCAGTCCATTTGCCGACCAGGGTAGACAGGGTGTCCGTCGACGCCGTTGACGTCTGGGCACTGGCCACAGATACGATGGCCGTGAGCATGCCGGCCAGCAATAACAATGTTTTCATAGTTTTTGATAAATCAGTATGAGGTTGCTTACCCTTAAGATGCCTGTAACGCGGCAACCGTTGTAAAACAGGCTCTAAAATACAGCTTATCAGCGGCCCTGTCTCCAAAAAACGGCTGTACTCAGACAAGAATCGCTTGTACAATCTGTTCTTTCACTGATAAATATTGGGTACTATTTGTACTTTTCTTATAAGGGGTAAACTATTTCATTACTTATATAGGTTATATAGCTGAGTATGACAGCCGTGTGCTGATTATACAGATAGTTGATTGTTAACTAATTGTGAACAGTATGGAATTGACACAAGCGTATAAACATAAAAATAAAGCTAAGGCTACGGTCGTTAGCGTTTGTACTTTTTCCCGGTTATATGCCCTGGGGTTTATTGCGGCAAACCGGGTTGTTTTTGACGGATTAGTCCGGGCTGCTACGCCATTTGGCGGAAACTGCCTGCCAGTAAACAAGGCCTACTGAAAGAAACCTATACGAGAAGAACTTTCAAAAGACATACCAATGAATACACAGATCAATTCATTACACGAACAGGTGGCCCTTTTGCAAAAGCAGATTGATTCGCTTACCCGGCAGGTATCGACGCTTACCAGTCGAGTACAACCCGAACCGGCGCAGGAGGTCAAAAAGAAAGAAATTGGCATCAATCGCTACCGGCAGTTGCACGGTAAGGCGTAGCGCATGCATCTTTAAGGCATGAGCCATTCAAAATGCATTGTTTCAGGTCATTACCGCATCCTATTAATCGTCTTGTTACTGAGCATAGGGTTGTTTCGCGTTGAACCGGCCCGTGCTCAGTTGCCGGAGCAATGGCACGGTACGTGGACCGGCACTATGTACATCTATCGGCAGAAAGCGCTGGTCGACAGTGTACCGGTTCGGTTAACTATTGCCAAAGCCAGTCAGCCGGGCGTCCTGACCTGGAAAACCGAGTACCAGTCGGCTACCCGGCCGATGACCAAAGACTATACTTTACGAGTCAGCGATGCCAGCAAAGGTGTGTTTATCACCGACGAAGGCGAAGGAACGCTCCTGATGGACTACCAGTTCGGCAACAAACTCTACAGCGTGTTTGAAGTAGATGGGATTCTACTGACCGCTACGTACGAGCTTCGGGGCCGTGAACTGATTTTTGAGGTTACGTCCGGCAAAAAACTCAGTAATCCTACTAACGGCGTCAGTAGCTACTCGGTGGATAATGTGCAGCGGGTAGTGTACCGAAAAGCACCGTAGGTTGACCAAACGGGATCAAGGCGGCTCCCGTCAATAAATAAACGGGATGTTGTGGTGTAACACTGCACCGCTGGTAGTTTATTGCCAACCTGACCACGCCTGTACGCGCCTTTTACTGGTCGCCAGGACCACGCGTGGACCTGTCAGAATCAGGTGACTGCAACGTATGAATAAACGAGTTTCAATTTATCAGGTTAACGGTGCCCTTCTATTTGGGGTTTTAGTCATTATCATTCTGTATTTCGGCCGGCCGTTTCTGGTGCCGCTTGCGTTTGCCATCGTGCTGTCGATGTTGTTTATGCCGGTGAGCCATCGACTCGAACGCTGGGGAATAAGCCGCATTAGTGCTACGTTACTGTGTATCCTGTTGCTGCTCGTGTTGATTGCGGGTTTCTGCGGGGTTATTTATGCGCAGGCCGTTACGTTTTCAAACGATTGGCCGCAGATCAAGCCCAAACTACAGGACGTTTTACACAGAGCCCAGGAATGGGTGCATCAGCGATTTGGGCTCACCGCCCAGGAACAGATCAGTTCCCTAAAGGCGCAGGTTTCGAAACTATCGTCGTCGTCCGGGCAATCCATCACGGCCGCCGTCGGGGCACTGGGCGGGTTGCTGACGTCGTTCGTGCTGGTGGTGCTCTACATGTTTTTCCTGATGTGGAAGCGCGAGAAATTCCGGGATTTCTTCCTGAAGCTCGCTGCCCCCGAAAACCGGTCGGACATGCGCGACTCACTCGATAAGATTACCGAGGTATCGGCGCAGTACCTGACCGGGCGGCTAATTTCGATGCTGTTTCTGGCCGCCTTCTACGCGATTGGTTTATCCATTGTGGGGCTTGAGAATGCGATTATGGCGAGTATCATCGCGGTCATTCCAACGCTTATACCGTACATAGGCGCTTTTATCGGCGCGACCTTTCCGCTGGGCATGGCTTTCCTGAACGGCTCCCCCGATATGCTGCTGCCGACCATTGCGATTCTGGTTGGCGCTCAGATTATCGACAACAACATCATTGAACCCCTCGTGATGGGGAACGAGCTGGACCTGAGTCCTATCTTCACCATCATTGCCGTCGTGGCGGGGGAACTGATCTGGGGAATTCCGGGCATGATTCTGTTTGAGCCCCTGTTTGCCATCATTCGGATCGTCTGCGAACACATACCGGCCCTGCATCCATACAGTTTCCTGCTGAGTAATGAACTGGAGGAGCCGCAGTGGGTCGGTAAAATGAAGCAGATGTTTAGTAAAATCCGGAGTTAAGCCAGCGGAATCCGTGCCTGGTCGGCTGTTCTGATAACGAATTGCCGCGCTTCATCATACTCCTCGGGGGTGCGCAGGTGCTCCAGCATCAATGGAATTTCGCGGGGTAAGGCCGTCACGTTGCGCAGGTACGTCAGGTAGTCCATGCCACCGCGTCCGGGCATGGTTTCAGCGAAATGGCCGTCTTTGCCGACTATGTCTTTGGCGTGGACAGACACCACCCAGCGCCCCAGCTTGCGGAATGTATCGTTGATCAGAGCGGTGTTGTTGTAGAACCGATCGGGCGAGTTGATGATGTTAGCTACGTCGATGTGGGCGGCAAAGGCCGGGCGGTCAATGGCTTTAATAAATTTCAGGTATGAATCCGCGCCATCAGGCAGGCTCCAGCCCATCATTTCGAGGGCAAATTTGGCCCGTTTGGGTTTCACGGCGTCGATTACTTTCCGGCAGTTTTCGACCGTAGCGTCGAAGAACGCCTGGCCGAGATTCCGCGGATCGGGGCCGTCCCAGTTAATGGGATTGTAGGATCCGGCAATGTTTACGCACGTCAGGGCACCAACGGCTTCGGCCAGGGCCAGCCGGTCGGTTACGTAGGCCAGGTTCTTTTTGCGTTTGTCTGCATCCTGATCCAGCATATTTACCCAGGCGCCTACTTCCGCAATCAACACGTTCTCAGCCGCGAACGCTTTTTGAATGGCTGCCAGTCTGGTCGTATCGTTGAGGTCGACCTTCGGTACGTAGGCGGCACTGTAGCGCAGCCGCCGGTGTTCCCGCGCCAGCTCAGTCGGATCGTCGCTTTTCAGAAAGATAGGGCCGCCCAGCCGCAGGGGTTTCGACCCTGACTGAAAGGCGGATACGGCAGGGATAACAACGCTGCCCACCACGAGTGCAGACGATGTAAGGAATTGACGGCGGGAAAGCGAGGGCATAGCAGGGATAAGACTAAGGCAAGAGGTTGACTAACTTGTTAATGTATGACTGGGTTAGTGCAAAAAACTACTGAGCATACATCAGCGCCTGCTGGGCCTGTTCATCAGTAATGTCACCAAAGCGATCAGCGTCCTTCTCACTCCATGCCCACTTTCAGCACCCGGCCGACGTCTTTCTGATGCAGGCGGCCAATCGGCAGTTCCTGACCCGCTACGTCCACATGCGTCGGGGTGTAGGCCGTGATTTTGTCGATGGCAACGATATAGGACCGGTGGATACGGACAAAATCAGCGTCCGGGAGCATGGCTTCCAGCGAACTGATGCTTTGCTTGACTAACAGCGGTTTGGCGTTCGTCGTGATGATTTTGACGTAATCCTTCAGGCTTTCGACGTAGAGAATGTCGCGGGTGAACACCTTTACCATCTTGCGGTCGGCCCGGAAGTACAGAAACGTATTGGCCGTTGTGGCGGTCGTTGATTTCTCGACGGGCGGAATGGCAATGGCGGCCGTGTGGCTGGTGCCAACCTGGATTGGCTCCGACTTCATGACTTTCGAAACTGCCCGCAGAAACCGCTCGAACGAAATGGGTTTGAGCAGGTAATCAACAACATCCAGTTCGTAGCCATCCAGGGCGTAGTCGCGGTAGGCGGTCGTAAAAATCACCCTGGGAGGCTGACGCAGGCTGCGCAGAAAATCCGTTCCGAGCAGTTTTGGCATCTTGATGTCCAGAAACATCAGATCCACCTGGGTTTCCTGGAGCTTACTGAACGCCTGAATGGCATTGTGGCATTTGCCGACGATTTCGAGGCCATCCACCATGTCGATGTACGACTCGATCACTTCCAGCGCAGGGGGTTCATCGTCGACGAGAAGACAGCGTATGGTCATACTATTTCTGTTTGTAGGTTGTGGTTTGTTGGTCAGAGTAGCTCCGGGAATTACAACCAGCGAACCGCAAACTGATTACTTATACCGCTTCCGCCAGCCTGATGGCTGGCTGGAAAGGCGTTCTGACAGGATATAATTCCAGGGTTAACGTCACCATAAAGGTCTCATCTTCGGCCGTAATCCGCAAGTCGTGGCGGTCGGGATACAACAGGTGCAGGCGCTTTTTTACGTTCAGCAGCCCGATGCCGCCTACGTAGGTTGCGTCGTGTTCGGTAGTTTCCCGGCTGTTGATCAGCTTGAACTTTAACGTAGTGCCCTGCACCGAAAGGTCGAGGTGCATCCAGGCTTGTTCCAGTTGCTCACTGGTGCCATGTTTGAAGGCATTTTCGAGAAACGGCACCAGCAGCAGCGGGGCAATCAGCTTGTTCTGGTAATCGCCCGAAATCGTGACGGACATATCGAGCCGGTCGCCGTAGCGTAGCTGCTCCAGCCCGATGTAATTGCGCATGAACGTAATCTCTTTCTCGACCGGCACCTCCGGGGCGTTGCAGTCGTAGAGCATGTAGCTCAGCAGTTCTGATAACTTCAGTACGACCGCCGGCGACCGGTCTGATTTTCGCAGCGTCAGGGCATAGAGGTTATTCAACGTATTGAACAGAAAGTGCGGGTGCACCTGCGATTTCAGCAATTGCAGTTCAGCGTTCAGCTTTTCGCGTTCGATCTGCTGATACGCTTCCTGCTTCTGGTACCAGACTTTTACCAGCTTGATGGCTGCGGCAAACCCGCCAATGGTTATGCCGCCACGCATACCGGCCAGGAGACCGCTGATGAGGTTGTTGCGGGAAAGGGGCGCCCCAATACATAAGCGGAGTGGGTCAACAATAAATTCGGCTAACGCAGCCGAAGTCGCAGCCGTAGTAATGGTAACTACTATCAGGGTGATTATCGACCATCCGTACAGGCCCCTGAACAGGTATCGGGGCATAATCCAGTAGATAATGGCGTAGGTAAAGAGCATATGAGCCGGCATGAATAATACCGAATCAATGCTCGACATCAGGAAACCCAATGCGTAGGCTTTGGGCCACGGATTCCCCATCCGAATCAGGTGGCCGGCGGGTATGAAGCCGTAGGTAAACGTAAAGAACAGAGCCCAGGTCAGCCAGAACAGCCCGTGTCGGCGGAGCCAATCTTTCCGTTGATTGGAGAAGACAAAATCTTTGTTCAGAAGTTGCATAAACCTGCTGATTACTAACCCGAAGATAGACAAACGAAAGACGCTGACCTACAAACCGGCCAGTTTGTCGACAAACGGCGTCCGATCGTCGCCGAACAGCCTGTTCAGGCGCTGAAAGTCATTGATAGCCAACGGAGAGCTATGTGGCGGTCGCCAAACCACGTTGGGCGATATTGCCGGCGGAGTGTTGATTGTGTTTCTACTTTTGATTCAGTTAACGACAAATACAACACGCACCCAAAACGCAAATGCCATGAAACCGAATGCTTTCCTCCGCCTGGCCGTACTGGCCGCCTTTTTTGCAACCGTTTCGCTCACAAGCCAAGCTCAAACTCCTGCAGCCAGGAAATTTCCAATCATTGCCCGGGAGGGTTCGTGGGTCGTTGAATGGAACCCCAAAGACCGCCACTGCACCGTTCGTTTTTACAACGACAAACAGCAATTGATTTACGAAGAAACGATGAGCCGCCGGCTGAATATTACCCGTCGGCAAACCCAGCGCAACCTGAATGCCGCCCTGGAACAGGCCATGTTCGTCTGGAACGAAACGCACAAAATGCCGACCGACCGGCAGTGGGTAGCGATCCAGTTTGATAAGAATTAAGTTCGTCGTTGAAGATGGTGTCCGGTGTGACACCATCTTCAACGTACTATTTCTCCTCGCCCGTTACTCGCCCGATACCGAATTGATCGCCGGCCTGCATGGCCTTGGGGCCATCGAACTGAATTTCTACCATTTTCTCGCTTTGCACCGGCTGCCCGTTCTCATCCTGTAGGGTCGCCAGTGTTTTTCTCGTTTTTACGTCAATCACTTCGCCGGTCGATGGATAGGCGTACCGGCCGTCCCGGCTAAAGGTTATCCAGCCGGGCTGATCCCGTACCGGAATGCTTTCCAGTTGCTTCGGTGGCATCAGGCCGGCATCGAAAATGTGGATACGTTGATTAAACGCATCGACCAGCCATACCTCCTTTTCATCCGGCGTCAGGCCAATGCCGTGGCTGGGGCAACCGTGCCGTTTGACCGGGCCCTTCTGAAACCCACTGACTTCAACCCGGTGGAGTTTCTGCCCGCTTGTGATGTCACCTACTTCAAAGCCCAGCAGATCATTGACGTTGACGAACAGCAGCGTCTGGCGGCCGTTTATCGTAAACGGGCGGATGCTGGCACTGAACGGCCCTACCTGCCGCGTAGTACGACTACGGGTATCGACCACTGTCATATTGGGCGAGCGAAGTCCGGCGAGGTACGCTCGTGAACCATCGGGGCCACACAGGGTATTGTGCGCCCCCGAATTCGTGACAATCCTGCGGAGGACATCGCCCGAAGCCGCGTCCACAACGTGCCAGTGCTCTTTCTCAAAAGACGGCACATAGATGGTTTTGCCGTCCGGAGCGATGGCCATGCGGTCGCAGCCGCCTTCGTACGGTTTTTCCCAGCGCAGTTTCTCCGTAGTCAGATCGACGCATTGGAGCGTATTGATCGTGCTGACATAAACACATTGCGTAGCCAGACTGACCGCGATTCCTTTCACATTCAGCGGTTTGCCGTCCGGACCCAGTCCCGCCAGCGGAATACGCTTTACCAGCCGGTGCTGGTTGTTGATGTCGTAGACCAGCAAACCGTGTCCGCCGTATTCCAGATAGTTTCGAATGCCCGGAGTCGCTACGTAGAGGTACCGTTTCGTAGCCTTGGGGGAGGGAGCTGAATCGGCATCATTGGTGAATGGGATTGGTTTTGCCGCCAGCAGCAGGGTCAGTATACCTGTCCCGACAAGTAAGATTAGGGCTCGGGTCGACATGAGTGGTTACGTGTTTTTAGTGATTATGAAGCGGTTAAGGAGGTTGCAAAGAACAAATAATGAGCAAGGGTAAATCTACTCGATACGTGGCTTTTACACCCAGGACGATTAATCACCTTTGTTTTATGCAAGCATCCCGTCGCAAATTTATAAAAGGCCTGTCGGCAGCTTCGGCGCTGGTAGCAACCCAGGGCCTGGCCCGTCCGCTCGGTTTCAATTACATTCCGAATCTGATGAAGGTTAGCCCGAACGACAAAATCCGCATTGCCACCATCGGCATGGGTATTCAGGGCAACTACGATACCCGGGCCGCCCTGCGCAATCCTGACGTTGAACTGGTGGCAGTAGCCGATCTGTATCAGGGTCGGCTCGATACGGCGAAAACGGCGTTTAACAACCCAAATCTGTTCACAACCCGCGATTTCCGCGAGATTCTGACCCGCCCTGATGTGGACGCGGTCCTCGTCGTGACGCCCGACCACTGGCATGATCACATCACCATCGCGGCTCTGAAAGCCGGTAAGAACGTGTACTGCGAAAAGCCGATGGTGCATCACATCAACGAAGGCAAAGCGGTTATCGACGCCTGGAAAAAGTCGCGTAAGACCATGCAGGTCGGTAGCCAGCGGATCAGCAGCGCGGCTTTTCAGGAAGCCAAGCGCATGGTGCAGGCGGGCGACATCGGCACGATCAACTATATTGAATCCAACAACGACCGCTTCAACGCCATTGGAGCCTGGAACTACTCCATTCCGCCCGATGCGTCGACGCAAACGCTGGATTGGGACCGCTTTCTGGGCGATGCGCCTAAGCGGGCGTTCGATCCCAAGCGGTTTTTCCGCTGGCGCAACTACAAAGACTACGGCACGGGTGTAGCCGGCGACCTCTTCGTGCACCTCATTACGGGCGTACATTTCGTAACCAATTCGCTGGGACCCAACCGGATTTTCTCGTCGGGCAACCTGGCCTACTGGAAAGATGGCCGCGACGTACCCGACGTCATGACGAGCATCATGGATTACCCTAAAACTGCCCAGCACGAAGCCTTCCAGATGGTGCTGCGGGTGAATTTTGCCAATGCGGGTAAAATCCAGAACGTAACGCGCATCATTGGGAACGAAGGCCAGATTGAGTTCTCGGAAGATAATCTGATTCTGACCAAGAAGAAGTTACCCCAGGCACCCGGCTACGGTAATTACGACAGCTTCTTTACGTTCACGCCGGAGGTGCAGCAGGAGTTTGTGCGGCAGTACGATGCGCAGTATCCGGCCGAAAGTCGCATGGCCGAGCCGGTTAAGGAGGTTCGCTTTGAGTCGCCGAAAGACGATGATGCGCACGCCAAACACTTCGGCGATTTCTTCAAAAACGTACGGGAAGGCAGCCAGGGCACGATCGAAGATCCGGTGTTTGGTTTCCGGGCCGCAGCGCCGGTACTGGCCTGCAACGAGAGCTATTTCGACAACAAAGTGGTGCACTGGGACCCCGTCACGATGACAAAAACTACCGGTGCCACCCCGGTCAGGAAGTCGACAGCACCCGTTAAAAAGACGGTAGCCACGGCGAAGAACAACGCTAAAAAGTCATAAAGGGTCGTACACGCCCGTTTGTTGGCCCCACTCCGGTTGCCTGAACAGACTGGAGTGGGGCTATTTTTCGGGCATTCACAGGGCCGCAGTCTCCAGCACGGGCCGTACCTTGCCGGCCACCCGGACCGATACGTTCGACCCCTCGGCATAAAAGACGGAATACGGCGCTACGGTCAGGTACGGGACGAAAGCGTCACCGTACAGACTGGCTACGTCGGCCTCGAAAAAAGCATCGCTGACCGTCGCGATCTGCCAGGGTACATGTTCGACCTGGTATTCCTGAGTCGTTGTTTCGTTAAGGGCGTTGTAGCCCCAGTAATGTTCAAAAATAAAGGCCTCGGCACTGCCGGGAGTCAGGTCGTGCAGCTCATTACTGACCGTAGCGCCGAGTTTATTCCAATGGCCTTTAGACCGCCACTCGAAGCGGAGCTGTTGTCGGCCATCGGTCAGGGCCGTAACCTGATGCCGCATGGGCATGGCCCGGTAATGTTCGTTGTAGAGGGTATTGGCGATCAATGCGATGGCCGGTTTGGGAACAATTTCACTGATGAAAACAGTGCCGCGTTTCCATTGCGTACCATCGTAATGGCGAACGTAGAACCGGAGATTGACTTCCTCAAAGTTAACGTGCCACGGCCACTTGATTCCTAGCACGCGTGTGTTCAGAAACAGGAAGCCGACCATGCTCACCAGCGCTTTACCCTCCCATAGGTCCAGTTCGGTGGCCGGTGGCAGGTGCGGTTTCAGTACGGCCGGATCAACTTCGTAATTCAGCATCAGGAGCTTGCGCCACTGCGCCGTCAGGAACGTTCGCTTTTTCATATTGTATTGTCAATTTTGTGTGGAGCCTATTTGTTTCACGTAGCCTGTGCGCATGGCTCAACCAGATAGAGCAGGCCAGCCGGTAAGACGATTTGTCTGAGCTTTATGGTGTGTTCCTACGACTAAACGTATCAAATCCTTGCCAGATATGCCGTTCCTTCGCGCCCTGCTGATCTTCCTGTTGCCCCTATATGCGTTTGCGCAGCCGTATTTTCCTGTTCCGCCGGTTGCCGACGCTGACCGGTTTATGACCCGACTACCGCGCACGGCCTATCGCTTGACAAACGCTACGTCGGCGCAGCCTCTGGAGGTTCGGGTGCTGGTGTATGGGCAGTCGATCAGTATGCAGGAGTGGTGGCAGCAAGTTAAGCGTTTTCTGGAGAAGCGGTATCCGGAGGCCAGGCTGATTATGGTCAATAAAGCGATTGGTGGGTTTAGCTCCGAACGGCTGAAGCTCATGGTCGATAACGATGTGGTGTCGTTTTACCCGGATTTGATTCTGTTTCACGACTACGGGAATGAAGAGGATTACGAGGTCATCATCCGGACCATTCGCAGCCGAACCACGGCCGAAGTGGCTGTTCAGACCGACCACATCGCCGTGGGACAGAACGAAGCGTGGCATGATCGCCATTGCGCGGTGTGGCTGCCGGCGCTGTGCAATAAATACCAACTGGCGCTGATCGACATCCGGAAGGCGTGGAAGGCGTATCTGGCTAAAAATGGGTTGTCGGCTTCGTCGCTGCTGAAAGACAATGTTCACCTGAACGCCCACGGGAACTACCTGATGGCGGAGATCATCGCGCGGTATTTCGAAACGCTGACCACTGGGCCAGCGTCTACAGACGATGGGCGGGTGCTGACCACCGGAAAAGACTTTGTTGTCCGTAAAGACAGGCTGCGTCTGCCGCTGACTGGTAACCGGGTTGACCTGGTGTGGAACTCCTCAACGGGTAGTGCTTCCGTGCTGGTAGATGGCCAGAAACCGTCGGCTACGCTAGGGTGCTACTACCATACCCGGCCGAGTCGTAAGCCCGATGGTTTCTTCCTGACCCATATCGGGCAGGCGCTCACCGTCCGACTGGCAGGGCAGCCTCAGGCCGAGGACTGGACGTTGACCATCACGGCCGTTGACAGCGTTCGGCAGGAGGTTGGCTTCCGGGTGAGCGGTTCGAAGACGGGCCATGATGGCGAAGGGAGCAGTGATACGCAATTCACCTCGCGGTCGGGCCGGATCGTGATTGAGCCGCAATACTGGTTCCGGCGGAAGAACCCCGGCGATTTCAGGCAGTTCGCCTGGTTGAAGCCGGGCGATACGTTGCGCTGGCAGGTGGTATCGATGTGCCGCGATACGGTCAGCGCGGCCGACGAGCAAACGACGACGATTGTGCAGGGCGTGGCCAATGGCGGGCACGTAGTCGAATTATCCGGCCGGGCGTTGTCGGGTCTTCGGGCAGTGAGCGTGTATCAGCCGCCGTTGCGGGAGTAAGGCTACGCCCAACCTACGAAACACGTGGATTCGCGCGGGCGTCCAACAAAGAATGTCTACCTGGCAACGCGGTCACCAGCGCGAACGACGGTTACACCAAAGGCCAGCGAAAAGACGACTGAAGTTTTACCCGCCTGCCGGTTTGCCCTGATGAACGGGCGGCTTCGATGATTTCCAGTACGTGGAGCGCGTGCTCAGCCTGGATAAGCGGCTCTTTACCTAAAGCCATGTGTTCGGCAATGACGGACGCGCCCATCTCCCAACGGTAGTCGGATGGATCGGTAACGTAGCGCTGGCCTTTTTCGTCAGCGACCGTAGCCAGGTCAACGCCAAAAGGAGCCCAGTCATAACCGATCAGGGCCAGATTGCCCTGCGTGCCCCAGACGGTGATCGTCGGTTTTTCCTGCCCTGTTCCTTCGTGGCCGTATGGGTCAAAATAATTAAAACCGCATTGTACGTGGGAGAGGATACCGTTGCCGTGGTCCATCAGCACCATGGCGTTATCTTCTGCTTCGACCGGAAACGTCTCTTTATTGTCGGTTTTGCGGGTGGGCGTAACAATGCTCGTCATCGCAACGATGGACCGGGCGGGGCCCAGCAATCCGGTTAGTGTCGCCAGGTTATAAACGCCCAGATCAGGCAGGCTTCCACCGCCTTTCTCGTAAAAGAAAGCCGACCAGGTTGGTCCTAAATGGCCGTAGTGGGCATGAGCGGCCGACACGTTGCCGAGTTTACCGTCCTTTATGGCCCGGGCCATAAACGCAAACTGCGGGCTCATCACCACCGCCGGAGCCCCCCAGATACGTAGTTTGTTCTTTTGCGCCAGTTCAAGTAACTCGCGGCCTTCGCGGTAGTTGTTGGCCATGGGTTTCTCGCTCCAGATATGCTTGCCGGCCAGCAGCGCCTGTTTGTTGAGTCGGCCGTGTTCCTGCATATTGGTCAGGTTGACGAGCAGGTCGAACGGAGCACCGGCCAGCAGTTGGTCAATGTGCGGGTAATGATTCGGAATGTTGTATGTAGTAGCCGCTTTTTGTGCCCGTTCGGGGATAATGTCGCAGGTACTGACCAGTTCCACGTAAGGCGATTTCGACAGGTGCGGCAGATACATGTTTGATACGCTGCCACAGCCAATGACAGCCAGGCGGATCTTCCGGTCGGGCAATACGGGCGGAGACTCGGCCATGGGCTGGCTCTTTGCGAGGACCGGCCGGGTTAAGGCGGCTGCCGTTCCGAGTACGCCTACCTGGTTAAGAAATTCGGATCGGCTGATGGGTTTAGGCGATTTCATACAATGAATTAGTAGCTGTTGCTGTCATGAAAATACGGAGACTCGGTGAGTATCAGTGTGGATCAGTGCTACTTTTTTGCAATATGTAATTGACGAAACGGATTATGGCTGGTACGTACGTTTCCCTGCCAGCGTTACTTCTTCACATAAAACGGTACGTTCGCTGTGGCCCAATGCCCTTTATCATCATACGCATAGACGAACAGGCGGTAGGGACCTTCCTCGATCGGAGCCTGAAACGAAATCTGGCGGTTGCTGGCAGCACCGATCAGGCCGGGCAGGGCAGGGGGGCGCTTTTCGCCGTTGCCGCCGTACGGGAAACGGGTGCCTTCGGGCAGGACTTCCCAGTTGTACCGCAATGGGTCGCCTTCTGGATCGGTTACCCAGACCGCAGCCCGGTACGATTGGCCGGGTTGCAGATACACCCCGTCATAAGCAGTCTGGTTGCCAATTTTTACCGAATCCAGCCGGGGGGTCCGGTTGGCGGGCCACTCGCCCGTCCAGGCGTGGTGCATGACGTCGACAGCTTCCGTTTCCAGGCCGTTTTCGTCGAACATACCGAACCACGTATGCGTACGCTCCTGGTGCTGCCGCCAGAGAAAGACGTACGAACCAATGCACAGGTCTTTGTCGGCCGCAATCGCGCTGTCGTAGCGCTCGTGGTATTTGTCAGCCTTCATACTGCTGGTTTCCTCGACGGGTGCTTTCCAGGGCGTTTTACGAACCTGCCAGAAACCGGTCGGGCCCCACTCCGTCACGGCGTAGGGTTTTTTCCAGCCGAACTGCCGGAGCCACTGCGGAATCTTGTTCAGATCGCCGTATTCATTGATACCCAGCAGGTCAAGATTGGGGCACTTCGTCAGCAGATCCCTGATTTTTTCCTCGTTGATTGATCCGACGACCGTCATGATGGGGTGGTTGGGGTCAATCGAATGAATTTCCTGCGCCAGCGCGTTGACGGCGTCCCAGACTTTCAGGTTGTATTTGTCTTTGACATTGGCCTGAATAAAATCCAGCTCGTTGCCCAGCGCCCACATCAGCACCGCCGGGTGATCCTTCGTCTGCCGGACAATCTCCATCACCTTGTCGTGCTGTTGTCGTACGGCTGCGGCATCGTCGTAGTTCATGCCATCACGCTCCGCCCGTACGGGCAGGTTAACCAATACCGTCAGGCCGAGGGCATGGGCTTTGTCCAGGCTTCTGCTGTTGGCCCGGATCGAGTTCCCACCGTACTGCTTTAGTTTCTCCAGGTAGTCGCTGCCAACGGCTCCTTTGATGAAATAGGGCTTATTGTTGACGATTAGCTGATACCCACTTTTTTGTGGTTTGAGCTGGACGGTTAACGGCTTATCGGCTTGAGCATGTGCCGATTGCCCGATGAGCAGGGGTAACAGGAAAAGCCAGATGAGTTTCATAGAATGCGAAAAGGGTCGTTGGCGTATAACGACCCAATTAACACGAAATCCGGCAATTTTCTGACCGTATCTGGGTTGATTTTCGGGGCCAGGCCGGAGCCAGGCCCCGAAAATTAAGCCAACACCATTGCCGACTGGAGTTTCTGCTCCAGTACGGCTTTGGGAACGGCCCCAACAACTTTGTCAATCAGCTTGCCGTTGCGGAAAAACAGCAAGGTTGGTGCGCTGCGGATGCCAAACTGAGCCGGGATGCGGGCGTTTTGGTCGACGTCCATTTTCGCGATCAAAGCCTGGCCGTCATATTCGGCGGCTAATTGCTCCACCGATGGGCCAATCAGGCGGCACGGACCGCACCATTCGGCTGTGAAATCAACCAGCACAGGTTTGTCGAAGCTGATCAGGTCATTGAAATTGGCGTCGGTTGCTTCAATTGTTTTAGAGGCCATGCGATTAGTCGGTTTGTTGGTTAACTCAATACGTTGGCAGCACGCGTTCGCAGACAATGCTCTTCAGGTGCTGCCTGAGTTAATTCCAGCCGCCCGGCATAATCACCCACGGCGTCGGTAATTTTTGAACCAGACTGATGCAATACCCCACACTGCTACGCGGCCCCTTTCTGGTTCGTCGCTATACGCTTGATTTGCTGAATGCACTTATACTTTTGGTTGTTGGCCGTATGGCGGTTTTTCCAGCCCATCGTCTGCATAAGCGAGTCGAGTGGTTCGGCCGAAAAATACACGGAGGTCAGCACCCGCTGGCAGTTGCCCGTAATCTGGTTCATCCACTGATGAACCTGTTCGGCCGGGTTGTCATCCGATGATTCCGTAGAGGGTAAGGTCGACTCGTCCTGCAAAGTCGCCAGGTACGTTTCGTTATCGGTTGTGACCAGCTTTTCGTCCCGTAGCCGTTTCAGCCAACGGTTGCGGGCAATGGCATATAGGTACGTTTTCAGGGAAGATGTCAGCGCGAAATCGGGTTGCCGGATCTTTTCCAGCAGCACAATCACCGTTTCCTGAAACAGGTCTTCGGCATCCCGATCGTTGCCCTTGTTCTGCTTCACCAGATGGGCAATGGTGGGAAAATAAGCCGTATACAGTAACTCGTAGGCGGAGGACGTACCGGCCCTCAGCTGATGGAGGAAGTGATTTTCACAAGGCGAAATCATGAGCAAATTGGAATGAGCTACCCGCTTAATACCCGGCAACGTGTAAAATCACCCAATGAATTCCATTTTATATTCTGTATTGAGGAAGCGGTTAGTCCGCATGCCCGTTTTAACAGGTCATGAATGCAATTAGTCAATTCTGATTTATTTTATGACATATCATACAGTATGGCCTCGGATCGGCTTTCGGGATGAACCAGTTTTGCCGTGACAACTCAGTAAAGCTGAGCTGTGATTCACTCAATACGTCAGAAAAGTCATGTTTAAGTGTTGTTATTACCTGTTGGCCGCCTGGCTGTGCCTCGGCTGCCTGAACGCCTGCAAACCCGATCAGACAGAAGTTGATCCGTCGAAGCCTACCACTGAACAACCCCTCCCAGCGGGCGATGTGACCGAAATAGGCCAGCCGGACGGTACGGCCGTCAGCAAAATAATCGGGCCTGAAGGGGGGACGTTGACCACGGCCGACGGCCGGGTTCAGCTTACGCTGCCAGCCGGAGCCGTCAGCCAGGCGACTACCATCTCGATTCTGCCCATCACCAACCACACACCCAACGGCGTAGGGCAGTCGTATCGGTTTTCCCCCGACGGGCTCCAGTTTAGTAAGCCGGCTACCCTGACCTTTCAATACACCGACGCTGACGTTGTCGGTAGTGCTCCGGCTGGTTTGGGCATTGCGTATCAACGCAGCAGCAGGATTTGGTACGCGGTGCCGGGAAAGCAGATAGACACGCAGAAGCGTCAGGTTACCGTTCCGATGCATCACTTCAGCGACTGGAGTCTGTTCGAAGAGTTTTACCTGGTTGCTGAAGGGGCTGACAAGGGGTTTTTGAACTACGGTGAATCAACGACCCTGACGTTTATCCAGATAGCCTCGCTAACCGGTAAGGGCGAAGAGCCGCTGATGACGAAAACTACCGGTGGTCAGGCCAACGACGGCCTGAAATGGTCATTGATTGGCGATGGGCAACTAACGCCCGACAAACATTCGGCAATCTACACGGCTCCGCGATCGGCGCCGAAACAGAATCCCGTAACCATTTCGGTTGAAGTGACTTTTGTAAACAGTCCGGCTAAACTGATCCTGACGCGTGAGGTGTACATCGGACCTGGCTACATCAAGCTAAATTTCCTTGGTCAGGAGCGTCTGTATACGCTGGGTGTTTACCTGGACGATGAGGAACCGGAGTATTCGGCCATCGTCGGTGGTAATACATCGGAACTGTTCAGTATCGACTTCAGCAATGCCCGGGCGGGTAGCATCCTTCGGTTTAGCGATGACCGGGAGCCGGGAAAATGCCGGATTACGTTCGAGTTCGCGAACGGTGGTAAACAGTACGATGGCGGCCACGACAACTGCGACGGCGAAGACATGATCGCCAACGGGCAGGTTGTCTTCGAGGAATACGAGCCGGGTAAATTCGTGAAAGGCACCATTTCCGGCAACCTGATCGATGCGGATGATAACTGCACCAGATCGGGGCCGGCCATCAGCGGAGAGTTTTACGTCAGGACCTTGCGCCAGTAGCCGGGGCGGTCGGGCCACCGGCAAGGGAAACCAGAAATGATTGGGTAAATTACCAGTGTTTTGGTAGTTTACCCACATGACTATTTCGCCCTTCGCCCTGCTTCTGTTACTCGGTACCTTGCAGGGGTTTATCCTGGCGTCGTTGCTGTGGTTTACCCGATCAAGTCCGCAGTTGCCTAACCGACTGCTGGCGGTGCTCATCGGCTTGTTTGCGATAGCGAGCCTGAACATGGTCGCGCTGGAAGGCGGCTTCTACGAGGCTTATCCGCGGATTCGGTTCGTTATGGACTTGCTGCCGGTGATCATGGCCATGCCGATTGGGCCGTTGACCTGGTTTTATGTCCGGTCGATGCTGGAACCTGGTTTTCGACTTGGCCGGAACGAACGCTGGCATTTTCTGCCGGTCCTGCTCGACTGGGTGCCCGCCCTGATCTGCTGGACGTTTCTCATCGGTCTGGCTACGCACGTATTTGTCCGCTCTGATCTGAAAGGCTGGGGCGACATCATCGATCAATACGATATGTACGTGGACATCCCGCGCTGGCTGTCCATCTCGGTCTATGTGCTGCTGGCCCGGAACGTACTGATTCGGTATCAACCCGCAGGCAGAGGCCCGGAGGTTGTGCAGCAACGGCTCAAACTAGCCTGGCTGCGGCAGTTTCTGACAGGTCTGCAAATCTTCCAGGTTGTTTGGCTCCTGTTTCTGATCCCGTACGTATTGCCTGGTTTGCGGCCCGACTGGATGGGCGAGATGAACTGGTATCTGATTTACGTGCCGATGGCGGTGCTGATTTATTGGTTCGGGTTGAAGGGGTATCTGCACGCGCGGCTGAGTGCACTCACCGAACGCAAAAAAGCAACGACTACCTTACCGGCTGAAACCGTCGATAAAGCGGCTGGGCTGCTGAAAAAAGCGATGGAGGTCGATCAGTTATACACTGACCCGGATCTGACACTGGAAAAGCTCATGCACCACACGCACCTTGACCAGAAAACGGTTTCGCACGTATTGAATCAGCACCTCGATAAAAGTTTTAACGCCTTCGTCAACGGGTACCGAATTGAAGCCGTCAAACAACGGCTGCTCGACTCGGCCAGCAGTCATCTGACTATTACCGGCATTGGATTTGAGTGCGGCTTCAACTCCCAGGCTACCTTCCAGCGGGCGTTCAAGCAGTTCACGGGCGTATCGCCCTCGGCTTATCTGGCGCAGCAAACGTCGGTGTCGGTCAAAAAGAGTGCTCAAGTTTAGATTTGAGCAGATTTGGGGCAACGTGAGCCGGTTCTTTGGGCAAAAATCATTGTATGAAACGCCCGATTCTTTACCTCGCTCTTGGCTTACTGCTACGAATTACGAATTCGTCCATCGCTCAATCCGATCCCCTTTCGTTAACGAAAACGTTTCCCGCTGCCCAGTATCAGGAAGAAGTAAGCCTGTTGCGTAAGGCGTTGGAGGAATCGCATCCGGGTCTGTATCGCTATACGCCCAAACACGCGCTGGATTCGTTGTTTGATCACACAACAGCGCAATTAGCGACTGATAAGCCACTGGGTGTCTATTACCGGTTACTGGCAACCCTGCTGGCGACCGTTCGGTGCGCTCATACGCAATTGGCTCCACCGCCCAAATGGGACCAAACCATCCGGGTGTTGCCGTATAACATCCTATTCATCAACGGAAAAACCTACATTACCGTCAATGCGACGAGCCACCAGGATACGCTGCTCATTCCGGGTAGCGAAGTAATCTCTATTAATGGCAAACCGATTGAAGGCATTCGAGAGCAGATAAAGCGGCATCTGTTCGTCGACGGGTACAGCCAGGCCGGTAGGGAAGCTGCTTTGAGCAAGAATTTCGGAGGGTATTATTACCTGCTGGTTGAGCAACCCGACTCGTTTGTCGTTGAGATGAGACGGTACAGAACAGGAGAGCTTGTCCGGCAGAACGTAGCGGCTGTTACTGCATCCGACTGGCTGAAAAATGCCCAAACCAATCCGGTTAATAAGGTGCTTTGGGACCGTTGGAGGGCATTACAGAAAAAGGAGTCGGTTCGGTTGGAGTGGACGGATACTCAAACGGCCGTGCTGACGATTCGGGGCTTTGGCGATAACAAAAAGGACCCGAAACTGTACCAGCAGTTCTTTCGTGAGTTACAGAATAAGAAGGCCAAAAATCTGATTATTAACCTGCGCGACAACACCGGCGGATGGGATAAACTGGGATACGAACTATTCTCATACCTGATTGATAAGCCTACACGCTATTACGATTCGTTAACGACGGTAACCAACACCATACCATATCTGAAGTACACGGATCTGGACGAGAAGTTTGTGAAAAGTCTGCCCAAATACCTGCTACCGCTGGGTAATGGACGCTTCTCCCTGAAAGCAAAAGATGAACCGGGGCTGGCCCTACAGCAACCCAGGCCGGAGCGATTTTCGGGACAAGTCTACGTACTGATGAACGGCATGAGCGCTTCGACCACGGCTGAGTTTACAGCGGCTGCCCACGCCAACCAACTGGCCACGTTCGTTGGGCAGGAAACAGGTGGAGCGTATCAGGGCGGTCATAGTGGGGAGTTTGCGGTGCTAACGCTGCCTCACACCAAACTACGGGTTAGCATTCCGTTGGTTCGGTACAAAATGGCGGTGGGGACAAGTGGGCCTTTGCAGCGCGGTACGCTGCCCGACTACACGGTTCAACCCACGATTGAAGAAGCTATCGACGGCATCGATACGGTCATGAATTTTGCGCTCGAATTGATTCGCAACGGCCCGACCACCGGCAAGGAAAGCCAGAAATGATGAGGCTTCCTCCCCTTGATAGCAGGGAACTTACTGACTACGCCAGACCGGACTAAAACACGTCATTCCAGATGGCACTTTTCTCGGTTCAGTCAGTCAAACGACCAGTTGGGGTAAGCATGCCTGGCTGAGGGAGGATGCGCACGCTATTTTGCCGGTAAAAGGGAGGGTTTGTCCGCTATGAAACTGATGCTGAAACGTATTGCTGCGAAGCCGGCAGCGCCGGCTTTCCTTTATTTAGTCGCTTGTGTTGGCTTGCTGGCTGGCTACCCGGTATCTGTCGCTTTGGCCCAGCCGGATATGTCCTGTCCGGAAGCAACCGTTCAGCAGCGCCCGACGCAGTGGATACGGCGCGGCAGTTCGTGGGTGGGTTCTGATCTGCAGAACATTACCAGGGCGATGCAGCCCCAGATTGCTGCCCGGCAAGACAAGCTGTTGAGCTTTATCCGGCAGGCGTATCCGGAGCCGCGAGGCCTTGAAGCCCGCCAGGGAACCAGCATCAACACCGATCACCACAGCCTGTATGAAAAGCGGCCGAACGGCCCCCTGCGCTACACCGTGCGGGTGATGTTCCACCACTACTGGTGCTTCCGGGGCAAGCCGGAAGTATCGGGCGAAACGGGAACCCGGATTGAGATGCACGCCAATTTTCTGTACAAGTTCATGAGGGAGGTAGGTTACCAGCTGCCCAATGGCCAGGAGATCTACTACATGCCGAAGCAGGTAGGTACGCTGAAAGGCTACCCCGTCTACAGCACTCACCCTGATGATCGTGACCGTAAGCGCGAATCCATTTTGATTCTGCCCGATCAGCGATTACCGGTTCGGGCCGTTAGTCGGGAGGAGGTGGTGCGCTTATTTCAGGCTACGTTACGCAACATGCTGGCAGAGAACGAAGAAACGACGAAGGTGCTGGAAGCCTCTCTGAAAGAAAGCGAAGCCTATGCCGCCAGGATTGAATTTAAGACTGAGGCCGAACGCCAGAAATACATCAACGGCAACCGGCAAAGCGTCGAGCGTGGTCGTCAGAAGCGCGAGGCATCAGCCCGGGAATGGCGCGAAAACATTGACCGTCTGGAAACAATGCTGACTGCTATGACGCCCGCAGAGCGGAGTACACAGGCGGTGCTGGGTGAGCCTTATGGACTGATGATGAACCAGCGCGGACAAGGGACGTTTGCTGAGCAGGCGGCATTCCCCTACAGCCGGCCCGTCGTAACGCACGATCTTGCGTATGGAAGCAGCAAACTGCCCCGCCCGGCGGTTCAATTCATTCACCTGCAAATGACTTACGAAACCGCGCCTGACATGGTAGCCAAGCGGGCGATGATGAGCCAGTTTTTGGAGAAGGTGGATCTGGATGGACTGCGCGGAATGCTGGAGTTGCCCCCAACTCCCTAAAGGGGGCTACTGATCCCGGATAGTGCAGCTCCCTTCAGGGGAGTTGGTGGTGAAAATTACCTCTCAAATCCGGATCTGAGCAGATTTGAGCCTTGTTTCTGGCCTGTTTTGAGCCAAAAACAACGTAACATGAAAAGATTACTATGGGCGGCTACCGCACTGCTCGCTCAAATCCTAACCTCTCCACTCAACGCCCAACAAGTCAGAACCACGGCCGAAAAACTGGACGAATATCTCACTTCGGCTCAACAAGCTTACCGGTTCAATGGTGTCGCCCTGGTAGCGCACAAAGGGAAAGTGCTGCTGCACAAGGCGTATGGGGTTCGCAACGCCGTAACCAAAGCACCCAATGACACCAGTACCCGTTTTCCGATTCTGTCGATTACAAAGTCGTTTACGTCGGCGTTAATTCTGAAGTTACAGGAGGAGGATAAACTATCGGTAGATGATAACCTAAGCCAATACTTTCCTGACTATCCTAATGGCGACAAGATCAAACTGCATCATTTGTTAACGCATACGTCGGGCATTTTCAACTACACCGACATGATTGATGAAGGGGATTCGGCTATTGTCTGCCATCCGGTGCCGAAGCAGCGTGTGCTGGAGCTATTCTGGGACAAGCCGTTGGAGTTTAGGCCCGGCAAACAGTACGCCTACAACAACTCCGCATACTTTCTGCTGGGTATGATTATTGAAAAAGTGACCGGTAAATCCTACGAGCAGGCCATGCGCGACATGATCTTTCAGCCGCTCGGTATGACCCAGTCCGGCTTTGATTTCATTAATCTTCCGGCACAATCGAGAGCATTTGGGTACGATACGTTAACCACCGATTACTTCTCGCCTTATCCACATTACGATTCAACGGTGGCGTATTCGGCCGGGGCAATCTACAGCACAACCAGCGATATGTACAAGTGGGGGCGGGCCGTGGCTAACCAACAATTGCTTTCGGCAAAGTCGTGGAAGCAGGCCTTTACACCACGGCTAAATCAATATGGCTACGGCTGGTTTATCGACAAAACAAACGGCAAAGAGTATGTTCGGCACGACGGCGGTTATCCTGGCTTCATGTCAACCTTTGTGTACTACCCGAAAGAAGACCTGACGATTGTTTTGCTTAATAACTTCGGTAACTATGGCGAGTCGCTGGTGCCCTTGATGATTGCTATTTCGGGTATTGTTTTCGGTGAGCCGTATGATTTGTGGCAACCCCGCCAGTATATGAAGCTTGAAACGAAGGCCTTGAGTCAATACGTTGGAAGCTACGCGCTGAACGATAAGTACAAGATTGATCTTGTGTTAAAGAACGACGGATTGTATGCGCAAGGAAAGGGCAAAACGCAATTTTCTGAACTGCCGCTGTACGCGAGTGGAGAAGACAGGTTCTTTTTTGGGACGTATAATACGAGATTCACCTTTGAAAGGAATGAAGCGGGCAAGGTGGTTAAGTTCACCCTGCGCGAACACGGCCAGGATACCGAATGGAAGAAGTTGAATTAAACCTCTAATGAAAAGCTACTTAGTTGCTTTTGTTTGGCTGTACGGTTTAGTGGTTCACCAGGCTACCGCCCAGCGCCGGCCAGACAACGACCCCGTTTTAACGTTCAAAGCTTTCTGGCAAAGCTACCAGGATAAGTATCCAACTTTCGATATGAAACAGGTCGATTGGCAGCAACAGTACATCAGGTATGCACCGCTGGTCGACAGTACTACCTCGCCAGAGCGCTTGTTCACGGTTCTGTCGGAGATGATCCGACCGTTGCATGACGCTCATGTTCGGTTAGCGATCCGTAATGTAAAACCACCGAAGGTGTTCTGGCCCAGAAAGCCCTCGGTTTATTCCAATCAGTTTCAGTTTAACAAGGATTCCGTTCAGACGTACTGGCAGGCTACCGATGCCACCTTAGCGAAGCAGGGTTTTGAACCATTACGCGCGATTGGAGGAACCAACGAGGACAGTACCCGGGAGTTTTATTACGCCAGATCCGGGGATTACGGCTATGTACGAATTAGCTCCTGTACGTATGGCAAGAGAGGGTCAGGCCCAAAACTGAGGGAACTGGATAGCATCTTAGCCTATTTCGGATCGGTCAGGGGAGTACTACTGGACATACGCTTCAACCAGGGGGGCGGAGACCGGTTTGCTTTTGGGGTAGCCGGTCGCTTTGTCGACAAGGGGCGGGTGGGTTGCTATCGGTATCGCCGACGAAAACGTGGTGGGTATACAGACTTTGTTAAACTGACTACGTTTCGCCTGCGACCCAAAGGCAAACACCAGTTTCCAAAGCTGCCAATCGCTTTGCTGACCAATGATCGAACCGTGAGCGCGGGCGACATCCTCGCGCTTATCATGCACCCTTTACCCAATGTTCGGTTAGTCGGCGAAAACACCGAAGGCAGTTTTGATAGTTTTCGATTTATGCAACTACCCAATGGCTGGTTCTATTCGGTACCCCAAAAACGGTTTCATGACGCCCAAAACAAGTGTTACGAAGGCAGCGGTGTTCCCGTCGACGTCAAAGTAATCGTCGGTAAGGATGACCTGCGGGCCAGCCATGATCCTGTAATTAGGCAGGCGTTGGCTGATCTGACGAATCGTCAACCCTGAATCAGTTGACAACTTGGCTACGTAAGGAAACGGACGGATCGTATCAGAGCCGCCAGTTGCTTACCCGGCGCCCGTCAATGGAGTATTTGCCCGGGCCCAGAAAGAACAGGGTCGTATAGATCAACAAATAGAGTAACGGTAATTCTCTGTCACCGAATGGCTTGTCGGCATTGGCGATAAAAGCCGCCACCACCATAGTAAACATAATCGGCAGTGTAGCCAGTCGGGTATAAAGCCCAAGCAGGACTAAAAACGCACAACCTACTTCGGCCGAAGTTGCCAGGACCAGCGAGAGGCCGCTACCAAGGCCAAGCGGGTCGCCGAAGGCCATGTTGCCGTTCAGAATTTTAGTAAGCTTAGGAATGCCGTGCGTGAACATAAAGCCAGTTACCAACAGCCGAAGCACTAACAGCCAGCCATGTACGGCCGACGAGCTGGCCATAACGCCAAGTGGTGGAGTTGAGCCAGTGGACCGATCCATTCTTCGAGCGCGCAGGTTCATGAGAAGGAGCTTTGATGAAACGTTGAACTAATTATCAGACAACAAATTAGGTCAGCAGGTGTTTGCCAAACGTCTAAACTAAATTGATAGACGTAGTCTGGTTTCTCAGAATCTGGCTAACCGGAGCCGGCACCGGTACGTAATGTGTAAGCATAATTACCCAACAATCATAAACCATACTAAGTTAGTAGGCAAACGAATGACCCTAACGTAGTGCTGATTGTATGGAGAGTTGTGTGTCGAGCTGGAATGAACTGATGAATTGTTTGTACGAAGAGTCCTGGATGGCTGATATTCAGCGGTTTCGATCTCCGTATGCGTTCCGCGGCATGCCCGATGATACCTACACGCTAACGACGTCGCTGATGCGGCTCGGGCCCGGTTGCAGCCAGTTTGAGGGACACCTGCTTCGTAACTTCAAAAAATACGCAACCCGCGACGTACTGGAACATGACTCGTTCTGGCACTGGCTGGCGGTAGCCCAGCATCATGGCCTTCCGACGCGACTGATGGACTGGACGTTCTCTCCGTTGGTGGCGCTGCATTTTGTTACGTCCGATCCCATCTTATTTGATCGCGATGGGGCCGTGTGGTGCATCAACTATAAGAAAGTACATCAGTTTCTGCCCGAATCGCTCACCTCTACCCTGCATCAGGAAGGAGCCGACGTGTTTACGGTCGAACTGCTGAACGATATCCAGTCGCTGGAGGAGTTTGATCGATTGTCGGAGGAAAAGTTTGCGCTGTTTTTCGAGCCACCGTCCATCGATGATCGGATCGTGAACCAGTACGCCCTGTTTTCGGTCGTATCCAGTCCCGAACTGCCGCTGGATGAGTGGCTGGATAGCCACGACGATATGTACCGGAAAATCATCATCCCGGCCGGACTGAAGTGGGAAATCCGCGATAAACTCGATCAGGCCAACATCAACGAACGCGTGTTGTTTCCGGGGTTGGATGGGCTGAGCAGCTGGCTTCGTCGGCAGTATATGTCTCCGCTTCGGCCGGTACGTGAAGACCCCAGACAGACCCCTTCGCTCACAGCCCGTTATCCGGCCCAATGAGCGGAACCACTACTTCAAATTCGTCGTCGGTTTCGCGGATGTCTACTTCGGGCTGATGGAGCAGCTCGTATTTGGTCATGATGGTCAGCAGGCCCTTTTTGGTAGAAATGACCCGATCCCGCGATTTGCGCTGGAGGTTGTTCGAAACGACTAACGTACTGAGCGCGTTGGTCCGGATCCGAATCATTAAGGGACGACTTGCCGACACTACGTTGTGCTTGACCGCGTTTTCGACCAGCAGTTGCAGGGTCAGCGGGGGGAGCTTATGATTCTGGTACCTGCGGTCGATCGACAGCTCCAGCTCAATACCCCGGCCGTAGCGGGTTTTCAGCAGGTGATAGTACGAGTGAATGAAGTCAATTTCGGTGTCGAGCGTGGTCAGTTCGTGTTCGTTTGTGCGCAGCAGGTAGCGGTACACCTTCGACAGTTCATCGACAAATTCTTCGGCTTTGTCCGGTGCGTCGGAGATCAGCGACGACAGGGAGTTGAGCGAATTGAACAGAAAGTGCGGATTTAGCTGAGCCTGTAACACCCGCATCTGCACCTCCGAAACCTCCTGTTTCAGGCGCTGTACGGCCAGTTCGGCTTCCAGTTGTTCGCGGTGACGTTTTTCCCGTTCGCGAGCCAGTTCCTGCTCAATTACGGCTTTTTTGATGATCACCTGCCGCTGCCGCTGGGCCAGACCCAGGGAGAAGAACATCAGTTCGAGAATAATACCGATCTGCATGTATGTCAGCGGGGCGTGCCAGAAACCGGTCATATCGCGCCATTCGTCGGAGGCAAAGATGGTCAGCAGCATAGCCGCCAGTCCGCCCAGTACGAGCATGGCCGAGCCCGAAATAAAGTAGCGGGATGCGTAGCTCTTAACCCGGAAAATTTTGAAAATAATGTACCAGGCTACCACCGCCAGGGTGATGCGGACAACGGAATGAATGGTTTCGTGAATTGGTTCGCGCCAATGGTCCGATAAAAAACAGAACCAGATCTCCAGGCCGATGTAAGCCAGCAGAAACACCTGGCTAACCCGAAATAACTTTAACAGGCCGGGGAGCCGTTCGCGGATACCAATGAATATGTTGGCGAAATCGTAATAAACGAAGTATGCCAGCATGGGCCCGGCAATGCGTACAAAATGCCGGGCGTTGGTGGGCAGGTTGTCGTCGAGGGTGGTACCGCGAATCAGAAAATAACCCACCCAGACCAGAACATAGGCGGTATACAGCCCGTAGATGCGCTCCCGATACGAAAACCATTGCACCACGTTAAACAGGAGCATGGTGGTGACCATGCCCAGAAACAGCACGTTCCAGACCTCGTACGTCATGCAATAAGCAACCAATAGACGATTTGCTTATCAAAAATAAACAAAATATCCTGGATAAACCCGATTGTTTTGTGCAAACGGCGGGCTGACTGTGTGAAGGGCAAACTGCCTCCCTAACTTTTCCCGCTGGTCGGCGTTTGTAGTAATACTTTGTCCTGGCCAAGCACCAGCTTGGCCTTAGCATTTCAACTCAACGGGTCAGGCAGGCGCCTGGCCAGGACGTTACATGGCTAGATTCAACAACCTGCATAGCTGGCAGCTCACCCCGGCCGAGGCTGTCGCCCTGCAGCAGCAACTGCGGAGTGAGATCCGTATTGAGCCGCTGACCCGCCCGGTCGAGACCATCGCGGGCTGCGATATTTCGTTCAACAAGTTTGAGGAAACGGTCTACGCCGGCATCGTGGTGCTCCAACTCGACACCCTCGACGTAGTGGCCGAAGTAGGCGTTATCAGCTCAGCCACCTTTCCGTACGTACCGGGGCTGCTGTCGTTCCGGGAGGGGCCAGCCCTGCTGGATGCGTGGGCTAAACTCAGGATCGAGCCGGATGTGGTCATGTTCGACGGACAGGGCATTGCGCACCCTCGCCGGATCGGGATTGCTTCGCACATGGGCCTGTTCATCGACCGGCCGGCCTTTGGCTGCGCCAAGTCGGTGCTGGTCGGTAAGTACGACGAACCGGCTCCCGAGCGCGGCAGCTGGTCGCCCATGACGCATTACCGTGAAGTCATTGGAGCGGCCCTGCGAACCAAAGATAAAGTCAATCCGGTCTACGTATCGCCCGGTCACCTGATCGACATGGAAACGGCCATTGACCTGACTCTCCGCTGCAATGGGGGGTACCGTATTCCCGAACCAACCCGCCGGGCGCATAATCTGGTGAATGCGCTACGGCGCGGAGAGCGGCAACCGGATTAAGCCGGAAAGGCTGTTGCCCGCTGCCGGTACATCTTGGGGCTGATCGAGTAATATTTCCGGAACAGCTTGCTGAGGTGGCTTTCGTCCGTGAAGCCTAATTCATCCGCAATCTGCGACACTGTGAGATCGCTGAACTCCAGCCGATTTTCAACCAGCTTCAGTTTGTATCGAATGATGTAGCTCTGTAGGCTCTCGCCCGTATGCTTGCGGAAGTATTCGCCGATGTAGGTGGGAGACAGGTTGAAGCGGTCGGCCAGGTGATCGGCCCGCAATTTGTCCGGTTCGTGAATATGCTGCTGGATATACAGCGTCATGTCTTTCAGCATCGACGATGAAGCGATGTTTCCGGGCAGGCCGATGTGCCCTTTCTCCGCTACGTTGCGGGCCACGATGTTCAGCAGGAGTTGCAGGCCGTTCTGGAGGATCGTTTCGTAAAAGGGGCCTTTGTTAACGTATTCCCGGACCAGTCCATTGATCAGCTGGCCCGCAAACAAACGGTCAGAGTCGTTATGAAGCAAGCAATCAGGCTGGTGAGCGTGCTGTGCCAATACGTATTCCAGCTTCCTGAACCAGTCGGGGCGCTCACCCGCAACGGTCTGGAAAAACTGCTCGGTGAACCGGATGCTGACAAACTGAGTCGGTGCGTCAACATCAAGCGAGTGGCAGTCTGTTGGGGTTACCAGAAACAGATTGCCTTTTCGGTACGCAAACTTGTTCTGGTTGATGCACTGACGTCCAACACCATCCTGAATGTACAGCAACTCAAAGAACGCGTGCTGATGAGGAGGCTGGTGCCAGTCCACAACGTCCATCAGGCGAATATCAAACGGCTGGTATAATCGCTCGGTTAGCATAATAAGTACCTGAAAAACTACTTATCAAACCTGAAATACTACCGGCTTGGTTCGTTGGGGCGCGGCTACTTTTGCAGCGTCATACAATCAACACCCAACGAATCATGAAAGCAATCGTTCTGGAAGGGCAGGGTAAACCTCTGCAACTTGTTGACCTTCCAACCCCAACGCCCGCAACCGGTCAGGTACAGGTTCAATTGAAAGCCGCTGCCCTCAACCGCCGTGACTGGTGGCTCCAGCAAGGGGCCTCCCGTCAGCCCAGCGTACCGGGTTCCGACGGCACCGGTATCATAACGGCCGTTGGCGAAGGCGTTTCGCCCGACCGGATTGGAAAGGAGGTCGTTATTTTGCCGTCGTTGTATTGGGGTGATAATCCGCTGGCTCAGAGCGCCGACTTCCAGATTCTAGGAATTCCGTCGCAAGGTACGTTTGCCGAGTACATTGTCGTGCCGGCCGAGAACGTGTACGATAAACCGACGTATTTATCGTTTGCCGAAACGGCGGCTTTGCCTCTGGCGGCCCTGACCGGCTACCGTGCCTTATTCACGCAGGGCAATCTGAAGCCCGGGCAAAATGTACTGCTGACGGGTATTGGCGGTGGCGTGGCGTTGTTTATGCTCCAGATAGCTAATCAGATCGGGGCGAATGTATACGTCACCAGCGGGTCGGCTGAGAAGCTGGAACGCGCTAAGCAGTACGGGGCCAGGGGTGGAGTTAACTACCACGATGCTGACTGGGTCGACCAGTTGAAAGCCGCTTCCGGAAACGGCTTTGACCTCATCGTCGACAGTGCGGCCGGCAATGGCTTTGCCGACCTGGTGAAGTTGGCTAAAATTGGGGGACGGATCGTTTTCTTCGGCGCAACCCGCGGAAACCTACCAGAGCTGGTTCCCAATGCGTTGTATTCAAAGCAACTGGCCCTTATCGGAACCATGATGGGTTCTCCCGACGAATTTGCCGCTGTGCTTACCTTTTACGAGCAGCATCAGCTTCGTCCTGTCATTGACGACGCACTGCCCCTGGCCGAAGCTGATCAGGCTATCCGGAAAATGACAACCTCAGAGCAGTTCGGTAAGATTGTACTGTCCATTGCGTAGCCCTTTGTAGTGTAGCTGACCAGCTATCGCTTAACCGCATAGGCCGGGTTGGGTCGCGGCATATTGGCTTGCACCTCAGCACGCCATTTCGTTAGTTTTCCGAGCAGTTCCCTGGCTTTCTGAGGCTGTTGCTGCGCCAGGTCGGTGCTCTCCGACAGGTCGTTGCCGAGGTTATACAGTTCAGTTTTGCCGGTTTCGTAGTGCTCAACCAGTTTATAGTCGCCATCCCGAATGGCCGCCGACGGTCGACTCGCCTGATTGCTGAAATGTGGATAATGCCAGAAAACAGGTCCGCGCTGAAAGGCAGCGGCCGGGTTGCCAAGCAGGGCGTAAAAGCTTTTGCCGTCCGGTACGGTTGGCTTCCAGTTCGTTTGCAGCATCTCCATAAACGTCGGTACGAAGTCCGTGCCCGTCAGGTAGCGGTCGCAGGTGGCGTTTTGGGCAGTTATGCCGGACCCCGCCATAATCAGCGGTACGCGGATACCGCCTTCGTAGACGTGTCCTTTCCACTTTCGTAAGGGCGAATTATCCGTTGGCGCCGGGCCTGCTTCGGGCATCCCGAGCCCGCCGTTGTCGGAGGTGAACACAACCAGCGTATTGTCGGCTAAGCCGGCGTCGTTTAGCTTTTGCAGTACCCGGCCAACCCCCTCGTCGAGACTGAGCAGCATGGCCGCATAGGATGGATTGTACCGGCCGTTGAAACGCGGGTAGCGGTACAGAAACTTACTCAGCTTATCGGCCCGGGGGATCAGCAGAATATGCGGGGCGGAATACGCCAGGTACAGAAAAAGCGGCTGTTGCTTCCCCTTATTCTGGTCAATGAACTCAAGGGCGTAGTCGGTCAGCTTGTCGGTCAGATACTCCTTACCGGTGTCCTCAAAAACGGTCCTGTTGTTCGAGACAATGGAATAATTGTAGTAATCCAGTCCGTTTTTGCTGATCTGCCGTTCGTAGTCGAAACCCTGAGCGGTCGGTGTAAGCGAATCACCAGCGGCCCCAAGGTGCCATTTGCCGACCATGCCCGTTACGTAGCTCTGCTGCTTGAGTAGTTCGGCCAGCGTTGTTTCCGAAGCGGGCAGGTAGCGACGCCAGTTGGCCGGCAGCAGCGACGATGTCGTATCTACGCGCTCCCCGCCGATGAAATTGGTCAGGTGAAGCCGGGCCGGGTGCTTCCCCGTCAGGATAGCGGCCCGCGACGGGGAGCAGACCGGACAGGCCGAATACGCCTGCGTGAACCGGATGCCCCGCCGGGCCAGCGAATCCAGATTCGGCGTTTCGTTGTACGGATTGCCGTAGCAGCGCAGATCCATGTAGCCGAGGTCGTCGGCCAGGATGAAAACGATGTTGGGTCGTTGGGCGACGGTGCGGGCCGGTTGCTGACCGCTTGGCAACACCCGAAGGGTGGCAGCGGTCAGCAGACAGGTCAGTAAAACCAGGAGAAGCGTACCAAAGCGCATACGTCTGGATTGAGGGATAATCCTTTATAAAACCGAGCCATTACAGATAACTACTGCTATCGTCCAGCTTTACCTTGCCGCGGAATGTGTAGAACGAGAAGATGGTGTAGGCAGCCGCCAACGGAACACCGACGAACGCAAAACCCAGCATGATACCCAGCGATTTAGTCGTCGACGCTGCGTCGTAAATGCTGATGTGGTTGTTGGGGTCGATGTTGGAAAACAGCAGGTTAGGATATAGTCCCAGCGCGACCAGTACCAGCATGAGCGAGGTCGTAACGGCCGATGAAATGAAGCCCAGCAGATACCGCCGTTTCTCGATGCTGTACCGAATGTTCAGGACGATGAGCAGAGCCGCCATCGGAACCACGAACCAAAACGGGCGGTCGCGGAAGATGGCGGCCATGTGCGGAACGTAGATCAGCGTGGCCACCGCCGAAGCAATAAAGCAGAGGATAAACAGCTTGCTGGTCCAGTTGATCAGGATGGTCAGTTTGGCATAAAGCCGGCTTTCGGTCTTCATTGCCAGGTACATGGCCCCGTGGAGCATGAACAGCGACAAGGTAGTGAGGGCGATCAGGATGGCGTACGGATTCAGAAAGCCCCGCAACGTACCGACAAAGCGGTGGTTGCTGTCGAGCGGAATGCCCTGTACCATGTTGCCCAGAATCAACCCCAGAATCAGCGCGATAGACGTACTGGACGCAAAGTAGCTGAAATCCCACAGCCGTCGCCACCACTTCATCGGCTCCTTGCTCCGAAACTCAATCGAAATGGCCCGGAAAATGATGCCGAACAGCAGCAGAATAAACGGCAGGTAAAACGCCGACAGCAACGTACCGTACACCATCGGAAAGGCCGAAAACAACACGCCCGCCGAGATGACCAGCCAGACCACGTTGCCGTCCCAGACCGGCCCGATGGCGTTGAGCACAATCCGGCGACTTTCCTCTTTGCGAAAGAACAAATGCAGCGCACCGGCTCCCAGATCAAAACCGTCCAGAATGCCGTATCCCGTTATCAGAGCGCCCAGCAGCAAAAACCACCAGGTCGGTAAGTCAAGACCAAGTACTGTTTCCATGGGTTGAATGATTGAGTTGTTGAATGATTGAGTTGGTGAATGATTGAACCGAGGACAATCCGTTAATTCAATCATTCAACCACTCAATCATTCGATAATTTAATTACCGCGCGGTTGAAAAAACGTCTGGGTTTTTGGTAGACAGCGGCCCCGAATGATCGGTAGTGCCGCCGGTGTCGATGCCGTGCTGGATTTTCTTGTTGAGCAGGTAGATGAAGAGCAAAAACAAGACGAAATACACGAGCGTAAACAAAATCAGCGAAACCAGCACCTGCTCAGCCCGAACGGCTTCCGACAGGGCGTCCGATGTCCGGAGCAGGCCGTACACCACCCAGGGCTGTCGACCCACCTCCGCGGAGTACCAGCCAACCTGGTTGGCAATCTGCGGCATCAGGACCGAAAACACGAAAATCCACATGAGCCAGCGCTGCTCGTAGAGCCGCTTGCGATACAGCAGCCACAGTGCCAGCAACGTCAGGCCGATCATCGCAAACCCGAGCGTCACCATAATGTGGTACGACTGGAACACGAAGTTGACCGGACCGGGGCGGTCGTTGACCGGATATTTTTTCAGACCCGGTACGTTGGCGCTGGGGTCGAAGTGGAGCAGAAACGACAGGCCACCGGGGACTTTCAGGCCGTGCGTAACCTCGTTCTGTTTATCAACCCAACCAAAAACGTACGCATCGGCCGGGGCCATGGAATCCCAGTGCCCTTCCATCGCAGCCATTTTGATCGGCTGGTATTTACCGACTACGTTGGCTGCCGAATGGCCCGTAAACAGCGATAACAGTGCGGCAAACGTAGCTACCCACAAGCCGATTTTAAAGCCCTTCTGCGCGTGTTCGAGGTTTTGACCGCGGAGGATATACAGCGCACTGACGCTCAGCACCAGAAACGCGCCCGACGAAAACGCGCCCACCAGTACGTGCGACAGCCGCTCAACCGACGAAGGGTTGAAGATCATCGCCCAGAAGTCAGTAATCACCGCGCGGGCCTGCATGTCGTGGCCTTCAATGCGAAAACCCGCCGGGGTCTGCATCCAGGAATTGGCGACGACAATCCAGATGGCCGAGAAAATGGAACCCAGCGCGACCAGTACCGTAGCGATGAAATGCACCCGGGGACTAACCCGATTCCAGCCGAACAGCAGAATCCCGAGGAAGCCCGATTCAAGGGCAAAGGCAAAAATGCCTTCGGCGGCCAGGGCACTGCCGAACACATCGCCGACGTAGCGCGAGTAGGTGGCCCAGTTGGTGCCGAATTCAAACTCCATGACGATGCCGGTTGCTACGCCAATACCGAATATCAGGGCGAAAATCTTGATCCAGAACCGGGTCAGATCTTCATATACCTTGTTTTTGGTCCGAAGGTACATGCCTTCCATGAAAACCAGACAGACACCCAGGCCAATCGTCAGTGGTGGGTAGATGTAGTGGAAAGCAATCGTAAACGCGAATTGTAAGCGGGAGAGGAGGGTAACGTCGTTCATGACCGTAGCGGTAGGAAAATTACCCGCATAGCGTCGTTCGATAAGGACTCATTATCTATGGCGAGGGCCTACCAAACTCAAGTTACAACGGAAGGGAATACCGCCATACTAAAATTGAGGCTACCGGAAAATAAAACACAGTTTAGTTTACTCATAGATTAACTAACGACTTCGTAACTTACTAGTAATTAATTTATTAGCTACATTCATCCATCAACCTTTCCCCTTTTTACAACTATGCCAGTTTCTAACCGAAATCTAACCGCTCATTTCACGCTGCATGAGCTGCTGACGAGCGAAACGGCCGTTCGTTTTCAATTCAACGAGCAGTTTGAGCCAAGTAATCAAATCATTAAGAACCTTGAGCTTCTTTGCCAGAACGTACTGGAGCCGCTCCGGATGGGACTGAACATGCCGCTTCGGGTGAACAGCGGCTACCGATGCCCGCGGGTAAATAGCCTGGTAGGGGGAGCCACAAAAAGTCAGCACCTGCTTGGCCAGGCGGCTGATATTGAAGTCGTGAATCCGGCGGTCAGCGTAGAGGAGTTGTTCCAGCGGGCCCGCGCCATGAAACTACCGTTCGACCAGATCATCCAGGAGTTCGATGGCTGGGTGCACATCTCGTTTCGGGCCAATCCGCGCGGAGAGGTGCTGCGTGCCACGAAAACACCTTTGGGAAAAACGGTTTTCAAACGTGTTGATACGGCGCCGTTGCCTGTGCAGTAAACGTACAATACAACGACCTTCGTAGTAGAGGGTTTATATGGATTTTGCACTGGTACTGCATTTCACCCCAAACCCCTGGAGGGGCTTAGCGCTGCTAATTTCACGGGTCCATGATAAGCAGCGCTAAGCCCCTCCAGGGGTTTGGGGTATTTCAGCTTTTCTTTCCGGTGTACATAATGCGCCAGACTGTGCCCTTCACGGAGTCGGTGATGTAGAGCGAGCCATCGGGTCCCTGCGCCAGACCAACCGGCCGGTGTTTCGCATCGCCCGGACTGACCAGAT
This sequence comes from Fibrisoma montanum, assembly GCF_003583365.1. GTDB lineage: Bacteria > Bacteroidota > Bacteroidia > Cytophagales > Spirosomataceae > Fibrisoma > Fibrisoma montanum. Next base: position 439,479 of record NZ_QXED01000004.1, read on the forward strand.
CCGGCTTTCCGGCGTTGGCGCTGGTGCCGGGCTTACCCGGTTCTGCCACCCCCGCGAAATTCTCGGCAAACACCTCATAGTCGCCGGAGGGGCGGCCGTCCGGGCCGAACGGAATGAAGGCGACAAAATAGCCGCCCTGTTTCAGGGGCGCCCGGTTCCAGGAGCCATGGAAGCACACAAACGCGCCATGCTTGTACCGCTCCGGAAAGGCGTTCCGGCCCCCGCTACCCCCCGTGTAGAACAGCAGATCGTTGGGTGCCCAGTGGCCGGGAAAAGCCATGATCGGTTTGTCTTTGCCGGCGCAGCGGTCTTCCGTTTTACCGTCGCCACCAAATTCAGGCGCCAGCACCTTCTTTTTCTGGAAGTGGTCGTAGTAGCAGTACGGCCAGCCAAAATCAGACCCTTCTTTGACCATCAGAAACTCTTCCGATGGCAGTTCGGCGCTTTGCTCGTCGGTATACTGATTTGGGTACAGTGTCGCCAGCATGTCGCGGCCGTGCTGCAGGGCGTAGAGGGTGTTGGTGGCGGTGTTCCAGTCCAGGGCAACGGCATTCCGGATACCCGTTGCATACCGTTTCCCGTCCGACTGCCTCTGATTCAGTTTGTTGGCGTCAAAGACCCAGATGCCGCCATAGTTTTCGAGCAGCGGGCACGGGTCCTGCCCTTTCGAGCCCTGCGTGCGGTCCTGTTCCTGACAGGCGTTCGAGGGGGCACCGAAATTGACGTATAGCTTGCCGTCCGGCGAGATAGCAAACGACTTCGACGCATGCTGGCGCTGCAGCGTCAGGCCGGTTACGATCGGTTCGCCTTTCGCCCCGGCCAGTACTTTGCCGTTGGTGAGTTTATACCGGAACACCGCCGTGTCGGCCGATGCGTAGAGGTAGCCGTTGTAAATCCCCGCGCCCGTGCCGGTGTAGTTGCCGAACGTAACGGTCTGGTCAGCGCGACCGTCGCCGTTGGTGTCGCGGAGCTGAACGATGCCTTTGCCGTTTTTGAGGTCGCCGAGCTTAACGAAAACCGTACCGGTGGTCGGGTCCACGGCGATGTGGCGGGCCTTGCCGAGGTTATCGGCAAAGGTGAGGGCGCTGAAGCCACCGACAAGTTTCAAACCGCCGTTGTTGGGGTCAGGGGCCGGTACAGTTGTCTTCGTGCCGGACGGATCGGCCGTGGGTGTATCGACGTTGTAGACAGAAAGCGTAGCGGCTACCGTCAGGCCAAGCAGGATCAGTTTCATGGCAGGGAATGGGTTGATGGTACGAGTTGACGCCCGGTTAACTGGCTGAGCAGACGAAAGGTTTACGCTGAGTGCGATAAACGGCGGGCATTCATTATTTTTGATTTTTTAGGACACAATTCAAAGAAAACGAACCGTGTCTGCTTTTTAACTAAACTCAGTATCTATTCCTATGATAGTATTCCGAAAATGGCTCCTGGGCAGCCTGGCGGCCGGATGGCTCAGTAGCGTGGCTGTTACGTTCGCTCAGGCACAGGCCGATTTGCCGGCAACACCCGTGGCTCAGCTAACCCGTCCGGCCGGCTGGCAGCTGGTGGGAGCCGTAGCGGCAGGACCCGGCAGTGGTTCTCTGAAAACCCAGCCCGGTACGACCATATTGACAGGAACCCGCGAGCCGCTGACGTTGCTTAAACCTACGGACGATTTTCGGATGCGCTTCGACGTATTGATGACGGCCAATTCGGATGTGTTGCTCACCCTGCCGAGTGGTCAGCCGATCAGTTTTGCGCATTCGCTCGATCTGCCCCGGCTGTCGAAGGCGCCCGGACTGTGGCAGACCGTTGAGGTGTGGTATAAGATGGGTGGGCCAAAAGAAAACGACATCCTCGAAAAACTGGTTCTGAATGGCGTTACCGTCCGCGAAGGGCAGATTCTGAGCGGCCGAACCGCCAACGCAGTGACCCTAATGGATAAGAACGGTACCGTAGCTGTTCGAAATGTAGGCTCCCGAACCATGATGCCGCGTGATGTGGCCCGGTGGAGCGGCCCTGTGAGTTATACCATCGTAGAAGGAGGGTATATCCAGGATCCGGCGGAGGCTGCCCGGAAGAAAGTGCTGAAACAGGACACGACGGCCCTGCTGAACTACGAAGTTGCGTACGGTCAGCCGCGTCAGTATACGCTGCTTTTCAACGGCAAACTGAATGCGCTTCAGGCGGGTGAGTACCAGTTCGACCTGAATCAGGGCGGGGTAGCTGCTTTGTGGGTCGATGGCAAAGAGGTGATTCCTGTCAGCCACCGGGAACTGGGCCAGTCGAGTACGGGCAACGTCACTCTGTCGGCCGGTCCGCACGATGTTAAGGTGTATTTTTCCCGGTCGTGGTTCCGGCCGGGACTGGGCCTGTTTGTCTCGCAGGCCGGTACGCGTCCGCAGCCCCTCCACGCGCTGGCGTCGCTGCCCGAACCGGATCCGGTGGGGGCCATCAGCGTGCAGGCCAAAGCCCGGCCGGAGCTGATCCGCTCGTTTGTGCAGGTGCCGGGCGAAACAAAAAAACGAACCCACAGCCTGTCGGTTGGTACGCCCGCCGGGATGCACTACACGCTCGATCTGAACCAGATGGCGCTGTTGCAGGTCTGGAAAGGCGATTTTGCCAACGCCACGGAGATGTGGTATGAGCGGGGCGAGCCGCAGCTGCTGTCTCCGCTGGGAGTCACCGTCCACCTGCCCGCCCAGACGGCGCTGATGACGCTGAACGACGAAAATGCCGCCTGGCCCGATAGCGCCGATGAAAACGCACTTCAGTACAAGGGTCTGATGGTCGATAAAGACGGTATGCCGACTGTTGAGTACGGCCTGGCGGGGGCTACCGTAACCGAAACAATCCGTCCGGAGGGTAATGCCCTCGTCCGTACGCTGGCTTTGAAAGGCGAACCCCGGGGAACCATCTACTGCCGTCTGGCGGCCGGGGCGTTGGAAGAAGTCGAAAAAGGGGTGTACGCGATAAACGACCGGCGGTATTACGTCCGGTTTGACCCGAAAGCAAAGGCGAAACTACGTCAGGTGGCCGGGAGGCAGGAGTTGCTGTTGCCCGTTGTCCTGAAAAACGGCGCCGGCTCGGTGCAGTATTCAATTGTGTTCTAACCTACCTGAGCAGGTCTGGCATCTGTTCGCTGAATAGCCATGAAACAAGTCCTATCTTTTTTTCTTGCCGCTCTTCTGTTCGTGCCCGCGTTTGCGCAACGCCCGGCTACGGAAGAGGACTATTACCGCATCGTAACGTTGCCCATTCCGGAAGACATCAAGCTGGAAGTGGGTGGACTGGCTCCCATGCCCGATGGACGGCTGGCGGCCTGTACGCGCCGGGGTGAGGTCTGGATCATCGGTAATCCCTACATGCAGGGTAGCCGCGTACCAACGTTCAAGCGGTTTGCTGCGGGACTGCACGAGCCGCTGGGCTTACTGTACCGGTCGGGCGGGCCCGATGGCAGAGGGTACTTTCTCTGTACGCAGCGGGGCGAGGTTACCAAGCTCGTTGACAATGACGGCGACGACGTAGCGGATGAATACCGGTCGTTCTACAAATGGCCGCTGTCGGGGAACTACCACGAATACTCATACGGCCCGGTGCTGCTGCCCGATGGCGACATGGTCATCACGCTGAACCTCGACTGGATCGGCTTCGGGGCCAGCCTGGCCAAGTGGCGCGGCTGGATGCTGAAGCTGAACGACAAAGGCGAGATGACACCCTGGGCAACGGGTTTGCGTTCGCCCGCGGGCTTCGGCGTGTTGCGCGACGGGAGCATCTTCTACACCGAAAACCAGGGCGACTGGGTCGGCTCGGGCCGGATGACGCACCTCGAAAAAGGTGATTTTGCCGGTAATCCGGCGGGTCTCCGCTGGAGCAGCGAACCCGGATCACCGCTGGCGCTGAAGCCGGAAGACGTACCGAGCACGGGCAAACCCATGCACGAAGTGGCCAAAACGATCAAGAACCTGAAAGTGCCGGCCGTGTGGTTTCCGCATACGCTGATGGGCATTTCAACGTCTGACTTTAAGGAAGATACGACGAATGGCGCGTTTGGTCCGTTTTCCGGCCAACTGTTCGTAGGCGACCAGGGACACAGCAAAATCATGCGCGTCGCCCTGGAGAAGGTCAACGGCGAATGGCAGGGGGCCTGTTTCCCCTTCCGCGAGGGCTTCCAGTCGGGTATTATCCGTACCGTCTGGGGGCAGGATGGCTCCATGTTCGTTGGACAAACCAGCCGGGGCTGGTCGGCAACCGGGAAAGACCCGTACGGCATTCAGCGGCTGGTCTGGACCGGCAAGACCCCGTTCGAAATAAAAACCATTCGTTCGAAACCCGATGGCTTCGATGTGGAGTTTACCCTGCCCGTCGACCGCAAAACGGCCGAAAATCCGGATTCGTACAGCCTGAACAGCTTTACGTATAAATACCACAGGACCTACGGCAGTCCCATCGAAGACGCCCGGCCCGTGCCGATTCGGGGGGTAATTGTCTCGGCCGATGGCCTGACGGCCCGCATTGTGGCCGATACGGTCCTGCGCGAAGGCTACATCCACGAAGTGAAAGCCGAGGGCGTACGGTCGGCAGCTGGAAATCTGGCGTTGTTGCACCCAACCGGCTACTACACGCTCAACGCCATTGCCCCCGGCGACAAAGCGAACGTAGCGGCCCGCCCAAAACACGACCACAGCGCCATGATGGCGACAGCCTCGACAAAGCCCGAACCCCCCGTTAACAAAAATAAAGTAGGCAAGGCGGCCGTAGCAGCGGTTAAAAACGCCAAGCGCATCACCGACCTGCCCACCGACTGGACCAACGGCCCCGACCAGACGATCACGGTCGGGACGAAGCCGGGCCTGAAGTTCGATACCGAAAAGCTGGAGGTGAAAGCCGGCAGCCGCGTGAAACTGGTGTTCAACAACAACGACGACATGCTGCACAACTGCGTCATTGTGAAACCGGGAACGGCCAACGCCGTCGGGAACGCAGCCCTGCGGCTGAACCTCAACGGCCCGAAAATGAACTACGTACCGAACTCGGCCGACGTGCTGTACCACACGAACATCCTCCAGCCCGAGAGCGCCGAGAGCATCTATTTCGTAGCCCCAACCGAGCCCGGCGATTATCAGTACGTCTGTACCTTCCCCGGCCACTCGTCGCTGATGCAGGGTACGCTGAAGGTAGTGAAGTAGGTTGAAGTAAGTCAACTTGAACGGTAGTCCAAGCAAGAGATGGCGCCTTTTGATAGGTTGTCATCTCTTTTTACATAAAATTAACTTGCTAAAACGGCGCGCTTATTCGTTTACTCGGTATGCGAAACGCTTTACTGCTCACCATTCTCCTGTTCATAGCCATCACTACCCAGGCGCAGCGCCGTCGGGACGATACGTCTCACTACCGATCGCAGCCTATTCCAGCCCATCTGCTGCCCATCGAACGGGCGCTTGGTTCGTCGGCCCTGGGCAGTGTGTACTATTATGGCGGCAAGAAGCTTTCGTCGCCCTTTTCGCTGGAAGTCCCTTTTTACGAAATCGACGACCCCGCCGTCAGCCGGCATTTCCGGAATTTTCGCACCTGGACAACGCTCAGCCGCCTGACCTCGCTGGCTACGCTGGCTTATGTGCTGGTTAACAACAACGGGCGGAAGGGCGCTTACTGGACCGTGTACGGCGGTTCCATTGCGGCTGCGCTGACGTTTACGATCATTGGTAACGGCCAGGTCAACAAGGCCGTCACGCGGTATAACCAGCTGCTCCGTCAGCCCCGGGTTGGCTTGTCGACCGCACCCATGCCGAATGGCCAGGTGGCCGTGGGAGTTGGGGTGGCCTATGGTTTCTAAAAGAACACATCGCCTGCGGATAAAGAGATAAGGAAACGTGTGAATCAATCAGAGCAGAGGATTGTTACGTCAACGTAAACAGCGCCTTCCTCATGAAATGACCTTTCCGTTCCTATCTGCTCCAAGCACAATCATTGAACCGTATTTTCAGGAACATTTTGCCGATGAAAGCCTGAAACGGGAGGTTCAGCGAGCCACCGCACTATCGGCCATTTTTCTGGTCGTTACGCTGCTGCAGGTGATTTTTCTCCCGGTGCTGCACCGGATGCACCTCATTAGTTTTCCCGACCGGCCGCTGTTAAGCATTGCGCTGTACTTCGTCGGTATGAGTCTGTACGAGCTGGGCGTCAGGCAGTTTTTGAAAACGCAGTTGCAGACGCACATCAGCGTGCCGACCATCTTCAAGTTTGGTAACGCTACGTTTGAGATTACGTCCATTACGCTCATCATGTACGTCGTTTCGCGGCACCTCAGCGAACCTTTGCTGATTACCCATAGCCCGCTGGTGTACATCTACATGTTCTTTATCATCTTATCGACGCTCCGGCTGAATTTCTGGCTATCGATCTATACCGGATTTATTGCGGGGCTCGAATTCATACTGCTCTGCTGGTTCATTGCCGAACCTGCGCCGATGATGCTCACTGACTTTACGGTTATTATAGCATCACCATTCCTGTACGTAATCAAGGGTGTATTGCTGGCGCTGGGGGGCGTTGCGGCCGGCTACGTGTCCCGGCAGATTCGATCGAGCATTACCGACACCATCCGCGCCACCGAAACTGAGCAGAAAGCGGTAGCGCTCTTTGGCCAGCAGGTATCGCCCGAAATTGCCAGGGCGGTGCTCGAACAGCAGGGAAATTACAAAAGCCGCCACATGCAGGTCGCGGTCATGTTTCTGGATATCCGGGATTTTACCCGCTACGCCAGCCGCCATACGGCCGAGGAGGTAATGGACTATCAGAATGCCTTTTTCGGAATCATTATCCGTATCGTTGAGCAGTACCATGGTGTAGTGTACCAGTTTCTGGGCGATGGCTGCATGATCACCTTCGGGGCTCCTGTCGAAACCCAAAACCCTGCCGAGATGGCCGTTCAGGCTGGATTCGCCATTCTGGACGCGATTGAGCAGGCCAACGCCGAGAAACTCATGGTACCCACTACGCTCGGGATCGGCATTCACGTCGGCGATGCGGTCGTGGGCAACATTGGTACCGAAACCCGGCAGCAATACTCCGTAACGGGTAGTGTGGTGATCCTGGCCGCCCGAATCGAACAGCTTAATAAGGAGTGCCACACGCAATTTCTCGTCTCGCGCGAAGTATTCGATGCGCTGAGCAAGCCGCCCGAAACGGCGCGGGTGCTCGGCCCGACCTTTGTGAAAGGAGTCGACGAGGAAATTGAGTTGTACGCTCTGTCGTGATCGCTACGTCAGCGCCCGGTTGAAAAAATGCACCAGTGGCTGCAGGCCTTCAAACGCGCCCAGCACCTTTTGAGGGAAGTCCGGTTTGGTCAGTGCCGAATCCGGCAGGTTGTGAGCAGCCGTAAAACTTTTCAGTTTGAGGTAACTGATGGCCGGGTTATCGGCGTCGTAGCCTTTGGGCGGGCGTTGAAGGGCACCGTCCTGATCGAGACCATCGTAGTACGCTTTGAAGGTCGGTTGCGCCAGTAAGGCTTCAAAATCAGCCAGGTTATAATCGATCTCCTGTCGAAGGGTGGTCAGCACCTTCGCGTCGGGCATGTACATCCCCCCGGCCACAAATGAGCCGCCCGGTTCGATGTTCAGGTAATACCCGGCCGAGGGCGACTGCTTGCCGCCGGCATTAAACCACGCTCCGAAATTAGTTTTGTAGGGGGATTTGTCCTTGGAGAACCGAACGTCGCGGTTGATGCGAAACATGCAGGATTTGGGTTGCAGGTTCGATTCGGCAATGGCGGGGTCCAGGCGCTCCAACCCGGCAAGGACAACCGTAACCAGGTGCAGAAAGTTGGCGCGGGCGGCCTCGTAGGCTGGCCGGGTCGCGTCGAACCACGGTTTGTTATTGTTGTTTTTGAGATCGGCGAGGAACGACAGCGTTTCGGGTTTCAACATGGAATCGAAGATTGAAAATAAGTATAGCTAAAAACGTCAGTTTTAAACTTAAAAGAAAAATCCTACCCGCAGCATGGGAATCCGATCCTCGCGCGACAGGGCGTACAGCACGGAAATAACCGCCGTGTTGTAAGGCGCCAGCCAGATACCCCCACCGTAGCCGTGGTGCCAGACCCGCGAGGTTTCGTCTGTATACCAGACCCGCCCTACGTCGTTGAACGCGACCAGACCCGCATAGGCCGGAAACAGGTACGTCTTGATGGTAAACAGTTGCAGTCGAAGATCAAGGTTGTGGTAGAACGCCTGATCGCCCGAAAAGCGGGTCCGCCGAAAGCCCCGCAGGTTCGTTAGCCCACCGAGCGTACTGGCCTGGAAGAATTCATACCGGTCGCTGAGGTTCAGGCTCGTTCCAAAGCGGGTCGCGATGGTTAAAATAGACGGCAGGCGGATACTGCCGTAAAAAGCGATCTCTGACTGAAGCTGCGTGAACGACCTGGATTGATCGTTGAGGCCCCGGTAGCCGGTAAACTGGGTTCGCCAGAATACCCCTCGCGTAGTCAGCAATGAATTGTTCCGGGTATCGACCGTAAAGCCTGCCTTCAAACCACCGTATAGAAAGGAGCTGAACAGCCGCTGCCCATCCGGAATGGACTGGGCGTAGTCCTGAATGAATTTAGGCTGATCGTCCTCCAGCTCAACCCGTTCGATGGCCGGACCGTAGAAGAACCGTGCTTTGCCGACCCGATGCTGCAGCAGCGTCGACAGGCCCCAGTTCTCGAACCGAACGCGGTAGTAATTAACGCCCCGCTCCTCTTTGTTAAATACGGTTTCGTTGCCCAGCCCAAAGAAATTCTGTACAAAGTTGGGGGCCTGAATAGTCCCGTTGATGACCAGATCCGTACGGCCGATCAGATCCGTAAACGTACCGTCGTAGCGGAAGTTATAGGCATTCGTGGCAAAGGCGTAGTTACCCGTAAAGCGGTGCTGCTGCGCAAACGGTTCTTTTCGGAATCCCTGGGTTCGTCGCAAAATCCCCCCGCCGATAAACAGCCCGTCGTCGGGGTTGAGCTGAACCGACAGCAGCGGCATGGTCAGGTTGTATTTAAACGCCAGCCGGTCGTACGTATTGACGGCTTTGTCGTCGGAGAGCAGGCTGCGGGTTTCCGGCCCTCCGGTCAAAGTCGTGTTTTTGCGCAGGTCATACACGCGGGTTTTACGGACCATGCCTCGTACCGACGAACTGTCGAGAATAGCATCGTCGCCTTTACCACCGACGATGCGGACCAGACTGCCAGCGGGCGCATTGCCATGTACGACAAACCGGTCGGCGCCCCCCAGACCGTAGAGCCGCACTTCCTGGGTTTCGGTTGGGTCGAACGTACGGCTGTAGAGTTGTTTGCCGGCCTGCCCTTCGTCGGTGAGCTTGAACATCACGACGTCCGTCCGTCCGTCGGGTCGGCGGGTTACGTTGAATAGTTCGTCTTTGTCGCTGCCGACTACGTCAACGGCTTTGGCCAGAAATCGGTACTGCTGATCGGCGTAGCGGGCCAGGTCCATTCGGCGCTGGCGCAATTTAGCCACCATATCGTGGGCACTTAACGAGCGGGCGGGCTCTGGAAGCTGCCCCATAGCGAGGTCAATAACCGAATCAGTCAGCGCCTGCTTTAGCGAGTCGGCTATGGTGAGCCAGTCGGCGCGGTTGGGCTCGGTCATGAACGTACGGTCGAAGAAACGGGCGTTGGTATTCAGACCCGGTACGTCGCGGATGGTAAAGTCGAATCCCTGGAATTTGGGCAACAGCCACCGCCGGGTAGCAATGGCCGGTATGATGCCCTGGTTGACGAAGAATGCCTGGTCGCGATCCCGGGGAATCGGTTCGAACGTACTACCCTTACCGGATTTGAAACTGGCCCAGCGCCATTGGTCGTCGTGGCGGTCCCAGTCGCCTATCCACATATCGAACAGCCGGGCGCGCACAACCGATCGCTGGTTGACCCGGTTGTCGTTGTCGTCCTGAAGTTTGTCGAGCAGCTTGGCGGTGCTGTAGGTTTTCGTTGTATTACCAAACAGGCCCGTTCCTTTATAATTGCCATCGGCCCGTTCTTCGAACAACATCAACGTATTGGCGAACAACCGCTGGTACTCGCCCAGCGACGTATCGTTGGGTGTCACGACCACCTGCGGGTGCGTATGCAGTAGCCCGGCGGCTTCGGCCAGTGGAGCCACCGCCAGGGCTCCGAACGGGTGTTCTGCCGAAATCTGGTCCTGTACAATGTCATTTACCACCCCGCTACGGATGGCGGCCGGAATGGCTTTGGCCGGGTATTTCTCGATGGACCGGAGCGCAAACTCACGCTCGTTTCTGTCAACAAGCTGCAACGAAAGCGTTTGCATACCCCCTCCGCGTTTGGTTGGGGTAAGGCCGCGCGCGTTTATGTCGATGACAGGCAGGGTGTAAGGCTGCGCCCAGACCGCCCGGTAATTGCGGCCAAGCCAGAATTGCCGACCCGGACCGGCTGCGTAATGACTGCCCGGCACAATACGTACGCTGTCGCGGAGCTGGCCAGCCGAAGTCTGCCCGGCCGAAGGCAGTACGGGCCGCAGGTGAATGGCCGTTTTGTATAGAAGCTGCCCCGTTGGGTTGCCTGCTTCGGGGGCAAAAAAGGAAATTCTGACGGAATCGCCCGCCACAAAATCCAGTCTGGCAAACCCCTGTTTTTCAACGGCAAACAACGATTCGCGTCCCATGCTGACGTGTGAGTGCTTGGAACCACTGCCGCTGGTGAGGTAGTGCAGGCTGTCATGGCCAATCAGTTGCAGGTTATGATCGTGTCCGTTAACGTAAATCAGGTGGCGGTACTTGCTGAAAACCGCTACCATGCCATTTTGCATCTCTTTATACACCGGGTTCGGAATGTCCTGAAGGTTGCCAAACACCGAACGATAGACCGGATAGATAGACCCGATCACCGGCAGCGGCAGGTACAGCCATTTTCGTGATGCCGTCAGGGGAAACAGATGATCTTTGAGCGTGAAATACCCACCGTGCTCACCCCGGCTGTACATGGGGTGATGGCCGGCTACAACAACCCGCCGGTGCCGGTTGCGGTATAGCATATCGTCCAGCTGGGTCAGAAAATCGGGCAGGGTTTTAGCGCCACAATCCGACTCTTCGCCCGGCTTGTTCCACGGAAACAGCCAATACTGCGTATCGACCAAGATCAGGGTCAGTGAGTCGGAGAGGGAGATTTCCACGGGGCCGGGGCAACCGTCGTGCGGAAAAAAGACGTCTTCACGGCCGGTATATTGCCGAACAAAATCCTGCTGGTTTCGAATGCGCTGCCAGCCGTCGCGCCGACCTTTGTCCCAGTCGTGGTTGCCGGGAATGGCGAACATCCGGCCTTTAAACGCTTTCTGCAGATCAAGCTGGTCGCGGAGCCGCCGTTCAGCTTCATCCCGGCCGGGCTGATCGGCATCGGGTAAACCAAACTGGTAGACGTTATCCCCCAGCAAAATCAGCGAACTGTTCGGCCCCGTGGCCGCCAATTGGGTGCGCAGCGTAGTCAGCACCGGATCGCCACCGGCTTTGGGTGCGCCCGCATCACCCAGCAGAAAGACGGTGTAGGTAGGCGACTGCGCCTGTACGAGCTTGAAGCAACAGCCAATAAAAAAGATAATTAAACGTAAATGGCGGATCATAGCTACCGAACGTAGGTCACGGATAGATACCAGAGGTAGAAGAAACTAAGCTGGCGTGTCTGTAGTACCGGGAGCCTGAGCATATCGGGCCGTTACCTGGCGGTAAACCGGAGCAGATATCCATTTTCGTTTTTTCCTCCTTCGCTGGCAATGAACAGCGTTCCGTCCGGTGCAAAACAAATGCCCTCCGGCTGGCGGAACAATTGCTTATTTAACCCCACAGACGACAAAATCGTGCCGTTGGGTTTCGTAACAATCAACCGATGCCCAACCGATGCCAGTATGTAGTATTCGCCTGTTTTGGGATGCACAGCAATACCCGACGGTTTTACGTCGCCGGCAGAACCGCCTTCACCGGCAAATGCCCTGAGGTCGGCCTGTTTAAGAACGGGGCCTTTGTACATGGTTCCGTATTCAAGACCATAGTAATAAATAGGGCGATCTGAGCCACCGGCCGCGTCTTTCGTCGCCAGCAGCAGGGCTTTTAGTTTGGGGTCGTAGCCCAGGCCTTCTACGTCATTTTTGCCAGGCAGTCCAATTTTTATGTGCCGTACCTGGGCTCCTCCGCCCCCGAGCGTCTTGATGCTGCCGTCAGACGGGGTGAAATGATAGATTTCGCCGTCGCTGCGGAGGGTATATAATTCGCCGTTGACAAACTCTACGCCTTCATAGTCACCTTTTCGGCCGAAAATCTGTTCATCAACTACGCGCTTCCGGTTGAGGTCAAAAATAAATACCACCGCCAGTTCGTCCTGAATTAATGCCAGCCGACCGGGTTTGTAGTAACTAAGACCGGAAACTTCCGTCAAATCACCGGTCAGATCGTATCGTTCAGCGGGTTTTGTGAGATCGTACGGAATGGGTGCACTGGTTTTGGCTGATTCGGTTGCTTCGCCCGACGATTTGCGGGATTGCTTACATCCGGAGAACAAACTGACGATCAGACTGGTAAGAATAGTCTGAATGAGAAAGAAACGCATATAGACAGTTACTTTTTGCACGTTAAGTAATAACTTTCAGACAAGTATAGCGAAACAATCAGCATGATAGCGGAAGAAACATCGTTACTGTCCCAGACACGAGCCTATGCTGAATCGGTTCTGGGGCAGATATCTCCGGATTATACCTACCACAACCTGTCGCATACGCAGGCGGTGGTGGAGTTTGCCGATGAGATTGCCGTTCAGGAAGGACTGTTGGATACCGACCGCGAAACGGTATTGATTGCGGCCTGGCTCCACGATGTTGGCTACCGCAAAAGCTGCGATAACCACGAAGCTATCGGGGTTGACATGGCTCGTCCGTTCCTGATTGAACATAGCGTACCGACCGACCGGATTGAGCAGGTTGTTCGTTGTATTGAGGCCACCCGGATGCCGCAGAACCCCCGGGGCGACCGGCTGGCTGCCGTACTCTGCGATGCCGACATGGGGCATCTGGCGGCCAGTGACTTTGCCGAACGAAGCGAGATGCTTCGAAAAGAATTAAAGCAGACCGGCGTTAAAATAGGGAAGAAAAAATGGCTTAAAAAAACAGCCGAGCTCATTGAGCATCATGAGTATTTTACGGCCTATGCCCGTCAGACATTCGAACCACGTAAGGTTGCTAACCTGGCCAGGCTCCAGCGCCAGATCGCCGAACAGAAAGACGATGACAAAGACGAAATAGGTTGGCCCGACGAGCGGGCGGATGTTGATCCGAAAGCAGAGAAAGGCAAAAGCCGTCGGCCGGAGCGGGGGGTTGAAACTATGTTTCGGCTGACGTCGCAGAACCACTTCCAGCTCAGCGCCATGGCTGATACCAAAGCGAACATCATGATTTCCATCAACACCATCGTCGTGTCGTTGGTACTGAGTATTCTGCTACGGAAGCTGGAGGAGTGGCCCATGCTGACGCTGCCGACGGCGCTGCTGACCATCACCTGCGTGCTGGCAACGGTACTGGCCGTACTGGCAACCCGCCCGAACGTAACGACCGGGCGATTCTCACGGGCCGATATTGAGAATAAAACGGCCAACCTACTGTTCTTCGGTAATTTTCACCGAATGGAGCTTGACGATTATGAGTGGGGCATGCGTCACATGATGAATGACGCTGATTTTCTCTATTCCAGCATGACCCGCGATATTTATTACCTCGGCAAAGTGCTGGGCCGGAAGTACAAGCTGCTGCGCTGGTCGTATACCGTGTTTATGGTCGGCTTTGTGCTGTCGGTGCTGGCGTTTGCAGGGGCGGCTTATCTAAGCCGATAGCCTACTCAACCGCTTCGTATCTCAAAACACGCTTTCCGTCTTTGTTGCTTAAAAAGCACAGGCTCCGGCTTGTGCTTTTTTCGTAGCTTCGCCCTGCCTAACCAATGTGCAGCATGAAAAAACCGATTATTCTTCTCTTTTCTATTCTTTTTACTTCGTATTCCTTCGGACAGACTGTAAGTATTGAGCGAGATCCCCAAATCGCTGAACTGGTGGCTCAGGTATCAGCCGATAGCCTGCGGGCCCACGTCAACGGACTGGTCAGTTTCGGTACGCGTCACACGCTCAGCACCACAACTGACAAGAAAAAAGGGATCGGCGCAGCCCGGCAGTGGATTCTGGGTAAGTTTCAGCAATACGCAAAGCAGTCGGGTGGGCGACTGACGGCCACCCTGGATACGTGGACGCTCCAGCCCGATGGCCGACGTATCGACAAGCCCGCTGATATGGGCAACGTAATGGCGACGCTGAAAGGTACTGACCCCAACGACAACCGTGTTTTCATCGTTCAGGGGCACATGGATAGCCGCGTAACCAACGTCATGAACCGCGAGTCCGATGCGCCGGGTGCCAACGACGACGGGTCGGGAACGGCCGCTGTCATTGAACTTTGCCGGGTTATGAGCAAGGCGCAGTTTCCGGCAACGGTCATCTTCGTCACTCTGACCGGCGAAGAGCAGGGCCTGCTGGGTGCCGAGCACCTGGCCGAACGCGCCATCAATGAAAAATGGAACGTTGATGCCGTCCTGAACAACGATATCATGGGGTCTAACCACAGCAACGAGACCAGAATCATCGATAATACCCGGCTGCGGGTGTTCAGCGAGGGATTGCCCGCCAGTTTGCTGAGAGACAGCACCGGGCGGATTGGCCAGATCCGGCAGTTTGGCAACGAAAACGACGGTAAAGCCCGCACACTGGCCCGCTACGTGAAAGAAGTTGGCGAACGCTACATTGAGAATCTGGAGGTAGTAATGATTTACCGGAATGATCGGTACCTGCGCGGGGGCGATCATACGCCCTTTGTGCAGCGGGGCATGGCGGCCGTTCGTTTCACCGAAATGAACGAGAACTATGATCACCAGCATCAGGATTTACGGGTCCAAAATGGAACCGAATTCGGTGATTATGCCAAATTTATGGACTTCGATTACCTGCGAAAAAATACGGCGCTTAACCTGGCCTGCCTGGCGAACCTGGCCAAATCACCGTCCGTACCCGAAAAAGTTACCATCGACGTACGGAATCTAACCAACTCAACCGCGTTGTACTGGCAGGCTCCTAAAACAGCGACGGGCCGTAAAGTACGTGGTTACTACGTGCTTATGCGCGAAACACACTGGCCATTCTGGCAAAAGAAATTCTTTACAACTAAACTGGGTATGACACTCCCGTACTCAAAAGATAACTATTATTTCGCCGTGCAGTCGGTAAGCGAAGATGGTAATGAAAGCCTGCCGGTTTTACCGGTACCGAACCTTCGGTAAGTGCGAATTGCGCCTGTTCTGCCGAGAAGTAAGGCTGTAGCAAAGTAAAATAAACAACCAAATTAGAAGCGCCACGACGTTTATCAGAGATGATAAATGCCGTGGCGCTTTATGCTGCGTGTAAGTTAATCAAATGTTTAACCGTAAGGATTAATACTATGAACTACTTGTATAAATTTCTATTCTAAACTTAATAAGTTAGTAAATACAGGGAATTATAAAATTAGAATAAATGTGAACGTTGTTAAAGGTACCGATGAGTGGCCGGCCGGTAGTAAACTGTGTCGACCATGGGGGATTTAGGCTGTTCAAATATGTATCGACGGCGACAGGCGCGCAGTTGCTTTATCGACTTTTGCGAAACGTTGAAGTAGCAGTTTACCCCATCTCGTTCGTATATGAACCCTTCACCAATCATGGCTACAATCACTTCACCCTGGCATAATTTATACCCCAAAGCGTCTTCAATCCAGGTTTTAAGCCGGTAACTATTCGTGTTAAGCTGAATAGTTTTAATCGGAACGAGATGTTCACGAACCAAAGCCCGTACCGCTTCGATACGATCAGTGCGAAAACTGTCATCACGTTGTTTGTTGAAGCCAGCTTTGAATCCATTGACGTCCAAGTCAGATGGTACCGAAACACCAGCAACTGTAATACGCGGAAATGGAGTTGCTCCCATAATACTAAAAATAGTTACGTTACGATGAACAAAATCTGGAACTTCTGAAATTAAGTCAGTCTTTTGCAAGTCTAAAGTTTAGACTAAAGGAACGAAGGGAGGTAACAACAAAAACTTTTTTTTTATGAAATGCCCTGATGAAAGTTTAGATTAATAAGTGTGTAAATAATAATTGGAAGTAAAAATTACGGTAAATACATGTTCGTATTCGCTCCTATAAACTGCTTAAGGTTACCGTATAATCGAGTTTCTATCAGTCTTCGTTATATGAATTGAGTTGTTGAATTAAGGACTTAGAACTAAGCAGAAAGCCTTTTGAATCACAAACTTTCCCTTGTGGGTTGAACGACAACTCAAGTCCTGCTCATCTTTTATTTTCTATATTTTAAACAGTTTTGTAAATGTCTGAGCCAATCAGTGTGTGTTTTGATTTGAAAGTAAATAAAGTTTGTAAATAGCAAATGAAGTATTATCTACTTTTTGAATAAGGTACATAGTTTTGATTTATTTTATTTTTTGTTTGTATGAGTTACAAATGTTCGTCAGTTCTTACTAAATGATTAGTTTAATTCGTTAAGAAAGAGCTTTCTATAAAAAATATAAAACTGGTATTTTTATAAGTCTTCGTATGATTTTTACTTTAAATAGTAAATTTTTTAACTTTTTTTTAATCATCTTTTAATACGGTGCTTTGAATAGATACGCAGGAAAATTTATAAAAATTATTGTTAATAATCAATTTTATGTTTCTATAATATTAAATTTGACACGTAACTAGATGCTATATAAGGTAATGAATAGACAAAAGACTCGTGTAAAACTGTCGAAATCTGTTAAAAATGAAAACGCTTAAATTTCCATCGTAAAAAATATTTAATAAATATTGACATGTTACTGCCACTGATCCATAAACCAACAGTGAGTTAGATATTGACCGTACTAAATGGACAGTTGTTATATGGAAAGTAAAGTAAGAAAGGTGATACAAGTCAACGTTAGCTCACCTGCTGGTTAGCAAAAACCAGTAGACATAAACACAGAGAAATAGAAGCCTGACATTAACGGAAGAAAATCGCGTACGTCAAAAAGAAGCATATACAATCAGACTTAAGAGCCAGGCAAGTGAGAGAGTTAGCGTTAATGCTCGTGATAGTTGACATAAAATTGTTTATGACTTTAGTAGGTTAGGTAACTAAAATACTCGTATAAATCCGATACTCTTTACGATTGGTAAGGCATTTATAAATTAAATACTGAAATAAGATAACGACCGACACCTTATTTCGTCTAAAGAAATGGGGTTGTTCTTTTATAAAGCAGCCATACGGATAATATAGATTTTGATGAGCGATTTTATACAAAACTTCACGCCTGGCGGACAGATATCCACGAAATTGCTTGTTCATCAACTTTTCGATCTGCAAGCGTCGTCCTCACCCGATGCAATTGCTGTCATTGATGGCGACCGAACGGTCTCATTCAGCGAACTGAATCAGCGGTCGTCGCAGCTGGCTGGTATATTAATTCAGAAAGGCGTAAAGAAAGAAGATATTATCGGCATCTGTCTTGACCAATCGGTTGAAATGGTAACGGCAGTATTAGCGATCTTAAAAGCGGGCTGCGCGTTCGTTCCAATCGATCCGCAACATCCGGCCGAGCGAATCGTATTTATTACACAGGATACGGCTACGAAAATTCTGTTAACAAATACGGTTTATTCCCCCGCCATTCAATTCGCTTGTCGCGAAAATTCATTGGTTTCAATTCTAACTATTGACTACCAGCAACCAGCTGTTTATACTAATGCTTCATCAATAACCAGTGTTGAGGTCGGCCCTGCTAATCTGGCTTATGTGATTTATACATCTGGTTCGACCGGGAAGCCAAAAGGGGTTTTAATCGAACACCAATCAATTGCCAGCTACATCCGAAACAGCATTCAGGCGTATGCTTCCAATGAAACTACACCTAGTTCGTACGCGCACCTGACCTTATCCTTCGACGCTTCATTGACGGCCTTATTTGTGCCTCTGGTTACCGGAAAAACCATGGTGATAAACCGGGCAAAAGCACTCGATGCTTTTGATAATGAAGCGTTTGTAAAACAGGCTCCTTATGACTTTCTGAAACTGACACCCGCCCAGTTGTTTCTGCTCGAAAAAGCAAAAAATGAGCAGGCGAAATTCGCGGCCCGTAAACTTGTCGTGGGTGGTGAAGCGCTTTACCCGCGGCATTATCAATTCCTGGCCGACAGCGGAGTGGAGGTTGAATTAATCAATGAATATGGTCCCACCGAAGCGACTGTAGGTTGCATTACGTACACGTTTGCAGCGTCGGCTGATGTACCGGTTTATCAGAACGGTTTGTTGATTGGTAAGCCGATGCCGAATGTATCCATTTACATTCTGGACGAAAACCGACAGCCGGTTGCGGACGGCGAACGGGGTGAAATTTACATCGGCGGTGTGCAGGTCGCCCGGGGATATCTGAACCGCGATGAACTGACTCGGGAGCGGTTTCTGTCCGATCCGTTTCTGGGGCAGCCGGGCGCGAGAATGTATAAATCGGGCGATGCCGGCCGCCGACTTCCTGATGGCAACATCGAATACCTGGGCCGGATCGACGAACAGGTGAAGATTCAGGGGTATCGGATTGAACTCGGTGAGATTGAAAACGTACTGCTCCAGCATCCGGATGTCGTTCAGTGCGCCGTGAGTGTGGTCGATAATGAGATGCTGGAAAAACGGCTGGCTGCTTATTACGTGAGCCGCACGGCCAATCTCGAACGTAGTGACCTGATCAAGTTTTTAACCAGTCGGCTACCCGCTTACATGGTGCCGGCTTTATGGACAAAACTCGACAGCCTCCCGCTGTCCGTCAACGGGAAAGTCAACCGTCAGTTGCTGCCAAAACCAGAATCCAAGCGGTCGGCATTCAATACTCCTTACGTAGCGCCGGTTTCGGCTATCGAGAAAAAGATCGCCACTATCTGGGCTTCGGTGCTGGGCTTCGACAAAGTTGGCCTGACTGATAATTTTTTCGAACTGGGCGGTACGTCGCTGTTGAGTGTGCAGTGTGTGGCGTTGCTCAAGCAGGAATGCCGGATCGATATATCGGCTACCCGGTTGTTTCAGAATCCCACCATAAAAGCACTGAGTCGCTTTCTTGATCAGGAAAAAGAAGGAAAAAAGGCGAAGAAGTCAGGTAAATCCAGCCCGCGACAGGTGAACCGGGATGTGGCCGTGATTGGTATGGCCGGACGGTTCCCGGGGGCAAACTCCATCGACGAACTGTGGTCGGTGCTGAGCCAGGGGAAAGAAACCGTTCGCTTCTTTACCGATGCCGATATTGACCCAAGCCTGCCAACTGCGCTTCGGAATGACCCCAGCTACGTAAGCGCCCGGGGTGTTTTGGAGCAGGCGGATCAGTTCGATGCGGCTTTCTTTGGCATACCGCCCCGGGTGGCCGAACTGATGGACCCGCAGCAACGCATTTTTCTGGAAGTAGCCTGGGAGGTGCTGGAGCAGACCGGCTATCTACCCGGCCAGTACGACGGCAACGTTGGCGTTTATGCCGGATGTGGAAACAATACGTACTACATCCATAACGTCCTACCAAATCGAGAACTCGTCGGTCGGCTGGGCGATTTTCAGGTGATGGCGCTGAACGAAAAGGATTACATTGCCTCCCGCACGGCCTACCAGCTAAACCTGACCGGGCCGGCGGTGAGTGTCTATTCGGCCTGCTCCACCTCGCTGCTGGCCATTACGCAGGCGGTCGACAGCATTCGCCTGGGGCACTGCGATCTGGCGCTGGCCGGGGGGGCCAGTGTTACGTCGCCCGTGAACAGCGGGCATCTGTATCAGGAGGGCGCTATGATGAGCCGCGACGGGCACACCCGCTCGTTTGATGCGGCCGGAACCGGTACGGTGTTCAGCGATGGAGCCGGGGTGGTGCTGCTGAAAAGTGCCGACGCTGCCCGGCGCGACGGTGACCGAATCTTCGCAGTTATCAAGGGGGTAGGCGTCAACAACGATGGAGGGGGTAAAGGTAGTTTTCTGGCCCCCAATGCCGAAGGGCAGGCTGGGGCGATCCGGAAAGCAATTGACGACGCAGCCGTGGCTCCGGCCACTATCCAATACGTTGAAGCCCACGGAACGGCTACCCCGCTGGGCGATCCGATCGAAATTGAGGGCTTGAAACTGGCGTTTGGTCCCCAGGCCGAAACGCAATACTGCGCCCTGGGGTCGATCAAGAGCAACATCGGGCACCTGACGCAGGCAGCAGGCGTGGCTGGTTTTATCAAGGCTACCCTTGCGTTGTATTACCGGCAAATCCCGCCCTCGCTGGGCTACGACCGGCCCAACCCATCGATAGACTTCTCCGACAGCCCCTTCTACGTCAACACGGAACTGACCGATTGGGAGTCGGCAACGGTACGTCGGGCGGGGGTTAGTTCGTTTGGGGTCGGTGGCACGAACGTACACGTTGTGCTGGAAGAAGCCGCAAACACGAACCCCGAATCAGGCCCCGGCCGACCGTTTGAACTGATTACCTGGTCGGCCCGGTCAGCAGCGAGCCAGGATGCGTATGCGTACGTACTGGCCGATCACCTGGGGCGGCAAACACAGCAAAAACTGGCCGACGTGGCTTACACCTTACAGACCACCCGCCCCGATTTTACCCATCGTCGGTTTGTGGTAGCGGCCACCACCAGCGAGCTGATCGATACGCTGCTGGCTGATCATACGCCGGCTAAACGTCTGGAAGAGGCCCCCGACGAAGTTGTGTTCATGTTTCCCGGGCAGGGGTCGCAGTACCTTATGATGGGCCGCGAACTGTACCTGAACGAACGAACGTATCGCCAGGCGGTGGATGAATGTGCCGCATTACTGCAGGAGTATCTGGAAACAGACATTCGCGAGGTCATATTTCCGAAAGAAAATAGTCCGGCGGCTGAAGAGCGGCTGAAAAATACCCGCTATACACAGCCGGCTTTGTTTGTGACCGAGTATGCTTTGGCGCGTCTTTGGGAAAGCTGGGGGATTCGGCCGTCGATATACTGTGGACACAGCATCGGTGAATTTGTTGCAGCTCACCTGGCCGGTGTCTTTACGCTGGCGGACGCGCTCCGTTTGATTGCAACCCGGGGCCGGTTGGTGAGTCAATTGCCCCGGGGCAGCATGTTGTCGGTACGGATGGAGGCCGAACAGGTGAGCGCCATCATGCCGGGTACTCTGAGCATGGCCGCTGTCAACAGCCCCACGTTGTGCGTGGTGGCGGGCCGGGATGAAGACGTCGCCACGTTTGCGATGCAGCTTGATAAGCTGGAAATTCCCAATCAGGTGCTGCAAACCAGCCACGCGTTCCATTCCGATATGATGGAGCCAATTGTGAGTGAATTTGCCGGCATTGTCGGGCAAATACCGTTGCGTAAACCCCAGACTCCGATCGTCTCGACGGTAACGGGCACGTGGTTAACCCCCGAACAGGCAACGGATCCGGCTTACTGGGCCAACCACCTGCGCGTAACGGTTCGGTTCTCGGATGCTTTGCAGACGCTGATGCAGCGGAAACCATTGCTGCTGGAAGTAGGCCCAGGCCATGTTACGACCGTGCTGGCCCGGCAGCAGGCAGGCGCCCGGCAGGATTACGTACTGACCAGTCTGGAACCACGCCGGACCTATACGAGTGAATACCAATCGATACTGAAAGCCCTCGGTCAGTTATGGCTTCAGGGTATAGAGCCGGACTGGAACGCGTTTTACGCCGATCAGAAACGGGATAAAGTAAGGTTACCGACCTATGCGTTTGACCGGAAGCGTTGCTGGGTTGATCCACTGCCTATTGCTTCGCCCGCGATACCTGAACCGGTCCTTACAGTCAAAATACAGGAAACACATTCAATTGAGCCAAGCTATACCTATCCACCCGAGCAACCCATGAGAAAACATGTACTCATCACGAAAGTCAAGGAGATTCTGGAAAACGCGTCGGGCATTGAACTCGACGGCGTTACGCCCGATATGAGTTTTCTGGAAATCGGCTTCGATTCGCTGCTGCTAACCCAGATCGCCATTACGTTAAAAAAGGAATTTAAGCTGCCCATTACGTTCCGTCAGCTCAACGGAGAGTATGCGACACTGAACCTCCTGACCGATTTCCTGGATCGTGAACTACCGGCTGATACGTATGCACCCCAGCCTATTGCGCAGCCGGTACAGCCGGTTCCGGCTCCCGTACCAGCCAGTGCGCCCATGCACGCACCGGTTATGCACACGACCCCTCCCGTTTTGCTGCCTGACGGTACCGATTCGGCGCTGGGACTGATTGCTCAGCAGCTTCAGATTCTGGCTAAGCAGGTAGCGCTCCTGCAGGGCGGGCAACCGGCGATGCCGATACCGGTGCCAGCCGCTCCGGTTCATGCACCCGCTTCGGTACCGCAGTTTTCGAAAAAACCGGAGGAGCTATCGACGGCCAAAACCGGCAGCGAGTTAACCCCGGAAGAGGTGGCCGAACTGAAGAAACCATTCGGGGCCACGGCCCGGATTGAGCGGCAGGCTACCGAACTGACGAACCGGCAACAGGCATTCCTGCAGCAGCTCATTGATGCGTATACGCAGAAGACGGCGGGCAGTAAGACGTTTACACAGACGCACCGGGCGCACATGGCAGACCCGCGGGTTGTGTCGGGCTTCAAACCTCTGACCAAAGAAATTGTCTATCCGATCGTTGTCAACAAATCCAGAGGCAGTCGCCTGTGGGACGTCGACGGGAATGAATACATTGATGCACTGAATGGCTTTGGCTCCAACATGCTTGGCTACCAGGCCGACGTCATCAGGGAAGCACTTCATCAACAGATTGAACATGGCTTCGAAGTCGGCCCGCAGCACCAACTCGCGGGCGAGGTATGTAAGCTGGTCTGCGAATTCACGGGCTTCGACCGCACGGCCCTCTGCAATACCGGTTCCGAGGCTGTGCTCGGGGCTATGCGGATTGCCCGTACCGTAACGGGCCGGTCGCTGATCGTTGCTTTTTCGGGCTCATACCATGGCATCGTCGACGAAGTAATCGTTCGGGGTACCAAACAGTTGAAGTCGTTCCCGGCGGCTTCGGGGATCATGCCTGAGTCGGTGCAGAACATGCTGATTCTGGACTACGGTACGCCCGAGAGTCTGGCCATCATCAGGGAACGGGCCGATGATATTGCGGCCGTTCTGGTAGAACCCGTACAAAGCCGCCGACCCGAATTCGTACCCATCGATTTTCTGAAACAGGTCCGGTCGGTAACGGCCGAAAGCGGTATCGCCCTGATCTTCGACGAGGTTATTTCCGGGTTCAGGATGCATCCCGGCGGAGCGCAGGCCCTGTTCGGTGTCAAAGCCGACCTGGCCTCCTACGGGAAAGTTGTCGGTGGCGGTTTATCCATTGGCGTCATATCGGGCAAGAAAGAGTTCATGGATGCGTTGGACGGGGGCTACTGGCAGTTTGGCGATGCATCGGTTCCCGAAGTTGGGGTTACGTATTTTGCCGGTACGTTTGTCCGGCACCCGTTGGCGCTGGCCGCGGCTCAGGCATCGCTACAATACATGAAAGCCAAAGGGCCGGCCCTGCAGAAAGGACTGACCGATAAGGCTACGTTCCTGGCGGGGATGCTCAATGCACATTTTACCCGGTACCAACTCCCGATGTTTGTCGCCCAGTTCGGGTCGCTCTGGAAGCTGAAATTTACGGAAGAGATACCCTACAGCGAATTGCTGTTCACGCTGATGCGCCAGAAGGGTATTCACATACTGGATGGCTTCCCGTGTTTTATAACGGAAGCGCATACCCCCGAAGACGTCAGCCTGATTGGGCAAACCATGATTGAGAGCGTCAACGAATTAGTGGAAGCCGGGTTCTTTAAAGCTACTCCGCCCGCCGGGGAGCCAGCCGATCGGCGGCCTTCGCACCATAGCTTTTCGGTACCCCCGGTGCTGGGTGCCCGGTTAGGGATGGATAAAAAGGGAAATCCGGCCTGGTTCGTTCCTAACCCGGATCAACCTGGTCACTATCTTCAGATCGAATTAAACTAGTTGGGAATGATTGCTAACTCTACTGCCTTAGAATTTATAGCTGTTGATTTCGATCCTTTCGCAGGACCTGAAATTGTTCGGGTAGCGCCATCCACCCAGCCTCAGGTAGAGATCTGGACATCCTGTCTGGTTGGTGGCGACGATGCCAACCGAGCGTTTAATGAATCCATTACGTTGCGGCTCAAAGGAAGCTTCAACCGGGTGGCTATGGAACAAGCCTTCTCGGCGCTTGTCCAGCGGCACGAAGCCTTACGGTCCGGGTTTAGTGCCGATGGCCGGTTTATCTGCGTGTACAAGTCGTTATCCGTACCGCTGATTTATCAGGATATCAGCCAACACCCGGCACCCGAACAGGAGCAGCTACTGGCCGACTACGTAAAGGCCGATGCGCTGCATCTGTTCAACCTACAGCAGGGGCCGCTTATCAAGGCTGGTCTCTTTCAGCTAACCCCCACCGAACACTGCCTTGTGCTGACGGCCCATCATATTGTATGCGACGGCTGGTCGATCGGGGTGATTTTACAGGACATCAGCGCACTCTATTCCGCATTTGCCCAGCATCAGATGCCTGCCCTGACCGAAGCGCCTGACTTCAGTCAGTACGCCGAGGAGCAGCTACGTTTTACCGAAAGCAGGGAATATACTGAGATCGAGACATTCTGGCTCGATCAGTTCAAAGGAAACGTACCCGTTCTGAAACTGCCGACTGACTTTGCGAGACCAGCACTTCGCAGCTTCAAAGGGCATCGGCAGGACTATGATCTGGACAACGAACTGGTAGCAGCCATTAAAAAGACAGGGCAGAAAGCCGGCTGTAGCTTTGTCGTAACGCTGATGGCGGCCTTTGAAGTGCTGCTGCATCGGCTGACGGGTCAGGACGATATCATCATCGGCTTACCAACTGCCGGACAAGCGGTTACTGACAACTACGGGCTGGTGGGCCACTGCGTGAATCTGCTGCCGCTGAGAAGCCGCCCGAGCCTGTCGCTTAGTTTTCACGACTACCTCCAGCAACGCCGGGAGGCTTTCTACGATGCCTATGAGCACCAGCAACTGACGTTCGGCAGTCTGCTCAGAAAACTCAAATTACCCCGCGATGCTTCCCGGGTGCCGCTTGTGCCTGTTACGTTCAATATTGACCTTGGTCTTGATGATGCGGTCGCGTTTTACGGGCTTGAGTATCAGCTGATCAGTAACCCCCGCGCCTTCGAAACGTTTGACCTATTTGTCAACGCTACGGATACTAAACGGGCCCTGACGCTCGAATGGTCGTTCAACACGCAATTGTTCAGGAATGAAACGATCGACCGCATGATGGCCGAGTTTAACAGCCTTCTGCAAGCGGTCGTATCAACGCCACAGACGCCCCTCAGCACTGTTCTTTCTACCGATAGCCTGCAGCACACCCAGCCCGTTATCAGTCAGCCTGTCGTAAAGTCGGTTGTTACCCCTGCCGATGAGACTTTACACCAGCTCATTGCCCAGACAGGGGCTACTCATCCCGAAAAACCGGCGTTGGTGTTTAACGGGCAGGCCGTCAGTTACCGCGAACTGAACGAAACGGCTAATCGGGTGGCGCACTACCTGATTCAGAACGGGGTAAAACCCGGTGATATCGTTGGGGTAGCGCTGGACCGATCGGTCAATTTGCTCGTTACGTTGCTGGCTGTTATGAAAGCAGGAGCCGCTTACCTGCCGCTGGACCCCGACTACCCGCACGACCGCCTTACGTTCATGCTTTCTGACGCGGCTTCCCGGCATTTCATTACGTCGAAAAAATACCGCGGGATGATCAGAAGCCAGTCCACCGAAGTGTTGATTGAATCGGCCATTGACGCATCGGCGTCGTATACCACTGATGAGCCGGACGTGGCCGTTGGGGGCAACGATCTGTCGTACATCATTTATACGTCGGGCTCAACCGGAAAGCCAAAAGGCGTTCTGATCCGGCATTCCGGCCTGATTAACGTACTAAGAGGGATTCAGACTGATCTTGGGGTGCGCCCCGGTGATCACTGGCTGGCCGTATCAACAATTTCGTTCGACATGTCGGTGCCTGAGTTGTTTCTGCCTTTGCTGGCAGGTGCAACGGTCGTTTTGGCTGGGGCCGAAATTGCCAAAGATGGCCGGGCGCTGCTACAGTTCGTCAAACAGTACGGCGTTACCATCATGCAGGCCACGCCAACTACCTGGAAGATGATGCTGGCTTCCGGTTGGGAGGACGCTGTACCCGTCAAAGTGCTCAGCGCGGGAGAGCCACTGTCAATAGACTTCGCTCAAAAACTGCTTCGAAAGTGTGAGTCGCTCTGGAATCTGTACGGCCCGACCGAAACGACAATTTACGCTACCGTAAAACAAATCCGGGAAAGTGATTCGGTTATCACCATTGGTAAACCAGTCGTCAACTACCAGATTTTTATACTGGATGAGAACCAGCGGGCCGTACCAGACGGTGCTGTAGGCGAGATCTACATCGGAGGCCCCGGTGTGGCGAAAGGCTATCTGAACCGGCCCGAACTCACCGCTGAAAAGTTCATTAACAGCCCAATCGATTCGTACAAAGGAATTTTGTATCGCACGGGTGATTTAGGCTTTATCACAAACGAAGGCGAAGTTCAGTGCCTGGGCCGTACGGATCATCAGATCAAAATCAGGGGGTACCGCATCGAAGCCGGCGAAATAGAACAGATACTGCTGGCTCAACCGGGCGTGAAAGAGGCCGTAGTGATTGCCCGCGAAGACCGGCCCAACGACCAGCGTTTGACGGCTTACGCGATTATGCAGCATCCGTTGCCGGAGAATGCTTTTAATCTGGAACTGGTTAAATGGAAATATGCGCTGCGGGCAGCGTTGCCCAGTTTTATGATTCCCGTCGATTATGTGCAGATGACGGCCCTGCCCATGACGCTCAACGGTAAAATTGACCGCAAGGCACTCCCCAGACCCAACGCCCATGCGCATACCAATGAAACCCCGTCTACAGCGCCGGTTTCTGAGCTTGAAAAGCTTATGACAGCCATCTGGGCTGAGGAAATTGGAATTAAAGACATCGGGGTTACGGATGATTTTTTTGAATTGGGTGGCCACTCGTTGACCGCCGTACACGTAATGACCAGGCTTGAGGAGGTAACGGGCAAACGGTTACCCCTCTCGACGTTGTTTGAACATCCGACGATCCGGCAACTGGCTGCAATCGTGGGAAGCGACAAAAAAGCAACCACCTGGAAATCGCTGGTGCCGATCAAGCCTACCGGCAGTAAAATGCCGGTGTATTTGATACACGGCGGAGGGCTGCACGTGCTGAATTTCAATTCGTTTGCGATGCACATGGACCCGGAGCAGCCGGTGTTTGGCCTGCAGGCGTTTGGGCTGCACGACGATGACGAACCGCTGGATAGTATGGAGGCTATTGCCGCGTTCTACGTCAGCGAGATAACGGCACAGAACCCAACGGGTCCCTATGCCATAGTTGGCTACTCCTTTGGTGGCTACATTGCCGTCGAAATGGCAAGGCAGCTAAAGCGGATGGGTAAGGAAGTGAAGCTGCTCGGGATGATGGATACCGATGCGCAGTCGAGCGTTTACCAATTGTTCGAGAGCCGTACGCTGAAGCAGAAGCTGATGCGTCAGGTAGTTAAAAGCAAGTCAATCGTCAAATCCTTACTTGGGCAGCCCTGGCAGACGTTTACGTACCAATGGCAGTATTTTCAGCAGTTGTTGAAATCCTGGTCAGAACCGGTGTCGCCCATTGCCGAAGTGCCGTCGGAACGTCTGGCGCAAAATCTGAAGCGGATCAACGAAAAGCACGAGGTTGCCTATCGAAACTATGTGATGAAGCCGTACGAAGGCACGATTCACCTCTTCAAAGCGGATATTGGCCCCTATTTCGGGAAAGCGTTTGAATACCTGGGCTGGGAGAAGTTTGCCACGAAGGGCGTCGAATTATATCATGTGTCGGGCAATCACCTGACGATGCTGCTGCCACCGTACGATAAGGAGTTTGCCCGTACGTTGCAGGATGCGCTGGACAAATGCTGACAGCCGGGCTGAGCGTTGTAGTTTAGCTGCACTATGTCCATGATTCACATACGTTGCGGGGCCTTGGCCACGACACAGTGGCTGGATGCACCCCATTGGCCGTGGAACAACGAGCCGCTTGTGTTTCGGGCATCCGTGGCAGAGTTTACCCCGCAAATTCCTCGGTTCGATGATGTGCTGTCGCCCGATGAACGCCAGCGCGCCAATCGGTTTCACCAGCCCGAAGACCGGCAGCGATACGTACTGGGCAAAGTACTGTCGCGGTTTCTGCTCGGCAGGTTACTGAACCAATCACCGGCTTCCGTCCAGTTCAGGATCGATGGCAACGGGAAGCCGCATGTGTCAGGGACTAATCAGGTACAGTTTAACCTGTCCCATGCCGGCAACTGGGTGCTGATCAGTTTGGCACCCGTGGCCGTTGGAGTGGATGTTGAACAAATCCGGCCGTCGTTTCGCTACGAAGCGGTGCTTGCCCATAGCTTTTCTGACAAAGAGCAGCGCTACGTTCATGAGAGTGCTGATCCCCGGCTGCTTTTTTTTCAACTATGGACCCGTAAAGAAGCGCTGGCTAAAGCCGTTGGTACGGGGCTCATACACGATCTGGTAAACCAGCCAACGCTTGACGGGGAGCACATCATTGAGGGACAAACCGGCGAACTGCTACGTAGCTGGACTGTATTGAGTTTTCACCTGGAGGCAAATTACGAAGCCACCCTGGCCTGGGCCGGGTTATCAGACCAGACCAGGGTTACGTTTTATCATCTCAGGCCGGAGTTGCTGCAGGCAATCGCTCATTAGCGGGTTGTCTGCCATTTGGATACCTCTGGTTGAACGAAGGGATTTGAGTACGTTTCCAGGCTGACGACGGCACCATCGACTGTATTGTCAATGAAGCGCAGGCCCTTGTTTGTGGCCCCATTTGAGGCAAACCCAAAAACGGGTGCGCCATTGGCCTGCACCCCCGATGCCCAGACAGAATTTTTCTGGATCACTACGTTGTCGAGCGCTGCCGTGAAGCCAATTTCATAAACGACACCGTTGCTGGCACTTCCTGAGTACTCAATCTTATTTTGGCTGATGTCAGTCTGGACCCCTGAGCGAGTGCCATGTACGTAAAAACCGACGCGGGGACCGTACTGCCTGCCTACTGACGGAACCGAAATTTTAATGCTGTTATCCGCTATTTTGACGGTGCCGGCGACGGCACTCAGACAGTCGACATCGATGCCCTTGAGCACCGGATTGATTATCTGATTTTGTGAAATAGTCACACCCAGAAAGGCCGAGCCGAAACTCCAGATTCCATACAGGCCGTTCGTGACGGTATTCCTGGTGATGAGGGCTGCTTCCCGGGTGGTGAAAATTGGTTTGTCGTCGGCAAAATTGGCAACAATTCCTTTTCCGTTACGGAGTGAGAAGGACGCAAAATTAACCGTGTTCTGTTCGCACAAACTACCCGCATAGCCGTTTATCTCAATGCCGGTATCCTTGGGGTCGTTGATTGTATTGCCGCTAATCAGGGTTTTTGTGCCCACTGCCGAAATTCCAAATCCTATCGTTCTGAACGCGAGCGTAACGCCGGTTGTAGAAATCAGGTTGTTCCGAATGATGGTACCCGAGATGTTACGCCAGTCTTCAATGCCCATCCGGCCAATGTTATCCAGCACATTGTTTTCTACAACGCAACCAGTTGCTGGGGCGCCTGAAGCGTTTCCGATGCCCGACAAACCGTTGTTGACGGTATTAATGATTCGGCAATTACGGACGGTGACATTGGAGGCCCCGTTTTCCGAATAGGTAATACCCGCACCCTCGCAGTAGTTGTTCTCAAGCAAAACGTTTTTTGACCTGGCTCCCCGCACCACAATAGCTTCCATTGGGTGGGTTGAAATAAACTCGGAGTTCTGAATGCGTATCTGCGTCGAATTGATGATTTCAATCAGCGAAGCGTTCCAGATTTCACCACTGTGAAACGCGCTCAGGGGTTTGTCGATCCGGAGGCCATCAATGATAATATCGGTCTGACCACTAATCAGAAAATGCAGCCCTCCGTCGTGGAGCATGCCTTCCCAGACTACCCCGGCCTGAATGATCGCATTCTTGGCAAAGGTGATTCGGCGCCGGGAGGGGATGTTTATGGTACTGGCGATCAGGTATTCGCCGGGACCGACTAACAGTTCCGGTACGCTGTTGATGGCCGTTTGCAGGGCCGGCGCGTTATCGTCGCTGGTAGAGGTTACACCAAACCAGGCGGCATTGGCGGCCCCGGAATAGCTACGTTTATAGCGCTTACCGTTGGCCGTGACGAGGATTGTTCCGAGGTTATCGGCGGATGTGCGATCCGCTTCGTTCAGGTAAAATATTCCTGTTTTATCCGGATCGGTAACGTAGACACCGCCCGGCAACTGCCCGGAGTTTAACGCTCGAACCTGGGCAATGGTCATGGTGTCCAGCGATGTCAGACCCGGTTTTGGTGAAATAAGGTCATCGGCAGTGCCCTCCCGCGAGCGGCAGTACTGCAGGCTAAGCCAGATTGCAAAAACACAGAAATAGCGTAAAAAAGCTACCATGGCTAAATACATGATTTTTATATTTCCAGGACTAGTTTAGGTCCGTTGAGTAGCAAGGATGGGTTGGTCAGTCGTTACCCTGTTCTGAGACGTAAGTACCACTATAGGCCAGACGCTGGGGAATCCAGCCCTGAACGTCGTAGCACCGGTGAGTCAGGTAGTTCCAAACCGCAAACATATTAGCGATAGGAAAATCCTCCGTCTCACGCTGGCATCTCATATTCTGGTCAAAACCTATGAACAGCCGGATGGTATAATCAAGCACGTCAATTACTGTTATCAAAACGCCCGTGTCGTAATAACCCGATGCCGTTTTGGTTCGCTCAATGCTGATGTGACAAATAGTAGTAGAGGGATTGAACGAACGGTTACAGACGATCTCTACTAACGCCAGACCGTCTGGTACGCTTAGGGCGCTCAACGGCATCAAAATCGGAATTACCTGATGAGTCTCCACCCAATCGCTCCACATGCCGTCGACGGGTGATTCAAATGTAATAAAAATTGTGCTCTTTTTTACATCCGCCGGATCGATATAAACGCCTGATAGATAAGCAGTGACGGGTCCATATTCATCGGTCGTAACCTTGACCTTACAAGATATGTAGTTTGCTAAATCATAGGCGGTCAATTGTTTATTCATGCGACTGGCGGGTACTGCGTTAAAGTGAGGTTTAGAATAAGTAGCTGAACAGAAGCTGGAGGCTCCTGTTCGGCCAGAGCATTCAGATGTTACGGTACGGTAGTGACTACCAGCGTCAGGCTGGCTCTCCATGATCAGTAATGTGCCGGATAAACCGGGCGGGATTACCTGCCCAGATCTGATTGGGGGGAATACTTTTACTAACCAGAGATCCTGCGCCAACAATCGAGTTTCGTCCAATACTGACGCCTTTTAGAATGGTAGTATGTGCCCCGATGAAAACATTATCCTCAAGTACGACAGGAGCTGTTTTCGTAAAGGCATCGTCTTCAATGGCTGCAGTGCGGATGGCCGGGTCCAGACTATGAAAATCGGTGTCGTAGATAGCCGTATTGTTGCCGATACGTACGTTGTCGCGGATGGTGACCTGCTTTGTGCAGACGATCGATGTGCAGCTCATCCCCACGTTGTTACCAATCGTTAGTCTTGCTCCCTCACTAACCATAAAAATGCAGGGCTGCTGCCGTCCAATAAGTGTGTAGCGGCCGGAGTGCATCACAAACCGATTGCCAATCCGGATGTAGCCGTTCAGGTTATTATTAATGACCGGAATGCCGCGTGCGATAAAATCACGTTGAAAAACAACGCCATTCACCTTGAAGAGTATGTATGTATAGATTTTGGAATAACGGACATGAATGGATGTAGCAATCAGCTTGCAGACTTTGCCGGCTACCCGAAGCGCATAGCTCGCTGATAACTTGCTGGTCGGGGTCGAAACGGCAGAATTGGTGTATTCCTGAACCATGGTATTACTTGTATAAGATGAGCGTTGCAGGGGTTAATGCATGCCTGCATACGTCTTCAGTCGATTGTAGATGCGGGTTGCCAGGCTATAGCGCTGTAACGTCTGGCGTTGGTAGTAGTCCGTAACTGCTACGTTGTCGAGGAACCGGAACGTTCTGCGTTCGCCGGAATCGAGAATAGTACGGTAGCGGTTATACACGTTCGTATGCGTTGCTTCTTTGCCGAAACCAATGTTTTGTACTTTCGAGATAGTCGGATAAACCGTAAGGGCGTTGGCTTTGAACCGATTGTAGCAAAAACGAATGTCCCAGGCATCAATTTCGCCTTCCATCTGCCGGCGCAGCATTCGAACCAGATCCGTCCCTCCCTGCATGAAGGCTTTCTGCTGTTCCCGCTCGGAAATGAACTGGCTGAAATCGGCGATGGACCAATCAACACTATGCCAGCGGTCAGCCCAGGTGGCCCATCCCCACGGACTATGACGCGGCATGAAGTACGTATCAGCCGGATAATCGGCGGGTCGCTGGAATGGAAATGTATAGCCGGAAATTGAAAAGACGCCAGGTTCGGCTGCGTATTTCGCCAGACACTGGTTCATGTAATCCAAAAAATTAGGCGACGTTACGATGTCATCTTCGACAATGATAGCCGATGAGTGCTCCGAAAGTACTTTTGAAACTCCTCCAATAATTGAATCCGCGCAGCCAATATTTGATTCAGCAAACCTATAGCTTACCGATTTGAATCCGGTAATTTCCTGAACCAATTGCCGAACCTGATTCACTTTCAGTTCATCAATAAATTTTTTTGGCGCATCAACAAAGACATATAAATCACTTTCGGGGGCCAGGTAGTTGCGTTGTAGCGCCTGTATTGTCTGCGCTAACTCAGCCGGACGTTTATAGCCAAATAGTACAATAGGAGCAGGCATAACTTAATATTTATTTGAACGGGATTTTACCAGCGCTGACGAATCAATTGCTTCAGGAAGAAATACACGAATAAGGTATTAGTAACGGCGTATCGTTTAAATAATCGGCGCGGCTCCTGTACAAGCCTGAATAACCACTCGAATCCGATTCGTTGGATCCATTTAGGCGCGCGTTTCTTCTCGCCAATCAGCATGGGTAAAGCGCCCCCGATTCCCAGCATGACTGCGTGAATCCGGTGTTTCATCTGCTCCATCCAAAGCTCTTGTTTCGGGCAGCCAAGCGCGACAAAAACCAAGCCTGCGCCTGAATTATTAATAGTGTCAATTACATCCTTTTCCTCCTGGTCCGTAAGCGTTCGGAAGGGGGGGGAAATTGTGCCCGCAATGTTAACAGCCGGAAAATTCTGTTGACAAAACTGCCGTACCCGTTGGAGTACATCAGGTGTGCAGCCGTAGAAAAAAATTGAAACATTATCTTTTTCTGCCCGGGCTAATAAACTCATGATCATGTCCATTCCCGCCACACGGTCCTGGCTGAGGCCATATAAGCTTTTTATGGCCCAGACAAGGGGCATCCCATCGGTTATTGCCCAGTCGGCCTTGTTCACAGCCTCTGCTACATCAGTCTGCAAATGAGCTTCTACGACCATGTGAACGTTTGCAAAACACACGGTTCTGGACCGGCGGTGCGCTGCATTCATCATGATGCCATCGATTAACGTTTCGTGTGACGCGCTCGTTAAATTCAAACTGACAACACGATTACGAACCAGGTTCTGATATGAGCTAACAGTACGTTGCGAAACCAAAATTGTAATAGATTATAAGTGATAACCAGATGGTCAAAATTAAAGATGTATTGCTGGCTATCAACGGGCAATAAACCACGTGTAAATTGGCTTATGTAACTGTTTATGGTATCTATAAAAAAGAAATAGGTTTGAAGTTTTTTAGGGTAAATAAGGTAATGAGTAAGTGTACTGGTAACTGATTTAATACATGAATGAGCACTGGAATGCCACTGAAAAATTTTTGAGCGGTCTGTCTGAAGTTGATAATTTTAATTTGCGTTTCACCCATTGTTAGGAAGATAGTCAATTGTTAAAATCAAATAAGTTGATATAATATGTTAAAGGAAATGCACAATCCGGAACATAGAGAATTTGTATTGCTATACTAATAAAAAAGATACCTGCTATTTCGGCAGGTATCTTGTACGGGTAAAAAAAATATTGTTGCGTAAACTGGTCAAATATATAGCTGATAAAAAACAAGCCTGATTGAGTTATTTTGCTTCATTAGCATACATTTTTTTTGAATTTGTAGCCGATAAAGCTGCGGGGTAGAATTCATCAATAAATCGTTTTATTTTTAAATCCCATACCTCCTGTTTTGCAAATTGATACGCAGCTTCGCCCATTTTAAGTCGTTCCGCCGGATGCGTATACATTCGTTCAATTGCTTTAGCTAATTCATCGACGACTTGATCCTTCGTCTGAATCGAAACCTTGATTCCATTTGAATCATTAACCAATTCGTCCTGACCATGTAGTGAAAGAGTAATTATTGGCAGGGAGAAGGCCATGGCTTCCAGAAGTTGGTGCGGGCATGAATCTCGAAGACTGGTAAAGACGAAGACATCAGCTTCCCGGTAAAAATTTCTAACCTCCTGAAAGGTAACCTGACCTGCCAGCTTAACCCGATCCGCTACCTGATAGCGGGTTAAATAATCGGTCAGATGGTCGCTCATTTCACCACTACCACCCACTATGGTCAAGGTGATTGGGTAGGCTGGATTAACTTTACTGAATGCGTGAATGGTAAGTTCAAGGGCTTTCCGGGGTAATAAGCGACCCACCCACAGCAAGTTCAACTCGTTACCGCTTGTTCGTCGGACTGGTTCATCGGGCAGAAATGACGAAGCCAGACCGGCGTCCCACACCCAGTCAATCGGCTTCTTCGGCCGAAATTGCTGAGCCAGTTTGTAAGTGTCTTTATTGGTGACAATAACCCGGGAGGCCCGCCGTAACGATGAGTAGAACCCCGGATTCAAGCGTTGCAAAAGCCTGCTGACCAAGCCTCTGAGCTGTTCGCGTCGCCAGTATTTGCCGAAATAGTCTTTCAGAATAGCCGGTGCTTCCTGCCCGCCACCAACTGGTCCGAAAATGAACGGAATGTTTAGCTTATACATGAAGCTACCAAGCTGAATGCTGCCGTAGGTTACGTGATGCACGAGATCGAATCGTTCACGGCTATTCAACTGCCTGGCCGTACGGTATGCCTGCCATTGCCAGTACAGGTAATGAAAATACAGACCGAACAGGCCTTTGTAGTAAAGCCGGTCTACCCATTGGGGCACCCGTACGTAATGGACGCGCAGGTTCGGAAATAACCCATTTGCAAGAATTGGCTCAATAACGGTCTCTCCATCACCCTGAGTAAGACAATGCACTTCTACCTCATTCAAGCTTAAGGTCGAAGCATACGTCCAGCCGGTCAATTGTTCAGAGCCTTGATACGGTACGCAGGCATAGGCTGATAGAAGAACTTTCATCATTCCCTCAAACGGTTTTTACTAGTCCAACCTTGCGCAGCAAAAAACCGATGCTGATTCGGGAGATATCGGCAATGAAATAGAGGATCTTAGTCTTTGAATGGGCCTTCGCAAAATGATAACGGGCTTTCAGATACGTTGGCGACTTGATAGACGAAAAGCCACTGATGAACTCTTTCCAGCTAATTCGACGCTCGGTCTGAATGCCTGTTTCATTTACGTATTCGTACACCAGGCTGCTGGTATTGACGACTAGCGGAAAACCCGCTTTGCGGGCCCGAACCGAAAAGTCGATATCGGACATGTAATGGATGTAATTGGTCGCATCATACAAACCGATTTTTTTGAATACGATCAAGGGAATCAACGCCCCGCGACCAGAAAGCGAATCGGAGCTTAACCAGGCGGCTTTCGCCTTTAGTTCCGGATAACTGTAGTGATAATCAGCCGCTAAATTTTTACCGCCGGCTGTGTATAGTTCAAAAGCGGTGCCGGCAAATTCGAGTTTGTCCGGATTTTCGCTGTCTACGCAAACTGATCCGATCAGGCAGGGCTTATGAAGTGCGTAGGCATCGATCAGGGTCTGCAGGTAATCAGATTCCACTTTTGTATCGTCGTTGAGAGTCAGGACGAAGTTGTCTTCGCCTTTCATCTCGTGCATAAGCGCGTATCGGACGCCCCAGTTTGTGCCCTCTGTCCACCAGAGATTACCATTTCCACGAAGGAGCACCACCGACGGAAAATCCTGCTCAATCATCTCCGAAGTGCCATCAGTTGACCCATCGTCGACAACGATGATCCGAAAGTTCCGGTAGGTCTGAGCCATAAGGCATTCCAGACACTGCCTGGTGTATTTTATACGATTAAATACGGGTATGACTATGTTGATCATAATGCTGTCCGAACTGAGGGTAAGAGAAATCCATCGGTGCCAACTGCTCTGCGTACGGATCAGGCGCAGGCGTAGCGACAAACGCATGATACATACCAAGGCCGACGAAGCTCCAGTAACACACAGGAAACTGATACGAAATGCCAAATACCAACGCTCCGGCTATGTAGCTGAATAGTACAAGCTGATCGATGGTCATGTAGCGGTGGCGCTTATACAATGCCCATAACGTGGCGACTATGATGATCAGATTAAGCATCAGGCCAAATAAGCCGTAGTTATAGAGCAGGTCAATGTACTGCGAATGAATGACCGTACCTTTCTCCGAAAAGCCGTCATTCTCCATAACCTCGCCTTCTTCATAGCCTTCGTAGCGCCATCCAAAAACCGGCCGTTCCGCAATTTTCTTCCAGTAATACAAGGTTTGTTCATAGCGCCAACTGCCCGTTTCATCTTCTGTCGGCGTAAAAATTCCGCCAATATTTTCGACGAAAGCCTGTACCCGGGTGGGCGATATAGCCGTTATGATCGGTGCCGCCAGGAAGAAAAGGAGTAGCATAGTGCCAATACTACGCCGGATCTGTAAGCGGCTGTTAGGTATTCTACCTAATACGGATAATCCAATAATGAGCAGTGCTGAAAATGTGATGGAAGCAATCACCGATCGGTGCATCAGCAACACGGTATAAGTAAATACGGCGATGGTTTTCAACAAATCGGACCACTTATACTTTGTCAGGTACTGAACAAAAAAATAAGTGAAAGGAATGATCATGAACAAGGCTTCGGATGCTTCCTGCGTACGAGTTTCAGGGGTGAGACGATACGTAAAAATTTTGCCTAGTATAATCTGATTAATAAAGAAAAACAGGAAGATCAACCAAACCGCCGTTTTGATCGGAAATGGAGAAAGTTTTACGGCAATAAAATAGGCAATCAATGCCACACCACAGTAAAAAAAACGCTTTACTACAAATGGTGAATAAAGGATTTGATTGTATGTATATAACGATTCAAAAATAAGCCCGATAGTGCCAATAATTAATGCGTATAAAACAAAGTTGTAAATAGCAGGAAAGCGATATAAAGCCAGAATAAACAGGAAGGGAATGCCAAACACAGCAAGGATATTGTTCATCTGATAAGCGATTACACTTTCTACGTCTCCTCCATAACACATCGCTTCTGTTGCGAACAGAATTATAAAAAATAAGGCTTTCCCAATTTTTTGTTTCATATATGTAATAGGATAACCTACAATAACACGTTGACTTTATAAACTTAACTAAGCAGATACGTACATTCCATTAGACGGAAGAATAGACTACCAGTAACACCCGCCTTCAACTAAATTACTTTGTGTCGGTGTTTCTGTTTTTGCCGGCCGTATCCAATAGTCATTTTGCAGAGAAGCATATTTGGGCTTATTGTCCCAGCGGGCTCCTTTTATTCCAAATAAAACTTGTAATACGCCACCCATATGAACTGCCTTTTTTTCTTTCGACTTGACGTAGGCAGCCAGATGCATACCATAAGCACCGGCACCAATCAAGGCAATATCAAATTCGGTTTCATCTATCTGCTTATACATACTTTGAAGCGCATCAAACCACGTAGCAAAACCGGTTTGTGAGTTGGCTAATGATTGGACCGCTTTTATTGTTTTTAATGTAAATTTTGGTAGAATAGCAGGGTTATCAAACAGGAGTTCTCTTCTTTCGTACTGTGATTGAATACTGTTTTCAAAGGGATGAATAACTAAAACCGTTTTACCTTCAAGAGCTTTAGTCCAGGGTTCATCAAAAAAGAAGGGTTCAAAATCGTCGATTGAAATACGTTTAGTGGTTGACAGATGCGACTCCAGGTGTTTCTCTTCTTTCAGCCAGGATACCAGAATGTCAATTTTTGATAAATTTTGTAAAGTTTCGTCGGCAAACCGTTCGAGTAGTTTTTGGTCTGTAGGAAAGAAACCAGACCAGACGCTCATGTTATTCACGATGCTTTTACGCCAGCCGATAACGTTAATCTCATCCATCAGATAGCGCCGGAACGTTTCCAGATCGAAGCGCTTGTAACGTGTCATATAATGGGCCGCTACGCAATTCAATTCAGTAGCGCCAAACCGCGTTATCATGCAAGGTGAATCACTCGCCAATAAAGCGGCAATGGCATGATTAGCACGCTGGCCAACGAAGTCATAAGATCTGCCGGCTGGCATATCGGTAGCCTGCTCGTGATTGGTTACCAACTTTGTAACCCCTTCGTACCCGTATTTAACAAGACGCAACAGGGTAGTAGACCAGTAGGAGCGCTCAATTGTTCCTGGGTTGTAAGAATGGATAAACTGGTTTGCCATTGTCATCAACTTATTGATTTAGAGTCTGGTCTGGTATCGCTTTTCGTTTAAACTTCTGAATTGCGATCGAAACCTGAAGACGTATCTCCGGAACAGTTAAATAAAAACAGGCTACTGCAAATACCGTGAATAAGAAGGCAACGAAAACTACCTGTAAGAGCGATTCGTAGCGTAAGTTGTGCAGATAAAAAGCCATGCAGGACATAAGTAGCAGAGGAGTCAGATTGGGCTTAACAACCTGCCATACTTCTGACGGCTTAAGGCCGATCACCCTGGCCAGGTCGAGCTGATAGTACCAGAACTCTGTGGCTAAATAGCTGATAATCAATGCTGCCAGCAGACCAACCACGCCAAAGTACATTGTCAGAGGAAAAATAAGGACCAGATAAAGTATTGATCGGTAGATGCCCACTTTACTGTTACCTTTAATATTTCCTGCTGAAAACGAAAAATTCGAATTGCTGTACGTGTACGAAGAGATAATGATTGATAGTACAATAAGTACGTTTTCTAAATCGCCAATGTAGTTTTCGGCTCCTACCCAAAAGTTCAAAAGGGCTTCATTAAAAATTATAAAACCAAATGATATAATAAGTGATATAAAAATAAATCCTTTAAGGAATTGTATGTAAATCGTCTTAACAGAATTACTATCTCCCTTGCCAAAGCTATGTGACATAGAAGGTAAAAGGGCGTAGGTTGTACGGTTTACAAAACCACTGAAAATATTCTGAGGACGTCTACTTAATTCTAATTGTGTAATGATGCTTGGCTCCAGAAACCTTGAAACAACAATCAAATCAATATTATTTGCAATGGTAATCCCCATTTTATTAGCAAACGTGTATGAAAATATTTTATAAAAACTTTTGAAATAGTGTTTATCGTATTCTAGTCGAATTGTGTCTTTTTGCAGCGCGTAAAGAAAAATCAGGCCATTCCCGACAAAATACAGAACACCAGTTACAGCCCGGCTATACCCAATACTCAATAAACCCCACCCCTGGATAAGGCCATAGATTGATATGACTATCCCGACGAGTTGTGATACCAGATAAACTAAACCTGTATAAGCTGTATGTTGTAAACCTTGGTTAACACCTACAAGGGAGTAAGTACATAAAGACAGGGAGGAACCAATCGACGCCCAGAAAAATGCTTCCTGAAGTAAGGAAGTGTGCGGCCATTTTTTTAAATCTAAAATGACGGGAATAGATTGCTGGATTAGTAAACTAATGGAAAAAGAAGCAACTAGAATGATTGAACATAAAATCAGCCCTGAAGTAATCAGCTTGGAAAGCTCAGTTTTGTTATTCTGGCCTGCTGTGAAAGCCACTTTTTGTTCTAATGTGATGCCTACGCCTGGTTCAATGATTGTTATCCAGATCAATATATTTCCGCTGGCTAACCAGTACGCATACGTTGAGCTTTCAATGTAATGTAAGTAAAGTGGAGCCATCAATATTCCACTGATTATACTTAATATAACCGATGAATATTGATAAAATAGATTCCAGTATGTAGACTTATTCAAAGCCATGATAAAAAATAATGTGAATCAGAATCTGTTAAACGCTCAACTTATTTTTGGTTTTTTAGAAGCAGTTGGCTTAACTGCTGAGTAAAATGTTCTACCAGGCGTTTGTATTACCCATAAACATAGGCTTGATTGTCCACCAGCAAATTTTAATATCGAGTAGGAGCGAGCGTTTTCTAATGTAATGCAAGTCGTACCGGAGCCGATGCTGCATTTTGAGGGTATCATCCGTTACACCGCGTGCTCCACGTACCTGCGCTAACCCTGTGATGCCAGGAATTACTTCATAGCGTCTGGGATAATCCGGCAATACCGTCCAAAATTCGGCATCGTGCTGTATGGCGTGAGGACGAGGGCCAACGAGACTCATCTGTCCGAGCAGCACGTTGAAAAATTGAGGCACTTCGTCCAGGTTGGTCCGGCGGAGCCAACGGCCAACGGTCGTTACCCGAATATCATTATACGTTGCCTGCCTGAACGTGGTGTTCTTTGCGGAGTTATACATTGTCCGCATCTTGTAGCACTTGAAAGGGCGGCCTTTCCGGCCCGTTCGCCACTGGACGTAAATGATTGGCCCGGGCGAAGTCAGTTTAATGATGGCGCCAAGTATAGGAACAAACCAGCTAAGAACGAAGATGGTCACCAGTAAGGAAACGAGCAGATCGAAAATGCGTTTTAACGTATTACTATAAAAATGATTTGCATTAAGCGACCTTCGCTTGGTTTCTAATTGAACGGCATCAACGTTTAATGAAGTGATCATTGGTTAAGTCGTAAAGCAAGTTTTTAGGAATCAGGAAAAGGATAGCCATTTTTTCTTACCTAATAAGCTGCTGGTATAGCTATACATTTTAGCGTAGTAGTATGACTCGTCTTTATCGATCGCGTTTAGAATTATATTCAACTTCTTGAACCGCTGTTCCCGGTATAAAGCCTCAACTTGTCTTAAATAATTTTTGGGCGTAACGTCATGACGGACGACAAAAAATGAGATATCAGCCAGAGGAGCTACCAGGCGGGCATCTGAAACTAAACCAATTGGCGCCGTATCAATAATGATATTATCAAAATGCTCGCGGAGCTGTTCAACCAGTTGCTTTAGAGGTTGCCCGCTAAGCAGTTCGGACGGGTTGGTTGGTGGCGGGCCACTCGGAATGATAAACAGATTATCGTGGCCGGGAACTGGTTTCAGAATATCATAAACAGTGCATTTTCCGGTCAGGTAGCTGCTTATTCCGGTGGTGTTGCTCCAGTTAAATTCCTTGTGCAAACGTGGCCGTCGGAGGTCCATATCCAGAATTACGGTTGGTTTGCCAACCAGGGCTAGACTAGCACCAAGATTCAGAGAAATAAACGATTTGCCTTCTCCGCTTATACTCGACGTAAGCAACAGAACCTGGCTTCGATCCGATTGAATATCGGGTAAACTAGCGCGTAATGTGCGGAATTGCTCAGCGATCAGCGATTGATTTGTCATCGTGACAACTAAGTAATCGGGCTCCTGTTTGCGGGTTAATTCGCCAATGATCGGAGCCTGCGTAATCTTTTCAACGTCTACCCGGCGCGTCACGCGGGTGTTGATTAATTCACGGCTGCCAATTAGACCAATTGGAATTATAAAGCCGAGAAAACCAAACAAACCATAGATCATCAAAGGCACTGGTTTGATGGGGGCATCAGTGCTTTGAGCTACGTCAATGGTTCGGCTATCTGAAATCGATGATGCGTGTGAAACTGCAGTTTCTTCCCGCTTTTGAAGCAGGTACGTGTATAGATTATTCTTTATGGCCTGCTGCCGCGAAATGGTTAATAACGTTCTTTCTTTCTGCGGAATCGTCCGGATTGAACTTTCAAGTTGTGCGTTTTTAGTACGGTATTGTTGTTGAGAACTCATCAGCATTGTCTTCATGGTTCTGATGTTGTCCTCCATGTTCCCTTTCAGCGAATTAATCTGCGTGTCAATTGTCTGAAGCAGCGGATTCTGATCGGACGTAGTACGGGCCAGCTGACTCCGTTGTAAATCCAGTTGCGTCAGCTTTTCGATCAGACTGAACAGGACAGGATCGTTCAGACCAACGAGCGCAGGGGTAGCGCCACGATCCAGCGAACGGTTATTGATGTAGCGTTGCAGATCGCTTAAAGCAGATAGTTGAATATTTACCTGGTTCAGCAGCCCGTCGTTCTGTTGGATGGCCTGCAGAAACGAAGCCGCCTGGGTGCTTAAATCGGTTATGCCCTGCGTTGCTTTGTATCGTTCAACTTCTTTTTCAACCGTTGTTAATTCGCCTGACAAAATAGCCAGCCGGTCTTCTATAAAACGTAGCGTATTGGCCGCAACTTTATTCTTATCGATGATAGCCGCCTGGTTGTATTCGTCGATCAATTGATTGAGCACAGCTTCGCCTTTTTCCGGCACGGCATCTTCGAGGGTCAGTACAACGACCGTCGAAGCTTTGCTGGTCGGTTCTGCCTGAAGTGTTCTAAGGTAGCCGTTCACCGCAGCCGGGCGCTTCATAGCCTGTACCAGCACCTGGTTGGTTGTATCGCCGACAGACCGGCGTGTTTTGATCAGAAAACGACCCTGCGGTGTTTTAATCCGTTGATTGAGTGGATAAACCTGTTCATTGATTTCAACCGAACTACTATCAATAAAGGTAAGGAGCATTGGCTCTTCATACAGTTCCGGTTTACCAAACTCAACGAATACATCAACGGGCGATGCTTTGTAGATTTCCCGCTTGCCGAATGCTGTTTTTTCAAAATATCGTACGTCGAGATGTAGTTTATCGACGACACGATTCATCAGGGTGTACGAACGAAGGATTTCCGTTTCGTTTTCGACCACTTTTTTAGGAACGTACGCATCCAGCTCTTTTAGCGGTTGATCACGTTCATTCCCTTTCTTTTCATCCTGAATCAGTAAGCTTGCCTGTATTTTATAAACGGGTTGTTTGTAGGCCAGATACGTATAAGCCGCAACCAGAAAGACACAAACCGAAAACAATATCCAGGGCCAGTTTCTGGTAAATTTTGGTAACAGATCACTCACGCGCAGCTCTTCCGGCTCCATCATTTTGTATGGTACGTACGAGTGTTGAAATTGGTTGTTCATAACACGTTTGAATACTTACTATTATCGACGAGTGGCAATGATGGCTATTACGGATAGTATGCCAACTACAGTCGGCATTACCTGAAAGGCGCGGTCAGCACTGGCAATCCGTGATTTACCAGGTTCTACGTATACTATATCATTAGGGTGAAGCGAATAATAAGGGGACCGAAATGCATTTCGTTTGGTTAAATCAAGCCGTGCAAAAACGCGTTTTCCTTTTTCTTCCCGTATGATTAATACGTTGTCCCGACGGCCATAAATTGTGAGATCACCAGCCAGCCCCAGTGCTTCCGGCAGGGTGATTTGTTCATTTGGAATGGTAAACAGAGCCGGTCGGGAAACTTCACCTAATACAGATACCCGAAAACTTTGATTGCGGACATTAACGGTAGGTTCCCGCAAATAATCTTTTAATCTGCTTTGAATTAATTCACTCAACTGAGTATTTGTTAAATCAACTGCTTTTAGTGTACCTATTAAGGGTAATTTTATGTTACCATCCTGCCCAACCAAATAACCCGTAATAGTAGGTAGAGGGTTAAACGTATTTGCAAGACTATTCTGATCGACTACAGTTTTGGCATAAGGATTGAAGAAGGCCGATGCTTCGGGGTTTAGCGAACTGATCTGAATCGATAAAATATCGCCTTTCTTAATGGTTGGTATATACGAGTCTACAAAATTGATTGTGTCTTCTTTGTCATTAGCTCCCTGCTGAAAATAAGTTAGTTGCTTTGACGAAGTACAGCTGTTTAATACCGTTAATACAATAAGGGTAAGTGAATAAATGCACGTTGATACTTGTTTTTTCATCACCTCTGACTTTTTATAAAACTTTTTAAATGATGTTGACGGTAAACTGGCTCGTTTCTTGCTAACTATCCGGTGTTAACAACTGAGTGCAGTTACATCATAAAATGTATAGCAGAATTTGTATCTATGTAAAGTGTCGGTAGAAAGGGCGCTTCTAAGCAAGTTTTTTATGTGACCTGCGCATGTTCTCTAATGAAAAAATCTCTCTGTTTTAATTTTATAAAGTGATTGAAAGAGTATCAATCTTGTTTGATTAAAGTGGTTTTATTTTGAATTATAGCTATAATTTCAAGACGAATACTTCTTAATATGTTATTGAGCATAATGAATTAAAATTTTTTAATGACACCTCAGGTATAAATATTTAATACTTTTTATAAAAAA
This sequence comes from Fibrisoma montanum, assembly GCF_003583365.1. GTDB lineage: Bacteria > Bacteroidota > Bacteroidia > Cytophagales > Spirosomataceae > Fibrisoma > Fibrisoma montanum. The sequence goes on from NZ_QXED01000004.1 coordinate 484,227, forward strand.
TATTATATTCTCAATTTGTTTATGCAGTAATGCGTTAGAAAAGTATTTATTTTAAAAAATTACAATTTTGAAAACAGATTTTTAGAATAGTTACACTTCGTAAAAACTTAGTTTTCTATAACTCGTAAAACACCGCAAATTTTAAGGAAGGGGCTCACAGTCGGGCTAACACCGATTAATAAATCTTTGTACCATACCAGAGACTGCTACACTGGTTACGAACGTGTGTACATGTGTAGCTAAATGACATTCAAGTCTGGTGTCGAGACAATACCGGCTTACCAGCTAGCCTGTAGTAGTTCAATTTGATCGCTGTTTGGGTGGAAAAGGTAAGACGGACGATTTAGAACCGGGCGGTGCCACTACCGTTCCGTAAGTAGGTCTGTAAATGTATATAGTTGGTGTCGTGTTACATTATACAATGAAAATTTTGTAGAAATTAGTTAGGGCGCAATTTTTTAGCACTAAAGTGTAAAGTCATCTATATATTTTTTGCTTCTAATTCGTAGATTCACAGCTCATTGCTTGATAGAGTATCTAATTTTACTTTACTTTTATTTTATCAAGAATTAATCCTAAAACTATTGCTATGTCTACTTATACGCGCCGGGACTGGCTTCGCGCTAGTGGTCTACTAACCGCTGGTTTGAGCACTGGTCTGAAATTCACTAAAGCCGCTGCGCCGACCGGCTTCGTTCAGTCGACGTTTGTCAATGAGTTTGCCAGTATGCCGCCGGACTTACCCAAACTGCGGGCCCGGCTTTTCGCGAATGAGAATCCACATGGAATTGCCCCCAGTGCCCGCGAAGCGCTGGTAAAAGCCGCTGACCTGGGTAACCGGTACGCCTGGATGGAGTTCGCTCAACTGAAGCAGGCGATTGCTGAAAATGAGGGGGTAAAACCATCGAATATTATGATGTCGCCCGGGTCGTCGGACTTGCTGATGGCGGCTGCGGCTCACTACGCCAAAGGGGGCGGTACCATCCTGACCAGTGCTATGACGTATGACGATTTGCTGGAACGAGCCGAAGCGTTCGGGGCTAAAATTGTCAGCGTACCGATGACCAAAAACTATCAGTATGATCTGGCTACGATTAAGTCGAAGCTAACACCTGATGTTAAAATGGTATACATCGTGAATCCGAACAATCCAACGGGTACGATCGTGCCACCGGCCGAACTGGAAGCATTCTGCCGTGAGGTAGCGCCGAAAGTGCCTATATTTATGGATGAAGCGTATATCGATTTTCTGGAGCCGGCCGACCGCCCGAAGCTCGGAAAGCTCGTCGCCGACGGGCAGAACGTCATTCTGACCCGTACGTTCTCTAAAATTCATGGCTTTGCGGGCCTTCGGCTGGGCTACGCTATCGGACAGCCTGATACGCTCAAAGCGCTACGTCAGTATACGAACGGCGAGTTTGCAGTTAGCATTACTACCCTCATGGCGGGCATTGCCAGCTATAAGGACGTCGACTGGCAGAATCATTGCCGAACGGAAAACCACAAAGCCCGCGCCTACACGACCAAAGCCCTGGCTGACCTTGGCTATGAAGTCATTCCCTCGTACGCCAACTTCATCCTGTTCCCGATTCGGATGAAAACCAAGACCTTTGAAAATCAGATGTTTTCGCAGGGTATTGGCATACAGACGCGTGAGTTCGGCGGGCAGCCGTTCTGCCGTGTCAGCGTGGGAACAATGGACGAGATGCTTGCTTTTGTAGAGACATTCAAGAAAGTGGTAGGGTAAGTAACAGAGGAAGGGAGGTAAAGAGAAGAAGGACCGAGCGTATGTTTCCCTCCTTTCCTCCCTCTTTTTTTCTATGACGCGACGAGACTTTATCAATTCGACCGGAGCCAGCTATGCTTCGTTACTTGCCTGGGGCTTTCTTCAGCCTGCTCCAGCATCTGCCTTCAATTTACCGGCTAATGGTCGGCGCGATGATGGTAAAGCCCGCCGGGTAGTTGTGCTGGGAGCGGGGCTGGCCGGTATGGCTACGGCCTACGAACTTGGTAAGCTCGGCTACGACTGCACTGTACTCGAAGCCCGGTCCCGGTCGGGGGGGCGGGTCTGGACGGTACGTGGCGGAACAAAGGAAACCGAAAAAGGCAGCGACGCGCAGACCTGCCGGTTTGAGGACGGCCTTTATTTTAATGGTGGAGCCGCCCGAATTCCGCATCACCACCAGCTAACGCTGCAGTACTGCCGGGAGCTGGGGGTTCCGCTCGAAATTTTCAACGGCGCCAACGAAGCGGCTTATCTGTATAATGACGGTGGTACGGGCGAACTGGCAAACCGCCGGATGCGCATCAAGGAATACCACAACGACATGCGCGGCTACACCAGCGAACTGCTGGCCAAGGCACTCGACCAGTCGGCGCTCGACCAGCAGTTGACCAAAGAAGACGTCGAAAAACTAATCGACTTTCTGAAGAACGAGGGCGACCTCAATACAACCCATCTGTACAAAGGAACAAACCGGCGTGGCTATAAAGCCAAAGCTGAGCCGGGTGCCGGACCCATGCCCGGCGAGATGACCGATCCCTATGGCCTGACCGATCTGTTACGTTCGGGTTTTATGCAGCCGGTTTTCTACAACGTCGGCGACTACGTGTACGAGCAGCAGACAACCCTGCTTCAGCCGGTTGGCGGGATGGACGCCATTCCCAAAGCGCTGGAGAAAAAACTGACGGGAAAGATTGTTTTCAATGCCCCCGTAACCGAATTGCGTAAGACGGAGAACGGCGTTCGGGTAGTGTATCAGAAAGATGGCAAACCCACCGAACTGACGGCCGAATTTTGCGTGTGTACGCTGCCGCTGCCCGTGCTGAAAAACATCGAGTCTGATTTGTCGGGAACGGTAAAGCGGGCGGCCGATTTTGTGCCGTATATCAAAACTGGTAAAATTGGGCTTCAGTTCAAACGGCGTTTCTGGGAAGAAGATGACCACATTTATGGGGGCATTTCGCGCACTAACCTGGACATTAACCAGATCTGGTATCCGTCGTTTGGGTTTCTGGGCCGTAAAGGTGTATTGATCGGGTACTATAATTTCTACAGCCGGGCCGAAGCCGTGGGTGCTTTGCCAATTGCCGAACGTGAGAAACTCGCCCTGACTCAGGGAAGCAAGATCCATCCGCAATACCCAACCGAGTTCGACAATTCGTTTTCTCTGGCGTGGCACCGCATACCGTACAGCGAAGGCGGCTGGGCAACGTATGACGACGCGACTCGTAAGAAGTTTTATCCGTCGTTGCTGGAACCCGACGGGAACATCTACCTGGCCGGTGAGCACACCACCTATTTAACCGCCTGGATGGCCGGAGCCTTTACATCGGCCCGGCGGGCTGTCGAAGCTATCCATGCGCGGGTTGGCGAGTACACGAAGAAGTAACCATCCGGGCCAAGCTCCGGCTTGGTCAATCAACACTACGACATGGCCAAGCCGGAGCTTGGCTCAGACTAATCAGTATGAAAAACAACCTGCTTTCATTCTTCTTTTTTCTGTGTTGTGTTATGGCGACCCAGTTCCTGAGTCAGCGTGTTTGGGCGCAGGCTACGCCGGGGAGCATGACGCTGGACCAGTTGAAAACCATAAAGGCGATCAAGATCGCTAATCTGGATAAGGATACGTACTTCAAATCGGGGGGCTTCATTCTCGATCGCTACGAAGAACGCCCGGCCTACGTATTTAATTACAGCGATGGCATACCCCGCAAAATTTACCTCTATAAGGTGTTTGCCGCGGAAGATACCAAAGAACTCGGGCTACTGGCCATTTATCAGAACGGGAAAACCAACGAAGTAAAACCCTTCGTGATACCGGGTGCGTCGGCCGACCGGAAGGCGTGGGACGCCTACATCGACGATCTGAAATACGTTGGGGAGAAAGAGCCGGGCCTTATGTCGGCGCTGGGCTTCGTACTGTCGCGGGAAATGGCTATGCTGATGGCCGGCGGTGGAGCCAAGTCGGAAGAGGGTGGTAGCAAGAAGAAAGAAGAGTACAACTTCTGCTTTGCTGCCGATGCGCCCGTTACGCTGGCTGACGGTTCGACCAAGCCAATCAGTGACGTAATGATGGAGGATCAGGTGATGAGCTACGATGCGAACAGTAACTCGATAATTGCTACCGGGGTAACGAAGGTAAACAAACATAAGGGGGCTTTTGCCATTGCGGGTGTGTGGCTCATGCCCGTTCAGGAAATTACGGCCGGTAATAACAGCCGTCTGGCAAGCCCCACGCTGCTCGAAGCAACCGCCAACCACCCCGTACTGACCGCTGCGGGCAGAAAGCCTTTCGGCGAGATCAAAGCCGGCGATGTGCTGTACCGCTATGAACCGGCGACCCGAACCGTAGTGGCCTACAAAGCGGTTCGGACTGAGCCGGCAGTACGTACGGTCGATACCGTGTACAGTTTGTCGACGCAGAGCGGATCGTACCTGATCGGCGAAACGGTGGTATTGGATAAATAACTGGTGTTACCTCCGCCATCGTAATCAAAAGCCCTGGCTACGCTGGGGCTTTTGCCTTTTAAAGCGCCCAAATAGCCGCTTACGTAAGTCGGTTGGTTGTTTTGGGTATTTCTAAGCATATTGACTAGTAATTCCTTACTCACTTTCTATTCTATGCAGCTCGAAATCCGTAACCTTTCCAAAACCTACTCTAATGGCGTGCATGCCTTAAAAGGTGTGTCGCTGACGATTCCGCAGGGAATGTTTGGCCTGCTGGGGCCTAACGGAGCCGGTAAATCGTCATTAATGCGAACCATCGCTACCCTGCAGGAGGCCGACTCGGGTAGTATTCAACTGACTGGCCTGCCCGAAGGCGATATTGACGTACTGCGTCAGAAAGATGCCGTTCGGCGGGTGCTGGGGTACCTGCCGCAGGAGTTCGGCGTTTATCCGCGCGTAACGGCCGAAACCATGCTGGACCATATCGCTACGCTGAAGGGCTTAGCCAACGCCCGCGAGCGGAAAGAGATCGTGTCCGGGCTGTTACAGAAGGTTAATCTGCATCAGGTACGTAACAAAAACCTGGGCACATTCTCGGGCGGTATGAAGCAGCGCTTCGGTATTGCGCAGGCGCTGATTGGCAACCCCCGGCTCATCATCGTCGATGAGCCAACCGCGGGCCTGGACCCTGCCGAACGAAACCGATTCCATAACCTGCTGGCCGAAATTGGCGAGAATACCATCGTAATTCTGTCAACACACATCGTTGAGGACGTAACGAATCTATGCTCCGACATGGCGATTATCTGCCTGGGTGAGGTAGTCGCGACGGGTAATCCGAACAATCTGGTCGAGGACGTACAGGGCAAGATCTGGAAGCGGTTCATTGAGAAATCGGAGCTGCCTGCCTACCGGACCAACTACCGCGTGATTTCAACGCAGCTTAAAACCGGTAAAACGCAGATTCACGTCTATTCAGATACCCAACCAGTTGGGTTCGATCCGGTTGAAGCTGACCTGGAAGACGTGTACTTTACGGCAATCACAGAACGGATGGACGTCGTAACGGTCTAATCTAAAAGGAAGATAGCGGAGGAAAGGGACGAGAGGGCGCAAAGGAGTTCTCTGTCCCCTTCCTTTCCTCCCCTTCCTCCTTTCCTCCCTTTTTCCCCTTTTCTCATGTTCCTCGAAATCTTCAAATTTGAGTTGAAGTACCGTTTCCGCCGGCCGGCGACGTATGGCTACTTCCTGCTTTTGTTTCTGCTGATGGCTCTGGTGACGGTCTATGGCAACGGGCCGGCGTCGGAGAAAACAAACGTTAACTCACCTTATGCCATCGTTAACTTTCTGTCGGTAATCGCCATCTTCGGTACGTTGCTGGGGTCTGCCATCATGGGCGTACCCGTTTACCGCGACATCGAACATAACACCAAAACGTACTTTTTCAGCTACCCAATCAGTGAAAAGGGCTATCTGATGGGTCGGTACCTCGGGTCGTTCATAACCCTACTGTTTGTGATGTCTGGTGCCTGCGTCGGTATTGCGGTCGGCTCGGCGCTGGGGCCGGTGGCGGGTTTATCCGACAATCCGGATCGTTACGGACCTTTTGTGCTCTGGCATTACCTTCAGCCGTTTCTGACCATCGTGGTACCGACGCTGTTCTATCTGGGTTCCATTTTCTTCGGATTAGTAGCCCTGACGCGCAACGTATTTGTGACGTATGTTGGCAGCATCATTCTGTTCATCGGGTATCTGGTTGCCAGTGCCCTGGTGCAGGACATTGAACAGCGGGAGCTGGCGTCTCTGCTCGATCCATTTGCCAACCGAACCGTGGTGGAGGCAACCCGCTACTGGACGCCACCGGAGCAAAACACCCTAACCGTTCCGCTGACCGGTACGTTGCTCTGGAACCGGCTGCTGTGGTCGGGGCTGGGGTTGCTTGTGCTGCTGTTTACTCTGTTCCGGTTCGACTTTCAGCGGTTCCTGGCCGTTAAACTGGGCAAGAAGAGCAAGGAAGATATGGTGCCCAAAGCGTCCAGGCCGCTCAGTGAGCTGCCGGTGGCACAAAAGGTATATTCGACCGGTGCGTACCTGCGGCACATGGTCAGTCTGTCGCGGGTTGAGTTCATGAACATCGTGAAGGACCCCTATTTCCTGGCTATTCTGCTCTGTGGCTTCCTGTTCCTGTTCTTCGACGGCTGGTTTGGCTTCCCCACGTTCGGGACGCCTTCGCTGCCGCTGACGTATTACATGCTCGAAGTCAAAGACTTTAACTACATCATATTCGTTTACATCATCCTGATCTTCTACACCGGCGAAGCCGTACACCGCGATAAGGCCGTGCGCTACGACAGCATCGCCGATGCTTTGCCAGTGCCCAACTGGCTCAGCTACGGCTCAAAGTTCATCGCACTGCTGGGCGTCTGCCTGCTGCTGGTCAACCTGGTCTGGATCAGTGGCGTAGTGAACCAGACTCTCAAGGGGTATTTCAACTACGAGTTCGGCATGTACTTCGCCGATCTGTACGGCATTGAGTTGTGGGAGTACGTTCAACTGGCCATGTTGACGTTCTTCATCCATATTCTGGTCAATAATAAATTCACCGGGCATATCGTCTCGATCGCTGTCTGGATGGTGTTGTTTGGGGTGCGCAACTTTGCCGAGAAGGATTATAACCTGTTGTTTTACAGCTATACGCCCGGCTACCGCATTTCGGACCTGAACGGCTTTGGGCATTTCTGGCATCCGCTCACATCGTTCAACCTGTATTGGCTACTGCTCGGCGGGGTTCTGCTGGTGTTCGGTAATCTGCTCTGGAACCGGGGAGCCGAGAGCAGCCTGAAAACCCGGTTGAAACTGGCCCGGCAACGCTTCAACACCCCCGCGGCCATGATCCTGACCATCCTGACGGTGGGCTGGCTGGGCATGGGAGCCTACATTTACCGCAACGTCAGTGTATTGAATACGTACCGAACCCCGGAAGAAAGCCGCAAGCGCCAGGCCGAGTACGAAAAGACGTATAAAAAGTACGAACGGATCTGGCAGCCCAAGGTGACCGACGTCAAGGTGGACGTGGACCTGTTCCCGACGGAGCGCTATGTCGAAGCGCAGGGTACGTTTACGATGGTGAACAAGTCGCCCCGGCCAATCGATTCGCTGCACCTGAATGTGGGGAGCTCGGTAGCGCATTTCAAGCTTAAATCAATCACCATCGACGGAGCAACGCCGAAACTGGTGCACAACGATACGGTCTTCCGCTATTACATCTACCAGCTACCGAAGACGTTGCAGCCGGGCGATACGGTACGCATGGTCATGTCGACCCGGGCCGAAAACCAGGGCTTCGAGAATGCTGGTTTCAGTCGTGAGATTGTCTACAACGGGAGCTTCCTGAACGACGGCGATCTGTTCCCGAAATTCGGCTACAGTGGTCAGGGCGAACTGGACTCGGACAAGTATCGGAAAAAGTACGGCTTACCCACGAAGGACTACAGTGCGCCAAAACAGACGGATGCGTTTGGCCTGAGCAACCTGCTGTTCAACGACGATGCCGATCTCATTACGTTTGAAGGCACCGTGTCGACCGAGCCCGACCAGATTGCCATCCTGCCCGGCTATCTGCAGAAAGAGTGGGTGAAGAATGGCCCCGACGGTCGGCCCCGGAAATACTACGCCTACAAACAGGAAGGATTCATGGATTACTTCTTCAACGTGAGTTCGGCCCGCTACGCGGTTAAAAAGGAAACGTATAAAGCGCCGGACGGACAAACGGTGAACATCGAAATTTTTCACCACCCGACGCATAGCCGGAATATTGATCGGTACAGTCAATCGGTGAAGGATGCGGTGGCGTACAACGGCAAAAACTTCCGGCCGTATCAGTACAAACAGATCCGGATTCTGGAATTTCCGCGCTACGCGGGTTTTGCGCAGTCGTTTCCCAATACGGTTCCGTACACCGAAAGCTTCGGTTGGGTAGCCGATTTCTCAAATCCCGACAAAACCGACTATGCCTACTACGTAACGGCGCATGAGGTAGCGCACCAATGGTGGGGCCACCAGGTATGCCCGAGCTTTACGCGGGGTGCCAACCAGATTTCGGAGTCGATGGCCGAGTATGCATCGTTGATGGTGCTGAAGCATAAATACGGCGAAGATGTCATGCAGAGCCGGCTGAAATACTGCCTGGACCGCTACCTGTCGGGCCGCGCCAGCGAGGACAAATTTGAAGAAACGCTGATCGAGAACGATACGCGGGCGTACGTCTGGTACGACAAAGGATCGCTGGTGTTGTATGCCCTTCAGGACATGATGGGCGAAGATCGACTGAACAAAGCATTCAGCGATTTTGCCAACAAAAATGCGTTCCTGCAAAAACCGCCGTTCCCTACGTCCGGCAAGTGGTACGGGGCCATAAAAGCCGCCGTACCCGATTCGTTGCAATACTATGTAGAGGATGCGTTTGAGAAGATCACGCTCTATGAAAACCGCATCCGAAAAGCCGAGGCTACTAAGCTGAAGGGGGATGAATACCGCGTGAAGCTGACCGTCGAGGCTAAAAAGTTATACTACGACAAGAAAGGAAACGAATCCGGCAAGGGTAAAGGCCGCGACCTGATCGAGATCGGTATTTTCACCGCCGACACCAAGAATAAAAATGGCCAGACCCGGAAGGTACCGGTATACCTACAGAAGCACTGGCTGACACCCGGTGAACATACGCTTGAGTTTACGGTGAAAGGCCAGCCATTGAAAGCGGGAATCGACCCCTACAACAAGCTGATCGACCGCGTCTCCGACGACAACGTCATGAAGGTAGACGTGTTGTAGTCGCTATGACGGCGTTCGGCTCTAGTCCGTATGCCTGCCAAAGCCGCCCGCTGCCGGGAGATAGGTAGCGGGCGGTTTGTTTTGGGACCGACTGGAATGGCCAGCAAGTCCGACTCACGCGAACGAAACGAATTTTGTAAATTTGCCTCAAATTCAATCATCATGTTCAAATACGCTCTGGCTACGCTGTTGTCTGGCTTCGTACTGACAGCGGCATCAGCCCAGTCAACATCTAAACCCACGGGTAAGCAGCCGGGTCGGCTGGCTCCACCCCGCCCCATGGCCCCCGTTGCCAAATTGCCTGAATCATCAATTACACGTGCCGAAGTGGAGGCACATACCCGCTTTCTGGCTTCCGACGAATTGCAGGGCCGCCGAACCGGTGAGCCGGGCAACTGGATTGCGGCCCGCTACCTTGCCGAGCAGTTCCGAGAACTGGGCCTGAAACCGGCTCCGGGTCAGAGCAACTACCTTCAGACGATTGAGCTCGAACGGGTTGTACCCGCTCGCTCGGCTACGCTGCAGATTGGCAGCACTACGCTGGAACTGGGTAAAGACCTGGTGGTGATGGCCGGCGGACCGATTGACGCAACCGGTGAGGTGGTGTATGTCGGCTACGGTCTGACCGATGGCGAAGATGGCTACAAAGGGCAGGACGTAAAGGGCAAGATTGTGGTGGCGCAGGGGGGCTCACCCGATGCCAAGGGGCCACGTGAACTATTCAACGCATCGAACACGAAACGGAAGCTGGCGAGCGAAAAGGGAGCCGCAGCCCTGCTCGAGCTGTATAGTGAATCAATTCCCTGGGGATTCGTAAATCAGTATTTCAACCGCGAACAGGTGGCAATACCCGTAACGGCCGGTGGGGCCGGGGCCGGACTGTCGCATGTCTGGGTGAACAACGCTAACAACCAGTACAAGCAACTGAAGGATCCGGGTCAGCGCATAACGCTTCGCAGCTCGGGCCGAACCCGAACGAGCGTAACCTCCGCGAACGTAGCGGGCCTGATTGAGGGAACGGATCCTAAACTGAAAGATGAGTATGTATTGCTGACGGCCCATTTCGATCACGTCGGCGTCGGCAAACAAGGTGGGCAGTCCTATTCGCCTTCCGATAGTATTTTCAACGGTGCCCGCGACAATGCGTTCGGAACAGTGGCGTTGTTAACGGCCGCCAAATCACTTAGTGAGCAGCGCCCCAAACGGTCGGTACTCGTTGTGGCCCTGACGGGTGAAGAAGTGGGCTTGCTGGGAAGCCGGTATTATGCCGAACACCCGCTGGTGCCGTTGAAGCAGACGGTGTTTAACCTGAATACCGACGGGGCCGGCTACAACGATACAACGATTGTGTCGGTTATTGGCCTGGAGCGTACAGGCGCCAAGACCGAAATCGAAACGGCAGCCAAGGCCTTTGGTCTGGAGGTGTTTGCCGAGCCGGCTCCCGAACAGGGGTTGTTCGATCGGTCGGACAACGTAAATTTCGCGATTAAGGGTATTCCGGCCCCCACATTCTCACCGGGTTTCAAAAGCTTCGACGAGGCTATCGCGAAGTATTATCACCAGGCCATCGATAACCCTGAATCGCTCGACTACGGGTACGTGCTTAAGTTCTGCCAGGCGTATGCGCACGCGGCCCGTCTGATTGCCAACCGTCCGAACCGGCCACAATGGTCGCCCGGCGATAAGTATGAACCAGCGGCTAAAGCCTTGTATGGTTTATAACAGTCGGTGATACTGGCGTACGCTTCATACGCCAGTATCACCTTCGATCAAACTAATCACTGACCCGAAACGTTATCGTTTTGTAACGAGACACCAACATGCTTATCAAATATCTCTTTATCGCTTTCCTGATTATTGCATTTGTTCCACCCGTGCGTCGGTTTGTGTTCTATCTGCTGGTAGGGCGGCAATTGGTAAAGGAACAGAAGCGACAGCAGCCGTTTGGCAAGCGCCGGGAAGGTGATGTTCGCGTGGATAGTAAAACCCCAAAATCGGACGGAACAACGTTCAAAGGGGGCGAATACGTTGATTACGAAGAAGTCAAGTAACTACTGCTGCTCGTATTCAACCCGGTACTTCGCGGCTACCCCTTTCAGTACGTAGCCGTTGGCGGTCATTGACGTATAGTAGCTATATTGCACATCGACCAGCGCATCAGCGCCGAGGTTTTTGGCCTGTAGCGACATTCGGGCCAGTAGCAGTTCCTTCTCCTGCATGTTGTTTCCCCGTTTCACCATGCGTCGGTTTACCATCTGCTGAGCCACAACGGGGGTTTCGTTCTTGATCTCCAGTTCCCGCAGCGGAACAAAAGGCCGTTCGGGCCGTTCGTTGGTGTAGAAAATATCGACGGGGTAGTTTGGCCGATTCTGCAGGTAAACAATCGGCCGGAAGCAGCCCGCCAGAGCGCTGCTCAGCAACAAACCAACAATTAATTTCGTACTTGTTTTCATGGTTTGATCGACCTGATGGGTTTCGGTTGATGGTTACAGGGCAGCTACCAGGTCGGCAATAACCCGCGGGTAGTGCTCATGTTCCAGTTTCTGCACGTTGCGTGCTACATCCTCGGGCGAATCCGTCGGCGTAACCGGACAGCGGGCCTGGAAAATAACCTGCCCTTCGTCGTATCGCTCGTTGACGTAGTGGATCGTAATGCCGGACTCCGTTTCGCCGGCGGCAACGACCGCTTCGTGAACAAAATGCCCGTACATACCTTTTCCCCCGAATTTAGGTAATAAAGCCGGATGAATGTTAATAATGCGGTTTGGAAATGCCTGAACCAGTTCCGATGGCATAAGCCACATGAAACCAGCCAGTACGATCAGGTCGATCTGTTGCTCCTGCAACAAACGGATCACCCGGCTGCTTTCGTAAAACGTAGTTCGATCGAACAGGAGCACCGGAATATGAAGCCGCCGGGCGCGGTCGATAACCCCGGCTTTTGGGCTGTTTGAGAGAATCAGTGTAATCTCAACATCCGTGCTGTTGGTAAGGTGCTCCGCGATTTTTTCAGCGTTTGAACCGGAGCCGGAGGCAAAAATGGCAATTCGTCTGGTCATTGAGCAGCGGTTGGCGGTCGAGGAATAATTGTCAGGATGAGGTGATACACTGACTTACGACCATCGACTGACCGGCGAAATTACAACTTTTGTCTATTTTTGTCGGTAGTAGTCCTGACTCCGATGCTGGCAACCAATCAACTTACGTTTCAATACTCATCTGTCAAGCGGTTTGCGTTTCCCGACGTTCGCTGCGCTGACCGGGAAGCCCTGCTAATTCTGGGGCGGTCGGGAACGGGCAAAACGACCTTCCTGCATTTGCTGGCCCTGTTGCTGAAACCCAATAGCGGTTCGGTCACCATCAATCAGACGGATCTGACTCAGCTCAGCCCGGCTCAAACGGCTGCCTTCCGGGCTAAGCACGTGGGCATCGTTTACCAGAAGCCCCATTTTGTCAGTTCGTTGTCCGTCCTGGATAATCTGTTGCTGGCAAACTACCTGGCTGGTCAGCCGCAGAACAGGGAGCGCGCCCGGCAGCTGGCCGCTCAACTGGGTTTTGGCGACCATCTGGCCAAAAAGACGCACCAGCTTAGTCAGGGTGAACAACAGCGGGTCAGCATCGCCCGGGCGGTTATGAATCAGCCGCAGGTGATTCTGGCCGACGAGCCTACGTCCAGCCTCGACGACGAGAACACAGACCGCGTAGTCCGTTTGTTGCGTGAACAATCCGAACAGATTGGTGCCAGCCTGATCGTTGTTACGCACGACCAGCGGCTAAAAGATGTCTTTCAAAACCGAATTGAACTGTAATGCGGCCGTATCCGCGTATATTCCCACTCATGCGTATTCTGTTGCTTTTTGTTCTGTTGCTGCCCGGGCTGGCTTCTGCGGGTAACCGCGACGGCCGGCCGCGTAAGAAAAAGGATTATCTGGTTACTCTGAAAACCGACTACGGGACAATGCGGCTGGTGCTGTACGACCAGACGCCAAAGCACAAAGAGAACTTTATCAAGCTGGTTGAGCGCAAGTTCTACGATAGCCTGATGTTTCACCGGATCATCCAGCAATTCATGATTCAGGGTGGAGATCCGGCGTCGCGCCGGGCCAGAACAGACGAACCGCTTGGCAACGGTGATGTTGGCTACAAGGTACCGGCGGAATTTGTGCCGGCGTTGTTCCATAAAAAAGGAGCGCTGGCCGCTGCCCGCGACAACAACCCCGAAAAGGCGTCGAGCGGCTGTCAGTTCTACATTGTGCAGGGGCGGGTATGGACCGACGATGAATTGCAGAAACAGATCGAGCGGGCAACCGCCCGGGGTGGCCGGGTGCCCAACGATGCGCAGAAACAAGTGTATAAAACCCTTGGCGGCACTCCTCATCTGGACGGTAACTACACCGTTTTTGGCGAGGTTATCGACGGATTAGCCGTAGTGGACAGCATTGCCAGACAGCCCCGCAACGATACCGACCGGCCGCGGCAGGACATCCGGATGATGATGGATGGTCAGTGGGTAAAAAAGAAAAAAATTACCAAACAGTACAACTATCACTATTAAAAGACAGCTCGGACAGGTAACTACAAGCCGACTGCTTCCAACTCGCTTCGCTTATGAAAAAACGCATGCTGCTTACCGGTGCCAACGGACTGCTGGGCCAGAAATTGGTTGGGCTGCTCACGCAACAGGCCAACACAGAACTGATTGCGACGGCACGAGGTGCCAACCGCCTGCCGTATTCGGAAGGCTACACCTACCAGCCAATGGACATCACGGACCGGCAGCAGGTGATCGATGTCATTGCCGAAGCGCAGCCGCAGGTCGTTATTCACACGGCGGCCATGACCGATGTGGATAAGTGCGAGAGCCAGAAGGATGCCTGCTGGGCGCAGAACGTACAGGCGGTTGAATACCTGGTCGAAGCCTGCCGGGCAACCAATGCGTTCCTCCTGCACGTATCGACCGACTTTATTTTCGACGGTACGGCCGGGCCTTACGACGAAGACGCAGAAGGAAATCCGATCAGTTTCTATGGCTGGAGCAAGTACGCGGCCGAAAAAGTGGTTATTCACTCCGGGCTGCGGTGGGGCATTGCCCGTACCGTTCTGGTATACGGCATCGCCCACGACATGAGCCGGAGCAACATCATCCTGTGGGTAAAAAAATCACTCGAGGAAGGTAAAAACATTAAGGTCGTAACCGACCAGTGGCGCAGCCCGACGCTGGCCGAAGACCTAGCTATGGGCTGTTACCTGATCGCCGATCAGGAGGCTGAGGGCATTTTCAATATTTCTGGTAAAGAAGTCCTGACGCCCTACGAAATGGCCATCCGTACCGCCGATTACTTTGGCCTCGACAAATCCTTGATTGCGCAAGCTGATGCGTCGACCTTTACCCAGCCGGCCCGTCGGCCACCGCGTACGGGTTTCATCCTCGACAAGGCCCGGTCGGTGCTGGGGTATGATCCGCATTCGTTTGAAGAAGGCATCGCTGTGCTGGCTGGTCAATTGCAGCAGCCGGCATGATCGTGCACCTGACCGTGAAGCCCGGCAGCAAAGTGGATCAGCTGTTCTACAATGACGCCGGGCTTCTTGTTGTCAAACTAAAAGCCCCCGCGCAGGACGGCAAGGCCAATGCTTACCTGGTTGAGTTTCTGGCTAAACAGCTCGGCCTGGCTAAATCGAAGGTTCAGCTCGTCGCTGGTTTTACAAATCCCCACAAGCGCCTGTCGATCGATGCTGATGACGAAAGCGTCCGTTTGAAGCTCAAGACCTTAGCCGGATAAGCGTCCCGGCCCGTCGGTAGTTCTTGTTTTAAGTAAGTTTCTTAGCAAATAAAGGCAAGATTTCCGCTTTCAAGGGCAATTGCTTTACCTTTGTTTTTGCGAAAACCGTATGCATGCATACTAATTTCAAGAAAGTACTATGGCCGAAGCCTTCGTTTTTGATGCCGTTCGAACCCCGCGAGGCCGGGGGAAAAGTGACGGATCGCTGCATGATGTGCAGCCTATTCAATTGCTGACCAGCGTTCTGCGCGAACTCCGCGACCGAAACGAACTGGACACGGCACTGGTCGATGACGTAATCATGGGGTGCGTAACGCCCATTGGTGAGCAGGGGGCCGACATTGCCCGTACAGCCGCGCTCGAAGCCGGGTATGCTGAGT
Source organism: Fibrisoma montanum (assembly GCF_003583365.1). Taxonomy (GTDB): domain Bacteria; phylum Bacteroidota; class Bacteroidia; order Cytophagales; family Spirosomataceae; genus Fibrisoma; species Fibrisoma montanum. Next base: position 499,667 of record NZ_QXED01000004.1, read on the forward strand.
CGGTGGCGGGGGTTCAACTCAACCGGTTCTGTTCGTCCGGCCTGGAAGCGATCAACATGGCTGCGGCCTACGTTATGTCCGGACAGGTTGATGCGATTGTGGCGGGGGGCGTTGAATCCATGTCGCGGGTGCCGATGGGTTCCGATGGGGGCGCATTGTTCATGAATCCCCAGATTGTGGCCCGGCATAACATTGTGCCGCAGGGCATTTCGGCTGATCTGATCGCGACTAAATACGGGTACAGCCGCCAGGATGTTGATCGGTTCGCGGCCGAATCCTACCGCCGGGCTACGGTTTCGCAACAGGAAGGTCGTTTTTATAAAACGCTTGTACCCATAAAGGATGAAATCGGCGTAACGGTGCTGGATCGCGACGAAGGGGTTCGGCCCGACACGACGGCCGAAAGCCTGAGTAAGCTCAAACCTGCTTTTGAAGCAATGGGACAGATGGGACTGGACGCGCTGGCCTTGCTTAAATACGCTCAGTACGACCGCATCAATCACGTTCATCATGCCGGAAACTCGTCGCAGATTGTCGATGGCGCGGCCGGAGTGCTGATCGGTAGTCGTACGTTTGGCGAACAGGCCGGTTTAAAACCCCGCGCCCGGATCAAAGCGTTTGCCATTGTCGGTTCCGAGCCGACCATCATGCTGACGGGCCCGCTGCCGGCTACCAGAAAAGTACTGAAACGGGCCGGCATGCAGATCAGTGATATTGACCTCTTCGAAGTAAATGAAGCCTTTGCCGCCGTTCCGCTGCTGTTCATGGACGAGTTCGGTGTCGATCACAGTAAACTAAACGTCAATGGAGGAGCCATTGCTTTAGGGCATCCACTGGGCGCAACCGGCGCCGTTATTTCAGCAACGTTGATTGACGAGCTGGAGCGCTCCAACAAGCAATTTGGCCTTTCAACGCTTTGCATTGGAGGGGGCATGGGTATCGCAACGATTTTTGAACGAGTGAACTAGAGACCAGACGTTAGGTGCCGGATAGTGGCCATTCGATCCATGCCAATCGAAAGGTCACCGTTCGGATTCCAATAGCCTAGATTAAGATGATTAACTACACCGTAGACCAAAACGTAGCCATCGTTAGCTGGCAGATGACCAGCGCGCCGATGAACGTACTGAACGACGAATCAATCCCGGCGTTTGAAGCTGCTTTGCAGCGGGCGTACGCAGATGAATCGGTAACGGGCATTATCATTACGTCCGACAAGCCGGAATTTGTGGTTGGAGCCGATCTGAAGATGATTCTGCGCAATGCCGACAAAGACCCGAGTGAGATGCTGAAGGTGTCGGCCGAGCTTAACCGGGTGTTCCGCGGTATTGAAACATCGGGTAAGCCAACCGTCGCGGCTATCAACGGTACGGCGCTGGGTGGCGGGTACGAAATCTGCCTGGCGTGCCACTACCGCGTGGCTCTGGAGAACCCAAAAACGCAGATTGGGCTGGTTGAGGTAACGCTGGGTCTGCTGCCGGGTGCGGGCGGTACGCAGCGGTTACCCCGTATGCTGGGCTTGCAGGCGGCTCTTCCATTGTTGGTAGAAGGCCGGAAGGTAAGCGTTCAGGAGGCTAAGACCCTGGGTATGATCGACGACGTAGCCGCCAGTCGTGAGGAGATGATGGAAAAAGCCCGGGCGTACATTGCGGCAAACGGAACGTCCGCCCGGCCAAAGCCACTAAAACCGTGGGATGAGATCGATCGCAAAACCGGTAAGATTGTCGGTAAGGACAATTTCAAAGTACCAGGCGGCAACGTACAGAGCGTAACCGGGGCCCAGGTGTTCAGTGCCGGAACGGCCATGCTGATGGATAAAACCAAAGGTAATTACCCGGCTCCGCTCGAAATCATGGCCTGCGTGTACGAAGGCTTACAGGTGAATATGGACCGGGCGCTGGTGATCGAAGCGCGGCACTTTGTTAAAGTGGCTCGGTCGAAAGTAGCCCAGAATCTCATCCGTACGATGTTTCTCGGCATGAACGAGGCCAACAAAGGAGCCAGCCGGCCGAAAGACGTACCAAAAACAGACGTAAGGAAAGTAGGTATTCTGGGAGCCGGTATGATGGGTTCGGGGATTGCCTACGTATCGGCGCTGGCGGGTATCGAAGTGGTTCTGAAAGACGTATCCATTGAGGCTGCCGAGAAGGGTAAGGAATACTCGCGAAGTCTGCTCAAAAAGGGTGTCGACCGGGGTAAAGTCGACCCACTGAAAGTAGCCGGGATACTACATCTGATCAAAGCGACGGATCAGGCGGAGGATCTGCGCGGCTGTGACCTGATTATCGAAGCGGTATTTGAAAACCGTGAGTTGAAAGCACAGGTAACACGGGAGGCCGAACCGATGCTGGCTGAGAACGGTGTGTTTGGGTCCAACACGTCTACGTTGCCCATCAGCGGCCTGGCCGAAGCTTCGGCCAAACCGGGGAACTTCATTGGTATACACTTCTTCTCGCCCGTTGATAAGATGATGCTGGTGGAAATCATAATGGGCAAACAAACGTCTGACTACGCACTGGCCGTGGCGATGGACTACACTCGTAAGATCAAGAAAACGCCTATCGTTGTCAACGACTCGCGCGGGTTCTATACGTCGCGTTGCTTTGGGACTTACACCGCCGAGGGCATGGAGCTACTACGCGACGGCGTGAACCCGGTGTTGATCGAAAACGCGGGTAAAGCCGCCGGTATGCCCGTTGGCCCGCTGGCTGTAACCGACGAAGTGGCACTCGATCTGGTGTATAAGATTTCGGGTCAGGGCGTGAAGGACGGCGCTGTGCGTGAGGATGATACCAGCTATCAGACCGCCAAAAAATTAGTTGAACTGGGCCGCCTGGGTAAGAAAGCAAACGCGGGTTTTTACGACTATCCGGCCGAGGGCAGCAAACAACTCTGGCCGGGACTAAGCGAGCTGTTCCCGATAGCGGAACAACAGCCGTCTCTCGATGAAGTAAAGACCCGGTTGTTGTATCGGCAGGCACTCGAAGCGGTTCGGTGTTTTGAAGAAGGCGTCGTACGGACGCGGCTGGACGCTGACCTCGGCTCAATCCTAGCCTGGGGCTTCCCGGCCTATACGGGTGGCGGTTTGTCGTTTGTCGATTTCGTGGGTATCGATACGTTCGTGCAAACCTGCGACCGACTGGCTGATACGTATGGTGAGCGTTTCCGGCCAACAAGTATGCTCAGGGAGCGGGTTGGACAACCGACGGTGGTTTAGTACGGTTTGCGGTTTACGGAGGGCTGACGCCAGAATTTCAGACTGCGCCAGCCCTCCGTAAACCGCAAACGAATTCACACCAGCCGAAAGCTCATGCGGTGGTACTTTGTCGGGCCGTGTTGGCGGATGGCGTCCCTGTGATGAGGGGTTGGGTAGCCGACATTCTGCGCCCAGCCGTAAGCCGGGAACTCGACCCCAAGCCGCTCCATCAGGTCGTCCCGGTACGTCTTGGCCAGTACGGAAGCCGCGGCAATGGAGAGGTAATGTGCGTCGCCTTTGATGATGCAGGTATGCGGAATCATCGGATACGGTACGAAGCGGTTACCGTCGACCAGCAGATGGTCGGGACGTACGGTGAGCTCATCAACGGCCCGGTGCATGGCCAGGAAGCTGGCTTTTAAAATGTTGATCCGGTCGATTTCCTCGTGCGAGACCTCAGCCACGGCCCAGGCGATGGCGTCGCGCTCGATGTCATGGCGCAGGGTCTCCCGCTGACTGCGACTAAGCTGCTTGGAGTCGTTCAGGATTGGGTGGACGTAGTCGCGGGGAAGTATTACGGCAGCCGCTACCACCGGCCCGGCCAGACACCCCCGGCCGACCTCGTCTAAACCCGCTTCGATGGCGTCGGCATTGTAATGTGACTTCAGCATGTAGTTAATACGTTTCCCTTGGGTTGGCCCTACGTGTCAATCTTCCAGAATATTGCCGTAAATGGTGTTTTTCAGCAGCAACGCAACCAGTAGAAACGCAATGGCCCAGTACAGGTAGATACGGTAATAATCCTGAACATCCTCGTACACGTACGTCCGGACAGGCGCTTTCTCCAGGCGGTTGATGCGGGTAAATACAGCCCGGAGCCGCCCAACATCTGTAGCCCGATAAAAACCACCGTCACCAATATCAGCGATGGTTTTCAAAATACCTTCGTCGATCGTAGCAGCGGCCGTTTTGTTAGAACGTACGGCCCGACCTACCGCAATGGTATACAGTCGGATATCAAACGCTTTGGCCAGCCGGGCGGCCGTAACGGGGTCCAGATTCCCGGCCGTATTGTCGCCATCGCTGATCAGAATGACAATCTTGCTTCGTTTGGCATCCGTTGAATCGGTCTGGGACCTGGTTGTATCGGCCGATACGGTGAGCGGCTCACGCATCCGGTTAATGCAGCGGGCCAGGGCGTCGCCAATGGCCGTTCCCGATGTCGTGATCATGTTGCTGTTCAACTCACTCAGGTATTGTTTGATCAGGGCGTAGTCGGTTGTAAGCGGGCAAAGTGAAAAGGCTTCACCGGCAAAAACTACCAGCCCGATCCGGTCATTCTTCCGCCCGTTTACGAAGGTCTGGGCAACCTGCCGGGCGGCTGCCAGCCGGTTGGGCAACAGATCGCGTTCGGTCATGGACGATGATACGTCGATGGCCAGCATGATGTCAATCCCATTCGACTGCTCTTCGCGTTGCTGCCGCACGATCTGGGGCCGGGCCAGAGCGATCAGGGTTAGGCTGATCCCCAAAAAAACGCTGAGAGGAAGCAGGTAGCGTAGCATGGCCGTCAGCGACCGGCCGGCCACTTCGCGGCTTACAGGTAGTCCTGACGTAGGCCGCTGGCTGGTGCGCGTACTGCCCAGCGATAGATTTAGCCGTTGCCGCGCCTGCCGGTTGATATAATACCGGAGCACAAACAGCAGCACTACCGAGGGTATTGCGTAGAGCGCAAGCGGATAAGCGAATCGAAATTGTTGCCACTGCTCCGGGCTGAACCAGTGGAGTGAATACCAGGGTTCCATATTACGACGGGACAGGGAGCTGCGTTGATGTGGTGGGGGGCGACGAATCCGTTGGCCGATCCGTGGGCTGGTCGACTGCGTTGGCCAGCAGAGCCGCCCGCTTACGACGATACGTCTGCGTGGCTACGTCGCGCAGCAGCCGGAGGGCGGGTTGAGATTGAACAGAAAAGGCACCTCCGTAAATCACCCGATCCGCTTCGCGCAGAGCGTCGACAACGCGTTCGTCGGCCATGCGCTCGGCAATCTCTGTCGTTGTCAGTGAAGCAAACGACTGGCCCTCCAATTGGCCAAGGTATTCTTTCCAGACCGATACCGCCTGGCTGGTGGTCGTAGTTGCCGTTTCGGCATTGAGGTTGCGAATCAACTGATTGTAGTCCCGCTGAAAACGTACCTGCTTCAGGTAAAGTTGATAAAGCCGGACTTTCCGCGAAATCCAGCGGCCAAATAGTAGGTATAGCAGCCCCAGCAGCATGCTCAGGCCCGTTACGACAGCAATCAGAACAGGGTAATTGAACTGCTGTCGAAGCTGGATCAGGTCGGTGTTCGTCGCCAGCGTTGTTGAAACGGCCCTGGTCGTATCGGCGGCACTGGCCGTGATCGACGTCCGGAGAAAAACCGTGTCGGGCTGGGTCATAATCAGCGTACAGTCGGCTTCATTGACAATCCGGATCGGTACCTGAAGGAGCTGGATGGGCGAAGTCTCAAACGAAATCAGCGTGTATACGGCACTGTCGCGGCTGACAATGTCCGGGATTGTCCCGGTTGTGGTGGTCGGGAAAATCGTAACCTGCCGAACCTGGTAGGGGGCGAAATGCAGGGCCGTATCCGGAAACAATACTTCTTCCGTCGGCTGATGGCGATACACCAGCGCGTACTGAAACGGTCGCCCGATCTGGATGCTGTCCGACAGAAAACGCCCCGCAGGCGCTACCTGCGCCCGTAGTGGGAGCGTCAGCAGACAAATCAGCGCCAGGATACGAAGGATACTAATCAATACGTAACGCGGTTTCAGGGTTAGGCAACAGACCATCGAAACAGCCGGCTCAATACCGGCGAATACGGAATAACTCAATCAGCTTCGGCACAAAATCCTCCTGCGATTCCAGCGCGAGGTAGTTGGCGTTGTACTGCTTACACAGCCGTTCGAGCCGGCTCTGCGTCTGCCGAAACGAGTCGCGCAGGGTAGCACGGAACGACCGGGACGACGTATTGATCCAGGTTGTCCGGCCGGTTTCAACGTCATGCACCGGAATGATACCCAGTTCCGGGAGGTTCACTTCGCGCTGATCATACAGGTGGATGACAACCAGATCGTGTTTTTTGGCCAGCGCTTTGAGGTTGTGCTCGTAGCTCTGGTCAATAAAATCCGACAGCAGAATAACGACACTCCGGCGTTTCAGTACGTTCAGCGTAAACAGGATTGCATCCGCCAGGTTGGTTCGGATCGACTCCGGTTGCAGCTTGAACAGACTCATGATGAGCTGATAGCCGGTTTTCATGCTGTTCGACGGCTTGATATACCGCTCTTTCTGATCGGAGAAACAGTAAATACCAACGTGGCTGGCTTCGCGGATGGCCGACATGGCCAGCACACCACATACCTCCTTGGTGGTGTCCAGCTTGGCCCGGTGCGACGGCCCTACCTGCTGCGATGCGCTGACGTCAACGACAAAAAACACGGTCTGGTCTTTTTCCTCGCGGAACACCTTCACAAACGTACCGTGCCCTTTCGACGATACGTTCCAGTCGATAGCCCGCACGTCGTCGCCGTACTGGTAGGTGCGCAGGTCGGCAAATTCAAGTCCCGTTCCTTTAAACACCGACCGAAAACTACCGCGCATCTGCGAATTGACCGCCTTGCGGATGCGGATGTCGAAGTTACGCAGACGGGCCAGAAATTCATCCATAGGGCAAAGTTGCGCCGTAGCGGTCAGATTGTGCGAATCAATCCCGAACTTTGCAGATCGGGATTTTGTACAAAAATAACGTAGAAACCCATGCATCAGATTATGTTGACCCGCATCCGATTTTTTTGGGTGTTTTTGCTGGCCGTTTGGATCGGGCAGGCATGCAGCACCACCGAGGATACCCGGCCGAAAAACCTGATTCCGCAGGAGCGCATGGCCGAAATCCTGACCGAGGTGCACCTGGCCGAAGCCCGCGTAGGCCGGCTGGGAATTACTACGACCGATTCGTCCAATATTGTGTACCGCCGGCTCGAAAAGGGCATTCTGAAAAAATACCAGGTTGATACATCGGCCTATACCCGGAGCTACGTCTATTACTCGTCGCATCCGGACAAGATGGAAGCTATCTACAAACAGGTGGTCGACAATCTGAAGGAAAAGATTGATTCCACATCTAAAACCCGGCTATGACTATCGGTATTATTGGCGCCGGTATTTCAGGCTTAACCCTGGCCTACGAGCTGCAACGGCGCGGCATTGCCTATCAACTCTGGGAAGCCTCGGCCGAGCCCGGTGGCTACATCCGGTCGCGCCGGGAGGGCAACTACCTGCGTGAGTACGGTCCTAATTCCCTGCTGGGTGATGATGACCTGCTGCGCTGGCTTGACGAACTTGGCCTAACCCCCGATATTACGTTCAGCAAGCCGGTCAGCAAAGCCCGTTACATTTTTCGCGCTGGGCAGTACCGTAAGCTGCCAACCGGGCCGCTATCGTTGTTGTTCGGTGGTTTTTTTAGCTTGCATACGAAGCTGGCCGTTCTGCGTGAACGTAATAACCGGACGGTCTCGCCACCTGACGAAACCCTGGCGCAGTTTTTCCGGCGTCGGTTTTCGGCCGAAATCGTTGACTACGCACTGGGGCCGTTTGTGGCTGGCATCTACGCCGGCGATCCCGAACGGCTGCTGGTGTCCGAAACCTTCCCCATGCTGCTGCAATACGAACGGGAGTATGGCTCGGTGCTGCGCGGGTTCATCAAAAACCAGGGGGCTGCCGGTCGCCGACAGTCGTTCAGCTTTCGGGAGGGGATGCAGATGCTGCCCCGGGCGCTGGCCGACAGACTGACCAATCTATTACTCAATGATCCCGTCAGTAGCATCAGCCGCACCGGTAGGGGCTGGCAGGTGGAGAGCGCTTCGGGTTCAACGACCGTCGATCAACTCGTGCTGGCGGTTGATACCAATGCGGCTGCGCGGCTTATCGAACCGATTGATGCGGGTTTTGCTGCGAACCTGAAGCAGGTTGTGTATCCCCCGATGACCGCCGTGCATTCGGCATACCGCCGGGCCGATGTGCAGCACCCGCTGGACGGATTTGGCGGACTCAACCCTAAAGTTGAAGGGCGTTTTGCCGCTGGTCACATCTGGAGCAGTTCGGTATTCGATGGTCGGTGCCCCGGCGATGAAGTGCTGATCACTACGTTTGTGGGTGGGCTACAGAATCCCGACAATGCCCGCCAGCCCGACAAGATCATTTTTCAACGTGTGCATCAGGAACTGGCCGAAAGCTTCGGTATCCGGTTAGAAGAACCACGTTGGCGGGCAATCTTCCGCTGGGAACGGGCTATACCGCAGTACGATGCGGCTATACTTCCTGTCAATCAGCAGGTTAATCGATACGCGCCGGAGGGCTTACTTGTCTGTGCTAACTGGCATGGTGGCCTGTCACTGTCCGATTGTATACAGAAGAGCCGTGGTATGGCGACACAATTAGTGGATAAGTCATTGATTAACAATTTTTAATAATTAAATTGTACAAATAGTGGCTCTTTTGCTGTTCTATAAATAATTCCATTAGTTTACTAACCTCCTCTATTGCCGTGAAAGAACGCCTGGTAGTTATCCCGACCTACAATGAAATCGAAAACATCGAGGCTATCATTCGGAAGGTGTTCAGCTTACCGAAGTCGTTCGATGTGCTGATCGTCGACGATGGTTCGCCGGATGGTACGGCCCAGCGCGTCCGTGATCTGCAGGAGGAGTTTGGGACGCAACTGCATCTGCTCGAACGGCGCGGCAAACTCGGCCTCGGAACGGCCTACATCGATGGCTTTAAGTGGGCACTGGCCCGGGGATACCAGTACCTCTTTGAGATGGACGCCGACTTCTCGCATAACCCCAATGACTTGGTGCGGCTCTACGAGGCCTGTGCTAACGAAGGGGCCGATGTAGCCGTTGGGTCGCGGTACATCAAGGGCGTCAATGTTGTAAACTGGCCTATGGGCCGGGTCTTGATGTCGTATTTTGCGGGCGTTTACGTCCGGTTCATTACGGGTATGTCGGTTATGGACCCCACCGCCGGATTTGTCTGTTACCGCAGCGAAGTGCTCGACGTGATTCTGCAGCGACCCATTAAATTTGTGGGGTACGCTTTCCAGATTGAGATGAAGTTTACGTGCTGGAAGTACGGCTTCAAAATCGTTGAGGTGCCGATCATCTTCACCGACCGGACCAAAGGTGTTTCCAAGATGTCGACCCGTATTTTCAAAGAAGCGGTTTTTGGGGTTATCCAGATGAAAATCAGCAGTTTCTTCAAGCACTACATTCCAGACAGGCCTAAAGCGTTACCCGAACCGGAGCCTGTCGATACGGTGTAGAACCGCTTAGTCCAGCGACTGCCGAACGGTCCGGTCCAGGGTGGCATACGGCGAATTATGGCTGATGTATTCTGGTACGGCCTTTTTCAATAAACTAACCAGCAACGTGTTATCGCCATACTGAAGGGCCTGCTCCAGGTGCCCGATGGTCTGTTGCAATGGACAGGCATCCGGCGTCTGTAAGCGAGCGATCATAATCTTCGGGTGGTGGGTCGGCAGCGTCGACTCGGTCGTATTCAACAGTTCTTCGTATAGTTTTTCTCCCGGACGCAGGCCCGTAAACTCCAGCGCTATGTCCTGGTTTACCCGGTAGCCTGAGAGGTGAATCATCTGGCGGGCCAGATCGGCGATGCGAACGGGTTGCCCCATATCAAACACGAATACCTCGTTGCCCTGACCCATGGCAGCCGCTTCGAGCACGAGCTGGCAGGCTTCCGGGATGGTCATGAAGTACCGGATAATGTCGGGGTGGGTCACCGTTACCGGGCCGCCTGCGTCAATCTGCTGCTTAAAAATCGGTACGACCGATCCGCTCGACCCCAGTACGTTACCGAAGCGCGTGGTGATAAAGCGCGTTGACGATCCCGTGGCATTGGCCTGCGGAAGGTCATTCAGGCTTTGCAGATACAGTTCGGCCAGTCGCTTGGTTGCCCCCATTACGTTGGTCGGGTTAACGGCTTTGTCGGTCGACACGAGTACAAACTTTTTAACCTTGTACAACTGGGCCAGATCAGCTACAATTTTGGTTCCCAGCACGTTCACCTTCACGGCTTCGTAGGGGTGTTCTTCCATGAGCGGCACGTGCTTGTAGGCAGCTGCGTGAAACACGTATTCGGGAAGATACTGCTGAAACAATTGCTGCATTCGATCGGCATCCGTAACATCGGCAACCTGGGTCGTCAGGACAACATCAGCACCAGGGGAGTCAGGAAGCCGGCGCAAGCTGAAAAGTAAATCGTAAAGTGCCGATTCGGCCTGGTCGGCCAGAATAATCCGGGCGGGCTCGTGGTTCAGCAACTGCCGGACCAGTTCGCTCCCAATTGAACCCGCAGCCCCCGTAACCAGGATCGTCCGGTCGCGAAGCAGCATCGTAACGGCTGTACTATCCAGCCGGATAGCCGGTCGGCCAAGGAGGTCTTCAACCGAAATCTCCGGCTGCTGGCGTTGGCCGCTTTTTCCGCTCATCCAGTCCTGCGCCGATGGCACCACAATACTACTAAGCTGGTACTGTTGCAGAAAACGGGCAATTTCCTGACGGCGATGCCCGGACAGCATTGCCATCGCCAGAATAACCTGGGGTTTGCGGGGCGCGTGCAGAAACACCGCTACCACCTCAAGCGGGCTGTATACTTTGACACCCCGCACCGTTTTTCCGGTTTTAGTCGGATTGTCATCAATAAACCCCAGAATCCGGTACCGGCGTCGGCGGTCGCGTAGGAGCATATCTTTTGTGCGCGTGCCGAGGTCGCCCGCGCCGTAGATCAGTACCTCCTGGTAGTCGCCCCGCGGGCTATCGAGTAATCTATAGTACAAGTACTTGATGCAGAATCGGATACCAATCAGCAGAACCATGCTGATAAAGTATTCAATTGCCAGAATGGAAGCCGGAATGTAGGGCCATGATACCTGTAGAAAGCGGCTCAGTGCGTACGACCCGAAGCCGGCCAGCAAACTGCTGAACGTAGCGGCTTTGGTGATCAGTTGCGCATCTTCAACGCCGGTATGCCGGATGATTCCCTGAAACGGCCGAATCTGAACGAACAGCAGAAGCCGACAAAGCAGTAAGGTGACAAGGTGGGAGGTGTGCCAGTTGGCAGCATCGACGGTAAAATTGAAACGTAACGTCCAGGCGCAGACGTACGCAAACACGGTGACGGTCAGATCAGCTGACAGCACCAGCAGGCGAGGGGCGAATCGATTCGCCAACCCCGCCGATACTGAATAGCTCATAATGTAGTACGGTGGTGCCGGCCCGAAACCAAGTGTGGAGATGGGATCAAAGCGGTCCGGCAAATATAGAGATGCGCCTTACTGAAGAAATTAATATTCGAATAAAGTGACTTAGGCAGATCGAAGAAATAACTATAGTTTATTTTTTGTCATGCTTCCGCTCCGACGACCCGGCTGCGGAGGCACGACAAAACCCTGCGAACGAAGGCGTCGGTAGAAAAGCGTATCAATCAAGCTGCTGTCAGGCTTGCTTCGGGCGTTTGTACAACGGTACTGTACTGCATGGCTCCCCGAACAGCAGGCTCTGCACCACCGGACGTAGTACGCGGGTTAGCTCAACGTAGGCGGCCGTAGGAACGGGAACTTTGCTGCACCCCTTCACCACAACCCGGGCGTCGCGGTAATCGGCGGGATTGATCCGGGCAATCGCGTCGAAGTACAGTTTCTCCTCCAGGTCGGTGAGGCTGCCGAACACGATGGTGTTTGCGTGGGGCTGAAGCTGAAGGGTCAGCAGCATATACGCCCAGGTTGGAACAATAGCATCTTCCGAACACGTAATGGCTACGTTCTTTCCGGCGTACTGGCTCCAGTCGTGTTCTTTCAGGAACGCCCGAAAGTCCTTTTCTTTCAGCATTAACCCCATGTACAGATTCTCCTTCAGGTCGTAGACAACCCGTTCGCCAGGGTGGTAATAGTCTTCAAGATCAAGCGTAACGAGGCCACTTGCGGCCACCCGGTTAACTAATTCAGTTTCCATAGCTATACGTTCTAAACGTCCAGGGTTTGAGCATCTACGGGTTAAAATGAGTGTGTGCGGCACTCGCCCGATCTGACGCCTGACCCCTGAAACACTGAACGTGAAACAACAGGTAAACACCGAAAGGTTTCGGGCTTTTTTTGCTACTTTTGTTCTTATATCATTTTGCGAACCGCACTAAACGATTGGCCCATGAAATTCATCGTTTCCTCGTCCGTACTACTCAAAAACCTTCAGAACATCAACGGCGTCGTGGCAACAAACCCGATCGTGCCGATCCTTGAAAATTTCCTGTTTCGTCTGGAAGACGGTACCCTGACCGTAACGGCCTCGGACCTGCAGACGACCATGACCACGCAGATCCCGGTGGAGTCGTCGGATAACGGGGCCATCGCGATCCCGGCCAAACTGCTGCTGGATACGCTGCGGAGCCTGCCCGAGCAACCCGTTACGTTCAATATCGACACCGATACGTTTGGTACCGAAATTCTGACCGATAACGGTCGGTACAAACTCTCCGGCGAAAACCCGATTGACTTCCCGAAGCTACCGACGGTGAACAAGAACCTGGCCGTTGAGCTGACGTCGGATGCCCTGCTGGGAGCCATCAACAACACCGTTTTTGCAACAAGCACCGACGATCTGCGTCCGGCGATGACGGGTGTGTACCTGCAGCTCAGCGACGACAACGCTACGTTCGTCGCTACGGATGGACACCGCCTGATTCGCTACCGGCGCACCGACCTGAATTCGTCGGCCAATACGTCGATGATCATTCCGCGCAAAGCCCTGCAGCTGCTGAAGTCGTCGCTGCCCGAAAACGTACCGGTAAAAGCCGAGTTCAGCCAGGCGAATGCTTCGTTCTCGTTCGGACCGACGCAGCTCATCTGCCGCCTGATCGACGAGCGCTTCCCGGACTACGAAAACGCCATCCCGACCAACAACCCGAACGTGATGACCATTGGCCGGACTGACCTGCTCAACTCGCTGAAGCGGATTATGATCTATGCCAACCGGACCACGCACCAGATCCGGCTGTCGCTCAAAACGAACTCGCTGACCATTTCGGCCGAAGACCTCGATTACTCGAACGAAGCCAACGAGAAACTGCTCTGCGACTACGACGGTGATGCGATGGAGATTGGATTCAACGCCAAGCTGATGTCCGAGATGCTGAGCAACCTGAGCGCCCGAATGATTTCGCTCGAATTATCAGCACCGAACCGGGCCGGCCTGCTCATTCCGGCCGATAAGGAAGAGAACGAAGACATCCTGATGCTGGTGATGCCAGTGATGTTGAATACGTACGCCTAAAAAGGAAAAAAGGCGGAAGGGAGGAGAGGAGAAAGGGCGACGGTACCCTGCTTCTTTCCTCCCTTCCGCCTTTTTTCCTTTCCTCCTGATGAAAAAAAAGAACCACGCCCTCACTTTCATTTTCATTACGCTACTGATCGACGTGACGGGGCTGGGTATCATAATCCCGGTTTTCCCGAAACTGATCGAACAGCTGATCGACGGTAATCTGAGCGAAGCCGCCAGCTACGGCGGCTGGCTGACGTTCTCCTATGCCATCATGCAGTTCATTTTTTCGCCGGTGCTGGGTGGGCTCAGCGATCGCTACGGGCGCCGGCCGGTGCTGCTTTTCTCCCTGCTAGGCTTCAGTGTCGATTATCTGTTTCAGGGGTTTGCCCCAACCATCGGCTGGTTGTTTGTCGGGCGGCTGATTGCGGGCATTACCGGAGCCAGTTTCACAACCGCCAATGCCTATATTGCCGATGTCAGCGAACCCGAGAAGCGGGCGCAGAACTTCGGACTCGTGGGGGCTGCGTTTGGGGTTGGGTTCATTCTGGGGCCGATTCTGGGGGGGCTGCTGGCTCGATTCGGCCCGCGGACGCCGTTCTTTGTAGCGGCCGGGCTGGCTATGCTGAACGTACTGTACGGCTTTTTCATCCTGCCCGAATCACTCGCTCCCGAAAACCGACGGCCGTTCGACTGGCGTCGGGCCAATCCCGTTGGTTCACTTCGTCAGCTTCGCCGGTATCCGGTTATCATTGGGCTGGTTGCCTCGCTCGTGCTGATCTATCTGGCCGGCTTTGCCATTCAGGGTACGTGGACGTTCTACGTCATGGAAAAATTTAAGTGGAACGAGCAGATGGTCGGTTTATCGCTGGGTGCCATTGGCCTGTCGTTTGCGATTGTGCAGGGCGGGCTAAGCCGCGTTATCGTGCCGAAGGTAGGTCAGCGAAAAGCGCTGCTGATTGGCCTGTTGTTCTATTCGCTTGGATTGACCTGTTTTGCCTTCGCCACGCAGAGCTGGATGATGTTCCTGTTCATGGTACCCTACGCGCTGGGTGGTCTGGCGGGGCCGTCGTTGCAGTCAATCATTACAGGGCAGGTACCGTCCAACGAGCAGGGCGAACTGCAGGGGGCTTTAACAAGCCTGGTCAGCGTTACGTCGATCGTGGGACCGGTCATGATGACGAACCTGTTCTCGTATTTTACAGCCCGTACAACCCCTGTTTACTTCCCGGGAGCGCCTTACCTGCTGGGGGCAGTACTGATTCTGATCAGCGCGTTGCTGGCCCGCCGGGCAATTACGTAATCGTTTTTACGATTTAGGTTCAGCTTTCAGATTCGCTGGTGATGCCACCGCACGATCTCGTCAATTTCTCGGATCTTGATGAAGCCGTTTTTTATCAGAACGCCCTGCGATGCCTGGTTATCGATGTGGGTATCGGCGATAACGGTTTGCAGATTCGGGTTTTCAAATGCCCAGTTGAGCAGTCCCTGCATGGCCTCCGTGGCGTAGCCCTGCCGCCGATACTTGCGCAGCAGGCTGTAGCCAACCATGGTTTCGCCGGCGTCGTTCGGCAAACCCGCCAGCCCAATACCGCCTACTGATCTATTTTGATCTTTGGGGACGATCTCCCAGTTTGTGAACCACATATACTGGCTCGGATACCGCTCTGTGTTCGGGAGCCAGTAATTCTGTAGGGCGTCAACAACTTCGGTGTAATATTCAGGTTCGAGATCGTACGGCTCCGGCGTCAGGCCAAGTATTCGTTCGAGCAACGTACGGCTTCGCAACCATAAAGATAAATGCTGACTCGTCAGCGGAATTAATCGCAGGCGGGTAGTTTCAAGGAAGAACATGGTCGGATAAAGGTAATTGATTTAGCAGGCAAACAAATAAGCTCCGGAGAACCCCCGGAGCTTATTTGTTTGTAGTCAGCTATCAGTCAGATAATTATTTCTGATTATTTTGAGACAGGCTCTACATCAGCGGGACGCAGGTACCAGCCGATTCGCCGAACCTCGAACATCGCCCGTTTATACATTGCCTTCAGCACGCCACCGTCGCGGGCGAGCAGGCGGTCGCTGCTCCAGACGTGGCCTGCCGGCGACGTAACCCGCTGAATCCGGCCTTTCTTGAGCAGCGTCATCGCCATCCAGCCGTCGTCGCTTTCGATGTCGACGCCCCGTTTGAACGACGTATTAAAGCCCCCTACGCTGAGGGCATCGTCCCGCCGGAAGGCACTGCTGAAACCCATCACGTTGACGCATTCGTAACCCCGCAGGCGACGGACCCAGAACATAAGCCGGGCCGCTGTTTCGTGGACGATCAGGGCCGCCCGCGAGTTGATATCGCTTGGGACAAACGAATACGTAGTGTAGGTACAGGCAATTTCCTGGTTGCGTAACGGATCAACCAGGGCATCGACCCAGCCGGGTGGATACAGGCAGTCCGAATCGGCATTGACAATGTATTTGCCACGAGCCGCCGACAGAGCCGCCTGCCGCGCAAAAGCTGCGCCCTGGTCTGTCACAAACAGCGAACGGACACCACAGGCATCGAGCAGTTCCTGCGTTCGGTCTTTGGAGTTGTTGTTGGAAATGATCAACTCAGTCCGGTAGCGGGTTTGCTGGCTCCCCAGCGACGAGAGCATGTTCAGGATGCTTTCCTCCTCATTGTAGGCCGGTATGATGATAGACACCTCCGGATCGTTTACCCGAAACTGCGCCAGTCGGGTACGTAAGTCGTCAAGGCGCTCCGGCGATACGGCTCCAGGCGTATAGGTGAAGCGGTGCGGTTGCAGCCAGGCTGGTAAGGTTGGATAAATCATGCGTTGCCGGATACGTTAATCGGACGGCTACGAAAATACGTCCCTGCTGAGCAACAGCGTAATAAATTGAGTGAAAGGCGATCAGAGTTTGAATACGGCGCTGAAACGGAGCGTCATCTGATCGTCTACTTTCAGGCCCATCAGCGACGGGCGTTCAATGCTGTGGCTGCTCAGCGTAACCGGAAAACCGCCTTCAATGGTCAGCCGGCCGTTCTCCTCTTTGCGGGTAGCCTGAAACGTAACGGGGCGCGTCACGCCGTGAAAAGTCAGGTTGCCCCGGGCCGTCAGGGTGCCGTCTTCGCTGGGCTTCAGTTCGGTGCTCACAAAGGTAACGTTCGGGTATTTTAACCCGTCGAGTACTTCCAGGGCGTGCGAATCGCGGTTGCTGTTCTTGCTGTCAAACGAAGCTACTTTAATGGAAACCGCAACGCTCTCAATCTGCTTTGAGTCATCGTTGTACATAACCGCGCAGTTGACATCCCGACTGATACCTTCCCAGTCGTGGAGTGGGTGCTTGGCCGCATACGTAACGGTCGACAGCGCCTTATCGGCCACCAGTTTTCGTTTGGTCATCGGCGCTACGAATGCCGATAGGCCGATCAGGGCCAGCAGGCCGCTAAAAATCATAAATCGTTTCATAACGGTCACAACGTTAAAGCGATGATTGATGCTGCGTAGGTGCCAAAGGTGGTGTAGGCAGCTGCCCGGTGATACGGCTTCAGTTCGAAATTGGTCTGGATGGCCCGGGCCAGTACATTCGTCGCGACCATGCCCGTCAGGTGAACGATGGCCAGGTATTTGTGTAGTTTAATGGAACTGAAGCCTTTTCGTGAGCCAACCGCCGGTGGAGGTGGCGTCAGCGACAGCGCCAGGGTGGTGCCGTACGAGATGTTGATGAACGTAGCCATGTTTTCGTGCTGGCGCTTCACCCGAACGTAGTCTTCCCCTTTGGCATTGTACAGCCTGGATCCCAGAAACCCCTGGGCAACGAAGCCGGCCAGCGTAACAAAACCGCCGATCTGGTGCGTTACGAGCATTGTCCGCCGGATTTTGAGTTCCTTAGCGCGGCCTTCTGCCGATAAAGGAGCCAGGTTGGTAATCCGCAGCAGGCCTTTGGGGCCCCAGAAGGCCCGCTGGGTAAAAATCATTTTACGGGGCAGCAGAGGCTGCGCTTCGGTTGAGTCGGTCAGACCAGCCAGCAACGCATCGGCGTCAGAAGCGGCCGGGGCTGTGGTGTCGGCAACCGTGCGGACAGAATCCGGAGTAACGACCGGGTTTTGCGCCCGAACAGGTCCGATGCCAAGAAATATGATGAAAACCAGTGTAAGCAGTCGATGTGTCATGGGATAATAGGGGGCGACCCAGGAGCCGCCCCCACTTCATAGGTTAGCAGGCATTATTCGGTTACGCGCAGTCTATTGCCATCCGTACTCAGTTCGGTTTTAAATACCTTGAGCGTCTGGCTGGCCGGCCCCTGCTCGACGGTTCCGTTCGATCTGAATTGTGAGCCGTGATTAGGACAATAGAAATCATCATCGCCAAGCCGGTATTCAATGGTTGTTCCCTGGTGGGTGCAGATTTTAGACAGCGCCACGTAGTTCCCTCCCTTAACACGGGCGACGATGACATCACCCTGGTACAAGAAACCGCCGTCGGTTTTCAATTTCTGATTGGCCGTTGTGGTCAGGTCAAGCGTAAAATCCACTTTCGCGTTGTTGCCGGTGCCCCCGGTGCCTCCCGGAGTTGGATCAGCGTTGTCATCGCTGGAGCAGGATGTTAAGGTGCCCATGCAGTAGAGCGACATCAGGGCTGCGCTACTCAGTCCCAGGCTGCGCAAAAATTCACTACGTTTAATAGCTTCGGCAGGTTGTGTTTTGGTTTTCATCGTGTTGCATTTTAGTGTATATACATTGGTTAATCGTTTAAAGCGTAATGTGATCAAAATCATTACAGACGATAGCGGATGGACACAAAAGCGCCGGTACTGAGCAGATTGTATCTGTACGCGCCGACGCCCCGTAACGGAGCTTTTATAAATGGTTCGAGCTGACCCGAAAGCCGCCGACTGAACGGATGCTCATACCCAGCCGACATGTTGAGCTGGCTGAATCCATAAGGGCCGGTCTTCGTGCTCCAATCGCGGTACTTGATGTGCGGGTTATTTGGGTTTGAATAATTGTACTTGTAATCTTCCCGCAGCATGACATACGACGTAGCGCCACCACTGACAAACCACCGGGTCGTTAAGCCATCTGGCCGCGAACGGATGATGAAATCGTACCGCAGGTTAATCGGGACGTCGAGCATGTTACACCGTCCATCAACGGTTGCTGGTGCAGGGCCAAAGATGTTGTAAGGCGGCCACTCGTATTCATCACCCTTAGCGCGGTAGATTTTGGTGCTGTGCAACACGCCGATCTGTCCACTCCACCGCCGGGCAAACCGGTACTCCAGCATCAGGCCTACATTGGTGCCGGGTTTAGAGAAGTTACGTAAACCGATGCCGCTTAGATCTGGCGATACGACCGCCCGAATGCTCAGGCCCTTTTGTTGAGGAGTCGTTGCCACCTCAGGTACGTCGGTGGGGTGGGCCACGGGTGCCACCTGGTCAGTTGATAGTTTCAGCTGCGGCCACTGCATCGGCCGCATTGCCAGGGCATTGACCATTGGCAGAGCGAACCGCTCACTGGGAGATGGTGCTGCGGGTGTCGATAAGGTACCACCGGCCTGGCTTTCCGGGATTCCGCTGCCGAACGCCGGAGTTTCGGGCATTTGTGGGCGAACGGTCCGGCCAGCAAGCGCATCCGCCGACCGGCGGCTGGTCCGGCGAGCCCTGTTTTCAGTGACTGCCTGGTACGTATTTCCCCGGCGTGTGGAAACGGTCGCCGTAAGGGGCTGTGATTGGTTACCAGCAGCGTTCAGGTCAGCTATCTTATCGGCTGACAGACGGGAACTGTTTTTCGGCTGCCCGGCGCCTACCGGCGTGGTTGCAGCGGGTTGATCAATCGGCTGATTTTTTCTGGCTGATACGAGTGGGTCGGGATCGCTTGTGCTACGTTGAGCAGCAGCAATTTGTTGCCCATCGACCGACGTAATCTTTGCCGCAGGTGCTGGCTGTCGGGCCGACGGGCGACCGACGGGCGACGTTCCTGAACCGGCTGCGTTCGGACGATTGGTCGCGATCGGTCGGGCCGCAGGTGTAGCGGGTACATCGTTCTGCAGAACGTACCAGACAACGCCCGACAGGAACAGCAGCAAGCCGGGAAGGCCCCAGCGTAGCAGTCTTCCCAGAATCGCCGGTTTGCCGGCGGTTCCGTCGTGGGCATCCAGCTTGCTTTGCATGGACTGCCAGGCTGCGGGGTCAAATGTTGGCTCGAACTCTTCAGCCGATTTTCTGAAGAGCCCGTCCAGTTGGTCATCGGTTAGCTCTTGCATACTCATCGTGATTCATTTGCTTAAGTAGTACGCGTAAGTTTTCCCGCGCCCGGGCTAAGTTAGACTTCGACGTGCCGACCGAGATGGTAAGCTTCTCGGCAATTTCTTCATGACTGAATCCGTCAATGACGTACAGGTTGAACACGATCCGATAGGCCGGGCTCAGCCGCTGCACCAGCCCGATCAGGTCTTCGTGGGCCAACTGGCTGAACGCATCAGCCTGATCCGATACGATCGTCTGACCGGCCCGGTCGATGTCGTCGTGCTTGTAGTGATGAATCTCGTGCCGGTAATGGTCCAGGGCCGTGTTGATCAGAATACGCCGGAGCCAGCCTTTAAAAGAGTGTTCGGGATTGTACTGGTCCAGCCGGGTAAACACCTTCAGGAATCCATCGTTCAGGACTTCCAGCGCTTCCTCGCGGGTAGGCGTGTAGCGCAGGCAAACGCCCATAGCGTAGCCGTAGAACTGCCGGTAGAGCAATTCCTGGCTTTGCCGGTGGTTGCGCAAACAACCCGCCAGCAGATCAGACAGCGCTGGAGCCTTTGGAGCGTTGGACACAGTATGTTCGGTTAAGATGCAGACGGCCGACGGCTGATGGATAAAGCGTTGGTTTTCAGACGCCGGCCGGATAAGGTATCAATTCAACGGGGCTTCGGGTATCGTTTTGTACACAACAGGCCAGACGCCCGGCCGTGGTACACTGACACCCTTCGTGCTGCCCCGCTGATTCTGATCACTGTCAAAATAGTAAAGCGGCCAGCCCTTGTACGTAAGTTGCTTACGACCGGCCACAGTGATTACACTAAAATCAGCTTTATTTAACGTTGAGGGAATTTCGGTAAGCGAGGCTTCGAACAGCGGCCAGGTGGCGTTGTTGCTCAGATCAGCCTTGGTATACGTATTTTTGTTCTTTTTGTCGGGCGCGAAGGCATAGAGGGTGCGGCCGGTACTATCCGTAAAATACAACGTATTTCCGGTACCTTCTTTGTAGTCGCTCGTATAATTTTTCCCATCAAGTCCTTTCAACTGACCGGCCGCAATCAGGAGGGTATAGTTCGGCCGGGCCACGAACCAGCGCTCATTGACATTTTCGCCTTTAACGTCGCCGGACTGGGCGTCATTCGCGAAATAGTAGAGCGGCCAGCCTTTATACGCTGTTTGCTTCTCGCCGTCGGTGCGGGTGATGGTGGTAAAGTCAGCTGCCTTCAAGCCGTTTCCTACGGTTAACGTTTCTTTAAAAAATACGGGCCAGTTGGTTTTGCACTGCCCCGAACAGGTCGAGTTGCCGCCAACATCCGGCGAGAACACGTACAGCGTTTTACCCCCGTCGCCGGTCAGGATGGTACCGAGCGAGGTCGTCGCCAGGGCCACGTCCGGGGCCGGGGTCGTATTATCATCGTTCTGGCAGGCCAGTGTGCCGGCCCCCAGCAGTACCGCCAGGGTTAGGTAGCGGGCACTGGTTGTAGCGAATTTCATGGTTGTCAACTGTGTTTGGTAGTGAAAAACTGAACAGTTGAACCGGTTCTCAGCCATATACGCATACTTTTGGTAAAGGGTTGCGTGGGGCCTAAAAAAAGTTGGGCACAAAAAAAGCCCCTTCCGTCGAAGGGGCCTGATAGGGTTGGCAGCCGGCACGAAGCCGCCACTGCGTACATTCCTGGGTTACATCTGTTGTTCCTGATTGACCGGTTCCGGGCTGACGGGCTCTTTCATAATCAGGTGGCCCATTTTGTCACGCTTGGTACGCAGGTACCGCTCGTTGTACGGGTTAGCCGGGATTTCGATGGGCACGCTGTCTACAATTTCCAGACCATATCCCATCAGGCCGGCCCGCTTTTTAGGGTTGTTTGAGATAAGCCGGATCTTATGGATGTTCAGGTCACGGAGAATCTGAGCGCCTACGCCGTAATCGCGGGCATCCATCGGCAGACCCAGGTCCAGATTGGCTTCGACCGTATCACGGCCCATCTCCTGTAGTTTATAGGCTTTCAGTTTATTGATCAGGCCAATGCCGCGACCTTCCTGAAACATGTACAGCACAACGCCTTTGCCTTCCGCTTCGACCATCTGCATGGCCGTGTGCAACTGACCACCGCAGTCGCAGCGACATGAACCAAAAATATCGCCCGTTACGCACGACGAATGCACGCGAACCAGCACCGGCTCGTTGGGCTCCCACGAGCCTTTAACCAGCGCCAGGTGCGTATCGCCCGTATTGCTTTGCTTATAGGCGATCAGATCAAAATGGCCCCATTCGGTAGGCATATCAACGCCGATTTCGCGCCGGATCAGACTTTCGGTCCGAAGCCGGTATTCAATCAGGTCCTGGATGCTAACCAATTTCATGCCAAACCGGTCGGCCATCACCCGAAGCTGAGGCAGCCGGGCCATGGTACCATCTTCGTTCAGGACTTCGATCAGCACACCCGCCGGTGCCAGCCCCGCCAGCTGGGCCAGATCAACGGCCGCTTCGGTATGCCCGGCCCGGCGAATAACGCCCCCTTCGACGGCCCGCAACGGAAAAATATGCCCCGGGCGGCCCAGGTCTTCGGGCTTGGTGTCCGGATTGACCAGCGCCTGAATCGTTTTGGAGCGGTCGGACGCCGAAATGCCGGTAGTGCAGCCATTGCCCAGTAAATCAACCGATACGGTAAACGGCGTGGTATGCACAGACGTATTGCTGGTGACCATCATTTCGAGGCCCAGTTCGAGGCATCGCTCTTCGGTAAGGGGAGCACACATCAGGCCGCGGCCTTCCCGGATCATGAAATTGACCATTTCCGGCGTGATTTTTTCGGCCGCGCAGATCATATCGCCTTCGTTTTCGCGATCTTCATCGTCGACTACCAGTACGATTTTACCATCCCGAATGTCGGCGATGGCATCTTCAATCCGGTCCAGCCGGATTGAAGCAGGGGTGGTAGTATTGGTATTATTATTGCTCATAGCTTGGTCGATGCGTGTCGGCGGAGTTACCTTTGAACTATTTATTAAGCGGTTTGCAGTTTTATAAACGTTCGGAGGAGCCGAGTTTTATCCACAAAACTGATTTCGACAAAGATACGTTTCCCGGCGCGCGAAAATGTCCAGTGAAGCGTTTTTACGGTAACAACCGACCCAGCAACGATAACGATAAAACTTTACCCTTTGTGCTAATCTCAAGAATGTGGCCGATCGATACCAGGGTGAAAACCAGACGGCCCGGGCTTTATTCGGTAATGGTTCTTACGGCGCTCCTGCTGTGCGTGCGCCCGCTGCTCCATGCGCAGAATGTGTGTCTGAACCCCGGCTCAGCCGCAAAAGGAGCGTTTGATCTTCAAAGCAGCCGGATCTGCGTAGGCGCTCCGGTCGTGATCACCAACGTGCCGACCAGCGTAACGAACGTTGGGTATAGCTATCAGTACAACGGCAACGGCATCCCGACCAACACCACCACCGCCACTACGTTTACCTACACGCAGCCGGGTTCGTTCACTATCCTGCAGGTTGGCAGCGGGGGCGGTCAGGCAACGGGCACGATCTTCTGCCGGCAGGTGGAGGTGCTGCCGCTCGATCCGGTGAAGTTTACAGTACGTTCGTGTTCCGGCCGTAAGGTTATTCTGGATGTGAAGCTGGACGACAGGACCGACAAGTACAGTGTGTATACCATCCGGTGGGGCGACGGCAATACGGAACAGGTACTGCGGAGCCAGATTGCCAACCAGCCCTCGCATACGTACTCCAGCACGGGAGCGGCCAATTACACCATTCAGGTCATCGGCGGCTATAACGCACCGGTTAGCTGCAGTTCACCCGCATCGACCACTACGGTAAGTCTCGCTCCAACGGCTCAGCAGCCGCTGATTACGAAACTAACGACGGTTAATGAAGGTACCATTTCCATTCAATATCAGGCCAATGGGAGCACCAACGTACAACTGTATCGCAAGGATGGAAACGGGGCCTATACCGCAACCGGCCAGGTTGGAAACAACACCGGTACGTTCACCGTCAATTCGGTCGATACCAAACAGGAACAATGCTTTCAGCTGGCGTTTGAGGATGGCTGCGGCAACGTCGGTGCCCGGTCGGAGGAGGTATGTAGCGTGGCGCTGAATGTAACCGCCGGCAACAAACAGAACGATCTGAAATGGACCCCCTACGGAGGCAACGCAGCCAGTTTCCGATACTATCGACTGTTCCGGAACGGGCAACCGACCGGTGGACTGATTACCAACCGCACGCTGTCAACCTTTAGTGATAATAACCGGATTGAATGCGGTAGCCAGTACTGCTATTACGTAGAGTCGTATGTGAACAACGGCCGGACGGTGGTGACGTCGATGCCTACCTGCGTAACCGGCCAGAATGGCGAATCCCCTGGCGAATTCCGGTCTATTCTGGTGTCAATAGAAGATGGGGCACCCCGGCTGGTTGCCACCCTGCCGACCACCGGTACTACGTCGAGCTATGCCATGCTGGTCAGTCGGGCCGATAACCCCTCCGGGCCGTTCCAGCCCGTTACGTCGACGGCCAACCGCAATGTGTACGAAGATAGAACCGCCAACCCAGCGGCCCAGTCGTACTGCTATCAGGTGACGTATCAGAACAACTGCGGGCTGCAATCGCCACCGTCCAAACCCGTCTGTACGGTACACCTCGGGCCCGGCTCGGGCGACGCCATCGGCTGGACAACAAGCTCGCCGTTTGCGCCCGGAACGCTCGATAGCTACACTGTAGAAATCATCGACTCGCTGAATGGAACGAAGCGGGAAATCGCGCTGGGCACGAACACCCAGTACCAGCCAGACCCGAACGACCCGAATCTGCAAACCCAGCGCTTTCGGATCATTGCCGTTTCGAACAACGGGACAACCAGTTACTCGAATTTCTACACGTTCCGGCGCGAGGCCAAAATCCTGACACCGACGGCTTTTTCGCCCAACGGCGACGGTGTCAACGATGAGTTTATTCCCAAAGGCTTATTTTGGGACCAGTTCAACATGACTCTCTACAACCGCTGGGGTGAAGTTGTGTACAATACCACCGATCAGACCAAGGGGTGGGATGGGACGGTTAACGGACAACCCGCGTCCGCCGGTCAGTATATGTTCCGCATTGAAGTGCGGGATCTGACCGGTCAGAAAACAGTCACGACCGGTGCCGTGTTGTTACTACGGTGACGACAGGCCGTGCGCGAATCAGCCGATAAGTTGGTAAGTTTGCAGACGTTTCGAGGCCAGTGTGACTTCGAACAACTGCGGCCGGTGCGTATCCCGTCGGGCTGATTAACTAATCGAAATACTATGTTCAACATGATGGATATGTTCGGGAAGATGAAGGAAGTTCAGGCCCGAATGAAAGAAGCGCAGCAGTCCCTGAGCACCATTACCGAAACAGGTGAAGCCGGTGCCGGGCTGGTGCGCGTGACGGTCAACGGATTAAAGCAGGTGCAGAAAATTGAACTCGATGCCGACCTGATCAAACCCGAAGAGCGTGAAATGCTGCAGGACCTGATTGTGGCAGCCACCAACAAGGCAATGGACAACGTTGAAACCAAAGCCCGTGAACACCTTCGCCAGGCTACCGAAGGCTTACTGCCCAACATCCCCGGCCTTGATCTGGGCGGGTTAATGCAATAAATGGATACCCTCGCGATTGTCATTCTCAATTACAACGGCAAACGATACTTAGAGAAATTCCTGCCTTCGGTCATTGCCAATGCCGAAGGCTTTCCTGTTTACGTAGCCGACAGCGCTTCGACCGACGATTCGGTGCCGTTCCTGCGTGCGCACTTTCCATCGGTCCGGCTGATTCAGCTGGCCAGCAACGAAGGGTATGCCGGGGGCTATAACGCGGCTCTGGCGCACGTTCGGCAGCAGTATGGGGGCGCCCGGTATTATGTTCTGCCCAATTCTGATATTGACGTGACGCCGGGGTGGATCACCCCCATTCTCCGGCTCCTGGAAGCTAATCCGGCCATTGCAGCCTGCCAGCCCAAAATCCGGGCGTATGACCGGCCCCGGCAGTTTGAACACGCCGGAGCGGCCGGCGGCTTTGTCGATTATCTCGGCTATGTATTTTGCCGGGGGCGCGTGTTTGCTACGTTTGAGGACGATCAGGGCCAGTACGACGATAATCGGCCGGTGTTCTGGGCAACGGGAGCCTGCCTGTTTATGCGGGCGGAGGTGTTTCACCAAACCGGCGGGTTCGATCCGGCGTTTTTCGCCCACATGGAAGAGATTGACTGGTGCTGGCGGGTGCAGCGGCTGGGCTACCAGGTCTGGGCCTGCGGTCAGTCGGTGGTGTATCACGTTGGGGGCGGGACGCTGCACAAGTCCAATCCCCGGAAAACGTACCTCAATTACCGAAACAGCCTCTATATGCTGTATAAAAACTGGTCGGGGGGGGGGCTCTGGGGTCGAATCCTATTCCGTCTGGTACTCGATGGCGTTTCGTCGCTGCTGTTCCTGAAAGAAGGCCAGTGGCGCGACGTGCTGGCCATCATACAGGCTCATTTCGCGTTTTACGGGCATCTGCCACAGCTTCGGCGGCAACGCCGGGCATTACGTCAGCAGCAGACGACGGAGGTGATGTTATACCCCCGAAGTATCGTCTGGGAGTACTTTGTGGAAGGCAAAAAGACGTACCGGGAGCTTATCTAGTTCCAGCCGGGCGGGAACGGTCTGCCAGAAGAACTGATCCGGGCTACAGTTCCCAGATGGTCGGGTGGGCATGCCGCCGAAGGTGCTTGTTCATCTCCATCCAGAAGGCCAGGATCAGGTACAGAACCACGGGTGAGCCCAGCGTCAAAAACGATGTGTAGATGAAATATAGGCGGATGCTGCTGGCCGAAATGTTCATTTTTTCGCCCAGAAGGGTGCAGACGCCGAAAGCCTGTTTTTCCACGAAATACCTGATCTTGTTCATAACCACTATCTCTGAAAGATCCAACCTATATACGTAGAAACTTTTGAGCAAATCTAACGAATACTCTGAACAGATTGTTTGGAGTATTTTGAAAAAAGCAAAAAATACTTATTGAAAATGTTATTTTTAGGCTGAGTTTGAGTTGAATGTGGAACAAATTTATTTACTTTGTGTTGTAAGGAGGTTGGCAAAATTATCACCACAGGCCATCCACTGAGCGACAAAGTCCGTTGAGTCTCAACCAAGTGTCCCATCCGTATGCGTACTTTGGTGCCTGTTTCGCGTTCTTTGTTAGTAATGTGCCCCTTTGTATGTTTAATTGTTTAATTTTTTACTTTTTATGCAAACAGGTGTAGTAAAATTCTTTAACGAGAGCAAAGGCTACGGATTTATCGTTGAAGACGATTCCAACCGGGACATTTTCGTCCACATCACTGGTCTGAACGGCGCTACCATTCGCGAAAAGGATCGGGTTCAATTTGAAGTAGTTGAAGGTAAAAAAGGACTCAACGCTGTTAAGGTTAAGAAATTGGACGCAGACTATTAATCGTAGCTGCGCATAACGATAAAAACCCCGTTCGGTAGCCGAGCGGGGTTTTTCTTTGGGCCACGTGGGTTATTGGCCCGTCCAGCTTTTTACTTCGTCGAGGCCGGGCATTTTAAGGTCCAGCTTAAGCTTCTTGCGGGCTCCTCCCAGGTCGTTGAACAGTTTGTTGGGATTTGCGGTCCGCAGTTGCTCAACGGTCAGGAAACCCAGCTTTTGCAGGGCTGGAACCCATTCGGCTGGGATGCCGGCGTTTACGAAATCAGCGTCGTCGGATACCTCCAGTTTCTTCTCCGGACGCATCTGAGGGAAGAACAGTACGTCCTGAATCGAAGGCTGGTTGGTCATAATCATCGTCAGCCGGTCGATGCCGAGTCCTACACCCGCCGTTGGGGGCATCCCGTACTCCAGGGCCCGCAGGAAGTCTTCGTCCAGGGCCATCGCTTCTTCATCGCCCCGTTCGGCTAACCGAAGCTGCTCTTCAAACCGTTCGCGCTGATCCAGCGGGTCGTTCAGCTCGGAGTAGGCATTGGCAATCTCTTTCCCGTTGCAAATGGCTTCGAAGCGCTCAACCAGCCCCGGCTTGCTGCGGTGCTTCTTCGTCAGGGGCGACATCTCGACCGGATAATCCGTAATGAAGGTTGGCTGAATCAGATTCGGCTCAACGGCATCGCCAAAGATTTCGTCGATCAGTTTTGATTTACCCATGGTGCTGTCGACTTTGATGTCGCGACTCTCCGCTACGTTCCGAAGTTCGTCTTCTTCCATGGCCGATACATCGATGCCGGTGTATTCCTGAATCGCTTCGAACATGGTCAGGCGTTTCCAGGGGCGTTTGAAGTCAATGACGTTTTCGCCGACAGTCACTCTGGTCGTACCGGCTACGTCGATGGCGACCTTTTCGACCATCTCCTCGATGGTATCCATCATCCAGAGGTAATCTTTGTAGGCGACGTAGAACTCAACCTGCGTAAACTCGGGGTTATGCGTCCGGTCCATGCCCTCGTTGCGGAAGTCTTTCGCAAACTCGAACACGCCGTCGTAACCGCCAACGATCAGCCGTTTCAGGTACAACTCATTGGCGATGCGCAGATACAGCGTCATGTCCAGCGTATTGTGGTGCGTCCGGAACGGGCGTGCCGCGGCCCCGCCGTGGATGGGCTGCAGGATCGGCGTTTCAACCTCCAGGTAACCGCGCTGGCTCAGGAACTGCCGAATCGAGTTGACCAGCTTGGTACGTTTGACGAACACGTCGCGTACCTGCGGGTTCACGATCAGGTCGACGTAGCGCTGGCGGTAGCGTTGTTCGGGATCGGTGAATGCGTCGTAGGTTTCTTTCTCGCCTTGTTCGTTCACCACCTCCTTCACCACCGGCAGCGGCCGCAGCGACTTGTTCAGCAGTTTGAATTCCTTGACGTACACCGACAGCTCGCCGGTTTTGGTCGTGAATACGTGTCCCCGAACGCCTATAATATCGCCGATGTCGAGCAGTTTTTTAAATACGGTGTTGTAAAGCGTCTTGTCCTCACCGGGGCATAGGTCATCGCGCCGGAAATAGAGTTGCAGCCGCCCGGTCGAATCCTGAAACTCGGCAAAGGACGCCGACCCCTGGATCCGGAAGCCCATCAGCCGCCCGGCCATCTGGACATTGCCCCAGCGCTCATCGCCGGAGAAATCCTGCTCGGGGGCCACTTCGGCATCGGGGGTGGGCTGGAACGTACCGCGGATGTCGGCTACGGTGGCGGTAACGTCAAAAAGTTCGGCGGGGTAGGGGTCGATCCCCATTCGCATCAGTTCTTCCCGCTTTTGTCGGCGGTTTATTTCCTGTTCGCTCAGCAGCATAGTTCGCAATTTCAGGCCGCAAAATTACGTAAAGTTCTTTGTTCGTGGGCATATACCGGCACATTGATACAGCTGGCCGTTGCGAAATAGCCGGTTACCGAAGCTCGAACTGTAGCGTCACCGAACCACCGAGTTCAATCTGGTCGCCATGCTGCAGTGGGTAGCTCATGCCGGCAATGTCGGCGCGTTCCATGCGCTCGTCGGAATGGAAGATCTTGGTTTTATTGCCGCTGGCGGGCAAACCACCGGCATCAACGAGCAGGGCATACTGGCGCTGGGCCGCGTTGTAGCGAATCGTGGCATGAGCCCGGCTGACGGCTCCGTTCCCGGCTCCTTTTGCCGGGTCAAATCCGGTATCGTCGTCGTTCAGGATAACGATATCGTTGGTCCGGACGCGCCCGGATGCGGTCTGGGTCGTTCGGCCGCGGCCGATGCAAAACGTGGTTTGCCGGGATGGGTCAAGCAGGTATTCGGCTTGCTCGGTCTGACCGGTCAGCGTGACGAGCCGGGCCAGTTGGGGAGGTCCATCCGGCTTTGAACCGTCCAGAACGATCAGCCCCAGGTTACCCTCCCGGTACGTGGTGTCGGGAAGGCCGCCCTGGAAAAACTCGTATTCAAACGGCCAGTTTTTGGGCAGGCTGATGTAATTGTCGGCCAGCTGGCGGTTGAGTTCGGCCCGAAACGTGCCTGGCTGGTTTGTTCGTAAAGCTACCCGGTACGACTCTTCCTCTTCCGGGTTTGAGCAGGCTATGTAAAGCCGTAGACCGACCGGGGCCGCACCGGGTTCGTTCTGATACGGTCGCAGCTTTTCGATAATGAACCGCAGCACCTGATCACGACGCTGGGCCGCCGGTGGCATTCCGGACGACGAAGCTGCTGGGGAAACCGGTGGCGTATCCGTCGGCTGAACGGTTGGCTGCTCCGCCCGCGACGGAGTCAGACCGAATAAGGTTTTAAGGGTGTCGATAAAGCTCATGTCCGATTGGGTTAGAAGCTGCCTAAATAACCTTGCTGTTTAAGAATGGGCGCGACAACGGTATTGGCCAGTTGAACGGCCTGAGCCGATGATTCGCCCAGTTCAATGCGTACGCAGGCCACCGTATACGACCGGCCTTCGGGCGTTGGGGCAAAAAATACGTACCAGCCGTCGTTTTGCTGTTCGCCAAGCACAATCCGTTCGGGCGTTCCGGTTTTGCCGGCGACCCGCGCCACGCTGATCTTACTGCGGCCACCGGCGTTTGACTGCTCAATCATAAACTCACGTAACTGCTCGGCGTAATCCGGCTGTCGGGCCAGTGGCTGTCCGGCCGGTATGGGTTGGGCTTTCCCGGCCCGGCTTACAACGTACCGCGAGGGCTGCATGACGCCGTTGTTGGCAATGGCCCCCGCCATGCGTGCGATAGACGCCGGAGTCGACGACAATTGGCCCTGCCCCCAGGCTAAGCCCGAAAACTCACTACGGTAGCGCCGGGGATACCGGTCACTCTGGTATAACTTCCGCCGAACAACGAACGACGAGTCCCGCCAGTGGTCCAGGATACGGTCGCGCTCCGGTTTTGTGTGGGTATTCGTGAATGAGTAGCCTCCCACAAAGTCGATGTTCATACCCGTTGCCAGATACAGATCGGCCAGTTCATTGTCCAGTTGGTTGTCGTTGGCCGCCCGGATAAAATACACATTGCTGGACCGGACAATGGCTTTGCGCATATCGACGGACTCGCCACAGGGCTCCGATTCGCGCGTACCACGCCGGATAATCTCCTGACAGGAAATCGGATAGCTAAGCGACGACGCCCGTTCGCCGAGTTTGTTGAAGGCCGCCATTGCCGTCAGAATTTTAACCGTCGAACCGGGAGCGGTCGGGTACGTCATCCCCAAATCACGCTCGGTAACCAGATACGGAAGCTTCAACCGGTCGCGGTCGGCCAGCAGCATGACTTCGGGCGTTTTCAGGTTCGGGAGCGGGTGCAGCGCCGACGCCAGCACATCGCCCGAAGCCGCATCCAGCACCACCACCGACAGGCGTTTATTCCGAAACTCGGATTGCGCCAGGGCCTGTTGCAACGCTACCTGAAGCTGCGCATCCACACTCAGCGTAAGGTCCCGGTTCTGGGCTTTGCGCCGTTCGACCTCGCGGCTGTCGATACCGGCTCGCAGGGCCGGAGCCAGTTCGCCGTAATCGTACACCGACAGCGTACGGGTTTGCTGAACCGACGGACTGAACCGGTCGGCCCGGTAGTCGGTCGCGACCAGTTCGCTTTTGCGCGGTCGGCTGTTGAACCCACGCAGTTCGCTCAGGTGCGTTGCTTCGGCGTAGTAGCCATTGCTCTGTCCCCAGAATAATTGCGTGTTGAGGTCGCCAACCCAGAAAAACAACTGATCGCCGAAGGGATAGTATCGCTGCAATCGCTTCCGGGTGAGCGTATTAATCTGCTGCGGATCAAGACCGCTTTGCTGAAGCCGGGTGCGCTGTTGGCTAACGGTTTCGGGGGAACTGGCCGCAACAACCACTCCTTTGCGGTCGTAGATGGTCCCGGCAGCAATTGCCCGGGTCAGCCGTTCGATGCGGGGATTATAGCTATACACCGGATCGCCGTTGCGGGTTACAACCCGGGCAGGCCGAACAATGTAGTCATCGCCGGACCAGCCGACAACGGGTAATAATCGCCCGATGAGTACTAAAACGCCCAGGAGGAAGCCCGAAATCCCCGCCATTAGTACGGTGTCGTAGTGCGTTTCGAGGTATTCGCGCTGGGTAACCTGCCCCGGTCGGTGCGCTACGCTGAATACGGCCCCCATGGCCGTCAGGTTAATGATGAGCGATATTTTTCCGTAGCTCAGAAACGGTACGCTGATACCCGTGAGCGGTAGCAGCCCGATGGAGCCGCCCGCAATGATCAGAAACTGCACGCCGGTGGCGATGGCAATGCCGGTCACCAGAAAGAAGCTGAACGGCTGACCAGCCCGGCGGGCGTGGAGGAAGGTTCGGTGCAGCAGAATGCCCATCAGCAGAAACACCGACGCCAGGCCCGCGCCCCCCAACTCTTCGCCCACGCTGGGCAGAATCATGTCCGTGTGGGCGGCCGGCATGGCGTTAGCGAAGCCTTTACCCAGCCCCTGACCAAACCAGCCGCCCGACGATAGCGTCCAGAAACTATGGGCCAGGTGATCGCCCCCGTACACATCGTTGTTCCACGGGCTGAGCCACATCGCCTTCCGGCCGGCCAGACGATCGCCCACAAAAGGTAACAGGTCCCCAAACGTAAATGCAGCCATGACCAGCAGCAAAATAATCGGCGCTTCGGCCAGCAGTGCCACCCAGCCGGCTCCCGTTTGCGACCGGGCGTCGCCCCGCCAGAGCATGAAGCCAATCACGGCGATCAGGCTGACGAGCGTTGCCAGCCAGCCGGGCATTAGCCACAGCGCCACCCCGTAGCCAACGCCCGTTGCCAGGGTAAGCAGCAGGTTACCCCGGGCAATGCTGTAGAACAGCAGGAATGTAAAGCAAACCACCAGTGCAGGACCCATGTCGCCGAGCAGCAGATACAGCAGCATCAGAAACACCGCCCCGGCCAGTGCCCCGAAACTGACGACAAACCGCCAGCGCAGGTCCGGAAGCTGGCGGATGTGTTGCTCGTTGGCCGCAAAAAAACCAGCGAAAAAAAGCAACAGGAGGTACTTCGTGATTTCGCTGGGTTGAAACGTAATGCCCAGAAGCGACAGATTGACCCGTACCCCACTGCCTTCCGGACCAGAACCGATGAGGAGCGTCAGGGCAGCGAGCCCGATGGCCAGGACCAGCCACGTCCAGCCGGACAGCCGGACCGACGCCCGGTTACGGAAGGCAAACAGCCAGTCATATTGCCAGAGCGTATAGAATCGCCCTACGTTCATCTGCGAGAGGATGGTCATACCCACCAGCCCCAGCATAAGCCCCTGTAGCGTCTGGCCGGCATAAAGCGTATCCTGCACCGGGTCCTGAATGGCCAGCAGCGTCAGCACCGACAAGCCGGTCAGCAGCATCAGGACGGCCAGCAGCAGCGGATCAGGCTGAAACGAACGTAGCGTCCAGAACCCATACACCGCCCAGAACGATCCAAGAAACAACGCTACGATGCCCCAGAAGAGCCAGGTGAACGAAGCCGGAGTCCGGACGCTAAACGCATGATCGGTTTTGAGCTGGCTGTACGTCACCGAGCCGATGAGCCGCAACCGGTGCGGTCGGCCTTCGAAGGTATACGACTGATCGCTGGACAGACGGCTCGTACCTTTCCGGCTGCCGAACTCCAGTCCAGGCTTTAGCGGCACTACGCTGTAGGCTGCGTCTTCGATCAGGCCGGAGAACGTAAACTGTCCATCGGCATCCGTGCGGGCGTATACGTAGCGGTCGGGTAGGGTATCGGGCCGGGCCGTGGCCGGGTGGCGTTTGAGTTGTACCAACACCCCATTCAGTGGCTGCTCGTCCCGCATGACCCGACCGGAGATAGATACCGTTCCGCTGCCAACCCGCACGGTCGCAGCATACGGCCGGGGGTTGTTCAGCTCACGTCGGTACAAAGTCGAATCGAAACCCATTTGCTGCCGCGACAAGCGAAGCCGGTTTTGAAAATCCTCGCCCCCGATTGGACTGCGCCACGACACGGGAGCCAACACCGCAAACGCCCGTTTGTTGATGCTGCCGAGGTTGTCCAGCGAGCCGTTCTGAGCCAGCTTAACCGGCAGCGAATCGGCCACCAGTCTGGCATCGCGGACATCGGTGTAGTAATTACCCGCCGTAAGCAGCCGCTGGATAGCGGCTGATCGGACACCGGGTTCGAGGTTGAGGGCCTGGCCGCTGGCGTAGGCCTGTCGGGCCTGATTTAAGATGGGCACCAGGTTAATGTACAGCCGCCCGAAAAGCAGAAGCAGTACCAGCGATGTGCCGAGCAGATACAGACGGGCAGGCGAAACGGAAGCAAGTGGCATACGTAATAAACAAAGCGAGGTTAGTTCTCCGTACTGGTGGAGTCAGCAACCGCCGTTGAATCGCGGGCGGGCGCTGCGGTTGTATCGGGGGATACGACCGATTCTGATGGCTGTTCGGTTGAGTCGGTCGGCGTCGTTTCGTCGGAATATGTGTCATAGGGGGCGGCCATCGTATCGGCAGCCGTTGTATCCAGCGTGTCTTCCACGACCGTCGGGGTGGAGCGAGCCGCTGACTGAGCGGGTTTTCGTTGTTTCAGGTAATACATACCAAACCCGATCAGCAGGCCAACGGCTACGATGAAGGCAATCCAGCCACCTGTTCCGCTGGATCGGCGGGGTGGTTCATCTTCCGTTGCCGGCTCAGCATAACCGGGGGTTTGCGATCCGGCGACCGGTGCCGCCATCGTCTGAGCACGGGGCACCGCTGGGGCCGGGCGGGTACCCGCCCGGCCGGCCTGCAACTGTTCCACACTGGCCTGCCCCAGCAACACGGTCAATTCGCTGACGTCGCTTAATCGCTCGGCCGGATCTTTGACCAGCATCCAGTTGACGAGCGTATTCAAGCTCGGGGGGAGGGGTTGCCCGGACGGCAGCAACAGCGCAGGGGGTGGGGTTCGCAGCACCTGCGTCATGAACGTAGCAATCCCGGCGGTGTCGGTCATGGCAAACGGTACCCGGCCGGTCAGGCATTCATACAGCACCACGCCCAGCGAATAATAATCCGTAGCCACTCCCACGCCCCGGGGGTTATCGAACTGCTCGGGCGACGCGTATTCGTACGTCAGCAGGGATTGTCCCGTCAGCGTTTGCGACTGTTCCCGCAGACGGGCCACGCCGAAATCGGTCAGCAGAAAATGCAGTTCGCCACTGGCCAGCGGGCGATACAAAATGTTTTCCGGCTTGATGTCGCGGTGAAGGATGCCCTCCGGATGAATGGCTTTGAACGCACTCGCCATTTGCTGACCCAGCCGGAGTACCGTTGGTACGTCCAGCGCACCCTGTCGGATCAGCGACCGCAGATCGCCCCCTTCTACCCACTCCATCACGATAAACGGCAGGGGCATGTCCAGTTGCACCTCCCGGACCTTTACGACGTTCGGATGGCGGATACTGGTCATAATGGCTGATTCCTGTTGAAATCGCCGGAGCGTGTCGGCGTCGGTACCCAGCGTAAAATGCTTGATCGCCACCAGATCGCCCGTTGCTACGTGGCGGGCCTTCAGCACACGAGCGTTTGAGCGACCCAGTTCGCCCAGAATTTCATAGCCCGGAAAGTGCGTGTTGACGCTAACGGTTGGCATCGGCAGAGGTTGGTTTATAGCGTTGAGTCAGCAGATAAAGCCGTGTCGGTCGCTACCGAATCGGTCGACAGTACGTCGGGTGGCAGGTCGTACTTCAGCACGCGACAGGTGATTCGGGTGCCCCGGTCGCTGTCGGGTGCCGGCTTGCTCATGATCGCATCCGGTCCGACGTTCATGAAAAAGATCTTTTCCGTTTTGTACGTGTCTCCGTTGTCTTTGATGTATTTCACCTGAACGGCCACGGCGGGGAATGTGATGCCGCTTGGGTTGTTCAGGGTGATTTCTACGTCCCGGATGCCGCCCAGGAAAACCGCCCGGTAGTTGGATACCTCTGCCCGGAGATTCCGCCCGGCTGCGATGGCTTCCCGCCGGAGTTTTTCCCGGCGTTGGCGTTCTTCGGCTTCGCGCTGCAATCGGAGGGCAACCGAATCGGCTTCTGCGCCGGAGGTTTCCGTGCCAGAAACGGTGCTATCGGCCGAACCCGTTATCAACTCGCCAAGCGACGGCGGCCCCGAGCCCGGATCAGAAGCTGTCTGATTGGCTACAATATAATAGCCACCCGCGGCAACGGCCAAGGCCAGCAGTGTTAGTCCGATCCATTTGAAAGTGCCCCTGCCGGACGATGTTCGCGCCGAAGTGTGACGGGGAGCGGGCGAAACGTCGGCCGGCTCGGTTGGTGGCAGCGCGGCCGGTTGGGACGGTACGTCGACCGGCTGCGTTATGATCAGCGGGGTTGTGGGCCGGTTCGTAAACTGGCCGGTACGGCTGGCCTGCAGGTAATCAAGTTCGGCCTGTTTCAGCAGCCACGTTAACTCGTCGGCATCGCTCAGGCGTTCGGCCGGCTTTTTCAGGAGTAAGCCCTGGATCAGATCCACGAAGCGGCCAAGCGGCTGACCGTTGGCGGCTACGGTCAGGGCGGGTGGGGCATCGTTGAGGACTTTGTTCATGAACGTAACGATACCCGACTGATCGCCCATCTGAAAGGGTACGCTGCCGTTCAGGCATTCAAACAGCACAACCCCGAGGGAGTAATAATCCGTGGCAACGCCCACCCCGCGCGGGTCATTGAACTGCTCCGGCGATGCGTACTCGTAGGTCATCAGCGACTGGCCGGTCATGGTAGTCGATTGTTCGCGCAGGCGGGCCACGCCAAAGTCGGTGAGCAGGAAGTGCAGCTCACCACTGGGCAGCGGGCGATACAGGATGTTTTCCGGCTTAATGTCCCGGTGAATGATACCCTGCGGATGGAACGCCCTGAAAGCACTGGCCATCTGCAGGCCGAGCCGGATGGTGGTCGGAATGTCCAGATGGCCGCCCGTTTTGATGAGGTTACGCAAACTACCCCCTTCGATCAACTCCATGACGATATACGGCAGATCGGCCTCCAGTTGCACCTCGCGGACTTTCACCACGTTCGGGT
The DNA here is from genome assembly GCF_003583365.1 of Fibrisoma montanum. Lineage (GTDB taxonomy): Bacteria > Bacteroidota > Bacteroidia > Cytophagales > Spirosomataceae > Fibrisoma > Fibrisoma montanum. The sequence continues at coordinate 536,476 of NZ_QXED01000004.1, forward strand.
GGTTGATGCTGGTCATAATGGCCGACTCCCGCTGAAACCGCCGGAGCGTATCCTCGTCGGTGTTCAGGGCAAAATGTTTAATGGCCACCAGATCGCCGGTGGCTATATGCCGGGCTTTGAGGATGCGGGCGTTGGAGCGCCCCAGTTCACTCAGCACTTCGTAACCCGGAAACTGGGCATTAAATCGGATCGTTGCCATCAGGGGCGAGACATTGGTTTTGGCGGAACAGGCTGGGCCTGCGACGAAACAGACAGCACGGTGTTGCGGAACGTATCCTGCCGGATCACCGCATTAACGGGCCGCTCTACGTTGCGGAAGTAAACCTGCTTCAGTTGCAGTTTCACGTCGCTCGTGGTTTCAATACCCGTCCTGAATCCTTGTATAACCAGATTTTCCAGGTTTATGGTTCTCCCGTTGATAACGCGAAAGGCCACCCGCGATTGCGTCGTGTCGGTTGGAATAACCACGGTCAGCCGACTATCGCCCAAAACGGTCAGCAGCGAATCATTCAATACCAGGGGTTTAGCGAGCCGGATTGTGTCGGCGGTCAGCACGAGTCGATGGTCGGCGCTTCGGTAGGCGGTTTGCACCAGCGAATCCAGCGGCACGGAAGCCGGAACCATCGACGAAGCTGACGTACTCGACGGGGGGATTGTCAGGTCAGTCAGTTCGGTGTCCTCAATGGGTTGATCCCCCCGATCCGGCGTCTGGAACGAATACCAGGCAAAGGCCAGCAATCCAACGACCATGATCAGCCCCAGCAGCCACAGACCGGCGCGGCTACGTTTAGCCGGTTTTACGTCGGTGCCGGTAGTGGTGCGGCCGTTGGCGGTTACCGGCGTGGCTGGTTGGGTCAGGCTGGCCGCTGCCGGAGCTGCGACGGTTGCCGTACCCGGGCCGGTTCCGTTTCTGGCCAGTACGACCGTAACGTTATCGTTGCCGCCCTGTTCGTTGGCCAGCCGGATCAGTTCGCCAGCCTGTTCGTCCAGCGAACCCGATTGCCGCAGCACCGCCGTAATGTGGGCCTGCGTAATCATGTCGGTCAAGCCGTCGCTGCACAGCAGTAACTGATCGCCGGGCAAAAAATCGGTCTCGCCTGATTCCAGAAAGTCGGGATCATCGATGCGGTGGTGTATAAGCCCTACCTCGCGCAGAATCTCGTTTCGGCGCGGATGCTGCATGGCTTCCGTCTCGGTCAGTTCGTTGGCGTCTTCCCGAATACCAACCAGCGAGTGGTCGTGGGTGAGTTTTTCGAGCACGTCCTGCCGGAACCGATACAGGCGCGTGTCGCCCACATGAACAAAATAAAGCTTATTAGCCTGCGGGTCTGCAACGGCCACCGTCAGTACGCAGCACATCTGCGCCAGTTTGGGGGCCTGCTGCCGTTCTTCATTGATCTGGTTGTTGGCAAACACCACGGCCTCGCGCAGCATCGACAGCGGGTCGCCGTTGGGCGTACTCATGTAGCGTTCGATCGACTCGCGGGCAATGGCCGCGGCCCGGTCACCCCCGGCGTAGCCGCCTACCCCGTCGATGACGGCCAGGAGCGCGCTGGAGTCGGACCAGATCGTGGTGCTGATAAACGTATCCTGATTGTCGGTTCGTCGCCGGCCGACGTCGGTTTTGCCCGTGAGTAAGATTGACTGCATGCGTTGGAATGGGTTAAGGTTGAATGGTTTTCGGTTTGCTATTGGTACCGGCAGACCGTTGCGCCGAACCCCGAAACCATGAACCGAAGACTGTAAACCGTATACCGTAAACTGAAATCACCGGGGTAAGTCCCGAAAATGGCTGAACACCAGAAACAGCACAAACACCAGCAAAAGTAAAACGAGCAAAGAATCGATCATGAATTTACCGGCTGCTTTGAAAACTGAGAGTTACCATGCTGTTGAGCAGAATCTGGGCTTTTTCCGGCAATTCATACCAGACGGGATTGGCGGGTTCGCTCTTCGGAATCAGCTGCTCATTCACGCGGGTTTCGTTGCGGCTGAACGACGTGATCTGGAACGAGCCGGTCGATTCGTTGAACCGAATCCGGGCGTGCGGATTGGATACGTAGGCTGATTCGACCAGCAGGTAATTTGGAAAATGCTGATTCTCGGGCTCTTTCCGGGCAACAACGATTTCCCGGTCGCGCATGACGTAGGTGTACTCCTGATTGGTTTCGGCAATGTAGTAATCGAGCTGCGCCAGTCCCTCGTTGAGGCTCCGCGGCAGGCTGGTGGGGTTCGCTTTGGTAACACCGGCTCCTACTACCGGTGCCCGGCTGGGAGACGCTGGGGGTGGTGGGGTACCGAAACTGAATTTGACCACGAATGCACCCGGTTCGCGGAAGTCGATGTGCTGAAAGGCGTTCAGGTCAACATCCACTTTTTCGTAGCGGTTAGTTTGCTTGACCCGGCGCGTTACGTTCACTTTATCCGCAGGAGCCTGGGGCTGGGCCGTTCCGGTCAGAATGCCGGTCAGTGCGCCAATCACATGAATATCGGTTAGGTTGACCGGTTCACCACCGAATTCGCGGCCGGCCCCAAATTTGAAAAACCAGCTCGACGCTACCGGCGACACTTGTTCGTATTGACTGCGGTGCGATTCAATGACCATATTAAACGCCCGAACAGCCTCATTGACGATCACCGGAAAGGCATTCATCCGGTCTTCGTACGTATCGGGGTGCAGGATGATCAGGAAGTGGGCATTGAAGAGCATACTCGACCCGACCGACTCCCGACCAATAGAATCCTCGAACGAGGCTACCAATTCGTCCAGAATACGTTTGTTGCTGACGGAAGGCGCCGATGCCGCTTCGTGATGGCTGGGCGGAATAATCAGGCTGCTTAGTTTACCGAGCCAGCCGCCGGGTTGATTGGCCATGTGCAGATCGTTTTGTGAGGATAACACCCCTATAAACGATGCTGCCGCAAATTTCTTTTGAGTGGTCGCCGGCTTTTAGGGAGAACCAGCGCATTGTAGCAAAAAACGGCCGATCCGCAGTATCGAATCGGCCGTTTTTTAATTAATAAAGTTTGGTTTATTTCCGGGCTTCTTCCGCCTTTGACGGTTCGTAACTCAGACCATACTGTTTCAGTACGTCGTCGGGCACGCCGTTCCACTGGTTCGGTACGTTGCCCATGTAGCCCAGGTCTTCGATGCCCATCTTACTGGTGTAAAAACCAGTCATAACCAGGTTGCGCAGCTGCGAGAAAAAGGCCGCGCCCTGCGTCATGTCCGGGGCTACTTTGCTCGGGAAGGCGATCTGGTCAACCAGTTCGATCTGCTGGGCTTTCGTACACTGCGCAAACGGTTTCCCGTAGCGCTTCGTGCAGACGTTGTCGATCCAGCGCAGTCCGCCACGCATGGGCGTCTGGCTACGTGGCTGGTCTTTCATCATAAATTCGATGAAGGCCGGCACACCCGCCTGCGACGCACTACCCGAACGAGTATCAGCCGGGATGATGATGTCCGACAGTACCGTAACAGTCTGTAGTTCGTGGGGGGTGAAAAACTTCTCGGCGTTCAGCCTGGCATCCCGTTCAGCTTCTTCCTTGAGCCGTCCTCCCGGAATTTTAATGGGCGGTTTGGGAGCTGGTTCCGGAACCGCGGCCTCGGCCGGCCCAACGGCCAGCCCCAGCGAACTGATTGATATGGCTTTGAGGGAATCTCTGCGTTTCATTGGATTTCAAGTTTCTTGGCGTCCTCTGCGATACTCTCAGCGTTCTCTGCGTTTAAATAGGTAAACGCAGAGAACGCTGAGAGTATCGCAGAGCGCACAGAGTTAAATATTCTTCTGTTTAACCTGGTCAATCAGGTATTCCGAGGTGCGCATGGATGACGCCAGGATGGTCCACGTTACGTTCTTGTCGCCCTGCGAAACAAACGGTGCAGCATCCACCACAAACAGGTTCTTGACGTCGTGGGCCTGCTGGAACTTGTTCAGGGCCGACTTGCTGGGATCGTTGCCCATCCGGACCGTACCCACTTCGTGGATGATCCGGCCGGGAGCCGCCAGGCCGTAATTCTGCTCGGGACCCGGTTTCCGACCGAGCGGAATGCCACCCATGGCATGGATAATCTCCTCGAAGGTATCCTGCATGTGTTTGGCCTGTTTAACCTCGTAGTCCGACCATTTGTAGTGAAACCGCAGCGTAGGGATACCGTACTTATCGACGCCGTTCGGGTCAATTTCGCAGTAGTTGCTTTCCAGGGGTACCGGTTCGCCCCGGCCCGACATGCCTACGTAGGCCCCGTAGAACCGGCGCATATCGTCTTTCAGGCTCGCGCCGTAGCCACCACCGGGTTTCATCTTGCCGTCGCGGCCGGGAATCTGACCGTTCAGGTTTTCGACGCCCCCGCCAAAGCCGTAACCCGGCATACCCATACCACCCCCGTACTCAATGTGGTAGCCGCGCGGGAAGTCCAGTTTCTTGTTATCCAGCCACCAGGGCGTAAATACGTGCATCCCACCGACGCCATCCTCGTTGTAGCGTTTGCGGTCCATCAGGGCCGGAATAAAAGCTGACCGCCCGGCTCCGGTTGAATCGTTCAGATACTTGCCAATCACTCCGCTTGAATTGGCCAGGCCGTTCGGGAAGCGGGGCGACTTGGAATTGAGCAGCAACCGGGCCGATTCGCAGGTGCTGGCGCCAAGGATCACGGTTTTTGCCCGTACGCTAACCTCCTGCAACGTAACCGTATCGACGTAGGAAACGCCGGTGGCCAGACCCGTACGCTGATCGGTTAGTACCTCGCGCACCATGGCGTGGTTCTGAAGCGTCAGGTTGCCGGTTTTAACGGCCGGAATTACCAGCACCGACGACGACGAGAAGTCGGCGTAGGCCTGGCAGCCCCGGTTGCACTGGTGGCAGTAAAAGCACTGACCCCGCTCTTTGTTGATGGGCTGAGTCAGGATGGATAGCCGCGAGGGAACTACCGGTACGCCAATGCTCTTACCGGCTTTCTGCAGCATCAGTTCGTGCAGGCGGGGTTTCGGCGGAGGCAGGAAGTAGCCGTCTGGTTCGTTGGGGAAATCGGGCAGGTTGGTGCCGAAAACACCAATGAGCCGGTCGGTTTTGTCGTAGAACGGCTTAAGGTCTTCGTAGCCGATCGGCCAGTCGTCGCCGACGCCCGTCAGGGATTTACGGCGAAAATCGTCGGGACCGAAACGGAGCGAAATCCGGCCCCAGTGGTTGGTACGTCCCCCCAGCATCCGCGACCGGAACCAGTGGAATTCAGTCCCCGCTTTGGATGAGTACGGTTCGCCCTCAATGTCCCAGCCACCCCAGGCCGCGTCGAAATCGCCACCCGACCGGAGTGGGGTGCTTGCTCCACGCCGGGGTGACTCATACGGCCATTTGAGCTGGGTGATGTATTTGGGGTCGGCAGGGTCGTAGTAACCGCCGGCTTCGAGCATTAATACTTTAGCGCCCGCTTTAGTGAGTATGTAGGCGGCCATACCGCCCCCGGCACCCGAACCAACGATTACGGCGTCGTATACCGTCGGTGCTTTTGTGATGTTAAATTGGTCCATATTGCCCAGCTTGGGAAGACAGTCAGAAAGCAGAAAGATGAGTCAGCATGAAGGAATTCTCGGCTATAAAAGCAGAGACTCCGCCGTACCTACTGTCTTTCCGGCCCAACCTGGGTTTATTGGTATAAAAGGGTGTTATTCAATGGCTCCGTAGGAGGTTCGGGCTGAAGCTGATCGCTGGTCTTCGTTAACCAGCATGTTGTACTGGCTGATGAGAACCAGGCGGCCGATGGTTGTCCGCTCGTTGATGTTGTGGGCCTGAACGAACTGCTGTAGTGGTTTTTCGTAAGCCTTGAGATAGGGCTGATAGATGTCGATATAGAACCGGTTCACACTCAGAAAACGGCCCTCGTCGTAGGCATAGTAGACAAAGTTGGAAACATCCTGATTCAGGGATTTGTCGTCAAAATAACGAACAGGATGGCCGATCGCCGATCTGAATAACCCTTTATTGGCCTGAAGCCGCCGAATCACAACCAGGGGGCCATCCATGACAATTTCAAAAAAAACGGGATGGGCGCGGCCCTTGCCGGACGAAAAGGGCAGGGATACAAACTCGCGCAACTTGCTCTGGTCGGCATCAAACCAACTGAACGATCGAACCTGCCCGGCCGACAAGGTCCGGATGCGGCCATTGGCTTGCCGGATCTGAACCATCTCGGCGCTCCAGTTATAAGCCAGTTCGCCGGAAACAAGCTCGTTGGTAGCCATGGTTAACCGGCCTTCGTGCCATTTAGCTGGCGGGTCTCCAGCCAGGCTGGCTGCCAGTTGAGTACCTAAAAAAAGTACCACGAGGGTTACGTGACGGAGCATTTTCATAAAAATGTAATTTTAGCTGGATCAGCGTTAACGTTTGATTTATGTCATACCGGGGCGGTTTAGGGGGGTTGAGCTTTTGACAAATAAACTCATTAAAAGCTTTCCTGTTTGTGCACTCCAAATCGTTATATTACATTTCGTTGTACAACTAAAAGGATAAATTATACTGTAGTCAGCAAGTCAGCAGAATTATGTGTAAAAACATCAAATTATATAACTTATTTACTATTGAAAATTTATTTTTTGGCCGTGTCAGGGATTGATTATAAAGGTGTTACATTGATAAAATACAAAAGCCAGCTCTCGGATTGAGACTGGCTTTCTGAGTTTCATTCCGCTTGCGCTATCGGCTACTCACCGGCCGGAACCTTCTGGTTAACAGGTTCTCCTGATTCTTCCTGCTGTTTTTTCAGGGCGTTGTATTGATTAATCAATAATAGCTGCGACAAGGTAGTGCCGAGATCCAGGCTCTGGCCGTCAACAAAATGTTTTAACTCTTCTCCATACTCCTCTTTCAGCCGGGGCCAGATGTCGCGGGTGAAGTTATCCAGGTTGGTGATTATGCCGTTTTCGTCGTAGACAAAGTAAGTGAAGCTATCCAGGTCTTTCACCAGTTCTTCATCATCGCCGTAGGCAATCGGGCTAATCACCTTGATCGGTTCCCGGGTGTGCCGAAGCCGGCGGTATACCGTCAACGTACCGGGCACAAATTCCTCCAGAAACAGTTTTCTCATGAGTGACTGACGGACCGGGTATTCAACCGCTACAAAGCGACGTAACGTGTTCTGATTGGCATCGAAAAAAACGAAGTGATCCACCTGAGTGGCTGAATAAGCCTTAATGGTATTCCCCTGCCGAACCTGTACAATCTCTGCTTTCCAGTTATAATTTAACTCCCCCTCGATCTGTGTCCCATTGGTCAGCAGCAGTTGACCCAGGTTCCAGTTTGGTGCTCCTTTGGCGTGACTGGTACCGACTCCTACGGCACTCAACCACAAAACGATTAGTAATACGTACGCTTTCATAACGCTGTCTTTTACCGACGGCTAATGTGAAATGCGAAGCCGTCTGCCGGAGTGTTACGAAAAAGCCGTGCCAGACCGCCATAAAACGAGGAGGTTTTGCAGCCTGCTGTCAGGAAGCTGAATATGTGGCGATTATGGTACTTTTCTTAGCGGAACTGCCCGGAAAATTGACTTAAAACGGAATGTTCGCAGCGTACTAAAATGTTTGGTAACAGGCTAATTTTTTGGAAGTTAGGTAAAAACAGGTAAGTGAGGTATTCGCTCCTCACCTTGGGGAAAGTACCGTACAATCAACACTTAGCGGGCGTCGCGGCCGACAATCTCGCCGACAAGCCGTATGCCATCGAGGGTGAGCGATGGGATAACCGCCGTAAAGGCAATATGGAGGGAAGGGATTCGACCTGATAAACCCCCCGTAGCGATAGCGATGCAATCGCCGTTGAGTTCGGTCCGGATACGGTCGAGGAGCGAACGAACGAGGCCTTCGTAGCCCAGCACAACGCCTGCCTGAATGGCGTGGGTAGTGCTGGTGCCCAGGGCCGAAGCCGGCACTTCGATAGGCACTTCGGGCAGTTGGGCCGTATTGGCAAACAAGGACCGGATGGCTGTTTTCAGCCCGGGTGCTATGGCCACGCCCAGGATTTTTCCTTCGCCCGATACCGTCGTGAAGGTCAGGGCAGTCCCGAAATCGACGACCACGCAGTTGCGCTGATAGTGCGTATAAGCGGCCAGGGCATTGGCTACGAGATCGGTACCGATTTCGTGCGGCCGGAGAATCTCCAGGGGCAGTAAAGGATAAACACCGGGGCCCATCACCACCGGCTCAAAACCGAATAGGGTCGTGAGCATGCTGCGCATGATGGGCGTCAGATTCGGTACGACGCTGCTCAAGACGGTAGTTTGAATGGTACTAAGAGAAACGCTCGCTTCCAGCAGCCACAACCGCAGTCGGCGCTCGTAGGAGCCGGCTGGCTCGTCAGTACGTGCGGGCGTACGCCAGATGTGTTGCCAGCCAGCCTGCGAATACAGGCCAAATACGGCGTCGGTATTACCAATATCAACGATGATCTGCACGGGCGGGGTCAGTTAACGGGGCGAAATAAGCGGAAAAACCGCATATTTCAGAAAATGTCCCGCTACGTAGCCCTGAACCCGACAAACCGGCAGTGGCAGCAGACGTCTGCACCACGATTCAATCCGCAGCGATAATCAGATTAATTCCTCAATCTGTACCAGCTTCGGTTTCCGGGTCAGGAGATGAATAATTGTCCAGGCCACCAGATACGTACAGCCGCAGAGGGTAAAGAGGATGTTGTAACCCCCGGCCAGATTACCGGCCGCTTTGTAGGTGTCGAGCAGACTACCTACGAGCATTGGAAAGAAAATGCCCCCCACCGCTCCGGCCATGCCCGCAATGCCGGCCGCTGAACTGACGGCTTGTTTGGGAAACAGATCCGATGCCAGCGTAAAGATGTTGGTCGCCCACGCCTGATGGACCGCTACGGCCAGGCTGATCAGGCCAACGGCTACCCACACGTCCGTGGCGAACTGCGCCAGAATGATGGATAATTCCAGTATGGCAAACGCAAACAGCACCGTCTTGCGGGCTCTCAGGGTCCCCCAGCCCCGTTTGATGAGTCGGGAAGACAGATACCCTCCGCCAATGCTGCCGATGGTGGTGGCCGTGTAAATAATCATCAGTTCCAGGCTGGGCTTTTTGAGGTCCAGTTGAAACGTAGAGGAAAAGTAGGAGGGGAGCCAGAACAAAAAGAACCAATAGATGGGGTCAATGAGCCCCTTGCCCGTAATGAGCGCCCAGGTTTGCGGTTGCCCGAAGAGCTTGAACCAGCGAATAGGCGTTTTTTGGTCTGTTTCGAGTTCCTGCCCGCTGCGAATATACTCGTATTCCTCCGCCGACAGGCGTTTCTGGCGGGCCGGTACGTCGTAGAAAATCAGCCAGAAGATCAACCAGACAAAGCCCAGAGCGCCGGTGATCCAGAATACTTCCTGCCAGCCGTAGTGGCTTAAAATCCAGGGAACGATGAGCAGAGCGGCCACTACGCCCAGACTCGTTCCGGCGTTGAACAGGCCCGTTGCCAGCCCCCGTTCTTTTTGCGGAAACCATTCGGCCACGGCTTTGACGGCGGCCGGGTAGTTACCAGCCTCTCCCAACCCAAGCCCGACGCGGGCGACCCCGAATCCGAAGGCACTCCGGGCCAGGGCGTGGAGCATGCCGGCCACGCTCCACCAGACAATCGTAACGGTATAGCCAATTTTAGTGCCGACCCGGTCGATGAACCAGCCAAACCCCAGCAACCCGACCGCATAGGCCGCCGTGAAGGCAATCACAATCCGGGCGTATTGGGTTTCGGTCCAGTTAAATTCTATTTCGAGCAGGGGTTTGAGTAAACCAATGATCTGCCGGTCGAGGTAGTTGATGGAAGTTGCCGCAAACAGCAGCACAACGATGAGCCATCGGTAGTTTTTGCTGGTGGCGACGGTCGCCGGTTCGGTTTTCTGGGGAGTTATCATGCTGGTTCAGGAAAGGGGTTGGGGTCAGGCTGGTTGGTGCTGGCTGGGCAGCCGTTTCAGAAATTCCTGGAAATGAATGGTAAGCCCGTTCCAGTCCCGGGCTTTGATCAGGGCTGCATCGAACAGGTGACTGCCCACGCCAACGCCGGTTGCGCCGGCATCGAAAAACTGCCGGATGGTGCTCAGGCTCACCCCACCCGTTGGCAACAGCCTGACCTGCGGCAGTGGCCCTTTCAGGTCCTTGATGTAGGCAGGGCCGAGTGTCGTGGTGGGGAAAACCTTCACCATCGGTGCGCCCAGTGTCCAGGCGCGGTAGATTTCAGTGGGTGTAAAGGCTCCCGGAAAAACAGGCACTCCCCGGTCAACACAGGTGCGGATAACCGACTCGTCGAGAATGGGGGTTACGATGAACTGCGCACCGGCATCCAGGGCCTGCTCCAGGTCGTCGGGGGTGCAGACCGTACCGGCGCCGATGTTCAGATCATTGGGGTATTGTTGCCGGGCCTGTCGAATGCAGTCCACAGCTCCCGGCGTATTCATGGTGATCTCGATGGTGGTCAGACCAGCCTCCCGGTACACCGGCAGAAGCTGCCTTATGACATCAGCGGGCAGGTTGCGGACAATACCCACGATGGGTGCCTGGGTAAACAGGTCGTTGGAAAAGAGGGTTGTCATCGGGTAATTTCTTTTAAGGTCTGATTCCGGAATAGCATCGCCTGTCCCCGGCTGGCTGCCTGATCAATCAGATCGGCAGGAATGGTTGTCGCCCGATCGGCCAGGTTCAGTTCGCGAATAGCCAGTTCATAAAAACCGGTCAGCTTACTGCCGCTGCACAGCACCAGCGGCCAGCCTTTTTCGGCCAGCAGCGGCAACAGTTCCGTACCAATCAGTAAGCCGCTTAGATAAAAGGCGTTTTCCGCTTTCGTAAACGTATCAAAAAGCTGGTTGGTACGGATCGTGAACAGGCCGTTCAGGATACCCGACGCGGTGGCTTGCTGCACGCCCTGCCTGAAAGCCAGTACGTTCGGAGCCGAAAAGTCGGTTAGATCAATCAGGTCGACGGAGTCTTTGAGAATGCTGTGGTGGGCCATCAGATCAAACAACTCCCCCGTCATGTACGTATCAAAGCTGATCAGCTGCCCATCCCGGACGTACATGTGCTTGGAGTGTGTGCCGGGAAAAACAAAAATGGCTTCCCTGGTTTTTTCGCCCGATAAGGTAAGCAGCGTAACCAGGCCGATGAGCTGCGTCTCTTCGCCCCGCATGACGTCCTGCCCGCTCCTGACGCCCGAGATCAGCATCAGTTCGTGCGGGAAATCCGGTTGCGGATCAAAATGCCGGATGCTGGACTGGCTGCCGTCCAGCGCAAACGGCAGTACGGCATAGGGCACTTCTTCCATCCCAATCGAGGAGGAGGCCATGCCCGAAATCACAACCGGGATGTTCAGCAGGTTCATCGCCAACTGGCGACCCAGCGCGTTGATCTGTTTTTTCAACTGCCGCCGGAAAAAGTTATCCCGGCTCATACCGGTTGCTGCGCCGGTTTTGCGCCAGGCGTCAAACGTACCGGCAATGCCTTCTCGGGAGATCAGTTCGCCGGTGCACTGGTGATCGTATAAGTTCGTTAGCCGTAGGCGGAAAAACGACGTTCCCCAGTCACAGCACAATAAATACTTCGTCGTCAGACCGCTCATGGATCGTTTAGGTAAAGGCCCGATTGGTTAGTTTCCGGCAGTACGTCAGGGCAAAGAAAAGGCAACATAGGAGCCGCCCGGCTTCAGCCCGTAGCGGGTACCGCCCGCGGCAATGGCTACGTATTGTTTACCGTTGACGCTATACGTTATGGGCGTTGCAAAGCCGCCGGCCGGCAGCTTGTATTCCCACACTACCTTTCCGGTTTTTTTGTCGAACGCGCGCAGCTTTTCGTCGTACGTAGCCGCAATGAACACCAGCCCGCCCGCCGTTACGAGTGGACCGCCGTGGTTTTCGGTCCCCGTCTGCGGAACCCCTTTCCTGGTAAGTTCCGGATACTCCCCGAGCGGCACCTGCCAGACGTATTCACCCGTATTCAGGTCGATGGCGTTGAGCGTACCCCAGGGCGGTTTGATGGCCGGGTAGTTGTCCTGATCCCGAAACTGGGTGTTACCGTTGTTCAGATACGGCGACTGGTACGGAAAGTCGCTGGTCTGGGTTCGGGGCGCTGTTACGGCGGATGAATGAATATCCGTTGACGCTGATAAAACGGCTTTGGGCTTTGCCGCCGGGTTGAGCAGAAAGTCTACGATTGCTTCGCGATCTTCCCGGGAAATGTGCTGAAACGAAGGCATTCGCCCCCGACCGGTGGTCAGCAGGGCGTGAATCTGCTTTTTATCCAGCCGTTTTCCTACGTCGGTCAGGTCGGGGTAGGCCTGCTGGGTTTTCGCTATGGCTTTGTCCTGGCCCGGCGTTGCGTGACAAACAGCACAGTTTGTGTTAAACAGACTGGCTCCCCGCGTCAGGGCCACTCCTTCCGGCTGCTGCGTGTTGCGCATCTTCAGCCACCAGAGCATGTTGTTGCTGTTGACGTAGAAAATGCCGTCTGGGTCGGCGGCCGTACCACCCCATTCAGCGCCACCGCCCATACCGAAAATCAGCGAACCTTCTTCGCTGGGTGGCAGGTATTTGTTGCCCTGTCGACTGTTTCGGAAGCGCTCCAGTACATAGGCCCGCGCTTCCGGAGTGCGGTCGGTGATGATTGCTTCGCTGAGTTCCTGTCTGCAGAACGGGGCTGGTTTGGTCGGTACCGGTTGCGTAGGCCACGGTTGTTCGCCGGGTAGGGCCGGGTAGTTCGGCACGGCCACTTCATTCACCGGAAACAGCGGCTTGCCCGAATCCCGGTCGAAGACAAACACGTATCCGTCCTTGGTGGCCTGCGCCACTGCCTCAACCCGGCGGCCTTCGTGCGTAACCGTGATCAGGTTCGGTGGGCAGGGCAAGTCGCGGTCCCAAAGGTCGTGGTGAACGGTCTGGAAATGCCAGATGCGTTTGCCGGTACTGGCGTCGAGGGCGAGAACGCAGTTGGCAAACAGGTTCTGGCCGGCCCGGGCCCCGCCGTAGAAGTCGACCGAGGGGGAGCCGGTTCCAGCGTACATGATGCCCCGTTTTTCATCCACGACCATGCCTGCCCAGCAGTTGGCCCCGCCGAGCTTCCGGTACGAGTCGGTCATCCAGGTTTCGTAGCCGAATTCGCCCGGCAGCGGAATGGTATGGAATACCCACGCCAGTTTACCGGTCCGGACGTTAAAGGCCCGGATGTGGCCGGGGGGCGCATCCCCTCCCTCCGACACACTCGACCCGACGATAAGCAGATCGCGGTAGATGACGCCGGGGGTTGTGTTGCGGATCGACAGGCCGGCGGTTTCATGGCCGAGGGTTTGGGCGTCGCCGAGGCCCTCGTGCAGATCGACCGTGCCGTTGGTACCGAAGCTATTGATCAGAGCACCGGTCGTGGCGTTGATCGCATACAGCGTCGGTCCCGACGAATACAGAATTCGCCGGTCGTCGCCGTCTGCCCAGTACGTTACACCCCGCAGCGGATGGAAACGGGGTTTCTTGTTCGGGTCGGCGTAGGGATCAAATCGCCACAGCTGTTTGCCTGTGGCCGCATTGATGGCGAAGAGTTTATGCCTGGGCGTGGTGCCATACAGGACGCCATCCACCACAATAGGCTGGCACTGAATGTCCATCCCCCGGTCGTCAGGAGTCAGCTTTTTGTTTTCACCGGTATCAAACGTCCAGGCCAGCCGTAGTTGGGAAACGTTCTGCAAATTGATCTGATTCAGAGACGAGTACCGGTTGCCGGCCGGGTTGCCGCCGTACGTCGGCCAGTCGGTATCGATGGGGTCGGTACTGCCCCGATCGGGTGTGGTTCCGGACAGGAGCCAGCCACCGGTTAGTACAAGCGCAATGAAGCCTCTCATGGATTGGTGTTCTCGTAAAATGCGTACGTAATTGTCCAGGTGACTTCCTGGCCGGGTGCGGCCTGCAGCCGGATGTAAGGCTCCGGACAGGAGGTCGTCGAGCAGGCCCAGAACACGAGTTTTTCGAGCGGCTGATCGCTCGTGGCCCGGACCCCGGCTCCCGTCTTCAGGTTTTCGATGCGAACATCGTAGTCGGCAGCCGTTGGCCCGAATCCCTGTAGCCCCGCGCTGTACACGTATTCTTTTTTAGCCAGTTCGCGCGCATACGTCAAGCGGTTGCCCTGCGCCAGAATCGTACTACCGAAGCCACGACCCTCTGCGCTCACATTGAACGGAAACCGGATCGTGATCTGCGGCCCCGTCGGCTGTTTGTCGATCACAAAAAAGTTGTGGTTGTACACGCTGGTTTCAATGGCTTTCTGCCCCGTATTTTTCAGCCGGTGTTCCAGCACCAGTTCAGGCTTACCGTTGCTCAGCCGAACCGTTTTGGTGTAGTGGTAGCCGTACCCATTCGGGGCGGTCAGGTCGTGGGTAAACTCAATCCGGTCTTTTCGTGTTTTTACCGTCCGTTTTCCGTGATCTACGATGTCGTACACGGCCGAAAATCCGTAGGGTTTATCGTCGGGTCGGCGCAGTACGCCCACGCCAATCTTCACGAAGGCGTCGCCCGGTCTGGCGTCGGCAAAACCCAATGGAGTAAATTCCTCCACCGGCCCGTTGATGGCATCGTGCAGGTTGGGGTCGTACGTATCGAACCATTGGTCTACGTAGCGGTGGCCTTTGTAGTCAAGGCTTTTGAACGCCCCCGACCAGTCGAATCGGGTGCCCCGGTAGTAGCCCTGCTGTTCGTCGGGCAGGTACAACGATGCCGTAAGCACCCCGTTGGCGATGCTGGCCTGTGGAGGAACCGGTTCGGGTCTGGTGCCGCCACACAAAAGCAGCAGCACCGCAGCAGACAGTAATTGACGTTTCACGGCAGAAAGGTTATCAAGCAGTACGTAATATAATACCTACCAGTCAACTACGGAGCCATCGAGGGCATTGTAGGATTCGGGGTTTTTCCAGTCGTGACCAATCTTATCCTTCATCTGGTCCTCGTCCAGTTCGATGCCCAGGCCTGGTCCCTGCGGAATCATGACCGTACCATCTTTTTGCAGCCTGAACGGATTTTTCAGATACCCTTCGCCCAGCGTGACCTGCTCCTGTACCAGAAAATTGGGCACACTGGCGGCCAGATGCAGCCCTACGGCCAGCGAAATAGGTCCCATCGGGTTGTGCGGAGCAATGGGAGCGTAGTAGGCTTCGGCCATACCGGCAATGATCCGGCCTTCGGTAAGCCCACCGGCATGACACAGATCCGGCTGAACAATGCTGGCCGCTCCTTTCTCCAGAATCTCGCGGAAGCCCCATTTCGTGAAGATCCGCTCACCCGTTGCGATAGGCAGGTGCGTGCCCCGGGCGATGTCGACCATCGTATCGACGTTCTGGGCCTGGCAGGGTTCCTCAACGAACATGGGCTGAAACGGCTCCAGTTGCTTGATGAGCACCTTGGCGGTCTGGGGCGATATGGCGCCGTGGAAATCGATGGCGATGTCCATGTCCGGTCCGCCGGCTTCACGTAACGACGCAAAATTATCGGCCGCGTACTGGATGAAGCGGGGGTTCTCGACCAGGTTGGCCGGATTCTTTTTCGCCACCCCGGTTTTGATGACCGTGTACCCCTCCGCTTTACGCTTCTTCATGTCGTCGGCGTTGCTGGCCCGGCCGTAAATCCGAACCCGGTCGCGGGTGGGACCACCGAACAGTTCATACACCGGTATGTTCAGGAGTTTGCCTTTGATGTCCCACAGCGCGTGGTCGATGCCGCTCAGGGCGCTCGTCAGGATGGGCCCGCCCCGGTAAAACGCATGACGATAAATCGCCTGCCAGTGGTGGACGACCTGCCGCGGGTCTTTGCCGATCAGATACGGCTCAATCTCTTTAATGGCCGTCTGAATCGTTTGGGCGCGGCCTTCGAGCAGGGGCTCACCCAACCCGACAAGGCCGACGTCGGTGTGAATTTTCAGGAAAATCCAGCGGGGTTTGACCAGGAAGGTCTCCAGCCTGGTGATTTTTACCTTACCGTAGTCCCGGAAGGGTTCAGGCTTTTGGGCGTACGACGACTCGGGGAGCAGCAGGCTCGTACCGGCCAACCCCAGCACGGATTGAATGACGGAGCGACGGGAGAGGTTTGTTTTCATTGAAGGGAAAAGGAAAAGAGTGAAAGAGTGAAAGGTGAACGAGCGAAACGGGACGGCAGCTATGGGAGTGGCTGACTCATTCGCTCGTTCACCTGTTCGCTTCTATGGTCTGATGATTGTACCGTCTACTTTACGTACCTGCCAGTTCGACTTGGTACCAATGGGGTATTTGGCGGCTTCTTTTTCGTTGATGTCGACGCCCAGGCCGGGCACCTCGTTGACCGACATGTAGCCTTTGTTCATGGTTGGGCAACCGCTGAACACCTCCTTCATCTTGTCGGAAAAGCTCACGGCCTCCTGAATCCCAAAGTTCCAGACAGCCAGGTCGATGTGAGCGTGAGCGGCATGACCAACCGGCGATACGTCGCCCGGACCATGCCAGGCCGTCCGGACGTTGAACCACTCACCCAGCCGCGCTACTTTCATGGCGGGTGTGATCCCCCCAATCTGCGATACGTGAATCCGGATGTAGTCGAACCACTGGTTCACCATCGGCTCCTTGAACTCGTTGATGTTGTTAAAAAGCTCACCCATAGCGATCGGTACGGAGGTCGTCTGGCGCAGTTGGGCAAACCACTTCATGTTCTCGGGTGAAAACGGGTCCTCAATGAAGAACGGCTGATAGGGCTCCAACTGGCGGATCATATTGATCGCGTCCATCGGCTGCACCCGCTCGTG
Source organism: Fibrisoma montanum (assembly GCF_003583365.1). Classification (GTDB taxonomy): domain Bacteria; phylum Bacteroidota; class Bacteroidia; order Cytophagales; family Spirosomataceae; genus Fibrisoma; species Fibrisoma montanum. Next base: position 553,257 of record NZ_QXED01000004.1, read on the forward strand.
GATGTCGTGCAGGAGTTCTACTTCTTCGCCACACCGCTTGCGGACCACATCGAACATCTTGGGTACGGCTTTGAGGTAGGCCCGTTCGTTCATGAAACTGTCGCTCTCTCCCCCGAACCCGGCGGCTTTGTAATCGGGCTGCTGGTTCAGGCTGCCCACCCCGCCGTAGCCGCCCTGCTGAATCCGAACGTACTTAAACCCGCGATCCATGATGCTCTGGGCGCTGTCGGCAACCTCCTCGGGCGTACGGCCGCTGGCGTGGGTATAGCACGGAATGGCAAAACGGACCTTGCCGCCCAGCAGTTTGTAGACCGGCATTCCAGCCCGTTTGCCTTTGATGTCCCAGAGGGCCTGATCCAGACCGCTCAGGGCGTTGTTCAGCACGGGGCCGTTGCGCCAGTAGGAGCTAACGTACGCAGCCTGCCACATGTCCTCGATGTTGTCGACATCCTTGCCCATGCAGAAGTCGTTGAGGTAGCTGTTGATGGCGGCCACTACGGCTACCGCCCGCTGCGTGAACGTAGCGCAGCCTAAGCCGTACAGGCCCGGTTCGGATGTCTCAACTTTCACGACAATCAGGTTAGAACCCTGAGGGGCGGTGGCGATGGCTTTGACGCCCGTGATTTTGACCGGGGCTGTGCCTTTGGCGTAGCTCGGAGTTTCCCGCTGGTCGCGGGCGTCGGCTGGAGTTGCTCCGCCAAACAAGCCCAGTAAACCGGCTGATGAACCAAATCCAAGCATTTTTAACGTATCGCGACGACTCTGTTCAGTCAGATTCATGAGTAAGTTTTGTGGTTTAATAGGTAAGGGTATTGTACTAGTTTTTTCAGCCAGTTTTCGTGCTGTGGTTTGGCGTGGTGCCGGGTTGAGAACCCGACACCACGGCCCCATTACTTCTTATCCCACCAGACGCGGGTGTCCAGCGTGTTAGGCCCCTGACGACCAATGGCTTCGTTCAGGCTTCCGGAATTGACAACGATCTCGCTATCGGGATACGGCAGCCGCCGGATGAAGTCACCTTTCACCTCCGAGCCCGGATACGGATTCTTCTTCAGCGCCGGAAAGCCGCTTCGCCGGAAGTTGGCAAAAGCTTCGGTGCCGTCGAGGAACGAGGCTACCCAGTACTGCGTATTGATCTGATCCAGCTCCTTACCGGCTGCGAGCGGCTGGCTGTCGAGGTACGCTTTGATGGACGCTTCGGGAATGGGAGCCCCATACGAGGCCATTTGCTCCAGATTAGCCCGGATGCCTCTGGTATAGTAGTCGGCGGGCGAACCGGTTACCCAGCCGCGCACGGCGGCTTCGGCCAGCAGCAGCTGAACCTGCGCGTAGGTGATGTGAAACTCTGGTGAGTCCAGTTTGAGCACGGTGTTGAGGTTCACCTGCGAGAAGTCCCAAAGGCTGGCTACGCCGTTCTGCTGGAGCACCGACGAAATCGTTACGTCGTTGTAGCCCATCGGCATACCTACCTGTACTTTGGGATCCGACGTAGCTCGCGAGGCTGTCTGTTCCTGGCCGCCTTTTGCGCCCACGTACCGAACGGCGAAAATGGGTAATCGCGGATCGTTGTTGTCTTTCAGGTAGTTAACAAACGGAGCCGCGAGGTAGAAGTTGGTTTTTTCGCGGGCGGCCAGGTGGTTGGCGATGTAGTTGTTGTAAATCGCCGTATGCCGGATGATGGAGTTGTCGGCATTCGACTGGAACACACCACCCGCTACGGCCTTCTTCACGTACGATTCGGCCGTAGCCGGGTCAACCTTGGTCAGGCGCATGGCTGCCCGCAGCATGAATGAGTAGCCCAGCTTTTTCCATTTGGCTACGTCGCCCCCGTAGAGGATGTCGGTCGTGACGGCTGCCTGTTTAGTGTCCAGCGCAGCCGAGGCTTCGTCGAACTCTTTCAGAATATCCTTGTAGATGGCCTGCTGCGAGTCGTATTTGGGCGTGATGATCTCATTCGTGTACCCCTGTCCGGCTTCAAAATAGGGGATGTCGCCGTACGTATCGGTCAGGATCATGAAGATATACGCTTTCCAGATGCGGGCCGCGTTGTAGGTATTGGATTGCATCGGATCGCTCTTGGTCTGGTCCAGCACCGCGACCAGCTGCTTCAGTACGTTGCGGTAAAAATTAGTCCAGACCAGGGGGGTATTGCTGTTGTTGACCTGGTCGTAGTTACCACCCGACAACGAGCTGCCGTAGGGCGTTATGATCTGCTGTACAATGGCAAAATTGTACGTCAGCATCCCCAGGGTACCGAAACCGTCGAGGTAGGTCGTGCTGATGATGGCCTTGTTGAGCACCATCGAGGGGGCCAGCGAGGTAGGATTCACCCGGTTGGTATTCAGTTCATCGAACCCCTGGTCGCAGCCCGTAAACAGGCTCAGCGAAAGCAGCAGAGCGAGCGTATAAATGAGCTTGGTTTTCATGTGTCTGTAAAAGTTTGGGTTTTCGGTATTCAGTTTGCGGTTTTCGGGCGGGAGGATAAAACAACCCAGGCCGCTCACCAAAAACTGTATACAGGTTTAGAAGCGAACGTTGAGGTTGAAGCCGACGCTGCGGGTGGGCGGCAGACCCGGCCAGAAGTCCAGGCCAACGGCGTTGTCGGACGAAACCAGGGCTTCTTCGGGGTCCATGTTCTCGGTCCATTTTTTCAATACCAGTACGTTGTTGGCAACGGCGTTGATCTTCAGACCCTTGATGAACAGGCTGGCCGGTAGGAACTTGGTGAAGTCGTAGCCCAGCGTCACCTGACGCAGCTTCCAGAAACCGGCGTTGAACACGAAATCTTCGTTGATGCCCAGCGGGTTGATGGACTCGTAGAACGGCTGTACGGCCGCCCGGGTCTGGTTAACTTCGCCGTTCGGATTCACCCCGTTGCCGATCACGTAGCCCACGTCGCGGCCCGGCAGGGTGCGTTTTGACAGCCCATGCCGCATGTAGTTGATGTTGCGGCCGGCAATCATCTTGTGGCCGAGCTTGAAGTCAATCAGAGCCGACAGTACAATGCCCCGGTACGAGAAGGTGTTGGTGATCCCACCAAAATACATCGGCAGGGCGCTTCCAACGTTCTTCAGGGTATTGTTCCGGAGCGGCATCCCGCTGTTGGCGTCGAACACCTGCCGCCCCTGGGCATCCCGCAGGTACGTGAAGGTGTACAACTGACCCAGGGGCTTGCCCACCACCTGATTCAGCGTCCGGCCACCTCCGCTGCTGACGGTGATGATCGTATCTTTCTCGGTCAGGCCAAGCCGCATCACTCGGGAGGTATTGTACGACACGTTGGCGCTGACATCCCAGCGGAACGTCGGATTGCTGATGGGTGAGAAGGTTAGCAGCATTTCAATGCCCTTGTTCATACTCCGCCCCACGTTGATCAGCTTACTCGTGTACGACGAGGCATCGGATACCTGAGCGGCCAGAATCTGATCGTCAGTCAGTTTGCGGTAATACGTCAGGTCAAGACCGACTTTGTTCTGCAGCAACCTCAGTTCCAGACCTACCTCGGCTTCCTGAATCCGGAGCGGTCGCAGGTTCTTGTTCGGTACCACCGTCGCGTTGATACCGCCCACGGGTACCAGCTGACCCGACGGATTCGGGAAGGAGTTGTTATCAACGGCGAAGTAGAGCGCGTTGGAGTACGGATCAACGTTGTCGGAACCCACCTGCGCGTAGGCCGCGCGAAGCTTGCCGAACGACAGCCAGGCCGGCATGTTGTCGAACGCCTGCGAGAACACGAAACTGCCGCTGAGCGAGGGATAGAGGATGCTGCGGTTCGACGGCGCCAGGGTCGAGAACCAGTCGTTACGGGCCGTGGCATTCAGGTACAGAAATTCCTTATACGAAATGGTCGCGGCTCCGAACAGCGAGTTGATTTCCTTCTCCGAGAGGCTGTAGAGCGGGTCTTTGATGCGGCCGTTCATGACGGTATACAAGCCCGGCTGCACAAAATCCTGCACCGTCACGCTGTTGTAATCGTTCCGGGCGAAGCGGTGGTTGCCCCCAAACGTAGCATCGACACCGATGTTTCCGAATGTTTTGTTAAAGCCCAGAATAAAGTCCAGGTTGCGTTCAACGTTCTGCCGCACGTCCTGGGTGTAGGACCCGTTTACGTAGCCAACCGGGGCCCGGGCAATGGGGGCGTATCCGTTCGGAATGTTGTAGTCCTGATTGCGGATGTATGAATCCTGCGCCAGCCGGCCCTGCAGGTACAGCCAGTCGGTGAACTGGTATTTCAGTGCTACGTTGCCGAATAGCCGGTCGCGCCGAACGTTCTCGAACTTATAGTTCATCGAATAGTACGGGTTATTCCGGACCAGAAAGCGTGAGAAAACGAATTCATCGCCGTTCGGCAGGGTCTGGTTCTGTCGAAGGGCTTCGAACGGCATGGAATTGGCCAGCGTGAAGATCACCGTCGATACCGACAGGTCCTGGGTATTTAGCTGGGGCGGATTGATGTTGTTTTCTTTCGAATAGTTGATATTCCCGGAGGCCGTCAGCCGGCTGGTGATGTTCTGCGTAAAACCCAGATTGATCACCTTCCGGTTGAACTTGTTATTCTCCATGATCCCCTTGTTATCGGTATTGCCGAACGACAGACTGAAGCCACCGTTCTGCCCATTGTTAGCCACCGTAACGGTATTGGTGAAATTGGTGCCGACCCGGTAGAACTTCCTGACGCGGTTGAAAACCGGTTCGTAGGGCCAGGTTTCGTTGTCGAACAGGGTCTGTGTCATGCCCGGCTGAAACTTCTCGCCGAAGCTCCATACGCCCGAGGTTGGATTGGACGTAGTGGGTCGTTTGCCGCCCTCGCCCTGGCCGTATTCATACTGGAAATCCGTAAAATCCAGTGGCGTATCGGTCGTGAAGTTGGCGTTGTACGTAACGCCGAAGCCTTTGCCGGTACCCCGGCTTTTGGTGGTGATCATCACGACGCCGTCTTTGGCCCGCGAACCGTAGAGGGCGGCTGCCGTCGCGCCTTTCAGGACGTCGATGGTTTCAATATCGTCGGGGTTGATGCTGCTGAGGCCGTCGCCACCGTCGGAACTGTTGGATGCCCGGTTGCCGAAGTCACCGCCGAGAGCGTAGTTGGAGTTGTCGATCGGTACGCCGTTAACCACAATCAGCGGGTTGTTCTGACCGGCAAACGACGACTGACCCCGGATTCGGATCTTGGCCGAACCAGCCGGTCCGGTTCCCAACGACGAAATGTTGACCCCGGCCAGTTTCCCCTGCAGGCCACTCACAAAATTGGTGGTTCGGTTCACCGAAATCTGCTCGGCGTTGACCGAGGCCGTAGCGTACCCGAGGGTTTTGGCTTCTTTCTTGATACCCAGGGCCGTAACAATCACCTCATCGATCGCTTTTGCGTCTTCGACCAGCTGTACGTTGATGACCGAGCGGTTATTAACCGGAATTGTCTGGCTTACGTAGCTGATGTACGAAAATATCAGCGAGGTTTCCGGCCCGGCATTGATCGCGTAGTTCCCCGACGCATCGGTTGTCGTTCCCTGCGTCGTACCAACCACGACGACGTTCACACCGGGTAACCCCTGGTTGTCGGCTCCGGTGACGCGGCCCGTCACGCGGTTCGATTGCGCCCGGCTGTAATTGCTCAGGCACACGAGCAGCAGAATAAGTACATAAATCGTTTTTTTCATGGGTAAGGAATAGTTAAGGGTAATCAGAAGGCAGTCAACGCAATGCTATCCCAGGCTACCAGTTATGAATGGCGCCATCGGGGCTTTTCAGGATTGGGTGCGGGTACTTCGTGTTCTCCGCTATTTCCATAAGAAACGTAGCCTTTTTCGGGTCGAACTTCACCCCAAGGCCGGGGGCAGGGTTCAGGTAAAGCTTACCGTTTTTGAAGTTGACCAGGTCTTCGTTGAAGTAAGGCGGTCGCTCCGGTTCGCCCCCGGCCAGCTCCATCAGGCAGCGGGCCGGGCTGCTCGAACCCATCACATGCACCAGCGTAGCGACGGCGAGCGGCCCCGTGAAGTGCGGAATCATACCAACATAGTGCGTTTCGCACATGGCAGCCAGTTTCTTGAACTCGGAAATGCCGCCCGTATTCGGAATGGTGAACCGGGTGTAGTCGATCAGGTGCTGCTCGATGAAGGTGTTGCTGTCCCAGCGGTCGCCAAATTGCTCGCCAACCGCAATGGGTACGGTCGTTAGCTGCCGGATTGTTTTATACACGTCCGGATTTTCGGACCGCACAATGTCCTCGACGAAATACGGCTCCAGGTTTTCGAGAGCTTTGCAGATCTTGATGCCCTCGGTTGTGTCGAAGCGGGTGTGCAGGTCGATGGCCCATTTGCCGCCACCGCCCACGGCCGCGTCGATTCGTTTGCAGACTTCAATCGTTTTCTTCGCGTTGTCGTAGAAGTCAAACGGTTCGGGTCCGTTACCACCCGTTGGCCCAATCCGGTACGCCCGTAAGCCGGCTTCGATGCAGTCCCGGGCCCGTTCTTCTTCCGTTTTCGCTTTGGAGGCTCTGAACCCCGTAGCATAGCACTCAACGTAGTCGCGGGTGGCCCCGCCCAGCAGTTCGTACACCGGCACACCCAGCGCCTTTCCTTTGATGTCCCACAAGGCCATGTCCAGCGCGCCCTGGGCGTGTAGTTTTTCGCGGCCCGGGGGGTAGAACATACCCCGGTACAGATTCTGCCAGATGTGTTCAATCCGGAATGGATTCTCGCCGATCATCATCTGAGCGCACTGCTCGATCATGTCTTTCGAGCCGCCCTCGCCGATGCCGATAATGCCGCCATCGGTTTCAATTTCGACAATACCCCGCGCCTGGTTGAATAGTGGTTTGGTATAACCCGGTGCCGCGTAGTACCGGATTTTGGTAATCTTCAGTTTTGGTACGGCGGCTTCCGATGTAAACAGTGGCAGCCCGGCCATAGCCGCCGATGAACCCAGAAAAGCGGATTTGATAAACGTTCTTCGTTGCATACTAACTCAGGTCAGGAAATAGGAAAATGCACCCTGCTTTAACGATTAAGCAAACGGATAAAATAGAGAATCAGGTAACAAATGCTTTGACTTTTGATGAGTTACGGGCAATCAGCGTAGCTTCCATCAGCACTGGTCGGGGGGGCTGTTCAGGGTCTTTCAGTTTACTGATCAGTAGTTCTACCGCCGTTTTGCCGAGCGCTTCCATAGGTTGCTGAAGATACGTAATGGGGCAATAGTAGAGGTCGAAGGCTTCGGCCTGACCGAAACTGACAATAGCCAGATCGTCCGGAACCGTCAAACCCAGCTCGTTGATGTATTTCAGGCCGCTGATGGCCAGCCGGTACGTACTAAAAATCAGCGCGTCGACCGGTTGATCAGCAGCCAGCATCCGGTCGATCCCGGCGCGTATTTCCGGTTCAATTCGGGCAAAATCAACTTCGGTCAGCCAGTCAGGGTAAAACGTAATACCGGCATCGCGCAGCGACTCAACATAGCCCCGGATCCGCTCCTGCATGTGAAACAACTGCGACCGGTACGCAATCAGCCCAATGTTGCGGTAACCGCCTTCAATGAGGTGCGTCCCGGCAATGTAGGAAGCGTGGTAGTTGTTCAGAACGACGTAGTCGGTAGGGATCGCCGGAAAATGGCGGTCGAGCAGGACGAACGATACGTTTCGGCTGTTCAGGTACTGAATCTGTTCTTCTGTGTTTTCGGAGGAGACGATGATGAACCCGTCGACCTGCCGATTCAGCAGTACGTTGATCAGATCCCACGATTTATCGGCGTCCTCATCCGAGCTCCCGATAATGACCGTGTAGTCGTTCTTCTTGGCTTCGTCCTCAACAATTCGGGCAATATTGGCAAAGAACGGGTTGGATATATCGGCTATAATAAGCCCAATGGTCTGGGTCTTGCCACTACGCAGGCTTTTGGCCAGGTAGTTCGGCTTGTAACTTAGATCACTCGCAATCTGCCTGATTTTAGCCGCCATCTCGGCCCCGACCCGGCTTTCCTTCTCCTTGCCATTCAACACGTAGGAAACCAGCGCGGTCGATACACCGGCTTTTTCCGCGATGTCTTTCAATGATACCTTTTTCTTGCTCATGAACGAACGGGTAGGGAGGAAGCCTATCGATGGAGTGGTTCGTTGACAGTATCTATATCAAATGTAAGCTTAATCGTTTAAATAGCAAATTTTTTGTAGATATTTCTTAAAAAATTACATTATATAGGGAAATAAAAACCGGATGACTGTTGACGAAACAGTTGGTTTGGCTGGTAAAAACGGGTTTGTCATTCCGGCACCTGCTGCGTCGAAATGACAGGAACCAGTCAGAAGTTCACTTTCAGACCGTCTTTTAAACCGACGCTTTTTTGGGTTTGGTCGTCATGAAGTCTTTCAGATAGAACGGCTCGAAGGAAGCTACGTCCTCGAACTGATTTTCGGCGAAAGCAACGCCCGCCAGCTCGCCAACTGTTCGGGCTGATGGTTGAATAAGCTGTGCTAGAAACCGGGCATTAGGGTGGTAGTTCAACACCGGTCGGCATTTGTCGGCCCCATCGCCGAAAAACAGCACCGGGCCTCGATCCAGCTCATCGGCAAACGTTTGTTCATCGACAATCCTGGCTGAGGTGGGCATCACGACCGTCATGGCTTCGCCATACATAGCACAGTACACCTCCATCCGCCGGGCGTCGAGCATGGGGCACAGGATCGGGGGAGAGTCAGCAGTCGATGTGACGGATGGCGCTACCTGCCTGGCCATGGCATCGAGGGTATTAACGGCAATCAGCGGCTTATCCAACGCAAAACAAAGCCCTTTGGCGGTTGAAACGCCAATCCGGAGACCGGTGTATGAACCGGGGCCTTTTGCTACGGCAATGGCATCAAGTTGTTGAAGGTCATGGCCGGTATGACGGACTACGTCGCTGATGAGGGTCGTCAGCATGGCCGAGGACGTACGTTCCGTAAACAATTCGTAACACCCGAGCAGACCGGTTTTTTCCGGGTTTTGAGCGGTATCCTCGTTAATTTGATGGAGCGCAACGGAGCAGACGGTAGTGGAGGTGTCGATGGAGAGAATGAGCATAGAGGAGGAAAGGAGGAAAGGGAGGAGAGGAGGAAGGGACGAAAGGGGAAAGGGGTATTCACCTCGTCCCTTTTCTCCCCTTCCTCCTCTCCTCCCTTTCCTCCGCTTATTTCTTTCCTTTCAAAATTTCCTGGTAACGGTTCATGTTGCCGAACAGATCAAGAGCGGCCTTGATTTCGGGGTCAGTACCGAACGACGACTCTTTCAGGCCTTTCTGCAGGTAGTAGTGTCCCGTAATTTCCTGCTCAAGCAAGGTTTTGATTTCAGGCTTGAACGTGTTGAGGTCAGCATCCTTGCTGTGCGACATCTTCGTTTTCAGCGATTTCAACTGATCCTGAATCTGGTCGAAGTATTTTTCCTTTTTAGCCGAGGCTTCGAGGGTGTTGAGGTCTTTCTCCACCTGGGTTGTGTAATCGTATTCCTTATCGCTTACCCACTTCACAAAATCCTGGTATTCGGCATCGGTCAGGCGGAATTCCCGGGCGGGCTTAATCGCCGGGTGCTCGTGCCGGTACTTAACGGCATAGTCAAAAATCAGACCTTTGTTGGTTAGGCTCAGCGCGATGGGCGTCGGTGTCTGGTCCTCAATGGCGATGTCGGGCGTTACGCCACCGCCGTCGTACACCACGCGGCCGGCTTTGGTTTTGAACGCTGTTTTGAGGGAGTCCGGAATCTTACCTACGCTGCCGTCGGGGTTGCGGTGGCTATAGTCGATAGCCTGGATGCAGCGGCCGCTTGGAATGTAGTATTTGGCGGTGGTGATTTTCAGTTTGGTATTGAACGACAGTTCGCGGGTGGTCTGAACCAGCCCTTTGCCGTAGGTCCGCTGGCCAATCAGCACACCCCGGTCGTAATCCTGAATTACCCCCGACACGATTTCGGCTGCCGATGCGCTGTGGCTGTTGGTCAGCACCACAATCGGGATCTCCAGATCAACCGGCGGGTTGAGGGCCGTGTAGGTCTTGTTCCACTCGGTCACTTTGCCTTTTGTGGTCACAACCTCCGAATCCTTAGGAATGAACAGGTTCGAAATGTCGATGGCCATGTTCAGCAGACCGCCCGGGTTCTCGCGCACGTCGAGAATCAGCTTCTTCATGCCCTTGCCTTTCAGTTCCTGAAACGCGGTGCGTACTTCTCGTGAAGCCGTAGCCGTGAAGTCTTTGAGGTCAATGTAGCCGACTTCGCTGTTGATCATGCCGTAGTAAGGCACGTTGGTCATCTTCACTACGTCGCGCGTCACGCTGACGTCGACGGGGTCTTTCTGCCCGTACCGCTTTACGGTCAGCTTTACAGCCGTGTTGGTCTGGCCGCGCAGGAGCTTGCCGGCGTCGGCATCCCGGCGCGATTTAACATCCACACCATCCACCTTGATGACTTCGTCGCCAATCTGGAGGCCGGATTTTTCGGCGGGTGTGCCTTCGTAGATCATCAGCACAATGTTCTTGCCCTGCCGCTGGCCGATGAGGGCACCGATACCGTTGTAGCGGCCCGTCGTCATCGTCATGTAATCTTCAATTTCGTCTTCAGCGAAGAAGTTGGTATACGGGTCGAGGGCCTTCAGCATGGCGTCGATGCTGGTCTTGACCATCCGGTTCGGATTGACCTCGTCTACGTAGTACATGTTCAGTTCCTTGAACAGGGTCGCGTAGATGTCGAGGTTGCGGGCGATCTCGAAGAACCGGTCATCGTTTTTAAACGAATACAGACCGACAGTGCCTGCCAGCAGCGCTGTTGAGGCTATTAGGGTAAAGCGTTTACGAAGGCGCATGGGAGAGTCGTTTAAAGCCCGGCCAGGTTATAATTTCAGTAAGGCTAATTTCATACCTTTTTCTATTTCTTCAAACGAAATTTTAGCCTTGGCGGTATAAAGAAACGCAATAGCGGCCGGAGGTTGCTTCGATTGATCCTCAGCGCGGAATAAAATTGATTTATTTAGGCGGTAAGCTTCGCGGATGCGCCGACGCAGGAGGTTGCGGTCAACCGCCCGTTTGAAGTTCCGTTTGGAAACGACAATGAGGATGGCGGGGTGTATTTCCGACGGCTGCGAACGGTCAGACGTACCGCCAGATCGGGTTTCATCCGGATACGGGCTATTACCATCGGCCTGACCGTTTGCAACTGGTTGTTGGGATGCGTCGGTCAGACGTACCGTCAGACCTTTTGGGCTTGGCTGTTGTGGAGCGCCGGTCTGACGTACCGTCAGACCGGATGACCCCTGGAGACCTTGCGGGATATACAACACCCGAAACGGAAAAAGGTAGAACGTTTTCGTCAACGCACTACCTTTATCGAATAACTCGCCGATTACTTTTTTGCTGCAAAGCCGTTCTGATTTTGTGAAGGTTTGCCGCATGAAGTCGGTTTACGGTTTTTGGTTTACGGTCTTAGCTCATCCTATCAACCGTATCGACAGATTGCCGTGAACCGAAAACCGTAAACAGATTACAACTTAAAGCGTTCGCCTTTCTTTTCGTCGGATACCGTGAGCTTCCAGCGGCCTTTCGCACGACGGCGGGCCAGCACCTTACGGCCGTTAGCGGTTGACATCCGCTCGCGGAAACCGTGTTTGTTCTTCCGCTTACGGTTTGAAGGTTGGTACGTTCTTTTCATGATCTATCTGCCCTAAATGCCTTGTTTTCCAAATGAGTGCGCAAAGGTAAAGTAAGTTTGGCAGTATATCAAGCGTAACTAAAAAAACGATTTACTTTCCAGTTGGTTGATTAAGTAATTGGGTAAATGGCTAATTTGTCGTTACTCACCACGGTCTGTTGCCGCGCAACGACCTTCCAGTCCTGAATACTTACCTGACTTCTCTATGCGATACCGAATAGCTGCTGATTCCGACGCTCCTCATTACCTGGCTATTGATGCTTACCTTGACAACGTTACCACCCCAGCGGTTGAACTTCAGCTTCCCGCCTGGCGGCCAGGGCGTTACGAATTGCAGCACTTCGCCAAGCATATTCAGCGATTCGGCGTCGTAGATGAAACGGGACAACCCCTGCCATTCCGAAAGATCGCCCGCGACCGATGGCGGGTTGAGACCAACGGCGCTTCAGCCCTGACGGTGCGGTACAATTACTACGCGAACGTAATCAACGCCGGTAGCAGCTTTGTTGATGAAGGCCTGCTGTACGTTAATCCGGTCAATCTGTGTCTGTACGCCGACGGTCGGCTTGACGAGGCCTGTACGCTGGAACTGGACGTACCGGCCGACTGGCCCGTGGCCTGCGGGCTGCGGCAGCTTGCGCCCGGTGTGCTGTGGGCCCGCGACTACTACGAACTGGTCGACTGTCCGGTCGTTGCGTCGCCTTTTATGCAGCAAATCAGCTACGAGGTGCTGGGTGTTTCGTTCCACGTGTGGGTACAGGGCGGCCTACGGGCCGATGGAGCCGAGCCGTTTGATTCCGGGCGCATTCAGCGGCACTTCAGCCGGTTTTCTCAGAAGCAGATCGAACTCTACGGCGAATTTCCGGAAAAGGACTACCATTTTTTAACCATCGTGCTGCCAACGCCTTTTTACCACGGCGTTGAACACCGAAACTCAACCATGCTGGTACTCGGGCCGGTCGACGAGGGTGAGGGACTCTACCAGGACTTACTGGGGGTTTCATCGCACGAGTTGTTCCACGCCTGGAACATCATCCGCATCCGGCCCGCCGAACTGCTGCCCTACGATTTTACGAAAGAAAATTACTTCTCTACCTGCTTCGTGGCCGAGGGGGTTACGACCTACTATGGCGACCTGATGCTGCGCCGGTCGGACGTATTTACCGATGCGGCTTACCTTAAAGAGTTGCAGGTGCTGTTCAAGCGCCATTTCGAAACCAATGGGCGGGCCGTTCAATCGCTGGTCGAATCGTCGTGGGATCTTTGGCTGGATGGCTACGAGAAAGGCGTTCCGGATCGGAAAGTGTCTGTTTATTTTAAAGGGGCCATCGCAGCCCTCATTCTCGACCTGCACATTCGTCGGCAAACGAATCATGCCCGGTCGCTCGACGACGTAATGCGCCGGATGTGGGAACAGTTCGGTAAGCCATTTGTCGGGTACACCCTGGACGATTACCGGGCCGTAACGGAAGCCGTGGCGGGCGAATCGCTGGACTGGTACTACGATCTGTGTATTTTTGGCAATCAGCCGCTGGAAACCAAGTTGAATGACTACCTGGCGTGGGTGTCGCTGCGTATCGAATACGACGAATCCCATACCATTCATTTGCTGGAAACCGGCGATGAGGCCGGCCTGCTCCAACGGGCCAGGTGGTTTGGTACCCCGTTGACCGAAGAACCCCACGAAGGGGCAGTTCCCGAAGAAAATCTGGAAAGAACGTAATTGCTGAATGAAATACTCCTTAGTTCGTCGCTGGCTTTGCCTGTTGTTTCTGGCCGCTCAGGCCGTTTATGCCCAGACCCCCGAAAAGCCGTGGATGCTCGGTCCGTTCCGCAAGCAGAACGCGGCTAATCCCATTCTGGACGCTAAAGCTACCACTACGTTTGCCTGCCCGATCCGGCAGGAAACCGTCAGGTGGGAGGAGAAAGACGTGTTCAACCCGGCGGCCGTGGTCCGGAACGGCAAGGTGTATATGATCTACCGCGCCGAGGATACCGTTGGCAAACATGCCGGTACGTCGCGGCTGGGGCTGGCCGTCAGTTCGGATGGTATTCATTTTCAACGGATGCCCAAACCGGTGTTTTACCCCGACAACGACCCCATGAAACGCTACGAGTGGGAAGGAGGCTGCGAGGACCCGCGCGTGGTTGAAAGTCCAAACGGGGTCTATGTGATGACCTACACGGCCTACGACGGCGACAAAGCCCGGCTGTGCGTAGCGACCTCCCGTGACCTGATGACGTGGCAAAAGCAGGGGCTGGCGTTCGCGCAGGCTGCCAATGGGAAATACGTTGATCAATGGTCGAAGTCGGGGGCTATCGTCTGCAAACGGGTGGGCGACAAAATTGTGGCCCAGAAAATCAACGGTAAATACTGGATGTACTGGGGCGATCAGCCGCAATTGTACGTCGCTACGTCCGACGACCTGCTGCACTGGACACCCGTACTGGATGCGGAGGGCAAGCTGGCGGCTGCGGCCGAGCGCCGTCCCGGCAAACACGACTACCGGTTGCTGGAGCCGGGGCCGTATGCCCTGCTGACGCCGAAAGGGATTCTGCTGATCTACAATGGCATGAACGACGCGAAAAACGGTGATCCTGCCCTGCCGGAAGGTGCCTACGCCGGTGGGCAGCTCTTGTTGGACGCTAATGAGCCTGCCCGGTTGCTCGATCGCTCAGAACAGTATTTTATTAAACCCGACCAGCCGTACGAAACCGAAGGACAGGTCAATCAGGTGTGCTTTCTGGAAGGGATGGTTCCCTACAAGGGGAAATGGTTTTTGTACTACGGCACCGCTGATTCCAAGATCGCTGTGGCGGTAGCCCCCCAGCGATGAGGTTTGTACATCCGCGTACGTATCCCAACCTTTGCTATGCAGTCGATTACCCCAGTCATGTCATTTGATGAATATGCCCGCTGTGATGCTACGGCCCTTGCCGAACGGGTACGTAAAGGCGAGGTAAGCCCCGCCGAGCTGCTGGAAACAGCCATTGCCCGGGCCGAAGCCGTCAATCCGGTCCTGAATGCCATCGTAACGCCCCTGTACGATAAGGGTCGGCAAAGGGCCGCCGATTTACCGAAGGAACCTGATGCCGGTTCGCCTTTCTACGGTGTTCCCTTTCTGCTCAAAGACCTGGAGTTGCAGTGGGCTGGAACGCCAACTAAGTCCGGCTGCGTGGGCTATCAGCAGTACGTAGCTACGGAGGACAGTGAGGTTGTGAAACGGTTGAAACGAGCCGGTCTGGTGTTTTTTGGCAAAACCAATACGCCGGAATTCGGGCTGACGCCCTACACCGAATCGAAACTCTACGGGCCGGCTCACAATCCGTGGAAGCTGACGCATTCGCCGGGCGGATCGAGCGGAGGATCGGCCGTAGCGGTGGCTGCGGGGATTGTACCGGCGGCTACAGCCAGTGATGGGGGCGGGTCGATCCGTATTCCTGCGTCGTGCTGTGGCTTGTTCGGGCTGAAACCGTCCCGTGCCCGCGTTACGCTGGGGACTCGTTTCGGCGAAGTATGGGGTGGAGCCGTGGCCAGCCACGCCGTGACGCGCACGGTTCGCGACAGTGCCGCGCTGCTCGATGCGGTGGCTGGTCCATTGCCGGGTGATCCGTATGGCATTCCCGCGCCTGAGCGACCATTTGCTCAGGAAGTGGGTCGCGAGCCGGGACGATTGCGGGTAGCATTTTCGACCCAGACCCTGATCGAGTCGCAGCCGGTGCATCCGGAGTGCGTAAACGCCGTGCAGAAAACGGCCCGGTTGCTGGAGCAGTTAGGGCATACGGTCGAAGAGGTACCGCTGCCCTACGAAAAAACGATTCTTACGCAGGCGTTTTTCACGATGGTGCTGGGCGAAACAGGCGCTGTTCTACGAGAACTCAGCGAATACCTGGGACGGCCCGTCAGCCGGGGCGACGTGGAATTGAACACCTGGGCGCAGGCACGACTGGCCGCCGGCTTCTCAGCCACGGACTTTGCGTACCAGAAACGGCGCTGGAACGTACTGAGTCGCAGCATGGGGCAGCTTCACGAAACGTATGATGTCTTTCTGACACCAACCTTACCACGGCCGCCTATTGCCATCGGCGATTTTCAGAATACAACGACCGAGCAGCGCATGCTTAAACTGGCCGACTCGGTTGGGGCGCTGAAATACCTGAAAGGCTCTAAAGTTGTGGACGAGATTGCGGAAAAATCGCTGGGGTACATCTCGTTTACCGCCATCACGAACATGACCGGTCAGCCGTCTATGTCGGTACCGATGCACTGGTCGGCCGATGGGTTGCCCATTGGGGTGATGTTTGCGGCCCGACTCGGCGACGAAGCCACGCTGTTTCGACTGGCCGGGCAGTTGGAACAAGCGCAGCCCTGGTTCGACAAACGCCCGCCGGAGCTCGCGAAATGATTCTTATGCCCGGGCCGTTTCGGTAGCTGGTTTCGGTGCCGTAGCCGGCGAAAAGCGGTCCTTCAGTTTCAGAAACTGCTTTTCAAAATATTCGTACGAGAGCCACGCGAGCAGCGTCGTGAGCGCATAGCTGAGCACGTACAAGGCTATGGAAAAACCGGGGCTGTACGGCAGAAACTGGCGGACAACGTACAGGCTCAGCACAATCGCGAACGGATGATACATATACAGTCCGTACGAAATCTTACCCATGAACGTACACAGCCGGTTTTCCAGGTCGACTACCGAGTTGGGGTTATGGGCCAGGTTCATCAGCAGAAACACGAAGAATACGGCGTAGCCTTCGTAGTTTAAACCCGGAATCCGCAGGCCGCTTATCAGCATAGCACCCAGTACGGTATACACAACCCACTGCACCGATGGCCGGTACAGCAACCGAAGCACCGGATGATTTGAAAACACCAGATAGGCGCCAACCCCACCGATGGCCATGCAGCCGATGCGGAAATGCGCCAGGAAGTCAGTAATGAGCAGCATCGTAGTGCCGGCCTGGGGTGCTGTAGAGCCGGGACCGTAGCGCAGCCAGAAAAACCAGCCTCCCAGGACCAGGGCGATACCAAGTAAAATCAGCAGCGTCCGGCGTGGGTTGCGACTACCGATCAGCCACGGCCAGATGAGATAAAACTGCTCCTCGACGCCAATCGACCATGCATGCGAACAAAGCGGCATCTCGCCGTAGAGCGTCAGGGCGAAATTGGGCAGCACCAGCCCGAACAGGGTCAGTTTCTGGGCAAAATTCGTATACGTATGCTCGGATACGCCGGGGATGAACAGGGCCGGAATGTGCGGAAAGACGAAAAAACTCAGCCCGACCAACAGGAAGTACAGCGGCCAGATGCGCAGGATACGCCGAACGTAGAAATTGCCGATGTGTATGCGTCCGGCCGTTTGCCGTTCGGCCAGCAGCAGATACGTAATCAGAAAGCCGCTCAGGACAAAGAACAGGGCTACGCCTAACTTACCGGCCTGGTAGACAATCGGGTGGTCGTTGACATTGGTGAAGGTGTCGGTATAGCCAAAGGTGGTTTTGTACTGCTCAATGTGATGCACAACCACGGCAGAAGCTGCTATGAACCGAATGCCGTTGAAACCAGGAAAATAAACCAGCGATGGCTGCGCTGGAGGCATGGTATGTTGAACCATAACGTTGCTTAACGAGACTTACGGCAGCAAATAGTTGCCTTAAAGTTCTGTATAATCTAACTCTTTGCCAAATGTCTCTTCGATGGTTGCCAGCGACCAGACACCAATTACAAAGCAAAGCAGGGCCACCAGCCCACCGGCTCCTATCACGCCAATGGATGGTTTCAGAGCCTGGAACAACGGGATGGTCAGTAACGTAGTAGCCCGTACGTTGTTGGCCACGGACGTTGTAGCCGTAGCGCGAAGATTGGTGCCGAAGTTCTCAGCCGTAACGGTCAGGAACATGGCGATGTAGCCAATCCCAAATCCCATACCGAGGCAAACGGCGTAGAAAGCGTTCGTCGAGCTGAGGCCTCCGAACAGGTAGATAGCGACAAACAGGGCCGTGAGGCCCATCATCAGCCCGATGGCTCGTCGGCGGGAGCGTAGTCCTTGGCTTAAAAAGCCGCTGGCCAGATCGCCGACCACCATACCGATGTAGGTATAAAGCACGCACTGGCCGGGTTGAATGGGCTCGGCAATGCCGATTGCTTTTCCAAATTCATTCCCAAACGTAGCCAGGATGCCGATCACGAAATAAGTCGGTACGGCAATACCCATGCAGCGGAGGTAGCGAACCAGCCGTTTCTGGTTGGCGAAGAGCGACCAGAAATCCCCCCGGCTGACGTTGGTGGCTTCGGCGCGTTTGTACATGCCGGATTCGAGTACGCTGACCCGTAGCAGCAGCAAAGCCAGTCCCAGGCCGCCCCCCACAAAGTACGTAGTACGCCAGGCGAACAACTGTACGGTAAAAAAAGCCACAACGGCCCCCAGCAAGCCGACACTTGCCACCAGCGACGATCCGTAGCCGCGTAGCTCCTTGGGCAGAATCTCACTGACGAGCGTAATACCGGCACCGAGTTCGCCGGCCAGCCCCAGACCCGCCACAAACCGAAGCCCGGCGTAGGTAGTAGGGTCGTTGACGAACCCACAGGCGATGTTGGCCAGCGAATACGTGACGATGGAGCCGAACAGTACCGAGAGCCGCCCCCGCTTGTCGCCCAGGATGCCCCACAGGATGCCGCCGAGGAGCAGACCCGCCTGCTGAAAATTGTACACGCGCCCGCCGATAAGGGAGATGTCGCTCTCAGACAGTCCGAGGTCTTTCAGGCTGGGTACCCGAACGATGTTGAATAACAGCAAGTCATAGACATCGACAAAGTACCCGAGCGCGGCCACGATGACCGGCAGTGAAAACAACGGACGCAGCGATACGGACGATTGAACGGCGGTGGTTGACGGTTGCATAAGAGGTTGAAGCCTAGCCGCCGGCAAGTTAGAAAAAAGCATCGTCCGGCCATGAGCGGGGTCGGGGTTTAGACCATAGAAAAAGCACGGCGTAAAACACCGTGCCTTTACCAATTCATCTAATAATCTCACTATGAGAACTCAGTTCATGGTTATCTGTCGGGAAGGCAGCGTTTCACGAATGGTTGGTGTTGACAGCTTAAACGTGCGCTCTTCGGTCTGAATGCCATCGGAGATCCGGAACGTATAGCGGCCGTCGCCGATCTGGCTCAGGTCAAACTGTTGCCGGAAGCCGTTCTTTTTGCCTCCTTTTGCAGGCAAGACTTCCCGGAACATCACTTCGCCTTTCTCGTTCGTCAGTTGAAGTTCAATCTTGCTGCCGGGTTTGTATTTCTCCAGACACATCCACAACTTGGACGGATCAGCGGCCGGGAACATAGCCACTCCAAACGACTTCTTCTGAGTCAGATCATCATCCACGGCAAAGGACGATACTGACACACTCATGGCAACAAGCAGGGCTCCGATGGTTGACTTGGCGAACGTTTTCATTGGGTTGACTGATTTGTGTGATAACCTTTAATTGTCAATCCAAAGAGTAAAGGGACTTTGCTCAGCGCCGGGCTTGGTGAGAAACGGCAAATAAAAAGGATGAACGGCAGGCCGATTTTTTGCAGGGAATAGGGCCGTACGCGCTTTAAATGGACAAAATCCAGCAATTATTATATTGCCTTTTGTGGAAGAAATACTCAGGTAATGCGCTGGATCAGGAAGACTGTTGCCGCAACCGGCAGAATTACAATTTACTCCTCGACGAAGTCCAGGTCCCTGCCAAAGGTATCTTCCATGCGGCTCAGCGACCAGAACGCCAGGCCGTAGACGAGCAAGCCAAGCAGGCCGGCGGCTGCCAATGCGCCCAGCGACGGTTTGAATGTCTGGAACAGGAGCGTCATGGGGATGAGCGTTCCCCGCACGACGCTGGGTACCGATGTAGTGGCCGTTGCGCGGAGGTTGGTGCCGTACAGTTCGGCTACCATCGTCAGATACATGGCAATATAGCCGGTGCAGAATCCGGCCAGACCGCAGATCGTGTAAATGCCCTCGGCCGTGTCAATCCCCCCGAACAGATAGATGCCGCTCAGCAGCGCACTAAAAAGAAGGAGCCCCGTAATGGTTTTGATGCGGGATTGCAGCCACTGACTCAGGGGGCCGCTCAGGAGGTCGCCCCCAGCCAGACCGACGTAGATCATCATAACGCACCGGCCCGGTTTGACGCCCTCCACGATACCCATGGCCTCCCCCAGTTCGTTGGCGAACGTAGCGAGAATACCGACAATAAACCACGTAGGCATGCCAATCGTCACGCAGCGCAGGTATTTTATCGTTGACGGCCACGTTCGGAAAAACTGCCGGAAATCCCCCCGGCTGACGTGTTGGTGCTCGGCTTTCATTCGGCTGAATAAACCGGATTCGAATACGCTCACCCGCAGGAGCAGCAGCAGCAAGCCCATACCCCCACCCACAAAAAAGGCAGTTCGCCAGTCGAACCATTCCTGGGTCAGGTAGGCGGCTCCGGCACCGAAGTAGCCAACCCCGGCCACGACCGCTGAGCCGTAGCCCCGAATTTCCTTGGGAAGAATTTCGGCTACCAGCACCATCGCTACGCCGATTTCGCCGGACAAGCCGATACCGGCCAGAAAGCGCAGGCAGGCATACGTATTGACATCATTGACAAACCCGCAGGCAATGTTGGTCAGCGAGTAGGTGAGAATGCTGGCAAACAGGACAGACATCCGGCCCCGCCGGTCGCCCAGAACGCCCCACAAAATGCCCCCCAGCACCAGACCCGCCTGCTGACAGTTGAGAATGAACGTACCGGCCCGTGACACGTCGGCTTCCGACAGACCCATCGATTGCAGGCTGGGCACCCGCACGATGCTGAAGATGAGCATGTCGTATACATCGACAAAAAAGCCGAGTGCCGATACGATCACCGGCAGGGCAAACAAAGGCCGTAGGGAAGGCCGGGGCGGAGCAGCAACTTGCATAGGAGGGGACAGGCCGTAACGAAAACGAGGCTACTCTTCCAGGTAGTTGAGGTCCTTCCCGTGTGTTTCAGGAATGGTCAGCGTTGAATAAAGGCCAATGGCGAAGCTAATCAGACCAACCACGGCCCCGGCGTTGATAACGTCGAGCGACGGCTTCAGAGCCTGGTAGGTCAGCGTCATGGGGATTACCAGACCACGTACCATGTTCGGTACGGTAGTGGCGGCTGTGGCCCGGAGGTTGGTGCCGAACTGCTCAGCCCCGATGGTTACGAACATGGCCCAGTACCCAATGCCAAAGCCCAGGGCCAGACACAGACCATACAGCATGGTGGACGATGAAACGCCCGCGTACAGATAAACCAGACTGAATACCAGCGCCAGCGACATCAGCAACGCAACCCCTTTTTTGCGCGACGCCAGCGCCTGACTGATGAAGCCACTGGCCAGATCGCCCGCGGCCAGCCCGACGTAGCACCACATGATGGCCAGCCCCGGCTGAATTTCTTCGGCAATCCCGAAGGCTCTGCCGAACTCGTTGCTGAACGTAGCCAGAATACCGATAACAAACCAGGTGGGCAGGCCAATGCCGATACACTTCAGGTAACGCACGAGCCGGTTGGTGTTGGTGAAAAACGACAGGAAATCGCCCCGGTTGACATGTTTCTGCTCCGAAACGTCGGTAAACATACCGGATTCGACTACGCCCACGCGCAGGAGCAACAGCCCAAAGCCTAGCCCACCGCCTACAAAAAAGGCCATCTTCCAGTCAAACAACTGCACCGTGAAATACGCGACTACGGCTCCAAACAGGCCGATACCGGCTACCAGCGACGTACCGATGGCTCGTTTTTCTTTTGGCAGCACTTCGCTCACGAGTGTAATGCCTGCACCCAGTTCGCCGGCCAGACCGATACCCGCCACAAACCGCATCAGGGCGTAGTAGGTGGTTGGACTCATGAACGTAACGTCGGCCACGAATCCGCAGGCTACGTTGGCAATGGAATAGGTAATAATGGAGCCGAACAGTACGGATAGTCGCCCGCGCTTGTCGCCCAGAACGCCCCACAGAATGCCACCAAGGAGCAGACCGCCCATCTGCCAGTTCAGGATGCTGGCCCCGACGGTTGAAATCTCGTCCGGCGTCAGGCCAAGATCTTTCAGGCTGGGTACTCGAACAATGCCAAACAGCAACAGATCGTAGATATCGACGAAATAGCCCAGTGCGGCAACGATAACCGGTAGGCTGAAAAGTCCATGCGTAGTAGTCTTGGGTTCGGAGGAAACGGTTGGAACGGCCATACGGCTAAATCAGTAAACGAAGATGATTCTGCAATTATACGAAATGACCAAAGAAGTAAGAAGTTTAATTGCGTTCGTGATCCCTGGTTGGCACCGATGAATCCGGTTCGTCCAGCTTTTCGGACGTATCCGTAGCCGCCGGGATTGCCGCTTCTGATACGGGTTCACCGGCCGAAGGACTGGCCGAAAACGGGACCGGCCGGAGCTGCGGGGTTGGTCTGGGGAGCGTTTCGTATACGTGAACGGCTGTGCCAAGCGCCCATACCTTCAGACCAACGCGGGCAAAGATCAATACCTGCTGGATAACCAGCATAATCAGAATCGTCGGCCAGTTACGCATCGTGATCAGGCTGTCGGCCAGAAGGTACAGGGCAAAGAAGCCGGTGCCGATCAGAATGAGCAACCAGTAAAGTCCGTACGTCCGGCCGAGGTTGCGAAATACCAGCCGGCCGGCCCGTCCAAAGGCGCGGAAGCCATTGCGGACGTCTTCACGAAACATCAGCACTTTAGCGTAATCGCCGATGCACAAAATCAGGGTGGCGGTTAGGACAAAGAAGAGGAAAAATACCAGTCCGACGAAGAAAACACCCCGTTCGGTGAGCGTATCGCTCAGTACGATACCCGCCAGAACGCCGGCTATCAGCCAGACACCGGCCCCGACGCAGATGAACAGAAACGTTACCCCGAACAGACCGAGGTAGCGCCGAACGTAATGACTACAGGCCTGCCAGAACGTACCGGCGCTGAACCGGATGCCTAACTGGTTAAAATGCAGCAGGATGCCACCGGTGAAAAAGATGCTCAGGAAAACATACAAAACGCCCAGCCATCGGCCGACACTCATCAGCGGACTGATGGCTCGCCCGCTGCGGTGCATGAAGTCCGAAAAGACGGTGTAATCGAAGCCGCCGAGCATGTTCAGCGGACCGAGTGAGTTCTGGTCTTCGGCTTTGAGGGTGTTGTACATGGGCAGGGCCGCCAGCAGCCCCAGCGCGAGGGTAATGCCGTAGATCAGCCAGATCAACCGGCGCGAAGCAAGGGTTTGGCGCAGGGCCTGAGTGAGTGCATTCATACGGTTAGTCGGTTAAAAAAGCCACGCCAGCCACTGCATCCAGTTTTCAACCCAGAACAGAAATTTTGCGGCAAACTTAGCCGCCGGGGCCGCCGATGGCTTCAGAGTCAGGCTGTTGTTGTTCAGATCAACGTCCATGAAAATCTTCTGTTTCGGGTCGATGTGCGCCCACACCACTTTCGCTTTTTCGTTGAGCGTGAAGGTGCGCTGTCGGGCTTTGCCGTCCCAGAACAGCATCAGTTCCTTGCCGTCGTCGAAATGGACCCGTACGTCGACCGGCATGTGCCCATCGCCCAGGCGTTGAACCGTTATGGTTGCCTGCTGTTCGCCGTTACGGATTCGGTTCCGGATGTCGGTCAGTTCATAATCAATCACGTTGTCGCCGTATAGCACCTGATCAAAAAACCAGTTCATGTCCGGACCGTATTTGCTGCCGAGTCGTTTCGGTACGATTTCGTTCACGATGGCAATGAAGTCGTCGGCGCAGGGGTGTCTGAACGTCCAGCGGTTGAAATACGTCTGCATGATCTCATCCATCACGCGCCGACCAATCAGGCCTTCCAGCGTCCGGAGCCAGGTGGCTGTTTTTGAATACGTCAGCACACCGTAATAGCCCTGGGGTAACTGCCAGGTGTTGCCGAACGAGGACCCAATGGCCGGGTTGTCGAGGTGAACGTAGCTGTCGCGGGAGCTTTCAAGGTCGCCCATCCGAAAGCCCAGCAGATCGATCTGCGACGACTTGAGACCGTACGTCTCGTCCATGATCCGGCCTTCGTAATATTGGTTAAAGCCTTCGTCGAGCCAGGCTTCTTCAAACTCATTCGAAGCCAGCAGCTGCATAAAATACTGATGGCCAAACTCATGCACGGTCACGACCTCCGGAAAGCGGGCTCCATCGGGCAGGCCCCAGGCCGTTCCGGCTGTGATGAAGGTTGGGTATTCCATCCCCGCCGAACCACTGGCGTGAAACGGTGGGTCCACTACGGTCAGGTTTGGAAACGGGTATTTGCCAACGTACTTGTCGAAATACGCCAGGGCCGCAATGGCTGCGTCCATGTGCCGCTGGGCCTGAGCCATGTGCTCGGGCTGCATCAGCAGTTCGATGCTGACCGGATTGCCGGAGCGAGGCTGCCACTTGCCCGTCACGACCTGAAAGTGGGGTGAAGCCGTCCAAGCAAAATCGACTACGTCCTCGGCGTGCCAGCGAATCGTTTTGGTATTGGTAGCGCCTAGCGTTTCGCCGACCATCAGACCGGTGGCACCCACCCAGTACTCTTTGGGGGTGGTGATGGCTACGTCGTACACACCATAGTCCGCATAAAACTCCGAGTGCGCGTGAAACTGGTGGCAGTTCCACTGGCCGGTTTTTGAGTAGCGGGTGCCGGCCGGTTCGTACACGCCAATCTTGGGAAACCACTGACCGACCAGAAAGTAGTCGCGACTATAACCCGTCCGGGCGAAGATTTTAGGCAGTTTCGCCTGAAACGCAATATCGAGCGTAATGGTCTCGCCGGGGCCAACGGGTTTGGATAACGGTACGCGGATGACTGTCCGATCGTCCTGGTTACCGTCGTCCGGCTGAATGAACTGATACGCCAGCGGTTCGCCCCCCCGTACTTTCATCGATGTTACGTCGATGAAGCCGTAGGGGTTTTCTGCGTCGCGGTCGATTTGGGTGCCTCGCAACTGCCCGCCCGATTCCCGCATAAACGTTGTTTGTTCGTTGCGGAAGGCGTTCAGATACAGGTGAAACCGGAGTTCCCGAATAACGTCGCCGGATGGGTTGCGCCACACCAGCGTTTCGCGGCCGTTCAGTTTTTTGGTGACCGGGTCGAGCGTCACCTGGATCTGGTAGTTGGCCAGACGAGGGCTCAGAGGCTGAGGAAAGATGGCCTTCGGCGACTGCGCAAAGCCCGGCAGTGTCGTAACAAAGCCAACGAGAGCAAGCCAGCAGCGAACTATCATGAGGATGATCAGTTTAGGGCAAGCTAATTACTAAAAAGACGGCTGGATTCCAAGGGCAACGTATAGGCGGATCGAACGCGCGGGAAGGAGCGGATAAGCCCGCTACATGAAAGAGCCGGGTTCGCTGCATGCCCGAAGCGAACCCGGCTCTTTCAAACAGAACGGCGAATCACTTTCTGGCTACGACCGTATACTTAACGTTGTTTTTGAAGTAATTCAGCGTGACCTCTTTCCCGTCGATGCTGCCGTACCGGATGCTGTTGCCGATATACATATCGTAGGTGGCTCCGTCGGCTTTGCGCAGGGTCAGTTCGCCGGCCAGTACTTCTTCTTTATTCAGCGTCATGGTAACCGAAACGATGGACGTATATCCCCATATTTTGACCACCGCAACCGTACCCGACGGGGCAGGAGCCGGTGCGGCCGGCGATTCGGCGCTGACCGATACGATCTGGTACGTACCGGTATAGTCAGGTGTTGGTTCTTCCTGATACGTGCCTTCGTCGGGGCGGCAGGCCGTTAGATATATTAACAGGCTGAAAATCAGTAGCCGGACTACGGGCGAAATGAAAAGTTTCATAAAGTGACGAATTAGTAAGAAACTGATTACAATGCGTAAGCTCATGCGGAAGGAGGCTCTCTATCTTTACGCCCCGAAGCGCACAAAAGTATAGCTTCATTCCGTAACTCACTTTACTTGTAATACCATGAAATCGCTATCCCACCTCTGGGTAGGCCTTGTGCTGCTACCCCCTGCTCTTTATTTTATTTTCTTCTCAATCTACGCGATCAACCTGCCCATCGGTGACGATCTGATCGTAATTCTCCGCTTTCTGATCGAGTGGGACTGGGCCGGTACGGCAACCCGGAAGTGGCATCTGCTTAGTCAGAACTTTATCGAACACCGGCTGGTCTTTACGCGGCTGTCGGCGCTGCTGACTCGCTGGCTATCGGGCGAACTCAATTTCAGACTGGTCATGCTGGTGGGTAATCTGTGTTTGGTGGGCATTCTCTGGCTCTTCAGTCGCCCCATCGTGCGTACCCGAACCGACTGGTGGTATGTGCTGCCGGTGTCGCTGCTGCTGTTTCAGCCGATTGCGTACGAAGGAAACTTCTGGGCAATTGCCTCGACCAACTACATGCCCGTCTGCTTCTTTGGCTTCCTGACCTTCTTTCTGATGGGTCGTCAACGACTCGTCTGGGATGGTGCAGCCGCTGTTGCCGCTACGGCCGCGACGCTGACGTTTGCCAATGGGCTCCTTATCTGGCCATTGGGAGGGCTGGTGCTGCTGCTTCAGCGCCGGTTTCGGTCGCTGGTTGGGTGGAGCGTGCTGACGGTCCTTGCCTTTTATCTCTACTACGTTGGGTTCGACTACGTGAATCGGCCCGACATGGTGCATAAGCTCGTCCATCTGTTTCCGGATGTGATGGCGAACCTGCTGCTGCTGTTCGGGGCGTTTGCCAATCCGGTGGATAAAAGCCACGTACTGAATCCGGCCGACGCTCTACCTATGGCGCTGGGAGCACTTCTGTTCGGATGGATCCTGTACGGCCTGTTTGTATTGATCCGGCAAACACCCTTGCTGAACGGGCGTCGGCCGGTCGGCACAGAAAACCCGCAACGGACGTATTTTCTGCTCGGTTCCGGTCTGTTTCTGTTGCTGAGTTGCTGCGCTTTTGCCGCGGGCCGTACGTTCGACAACGTTGTGGTATCCGAGAGCCGGTACCGGAATTTTCCGGTGTTTCTGCTGGTGGTTGGCTACGCGATGGCCTTGACAGTGGCAAGCAGCACATGGCGGCCGGTGGTCGGGCGGGTTGCGGTGGTCGGAGCGCTGCTGTTCTGGCTGAGCAGTTACGTAGTATACACCCCCAAACTGGCATCGATGCAGCGCCACCGGAAAGCCGGGGTCTATAACTGGATTCATAATCGTTCCTGGGCCATTTACGGCGACGGTGGTTATTTCAATAGGGCGTCGATGCACCTGTCGAACTGGACCGAGCAGTATGCCGCCGACTGGTACAAATTCCCGTCATACCTGACAATTCCGGCTGCATCGACCCAAACGAAGTTGTGCGAAAGCCGGGCCGTCAGCGCTACACTTAACGTAACGCCCGGCCTGGATGTGTTGCACGTAGACTATCCGGAGTGCGGGTCCCTCGGTGGCGAGCCATACGGTATGCTGCAATCGGGCCAGGCGGTCTGGCTGTTCGGTATTGCAAAGAAAACCAGTCTGCGACGGCTTTTGACCGAAGGCGAGTTTGAAACGCGCCACCTGACCGGCGATCTGATTCTGAACACCAAGTCGGGGGTTGATCTGCCCGCCGGCAAGTACCGGGTCGGAATTGCTTTGCTTAAAAACGACAGCCTGGTGGCCGGAACGCTGGTGCCCAACTTTACCATGCAGGTAGCCAGTCGGTAGACGCCCGCCAAATCAGCAATACTGGTGCTAATTGCGGAGGCACTCTCGAAGTTTGCATGCTATTTTGTTACTTTGCCGATGGTTTGAAAGCCGGCGTAGAAGCTTGGTAATCAAATCTGAAAAAATAGCATTTTCTGAATTTAACCCTTCTGCAATGAGTACCATTCAAAGCATTCATGCCCGGCAGATTCTGGATTCGCGCGGCAATCCCACAGTTGAAGTAGATGTACGGACTGAAAACGGTTATCTGGGCCGTGCCGCCGTACCGTCAGGGGCGTCGACCGGAACGCACGAGGCTGTTGAACTCCGCGACGACGACTCAAGCGTGTACGTTGGTAAAGGCGTTCTGAAAGCCGTGTCCAACGTCAATGAGCTGATTTTTCCCGAACTGGTTGGCCTGTCGGTGTATGAACAGGGTATGATCGACAAAATCATGCTCGAACTGGATGGAACGCCCAACAAGGGTCGTCTGGGTGCCAACGCAATCCTGGGGGTATCGCTGGCTATGGCCAAAGCAGCCGCGCAGGAAGCGGGTCTGCCGCTGTATCGGTATGTGGGTGGCGTCAACGCCAACACCCTGCCTGTGCCGATGATGAATATTCTGAATGGTGGTAGCCACGCGGATAATTCAATCGATTTCCAGGAGTTTATGGTGATGCCCGCCAATGCTGCCAGCTTCTCGGAAGCCCTGCGGATGGGTACGGAGGTGTTTCACACCCTGAAAAAAGTACTGAAGTCGAAGGGACTGTCGACCAACGTGGGCGATGAAGGTGGTTTCGCCCCGAACATCGCGTCCAACGAAGAAGCAATCCAGACGATCCTGGAGGCCATCGAAAAAGCGGGCTACCGGCCGGGCGAAGACATCTGGATCGCCATGGATGCCGCTACGTCGGAGTTTTACGTAGCTGAGGAAGGGGTGTATCACTTCAAGAAATCGACCGGCGACAAACTGAACTCGCGCGAGATGGCCAACTACTGGAAAGAGTGGGTGGACAAATACCCAATCCTCTCCATTGAAGATGGAATGGCTGAAGACGACTGGGAAGGCTGGAAAGCACATACCGATCTGCTGGGAAAGCGGATTCAACTGGTTGGCGACGATCTGTTCGTAACGAACGTAACGCGCGTTCAGCAGGGTATTGAGCAGGGTATTGCCAATGCCGTACTGGTGAAAGTAAACCAGATCGGTTCACTGACCGAAACCATCGACACGGTTAATCTGGCGAAGCGGAATTCGTACAAAAACATCATGTCGCACCGCTCGGGCGAAACCGAAGACGCCACCATCGCCGACCTCGCCGTAGCGCTGAACACGGGTCAGATCAAAACGGGATCGGCTTCCCGCTCCGACCGGATGGCGAAGTACAACCAACTGCTTCGCATTGAGGAAGAGCTGGGCGAAACGGCTTATTTCCCGGGATTGAAGTTTTAACTGGTTTGTGGTTTGTAGTTCGTAGTTTAGTGGGGTTACCTGCATCAAACTACGAACTACAAACCACAAACCACAAACTCAAAATTTCATGCTGAACCGTCTTCTTCGCCCGCTTCGTAACTTCTACGTCGCCACCGGACTGGTTTTGCTCGTCTGGATGCTGTTCTTCGACGCCAACGATCTGCCGTTGCAGGTGCGGAACTGGTGGAAGCTGCGCGAGCTGGAGAAGGATGCGGTTTATTTTCAGGACAAGATTCGGGACGTGCAGAACCAGCGGCAGGAAGTGCTTGGCAACGATCGGCTGCGGGAGAAGTACGCCCGCGAACGGTACCTGATGAAAAAGCCCACCGAAGATGTATTCGTCATTGTGGACGAAAACAACGAACCAATTGAAAAATAGCAAAGGCACCGGGCCAGGAAGCCATTCTGTCTGACCCCTGCCCTCTGCCCCACGCCCGCATGGTAAGCGTTCTTTTCGTCTGTTACGGTAATATCTGCCGGTCGCCGATCGCCGAGGGCATTTTTCGGGCGTTGGTAGTTGAGCAGGGCCTGAGTGAGGAGATCCAGTGCGACTCGGCCGGAACGGCATCGTACCATATTGGCGAATTACCCGACCGACGTACCCGCGAAAACGCACTCGAACATGGTCTGACGCTGACCCACCGCGCCCGTCGGATTACCGGCGAGGATCTGGCTCAGTTCGATTACTTCGTGGCCATGGATGAAGCCAATTTTGAGGCTATTGAAAAGTTAAGTCACCGGAGTGTTGGCCTGCATCCCGACGATACGATTTTTTTACTGCGGGAGTTTGACCCAGCCGTTAACGATCAACCCAACGTACCGGACCCGTACTACGAAGGACCGGAAGTGTTTGAAGAGGTTTACCAGATTGTACTTCGCTGCTGCCGCCAGCTACTCGCCTACCTGGCCCAGCAACATAACTTGCTTTTGTTGAGCGAACGAGCGAAGGAGCACTGATGGTTGCTCGTTCGCTCGTTTGCCTTTTCTCTTTCGCTCATGAACAAAAAAGTCATTCTCATTATTCTCGACGGCTGGGGGATTCCGCTAAAACCCGAGGTGTCGGCTATTGAAGCCGCCAATACGCCATTTATAAACTCGCTTTACCCGGTTTATCCAAACAGCACCCTGGAGGCATCGGGGCTGGCGGTGGGTCTGCCGGCCGGGCAGATGGGTAATTCGGAAGTAGGCCACATGAACCTGGGAGCTGGCCGGATCGTCTATCAGGATCTGGTTAAAATCAACAAAGCGGTGGAGGAACACACCCTCGACAACGAGCCGGTGCTCGTTGATGCGCTGAACTACGCAAAAGCCAACGGTAAGAAGGTCCATTTCATCGGACTGGTGTCCGACGGGGGCGTGCACGCCCACATCGAGCATCTGAAAGGACTGTTGTCTATTGCCCAGGCCAACGGCCTGACCAACGTGTTCGTGCATGCGTTTACCGACGGCCGCGATACCGATCCCAAGAGCGGCATTGGTTTCCTGACCGATCTACAGACGCACATGGCCGCAACGACTGGTCAGCTGGCTACTGTAATCGGTCGTTTCTACGCCATGGACCGCGATAACCGCTGGGAACGGGTGAAGGTTGCCTACGACGCTATGGTACATGGCCTCGGGGACGTGAAGAGTTCGGCCGGGGGCGTAACGACGGCCCTGCACGAGTCGTACGATGCCGGCACTACCGATGAGTTTGTAAAACCCATCATCGTAACGCAGGCCGATGGGTCGCCGGTGGCTACAATCGAGGAAGGCGACGTAGTACTGTGCTTCAATTTCCGTACTGATCGCGGTCGGGAAATTACCATTGCCTTGACGCAGAAGGACTTTCCGGAGCAGGGCATGAAAAAACTCAACCTGGATTACATCACGATGACAAAATACGATGATGAGTTTCAGGGAGTGAAGGTCATTTTTGAAAAAGATAATCTGCACAATACGATCGGCGAAGTAATTGCCAACGCGGGTCGGAGCCAGATACGAATTGCCGAAACCGAGAAGTATCCGCACGTAACGTTTTTCTTTTCAGGCGGCCGCGAAGAACCGTTCCCCGGAGAAAAACGTATTCTTTGCCCATCGCCGAAAGAAATGACCGTGTACGACGAGCGTGGTAATGCTACAAAAGTGCCGGTGAAAACGTATGACCAGAAGCCCGAAATGTCGGCCTACGATATTCGGGATGCCATTATCCCTGAACTGGAAAAAGCGGAAGCCGACTTTATCTGTCTCAATTTTGCAAATACGGACATGGTTGGGCATACGGGCGTATTTGAAGCTGTTGTGAAAGCCGCCGAAACGGCCGACACCTGCGCACAAGCCGTTGTTGAAGCTGCCCTGAAAAGTGACTACACCGCCATCATCATCGCTGACCATGGTAATGCCGAGTACATGATCAACGACGACGGTACGCCTAATACGGCTCATACCACCAACCTGGTGCCGTGTATTCTGGTCGACAATGAATACCGGCCGACTATCCACAGCGGTAAACTGGCTGATATTGCGCCTACTATTCTTCAGTTGATGGGCGTTTCGCAGCCAACGGAAATGACGGGTATGAGCTTGATCAATCCGTAACGGAGTTGTCTTCTAACAGAAAAGCCACGACTCGCATGAGTCGTGGCTTTTCTGTTAGAAGACAGGCCGGTTAAACGTCCAGCAAAATCCGGGTTGGATCTTCCAGCAGTTGCTTAACGCGGACCAGGAAGCTAACCGATTCTTTACCATCGATGATGCGGTGATCGTACGACAGCGCAACGTACATGATTGGCCGCACTACAATTTCACCGTTAACAACCACCGGCCGCTCCACGATATTATGCATACCGAGGATAGCCGACTGCGGAGCATTGATGATCGGCGTCGACAGCATCGAGCCGAAAATGCCACCGTTCGTAATAGTGAACGTACCGCCGGTCATCTGCTCGATGGTCAGCTTATTGTCGCGGGCCAGACCGGCCAGCCGGATGATCTCTTTCTCAATTTCGGCAAAGCTCATCTGCTCGGCATTGCGAATCACCGGTACGACCAGACCGCGTTCGGTCGATACGGCAATTGATACGTCGCAGAAATCGTTATACACGATCGTATCGCCGTCGATCTGGGCGTTCACAGCCGGGAACTCCTTGAGCGCGATGCAGACTGCCTTGGTGAAGAACGACATAAAGCCGAGACCAACGCCGTTTTTCTCCTTGAACTTGTCTTTGTATTTACCGCGCAGGTCCATGATCGGCTTCATATCTACCTCGTTGAAGGTAGTCAGCATGGCCGTTTCGTTTTTCACGGCTACCAGTCGGCGGGCGATGGTCCGGCGCAGGGAGGTCATTTTCTCGCGACGCTGACCCCGTTCGCCCGATGCGGCTACAGGAGCTGGCTGAGCAGCCGGTTTCGGCTTATCGGCCGGCGTTGCCGCGGGCTGAGCCGGTGCCGGTTGGGGAGCCTGCTGGGCTGGCTGAGCGGTTGGTTGTGCCTTGGCGGCATCTTCCTTCGTGATCCGACCACCGACGCCGGTGCCCTGTACCTGCTGGGCTTCAATGCCTTTTTCGGCCAGAATCTTTGCCGCAGCCGGCGAGGGATAATGAGCGGCATAACCCGGTTGGGCGCTTCCATTTGAATCGGAGCCATTGCTGCCGGTTGCAGGAGCCGGAGCCGCCGGCTGAGGAGCCGGAGTCGACTGACCAGCCGAAGCACCCGTTTCAATACGGGCAATCAGCGCACCGATGGGCAGCGTTGAACCCGCTTCGGCAACGATACGCAACGTACCGGCGGCTTCGGCCGGTAGCTCAAACGTAGCTTTGTCGGATTCCAGTTCGCACAGGACCTCATCGAGTGCGACCTGGTCGCCATCTTTTTTGTTCCACGATGCTATGGTTACTTCCGTTACAGACTCCCCAACTGCCGGAACCTTCATGTCGATGACAGCCGAACTGCTGGCGACCGGAGCGGCAGCCGGTTCGGCTACGGCCTGTAGGGCAGGGGTTGGCTCTGATGCGGGCTGCGGAGTTTCTGGCTGAGGAGCGGCTGCCGGCGTCGGTTCGGCGGCCGGAGCCGGCTGGCTGGGAGCCGTGCCGGTTGCGGCACCGTCGTCGATGGTGCAGATGGCCGCGCCAATGGGCAATACGTCGCCTTCCTGAGCGAGAATATGCAGCACACCGTTGGCTTCGGCTGTCAGTTCAAACGTGGCTTTATCTGAATCAAGGCCACAAAGAACCTCGTCCATCTTTACCTGATCGCCCTCCTTTTTATACCAGGTACCAACCGTAACTTCGGTAATCGATTCCCCTACGGCGGGGACTTTCATTTCAACGGCCATTCTGATCTAGTTTTCGGTTTTCAGTTCGCGGTTTTCAGCTTGCCGGTCAGAAACCGAAAGCTGAAAACCGCAACCCGTAAACTGGGTTTATGCAAATGCTTTCTGGATAAGTTCGGCTTGTTCCTGCGTATGCACCTTAGCGTACCCGGTTGCCGGCGAAGCGGCTGCTTCACGCGACACTACGCGCATGTTCAGGGTTTGTGCAAAACCAACCCGCAGCAGATACGTCCAGTAGCCTGTATTTTCGGTTTCTTCCTGTACCCACACGAACTCGGCTTTTTTGTACGGTTCAAGCACGGCATTCAACTGCTTTGTCGGCAACGGAGCCAGTTGTTCGAGCCGTACGATGGCTACGTCTTCCCGTTGATCGGCCTGTTGCTTCTCAAGCAGTTCGTAATAGACTTTCCCCGTGCAAAGGAGTACGCGTTTGACCTTTTTGGCCTGCGCATACGAATCGCCGATAACTTCCTGGAAGCTGCCTTTGGCCAGTTCGTCCATTGATGATACGCATTTGGGATGGCGCAGCAGCGATTTAGGCGACATGACAACCAGCGGCTTTCTGAAAGGCCATGCCAGTTGCCGGCGCAGCAGGTGGAAAAAGTTAGCCGGGGTTGAAATGTTAGCCACCACCATGTTGTACTCCGCGCAGAGCTGCAGATAACGTTCCGGACGGGCATTGGAGTGCTCAGGTCCCTGGCCTTCGTAGCCGTGAGGAAGCAGCATAACCAGACCGTTCATGATGCCCCACTTCGACTCACCCGCCGAGATGAACTGATCGACCATAACCTGCGCGCCATTCGAGAAGTCGCCGAACTGCGCTTCCCAGATGGTCAGGGCGTGGGGGTTGGCCATCGCGTAGCCGAACTCAAAGCCCAGCACCCCGTATTCTGAGAGCAGGGAGTTATAAATCTGGAACGTTGGCTGACCCTCCCGGATATGATCCAGTGATGAGTACGCCTGATTCGTGTTGGCATCGTGCAGAACGGCGTGGCGGTGCGAGAACGTACCCCGCTGCACATCCTGTCCGCTGAGCCGCACCAGCTTGCCCTCTGTCAGCACAGAGCCATAGGCCAGTAATTCGGCCGTACCCCAGTTGACCTGTCTGGTTTCAAACAGCATCTGCTGCCGGTCTTTCAGCAGTTTATCGATCTGCTTGAGCGGCTTAAACCCTTCCGGAATCGTAACCAGGGCCTTGCCAATGGCTTCCAGCGTTTCGGCTGCTACGCCCGTTTCCGGCGACTGATCAAAGTCTTCGGGCGTACTGAATCGCAATTCAGCCCAGTCGAGGTCGAGTCGCAGGGGTTTATACGGAATTTCGGCTTTCTGCTTGACGCGGTCGAGCCGGTCCTGCAATTGCTTTTTGAACTCGGTATCCATCCGACCGGCCAGTTCGGCATCTACATCCCCGCGTTTGATGAGCAGCTGGTTGTAGATTTCGCGCGGGTTCGGATGCTTGTCGATCAACGAGTACATCGTCGGCTGCGTAAACTTCGGTTCGTCCGATTCGTTATGGCCGTACCGACGGTAGCACACCATGTCGATAAATACGTCGCGGTTGAACTTCTCGCGGAACTCGACGGCCAGTTTGGAGCAGAAAATGACCGCTTCCGGATCGTCGCCGTTCACGTGAAAGATCGGCGCATCAATAATCTTGGCAATGTCGGAGCAGTAGATCGACGAGCGGGCGTCTTCAAAATCGGTGGTGAAACCAACCTGGTTGTTGATGACGAAGTGGATGGTACCGCCGGTCTGGTAGCCCGCCAGCTTAGCCATTTGCGTCACTTCATACACGACCCCCTGACCGGCCACGGCCGCATCACCGTGGATGAGGATCGGCAGAATTTTGTCAAAATCGCCGTTGTATTCCTCGTCGGCCTGTGCCCGCACGAACCCTTCCACAACCGGGTTGACTGCTTCGAGGTGCGATGGGTTGGGGGCTAGTTTTACGTTGATCTGCTTGCCCGACGGTGTTTCGGTCAGGCTGGCGTAACCAAGGTGGTATTTTACATCGCCGTCGCCGTGGACCTGCTCCGGCACGTTTCCTTCAAAACCGTCGAAGATGCTCTCGTACGACTTGCCCAGGATGTTGGCCAGTACGTTCAGACGACCGCGGTGGGCCATGCCGATCATAACTTCCTCAACACCATGCTCGGCAGCCGTACTGATGATTGTGTCCAGCGCTGGAATAGTGGCTTCACCGCCTTCCAGCGAAAAGCGTTTCTGGCCGAGGTACTTCGTAGCCAGGAAGTTTTCCAGTACGGTTGCCTCGTTCAGCTTTTCAAGAATACGCTTCTTTTCATCAATTGTAGGCGTAAACGTGAGGGCTTCCTTCTCGATTTTGTTCCGCAGCCAGTTTTTTACGTCCAGCTCCCGGATGTACATGTATTCGAAGCCGATATTGCCCGCGTAGATTTTGCGGAGCGACTCCATGATGGTCCGCAGGGTAGCCGGTCCGATGCCCAGCAGCTTACCGGATTCAAATACGGTATCGAGGTCGGCGTCGGAGAGTGCGTAGTCGGGAAGATCAACGCGGGGCTGGCGGTCCTTACGGGGTTTCAGCGGGTTGGTGGTAGCGAGCAGGTGGCCCCGCGACCGGTAGGCCTTGATCAGGCTGGCGACAGAAACTTCCTTCTCAGCGTGTCTGGTATCTACGGCCGGAGCTGCACTCTGGCCGTTGGTGGCGGCCCCATTCGTGGCGGCTCCGTTGGTTTTGCCGTTGGCCTTTTCGCCGTAGGTTAATGAAAATTCGAATCCTTTGAAAAATTGCTGCCAGCTTTCGTCAACTGATTGAGGGTCTTGCTTATAAGACTGATAAAGTTGATCTACGTAAGCCGCGTCAGAATTAGCGATATATGAATACTGGTCCATGACGAAGACGCGTCGTTGTTTGACCTGCAAAGGTAGAGTATTGAGCAAACAAAAACCGGTAAAATTTCCGGTTTTTATTCTATCCGTATGGCAAATCCGACGTGTTTGTTCCCATAACAACTGTAAGGCCGGATTAGTTGACGCCTTGCCGCCGGCCAACACTGGCTCCGGTACACCAGGTCGAAAACAGCCCGCCAAAACGAGCCGGCCTATTCTTCCGCCAGGGTTCGGGAGATGTTCATTCGGTAGATACCGACCGCCGGTAATGCAGCGGCCAGCAGCCCGATCAGCACCGCCATGCCAAGCAGCAGCCACTCTTCCGGCAGGATCGTGAACGACGTCAGGTCGTAGTGATACTGCGATGAAACGGTGGCGGAGAAGAACCAGAGCCCGATTCGGCTGAAGAGAATGCCCAGCACAAAACCGATCAGGGCCAGCACCAGACCTTCCAGCAGGAGCATGCCGAACAATTGTGCCCGGGTAGCTCCCATCGACAGCATCAGGGCCATTTCGTACCGGCGTTCCTTGAGTGAATTGTACAGCGACACAAACACGCTGATGCCGGAAATGATGATAATGGCAATCGCCAGCCCCCGCAGGGTGTCGACGCCAACGCCCAACAAATCAAAAAGCCGATTTACTTCGATGTTTGGCAGGGCGGCCTGCAGCTTCGAATTAGTGTTGATTCCCCGGGCCAGCATCATGCCCAGCGGGTTGCGAAACTGAATCAGCATGCTCGTGATTTCGCGGGGTTCATCGGCGTGGGCCTCGCCCTCCTCGTGGTCGTGATCTTCACCTTCCGCGTGTTCCTCGCCTTCGTCGTGGTGTTCTTCGCCGTGCTCATGGACGGCCCAGATGCTTGATACGTTCGTCAGAATCAGTTGATCGGCTACCGTATTGCTGGGGCTCAGAATGCCCACCACTTTATACTTAACATCTTCATGCGCTTCGCCATTCTCGTCGAGACCGTGCTGGCTCGAAAACGTATCGCCTAGCTTAAGCCCGGTGGCTTCGGCTACCCGTGGACCGATCACGACATCCAGGTCCTGCTGAAACAGCTTGCCCTGGGCAACCGTAGCGCCGAAATGATCCAGGTATTTTTTGTTGGTGCCCACAATCCGGAACGATCGGTAATTGTCGCCCATGGCCAGCGGGATGGCGGTCTTGATCATGGGATTCCGGGTAAGCCGTTCGGCTTCGTCGAGAGGGATGTTGCCAACCGGGGCGTCGATCTGGTAGATACTCGATAGAATCAATTGCAGGGGACTCCCTTTGGCGCCCAGCACCATGTCGATGCCCTTGATGTTTTTGCGAAACTGGTCGTCCAGTTGCTTGTTGAGCAATAACAGCAGCGAAATAATGGTGATCCCAAGGGTCATCAGCAACCCGCTCAGGAAACTGCTCAGGGGTTTATCTTTCAGGTTACTCCAACTGATTCGGAACAGATTCATGGCCACTGCGTACGGTGATTGATGATAGGGTCGGTTGGGTACATTCAGACGATCCGTCGACCGTTGAAAAGTAGGCGACCTGCAACGTTATTGCAAATCTAGCCGAAAATGATGACTGACAATATTGAACCGCTTTTTCAGGTATAACCGATGTGCGTCATAGCGGGCCGGATTGTGTCCCGAGTCCAGCGTCACGACCTGGCAGCCGGCCTGGCGAGCCTGCTCAATCACGAAATCGAGTAGCGCACCGGCGTAGCCTTTGCCGCGGGCGTCGGGCAAGGTCGACAGGTCGTCGATGTACAACGTACGGCCACTGTGCAGGAAGTTCATCATTCGGTACCCGGCAACGGCCGGGGCTGCTTCGCCGGTATCGACAAAGGCCAGTTGGAACCGATCTTCCCGCTGCTGTAGCTGAATCTGGCTCAACGCCTGCTCTTCGGTCAGATGGGGCCGGAGTGCCAGCATGGCGGGCAGACACCGCCGGATATCGGTCTCGGTAGTAGCCAGTCGGATTGTCATGGTAAGTGTTCGTGGATAGTACGCAGAATGTCATCGCCACCGCGTGCCAGTACGCTCTCGGCCAGTTCGTGACCCAGTTGTTCGGCCTGCGCGGCCGGTGCCGTGAAAGTTTCGCGGAGTAGCTGCTGACCGTCGAGGCTGATCAGACCACCCATTAAGCTGACCTGATCGTTGTCGATCGTAGCGAGCGCAAACACCGGAATGCTGCAGCCCCCTTCGAGCCGACGTAAAAAACCGCGTTCTGCTTTCAGGCAGGCTTCGGTTGGCTCGTGATTTGTTAGCTGGCGGATAATCCGCTGCTTTTCCGGAGCCAGGGTCTGGGCGGCCTCAATAGCCACACTGCCCTGGCCAACGGCGGGTGTGAAATCGGCGATGGGCAGGTGTTCGGCGATCAAGTCATCGTATTGCATCCGGTGAACGCCCGCGTAGGCGAGCAGCAGCGCGTCGCACTGCCCTTCGTCCAGCTTACGCAGCCGGGTTTGCAGATTACCCCGCATATCGACCACGCGAATGTGCGGACAAAAGTGCTTCAGCATGGCTACCCGGCGCGTTGATGACGTACCGATCACGAACGACTGGCCGCTGGTCAGCGACAAATTCGGGTTGCGGCTCACCAGTACGTCGTTGACCCGTTCGCGCTCCGTAAAGGCAATAATGCCCAGGTCAGCAGGCAGTGACGATTGCAGGTCTTTGGCACTGTGAACGGCGATATCAATGGAACCGGCGCGGAGCTGATCTTCCAGCTCCTGCGTGAAAACGCCTTTGCTGCCAATCTTAGCGAGGGAGCGATCCTGAATCTGATCGCCTTTGGTGTCAATAAGAACCAGTTCGGAGGTCAGGCCGCCTGTTTGTAGCAGTTGCTGAATGAATTCCGCCTGCCACAAAGCCAATCGACTGCCCCGCGTTCCAATTTTGATGTGCATGTTGCAAAGGTACAATATCTTTCCCCAACGCGCGGCAGAAAGGGGGTTGATCGCTGGTTGAATCAGTTGTGGTGGTTTGTGGAAGATAAACCCCACAAATGTACTAAAGTGCTACACCCCAATTCCACAGTCTACAGTCACGTAACAGAAGACTACGTTCAAAATAGCGTCAAAACGGCACTTTTTACTCAGAATCAGCTTTTTTCCCTGACAGCTTGGCGCATAAAATAGGGTTAGGGCAGTTAGGCACGTCGTTTGTTTAGTATTCATTACTTGAACAGTGAACAGTAAACAGCAACACCTATGAAAGCGATAGAAAACGTATTTCAGGGCACGGGCGGACAGATCGATCTGTTGAATACGCTTTACGGCGGTTCAAGCATGACGACGATGAATGTGGAGCGCGAAGATGAGCGGCTCATAATCACACTGTCGGCCCCCGGCGTTGACGCCAGTTCGTTCAACGTCCTGATCGAAGGAAGTAAATTAGTGCTCTATACATTACTGGTTGGTACCTCGGTACACAAAGATGATTACGAAGCGGGCCAGCGTCTGGCTGTACCGATGTTTCTGCGCGTACTGGATATCCCAACATTTGTGGATGCTGAGCAGATTGAAGCCATTCACGAGCACGGTAAAGTGCTGGTGTTGCTGCCCTTCAAAGACGAAGAACAGTTGCACCGCCGGATCGACATCAAAGATTTATTCTGAGTCTTTTATCTCCGT
Organism: Fibrisoma montanum; assembly: GCF_003583365.1. Classification (GTDB taxonomy): domain Bacteria; phylum Bacteroidota; class Bacteroidia; order Cytophagales; family Spirosomataceae; genus Fibrisoma; species Fibrisoma montanum. The sequence continues at coordinate 592,869 of NZ_QXED01000004.1, forward strand.
CCCGGGGCGTCTTTAGCCCTGTAGCCTATAGATTTAATGCGGGTCGCTTCCACGGGAGCGACCCTTTTGTTTTTATGGTCTTTAAAGCCTATCCAATCCATTGACAATCAGACTTAATCCTTTCTTTGGTATTATTTTAAGAACTTACTTTTACTTAATTCAGGCAACCGATTGATTTCGTTCTGTTTACCAATTTTTCGGATAGACTTATCGGTTAAACCGCGGCAAACGGGCTTGTGTAAGTGGGCAGAAGGGCTAACTTTGTTGAATCATTACTTCGGTACTTACTTCACCAAAGGCCCAGTTGATTCCGACTGGAAAACCATATAACCACAAAAAGCCACATGCTACAACACGACGTTATCGAACCGATCTTAGAAGAAGACAAAGGCCGTTTTGTGCTGTTTCCCATCAAGCATTGGGATATCTGGGAATTTTATAAAACCCATGAGGCTTCGTTCTGGACCGCCGAAGAGATCGACCTGTCGCAGGATTTAAAAGACTGGAACAACCTTAACGACAGCGAACGGCACTTCATCTCGCACGTCCTGGCCTTCTTTGCAGCTTCCGATGGCATTGTGAACGAGAATTTAGCTGTCAATTTTCTGTCTGAGGTTCAATACGCCGAAGCTAAATGCTTTTACGGCTTCCAGGTGATGATGGAAAATATCCACTCGGAGACGTATTCCTTACTGATCGACACCTACATCAAGGACTCGGTCGAAAAAGATCGGCTGCTCAATGCTATCGATACCATTCCGTGCGTCCAGAAGAAGGCCGAATGGGCCCTGCGCTGGATTGAGAACGGGTCGTTTGCCGAGCGCCTGATTGCGTTCGCGGCCGTGGAGGGTATATTTTTCTCCGGGTCGTTCTGCTCGATTTTCTGGTTGAAAAAGCGCGGCCTGATGCCTGGTCTGACGTTTTCGAACGAGCTGATCTCACGCGACGAGGGTCTGCACCGCGATTTCGCCTGTATGCTCTATACGGACCACATCAAAAACAAGCTCCCGGAGTCTCAGATATACGACATCATCCGCAACGCGGTTGAAATTGAACAGGAGTTTGTGGCCGATGCGTTGCCGGTATCGCTCATTGGTATGAACGCCGATCTGATGAAACAGTACATCGCGTTCGTTGCCGACCACCTGCTTACTACACTCGGTATGCGTAAGCTCTACAACGTATCGAATCCGTTTGACTTCATGGACATGATTTCGCTGCAGGGCAAAACGAATTTCTTCGAGAAACGCGTTGGCGAGTACCAGCGGGGCGAGGTTATGGCGAAGTTCCGGGCGATGAAGGCCGCTGCCCTCAATCCCCAGGCGGCCAATACAGAAACTGTTGTGAAAGCCGCCGAAGAGCCAAAAAGCTTCGTTACGGACGCCGATTTCTAAGCGGTCTGGTTCGTATCTGATACCAGGGCTTGCCGTTACGTAATGGCAAGCCCTTATCTTTGTAGCTTGTCGTACTTCATATTTCATGGCAGCAACGGGCATCAGCCGATATTTCAGATTATGGCGGCACATCGCTAATCCAACCGAATACGTACTCCGACGCGGGGATCGGCATAAACGGGATCTGGTTTTTACCACGCGTCCGCTGCCGGTGCGGTTTCAGGTGCCAGCCAGTTTGTATCAGGTTTTTAAAGAGATATTCATGGCCGATGTGTACGAGATCGATACGTTGGTTCGTGATCTGCCCATGAAACCGGTCGTGATCGACGTGGGGGCCAACGCAGGCTTTTTTGACATCCAGCTGCTTTCTAAAATTGGGCAGGCGACAATCTACGCCTACGAACCCATGCCGGCCAATGTTCAAACCTTTCAGCAGACGCTTCAGCAGAATGCCCCCCTGCAGCAGAGCGTCCGGCTGTTTCAGATGGCTGTTACGGGCAAACCCCTCGATCAACTCGACCTCTACGCCGAAGCGGCAGAAAAAAGTCAGGTAGTGGCTTCTGCCTTCGCCGGTTTCAATGGAAATAATACCCAGAGGATTACCGTACCCTGCGTAACGCTGGCGGATATCATACGGAACAACGGGCTGGAATCAGTCGATCTGCTGAAGCTCGACTGTGAGGGCAGTGAATATGATATTATTTACAACACCGACCCGGATTTGGTCCGGTGTATTCAGAAGATGGTAGTCGAGGTGCACAATCTGGACAAGGATCGTAATAATATCGATACGTTCAATGCATACCTCCGGTCGCTGGGATTCGATACGACCTACAGCCCGATCAACTCGTTCTGCTACGCCCTGGAAGCGGTTCGGCGGCCGCTTTAGACCACGCGCTGGTACAATTGCCAGTACGCTGCGGCCGTGGCCTCCCAGCGGAACTGCCGGCTGTGCTCCATAATGCGGGTTGGCATTTCAGGGTCATTGGAATAGGTTTCCATGCCCAGCTGAAAGACGTTTACCACTGTTTCGGGGTCGAACGACGGGAAGTAGAATGCTTCGGGGCCACCTACCTCCGGAACGCTCGACAGGGTGGAGCAGAAAACCGGCTTGCCAAAACTCATGGCTTCAATTACAGGCAGGCCAAATCCTTCGTGCAGCGATGGAAACAGAAAGGCATCGCAGTTGGCATAAAGCCACCACTTGGTTGCTTCATCTACCGGACCCGGAATAATCAGGCGGTCGGCAACGCCCATCCGGGTGGCCTGATCGCGTAGGTCCTGAACGTAGGGCTTGTCGTCAGGGCCGGCTAATACCAACCGGTAGTTTGGGAAGGCCTCCAGCAGCGGCAGCATCGCATGGACGTTCTTGTAGGCCTGCAACATGCCGATGAAGAAAAGAAAGGGGCCGTCGGGTTTAACCGTAAAGGACGAGACAATATCCGTGGGTTTGTCCATTCCCAGGTAAATCACTTCGACGGGCGTAGTGGGTGGCACCACCAGTTGCTTGCGGATGTCCTGCGCTACGTAGCTCGAAATGGTCGTCACGGCAGCCGCTTTATTCACCAGTTGCTGATACCGGGCTTTCTGGCGGGCCTTTCGTTTGTCGGAGTATTCGGGCAGGAACAGGTAGTTTAAGTCGAGAATGGTATACACCAGGGCCGTTTTGCGCATGGGTGTGAACCGCGAATTCTGATAGGGGCAGTGCCAGACATCAAACTTCCACGGGTGCCAGACGCGTCGCCACCGGCTGGCAACCAGATACTCAGCCGAGGGGCCAAAGATGCCCACCTGTTCGCGGGAGACCAGAAAGGTAATCTGCCAGTCGGCGGGTTTCTGCCGAACCAGTTCGTTGCCTAAATGCAGGCAGAACTGGCCCATGCCACTGGCGAGGTTGGCCATGCGTTCGGTATCCAGAAAAAGATGGGGCATGCGGTCGGAGGGGAATGGTAAGGGCGTAAAACTAACCAAAAATGCGGTTAGAGGGGTTACTCCTCCCCACCCAGAACCGAGAAAATCAGGTCGGATTCGTAGCCTTTGCTAAGAGCGTAGCGAACCAGTTTCTGTTTCACCACCAGCGGATTGTCATCACGAAGGGTCCGGCGTTTCTTGTCGAGGAGGTCTGCCAGAGCCGCCCGGTAGTCGGTCGGGGCAATCTCCTTCATGGCCTGTTCGAGGTTATAGCCCGTAATGCCGCGTTGCTGTAAGTGCTGTTTGATCTTCCGTTTGCCCCAGCCTTTCACGCGGAACTTGCCACCGGCGAAGGATTTGGCGAATCGCTCTTCGTTGAGGTAGTTCTGCTGGATCAGTTCGGCAATGACTTCTTCGGCATCGTCGCCGTAAACGCCCCAATCGTTCAGGCGTTCGCGGACTTCCTGTTGCGTTCGTTCCTGATACGCGCAGAACGAAGCGGCCTTGCGAAGGGCATCTTTAAGGTACTCGGTCATGTATGGAAAACGTACCAGGCCGGGGAGAGGTTCGGTTTTTGGTACACGGTTTTAGGCGAGGTGGCGCAGACTCCACTACCTCGCCTAAAACTGCGAATCGGCCTACCACGTCCGTTTGCTCATCATCTTGTCCAGCTCCGGCCGGGTCATGGCCCCCAGTTCCGGATGCTGGCCCAGCCACTTGAGAAATTCACTTTTAATGTCGTCGGTCCACTGGCTGTCGATTTGGCCCGTCGTGTATCGGCCTGATTTCACCATCTCGAAGCCGAACTGATCCTTGCGGGTCACGAATTCACAGGTGCTGATTACCTGGTCGGCCATGTGGGCGGGCACAAACAGAACGCCTTCTCGCTGGGCAATCACTAGGTCGCCGGGCAGCACCATCGCGTTGCCGATTCGTATCGGCGTGTTCAAGCCCATCAGGACCATCTCCTCCAGGAACGACGGGTGAAAGTCGCGGACGAATGCGTTGAACCCATTGATGTTCTGTAATTCCTGCAAGTCGCGGGCGGCCCCGTTGAACACTACGCCGTTGCCGGTTTTGCTGAAAATTGCGTTGCCGAGCGTAGCGCCCATGAGCGTTCCTCCCCCAATTTTTCCGAATGCGTCGGCTACGTACACGTCGCCTTTCGTCAGGGTTTCGATGGGCCACGCATTGGTGTTGCCTTTGCGCCCCTGTTTGCTGATACCGCGCTCCTTGATGTTCTTCTCCACATCGGGCCGGCTGGGCATGAACATGGCCGTAACGGCCCGGCCAATTACCGGTACGTCGTCTTTAATCAGTTTCCAGTTGCCTTCAAACTGGTTGGTATAGCCTTCGTTCTTCAGCACCGTCCAGGCGTCGTCGATACCGATTTTGCGGGCTCGTTCCAGCAGCGCATCCGGAATCTTGGGGCGTCCGTCCGGGAAGCGTTCGCCTTTCCATTCGGACGTCAGAAACGTCAGCTCGTCCTTCGGAATGGTTTGGGCCGATAACTGGCCTGTCAGGGTTAGGCCAAGAACTAGTGAGAGGGTGGCAATCGTACCTTTCATTATGTTGATTTTGGGAATGTTCCAAACGCGGAGGAAGCAGAGAAAAGCGCCGAGAACGCCGAGATAGTGCTCTGTTTCCTTCGCGTGCCCTCTGCTTCCTCCGCGGTTTCACTTCATTAATGGCCTTCTTTGGCTAAATAAGCGTCTATGTCTTTCTGCGTAATAGCTAGTTTCTTGGGGTACTTGGCTACCCACGTCCGAAATTCATCCTTGATCTTGCCCGACCAGTCGCCGTGGATTTCGCCCGACGGGTATTTGCCCTGCTGAAGCAGCACCCGCTCAAATTCGTCGCGGAGGGCCGTCATTTCAGAAGCCGACACGAGTCCTTCGACCAGATGGGCCGGGATGAATACCACCCCGTATTCATTGGCAAACACGACGTCGCCGGGGAACACCGTCACCTCGCCGATGCGGATGGGCGCGTTGATGGCCGTTGGGGTCATGTCTTTAATGTACGACGGATGATGGCCTTTCACCCAGGCGTTGAAGCCTTTGGTATCTTTCAGCTCCTGCATGTCCCGCACCGACCCATAAAAAATAACACCCTTACCGGTTTTGCCGTAGATGGCATTTCCCAAACTCGATCCGATCAGCGTACCGTCTTTCACTTTGCCGTAACCATCTGCTACGTATATATCGCCTTTGGTCAGGATGTCGATAGGCCAGATGTTGATCCCACCTTTCTGCGAACGACCTTCTGCCTTCCCCTGTGCCCGGACCAGGCTGTCGAGGTCGGGGCGGGTGGGCATGAACTGCGCCGTTACGACCCGGCCGGTCATGGTCTCTCCCGGTTTTAGGATAATCCAGTCCTTTTCGACCTGATTGCGGTAGCCGCGCCGGTCGAGGTAGCCCCAGATCTGTTCGAGAGTACAGTTTTGCAGGCGCTCCAGCACGATGTCCGGCACCATCGGTCGGCCGTCGGGCATGCGTTCGCCTTTCCAGTTGGCGGTGAGCGCTTTAACGTGTTCGGGGGTTGAACCAACTCGCTGAGCCTGCACCGAAAGGCCACCAGCGAGCGAAAGAAGGGATACGGCAAGCAGCGTTTTCTTGATCATCGCTATCGGAGTGCAAAGGGTTTAGTATGTTTTTGCCCAATAAAGACCCGTAGATAAGTAAAATACTGGCATTTGGTGATTTTACTGACAAACCGAAGATTCCTAACAATACCCGAAAACTATGAAGAATATTTTTTCGCGTCTGACGTCGTCGGCTCAGCCTGCCGATCGTCGCGAGTTCATTCGTAATGCCGGACTGGGCGGCCTGACGCTTGGTATGCTTTTCGACGGCAAATTTGAGCAGGAAACCGAGTTCATTACTCAGAAAGTAAAACGCGACTCCAAGCCTTCGGAGTTGAAAATTACGGATATGCGCGTGGCGGTGCTGCAGGGGGTTCCGTTCTCCAGCCCCATCATCCGCATCGATACGAACCAGGGCCTTGTGGGCTGGGGCGAAGTCCGCGATGGAGGTAGTGCCAACTACGCTTTAATGCTCAAGAGCCGGATTCTGGGTAAAAATCCGTGTAACGTCGAGCAGCTTTTTAAAGCAATCAAGCAGTTTGGTAACCACAGCCGGGCGGCCGGTGGGGTATGTGGTGTTGAGATGGCGCTGTGGGATCTGGCTGGTAAAGCCTACAACGTACCTGCCTACCAAATGCTGGGCGGTAAGTTCCGCGACTACGTCCGCCTGTATGCCGATACGCCGGAAGGAAAGAACTACGAGGAGTTTGCGGTGAATATGAACAAGCGCAAAGAACAGGGGTATTCCTTCCTGAAAATGGACTTCGGTATTGGTATGCTCGCCGATAAGCCCGGTATGCTGGTCAATGCCAACAGCTGGAGTGTAAAGCGGCAGTGGGACGACAAAGAAATGGGTAAGCTGGGCAATTACGCCAACACGAAGCATCCATTTACTCGTATCCAGATTACCAAGAAAGGGGTTGATGCCCTGGTTGAACACGTGGGCCGGGTTCGGGATATTGTGGGCTACGATACGCCCCTGGCGGCCGACCACTTTGGGCACTTCGACGTGAATACAGCCATTCAGATCGGCGAAGCCATGGAGCCGTTCCGGCTGGCGTGGCTCGAAGACCTGGTGCCCTGGTTCTATACGGATCATTGGAAACAGATTTCAGATGCCATCGAAACGCCAACGCTGACAGGGGAGGATATTTACCTGAAAGAAGAGTTTATCAAACTCATCGACGCGAAGGCTATCGATATGATTCACCCCGATTTGGCGTCGTCGGGGGGCTTGCTCGAAACCAAAAAGATTGGTGACTATGCCGAGGAAAAGGGCGTTCCGATGGCTATGCACTTCGCTGGATCGCCAATCTGTATGATGGCTAATGTGCATTGCGCAGCTGCTACCGAAAACTTCGTTGCGCTCGAACACCACGGGGTCGACGTAGCGGGCTGGGAGGACCTTGTAACGGGCATGAAGCCAATCGTTGAAAAAGGATTCGTTAAGGTTCCCGACAAGCCCGGCCTCGGGGTTGAACTGAACGAAGAGGTGGCTAAGAAATTCCTGAAGAAAGGAGCGACCTGGTTTGCACCAACCGATACCTGGAATACGAAGGATTCGAACGACCGCGAGTGGAGCTAACTAACGGCCGGCGGGTTTAAAAACACGTCTGGGGGAGCACGGATTCGACTCCACCCAGACGTGTTTTTATTTTAGCAAGTCCTGGAGGGCATGTTTCAAGTCGCCGAACCGGTACTGGAACGTAGTGTCTTCCTTGATCCGCTTGTTCAGCACATAGCTACCGCCGATGACGGTAATGGCCAGCTCGCCAAACATCATCCGGATCACGAAATTCGGAATATTTGGCAGGAGGAGCGGTCGGTTCAGCACCTGGGCAATCTGCTTCGTAAGGGCTTCGTTCGTGACGGGCCCCGGCGCTACGGCGTTGTAAACACCCTGCCACGACTCGTCCTTCATGGCCTGGATGTACATCCGGCACAGGTCGTCGAGGTGAATCCACGAAATGTACTGCTGCCCCGAGCCAATCGGCGCCCCGGCCCCAAGCCGAATGGGCTGCGCCAGCTTTGGTAAGGCCCCGCCTTCCATAGTCAGCACCACGCCGGTCCGCATCTTGACGGTACGTATCCCGAGGGCCGCGACCTGGTCTTCCGAACGTTCCCAGGCCCGCGTTACCTGCGCCAGGAAATCGGTCCCGGCCGGGCTGGTTTCGGTCATGGGCCGATCGCCGGTATCGCCCCCGTAATACCCAATGGCCGACGAGGCAATAAACGACGTAACGTGGTGAGCGTTTTTAGCCAGAGCCTGGGCCAGCAACGTAGTCGACATGACACGGCTGCCCAGAATCTCGTCCTTGCGGGCATCCGTCCAGCGCTCATCGGCAATACCGGCCCCGGCGAGGTGAATGATATGATCGGCGGTCATGATAGCCTGTGGATCAAGGTGGCCTTTTTTCACATCCCACTGGTACACCTTGACGTTGGGAATCGGCTTGACAGACCGGCTGAGCAGCGAAACCTGATAGCCTTCCTGAATGAGTAGTTGAGTCAGACGGCGACCAATGGTACCGGTGCCGCCGGTAATAAGTACGGTTTGGCTCATGGCGGGTAACTGTGGTTATTGACGTATAACCCGCCGGGTACGGTGTGGGTTTTAGAGTCGGCGTCGCGACCAGCACACGTTGAGGTTACACCGCATTGACGCTGAGCGAAAAAACCTGCCCAAAATGAGGTGAATTGATTTTGTTATAAGGCTCTTTGGGAACAGGCTGATGGTATCGTAAAAATCGCTCACCAAATCCAATTGCCTGAATACTGTTTGGCAATTAGTAGGCTCATATTGATCATACCAAGACAAACGAGTCCCCAGTACAGATACGGAACCAAAGGAGTCAGCGACTTTCCAACTCGCTTAGCCTGCAAGGCTCTGTCGGCCGCAAAAAAGAGCAGCGAGCCAGTGAGCAGAATGAACGGCAGGTCTGTCTGGTAGACAACGGTATGTATTGCTGAATCGCTGGAATGACCTAACGCCTGAACAGGAAAAAAATTTCTACCTGTTTGCCCTGATTTCGTCATCGAACTGATGTCCGAATCTAATAATTTAAACGACGCCCGCGCCAAAATACAGACCGATTGGATTGACAATGGTTGTCAGTTAGCCTGGTTGATTGATCCAAAAACAGAAACCACCTTCATATACCGGGCCGACGGTTCTATCCAGATCAACCGTACGTTTGATCAGTCTTTGTCAGGCGAGGACGTATTGCCCGGCTTCGAGCTGGATTTAACCGAACTGCGCTGACAACCCGAAGTTTCACAGGGTCCACTCCCGGGGCAGATCGAGTTGGCGGGCGTAGTGAGCCGGAGCGTTGTGATGCACCCGCTGGAGCAGTTTGTTGATGTCGCCGGCAAATTCGATGTGGTAATCAGGATCAAGTTTCGACACCTTCTTGAGCACCTGATCGGTCCGTTTGGCAATGTATTCGGCCGCTTTGTCAGTACGACTATTATGATGACGGAGCAGATCAAGGTGGTGGTCGAAGAACGTATTGAGCATGTATAGCATCAATTCCGCTTCCCCGTATTTGTCTTTCGTAACTTTCAGGTGCCGGCTGATGTAGCCGCTGATGGCCCGCATATCCATCATCACCCAACCCGCCGAATCCTGCTTTAGCCGGGCCGTCCGGTCGATAAACTGCCGGATGATGGTGCGCCGTTCGTCGATCGTCTCTCCGTGTTCGACCAGTTCAAATTGCAGCCGTTCAGTCAGGATAGGGTCTTTGGTAACCAGCCGCAGCAGCAGCTTGTCTTTTTCGGCTACCGGCATGCGGACAATGGCTTTTTTGAGATCAGGGTCGAGGGCAGGCATACGGCAAAAGTAAGGAAAGGGACGGAAGGGAGGAAGGGGAGGAGAGGAGGAGGGGGGGGAGAGGAGGAAGGGAGGCACTGCTTGTTTTCCTTTTCTCCTTCCTCCCCTTCCTCCTTTCCTCCCTTCTATACTCAAACCCCCACCGTATCGCTTTCATCGGCGGGAATACGTTCTTCGATGTAAGCAACAATTTCGGCGGCTACGTCGATGCCGGTGGCGGTTTCGATGCCTTCCAGACCGGGCGATGAATTTACTTCCAACAGCAACGGACCGCGGTCGGAAGGCAGCATGTCCACTCCGGCCACTTTCAGGCCGAGAGCCCGGGCTGCGTTGATGGCCGTATCTTCTTCTTCGGGCGTAAGCTGAATGGGTATCGCATTGCCACCCCGGTGCAGGTTGGACCGGAACTCCCCATCGACGCCCTGACGCCGGATGGCTCCTACCACCTGATTCCCAACTACCAACGCACGAATGTCGGCTCCTTTGGCTTCGGCAATGTATTCCTGTACCAGTACGTGCTTCTTCAAGCCATAAAAGGCTTCGATGGTTGATTTGGCCGCTTTGGTCGTTTCGGCCAGTACGACACCGATGCCTTGAGTGCCTTCCAGCAGTTTGATCACCACCGGTGGTCCGCCAACCAGCTTGATCAACTGGTTGATGTCCCCGTTTTTGGGGTGATTGGCAAACACCGTTTTGGGTAAGCCAACGCCCGCTTTCGACAGGACCTGCAGGCTTCTGAGTTTGTTGCGGGAACGGGTGATCGCCTGGGATTTCGCCGTCGTGAACACTTTCATCATCTCAAACTGCCGGACAATGGCACAGCCGTAGTCAGTAACGGACGCCCCGATACGTGGTACAATGGCGTCAATATGCTCCAGTGGCTGCCCTTCGTAGAGGACCGACGGTTTACCGCCTTCGATCATCACGTGGCATTTAAGGTGATCGACTACCAGCACCTCATGGCCGCGCAGCTCAGCCGCTTCGACCAGTCGACGGGTAGAATATAAGTTCGGATTAGCCGATAAAATGGCAATACGCATGGTAGTAGTGAGTAGCGGCTGCGTGTGGTATGGGAGTATATCTGTGGATATAAAGCAGTTAGTCAGGCTGCTGCGTATCAACGCTGCCGTTCTGTTGATGATGGAGTTTCTGTGTAGTCTTTGCTTTGTACGACAGATTTTTTTGCGATACGTCGACTATAAATCGGTTACGAAGTAATTTTCGTCCCAACAGGACCGGGTTTTTCAGCCGCTCACGGTCGGCCAGGGTAAATTCGGCGCGGATCACCCGGCCGAACAGAACGATACGGGTTTTGATCACATACCGTAGTTCAGCGACACCAAATGAGTTTCGGATCATCCGCTGACTGAACTGGTCGCTATAGAACCGCCGGGAGGCCACGCCGGTTTTATCAATCAGCCAAAAACTTAACATTGTTTTATTGCCTGACTGTACCAACTGCACCTCTTTGCAGTGCAGCGCCGACGTAAACGCGCCTGTGTCGACCTTGGCTTTTACGTCAGAAAGCGACAGATCAGGGAAATCAACGAGGTCCGTCATGCCAATCACCTGCCTGGGTTTGAGCTTTCGGGACTTACGCAATTTGAGTTTCATGCCGGGGTACGAATCAGGCGGCTGAATGTTAATGACATATCGAGCATGACCATTTTGGCTCGGGCATTCCGCTCCAGGTGATAAACGGCTTCATTTAGTTCAGCAATAAGCCGTTCTATATGATTCATGGTTAAAATTTTGGTAAAATTTTTCACGAATGTGACTTCCTCATCGGGCAGACGTAGCAGCGATCCAGCGCCCTGCTGCCACAAAAATAAGTCACGGCAGAGACTAATACTGTATTCGAGCAACCCCTTTTGCTTCTCTTTGCTGAAACCGTCGAACTGATCGGCCTGTTTAACCAGCGCAATCAGATCCTGTCGGTAACAAGTCCGCATCCAGTCGGCAAACCAGGCGTGGTTATCATTAGTTTCCGTCTGACTGATGCGCAGGGCCGCCGATAGGTTGCCATCCGCCAGATAAGCGACCCGCCTGGCCGTCAGTTCATCAACGTTAAGGTGCTGACGCAGGTGCGTAGTCACCTCATCGTCCGAAAACGCCCGCACCGCCACCCGTTGCGTCCGCGACAGGATGGTGATCAGCAGCTTATCCGGCTGGTTTGTTACGAGCAGAAACAGCGTCTGGGCGGGAGGCTCTTCCAGCACTTTCAGCAGCGCATTGGCCGACGCTACGTTCATCAGTTCCGGCAGCCAGATCAGCATGATCTTGTAGGCACCTTCGTAGGATTTTAACGAAAGCTTCTGTAAAATATTCCGGGCTTCTTCGGCCGAAATATTCCCTTGTTTATTGTCGGCCCCCATCGTGTCCAGCCATTCCGGCAGGGTTCGGTACGGGTGCGCCGACAGGAAACTGCGCCAGTCGGTCAGGTAGGCTTCGCTGGTTTTGCCCCGGTTTGTGTTGGCCACCGGAAATACCATGTGCAGATCAGGATGGACCAGCTTCTGTATCTTCACGCATGACGCACAGCGCCCGCAGGCATCCTGAGGTTGCTTATCCTCGCAGTTGACGTATGTAGCCAGCGCTAACGCCAGGGCAAGGTTAGCGCTACCCGCCGGCCCGTCGAACAACAGGGCATGGGCGAGGTGATTGGCCTGAACCGCCCGGAGCAGTGCCTGCTTAGTGTCCTGTTGACCAATAATTTCGTTAAAGAGCATTGTCGGCGACCAACTGGCGGCTTAAGCGGTACACTTCGCGTAAAATGGCTTCTTCTGTGGCGTCGAGATCCTTGTTCCGGCGCTTGAACGCTTCGCGGGCAACCTGCAGGGCTTTTTCCGGACGATAGGCCGTGAACCCCGTATCGGCTCCGCCCCACGAGAATGATGGAATGTGTTTCGGCTGAAATCCAGCCCCGAATACGTTTGCACTCACGCCGACGACCGTGCCGGTGTTAAACATTGTGCTGATACCGGCCCGCGTATGATCGCCCAGCATCAGGCCGCAGAACTGCCGCCCCGTATCGACCAGATCGCCGACGGCGTAGTTGAACAGCTTTACGTTGGAGTAGTCGTTCTTGAGGTTCGAATTGTTGGTGTTCGCGCCCAGGTTGCACCACTCGCCGATTACCGAATTACCCAGAAAGCCGTCGTGGGCCTTGTTGCTGTAACCGAAGAACACGGAATTGCCCACTTCGCCACCTACCTTGCAGTATGGGCCGATGGTGGTGTTGTTCCGCATTTTGCCGCCCCAGTTCACCGTCGACGACTCACAGAGGGCAAACGGACCGAGCATCACCGTTCCCTCCTGAATGGTGGCATTCCGGCCGATGTAGATGGGGCCACCTTCTGCATTCAGGACGGCCGCCCGGATGGTGGCGCCGGGTTCAACAAAGATGTTTTCGATACCGTAGCAGCGCGTGTGCGGGTCCGTAATGGGTTCCGACGTCCGGCCTGCGGTCAGGCGGGCAAAATCCGCCCGGATCTGTGCGCCATTGTCGAGAAATATATCCCAGAGGTTACGGATAACAGTCAGCGACTGATTGAACGTTGTATGCTTTTGGGTAAGGCTGATCAGGTCGGTTGCCGCCAGGGTGGCCCGGCTGGTACGTACCGCAAGCAGCAGACCGTCCGGCAGGATCAGGGCGTTTTCCGGAGCCAGTTGCCGTATTGATTCGATAAGGGATTCCGTGGGGCAAACGGCACCGTTGACGTACAGGTTATCGTCGGTTGTATGTAAGGCAAACTTTTGCTGAAGGTACGGTTCTGTCAGATACGACGGAGTAGTAGCCAGATAATCAGTCCATTTTTCGGCAATAGTCTGTATACCGATCCGGATGTCGGCTACCGGTCGGGTAAAGGTGAACGGCAGCAGCGACGGACGAATAGCCGGGTCGTCGAATACGATCAGGGTGGACATACGCGTAAATAATTGATACGGCAAATATCCGATCATTATTCGGAAAAAGGTAGCTACACAATCGTTCGGCATGAGACCAAACGAATGAAAAATTACATTTCCGGAAGAAGTTGTCTAACCCTTTTCCGTTCAGCGGTTTTTTTGTTGCTTGCGGGCTGAATCGGTGCCGTGATGGTGCAATTGCTATGAAATTTCTTCGTATTCTGGGCCGAATACTGCTGGGGCTGCTGGTGCTGATTAGTGTGTTCGTGGCGGTTAGCGTATCTCCCGTCGACCGAACGCCCTATCAGCAGACAACGTATTACGCCGAAACCAGACAGCGGCTGGCCGAACTCCCGGCTCCTCCTCAACCAAAAGCTCCTATTCAGGCTGGTTGGGCCAAAGTGAACATTACACCACCGTATACTACGCCAACCGGGGGCTATGGCGTCCGGCGAGGAAAGCACTGGGAGGTCGTGAGCGATTCCATCTACGTCCGCACAATCGTTTTGACCAACGGCAGCACAAAGACCGCTATTGTGGGCCTTGACCTGCTCATTACGCCCCCGGCCGTAGTAGAAGCCTTAAAACAACGACTGCCTCAGATAGGCTTTCGCTGGGAGGACGTTTACATCGGCGCCATTCATTCGCACAACAGCGTGGGCGGCTGGGCTCCGGGCCTGGTGAGCGAACTTATTGCGGGCGATTTTGATGAACGGGTCGTTCGGCGCGTTACGGAGGGGATTCTGACGGCTATTACGTCGGCGCAGAAAACGCTGGCACCGGCTCAGGTTGGCTACGGCCAGACGAACGCCAGTGACCTGATCCGGAACCGGATCGGGGGCGATGGTCCGCTCGACGGCAACATCCGCCTGCTGAAATTCCAAAAAGCAACGGGAGAGTCGGCGCTGCTCTGTACGTTTGCCGGGCACGCAACCCTGTTCGACGGACGCAACGGCCGCTACCTGAGCCGCGATTATCCCGGCTCGCTGGTGGATCGTCTGGAACGGAAAGACGCAGATTTTGCCATGTTTCTGGCCGGGGCGGTGGGCAGTACCGGGCCCGAAGCGAAAGGAAAAACCGACTTTGAAGAGATACGGAATTATGCCGGTGCCCTGGCGGCCCGTATCGAGCGCACCTTGCCCCAGATTCAACCCCGGCCCGACAGTACGCTGGCCGTCCTGACCTTGCCGCTCGGCCTGCGCGAACCCCATGCCCGCATCCTGACCGACTGGCGGGTACGTCCGTGGCTCTTCAACGCCGTGTATGGCGAATACCCGTCAGAATTAAAAGCGCTACGTATCGGGCAAACGGTCATGCTCGGCGCCCCCTGCGACTTTTCGGGCGAACTCGTGGCCGACATCAAACCAGCTACCGACCAGCGGGGGCTGAACCTGATGGTAACCAGCTTCGATGGGGGCTACATCGGCTACGTAACGCCCGATCGCTACTACGACAAACCGACCTACGAAACCCGTGATATGAACTGGTTCGGCCCCTACAACGGCGCGTATTTTACGGAGATGATGCGGGGACTGGTAGCGAAGCTTTAAATGAGGTCGGGGAAATTGGCCCTGACCATGGCGGAAAAAGGTTGTGAATTATCTGTGGCTACAGCTACAAATGCTTTCGCTGTCTGAATGAGTCCCTCAATTACAGGCCAAGGTTGACCGCTTTGACGTGACAATAGATCTCGCTCGTCTTCGCTCATACGTGTAGGATCAAACCCTGCCAAGAATATATTATTGCGAACATTTTGCAAATGTGCTTCTCGAAGTGTATTCAATTTGGGCCGGTCGATGCCATAGCCGTTAATAGATAACTTACCTCGCTTATCCTTGGCAACCGGAACGTGTCGATTGAAAGTGATGTGATCCTCAGGATTATCTTTTGAAGGGTGTACTAATTGACATACTTCAGCTTCATAATCAAAGGTATGGTTTTTTGCTCGCTGAGTTTCGTCTTCAAGCGGGAAGTAGTTTTTCTTATATCGCTGATTGCAAATTTGGCAAGAGAAGAATAGGTTACTCCAGTCGTAAGCAAGCCAATAATATCCAGGTCGATTTAATTTTCCAGCAAGCGTCTTGGTAAAGCCAGCTTTGGGGCGGAAATGCTCGACATCACCATAACCGTTAGCGGTAAAGTCGGCTTCGCAAAAACAGCATTTGCCGTGCTGCTCGAATATCAACAGTTCTTTAACAGATAAGTGGCCATAGATATCCGAGTTGATTTTAAATTTAGTCGCCCCTTTGTCATAAGCATTTGGATTGATTTCATACAATCGACAGTTTTCGACCGTGGCTTGAACTCCTTTCTCAGTTAAGACAACCGGTACGTTGTCAGATTTAGCAACACGAATCATTGTACCTGCTGCTGTTTGCGTAATACATCGGCCAACTGCTGAATAATACTTTCCGCTTTAATTTCAGCCTGATCCTGCCCGAACGGGATAAAACCTATGTTTTCATCCAACTCCGCTAGCCGCGCTTTTTCTTTCTTAGTTAGCTTCGACTTTTCCAATAAAGCATCACGCTCACTACGTAATTGTGTAAGTGATTCAGAGCGGGCTGGTACGTGTCCAAACAAATCACTATTCAAAATTTGATCAACACTCCACTTACTCACATCTACCGGGTCATTAACAACTACAGTTTGATCACCTTCGCGCTTCAATAAGATAATGTTTGCGTCCAACGGCCGCTCTTCAGCAGCTACTACAATCAGCGGGCTATGCGCGGTAACAATGAATTGCGTATTCGGGAATGTCTCTGTTAAGAACTGAATGATATTACGTTGAAATTTAGGATGAAGGTGTAGGTCTATTTCGTCCAGTAAACAAACTGCAGGCTCCGCAAGGGGATTTTCGCTACCTTGATAGCGATCAAATAAGCTTTTAGCTAAGTCTACCATCCACGCGACAAGTGTTTTATAGCCGAGGCTAAGTTCGTGAAGGCGAACATCGCCGTAGTGAGTTTTAAAGAATACTTTTGGATTTCCGGATTTAGTATCTATATAAATGTCAAAAACTTCGTTTCGAAAAAGAGTCTTTAATAAATTTAAAACTTTTAAATACTGGCCTTTGAATTTTTCTTCCTTTAATGAAATATAATCAGATTGTAAAAGCCACTCTTCGGCATTTATCAAACTTATGTCATCTCTGAAAAGGGTTATAACGTTTTGTAGTTCAGCATCTGTTTCGGAGTAGAATTCGGATTGTGATAATTTTCTATTATCAATTCTACGTGCTGCTCCGTAGCCAAACAATCCAAAGTCTAATTTTTCTGTGTTCCAATCAGTATGCTCAGGGTCTTTCTCCGAAAGAAGTTTTATTCCATCTTTTAAATTCTTTGTACGAATAAAATGATGTCTAAAAAAACGTTCTGGAAATATATGGTACTCAGTCCAAATCGAAGTATTTAACTTGTTGTTTCGTTCTAATGACTCATAAAAAGTTTTTCGACCGTCATATGCTTCGATAGCTAAATATGATAATACTAGACTCCTCAATACCGTCGTTTTCCCTGTTCCATTATCACCCAAAATCACATTCCACTGAGCAGCTTTACCCTCTTTATCAGTGAAGTTAATTGTCTGCTTTGAGCCGAACGAGCGGACGTTTTCCAGCGTAATATTTTTAAACCAGACGCGGGGATTTTCTGTAGCCATACCCTAAAAACGATTTGGGCGAAGATAACCATTTATCTCCGCCCATTGGAAAACCGTGAACTGAAAACTGTAAACCAACCTTACACCTCCTCCGTCTGCAACTGCTTTTCGTACAGTTCCCGGTACGCACCGTTCAGACTCATCAATTCATCGTGTGTGCCCTGCTCCACAACTTCGCCGTCGTCGAGCATGATGATGAAGTCGGCGAGTTTGGCCGATGAAACGCGGTGCGAAATCACCACTGAGGTTCGGTCAGCCATGATCCGGCGCAGGTTGTTCAGAATGATATTTTCCGTGTTGGTATCCACCGCCGACAGGCAGTCGTCCAGAATCAGGATCTTCGGGTCGCGGGCAATGGCGCGGGCAATGCTTAGGCGCTGCTTCTGCCCACCCGATAACGTAATGCCACGTTCGCCGATGCGGGTTTCGAAACCTTCAGGAAAGCCCGTAATGTTGTCGTAGAGGTCGGCATCGCGAACGGCCTGATCTACACGTTCCTGCGGCATGTCGGGCTTGCCGAAGCGGACGTTGTTGCTGATCGTTTCGGAGAACAGAAAGACGTCCTGCGGTACGTAACCCATCTGCCCACGTATGGAGGTCAGGTTGTAGTCACGAATGGGAGTACCGTCGATGCGGATCTCACCGGAGGTAGCGTCGTACATCCGCGTCAGCAGGTTAGCCAGCGTACTTTTTCCTGAACCGGTTGTGCCGAGAATGGCCACCGTTTCGCCCGCCCGGACGTGCATGGAGAAGTTTTTCAGGGCAACAATACCCGAATCCGGATACACAAACCGGACGTTCTTAAACTCAATCTCGCCGTGAATGTCGCGGCTCAGGTTTTTCTGAGAAACAATATCGGTTTTGATGCTCAGGAACTCATTGATACGCTCCTGCGACGCTGCGGCCCGCTGCGTCTGGCTCGTAGTCCAGCCAAGGGCCATCACCGGCCAGGTCAGCATGTTGACGTAGAGAATAAACTCGGTGATGTTGCCCGGTGTCAGGCGACCGGCCAGAATCTCCTGCCCGCCCACGTACACGACCAGTACGTTGCTCAGCCCAACCAGAATGGCAACGATCGGGAAAAACAGCGCATCAACGCGCGTCAGTCCCAGCGATTTGTCGCGGTATTCGTCACTTTCAATTTCGAATTTTGCCGCCGAATTATCTTCCTGTACGTACGACTTCAGAACGCGGATACCCGAAAACGCTTCCTGAACATACGTCGACAGCCGCGACAGACTCCGCTGGATTTCTTCCGACCGCCGGATGATGATGTTGTTGACAATGTAAATAGCTACCGACAGGATCGGCAGCGGCAGCAGTACGTACAGCGACAGCCGGGCGTTGATGCTCACCATGTACGTAATAACCAGAATAAACAGCACAATCAGGTTAAGGCCGTACATAATGCTCGGGCCAACGTACATCCGCACTTTGCTGACGTCTTCCGAAATACGAGCCATCAGGTCGCCGGTGCTGTGTTGCCGGTAAAAGCTCAGCGGTAAAGTCTGGTAATGGTCGTAAATTTCATTCTTGAGATCGTACTCGACGTGGCGCGACATAACGATCAGCGTCTGCCGTACCAGAAACAGAAAAAAGCCTTTCAACAGCGCCATCACCAAGGTCAGCACGGCGAACAGCATAATGCTGAACGTAAAGACTTCATACAGTGACGATTGTAGGGGAGAGCTATCGAAGAGGTAATA
Source organism: Fibrisoma montanum (assembly GCF_003583365.1). Taxonomy (GTDB): domain Bacteria; phylum Bacteroidota; class Bacteroidia; order Cytophagales; family Spirosomataceae; genus Fibrisoma; species Fibrisoma montanum. The sequence goes on from NZ_QXED01000004.1 coordinate 611,865, forward strand.
GACATCAAGGGTTTCCCGGACCAGGTCCAGCGCATACCGAACGAGCTGCGCCGGGAAGATGCCGAACAAGTTGGAAACCACCGTAAATACGGTGCCCCAGATGAGGTACCACTTGTACTTGAGTAGATATTTATTGAGGTGGGAAAGCGCTTTCACGATCGACTGCGGGACTTTTCGTTCGTAACGCACCCGATTGCGAAAAGGTTGCAGGGGAGTTTGCCGAATAATCGAATGTATGCTGTTGAAAGATGTGGCATCAGGTCCCGGACCCGACACCACATCTGCCGATCACAGCGACTTGGGCCTATTTCTCCCAGATAACTTTTGAGGTCGATAAGGCAGCCAGCGCAACGGCAGCCAGACCCATGAAACCGGTAGCGATCATGATGGCAGCCATTGCCCAGCCTTTGCCGCGAAGCCGCTCTTTGTTACGGTTGATTGATGCCAGGCTGGCCGAGCCCATCATGATGGAGGTCAGCGGCAGCACCATGCCCAGAATCCAAACCAGCGCATTACCCGGAACCAGCAACAGGCCATACGATAGCACCGACAGCACCAAAGCCGCGATGGCCAGGCCGTGTACTTTCCGGTTGGCGCTGTGGCGATCAACAACCGATGAGCGATGCGGAGCAAATTGAGCCAGCGACGGATACCGGATCAGTCGGTTTATACGATGGCGGTTGCCGGGCCGGCTATCCGGGTTGTGGTGCAGGGCCGGGTGCGTAGCCCGGTGTACCGGCACCCCGGCAGACGACTGATTTTCTTTCGAAGCGAGCGGCTGGTTAACCGAAACGGCAGACATTGGCGACGGTGTCGAATCTGGCGTGGTTTCTGGTACGTAGGACTCGGGGATAGCCGACGCGATTCGGGTGGATTGGGGCTGGAAGTAAGCGTAGTGCGCTGATTTGCAGGAGGCCAGGAAAAAATTTGCAAAAAGAACAACTACTACCAAGCGGGGGCTGGCCAGTCGGTGGAAGAGCAACATGCGTTAAGGGTATAGGTCAAGTCATACGGTTTTGATTGGGAAAACTACGGATTAAGCCGTATTTTTGCAACGTTTTCCGGCAGTTCTTTTTCTTATCGGTAGATTTAATAGTTTTTAGGCGGATGTTGAATAGGCGATTACTCCGAATCAAGGTCATGCAGGCGCTCTATGCGCTTCGGCAGTCCGAACTTTCCAACCAACAATTAGCCCTCGATGGCATTTCGGACCTGTTTCAACCCGATCTAAACTCCATGTTGCCGCAAAACCGGCGGCAGCTTGAAGGCTACCGAAAATTGGCCGGTGTGTTGTTTGAGGAAGCCATCCGGACCGGGCAGCCGGCCCAGGATGACGATGCCCCATCGAAGGTGCTGAAAGCCGCCAACGATGGGCTGCTGTTCTACCAGATCCGGGCCAAGAAAGATCGGCAGCACCTCGGTCAGATGATGATCACGCAGGTTCAGAGCATCTACGACGATTATCTGCGGGTGTTGCTGCTGCTGGTTGAGCTCGGCCACGCAGCCCGGCTCGACCGCGAACGGGCCTACCGCGATCCTGATGAAACTCCTTTCCCGTACGAATCGGATCTGAACGACAACACGGTGGTGCAGGCCCTGGCCAGCCATCAGCCGTTGCAGAACGAAGCGCTTCGCCGGAATATCTCGTGGACCGACGACCTTGGCTTTATCCGGAAGTCGTATCGGGAGGTGTTGAAAGCGGATGAAACCTACCGCGCCTACTGCGACCAGAAAACCCATACGGCCGACGAAGACCAGCAGTTGGCTCAGTACGTTCTGCGGACGCTGATATTCAAGCACGACGACATTCGCAATCACCTGGCCGAGATTGATCTGAGTTGGACCGAAAACAGTGAGGTGGTACGTGGGCTGGCTATTCGTACCCTTAAGTCGGCGCAGAACATGACCGGGCTGCAGCTGGAACCGCTCACCGACGACTGGGAGGAAGATGAACTGTTTCTGAACACCCTGTTTCAGAAATCGTTAGAAAATGATAACGAATACGAACAACTCCTGATCGAACAACTGCAAAACTGGGATTTGCAGCGCGTAGCGATGCTGGACAAGATTATACTCAAACTGGCCATCTGCGAGTTGCTGAACTTCCCGAACATTCCGGTGAAGGTTACCATAAATGAATATATTGAATTAGCAAAAGCATACAGTACGCCCAAAAGCGGTAAATTTGTGAACGGAATCCTCGACAATCTGTCCGAAAAGCTGCAGGCATCAGGCCGGCTGCGCAAGAGTGGACGCGGATTGCTGGACAATAAATAAGTTTACGTTTGTTGCGTTTACGGTTTGTGGTTATCCTGGTTACTACTACGAGATTTCTGCAAACTGTACATTGAAAACGATTTAGAAATGAACAGAACTGGCCGTGATTTGGCATTTTTCCTGACCGGGGCTGCTGCTGGTGCCCTACTTGGACTGTTATACGCTCCCGAAAAAGGCGAGGTTACCCGCGATCGGTTAACCTATCGGCTCTCGAAATACCGCGAGCAATTGCAGCAGTTGATAAACGATTTATTGAATACAGCCGAACTGCCGGAAAATGTCTCCAGAAATGAAGGAGAGCGCGTTGTCAATGACGCCCGCGAAAAAGCCGAACGCCTGCTTGAGGACGTCGATCGGTTGATGGCGCAGATCAAGCGGCAGAACGCGTAACGGATTGTCCGCAATCAGATATTGACTATGAAACGATTTCTTGCCGTTGTTCTGGCAGCCGGCCTGTTGGTCGGCGGATCCGGCTGCGATAACCGCCGACAGGCTGAAACGTCGCAGGCGGTGGCTTCGGAGAAAATGCCGAAGATTAAGTTTGCCGAAACGGGGGTTCATGATTTTGGAACCATCACCGAAGGCGACACGATTGAACACCTTTTTAAATTTACCAACACCGGGCAGTACCCGCTGATCATTAACAACATTACGGCTTCCTGCGGCTGCACTACACCGGAATGGCCCCGCGAACCAATCGCTCCCGGCACCGAATCATCGATAAAGGTGCGGTTCAACAGCCGGGGTAAGAGTGGTGAACAGAACAAAACGGTGACCATTTTTGCCAACACCGAACCCGCCATGACGGACTTGCAGTTTAAGGTGCTGGTGCAACCCAAAGGTGATCCGACCAAAACGTCATAACCCGGTGAAGCGTACAAAACCGTCGTGTATTCAAAACGAACGGAAAAGTACGCTTCACTAACTATAATCCCCGACCAATCATGTACTCGCTTTTATTACAGGCGCAGCCCAATTCGACGCAGTCTATTATCTCTAATGTATTGCTGTGGGTGGGCATCATCGTCGTTTTTTACTTCTTCATGATCCGTCCGCAGCAAAAGAAGCAGAAGGATCAGAAGTCATTCATTGAAAACCTCAAAAAAGGGGACAACGTCGTCACGATCGGGGGGCTGCATGGCCGGGTCGTTTCGGTGGAAGGTACCACGGTTATGCTTGAGGTGGACCGGGGGATTAAGATGACGTTTGAGAAAACGGCCATTTCGCGCGAGGCTACCGTTAAACCGGCTGAACCTGAAAAAAAACAATAACGCACTCATCTCTGATGACGCAGGCTGAATAGATAAACGTGGGTGGTTTCATCCATATTCATCAATTCTGCCGGCGTCATTGGTGTTTTATTAACTCTACATTTCTAGTGACTCCTGCGCAGAAGACCGCTAATTTCCAACCCGTCAGGGTATTCCTCTGCATTGCGGCAGCGTCGTTGTTCTGGTTCCTGAACGCCCTGAACAAAGACGGCTACACCCTGAACGTCCAGTATCCGGTGCATTTTGTTTACAACGACTCGCTGTACATCCCGACGACTCCGCTGCCCCGCACCGTAACCGTCAACGTATCGGGCGACGGCTGGGGGCTACTGACGCATTCATGGCTGCCGTTCCGGGTGAAACCGGTCGATTACGTAGTGCAGAATCCGCTGCAGGCTTCCATCATCAATACGTCGTCGCTGACGGCGGCCCTGGCCGAACAGATCAAGAAAATGCGCGTAAATTACGTCGTGGCCGACACCCTCGAAATGGGCTTCGAACGGCGGATGACCAAAACGGTTCGGTTGGTGGTCGATAGTCTGCACATCAATCTCGCTCCGCGTTATATTGTGTCGAGCGTTATCAACCTCACTCCCCGTACCATCCAGGTCGAGGGCCCCGAACGGCTCGTGCGCGGCTACCCCGATTCACTTCAGATTCGCATTCCGCGTAAGCGGATCAACGACAATTACGACGAAGAACTACCAATTAACCTGTATCGGCATCCGCAGATCCGTACCAGCGCCGACCGGGTATTTGTCAGTTTTGAAGTAGGAGAACTGCTGTCTCCGCTCCCGCCCGCTATGCAGCCAACCCCGCCGACACCAACCACTACGTCACGGGTTAAGCGATGAGCCCGACTGAGAACACACAGCCGTTGCAGATCGGCGTCACGGGCGGTATCGGCTCGGGAAAAAGCACGGTCTGCCGGGTTTTTCGGGCGCTGGGTGTGCCGGTGTACGAAGCCGACGAGCGGGCTAAGTGGCTCACCGAGAACGATCCCATTCTGAAAGCCGATATTACACGTGTGCTGGGGCCAAACGCCTACGACATCACTGGCCGGTACAATCGGGCCTGGATTGCTGCGCAGGTATTTGCTGATCCTGATCTGTTGCTCCAGCTGAACAATGTCATTCACCCCCGCGTCTACGCCGATACGGCGCTATGGGTGCGCAGCCACGTCGATCAGCCATACGTAGTGAAAGAGGCCGCTATCATGCGGGCGGCTGGCGATGGCAACACGCTCGATAAGGTTATTGTGGTATATGCCCCGGCCGTCCTGCGGGTGGAGCGTATCCGGCAACGCGATCCGCATCGCACGCACGAAGAAATCCTGAACATCATCAACCGGCAAATCAACGATGACGAGCGGCTGGCGCTGGCCGACTACGTACTCGAAAATGACGAGCAACAACTCCTGCTGCCGCAGATCTTAACGTTACATACTACGTTTCGCAGCCATAGACACGCGAATTAATTGGGGCAGTTGTTCGAAGAAGGAAAGGTACCGGCCGACGACTGGCATAGGAATCACTAACAACTTGCCTGCTTGTCTGCAATCCAGATAATGTACTGACATGACTTCGGCGGACCGCCTGTGCCGCACGTTAGCTCATAGCGTATCAAATTTAGTAAACTTTTATACTTCCTACTAAGTTACTAGAGAAGTAAACAACACTCGAAACGTTATGAAATATGGATTGATGGCGGTTGCCCTGATGCTGGTTGTCAGCAGCTGCGCTCCGCGGGTAAACGTTGATGCCAGCCAGCGCGTCAACTTCGACAAGTACCGTACATTTGCCTGGATGGATTCGGACGTAAAAGGCAGTCAAAACCCGTTGTACTACAACCAACTGGCGTCGGATGCCGTCGAAAACACGGTAAACCAGGTATTGGGTGAAAAAGGGCTGAAAGAAGTGAAATCCCGGCCGGACCTGCTGATTGGATACCACTTTTTTGTGGAAGAGAAAACCCGTACCGTTCCAACGAACAACTACGCTGGGCCGTTATACGGTCCTTACTATGGCTGGGGACGCTGGGGTTTTGCCGGCTGGGGCCCGTCGTGGTGGGGCTGGGGCGGTCCGCAGTACCGTCAGGAAGAATACCAGGCTGGTACGGTTGTGGTCGACATGGTTGATGCCCGAACGAAACAGTTGGTTTGGCGCGGGTCTGTCCAGCAGGCGGTGAGTGATCCGGCCCGGATTACGTCGTTGCTGCCCAAGGAAATTGAACGGATTGTCGAGCGATTCCCCCAACGGAACAGTTGATCTGGCTTAGTGCATTGATCTTGACTACAAACGGCCTCAAAAGGGCCGTTTTTTTTGTTAATTTTACAAAATTCACTTAGCCAAAACATCCATGATTGTACGCAGGTCATTCGGTTGGTCGGTGGTGCTTGCTCTCGCCCTGATCCAGCCGGTTCTGTCCCAGACTCAGCAACGCTATACAACACTACAGCAGGCCATTGGATCAACTGGTTTGCTCAATGGCTCACAGGGGCCCCGTAGCGTCAACTGGATTGAGGGGGGCAGTAAGTTTTCCTTCATCGACGGCCCTGGGGTCATCAAAACATTTTCGCCCGAAAAGCAGCAGGAATCGGTTGTGTTTGAGGGCAGCCAGCTTACGTTTCCGGGCACCAACAACCGGTTTCAGTATAATTCATTCCAATGGTCGAAAGATTCAAAAAACATTCTGTTTCAGACTAACTTCCGGCCGGTTTATCGCCGGTCGGGCGTATCCGACTACTACGTGTATGCCGTGGGTAACAAGAGCCTGAAACTGGTTGCCAAGGATGCCCAGACGGCCGAACTTGCTCCTGACGGTAGTAAGGTGGGTTATGAACGGGGCGGCAATCTATACATATTCGACTTTGCTTCTCAAAAGGAAACGCAGCTTACCGACGACGCTAAACCCGCATTCTACAACGGCCGTTTTGGCTGGGCCTACGAAGAGGAGTTTGGCCTGGCGCAGGCCTGGGAATGGTCGCCCGACGGCAAGTTTATCGCTTTCTGGCAGTCCGACGAACGCAAGGTGCCTATTTACAAGCTAACTGATTACAAGGGGTTTGACGAGAAATATGATTCGTTGCCGTATCCACGGGTTGGCGACGAAAATCCGACTGTCCGGATTGGGGTTATCGAAGTAGCCACCAGGGCAAAACAGTGGATGAAGGTTGACCTGAGCAGCAATCCAGGAGCGGAACCTGACGGCTACATTCCGCGCATTTACTGGACTTCGCAGGAAAGTCAACTGGCGCTGCTGCACCTGAACCGGAAACAGAACCACCTCAAGGTCTTCATGGCCAATGCCCGCACCGGCGATGCGCGGCAGATACTGGAAGAAAAGTCGAACGCGTGGATTGATGTGTTCGATTTCTTTGCCAATATCATGCATTATTTCTATTTCCCGTCGGGGGTTCAGGAGTTCTACCGCGTGTCGGAGCAGGACGGTTTCGCCCATCTGTACCGCTACGATTACACCGGAAAGTTGCTGAATCAGGTAACGAAGGGCAACTGGGAGGTGACCTACGTTCACCATGTTGACCCAAAAACCCGCAAGATTTATTACACCTCAACGGAGGCTTCTCCGCTGGAGCGACAACTGTTTGTCGTTGATGTCGATGGAAAAAACAAGCGTCGGCTAACGACCGTGGCGGGGCGCCATACCGTGAATTTTTCACCAAACGGTCAGTACTACATCGACCGCTACTCAAACGTATCGACGCCGACGCAGGTTGAACTTTGGGATACGAAGGGTTCTAAAATCAAATCGCTCGAAAGCAATGACCGCGTTACGCAGTTTGTCGGTTCACACGTCTACGCGCCCAAGGAACTGAGCCAGTTTACTACGTCGGATGGGCAGAAGCTCGACATCTCGATCATCAAACCGCTGAATTTCGACCCCACAAAAAAATACCCGATGGTGCTGGATATCTACGGGGGGCCGGGAGCCCAGTCGGTTTATAATGAATTTGCCACTACGGGCTGGCATCAATGGCTGGCGCAAACCGGCTACGTGGTAGTGAGCGTCAACAACCGGGGAAGCGGTGGCTACGGCCGCGACTTTGAAAAGCAGGTGTATGAAAAACTTGGCCAGTTTGAGAGCAAGGATTTTGCTGAAACCGCCCGCTACATGGCCAGTCTGCCGTGGGTCGATGGAAACCGGATGGCCATTCGGGGCCACAGCTACGGCGGGTATTCGAGCAGCTACACCATGCTGACGTATCCCAACGTATTTAAAGTGGCGCTGGTTGGCGCACCCGTGACCGACTGGCGGCTGTACGATAGCATCTATACGGAACGCTACATGGGGCTGATGCCGGAAAACGAAGAAAAGTACCGAAACAGCTCCGTGACGCCCTACGCCAAAAATCTGGCCGGAAAGATGTTCATTGCCCACTCAACCATGGACGAAAACGTACACGTCCGGAACACGTTCCAGCTGATGAACGCGCTGGAAGATGCAGGCAAAGACGCGGATTTACGTATCTATCCGCCTGGTGCACATGGCGTATCCTACAGTCCGACTACCACGGTGCTGTTGTATCAGCAGTACACAACTTATCTGGAGAACAACCTGAAGAGTACACCAATTAACTAGTATAGGTATAGTTGCAGTGCAGAAAGCCTGGGTTGGACCCAGGCTTTCTGCGTTTTTAACCGCAAATCAGAGCGGTTTAATCCTAACAAGCCTTTTAGTAAATATGCCTTCTTATATGATAAACAAAGCATAGTTTTGTTATTGTACCTGTTAAAATCTGCCCACTGTAGAACAGGCTTTGAAACTTTATGGGAAAATCTTTACGCTGTCTGCAGCTGCTCCTTACAATTACTTTATCCTTCCCGGTTGTTGCTCAAACAGCCTCAGGCCCATCACTTACTTACGCACAGGTTGTTAATAGATTACAGCGGGCGTCGCAGGCGTACGCACCGACCTACGATGGCAACATGATCGTGGCTTATTTCTACGCCGATGGTGTTGGGCCGAGCATTAAAAACTGGAACCTGCAGGTGACTAAATACCTGACGAATGGCCGGGTAGCCTATAGTCAGGTGACGACGCTGCCCAAAACCATCAGCGGAACCGTTGCGGTGGTTGAGGCTACCGATCGCTCCGTCATCATTAGCGGCAACGGCACCACGTATGCCTACGCCCCCGGTAATACCGCCAAACTTAAATGGATGAGGCCGTATCGAGGGTCTGTACTGTATCCGACGCCGGATGGCGGGGTGCTGCTGACCAACCCAAATCCGGGCGATCCGGACCGGGGAACCAATACTAAACTGTCGGCCAAAGGGGAACTGGAGTGGCAATTAAACAGCAACTACCTTATCGCTACGACCGATGGAGGATACGTTCGGTATGACGGCAACGGCGGCCTGACCAAACTGGATGGCCAGCGTCAGCAGCAATGGCAAGTCAACGAAACGGCCGCTTTTGCTCAGGCCGTTTCCGATGGTGTCGTCTATCGTACGAATGATAAGCTGGTGAAGGTAAACAACGCCGGCAAGGAAGCCTGGCGATACACGGTTCCCGGCGACGCATCCCTGCGGCCCATCAAAGTGGTGGAAACCGCTGATGGTGGTATCGTTTTCTCCAGCGATCAGACCTATAAACTGACTAAGGCTGGTACGCTACAATGGCAGAACCCGGTTCGGGAGGTAATGCAGACCACGATTGATGGTGGGCTGCTCTGCCTGCTGCGCGACCGGCCGGTGAGCGAAGCCAGCACGACAGGTTACACACTGAGTAAGCTAACCAGTGCGGGCAATACGGCTTGGCAGCGGTTCATCAGTGGGCAGCTTGATGAAGATCTGAACGGCATGCGGGGCGTAGCCAGTGCCTATCAGTCGCGCCACGGCGACTACTGGTTCCTGACCGAAACGGCTTCCGTGCCGGCGAATCAATACACCAGTAACCTGGTTATTTCGCGTCTATGCCGTGACTTTTTGAAAATATACGCCACCGCCGGCCTCGCAACCGGTATTGTTCCTTTCGAGAAAGACACAACCATAACGGTTTGCCGGGCTGACTCCGTGGGTCTTGGTTTTACGGATGAAAACACGGTTCCTGGGTTGGTGTTCCAGTGGAAACTGAACGGAGCTCCCATTGCAAGCACACCAAGAGGTCTCTTGCGGGCAAGAGAGGCAGGCACGTACCTGGTGCAGGCTGCTGATTCATCCTGTGGGGTTACGGATACCTCTCCGACGCTGACAATTGCCCAGAACCCATCTCCCAGAGTAACGCTGACGGGCTCCAGCTTTTTCTGTTCGGGTGGCTCCATTACGTTATCGGCAACCGGCAGCAACGGTACCGGTGCTTACCAATATCAATGGTCGAAGAACAACAAGCCGATCAGCACCAGCGCCACCATCTCCGTATCGGAAGCGGGCCAGTACAGCGTAACGGCCAGCGATGATGGTGGCTGCGCCAGCACACCCGCCGTTATTCTCGTCGCCGAAAACCCGGCCATTGCGGTTTCTATTGCGGGAGCCGATTACTTCTGCCCCAGCGCATCGAGCCGTTTGTCGGCAGTCGTATCGGGCGGAACGCCGGGATTCCGGTACCAATGGAAACGGAATGGTGAGCTACTGGCGGCCCGGAACGTGAATTTCTCGGCCGACCGGGCGGGGGCGTATACCGTTGAGGTGACAGACAGTCGAAATTGCCCGGTTGAGTCAAAAACACTCGTTGTTACGGAGGTGCCTGCGCTGACGCTAACGGCTGGAACCAGCACCACGCTGACGGGCACTGAAACCTATAAGTTGACCAACGTAACGACGGCCAGTGGGGGAGCGGCCCCTTATTCCTACCAATGGACAACGAGTCAGGCGTCTGTGCCGGGCAACGGTTCAACGGCAGCTCAGCCCACTTTAGGACCGTTTACGGCCACTACAGATATTCAGCTTATTGTCACAGATACAAAAGGGTGTAGCCAGACGGCCGTGTCGAAAGTGACGTATAAACCCTGTACGATGGAAGCAGCCATTAATGGACAGAATTACTACTGTACCGGAACGACGACGTCGCTTACCCTGGCGATCAGCAACGGCAATGCACCCTTCAAAACGATCTGGCAGGGCAACGAAATTGTGCTCAATACGAATACCTACTCGCAGGTTTACCAAAACCCGACTACGCTGACCGCCGATATTACGGACAGCAAAGGGTGTACGGCCAAGGCAAAAGATGTTGTCGTGACGGAAGCTCCTCGTCCTACGGCGACCATTACCGGCCAAATGGTATTCTGTAAGGGCAGTTCGACCCAGTTGTCGGCGGTCGTAAGCGGTGGTAAAGCTCCGTATACGTATGAATGGAGGCAGGTCGGAACGGCTGCTAATCCGACCGGTCCCAGCGTAGCGACCACCGGAACGTATGGTGCCACGGCCGCGGGCGCTTTTGTAGTAACCGTAAAGGATGCCAACGGCTGCGATAACGTATCGCCCAGCGTGACGCTGACGCACAAAGCGCCCGACCTTGATGCTAAAATCACCGCGAATGGTCCGACGGAAGTGTATCTGCCCGCCAGCGTAACGCTTACTGCCAACACAGGAACCGGATTGACGTACCAGTGGCAGAAAAATGGCCAGGATATGGCCGGTGCCGTTACGCCCTCCATCTCAACAACGCAGACCGGCAGTTACGTGGTGAAGGTTTCGCAGGATGGCTGTACCCTGGCATCGCCGGCCCTGGAAGTGAAAGTGCTGACTCCACTGGCTCTTGAGCCTACCGCTCCGCCGGTTCAGTTTACGGTGTTCCCTAACCCGGTTGAAACCACCTGCCAGGTAACTATCCAGACCGATAAGGCGTCGCCGGTTACGGTATCAGTTTATAACCTGATGGGACAGCGGGTACAGACTATTCAGATTAATACCCGTTCAACTACCCACGACGTACTGTTGAATCTGAGTGCTCAGTCAACGGGTACGTACGTAATTGATGTTAAAGCCGGCGCGGCAACCGCCCGTAAACGACTGATCAAAATTGCCGGTCGTTGAGTAGATCATGACTTACTATTGTCGGTTCGGTACCTGATGCAGGTACCGAACTTTTTTTTGCCCGGTATCGGATAAAAGCAAATTGTAGTTGAACGATTGAGTAAATTAACGAGTCTTTATCTTTGAAAAAGTTTACAACTGATGAATCCATCGGCTGATTGCGATGTGAACCGTTATGAGTAAAAGTCAAGTTTTACTGATCTATCTATTAATTAGTTTATTACTGCTCAGTGTTGCCTTATTCCGACAAACGTTCTTTCACCAAAGTAGCTGGGGGCCATTTGCCTTTGTAAGTTGTGTTGTAGCCGCATTTTTAATTGTAGCCTACGTAGTCAGTCAATGGACCCGCCGGCGATTCCGCTGGATTGTGTTGGGCTGGTTACTGGCAGAGGGAGTCGTTTGGCTAACGGTTTATTATACGTGTCGGGAGCAGATTTACCATCCGTTTACCTATGCGCTGGCCGGCAAGCTATACCGGGGGGGCGGCTCGGGCGTAATGCATAACAACGCCATCCAGGCCGATCCCAATCTGGCCGTTTATGACAAAGGATTAATCTACAGGCTTAAGTCAGGCGTTGGGCAGTTCAGTAACCTGGAGTTCTCGACTACGTACCGGGTCAACTCAATGGGACTTCGGGACGATGAGCGTTCGCTGCAACACCCCGAAGTGATACTGCTGGGCGACTCTTACACGATGGGCTGGGGGGTTGAGCAGGAACAGACATTTGCGCAGCAACTCGAACAACGAATTAAAGTGCCCGTGCTGAACGCGGGCATTTCGTCTTTTGGTACCGCTCGGGAACTGATGCTGTTGCGTCGCCTGAATCGAAGAGACTGCAAAGCGGTGTATCTCCAGTACTGCGAAAACGATTTAGGCGAAAACCGTCAATACGTTACCAACGACTCGCTGTTTTATACTCAGCAGCAGTATGAAAACACCGTACGCGCCAACACGATTAATCGGTGGTTTTTTCCCTTTAAACTATCGTTCATTGTTGTGCAGGGTGCTCTTCGTCGGGCGCTGGCTGCTCGTGCGCAGGCGTCAGAATCCGGGCAAACAGCCGTTCAGGCAGCGACTACTCCGGTGGTAACTTCAGCAACTGGCGCCGAAATCGATCAGCGGAGTGTTCATACTCAACATTTTGTTGACATCTTGTCAAAAATCCAGCAGGTATTCGACGGGCCGATCGTGGTATTTGAACTGTCTCCGCACGGTTATTTCAGCGATTTAACGCAGCAACTACCCACTCAAGTAGCGGCCCGGGCTTTGCAGAACGTACGCTTCATACGAACAGATACGTTGCTTAGGGCCGACCACTATCTGATGCTCGACGCCCATCTCAACCCATCGGGCCATGCTATAGTCGCTGATCTGCTGGCGAAGGACTATGAGCGGTTGAGGGAAGTCAATACTATGGCATCAATAAAAAGATAATGCCCGAAACGATAACGCTCCGGGCTATACATCTGATTTGAGGTTTGCCCCTCAGTTTATGCCTGCTGCTGCTGGCGGTTGTGCACCCCTTCACTAATCTCTTCGATCATCTTCCGATTAAAGGCCGGAATGTCATCGGGCTTACGGCTGGTCACCAGACCCATATCGGTCACTACTTCCTGATCAACCCAATTGGCACCTGCGTTCCGCAGATCGGTCTGAAGCGAGGGGTATGACGTTATCTTCCGACCCCGCACTACGTCCGCTTCAATAAGCATCATGGGGGCATGACAGATGGCAGCTACCGGTTTTTTCTGATCAAAAAAGCTTTTGACAAACTGAACCGCTTTGGTTTCCATCCGGAGTTTGTCGGGGTTCATAACCCCACCCGGGAGCAGCAGAGCGTCGTACTGATTTGGATCGGCCGCATCAACCGATAAATCAACCGGGAAACTGTCGCCCCAATCGGTTTCATCCCACGCTTTAATTTCACCACCTTTCGGTGCAATCAGGTGAACGGTCGCACCGGCCTCTTCGAGGGCCTTCCGTGGTTCCGTGTACTCGACCTGTTCAAAGCCTTCGGTCATCAGCGCGGCAATTTTCTTGCCCTGAAGCTTTTTCTGGTTTTCCATACGTTTTGAGTGATTTTAGGTTTTTAAGGTTAACCTATAGTTTCACTAGATGTTTTGGCTGGTGCGGCAAGGACCTAACGCTCAGGTACCTTTTGAGCCGTTAACGGGTTCGATTACGACCGAAGGTGTACCCGACGCCAACGTTAAAACTCAGCCCCATTTTGACGGCTTCGTGGACCTGGCGCTCGCCGTTTGAGCCGGTATAGGCGAACTCGTTGTTTTGAAGTGAACTGGCCACATCATACCAGTAGCGGGTCGATAGTTCAACGTTGAACCCGGTGGTTCGGCCGAGGTACTGGCGGTAATACAGCCCAGGGCCGACCGTAAACGTAGTGTAGTTCACCGAGGCATTAGTGCCTTCGAAGTCGACGTTGAAGCGGTGAGCTTTAAATTCCATGCGTGCGTCGAGGGTGGGTGTCAGGCGGTAGCCAACGCCGAAGCCGGTAGTCCAGGGAATCTTGATAGTCGCTTTCTGGGCGGTCTGCTCGGGCGATTTAGTGTATTCGGGATACGTCAGAAAGCCACCGTGCGAATATTCCAGCGTGAGCCGATTCCCGGCATAATAAACACCGTTGATGTTGAAGCCTCCGAAAACAATGGGCTGAACCAGCTTGGAGCCCAGCGTGAAGGTGTTGGCGTACCGTAGCGACCGGGCTGGTTTGGCCTGTACGTTCGTAAGGGTGTCCTGGGCCAGCACGGAGCCAAAAGTGAGCAGCATGAATGTAGTAGTAAGCAGGAGCGTTTTCATAGCGATTCTGTGTTGTGATTGTTCGCTACAAAGGTTGCTCGGCTGGCTACCCACTTTCCATGACGTCGGTTAAGAACGTAAGCCGGTTTCTTGACTTGGGTTAAGAAAGGCCATACTTGTCAGGCAACCTTACCGACCGCTACGCTATGGGGCGTTTGCAACAGAGGCACCGTTACCCGAAACCAGCCGTCAATTTCTTCAAAGAGCGGAGCTGGTTGGTTCATAAGCCGGTATTTGACCGTGATGTTCGACAGCCCAACCCCGTTCGACTCTACCCGCAGCATCTTGCGTTGCAGGGTGTTTTCCACAATCAGATTCCTGTCGTCAATCCGTAGGCGGATGCAAAGCGGGCGTTCCGGCAGCACGACATTGTGTTTGACGGCGTTCTCGACCAGCAACTGCAGGGTAAGCGGGGGGAGCAACCAGTCTTTGGCCGCTTCGTCGATGTTGGTTTCGAGGGTAATGGTGTTGCCATGGCGGGTTTGAAGCAGGTGGAAATACGAACTCAGGAACCGTAGTTCGATTCGCAGGGTCGTCAGCTCCGTTTCATTACTACGCAGCAGATAGCGGTACACACTCGACAGTTCATCGACAAAATCACTGGCCTGCCCGGGGCTTTCGTCAATAAGCGAAGACAGCGTATTGAGACTATTGAACAGGAAATGCGGGTTAATCTGACTTTGCAGCGCCCGCATCTGAACCTCCGTTTTTTCCTGCTGCATCCGCTGGAGCGTAAGATCGGCTTCGAGATGCTCCCGATAGCGCTGTTCCCGCTCCCGTTCCAGGTCTTTCTCGATTACCGCCTTCCGGACAGCTTCGCGCCGGTGGCGGTAGGAGATTCCCAACGAAAAGAAAATCAGGTCCAGCACTACGCCCGTCTGGACAAACAGATCCGGATGCTGCCAGAAGGGTAGTTCCAGACTCAGGTCCGGCGACCGAAGCAGCAGCAGGAACGTAACGGAGTGGTTGATGAGCAGCGAAGCCGTACCGGCCACGAAAAACCGGGCGACAAGGTCTTTGGACCGGTAGAACGTAGCAACGATGTAGATGCCCACAGCCAGCAGCGAGAGACGTACCGGCTGGAGCAGAATTTCGTGCAGGCTGGTTTGCCAAAAGTCAGTAAAAAGGTAGATATACGTTTTGATCACGCAATAGCTTACCAGCAGGCACTGAACGATGAGAATCCACCGCAGCAGACGGGGACGACCGCGCAAATCCAGAAAAATCTTGGCCAGCTCCAGGTACAGGATGTATCCCGTGTACGACAAAAAAAGCTTATTGACGTTGGCAATGTTTCGGGGCAGTTCGAAATGATTGACCAGGAAGTAGGCGGCCCAGACCAGGGTGTAAATTGAATACAGACCGTAAATGCGTTCGCGGTACATGAACCACTGTACGGAATTTGCCAGAAACATAGCCAGCACCATGCCCAGAAATAGCGGAGACCAGGCTTCAAAAGTCATCGATAACAGATTGGCGTACAACGGAATTTACGGCACAACGAAATTGCTAATAAAAGCAGTTACCACCGGAACCGATTGAGTAAATGGTTGTCGTTTGGCCATCCATCTTAGGTGTATTTTCTTCGGTGGGCAATCCTTTATTCGGCTTCTCGCCATTGCGATGCGATTTTATTTTAAATTTAGACGTTTTGTCATAACAACCTGCTGCATGAAACGACATCTGCTTTATCTCTTTCTCATCCTGCCGTTAATTCCCTCATTTGCCCAGACTCCATCTCAAACCAGCTCGCCGGCCACCATTACGTCTCTTACAAACGGAATGGAAAAACACCCCGGCTTTCTTACGTTCTACTGGGACGCTCGTAAAGGAAAAATCTGGCTGGAAATTGATCGATTTGATCAGGAATTATTGTACTACCCCACGCTGGCCCAGGGTGTTGGCTCTAACGACATTGGCCTCGATCGGGGCCGCCTGGGGCAGGAGCATATCGTCAAATTCCAGCGGAGCGGGAACAAAATTCTCCTTGTCGAGCCTAACTACGCCTACCGGGCCATTAGTAACGATCCCCTGGAACGTCGGGCGGTCGAAGAGTCGTTTGCCCAGTCAGTTCATGCGGGCTTTGACGTAGCGGCCGAGGAAGGAAACCGGGTGCTGGTTGACCTGACGCCGTTTCTGATGCAGGATGCCGTAGGAGCCGCCCAGGCCATCAGCCAGACGCGCCAGGGTACGTTCAAGTTCGACCCGATGCGGAGCGCGCTGTATATGCCCCGGACGAAGGCTTTTCCGCAGAATACGGAGTTTGAAGTAACTGTTACCCTGACGGGCGATAATGCCGGCCCTTATCTGCGCGAGGTTGTGCCAACGGCCGCAGCCGTGACCATGCGGCAGCATCACTCGTTTGTGCAGCTGCCGGACAATAACTACAAACCCCGGCTGTTCGATCCGCGAATCGGCTACGGCGGCATTGAATTTTTCGACTACGCCACACCGGTCAGCCAGCCCATTACAAAACGGTATATTTCGCGGCATCGGCTGGAGAAAAAAGATCCGTCGGCGGCCGTAAGCGAAGCGGTAAAGCCGATCATCTACTACATGGACCCCGGCGCCCCCGAACCGATTCGCTCGGCTCTGATGGAAGGGGTCGCGTGGTGGAATCAGGCGTTTGAAGCCGCGGGCTACAAAAATGCGTTTCAGGTAAAACTACTGCCGCCCGATGCCGACCCGATGGATGTTCGGTACAACCTGATTCAGTGGGTACACCGGTCAACCCGGGGCTGGTCGTACGGAGCCAGCATCATAGACCCCCGGACCGGCGAAATCATCAAAGGGAAAGTAACGCTGGGTTCCCTGCGGGTCCGGCAGGATTACCTGATCGCTCAGGGGCTGGTCGGAAACTTTGATACCGATTCCTCACACGTCGACGAAATGATGACGATGTCGCTGGACCGGCTGCGGCAACTGGCTGCGCACGAAGTTGGGCATACCCTTGGCCTTCCGCATAACTACATTGCCAGTACGCAGGGAAACGGCGCGTTTGGCCGGGCGTCGGTAATGGATTACCCCACGATGGTCGCCAAACTGAAAGGCGCGTCGATTGATCTGTCGGATGCGTATACTAAAGGCATTGGCGAGTACGACAAGTGGAGCATCCGCTACGGCTACGAGCAGTTTGCGAGCGGGGCCAATGAGAAGCAGGAACTGAACAAGCTGGTGCAGCAGATGCACAAAGCGGGGTTGTCGTTTCTGACCG
The DNA here is from genome assembly GCF_003583365.1 of Fibrisoma montanum. Classification (GTDB taxonomy): domain Bacteria; phylum Bacteroidota; class Bacteroidia; order Cytophagales; family Spirosomataceae; genus Fibrisoma; species Fibrisoma montanum. Next base: position 629,439 of record NZ_QXED01000004.1, read on the forward strand.
ATCAGGACGCCCGGCCGGAAGGTTCGTCGCACCCGGCTACGCACCTGTGGGATAACGGTTCCGACGCAGTTGAGGAACTCGGCCGGGTCATTGCCGTGCGCCGGGTAGCGCTGGCCAACTTCACTGACCGGAAAATACCGGCCGGAACCCCGCTGACCACTCTGGAAGAGGTATTTGTGCCGATGTATATGTTCCACCGATATCAGGTTGAAGCGGCCGCAAAAGTACTGGGCGGCCAGACGTACACCAATGCCCTGCGTGGCGATGGCCAACCGGTTCTGGCGACGGTACCGGGAGCTGAACAAATGAAGGCCATCGACGGATTGCTGGCGACGCTTACGCCGTCGTTTCTGGCCGTACCGGCCCGGGTGCTGGCCCTGATTCCACCCCGGGCATTTCGGTATCAACCAAACCCACGCGAGGTATTCAAACGGAGAACAGGCATTACGTTCGATCCGCTGGGGCCACCCGAAGCCGCGGCCAGCATGACGCTGCGGATGATGCTGCATCCTGAACGCTGCGCCCGGCTGGTACGTCAGAAGGCAATAGACCCCCAGACCCCTGGCCTTGACGAGGTGATGAGTCGGCTGCGCGACGCGATTGTGCGGAACAGCAGCATCGATAAAGAAACGTATGAGGGAGAAATTGCCCGCATGGTCGAGCGGAAATACGTGGAGCAGTTGATTCAGATGGCCACGAACCGGGAAATAGACGGAGGGGTTCGGGCCACCGCGGCCGACGCGCTGGTTCAGCTCAAAGGAACGTACGATACCGTGGCATCCGGAAAATCGAGCCGAACCAGTTACCTCCGCTGGCTGATCCGGCAATACGAAAACAGCCCCGAGCAAACCATAACGACCAACACCCTTGCCCCGCCCGAGGGCGCCCCTATCGATCCGGGTCAGGAATGGCTATTGCCCGATTGTGAGTGGTTGAATTAAAGTCAGCAATGTATTGTAGCAAGTACAGAAAGCCGATCCTGCGTTCCGGATCGGCTTTCTGGTTGATTGGCCGTAGTGAAATTCCTTTTTGGTTGCCGTCGCTCAAAATAGAGAAATCAGTATTACCGATGCAGATACCCACGTCGTGACTACTTTCGCGACTTTATTCCTGATCAAAATCGGTATTGAATGAAAAACGTACTTTTCGTGGCTGCGCTGTTGGGCTACGTATCGGCTGCTGCACAGCAACCGACCGGTGCTCAATTGCCCGCCGATACGCTGGCTCCACCCGCCGAACAAACGCAGCGGCCACCCGGGGCAGCCAGCAGGCCCTCGGCCATTGTAGGAACAACCGGCACAGACAGAAACGAATTAAAATACAACCTCAACGAGTCAGGTTCCCACTTTTTTAAGGTCACATTCCTGAATCAGACTTGGCTGCGGCTGAACCAGAGTAACCCCGGGACTACGGTAAATCAGGTTCCGAAAACAAATACGTTCGATATTGGTCTGCGCCGGACTCGGATACAAATGTTCGGTCAGTTATCCGACCGCGTACTGCTGTACGTTCAGTTCGGGATGAACAATTTCAATTCCCTAAACGCCTTTCCAGCGTACAACAACAACGGCACCCCGGCCAATCGGAAAGTAGCGGCCTTCTTCCATGATGCCGTCGGCGAATACCAGGTCTTTAAAAACAAAGATTATCTAAAGATTGGGGCTGGGCTAACGATTGTAAACGGCTTATCACGCTTTAGCCAGCCGAGTGTCAGCAGCATCCTGAGTATGGACGTACCGGTGTTTGCGCAGGCAACCGTCGACCAGACGGACGAGTTTTCGCGGAAGTTAAGCCTGTACGCCCGCGGTCAGGTTGGACCAATCGACTACCGCATCGCCGTCAGCGATCCGTTTCCCATCCAGACTAACGGAGCGGTACCTCCACCGTTGTCGTCTTTTTCAAACTTTGCGCAAAAAGGGCAGAACAAGCAGTTTCAGGGGTTATTTCTGTACCAGTTTTTCGACAAGGAAGCCAATCAGACTCCCGGCTACATGACCGGAACGTACCTCGGAAAGAAGAAAATCCTCAACCTTGAAGGCGGTTTCATTACGCAGAAAGCGGCCATGTGGCACCGCGAAGGTACTGCTGACACAGTCTACACCGACATGAACCTGTGGTCGCTGGCGGCTTTTCTGGATATGCCGGTTAATCGCCGGACAGGTACGGCCGTTAGCGCCTACATCGGGTATTTTAAGCTGAACTACGGGCCTGACTATCTACGTTTCAATGGCATCATGAACCCTGCCTCCGGCACAACCGTACCCCTGCCGGGCGCATCGGGAACGCAGGGGAACGCGTTTCCGATGTTCGGTACGGGCAACGTCGTGTACGGTCAGGTTGGGTACCTGTTTCGGCAGGATCTGTTCGGAGCTGGTAATGGGACGCTGATGCCCTACGCCCAGATGCAAATAGGCGACTACCAGCGCCTGACCAAAACTATGGGGGTCTACACCATTGGGCTCAACTACCTGATAAACGGCCACAATAGTAAACTTACGCTCGATTACCAAAGCCGCCCTATTTATGAGGCCGCTGGTACGCAACTGGCCCCAACCGGCCGCCGGGGCCAGCTTGTGTTGCAGTATCAGGTGTTTATCTGATGTACTTGTGCATAGATTAATTCTATAGAAATGGTTCCCGTAGGATAAATTTGGCATTAAAGCGCTTCAACGGTACATTTACAACGAACCAACATTTATCTACAGAACCTTAATGAAAAAGATTGTTCTTGCCTTAATGCTCACCGTGGGCAGCTTAAGTGTTCAGGCTAACTCAGCAACGGCCGACGAGTACACGATTGACGACCAGCAAGTTGAACAATTGATGGCTCAGAGTACCGATGTTAGCTACACAATTGTAGAAACTACCCTGGTACAGAGCCAGCAGATGGCCGCTAAAATGACGGGCACCGCCCGCGTTCAGACGGATGACAAATTTGTCCCTGCTCTGTTGCTTAACCTTTTCCTGGGGGGACTTGGTATTCACCGCTTGTACCTTGGCACTGAGACACTGACCTGGGTTGGTTACATTCTAACTTGCGGTGGTATCTTCGGAATTGTGCCTTTGGTAGACTTAATTGTTTTGATTGTTAACAGCGAGAATATTTCCAAGTTTGTTGACAATCCCAAATTTTTCATGTGGGCAAATAACTAAGTTGACCGACTACTAACAGATGAGCCCGTCTCACAATCGTGGGGCGGGCTCATCTGTTAGTAGTCGGTTTGTTTATTTACTGGAGGCCGAATCAGGTGAGCTTTGCTGTAAGAGCTGCGTTTTAACGCGTTGATTAAACGCACTAATCTGACGTTGGTTATACTGTCGCACCAATTCCTGCGACCGACGGATGCCCCCGGCGTGGAATGAGCCGAACAACGCTGCCCCAACCCCCCACGCTGATAAGTAATAAGCATTCAGAAAGCTGGTAACGCCGAAGTATAAACCCGCAGACTGAACCAGGATACTCAGTATAGCCTCGCCTGGCTTACCGGCATACAACTGCCCGGCTCCGGGTAAGAAAGTTGAGAGCCATTGAGCTTTAGTTTCCCGCTTCAACTTGGGCAACCGCCGGTAAGGATCAGTCAGCGTCGTATCTGCCCCTGATCTGGCCAACGCTTCGCGATAAGCAATGGCAGCCTCCGGCCAGCGATGTAACTCATTTAAAGTCAGTACCCTGATGCAGCCCAGAAGTGGTGAGTAAGGGGCATCAGAATGCTCAACAGGAAGCTGCTCAAGCAGTGAACGTGTGTTTTCGAACTGCCCCGCCAGATACGAACAAAGAATCTGCTGATACCGCAGTTGATAACGAACGGAATCAGGATAGCCATTCAGATATTGGCTGTTTATAAATGTAACAGCCGCGCCATAACGACCTAGTTTTTTAAGCGAAACTACTTTACCAAGCAAAGCTTTGTAAGTAGATGCCGTGTCGGTATTTTCAAACAGAACCCGCTCATAAGCAATACCGGCTTCAAAATACTGGTTTGCAGTCAGTAGAGAATCAGCCGTTGTCAAACCAGATTGATAACCGGATGATTGAGCCCTACTGGAACAGGTTACGCATAGGAATGTGCAGATCAAACAAAATCTTGTTATCATACTCCCGTTTAAATTCATCCCGTTTAATTTTTACCGCAAGAGCACTACCCCATATATTTCCTACGTAAAAAACAGTGAAGAGTGAACCAAAGCCCAGAAAACGAAGGCTCCTGGGGCCGTCCTTCCGATAACCTTCATACGTGAGCAGCCCTAGTGTTACAATCGGTAGAAAAGCGGCAATACCCTGCATTTTTTTACCGGCATACATTTTGCCCAAACCCGGAACCAAGGCGCTATACATGCCCGCGAGAAACGGTGATTTAGGCTTCTGGCTGCTTAACTTTCCGTAATAAAGGTCCAGTCGTTTCTGCTCATCAGCCATTGCGTAAGATGAATAAGTAAACGTCTGCCTGAGTCTATGGTAGTCAGTGAGCCGACGCTGCAACAGGCTTATACCCGCTAGCTGCATAGCTTTAAGCTCGGTAAGTGTTGAGTCGGATGGAGAAATCTGATCAAGTATAACAGTGGCCGAATCCCGCTTCCCCTGAAAAAGCAAACAGTAAGCGCCAAAAAACCGAGATTTCTGATAAAAAGAGGAGACTGGCGAAACCGTAAGAAATTGTTGTGCCGCCTGATCAAGCGCTTTACTGCTGTAAGCTGTCCACCCGAGATAATAGGCCAGAGAGTCGCGTTCTATTTGTTGTAATGAACGGGCGTCGATGCGTTGCAGCACATACGTAGCTTCATCAAAGGCGTCTTTGTCAGCTAGGTATTGAGCAAAGCGTAGTTCACGGGAAAAACTAGTTGACTGGGCCTCCGATCGGTATGGAGTTGTCGTACACCAGATGATGAATGCGGCTTTGACTATTCGTGTGATAAAATAGCTCATCGAAGCTTATACAGATCAGGTGAGTCAACGATGAAGCCATCAATCGGGTCGCGGCTTAGTGAGTGCACATCCAGCAATCCGATTCGATTACAGCGCATGATGCGGTCGGCACTCAGGAAAACCCCCTTCAGAGTGCCGAATTGCTGGATTGCCTGCTTGCTAAAATTTGAGCAGGTCGTTTGATACGGACAGGAACGGGCCAGTTGTTGCGACATCAGACGCTGGTATCCCAGCATGGCTCCTTTCAGAGCCAGAGAAACGGGATTGTACATCGCCAGCCAACTACGCTGTTTATAAACGACAGCCTGCACGTCGTTGCCAGGTCGTCGGTACTGCGCAAACTCACTGTCTGTTTGAAAGTTACGCTCGTTAACTAATTGCCAGTCAGCAATGGTCGACTGGCTTCTGGCAGGTGAGGCAACCAGTAAGAAAGGCAGGACTATCAGAAAAAACTTCACAGCGCTATTCAGTTTTGGCGGTTGAGGGGATGCTGAAATTGAAGTAAGGGCTCTGGGCAACCTGGTTGAGACGAATGTCTGAATACGCTGTTTTAGAAACGGTTGAATCGCCTTTGCTGTATAAAATTTCAGTTGTGGTTGTCGGGAAAGGCCGATTTTCAATAAGTTGGTAGTTGTAGTAAAATACCTTTCGGAATACCTTACCAGCGCCATCTACGTAGTGCATGTAAATTGGATTGTTCTGGTTGAAAACCAACTTGACTCGCTGCACTAACCCATCTGATTTGGTTGTTTTAAGCTTCCACTCCGTCACAAGGCGGTTCTTGCTGTCGTACATTGTTTTGTCCTGTACAAACCCAAGTTGCAGCAGGCCCATATCACTCGTCATGCCGTTGAGGAAAAAAGCTAACTGTGTGGTTTGAGAGCTGTACGCGGCATTCTGATAGCGGATGACTGTGTTCCGGTTCGGGTCGTAGATGCGGGTTTCACCAAGCTTATTAGCCAGAATCACCACTTCGCGGGGTGAAACAAAGCGGGTAACCATTGAACCGTTCCGTTGGTAGAAGACCTCGCCCTTTACCGTTACGGATTTGCCCTGCTGCACTTGACGAGTTGTAATCGTTGCTGAAAACCGTTCAACGATTTGAGGAGCGATACGAAAACTGCTGAGTAGAAATAGGCTGAGAGAGAGCAAACAAAAAACGCATGCTGCGCTAATAAAAACTGGTTTCATAAAAAATCATACGAGTTACGGAAACGGTCGTCAAAAATACGTAAAAGTTCAGGGAACTGGGTGGGTTTATTAATTTAGCTCAAACCCCTGAGCGTTCAGAAACTATAAAAAAACCGACGTATGCATACGCCGGTTTTTTTAAGCTACTGGTCAGTTGGATAAGCGTTACGCGCCGGGTTTGAAGCGCAGGCGGGCCAGGTAAATCTGCGTTGGCTCGGCTACGTTCCCCAGGATGTTCTTACCGGCTAATTCCTGTTCGATCGTGGCTTTCAGCGCCGGGTTGTCAGTCAGCACTTCCAGGTTTGTAATCCGGTGGCCGGTGTCGACCTGGAAGCGAATCATGACAATGCCGCCCCGTTGACTTTTTTGAAGCACGTTCGGGTACGATAGATAGCTTTGCAGCTGCTTTTCCAACTTTTTTTCGCGCCGGATGCCCTCATCGTTCGACAAGGAATGCGCGGACGGACTTCCGTAAGTGAGCATCGTCCAGAGCGCCATTAAAAAGAGGATCGGTTTCATTAGTATTTGTTGTAGTTGTTGTTGTCAAAGGACGATGCAAAAGTATAACGCCGTGTCGGGGCCGGATAGAGGAGATTCGCCCAAACTGAAAATTCGGGAGTAGTACGTACCAGTACGTAGTTTTACGCAGGTCGCTGGGTCGGTTCTGACAAAAAAAGTGCCCCGCAGATCGGCCGATCTGCGGGGCACTTTGCACAAAATAGTAAGCTACACGCCTAATTCCAGCGTAGAGAGTACGTTGTTCATGTTCCGGACAGCATCGGCCGATTTGTTGAAAGCCGCCTGCTCGTCTTCGTTTAGTTGGTAATCGACGATTGACTCCCAGCCGTTTTTGCCAATCACAACCGGTACACCCAGGCAGATATCCGATTGACCATATTCGCCTTCGAGATACACGCAGCAGGGGAAAATGTGCTTTTGATCGCGAACGATGCTTTCTACCAGCAGGGCCGTAGCCGCTCCCGGTGCATACCAGGCCGACGTACCGATCAGGCCGGTCAGCGTAGCACCACCTACCATTGTGTCGGCGGCTACCTTTTTCAGCGTGTCGGCATCAAGGAACTGGCTGACAGGGACACCATTGCGCGTAGCCAGGCGCGTCAGCGGGATCATGGTTGTGTCGCCATGACCGCCAATCACCGTACCATGGATATCGTTGGGCGGGCAGTTTAAGGCAAAAGAAAGGTACGTCTTGAACCGGGCCGAATCCAGAATGCCTCCCATACCGATAACACGGTTTTTCGGCAGTCCCAGCGACTTCAGGGTCAGGTACGTCATGGTGTCCATCGGGTTCGACACAATGATCAGAATCGCGTCGGGCGAGTGCTGAAGGATGTTCTGCGCGACGCCCTTCACGATGTTGGCATTGGTGCCAATCAGTTCCTCGCGGGTCATGCCGGGCTTACGCGGCAAGCCCGATGTAATAACGACCACATCTGAACCGGCCGTTTTTTCGTAGTTATTGGTAGAACCTGTGAGTTTGGTATCGAAGCCAAGCAGTGTTGCCGTCTGAAACATATCGAGGCTCTTGCCTTCACTAAGGCCTTCTTTGATATCCAGCAGCACCACTTCTTCGGCTAGTTCCCGGCGGGCAATGTTGTCGGCGGTCGTTGCACCGACAGCACCGGCCCCTACTACGGTTATTTTCATACAGTGTTCGGAATTAAAGGGTTAAAACCGGCGGTAAAAATACACGTACCATACCGGACAAACCAACAGAACGCCGTATAAACTTCCGGGCCTGTTGCTGGTTTAATGAAATATTGTGGCGTTTTTTTTGTTATACCTTCGCCACGACGGCAGTCATCTGCTGGTAGTAACCAACCGATGATTTTGACTTTTCACACTATGGCTAAACAACGATTACTGACGCGTGTATTGACGTCCATCTTTTTTAAACGAGCGAACATTGGTGCGGTACGGTATGCCCGCAACAGCACCCGAATTTTTGCCCTTATCCGTGAAGCATTGAATAAAAGTGGTGGCCTGTCGGGAAAAAATATCACAGCTTTCCGCGAGCAGATTTCCCTGTTGGCCCGTATGCTGCGTGCGTATGCTTCGGGTGAATATAAGCAGTTGCCGTGGAAATCGCTGGTGAGTATAATAGCGGTACTTTTATACTTTTTAAATCCGATTGATATCCTCCCGGACATTCTGCCGATTGTGGGTATTGTTGATGACATTGCCCTTGTAGGGTGGCTATTTACGGCGGTCAGCGGTGATATTGACCGCTTTCGGCAGTGGGAGCAAGGCGTGACGACCCCGGCAGAGGAAGCACCCCGACCCGCCCGAAACACGACACAAACCATTAAGATCGGGTAATATTCATCCTGTTTTAATGGATTGTTAAGAAGGAGTTTACTAACTTTGCATACATTCAAATCCGAAAATAATCATGGTTTTTGCAAGCATTTTCGCAATTATGGGTTTGGGCGGTCAGGAGATGTTACTGATCTTCCTGGCGCTGTTACTGTTCTTCGGCGCCAAGAAGTTGCCAGAACTGGCTCGGGGCCTGGGTAAAGGTATCCGCGAATTTAAGGATGCCACCAAGGATGTCCGCGACAACATCGAGGACGGCCTTAAGGAAACGAAGTAATTTAGTTGTTCATAGACAGACAACGGAGTGGTGCCGGACTGGACCCATTCGGTTGTCTGTTTTTGTATTACTGAACCATTGGGTGCAACTTTGGCATCCTGTTGTTAAACTACCTTCCGCTTGACCCGCTACCAACGCTACGCTACTGTTCGAGCCGATCTTCTCGCCGGAGCTATCAGCTGCCGCCAGTTGGTGGAGCAGTACCTCACCCGCATTGATGAACACCGCCACCTGAACGTTTTTACCGAAGTGTACGCTGAGGAAGCCCGTCGGCAGGCCGATGCTGTTGATCAGAAACTGGCAAACGGCTTGGCCGGCAAACTGGCGGGAATGGTCATTGGTCTCAAGGACGTATTGAGCTACGCGGGGCATGGCCTGCGGGCGGGTAGTAACATGCTGGATGGATTTACCGCTCAGTTCACCGCCACCGCCGTGCAGCGATTGCTGGACGAAGACGCGATCATTATTGGCCGGCAGAACTGCGATGAATTCGCGATGGGGTCGTCGAACGAAAACTCAGCCTTTGGGCCGGTCCGGAATGCGGCTGACCCGGAACGGGTTCCGGGCGGATCGAGTGGCGGCTCGGCCGTTGCAGTGCAGGCCGGTCTCTGTCTGGCCAGCATCGGTTCCGATACGGGTGGTTCGGTTCGTCAGCCGGCAGCCTTTTGCGGGGTAGTCGGGCTCAAGCCAACTTACGGCCGTATCAGCCGCTGGGGACTCATCGCCTACGCATCGTCATTCGACTGCGTTGGTCCCATCACCCATACCCCCGACGATGCGGCCCTGCTGCTGGAAGTCATGGCCGGCCCCGATGCGTTCGACAGTACCGTATCGAGCCGTCCTGTGGAGGCTTATTCACAAACCCAGCTGCCCAGCCGACCGCTGCGGGTCGGTTATCTGCGCGAGGGCGTTGACAGTGATGGCGTCGACGAAAGTATACGTGCCGCTACGCAGCGAACCATAGACCAGCTCCGGGCTGCCGGCCACGAAGTAGAGCCGGTCGATTTCTCGTTACTCAATTATCTGCTGCCAACGTATTATATTCTTACAACGGCCGAAGCGTCGTCGAATCTTTCCCGTTTTGATGGCGTTCGCTACGGTTATCGAGCGGTTACCTCAGTTTCTGACTTAGTATCGTTATACAAGAAAAGTCGCACAGAGGGCTTCGGCCCCGAAGTGCGTCGGCGTATACTGCTGGGTACGTTTGCCCTCAGCGCCAGCTATTACGATGCCTACTATACGAAAGCCCAGCAGGTTCGTCGGTTGATTCGACAGGAAACGGAGCGGGTTTTTAACCAATACGATTTTTTAATTTCGCCCACGACGCCTACCCCGGCGTTTCGGCTGGGCGAAAAGGCCGATGATCCGTTACAGATGTATCTGGCCGATATTTTTACTGTACAGGCCAACGTGGTCGGTTATCCCGCCATTTCGGTTCCGAACGGTACGGATGCGGCCGGTCTGCCGATTGGTCTGCAAATTATGGCTCCTCCCTTCGCTGAGGGGGCACTGGTAGCCTTTGCCAGAAGTCTGGTTTGACGTTGAAAGGTTGTGCTGCATCGCCAGACGATTTGGTTGGGGTGTAGGCACGACGAACCGGAAACGACAAACGCTATAATCGTAACGTACACCTAACCATAAACAAATGCAACACATGAACCGTAGCCTGCTGATTGGAGGGCTGTTGAGTGTGGCGCTGGGGCTAGTTTCGGTTGCCCACGCCCAGACTACGATTCTAACCGGGACGCCTGGCCAGAAGGCGGACTCGGCGAGTGTCATAAAGGCCGATACCGTGGCCTACGTACCGACTGTTCCGGACAGTCTCATTATGGAGCGGCTTGCCAGGTTGCAGAAAACAATTCCGCTGCCCTATCACCAGACGGTTCATGCGTATGTTGATTATTTCACGTTCCGCAAGCCGAGTTTTACACGTACCATGCTGGAGCGGATGCCGATGTTCTTTCCGCTCTACGAACGCCTGCTGGCCCAATACGGACTACCCGATGAATTGAAATACCTGTCTATAGTGGAGTCGGCGCTGAATCCACGGGCCATCTCGCACGCGGGAGCCGGCGGTCTCTGGCAGATTATGCCCGGCACCGGACGTGACCTGCGGCTGTATCAGGACGATTACGTCGATGAGCGTATGGACCCCGTTAAAGCCACCGAAGCGGCCTGCAAATACCTGCGCGACCTCTATAACATCTTCGGCGACTGGCATCTGGCCCTGGCGGCTTACAACAGCGGTCCCGGCAAAGTAAAACGGGCGATGCGTCGGTCGGGGGGCGATTCGTTCTGGACCGTGTTCGACCAGCTGCCCAAGGAAACCCGGGCTTATGTGCCGCAGTTCATCGCTCAGATTTACATGATGAACCACGCCAACGAACACGGGATCATCGCCGAAAACTATGAGCGCCCAATCCCCCACGACACCATCCAGATTCACGGCTATTTCAATCTGGAAACGTTCGCCAAGCACAGTCAGATAGCGCTGGAAGACTTAAAAAAAATGAATCCGGCCGTTACGACCACCATTCTGCCTGAATACACCCGAGGCTATCCATTGCGCATACCGCGGGCGAATTATGGGTACTTTACGTCACGTCGGCGGGCCATCATGGATTCCGCGAGTCGGATACCCGTAGCCATGGCTCACGTACTGCTGGCGTCGGCAGAAGACATTCAATACAATGACTCGCTGGGCAAGCTGTATGCGCAGCGGGATGTGTCGCCCCTGGCGAATCTGATGCTGGAAGAACTGGCCGAGGAAACGGAGTCTGTTAATAAAGCTGCCGGGAAAGCATCGGCCCTGGCGGCCAATGAAGAGCCCGAAGCAGATGACATTGAAACGGTGGTGCTGAAGAAGCCCCGGAAGCAGACGCATACGGTTAAGCGTGGGGAGAGTTTATTCCGGTTGGCCGACCGGTACAACGTAGAAGTGTATGACCTGAAGCAATGGAACCACCTGCGGTCCAACGCCATCAAGCCGGGGCAAAAGCTGATAGTTCTGAAAGAAGCTGCCGAAACGCGCTCTGAACAACTGGCCGAACAAGGCACACCCAAAGGGCAGAAGAAAGCTGCGGTGGCAGCCAGTGCAAAGCGGTATAAACCGCGGTATCACCGGGTTCAGGCGGGCGATACGTTGTGGAACATCTCCCAGCGGTACGGCGGAATTTCTATCGATAAGCTGAAAAAACTGAACCACATCCGGGGCAATTCACTCCGGCCCGGTCAGAAACTGATAGTAGGATAAACCTACTGATTAACCCACGATTTTCGCAGAAAAGTCGTGGGTTTTTTGTATATTTACCAGATTGACAGCTAATTAAACGACTATTGGATTAGCCGTTATCCGGGCTTGGCAGTCCTGTCTTTAGCTCATTTTACAAACCATTTTCTGAACGCGTTACGCAGAATTAATGATTGCCTATTTAGACGGTACGCTGGCTTATAAAGAAGCAACGCACGCCATCATCGATGTGCAGGGGGTTGGCTATTCAGTGCATATTTCCCTTCAAACATACGCTACGCTGCCGGGTGGGGGCGATCGCGTAAAATTGTTTATTCACCACCACTTTCGCGAAGATGCGCAGACACTGTTTGCTTTTGCATCGGCGGATGAAAAATCGCTTTTTCTGGATCTGATCGGTGTATCAGGAGTGGGCCCGAATACCGCGCTGGGCATGCTGTCGGCCATGCAGCCGGCTGATTTGAGGCTGGCTATCCTGGGCGAAAACGTCAGGGCTGTGCAGGCGATCAAAGGCATTGGTGCCAAAACAGCGCAGCGCATTATTCTCGAATTGCGGGATAAGATGAAGAAATCAGGCGTTGTGCCTGATGGACCGACGTACCGGCAACAGGCTGCTGCCAATCCGGTGCGGGAAGAAGCACTGGCCGCGCTGGTTGCCCTGGGCTTTCCGAAGCCGACCGCCGAGAAGAGTGTGGACGACATTCTGAGGACCGACGCTGGCCTGTCGGTGGAAGAGGTCATTCGTCAGGCGCTACGATAAAGAGAACCGGCTCCCTCATTAACCGCTTGATGAGGGAGTTTTTGTAGGGCTATTTTGAGCATTCGCAGGCACTGCATTCCTCCAGCGTATTAAACGGTACAACCCCGTTACAACCACCCCACACGAACTCCTTGCAGCGATTTTCGTTTTTGTCGTAATAAAATTTAATGAAAAGCGCTTTGCAGGGCCCAGTTTCTGGTTCCAACTCGCAGCGCTCAGGTTTGGCACAGTCGCTCTGGCAGTTTTGCAGCACCAGCAGCAAGCCAGACAGGTAGATGAAACGGCTCGGCTTCTTCATACCAACAAGACCCATCGGGCTGGAAAACAGTTGTATGATGCGCTGGTTATGAGATTACTCCTATCACTTTCACTGGTCTTCGCCCTTGTTACAGGCTACGTACGCCAGCATTCAGAGGCAATACAGCCCAGACCACATCTGGAAGTACGTTCCGACAAACCCCGCGTTATCATTCTGACCGATATCAGCAGCCTTGACCAGAAGCAGGGTGAACCAGACGATAGTCAGTCGCTGATCCGGCTGATGCTGTACACGAATGATCTCGACGTAGAAGGGCTGGTCGCTTCGTCGAACCTGCGCCATGGGCAGCTCGTCCGGCCGGAACTGATTCAACGGATAGTTGCTGCCTACGGACAGGTTCATCGCAACCTACTGAACCATAGCCCGGCTTATCCGCCCGCTGATCAGTTAAGCCGACTCATCAAGGCGGGACAGCCCCTTGCCGGGCCGGGCCAGCCGCTGGAAACCAGTGTGGGCGCAGGCAAGGATACCGAAGCATCGGACTGGCTTATTCAGGTGGTTGATCGGGCTGACCCGCGACCAGTCTGGGTGTGCATCTGGGGTGGCTCGGCCGATTTGGCACAGGCCTTGTGGAAAGTCAGGCAAACCCGGTCTGCTGATGCGGTTAACGCGTTTGTGGCAAAACTACGCGTACACGCTATTTACGACCAGGACCAGACAGGCGTCTGGATTCGTGAACAGTTTCCCAATCTGTTCTATATCCTGCGCAACCACGGAATTCGGGGAATGTACCGGGGAGGGGATCGAACGCTGCTGGATTCGGTCTGGGTAGCCGAAAACATACAGCAGGGGCACGGACCGCTGGGAGCGCTTTACGTGAATTACCGCGGGGGCGACATCTGGAGCCGTCAGCTCGGACCGGTTAAAGGGGTAAAGGAAGGCGATACGCCGTCGTTTCTGGGACTGCTGTCCAATGGGCTCAACGTATGGAAGCAGCCAGAAGCAGGCGGCTGGGGTGGGCGTTTCAGACGAAAGCAAGCCAATCAGTACGTTGAAGCAATTGATTCGGTGGGGCAGTTTGCCGATGATCCTGATCCGCGCATGGCGGCTGTATACCGCTGGCGGGAAGCCTGGCAGCATGATTTTCAGGCGCGGCTCGACTGGTGTACGAAGTTTTACCTTAACGCCAATCACCCACCCATAGCGATGATCCGGGACGTTGAGCAGTTGATGCAACCGGAACTGAACATACGGGCTGGAACATCGCTCACCCTGAATGGAGAAGCATCCCACGATCCGGACGGCGACCGGTTAAGGTTCCGCTGGCTGGCTTATCCAAATCCGGGGGCTGACTTTCCAGAGCCGCTTTCTGAGCAGGCTAATCTAAGCATTCAGATTCCGACCGCGTGGAAAGGGCGTCGGGTGCCGGTTGTCCTTGAAGTGACGGATACAGGAAGCCCTAACTTGACCAGTTACAGGCGCTTATTGATCGTGGTACGGTAGGATTTTACGGTCGTAACGATTATTTAACTTAAGCGTAACAAAGTTTAAGAAACAGATAATCAGTACGTACGGACGAATGAGAAACTGTTCGTAATGAAATCGGAAAATAGTTAAGCGCCCGTTTCGTTAGTGTTCTATAAAAGATGTAGGTTTTTCGTAGTTTTACGATTCGTCAAGATTGACCGGGCTGCGGAGATGCACAAATCGTGAACGTTTAAAAAATATACTGCGCTATTAGACTATTGGCCCGATATTGGCCGTTTGTAGATAGGACTTAACCGTCAGAGTACCACTATTGAACCTGAAAGTACCCCCTAATGGTGAACCCTTACCTTGTTCACAAATACATACTCAACTATCTGCGCTTAACCACGTTGATCAATCCCATTCCGGGGCTTAACGTGTGGCTGATACCGGTAGTATGGCTATTGCTAGGCCCTGGTTTGTCCCTTGCGCAGGACCAGCCCCGGCGAAATGCAGGCCGACGCCAGCAGGCCGCAGCCGATTCGGCGCGGGCAGAGGCTCGTCGGCGGGCAGCGTTTCGTGCCGATTCAATCAAGCAGGCTATTCAGGAGCGCAACGACAGCATTCGAGCCGCTCGTAGCGCTAACCGTCGGCCAACCGTAAACTGGCCCGACCGTCGGTCAACCCGTTTTTCGGAGCGGCCGTCGAAGTCGCCTTATATCTTACGCGACCCCAAAGGCGTTTCTACCGACTTTCAGTTTGACCCCACCGGTCGTATCGATGTTACCGAACGCGTTCGGTCGGGTGTATCCTTATCTGGAGCGCCCCTGCCCAACACAGTACAGGGCCGTTCGAATGATTTAACAACACCACCCGCGGCCGCAACACCGACGACTACACCCCCTGGAACGCTTTCGCCCGGTATTCCGGTTGGCGGGGCCTTACCGCCCTCCAACTACGGGTTACCGTACCGTCCGGCCGAAACCATTCCATTTTCTACCTATAACCAGTTACAGAACCAACGTGTTCAACAAAATTTATGGCGGGAGTACGGTGCCCGTCGGGATGGGCAGAGTTCGGTGACGGGGCGGGGGCTGGTTCCCAAGCTCGAACTACCACCGGTGATCGACCGGCTGTTTGGCGGAGGGGGCGTCAATTTTAAACCAAACGGCTTCGTTACCCTCGATTTCGGGTACCTGTACCAGTTTATTGATAACCCGGTCATTCCCGTACGTCAGCGTCGGAACGGTAACTTCCTGTTTAATGAACAGATCAGTATCAATTTCAACGGTCAGGTTGGCGAACGGCTGGGCGTACTGGCCAATTTCGATACCAAAGCTGCGTTCAATTTTGAGAACGCGCTGAAACTGAACTACCGGCCCGCCGGCGGGTTGCCGTCGATCGGGTCAAATGGCATCGGCGGGTTGCCGTCTAATCCCCTCAATAACGTACAGAACCCGTTGCAGAACGGCCTGCCGACACCAACT
Source organism: Fibrisoma montanum (assembly GCF_003583365.1). GTDB lineage: Bacteria > Bacteroidota > Bacteroidia > Cytophagales > Spirosomataceae > Fibrisoma > Fibrisoma montanum. The sequence goes on from NZ_QXED01000004.1 coordinate 645,391, forward strand.
GTGCCGGGGCAGTTTCAGCCGCAGAACGAGAGCATCATTCAGGGGCTGGAAGCGGGTAACATCAGCTGGGCCGTGCCAAGTCAGCTGATTCCGGGTGTTCAGAACCTGTTCGGGGTAAAAACCCAGCTCCGGTTTGGCAAACTGCGGGCTACGGTCGTTGCGTCGCAGCAACGGTCGCGGAAGAGTGAAATTGTGCTGCGGGGCGGTACGTCGAACCGGCCGTTTGAAATCCGGGCCGATCAGTACGACGAGAACCGGCACTTCTTCCTGTCGCAGTTTTTCCGGAGTCGCTACGAGCAATCGCTGCGGTCGTTGCCGCAGGTTACGTCGGGCGTGAACGTTACGCGGATCGAGGTTTACGTAACCAACCGGACCAACACCACCGAATCGCTGCGGAATATTGTCGGTTTTCAGGATTTGGGCGAGGGGGCACCGTACAGCGCCAACAACCCGAATTTACAGCCGATCAACCGCAGCTCGCCCGCCGATAACCGGGCCAATGGTCTGTTTGGTCGCCTGACGTCCAATCCACAGAATCCGTTCCGGCAGGTAGACCAAGCCAATGAGGTTCTGACCAGTACGTACAATCTGCAAAAGACTGTTGATTTTGAACTGTTGCGGGGCGCAAAACGGCTGACCGAACGGGAGTTCAAACTCCAGCCCGATCTGGGGTATATCTCGCTCGTGACGCCCCTGCGCAACGACGAGATTCTGGCCGTTGCCTATGAATATACGTACCAGGGGCGTCGCTACAAAGTGGGCGAGCTAACCGAGGATTACCAGAGCCGGGAACCCAGAGAGGTGCTGGTGCTGAAGCTGCTGAAGTCATCGACGATCCGCAACAATCTCCAGTTGCCGATGTGGAACCTGATGATGAAAAACATCTACTCGCTCAATACGGCCCAGATCGCGCGGCAGGGATTCCAGCTTCGGATTGTGTATAAGGACGACCTGACGGGTATCGACAACCCCAACCTCCAGGAGGGTACACAGCTTCAGAACCGGCCGCTGGTGCAGGTGTTTGGCATGGACCGGCTCAATCAGCAGTTGGACGCTCAGCCCGACGGTAATTTTGATTTTGTCGAGAACTATACTGTCGACAGCCGCTACGGAAAAATTATCTTCCCCGTCCTGGAGCCGTTTGGATCGTATCTGGAGCGGCAATTCCTGCCGGGAGAGGAAGCGCTGCGGGCAAAATACGTCTTCAATGAACTGTATCGAACCACCCTGGCCGATGCGCAGCAGATTGCTGATAAAAACAAGTTTTTCCTGAGGGGCGCGTATCAGTCGGGCAACGGCGCGGAAGTACAGCTTCCCTACGGCGTCAATGAACAATCGGTGCAGGTAACGGCCGGGGGGGTACCGCTGGTTGCCGGGCAGGACTACGTGCTCGAAGGACAGACCGGGCGGCTGCGGATTATAAACGAGAGCGTAACGAACTCGGGCCGCGAGATTCGGATCAGCTTCGAGCAGCCTGACCTGTTCCAGAACCAGATCCGGACGCTGCTGGGTACGCGCCTGGACTACAGCCTGAGCCCCGACGTGAACCTGGGAGTGACGGCGATGCGGATGCGGGAAACGCCCGCGGGCTTCCTGACGCGCGTGGCCATTGGTAACGAACCGGTCAACAATACCATCCTCGGATTCGATGCGAACATCCGCAAGGAGTCGCGGGCACTGACCCGACTGCTGGACGCCATGCCGCTGATCCAGACGAAAGAGTTATCGACGATTCAGTTCCAGGGCGAAGTGGCGCAACTGTTTCCGGGCGTAAATCCCCGGGTAAACAATGATGCGTTTATCGACGACTTTGAAGCCGCCCGTACCATCTACGACCTTACGCGTCAGCCGACTCGCTGGCGGCTGGGTGCTACGCCACAGCAGTTCCCGCAGGGGTCGTTCAGCAACCCGCTTGAATACGCTTACAACCGGGCGCGGATTTCAGTGTACTCCGTCGACCCGACTATTTACGGAACTACCGGCCTGCGAACCGTATCGACCGGTATCGATCCGGAACAACTGAACGCGTTTGCCTACGAGCGGTACTTCCTGCCGACCGATTTGTTCAAAGGGCGGTCGGCGCGGGTGGTGCAGTTGCCGGAGAGCATTCTCGACGTATCGTACTTCCCGAGCGAACGGGGGATGTATAACTACAATCCGAACCTGACGACCGATGGCCAGCTGCCTAACCCGCGGCAGAATTTCGGGTCGGTTACGCGGGCGGTGGCGTCGGACATCGACTTCGATAACGCCAACGTCGAAAACATTACGTTCTGGCTGATGGACCCCTTCGTACAGGGTGAGTCGGGGGTAGTACGGGGTAGTCCGGATGATTCGAAGAACACGAACAATACAACGGGTGGTAAGCTGATTTTCAACCTTGGCGATATTTCGGAGGATGTCATCAAAGACGGCCGCTACCAGTTTGAGAACGGTTTCCCGGCCAATGGGGATACGACCGGTACAAACCGGCAACTGGGTACGGAGCGGACCGCCTGGGGGCGTGCTCCCTTGCAGCAGTTTGTGACCAATGCGTTCCAGAGCGGTGGCCGCGAAAACCAGGACATTGGTCTGGACGGTCTGAAGAACGCAGACGAGCAAACCTTCTTCCGCGACTACCTGAATACGCTCCGGACTCGGGGTGTTACGGGCGAAGCCCTCAACGAGATTGAGAACGACCCGTCTAACGATGATTTCCGGTTCTATCTTGGCGAACAGGCGGATCAGCAGAAGTACGTTGTGGCCCGGTATAAACGGTTTATGGGGATGGAAAACAACTCCCCCGAAGTCACCGATCCGAATAACCTGCTGACGCCGGCATCATCAACCCTGCCGGATATTGAAGATCTCAATATCGATAACACCATCAACGACAACGAAGCGTACTACGAGTACGAAGTCGACCTGCGGCCCGGTCGGCTAGACGTTGGACAGGGATACATCGTTGATAAAATCGTTACGCAGCCACAGGGCCTGCCACAACCCGTTACGTGGTACCAGTTCCGGATACCGGTGCGGGAGTTCCTGCGCAAAGTGGGTAACATCAACGGTTTCAAGTCGATCCGCTTTGTCCGGATGTACCTGACTGACTTCCAGCAGCCGGTGGTGCTGCGGTTTGCGCAGTTGCAGATGGAAGCCAACCAGTACCGTAAATACACCGGCGATCTGAACCAGCGGGGTTTGCAGGAGGTACCGGAGCCCTACGACGCCAACTTTACGGTATCGACGGTAAATATTGAAGAAAACGGCGATCAGGCCGGGGTTACAACCGGCGATAAATACATCTATACCGTACCGCCGGGCTACCGGCGCGACCGGGACTACACGCAGGTAAACCAGGTTGAACTGAACGAGCAGTCGATGCGGATGAGCGTAACAAACCTGCGCGACGGCGACTCCCGGGCGGCTTTCCGTAACACCAACTTCGATCTTCAGTTCCGCGAGCGGCTGAAAATGTTCATCCACATGCACAACGACCAGAACGAAAGTGGTCAGGTATCGGCGTTCGTGCGGATTGGAACCGACTTTACGGATAACTATTACGAAGTAGAAATTCCGAATCTGACGGCAACCCCGAGCGGGATCACCGGAAGCTTTGACGATGAGTTATTCCGTCAACAGGTCTGGCCCGTTGAAAACGAACTGGACATAGCGCTCGAAGACTTCATTAACCTTAAGCTCAGACGCAATCAGGAGTTAACCCGCCGAACGTCGCTGCCGTTCAGTGGCCGTTCTTCGGATCCGGCGGGGAAGTACATCATTACAGTGGTGGGGAACCCTGACCTGAGTTCGGTGCAGACGGTAATGATCGGGGTTCGAAACCCGAGAATTCAGGGGGATGGAGAGCGACCCAAAAGCTTTACCATCTGGGTGAACGAGCTACGGGCCAACGGATTCGACCAGCAGGGAGGTATGGCCGCAATCGGCTCGGTAAACGCTAAACTGGCCGACGTAGCGACCGTGACGGCTTCAGGCCGGATTTCAACCTTCGGCTTCGGTGGCGTGCAGACCCGAATCGGTGACCGAACCAAGGAAACAACCAGCGAGTTTGGCATTTCGTCGGCTATTGCGGTGGATAAATTCCTGCCGGAGCGGTGGGGCTTCCGGATTCCACTCTACGTTAACTACGACAACCGGAGGGTCGACCCGCACTTTAACCCGCTCGATCCGGATACGGAACTCGACAAGTCACTGTCCATCATCGAGAACGTGGACGAACGGCTGGCTTACCGCCGACTGGTGCAGGATAACTCAACGCGCCGGGGCTACAACTTCTCGAATGTCCGGAAGATAAAAACGAACCCGAATGCGAAGACGCACTTCTGGGATTTTGAAAACTTTGCCTTTACCTACGCGTTCAACGACGCCAGACGGACTAATATCCTGACCGATGAGTACCTGCAGCGGCAGTACCGGGGCGGAATTTCGTACACGTACAGTAGTCAGCCGAAAGCGTTTGAACCATTCCGGAACCGGCAGTCGTTCGATGCACCGTACCTGCGCTGGCTGAAAGACTTCAACCTGACGCTGCTGCCTACGCTGGTTTCCATCCGGACCGATATGGACCGCAGCTTCGTTAAAACGCAGTTGCGTAACTCGGACCTGACTACAGAAGGCATCATACCGCAATTTGAAAAATACTTCCTGTTCAACCGGTACTACGACCTGACCTGGAACCTGACGCGCAACCTCGTGGTGACGTACCGGGGCGTAGCGAACTCAATCATCGACGAACCGGCCGGTGATATCAATTCCGAAGCCAAACGGGATTCGATTCTGCAAAGCATCCGGCGGTTTGGCCGGGTCAAAAACTTTGTGCAGGACATTCGCGCTACGTACCGTCTGCCGCTGGACAAGATTCCGCTGCTCGACTGGATGGCGGCTGATGCGATTTACGGCATTGGTTATCAGTTCCAGGCCAATTCATTTGGGATCGCCGACTCAACGGGGGTTCCATTCGGCAACATTGTCCGGAATAACCGTGAGCGGGGAATCACGGGACGGGTCGATTTGATTCGGCTGTACAACAAGATTGCGGCCCTGCGGTGGGCCAATACGCCGTCGCCGGTGCGGAAGAATTTTGCCCGGAACCCAGGCGATATTGAAGAGATTCAGCGGAGTGAAAGCAAACTGCTGAAGAGTTTCACCCGGACTTTGCTGACGGTGCGGGGAATTAACTTCTCGTATACCGTTCAGGAGTCGACGATTCTGCCCGGCTTCCTGCCGACACCATCGTTCTTCGGCTTGTCGAGGGATAATGCACCGGGGCTGGGCTTTGTGCTGGGTAGCCAGAACCGAACCATCCACTACCGGGCTGCCGAGCGGGGCTGGCTGTCGCCGAGTATCGTGCAGAACACCGCGTTCCAGCAAACAGTCTCGAAGAACTTCAACGCCCGGACTACCCTGGAGCCATTCCGGGATTTCCGGATGCAGGTGGAATGGCGCTTGACCCGTACGGATGCGTACCAGGAATATTACCGGCCACGGGTTGAAGGCGGTCCGTTCGAAACGCAGACGCCGGTGCGTAACGGCCAGTTCAATATGTCATTCTGGTCGTTCCGGACCGCGTTCATCGGCCTGCGCCGGGATAACTCGTCGCCGATCTTCGACCGGTTTGAGGAGTATCGTGAATATTTCATCGACCGGCTGACGCAGGCTAATCCCGAAAAGCTCGCTCAATACGATAAAAACTCACAGGACGTACTGATTCCGTCGTTCTTTGCGGCCTACAGCGGTCAGCCCAAGGAGAAAGCGCAGTTGTCGCCGTTCTACAACTTCCCGCTGCCAAACTGGCGCGTCGATTACAACGGCCTGTCGGGGCTGCCGTTCATCCGGAAGCAGTTCAGTGCGTTTACGCTGACCCACAGCTACACGTCAAACTACAGTGTCGGCAATTTCGTGTCGAACCTGGAGTACGGGGCGCTGTACGTGAATCTGGCCGTATCGGGGTATCCGCTGGCTGCGTATGCCAACAGCCAGGGGCAGTTTGTGCCGGTGTTTGCGATGAGTACGATTACTATGTCGGAGAAGTTTGCGCCGATGCTGGGGGTACAGTTCCAGACCCGGAACCGGATCAGCGGCCGGCTGGAATACAACCAGAGCCGCGACGTAGCGCTGAACCTGTCGAACGCGCAGGTAGCCGAACTGACCAACAAAGACCTGACGGCTTCACTGGGCTTTACGCGCAATAATTTCCGGCTGCCGTTCCGCATTAACGGCGCCTACAAGCGGTTAAAAAATGACCTTACGTTCTCGTGCAGCCTGACGTTCCGCGATACGCGGGCTATCCAGCGGAAACTCGACAACGAGTTCACCATCACGGCCGGTAACGTAAACTTCCAGTTGCGGCCGCAGGTCAGCTACATCGTGAGCCGCCGTCTGAACCTGAATTTCTACTTCGACCGGACGTTCAACGATCCGCTGGTGTCAAACTCGTTCCGCCGGGCCACTACGGCCGGTGGTATACAGGTCAAGTTTAATCTGGCCGAATAGTTTAACATTGAATTAGTTGCTTTAAAATCAAGGTTTTGAACGGTAATACGGTTACTGATGTTTTTGCTACTGGTGAGCTGATTTAGAACATTGAAAAATTAATTACGCGGCTATGGACAATGCAACTATGACACCCGAGCAACAGGCCCGTCGCGAACGCGCATTAGCTTTTGCAAGGGAGCTAATGCGAATCAAGCGGGAGGGGCAGGAAGAGATACGAAATGATTATAAAAACCCTGAGGTCAGGGAGGTGATTGATCGTCTGAGAAAACGCAATGCCCAACAGAGAAGCTCCCGCTTATGAATTTGAAGCGTTGGGTGGTTCGAATAACGTGTATGCGTTTGTATCAATCAACGATGTTGGCTACGAAGTTCGGTTTAAACCCAGTGGTTATTTACTTCCTGACCCGGTACTAAGTGATTATGTTTACGAGATGGTCATTGATCTCGTTTATAACCCCTTTACCCCTGAATTGCCGCCGGTTGATGAGCGAATCTCTACTACGATAGCATTAATCGTTCATGATTTCTTTCAAGTTCGGGAGCGAGGAATGATTTATATATGTGATGATTCGGATTCTCGCGCCTACGCTCGTAAGCGACTGTTTGATCGCTGGTATAATCAACATATCAAGGTAGGAGCCCGTTTCACCCGCTACGAGTTTCCGATTGAAATTGACGATGATGGAACGGTATACTTTGCTGCCTTAATCTGCAGGTTAGACAATCCATATCAGGTTGAGATGTATATGGCTTTTAGGCGCTTAGCTTTAGGCGAAAAATAAAAGAATTAAGGCATTCTAGCCGGATCTTTTACGGCCGGTGGTATACAGGTCAAGTTTAATCTGGCCGAGTAAAGCAATCCGATCAATAACAAACTACAGCCCTGATAAGCCATTGCTCGTCGGGGCTGTCTTGTTTAATCAGAAACACTCGTACCTTACATAAGCAACGTAGTGTTTTCTGCTCACGCAGTACAGTAAGCGGGTTGCGAACGGGTCATTAACCACACAAACAGCGAGAGCCATGCGGTTAGAAGAGGAACTGATTATCATACAGTTTGGACAGGGAGCACTGTCGGAGGAAGAACTGCTTCATCAGTTTGCTCAACTGGATGAGGCTGGTCAAGGGCTACGTTTCAATGAGTTACTGCACCTGTTGGAGCAGCTGGAACCGGCGGTTGATGAAGAGACAACTACTGAGCCGGAAGCGCCCCACACCGTAATTAAAAGCTTCAGCAACAGGAACAGATTTATTCGACGTATTAACGTACAGGACAACACGCTGCATGAATCATACAAGTTGCTGCTGGCTCAGTTCAAACGGGATTTTCAACGACAGTACGCTATTGAGAACGAAAATCCATCTTCCTGGTGGTATTGGGACTTCTCGAAACGTGACGTTGTAGACCGGTTATTGGCAGGCTACCGGGCGGTGGTGAACGAGGTGTACTCTAATCTTAGCTTTCGCGGGGAGTTTACCAGCATCGCTAAACTCTTACATGACGACCGGATGGCGAAAAAAGCGTTGGCAGAGGCACCTGAACCAGAAGGTCACCATCAATATCATTTCGCTTCGTACGACGAAGTAATCGAGAAATCCATTAAAAGCTACGGCTATGCATTCAACCGGCCGGTCTGGCTGCTGTCGAATTCGTTACGGAAAGCATTGGTCAAGCAGTACGGGCTGGATTTTGATCGTGCCAACAAGGTGCTCTGGGATGTCGTTGACCAGCACTTACGGGAAAAATACAACGACGAGCTCCTGTTCTCGATTCATTAACTTCAGATCCAAGCCGCTTACACCTGACGAGGAGAATTGTGCACCAGGGCTAACTTTTCGGCCCCGGATGGGTTTCATTTGCTGACCATACATTCAGACCATGAACTACAACTTCCTCGGGAACACCGGCGTACTGGTGTCCGAACTCTGCCTGGGCACGATGACCTTCGGCGGCAACGGTTTCTGGCAGGCCATCGGCGAACTGCAACAGGAAGCCGTCAACGACATTCTTAAAACGGCCGTTGAGCAAGGTATCAACTTCATCGATACGGCCAACGTCTACTCCTTCGGACAATCGGAAACGCTGCTGGGACAGGCTATCAAAGACCTCGGCCTACAGCGCGACGAACTTGTTATTGCTACCAAGGTACGCGGCCGCATGGGCGACGGCAAGAATCAGGTCGGTCTGGGGCGGCTGCAAATCATGCAGCAACTGGAGGGTAGCCTGAAACGCCTGCAACTCGACTACGTTGATCTGTACCAGATTCACGGGTTTGACCCGGTTACGCCCCTCGAAGAAACCATGCGGGGTCTGGAAGACGTAGTACGGAGGGGCAAGGTACGTTACATCGGCTGCAGCAATCTGGCGGCCTGGCAGGTCATGAAAGCCAACGGCATTGCCGAAAAGCAGGGCTGGGGCAAGTTTGTCTCCACCCAGAACTATTATTCCATCGCCGGTCGCGACCTCGAAAACGAAATTGTGCCGATGGTGCAGGATCAGCAGATGGCCATTCTGCCCTGGAGTCCGCTGGCGGGCGGGTTCCTGTCGGGCAAATACACCCGCGACAATAAGCCCAGTGATGGTTCGCGCCGGCTGAACTTCGATTTTCCGCCCGTTGATCAGGAATACGCTTACGATATAATCGACGTTATGAAGCGTATTGGCGACGAGCACGGGGTATCGGTGGCGCAGGTGGCTCTGGCCTGGGTGCTGAAGAAACCGGGCGTTACGAGCGTCATCATCGGGGCTAAAAACAATGACCAACTGACCGACAACATCAAGGCCACTGAACTGGAGCTGACCGACGAACAAATGGCCGAGCTGGACCAGGTCAGCGCCAGACCGAAGCCGTATCCGCAGTGGATGATCGAGCGGCAGGGCAACGACCGCATCAGCGGCAGCAACTGGTCGCCCAACCGCAGCGCCGTATCGCAGAAGTAGAGCCGGCGATTGGGGTTGCTTACTTGTCGGCTGCATTTGCAAATCAGCCCCCGGCTACCGTATTTTGCGGAACAAACCAGAACGATACGAATGAATTTCCCCGCTGAACTGAGTTATACGCAGGACCACGAGTGGATTCGGATAGAGGAGGACGGCACGGCCGTGGTAGGCATCACGGATTTCGCGCAGCAGGAACTGGGCGACATTGTTTTTATCGATGTAACGACGGTTGGCGAGTCACTTGGCAAAGGTGATGTGTTCGGCTCCGTGGAGGCCGTAAAAACCGTAAACGATCTGTTCCTGCCCATCGAGGGCGAGGTGCTGGAAATCAACGCGGAGATTGAAAAATCGCCCGAGTTGGTCAACAGTGATCCATACGGCCGCGGCTGGCTGATCCGGGTAAAACCTGCCGACGCGAGCCAGACCGACGACTTGCTGACTGCCGACGCGTACAAAGAATTAGTTGGTGCCTGATGGCCCATAACCGATTGTCCAAAGGCTCCGCGTGGCTCATTGCCCGTGGGGCTTTTTTTTAACCTATGCAACTACTCATTCGCGCTGCGCACATTGTTGATGCGGCTTCGTCGGTCGACGGGCAGGTTTGTGATGTGCTGATCGAAAACGGGCTCATTCAGCAGATCGGTGCGGACATTACCGCCCCCGACAACGCCCGGATTATTGAAGAGGCTAATCTGCACGTATCGCCGGGTTGGGTCGATCTGCGGGCACTGGCTCAGGATCCCGGATTCGAACACAAAGAAGACATTACGAGCGTTTGCCGGGCAGCCGCGGCCGGGGGCTTTACCGACATTGCCCTGTTGCCGAATACCCAGCCCGTGGTCGATACGAAAGGCACCCTGGGCTACGTCCGGCGCATGGCCGAAGGGCAGCCCGTTACGGTTCATGTCATAGCCGCCATCACGAAAAAAGCAGCCGGTGAGGATTTTACCGAAATGATCGATCTGCATCATGGCGGAGCGGTTGCGTTTTCGGATGGGCTGCACCCGCTTCAGAACCCGGATCTGCTGCTGAAAACCCTTCAGTATCTGCAACCCATCGGCGGTTTGCTGATGAACCGGCCGGAAGAGCAGTTGCTGACACGCTTCGGCCAGATGCACGAAGGCGTACAGAGCACATTGCTGGGTATGAAAGGCATGCCGGCCATTGCCGAAGAACTGATTATTGAGCGCGATCTGCGGCTACTGGCGTATGTTCTGGAAGATGCAGGGGCACTGGCTTCCGGGTCACCCCTGCCGTCCCCGCCCTCCCTGCATTTCTCCACCATTTCGTCGGCCCGCTCGGTTGAGCTGATTCGGCAGGCCAAGCAGCGTGGGCTGCCCGTTAGCTGCGACGTAGCGGCTCATCAGCTCGTGTTTGATGATTCGGCGCTGGCCGGCTTCGATACGAACCTGAAAGTGAATCCACCGTTTCGGTCGGCCGACGACGTAGCGGCTCTGTGGCAGGGCCTCGCCGACGGAACCATCGACGCCATTGTGTCGGATCATACGCCCCAGGATGCCGAGAGCAAAAATCTGGAGTTTGATCTGGCCGAGTTCGGCGTAACCGGTCTGGAAACGTTGTTTGGTGCGGTCATCACCCACAACACCGAACTGTCGCTGGGGCAGATTATTGAAAAACTGACGATCCGGGCGCGCCAGATTCTACGGCTGCCAACCGTCAGCATCGCGGAAGGACAACCCGCCAGCCTGACGCTGTTCGACCCGGCGAAACAGTGGACCTTCGACCGGTCGTTATCTAAATCAAAGAATTCGCCGTTTCTGGGCCAGACGCTGACCGGTCGTGCGATCGGAACGGTGCATCTGGGCCAGTTTCACCACGTCGTATGAAGCAAATCATCGCTTATCTTAACCAACCGCTGCTGAAACTCCCGCTCCTGTTCGGGTTGCTGACGGGCGTGCTTTGTTTCGGGTATTTTCTGGCGCTCTATGCGGTAGACATACCCCCGCTGGGCAACATCCGGTCGCTGGATTTTGGTATCCACATCATCCTGATGGTAGCGGCCGTCTGGTACTACCGCCGGACAGTCGGCAATGGGTTGCTGCATTTGTGGGAGGGCATCAGCATCTGCTACGTGCTCAACACCATGGCGGCTCTCGTAACGGGCTGGCTGATCTATCTGTTCATCACGTTCGTTGATCCGGGCGTTTTTGCCGAATACGTAGCGAACTCAAAGAAACTGCTGCTGGAAGGAAAACCGCAGATTGTCGAAAAACTGGGCCAGGCCACCTTTGATGAACAGTGGAAGCAGGTGAACAGCATGGAGCCGGGGGTGCTGCTGCCCGACGAACTGACCAAGAAAACAATTCTGGCGGTATTGCCGGTACTTATAATTTCCCTTATCTTCCGCAAGCAGGACTACAGTGTGCTGCGGTAAACCAACTTCTTTTAACCTAATCACTTAGTTCGATGGATGAAAAAACATCTACCGCTCGTGTTGCTTTAAAGTGGGGGCTGATTATCGGCGTAGGTACGATACTCTATTCAACCCTGCTATTCGTCCTTAACTTAACGACGAACCGTGGCCTGAGCGTGCTGGGTTACGGCATCTTCATTGCCGGTCTGGTGCTGGCGATGCGCGAATTCCGCACGGCTAATGGCGGCTACATGACCTATGGCGAAGGCGTTGGGCTGGGTGCCCTGGCGTCGGCTATTGCCGGGGTGCTGTCGTCGGCCTACAGCATTCTCTACATGACAGTGATTGACACCGGCTTTCGGGAGCGCCTGATGGAGCAGACGCGTGAACAGCTGGAAGAACAGGGCCAGTTGACCGACGAGCAGATTGATCAGGCCATTGAAATGGGGCAGTCGTTTCAGAGCCCGGGCCTGCTGTTTGTGTTTGGAATTTTCGGATCGATACTGATCGGCGTCGTGCTGTCGTTAATTATCGCGGCCATTATGCGCCGGAACAAGGCAAATCCGTTTGAATAAAAAGTTTGTGGTTTGCAGGTTGTAGTTTGACGGTCGACGGGGCCGTAAAGCGGCAAGCCACAAACGTCAAACTACAAACTGCAAACCAAACCGTGCTGGCTATCTTTCGGAAAGAAATAAATCAATTCTTCAGTTCGCCCATTGCCTACATCATCATGGTCGTATTCCTGACGGCTGTGGGATTGCTGCTCTGGGTTTTCCCCGACACCAGTCTGCTGGACTACGGCTATGCCGATATGGGGTCTTTCTTCAACCTGACGCCTTACGTCATGCTGTTTCTGGTACCGGCCGTTACGATGCGATCCATCGCCGAGGAAGTACGTACCGGTACGCTGGAGTGGCTGCTGACCAAGCCCGTCAGCCGGTGGAACGTAGTGGCGGGCAAGTTTCTGGCGAGCTGGCTGCTTGTGGCCCTCATGCTGGTGCCGACTCTGCTGTACTACGTAACGCTCTATCAATTGGGTAGCCCCGCAGGGAACATCGATTCGGCCGGGGTGGCCGGGTCGTACATTGGGCTGCTGCTGCTGGCAGGCGTGTTCGTAGCCATTGGGCTGTGGGCTTCATCGCTGAACGACAACCAGGTCGTTGCGTTCGTGCTGGGCGTGTTTTTCTGCTTCCTGCTTTTTATGGGCCTGAGCGAAATCGCCGGTTTAAACGTTCTGGGAGGGCTATCTTACTACGTATCCTATTTTGCGCTCGATGAGCAATACCGGGCGCTGGGCCGTGGTTTGATCGATTCACGGAATGTCATCTACCTGATAAGCCTGATCGTATTTTTTCTGCTGCTGACGGCGAACCGGCTGAAGCGGTAGGATGGCGTGTATCTTTGCGGTATAAACCAATACGACCTGATGAATACCCTTGCAGTAGTCCGCGGAGCAGCCATCGCCTGGACAATCATCATCCTACTTGGCTGCTCGCTACCCGGGCCGGATATTCCGCCGGTGCTCACCGTCTGGCACGACAAGTGGATGCACATTGCCATTTTTGTCCCGTTTGGCTGGTTGTGGATACTGGCCGGCTACCGGGCCGTACCGGTTTTACTGGCGGGCATAGTGTACGGCGGTTTCATTGAAATCTGCCAGGGAATTCTACCGATCCACCGGAGCGCCGATGTGCAGGATGCCATTGCCGATGCGGTTGGAACCGTGATCGGTATAGCGCTTGGGCTGGTTTGGCAGCGGCTCTTCCAGAAACAGCGTCTGTAAACACATCCGTGGCCGTTCAGGATGATTTTTGATAAAATTAAGGCCTCGGTAGGGGAGGGCATTGGGAAAAAATCGCCAATTTGTACGCCAAACCACTGATCGTTATGCATATTGGATTCATTGGCCTCGGCAAGATGGGCTATAATCTTGTCGTTAATCTTCTTCGCCACAAGCACACCGTTGTCGGCTACGACATTAACCAATCATTAGTAGATGCCATAAAAACCGAAGGCGCCGAGGGCGTTACGGCCCTGGCCGACCTCTACAATGCGCTGCCCGAAAAGCGCGTGCTCTGGCTCATGATTCCGGCCGGCCCCCTGGTCGATACCGTCATTGAACAGCTGCTGCCGCTGGTGCAGCCCGGCGACGTAATCATCGATGGTGGTAATTCGCATTACCAGGATTCGGTTCGGCGGCATGCCTACCTGAAAGAAAAAGGCGTGGGTTTCCTCGACTGCGGCACGAGTGGCGGCATCAGCGGAGCCCTGAATGGTGCCTGCACGATGGTTGGTGGTGACCCCGACGTTATCGAGCCGCTGCATGAGGTTTTCCGGGATATTTCGGTCGAAGACGGTTATCTCTATACCGGTCCGGCCGGCAGCGGGCACTTCGTCAAGATGGTGCACAACGGCATCGAGTACGGCATGATGCAATCCATTGCTGAAGGGTTCGAGGTGTTGCAGAAGAGCCAGTTCCCGCTCGACTTTGAAGCCGTTGCCAAAATGTGGAACCACGGGTCAGTAATTCGTAGCTGGCTGATGGAACTGACCGAAAACGCCTTCCGCAAGGACGCTAAACTGGACGAAATCAAAGGGCGTATGTTCTCGTCGGGCGAAGGAAAATGGACGCTCGAAACGGCCCTTGACCTGGGCGTACCGACGCCCGTCATCGCGCTGTCATTGCTGATGCGCTACCGGTCATTGCAGGACGATACGTTCTCGGGCAAAGTAGTAGCCGCCCTCCGAAATGAGTTCGGCGGACACGCCGTCGCAAAAAATTGATACCAGTTACTGCTTGCTGAGCCAATCTATCGGTTTTCACTTCGTTATATTTCTAAACCCAACCTTTTAACCCCCGTATTAGCGGATGAAGGCACTTGGCACTATTCAGGATCCTACCTTTGTAGAACGTCCCTACAATCGACTTGATCGCTTTTTTTTACAATTCATCAAGGATGAGCGCGATCTGCCGTTCGTTTACCTGACACTCCGCATTACGGTCTCTGTTATTCCCCTCAGCGTGTTGCTGTTTATGCCGTTCGTGACGGGATGGCTGTGGTGGGGTATTGCCCTCCTGCACATCTACATCACTACGTTTACGTTCAAAGGGCCGTTTGGGCTGATGCTGCACTGCACCAGTCACCGGCCTTTTTTCAAGCCGGAATACAAGTGGATGAACTACTACCTGCCGTGGATTGTGGCCCCGTTTTTCGGACAGACGCCCGAGACGTATTTCAGCCACCACATCGGCATGCACCATCCCGAGAACAACCTTGAAGACGACGACAGCAGCACGATGGCGTACCAACGCGATAGCCTGCGCAGCTTTCTTCACTACTTCAGTGCGTTCCTGTTCTTTGGCATGATCGATCTGACAAACTACCTGCGTAAAAAGAACCGCATGAAGCTGGCGTACCGGGCCATTGCGGGTGAGGCCCTCTTTATTATTGGGTGCATTGCCCTGTGCTTTGTTAACTGGCCGGCTACGGTGATCGTGTTCATTCTGCCGTTTCTGGTGTATCGGATGGTGGCCATGCTGGGTAACTGGACGCAGCACGCCTTCGTTGACGCCGACGACCCAGGCAATGCCTATAAAAACAGCATTACCTGCATCAACGTAAAGTACAACCGGAAGTGCTGGAACGACGGCTATCACATCAGCCATCACGTACGTCCGGCCATGCACTGGACCGAACACCCTACGTTCTTCCTGAAAACCATCGACAAGTACGTTCAGAACCAGGCGATTATTTTCGATGGGCTTGATTTCCTGCAGGTGTTTGTGCTGTTGATGCGCAAGCGGTACGATAAGCTGGCTGCTCACGTTGTCAACGTAAACGGCGCTTTCCGCGACGAGGCTGAAGTGATTGCCGTTATGCGGCACCGGACCAAACGGCTGCCTATTGCCGAGCCTGTGCCCACGGCGATAGCTGTGGCCTGATGGTCAGTTCATACTGCCGTCGGGGCGGCTTTCAATAACCCGCTGAACATCGGTCGGTACGTTGGACAGGAAATCGTAGCCTGTCTGCTTTTCAAGCTCGTCCACGCTGGTCAGGTAAGCCTGCCAGGGTTTATCGGCCGCCGACTGGGTATTTGGGATGTTGACGGCAATTATCCGGGTGTCGGTTGAGACCCGGGCCGCATCATTGGAGCCGGTTGGCAGCACGACAATAATCTTCCAGAGCGAGGCCGGAACGGTCAGCTTTCCGTTGGCAATCTGGGTTGCGTAGCCGTTCTGACCGGTGCCTCCCGCCCCTAACGTACCTGCTATAACGTACACCTCATTGCCGTTGGCGGTAAGCTGGCGGCTGTAATCTTCCAGGCTTTTCCAGACTTCCCGGTTGTGTCGAGGGGCTTGTGGCACGATATTAGTGAGTAGAAACGTGGCCGCATTGTCGTCCGGCGAACTATCCCGGTCGTCGGAGGGGCAGAGGTGACCGCGATCAAAGCCGGTATTCGTGTAATCAGACGTTCTGGCCACGTACCAGCCTGACGGCAGGGTCTGATCGGGACGGAAATCGTTGGAACGGGGGCTAGCGCCTTTCCAGGCGGGGCTCAGGTGCCAGCTGACCCAGTTGGCAATACCGCGCTGGCGATGAAACGACAGCACATAGGCCGATTTGACCAGCAGGTAGTTGTTTGGATCGCCGGTCGATGCACCACTTGGGTTTCCCAGGGCGAGGTGATCGTCGC
This sequence comes from Fibrisoma montanum, assembly GCF_003583365.1. Lineage (GTDB taxonomy): Bacteria > Bacteroidota > Bacteroidia > Cytophagales > Spirosomataceae > Fibrisoma > Fibrisoma montanum. The sequence goes on from NZ_QXED01000004.1 coordinate 661,896, forward strand.
GGGTGGGCATCGTAGACCCCCGGCTGGGGCTTGTTCGGGGCAGGTTGGTGGGCGAACACTGGCTCATCAACAAAGCCACCATCAAAACGCCGACAATAGTTTTGATTTGATAAACCAAGAAAATTGATTTTGTTGACATCCTTCCTGAACTTTACACTACCAATTAAGTGGCTTACTAAACTGCGCCTGATTTGTTCGAGAATAAGTCGCAAAATTGAGCGAAACCTGACGAGTTAACTGCTGTTATGGCAAAAAAGAAGCAACCTGCCGGTCCAGTCAGACCGGTCGCGCCAAAGCCCGCTTTGACCCCCTCCGCTACACAGACCCGGCCGGTTCGTTCGGCGGAGGCCGTGCGTACGCCCCCCCGCCCTACCTCTCCCAAACCGCAGGTAGCGTCTGCTGCCCCCGAGCTGCCCATTGCCGTGCGGGCCGTTACGTGGTGGCCGTCGATTGTACTGGCGCTGCTTGGCTTTGCGTTGTATATCAACACGTTCGGCCATGGCTACGTCCTTGACGACATTGCGGCCATCAGCCAGAACCTGTTCGTAAAAAAAGGGATCGCGGGCATTCCTGACCTGCTCCGCACGGAGTTCTGGCACTTCAGCAATATTTCGCTGGGTTACTATCGGCCGTTGTCGCTGATCACGTTTGCGCTGGAGCAGGAGTATTTCAAGGATAGCCCGAACATCAGTCACATAATCAATGCGGTTTTATATGCCCTGACGGGGCTGGTTATCGGCGTGCTGCTGCAAAAGTGGTTGCCTAAGCAAACCATTACCGCTTTCCTGATTGGGCTGGTGTTCATCGCGCACCCCATCCACACCGAAATTGTAGCCAATATCAAGGGCCGCGACGAACTGCTGAGCTTCCTGTTTATTTCGCTCATGCTGCTGGCGCACTGGCGCTACCTGGAAACCAAGCACTGGGGCTGGATTTTTGCGGCCTGTGTGTCGCTCTACATGGCGTTCCTGTCGAAAGAATCGTCGATTGTCAGTCTGGGATTGATCCCGGCCATGCAGTACTGGTTTGCCCGCCGGAGTGTATGGCAGTCGCTGGCGAGCCTGTGGCCGTTCCTGATTGTGGCGGCTTTGTTCTTCTACCAGAAAAAACTGATGATCGGTACGCTGAGTGGTAAGCCGCCGGTCGACTGGGCCAACTACCCCTACGCCATTGAGAAGACCGAGAAATCGACTACGTTCAAGTTTTTCATGTACTATATCCGGCTGCTGTTCCTGCCGCATCCGCTGGTGTACGATTATTCTTACAACGTAATACCCTCCGGTGGGAAAGGCGATATGCTGTCGTGGGCCGGCTTTTTCTCACTGGTAGCGCTGGCCTGGTTGACCATCAAAGGCTTCATCAGGCGGACGCTCTGGGGGTTTGGCCTGTTCTGGTTCTTCGTAACCATGGCACCCGGGCTTGGCTTTATTCTGTTCCGTGGTGGTATTCTGGCCGAACGGTTTCTGTACGCGGCCGTAATGGGCTTTGGGTTTGTGGTGATCTGGGGACTACAGAAACTGCTGGTACGTGACCGGCCACAGACAGCCGACATAGCCACCGCTGACGCAGCAGCTACGGGAAGCCAGCGCAGTATGCTGGTTCAGTATGCCCCGCTGCTGGCCCTGATGGCCGTCGTAACGGGCCTGTACTCGTTCAAAACCGTTGACCGCAACAAGGACTGGGTAAGCAACTTCGTGCTGTTCAATTCGGCCCTGCCCTATGCGCCCAACAGCTGCCAGGTGCAGCGGCACGTAGCCAATGAGTGGATTGAAAAAGGGCTGAAGAGCCGGGTGCAGATTGATACGCTGCAACGGCGGCTGCAAACCAAACGTATTCCCGCCGATTCGGTTGCTACGGCTCAGGTAAATATCCAGTTCGAGGACAAAGAGGCCAACCGTTACGGCCGCCTGGCGCTGAACCACCTGCAGCAGTCGACGCAGATTTATCCAAACTTCGGCGAGGCTTACTTCTCGATGGCGTACGTTTTTCAGAAGATCATTCCGAATGTCGATTCGGCCAAGTACTACTACAAACAAACCATCCGGGCGGCTTCGGCCTATGCACCGGCTTACAATAACCTGGGCGTAATCTACCAGAATGAGGGCCTGATGCAAAACGACCGCCGGAAGCTCGAACTGGCATCGTATTACTACAATCAGTCGATGATCGTAAACCCGGCCTATCAGGATGGACGCAACAACTGGGCAAACCTGAATCGGAGTTTTGGCCTGGATGTAAGGGCATTACCGGATAGTATCCTGAGAAAGTATTGATTTGTTACCCGCCTTCAAGCCCCTGTTCAAACGTTTGAACAGGGGCTTTTTTGTATGGTCAAAAATTGACTTTGTTTAACTTAGAGTTCTTCTATTGCACGATTTTGTCAAAAGTTATCATAAACAAATAGAAAATGATCGTATGGTTATATTGCTGATAATCAATACGTAGAGCCTGTTAATATTGTGGTGGGTATAAAATATATTATACAATACCTATGTGTATTATGAAAATTTTAATAAGGTGTATGGCCTGCTCATACTCATCTGTTTGATCGATGTAACAGGAGGGGTAACAAGCTGTTTTCATGCGGAAAATCAAATCTATGAGACCGTTTAATAACAGCACGTATGAAATTCTGCTCAACGTTTACCTCGTTAGGTATTGGCCTGCTTGTTGGGTCAATCATTTTATCCGGTTGTGAACAGCCGGCCGCTGAGATAAGCACATCGGTGGGTAAAGGCGCTCGTATTGAGGCTACCAACACGCTCATATCAGCAACATTGATCGGGGGGTATAACACCTCGGCGACAGGAGCTTATGACGTTAAGGCGTACCGACTCGTGTACAAAACCACTAACGTAGACGGCTCGCCAATTCAGGCTTCGGGTTTGCTGCTGGTACCGGATAAAACCACTCCCTCGCCATTAATAAGTCTTCAGCATTATACCATTGAAGTCGATCGGCAGGCACCTTCCTATTACATTTCCGGAACAGAGGGGTATACAGTTGGCAATCGGTTTGCGACGAGGGGGGCTATCGTAGCGGCTGCTGACTACATTGGCTACGGCGCTTCCCGAAACGTACCGCATATTTATGAACACCGGAGTAGTCTGGCATCGGCCAGTCTGGATATGCTCAGGGCAGCCCGGCAGTTTCTGGCTCAAAAGAACGTGAATTGGGATAGCCGCCTGTTTCTGGAAGGCTATTCCGAGGGTGGGTTTGCGACGATGGCTTTGCAGAAAAAACTGGAAGAAGACGTACCCGCCGAGTTTAACCTGGTTGCGTCGAGTGTAGGGGCCGGTGGCTATGATAAGCCGGCATTCATGAAGTACATCATTAACAACAAGACCAGCGGCAATGCCGACTATAACGGTAATTACATCTGGGCGCTACTGACGTACGATAAAGTATATGGACTAAACCGGCCGATGTCGTACTACTTTAAAGAGCCGTATGCAACCCAGATTGCTCAGAAGGGCAAAGACGCAACAATCAGCGTTAGTCTGCACCTGGCCCTCACCGATTCGTTCCGTCGGGCGGTTAATGATGGCACGGATACAGAGTTTTTAAGCGCGGTGGAGGATAATGATATACATGACTGGAAGCCGCGGGTTCCCACCCGGCTTTACCATGGCGATGCCGATCAGCTTGTCTTCTATTTCAACTCTAAAAACGCGTATGACGCCATGCAGCTCCGGCAGGCACCGGCCGTCGGCCTGATTACCTTGCGGGGCAAGAACCATAACAATGCAATGACCGATTTCATCATCGGCACCGAAATGTTCTTCGCTCAGGTATTAAACTAAGGTCTTAAAAGCAGGAACGGTGCCCGGCTCAAACATCGGAATTGAGCCGGGCACCGTTCCTGAGCAGGTGTCTTAAAAAATAAGCCATTGACCCGACGCCCGGGCATCCTGTTCGGTGTAGTTCACCCCGTGAATTTTCAGGCCGTTTTCATCAATCAGCGTAATCAGACCACCGCGGTTCGAAAGCTGGGCATTGCGTCCGGAGAGCGTAATGGTTTTCGTTTCGCCGGAAGCCAGCGTGCCGGAGAGCGTTTCTTTTTTCTCGGCGCTGTCCAGTATTCCCCAGCCGTTGAGGCTGATCGTGTCGGGCAGCGGATTGAACAGTAAAATCTTTTCAAGACCAGGGTCGTTGCCGATTGGATTGATCAGCGCAGCCAGCATCCGGATGCCCTTACGTACTTCGGGTAAGTTGGGCTGGTCAAACGGAATCGGGTGGCCGGTCAGGTCGTCGGTGTGAACACTCTGGCTCTGAAACTTGAGAAAGTAGCCTACCCAGTTATTTTCCGGTTCAAAGTGAATCAGGAAGCCGCCATCCTGCCACACGCCGTTTTGCCACGCATGGGGGCCGGGATTCGGATTGCCCTGGTTCATGTGAATATCGTGAATACCCCGACCCGGCAGAAAGCTAAAATACTGGTCAGGCCGATCGTTTTCCGGTCCCCAGGTTTCGCCAAAAGCATACAACGTGGCTTCGCGACGTAGCGCCCGGTCGATGTAGAAATTAATCTTATCGTTGAGGTCGTTGTCTGGCCCCTCCTGAAAGCGCGGAATAACCGCCATCTGATTAATGTCGAACAGGTTTCCGCGAATGAAATCCAGCGCCTGCCCGTCGGGTTGCTGGGCTACTTCGGTGAAGCCAACGGGCAGTGACTTAACCTGCGACGTAATGGGATGCTGAAAATTTTCCGCTAAGAAGAACTGAAGATCGCGGTTATTGGTCGACTGTGAATACACGTTGATGGCGATTCGGTACGACACACCGGCCGCGTCGATCAGTACGTGAAAATGGTTGCTGCTGGCACCGCCAGGTTTCGCGCCGACAACTTTACCTTTCAGAACACCGTAATTCTTGAGTGGCATAAAACGGGGATTGCGTTGGGCGGGAAACATACAAGAAAAGTCCGCCTGAATAAGCGGACTTTGAGGGAATGGCTGTTAAGTTTATGTTACCAGACTTACCCCAAACAACCTGGTGCTTCTTAGACAGACGCAAGGGCTTTGCGGGCCTCTGCGCCCGTAACAGACTTGTTGTAGATGGGGGTATCCGGTTGTTGCCGCCGACCTCCGTCGCGTAGTGAACCGGTATCGACCGGAGCAAACCCAATTTCCCGGATCAGGTCAGAAACGATCTTTTTCGCATCAACATCGTCGCCGGCGACGAAGATGGCCCGACGCTGGTCTTCAGGTTTGGAAACATCGCCTTGCTCGGCCAGGTGCTTGTACCAGATCGTATTGAACGCTTTCACAAGCCGGGCGCCGGGCAGCCGTTTGGCGGTTTCTTCACTTGCCGTCGAATCGCCGAGATCATACAGCCCGAAGCCGGGGCGGTAGTGGTTCATGGCGTCAATAACAATTTTGCCGGTAACTGTTTCGGGAGTTGGTAAGGCCTCCGGTTTGCTCCACGGTACGGCCAGCAGCACTACGTCGCCAAAGGCCGCTGCTTCCTCAACAGTGCCAGCCTGCGCCTTTTCACCTAGCTCGGTCACTACACCGCGTAATGATTCCGGCCCGCGGGAGTTGCTAAGCGTAACGTCGTGGCCAGCCTGAACAAATAAACGGGCGGCCGTATGGCCGATATTTCCGGCACCAATGATTCCAATTTTCATGAGTCAGTCGGGTGAATGGTTCGGCAGGATAACAAAAGCCCGTTTGCAAAAAGTGCGCTTTGGCGTACTTTCCCATGAACCGGTGAATCTGTTCGCCCGGCGGTTGATGATCAAATGCGCAACTGGCGCATCGGAAGGCCCGCAATCAATACGTCATAGCTGATGTATTCCCGTCAGTGAAGATACGAACAAGTCAATTTCCCTGATACGGCGTACCAATCAACTCATTCAGGATCTTCTGGGCCGCAATGGAAATTACCGTCCCCGGCCCGAAAACCCCTTTCACGCCCGCATCGTAGAGATATTGGTAGTCCTGCGCCGGGATTACACCGCCGGCAATGACCATAATGTCCTCGCGACCAATCGTCTTCAACTCGTCAATCAACTGAGGCACCAGCGTCTTGTGCCCGGCAGCCAGGCTCGATACGCCGACAATATGCACGTCGTTTTCGGCAGCCTGGCGGGCTACTTCCTCGGGGGTCTGGAACAAGGGCCCCATGTCTACGTCGAAGCCGAGGTCCGCAAAACTGGTCGCGATGACTTTAGCGCCCCGGTCATGACCGTCCTGCCCCATTTTGGCAACCAGAATCCGTGGCCGGCGTCCTTCTAGTTCGGCAAACTGATCGGACAGTTCGCGGGCGAGCCGGAAGTTCTCGTCGTCGGAAACCTCGGCGGAGTAAATGCCGGATATGGCCCGGATGGTGGCCTTGTGGCGGCCGAATGCTTTTTCCATGGCATCGGAGATTTCGCCCAGCGTAGCGCGGTGACGAGCCGCGTCGATGGCTAATGCCAGTAAGTTTCCTTCGCCGGTTTGGGCGCTCCGGGTCAGGGCCTCCAGAGCCGCCTGTACGTCGCTCCCGAGCCGCCGGGCTTTGATTTCCTGCAGGCGTTTAATCTGGTTGTCGCGGACGGCCTGGTTGTCGACTTCGAGCAATTCGATCTCTTTTTCCGACTCGGGGCGGTAGCGGTTTACGCCCACAATCACGTCCTTCCCCGCGTCGATGCGGGCCTGTTTGCGGGCGGCTGCTTCTTCGATACGTAGCTTGGGTAAGCCGGTGTCGATGGCTTTGGTCATACCGCCGAGCTGTTCAACTTCTTCAATCAGCGCCCAGGCTTTTTCAGTTAACTCTTTAGTCAGCGATTCGACGTAGTACGAGCCGCCCCAGGGGTCAACAACTCGGGTAACGTCGGTTTCGTGTTGCAGATAAAGCTGCGTGTTCCGGGCAATCCGGGCCGAAAAATCGGTGGGCAGGGCGATGGCTTCGTCCAGCGAGTTGGTGTGCAGACTCTGCGTATGGCCCAGCACGGCCGCCAACGCTTCGATGGTGGTGCGGGCCACGTTATTGAACGGGTCCTGCTCGGTCAGGCTATAGCCGGACGTTTGGCAGTGGGTCCGCAGCGCCAGCGACTTCGGATTTTTTGGTTCGAAGCGATTGACAATCTTCGCCCACAGGAGCCGTCCGGCCCGTAGCTTGGCAATCTCCATGAAGTGGTTCATGCCGATTCCCCAGAAGAACGATAAACGCGGAGCGAAATCGTCAATACTCATACCGGCGCGTAGACCCGTACGGATGTATTCAAGCCCGTCGGCCAGCGTATAGGCGAGTTCCAGTTGAGCCGGTGCCCCCGCTTCGTGCATGTGGTAGCCGCTGATGCTGATCGAGTTGAACTTCGGCATGTGCTTCGCCGTATAGGCAAAAATGTCGCCGATGATGCGCATCGATGGTTCGGGCGGGTAGATGTACGTGTTCCGCACCATAAACTCCTTCAGAATATCGTTCTGGATCGTGCCCGACAACTTCGCCGGCTTCACACCCTGCTCTTCGGCCGCAACGATGTAAAACGCCATAACCGGAATAACCGCCCCGTTCATGGTCATGCTGACCGACATCTGATCGAGCGGAATCTGGTCGAACAGAATCTTCATGTCCTCAACCGAGTCGATGGCCACGCCCGCCTTTCCGACGTCGCCTACCACACGAGGGTGGTCAGAATCGTAGCCTCTGTGAGTGGCTAAATCAAACGCAACAGATAAGCCTTTCTGGCCGGCCGCGAGGTTACGCCGGTAAAAAGCGTTGGATTCTTCCGCCGTCGAAAAGCCCGCGTATTGCCGGACGGTCCACGGCTGGCGGACGTACATCGAACTGTAGGGACCGCGCAGATACGGTGGAATCCCGGCCGCGTAGTGCAGATGTTCGGCGTTTTGTACGTCGGCGACGGTGAAGCGGGGTTTCAGCTTGATACCCTCGGCCGTAGTGAAGGGCTTTGATGCTCCATTCAGATGAGGCTGGAGGTGCGCCGGGTTAGAGTCAGTTATGTTGGTGAAGTTGGGTTTCATGCGAAAATATCGTACGGCGAAAGTACAACTTTCCAGGTGTATAATGCTCGTTTTGGCGGGGTCGTTTACCCAGAGGCCCTGGACGAAAGCCTGGTAAATCGAAACGTCTGGTTTTTTAAATGTATTTTACTTTATAGAGTAGAAAGTCTAAGGCGGTTTCTTATATGCAAAGTTGTCAAATTATTCATCTTTGTCACTACTTCAACAAATGCCCAACCTATTTCCCAAAACATTATTGACCTTCGGCGCTTTATCCGCCTTATTTCTTGCCTGTTCAAAAGAAGATGCTTTGCAGCCAGTCGATCAGTTTGGTGGGCGGTCTGCTCGTGTTGGTAATCCTGAAACCAGCATTACGCTTCGTCGTGGTCAGTACATCATCATCGCCACGGGCGACCAACTACCAGCTGATTTCGAGAATGAAGTTAGTAAAATCAACGGTAAAGTTGGCCGTGTTATGAGTGAAATCGGCATAGCTACTGCTACGTCAGACGACCCAAAATTTGCGGATAAGGCAGGCCGCCTTGCTGGTGTCAGCTCAGTTATTCGCGATGCCGAAGCGCAGTGGATCGACCCACCGGCAGTGTACACTGATCAGGCTATTTTGGATAAAGTGACAGAACAGTCCGCAACTAATCCTGCAACCAACCCCTTTTTCCAGTTTCAGTGGGGTCACAAAGCCATTAGTGTTCCAGCAGCCTGGTCGGCGGGTTACCAGGGCGAAGGCGCTCGGGTGGCTGTATTGGATGGTGGCTTTGATCTGGACCATCCCGATCTGGCCGGCAACATTGTGTACAGCAAGAGTTTTGTACCGGGCGAATCGGCTCAATATGCTCTTGGCGACGTTGGGAGCCATGGCACACATACTGCAGGTACGGTAGCCGCGCTTGACAACAACATTGGCGTAGTAGGGGTTGCGCCCAAAGCTAAGTTATTGCTAATTAAAGTGCTGCGAGATAGCGGTTCAGGTTCGTTCTCCTGGCTAATTCAGGGAGTTCTGGATGCCGTGAATCAAAAAGCCGATGTTATCAATATGAGCTTAGGGGCGTTCTTGCTTCGTAATGGCAAGTACCTTGATGACAATGGAACACCCGCCGATCCATCAGACGACTTCATTGGGCATGACGCTAAAGGGACGCAGGAGCTGATCAACGCTTTAACCCGCGTTATGAATTATGCGAATTCACAGGGAGTTACTCTGATGGCTGCGGCAGGAAACGACGCGATTAACGGCAATAAAGACGGCTCTGGTTTAAGTATTCCGGCTAACCTGCCGAACGTCATTTCTATTTCAGCCACGGGGCCGGCCGGTTGGTTTGCCAATCGGAACACGAATCTTGATCGGTTTGCGTCATATTCAAATTATGGAACGCCCGACGTAACTTTTGCGGCTCCCGGGGGCGATTATTCACTGTATCCGAATACCAACTGGCAATACGATATGGTATTAAGCACAGGTAACAGTCCTGGTGCTGGTGGACAATATTACTTCTCTGCCGGTACTAGCATGGCGTGTCCACACGCTGCAGGTGTAGCCGCCCTGATCATCGGAAAAAACGGTGGACAGATGGATCCCTCTCGTGTCGAAGCGACGTTACGTGCATCGGCAGATGATCTCGGCAAAACAGGTCGTGATCCCTTGTACGGACATGGCCGCGTAAATGCGTACCGCGCTGTTTCGTCAGTTCAATAACGTTAGCTTATTCAGTATATACCCCAAAGGCGGCTTACTGAGCCGCCTTTGTGGGTATAAGTGGTTTATGACTATTCAAATGGCAGCGCCAGTCGCCGGTCAGGTAGCCGATTTTGTAATTCAGACTTGCTTTCAGACGCTGCGGTGTTCCGAACAGCCGACTGCTCGTCATGCCGGAATTTGGTGACGCCAACCAGTACCTTTCCGGCACGTACGGCTTCAACTTTAGCCAGATACGAACGGTCAATTTCAGACTGAATGAACCCCTGCTCGAACGCTTTGACAAATCCGCCCATCGTTTCGACGTGAAGAAACAAGGCCCAGGCTGCTTCCACTAACTGGTGCGTCAGGATTTCGACGTAGTACGACCCGGCCGACGGATCAGCAACTTTATCAAAATACGATTCTTCTTTCAGCAGCACGGATACGTTGCGGGCAATACGCTCGGAAAACTCACTGGGCGCTTCTAAGACCGTATCATAAGGATGCACCGTCAATACATCACAGCCGCCAATCACGGCCCCCATCGCTTCGGTAGTGGCCCGGAGCAGGTTTGTATAAGGCGTAGCAACGGCGTCGTAAAAAGTAGACGTTTGCGCATGGAGCAGGGGGCAGGGAGCCGGGGGCTGACCATAGGCAGTACTGAATCGCTGCCAAAGAACCCGTATTGCCCGCAATTTGGCGATCTCCACGAAGTAGCTCGTGCCAACCGAAACCGACAGCAGGGTTTTAGGGAAAATCGCATCGACAGTCAGTCCGGAGTCGGTTAAGAAATCGTACTGATCGGCCAGTGATGCAAACAGAAAAGCCAGTTCCTGGCTAGCCGTGGCCCCAGCGTTATGGAACGCGTGGCTGCTGGCGGTAATGGTTCGAAATTGCGGAGAGTCGGTGGTTTGGCGGGTTGCCTCAACAATGTCGTTCAACGTATCGGCATACGGCTCACCCGTCGTTGCCCAATGAGCCAGTGGGTCAGTTAGTAAACCGCCTTTGAGCTGGTAGGGAGCAACCTGGCGTAAAGCGGATGTGAACGCAGCGACTTCATCATGACGTCGAAAAAAAACGGGGGTGTCGCTGAGCTTGATGCCATTGAGCAGGCGCGCCAGGTCTGACGGTACGTCAGACCGGATATCAGGTACAGAAAAGCGGTCTGACGTACCGTCAGACCGAGTCGCGTCAGACCGAGTCGCGTCAGACCGGGTTGTGGCGGATTCTCTCGTTGTTGACCAGCTCAGCACCAGCGCATCTGCCCCGCGGCTTAGCGCGTCCCGTAGCGCTGGATTATCCGTTTTTTCGTCAGAAACAGTCCGTTCCGGGGCATTCAGCCAGCCGGGCACTTGCCTTTGGGCGGCCTGTAGATCAGTAAGGGGCAACGTAGCCAGGTCATCGGCCGTATAATAAGGTTCGAGGGTAAATCCCTCCGGCGTTGACCAGCGCAGCGTTTCGTAAGCAGCCGGATCTTTGAGGTCTTTTCGAACCTGTTCAATCCACTGTTGTTTATCGGCAGTTGAGAAGTGTTCAGCAAACATATGAGTAAGCAGGGGTAGGCATCAGCCCGGCCACTGGTACGTAAAAGTAACAGTTTCTTTTTTCGAGGGCAAAAGCGTTCAAAAGCCGTTTAAGTCGAACCGGGGTTGCATTATTCAAAGGGATTCACATTGTTCGTTGACACATCCGCCGATTCCCTTTATTTTAGCTTAGGAATGTACGACATTATCGCCGAGCCGGATAATTAGCTACCTTTGTCTCCCTTTTTTGAGCGACACCCAACGTAACCTATAGATGTCCCGTGAACGTAACTACTCAGACAGGCATGCAGCGTGAAGTAATGACGGTGTGGAATCGCTGTCTGCACGTGATCCGGGAGAGCGTGCCTGAACAAAGTTTTAAAACCTGGTTTGAACCGATTGTGCCGCTTCGGCTCAGCGGCTACGTACTGACTATTCAGGTTCCAAGCCAGTTTTTTTACGAATGGCTGGAGGAAAATTTCGTGCATGTCCTGCGCAAAGCCCTCGATCATGCCATCGGCCGCGATGGTCAGCTGGAGTACTCAATTATTGTGGATAAGGGCAACGAAACGAATCGCCCGCTGACGGTCAATGTACCGACCACCAAATCGACCCAAACGGCTAAACCCGATAACGTCAACCCCGATATTCTGAAAAGTCCGTTCCAGCTCAAAGACCTCGACTCGTTGACGCTGGATTCGTACCTGAACCCGACGTATACCTTTGATAATTACGTTGAAGGTGATTGCAACCGGCTGGCCCGCAACGCAGGCTATGCCGTAGCACAGCGGCCGGGTGTTACGTCCTTCAACCCCCTGATGATTTACGGGGGCGTTGGTCTGGGTAAGACTCACCTGGTGCAGGCCATCGGCAACTACATCAAGAATAACAACCAGGGTAAGTTCGTGCTGTACGTTACGTCGGAGAAGTTTACCAACCAGTTTCTGAACGCCATCAAGACGGATACGCTCCGCGACTTCAGCAGTTTTTATATGCAGGTGGATGTGCTGGTGCTGGACGATGTGCAGTTTCTGCAGAAGAAAGAGAAAACTCAGGAAATTTTCTTCCATATTTTCAATCACCTCCATCAGTCGGGCCGGCAGATCATCATGACGTCGGACCGGGCTCCCAAGAACCTCGACGGCCTGGAAGACCGGCTGCTGTCGCGCTTCAAGTGGGGGCTTACTACCGATCTGCAAACGCCCGATCTGGAAACCCGCATTGCCATTATTCAGAAAAAGCTGATGGCCGAAGGTGTGTATATTGAAGATAATGTCATTGAGTATCTGGCTCACAGCATCAACACCAACGTCCGCGAACTCGAAGGCGTCATCGTGTCGCTGATGGCACAGGCATCGCTTAACCGGCGTGAAATCGATCTCGAACTCGCCAAACATACGCTGCGCAACATTGTCGAAGATTCCGAGCGGGAAGTGACAATTGATTCAGTTCAGGAAGTTGTGGCCGATTTTTTTGGGGTGACCATCGCCGAACTGAAATCAAAGTCCCGCAAGCGTGAACTGGTGTATCCGCGGCAGGTGGCTATGTACCTGGCCAAGGAAAAAACGGGGCTGCCCCTCAAATCAATCGGTTATCATTTCGGCGGACGTGACCACAGTACCGTCATCCATGCCATCCAGACGATCAGCGACCTGGTGAGCAAGAAAGCCGAAACCCGCGACGCCGTCGAGAAGCTGAAAGCGCAGTTTAAATAACGGCAGCCCAGAACCCTCTATGACCGTGGCCGCATGGTAACGAGTTCTATGCCGGATGAGCTTCGGCTCATGGATCGGTCTCAAGTGAATGAGTTGTCCTGGAATGCCTGCGTGTCGGCCTCAAACCAACGGATTGTATACGGCTATACCTGGTACCTCGACGCGGTCCTGCCCCAACCCGACTGGCGTTGGGTGGGTGTTGTGCTGGCCGATCAGAATGACGGCTACCGGGCGGTTCTGCCCGTACCGTTGCGACGAAAGCGAATTGCGGGAATAAACTATGCCTGGGTCGTGCATCAACCGCTGTTCTGTCAGTTTCTACACGTTTTTGCTTTGGATCCGGTTCAATCGGTCGAGCCGTTTTATCAGTTCGTTGTCCGTCGATTTCGCTACGGGTCAACGTTCAGCATTCGGGAAAAGCCAATGATTTTGCCGGTTTTGACCGATATGGACGAACGAGCCACGCACACGCTGGATCTGTCAGTGGGTTATGAGCAGTTGGCAGCGGGCTACTCCGCCGACCGCCGGTTGAACCTTCGCCGGGCGCAGGCGGCAGGGTGGGAAGTTAAAGACGCTGTGGACCCGGAGCCGATCATCCACTTATTTCAGCAGTACCATGCCGATACCATTGACGGGGGAGTGGCTGACTGGGCCTACGTAATCTTACGCAGACTGGTTAAGGAGCTAACTCAGCGCCAACTGGCCACGCTCCGGTACGCTGTGCGCGACGGGCAGATCGAAGCCGGGGCGTTGTTTGTGCAGGAAGGCAACCGGATTATTTACCTTTTCAATGCGGCCTCACCAGCCGGTCGGCGGGGGCAGGCCCGGACGTTGCTGCTTGACCAGTTGATTCGCCGGCGGGCCGGTCAGTCGTTTGTTCTTGATTTCGAAAGCCCCGACAAAGCGTCGATTGCAGCTTTTTACCGAAGTTTTGGTGCCGTAGACGAGCGCTATTACTCCCTGTGCTGGAATCGGCTCAACCGGGTAGAACGACTGGTCAGGCGGGTGCTTAGGCAGCGGTCAGAAAAAGCGTAGCGGGTGTTTCAGGCCTGCATGATGTCGGATATCCATATCGAGCGAGCCGATAGCCAGTTCAACTTCTACCTTCAGCGGAATCTTATTGGCGTCGTCGGATACCCAAATCTTGATAGCATCGTCGCCCTTGAAGAAACTGTTGGGCGGCATAATGGGTGTCAGTTTCAGTACGTTGATGCGGCCAAACTTTGTTTTGATTACGTCTTTACCCCGGTACTTGACCTTCATGTTATAAATGGTATCGTCGTAGAAAGCCGGGATTTCAACCACCTGTCCGACGTTCAGCTTGCTGAAGTCGATGGTTCGGACAAAATAATAACTGCTCACCACATCATGTACGTTGTCCGGCACGTGAAAAACATCGCGCTCGGTACGTTCTTCGGCCCGCACCGTATTGTTGAGGTGGTTAAACGTAATGTTCTCCTCTTTCCGGTAGTTGTTTTCGCGCAGACTCGTGTAAAACTTCTGCGGCAGAATGGCATTCGTGTCGATATAGGAACGCCACGTATCGCGCACCTTGGTAACCAAAGCAAACGCACCCACGGTACGACCGTCGACGTTGACCCGGTAGCAGGGGCGTTCATTCACTTTATACAACGTAGGGCTCACATCCACGATGGCTTCGGCTGCGTTCAGGAAGCCGTAATGAACCCGATATTCGATATGTTCGCCTGGGCCAAAGCTATTATTAACCACTCGCCGATAGGTATCCATAGTTGAAAAACCTGTCGCAATAAAGGTTAGAATGCCGATGCCCCACAACAACTTCTTCATACATCAACAGTACCCGGGACGGGGTTCATTACAAAGATGGATATGTTTTTTTTAAGTATGTCAGGTACTTCTTAAAGTCACTATGAAACCGGGTCACAAATTCATCCCGAAAGCGATTCTGCTGTTTTCGGTACGTTAGATACCCGATAAAATACGCGTTGTTCGGTAGGTTTAGTTTGCTCAGTGACCGTTTTTTTACCGAACGACGCGTCGCCGTAGTCCGTTCATCCCGAATTGTATCCGAGCTGACGACAATCTGACGGATCGTCTGCCACTTCAATGAATCTTTGACGGCCCCGGGTGTCGTTGGTTTAAAAGACCTATACAGGCTGTCAAGCGTTTGAGTGCCCCGTAAAATATGCTCATCGTACCGATCATAAAACGCTTTGGCAGCCAGGTAATTCCGATATTCTGCGGATGTTTTCCCGTATTTAAAAGCCAGAAAGCGTAAAGCACCGTATTCACCGACAAAATCGGCCAGGTTTTCGTTGTACTCCAAACTATTTTTTACGAACAATGTCCCGTGGGTTAGTTCGTGAATAATCAGTTCAGCCAGACTTCCGGGGGGGCGCTCAAGCATACTGGATAAAATAGGATCTTTTAAAAATCCTAATGTCGACCAGGCCGAAACTTCCCCGACCCGCGTATCCCAACCCGCCTGTTTAAGCTCGTTTACTTGCTCGTCAGCCCGGTCTTTTTCAAAAAAACCCTTATACGAGAATGTTCCGATAATAGGAAAATGCCACTGTTTTGCAGCTAGTTTGTATGGTTCAGCAGCCGTTATCACCCACAAAATCGGCTTTCCGTGCTGATCATAAAACGATTCATAACTACCGGAGGGATCAAGCCCGATAGAGTCTATCGCAAAACGCTTGATTTCTTGTATGAGTTCAATTTTGTTCTTTACTGAGTCTGGAAAAGCCGGGTCTGCCAGTACGTCGTTCACTGGTTCGGTATTGAGCAAAATGCGGAGTTGTCCGCGGCCCTGCATAAAGCCATAACTAACCAGTTCGCGCTGCCATACGCCTATGACAAGTAAAGCCAGCAATACCCCTATGCCTATCTTTTTCCACATGCCACGTAAGGCGGAACGAATACCCGACAAAAGTACGAAAAAAGGATGGGAGGCTTTGTCATTCACGCAAGCTATATAAACATAGTTACAATAGTTTGTACTCTGACACTGCTTTACTCCAGCGCCTGAGAACCAACCGTTTTGAATTTGCGGACAAAAAGCACTGTATTGCGCGTACGGACGCACGTTGGTAAACCAGTAATCAAGTCTTCTTTCGGGGCGGTATTCCGAGCAGTACGTGCCGCGTATGGAAATGGATCATTACTCAGAACGTTGCCAGTCCCAGACAACAATTACCCAGGTTTCTCCGGCGAGGTCGTCAAAGAACGAGGTGACTTTCCTGAACCCAACCCGCTCATGAGCGCGCAACGACCGGGTGTTTCGCTCAGAGATGTCGGTGATCAACAACCGGTATCGGTCGCTGTACACGTCGCGGTGGTGTTGATAAAGCTTGTCGAAAATACCCTGACCGCGGTAGCCATCAGCGACGCACACCTGCCCCATAACGTAGTAATCGTAGGCGGTCAGGGGGCTGTCTTTATACTTTGTCGTGTTCAGCCGCCAGAAAAGAGGAAGCAGTTCGGGAACATCGGCACCAAACGATGGGAGCATTGTCAGCGCGTAACCAACTACTTTATCGCCGTCTTTCGCAATGACGCTCGGGGCGGCTTCGTTCATCCGGCGCAGGGTGTCCGGGTTGTGCTCAATGGTGACGAATCCTTGCGTCAATTGAACTTCCGGCGTTACATTCTTACGCAGGTTTTGACGTTGCAGCGCCAAAATACCCTGAATGTCGGCTTCACTTTGAATAGTGGTAATGTGCATGATTATGAAATGACGATGCGGTCAAGTGTAGACAGAAAATCCGGGTCAATTTCTGCGCCAATGCCGGGCGTATCGGGCAGGCTGATCGCGTATCCAGCGTAGATGGCGCCCCCCACGACCGGGTCCTGGGCGTGTTCAAAAGGCGCGTCGAGGTCAAAAAACGTAATGTTTTGCCGGGCCGACGCAACATGCGCATTTGCCGTGATCGCCAACCGCGACTCCGACATGCAGCCAATCATGCAGAAGACTCCGGCGGCTTCGGCGATGGCGTTGATTTTGAGGGCTTCAAAAATACCGCCACTTTTCGACAGCTTGATGTTGAAGTAGTCAACGGCTTCTTCCCGTACCAGCCGGATGGCGTCCTGCGCATCGAACAGCGACTCGTCGGCCATAATCGGCACCGGCGACGCCTGGCGTACCTGCCGCAGTCCGGCTACGTCCCAGCGCCGGATGGGCTGTTCGCAATACTGCACATTCCATCCACCGATGGTGCGCAGCACGGCCGATGCCGTCACTACGTCCCAGCCCTGGTTCGCGTCGGTGCGGATCGGCGTTTCGTCGCCAAGCGCCAGCCGAATCGCTTCTACCCGCCGAATGTCGTCGCGCTGGTTCGTGCCCAACTTCACCTTCACGGCCTCGCCCCCGTTGGCTTTGATACGCTGCGCATCTTCGACCATCCGCTCGGGGGAGTTGAGGTAGATCGTTTCATCCGTCACTACCGTCCTTTTCTGACCGCCCAGGAACCGGTAGAGCGGCATATTGGCCGCTTTGGCGGCTACGTCGTACAAGGCCATATCGAAGGCGCTGCGGGTGGTCGGGTGGCCGGGCAGGTAGCGGACCAGCGCCGTGAGACAACCTTCGATGTCGAGCGGATCGCGGCCAAGCAGGAGCCGGGCCATGTCCTGCGCGGCTGCCAGCCCGGATGCCTGCGTTTCGCCGACGATCATCCAGAACGGCGAACCTTCGCCCCAGCCGGTAATGCCTTCGTCGGTTTTTACTTCAACAAGGAGGTTGCGGGCGCTCTCAATCGTGCCGAGCGAGATAGCAATCGGGGCCCTCAGCGGAATATCGTAGCGGTAAAGAGTGACTTGAGTGATGTGCATGTAAAACGCAGAGACAACAGAGTTTACGCAGAGACCACAGAGATAACTCAGCGCACGCTGCGAAAGTCTCTGTGGTCTCTGCGTTTAAAAACTTATTGGGGGAACTGACTCTTATCCAGACCCGGAATGATGCGAAGGGCGTTTTTGTAATAAACTTTCTTCAGTACGTCGTCGGGCAGGGCCAGGCCGTACATCCGCCAGAACGCGTGGTATTTTTTGTGATAGGGAAAATACTCGTCGTCGGTTTCCAGCACCCGGAAATACGTCGAATACTCGGAAGGCACCCAGCTATCCTTGCCAAACAGAATCCGGTCCTGGTTCTTCACGAAGAAATTGTGGGCAGCCCGCGGCTGACGGCCCAGTTCGGCAATGACCGCCCCAATCTCGACCACCATATTCGGGAAAGCCTTCATCAGGCTGTCGAGTTTGTTGAGGTTGTTGGGATACCAGCCCATGTGGGCGTTGATGAACGTGGTTTTAGTGTGTTTGCGGAACACATTGTGCTGCTCGGCGATCAGTTGCTCCCAGGCAACCGGATTATTATCGCTTCGTTTGCGGCCCGGATGCAGTTTCAGTTCCAGCCAGCGCTCGTTGAAGCGGTCCATCGGGTCCCAGAACGGCTTTGGATCGGCGGTATGAATCAGGACAGGAATGCCCAGTTCGCCACATTTCGCCCAGATCGGGTCCAGACGCGGATCGTCGACCCGAACGCGGTTGCCCTCGGTGTCTTTTACGTTAAATCCGAGACTTTTGTAAATCTTCAGACCTTTTGCACCTTTTTTAACGTCTTCTTCGAGCGTCCGGACGGCCTGCTCGGTCCAGCCTTTCTCGCCGACACCGGCAAAGTTGATGTTGGTGAACAGCGCGATTCGTTTCGGGTTCGTTTTCTGAATGTTAGCCAGCGCCCCATCGAAAAACTTCGTGCTCTCACCGGTATTGCTGCTGAAGCCACGGCCGCTGAGGTTGACCATCAGGCCCATGTTCAGCGCATCCATCTGGGCGATGAGCTTGTTGAGGTCGGCCCGGTCCATCTCAAACTGGTGATTGTGCACGTCGATGAACGGATACTTGGACCGGGTCAGTTTGTGCTCGGCTACTGTCAGTGTCGATACGGGTTCGTATTCTTCGAAGTCGACGGGGCCTTCCGGGGTGGAGACCTTAGGTTGGGCGTAGGCCAGGCTTACGATAAGTAGTAAAGGCAGAATCAGGTTGTTACGCATAGACAGTCTTGTAATTAATCCTTAAAGATAAGCGCTACGCAGTGAGCCGCAATGCCTTCCTGCCGCCCAACAAATCCCATATGCTCGGACGTAGTCGCTTTAATGGAAATATCTTCTTCCGGAATCTGCATGACTTTTGCCAGACATTCCTTCATGGCCGGGATGTGGGGATTGAGCTTCGGCTCCTGTAGCACCACCGTTACGTCGACATTGGAGACCTCGTAACCGGCACTACGTACCATTTTCAGTACCTCGGTCAGCAGCAGCTTACTATCAACGCCTTTCCAGCGCGGGTCTTTGTCGGAGAAATGGTAGCCGATGTTCCGCATGTTGGCCGCACCCAGCAGCGCGTCGCAGAGCACATGGCAGACAATATCGGCATCGGAGTGCCCAACGGGGCCGTGCGTATGCGGGATGAGAATGCCGCCGAGCCAGAACGGTCGGCCTTCGGCAAGCTGGTGAACGTCGTATCCTTGTCCTACGCGGATTTTCATGATTTTAAATAAGATAGCTCTTACCCCGGGCGTAGGAGCCGTACAAAATTACCTGGTCAAGCCGGTCACCGTAGAGGTCGGTAAGCGCCTGCTTCACCTCCTGCGACAGCGTCTGCAATTGTTCGGGGGTTAAGGCTTTGGGTTTGTACGTGGCTTCCATCTGTTCGGTGCGGCTGGTTTCTTTGCAAGTAATTACTTAATGGACTTGTAAAAGCCGTTGTCACGGAGATAGGCTTCGACCTGGAGGAGGAATTCAGCGGCTGTTTCAATTGCCTTATTAACTGCATCAAAATCGAATAGCTCCTCTGGGTCATACTCAGCGTCCTGTCGTAAAACGAATAGAGAGTTCAACTCTTTTGCATCAGCAGCTACAAACGGACCATCTTTTACAAAATGTTGGCTAAACAGACTTCGAGCAGCCGAATGTGATTTTATAGCCATTGATTTTGAAGCAAGAAGTGCCCTCACCGCATCAAAGTAGGCATAATAAGCTCGTCCGACGGCATTTCTGTAACTTCCTTTCTCGAGAAGCATGCGAGCATCCGACAAACAGTCCCCTGCCATTGACATGTAATTAGCTACGTTTTTATTCATAGCCGTTTGCCTTCCTGACGGACGTTCTGATACAGAAACAACTCTGAGTCAAGGTATTTAGTAAGTGACGTTGGTTTTGTGGAGACAAAAACGTCATACTTGAGCGAAAGGTCACCTATTTTATCGCCCATGTACCAGATTTCACTACCCGCCTTAACTTCCTCATCGTTCAAAACGACCAGATAATCCACATCCGATTCGGCATGATAGTCGCCCCGGGCGTATGAGCCGTACAAAATTACCTGGTCAAGCCGGTCACCGTAGAGATCGGTAAGCGCCTGCTTCACCTCCTGCGACAGCGTCTGCAATTGTTCGGGGGTTAAGGCTTTTGGTTTGTACGTGGCTTCCATCTGTTATCGGATTATGGTTGATTCCGCTTTACTAACGTATTGGCCGCGTAGGCCGGGCCACGTAGGCCGGGTTTCCCGTGCAGACCTGCGGTCAGACCGACAATCCGGCCTACGCGGCCCGGCCTACGCGGCCCGGCCTACGCGGCCCGACCTACGCGGCCCGACCTACGCGGCCCGACCTACGCGGCCCGACCTACGCGGCCCGATAGTACAGTGTGGAGCAGTTGTCTTTGCGAAGAACCTGCTGCGCCATACGCTGCACATCGGCCGGCGTGACGGACTGAATCCGGTCGGCTTCTTGGTTAACCAGTTCGGGATCACCGGCGTTGGCGGCAAAGGCCAGGTTCATGGCGCGGTTCAGCAGCTCAACTTCCGAGAAGGCCAGTGTGGCTTCGGCCTGGTTCTTTACTTTGGCGAGTTCATCGTCGGCGACCGGGTTATCAATCAGGTCCTGTACAACGGCTTCGACAGCAGCATCGGCCTCCTCCAGCGTGACGCCTTCGTTCAGTGTTCCCTGAATAACCAGCAGGCCCGGATCAGCCGAGGAGGTGATATAAGCCGATATGTTGTTGAACAGGGGATTCTGACGCAACAACTGCTGATACAGCCGCGACGATTTACTACGTCCCAGCATATCGCTCAGCAGATCCGTCGCCTGAAAATCCGGGTCGAAACGGCCAGGCATGTGGTATGCTTTATACAGGGCGTTAAGCGGTACGTTGGCACTGGTTTCGAGCTTGCGGGCTTCGGTTTGAACCGGCTCCTGCGGCAATTGACGAACGTACGGCTCGCCCGACGGGATAGGCGCAAACCACTTCTGACAGAGTTGTTTTACCTGCTCGACGGTTACGTTGCCGGCTACGACCAACACCGCATTATTCGGCAGGTAGTATTTGAAGAAGAACGACTTGACGTCGTCCAGCGTCGCGTTTTCAATATGGCTGATGTCCTTGCCGATGGTCGCCCAGCGGTATGGGTGCTCTTGGTAGGCCAGCGGGCGCATCTTAAGCCACACATCGCCGTAAGGCTGGTTCAGGTACCGCTGCTTGAACTCTTCGATCACTACTTTCTGCTGCACATCCAGCACCTGCGGATCAAACGACAGGCTCAGCATCCGGTCTGATTCGAGCCAGAACGCCGTTTCGAGGTTAGCCGAGGGCAGCGTGATGTAGTAGTTCGTAATGTCGGGGCTGGTGAAGGCGTTGTTTTCGCCACCTACCTTCTGGAGGGGCTCGTCGTAGCTCGGAATGTGCCTGGAGCCACCAAACATCAGGTGTTCAAACAAATGCGCAAAACCCGTCCGGTTCGGGTCTTCGTCGCGGGAGCCGACGTTGTACAGAATATTAACCGCGGCAATCGGGGTCGATTCGTCTTCGTGGACGTATACCCGTAATCCGTTATCTAAAACAAAATGCTCGTAATGAATCATGACTAAACTTTTTGCGAGAAAGCCTCGTTAAGAAACTCGCAGTACAACAAATGTACGGCCCCTGCCGTATAGAATCAAACGTCGTTACATGGCGCCCAAGCTCCGCATCCTGAACGCTTTTTTTTTCATCGTTCTTACGTCTTTACCTACTTTGACGAACGGTCAGGTGCTGTCTGACCCCAGCCTCCAGCAGACCATTCAGCAGGTACTCGATAAGATCTATAACATGGAGTTTGACGAAGCTACTCCTTTGATTCGGCAACTTCGAACCCGGTATCCACAACACCCCGTCGGGCCAATTCTGCAGGCTACCCAGCTTGAACTTCAATACCTGCCGGTTCATGAAAACACGACCGCAACGGCGCAATTTACGCAGGCTACGCTGCAGGGGCTTGAACAGGCCAAACGAATGCTGGAACGCAATGCGAAAGATCCCGAAGCTATCTTTTTCGCTCTGACGGCTCATAGCTACCTAGCCTCGCTGTATAGCAATCAGGGAGAAGCTTTAAAAGCTGTTTCTGAGTCAAAAAAGGCGTATACGTACATGAAGGACGGCTTTTCGCTGATGAACAAAAGTACGGACTTCTATTTCACTACCGGTTTATACAACTACTACGTAGAGCGGTATCCGATGGATCATCCGGTTGTCCGGCCGTTCATGGTTTTCTTTCAGGATGGCAATATGCCAATCGGATTGAAACAGATGGACATTGCTACGCGGAGAGCGTTGTTTATGCGGCCCGTTGCGTGTTATTATCTGGCGCATGTTTATCTCAAGCACGAAAATCAGCCGGCGAAGGCTATTGGTTACACAAAATACCTGGCCGATAAATATCCGGATAATCCACTGTTCGCCATGATCAACGCCGAAACGTTGCTGTTGTCCGGGCGGTACGCGGAGGCTCAGCCCTACGTGCAGCGGCTACGGCAAATTCAGCATAAGCTGGTTCCGCTGGCCGTCAGAGTATTCGATGGCATGTTGCAGGAGTACGGGGCAAAGAACGACCGGGAAGCAGCCGCCAACTATCAGGCAGCCCTGAAGTTGCCTTTTAACCGGGCTTATACGGTAGAGTACAATGCTATGGCCTATGCCGGACTGGCCCGCATTGCTGCCCGGGCCAATGACCCAAACCGCGCCAAAGAATACTATAAACGAGTGCTCAAAATCAGTGAGTACAAGGGCCTGATCCGCGAAGCAAAAAACTACACGAAAAGCTGACATATTACGTAATTGCGTAGCTTGGTGGTGCATTCAACAGACACGGTTGAGTGTTGCCCTGTTTGCTATGTCATACAACCGTCGCCGTTTTCTCCAGGCTGCTCTCGCCGGGGCTTCTTCCCTCGCTTTTCGTTCGTCGGGCCGGATGATGACCGTTCGTGGACCTGTTCGGGCCGATCAATTAGGCCTCACACTCATTCACGAACACATACTGGTCGATTTTATCGGAGCTGACAAAACCGGGTATGATCGCTGGGATCGGAATCGGGTGGCCGAAAAAATGCTGCCTTATCTGCGGGAGTTGAAGCGGCTTGGCTGCCAGGCCGTTTTTGATTGCACACCGGCTTACCTGGGCCGGGACCCGCGGCTGCTGGTTCAGTTGTCGGCCGGCTCTGGCGTGCATATCCTGACCAATACCGGCTACTATGGGGCGGTTGATAATAAGTTTCTGCCACCCCACGCCTTTACCGAAACCGCCGACCAGCTCGCCAGCCGGTGGATAGCCGACTTCGAAAAGGGTATTGACGACACGGGTATAAAACCAGGATTCATAAAAATTGGCGTAAACCCCGGCCCGTTGTCCGACATGCACCGCAAACTGATTACGGCTGCCGCCCGAACCCACAAGCAGACCGGATTGACCATTTGCTCGCATACGGGCCCCTACGTAGCAGCCTTTGAACAGATTGATGTTCTGAAGCAGGAAGGCGTTCGACCCGACGCGTTCGTGTGGGTACACGCGCAGGGCAACAGTATCGTTCATTACGCCCGGGCCGTTCGGGATGGTGCCTGGGTGAGTCTCGACGGGCTCGATAACAGCAACGTAGACAAGTATGCTGAGACCCTGTTGCTGATGAAAGAAAACAAGTTTTTGCACCGGACGCTGCTTTCTCACGATGCCGGCTGGTATGATCCGGAAAAACCCGACGGCGGCAACATCGGCCGCGATTATACGGTATTGTTCAGACGCCTGATGCCGGAATTGACAAAGAAAGGCTTTACCAAACGAGATTTCAGGCAAATTCTGGTCGAGAACCCCGTCGACGCTTTTCAGCTACCTATCTAATCTGGTTAATAATCGACTTCCAATCCCAGCGCTTTTCGTAGTTCGTGAAGTGCCGGGTTCTTTTCGGCCATGTAGTTGAACTTGTCCAGCGGGCTGTAGATCAGTTTTTTGGTCTCGATAACCGCTACCTCATGTTCAATCGTAATCTGGCTGTTTTGCAGCGTATCGCGCAGACATGCAAGCAGGTCCGGTTTCAACTCGGTAAGAATATCCACCTGCAACCGGTTGTCGAGGGTCAGGTAAATGGCTGTGCCTTCCAGCCGCAAGTCCCGATTCAGCACCAACTGTTCGCTCATGGAGCCGGTTTGCCGCTGCCGTTGCTGCGCGAAGGAATCCCAGCAGGCTTTTAACTGCTCAAAGATGAACGGCTTATCCGGTCGGGTGGGAGCCACGACAGCCACTGCCTGATCGGCATTGGCCGAACCCGCTGTTGGCGTAGCCGTCAGACTGACCGTAGTACGCAGCCGGCTCGTTGGGGGGAGCGGCCGGGGCGGCAGCGGATTTTTAGTTGTACTAGCCACTGCCGGTTGGGCAGCATGGGCTACGGCCGTGCCATTCGTATGCGGAGTTGCAACAGGCTGAGCAGCCTGGCCATTGGTCGGTTTATAACCGTTGACTGGTTCGCTGGTGATCGGATGCGTTTCGAGTGGAATGCCCGACGTAGCGGCTACGGATTCGCCCCCGTTAGGCGATGGTAGGCTGTTTTTTTTTTCAACCCCGTTGAGGGGGGGCTCCGAAGGGACCGTGGTATGTAACGTATTCCAGTCCAGAACGTTGCGCAGGTTGGCCAGCTTCATCAGGGCCAGCTCCACGTGCAGACGCTGATCTTTCGCCTGTTTGAAGTTGATGTCGCACTGTCCACCCAGGCTCAGCGCCGACAGTAAAAACGACATGGGCGCTTTAGCCGACTGCTCCAGATACTGCCGCCGAACGTTCTCGGTTACCTGCAACAGCTGGACCGTAGCCTGATCTTTACAGACCAGCAAATCGCGGAAATGACGGCATAAACCCACCACAAACTGGTGCGCATCAAAGCCTTTCCGCAGGATTTCGTCGAGCGTAAGCAGGCTCTGGGTCAGGTCGCCCGTCAGCAGTTGCTCGGTGAGTCTGAAATAGTAGTCGTAGTCAAGGATATGCAGGTTGTCCAGCACTTCCTTGTAGCGAATGATCCGGTCGGCCGAGAACGTAACGTTCAGGTCGAACATCGACAGCGCGTCGCGCAGACCGCCATCGGCTTTCTGGGCAATCAGATCCAGCGCGTCGGACTCGGCCGTGATGCCTTCCTTCTGCGCAATGCTGGCCAGGTGATTGGCAATGTGCTGCGGCTGAATTCGGTTGAAATCAAAAATCTGGCAGCGCGACAGAATCGTCGGCAGGATTTTGTGCTTTTCGGTCGTCGCCAGAATAAAAATAGCGTATGAAGGCGGTTCTTCCAGCGTCTTCAGAAACGCATTGAAAGCCGCCGACGAGAGCATGTGCACCTCGTCAATAATGTAGATTTTGTATTTGCCGGACTGGGGCGGGTAGCGTACCTGGTCGATCAGATTACGAATGTCCTCGACGGAGTTGTTCGAAGCCGCATCCAGTTCGTGAATGTTGAACGAAGCACTCTGGTTGAAGCTCACACACGATTCACAGTCATTGCAGGCTTCACCCTCAGGCGTCAGGTTCTGGCAGTTAATGGTTTTAGCCAGAATCCGGGCGCAGGTTGTTTTGCCGACCCCGCGCGGTCCACAGAACAGGAATGCCTGAGCCAGGTGATTGGTTTTGATGGCATTCTTGAGCGTAGTGGTGATATGTTCCTGCCCAACGACGGTGTCAAAGGTCGCGGGCCGGTATTTTCGGGCTGAGACCACAAAATTTTCCATACCGCAAGTTAGCATTCAGGGGGCGGATTTCAAACGGAAATCTAGCTCGAAACCGTCTGCCGGGGCCGACTTTTGGTAACTGAATTGCGTTTCAACAGCAAGGCCATTCCCATCGGGAATGGCCTTGCTGTTGGACTATACGTTGGGTAAAATCAATGAACCGCTTCCAGTTCCCGTTCCGGTTTCCGCTGACGATCATGCAGATGCAGCCGCAACAGAATGCGTTCTTTCAACCGCATCCAGCGCTCATACAACTTAGATTCTTTCAAGAAGTTCCACTTCTCGTTGCGCTCAGCTTTCTTATGCTCTTCCGGATCATAAAGCATCCCCGTGCAGAGGCAGTGCTTCCGGTTGGTCCGGCTCAGAATATCGTAGTTAACGCAGGTTTGGCAGCCTTTCCAGAACGCTTCGTCGGCGGGCAGCTCGCTTAACGTTACGGGCTGGTAGCCTAAGTCGGAGTTTATTTTCATCACGGCCAGACTCGTTGTCAGACCGATGATTTTAGCCTCGGGGAAGCGCGTGCGCGACAGTTCAAAGGCTTTTCCTTTGATGCGCGTGGCGATACCGCTTTTGCGGTGTTCGGGGTGTACGATCAGGCCAGAATTGGCCACAAACTTACCGTGATCCCAGGTCTCGACGTAGCAAAAACCTACCCACTCGCCCGAGAGCGTCGTGGCGATGATGGCTTTGCCTTCGAGCATTTTTTCCATGACGTAGATGGGCGAACGCTTGGCAATGCCCGTTCCGCGGGCTTTGGCGCTCTGCTCCATCTCTTTGCATATGGTTTCGGCCAGCCGCAGGTGATTCTCGTTGGCGACCTGAACAATGAATTGATCGTTGACTACTTCGTGGTTGACCATCGTCGTTTTTTGTGCGATCATACTATCGCATACGGAGACAAGGTGATCCGTGTTGGTTGTTAGAAAATGTTGTTAGTGAAATTGATAAAGGTCGGAAAAGTTTTACCGCGTAGGCAAAACATAATTATATGGTCCTTTCGGACCTAAACCGAAATGGCGTAGTGTGCAGGAAGGCCGGTATGTAAACGAGCTTTGCCATTGGTTGTGCGTACAAAACGCGGACAATGTTAGATATATTATCCGGGTCGTGCAATAGTGATAACAGGATTTTACGGGGATAGTTCACAAACGGTTAAAACAAAGGCTATTCAACAAGACGTTTGCTAAGAATTTAACCACTAGTTAATCGGCTATCGATTAAATAGGGTAACTATGATGTATGGTGACGTCTCACTTTCCTTCCCACTCGCACGCATTAACCCTGAGTGAGAGTCGGCCGCTGCGATACGGCGTCTTTCTGTATCTCTACATCATGCAGGGAATCCCGGCCGGCTTCTACACAACCGCATTGACGAATTACTTTGCCGCTGAGGGGGTCCGGCCGGATGTAGTCGGGGCATTTGTCGCGGTAATTGGTTTGCCATGGGCTTTTCAGTTTGTTTGGGGACCCTTGATAGACCGGTTTCAGCAGTCGCCGATGGGAAGGCGTAAACCCTGGGTAGTGGGATCACAACTGATGTCTGTGTTGACGTCCTTAACGCTCTTGTCGGTGTCGGAGCCTGTGGCTCAGATCTCCCTGATGAGCTGGCTGTTTTTTACCCGTAGCATTTTCGCGGCCATTCAGGATGCCAGCGTCGATGCCATGGCCATCTCGGTCATTCCTGAAAACGAACGGGGCCGTGTCAATGCATTCATGCGGAGTGGCTTCCTGATTGGATACGGTGGGGGCGCAGCCGTTTTTGCGCAGATTCTGAGAGTGTATGACTTCCATACGGCCGCGTTGACGCAGACGGCCTGCCTGCTGACCGGGGCGGTTCTGATGTATTTCGTCCGGGAACGCCGGGGGGATCAACTACTGCCGGGTTCTGCCCGCTCAACAACTACGTCCCAAGCTGCGTCTGTAACGGCTCCTGACCAACCCGATCACGACTTTCGCTGGTTGTTTACCGAGCTTTTTCGCGGATTATTTTCGCGGAAAAGTTTACTGATTTTCGTTGCCGTAATCCTGGCTTATACCAGCGTCTCCCTGTTTCTCAGGGCCTATAACTATCACCTGATCCGTCAGCTGGGCTGGCGTGATACCGATTTATCGGTGCTAACCGGTACCTACGGCATGTTCGTAGCAACGGGCGTTGCTCTGGCGGGCGGCTACGTTGCCGACCGGATCGGGCCGAGTAGACTGCTTATTTTTGTGTTGATTCTGGTAGCGGGTTACCTGATTGGCTTTAACCTGATTCCGCGTTTATGGGAACAGCGCGACATAGCCAGAACGGGGCTGGTTGCTTTATTTTTCATGGACCCAAGCATCAGTGTGGCTGCCATGCCCGTGCTGATGGCTATCTGTCGGAAAGGAGTGGAGGGGTCGCAGTTTACGACGTATATGGCGTTCGTAAATTTATGCGACATTGCCGGTACGTACGTATCGGGCGAAGCGCTTAATTTTTTCCCGGCGCCGGTCATTGGTATCGCAGCCGGTGGTCTGGCTTTAGTGGCTTTTACGCTTGCTTTCTTTACCCTGAGGCATTATCGGGCCGTCGGTCAAGGGTAATTCGCGTTTCGGTCGTAGCTTGCAATACCACCGATCTGTTGAACACCATGCTCAGATTTCGTCGTAAAGTGTACCGTGTCCTCGAAACTTCCTCCGGGAGCCGCCGTGGCATAAGCCTGGTCTTTAACGTTGTTCTGATCACCATCATTACGTTGAACGCCATTGCTATTGTGCTGAACACAGTGCCGGAGTATAATCGGCAATACGCACGGCTTTTCTATGATTTTGAACTGTTTTCCGTTGTCTTTTTTACCATCGAATACATTGTCCGTATCTGGGTAAGCGTAGAGAATGACCGCTATCGCCACTGGTTCTGGGGGCGGCTTCGGTATATGGTCTCCACAAGCGCCATCATTGACCTGCTGGCTATTTTTCCGTTCTATTTCACGTTGTTCGCTACCGATCTGGCCATCGTCCGGTTGCTGAGGCTGTTCCGGATTTTCAGGCTGTTCCGGATTTCGCGGTACGCGCATGCGCTGCGGGTGATTCAGCGGGTCGTCAACGACAAAAAAGAGGAACTGCTGTTGAGCCTGGCGTTTGTTGTGTTCATGCTCATTATTATATCGAGCATTGTGTATTACATCGAACATCCGGCCCAGCCACAGGCGTTTTCGAGCATTCCGGCCACGATGTGGTGGGGGGTGAGTGCCATGACGACCGTTGGCTACGGCGACATCCATCCGATCACCCCACTCGGCAAGTTTGTCGGCGGCCTCGCGGCTATAATGGGCATCACCCTGTTCGCGTTGCCGACCAGTATTCTGGTGTCGGGTTTTACGGAAGAAATCCGCGGGCACAAAACACCGTCCCGAAAGCGATGTCCGCACTGTGGTCAGGAGCTTTGAGTTGCGTCGAACGAACAGCGAAGCAGGCCTGTTACGTCATTAATTTTAGAAACTATGAGCAAGAAAAACCGAAACGGGGGCGTCGTTTATTCGACTGATCCAGACTTCGACTACCAGACCAACGACGAACCGGAAGCCGAAACCCTGCCTTCAGCGCAGCAGACGCTTAAAATCTGGCTGGTCAAACTCGGCGGCAACAAAGTCGTGACGGCCGTGCGTGGTTTCATCGGTAGCTCCAGTGATCTGAGCGATTTGGGCAAACAACTAAAAACCGCCTGCGGAACAGGCGGTTCGGTAAAAGACGATGAAATACTGATTCAGGGCGACCACCGCGATAAAGTGCTGGCGTGGCTCACCGGAAAAGGCTACAAGGCGAAGAAAGCCGGTGGCTGAGGCTCATTGGCCTTCTCCGCTACGAATCTGCTGAATAACCGCTTCAACTTCCTGAACAGGCATCTCATTGTTTGCTGGTTAACAGCGACAGATCGATTAGCACGTAGTCGAATACGGGAACGTATCGTCGTAAAGCCACATCCATAGCTGTCATACTGCTTGTGAGTGGTTGGTACAACCAGCGCCGTGGCCCATGGTAGATAATCACCGGAATGACTGGCGTTAAACAACGTTTATGCTGAGCATCTTCCTGCCAGCGGTTGAGCAGGTAACGTAGTAACTGCTTACTGAATCCCCCCCATCCATTTCCGTAGTGGCTTAATCAGGACGAGCAGTAACACACCAAAACCCAGACTGAAAACCGCGACGCTCTGGAACAGGCTGGGCATTTCCGCTACGTTGCTCTCGTCGAAGCCGCCGGCAAACAGACTGGCAATCAGGTTCCCCAGCGCCGAGCCGACGAACCAGAGGCCCATCAATTGGCTGGTATACCGCTTGGGCGACAGTTTGGAGAACGCACTTAAGCCAACCGGACTCAGAAACAACTCGCCCAGGGTAAAAAACAAGTACGTAAACGTTAGATACAGCGGTGACGTGCGCACGCCCGTTATAGCGATCTCGGACGCAAAGATCATGACAACATACGCCAGCCCCAGCAGAAGCAGACTCGTGGCAAACTTGGCCGGAACGGAAAAATCAATGTTGCGATTCGCCAGGAAAATCCACAGACCCGCCAGCACCGGTGAGAAGATGAGAATAAACGCGGGGTTGAGGTTCTGAAACCAGCTCGACGGCATTTGCCAGCCCAATATGTTTAACTGCGTATACCGATCGGCAAAAATTTGCAGCGAAGAACCCTGCTGTTCATTCCCTGCCCAGAACGCAGCTGCCGCTAAAAAGAACGCAAAGAGAACCACTACCCGCTTTTTCTCGGTAGCATCCAGGCCACCCGCGACCAGGATGTAAACAAAATAGCCAAGCGCGGTCAACGAAATGATTGTGCCCATAGCCTGAGCCAGTCCGGGGGCAGTGGTCAGATCCAGAACACCGGTTAGTTGCAGAGCCGCCAGCACCACGACCAGTCCCGCGATAAACACCAACAGAGAACGATTGCCGCCTGAAGAGGAGCCGGCGTCGGCGGCTGGGCGGGCTACGTAGTTGCCGAGGTCCCCCAGATACCGCTGCCCAAACGTCCGGAACGTAACGATTCCGAGTGCCATTGCGATGGCCGCTGCACCAAAGCCGTAATGCCAGCCTACTTTCTGCCCCAGATAGCCAACCACCGAAATGCCCAGCAGTGAGCCGGTGTTGATGCCCATGTAAAAAATCGAAAAAGCGGCATCCTTCCGGGCGCCCCCTTCCGGGTACAACTCACCTACAATGCTGCTGATATTGGGCTTTAGCAGGCCGGTGCCGAGGGCCACAGTGCAAAGTCCGGCGTAAAAGATGCCCGGTCCGGATGGGATAGCCAGGATAATGTGCCCGAGCATGATAATCAGACCACCGTAAAAAATCGACTTCCGCTGACCCAGCAGGTTATCGGCTACCCAGCCGCCGGGCAGCGAAAGCAGATAAACGGATGAGGTATATAAGCCATAGATCGCAGCCCCTTCGAGCTCGGACAAGCCCATGCCTCCGCGTACGTTGTCGATCAGAAACAGCAGGAGGATGGCCCGCATGCCGTAGTAGCTGAACCGCTCCCACATCTCGGTGAAGAAAAGCACGAAGAGACCCGCGGGATGGCCCAGCACCGTGGTGCCGCGAACCGGTTTGTCGATAGTTGCTTCCATTCAGTGTAAACCGCCGGGGCGGTGATTAACGCGTCTGTTGACAGAATTTTGATGAATAATAACGAAAAAGGAAACGGTAAATATACTGATTGGGTATAAAACCGGCAAATGCTATCTTGTTGGCCTGTTCGCCCTAACCCGACGGTCTCTATGCGTTATCGCTACCGCGTTCTTGCCTTTTTGTTTTGTTTATCAATCATTACGTACCTCGACCGGGTCTGTATTTCGGTGGTGGGGCCACGGATGAAGAAGGACCTCGACCTCTCCAACGAACAGTTCGGCTACGTTCTGAGCGCGTTTGCGCTGGCGTATGCGCTCTTTGAGGTGCCCACCGGCGCATTAGGCGACCGCATTGGTCCGCGACGGGTACTGACCCGGGTCGTTACGTGGTGGTCGGCGTTTACGGTGCTGACCGGTACGGCCGCTAACCTGACGTATCTGGTACTGATCCGATTTCTGTTCGGCATCGGCGAAGCGGGCGCTTATCCGAATACGTCCATTGTTATTTCGCGCTGGTTTCCGGCGGTCGAAACGGGTCGGGCGCAGTCGTTTATCTGGGCGGCCGGGCGGATCGGAGGGGCGTTGTCGCCCCTGATCGTGGTGCCGGTAGCGGCTGCGTTTGGCTGGCGGGCGTCGTTCTGGGTGATGGGCGGGATCGGCCTGATCTGGGCGGCTATCTGGTACGTCTGGTTCCGGGATTTTCCCCGCGATAAACCGGGGGTTGCGGTTGAGGAACGCGACTACATCGAAGCGACCCGCAGCTTCAAAGCCCACAGCCACTCCATTCCGTGGCGGGCAATCCTGCGCAGCCGGAATATGTGGGCTGTGATGCTCATGTTTCATTTTTACATGTACGGGGCGTATTTCTTCACGGGCTGGCTGCCGACGTACCTGCAGGATGGCCGGCAGTTCGGCGAAGACCAGATGAAGCTTTTTGCTACGCTGCCGTTTGTGCTGGGGGCCATTGGTTGCTTCACGGGTGGCTACGCGAGCGATTATCTCGCCAGGCGGTACGGCCTGAAAACGGGTCGGCGGGCAGTGGGCATTGTTGGCATGGGGGTGTCGAGTGTGGTCATGCTGGCCGCGGCTCTGGCGACCAATAACCAGACCGCTGCTTTGCTGCTCGCCCTGGGCATGGCGTTTAAGGACCTGACCCTGCCAGTGTCGTTTGCCGTTTGCGTGGATATTGGGCGGAGTAAGTCGGGTACGGTATCCGGGGCAATGAACATGGCCGGACAGCTCGGCGCGTTCTTTCTGGGGATTCTGTTCGGGAAGATTGTGGACGCAACCGGCAACTACAACCTGCCGCTGTTTCTGATTGCCTTTCTGCTGCTGTGCAGCAGCCTGCTTTGGCTGGTTATTGACCCAACGAAGGAAATCGTACTGGCTGAGGATACCGACGAATCAAAGCTAACGACCGTTTGAGGGCTACGTGCCGGCTGCGTAACTTGCGCTCTTCATGCTCAGAAGCCCCATGCTGTTACCGTTCAATTTCAGTAAAGACCCGTACCTCGTTCTCGATTTTTCGGCGACCAACCCCGATCTCGCCACGCTGGACCTGACCAACACGGCTGTTTTCAACGACTACGTATTCAGTAAACTCAACCAGGCCGGGGCCGTGGTGGGCGTTGGCGGCTACAACGAACACCGGGTCATTTACCGACGTAGCGAACACTTTCAGCAGTCGGTGGAGCCGCGGGTCGTTCACCTGGGTATCGACTTCTGGGCCAAAGCCGGCACACCGGTATTTGCCCTTATGGACGGCGTGGTGCACAGCTTCCAGAATAATGCGAATTTCGGCGACTACGGCCCCACGATCATTCTGGAGCATGAAGTCAACTACCGACCGCTCTACAGCCTGTACGGGCACCTGAGCCGGTCGTCGCTGAATGGCTTGCTTTGGGGGCAAAAAGTCAAAGCCGGCGAAAAGATTGGCGAAATTGGTCCGTTCCCCGAGAATGGCGACTGGCCTCCGCACCTGCACTTTCAGCTCATGACCGATATGCTGGGGCTGATGGGCGACTTTCCCGGCGTTTGCAGCCTGTCTGAGCGCAACGAGTGGTTGCGAATCTGCCCTAATCCGAATGATTGGCTTCACATAGCCGGATTGCCCTGATTGCTACGGTTTTCGGCCCGGCTTCGGGAACACCTGATGCGTGCTGGCCCATCGGTGCCACCGGCTTGCCAACTGCTCCACCTTGTCGGGGTGCTGCGCGGCTACATCCTGTGTTTCGGTCTTGTCGGTGGTTACGTTAAACAACTGCCAGGTGCTGTCGCGGCTGGATGATACCAGTTTCCAGTCGCCCGAACGAACGTAGCGGGCACCAAAATGCTCGTTGAACAGGGCCTCGTGCCCCGCCGATCTTTTTCCCTGAAACGAAGGCACTAAGCTGATGCCGGTGGTTGGGGTGATCGTATGGCCTTTGTAAGTGCTGGGGTACGTAGCGCCGGCTACTTCAACGAATGTGGGCATAAAGTCCATCACATGCCCAACCTGTGGGCTGAAGCTGCCTTTTTTCGCGTTGATACCCCTGGGCCAGAATGCGATCATCGGCGTATGGATACCACCTTCGTACGATTCGGCCTTCCAGTACTGATACGGTGTGTTGGCGACATTGGCCCAGCGCTGGCCAATGGACGCAAAGGAGGTTTGCGGCCCCGGCATCACCTGCTTTTTCAGATCATACACAATCGGTCGTCCATCCCGGGTTTGATTAGGCCGGTCGAAGCCAGGGCCATAGGCGGCACAATTTTCAGGGCTGGCCCCATTGTCCGACAGGAAAACGATCAGTGTATTGTCCAGTTGGCCGGTCTCGCGTAAGGTTTTAATCAGCCGACCAATCCCCTGGTCCATCCGGTCGACCATGGCTGCGTGGACAGCCATGGCCCGGGCGTCCCATTCCTTATCCGGATTGTTGGCCCACGTCTGATCGGGTTGCCAGCGTTCGGAGAGTTTGGTTTTTGCCGGATCGATCAGGCCCAGCTTCACCTGTCTGTCGTACCGGGCTTTGCGGATGGCATCCCAGCCGGGTTTGTAGGTGTTTTCGTACTTGGCAATATCCTCAGGCAAGGCCATCAGTGGCCAGTGCGGAGCGGTATGGGCTACGTACAGGAAAAACGGTGCCGACGAGCTTGCAAAAGCTTTGACGTAAGCCACGGTTGTGTCACTGATGGCATCGGTGTGGTAGTAATTCTTCGGGACCTGCTTTACGGGCTTTGTCCCGCTGACCAGGCTAAACGGATCAAAAAAGTCGACAACGCCCCAGATGTTGCCGAAATACCGATCAAACCCCCGGCTGGTGGGATATTGATCAATAGGTGAAAAATCGCCGAAGTCCTTTTTATGATTTAGCCAGTCGAGTTGCTGGTTCGGGTCTTTCTGCACGATGGTGTTGGAGACGTGCCACTTACCCGTCATTCCCGTCTGGTAGCCGGCCGATTTGAGCACCTCAGCCAACGTAACGGCATTATCGGTCAGGTGGCCGCGGTAGCCGGGCGTATCCTCGGCCTCGGTCATCTTGCCAATCCCGGCCTGCTGGTTGTACAGGCCGGTCAGCAGCGACGCCCGGGTGGGGCAGCACCGCGACGTATTGTAAAACTGCGTGTACCGAATGCCGTTGCTGGCCAGGTAATCGAGGTTGGGAGTACGGATTTCACCGCCGTAGCAGCCCAAATCCGAAAAACCCAGGTCGTCGGCCATGATCAGAATGATGTTGGGCCGTGGGGCAGCTACGTTGATTGGCCTGTCAGGCTCGTGCTTCAACGTAAGCGGAACCGCTATAAGTACGAGGAGAGGGAATGAAAGCGCGAAAGCCCTCTTTTTCATGGGTCGTCCTGGTTAGTAAACAACTAATGAAACAAGAGGTTTGTCGTTTCCTACCCGGCCTGATTTGAGGTTTGTTGGCCAGCTCAGGCCTATGGAGAGCTTACTCTTTCATACACAGGTCTTTTAGGAGGCAGCCTTATTCCTGAAAACGCAGCAACAACCCAATAGAAGCCAGGCCTAGCCCCAGGCCGACGAACTCACCCACCGACATTTTCTCTTTAAACACAATCAGGCTCAACAACACGCTGAGCGCAATAACCCCGACCGAATGCAGGACGCCAATCGTGAACAGCTTGTAGGACCGCATCATGTAAAACCAACCCAGGGCCGTACTGCCGTATACGATTCCGCCCAGCAGCAGGGCCTTCCATCCCGAAAGGCCTGGCTGAAGCGACGCTTTTTTGATCAGGTAATCGGCCAGTAGCGAAATCAGCTCCAGGGCGACCAGCAGGAGGAGCCATTTGTAACGAAGTGCCATACGCCTAAACCGGAATAGAGTACCGTTGCAGTAGTGTTAAAAAAGCTGTGTTCTCGGCTGATTGAATAGCCAGCAAGGGCTGGTCGAGCTTCATCATGTCGGGCGCGATGTCGTCCAGATGTAACCGCAGATCAGGGCGGTAGGAATCAACCTGGTCGATAGTACCGCGGCAATTGGGGGCTCCGCACTTGCAGGTGAACGTCTCGAAATGGCCGTAGTAGCAATAATAATCTTCAACTATTTCCTCTCCCGGCTCAATGGTGCGGAGGGCAATGCTGATGTTGTCGTACTCCAGCAGCCCCGTTGAATTGGGTGCGCACGAGTGGTTAACGTATTTACCTTCGTCCCAGGGAACGATGACCCGGTGCTGGTAGTCGAGGTAGCAGTAGATGTTTAGCTTCTGCTGTTGGAGAGGATCAAGCGCCTGATGGGCCAGGAGCGGCATCTTCAGGTCAATATCGTCAATGATCCAGAGGATTTCGCCACGTAGGAAGCGTTTCTTCGCAAAAAGTCCGAGGCCTTTGGGCGTAAGCTGAACGTAAGTGTCTGGGTGAATCATGAATGTTGGGCGGTTTATGAAGCAAATGTATTCCCTCAGAATTCGGGCGGGTGACGAATGAAGGCGAAGGGGCAGGGTTTGCCGGTAAAAGCTGGATACCATGTAGGTTAATTGCAGGGTGGTTCCGGTAAATAGGTTAAACTGCGTTGGTTGAGGGTATCGCCTGAACGCATTATACCCTACCAATCGGGACAAAAAACCGGTTGTGACTGTTGTGTCGATTGGCTGATGTCCCGCGGCCTGATACGTAGCGGGTGCCCGGAAATTTTGTGTATATTTGGTATAATTCTGTTGCCGAAATGACGACTACCGATCTCTTTACTGCCGATCAGCCATCCCTGCGCGAACCTGCCGATTATCTTAAACGC
Organism: Fibrisoma montanum; assembly: GCF_003583365.1. Classification (GTDB taxonomy): domain Bacteria; phylum Bacteroidota; class Bacteroidia; order Cytophagales; family Spirosomataceae; genus Fibrisoma; species Fibrisoma montanum. The sequence continues at coordinate 698,652 of NZ_QXED01000004.1, forward strand.
TACTACGGCTACGACCGCTTCCGGCCCATGCAGGAAGATATTGTCCGGTCGGTGCTGAGCGGACGCGATACGCTGGTCCTGATGCCGACGGGTGGTGGCAAATCGGTCTGTTTTCAGATTCCGGCCCTGATGATGCCGGGCGTCTGCGTGGTTGTGTCGCCCCTGATCGCGCTCATGAAAGACCAGGTCGAAGCCCTGCACATGAACGGTATTTCGGCGGCTTATTACAACAGCACCCAATCCGGAAAGGAGCAGCGCGACATTGAAGACAACTGCGTGAAGGGAAAGATCAAGCTGCTGTACGTATCCCCCGAAAAACTGCTGACGGAGTCGTTTTTTGTGTTTCTCAAGCGCATAACCATATCGCTGTTCGCCATCGACGAGGCCCATTGTATTTCGTCGTGGGGGCACGATTTCCGGCCGGAATATACCCAACTGCACGTACTGAAAGAGCACTTCCCGACCGTACCGACCGTCGCCCTGACGGCTACCGCCGATAAGCTGACCCGCAACGACATTGCCCAGCGGCTTGGCATGAACGATCCGGCGGTATTCATTGCGTCGTTTAACCGCCCGAACCTGAGCCTGAAGGTGCTGCCCGGTACAAACCGGCTGCCGCAGATCATCAAGTTACTGCAACAGAAACCCGATACGTCCGGAATCATCTACTGCCTGAGTCGCAAATCGACCGAATCGCTGGCGGCCAAGCTGCAGGAGAAAGGTTTCAAAGCCGCTTTTTACCACGCCAAAATGGACCCCGACGATCGGGCAAAAACCCAGGAGGCCTTCCTGCGCGACGATGTGCGGATCATGTGCGCGACCATTGCGTTTGGGATGGGTATTGATAAATCGAATGTTCGCTGGGTAATTCATTACAACATGCCCAAGAACATCGAGAGTTTCTACCAGGAGATCGGGCGGGCGGGCCGCGACGGCGCCGAAGCGCAGACGGTGCTGTTCTACAGCTTCGCCGACGTAGCGACGTACAAGGACATGCTTTCCGAATCGGCGCCGGCCAACCTGGGTCTGCAACTGGCCAAGCTGGAGCGAATGCAGCAGTACGCCGACGCGCACACCTGCCGCCGGCAGATCCTGCTTAGCTACTTCTCTGAAGACCTGCCCGAACCCTGCGGCAACTGCGACGTCTGCCGCGATCCCCGCGTTACATTCGACGGGACGATCCTGGCCCAGAAAGCCCTGTCGGCCATTGTCCGGACCGGCGAACGGGTGCCGATGAACCTGCTGATCGATATTCTGCGGGGTTCGCGCAGTCAGGCCGTGTTGCAGGGGGGCTACGACCAGGTCAAAACCTACGGCGCCGGTCGCGACCTGCGGTTCGAAGAATGGCGAAACTACATCCATCAGCTCATCAACATCGGCGTTATTGAAATTGCTTACGACCAGCACTATGCCCTGCGCAGAGGTATTCTGGCCGATCAGGTGCTCTTCAGCGGGCGTAAGATCGATCTGGTACGTCCGGACGATGCACCGAAGCCGGTGGTCGAAAAAGTAAAAACGAAGACCGAAACCCAGCGCGACGACCTGTTCGAGCGGCTTCGGGCACTGCGGAAAAAACTGGCCGATGAGCAGAACGTACCGCCATACGTCATTTTCACCGATACGACGCTCGAAGACATGGCCCGGCAGCGGCCAACCACGCCGGATGCCCTGCGGAATGTGAGCGGGGTAGGCGAACGGAAGCTGCAACTGTTCGGTAAGCAGTTCCTCGACGAGATTGTCGGGTACGTCCGGGGCCGGGTGAACGCCGGCGAAAAACCCAAAGGCGGTACGCAGCTCGTTACCCTTAATCTCTACAACCAGGGAATGACCATCGACGAAATTGCCGCCGAACGACAGCTCACAGCAGGCTCAATTGCCGGGCATCTGGTACAGCTCGCGAAAGCCGGTTACGACATCGATATTGCGTCGCTGGTGAGCCCCTTTGAGCGGACTGAAATTGAGCGGGCCATCGCGGTAGTAGGGATGGAAGAAGGTCGGCTGAAACCCTTGTTCGACTATCTCGGTGGGCGTTACGACTATAGTAAACTCACCCTGGTCGCCGGGCTACTTCAACTGTGAAAAATACCATTCAGAGGGGTGCCATTGGATAATTCATAGGATTTTAATTTGGTATGTACCAGATTGTCAGGTATATTCGTAAACTGATTAACAACGAGCCCGTTCCAACTAACGGGCTTTGTTGTCCTATGTACCACAACAAATACCTCTGTTTTGATTAAAGAAGTAGGTTTTTCCTTGCTGATGGCTGCCATCAAACCGGTGGCCGGGCCAACCAAAATGGTGGCCGATACGGGTCGGACGAGCCCCCTGTCAAATGGATTAAATAGCCCTGCGCTACTGGTCGTGGATTCTTCGAAACGGGTGTTCCCAATCTATTTTTGCGGGGAAGAAGTGCCCGTTGATCAGCCCCGTGTGGCCCGTCGTTGGGTCCAGACGCTCCGTACGTACGGCGCACAGCCCGAGTGTCTGGTTGACCTGCGGAAACGGGCGGCTGATTTCTTTCCCATCATCGATCCGATTCTTCGGAAATACCGTATTCCTCGTGACTTCCGGTTCCTGCCGCTGGCCGAAAGTGCGCTGGTCAATGATTGCGTTTCGCCGAAAGGGGCATCGGGTTATTGGCAGCTCATGCCCGAAACCGCCCGCGAACTGGGGCTGAAAGTAAATGGTACGGTCGATGAGCGGTATGATTTGCAAAAAGCGACGGTAGCCGTTTGCCGGTACCTGCACCAGCTCTATGCCGCTTTAGGTTCGTGGACGCTGGTGGCGGCTGCCTACAACGGGGGCATCACCCGGATTCAGAACAAGATCGAACAGCAGGGACACTCAAACTACTACCGATTGCGCCTGCACCGCGAAACCAGTCACTACCTGTTTCGGGTGCTAGCCTACAAGGAGTTATTGAGTAACCCGCGGCAATATGCCCTGCTGTTGTCACAAAACACAGTGGCCCAGCTGACCAAACCGCTGCCAAAGTGGAGTAAACCCCTGGCGCTAACGCCTAAAATTAAAGACGCTCCCACGGTTCAACTTGTCGACGACGAGCCCACTGATCCAACCTGGGGCCCTCGTCCGAACAAATCGCTGACTAAAGCTCCTTCGGATACCCAGCAGTGGCTGGCTTCTGTTTCCAGGTTGTTCAATCAGAAAAATGCCGGTATCACCGAGCAACATGCTGCGCTGCCTATCACCAAATTAATGGCCATGATGGTGCTCCGGTTCCGGCGCCCCCGGTTCCTGCAGCTTCGTAAGGGCGAAGGACACCGCCCGCTTCATTTCTGGGATTGGATCTGATTACCTGTATTTTCTTGCAAACACAGCTTACCCATCGCTGCACTCGGGCGTAGCGATGGGTAAGCTGTGTCTTGTTAAAAGTACATTAATTATGGTGACAAGATTGGTATAGTGTAACGGTAGACTTGTAAATTCGTCTAACTGGAAAGTACCTACCTAACTTGTTCCGTTATTGATGAATTGGTTGGCCTGCCTGTCGATGGCAACCGGATTGGTTGTATCGAATAGTTTTCCGGCTACGTGTGAGCCTTTAAATTGTTCATATGAAACGCTATATGCTTCTAAGAGTACCGGGCTTCTCAGGGTTGATCCGGTAACACCAGTAGCCTTACCGCCCGTTTATTTTTGCGGGGAGTCGGTGCCGCTGCACGAAGAGAAAGTGGCGCGGCACCTCGTTAAGGCATTGGTCAGCAATAGTGCTCACCAACAGCTGCTCTATCAAATCCGGCAACGGGCTGCTACGTTCTTTCCGGTTATTGAACCAATTCTGGCTCAGCACAACGTACCCCTCGATTTTAAATACCTGCCGCTGGTCGAAAGTGCCCTACGGGGTTATGCCGTGTCGCCGAGCGGAGCCGCCGGTTACTGGCAGTTTATGCCCGCTACGGCCCGCGAGCTGGGCCTGCGGGTCGGGGGCGGTCACGACGAACGGCGGGACCTGGTTAAATCGACCGAAGCCGCCTGCCGGTATCTGAATTATCTGTACTCCCGTTTAGGGTCATGGACCCTGGCCGCAGCCGCGTATAACAACGGTCTGGGCGCTTTGCTGGGCAACATTCGCCGGCAGCAGCAACGCGATTACTACTACCTCCGGCTTAGCGCCGAAACGGGGAAGTATCTCTACCGAATCCTGGCGTTCAAGGAATTGTTTTCCAATCACCACTCCTACAAGGGCCTGATTTCCGACCGGGTATTGGCCAGTCTGAGTCGCCCTGTCTCGCCGGAATCCGACGCAGCCGGGGAGGATATACTGCTACCTGAACGATTTGTCGACGAAGCGGTCGAAGGGGCGGTACGTTCCGGCAGTCGTGAATCGGGAGTGGTCGAAGAACCCGCGGACATTCCCCTGCCCAACGCAGCCGACGTGTTCCGGGGCGGTATCAAAGCCAGGCTTGCGCAGGCGGCCGGACTACAGCGCGGGCAGGTCTGGGTGTTTCACCTGACCCGCGACGGCATGACGGATGGCAAAGCGGTTGAAGCCGGTGACATCCTTTACGCTACTGTGGAGGATGTTGACTCTAAAACTGGTAAGGTGTTTTTGCGGGCCGATCGGCTTTATTCGGCGGGCGAAAAGCAGACGTACAGCCTGGCGCTGGCGGCTGTAGATGCATCGACGGGCCGGATTGGGATTAAACTAACCGACGTCGACCAGATCAAGGCTGGTTGGATATTGACGTGGAAAGTCTTGTAAGTATGGGTAGGGCAGTTGAGTCAGACGTACCGTACAGACTCAACTGCCCTACCCATACTTACGAGAGAGTGATTGGCAGTCAGGTCTGTACGGTACGTCTGACCTGACTGCCAATCACTCAGCTTATGAACTAAACCCCGGGCTTTGGTAGTTGTCTATAGGCTTAACCAACGACAACAGTTTTGAAGGTATCCGTTAAATTAGCTGCATTACTACTGGCTGGTCATGCATTGACCGCTCAGGTCGTGATGGGGCAGACCTCCACTCGAAAATCACCCGGCAAGTCTTCGCGAAGGATGGCGGTAGCGCAGCCTCATATCGCTACCGGCAATGGCCGTCTGCATTTTTGTGGGGAAATGGTACCGACTCAGCAGGGTGATGTGTCGGCCAAGCTGGCTTTTGCGCTGGCCGGTAACTCGGGTTACGTGCGCCATATCAGTGGCCTTAAAGCCCGTTCGGCCCCGTTTTTCGCAATTATTGAGCCTATTCTGAGCAAACACCACATTCCGAACGATTTCAAATACCTGCCGCTAATAGAAAGTGCCTGGAAGGCCGATGCAGTTTCGGTGGCTGGGGCGGTTGGTTACTGGCAGTTTATGGACGAAACCGCCCGCGACATGGGTTTGTCCATTGCCCCCGGTAAAGACGAACGCATGGATCTTCGTAAGTCGACCGAAGCCGCCTGCCGATACCTGCGATTCCTGTACCAGAAACTGGGGTCATGGACCCTGGTGGCGGCTGCTTATAACGGGGGCGTTGGTATGGTGCAGCGGAAGGTGGTGCGGACGGGGAATCGCGACTATTATTCAATGGCCATGAATGAAGAGACCGGCTACTACCTCTACCGGATTCTGGCCATGAAGGAGCTCTTCACCAATCCCATCTACGGGGTGGATCGGCAGGCGTTTTACGACAACCCTTACGAGCGCGAACGCGAGCAGGCCCGGCGTATGGGCTGGCTCAACGATAATGAACCCGAGCCGGTGGGTGTTCCCATTGACCGGGCGCCGACAAATCCGCTGGCTGCCAGCCGGGGGGAAGCCGTACTCATGGACAGCGTACTGACCGAACTGCTTAAAGATAGTCCGGCCGCGCCCCTGTTTGTAGGTGATGTAGCCGCGAAACTGGTTAAACCCGGCGCTTTGAAAACAGGCCAGAGCTGGACGTTCGTGCTGACCGAAAACGTTCAGATTGGCGACGATGAATTAAAAGCCGGGGATGCTCTCTACGCCGTTGTGGACGACATCGACGCGAACGGCATGGTGTTTCTGCGGGCTACTAAAGCCATTTCGGCTGACACCAAAACGGTGATTCCTTTATCGTTGCTGGCCATGAATCCGGCCACGGGCCTGGCCGGAGTGCCGAGGCCAAAGGTCGTGAAAATCGGTTGGGTGGTGCAGTGGAAAATCAGTTGATACGTACTCACCGCCAGCCCTCCGGTTCAATGATCGGTACCGGACCGTAAAACTGCCGACAATCCCCCTCGGGAAGAATAATGCCGCTGATAAAACTCAGTAAGCCCGGGTACCGCTGAGCGTTATATTCCTGCGCCCGAATGCGCTTGCGGGTGATAGACGTAACGGCAAAATAACCCCGCGCCCGATCGGCTGGATCGTTGACGTTGATCAGGTTGCCGGTGATTGGCGCCGGCAGCGGATCGAATATGCTGCCGGTTCGGGTGCTTTGATCTTCATAGGCTTTCCAGAACTGGTAGTTGGCCTGCGTCAGGCCGTACTGCTGCACTTCTACCAACTGCGGCCCGATGGTGTAAATGGGTATCTGCAGGACTTCGCGCTTTCGGATCGGGTTGCCGTTGATGGCATCGTCCGCGAAAACATTCAACTGATCGGTGAATACGGGTGTCCAGCAGCGGTTATTGCAGCGCGCCGGGCTGCCCAGACTACAGGGCACACCCGTCGACAGGCGATTGGTATAGCCAAAAGCCGTCCACCGGTAATAGTTTCGTTCGGTAGCCGGATCGCTCGTCGTCACGGAATACGCAAGCCGGTAGGGCGTTGCCATGTTGCTGAGCGCACTGACCACATCCACCGAAATGCTGTCGATCGTCGGTACGTCGGGCATCCGTTCGGGTTGCGATACGTAGGTGGTGCCGTCGTTGAGCCGAACCGTCAGCGAGTAGCTCCGGCCCACCTCGCCCCGAAAGGCAGGATCAATAGTTTCGTACTCGCCCGGGCCGCGTTCCTGAAAGGTCGTGCTTCGGCCGGCATCGTCGCTGAGCGACACGACCGCCTGCAGTACCGGGGCGTCGACGGTATTGCTGCCCGTAAAACCGGTGGTGTACGTCAGCCGGACGGTGTAGGGTGGGGCCTCATTGGTAATCTGCCCATCGACAACCAGACGCGCGTCTTCGTTTCGGATGGGGAGACTAATCGGGTCGATGCAGGCGCTGAGCCCACTGATCAGCAGTAAGGAAAAAACAACGGAGCGGAGCATCGTTCAAAAGTAAAAATTGTAAGCAATGGACGGTATCAGGGTACCAAATACAGACAGTCGGTAAGCCTGGGTACGCTGATTGGTCCGGGTGAAATAGATTGAGTATGGATTCCTGCGGGCGTACACGTTGTAAAGCCCAAGCGTCCAGATACCGTATCGGCGCTGGGTTTTGTTGAAGCGCGTGTCTTTTGAGAACGCTACGTCGAGTCGGTGGTAGTCGGGAACCCGGTCGGCATTCCGGCGCGAGTAGTCCTGAACGGGTTCGCCATCATACGTATAGCGGCCATCGGGATAGGTAGCCGGAATGCCGGTATAATACACGAAATTGGTGCTGAACGACCAGTTGTGCGGCAGCAGCCAGCGGGTCTGCAGGTTTAACGTATGCGGCCGGTCAATGTAGGATGGATAATAGGCTCCGCCATTGATCTGAAGTTCGGTAAAGGGCGTTCGGGTGGCAATCAGCGACCGGGCGTACGTGTAGTTGAACTGGCCCGTCAGGCGGCCCTGGTTTTTGCTGATGCCGGCTTCTATGCCGTAGGCGCGCCCTTCGGCTCGCAGCAGATCCGTTTCCAGCGTTGGGTTCAGGATCAGGTTGGCCCCGTAGCGGTATTCAATCTGATTCTGCAGTTTCTTATAGTACGCTTCCAGACTCAGTTCAATGGCATTGTCGCGCAGATTCTGGAAAAGCCCCACCGATACCTGATCGGCTATCTGCGGTGGAACGTAGCTGTCGCTCAGCTTCCAGAAGTCGAGGGGGGTGATCGCCGTAGTGTTTGAAACCAGGTTGATATACTGCCGTGTGCGGCTCAGGCTGGCTTTCAGAGCGGTGTGAGCGGCTAGCTGCACCCGCAGACCCAGCCTTGGCTCCAGGCCGCCGTAGGTTTGAATGGTCTGGCTGCGACCGAAACGGCTGGAATCGGTACGGGTTTCGGGTGAGCGCGGTACGTCGCCCGCGTAGCTGTACACGGTTCGTGGACCCGTAAACGCATACACCGAGTACCGCAGGCCGGCCTGTAGGGTTACGCTGGGCGTCAGCTCCCATTCGGTGTTGACGTAGATGCCGCCTTCACGTCCGTGCTCCGGCGCAATCCGTTGCGGGTTGATGCTCGACTGATCACCCGTCGGCGTTACTTCTCCTGTTTGCACCTGGTATAAAATGGCGTTAACCCCCGCCTGAAGTTTGTGCTTCTGATTCAGGGTGTAGGTCACGTCGGCTTTTCCTTCGCGCTGGTCAATCGAGGAGCCAAACCGGAACGTGAGGCCGGGGGTTACGCCGTCGACCCGGAGCCGGTAGCCACTATACAGGCCCAGAAGGCTGACCTGCAGGTTGGGTTGAACCAGATAACTCCAGCGCCCCGTCACCACGTTCGATTGCCAGCCGTAGAGCGTATCGCCGGGAAACTGAAAGCTGTCTTCGCTGCGGTAGGCCGACAACGCAATGGTTTGCTGCGGGCTGGGCGTAAACGTGAGCTTAAGATTACCGTCGTAGAAGAAGGCCCGACTGTTTCTAACGCTTGGCGCCGGGAATGCCCGAAGGATATAGGTCGGGAAGGCGATCCGGCCACCCGCCAGCAGCGTGACCTTAGAACTGATCGGGCCATCGACAACAACCCGGCCGCTGACCGGGCTAATTCCGCCCGACACCCGCCAGCGGTCCGTTCCGCCACTACGGGTGCTCATCAGCAGCAGCGATGATACCCGGCCACCATACTGGGCCGAGAAGGCGCCCTTGTTCAGGCTTACATCCTGCACCACGTCGGAACTAACGTTGGTGTAAAAGCCCAGCAGGTGCGAGGTGTTGAACAGCGGGGCACCGTCGAGCAGGACCAGATTCTGATCGGCGCGTCCCCCCCGAACGTTGAAGCCACCGGCTCCTTCGCCGGCGGTAGTGACGCCCGCCTGCAATACCAGCGCTTTCAGAATATCCGGTTCGCCCAGCACCACCGGCATCCGCTTCAACTGGGGTATGCTGAGCTGGATCTGCCCCATACGGACATCGGTGATATTGCGGTCTTCCCGCTGCGCCCGCACATCCACTTCGTCGAGATCGACCGAACGGGGTTTGAGGGAGAAATCAAGGGTTGAAGGGCGGTTGAGCGTAACGCTTTCGCGGATTCGAAAATAGCCCACCGCCGAAATGTACAGGGTCAGTATACCGGGTGGCTGAGTCAGTCGGACAACCCCCAGGCTGTCGCCCTGCGCGCCGGCGTTCGTTTCGGCCACTAACACACTGGCGTTGGGAATCGGCTTTTGCGTAGCCGCATCGCGTACGGTAATGGTCAGTTGCAGACGTTGCTGAGCGAAGGCACGGGGTACGCCGATCACCGCCAAAAGGAAAAGAAAAGGGAAGAGGTACTTCATACCGTTGACGAACAGGACGCTGAATCAGGACCCGTAAGGTACAAAGAAGGTTGGAAAATCAGGCCACCGGAGCCGTTTTGAGTGAAGCATATACCGGCCCGGGTGACCCGTAAGCCCTCAGCGATTGAGGGCTTTCTTGTACGTGTCAATGGCTCGTTGGCGGGCCATCGGGTGATCGACGATGGGTTGGGAATACCGCAATGAGTCGAATTCGGGCACCCACCGCCGGATGTATTCACCTTTTGGGTCAAATTTTCGGGCTTGCTCCGCCGGATTGAACACCCGGAAGTAAGGCGCGGCATCGTTGCCCGTTCCGGCAATCCACTGCCAGTTGCCGTTGTTGGCGGCCAGGTCGTAGTCGCGCAGCTTCCGGGCGAAATACGCTTCGCCGATCCGCCAGTCGATGAGCAGGTGCTTGACGCAGAAACTGGCCACGACCAGCCGGACGCGGTTGTGCATCCAGCCGGTTTCGTTGAGCTGCCGCATGCCGGCGTCAACGATTGGGTAACCGGTTTCGCCGTTCTGCCAGCGTTCTATGTCGTCGGGGCGATTCAGGAAAGGAATATCTTCGTACTCGCGCCGGAACGCGTGTTTCTCAACGTGCGGGAAGTGATCCAGTATCTGGAAATAAAAATCGCGCCAGGCCAGTTCGGTCAGGAAGCGTTCGCTGGTGGCCTGCGCCTGACGTACCAGATCGCGAATGCTGATCGTGCCAAAGCGCAGGTGTATGCCCAGTTCGCTGGTACCCGCCTGGGCTGGGTAGTTGCGCGTCTCTTCGTACGTCCGCAGCAGGTCGTCGTTGACCGTCGGAACCGGATACGATTCGCCCTTCGGCCGGAAATTCATGTCGGCCAGCGTTGGTATTGTGTAGTCATGATCGCCCAGGTCGGCCGTTTTCGCGAAGTTGGCGAAGTACGTTTCGGTGGGGTACGATTTGACGTAGAAGTCGTTCAGCTTACCGATCCAGTTGCGGCTATACGGCGTAAAAACGGTGTAGGGCTTGCCACCACCGGTCAGCACCTCGTCGCGGTCAAAGATGACCTGGTCCTTGAAGGTATGGAAGCCGATACCCTGTTCGGCCAGCATGGCTTTGACCACGGCGTCGCGTTCTTTGGCGTACACCTCGTAGTCATAATTGGTGTAGACATCGGCAACCGTTAACTCCTCAACGATCTGTTTGAGGACGTCGATGGGCCGTCCGTAGCGGGCAATGATCGTGGATCCCATTTCGCTGAGCTGATCCTGCAACGTCTGAATTTCCCGGTGGATGAATTCAACCCGGCGGTCGTCGCGATCCTCCAGCTGATCGAGAATCAGCCGGTCGTACACAAAAACGGGCAGAACAGGCCGGCCACTTTTCAGGGCGTAATACAATGCGGCATTATCATGTAATCGTAGATCGCGCCGGAGCCAGACAAGCGAAATGGGGTGAGCAGTAACGGATGGCTTCATAGATGATTCGGCTAACTGCTCGTTTGCCCGGAATGTTTGTACAATTTCCGGCTCAATGATAACCGCCGGGTTGATTCACGTGCCCTGGAAAGACAAAAACCCTGTCAGGACAAGCCTGAACAGGGTTTTGTGCACACTGCAACCAGATATAACAACGCTTATGATCCTAGAAACAGCTTATTGACTATTCCGGCTGAAAACGTAGCCGAACGGTGTACAACTCGCCCGGGTTAGCGGCAATCATAACTTTCTTACCGGTCAGCTGCTGGATCAGCCCCGTATTGAGTTGTTCATTCTGACTAAAAACTTCGACCTGACACAGCTCATTGTCGGCATTTACCCGGAACTGGATCATCACAATCCCGCCCCTTTTGGTTTGCCGGAGCACATCAGGGTAATGAATGTATTTGGCTAACTGCTGCTCCCAGGTATTTTTAGGGGCTTTCGTTTTGCGATCATTGGTAGGCGTAGCGTAGGCTTGCACCGCCAGGAAGCCTACCAGCGTAAAGAGAAAAAGGGACTTTTTCATGACTTCATTTGTGTTTAAAAGAACCGTACCTACTTGCCTGAGTCCCTCACTCGAGTCGCACAGACTTATATTACTGTAATATTACCAAAATATTAACACAATGTTAAGTAAATGTTAATATTAATTTTTGGCGGATCTTTAAAGCAAGCAAATGAAGAATAGAAGGAAGTATTAATATGTTGAAGGTCAGTTATTTAAATACATAGAAATACGTAGACTCAACACATTTATAGAAACCTAAATGTTACGTCAATGTTAAGAGACTTATTTGTTTTGCGTAGTTAACTCAATTTTCGACGGGTGGGCTGCGTCATGATACAACCGCATAGTAGCCTTCTGAAAATCGGATGCATTGGCCGTACTGATGTCCAGAAATTTCTGCGGATTCCGGTCCACCAGCGGAAACCACGTGTGCTGCACCTGTACCATAAGCCGGTGCCCTTTTCGGAACGTGTGCAGGGCATCATTCAGCGGAACGCGAACCTCGGCTATCTGACCCGGTTTGAACGGCTCCGGTTGTTCGAGTGAGTTGCGGAATTTGCCGCGCAGCACTTCCGCCCGAACCAGCCGTTGGTACCCACCCAGTGTCAGTCCTTTGGGGTTTTCGGCCGGGTTGGGTGTGTTGTCCGGCAATACGTCGATGATCTTAACGATGAAATCGGCGTCGGTACCGGTTGTCGACACGAACAGGTTAGCGCTGATCGGGCCGGCCAGCACCAGGTCGTCGGCGAACGGTTCGCTGACAAACGTGACGACATCCGGTCGGCGAGCCGCAAAGCGTTGATCTTCGATCATGTACTGGTTATTGCGCCGGGCGTAGATACCGTCGGTGTACGGCACTGGTTTGGCCGGGTCGCTGACGTATTCATCGAACGACTCGCCCGCGGTCGGGGTGGTGGTTGTCAACTGTCCCTGAGGAGCCAGAAAAAGAGTCTGGGTAGTGGTGGTTTTGGGCGGCCAGGCGTCAAATGATTTCCACTCGTTCGTGCCCGTATCGAACATGGCGGCCTCCGGTGCCGTAAATGAGCCTTTGCCTTTGAGGTGGTAGGCAAAGAAGGGCGTTTCAAACGTATCGCGGTAGTAGTTGGCTGTGTTTTGCCCAAAGGCGAACGGCCCAAACAGGCTCCAGTCATCGCGCGCCCAGGCACCGTGTGTCCAGGGACCCATGACCAGCCGGTTGTTGGTGCCGGGGTTCTGTTTCTCGATGGCCTCGTACGTCCGTAGCGTCCCGAACAGATCCTCCGCATCGTACCAGCCGCCTACCACCAGCGTAGCGGGCAGTTGCGATCCCGGTTGGGTCGCTTTCAGATGAGGCCGGATGTTTCGGCTTTTCCAGTAGGCGTCGTAGGTGTCGTGTTGCAGGTACTCATTCCAGATTTTTGCCTTGTTATTGAAGTACTGGGGATCGTTAGCATGCTTGATCGGCCCTAAGTCCAGAAAGAACTGGTACGCATCCTTCGGGCGCCAGGTAAACATGGGTTCATAGTCGGCAACTGGCCCTTTGCGGGGTGCGTCGAAATAATTCATGAACGAAAAATTATCGAGCAGGAAGAATGCGCCGTTGTGCCGCGCGTCGTCGCCGATGAATTCGTCCGTTACGGGTGCCTGGGGCGATACGGCTTTCAGGGCCGGATGGGCACCGGGTAAAGCCGCCGACGCATAGAAACCGGGGTAGGAAATGCCGATCAGTCCAACGCGGCCGTTGTTGTTCGGTATGTTTTTGAGCAGCCACTCGATGGTGTCGTACGTATCAGTGCTCTCGTCGGTGGCCGTTGGTACGTTGGTTTTAAGCGTCGATTTTCTTCCCCTGCCTACCGAAGCGGTAGGTTTCGTCCGGTCGAGGCTGGGCGTCATTTCCTCAAAATTGCCCTCGCTCATGTAGCGGCCACGCACATCCTGAAATACGAATATGTACTTCTCCTGCGATAACGCTTTGCTGGGTCCGGGCCCGGTTTTCGGGTAATTGGTTTCACCGTACGGTCCGGCTGAGTAGGGCGTCCGCTCCATCAGGAACGGATAGCGGTTGGCGGGACTGGCATCGGTCGGTACGTAGATAACGGTGTAGAGCTTTGTACCGTCGCGCATCGGAATCTGGCGGTCCAGTTTCGTGTAGTTTTGACGGACAACCAGTGAATCGGCGGCAGCGGCCGGCGACTGGGCGTTGCCGGGAGAGGAAAGCAGGACTACTGACAACGCAGTCAGGAGCAGTCGGAAAACGAACATGGCAGCAGATGGGTAAAATGCGCCGTAAGTAAATCAGAAATCGCACAGGACGTACGGTTGGCGGGTATAAAATACACGAACAGCCCTACGTCCTGTGCGCTACACGATGCCGTTTTATGCCGCTGTCCGCCGGGTCGGTGCGGTCCGGTTCCACCGCCGAACGTAGTGGCCCAGCCATAACCAGAGCCCCGACAGTACGACTGCCGGCAGGATGACGACGCGGGTCATAAAAGCGGCTTCCGGGATGCTGGCTACGGGGCCGTAGATGAATCCCAGGATGGGAACACTCGCCAGCATGTGGAACCAGCGGATGAGTTTGCGTTCGGTTGAAGCTTTCATACCCTTGGTGTTTACAGTTCCAGCATTTGCCGGATGGATTCGCTGTAGGTGGAGCCGGTGGTGAGTTTTGTCGCTTTCTTATCGGTTAAGGCCAGCAGGAACTTACCGTCGAAATGCCGGTGAACCTCCGCGATTTTGAGCCGATTCACCAGGACCGACCGGCTGACGCGCACGAACGTATCGGGTAACTTCTCGGCCAGGGTCGTGATGGTGTACGTCGTCAGAAATTTCTGGCCATCGACCGTCGACAGAAAAACGTACTTGTCTTCGGCTTCGAAGTAAGCGATGTCCGACAGCGGAATCAGCTTGATTTTCTCGCCGGTTTTGACGGAGATCGAGTAAATCTCTTTTTTAGGCTGCATCTGAGCCAGCAAACGCATAACGTTCTCCGTCATCGGGTTCGTGGCCGAAGCGGTTTCGTTCCGTTCAACCAGCGCCCGGATTTTCTGCGCCGTCCGGGCCAGTCGGTCGGCTTCGATGGGTTTCAGCAGGTAATCCACCGAGTTTTCCTCAAAGGCGCGGATGGCATACTGATCGTAGGCGGTTGCAAAAACGACCATCGGTACGTCGGTCAGGCGGCCGAGCATCTCGAATCCGTTGAGCAGGGGCATTTCAATATCCAGAAAAATGACGTCGGGCTGCTGTTCGGTGATCAGCGTCAGCCCTTCGGCTCCGTTGGCCGCGTCGCCGATCACCGCAAATGTATCCTGGTGCTTATCGAGCAGTCGCCGAAGCCGGCTGATGGCCAGTGCTTCGTCGTCGATTAGAATGGTTCTGAGCGGAAGTGTCATGGTAAAAACGTTGCATTAATGGTGAGTGGCAGACGTTGGGAACGGAATCTGTTGCAGGCGACTCATCCGGATCGTCAGCAGCACCTGTTTCAGCGGTTTATTCTGAAGCTCGACCTGAGCGTCGTCGCCGTAGAGCAGTTTGAGCTTGTCCTGAATGCTGCGCAGACCGTAGCCCCCGCTCATCGTATCGGCAAAGTCGGGGCCATTGTCGTGGACGCAGAGATGCAGGTAGCCATCCTGTTCGTAAATCCGGACATCTATCCGGCCGGAGTCGGCACGCTTGGCAATTCCGTGCTTAATGGCGTTCTCTACGATGGGCTGCAACAGAAACTGCGGCAGCCGCAGCTCATTCAGGGCCGGGTTGGAAATCGATACGCTGAACGACAGGCGCTCGCCAAAACGTACCTGCTCGACCTGCAAATACGTGCGAACCATTTCGAGTTCGTCGGCAATGGACGAAAACAGGTCGCCATCGCGGCCGGTCGAATACCGGAATAACTTCGACAGCAGGAGCGTCATTTCTTCGGCTTTGTCGGGGTCCTCGTGCACCAGGCTGGCAATGCTGTTCAGGGCGTTGTACAGGAAATGTGGATTAATTTTGGCCTGCAGCGCGTCCAGTTCGGCCCGGGTTTTCATCTTTTCCAGGTTCAGCAACTGGAACTCCTGCTCGGACAGCTTACGGGTCAACTGACGACCCTGCTGAAGAATGTATAAGAACGTATTGGCGATCAGTACGTTGCCAAGGGCGTATAAATACCAGGGTGCGTTTTCCGACGCGAAATTCGGCCGCTGCATCAGTTGCTGAATGGACGTTTTGCCGAAAAAGGTGTAGAGGATGTTGTTGATGGTAAAGAAAGCAACCAGTGCGACAACGGTAATAATGAGGTGCCGCATCCAGGCGGTTTTGAACCGGCGGGTTAACCAGGTCAGCATCGACCAGGCCAATATGAATGATACGGCGCCATCCAGTGCGTTCTGAATAATCAGGTACCGGTACAGGCCAGCCATAAGCCGGTCTTCCGTCGAATTGATCAGGTTGGTAAAAAAGATGACCGAATTGGTACCATAGTTCAGCAGGGCACCAAGGCTCATACCGATCAGGAGGCCCCAGCCCGGCCGCTGCAGCAGCGTTGTCAGCGTAATCGGCTCCGGCCGGAACTGATCCGGCCGGATGGTACTGCGCCCGGAAAAATTGAATTTAGCCCCCTCTACGTTAGCGCCGGTCAGGTTCGTGCCTTCCAGGCCGCTAAAGCTCAGGTTTGCCTCAAATAAATCGGCGTTGGTAAAGTCGGCTTCACTGAGATCAGAGAAACTCAGGTCGGCCTGCCGGAGGATAGTCCCGCGGAAGTTGGACCGGGACAGGTTGGAAAAACGGAGGTCGGCTCCCGTCAGGTCAAGGTTGCTAAAATCAAAGCCGGCCAGGTCAGACGCCCGCATTTTCAGCCGTCTGCCGTTTTTGTTGATGGTGCCGATTAATTGTTCACGCGTCATCTCGTCGGTTGGTCAGTGGGCGGTGTTCGGTTTACGGTTTTCGGTGAGTGGTACGGGATGGTCAGACCGAAAATCGTAAACCGAGACATGTAAACTGAACTCCGCCCTTATTTCGGGCATTTCGCCAGCATGGGCTCAATCTGCGTTTTGCCCCACATCGGGTGCAGGTCGCTGGCTGGTTTAAAGGTAGCAAATTTCTCGGCGGCCTGTTTCAGCACCGGACAGGCTGCACCGGGGCCACCGCCAAACTGTTCCGGAGTGTACATCAGTGAGGTTCCTTCCAATACGTAGGGGCGCGGATTATTAGGATTCAACGACTTGGCTTTTTCAACGCCCGACTGAAACAGCGGACCGTATTGCTGCCAGCGGTTTGCGGGATCAACTACCATCCGGGATTGAGCGATATAGGCTTTCAGGACCGCCAGTTCGTCGTTGTCGGGGGCCAGGGCGAGGGCTGCTTTCAAATGAGCGTCGGCCTGATCCAGAAACTTGTCTTTCTCGGCTTCATCTTTCCCCATAAAACCCAGGTACACGTATATCAGACCGGCGTAATACCGGGGTAGCCACTCTTTGGTTTCCACCCCGGCAATGCGCTCAAACTGATTGGCCATAGCCAGCATGTCCGGAACGGGCGTTTTCTCGCTTTGAGTTTTCATCCTGCTCAGGGCTTCGGTCATAGCCTGTTTGTATTGGTCGGATCCAGTCGACTGGGCCTGGGCGGGTACTACGTTGATAATAAACAGGATGAGGGCGGAGGTAATGAACGTTTTCATGGTTTTGATTGTCCTGGCCAGGCTCCAGCATGGCCTTTAGTAGTTTATAATTGGGCTAGGCTGGAGCCTGGCCGGGAGGCTACAATTGATTTACATCGACTTTCGCTTTTTTCGACAGCATAATCAGGCCACCGACAAAGAAACTCCGGTACGTCTGCGGCCCCACGGCGTATCGGGTAGTGCGGTCCGCCGTATAGCGGTACGTAAAGATGTTCCGGCTGTTGAGCAGGTTATCCACCGATGCGTACAGCACGATCAGGTTGCCTTTGGCCCGCAGGATGTGGCTGGCCGAAAAACTCACGTTATTGACCGCCGGGGTGCGGTCGCTCAGGAACTCACGCTCGGAATCAGTCGGGCGGTTGGGGTTGTAGTACGGCCGACCGCTGGTGAACGTGTAGGTCAGACTGATGTTCGTGCTGATTTTTTCGAAGAACCGCTTGGTAATCAGGCTGACGTTATGGTTTGAAACGAAGGTTGGAGTTGCCACTACGTTAAACTGCTGGAACAACCGCTTCGTATCCACGTAGCTGTACGTTACCCAGTAGTCGAGGCCTTTCACCGTTTTCTGATCGCGCCAGAACAGATCAAACCCTTGGGCGTAGCCGTGGCCGCTGTTGTCGGTGCGACCCCACGGAAACCGGTACGGGTTAGCGTCGTAGGGGGTACCCGTAAACTCCCGCACCAGGGCCGCGTAGTTCTTGTAGAAGGCTTCGGCCCGGAACGTACGCTTGTTGCGAATAATCTGGTAGTTCAGAATCAGGTGGTCGGCCCGCTCGAAGTTCAGGTCGGTGTTGCGATAGAGGTAACGATAATCCGGTGTCTGATAGAACTGCCCGTAGGCCAGCGATACCTGACTGAATACCCCGGTCTTGTACGCCAGCGACAAGCGGGGTGCCAGGTTAACCCGCCCGATCACCGACGAGTATTCGGCCCGGATGCCCGGCTGAAAGGCCAGGTTGCGACTGACGTAAAACTGCGACTCCACAAAAGCAGCACCGTAGTTGTCGCGCAGGCTGTAGTCTACACCCGACACGGCGTTTTTCAGGGTAAGCGTATGCGCTTCGGCGCCGAACAGAATCGAACTGTTGCCGCCCAGCAGCCGGGTGATAACAGCCCGTGCCTGCGCCCGCTCACTCGACCGGCTAAAGTCCTCGGTGTCGTACGTCGTGGCGTCGGTGTCGTAGCTGTACGAGAAACCGGTGTTCAGCAGCCAGCGACCCTCGCCCCAGCTATCGGCATACGTACTGGTCGTGAACGCGTTGCGGTTGTGTTGCCGCAGGTTGATCAGCCCGGTTTCGTTGCCGACCGTAGCCGCGCCCGGATCGCGGACGTTCATGCCCAGCCGGCTATCCGAATACATGCCGTAAAACTTCAGCATGCCGGTCTTGCTGGGCTTCAGGCGGTACGTCAGCGACGATCCCGCAAACTCCGGCTCGCGGGTCCAGTCGAGGTTCTGCCGCACGAGCGCGAACAGCGGCTTCAGGTTACCGTAGTAGCCGGTTGCCGAGAGGGAAGAATTGGCGGTCGAATGATCGTAGCTGAGGCCGGCGTTTGCCAGATTCAGGCTGAGACCCAGACCGTTGCTGCTGTTCTTGTCGACGGTGTTCAGCAGCAGTACCGACGACAGGGCCTGGCCGTACTGGGCCGAGTAGCCGCCCGTGCTGAACGACGTACCCTTGAACATGAACGGCTGAAACCGCCCCCGCGACTGTACATCGGGTAGGGAGCTGAAAAATGGGTTCTGCACGATCATACCGTCGATTACGACTTTCGTTTCCAGGTTCGATCCGCCCCGAACGAACACCCCTTCCTGCTCACCCACGCGCTGCGCCCCCGGCAGCAGGTTCATGGCCGCCGTAATGTCGGCTGCGGCTCCGGCCGTTGTGACGATATCCATCGGCTTCAGCATGGTCATCTTTTTTTCGTCGGAGGCTTCGAAGGCCCCGGCCGTAATCACGACGGTGTTCAGTTCATTGGCCAGTTCGGTCAGTTTCACGGTAATCGACGTACGTTCTGGTTGCAGGGTAATCGACCGGACGAACGACTCGTAGCCGACGTACGTAATGAGCAGGGTAGCAGTGTCCCGGCGGGTGGTAGAGAAGCGGAAAGCGCCGGTCGTATCGGTCGTTGCGCCGTCGTAGGTGCCGCGCAGAAAAACGTTGGCTCCCGGCAGGGCACGGCCCCGCTGATCGGTAACCCGGCCGCTGACGACCGTCTGAGCCGACGCCGACAGACTAAGCCCGATCAGTACGGTTGTTAAAAAAGAAGGAAGGCGTAAAAAAAGCTTCATGGCCCTGGTGCGTTGACTTGGTGAGTCAAAGCTATTGGCTTGATGAGCCGGAAGCCCGGCTTTTCTGACGAATGCCGGAAAAAAGCAGGATAAACCAGGATTGCGGAACGATGAATTTAATCGTAGTATTGGTTCGCAAAACACAACTCCAATGACAACCCGCGATCAACTGTTGGCCCGCGTTCGGCAGAACAAACCCGACGAAAAACCGATGCCTGTTCTACCAGCCTTCACCTTTGGTGACGACGACCGGCTGGGGCGATTTCAGGATGCGCTGGCGTTCATTGGAGGTCAGTTACTGGTGGCTTCGCCCAGCGATTCCCTCGGCGATCTGATACGTCGGCGGTTTCCGGAGCCGGGTCGGGTCGCTTCATCGGTGCCCGTCCCCGGGATTGACCTGATCCCGATCGATGCCAATACGGATAAAGTCACGCTCGAACAAATCGATCTGGCGGTGCTGCAGGGGGAGTTTGCCGTAGCCGAGAATGCGGCTATCTGGGTGCCGGAAGCCAACATGCTGCACCGGGCGCTGCCGTTCATTACCCAGCACCTGCTCTTGATTGTTCGGCAGGACGCGCTGCTTCCAAATATGCACGCAGCTTACCAGCAGATGGACCGCGGAGGGCTTAGCTACGGCGTTTTTATTGCGGGGCCGTCGAAAACTGCCGACATCGAACAGTCGCTGGTAATCGGTGCGCACGGTGCCCGCAGCCTGACCGTCATATTATGGTAACATTTACGAGTGTACCTTGTTACTGTCGATATGACTTACGATTCGCCAAAAACTACAACCTTGATCACGTTTCAGTTGTCAGCCTGTCGGCTCCGCCCCTGGCGCGAAGGCGATGAAGAATCTTTGTCGAAACACGCCAGCAACCGCCGGATCTGGAACAATGTTCGCGATTTTTTTCCGTATCCCTACACCCCCCGCGATGCTCATTCGTGGGTGCGTTCCAACAAATCGCAGCAGATGCCGAACAACCTGGCCATTGACGTCGACGGGCAGGCAGTCGGTAATATTGGCTTTACGGTGAAAGACGACATCTACCGCTACAACGCCGAAATTGGCTACTGGCTGGGCGAAGAGTACTGGGGCCGGGGCATTATGTCGGAGGCTGTGCCGGTGATGACAAATTACATTTTTCGGAATTTTCAGGTCAACCGGATTTTTGCCTGCGTACTCGAACAGAATATCGGCTCCATGCGGGTGCTGGAAGCGGCCGGGTATCGCCACGAAGCCATTCACCGTAAAGCTGCGATAAAAAACAATCACTACCTCGACGAACACATCTTTGCCATGCTGCGGGAAGAGCACATTGACCTGACGGGACTGCCCCGGGCGTAACACCCGGCTAGTTCCTTTTCGGTTGGGGAAACCTTATTTTTGTGGCTATCTTGCGCAAATTTTGCCACTTCGGTGGTCTGACTTCATGTCTAAAATAGTCATTGCAATAGACGGATACTCCAGTTGCGGGAAAAGCACGACCGCGAAAGCCGTAGCCGCCCGCATGGGATACGGCTACATTGATACGGGGGCTATGTACCGCGCAGTGAGTTTGTTCTTTACCCAGGAGCACGTAGCGTTTTCCAATCCCAAGGAGGTAGTCGCAGCCCTTGAAAACATTCACATTACGTTTAATTTCAACCAACGTACCGGCCGGAACGAAACCTGCCTGAACGGCCTGAATGTGGAGGAGGAAATTCGGAAGATGTACATCTCCAACATCGTCAGCGAGGTTAGTGCCATACCGGAAGTGCGCCGGGCAATGGTGGCGCAGCAAAAGAAGATGGGCCGCCGGCGGGGGGTCGTCATGGACGGCCGCGACATCGGTACCAAGGTATTCCCTGACGCCGAAGTGAAAGTATTCATGACCGCCGATACCTACATCCGCGCCCAGCGACGCCAGCGCGAACTTCTGGAAAAAGGCGAATTGGTCAATCTGGAGGACATTATTAAAAACATTGAAAAGCGCGACCGCATCGACACGACCCGCGCCGAAAGCCCGCTGGTACAGGCACCCGACGCGACCCTGCTCGATACGTCGCACATGACCATTGAGGAGCAGGTCGACTGGGTTATTCAGCAGGCCGACCGGCGAATCTCCGAACTTCACCGCGAAGGACATTTCAGTCAGGAATAGGCTACATCGCCTTCTCGTAACACATCCGGTATGACTATCGATTATCTGATCGTTGGGCAGGGCGTGGCTGGTTCCGTGCTGGCCTGGACCCTCGACCAGCGGGGCTGTTCGGTCTGGCTGGCCGACGATCCGACCCTGCCGTCGGCTTCGGCGGTGGCCGCCGGCATCGTCAACCCCCTCACGGGCCGAAAGCTGGTCCGGACCTGGCGGGCCGATCAGCTCTTCCCGTTCCTGCATCAC
Organism: Fibrisoma montanum; assembly: GCF_003583365.1. Lineage (GTDB taxonomy): Bacteria > Bacteroidota > Bacteroidia > Cytophagales > Spirosomataceae > Fibrisoma > Fibrisoma montanum. Next base: position 720,462 of record NZ_QXED01000004.1, read on the forward strand.
TTCTACACCGACATTGAGCAAAAGCTGGGTGCCCGCTTTTTTCACGCCCGTGATATCTACCGGCCGTTCCGGTCAATCGAAGAGCAGAACGATTATCTGGCCCTCACGGCTGAGCCTGCCGTTCAGCCTTATATCAAACAAGCGGTTGACAATGAGTCTTATAGCGCTTACATCAACAACTCATTCGGTGGGCTTGCTGTTACCCAGGCCGGCTGGGTCGATTTAAGTGAGTTCGTTAAAAGCATCAGGACTTATTTTATCAATAAAGGTCAATACGTCGACGCCAGCATCAGGGCCACAGATTTGATAATCAAGTCGGAAACAGTGGCATGGGAGGGGCGTTCGATCGGTAAAGTGCTATTCTGCGACGGAGTACAGGCCCGCGAGAATCCGTTATTTGCGTGGTTGCCGTATAATCCCGTGAAAGGACAGATTCTGACGGCTCTTGTTGAGGATTATCCTATCAAAGATATAGTCAATCAAGGCTTGTTTATTCTGCCCATTCAGGAGGGTTTAGTAAAAATTGGTGCTACATATACCTGGCATGACCTCGATTGGCAAACAACCGAGACCGGTCGGCAGTTTTTAGAGACGAAAGTGCGTGATATTCTGCGCGTACCGTATCAGGTAGTAAGTCAGCAGGCCGGTATCCGGCCATCGACCAAAGATCGGCGACCGTTCGTTGGACTGCACCCCGAATTGCCGGGCGTCGGTATTTTTGGCGGAATGGGAACCAAGGGCGTTTCGCTGGCGCCTTATCTGGCTAATCAGTTCGCAGACTACCTGTTAGCCGGCGAAGATTTAGATACGGAAGCGAATATTAGCCGACATCTTTCGTTATATTACCGTGCATAAAAGTTCAAATTTTTTGGTGTTGGCAAGCTTCGTATGCGAAATCAATACATACTTCTGTTAGGACTGTGGCTGGGGGGGGTAAGTCTGGCCACGGCGCAGAATTACCCATCGCTTGAGCGGTTCGGAAAGAATCGTATTCAGTACCGGAAATTCGACTGGAAAATCATCCGGACGTCGAATTTCGAAATCTACTATTATCAGGACGGGAACCAGATTGCCAACCTGACGGCTCAGTACGCTGAGTCAGAGTTTGATCGGATCACCGAACTGCTCGGTTATACGCCCTACAACCGGATCAAGATCTTCCTGTTCAACTCCCCGCAGGAGCTGGCACAAAGCAACATCGGTCTGAATGTCCAGGGTGGCCTGAGCAGCCAGGAGGTGGACCTGTCAAAGTCGCGGGTAGAGATTGCCTTCACCGGCGATCAGGTAAGCTTCCGGCGGCAGATCATTCATGACATCTCGATGCTGTTTGTCTACGACATGCTGTATGGCGGCAGTTTAAAAGATGCGCTTCAAAGTTCATTGCTGCTCACCCTGCCCGATTGGTTCATGCCCGGTATTGCCTCGTACATTGCCGAGGGCAACAGCGTAGAACTGGATGATTACATGCGTGATGTGGCGCTGAATCGGCCGGTCAAAAAACCGTCGCTGCTGTCGGGGGCCGAAGCCGAACGGGTCGGTCATTCGATCTGGAACTACATTGTACAGAAATACGGTCGCGACAACGTATCGAACATTCTGAACCTGACGCGTATCATCCGCAACGAGCAAAGCAGCATTTCCAGCACGCTGGGGATTCCCTACAGCCGGTTCCTGCGCGAATGGCGTGAATACTACGCCGGTATGGCCAACGCCATTCGGCCATCCTACCCGGGCGGAAATGATGATTTCCGGATCAAGCTCAGCTCATCGGACGGAAAGCTCCTGCTGACCAGCCTTAAGCTAAGCCCCGACAAGCAGTTTATTGCCTACGGTACGCTGCGGGACGGTAAGTATAGTGTTGAGGTGGTTAATACGACCAACCGTAAAACAACAACAGTGCTGTCGGGCGGTTACCGGCTCGATGGTCAGGCGGCCCGGACAAGCACCCCGCTGGTGGCCTGGCAGAAAGGGAATGACCTGATTATCATTGTTGATGAAAACGGCAAGACGAACCTGTATAAGTTCTCCGAATTCGATCGGAAAAAGCCCCGCCTGCAGTTCAGACGGCCGATCAATGGCCTGTCTCAGGTGGTCGCAGTCGATGCTTCGGAAGACGGCGGCAGCCTGATTCTGAGTGCCGATCGCCGGGGCCAGAACGATCTGTTCCTGTTTAATATCAACCGGGGTACGTACCAGCAGATCACCAACGATCTCTACGACGACTTATATCCGTCGTTTGTCGGCCGGACAGCCCGTAACGTTATTTTCTCGTCGAACCGGCTTCAGGACTCGCTCGGGGTCGATAAAGGTACGTATCGTACGATCAAGGACCGCCTGAGTCTTTTCCGGCACGAGGGCAGTGCGCGTGAATTATCGCTGGCCCGGCTTACCGACTCGCTCATCAATGCAACGCAGGCCATTGCCGCCGACGAGGCCATAGTCTATTTTCTGAACGATGTCAACGGCATCCGCAACCTGTACCGGCTCGACACCCTGACGAAGGCCGTCCGCCCGGTAACTGCCCTGCCGCAGAGTATTCGGATGTATGATTTGATTCCATCGAACCAGGGGTTTGTATACAGCAGCCTCAGCAACGGCGATGAATACATTGGGTTCCGGTCGGAACTGAACCTGAACCAGACCGTTCAGAACCCGCCAACCCAGCGCAGCATCAGTACCGGACTGGTTGCGGCACCAAAGGCCCAGGCTGCGGTAACGCCCCAAGCTGATTCAACCCCCCGCCGGGCTGATTCTACGGTGGCTCGTCGCCCATCGGGCACCCTGTCGCCTGATCCCGAAAAAGGGCTGGCTCTGGAGCCCGGTGAGGTCGATACCGACAACTACCGGTTTGATCCTGACGTACTACGGTCGTCGGAGTACCGGCAGCGCCGGAGTGCTACTACAGCGCTGCCGGGTCTGACGGTGGCTCCTCCGCGTAACCGTCGCCGGGAGAACATCACCATTCGCGGACCATTTGATTACAAAGGGTTGTTCGTGGCCAGCGATGCGGCATCGTCCTGGCGGATTGATCCCATTCGGGGCTTCGGTTACGCGCAGGATATAACGATGAACGATCTGCTCGAAAACCACGTATTGCGGGCCGGGCTGTTCATTACGACGACCCTGCGCAACAGCGATCTGTTTGCTGAGTATCACAAGCTGACCAACCGGATTGATTTCGGTGCCCGCGTTGACCGGCAGACTCTGTTTGTCGACAATGGAGGATTGAGTCAGAAATACCGCTACAACCGGTTTGCGTTATCGGCATCGTATCCCTTGTCAGTCAACAGCCGCTTTACCATATCGCCGTTCTACGCCATCACCCGCCTGATTGATCTCTCGTATATCAACAACCCGGATCGTACGTCCGACTATGCTGGTCTGCGGGGCGAGTTTGTATTTGATAACACCAAGGTGAACGGCATGAACATGATCATCGGTACCCGGATGAAAGCCCGCTTTGAAGAATATGCCGGTTTGCGGCAGTCTTCGGAAGGGTTCCGTCGGTTAACGCTTGATCTGCGTCATTACCAAAAGATTCACCGTGACCTGGTGCTGGCCCTGCGCATGTCTTTCAGCCAGTCGGGAGGGCCATCGCCGAAGCAGAGCACGCTGGGCGGTATGGAAAACTGGATTGGTGCGCAGAAAGAAAACGTAGCAACGAACCCGTTGAATCTGCAATCTGAAACGCGGGACGATTACCGCGATGTGTTCTTCCTGGATTTTGCGGCTCCATTGCGCGGTTTCCGCCAGGGAAAACTGACGGGCAACAGCCACCTGCTATTCAACGGCGAGCTGCGGCTGCCTTTGGTGCGGTATTTGTACCGGGGCAACATTACGTCGAACTTCCTGCGTAATCTGCAACTGGTGGCGTTTACGGACATCGGGGCTGCCTGGACGGGAAGAGGGCCATTTAGCCAGCAGAACAGCCTGAATACTGAAGTCGTCGGTGATCCGCGCATTCCGTTCCGGGCTACGGTTACCAACTTCAAAAATCCATTCCTGATCGGATACGGTGCGGGAGCCCGGACCATGCTGTTCGGCTATTTCGTCAAGTTTGACTACGGCTGGGGCCTTGAGAACCGTGTTGTCAGCAGGCCCATCGCTTACCTGACCTTGGGATACGATTTCTAAGCTTGTTTTCTGTACGATTAATCATAGCAAAAAAGCACCTGAACCCAGGTGCTTTTTTGCTATGATTAATAAATGATCCTATTCGTTTGGAATTGTAATTTGCGCTTGTACATTTGCGCTAACAAAGCGGCTATCAGCTTTTTTCAATACCTTGCCGTTCGGCACATTCTCTCTCTTTTTGCGCTCAAAGCCCCTGCACAGGGCGTCTGGTTCGTTTTACGGAGCGCACAAAAATCTGTAACTGTTTCTGGGTTAATGTAAAGTCGCAGTTGGCATAATTTTCGCTAACTCTCTTTTGCATACTTGATCATTTGTGCGATTTATCCATCGCTCCAACGACCGGATATCCATATGATCCTGGCCCCATTGTCTAAGCCCATAATCAGTTGACTGTTAACTGGTTGACTCTTATTGGGGGCTTGACAGACAGCACAGATGCTAATTGGCATAGTTTTCGATATTTTCTAAAGAAGTCAAAGCTGCTGTTAGGGCCAGCTTGAACTGAACGTAGTACACGCTCGGTTTAGCGGCCCGCCGTATGGTTGATGCGAACTGGGCGGCTTTGCATTTCCACCCCTAATTCAGTTGCAGATGAAAGTAACTTCTACGCTTCGAGCTAATCTTCTTGCAATCAATACCGGCCGGAAACCCGGACAAGAAGCCGTTGCTGTTACAGCCCAATCCAATCGGCTTTCTTTTTTTGCCTGCCGATTGGCTCACTACGTCCTGCAACTACTGGGCAGGAGTGCATACGTATACAGATCCGATTCAACCTGCCAGTCATCTGCATCCGCAGATCGGCCGATATCACCAGCTTTAGTCAATCCGCCTTCCGCACGCGGGCGATCCGTTGAGTCCGACGGGGAGCCACCCGGAAGATACAGAGCAGGCCCTTCCAATTCACTTATCAATCAGACAGCGACCAGTACAAATTTATTATCAACTCCAATGGATGAGCAACTTTTACGAAGCCAATCCTTTCTTGTAACTACCAGCCGACCAGCAACCCGACCGGATTCTGCCATGAATCCGGCGACGAAGCGGGGCATGCGTAGTGCCAACGTCGGCAGGCTGTTATCCTGGGCAATGGCCTATGCTCATCCGGGCATAGTACTGGGCAACTTTACCCAACGCGCTATAACCGTATTGACAACCCTCCTCGTAGGGTTTATTGCCGTTTCGGCCCAGGCTCAGTCCGGAACTGTCGACCTGAGTATTCGATCGGCGGTCAGCAATGCCAAGCCTCAACTTAACGACGTTGTTTCATATACGGTGGTTGTTCGAAACGCAGCCGGATCGGCCGGGGCAACCAACGTAGTGGTCAAAGACAGCCTGCCGGAAGGCGCTGTAGCCTTCATCAACTCGTCCGTCATACGGGGGGGAGGTGCTTATAACGCCACCACGAAGCTCTGGAACGTAGGCGCCATCGCCCAGAATGATTCGGCTGTGCTTGTGATTACAGCTACTGTCCTGCAGCGGGGCGTTTGGTTCAACACCGCGCAGGTATTTGCCGCCGATGGTACCGATATTGATTCGCAACCGGGCAACGACAACATCCAGGAGGATGATTACGAAGCCGTTTGCTTCTCGGTACCTTTATATATATACGCGGGAGAAGAATTTACAGCGACCATTCCCGCCGGTTTCCAGAACGTAATCTGGTTCCGGAACAATGAGAACGTAGCGGCCAATGTTCCGGCCGACTCCGCCGTTGTCAATCCTGACAATTCAATTACAATTAAGAGTCCGGGTACGTATCGATTTACCGCCACATTCTCTAATGGGTGCCCGGCACTTAATTGTTGTGATATAGAAGTTATCCCAGGACCATTGGCGAGCCTGGGTAATCTGGTGTTTGAAGACAGCAACGCCAACGGCCAGCAGGATAACGGAGAACCGGGCATTCCGGGTGTTAGTGTTTCGTTGTTTGAAAGCACTACGTTAGTGGCCACCGTAACTACAAATGCCAGTGGCGTCTATAGCTTCACGGGCCTGATTCCAACTGTACCGTATTCAGTAAGCTTCGCGGCCCCGACGGGCTACACGGCCACCGTAGCTAATACCGGCCCGGACGCTACCGACTCGGACGCTGACCCCATCACGGGTCTTACGACCAGCTACACTTTGGCGGCTAACGAGAGCAACCTGACGGTGGACGCAGGCTTCTTCCGCCCGGCCTCACTGGGTGACAAGGTCTTCGTCGATGCCAACCGCGATGGGCTGCAGGATGCGGCTGAGACGGGTCTGGCCTCGGTGACGGTGACCTTGGTGAGCAACGGCACGGCCCTGGCCAGTGTGGTGACGGGCGCTGACGGTGTCTACAGCTTCACGGGCCTGACGCCGGGCGTGCCTTACTCGGTGAGCTTCACGGCTCCTGCCAACTTCACGGCCTCTACACCAAATGTGGGCGGGGATGACAGCTTAGATAGTGACCCCATCAATG
>NZ_QXED01000005.1 GCF_003583365.1 Fibrisoma montanum
GAGCGGGGATCTTCGGTAGCAGGAGGGATTCTCAGCCTCACCCAAAGATCCCCGCTCCGGCGGCCCGGTCCTGGCGTCGGGATGACAAAAAAAACGCTAAGTTAGATGACTGTAATTCAGTGAATTGTTTTGAAGGTTATTCATAATTCACCTCAACTAAAACTCTGTTTTCTCTGCGTATCCTCTGCTTCTCTGCGTTTGAACCCCTTTTTTCCTAAACCTTATGCATCATGAACAACCAACCCAACTCCCGGAGGACTTTCCTCAAGACGGCGGCTACCGGCTCGCTGGCGGTGCTCGGTATGCCGACGATCATTCCGGCGCATGCCTTCGGTGCCAATGACCGGATTCGCGTGGCCGTGATCGGCGTGAACGGTCGCGGTACCGACCACATCGCCGGTTTCTCGAAACTGACCAATGTTGAGGTCGTGACGCTGTGCGATGTCGACAAAGACATTCTGGCCAAACGCGCCGGTGAGTTTGAGAAGAAATACAACCGGAAAGTGCAGATGGAGCAGGATCTCCGTAAGGTCTACGACGACAAGAACATCGATGCCGTGAGCATCGCTACGCCCAACCACTGGCACTCGCTGGCAGCAATCTGGGCGTGCCAGGCCGGGAAGGATGTGTACGTCGAGAAGCCCGGTTCGCATAATCTGTACGAAGGGAGGAAAATGGTTGAAGCCGCGAAGAAATACAACCGGATCGTGCAGCACGGCGTGCAGCTACGCAGCTCAACCGCTATTCAGGAAGCCATCAAACACCTGCGCGACGGCCTGATCGGGAAGGTGTATATGGCGCGGGGACTCGTGTATAAGTGGCGGCCCGACATCGGCAACCAGGGTAACTCCTCCGCGCCCGATACGTTGAACTGGGATCTGTGGCAAGGCCCCGCCGAAGCCCGCGAGTTCAGCAAGAACTACGTCCACTACAACTGGCACTGGTTCTGGAACTACGGCAACGGCGACATTGGCAACCAGGGTATTCACGAAACCGACCTGTGCATGTGGGGGCTGGATGTAGGCTTGCCTGAAGAGATCAGCTCTGCCGGTGGTAAGTTTCTCTGGAACGACTGCAAAGAGACCCCTGAAACGCTTACCTCGGTGTACAAATACCCGAAAGAAGGCAAGGTTATCCAGTTCGAAGTGCGCCCGTGGATGACCAATAAGGAAGATGGCATAGAGATCGGCAATATCTTCTACGGCGACAAAGGCTACATGGTCATCAATGGCTACAACGATTACAAAACGTACCTGGGCCGGGAGCGCGAACCGGGACCGTCTGGTAAAGCCGGTGGCGATCACTACCTGAACTTCATCGAAGCGGTTCGGGCGCGGGACAAGTCCAAACTGAACGGGCCGGTCGAAACGGCGCACCTGTCGTCAGGGATCGCGCACCTCGGCAACATCGCCTACCGCCTGGGCCGGACGCTGAAGTTCGATCCGAAGAAGGAAGTGTTCCTTGGTGATGCCGAAGCCAATGCCATGCTTAGCCGTAAATACCGCGCACCCTATACCGTACCACAACAAGTCTAACGTCCGGGCCAGGCCGCTACGGCGTACCGTTCAGGCTTGGCCTGTTAATTAACATACACGGCCCAGGCGGGAGCCTGGGCCAGACAAACCATGGTCGAACAACCGAAAACCGAGCCGAAAACCCTTACCCAGCAACTGTTGCAACTCCCGGTACTCGTGGCCGCGCTGGGCTATTTAGTGGATATGTACGACCTGTTTCTGTTCAGTGTCGTGCGGGTGCCGAGTCTGAAAGCGCTGGGAACCACCCCCGACCGGCTGCTTCCCGACGGCATCATGCTCCTGAACATGCAGATGGCCGGGATGCTGATTGGGGGTATCTTCTGGGGTGTGCTGGGCGACAAGCGCGGCCGATTGTCGGTGCTGTTCGGCTCCATCCTGATTTATTCGCTGGCCAACATCGGCAACGGCCTGATCACCTCCCTGAACCAGTACGCCATTCTTCGCTTTGTAGCGGGCGTTGGTCTGGCGGGTGAGCTCGGAGCCGGGGTTACGCTGGTGACGGAAGTGCTGCCGAAGAAAATCCGGGGTTATGGTACGACCATCGTCGCGACGATGGGCGTACTGGGAGCCATCATGGCGTACTTCGTCGCCGATCTGTTCGAGTGGCGGAACGCGTACTTCATCGGGGGCGGACTCGGTCTGCTGCTGCTGGTGCTGCGGGTCAATATTTTCGAATCCCGCATCTTCGAAACCGTCAAGGAACGTCAGGTAAAGCGGGGCGATCTCGTCATGCTGTTCAACGACCGGACCCGTCTGCTGAAATACCTGCAATGCATTCTGGTTGGGCTACCCATCTGGTTTGTCGTGGGTATCCTGATTACGTTCTCGCCGGAGTTTGGGCAGGCGATGGGCCTGTCGGCGCCCGTTGTTGCCGGAAAAGCCGTGATGCTGTCGTTTACCGGGCAGGTGTTCGGCGACGTAGCGAGTGGCCTGCTCAGCCAACGCCTGCAGAGCCGAAAGCGAGCCATTCGGGGCTTTATTCTGCTGTCGTCGGTGTTTGTGCTCGTCTATCTGCTGGCCCCCTTGCGCGACATCGATGCGTTCTACCTGATCTGCGTATTCCTGGGCTTTGCCAACGGCTACTGGGCTTTATTCGTGACCATTGCCGCCGAACTGTTTGGCACCAACCTCCGGGCAACGGTGGCCACGACGGTCCCCAACTTTGTGCGGGGAGCCGTCATTCCACTAACGTCGCTGTTCGTATTCGGTAAGTCGTATGTCGGTACGCTCTACAGTGCCCTGGGAGTTGGCTTGCTGACCATTGCCCTGGCCCTGATCGCGCTGTACTATATGGAAGAAACCTTCAGCAAAGACCTCAACTACGTCGAGACGGAGTAATTGCCTACGGCTGAGTGGCTGTCCCGGCCAAGGCCAGATTGGGTTCCTGAGCAGGGGATGCGGCCTTCCGGGGTTTTGTGAACCGGTAGAGCCGCCATTCCGAGCTGCTGCCCACGAGCGCCAGAGGACGCTGAGACCGGGTGCGTAAGCTACTTAGATACGCCTGATTGATGACCGCAAACCGGGCTACCGGGTTGGTGGCTTCAACGTGGATCAGCAAAAAATCAGCGAACGAATCGGGATTCGTCAGCGCCGACAGGTAATTCTGCTGGTACGGCAGCACAAATGGCCGCACGTTCTGCGTCAGGGCGATGATCGGGTAGGCGGTAGCATCGTCGGTCAGGATGCGGCTGTTGCGCGGTAACTTCCGGATGATCCGAACCAGATCATCCGTTTCGCGGTGGGCCAGGTTGTTGGCCGGACGCCAGGGCAGCGCCGATTCCAGAAACGTGCGCTCTTCCTCGTAGGCCGACGTAGCGATGCGAAGGCCGCCCGTCAGAATCTGAACCAGCATCAGACCGAATGCCAGCCCCTGCAGCCGACGAAGCTGCGTGACCGACAGCGTAGCCAGCCCCACCAGGCCCAGTACCAGAAAAATCTGGTAATACTCCGCCACGAACGGAACAGACGGATTCTTGATGTACAGGAATTCGATCAGGGCGAACGGGCTCAGCAAGGTCAGCAGCTGATACGTCCGTCCCCGGAAGTTCAGCAGCACCAGCAGCAGGAGGGGGGCATACAGCAACCGGCGTAATGAAATCAGCAGATTCGTATCCGGCAGCAGAAACTCGTCGGGGTGATTAACGTAATCGACCTGTAAAACCTGATTGGTCAGCACGCGCCAGTTGGCATACGGACTGTCCAGGAAGTATTGCGAGTCGCCGGCGTACAACCGGTTCAGCAGACTGAACAGAAACAGCCCTGCCAGCGGCAGCATGAACAGCAGGACCAGCAGCGCAAACGACTTGTTGACCAGTTTTCGGCGCAGCGACAGGTTGTTGAAAGCCAACCCCAGCCGGATCAGCGTATCGTCACCCCGCAGCGACAATCCCTGCAGCGACATGAACAGCACCAGCGGCAGCAGGAACAGACACAGCCACGCAAAATCAAACGCGCTGAACACCAGACAGACCAGAAACAAACTGGCCAGGGATACATGGTACGTCGTGTTCGAGCGGAAATAGGCCAGCAGGCTTCTGAAAAACAGGTATCCAAACAGCAGAACGGCGTACACGCTGCGGCCCGATGCGGCTGCGTAGAGCAGACCCGGATGCAGAAAGAACGTCAGGACCGTTCCAAGCCGGATTAGCCAGGGAACGTCGAGTTCGCGCTGATCGTCCAGCACCAGATAAAACAGAACGGCCATGCCCAGGGCCGATGCGATCACGGGGCCAAGCAGCGGAAAGGCACTGCTGAGGGCCAGGCTGAAAAAGAACGGAAAGACGGGGAACGTCAGCCCGATGACCGGCAGCTTATCGCCGATGCCCTGCCACACAATCATGGCCTTCTCGCTCAGGAACAAGGCTTCTTGCGTATGGAAACCCAGCCGCTGTCCGTTCAGTCCGATCAGCAGATAGTACGCGGCCAGCAGAACGGCCGTCACAAAGATCCAGAGTCGGGCGCGGGTCATGATGGTTTCGGGGCAACGGGGTTGGTTTTGCTCAGACCGTGGTTGGTTTTCTCCCAGTAGAACGGCTTTGTAATCAATTGCCAGAGTCCTTTGTAGGCGGCAATCGAGTGCATCAGCCAGTACAGCGGATTCACCAGCGAGAACCAGATCAGCTCATAGAACCGGCGTTTGAACACCGCCAGCATGTTGATATAGATCATCAGGATGTTCCCCACGATCAGGTTGAAGGTCGAGATGTACAACACCCAGTCGGGGAACAGCGGACGGATCGCTTTCAGGTCGAACACCAGGTACGTGATGAAGAACAGAAGCAGCAACGGGTACAGCAGGAACGTCATGGGCGTAGCGCCGATGAAGAAGTTGAAACCCAGAAAGCCCTTCCAGCCGATTTTTTCAATCAGCTTGCGTGGGCTGCGCATGTGTACGAGGTACGTCTGCATGTAGCCCTTGATCCAGCGCGACCGCTGCCGGATCCAGTTGAACGGCTCGTTGTTGGCTTCTTCATAGGTGGTCGAGTTCACAATGGCCACTTTGTAGCCTTTCGCGAACGCCCGCACCCCCAGGTCGGCATCTTCCGTTACGTTGAACGGGTCCCAGGCCCCCAGCTCGCGGAGTACGTCGAGCTTGAAGTGGTTACTGGTGCCGCCGAGCGGAATCGGAATGTCGAGGGTACCCAGCCCCGGCAGCATGTAATCGAACCAGTAGCTGTACTCCAGGGTAAACATCCGGGTGAGCAGGTTCTCGTTCCGGTTAAAGTAGTTCAGCGCTCCCTGCAGGCAGATGAAATTCTCGGGCAGTTTGTTGAACAGGAACACCGTCTTCTTTAACTGGTCCGGGTCCGGAATATCTTCCGCGTCGTAGATGGTCAGGAATTTACCCCGCGAAAAGTGCAGGCCGTAATTGCAGGCTTTGGGTTTGGTTTTCGGCATGTGAAACGGTACGACTACCACCTCAAAAATGGCCGGAAACTCCAGGGCCCGCACGGCGTTCAGCGTTTTGTCGTCGTCTTCCTCAATCAGCAGCTTGATGTCCAGCTGCTCCATTGGGTAGTCGAGACTCTGTAGGTTCCAGATCAGTTTCCGGATCAGCTTGTCTTCCTTGTATACCGGCAGGTGGATGGTGTAGACCGGCAGGTCTTCGTTCCGTACCTGCTTCACTTCCTCCTTCGTAACGGCCTGATGCAGTTCAAAGCGCGAACCAACCAAGGCCAGAAACAGCTTGAAACAGATCGCAATCAGAAAAAAGCTGCTCATTACTACGTTGATGGCGATCGTCGTGTTGACAAAGTCGAGACACAGCAGCGCTATCACTATGGCAATCGCCCCGAAGATAACGACCAGTTGCGTGGTGGTGAACGTAATGAGCGCCGAGCTTTGCGGATCGCGGTTGACCAGTTCGAACACCGCCGATTTAACGAAGGGTTCGCCCAGGAGTTTGTGGCTCAGCCAGGTAATGTCCAGGTCAGAAGCCGGCAGAATGATCAGGTCCCGCCCGAACGTCTCCCGCACCAATTGGATATAGGTTTCGTCGGTAGGGTCGGCCATGGCCACTACCACCTTGTCGTCCTGCAGCCGCAGCGGCAGAGCCAGAAAACGGTCGGCGACGCGCAGGTCGATCCGGCTCACTACCTCCATGTCGTGCTCTTCAGCCCGGATGTTTATCAGCTCGTAGCCGTGTTCGCTCAGGACCCGTTCATATTGCCTGCGGGACAGGTAGCCGAAGTTGAGCAGAATCTTGACGGCGGCAAACTGCGTCCGGGTCTGAAAGCGGGCAATCCGTTCCTGCTGCTCACGCGTCAGCAGGCCGGCTTCCCGAAGCCAGTCGGTGGCGGATACGGTATGAATCGTTGCGTCTTGCATAAGTTAAAACCGAATTACCGAGGTTACAGTAAAGCCACGGCCAATCCCAACGTTCCGGCCGTAAAAATCACGATAGATGCCGGCGTAGACCCAGGCCGATTCGCCCAGTTTCCGGCCGTAGCTGAGGCTGGCTTTGAAAAACCGGAAGTCAGTGTTGACCGCCAGGTTAGCAGGGTTCAGTTCGCGGAAACGGTTGCTGTAGGAAATCAGTCCGCTCAGTTCACCGACCAAGACGTTCTTCTCGGATACGTACCAGCCAAAGGTGGCCAGCAGCGGAACCTGACTCAGCCGGAAATCACCCGCGTTGAAAAACCGCCGATAGCCCACCTCCGTGTTGAAATACGCATCCTTGGCGCCAAGTTTCAGACTGCCGGCGTAGAGCAGCCGTAGTTCGGCACCACTACTGGCGTAGCCCAGAAACGGGACTTTGGTGTCGTTCTGATACAACGGAGCAATGCCGAGGCCCTGCACCGACAGATACCGCCGGTTTTCGACGTTCAGCAGGTTATACCGAACCCCCAGTTCAGCATCGGCCAGGCCGCTGTTGCGGTTGTCGGGGGGCGTATTGCTCACGTACGAATTGGTAATAAACGGCAGCGTACCAACCAGCGTCCAGCGGTCGGACAGACCATATTCGCCGTAGAGCCGGACGTTTACCGAGGTAAAGCGGGCGCCATTACCGAAGGCAATCACCTGCCGGTCGGGGTTCCAATAGCTGGTAGCCCGGTAGTAATACACACCCGGCACCAGCATGAATTTCCGCTTCGGCATTGGCCAGGCCGACTTTGGGTTGGCATACCCATTAAGGCTGCCTATCAGCAGAAGCAGGCAAATCAGATAGCGCATGTTAATTTTCAAAAATGGCCTGTGAGCCTTTTACTTTGGACCGAACGTACAGGAAAGCCAGCAGGACCAGAATCAGCAGGACGCCCAGCACATACAGGTTGTATTGCTGCCACCAGTCGCGGGCTTTTCCGAAGCCGTCGTTGTAATCGATCACCGACTGATCTTCGGTCAGGTTAAACAGGTACCGGTTCGTACCGGCCGTAATCAGGACGTTGCTGGCGAGGTTTGTCAACTGGTCCGTTACGTAGCGGGCGGCATTGCGGAACGCTTCATTGGCCGCGGTTCCGTTGACGGCCATCAGCAGTACGGCCTGATCGCCCTGCTCAAACACCTGCGCCACTCCGCACGATACCGAGTCCGACACGGCAAACAGCGGCCGGCTGCGGTCGTCGCTGTACAGGCGGAAATCGCGCTGAAACTGCACCGGTGCTTTGTCGAATTGCCCCCACAGGTTGTCGCCCCGGTCGAGGAACACGATCAGGTTCCCTTTGGTAGAATCGCCCTTGGCATAAACCTCGGAGGTGTACACCGCCGGCACCGACAGAAAGGCCGGTTGGCTGGTGTTGCCGATGTTCAGCTGACGCACCACTTCACAGATACCCGGAATCGCGGGCACCAGCTGCGACTTGCTGACCACCAGCGCAATCGGTTTGTTCTGGAACGCCCCGGGGAATTGCAGGAAACTAAGTTGCTCGGTTGAATACGGCGACGTAAGGCGGATGGACGAACGCTGAACGTCGACCTGCGCGAAGAAATTCAGAAAACTGTTCTGACAGACATTGGTGCCGGGGAAGAACCGGAACTCGGCCTGCAGTGCGTTGAACGGCTTGAGCAGGTACCGCTTCAGGCGGGGCGAAATCGACACCAGACCCGACTTGTCGAGCGTGGTTGTGCTGAAAAGCACCCCATTGATGTAGAGGTTCAGGAAACCCCGGTCGCCGGGCTGCAGACCGCTGTAGCGGGCCTCCAGGTGCGTTTCAATTTCGCCCGGCTGCTCAGCGAAATCGCTCAGGCGGAACGAATACGAACGGCGCAGGGAGCCGATGCCTTGCATCATGTCGGGCGTACCACCCAACTGAGCCAGCGTCAGCCGGTCGGTGCGTTCAACGGCCGGTGCGGCAGCCGCGGCTTTGTCAATAATCAGAAAATCGCCGAAGGCTGACGCCAGAATATTAGGATTGGCAATGGCACCTACCGTTTTGGCATACCCGGCCTGGTCGGCACCGGTTACGAACAGCACTTCAGGGCCGGCGGCAACCCCTTTTTGCAGGAAGAACAACCCTTGGCCGGCCTGCGGCTGGCGGGTAAGCAGGGCTTTGTAGCGGGCGGGCAGATTGCCGGCCTCCCCAACCACAACGACGTTCCGGAGCGAATCCGGCGCTTTGTCGGCGGCATAGAGCGCCACGCCACGCGGCCGCAGGGTGAACAGCCGGCTGTAGAGGGCGCTTACCAGCTGAATGTCGTTCGGCGTCGGATTAGCCGGGTAGACAATGGCTTCCTTCGAAGGCAGGCAATTAGACAGGTTCAGGCGCTGGGCACCGTTAGCCGCCGGATTATAGGCAACGAACGAAGCACCGCTCACCCGTAGCCAAAGGGCCGGGTTTTCGAGGTCCTTACAGCGGTCGTTGGTGATGTTAAGCTGTGTTTTTATTTCGACCTGCACAAACGGCGAACCGGCATCGCGGCTGGCTTCGGACAGGGGAATCGTTACGGGCGCGTTTGGTTCGAGCTGGTCGAGCCGCAGGCTCAGTGCCGGCTGGTTGCGGACCAGCACCGTTACCGACGACTGGCTGAGCTGCAGCGCCTGCGACGGTTTCATAAACAGCACCAGTTGCCCGTTCTGCAGGGTAGCGGTGGCGGGCAGGCGCAGGTAATACGCCGACGAGCCGCTGAGGCCCTGAATGGTCTGATCGTCGTAGCCGGCCGCCTGAAACGAAATGCGGGAGGCTGAAGTCGGTGCCGGTGGTATAACCGCTGCCGGTGTTGCCTTCGGGGCCGCAACGGCCGGTCGCTGGGCCTGAAGTTGAAAAGGTACGAGTATTGTTGCCAGTAATCCACCGGCGATAAGACGTATATTGATTAGTGACATAGATGTAAGGTAGCTATACGAACTGATGTACAGGTATGGATTAAACGTGGCTTCGTTAAACGCTGGGAAATTCAACCCGGTAGTAGTTACCGGTTTCGGGGCTGCTGCGGTAGTACAGATGACCGTTCATGGCTTCGGTCAGTCGAAGCGCAATAGAGAGGCCTAAACCCGCCCGGTCGGGGGAGTTGACGTTGTTGTGCGACAGTTCATCGAGTTTTCCGAACATCTGGTCCAGCCGTTCCTGACCGATAGCCTGCCCCCGGTCGGTCAGTTCGAAAACGAACAGGTTGTCGGCCAGGGTGGTTTGCAGCGTAAGCGTATTGACCGGTTGCGAAAACTTGATGGCGTTGTTGATGAGGTTCTGAAAAATCTGCCCCGCAAACACCCGGTCGAGCCGGAGCGAGATGGGGATGGTCGACGGATCGTAGTTCAGCGTAATGCTCTTCTGGGCGGCTGTTTCTTCGAGAATGTTGACAATCTTCTCAATCTCCTCGTTGATCTCGAACACCTCGTAGTTGAAGGAGATGGCGGGCCCTTCGATGTCCTTCACGTCCAGCAGCTTATTCAGCAGATACTGGATGCGCTGGGTGGCATCGCCGATGTACTCGACGTATTCGCGCTGATCGCTGTTGAGAACCCAGCTTTCCGATTGCAGCTCGCCGACCGATAGTTTAATCGTACCGACCAGGTTTTTCAGGTCGTGGCCGGCAATGTAGATGAAGTTGTTTTTCTGCTCATTGAGCCGCTGCAACTGGCCGTTGGTTTCGGAAATAACCCGGTTTTTGTCAGACAATTCTTCATTGAGCACCTGCAGCTGCTGGTTGGCCTGCTGGGTGATCAGCTGCAGCCGGGTTTCCTTCCACAACAGCCGGTAGCGGGTGCGGGGAATGTATCCCGAGAACAGCGCAACGATAAGAAAAATCTGACCGCCTTCTTCGAAGAACGTAGCCAGCGGATACCGCTGATTCAGGATGTAATACCCCAGAAGTAGCAGGATGATGGCCAGCGCGGTATGCAGGTACGAGTTTGTCGACTCCCAGTAAATAACCGAGTTGATAAGCAGAAAAAGGACCGAGAGCGTTAGGAAGTACGTACTCACGGCGCTCAGATCGACGAGGTTGCACAGCCCGGCGTACGTAACCGAGACCGTGGCAAACATGACGTGCAAAGGCAGACGGTAATCCAGTCGCCGTTTCCGGGCCAGTTCATACACGACGTAGACAAACAGGACGGTGATCAGGCGGATCAGGAGCAGCGATTGCCACAGATACGGCGCAAAAATCAAATCCAGAATCGTGAAGAACGGATAAATGAACAGGAACGCCCAGATAATGATGTTGGTAACGTACCAGGACCGGCGGTATACCTGTTGGCTTAGCTCGGCTTCAGAAACGGTAGTGGTATTGTTGATCGTAGACGTTATTACCATAGATGTTAGGCTAAGCTGGCGATTAGTTTCTCGTGAAGCTGGGCAGTATCGAACGGTTTCAGAACGCAGTCATTAAAACCGCTCGACATCATTTCTTCCTTCAGCAGTTCATTGGCCGATGCGGCCAGAACGACAACCGACTGGTCAAATTCACGTATGGTCCGGCAGGCAGTTGCTCCGTCCATGACCGGCATCTGAAGGTCCATGATGATAATTTGGTAAGGCGTTGCGTTGTCCAGATTCTGCTGAACCATATCCACGGCCTGCCTGCCATGCTCAGCCGTAGCGGTGATGGCTCCCCATCGGGCGATTATCTTGCTGAAAAGTTTCAAATTCAGAGTATTGTCATCCACGATTAAGATACGTACTCCGGTTAAACTTGGATCCATACAAGTGGCGAAAGATATTGGCTAATTAACTGTTGTTAATACTGCAAGCAAAAAAGTAGCATCACGATACGCCTACAGACTGACAGCATTTGATTCTTACAACCAAAAGAGGTGTCATATGGTTGGATAAGGCGGTGTGAGGTGCGATTTACTAACGATATACAGGCCGATCGTTAAACTGTCGTGAACAAGATAGTTGGCAGAAGGTAATAAAGTCAATAATTATTCAGGGTTTTTTGCCGGATCATTCATCGCGGTTCACATCTTGCTTACTCTATATAAATGATAGTAAATATTCGGTTATTTCACCAGCAAAGCTATGGGCTCCGAATTAATGAGTGGTTAAAACGGGATTAGATACTAATTAATATAAAATCTACAGAAATAGTGTTTTATATGATTAATTGAAAAGGTTTACATTGACTGCAACAGTATTCATTCAGTCGACGTAAACTGTTGCTATTACATTAAAGTTGGCCTGTCGGGAGTAATTCCTGCTGTTTCTATTTTTCAGGTTTTATTGTAAAGTGCAGTTCTGTCACTCAATTCTTAAGAGTGGCGGCTAGGTAATAAATCTAATTGAGTAAGACGGCGGTAAGTGAGTAGAAGGAACGTAACTATGTAGCCAGATAAGGCTAGTAAAAACGTACGGTCAGCCTGCCAGAAACGGCTGACCTGATTTGCACCGACCGTTTCGTAAGTCAAAGCCCGAATGGATTGAAAAGGTAATGGAAATGGGAAACTGGTGCCACTGTAGCGGTAGTAAAGTGCAACGAGTGAGTATTCGCAGACCATGTACAGCAAATAAAAGGTAATCGCTTCCCGACTGTGCTTAAATTGAAAACTGATACATAGCGCAAAAACCCCCAGAACGACAGACAGGACGAATGTGTGCAATTCGACTAAAAATAAGGGTAGTAATAAAGGGGGGGCTATTTTTAGCGAAATCGTAGCGAGTAGCGTAATCAGTATGCTGAGCAGGATATGAAAGATGCCGATGAAAATGAGTAGAAAAAATTTGGAAATAAAGTAGTATACCGGTTTCATGCCTTCGGCTACGTGCCTGACTATGATTCGGTGTTCGTACTCATACGATACGTTAAAAATTACCCAAAGCGGAACCAGTAAAACACAATTACGAAAATGGCTCTCTACCAAAGCGTTCAATACAGTATCGGTTGTAGGCGAATCGTCAATAGTTAAAATAAACAGGCGAATGCTACTGTTAAGCGCATAAACGGCCAGGCTAATGACAAAAAAGCGACGGTTAACTGTGCTGTCTGCTTTAAGCCACTCCAGGTTTATCAATTGCTGAATAGTATTCATTGTGCACGGTGAAACGTAGCGATGTAAGCTTTATGAACTGAGCCGAATTTCTGACTAACCGTTGAACTGGTTTGAGCAACGGCAACTGTTCCTTTTTTGACTAATACTACATAATCTAACAAGCCATCTACATCCAAAATGTCATGGCTGGCTAATACAATACTGCTTCGCAGGCGTTGTTCTTCTATAGTCTGACGGAGCAATTGTGTGCTTTCCCAGTCCAGATGATTAATGGGTTCATCCAATAACAGCAGATCAGGATCGCCAAGTACGGCCCCAATAAGAGACAGCTTTTGTTTCATGCCTGCAGAATACTGCCTGAAAGGCTGGTGCCTGCTTTCCCAAAGGCCCCAGTGATGGAGCTGAGCATCAACCCACGACGGGTCAAACGTAGTTTGCTTGGTTTGGGCAACTAATCTGAGGTTTCGTATGGCATCAAATTCCGGGAAGAAACCGTAGTCGCCAAAGCTGACACCAATCTTCATGCTGGCTTTTCCAATATGTATTCGCCCGGCTGTTGGTCGGATTATTCCGCTGATTAAATTTAGAATAGTTGATTTGCCACTCCCGTTTGGTCCGAGTAAACCAACTACGGAATTGGTTGGTACAGTCAAGCTTACGTTATGCAGAATCGTGCGCCGGTTGGTTGCGTAGTTTACATCCTGTAACTCGATTAGGCTTGCGCTCATATGACCGGGGATATACCCAGCGGCACACAATATGCCGCCGGATGAGATCAGTTAGAAAGTAGGCTCGGTAATCAAAGCAAATCTGGGCTTTTCAACCAGAATGCGTTCCCGGAATACAATGGGGTCGGACTGAGGAATACGCCAGTTGAGACCTGCCGCATCAGAGGCAGCCGAGATTTGCAACGTAAACGAACGGCGGCTACACAAGGCAATACGTGACATGAACAGTTTAGCGTAGGTTGAGTCAATAAAAGCATGAAAATAACGGGTTTTCAGAGCGTATGTTTGCCTGGTACGTTAATAAATATTGCTTTAATTAAACAAGTTGTAAAAAAATAAGGTCAGCCTAACCATTAGTTTAGGCTGACCTTATTGATAACCTGGTTGACCGGCTTACTTCAGAATCGGCTCCAGGGCAGCCCGGTTTTCATCGAGCCATTGGGTAATGTCCGTTACGATCTCGCGGATGCCCAGTTCGGGTTTCCAGCCGGTCATCTGCGTAACCTTCGTATTGTCGGTAATGTAGAGTCGAATGTCGGCGGCCCGGTTTTCGGTTACCTGCCGGATCGGTATGGTTTTACCCGTCACTTCCTGGCAAATTGTCGTCAGTTCCTGCAGCGACGCGCTGCTGTCGACGCCCCCGCCTGCGTTCAGAATCTCGCCGTTGACCTGGTCGAGGTTATGCAGTTGCCAGTCCACCAGCCGATACAGATCGGCGATGTGCAGCATGTCGCGGGTTTGTTTGCCCGTTCCGCCGTAGCCGATGTAGGCCAGCGACTGTTCAAAGTAGTGTTTGGCAATCCAGAGTACCATGACGCCCTGGTCGACCTTACCCATCTGCCACGGTCCGGTTATGACCCCACAGCGGTTTATGACCGTTTTCAGACCATAGAACTCGTTGTATTCCTGAATAATCAGTTCCGACGCCAGCTTGGTGGTGCCGTAGAGCGACCGGGCACCATCGAGCGGAAACGTTTCGGCGATGCCCCGCGACGAAACGCCCGGAACGGGTTGATCGTCGGATAGCACGAAGCGCGTTTCGGCTTCCTCAAAATTCAGCGTTTCAATCGTTTTGATCGGGTACACCCGGCTCGTCGACAGAAAGATAAAGCTGGCCTTATGCTTGAGTGCATAATTCAGGCAGTTGACCGTCCCGAACAGGTTGGTGTTGATGAGGTAATCGGGCGTACCGTCCAGTCCGGCCAGTACCGACGGCTCAGCCGATGCTTCGATGACGGCGTCTACGGCGGGCAGCGCATCGAAGTCTTCCTTGCTGCGTATGTCGCCGTGTACGAAGTCGATTCCGGCTTGTTTCAGCCGGGCAATGTTCAGTTCGGAACCGCGCCGTTTGAGGTTGTCCAGCGCAAAAATCTGGTAGTCGGGATAAGAACTCTTGAGCGAAATGGCCAGTGATGAGCCAACAAAGCCGGCCCCGCCGGTGATGAGTATTTTCATAAGCAAAGAGTGAAATCGGACCGCCGAAGCGGAGCGAAAGAGTGAATGAGTGAAAGAGCGGGATCGGACCGAAATGGCGGTTTCGCTCTTTCACTCATTCACTCTTTCGCTCTTTAATCAGCTGGTTATTCGTTTTAGTTTGACGTTTTCTACCGGGCGGATGACCAACGGTACTTTTTCTACCTTGACGGAACTGCTGTCCAGCCCGAACCAGCGGTCTTCGGACGTAGTGAAGCTTTTGAAAAAGAAATACAGGTTCATGATCAGCCGCTCGCGGACCGGCAGATCATTTTCAAACGACAGGAATTTTTCAAGCACTACAAACCGGAAATCACCGATAACGTTCTGTCGGCTCAAGGATTCGTAGCGGCTCGTGATGTCCACTTCCTTGTTCCGCACCATGTCTTCGATCACCTTCCGGAAAAACAGGTTGATCCGCTGCTCGACCCGGAAACCCAGCCGGAACGTTACCTTGTAGCAGTCGTCGGGAGCAATGGTGTTGACTTTATACTCCATCGTGTACGGGTCGTCGGTCGTGTCGACGTGAACGAACCAGTAAATGTCGGCGCGTTTGGGCCGTTTCTGGAATATGGAATAGATGATCTTCGATTCGATCTCCGACTGCCGGGCCGCGTTGCTCATGAACACGAGGTGCGTTGCGTATTTCGGAATACTGATGTCGCGGCTCAGTTCTTTGATGGCCTGGATGTAGTGATCGATGCGGACGTATTCGGTCAGTCGCAGCTTGATCTGGAACGCCTGCAGCCAGATGAGCATAAGCCCGGCGATGGCCGAGCCGATCAGGACGGATACCCAGCCGCCGTGCGGGAATTTGATGAGGTTTGCGACCAGAAACGACCCTTCGATGGATAGGTAAAGGATCAGGAAAACCAGTACGCCCCACGCACTGAATTTTTTGATGTACAGGTAGTACGACATCAGCAGAGTGGTCATCAGCATCGTCAGGGTAATGGCCAGACCGTAGGCCGCTTCCATGTTCGACGACTCCCGGAAGTACAGCACAACCCCCACGCACCCGGCCCACAGCAGTAGGTTCACGCTGGGTACGTAGAGCTGACCTTTCTGAGCGCTTGGGTAACGCAGCCGCACTTTAGGCCAGAAATTTAGCCGGATGGCTTCGCTGATGAGCGTAAACGATCCGCTGATGAGCGCCTGGCTGGCGATAACCGTCGCGGCCGTGGCAATACCGATACCGATGGTCAGGAACCAGGAGGGCATCAGCTCGTAGAAGGGAATGCGGTTGTTGAGCGTTTGCCCTTCGATCCCCAGCAGCCAGGCACCCTGCCCGAAATAGTTGAGCAGCAGGCAGGTTTTAACGAATATCCAGCTGGTGCGAATATTGGCCCGGCCGCAGTGCCCCATGTCGGAATAAAGCGCTTCGGCTCCCGTTGTACACAGGAAGACCGAGCCCAGTAACCAGAACCCACCGGGATATTCGGACAGCAACCAGTAGGCATAATACGGGTTAAAAGCGGCCAGCACCGAAGGCGCCTGCACAATCTGAATGATACCGAGCGTACCCAGCATAACGAACCAGACCAGCATAATGGGGCCAAACGCCGTACCAACCACACTGGTGCCGAACGCCTGTATCAGAAACAGCACCGTCAGGATGGCGATGACAATCGGGACGGTCGGGATGTTGGGATACAGCAGTTCCAGCCCTTCGATCGCCGATGAAACCGAAATGGGGGGCGTAATGATGCCGTCTGCCAGGAGGGCGGCTCCACCAACCATAGCCGGGAGGGTCAGCCAGCGGGCGTGCCGACGAACCAGTGCGTACAGGGCAAAAATGCCACCTTCCCCCCGGTTGTCGGCCCGCAGAATCAGGATGACGTACTTGACGGATGTCTGGAGCGTCAACGTCCAGAATACACAGGATAGAGCCCCCTTTACCAGATTAGCCTGGACCACATTGGTACCGATAATGGCTCGGAGTGTGTAGAGCGGAGACGTACCAATGTCGCCGTAAATGATCCCCAGAGCAACCAGCAGGCCGGCGGCCGAAACGGTGTCCAAGTGTCGTTTGTCTTCCATAAATAAGGCTGCTGCCTACGTACAATGCAGAGGGTAAAAACGCGGCAAAGATAGGCTATGTTTACTATTATTGACTGAGTGCGACAAGAAAGTTAATATGGGTTGAATTTGGTCGAAGCCGCGGGAAATCCATGAACTGACTTCGTGCGTAGATTTTATTGGTAATGTGCTATCGGAAGTGAAGCCGAACCTGTACATTGCGTCGGTTTTAACGTTATGTCTGTCAATTATTCCCGTACTGCTGTTCTCCTGTTTACGCTGTCCGCGCGTGCTGAAACGATCCGTAAAGCACCGGTAGCGATGCGGTTGCGTGGGCGAAGCCAGCCGAAGACCCAGCGGCTGTGGGAAAGCCTTCAGCAACTGGCCGTGGCTAAAGCCCAGGCGGCCGGACTGCCTTGTCTGCGCTCGACCACTCTCCTTAGTTCATCAGAACAGTCGCTGCCCTTTGGCCGGCAACTGCGCCTGGCCGCAACGGCCGCACTCCGGCAGGGGTTCGACCGGATCATCGTCATCGGAAACGATTGCCCCAGTCTTCGCGTGGCTGATCTGCGGGCTGCGGCCGGTACGCTCGCAGAAGATGGGCTGCCAATCGGCTTCGACCAGCGGGGGGGCGTTTTCCTGTTCGGCCTCGACCGCCGTTTCCTGACTCCCGCTTATGCTGATTCGTTCGAGCAGCTGCCCTGGCAAACGGCCCGACTCGGGGCGGCTCTGCAAACCCTGCTGGAGACATCGTTTGGCCGGGTCAGACCGTTGGCAACCGTACGGGCCGACTGGAACAAAGCCGCCGACGTACGTACCGGTACCTGGCTGGCCGGGGCGTTTGCGTGGCTGACTGGCCGTATTGGTTCCCTGCTGGACCAGACTACATCCGACGTTTGTTTCGTTGCTTCGTTTTCCCTTCCCTTCTTTTCCCGCAGCCGCAGTTTGCGGGCCCCACCCGTTCTTAGCTGATCGCTGGTCCTCGTTTGCTGTTTTTTCCGGAGACTACCTCCCCGGTCTGTATTGCTTTACCCTTTAGAACGTCAATTCGCTGCGTGAGCAGCCGTTTCATCTATGAAGAAACTATCCTTGTTTTGCTGGCTCATGCTGAGCCTGACATGTTCTGTTTTTGCCCAGACGACCGATCTGCTCGTAACGGTCCGCGAACTGACCCGGCAACAGGCCGTAACCGGACAGACGGTGTACCTCGAAAACCCGTCAATTGGTCTGAGCCAGTCGGCGCCGACCGATGCCAACGGAAAGGTGCTGTTCCGGGCCTTATCGCTGAACGGGGTGTACCGCGTGTTTACAAAAGAAAACGATACGTACCTCGAAAGCGAAGCGGAAGGCATCGTGCTGCGGGCCAATTTCCGGCGGTCGGTCACGTTGCTGCTGCCGACCAGACGGGAAATTTCCCTGTCGGAAGTGCAGGTTCGGAGCACAAGCGCATCGCGGATCAACACCGTCAACGCCGAAGTATCCTCCGAAATCGATATCCGGAAAGTAGAAGAGCTGCCGGTCGAAGGCCGCGACATCACCCGGGTCCTGTACCGCCTGCCGAACGTCAGCCAGGCAACGGGCTTCTTTCCCGAAGCGCCGAACGTCAGCATCAATGGCGCCAACAGCTTGTATAATAATTACCTGATCGACGGTATGGACAACAACGAGCGGTTTCTGGGGGGGCAGAAGTTTGCCATTCCGGTGGGATTCGCACGCAACGTAACGGTACTGACCAACAACTACTCGGTGGAGTTTGGTAATACCGGCAACGGCATCATCAACATCACGAGTAAATCGGGAAGCAACGAAACCACCGGTGAGGTCTTTTTTCTGACCCGGCCCGGGGCGGTGATTGATGCACAGACCAGCTATCCGCTGCGCGATTTATCCGGAAACCAGGTAAAAGACGGCTTTCAGCGCTACCAGGGCGGATTTGGCGTAGGGGGAGCCCTCGTTAAAAACAAAACGTTCTACTACCTGAACGTAGAGCACACGACCGATATTAAAGATAATCTGCTCACCGCTCCGCTGGTCGGTGTTAATGAAACCATCCGCGGTACGAACCGCTTTACCTACATCTCGGGGAAGATCGACCAGTTCTGGAACGACCGATTCAAGTCCTCGCTGCGGGTCAACGTCGGGCAGGTGGCCATCGGTCGGCAGGCCGGTGGACTCACGGGCGGTATTGCGTTCCCTTCGGCGGCCAATGCGCAGGATCGTAACTCGCTGCTGATCGCGTCGCGCAATACGTATACGACGGACCGATTCTCGTCGGAAACAAACGTGCAGTACAGCCGCTTCCGGTGGAACTACGCCCGCGCCGAAAACCCCGACAGTCCGGACGTAACGGTACTTGACCCAACCGGGCAGGGTGTTGCGTACCTCGGGCACCCCGGCTACCTGTTCGATTCGCACGAAAGTACCGTTCAGGTGCAGCAGAAAGTTTCGTTTTATCGGGGGAACCACACGTTCCGGGCCGGGGCCGAACTGATTTCGGCGAACCATGAACTTTTTGGCGGGGGTAATCCGAACGGCAGCTATACTGTGCAGCTGACGGCGGCTCAACTGGCTGCGCTGCGCGAACGGAATGTCGGTTCAAACCTCAGCCCGACGGATATTCCGGCCGATGCCCGCGTCCTGAGCTATGCCGTCGAACTGCGTCCGGCTGCGTACGGTACAACGCAGAATGTTGTCAGCCTGTACGCCGAAGACCAGTGGACGGTCAGCCCGCAATTGAACGTAACCCTCGGGCTGCGTTACGACTACGACAACCTGTCGAAAGGCGGGGCGGCTCAGGGTGATTTTAACAACCTGGCACCCCGGGGCAGCTTCAACTACAAACTGACCGGCCGCTCGGCCTTACGGGGTGGGGTAGGCCTTTTCTACGACAAAATCCTGTACTCGATCTACAGCGACGCCCTGCAGCAGAACAACTCGGGAGCCGACTTCCGGCGCCAGATTCAGTACTTTGTGGAGCGGGGAGCTCTGCCCGCTGATACCGACATCGACCGGGTTACGTTCGACGGAAACCTGACCGTAGGGGGGGCTACCAGCAACACGGGGCAACCGATTCGGTACCTGCAGGGGCCACCGGCTTCCGCTTATGCCGGGCAGCGGAACCTGTTCAGTGGCGAACGGCGTATTCTGAACCCCAGCGGCTATCAGAATCCGTACACGCTCCAGACAACGCTGGGCTACCAGTACCAGTTGAACGACAATGTGCTGTTCTACGCCGATGCCGTGTACAACGAATCCTACAACCTGTTCCGCACCCGCAACCTGAATGCCCCGGCTCCGTGGGACTACAGCCTGAGTGCGCAGCGGAACATTGCCCGGTCGACGGAATGGGCCAACTCGACCCGCCCCCTGCCGATCTCGAACGGATCGGCCGTGATCAACGGGCAGACCCTGACCGGCGTAGCGCAAAGCCTGGTGATGACCGAAACGGCCGGCCGCTCGCAGTACATGGCGCTGAGCGTGAACCTGCAGAAAGACAAGGGCGCCAGCAATTATGCGTACCGGCTGATCTACACGCTGTCGCGGTTGTATAACGACACCGAGGATATCAACTTCCGGGCGATGGACGCCAATAACTTCGCGGCCGAATGGGGGCCGTCTGTCAACGACCGGCGACACATCATCAACGGAATCGTAAACTACTACGTAGGCCGGTGGTTGACGCTGACGGCCGCAGCCCTGGTGCAGAGCGGTCAGCCGATCAACCGCGTGCCCGACGGATCGCGATACGTCGTCGTGGATCAGAATCTTCAGCCGGTGCTGGTGGAGGGTCGGCAGATCACGACCAATGACCTGAACGGCGACGGTGGCGCATTCGGCGACGCCTATGTGGGCAACAGCGACCGGCAGCCGGGCGAGAGCCGCAATAACGATCGCCTGCCCTGGTCGAAAGTGGTCGACATCAGCGCACAATTCACCATTCCGCTGACTAGTCAACTTAATCGACGGATTGAAATCCGCGCCGATGTTTTTAACGTACTTAATACGAATAACCTGAGTGGTTATTCCAACAATGCCACGCAGAGTAATCAAATTCAGATTGGCCCCCGGGGCAGCGGTTTTGTTCAGCGAAATGCAGCTCCACCCCGTCAGTTTCAATTTGGGGTGCGCTATCTGTTTTGACATAACCGTGGGATTGAACAGTGTGTTGGGTAGTGGGGCTGAACGGGATGCGTTGAGCAGCGTAGCGATTCTGGCGCAACTCGGCCATCCCGCTACCAAGTTTGTTTTAATTAGGTGTGTTCTGGCAGACGGCTTGTTCTTTGAGCGGGCCGTCTCTTTTTTGCGCGTCGTAAGCTGTATTTGGGATAAGCCGGTCAGACGTACCGTCAGACCTAACGGTACATGTTCCGGTCGGGCGTGTGCACCAACAACTCGGTCTGACGGTACGTCTGACCGCCGGAAAAGCGATAGTTAAAACAGACGTTGATTGACTAATTGAAAAAGAGCCGGTCTGACGGTACGTCAGACCTGAAGAGTCGCTCAGAGATACAGCCAGGCCCGGCTATCCGGTCTGACGGTACGTCTGACCGGCTCCGGTGATTCGGTCTTTCGGTCAGACGTACCGTCAGACCGCTGGAGGAATCCGATCATTAACAACAAAACCTTACTTTGGCACTTTTGTAAACGTTTGACATGAATCTCGTTAGACTCATACTTTTTAGTACGTTGCTTTGCACGGCCTGTTCGACAAGCGAGCAGCGCGATCCGGCCACCATTCTGAATCAATCGTGGGCGCAGATTGAACAGGCTGGTAAAGACCAGCCCGTTACGCTGCTGATGTGGCTGGGCGACCCGTATATCAACGACTACATGAACAAGTACGTTAAGCCTGAAGTCCGAAAGCGGTATGGTATTGACCTGCAGATTTCGGGGGGGCAGGGGGCGCAGATTGTACAGACACTCGCAGCCGAACGGGAAGCCGGACAGCCCAGCCAGCTTGATATGGCCTGGATCAATGGCGAAACATTTTACCAGCTTCGGCAGATCGACGGCCTGCTCGGGCCCGTCACCGAAAAGATGCCCAATGCGCGCTTCATCGACTTCACAAACCCGTTCATTGGGGTTGATTTTCAGCAGCCGGTCAATGGCATGGAAGTGCCCTGGGGAAATGTCCAGCTGGCGTTTATCTACGATTCGCAAAAGGTGGCTCAGCCGCCCCGGTCGTTTGCGGAGTTACCGGCCTACGTAAAGGCGCATCCCGGTCAGTTCACCATCCCGAACGAATTTACGGGTATGACCATCCTGAAATCCTGGATGATTGCGCTGTCGGGTGATCCGAAGCTGTTTCAGGGGAAATTCCGGGAGGATGTGTATGAAAAATGGTCGGGGGCGGTGTTTCGACAGATCAATGAACTGAAACCGTACTTCTGGAAACGGGGCGAGACTTTCCCCGAACAGCTCTCGACCCTGCACCAGTTGTTTGCCAACGGCGAAGTGGCCTTTACCTTCTCAAACAATGATGCTGAGGTCGACAATAAGGTGAATCTGGGCTTCTTCCCCAAAACGGCCCGGGCGTACGTACCGGCACCCGGTACCATTCAGAACTCGCACTACATGGGAATTATCCGGAACGCCCAGCATCCGGAAGCGGCTATGCTGGTGGCTAATTTTCTGATATCGCCCGAAGCGCAGCTCAAAAAAATGGACCCGACTGTCTGGGGCGATCATACGGTATTGGCCATTAATAAACTGCCCGCCGACTATCAGCCCCGGTTCAATACCCTGCCCACGCGCCGGTATGCTCCCAAACGCGACGCCATTCAGGGGCTGGCGTTTCAGGAACCCGCCCCGGAATATATGGTTCGGTTGTACAAGGATTTCAGGACGAAGGTGATTGAGGCAAACGAAAACTAACCCTAAAAAACGGTACGGTGAAACAATGGTCACTTCTTCTCTGGCTATACGCTCTGCTGGTGGTAGGCTTGCCGCTGGCCGGGCTGTTCAATGCGTTTTTGTACAGCGTGGGGCTGGCCGGGCCGCTGGCTACGGGTTTTACAGCCCGGTACTGGCAGCAGCTGCCCGGCGAAACCTCACTGCTGGCATCGCTGGGATTCAGCCTCTACGTAGCAGTCGTGTCGGTGGGGCTGGCGATAGCCATTGCTCTGTTCCTGGTCTTACGGCATCAGGCTGCGCTTCGTCGTCGACCGTTCCCGACGCTGCTGTACGTACCGCTGCTGTTTCCGTCGCTGGTGATGGCGTTTTACCTGTTCCAACTGCTGAGCGGATCGGGCTGGCTGGCGCGGATGGCCTACCAACTGCACCTGATTCAGTCGCCGGATGGATTTCCTGAGCTAATTCAGGATGGAGCGGGCATCGGCATCCTGCTGGCGCAGGTCGGGCTGGCATTCCCGTTTTTTACCCTGTTGTTTCAGTCGCTCTACGTCGATGCCCGGCTGGACGACCTGCGGAGCCTGACCCGGACCCTGGGGGCTTCGGGCTGGCAGTTCAACCGGCGGGTGGCCATACCTATTCTCATTCGCCGGGCTGCGCCGACGCTGGTTCTGTACGGGGTAGCGGTGCTCGGCGCATACGATATTCCGCTGCTGCTGGGCCGGAATTACCCGCAGATGCTGTCGCTGTTCATCACCACGAAGCTGCAGCGGTTCGACCTGAGCGATCTGCCCATGGGCTATCTGATCGGGTGTCTGTTCACCCTCGTGCTGATGGCTGTCATTTACGTAACCACCCGCTGGACCCAACGCCATGCCCTCTGATCAGTCGAAACCCGTTCAGGATGCAGAACGCCTGGCTGCACTGCCGGACGCCGGGCCGCGCAACCCCGAACCGGCTGGTTTCCTACGGCGCAGCATTCTGGCCGGGGGGCTGCTGCTGCTGTTTGGTCTGCCGTTCGTCTTGCTGTTGCTGTTGGCGCTGGGACAGTACTGGCGCTTCCCCGACGTACTGCCGCCGGTCTACGCCCTCGATGCGCTGACCCGCGTGGTGTCGGCGGATAGCGCGCTGGCCACCGGGTTTCTGCTGAGTCTGCTGATTGCTACGGTCGTAGCGGTTGTTTCGACGGCGGGTGGGTTTGTGGTGGCCCGGGCTATTGCCGGTGCGTCCCGGCCCGACCGCTGGGTAACGCTGAGCTATCTGCCGTATGCGCTGCCGCCCGTCCTGCTGGCGGTGCTGATTCAGCCCTACTTCATCCGGCTGCATCTGTCGGGTTCGCTGGCCGGCGTGGTGCTTGGCCTGCTGCTGATTACGATCCCGTTTGCCGCCCTGTTTTTCCGAAGCTTCTGGGGGGAGCAGGCAAAGCAGTATGAGCAGCTAAGCCGGACGCTCGGCTGTACGCAGGTGCAGGCGTTTCGGTGGGTACTGCTGCCCCTCGCCCGGCCGCTGCTCATTACGTGCCTGTTTCAGACGTTCCTGATTGCCTGGTTTGATTTTGGATTGACCAATTACCTGAGCGTCGGGAAAGTGCAGACGCTGACGGTGCAGGTGTTCATCTACGTAGGCGAAGCAAACAGCCGGCTGGCGGCCGTTGCGTCGCTGCTGTTGCTGATACCACCCGCCCTGCTGTTATGGGTCAACCGGAAGGCCATTGTCCGGCGGGTATTCTAACGCAAAACCCCAGCCGCTTTAGCGTGACTGGGGTTTTGTCCGGGTTTATCCACGGCGGCCGTAGATGCCGCCACGATCGTACCGGCGACCCTGCTGGAAGGCAAACAGCTTTTGTCGCTGGGCCGGTGTCAGTACCGCGAGCATGGCCTGCTGTTTTTCACGCTGAAGCCGCTGGAACGCCTGCGGATTCCGGCGCTCGCGGGCCGTCAGGCCACGGCGGTCGTACT
This sequence comes from Fibrisoma montanum, assembly GCF_003583365.1. Taxonomy (GTDB): domain Bacteria; phylum Bacteroidota; class Bacteroidia; order Cytophagales; family Spirosomataceae; genus Fibrisoma; species Fibrisoma montanum. The sequence continues at coordinate 24,431 of NZ_QXED01000005.1, forward strand.
CATTTTCAATTTTTCTGAGTTGTTTTTCCTGCCGGTTCGTTAGGCCGACAATGTTGTCCAGCTGATTGATCTGGTACGCTTCGACGGCATCGTCAGCCCTCGGGTTCGTCTGAGCCGGAGCAGGATACCGGCTATAGCCCGGTTGGGCAACGGCGCAGCCTGACATCAATACGGTAAGGGTGGCGAAAAGCATGATGGTCTTTTTCATGGTTACTGAGTTTTTGTTGTTTGTTGGTTAGAAGCCAATCTGCTTCCACCGTTTAACAACCCTTTCTCTCAGATCGACCAACTCACCCTTTCGCTAGACGAAGCGCCGGAAATGTACCGATGAATCCGCCGGTTCAGTATTGTTCAGGCGTCAGTAGTTTCTGCCGGATATTCTGCCAATACCAGTTACCGCCGGCAAAGGTCGTTGCGCACAGGCCCACTAGCCACATAATGCCCGACAGGCTCGTGTAAGACCAGGTCCGTTCTTTCATCGCCACCAACAGCGCCATCAGCATCAGGAACAAACCGATGGTCAGGATCAGGGCGTTGCGCATGGCAATTGTGTAGGACTGGCGCAGGTCGTAAGCCCCGTAGGCTTTGTTGCGGTTCTCGAACACAATATCGTCCAGCGTGGCGGTCTGGAGCTGATCGGCGTCGGCCAGTTCGTGGTGGTACGTTTGCTGTAACTGCCGGATAGCCTGGGTATCAACGTCGAGCTGTACTTTCTCAAACGCCTTGTCAAACGGCAGGCCGATCCACATATAATGTTCTACCTCGCAGGCCAGATGATCGAGGAGTTCACGGGCCAGCCTGGTGTCTGAGCAGTTCCGGACCAGATAATCGTACAGAATGCCTATCTGCTGACGGTCAAGGGCTTTCATGGTTGATGTTCGGGTTTAAGAAAAATAATCAGTTTCAGTTGGTATGGCAGATTGCCCCGCCCGGCGACCACTCAGGTGGTTGGATAAGATACTGGCGGATGTACAGATAGGGTAGGCTGTAGATGGAGCAGGGTACGCATCGCTTCAACAAACCGTTCGAACTCCGAAACTTTCTGGATGGCCGTCTGGCTGCCTTGTGGCGTTAGTGAATAGTATTTACGTAATCGCCCGTCAGCCTCTTCCGATTCGGTAATTAAAAGGCCATCCTGTTCAAGTTTGTGTAATACCGGATACAAGGCGCCGAAGGTCAGTACAATTTCACCCTGCGTCCGTTCTTTTACCGACTGCGTGATTTCGTACCCATACATTCGCCCTTGTTCGGCTAATAGTTTCAGGACAATCGTCTTTAGCGTACCGCGCAAAAATTCACTGCTGGATGGTTCCATAATTAGTAGGCATTCACGTATTTACTTACCAAAGTAAATATATGTAAGGATCTAATATATGCAAAGAATCAGGGGCTATTTTTTCTAAAAAACTTAAGTCCTGGTCACCCGGTTTTATGAGTCAGGGTTTTGAGATACTTGTCGGTGATCAATCGGAATCGCCCGGAATTTCGTAAATCGCTGTATGTAGCCCCTGTTTCAATGCTGCCCGTTATGATAAACGCTCTGCTTATTTCGAATAACATCGCCGGTCTGGACGATTATTACGTGTCGAACGAACTGGTGCAGTACACGGTCTGCCGCATCACGAAAGACTTCGACCCCGACCTGGCGCCTTACGATATACTGGTCATTCCCAACGGCTCCGACCACGTAGCGATGCTGAAGATCAAAGACAAGGTGCGGGCGTTTCTGGATGCGGGCAAAGCCCTGATTTGCTCCGATGGCTGGTTTACGGACTGGGTGCCGGGCAACCAGTGGGTAATGGACAACGCCAGACGGACCATCGACATCCGGTACCACGTGAAAACCGACCGCTACGGTCTGTTCGACGGCGTGGATCTCGACGAGCTGACGTTCTCGCATGGTATGAGCGGCTGGTGGGCCTGCGGCTACATTCAGGTGGCGGAGGGTGCCGACGTAGTAGTAGAAGATACCTGGCAGCGGCCCATCATTGTGCTGGATGAGGTCAGTACAAACGGCCTGATGCTGCTGACGGCCAGTGGCCCCCTGGCCGACGTTACGTTCAGTGGCGACAGGGAAGTTGCCCTGGTCAGAATTTACCGAAATTTCCTGAAACGGGTCCAGTCGAAAAACAACGTAGTGCCCATGATCGCTGAATGACGGTTTGCCTGGGCTGCGTAAAACCCGGTGCAGCTGCTGTACATCCGCCAATTCGTGGTTTAAACCCATTTAAGTATGCAAACAATCGGACTTATCTTCAATGGCGTCTGGTCGCACTACGCCATGGCAACCGCCCCTAAATACCGTGACATCTATAAGCTCATCTACGTCTATGACCTCGACGACGAGGCCGTAGCGGGACTCGACGCGCTGGTTGTTCCATTTCAGTCGAACCAACTGGAACTGGCGCTCCGGAAAGACCTGATCTACGACTTCCTGAAGCAGGGAAAGAAGGTATTCGTGGAAGGCGACAGCACCGCCGACTGGCTGGATGCCCAGTGGGAGGACCGGCCGGTTAACAACTACTGGTGGGTCGAAAACCCAGACAATCCGCCTGTGTCGGAAACGAAGTATGACCACCCAATCTATCAGGGACTGACGCCCCGGCAGGCCTGCTGGCATACGCATGGGGTGTATACCCGCATTCCGGACCATGCTGAGGTGATTCAGGCAAACCCACAGGGCGAAATCATTTCCTGGCAAACCCATCACTACGGCGGTACGTTGTTCGCGACGACCCTCGACCCGATTGTGGAACATGGCGTTCAGCAGATTACCCACCTCGATAACTACGTCGACCGGCTGACCGAGTGGCTGTCCGGCATCAAACCCACCCCCGGCCGCATGACCATCGATCAGGGCGTGTACGGGGAAGGAGCGCTTATATAAAAGTAAATTGCTGCCGGTTTTCGCCCCACCCGCGTAATCGGCGGCAATAGTTCGTTGTACCCATGCTTCAAGTCACACAGCTTGCCAAACGGTTCGGAGCGGCTACCGTCCTGAACGACCTTTCGTTTGATCTCCCGGCCGGGCAAATCCTGGCGGTGCTGGGTCGTTCGGGTTGTGGTAAAACCACGCTGCTCAAAATCCTGGCGGGCCTGGAAAACCCCGATGCGGGCGATGTCCGGATGGACGGCAATAGTCTGCTGCACCTGCCGCCGGAGCGTCGGCAAATCGTGTATCTGTATCAGGAACCGCTGCTGTTTCCGCACCTTACCGTGTTCGAGAACGTAGCGTTTGGCCTGCGTATCCGGAACGTAGACAGCGTCACCGTAACGCAGCGGGTCAACGATTTACTGGCCGAGCTGGGGCTGAGCGATCAGGCAAAAAAGCAGCCGGGCCAGTTGTCGGGGGGGCAGCGGCAGCGGGTTTCGTTTGGGCGGGCGCTCATCATCCAGCCCCGGTTGCTGCTACTGGACGAACCCTTTGGTAACCTCGATGCGCAGACCCGGGCGTCGATGCAGGAACTGTTCAGCCGGGTGGTACGCCAGCACAAGATGACGGCCCTGTTCGTTACCCACGACAGCCGCGAAGCCCTGACAATCGGTACGTCGTTCGGTTACCTCGACCGGGGTATGCTGACTACGTTTGCGGCCGTCGGTGATTTTATTGCCGATCCCAGAACGGGTATCCGCGAGGAACTGGCCTTTTGGGAAGCCGTTCAGGAAAAAACGTTGGAATAAGAGTATGACCCGCGATTACGATCATATTGAATCGGTTTACTGGGTGTTTACGCAGCTTTGCAACGATCAGTGCGCACACTGTTACAACCTGTCCGGTCCGAAAGGGCAGCGGATCAGCGAAGCCGAGTGCATGGCCATTGTCGATAACCTGCCGAACCGGATGGACCGCCTGATCCTGTCGGGCGGGGAGCCGCTGGCCGACCGCAAACTGCTCTACGCCATCCTCGACCGACTGGCCGACCGGTATGCCGCTTTACCCGCCGGACAACGCCCGCAGTTGATGCTCCAGACTAATGGCGACTTGCTGACGGGTGAGATCCTGGACACCCTGATCGAAAAAGGGATTACCCGCTTCGATATTGCCAGCATTGATCGGTTTCACAAGCAGGCAGGGGCGCGGCTGATGGACCTGGCCGAGTTGTTTGACTCGCGGGGTGTCAACGGCGATGAAAAAGACCCGCTCATTGAAAAAGATAATTACCTGCAGCAAAGCCACCTGACCTGGGGTTACTGGGGTGCTACCGACGACATGTGGCTGGGCGGCAACTGGGCGCGGGGCCGGGCTTACCAGATGGGCCTATGGAAGCGTGACCCCGATCATAACTTCTGCGCGATTCTGTCCGGCGCGATTGGCTTTCTGAACGGTGGAGACAGCATTCCGCAGGAAATCTCCATTCAGCTCTGGCGTATTAACCCCTGCTGCCCCGGCACCAAAGAACCCCTCGGCGATGCCCGCATCGACAGGGTCGCCGACGTGCTCCGGCGGGTGGCAGATCTGCCCGTATTTCAGTCGCTGGACAAAGGCGACCCGTACCGGATGGGGGAGAGTGTTGGGGTGTCGGAGGAACACGCCAGCAAGCGGTGCGGTGAGCTGGGTAGCGTCTGTCTGTGGTGCGACGAGTTCTTCACGAAGCACTACGATATAAAGGCACTGAAAGCTGTTTCGGAAACGGTCCCGGTCGGGCTTGGTTAGACTCGCTGATCAGGTCCTCCACCCGGCGTAATGTCGCCGGAACGGTAGCGGGCCAGGTCAGCTTCAAGGCTGCGGATATAACTGGCTTGCTGTTCCAGGACCGACGCCATCTCGTCGACCGTGAAGCGGGGCGTAATGTGCTGGGGGCAGTTCCAGTCGTACGAATCTACGGTCAGCACAAGCATACGCTCCGGCCGGTGCGGATAGTCGGCCGGATCAAGCTCGCTGAACAGAGCCGGCTGATCGGCCAGGTTCACTACAGCCGCTTTGGCGTAGATTTTCAAGCGTGTACGGTGGGGGTAATCCACCAGAATCAACGACACCTCAGGGTGAGTGGTCAGGTTACCCACCGAAATGTACTGCCGGTTGCCGGCGAAATCGACAAAACCAAGGTGATCCTTGTCGAGCACTTTCAGGAAGCCCCTGGGTCCGCCCCGGTGCTGAATGTAGGGGTACCCGTTCTCACCGATGGTGGCGAGGTAAAAGCTATCCCGTTCGGCAATGAAGGCTGCTTCCTGCCCGGTCAGGCCATCGACGTACCTGTATTGTTCCATCCGGGCGTAGGATGAGCGGCTGCCGTACCGCTGCTGAAGTTGCTTTACCGGATCGGTAAATGCCATGGCTGCATAATTTCCCATCGATCTTTGGTTTTGGCCGGGCTGTAGAGTGGATTTCCTACAGATGGCGATCCGTTTCCTGAATAGCCCGGTCGTTTATGCTGGCGAATCGGTTGCGCATCAGGCCGTCGGCGTCAAACTCCCACATCTCGTTGCCGTAGGCCCGGAACCACTGCCCATCGGCCGTGCGGTATTCATACTCGAAGCGGACAGCGATGCGGTTGTCGGTATGCGCCCAGTACGACTTGCGAAGTTTGTAATCGAGTTCTTTCTGCCATTTGCGGGTAAGAAACGCCCGAATTTCGTCCCGCCCGCTGAAAAACTCATCGCGGTTACGCCACTCACTGTCGGGGGTGTAGGCCAGCGCGACACGCTCCGGATCGCGGCTGTTCCAGGCGTCTTCGGCTGCCTGAACCTTCTGCCGGGCGGTCTCCTCCGAAAAAGGCGGAAATGGCGGGCGTGCTTCGCGCTGAAAGGCCGACGGATTCAGTACTTCGTCCCACTGGGAGTCGCCACATGTTTCATTGACGAAGGGGACGTCGGTAGGCTGGGTGTTGTTGGTAGACATGATGATGAGAGTTTATAACCCCGGCCAGCCACTTCGCGCTCGTCAGAACGGCCGGCCGGGGTTTGATGATCAGACCGTTTCAAGCTCCGGGGCCGCTGGAAAATCGACCGGGATTTTCGTTATGTTGTGCAGGTAGTTCATGATGATCTTGTCGGCAATGGCCACTATGACATCCACCAGCGATTCGTTGGTGTAACCGGCTGCGTAGAATGCTTCCAGCGCCGAGTCGTCCGCTAGCTGACCTCTGTTTTTAGCAATAACGTAGGTGAGTCTGGTCAATGCGTCAAGTTTGGGGTTGAACGGTGCCGACCCCGCCCGGATGTCCAGAATCTGATCGTCGGTGAAGCCGTTCATTTTGCCCAGGGTGGTGTGGGCGGCCAGGCAGTATTCACAGTGATTGACCTGGCTCACCACCAGATTGATGGCTTCTTTTTCCCGTTTGCTCAGCGATGTTCTGGCGTTTTGCAGTTGCAGGTAGCTACCGAGCGCGTTGTTGGAATAGGCGATGGTAGCGTACAGATTTGGTACGAAACCCAGCGCAGCGTTGAGCTGGTCGAAAATGACCTGGTTGTTGGCGGACACATCGTCGCGATTAGGGACACTATACGTTTTCATACAGCTATTGATTTTGGTTTATGTGAACAATTTTACCGAATGATCGGTAAATATTTTGATACTAGTTTTACATACTGCTTTTCAGGCGGAATCAGGCGTTGAGATACTGATTTTTAATGGCCTGCACTGACTCGGTAAATAACTTGGGCTGATTCAGAGTGACAGCTACAACCAGGGCACCCTGAATGCGCACCGGTACGTCGTAGGCGAGTCGTCGGGCGGTATCGGGCGACAAACCAAGGTCGAGCCCTAGCTGCTCAAAACCGGCGATCCAGTCCTGAAACAACCGGCCGATCTGCGGTTGAAAAACGGTGGCTTCGTTGCCTAACGACAGCGCCCGCAGAATGCACCCTTTTCGACCGCCGTCGTACAGGTCCGTGATGTGAGCCAGCGCCTTGTTCAGCCGGTCGGCCGGCGGGGCCGAACTGGTCAGTACATCCGTTATGTTGGCCCGGCTCCATTCCGCAACCTGATCCAGTACGGCTTCGGCCATGGCCTGTTTGCCGCCCGGAAACCGGTGGTATAAACTTGCCTTCTGAAGACCGGTGGCCTGGGCAATCTGCGACAAACTGGCTCCGTCGTAGCCGACGCTCCGAAACAGCTCCATCAGCTTTTCGATCACTACGTCCTGCTCTACTTTGGGAAATGCCATGTCTATTGAGGTTTGTTACAGTCTTAACCGAACGATCGGTAAAGAAGTTCAGCCACGACGAAATTTTTTTACAACGCATCAATTTTTCCGGGAAAGGGCATTCATTCCCCGGCGGACTACCGGGGGCGTCGGAACAGAAGCAATCGATACGTTCAGGACCTCCAGCATCTGGAGGCACTGCAACCTCAGGGCGCTGAAAGCTGCGGAGCCACTGGTTCGGGTGCAGTAGCTCCGCAGATCCCATAAGTTAACGTAATCAATAGGTGATCGGATGCACTTTGCGCACCTGCTTCCACTCGGCGCGGGCAACTTTCCAGTCTTTCTGGAAGGTAGGATTACCCAACAGGTAGTTGACAAAGCGCCGGGCCCAGATTCGGGCCCCTTCGCCGTCGCTGGGATAATCGACACCCAGAATCTCGCGCGAATGAGTCACCTGAAATGCCTTGGTCAGGTAGAGCGGAGCCAGTTGCGGTTCCAGTTCGCTGAACAGATACGCATTGACGTAGGCTGCGGCCCCGTGGCTGCTTGGGTATGACGGGCTGGTGGCCTGTTCCATCGGCTGCAGCCGGGATTCGAGCTGGTAGGGTCGGGGCCGGTTATACTGGTACTTCAGCGAGTAGTAGGTGTGGGAAGCATCCTGATGAACCCGCTGGAGCAGTTTGGTCAGCGTTGGCAGATTCTGCGCGTTGAACCAGTTGCCGGTCGGACTGCCGACGTAAAACAGGGAGGGAATGTTGGCCCGGTAGTGCGGATGGGTGGTGTCGGTCAGCATCGGAATGTAATACACCTCGGCCAGCACTTTGGCTTCTTCAATTTCCTCTGGTTTGCGGTATTGCTGCACCCGAAGCAGGTAATCGAGTTCGGCCCTCGTTCGCGCCGACGAGTTGGCTGGTGGCGTCGGTAATCGCAACTCACTGTTGAAACTCTGCACATAATTAGTCGGCAGTTTCAGCGCGGCCTGCGATGCCGCCGAAGCTTTCGCGATGGGAAACCGGATTGTATCCATCCACTTTTGTTCGGATCGGGCTGTCGCGTTAATAACAGCCAACTGGCGATAATGGGCCGCTACAGGCACCATATAGCGGCTTACCTGACGGGGTGACTGGGCAATGCTTTCCGTAAACAGACTGAACGGAAGCAGGAGTAGGACACTTAATTTCATGGTGAATGATGGAAAATAGTAGGTAACTAGTTGTCAGCGACCACCTCGTAGCCTGCCGGCCTACCAGTCAGGTAATTTACTGACGTCACTACCGCCGGCTGCACGCCTGATGTCGTTCGCCAAACGGATCAATTCAACCCTCACGCCATCCGGTGAGCCTAGTCTGATCATCAGGCAGGTGCTTGTTTGTACATCGGATTTTCCGTGTACTACTAGTAAGCTTATTTGAATTTTTGTGCTGATGATTGCCAGGCTTGCAACTCAGTTCAAACTCAATCCGGATGTGGATAGGGAGTGTGCGCAGGTAGGCCTGCTCGGTTTCACCGATGGCCACGTTGGTGTAAGCGATGGGGGATCTCACCCATCGCTTTATCGTCCTTGTTGCAGTAAGCGTGGCCGCAACAGCGACAGTTGCGGCCAACACCGTAGTCATAGTTGCTGGCGCCGGTGGAAAGTCCACACCGACACATGGTGTTGATGACGTCGTTGGGCCAGCTATTGTAGCTCATCAGGTTGCCGGAACAACGCAATCGTGTTGGGCTTTCGAGTATCAATACTGGCCGGACCCGCTTCCTACAAAGCGGGTAGATGTGGCTTTAATATCCGAAAACAAAATGATTAGTACGCAACCTATTTATTAATAGGTTGGTCGATGTATGAGAAGGTAAATTCTTGCTAATCAGTATTTTGCTTGTGAAGCGATAACCGGCCGCAATAGCCGGTATGTTGACGGAGCCGGCTGTTCTGAGATCCGATAGGTTTACGTGAGGGCCTGACTTCAATGGACGACCGGTTCCGGATCGGCTACCGAACTTCTCAACGGGCTGTATACCTCAGCGACCCCGACGCAGCATGTCGGCATACGGATCCGGCAGTTCGCTTTGTTCAACGCCTTTAGCCGCCCGTTCGATGTCGTAGTCGACCCGGATGTGTTCTACCGAAATGCCCGAGGTTCCTCCCGGCCGGGCTGTCTCGCTGATGGTCAGCAGTACGTAGCAGGCCCGCGGATCCCCGTCTTTGGGCTTGCCGACTGAGCCGATGTTAATCGCATGGCGGAAGTACGTTTGCTGGTCGTCCGGCTCGGCACTCACTACCTTGTGGAAGGGCTTATGCGTGTGCCCAAAACAAAGAATATCGGCATTGGCTCCTTCCAGCACCCGGCCCAGGCTGCGGTCGCCCCGGTCTTCGAAGAGGTATTCGTTTACGCGACGGGGACTACCATGCACCAGGAGTAAGCTGAGCGGTTTCTGTTGTTGCCAGAGTTTATCCGGGTCGTAGCCCAGTTCAAACTCAACGCGAATGTGGGTCGGCAGAGTGCGCAGGTAGGCTCTTTCGGTTTCACCCACCGCTCCGTTGGTGTAGGCAATAGACACCTTTCCCATCGCTTTTTCGTCCTCTTCGCGGTAGGCACAGCCACAGTCGTCGCTGGCCCGGCCGATGCCGTAGTCGTAGTTGCCGGCTATGGTTGGAATGCCGCGCCGACGGATCGTGTTGATCACTTCATTGGGCCAGACGTTGTAGCCCACCAGGTCGCCGAGGCAATACACCGCGTCGGGCTGTTGGCGGTCAATATCGGCCAATACAGCGTCGAGGGCCGGCAGATTGGCATGAATGTCGGAGAATAAGGCAATTTTCATAGCATAGTAGGATTGAAGGTGTTACGTTGGCGGAGGGCTACGTTGACCAGCAGAATCAGTACGGGTACTTCAATCAGCGGTCCGATTACAGCCGCGAAGGCTACACCGGAGTTAATACCAAACACGGCAATCGCTACCGCAATGCCCAGCTCGAAATTGTTGCCGGCCGCCGTGAAAGCTAACGACGTGCTTTTGGGGTAGTCGGCCCCGGCGCGTTTGGCGAGATAGAACGCCAGAAAGAACATCACAACAAAATAGATCACCAGCGGAACAGCAATGCGCAGCACATCGAGCGGAATCTGGACAATGAGCTGACCTTTCAGGCTGAACATCAGCACGATGGTAAACAGCAGTGCAATAAGCGTAATGGGACTGATGGCAGGCAGAAACTGGTTTTCATACCAGCGGTTGCCTTTCCAGCGTGTCAACCCCCAGCGGGAGAGTATGCCGGCCATGAACGGAACACCAAGGTAAATGAATACACTCCGGGCAATTTGAGCGATACTTACGTCCACATCAACACTCCGCAGTCCGAAGATGGGAGGGAGCAACGTGACAAATACGTAGGCATATACCGAATAAAACAGCACCTGAAAGATACTGTTGAAGGCCACCAGACCAGCTACGTACTCGCGGTCGCCCAGGGCCAGGTCGTTCCAGACAATGACCATTGCAATACACCGCGCCACCCCGATCATGATCAGACCAGTCATGTAATCGGGCTTATCGGGCAGGAACAAAATTGCCAGTAAAAACATCAGTACCGGGCCAATCAGCCAGTTCTGCACCAGCGACAGGCCGAGAATTTTTGTGTTACGAAACACTTGTGGCAGCCGGTCGTAGCGGACTTTAGCCAGCGGGGGATACATCATCAGAATCAGCCCGACCGCCAAAGGGACGTTGGTGGTGCCGGACTGATACGCACTCAGCGACTGGTCAATCCGTGGAAACAGATTCCCCAGCAGCACCCCAATGGCCATGGCCAGGAAGATCCAAAGAGTCAGAAAGCGGTCCAGGAAGGAAAGTTGTCGGGTCTGACGCATAACCGCTATTTTTCTGCGTACACCGTTATGCTGAAGATGCCTCTCTGCTGCTGTTTGTACGTACGCAGTTCGTCGAGCGTTAAGTAGTTCATAAGCAGTTCGTTTGGAAGTTTTATTTCCTTTTCCTTCTGGATAGTGATGTTTTTAAAGCCGGCTCCGGCTACTAGATCCAGATACGTATCTTTCTGAATGGCACCGGCTACGCATCCGGCGTAAAGCTCCGCGTCCTGTTGCAGGCCTTGGGGAAGATCGCCACGTAATACAATGTCAGATATACTAAAGTGCCCACCCGGTTTCAGGATCCGGAAGGTTTCGGCGAAGGCCCTGGCTTTGTCGGGTACCAGATTCATCACGCAGTTGCTGACCACTACGTCGGCCAAATCATTGGGTAAGGGCATGGCTTCGATGTCGCCCAGGACGAACTCAACGTTGGTGTAGTGCAGAGCCTCGGCGTTCTGACGGGCGCGCTCAATCATTTTCTCGGTCATGTCCAGGCCAATTACCCGGCCGGACTCGCCGGTTTCGGCGCGGGCTACGAAGCAGTCATTACCGGCCCCGGACCCCAGATCAACCACTACGTCGCCGGGCTTGATCTGAGCGAACTGCGTGGGTAACCCGCAGCCCAGTCCCAAATCCGCATCGGCCACGTACCCGCTCAGGTCAGTATATTCGTCAGCCATCAGGATCGTGTAGTCGCTGCCCGTTTGGGCCGGTCCGCAGCAGGAGGTTGGTCCACAGCCACAATCGACCGCAACGCCTTTTGGGCTGTCGGCCCCGGCAATGTCGCTGTACTTCTGTCGTACAATTTCCTTGAGTTGTTCTCCCGTAGTCATGATAATCGGTTTATTGTGATATTACGATAATTACATCCAAAAAAATTTAGCAGCACTCGTTCACGGTGAACGTAGCCAGCAAACCACCAAAGGCGGCTTTCGCTTCTTCCCAGACCGACTCGTTGATGCAGTAGCAGACGCGCGGTGGCTGTACATTGCCTTTGATGATACCGATCCGGCTCAGTTCCTTCAGGTGCTGTGAAACGGTGGCCTGCGATAGAGGCAGCTCATCGACCAGTTCGCCACAGATGCAGCTTTTGGTCGCTACCAGGTGTTGCAGAATGGCCACCCGCGCCGGATGGGCAAACGCTTTGGCCAGTTCGGCAATCCGGTTCTGCTCGGCCGTAAATACTTCAGTTTTCGTTACACCCATGCTGCAAAGGTAAAGTCTGATTTGTATATCGCAATATTACGATGATATTTTTTTATGAATTTACGTTAGGGAGACTGCCGACGGCGTCACCCGCTGATAGTAAGTGCGGTTGACGCTATAACTAAGGGTGTGAACGTTCCCCGCCGTTACCGCAGGAAGAAATACACCGTCAGGATCAGGCCGATGCTGACGATGATGATGCGCAGCCGCTGGGGCGATACGCGCCGGGCGTAGACTGCCCCGACATACCCGCCCAGGATTGAGCCCCCAACCATGACCAGCGCCGACGGCCAGACGATCACGTCGGCCACGATGAACGTAACGACTGAAATGCCGTTCACGACGACGGTCAGCAGGACTTTCAGAGCGTTGGCGTTCCGGACGTCGGTCATGCCCAGCAAACTGAACATGGCCATCATCATGATGCCCATGCCCCCGCCGAAAAAACCGCCGTAGATGGCCACCAGCAGCAGGACCAGCGTCTGGAGCCAGGCGGGAGACGGCCGTTCGGCGGTCTGCTGTTTTTCCAGCCGCGATTTGAAGGCAAACAGCAGGGTAGCCGTGAGCAGCAGATAGGGAAACACGTCGCCGAGGGTATCGGACGAAAGCCGAAGCAGGAGGAGCGCACCGGCCAGTCCGCCGAACAGGCTGATCAGCAGATAGCCGGCAAGCCGACTCCGGTAGGTACCCCATTGCTGGCGCAGCGCAATGGCGCTCGAAACGGTACCGGGCCAGAGCGCTACGGTGCTGGTGGCGTTGGCCGACAGCAGGGATAAGCCCGAGAAGGTCAGCGAAGGAAACGTCAGGAAGGTGCCGCCCCCGGCCACGGCGTTCATAGCACCTCCGCCGAGTGCGGCCAGAAATAAGAGTCCGTAGGCGAGTACGGACGACCAGTCGATTGATGTCATACCTGCTGCACCTGCCTGACCGGCAGCGCTACGTAAAAAGAAGCCCCCTCGTTTGGTTTACCCTCCGCCCAGATGTGGCCGTGGTGATTCTCGACAATTTTTTTGCAGATGGCCAGCCCGATACCCGTTCCGCCGAACTTCGTGCCGTGGAGCCGCTGAAAAATGCCAAAAATTTTCTCGCTGTAGGCCTCATCGAAACCAATGCCGTTGTCGGCCACCCGGACGCAAACGTATTGATCAGACGAAAGGTGAACCGCAAGAGGCATATTGGCCGGCGTGGCAATCTGCTCAATGGAAACGACCGGCGTAGCGCTATGGTTAAACTTAAGCGCGTTGGTGATCAGGTTCTGGAAGAGCTGATGCATTTGCCCCAGATTGGCTTTCATGGCAGGCAACGTACCAATGCGTACCTGAGCGTCTTTTTCCTGGATCAGAACCTCCAGGTCGTCGGTGATCCGGCTGATCACATCGCTCAGGTTTATACAGTCAAACTCCATCTCCTGGTGCGATAGCTTCGACAGATTCAGTACGTCTTCGACCAGATTCTGCATCCGATTGGCGGCCCCGATAATCCGGTCAAAATAATTCAGTTCGGTGGCGCTCAGCTTCGGGCTGGCTGTGGTTTGCAGGATATTGCCGAACGCCTGAATCTTGCGGAGTGGCTCTTTCAGGTCGTGCGACGCCACCGAAGCAAACTGCATCAGATCGAAGTTGGACCGCTCCAGATTGACGTTGGCGGCACTCAGTTCCTGCGTCCGTTCGCTGACCCGTTCTTCGAGGAGTTCGGCCAGGCGTTTCTGGTCGTCGATGTCAGTGCAGGTTCCGAACCATTTGGTGATGTCGCCGGGCTGACCATCGGCAGTCTGGTCGCGAATGGGGGTAGCCAGCGTCAGAAACCAGCGGTAAGCCCCGTTGTTGTGCCGATCCCGGAGCCGGAATTCAAAGCGGTAAGGCGCTCCGGACTCCAGGCACCGATGCCAATGGTTCAGGCACGGCTGCACGTCGTCGGGGTGGAGAATGAACGTCCAGCCTGCGTCACCATAGCCCTTATCGATTCCGGTAAACTCGTACCACCGCTGGTTGAAGTAATCGAGGTAGCCGTCGGGGCGGGCCGTCCAGACGATCTGCGGCATCGAATCGGCCAGCTGCCGGAACCGGGCTTCACTGATGGCCAGCGCTTCCAGGGCCTGTTTCTGCTCGTGAATGTCCATGCTGGCACCGATGAAGCCTTCAAAAAGGCCGTCGGGCGAAAAGCGGGGACTGCCCGAATTGGATACCCAGCGGTATTGGCCGGTGTGCTGCCGCAGGCGGTACTCCATGTAAAACTCCTGCCGGGCTTCAAACGAGGTCGCGTAGGTGTGCAGGCACCGGTCAAAGTCGTCGGGGTGAATGCCTTCCGTCCAGCCGTTGCCAAGTTCCTGCTCCATCGTGCGGCCGGTAAATTCCAGCCACCCTTTATTGAAAAAATTGAACAGGTTGTCGGCGTCCGACATCCAGATCATGACGGGGGCGGTATCGGCCACCGTACGGAACCGTGTTTCGCTTTCGCGCAGGGTTGACTCCGCCTTTTTCGATTCGGTTATGTCCAGGGCGGTGCCGGTAAACCGATACGCTACTCCCTGTTTGTCAAAGAAAGCCTTACCCATGGCCCGAATCGTGCGAAGGGAGCCGTCGTGGTAGTTGACCAGTGAATATTCAAGATTGTAATAGCCATCTGAACCAGGGCTCAGGGCGTCGAGAATGGCGTCTGTTACCCGCTGACGGTCCGGTTCGACAATGGCATTCAGGGCCATCTGCAAATTAATCTGATCGCCCGGCTGGAAGCCAAACAGCGTTACCGTGCGCTCGTCGCAGAGAATGACGTCGGTCTGTGGATCGTAGTCCCACGTACCTAATTCGGCCGAGTCGAGGGCAATGCGTAAGCGGTTTTCGTTTTCCTCCTGTTTTTTGCGGGCCTCAACCTGTTCCGTGATTTCGTTGGCTACCACAATAACGCCCGATATGGTGCCATCAGGTTCGCGCAGGGGCTGATAAACGAAATTGAAATAAACGGTTTCTGTGGCTCCATTCCGAATCAGATCGGCGTACAGTTCGTTGGCGTAAAACGGTTCGCCGGTCGTCATGACGTTGGCCAGAAGTTCTTCATAACCCTGGCCTTTTGCTTCGGGTAAAGCGTCGAACAGGGGTTTGCCAATAACCTCGTCGGCCGTGCGGCCCCATATCTTCAGGTGGGCATCGTTGGCCAGTTCGATACGATACTCCGGGCCACGAAAAATAGCAATGGCGACCGGAGCCTGCATCAGCAGGGTTTGCAGCTGCTGCTTTTGCTGTTCCTGCTGCCGCCGGGCAAGTACCACTTTCGTCGTTTCCGTAACGGGCACGAGAATGCCCCGCACCTGACCGGTTTCATCGCGAAGGGGCGTGTAGGAAAAAGTGAAGTAGCAATCTTCCAGGTAGCCGTTGCGGTTCAGCGGAATCAGCAAGTCTTCGGCACCGTACGCCTGCCCCTGCATCACGCCATCGAAGATCGGTTCAAGCCAGTCCCAGACCTCGGGGAACGTATCGCGGGCGCTGCTACCCAGAGCGTTCGGATGCTTTTCATTGCCCAGAATAGGGCGGTAACTGTCGTTATAAATCTGGATCAGTTCGGGGCCCCAGGCCAGATACATACCAAAACTGGTATCCATCATAAACTGTACGATGATCCGCAGGGATAAGGGCCAGGTTTCCATAGGGCCGACTGGCGTTTTGGCCCAGTCCATAGCCCGGATCAGCTCGCCCATCTTTCCGCCACCGACAATGTCGTGGGGTACCGACGCTACACGTTGAGGTTGCATGTGAAAGGCATCATTCAGAAAAATAGACCAAAAGTAATTATTTGAATAAACTCTTTGTCGGTTACTTACTGACGGGGACGTAAAGGGTGGACTGACCGGAAAATAAATAATTAATGACGTGGTTTACAGGACAGTCCTTATATTTGAGGATTGCCATATTCCACTTTACAGCCATGACCGATGAAATTCAGATTTTACTGATAGAAGACGATCAGGACGACGTGGATCTGTTTCAATACGCGCTCCGAACCAACGCTGTTGCGTGTGAACTGTGCGTTATTATGCAGGGGGATAAGATTGCACCGTATCTGGCCGAGTCGCCCGAACGGCCCGACATTATCGTGATGGATCTTAACCTGCCGCTGGTACACGGTCGGGAGGTGCTGAAGCAGATTAAAGCCACCGACCGCTTCCGGCACGTTCCGGTGCTGGTGCTCACCACCTCATCGGCGAAAGAGGATCGCGACTTCTGTTATGAAATGGGGGCCAATGAATTCATAACAAAGCCGACCACGCTGGCCGGCTTCAATACGCTCATGTCGGCGATTGTCAACCTTACGGGAACAAGCAGTCGTTAGCGCAGCGTACTCCAGAGCAGGTAGCCGTTCAGGGTGATGATCACAACGGCGATCACCCACGCGATGATGTTCATCCACTGCGGATTCACAAAGCGCCCCATCTTAAGTTTGTCGCCGGTGAACCGTACCAGCGGAACCACGGCAAAACTCAGCTGAAGCGACAGAATAACCTGACTCAGCACCAGCAGCTCGGCGGTGCCTTTCTCGCCGTACAGCAGGGCAACAATCAACGCCGGAACGATGGCCAGCAAGCGCGTAATGAGCCGGCGTACCCACGGTTTCAGCCGCAGGTTCAGAAACCCTTCCATCACGATCTGCCCCGCCAGCGTACCCGTCAGCGTCGAGTTTTGCCCCGAAGCCAGTAAGGCCACCGCAAAGAGGATGCCCGCCAGTTGAACCCCCAGAATCGGGTCGAGCAGATGATACGCGTCTGTGATATCAGCGATGTGCTGGTTGCCCGAGACGTGGAACGTAGCCGCCGACAGGATCAGAATGGAGGCATTGATGAAAAAGGCCAGGAACAGCGAAACGGTTGAGTCGATGGTGGCAAACCGAATGGCCGACTGCCGTCCGGTGTCCGTGCGGTCGTAGTCGCGGGTCTGCACGATGCTGGAATGCAGGTACAGGTTGTGCGGCATAACGGTAGCGCCCAGAATCCCGATGGCGATGTACAGCATGTTCGGATTCGTGATAATCTCTTTCTGAGGCAGTAGTCCACCGGAGATGGCGGTCAAAGACGGCTGCGAAACCACCAGTTCGTAGCCAAAGCACAGCAGAATGATTAAAATCAGGCTGCCGACGATGCTTTCAATCACCCGGAATCCTTTGTGTTGCAGATACAGCAAGAGCATCACGTCGAGGGCAGTGATACAGATGCCGACCGGCAGGGGCATACCAAAGAGCAGATTCAGGGCAATGGCCGACCCGATCACTTCGGCCAGGTCGGTAGCGGCAATGGCGATTTCGGCCAGTAGCCACAAACCAATCGATACCGGACGGCTGTAGTGATCGCGGCAGGCCTGAGCCAGATCGCGGCCCGTTGCAATTCCCAGTTTCAGCGAAAGGTGCTGAAGCAGAATAGCAAACAGGTTGGAGATCAGAATAACCGACAGCAGCCGGTAACCAAACTGAGCGCCCCCGGCAATATCGGTAGCCCAGTTGCCGGGGTCCATATACCCCACGGCCACCATGAGCCCGGGTCCGGCGTACGCCATCAGGGTGCGAAAAAAACCGCTGTTACGGGGTACTTTTATCGTACTATGCACGTCTGGAAGCGATTGGGATACGTTATCCTGCCGCCAGCCTTTCATAAATGTATTGGTTGTATTCATAGTATTGTCGGAGGTTGGATGCCGGACAGCAGCCTGTAGACCATAAGCATCTGATCGATCCGGATCGGTTGCCCCGTATCTGACGTCCAATTACTTAGTGCTCAAAGATAAGGATTGTTGAAATAAAAATTTAGACTAACCTAAATTTTTAGAAAGTTTAACATAAAAACTACCTTTGCAACTAAACTGTTTTCTCTTTTTCTGTCGTTTTTGAAAGCAGACAGTCCTTATGCAGTCATTTACCGAAGAAAATTATTTAAAAACCATTTACTACCTCGCCACCCGGCAGCAGGGCGAGGTAAGTACTAATGCGCTGGCCGAAATGACGGCCACCAAAGCGGCTTCGGTAACGGATATGCTGCGTAAACTGGCTGATAAGCAACTGATTCATTACAAAAAATACCAGGGCGTCCGGCTGACCGAAGAAGGGGAGCGGCTGGCGTTGCAGATCATTCGTCGCCATCGGTTATGGGAGGTGTTTCTGGTCGATAAGCTGGGCTTCCGGTGGGATCAGGTGCATGAAATGGCTGAGGAACTCGAGCACATCCGCTCGGAAGAACTGGTGGAGCGGCTCGATACGTTTCTGGGGCACCCGCAGTTCGATCCGCACGGCGACCCCATTCCAACGCCGGCGGGACAGATGCCGGAAACGGGTTACCAGAAACTGTCGGAAATGGTGGCGGGCGAACCCGTCCAGCTAATGGGGGTGCTCGAACACTCAACGGAATTTTTGCAGCACCTCGACCGTTCGAACCTGACGCTGGGCTGTACGGTGGTCATTCGGGAAGTAAACACTTTCGACCGGTCGGTACAGGTGCAGCTGGTGGGTGGGCAGACGGTCTTTATCAGCTACGAGGTAGCCAAAAACTTACTGGTTAATCAACCGGCCGGGTAGCGCCCTAATCACAATCCCGGCTGTTTAAGCCGCTAACCGACCCTTGAACGGGTCGACATTGTATGAAATTATTAGACTGGTATATACTCAAACGATTCCTGCAGACGTACGTCTTCGTGGTGCTGGTGATCGTGCTGGTAGTGGTGGTGATCGACTACACTGAAAAGGTGGATAACTTTCATCATCACAACGCCCCGGCCAACAAAATTCTCGGCGAATACTACCTGAACTTTATTCCGTACTGGGCCAACTACATCAGTCCGCTGATGGTCTTTATCGCCACGGTGTTTCTCACCTCGCGGCTGGCGGCCCGCACGGAGATTATTGCCATGCTCAGCAGCGGGATTGGGTTCATGCGGCTGCTGTTTCCGTACGTAGTTGGGGCTTCGGTGCTGGCGGTGCTTACCTACTTTCTGGTCAACTACGTGATTCCAAGGGCCAACAAGACCCGGATCGCGTTTGAAGTGCAGTACATCAACGATGCGTACACGTACTCAGGTCGGAACATCCATCTCAAAATTGCGCCGGATGTGTACGCTTACCTGGAGAGCTACAACAACACGAGCAACACCGGCTACAAATTTACGCTGGAGAAAATCCAGGGGAATGAACTCAAACAGAAACTGTCGGCCGACCGGATCGAGTGGGATGCCAAGAAAAAGAAATGGGCCGTCTACGACTATAAAGTGCGGAGCATCGACGGGCAGCGCGAAACCCTGACCCCCGGCACCCGCATGGACACCACCCTGAACCTGAAACCCGACGACTTCGGCAGCGATTTCAACCTCTACGAAACCTTTACGCGGCCCGAGCTGAACCGGCACATCGAACTGCTCCGGAGCCGCGGGGCCGACGGTCTGGAAACGTACCTGCTCGAAAAATACGCCCGCGATACCCGGCCGTTTGCCATCATCATCCTGACGGTAATCGGCGTTATTATGTCGGCCCGCAAAACCCGTCGGGGGGTAGGCTGGCAGGTCGCACTGGGTTTCATGCTGGCGTTCACTTACCTGCTGTTTTTTATGCTGGCCAAGGGTATTGCCGAAGCCGGTAATCTGAATCCCGTGCTGGCGGTCTGGCTGCCAAACCTTATTTTTGCGGGCATCGGGGTACTATTGTACAAGACCATCCCCCGATAATGAGCAGTGTCGCGGCAGCTGTTACGAGTGAACAGCTGCGTCATGCGTGACATCTGCCTCTACTCTATCGTTTTTCAGTATGACAAAACCAACACTTGCCGATTACCTGCAGCTTCACTTTATCGTGGTAATCTGGGGCTTCACGGCCATTCTGGGCAAGTTTCTGGAACCACTGTCGTCGCCGGTGGTGGTGCTGTACAGAACGTTGCTGGCGGCTGGTGGCATGGCGCTGGTCCTGTATGCCCGGAAGCAGTCTGTGCAGCTGGCCCCCGGCGAACGCCTGCGTCTGCTGGCAACGGGCGGCCTGATTGCCCTGCACTGGATCGCGTTTTTTGCCGCGGCCCGCATCGCCAACGTATCGGTCTGCCTGGCCGGAATGGCCACCAGTTCCCTCTGGGCCAGTTTGCTGGAGCCGCTGCTGCTACGTCGGCGCATACGGTCCGTCGAGGTTTTTCTGGGCGCGGTGGTCATGGTCGGGCTGTACCTCATTTTCCGGTTTGAATTTGATAAGATGGCCGGGCTGCTGATGGCGGTTCTGTCGGCGATGCTCTCCTCGCTGTTTACCATCATCAACAGCCGGTTCACCCAGCGGCACAATGCGCTGGTTATCTCCTTTTACGAAATGAGTGGGGCGTTCGTCACCTCGGCGCTGTTTGTCGGTCTGTTGCTCGGATTCGGGCAGTCTGAAGGGCCGCTGGTGCCGGTGTCGGGGCTTCATTGGCTATGGCTGGCGATCCTGTCGTTTGTCTGTACTGTATACGCTTACACCATCGGAATTCGGCTGTTGCGTAAGTTTTCGCCGTACATGGCCGTCTTAACCGTAAATTTGGAGCCGGTGTATGGCATTTTGCTGGCTGTTGTAATTTTTGGCAGCTCAGAGCGCATGACGCCGGGGTTCTACGCTGGTACGCTGGTTATTCTGGCCGCCGTGCTGGCGTACCCGTTTCTGAACCGGACTATGCGCAAAACGCAGGTTCAACTGCCTACATCGACTTAGTTCTTCGGCATGATATCATCTACATCGTCGCGTTTCGCTACGTTTTTACTCCTGAGTGTTGCCGTGCTGGTGGCGGTCCCACTGGCCGTGCTATCGGCTTATAACCATCCATCGCCCGCCGACGACTACTGCTTTGCCAACACGGCCATGCAGTATGGGTTCTGGCAGGCCCAGCAATTTTACTACGATGGCTGGAGCGGCCGGTTCTTTCACAATTTCATCGTTCATTCGAGTCCGCTGACTATCGGCTGGTATGACGGCTATAAACTATACCCGCTCGTTCTGCTGGTCCTGTTGATGGCCAGTGTCTACGCGCTTTCCAGCCAGTGGCTACATGGTTTCGACACCCGGACAAAGGTGACGTTTGCGGCCGGGCTGTTCGTTGGGTTTATGGCTACGCTGGCCGGACTGGCCGAGTTTCTGTACTGGTACGCGGGCATGGCCTGCTACAGCCTGTCGTGCGTGCTGTTTCTGTTTCTGCTGGCTACGTTGCTGGCACACGGGCGACAGGGGTTCCGGCTTCAGGCCGGCTACATCGTAACGGAAGCCTTGCTGATTACGGGCATCATCGGGTCGAGCGAAACCAGCATGGTCATGGTGATGTCGCTGCTTGGTCTGCTGGCGCTGGGCGAACTGATTCAGCAGCGTCGGCTGTCGGCTACGATGCTGGTGTTGCTGGTCGTGTCGGCCGTTGGGTGCTATTACCTCATTACGGCCCCCGGCAACGCCATCCGGATGGGATCGAACGCGAACAGCAGCAACATTCCGCTGACGCTGACGTCGTCGCTGCGCTACTCGGTCGGCTACGTGACCCGCCAGTTCTTCGCAACGCCGTTGCTGCCCATGTCGCTGCTGTACCTGCCAATCGCCTACCAGCTGACGGCCCGGCCACTACCGGCTTACCTGCGCCTTCATCCGCTGCTGGCTCTGCTGCACGGGGGAGCTACGGTGCTGGTGCTGATCTCGCTGCACTTCTATGGGGTCGGGATTGCGCCCGTGCCCAGGCTGGTCAACATCATCAATCTGGTGTTCTGGCTGAGCTGGGGCTATAACCTGACGCTCTGGGTAGCCCGGCTGCGTCCGCGGCTACAGCCGGCGCTGTGGCAGCCCTACGCCAAACCGGCCCTGGTAGGTATCGCCGTATGGGTGGCCGTAACAGTCTGGTTTGGACCGGTGGTGCACATGGTCTACGAAGACCTGTGGAACGGTCGGCCGCAGGCCTACGACCGGGCCATGCAGCAGCGGTATGAGCAACTGACAACAGTCGGCGACAGCCAGGCTGTTCTGGCTCCGTTGCCGGTGTATCCGGCATCCATGTTTCTGGAAGACGTAAAGGATAATCCGGAGCACCTCTGGAACCGGTGCTGGGCCGATTATTATCATAAGAAAACCATTGTGCTGAAAGCCGGTGCCGACCGCGAAGGCCTGACGCAATAACTCATCGACGCCAGATGACGGCAGCAATCCGGTACGTGCGGTTTGATAAACGTACGGTTGAGCGTCGGCTTCTGGCATTTGACATGCCACTATGGAGCAGTTATCTGTTTTACCAACCAAGTCTGTTGCGCCGAGTCTGCTGCGCCGGGTTGCTTTGCCGCTGGTGTCCATACCCTTGGTCTGTTTCGTGGCGCTCCTGTTGACGTATACGGTCAATGTACCGTGGATGGACGACCTGGATGCGTTCCTGAACTTTATCATCGGTTATACCGATGCCCGCACAACGGCCGAAAAGCTCGACTGGCTCCTGCGGCCTAACAACGAACACCGCATCCTCATCGCCAAGCTGATCACGCTGGGCATGTATGACCTGACGGGCGAGGTGAATTTCCGGGGATTGATTTTCTGTGCGTTTGTCTTTCTCGCCGGGATTCTGGGCCTGTTCTACTGGGTGTTCCGGTCGATGAAGTTACCGCTGCTGGCGTTTGCGCCGGTTCCGTTTTTTCTGCTGCAACCGCAGCACTACCTGACCAGCATCTGGGCCATCACGGGCCTGCAGCACCAGGTGGTTGTTTTTCTGACGTTCTCGGCTATCTACCTGCTGGCCGGGCGCGGCCGGGAGCGGTTTGCGGGCGCTACGGTGCTGCAACTGCTGGCGTCGCTGTCGATGAGCAACGGCCTGTTTGGCTGGGTGGCCGGGGCGGTTGTGCTGGCCATGCAGCAGCACTGGCGTCGATTGGGGATCTGGCTGGCTATTGGGATTGTCACGATCGTTTTCTACTTCCACGACTTCAGCAGCCCGCAGGGCAACGAAACCAGCTTTTCGTTTTTCCTGAAATACCCGTATCTGGTGTTCTCCGGTTTCTTCACGTTCACGGGGGCGCTGTTCGACTTTTTTCCGGGCCAGCCCATTTTCTGGCGCAGCGTACTGCCGACGCTTGCCGGACTGGTCGTGATTCCAATGATGCTCTGGTTTTTGTGGCAGATGAACTGGGAAACCATCTCGTTCCGTCGATCGGGTGGCTCAGGCTGGTCGTCGGTTGGGCGGCCGGAGGATGTGTTGCAGAAACGCCGGTATTTCTTCACCGGCTGCTACGCGTTCCTGATGGTCAACGCCGTCATTGTGGCGTTTCTACGTCCCCGGTTTGGCTATAATGTCATGCTGGTGAGCAACTACATGCTGTACCCGGCCGTGCTGGTGGTGCTGTTGTACCTAAACGGCCTGAGCGAGTTTCGGGTGGGCCGTACCGTGACGCAGTGGTTCCGGATCGGGCTGGTGCTGAGCGTACTGGTATGGGGTGTTTCCTACATGCGGCACTGGCCTAAAGTATCCCAGCGCCGGCAGATGCTGCTCAGTTTTGCCTTTGACCAGCAGCACAACCAGGTGGGACTCGGTGCTACTCCCGGAACGCCCTTTGCCGACATGGCCCGCCAGGTAATCAATGAGACGATCAGGCGCGGAATGTACAATTATCCGGCCGAGACTGCCACGTTATTTGAGCCGGTGCTGCGCCCCGCAACCCGTACCTTGCCGCCTGATCCGCTCCTGAAACTGGAGCGCGTTGATAACGACTACAGTACGGTGGTGCAGACAACCAACTGGTCGCCCCCGGCCGCTACCCGCCAGGCTTACGTAGTGGCCGTTTCTGATCGGTGGACGTTCCTGTTTCCGACGGAGTCGTATTTTTCGCCGGGGCCGTTCTTCCTGAATCGCCCCGTACCGGGCCTGCGGGCTGAGGTCATCCGGGGAATGCTGCACCCGGGCACGTACCGGATCGGCATGCTGATTCTGCCCGGAAATACCCAGCCGGTTCGGTTCAGCAACCAGACCATTACTGTGCCATAGTGAAAAAACGCGTACTTTTGCCCGCAGGAACCGTTTCATTCCTTACTACCTTGTCTGAGCCGCAGATCTCGATTGTTGCCCCGCTGTATAACGAACGCGAATCGTTTCCGCACCTCGTTGCCCGACTCAATGCCGTCATGGATGCGTCGCCACTTCGCATTGAGGTGGTGCTGATCGACGACGGCAGCCGCGATAACACGGCCGCCCTGATGCAGCAGGTGGCCCTCACCGACGACCGCTACCACTGCGTTTTTCTGTCCCGTAACTACGGTCATCAGATTGCGTTGTCGGCCGGTATTGCGTCGGCCCGGGCTACCGAAGCCCTCTTCATCATCGACGGCGACCTACAGGACCCGCCCGAACTGCTAACCGATTTCTACGACAAATACCTGGAGGGCTACGACGTCGTGTATGCCATTCGGAAAAAGCGGAAGGAGGGCGTATTCAAACGGCTGGCGTACTCGATGTTTTACCGGTTGATGCGCTCGATTTCGTACGTTGACATACCGCTCGACAGTGGTGATTTTTCGCTCATCAGCCGCCGGGTGGCCGACGTACTGAGTCAGATGCCGGAAGAGAGCCGCTTTATCCGGGGCATGCGTAGCTGGATCGGTTTCAGTCAGATTGGCATAGAATACGAGCGGGATGCCCGCGTGGCCGGTGCGCCGAAATATTCGTTCAAGATGCTGCGGAAACTGGCGTATAACGGGATTTTCAACTTCAGTGAGTACCCGATCAAGCTGGTGACGCGCCTGGGGCTGATTACCTTCACGATCGCCTTTCTGTACCTGATTCAAACGCTGATCAAGAAGTATTTTTACGGCGACGTACCGCAGGGCTTCACGGCGACGCTGTTCGTCATTGTCCTCTTCAGCGGGGTGCAGCTGATCGCGCTGGGGCTGATCGGCGAATACGTACTGCGAATTTTCTTTCAGACCAAAGGACGGCCGCTGTACATTGTTAAAGAGGTGATCCGGCAGAAAGAACGACAGCCGCCCCGACCCGTTGAAGCGGCCCCGGCCCGCTGAGTCAGGACCTCAGCCTAAGCTGTCGTGTAAGATTTCGGAGAAACCGGCTATTTTTGCCCCGCACTACCCGTAATGCCCTTGGAGACCGTAGCGGCCACGTATTCTGAACGCATCAATATTGTCATTCCTCTTTTCAACGATTGGCCCGCTTTAGGTCTACTCCTGGAGCGAATCCGGACGGTGGTGGATGCACCCCTGCGGGACCGGCTGGCGTTTCTGATCGTCGACGATTGCTCGGCAACCGACTTTGAGGCTCTGCCGCAGGGCGTCGGGCAGTCGCTGTCGGTGCTGCGGCTATTCCGGAACGTTGGTCACCAGAAAGCCATCGCACTCGGCCTGTCGTACCTGGCCGATCAGGAAGAACAGTACCCAACCATCGTTATGGACTCCGACGGTGAGGATCGCCCCGAAGACATCATCAAACTCCTGGAAATGGGCATTGCTCAACCCGGTCGCGTGGTATTCGCCCACCGCGCCAAACGGCACGAAAGCTTCATGTTCCGGCTGTTCTACACGATCTATAAAACCGTGTTCCGGCTGCTGACCGGCAAAGTGATCACGTTTGGTAATTTCAGTCTTATACCGGCTTCGCGGCTGCGAAAACTGGCCCACGTATCCGAAATATGGAATAACTACCCCGGGGGCGTTATCCGGTCGCGACTGCCCTACACGGCCGTACCGCTGGAGCGCGGTCGGCGGCTGGCGGGGCAGTCAAAAATGAATTTTGTGTCGCTGATCATGCACGGGCTGAGTGCCGTGTCGGTCCTGATGGATACGACGGCCGTCCGGATTCTGCTGTTCTGCGTCATGATGGCGGCCGTATCGGCGGTGGGAATCGGCGTGGCCGTATACCTGCGGCTGTTCACCAACACGGCCGTACCGGGCTGGGCGAGCTACCTCGTGTTTTCGTTTCTGATTCTGATTTTACAGGCTTTTTTGATTTCGTTGCTGCTGGTATTCATTGTGTTGACCTACCGAACGCAACCGCAGTTCATCCCCGCCCGGCAATACCGGGACTTTGTGGAGCGGGTCGAGCGCGTTTACTGATTTTGCCGTATGCTGTTCAACTCGCTACAGTTCATTCTTTTTTTTATCGTTGTTACACTCGCCTACTTCAGCCTGAAGTGGCAGGGGAGGTGGGTGTTGCTGCTGCTGGCCAGTTGTTATTTCTACATGGTGTTCCAGCCGGTCTATATCCTGATCCTGCTGCTGACCATTGTAATCGACTACATTGCCGGGCTGCTGATCGAACGGACCGAAGGCCAGACCCGGCGCTGGCTGCTGATACTCTCACTGATCTCCAACCTCGGTATTCTGGCATTCTTCAAGTACCTGGGGTTTTTAACGGAAAATATTGCCGGGCTTTTTAACGTCCTGCACTTGCCCGAACTGGCCGATCAGATCACCTACGTGATCGACCGCGTGTTTGTGAAAGTGCTGCACGTATTCGGGCAGAGCGGCATCAGTTCGTTTAAGGACAACGCCACCAGTATCCTGCCCATCGGCCTGTCGTTCCATACGTTTCAGGCTATGAGTTACACCATCGAGGTGTACCGCGGCAATCAGAAAGCCGAGCGGCATTTCGGGATTTACGCGCTCTACGTCATGTTCTACCCGCAGCTTGTGGCCGGGCCGATCGAGCGCCCGCAGAACGTACTGCACCAGTATCATACGTTTTTCCCGTACGATTTTGAGAACGTAAAGGCCGGACTCATGCAGATGGCGTTTGGCTTGTTCAAGAAGGTGGTTATCGCCGACCGGCTGGTTATGATGGTCGATCCGGCGTTCAACAACCCCGATCAGCACAACGGCCTGACGCTGCTCGTCGCGACGTTCTTCTTCACGTTCCAGATTTACTGCGACTTTTCGGCTTATTCCGACATTGCCATCGGCGCTGCGCGGGTGATGGGCTTTACGCTCATGGAAAACTTCCGGACGCCCTACATCGCTCGCTCAATCACCGATTTCTGGCGTCGCTGGCACATCTCACTGTCGACCTGGTTCCGCGATTATCTGTACATCCCGTTGGGCGGTAATCGGAAAGGGGAGGCCCGCCGGAACCTGAACCAGTTGACGGTATTTCTGGCCAGCGGCCTGTGGCACGGCGCCAACTGGACCTACGTGATCTGGGGTGGTCTGCATGGTGTGTATCAGGTCGGAGCTGGTCTGCGCGATAAGTACCTGAAGCGGCAGGGAATCGAACTTCCCGAACAAAACCGGCTCTATCAAACGCTGCAGCTCCTGCTGACCTTCGGGCTGGTGATGCTGACCTGGGTGTTTTTCCGGGCCCGGAGCGTTGGCGATGCGTTTCTGATTCTGGGTCGGATCGGTACGTTATCGTTCAGGGATACGGTCAGTACGCCCCTGAACGCGACTGAAATGGGATTCAGTATTTTCCTGATCGCTTTTCTGATGATCAAGGAATACTACTACCTATACATTCCCACGCGCAACACAGTACGTTTCTACGTGCTGTTTACGCTGATCATGCTGGTGAGCTACCTGTTCGGGGTGTTCTCGTCCAACCAGTTTATCTACTTCCAGTTTTAACCCCGCGGCAGGTACACCGTGAACGTACTGCCGGCACCGGGCCTGCTTTTGACCGTGATCGTGCCGCCGTGGTTTTCGACTACCCGTTTGCAGATGGCCAGACCAATGCCCGTACCAGTGTGCTGACTCCGGTTGTTCAGGCGCTGGAACAGCTCAAAAATGCGCTCTTCGTGCTCCGGATCAAAGCCAATACCGTTGTCGCGGATGGCAATAACTACAAACCCACCAGCCGGCGCCTGTATCCCTGCGGGCAGATCGGTCGGCTGGGTTTCGCAGACATCGATGTGAATATCGGGCAGTACGTCGGCGCGGCTGAACTTCAGGGCGTTGGACAGCAGGTTTTGAAACAGCTGTCGTAACTGCAGCGGGTCGCCCTGAATGACCGGCAAGGGATCAATGGCCAGGTTCGCTTTTGTTTCGGTCAGCACCGGTTCCAGATCATCCAGTACGTCGTCGATGATCGTGTTGAGGTCAACTACCTGGTGGGGCTGGCGGTCGGTGGCGGTACGGGAATACATCAGCAGGCCCCGGATCAACTCCTGCATCCGGGTAACGGCCCCCTGCATGCGCCGAACCAGATCCGTTCCTCCTTCGCCCAGGGCCGGGCCGTGGGCGTCGAGAATCATGTCCCCGAACGTCCGGACTTTGCGCAGGGGTTCCTGCAGGTCGTGGGAGGCCGTGTAGGTAAACTGTTCGAGGTTTTCGTTCAGCAGGTTGAGTTCAGAGAGTTTGTTTTCCAGTTGTAGCTGGGTCTGTTTCAGCAGCGTGTGGTTCGAGAGGGTAATCAGCACCTCACCGTCGAGTGGCACGATCTGAACATCCACCCAGGCGTCGATCCCATCGGCGTTGTAGTGAAATTCGAACCGTTGCCGGACTTTTTCTTCGGCCGTTTGCCGGTACCGGTCAAACAGTCCCAGCACTTTATACGACGGAAACGACTCGCTCATTAATCGCTGCACAATTGGTGCCGGCGGGGTTCTGACGTAGTCCGCCAGGGTTCGGTTTGCCAGCGTAATTTCAAAATCAACGATGTCGGAAGCCGGGCCGTTGGTCCGTACGGGCTTCAGGGTAGCAATGGCCGTGTGCGCCTGGTCAATGATCGACTGGAGCCGGCTGGTGGCTCGTTTGCGGTCGGTAATATCAATGAACGAAGCCAGAAATCCATCGCCCAGGGGAGACAGGCCGATGTCGACCCACCGGTTGATATGGCTGGAGAAAAATTCAACCCGGGTCGACTGACGCTGCGTGACTACCTGCTGCAGTACCGCCATGATGGCGGGGAGATGGTCCGGAGGAACCTGCTGCCGAAACGTTCGCTGCCGGAAATAGTCGGCCGTCAGGCCGGTTAACGCCAGACAAACCGGATTAAAAAAGGAAACGCGGAAATCGGTGATACGGTCCTGCTCATCCCGGATGGCAACGAAGCCCATCAGGCCACTCAGCGAATTGTCGATGATGCTCTGGAGCATAGCCGACTGGTCGGCCGGCTGAATGGCTGGTTTAGGCGGTGGAGGAAGTTCCGTAAACGAGATCACCAGGCCATCCAGCAGGGGCGTGGCCTCAATCCGGTAGCCACCGCTGAACCCGTCGGCATTGTAGGTGAAGTCGAACTGCTGGGCCTGTCTGGCCAGCAGAATTTGCCCGTAGTGATTGAGCAGACCGGTTGCTTTAACGGAAGGAAGGAAGTGGGTCATCCGCTGGTTCACCACTTCGTCGACAGAATGACCCAGCAACTGGCACAGCGGCCGATTAACCAGCCGGTATACCAGATCGATGAGAGGAACCGGCTCGGGGCCGGTTTCTTCCCAGATGGGTTCACAATAGCACACGAAGCCCGGCGATGCATCGAGCATCCCCTGCAACAAATAGACGAGCTTTCTGTCGCCTGGATCGGGCTCCGGAAACAATGAAACAGCAGCACTCATAACGTCGGCTTTCTGGGGCAACAGAAACGCACAGACTTTTCTGCCGCACGTTTGCCGTCAGATCATACGTGCAAAAATAGATCGAAGAAGCTGCATTTTAGTAAACATGAAGGATTCTTGAAGCAGAATTGATAAATCACTACGTAGCGATACGACGCGTAGGAAAACTAAATGCAGGCGTGCAGGATGAGGTAACTGCCTTACCGAAAGGCCAGTACGTAGCGATCGTCAGCTCTGATCAGCAGGAGTTTGCCGCTGCTGATTTCGGTGCCAAACTCACCGGTCAGAATCAGGCTCCTGTCGGTACTTGTTGGCCAGTTTGTTTCGTCCTGGAAGGTGATGACCCGCCCCGAGGTTGAGAATGTGCCTTTGCTGATCAGCGGACACAAACTACCGCTGGAGCTGACGCTGTTGACTGTACCGGTGTAGCGTCCCTGCGGCTCAAACGTAATCGTAACCTGACAGGGTACCGCCCCGCCCCGCTGGAACGTACCATCGTAAATACCTTCCAGGGGACCCAGCGAATCGTCGGGTTTCTTACAGCCCAGCAAGAGGACAAGAGCAGAATAAAGAAGCAGTCGTTTCATGGGGATAATGCGTATACTAATGCTGTACCGACGAAGGTAATAATCGCTTCAACTACTTGTCCGGATATTTACTGGAAGCGGCTGTTTCCCTAATTAAAGGCCGCATGAAACGAACGGCCCCCCGCCGGCGCATCAACTGAAGGCCGGCGAGGGGCAGTCGTAAAACAACCGGCCGTTAGTCGGCGGTATATTCATACACGTCGAGACCCAGTACGTTGCTGGTCATCGTGCGGATTTCCTGCATCAACTGTGGATCGTTCGCCAGCGACCGGCCGTACGACGGAATCATTTCCCGGAGCCGTTGCTGCCAGGCCTCGGACTCTAATCTGTCGGGGAAGCACCGTTTCAGCAGATCAAGCATAATCGACACGGCTGTTGAGGCCCCCGGCGATGCACCGAGCAGGGCGGCAATGCTGCCGTCGGCCGAACTAACGACCTCCGTACCAAATTCCAGAACGCCCCCTTCTTCTTCGTCTTTCTTGATTACCTGTACGCGCTGGCCGGCAATTTCCAGTTCCCAGTCTTCCATCCGGGCGTTGGGGAAATACTCGCGGAGGGCAGTCAGGCGGTCTTCCGGCGACTGGAGTACCTGCTCAATCAGGTATTTCGTCAGCGGAATGTTGTGCAGACCGGCCATGAGCATCGGCGCGATGTTGTTCATCTGAATCGACTTGGGCAGGTCCATGTAAGATCCGTGTTTCAGGAACTTGGTCGAAAAACCGGCGTAGGGGCCAAAGAGCAGTTCCTTCTGCCCGCCGATCATGCGAGTGTCGAGGTGCGGCACCGACATCGGGGGTGAGCCAACGGCCGCTTTTCCGTATACTTTGGCCTGGTGCTGTTCGATGATGTCGCGGTTCAGGCACTTCAACCATTGCCCGCTCACCGGGAAACCGCCGTAGCCCCGGGCCTCCGGAATGTCGGACTTTTCGAGCAGACGCAGCGAACCACCGCCCGCACCGATGAAAATGAACTCCGACCGAACGTCGCGAATCTGACCAGTGGTCAGGTTTTCGACCCGGATTTTCCAGCCGCCCATACTTTTGGAGCGCCAGAGATCCCGTACGTCGTGGGCGAAGTGCATAGTCACCCCATCCATGTTCTGCAACTGCTGGAACATGCTGCGGGTCAGCGCCCCGAAGTTAACATCCGTACCGATGTCCATGCGCGTAGCGGCTACCTTCTGCGCCGGGTCGCGGCCGTCCATTACGAGCGGTATCCACTCTTCCAACTGCGCCGGATTCTCGGAATACTGCATGCCTTTGAACAGGTGCGACTGCTGCAGGGCCTCGAAGCGTTTGCGCAGATACGTTACGTTCTCGTCGCCCCAGACGAAGCTCATGTGCGGAATCTGCCGGATGAAGTTAGGGGCATTCTTGAGGAAGCCCTGCTGAATCAGAAAAGCCCAGAACTGCTTCGATACCTCAAACGATTCGGCAATTTTAATGGCCTTCGCGGTTTCGATTGAACCATCGGGGCGTTCGGGCGTGTAGTTCAGTTCGCAGAAAGCCGAGTGACCGGTGCCGGCATTATTCCAGGCATCGGAGCTTTCGGCCGCTGCTACGTCGAGTCGCTCGTATATATCAATCGTGATATCGGGTTGTAATTCTTTGAGCATGACCCCAAGGGTTGCGCTCATGATTCCGGCGCCGATCAATACGACGTCCGGAGTGCTGTACACTGCATTCTTACGTTTAGCCATACTATAAACGGAACATCTCCGATTTACCTACAAAATTGCTGGGTTGGTTGTTCCGAAAAAAGCATTTCTACTTAGTAAGTGGTTGATTACTACTATTCCAAAAAATAATACTATCGACTGAGCCGCTGGCGAACATCATCGACGAACCGGAGCATCCGCTCGTGGTGCGTGCCTTCCCAGTACACCCGGCTGCACTGCCGGCACCGCCAGAACTGATGCCGGTACGTCAGGACGTTTGGCGGCAGCTGCTCCTGAACGGCGGCCTTGTCGACGGGGGTAAGCGCCCCGTTGCAGGCCAGACACCGCGTAAACGGCCGGAGGCTGTCGACTAGCGTAAACCGGTGCAGCACCTCAATCAGCTGGCGGGGCGGGTTGGTGTAGCGAACAAAGTAGCCGTAGTCGACCAGGCTGCGCATCAATAAACCCCGGTCGCGGGTCAGGAGAATCCGGCGCTCGTTGTGCGAAATACGGGCCAGTTCTTCGTCGGCGTAGTCGTTGCGGTACAACGTATCGAACCCCATCAGCCGCAGGTGGGAGGCCAACGTACCGAGGTGCACATCCAGCACGAACCGGACAGCCGTCAGTGGAGCCGGCTGAACCAGCGAAACGGCCGATACGTCAAGCTCCGCAAAGGCTGGATACACACTTACGTAGTCGCCCTCCCGCAAAACCTGCGAAAACGCGGCCGACTGGCTGTTGATCAGCAGCAGGCCCACCTCCGGATGCGGTATGCCCAGCGACTCGATGACGTCCTTTACCGACACCCGCCCACCGACAGTGTGCGTAAACGGCACGTGCCGCCGTTTAGGGGATATAAAATCGTTGAGGGAGCCGTAGCAGCGAAACGTAGCGGTAGCCATATGCAGGATAACGGCAAACCTGGCTTTCGGTTCGCTGGTTTACGAGGTCAGGGGTTGAATATCTTTTCCAGGCATTTGACCGTAATGAGGTACGTTGGTTTGACGCCCAACGTGCCTAGGCTCCCCGAAGCCAGCGTACCGCCCGTGATCAGCGGGTTGTCCGATGCGTAGTACGCGTATCGAACCTTCACGTTGGCCGGTACGCTGTTCCGAATTTTCAGGTGGGCCTGAATCGCCTTCTGATAGTGCGCGCCTTCCATTTCCAGCCCGACCGCCTTCCACGATGAATTGCGGAAATAGCTCAGGATGTCTTTGTTCTGAAGCGACGTACCAAGCACCGTAATCATAGCGCCTTCGTAGACCGCCAGGCCGTTGCCGTCAAAGTCGGCCGGGGTGAAATCGTTGTCCAGCGGATAGTTATCGGCGGTGCCTTCGAAAATGTGGGAGGTGGGAATCATCAGGTCACCTTTCTCCCCGGTCAGGATGCCGGCTTTACCGATGACCGACACCGACGCTACGTTCAGCGCAAATGACTCCCCGTTCTGTTCGTACGGCTTCAGCAGTTCGTCCATCGTTTCAAACGCCTGTTCACCAAAGGCGTAGTCCATGACGAGCAGCAGCGGCTGGGTTTGTTCAATAAACGCCGGATCGTGGCTGATTTCGCCGGGCAGCTTTCTGGCGGGTAACTGGGCCGTATCGATGAGCTGCACCAGCAGGTTGGTGCCGCCGGCATCGGCCAGTTCGTGCAGACCGTGCGCCTGAGCGTATTCGGCTACTTTCAACCGCAGGTTTTGCTGGAGGGGCTGGCTGAGTTTGAGCGCCAGATCGTACAGGTTATCCCAGGAGGCCGTACCGGTCAGGGCGGCCGGGGCATACAGGCAATTCACGACGCTGTGCGGATTGGCACTGATGATGTGAATGGGCCGTTCGTGCAGGTTGTTGTCCCGGATGTACTGCTTGATCCGCGTTGCCCAGCGTTCGCCGTAGAGGTGCTGACCGATCCGCTCGCGGAGCATGGGGGTGAAGTTGATTTCGCGATCGACATTGGTCTCGCGGATCTCGCGGATTGATACGCTGCCCAGGCCATACACGATCCGGAACAGGCCGTTGTTGGTGCCGCCGGTTTCTTCAAATCGCTCATAGGCCCGCTGCGTTTCCTCAAACGTTCGGCCCAGGATAGAGCTCAGGTACGTCAGGGCGAGTTCGCGCTCATCCTCCGTCACGGTCCCCCCGGCCTGAACAATCGCTTCCAGTTTTTCCCACTCGCGGGTTTTGCTGCCCCGTTCCTGAAACGCGTTGCGCCGGATCTTGTCGGCTTCCATGAACATGAACGTCAGGTGCGTCAGGATGTCATAAATCTCGCTCCGGCCGTTGGTCACCTCAATGACCATCTGCTCCTGATCGATGCGGTAGCAATTCCGACGGCGCTTGGCGGGAACCAGGATTGGAAAATGTGAATGTTCGAAGCCTTCCCGTGAGGCCAGGGTAATGACCCGGCAGGCTTCAATGCCTTTGGGCAGGCGGTCCATGACGTAGACCAGTCCGTCGAGTTCAACGCGTTGGGGGTCGCCGACCAGTCCATAGATTTCGGGTTGCAGGACAAGCAGCGCCCGGCGGATTTCCTCGCCCGATACGCCCGACGGCTTGTAGAACCCCCGGTTGAAGAGGTGGCGCATGGTGATGTATAATCGTTCGATGGCAACGCGGGACGCTTGGGCGCGGGTGAGGGGAGGGGATTGTTCCAGACTCATGAAGTGGTATAGTGTTGTATTCGGGTGCAAGTTACGGGGTCTGGCGCTTTCAGAAAGCAGATTGTTGCTGAAAGACCTGTCCCGCGTATATTTGGTGATCTTAACCCCATTGAACATGCATCGGTTTCTGGTCAGCCTCTTTTTTCTGTCAACCACTACCTTAGCCCAGCACGCCCGAACTGGAACCAACAACACCCGCGAACCCTTCGCACACACCTTTTCCATCGTAGCCCGCGACGAAAAAACCGGCGACCTGGCCGTAGGGGTGCAGAGTCACTGGTTCTCGGTCGGCACCACCGTATCGTGGGGCGAAGCAGGCGTTGGGGTTGTGGCCACGCAATCGTTTGTGAACAAGTCGTTCGGACTGCGCGGCCTGGCGCTGTTGAAGAAAGGCAAAACCGCGCAGCAGGCGCTGGATGAACTGCTCCGTACTGACGAAGGCCGCGACGTGCGGCAGGTCGCTATTGCCGATGCCAGGGGTAACGTAGCCGTACACACGGGGAAGAAGTGCATTGACTTTGCCGGGCATCGTAAGGGGAAGAACTACTCGGTGCAGGCGAATATGATGCTCACCAGCAAAGTTCCTGATGCCATGGCCGCAGCTTTCGAAAAAAACGCCGGTCTGCCGCTGCCCGAACGGGTATTGTCGGCACTCAATGCGGCTCAGGGAGCCGGGGGCGATGTTCGCGGGCGTCAGTCGGCGGTGCTGCTGGTGGTGAAAGGGAAAGCGACCGGTGCACCCTGGGATGAAAACCACGTAGTGGATCTGCGCGTCGACGATGCCGATCAGCCCCTGCGCGAACTTGAGCGGCTGCTGCGGACGCACCGGGCCTACGAGCACATGAACAACGGCGATCTGGCCATTGAGAAAAACGACATGAAACGGGCCATGCAGGAATACGGAGCCGCCATGAAACAGTTTCCGCAGAACCTGGAAATGCAGTACTGGACGGCCATCGCCCTGGCCAACACCAGGCAGGTTCCCAAAGCCGCCGGTATGCTGCGGGCCATCTACGCCAAAGATGCCAACTGGCGCGAACTGACCCGGCGGCTGCCGAAGGTTGGCCTGTTAACCGTGTCGGACGCGGATCTAAAAACGCTGCTCCAGTAGCAGAACCCAATAAACGAAAAACGCAGGCCCTACCGGCCTGCGTTTTTCGTTTATTGGGTTGGTTTATTTGTACCGGCCTCCACCAATGTCAACGCCCAGTTTAATGCCGAAATACGAGTTCTTGCTCGATACGTTCGTGTTAAACCCGTTGTTCGACATGATGATGCCTTCCGTTGCCGGAATCAGGTTGTATTCCAGACCCAGATTGAAGTGGCCCGCCTTGAAACCCGCACGAACCATACCGCCAAACTTCGTTCCACCCGTCAGCGTTCCGGCTTCGGTTTCATCATCGATGACGGTAACCCCTGTGCTGGCCACGGAGTACAGACCGACGCCCGCCCCGATGTAAGGTCGAAAATTCGTGGTTGTCAGCAGATACGTTCCCGTAGCCAGGTATGACGCAGAGGCTTTCAGTTCACCTTCGGCATCTTCACCGTTCACTACAACACCCCGGATCATCAGGGCGCCTTCAATGCGCAAACCCAGGTCGATGTTGTCGGAAATGCCGTATTTGGGTTCGAGTGAATACAGAACGCCCCCGGAAGCGCCCGGGCCGCTCGGTTTTGCGTACCCCAACGAAATATTGAATTTAAAGGGTTTAAACTCCTGGGCCGTAGCCGAAACGGCGGCCAGCATGAACAGAGAAAGCAAAACGTGCTTCATGAATTTGTGAATAGTGAAGTTGTGGAAACTGATGTATTAGTAATGAAGTCGCGAACATACGCTAGTAACTGCATATAAAAAATGGCCTGAAAATTGATGCATATATATACTATTGGTTAATAGAGGGTTAATTGCTTTGGTCATTTATTCAATTGATTATCCGGTAGCATTTGGATAAGATTCAGAGGCTATTGCATAAAAAAAGTCGATGCAGACTAGATGAACTGCATCGACTCCTTAGGGAAAACAATACGTCAATAAACTAAGCCTTGAATTGGCCGGAGAAAACCTACCGGCGGCCTCCGCCAATATCAAAGCCTACCTTTACGCCCAGGTATGAATTCTCGCTTGTGACCGTCGTGTTGCCCAGCCGGTTGTCGGTCGTTGGGGCTGCGTTGTATTCAACGGCTGCTACAAAATGCCCTACTTTCACACCCCCGCGAATCATCCCGCCAAACTTTGTGTCGTTCACGAATTCAACGTTCTGGTTATTGTTCTGACCATCGGTGATTACTACCGTACCGGCAGCGCCGACAACGAACAGACCAACGCCGGCACCCAGGAAAGGACGGACCTTGCTTTCGCCGAACAGGTAGTTACCCGTCACCAGTACTGAACTGAATGCGCCCACATCGCCGGTGGTTGTGCTGCCGTTCACCTGAACACCCCGCGCCACCCAGGCCGATTCCAGGCGCAAACCCAGATCGAAGTGGTCGGTGACCCCGTACTTTGGTTCAATGGCGAGCAGAAAGCCCCCGTCTACGCCGGGTGACAACGGTTTTGCAAAGCCGATCGATGCATTCACTTTAAACGGCTTGTATTCCTGGGCTGTAGCCGACAGGGCGCCGAGCAGACAAATGGAAAGAAGGAGTTTTTTCATACGTGTAAATGAAATAGTGTAAAAAAGTAAACTGTGGTCGCTATATGATGATTCATACTAGCAGACACATTACTCACAATGTGAACAGAATGTTATGAGCGGAGACTAAAACTTAGCTATGTTCATAAAAAAAGGACCCGGGCAGCCCCAGGTCCTTTCGTGGTAAACATACGTTTTACGCTTTATTTTAACTCGCCCGGCGTGACCATAACCCCCCGCTGCCGGTTGTCGCGCAGGAGGGTGAGCTGAATCCGACGGCCAATCGTTTCTTCGGTCAGCAGGCGGTGCAGGTCATCGACGGTCGCCACGGGTTGCTCGTTGAAGCGAACGATGATGTCGCCCGGCTGCAGCTCACTGTTTTCTGCTACGCCGTCGGCTTCCACGCTGGCGACAACAACCCCCGTGCGGGCGCTGAGCTGGTTGTATTGCCGGATGCGCTCGGTCAGGTTAATCAACTGGCCGGCGATGCCGAGGTAGCCCCGCCGAACGCGCCCGTGCATGATGAGCTTTCCGGCCACCAGCGCGGCCAGATTCGACGAAACCGCGAAACAAATGCCCTGGGCCGGCAGGATCACCGCCGTGTTCACCCCAATCACATCGCCGTTTGAGTTAACCAGTGGTCCGCCTGAGTTACCGGGGTTCAGGGCAGCATCGGTCTGAATTACGTCGTCGATCAGGCGGCCCGATTCGGAACGTAACGTCCGGCCAAGGGCGCTGACCACCCCGGCCGTCAGCGAATATTGAAACCCATATGGGTTGCCGATGGCAATGGCAATCTGCCCGACCTGCGTTTGTTTGGAGTCGGCAAATTTGATGGCTTTCAGGCCCTCGCCGTAAATCTTCAAGACGGCAATATCGGTGGCGGGGTCGCGGCCGATCAGCGTAGCATCGTACTCCCGGCTGGGTTCGTCGTTGCGTTCGGGTACCGTCACGTCAATTTTGGTAGCTCCGGCCACGACGTGGTTGTTGGTAATGACGTACCCGTCCGTCGAAATAATGAACCCGGAGCCGGAACCGCCCCCGTCGCCCCGACCTGGCCGACGCCGGGAACTGGGCTGATTGTTGTCGGTCGTTTGGCCGCTGACCTTAATCTGAACCACCGAGGGGCTCACTTTTTTGGCTACATTTACGACCGTATTCGAATACGCATCCAGCAGGATTGGGTCCTGATCACCCATACCACCGGCCTGCGATGAGGTGTCGGCAAATGTCACGAATTGAGTTTCCATACCTAGTGTTGTTTATCTGGATAGGGAAGGCGCGCCAACATCTGTTCCAGTACAATGCCTTCATGTGTACGCCACGATTAATCAGCCATTTTGTCCTGAACTTGCCGATTTCTGCATGGCCTGGGTATTTATTCATGTATGAAGGCGAATAGAAGCGAAATAAACCTGCTAAAACGGCAGAGTAAGTACGTATGACTTTTGACGAATACCTGACGCAGAAGAAGATAAATCCTGATCAGTTTCGGGCGGGTGAGCCGGCGCGTTACGCCGAATGGCAGGCCGAGTTTAGCCAGATGCACCCGGAGAGCTTTACAGCGCAGAAAAAATTTTTAATCAACGACATCAGAAGGAAATATAATAATCGCTAAACTAGCGAATAGATAGCGGCTTGAAGGTCAAGCCGTTTCGCATGTGCTTACCTAAAACCTTTAAATTATGAGTCTTACTCTCGGAGAACTGCGTGGTATTACGGATGCTGTTCTAAACGCATTGAAAGCGCAGGGTCTCGGCGACAGCAACGCCCTACTGGAAGCGGCCAAAACCCCACATGGCCGCAAGGAGCTGGCTTCGGCTGCCGGGATCAATGCTACGATGATTCTGGAATTGGCGAATCGGGCCGATCTGGCCCGGATCAAAGGGGTTGGTCGTGTCTACAGCGACTTATTGGAAGAAGCGGGTGTCGATACCGTAAAAGAACTGGCCCGGCGTTCGCCCGAAAACCTGCACGCTAAACTGATTGAGATCAATAACGTCCGGCAATTCACCCAGCGCCCGCCATCTATGGAGCAGATCGCGGATTTTGTTGAGCAGGCCAAAGCCCTGCCAGGCATGCTGGAATATTAAACAAGGGGAGAAAAGGAGGAGGGAGGAAAGGAGGAAAGGGATAAGCAATAAATCCTTCCTCCTTTCCTCCCTCCTCCTTTCCTCCTCTAAAAGTTAACCAACAACCCTACGGATGCGTAGTTGATCCAGGTGAAGTTGTACACATCATCGACGTCGGCCCCGCCTTCGACAACCCGGTAGCCGGCTTTCAGGCCAACTGCTGGACTAAGCTGATACGCCAGCCCCGCAAATATGTCTTCCGCCCGCCCGAATCGGGAACCCAGCGCATCCCCCTCGACCAGAATCGTCCACTGCTCCGTAGGCCGGTAGGCTGCATATACATTAAGGAGCGGCACGAACCCCACGTTGTCGTAGCCGGTATCCCGGTTTTCGCTCACCAGCCGGACGTTGGCATCCCGTATTTTGGCGGTCAATCCCGCGCCGACGCGCCAGCGTTCACGCCGTACAAAATCGTAGCGGTACGTCAGCCGGTACGAATTGAAGGTGTAATAAGCCGTGGTGGCCCGATCGGCGGGGAAAACGACATTGTTGTAATTGACCGGCTGCGGAAACGCGCCTTCGTACCGAACGGTGAGGGGAGCATACAGCGCTGAAATCGTATGCCGGTCTGCAATGGTGTACCCAAGCCGAATGCGGTAGAAAACTTTCGGCTTCACCGACAAGTCCTCGGCCAGATTGAACGTTGTCCCTCCCTGGTTGGGTATCCGTACCTTGTTGTAGTTTGTGCCAAGAACAAGACCCGATTCTAGGTCGAGCCGGACCTGAGCGTGAGCCCAGGCCCAGCCCATGAGTAGCGCGAGAGTAAGCGCCGTAGCGAAGAGATTGGTTTTCATGGATCGTTGTAGTATGGACACCTAACGACCCAGGCAGGTAATGGTTTCGGGGAGTTACTCAGGACGTAATGTTGCCGAGTGGTTTAAGTCCCGGTTCGTTCAGGTACGTATCCAGGCGGCTCTCCAGCTCGGGCAGACTCAGGTTGGTCGACAACTCGCCGTTGATCGCCAGGGCAAGCCGACCGGTTTCTTCTGATACGGCAATCACAGCCGCGTCGGTGGCTTCGCACATACCCAAAGCGGCCCGGTGCCGAAAACCCAGCGCCGGTGGCAGTACGTCGTCGTCGGATACAGGGAGGATGCAGCGGGCCGCCAGAATGCGTCCGTTGCTGATGATAACGGCCCCGTCGTGCAGCGGGCTGTACTGGCTGAAAATCGACAGCAGGAGCTGTTTCGACAGGTTGGCGTTGATCAGTTCGCCCGTTTGTATGTATTTATCCAGATCATCATTTCGTTCAATCGCAATCAGCCCTCCCGAAAACTCGGCACTGAGGGTCTTGCAGGCGTCGACGATGGGTTTGAGGGGCGTAACGGACTCGGGTAAGTAAGGTTGCCGAAGCAGCCACCGACGCATCAACCGGTTGTTGACAACGTTTGTCGATTTGCCAATCAGCAGCAGGAACCGCCGGATTTCCTGCTGAAAAATGATAATCAGCGCGAGCGCACCCACACTGATAAAGTACTCCAGAATGGTTGTCAGCAGGTTCAGGCCCAGTGCTTTAACGACCAGGTACAGCAGATACACCAGCAGATACCCGATAAACACCCGACTGGCCACGCTGCCCCGGAGCAGGTTATAAATCTGATAAATTAAGACAGCAACCAGCAGGATGTCGAGGATATCGAGCCAGCCTACGTCGAGAAAGCCTAATCGGAACAAAAACATGGTGGTGAGGTTCGGGTGGGTGCAAAGTTAATGCGCCCATTTATTTATTTCGAGTGTTTCGCCTTCGGCTGCCAGATACGTTTCCGGGAAAACGGCTCTGGCCTCAAGCAGAAACGAGTCGAATCGTTTGTAGCGGGACGAAAAATGGCCAATCATCAGCCGCCCTGCTCCGGCTTTGGCCGCAATGGTAGCCGCCTGCTGCGCCGTGGAGTGAAATACCTCGGTTGCCCGCTGGGCGTTGTCTTCCAGGAAGGTAGCTTCGTGATACAGCAAATCCACGCCCTGTAGCTGAGGAATCAGCAGTTCGTTGTACCGCGTATCGGAGCAGTAGGCGTAGGACCGGGCCGGCGGACCTGCCTCGGTAAACTCGGCGGCTGCGTACAGCACCTGCCCGGTTTCGTCCAGAATGTCGAAGCCTTCTTTCAGCTTTTTCAGATACGGCACCGGTACGTCGTCGGGCAGCCGTTCCCGCAGCAGCCGGAGTTTGTGGGGTTTCTCCTGAAACAGGTAGCCCGTGCAGTCGATGCGGTGTTCGAGTGGAATTGATTCAACCGTCAGGTGCGGATGATCCAGCAGCATCGACGGTTGTATGGGGTCGACCGGCTGGAAATGGAGCGGGTAGCCCAGGCGCGAATCAGACACCCGGAACATGGTCGTCAGGACCTCGTCCAGACCACGTGGCCCGAACAGGTACAGGTCTTCCGTACGGCCCGACAGGTTCAGCGTCGACAGGAGCGGAGGCAGGCCGAAATAATGATCGCCGTGGAGGTGGCTGATGAAAATATAGCGAAGACGGCTGGGTCGTATCTTCTGTTCAATCAGTCGAAACTGGGTGCCTTCGCCACAGTCGATCAGCATATACTCGTTGCCGACCGTCAGGAGCTGGGCCGTCGGGTGACGGCCCAGCGTGGGCGTAGCTGAACCCGCGCCCAGAATCGTGAGCGCGAAGGAATGAACCGAAGTCCGTCCGGCAGGGTCCGGCTGGCCGTGGTTTACGCTAGAAATCGGTGTCCCGGCCGCTGCTGACCCCTCCCTCATACTCATCGTCGTCCTCGCTGCGGAAATCGTTTTCCAGTTCGTTCATAAACACGGCGTCAATAGCTTCCTCAACCGTTGGCAGAATGGTCAGGTCGCTGATGTTGGCCGTATCCAGGGTTTCTATCAATTCGTCGTTTTTCGTGACCAGAACAAGCAATCCTACTTCGTTGACACACTGCCGGTTAATCTTGCGGATCGCCATAATACCCGCATTGTCCACTGTCTGGATGGGGGCCATGTCAACGATAATGTTGCTGTAACCCTCCCGAAAAAGGCTGCGGCTCAGTGCTTCAAAATCTGTGGGT
The DNA here is from genome assembly GCF_003583365.1 of Fibrisoma montanum. Taxonomy (GTDB): domain Bacteria; phylum Bacteroidota; class Bacteroidia; order Cytophagales; family Spirosomataceae; genus Fibrisoma; species Fibrisoma montanum. Next base: position 66,741 of record NZ_QXED01000005.1, read on the forward strand.
ACGTCGCCCCCGAACTCGCTCTCCGTCAGGCGAATCAGGGCATATTGCTCATTCTTTTCAATCGTGTAATTCATGCGTTGCAAAAAGGTTCCGGGCCTAAAAGTAAAACGAATAACCTACAATGTAAAACCGATTCACGGCCGCATTGTCCCGGTTGTTACGCGGTCGTGAGGGCTTGCCGGACGGCGCTTTCGATGCGATTCAGCGGGTCGGCACCCGGCGCCGGCGCAAAAGGCTGACCCGTAACGGTTTCAAACAGTTCAACGTAGCGCTTCGTAATCTGGTTTACCCACTCGTCGCTCATCTCGGGCACCGTCTGACCGGTCTTCCCCTGAAAATTATTTGCAATCAGCCATTCCCTAACAAACTCTTTGGACAATTGTTTCTGCGGCTGTCCGGCCAGTAAGTTTTCGGTATACGTGTCGGCGTAAAAGTACCGCGATGAGTCGGGCGTATGGACTTCATCGATGAGGTAAATCCGGTCGTCGAGTTTACCAAACTCGTACTTGGTGTCGACCAGAATCAACCCTCGCCCGGCGGCCATCTCCGTGCCCCGCTGGAAAAGGGCCAGGGCGTACTGCTCCAACTGGCGGTATTCCGCTTCGCGCACAATACCGCGACTAATGATCTCCTCCCGGCTGATATCCTCGTCGTGACCCTCGTGGGCTTTGGTGGTCGGGGTGATGATGGGGTGGGGCAGCCGATCGTTCTCGCGCAGGCCATCGGGCAGAGGGACTCCGCAGAGGGTTCGGTGTCCATCGCGGTACTGCCGCCAGGCGTGGCCGGCCAGATACCCCCGTACCACCATCTCGACCGCATAGGGTTCGCACTTCAGCCCGACGCTGACGTTCGGGTCCGGTACGTCGACCAGCCAGTTCGGAACCAGATCGGCCGTGGCCCGCAGGAAGTAGGCCGCCGTCTGGTTCAGCACCTGGCCTTTGTACGGAATTGGCCGGGGCAGCACGACGTCAAAGGCCGAAATGCGATCGGTGGCGATCATCACCAGCCGGTCTGGAAAGGCGTACACATCGCGCACTTTGCCGCGGTAGAAGCTCAACTGCCCGTCGAACTGAAAATTGGTTTCGTGAATGGCGTTAGTCGTAGTCGTCATCAAATGATTAATTGTGGTTATACGTTGGGGCCTGGTAGTTGCCAGGCCCCGACGTGTAACGTACTTATAGTTTCTCCAGCACCAGCGCCGAGGCACCCCCGCCCCCGTTGCAGATACCAACGGCACCGTAGCGGCCTCCGTTCTGCTGAAGGACGTTCGTCAGGGTGGTTACGATCCGTGCACCCGATGCGCCCAGCGGATGGCCAATGGAAACCGCCCCCCCGAATACGTTCAGTTTCTCCTGCGGTACGCCCACGACTTCGCTGAAGGCCAGGGGTACCACGGCAAACGCTTCGTTTACCTCGTAGAAATCGATATCGTCGGGTTTAAGGCCTGCCCGCTCCAGGGCCAGCGGTACGGCCTTGGTCGGGGCGGTCGTGAACCACTGCGGCTCCTGCTCTGCATCAGCGTAGGCCAGAATCCGGGCCAGCGGTTTCAGACCCAGCTCATCGGCCTTCCGGCGGCTCATCACTACCAGCGCCGAAGCCCCGTCGCTGATCGGCGACGAACTCGCGGGCGTTACCGTCCCATCGGGCGTAAAGGCCGGCTTGAGCGTCGGGATCTTATCGTAAATTACGTTCCTGAATTCTTCGTCTTCAGCAACCGTGACGCTGCCTTTCCGACCCGTTACCTCAACCGGGACGATCTCCGCTTTGAACTGCTCGCTCTGCGTACTGGCTTCGGTCCGGCGGTACGACTGCACCGTGTAGGCGTCCTGCGCTTCGCGGCTGATGCCGTAGTGTTTCGCGGTCTGATCGGCAAATACACCCATGGCACATTGATCGTAGGCATCAACCAGCCCATCGCGGGCCAGCCCATCAACGAGTTCGGCGTTACCGTATTTATAGCCAAACCGGGCTTTCGGGACGTAGTAGGGCGTATTGGACATGCTTTCCATGCCACCCGCTACGATAACATCGGCCAGACCCAGCTGGATCGACTGGGCAGCCAGCATAATGGCTTTGGTGCCCGATGCGCAGACTTTGTTGATGGTCGTGCACGGCACGCTGGCGGGTAGGCCGGCTTTTAGGGCCGCCTGCTTGGCGGGTGCCTGACCCAGGTTGGCCGAGACTACGTTGCCCATGTAAACTTCCTGTACCTGATCGGGCTGCACACCCGCGCGGGCCAGCGCACCTTTAATGGCTGCCGCCCCCAGGTCCGTTGCTGACAACGTCGATAAGGCACCGCCGAAACTACCAATGGGCGTCCGGACGGCTGAAATAATGACTACTTCGTTCATGTTGGTTTTTAGTTGTTGATACTTACCAGCGGTTGCCGGTGGCTGCGGTTCCCGATTCGGAACCCCGGGCCGACCGTAGCAGCGGATACGGCAGGTCATCGGCCTGCATGGCATTCAGCAGTTGCAGCGCCTGCTCTTCAGTAAGGTTTAACTGCCTAAACCGGCGCAGCAGATCGTCCTGCCGATTCGACCGCTCGACCAGCTGACCACCCATCGGTTTGGGTTTATTGACCTGTTGGGGTTGTTTGGTCGATGATTTCGTTCGGGGGTTGGGAGCCGGCAGCTTGTCCGAATACCGCTGTTTAACTAACTCAAAATTGTACCGCGCGGGTTCATTATCGGGATCTTCCAGCAACGCCTGCCGGAAGAGCGACAGGGCGGTGGCGCTATCCCGGCGCAGGCAGGCAATAACCCCCAGTTGCGTAGCGGCCACAGTTCGCAGGTCGGGGCGGTCGGAGCGCAGCAGGTTTTCGTATTGCGGCCTGGCTTTACTATACCGACCCAGATGAAAATACGTATGGCCCAGGTTGAGCCGAACCGCCGGATCAATGGTCGTCGTCAGTCGGCTCAGGTACGCATAGCGGTTGAGCGCACGCACATAGTCGCCTGCTTTGTAAGCCGCTTCCGCTTCCTGGCGAGCCTGGTTGTTAAGCGAAATCTGATTCAGCAAAAGCGGCTCTTCCCACCATAACCAAAGGGCAATGAAGAGGTAAATCATAGTCTATGAACGTACTGAGGGCCAAAAGTAAGACGAAAGTTCAAAAAAGTCTGCCTTACAGCCAAAACGTCCGGATGATAACGAGTAGATCAAACGCCAGTAACCCCAGGGCGGCCAGCAGGAAGTAATAATATTTGTTGGTGGCAATGAGTACCCGGTTCTGATCAATTGTCCGGCCCGGCAGCGAACGCAGCGTTGACGCCAGATCATTCACGTACCGGCCCTCGGCGTCGGCTTCAAAATACTGACCCCGGCCGTCGCTGGCCAGACTTTGCAGAAACGCCCGGTTGAGTCGGGTGCGGACAATCTGCCGCTGGTCGTCGCGGACAAAATCGCGCCCTTCCCGGATCGACGCCCCCGACTCGGTACCGATTCCGACCGTAATGAGCGGAAGGCCGAAGGTTCGGAGCCGGGCCAGCCCGGCGCGGTCGCAGGGGCCGAAATTTTCGCCGTCGCTGAACAGGACAATGGCTTTGGTGCTCTGGCGCGTACTGGGGTCGGTCAGGAGTTTCTGGCGGGCCAGTTCCAGGGCGTTGCAAAGATCGGTGCCGCCCCGGGCGGGTGCACTGGTACGTACGTCCTGAGCCAGTCGTTTAAACGCTTCGTGATCGGCCGTAAGGGGCGACAGGACAAACGATTCGGATGCGGTAAGGATGAGCCCGAAGCGATCGGAGGGGAGCGTATCGCTTAATTGCTGAATGTCGTATTTCACCCGTTCGAGCCGGGTCGGTACTACGTCGGTAGCGTCCATGGAGCGTGACACGTCGACCAGCAGGTACACATCCCGGCCCACCGTAGCCACGTTGCGTTCCCCTTCGCCGAACAAAGGGCCCTGCAGTGCCAGCAGCATTAGGGCCAGGTACGTGCTGCGCAGAAAAAATTTGGGAATAACGCCCCAGGCCGACGTATTGAGCTGCCGGGCTACCCGGAAGGTGCGTCGGATGTAGAGCGCATAGAGCCCGATAAATAAACCAATGAACCAATATTCAGTGGCCGAAAAGGAATATAGCCAGTTCATTACAACGGAGTATCCGGCTGATTCTAACCTGGTTCGGCTTCATCAGTCCGTTCGGAAAAAGGCGAAATTAGCGATTTTGAAAAGATTTTGCGGATTAGGTTTTGTTGTAAACGGTAAATCCCTCTATATTTGTGTCCCAATCGCACAGCAAGTGCCGATTTCTCATGGAGAGATGCCTGAGAGGCCGAAAGGAACAGTTTGCTAAACTGTCGTACTGGTAACGGTACCGAGGGTTCGAATCCCTCTCTCTCCGCAGGCAAGACATTCGGGGTGTAGCGCAGTCCGGTTAGCGTACCTGGTTTGGGACCAGGTGGTCGCAGGTTCGAATCCTGCCACCCCGACGATAAAAAGGTTTACAGTTTTAAGGTTTACGGTTTTCAGTACAGTCACTGTAAACGTAGTAGCCAAAAACCGTAAACCTTTTTTATTAGGTCCCGTAGCTCAGTTGGATAGAGCATCTGCCTTTAAGTGAGGAGCCATAAGAGGGGAAACCACTTATGGGATGTTGTCAAATTCGGTGAAGTCTTCTGACCTGGAGTGCCTGATTCGATGGCAATTTGCGCAAAGGAGTACACATTTATCTAATTCCTGTACGATTGTTTTCCACGATACCAGACGAAGTTTTGTCCAATCGTGGTCTTTCTGAGAAGGGGTTAGGTGGTGAAACTCAAAAACGGAGTAGTGGCTGTCTGACAAGGATAAACGACAATCGTGACAGGCACCACCTTTGTAGGCAATCGCTTTACATTTTCGATCGATCCATCGCTGGATTGCTTTCCGATTAAAGCATTGTTTACAATAGCACATGACCCCCTGACTATGCGTCTTCGATGCATAGAAGTCGTGTAAGGGTTTGTGTATGCCGCACCGGGTGCATTTTTTCATTGGTGGGTCGACGGGTTAATGATAATACCGAGCCAAGTCTCCTGACGACAGGAGAAAGGTGTAGAGACTATACGGCAACCACCTACGTCTTGACAGATATGGTGAAGATATAGTCCAGACCACAAATGTACAGTTATAGTGTACTTGTGCAGCAGCGAAAGCTGTAGTGGTAAGCTAAGCAGACGGTCTTTGGTTCGAATCCAAACGGGATCACAATTTTACAATAGAGGCTAATCAGGATTAGAGCTAGAATTGCTCGAAATCAACTGATTAGCCATTTTTTGTTTATCGTACTTAATCAAAATAAATACGGGAAAATAAACAAAATCCGTCCCCTCGTATTGATATTTATTGTCACTTGGTAGTGACCAAACCAAGTCAGACCAATGAAAACCATTACCGACAAGTCCACCCAGGCCTTGTTGAAAGACGCCCAGTCAGACCGCCCCTCCCCACCAGTTCACCGGCATAGTGGATACGTTTAACGGCATGGACACTGTTGAGCCAGACCACTACTATTTTGCCCTCAACCGGTTCGCGTGAGCAATCGACAACCAATACGTCGCCCCGCTCAATTCGGTCGCCAATCATACTATCCGAGCCAACCCGAACAAAGTAAGTAGCCTCAGGATTGGTGATGCAAAGCTCGTTGAGGTCGCAAACCTTCTCAATGTAGTTATCAGTCGGGGAGGGGAACCCGGTCTGAACATAGTGGGCAAAAAAGGGAAACAGATAGCGTGTATGAGCCGTAGCCCTTACTATATTGTGTTTGCTAATTTGGTCGTCTACCTCAATCATACCTCACTGGAAAGAATCAAGACCGCTATATTGTATTTTTATGATGTATGTTACAACTATATTATACTGAATTAAGTTTTACACAAACGAAGAAGGCATTCTATAATTTGGTTGATTATCCTATTCAAGATGAGAATTAGGAGTAATGAATACGGTAAGTCTTATTCAACGTAAGGTATTCCCTCGACCGATCGTTTTCTGAACATACGAGGCTTGTAGGATTGGACCGCGTGGGCTACATTAGATGTAGGTTAACATATTCGCACTTATACAACATTTCTGAATACTGTTGAATGACTGAAATACTTGATTTCAGCTTTTACTTCTGCTATCAGTATCTACGTAAAGTTAAGAGTGCTGATCCGGTAAATAGTGCCCTTACTTTGATGATGATTGTGCTATTGTGCGTACAAGTAGCATGTGTGAGCTTCGCTAAAAGAATACTTCATCTACCTGCTTTTCGAATAGACACATTCATTTTTGTCTTAATGGGGTTAATCTTACAGGGCTTTATTTTTTATGGATTATTTAGCTATTTCATCAAAACAAAGAGGTATAAGAGATTAATAAAGGGTAGATACAAGCCTATTAATAGCCATTACGTGGTGGATTTTCTGATCATCCTTTTCCCATGCTGGCTCTTAATAGGCTTGTCAGCACTATTAAGATATTTTAGAATCAACTTCTAAACCAGAGCGACTAAATTCTTAATTTCTTCTCATAACATAAGATGAGTTATAAAACGGGTCTGGGAAATGTACAAGATTCTGACTAGCAGCAATTTTGCACTTCTCCCAGACCCGTTGCATAACTAGACTTATGTAAAGGGACTTTACTCAGAAACTGTTGCTGCTCATTTCACAAGAAATATATCTTCATCACCTTAGTTGTCCCATTATAGACATGACCCTTCCAAGAGGAAACATGAAAAGGGACCCCCTTAGCGATGACATAAGGCTTGTCCATTTTCACTTCAGTGTTTAGGCAGCTGACTACAGTCTCACCATAAATCAGATTTTGAAGTTCATCGACTTCATCTACTTTGATAAATTCGATTGTGAAGGTTTCCGGCTGAGGTTGAGTAACAAGCTTTTCAATCGATATGTAATTTTCATTGACCTTACTCTCGTTTGTAAACTTGTCGTCAGGACTTCTAGAACAACCTAAAGCTGTAAAGAGACTCAAGATAATAGCTAGTATTTTCATGGATGTTGACTGTTGTATAAGTGCGAATATGTTAAGCAACTATTGTTTTTGTTAGTTGCCGACGTAAATCAATAACAGTACCGATAACTATTGCAAGACTAACTAGACCCAATAGTAGCAGCAGCACATAGGGTTTGGTCAACTTACCATCTACCTGGACAGCTCTGTCTCGTGTTGGGTCATAATGGACGAGGATACTATCTAATTTAGCCGTTTTTCTAAAATACTGGTTTGAAAACTCTAAAATATAGCTCTTACCCTGGTGGCTAACATAGACCTTGTTCGGATATCTGACGGTACCCCAGCCTTTGATTCTTTTCACTACAGGCATTTTAACCCGTGGGCTGTGTTGTTGAATGTAGGCTTGCTCGTCATAATCTTCACTTAATTTATAGGTAATCCAAAGCAGTAAGATTCCTAAAAGAATCGAAAAAAGATAAATAGACCACTTCTTTAGCGACATATAGGGTACGAGTAGATAGTGCTATCACATCTTCGTCTTGGGTTGAAAACTGTTGTATAATCTCTTATATGTTAGCAATATACCAATGTAGCACTGGAATCTGTAACTTACAAAGCTTAACGTCTGTCAAGTAGATCGAGCGTTATTTTGAACACTCACAGTATACACGTTCATGTAAGATACTGTGGCGGCAGGCCTACTTTGAGCTTCGCACATACAACGAAAAAGGCCGGGGGAACCACCCACCCGGCCTATGTGAACCGAGGGAATCGCAGGGGCGACCCCGCACCCGCCCGGTTCTGACCAAACCAAGTTGCCCGCTAAGGCACTTGATTCAGGACAAAGATACACCCGGCAATGGGGCAACCGTCCCCCACGTAGCGAAAAGTTATTTCTATTTGGCAATCCGTCCCCTTGCTTGAAAAGTGAATGTAATAAGTTGATTATCAATTAGAAAAAAGCTTTAAATGGGATCGCAATTTTACAACAGAGGTTAATCAGGATTAGAGCTAGAATTGCTCAAAATCAACTGGTTAGCCTTTATTGTTTGGTGTAAGCGAGCCGTATAGAAACGACGACGTTACCAAGCTGTACTTGATGGATTACCCTTTTTGGCGGCTACCTCAATTAAAAGAATGGCGAAATGCCAGCGGGGCAATGTTGGTCTTGCTCCTGAACAATTTGCTGAACGACTGGGGATGCCCAAACCCCAGCCTATACGCAATCTCGCTGACCGATAACGTAGTGGTAGACAGCATTTCTTTGGCTTTGTCAAGAAGCTTCTCGTGAATATGCTGCTGGGTGTTGAGCCCGGTCAGTGTTTTCAGCAGACTGCTCAGGTACGTAGGAGACAGGTTGAGCTGGTCGGCCATATACCCTACTGTGGGCGGCCCGGTTTTCAGCAGTTCGTCACTGACCAGATAAGCCTCCAGTACTTCCTCGAAGCGGTCCAGCAATTTGTGGTTGGTGATCCGGCGGGTGATGAACTGCCGCTGGTAAAACCGGTCGGCATAATTGAGCAGCACGTCGAGCTGAGCGATGATGATGTTCTGGCTGAACTTGTCGATGGGTGCCTGGTATTCCCGCTGAATCTGCTGGATAAGGCCAACGATTGTTGACTCTTCCGTTTCTGACAAAAACAGGGCCTCACGAACCGAATAGTCAAAATAGTCGTGCTGCCGAATCCCCTTGGCGAGGGGAGTATGCCATAAAAAGTCGGGGTGAATCATTAGCAGCCAACCCGTATGCTCGTGGGACTCATCAGCCGAAACAGTAAGTACCTGACCGGGCGCCAGAAAGACCATCACCCCTTCGTTGAAATCGTACTCCTGCTGCCCATATTTCATCCGGCCATTGAAATTCCGTTTCAGCGCGATTGAATAAAAATTATTGACAAAGCTCTTCGTTCCGTCAGTTCGCCGTGGTCTGATGTCGTCGAACCGGACCACGCTAATGAGCGGGTGGGCTGGTTTTGGAAGACCGGCAAACTGATGATAGGCGGCTATGGTGTCGATTCGGTGAAGCGGCTCGGCTGGCATACGGCGACGGGTTTTTGGCTGGGTTTATTCTGGAGAAAACCCAGCCAATAGGAATTACAAATTATACAACGAAATCAACCCTTCTTTGAGTGCCGTTGGCTTTCGGCCCAGCAGCTTTTCCAGATCTGGGCTTATGCTGTCTTCCTGACCATTGGCAATGTCGGTGATGAACCCGGTGATTCGTCGGGCCGTGACCTCGGGTAAACCGCGTCGGATTAGCTGCTCCTCAAACATGCCCGGCTCCGCTGGGGTGTAAGTCACCGACTTGCCGGATAGATCGGTTAGGGCAGCGGCTACGTCATAAAAGGAGTAAGATGCGCTGCCGGTTAAGCGGTACGTCAGGTTGCCCGTATCATCCCTGAGCAGGGCCTTCGCAATGGCTTCTCCCATCTCGCTTCGCAGAGCCAGAGCAACCTTTCCCCGGCCGGCTGGTACGTGGATACCGTGCTCGAAAACGGATTCACCACCCACAAACTGGGGAATGGCATCCATATACAGGATGTTTTGAAACAGCGTATAGGCCAGCCCACTTGCTTTGATGTAGTCTTCGGTCTGAAAGTGGCCTTTCATCAGCTGATTGACCAGTGTAGAAGGGTCTTTCAGCGCCCGGCTCGTGTAGGCAATCCGTTGAACCCTCGCATTTCGGGCAACATCCACGACGAGCTGATGTTGTCTAACCCGATTTTCTTCGTCCGTACCCGCAATCAGGAGGACCGTCTTAATACCCTGCATGGCACTGTTGAGGGCATCTGGGTCATCATAGCTACCGACGCGTATGACCACGCCCTGTTCGATCAGGCTGGTGGCTTTGGTTTCGTCCCGCACGAAGGCGGCAATCTGGTTGGCCGGTACGTCTTGCAGTAGCTGGTTGATGACTGCGGTACCAAGTCGGCCGGTGGCTCCGGTTACTAATATCATGACGGTGTTCTGCTTTGGTCAGGACAAAGGTCTTTCATAGCCGACACGGAGACGTAGCCAGATTAGTGGTTTTTGTAGCCAAATTAACGACCGGGCAGCTAGCCCATTGTCGAAGTATCCCTCAGAAGTCGGGATGAACGCAGCATCGCTCCCGGCAACCTCTTCTATTGCCGGGAGCTGATTCATGAATAAGGTGGAGCTAACTAACCGGCTTTTTCGACGGATTTGGCCATATCCTGCAGGCGGTTCCGGACAAAGTCGCGGGCGGTGGCCAGTTTTTTCAGGGCAGCCGGGTAGTTCTGGTGCACCTCCAGGAGCCGGTCGGCTATCTGCGGGCCGGTGGTACTGTCCACTTCGAGAATCCAGTCGTTCAAACCCACATCCCGCCACATCTGGCCTTTGCTGGTATCGGTTGGCTGACGGATCAACAGGGCGGGCGTATTGACCTGAAACGCCATGATGGGCGAGTGCATCTCCATACTGACAAGCGCCCTGGCCTGTTCGTAGACCGACGTAGCCTCATCCGGCAGCCAGTACGTATCGCGCCAGACCACGTTTTTCCTGACGTCCTCCGGCAGCGGATCGACCAGTTGTTCTTTGGCCAGCGGAATCTCGTACGTCATCTCGGGGCAGGCCAGTACTTTAAGGCCTGTTTTACGAACCCACGTAACAATGGCTTCGCGCAATTTGGCGTGATCGGGCTCTTTGAACTGTTCGGCAATAGCGTGCCGTTTCTGCTCGGCCTCGGTAGCCTCGCGGTTATGAATCTGGAAATAGGGCGTGTAGCGCAGCCGGGGAATGGCGCAGATGAATTCTTTTGGCTTCAGCCCCACCGATTTCAGGTAGGCATCAGCTTTGGCTTTGTTCCGAAACGGAATGGCAAACGTAGCATCCGGCCCGAACGCCAGCACGGGTGCTTTGACGCCTTTATCCTGCAGGAGTTTGAGCGAAACGGTGTCGCGCAGGTACACAAACGCGGCTCCGTTGAGCAGGTCCATCAACTGGTCGTTGAGTTCTCCGCCTACTGTTACGCCAAAAATGCCGTAGGGTTTGCCGGTTACTTTCCGCCAGGCTTCGACGTGGTTTTGGGCCAGTACACTCGGCCCCGACCCATGCACAAACAGGTCGGCCTGTTCAAACGCCGTTTTCAGTTCGGGCGTTGCGGGATTGCCCTGCTCATCGAGCTTTCCCTGGATGATGGTCAACCTGGGAAAGTACGTTTTGAGCAACTCAGCCACACCATTATCGACGCTCGACGGCCACAGCATGATGTTGGTATCGGCGGGTAAATAGTCCTTAAACACCTGCAGGGCACCGGGCGTATGGCCAATATCGCCAATATTGACCGTTTGCCACGACGACCGGAGCAGTATGGTTTTGGCGGTCCGTCGTAACGGTTTGGCCGGTCCGCCGGTGCGGTTCAGGCCAAAGCCGGGCGCTGTAGCCAGCAGTCCGGCCAGCGTGGCGGCTTGTTGCAGAAAGTCGCGTCGTGAAAACGATGCTGTCATTGATTGATACGTTAGTGTTGCTGAATGTAAGGCCCGTTTTCGGCCAGAAACCCTAATCAAGCCACGTGTTGCTATAGCTCATTACCTGAAACAGTACGCAGACCCCTGACGGGAAACTACCCCAAGCTCACCTGATTGGCCCGAAGGTCGCGTTCTCTACCTGCCTGCTTCCTGCCCGCAGCGGAATATCGGCTTCTGACCCCACGTGCTTCCCGTTGAGTATCACGTTGTCGAAGGTTACATTACGGGTTGTATTTCTTACCACGGAAGGCACGGGCTCACCCAGCATGGTAATGTTTTTCAGCAGTATACGTTCAAACTGAGCTTCGGGGTTTTGCAGCCCGAACAGGGCAATAGGCTCTTCAAACCGGATGTTTTCAAACGTGTAGTCACGGTGACTCGCCTTACCTTTGCTGTTGGGGCTGACCATGCAGAACAAGGCCCAAGGTGCATGCCACTCGCCTTTACTCATATGAATCACATCAGTGTTGCGCATGGTGATAGTACGGGTTGTCAGCGCTTGCCCATTGAAACCGATGCGAAATACATTTGCCAGCGTACTCCATAAAACGCAGTTCTCAATATAAATATCGTTTACTTCGCCCGCCGTGTTGCGAGTGGTGGCCCACATGTCCTGGCTGCTGCCGGGCGTAAAAAACGCAAAACAGTCGTCCATCGAGCGGATAAAGCTGTTGAGGACTTTGGTCCGCCCTCCGCCGTACCAGTCGATACCGTCACCGTTGATGTTTTGCGGGTTAACAGCCAGAATTTTGATATTGTCGAATACGGCGTCGAACGTCGTGTGGGTTTGCAATGACCAGGTGCGGCTGCGGCCAACAAACGTCACGCCCCGAACCGTTAACCCCTGTACATTATGGGTCGTGAGCGGATGCCAGTTCTTCTGATTCTTCCAGCCGTCATCGTGCGTTTCCGACTGCGGGCCGTAATACACCACTGTACCCCACCCCAGAATGCTGACGTTTTTGGCGTCCCAGACATTGATACCACCAAACAAAACCGCCCCGGCATCCAGGTAAAGCGTTTGTCCACTGGTCAGATCGATATTCCGATGATGAATACCGGCTTTCAGGTGGATTACATTTTTAGCGGTCAGGTTGGGTACGCTGGTATCAGGCCGGTTGGCAAAAAGAAACAATACATCGTCTTTGAAATGCCCGGTTCCTGCTCGTTCAACGGAGTACTGCCCGGCGTCGGAAATCGCAAAGCTGACGGTTGAACCATTAACCGTGGGCTTGCAATTTTTCGAGAGTGGGCGCACGAAGGCATCCCCCGCCAGTACCCTTTCTCATCGATCTTGACGGCCTCTTTATTGGATGTTTGTCCCGAATATTTGTCCGTATTGGCATTCGATGTTACGGCCACGGAAGCATTTCCGACGAACTCGAAGCTGGCAAAGTAGACGTTCAGTCCCGCATGAAAAACTGGTACGGATTGCCCGTTTACCGTCACAACGTAGTAATCTGAAGCAAACTCTTCGGGAACGGGATGTGGCGATACGGATTGCGAATAACCCGCTGTGAGCAGGGAAACGAAAGCGAAAACGAGGTAGAGCCGGCAGGGCATAGCACTTGTCATTTTATTTCGGCGGTGTATACTGCTTTTTTGGGTTCATCTTTTACCCCAAAATGGTCGTTATTCTTCCCGTTGATGAAGATATCTTTCACGTCTTCCAGCACATAAGCCGGACGCTGGTCGGGGTTACGAAGATCAAAATCGACGTTGGTGAACGTGATGTTCCGGGCATGACGCACGTAAAAGCCGTGGGCGGGCAGCGAATAACCAAACATGCGCTGCTCCGGGTACGAGGTAGGCTTTTCGGGCACCGCCCGGTTAGCTTCCTCAATTGTCCCCTTACCCATTCCGTTAATCTGGATATTGCTGAGCAGAACATTTTCCACGGGGTATCCCGGCTGTCCCGAAATAGAATTGGTGATTTTGCTGTGGCTAATGGCCGTTACGTTGCTGATCAGCACGTGTTTCAACTGACCCGGTGGGCGAACCGAATCCGTCGGTTTTTCGCGCCGGGCCCGGTTACCGATGTGGATGAAAATAGCCGTCTGCACATCCCGCATCGAAATGTTGTTGATGGTAATATGTTCCATTACGCCACCATCGACCACTTCGAGCGCCAGCCCGGCCAGCACCGAAACCGGCAGTTCAATATCCGGCATCTTGCCGGCCCAGTCCCAGTTCCAATGGTTGGTTCCGGTCACTTTACTAATGACACAGTTCGAAATGGACACGTTTTTAAAGCCACCTAGCGACGAGGTTCCGAACTTGATGCCGTTGCAGTTGGTTTTGACGACGCAGTTGGTAATCGAGATATTCTCAATCGGTTCGTAATCGCTGTTTTTAAGACAGATACCATCGTCGTCGCTCTCGATAATACAGTCCGACACGCTCACGTTGCTGCTCTCGATATCCAGCCCATCGTTGTTGATCAGCCCGAGGCTGTTGATTTTAATCCGATTAATATTCACCCGATTGCATTTCAGATAATAGTGCGCCCAGTTGACGGAGTTCTTGAGCGTGAAGTCTTTAATCAGCACATCGTTGCAGTAGATGAACAAGATGGAGTTAGGCCGCCCGGGTCCGTCGTTCACGCGGCTTCCCGTCCATTCGGTGCCACTTCCGTCGATGGTGCCCGTCCCTTCGATACCGACGTGGTGCACATTTTGGGCGACGACAAAGCCCACCTGACACCGCTTCTGCGTATCCGGGTTGCGGATTTTGGTGGGTGCGCCAGGTGACAGATCATCGAAAATGTTGGGGTAGTCCTGCGGAGACGAACTTCCTTTTAGCACCGCCATCGGCGAAAGGTGCAATGTCACGTTGCTCCGCAAAAAGATGGTTCCGCTTAGAAAGATACCTTTAGGCAAATAGACAAGTCCGCCCGTTTCCGCGCATTTGTCAATGGTTTTCTGAATGGCCTTTGTGCAGTTGGTTTTTCCGTCGGCAACAGCTCCGTAGTCCAGCACATTATACGTCTGGCTCATTACATAGCTGACGTTTAAAAGAGTCGACAGCAGGAGCAGGAATCCAATTCTCATGGTATTAGAGCAGCAGATAAGTCCTAATAAATTGAACAGGCGAACACCCACCTTGTTGCCCAAACCCGCGTCGGGAGAGCGGGGCTGTCATCGGTTAGTTGGGCGTTCGGGTTGCAGTTCGTAAATCCCGGCATCGCCCAAAAGCACCAGATGGACTTTTGGGCGATGGGGCTCTACTGTCAGGACAAAAAAACCGCGCCAAGCACTTACAGGCGCTGATACGTTTTGTGCAGGACGTCTTAACTGGTCAGGTTCACATTCCGGCGAACCACCTGCATGCCAGCCTTTTGCCGGTCGGTCACGAAGGCCATCGCCTTGCGCGCTTTTTCTTTCGCCAGGGGATAATTCTGGTGAATCTTCATCACCTCAGCGGTAAGATCTTTCGCCGATGCCTGATCGATGTCGAACAGCCATTCCGGTACGCCAATGTCGCGGAACATCCAGCCTTTTTTGCCGTGCGACAGGGCGCGGGCGTGCACCACCGGTACGCCAAGCGCCAGGCCCATAATGAGCGAGTGCGGTTCAATACCGAACATGGAATGAGCGCGGGCGTAGACTGACATGGCTTCGTCGGCGTTCCAGAACGTATCGCGGCAGACTACTTTAGATTGGATATCAGCGGGTAACTGGTCGTAGACGCCAGTTTTGGCCTGGGCCACTTCCTTGCTTACTTCGGGAGCCAGCAGCACCTTCATGCCGGTTTCGCGGACCCAGGTCGTGATGAGTTCGCGGACTTTACCTAATCGCTGCCGGTCCTGCTCCTGCTGCTCGGGCGTCGGCTTGGCCGGATTCAAAACGCTTCCTGAGCCTTTGTCGTAAATGTGCTTGGTATTAGTGCGGATAACCACCGCCAGAAACTTCTGGTCTTCCAGCCCCACTTTCTTCAGATACGCCCGACCGCGTTCTTCGTCGCGCACGTCGATACCGAAGCAGCCATCCGGCCCGAACTCCAGCACCTGCGGCTTAAACTTGTTTTCGACCAGAAACTTGCGCGACTCGTCATCCCGCGTGTAAATGAAAGCGGCCCGGCTGAACACATCCCTGAACACCGGCATCGACGGGTGGGCAAACTTGTCGAATGATTGCCCATATAACCCGAACGGCACGCCCCGTTCGAGGCAATAGTAAAACGGAGTCAGGCGCGACATGGCGCTGGGCCAGTCGTAGCCGAACAGACCGTAATTATACACCATGCCCGAGTTAACGATGTAGAGGTTGGCCCGGTCGAAGGCGTCTTTCAGTTCACCTTCAAACGGTTTATCGCCATCGTAGAAACTACCCCGCACGATTTTGACTTTGGGGAAATTCTTCGTGATGATTTTCTCGGTTTCGGGTCGGGGTTCTTCGTGCCAGAGCAGAATTTCAGCTTCGGGAACGTAGCGCTCCAACAGCCGTAACGTGCCGGGCGTGTGGCCCTGATCGCCAATGTTATGGTCATTCCAGGATGAGCGCAGCAGGATAACGGGGGCCTTCTTCGGAGCCGCGAACGTCAGTTTCGGCGCGACCGAGGTGGCTGCTACGGTCAAAGAGGATAGTTTTAGAAAATCTCTACGGTTTTGCATGGACTAGTGTTTTGCAAACGAGTATGGGTCAATACCCCTCGTTCTGTTTCAGTTTCGGGTTTGCATCCACTTCGCTCTGCGGAATTGGCAGCAGCACGTTGAATGGCTGGATGGTCGGGTTGCGGGCGAAACTGGTTTCGGCTTTTACAGCATCAAGCAGCCGACCGGTCCGGACCAGATCAAACCGGCGCTGGTTTTCAAACACGAATTCCAGTCGGCGCTCCGTCCAGACAGCCTGTTTAAACTGCTCGTAGTTCAGCCCCGACAGCGCGGGTAGTCCGGCGCGGGTATGTACGCGGTTCAGCGCGGCCAAGGCCTCGGCCGTTGGTCCGCCGTTGGCTTCGTTGGCGGCTTCGGCGTACATCAGCAGAATGTCCGGGTAGCGCATAACCGGGTAACTCGTGCCTTCGCCCCCGTTCGTTTTGGCCGTGCGATCCCATAATTTCTGGAAATAGATACCCTTGGCCGGGTCAGGGTCCAGCAGCGACAGATTCACGGTGGTGTTGCCGCTGGCGTATGACGTAATGAAGTTCACCGCCTTCCGGGTGTCGCCGGGCTGGTACAGGTTGAACAGGCTTGGCGTAACTCTCGCAATACCGGAACCCGTTCCACCGGGATAGAACGAAGCCCCCCGGACGCCGTAGCCCCGGCCCCAGCCGTGTCCGCGCACGTCGGTCAGGAACTGAAGCTCGAACACGAACTCCTTACCACCCCGGTTAGCAATCGTGAAGGCGTCGGCGTAGTTAGCCCACAGGTCATACACGCCTGAATCCATTACTTCTTTCGCTTTGGTTGCAGCCTGTGCCCAGTAGGGTGAGCCTTTGGCCGTTCCGGCGCGGGTCAGGTACACCTTCGCCAGCAGTCCTTTGGCAGCTCCGCGCGTGGCCCGGCCTACATCGGCACCCGTGTAACGAAGGGGCAATACGGTTTCGGCTTCCTTCAAATCTGCCTCGATGAGGCTGTACACGTCTTCCACTGACGCCCGTTCGACCTGCAGGTTTTCGAGCGAGGTCGTTTCCTTCGTCACCAACGGCACCCCGCCGTACAGCCGAACGAGGTTGAGATAATGAAACGCCCGTAAAAATTTAGCTTCGGCCACGTAGCGATTCTTCAACGTCTCGTCCATCGGAATACCCGGCACGCGATCAATGACCGTATTGGTGCGGTTGATGGCGGCATACGTGGCCGACCAAACGTTAGCAAAGCCGTTATTGGGTGCAATGTTATAGCGCCACAGCAGCGGTCGGTCGGCAATGCCAGTCAGGAACGGTACGCCGTCGTCGGTCGTGACCAGGTCAATGAACACGATGGCATCGACGATACCGCGCAAGGGAGCATAACACGCCCCGATGGCCGCTTTGGCGTCGTCGGTGGTTTTGTAATACGTCGCTTCGGTGAGGTTGCCGATGGGCGCCAGATCGAGCTGGCTTTCGCAGCCCGCCAGCAGCAGGAGGCTGGCACTAAGAAGAATAAGTCGTTTCATGGCGATCAAGGGTTAGAATTTCAGGTTTAGTCCTACGGTGACGGTCCTGGCAGCTGGGTAGCCGCCGTAGTCAATACCCTGGCTGATGGACGACGATCCGTAGCGGTTTACTTCGGGGTCATAGCCGGTGTATTTCGTGAACGTGAACAGGTTCTGCCCCAGCACGTACACCTTGGCCCCGCTCAGGTAGAGCCGTTTCACCAAAGCGGCCGGCAGGTTGTAGCCCAGCGACAGGTTTTTCACCCGCAGATACGACCCATCTTCCACCTGAAACGTCGACAGAATACGCGAACCGCCCGCCGAGTTGGCCCGGGGAATGGTGTTGCTGGGGTTGGTGGGCGTCCAGCGGTCGAGGACCTCCTTCGTGTTGTTGTTGCTGCTGGTCAGGTTCAGGTAATCGAACCGCCCGAAATTGAGCAGGTCATTCCCGTAGTTGCCCTGCAAAAAAATATTCAGTTCCAGTCCTTTGAACGTAAATGTATTGTTCAGCCCGCCGAAGAACTTTGGATTGGCGTTGCCGATAATGGCCCGGTCGTTGTCGTTTATCTGCCCGTCGTTATTGAGATCGCGGTACCGAATGTCGCCGGGTTTGGCCGTTTTCTGGGCCGATGCGTCTACCTCCGCCTGGTTCTGGAAAATACCATCTGTAACGCGCCCGTAGAACGTACCCAATGGCGAACCGACGCGGAGTAAAATCGGGTTGAACGCAGCGGCATACAGCACCACATCACTGCCCGTCGTGAACTCGTTGCGGCCCTCCAGACTCAGAATCTCGTTGCGGTTGAAGGAGATGTTAAACTCTGAATTCCACCGAAAACCACCCCGGTCAACGTTGATGGTGTTCAGCCCAAGTTCAACCCCCCGGTTCTGTACCTTTCCGATGTTTTGCAGGGCCGAATTAAATCCCGACGTAGTGGGAATATTGACGTTGAACAGCAGGTCGGAGTTGGTTTTGATGTAATAGTCGGCCGTGAGCTGAATGCGGTTGCTGAGCAGCGAGAAGTCCACCCCAGCGTCAAACTGGGCGCTTTTTTCCCAACGCAGGTCCGGGTTGGTAATGTTGCCGATGTAGTTGCCCGTAAACAACGTACCCCCCAGCACGTAGGTTTCGCTTCTGACATTGGCATAATGCTGGTAATTCCCGATCTCCTGATTACCCGACAAGCCGTAACTGACGCGAAACTTTAAATCAGTAAACAGCTTTTGGTTCTGGGCAAACGATTCGTTCAGCACTTTCCACGCGAAAGCCCCCGAAGGGAAAAAGCCGAATTTGTTGTTTTCCCCGAATCGCGACGAACCATCGCGCCGGGCGGTCAGCGTGAACAGATACCGGTCGGCCAGGTTGTAGTTGACGCGGGCGATGTACGAAATCAGCCGCCAGTCGCTGGCTCCGGAACTGGGTGCTACCAGCGTTGAACCGGCCCCGAGGTTGTTGTACAGCGCAAAATCGTCATTGAACGTACGGCCGTTAGCCTGGGCATTCTCAACTGTAGTCCCCTGAATCGTATACCCCAGCAGGGCACCAATCGTGTGTCTGGTGTTGAGGGTGCGGTTAAAATTCAGCGTGTTTTCGTTCAGCCAGTTGATTGACTGTGAATTTGAAACGGTGGCCAGACCGTTGGAGCTTTCGCCCAGAAACGTTTTGCGGGTGGCGTAATAGTTTCCTTTGGCCCCCTGTAGGTCAGCGCCAAACGTAGTCCGGAAGGTTAATCCCTCCATGATTTTGAAGTCCAGGTTCGTGTTGGCCAGCACCCGAATCAGGTTTGACTGGTCGGTAATTTCGCGGGCAATCGCTACGGGGTTGTCGAAGCCCGGACCGTTCAAAACGCTGCCCAGAATGCGGGTGTAGCTGCCGTCAGGCGCGTAAGCCGAAAAGGTAGGCGGTGCGTTCAGGGCTGAGCTGGTCACCGTACCGCCCTGGTTGCCATCCTGTTCGGTACGGTTGCTTTGCGAGGTCGTGTAGGCCCCGAGCAGCGTAACGCCCAGTTTCACCCGCGATGAAATCTCATTGTCGAGGTTGGCCCGCAGGGTGTACCGTTTGAAATTGGAATTAATGATGATACCCTGCTGGTCGTAATACCCGGCCGAAACGGCAAAGCGCGACTTCTCCGAGCCGCCCGAAAACAAAAGCTGGTGGTTCTGAATGGGCGCTTCCCTGAAAATCTCGTTCTGCCAGTTCGTGCCTTCGCCCAACGCGCTCGGCAGCGGCCGGTCGGGCGCGGAACCGTCGAAGTAGGGCGTTGTTCCACCGTTTAACCGCGCTTCGTTGATAAACTCGGCGTACTCGCGGGCGTTGAGCATGGGAATCTGCCGCCGAACGGACTGTACCCCATAGTAGCCATCATAACTCACGAAGGTCTTGCCCGCCCTCCCGCGCTTGGTGGTAACCAGCACAACGCCGTTCGCGCCCCGCGATCCGTAAATGGCGGTGGCGCTGGCGTCTTTCAGGATTTCGATACTTTCGATATCGTCGGAGTTAATCGAGTTCAGGTTCCCCGTCGGAAAGCCGTCGATGACGTACAGCGGGTCATTGGAAGCATTGACCGAACCCGTTCCCCGAATGCGGATGGTCGACGTACCGCCCGGCCGGGCCGAGTTCTGCGTCACCAGTACCCCGGCCGCCCGGCCCTGCATGGCTCGGTCGAGCGAGACGATAGGTGTGGCTTTAATGGCGGCTTCGCCAACTTTGGCCACCGAGCCGGTCAGGTCAGACTTTTTAACCGTACCGTAACCCACCACGACCACCTCGTTCAGTGACTTGTCATCGGACTGGAGTGTAATGTCAATCACCGATCTGGTGCCAACGGCCACTTCCTGCGTCTGGTACCCGACAAATGAGAAGACCAGCGTAGCATTCCCATCGGGCACCGACAGCCGGTATTTTCCGGCCGGATCGGTGGTGGTGCCGCGCGTAGAGCCTTTCAGGACGACACTTACCCCCGGCAACGCAGCTCCTTTTTCATCGAGCACGGTACCCGCTACGGTCTGGTCGGCAGTTTCGACTGAGAATGTGGCGGGATTTAGCGGAGCCAGTGAGGATTGGTCGGCGGGGGTTTTGCGCAGGAGTATGCGATTGCCCACGACCTCGTACGATACCTGAAGGGGCGTCAGGAGTTCATTCAGAACTTTCGACAGTTTTTCGTTGCGGGCGGCCAAGCTCACCTTCCGGCTCGCCTGAATGGTATTAGAACTGTAGACGAACTTAACATTGGCCTGTTTCGCGATGCTGCTCAGGATGTTCCGCACATCCGTCGATTCTACCTGCAGGGTAATACCCCGGTTCAGAATCTCCTGAGCGTTCGCACCCCGGCCAAATGAGAGTCCGTAGCAGAGCACGGCCAGCAACAACTGAGTTACCGTAATTCGCATCGCTTTGGACAGGATTTGTTGGGACGATACACGTGGATTCATTAGATTAAGGTGTTTTTGTTGACTAATAGGCAAAAACAGTCCCCTGGCAACCCATTCGGGAGCTCTCAGAAGCCATTCAGAGAAGGGGATTATCCGGTCGGCGATGTTCGCAGCATCGCCGACTTTCATTTAGCCGGGTTCGACCTCAGTCGTTCAGGGAGCGCGTTCGGGTGATGGCATACAGGTCTTCTTTCGGGTTTAGGATTAGTACAATCAGGGTCGGCAATCAATTTACCGGCAGCCTTCCCCGTTGACGAACAATACGGTACCCCGCTGCTCGTAGGTGGCATTCACCGACTTGCAGATCAGGTCCATCTGGGCGTAGAGCGGTAACTCCGTCAGATCAGCGGTTAGTACACAGGCTGCCAGCGCCTGATTCTCCAGCACGACTTCAACACCAAATGCCCGTTCGAGCGATTTCAGTACGGTCGGTAGGGGCGTTTCCTCAAACACAAATGACTGCGTCGTTGCCGGCGGATGAATAACCACCGGATGCTCAACCAACCCAGAGCTGAGCTGACGGGTTGATTTGTCGAAAACGGCCCGCTGGTTCGGCGTCAGAATCACCCCGTTGCGGGTTGAAGCGGCTCCTCCAGTTCGGTTTTCGTAGACGGAGACGCGGCCGGTAGTTACGCGTACTTCAATGGAAGGCGTGTGGTCGTACGACTTGATGGTAAAGCTCGTCCCGAGCACTTCGGTGACCAGTTCGCCGGTGTGCACCACGAACGGTTTAGTCGGATCACGTTTTATATTAAAAAAGGCTTCGCCTTCCAGAATAACGCTGCGGGTTTTGCTGCCGAAATGCTCGGGATAGCTGAGGCTGCTGGCCTGTTTCAGAATGACGAGACTTCCGTCTTCCAGCGTCACCTGCTGCGGTTTATCGGATGTATTCTGAATCCGGACAACCCCCTTCGGCTGCGCTATTGCCAAATCTGTAGAATTAGTTGAGCCACCATCGAACCGGATAAAGTACCAGCCTAGTCCGAGCAGTAATGCCATAGCCGCGGCTATACCGATCCGGTACCAGAGCGGCCTGATGATTGACTGCTGCCCAAAGGTGCTGTGCCTGATCCGGGTCCAGAGCCGCTTTTCTATCTCAACTTTTTCCGCTGGCTGCAGTGACAGATTGTTTTGCTGCAAAACGTCGTCAGACCAAGCCTGCAGTAGTTTCTCTTCCTCCTCCGAACAGTGGCCGGCCAGATATTTCTCCAGTAAAACGTTGAATTCGTGCTGGTTCATGGCGGCTTAGTTATCGGAGTGAAAGGCTTTGAGTTGTTCTTTCAGCACTTTCAGTGATTTCGTGATGTGGTACTCAACGGCTTTCTCGGTCAGGTTCATCCGCTGGGCAATGTCCCGCACCGACTGGTTTTCGAACCGGCTCAGCTTGAAAATTTCCACTGACTTTTCGGGGAGCTTCTTCATGGCTTCGTCGACCGCCTTCGACAGGTCGGTGAACTGCACGGCCTGGTCGGTAGCCAGTGTGTGCTGCAGTTCGTTCATAATCAGGTACTCCTGATATTTACGGTGGGTAATCTGCGACTTGATGTAATTGGTAGTGAGGTGCTTGATAGCCACTACCAGATACGTACTCAGGTGGCGGATGGCTGACTGCCCGCGCCGGTTCCAGAGTTGCTCGAACAGGTCATGAACCAGTTCTTCAGCCTCCTCGCGGGTGCCCGTCTGGTGGTAGGCGATACCGAAGAGTTTGTACCAATAGCGACGGTAGATCTCCTCGAACGCTTTGGTGCTGTCGTTCTGGAGAAAGACCAGTAGCTCTTCGTCGCTGTACGCTTGGTAGGTCATCGGGCTTCGTTTCCTGAATGTACTGTATAGTCAATCAAGCCCGCAAAATCCCTAAATTATTTGGAGAAAAAATTGAAAAATTCTTCTGATTGTTCGCTTGCTCCACAAAATGTCCTTCAGAATCAGTTCCGTAGAACCAATGGCCTTGTTGTCTCGCGGGCTATCCCGAAGCGCCTTCACTGGAAAACAAAGCAGTTGCATTGCAGCTACCCTTACAAGATTCTGAAAAAGCGGCTACACTAAAATGTAAGCTCCCGAATACGATCCATGTAGGATCGACTGACCCGTACTACGTCGCCGTTCTGCATAATGACATCGTAACTCGACGGGTATTTCTGAATCTCGCGGATGAAATTCAGGTTGATGATGTCGGACCGGTGGACGCGAATGAATTGCTGCGGATTAAGCTTCGATTCCAGGCTGCTGATGCCGTAATTGCTCAGAAAACTGCCTTTGCCCGTAACGAGGTTGGAATAGTCGCCCTCGGCTTCAATGCGGAGAATATCGGCCACGGCTACGGCCAGGAGTCGGTTGCCGGTCTGCACCAGTATTTTTTCCGGATACGTGGAGGGGCTGAGCAGGCTCTCGGCCAGGGGCTGAATTTTCTGAACCGTATGGCTGCTGATTCGATTGACAGCCTGCGCAAACCGCTCGCGGGTGTAGGGTTTCAGCAGATAGTCGACCGCGTGAACGTCGAAGGCCTGCAGGGCGTACTGATCATAAGCCGTCGAAAAGATAATCTGCGGAATTTCGTCGAGGTGCTTCAATACGTCGAAACCCGTCAGTCCGGGCATCTGAATATCGAGGAAGACCAGGTCGGGCCGAAACTCGTTGATCAGCCGGACAGCATCGACGCCGTTGTTGGCTTCGCCCACGACGATCAGGTGCGGATAAGCTTCGAGATACTGGCGGATCAGCGTTCGGCCCGCGGCTTCGTCGTCGATGATAACTACTTTCTGCATCAGATAGGAATGGAAAACGCGACGGTCAGGCCGCTGGGTTGGTTGTTGATCAGGTGAACCTGGCTGCCGTACATTTTATCCAGCCGCAGTACGGTATTGGCCAGTCCAACGCCACCTGATGGCGTACTGGGCTGCATGGACCCATTGAGCCCTACCCCCGTATCGGTCACTTCGATGTGAAGCTGACCGTTCTGCCGTTCAATCCGGATGCTCACTTCACCCCCGTCAATCAGGGGGGAAATGCCGTGCTTCACTGAATTTTCGACGAGCGGCTGCAGGAGCATCGGCGGAATGTGTTCACTCAGTACGTCGTCGGCAACCGCCAGCCGGACGCGCAGCCGGTCGCCGAAGCGGGCTTTTTCCAGGTCCAGGTACTTCATCACAAAATTAAGCTCGTCGCGCACCGTCACCGTTTCGCTTTTTGACGCCTGTAGCTGATACCGAAACATGTCCGACAGTTGGGCGAGCATCTCGCGGGTGTGTTCGAGGGCCGGCGGTACCGACGCGCTGATGGTATTGAAAACGTTGTAGAGAAAATGAGGATTTAACTGGGCTTTGAGGGCCGACAATTCGCTTTTCAGGGTCAGTTCACGGAGTTTGGCTTCCCGTTCCTGTTGTTTCTGGAGGTCGCGGTAATAGGCGAAGGCGTGGAAGATACCAAACTGAACCAGGTAAAATAAGGAACCGATATACGTGTCCCAGATGCTGCCGTTGTTACGAAGGCGACCAATGCCCAGGGCGTCGGAGATGGCGTAATAGACTACCTGCCACGTAATGGTAAACAAAGGCAGCAGAATCAGGTGGAGAAGCAACCGTCGGGTAAGCGGCAAGTGGCGCAGCCGATGGAACAGCAAATACCAGATCGGTATCGTAACCAGCAACTTTAGCGAATAATCTAAGATAATGCGGGGGAATTCTAAAGAAAAGTCGATCAAAAAAGACGTTTTTGACCACGGACGCTGGCTGATGGTCAAGGATACGTCATACAGCAGAGCCGCCAGACTATACAGGCCCAGCAGAAAAGCCAGCTGACGGTACGTAATTCCCCAGAGTATCGTTCGGTTCCAGTTCATGATGGGTAGACGGCACGAAGGCCGATGCTGATGTAGGTAGACACAAACATACGGGCTGCTATGTCAGCGAATCTACCCAAATCCGACGAACGACAATATATGTCGATGAACGACAGATTCCTGCAGGCTGGGGGGATAGTATACCCTGCAACCGTTGTCACCGAGCTGGTACGTCCGAAACCCGTCTACCGTCTACCACGTCGCACCAATCCATAGATGAGAATGACGGCTACCGCAATCAGCACGGCAGGAAGCCACGGGGCCGTTTCATTGTGCGTCAGGGTCGTAGCCGTATCGCTTTGTGCCCCGGCGAAAGTGCCGGTGAACAGCAGGAGAAATGTCAGTAGAATTTTCATACATAAGTTGACTCTGTCAGGATATACTACCGCATTCGGACCAGTTTGTTTGTTGATAACGCCTTGACAACGTATGCCCAATTCAGACGAATCAATCTGGATTCTTGTTCATTTTTTCTGAAATTAGATAACAAAAACTTAAATGAACTATTCGGTATAACTGCCTATTTGTCAATTAGTTAACCGGTATATTTCATCCAGTTTGAATATAGTACTATTTTTAGTTTATGATTTTATCAACTATCTATGAAATAATTTAAAGATTGATCTATATGCTAAGTTGACCAATCTTTACAAACGGCGTCATAATGTTGACTGCCAAATCAAGTTATCGATTATTGTTGAATACTTGTAACTTATCATGCGATCTACTTTGAATGACGAAGAGCTGATTCGTCAGTGCCGCGACAGTCAGCCTGTCGATTGTTTTGAAGAGCTTTACAGTCGGTACGTCGATAAGGTGTATCGGCGTTGTCTATCCATTACGCAGGATTCTGAAAAGGCGCATGACTTCACGCACGACATCTTTTTGAAGATGTATGCCAAACTGGAGATGTTTCAGGAGCGTTCCAGTTTTTCCACCTGGTTATACAGTATTTCGCATAACTACTGCATGGATCAGCTTCGGCTGGCAAAACGGATGCCCACGGATTCAATTGACGAAGACGACAGCGACCGCCTGGCCGATTCGGACGAGGGTGTTGTGGTAGAAGAGCGCCACCGCCAACTGGAACTGGTAATGGCTCAGTTATCGACCGAAGAGGTAACGCTGCTGCGGCTGAAGTACGAACGAAATTGTACGATTGAGCAGATCGCCCGGCAGTACGGTGTTAAAGAATGCGCCATTAAAATGCGGCTGAAGCGCAGTCGCGATAAAATCCAGCGGTTATACGAGCAGCAGTACGGCAGTTGAATGACTGCCTTTTTAAAATAATTTTCGCCTGCACACCTACCTGAACGCAGCTTGGCCAATTCCCGAAATGAGTTGGCCAAAAGCCAAACGCTGGTTCGTCGGGCAGTGGTGAACTTTGTACAGTCAACTAAATCAAACCCGCGCAAGCGGTGAACCTGTACAAACTATCCATTGCCATGAAAACTGTAGTTAATTCCCCCAAAGGAACCTGGACCGCTGCTGTCCTGATGGTAGCCGGTTTACTGGTAAACGGTGCCACCTCGGCCCAATCTCTAACGTCTGATCTGGTCGCGTCAACTGCCAGATCAACTTCACAGGCTGCGTATCCGGCTGCGACCGGCAGCCCGTCGACCGGTCGCAGCTACTGGCGTGTATTCACGAGCCCCGACAGCCGAACCAGCACTATCCGGTTCTACAACAACGATCAGCAGTTGCTGTACGAAGAAACGCTGGCCGGACGCTACCTGATTCTGTCGCGTAAAAATGTGGACCGACTGGACAAGGTGCTGGCCCAGCTCACGAGCAACCAGTTGCTGGCTTCCAACCTGAAAACGACTGAATCACCTCAGTCAAACCAGGTCTTTGGAAACAGAGCATCCAAAAATGAGGCTCCATCCGTAGCTAAGCCGGGGGTTGAGCCGCAACGCCCCGCCGGTCCTTACGCCGAGATTCTGCCGATCGGTAATTCAACGAAGGTAGTGGTTCGCATGCTGAACCCTACAAAAGGCCGGATGGCGATCTTCATCCGCGATGAGCGCGGCAACGAGGTGTACCGGGAAATCGTCACTCAGCCGGCTTATAACCGCCACTTCGATCTGAAACCTTTGCCGTCAGGTCATTACACGGTGGTTGTTACAAACCATAACGGTAAATTCCTGTACGAACGACCCTTTCAGTTGACGTCCTCTACGGCGCTGCTGGTATCCGGCGTAGCCCGGTAAGCCCTCGTTCGGCAGACAACGCCGATGGGCTGGCCCGGTACCACTTTTCTCAGACAGCTACCAAATGGTTCATAGTTGGGCGCGGCCGCGCTTTTGTGGTGGTGCCCAACTATACTGCTGCAGAACTTAGCCACTACCAGTTCTTGTATTGGGCCTGAGCGGATTAGCTCAGCGCCCCGCCGGACGCGCAGGCAGTCGGATCAGTCACGGATTGACCTCGCTGTTTTCAGACCATCACTCACCAGATGGGTATCTAAACAAAAAAGCCCCGACTTATGGCCGGGGCATTCGGTATAGCACAAATTAAATGATTTCCTTAAGCAGCAACCAGTTCCGGCTTTTTCCGCAGGCTGTTGGCCGCTTTCACAATCAGGAAAATAACGAAGGCGACGATCAGGAATTGAATCGTGATGTTCAGGAAGTTACCGTACCGTATGGCCACTTCCGGCGTTTCGCCAACCGCTTCTTTCAGCACTAGCTTCAGGTTGCTCAAATCAACGCCACCCAGCACAAGACCCAGAATTGGATTGAGGATGTCTTCTACCAGTGAGTTAACAATTTTACCGAAGGCGGCACCGATGATGACGCCAACTGCGAGATCGAGTACGTTACCCTGAGCAATGAATGTTCTGAATTCCTTAAGCATGATTGTGGTCGTTTTAGAATTGGTTTTGATTTAAGATGCTGCGACAAAGTTCTACCAAAACAGAACGGTTACCAAATGGCAAAGGCTTGCTGGCTAGTGAGTTAACAGCCTTTTAATGCTCCCGGGGACGTAGCGTATCTTTCTGCCTGCGTTTAACGAAAAGTTAACGGGCTGAACGGAGACTGTTCCGCGCCCGGGCATGCCTGCCTTCGGCTAAACAGGCCATTGAGTAGTCTTATCCTGCGGGTCTGCAACACCCGCTTTTTTGTGGTCGGGCACCGGAGCCTGCCTTTCTGTTGCTGTCCGATCTACAAACAAAATTGGCCAATAATCAAATACTGGTCAGGTGACTGATAGTGAATTTTGTCCAGGTCTTAAACACAACCTTTACATCCGCATCAGCCATGAAAACCTGCTTCTTCCATACCCTATTTTTGTTGAGTACGTACCTGACCTTTGGTCAATCGGTCAGCGGACGAGTGCAGGAGCCGGGGGGTAAGCCCCTGGCTTTTGCCAACGTATTGCTGGTCAACAGCAAGGATTCTTCGCTCGTGAAAGGGGCCGTGGCCACCGACGCCGGCCGGTTTGTTCTTGAGCGTGTTCCAGCCGGATCATACCGGGTTGCTGTTTCGGCGGTGGGCTATCGTAAGGTGTTTACGGATGCCTTTAACCTGTCGGGCCAGCAGTCGATGACGGAACTACCGGCCGTTGTGGCAGCGCCCGAGACAGGGCTGCTGGGCGAAGTTACCGTAAAAGCCCAGAAACCTCTGTTCGAGCAGCAGATGGACAAGCTGGTGGTTAATGTGCAAAGCATGGTCACGGCCGCGGGAAACACCGCCCTCGACGTGCTCGAACGGTCGCCCGGTGTAGTGCTGAATCGGCAGAGTAATATGCTGGCCCTGGCCGGAAAGTCGGGCGTAGTGGTGATGATCAACGGCAAGATCAGCCGTCTGCCCATGGACGCCATCCTGCAGATGCTTGGGGGTATGAACGCAGCCAACATTGAGCGGGTTGAGCTGATTCTGAACCCGTCGGCCCGCTACGATGCTGAAGGCGATGCCGGCATGATCAACATCGTTCTCCGAAAGGATGCCAGTCAGGGCACCAACGGTTCGTTTAATCTGACAGCGGGCTACGGCCGCTACGAAAAGCTGAACGGGGGTGTCAGCCTGAACCACCGCGTCCTGAAACTCAACCTGTTCGGTGACTACGCAGCCATGCGCGATCGGGGCTGGACGCAACTGAGCACGTATAGTGATCTTACGTTTGAAAACCAGTTCACGCAGAACCGAACGGTGAAAACAGCCTACAACACCCGCCCGACCCAGAACCTTCGGCTGGGTTTCGACTACGCACTTAGCCAACAGACGAGCGTAGGCGGTCTGCTGACCGGCTTTTCCAACGCGTTCCGCAGCCGCAGCCCAAGCCATCAGGAAGTGTATCAATCGGGGCGGCTAACGCAGCAGGTGGACGTACTGGATCGGGAAAAAAACCGCTGGCGGCACGGTATGGTCAACCTGAACCTGCGCCATCAGGTCAGCCCCGGGCGGGAACTGTCGGTGGATATTGATTACCTGCGCTATGCCAACTCCAACCCGCATGACTACACCAATGCGTACAGGTACGTGCTGGACCAAGACCGCAACGAAACAGAACTGCTTCGTACCCGCAAGGAAACGCCCATCCGTATCTGGGTGCTCAAAGGCGACTATACCATGACGCTAACCCCCAAAACCCGGCTCGAACTGGGGGCAAAAGCAACGCTGATGTCGCTTAACAACGACGTTCGGGTCGACTATTTCCGGATGGAGGCCTGGCAGCCTGATCCTGTGTTCAGTCAGATTTACGACCTGCGCGACGACATTATGGCCGGGTACGTTAACCTGAGCCACACCCTAAATCCTACTACCAAAGTTCAGGCCGGTCTGCGCTACGAACATACCCACACCGACATTGGCCGACCCGGCGAGGTACCTGCCGTACAGCGCCGATACGGAAGCTTTTTTCCGAGTGTGTTCTGGTCGCGTGATCTGTCCAAAACCAGCAGCCTGCAGCTATCGTACAGCCGCCGGGTGCAGCGCCCGAGCTACGATCTGCTGGCGCCCTGGGTGCTGTTCGTCAACCCGTACTCGTTCGTGACGGGAAACCCGAACCTACTGCCCACGTTTACGGATGCCGTTCAGACAACCTACCGGTTCAAGAGCAGCTACCTGCTTACGCTCAAATTCAGCCACGACCGCAACGCCCTGGACCGGTTCCGGGTCCGCATCGACAGCATTACAAACCGTACGTACGTAACTCCCGAAAACGTTCGTGCGGTCAATACGCTGTCGCTGCTGTTCAGCTTTCCGGTCAACCTGACGCCCTGGTGGAAGATGCAAACCAACCTGACGGGTGTGGGGCAACGAATCGAGGCCACCGCCGAGGGGAAGCCCATCGCGCTGCGGCTGTTCAACGCCAACGTATTCACGATGCATTCCTTTACATTGCCTTACGACGTAACGGGAGAAATCACGGCCTTCTATAATACACCCGCCCTGTGGGGTATTTCACGGATGAGGGCGAATGGTTCGGTCAATGTGGGGGCGAAGAAAAAACTGCCCGGCAACGGCGGCTCACTAACCCTGAACGTGAACGACCTGTTCTGGACTTCCCGCTACCGGCTTATCACCGACAATCCGGCCGTGGGGCAGGTGGGTGGCTGGCAACTGATGTTTGAGCCGCGGGTATTCCGGCTGACCTACAGCAATACGTTCGGCAGCAAGACGGTAAAAGCCGTTAATCGCCGGGCCACAGCTTCGGAGGAAGAGCGCGGCCGGGTGTCGACTAATTAACGAATAGGCTTCGGGGGACGTCTTTCCTGTAAGGGGTCTCCCGAAGTCCAACCCCTGCCCGGCAACCAGGATCGTATTAGTCTCCGCCGGGCAGAACGGACAGAAAAGAGTCTGAAACACCGTGTCAGGTGGGCTCCTAAATAAAAAAAAGTTGAATCAAGTTTATTAGTTTTGGCGGCTTAAAGCCCTATAAAAGCTGACAGGCACGGCCTAATTCGCAGCGTAATTTTTAGTAGTCCGATTGTTTATGTATATTGGAAAATGCTAAACATCAGGTTCTTGCCGTGATAGAACATTACACTAATATGCCCAGATAGTAGATTGATGCATGGATAGTAATTCATATAAAACTGTGGATAAAGTGGAATAGGGTTTAATATATACTTAATCTGACTAATTTATAGATTATTATTTTTGTAATTCAGTTGCAAAACATGGCTAACACATCCTCCCCCGTATGCTTGATAACCTTACCAAATTTTTGGTTTATGTAGTTGATGATGATGAAGACGATCGCTATCTGCTTCAATCCATTTTCGCCGATTATTTCGATGACTGTGACGTACGGTTGTTTGAAAATGGCTCAACTTTGCTGACGCAGTTAACACACCGGCTGGATAACCAGTTGCCCGATCTGATTTTGCTGGACATGGATATGCCCATCCTGAACGGAGTGGACACGCTTCGGCTGCTGGCGCAGGATTCAGTTTTTCGGCTGATTCCGACGGTAATTCTCACATCGTCAGCAACCGGCCGACACATTGATCTGTGTTACCAGCTAGGGGCCAACTCGTATGTCAACAAAGGGGCGAACTACGTACAGATGCTGCGTACAGTCGGGTACCTGCGGAACTATTGGCTGGAAACGTCCAGGGGACCGTCGTCGTGGACATGTCAGCCCAAACGGCGCTACGTCAGTTACGGAATGAACTGACCCCGTGCAACACACTGAAAGACGACGGACGATGACCCGTGAATCGCCTGTTTCGCTCTATTGACGTACGCGTTTTCGGATCGATTGCCAGAGCCGGGCGAAACTGAATGACGATTCGGTTGCGCCCGGTTTCAGTTTGTCGACCGTATTGTTCCGGCGCCCGAAATAAACAATCTGATCGTCGATTGCCCGAACGATGGTCAGCAGGTCATTGGCATCAGCCTGGCGATTGGTCAGCAACTGGCTCAGGTATAGTCTGGCCGCTTCCGGTGAAGCCATGTAGGCGAACGTGGGCCGAATGCCGTTGTAATGGATGGCAATGTATGGTAGCATTGGTGTACTAAATAAAGTGTGATTGGGCTGTCAGTCTGTGGTCCGGGCGCTGAGTGGCTGTTTGTGTTGGGGTTAGGACGCTGCTAATGCGGACAAAGTCACGTTGCTCTCCGTTAAAATATCAAAACCCGGGATTGACGATTGAGTGGGTACAGGCCAAAATCCCCGGTTAATTAATCGCTGCGCCAGTTCGGCAGGCAGCACCCAGAAAAAAACGTCATCTTTTGTTACGACAATCAGCCGTTGATACAGCGGGTCCTGGGTCCGTGCATGATGAATTGCCTGAACCGCGTTCGTAAAAGACGCAATAGGAACCGTTGAATCTACCGGTATGGCTTTTACTATTTCCAGCCACGCAAGGCGATACAAACTATTCATATGGCTACAGGGAAAGTGTGTAAATGGTTTAATATAGTTGTTTGATATACATACGGTGTGACGAAATTGTTGGATTTGACGATTTGTAAATTTGTTTAGTTTTTAAGTGCAATTTTTATAGTAAACGGTCTAAATGTTTGATTTATTGATCACAAATAGTCTGGCATTTTTTCGTTCCAGCCGTTTTTTGTAAAAAAATACGAGTGAACAGACACCAAATCGCGGACATAGGGGTCCGTTACCGAACAATAATCACATCTTTATGCGAGCCGGCTCCGTTGCAAATGGTCTCCGTCCGGTGGTATCTTTGAGTAACGGATAAGCAATCAATAATGAAGACGTTACGCTGGCTGAGTGCGTTGCTGGTTCTGACCGGATTGGGGGCATTTGCCCAATCGTCGGACTATGCCTTTCAGCAGTATTCCACCGACCAGGGTCTTCCCAGCGAAGAAGTTACCTGCATTCTGAAAGATAAGCGCGGCTTCATGTGGTTCGGTACACTGAACGGACTGGCGCGTTTTGACGGCATTCGCTTTACGGTTTACCGGCGGACGGGTAAGCCGAATCAACTCATTGGAAACTACATCATTGGCTTGTCGCAGGATACGTCGGGCCACATCTGGGTGTCGACCCACCGGGGATTGAGCCGTCTGAATCCGCTGACTGAACAGTTCACGCCGATTGCCCTGCCAACCCAACGGGATCAGACGTCGGACAACGACTACGTTTCCCGGTTTGTGCCTGATCAGCAGGGGGCTGGCTGGTTTTCGACAGTGGATCATCTTAACCGCATAGACCTGACTACGAACCAACTGACCACGTATCCGCTGCCGATGTCGGGCACTACGATGCTGGCTGATCCGTACCTCGACCGTCGGGGGCGTTTCTGGATGCTGCAGGGAGGCCGGCTCTACCGCTTCGATCCCAGGAGTCGTCAGTACAGGATGATGCTGGGCAACTCGTCGCCGACAGGGGGAAATCTGCAGGTCATGTCGCTGTACGAAGATCACCGGGGTCAGCTCTGGGCGGTTAGCTGGGAAAAAGGCTTATTCCGGTACGATTCCCGACACAATACGTTTGTTGAGGAGGCAGGCTCACCCCGTTACGTAACAAGCATGACGGAGGACTACCGGGCCGATGGAACCCCTTTCTTCTGGTTGGGTAACGCCATGTATGGGCATCAGACGGGGTTGTACACGTATAACCCAGCTACACACCAGTACGCAACCTTCACGGGTGACCTCCGCGATCCGCTTAGTTACCATGGCGGAATGGTCGGTGCATTTTACCGCGATCCGCAAACGGGCGTCCTCTGGATCGGAGCTCAGCAAGGGGTCTACAAAGCGGACCCGTTCACGCATAAGTTTGGTCGCAAACTCCTGCCGGCCTGGTCAGCCCAAAGTACTCCGCACGTTACCTTTATCACCCAGGATCAGCGTCGGCCGACTCTCTATTGGGTAGGCTCGTCGGATGGCAGGCTGTACCAATGGAACCGGCCGGCCGATACGTTTACGCTGGTGGATCGCGGCTCAGCTCATCGGGAAGGGAAAGTGGACGAACTGGCGCAGGATGCTCAGGGGCATATCTGGATTACGGCCGGTGGGCGGCTGGAAGAGTATGACCCGATTTTAAATAGGTGGCAGACCCGGTTTGCCGATAAGGCAGGGCAACGTCGATTCAGAACCTTGCTGCTGGATCGGGCCGGGCAACTTTGGGCGGGTGGTAATTCCGACGAGGTGCTGATGTATAATCCGGCTACACAGCTGACTACGTCCTGGCGGCTGCCGATAAGGAAAGGCGAAGGGCAGCGGGCGTCGGTGAATCGGCTACAGGAAGATGCCCAGGGGCGGATCTGGATCGCTACCTCGCTGGGAGTGTTCCGCCTGCATCCGGGCCGACGACCGGTTGAAAAAATCACGCTGCATCCCACCAGTGCCAGTGTGCAGCCCTCCGACCGGCTGCAAAGTACGTTCTACCTCGACGGCAAAGGACGGGTGTGGGTGTCTGGCATTGGTTTTCTGGTGCAGGCCGATCAGAACGGACGTATTCAGAAAACGTACACGCTGGAAAATGGCCTGCGGGGCGACCACATCTTCGACATTCGCGAAGACCAGACTGGCCACTTGTGGCTGGCGACCGACAATCTGTTGCACCAGCTCAATCTGAAAACCGGCGAGTTTCGCTACTACGGGAAGGAAAACGGGTTGTTTTCCAACTTCGTGTTCAGCACGTTCAGCGTGAACCGGGAGGGGGAATTGTTTTTTGGGGCGGTCAATGCGTTCAATTACTTCCGGCCCGAGCAGCTCCGGTATAATAAAGTGCCCCCGCCGGTCGCAATTACGGCCGTGAAAGTAGGCAACATCGCTCAGGCGTTCAGGCCGGGGCAGGCTATTGACGTGCCGCCGTCGGAGAACGTATTTAGCTTTGATTTTGCCGCTCTGAGCTACAGCCAGCCCGAAAAGAACCAGTATGCCTACCAACTCGTCGGCTTCGACGACAATTGGATACATACGCAGGAGCACAGCGCTACGTACATGAACCTGGAACCCGGTACGTATACCTTCCGGGTCAAAGCAGCCAACAACGACGGCGTCTGGAATGAACAGGGTACCAGCCTGACGATTCAGATTATTCCGCCGTATTACAAAACGTGGTGGTTCCTCAGTCTGTGTGTGCTGGTGGTGCTCATCGTGCTTTATTCAATCTACCAGTACCGCGAACGGCAGCGCCAGCGGCTGGAAAGCATTCGGAACCGCATCGCTACGGACCTGCACGACGACATGGGTTCGACGCTCAGCAGCATCCGGATTTTCAGCGACGTTGTGCAGCACCAGATCGCGCCCGTCCGGCCGGAAGCGGTTCCGATACTTCAGCGGATCAGTACAAGCGCCACGACGTTGTCGGAGTCGATGCAGGACATCATCTGGACCATTCAGACGAAGCAGGACAGTCTGCAGGACGTAGTGACCCGGATGCGGGAATTTGGCCTGAAAATCGCCGAGGCCCGGAATATCGAGTACCACATGGAGGTTTCTGACCAGTTTCAGTCGCCCAGGCTGGATGTCGAACAGCGCCGGAATATTTACCTGATTTTCAAGGAAAGCATCAACAACGCGGTCAAATACGCCGACTGTTCGCGAATCGACGTCAGCCTGAGCGTGATGGGCAGGCAGTTGCGGCTGCTGATCAGCGACAACGGCAAAGGCTTCGATCCGGCCACCGTTCGGCAGGGGAATGGGTTAGCCAATCTGCAGAAACGCGCCCGCGAGATCAAAGGCAAACTGACCCTGACTACGGCCCCTGGCGCCGGAACGCAGATCGAGCTGCTGATGAAACTCACATCTTGATGCTATTTACACCGGCCGTTCAGCGCCGTAGGTTTGCCCCATGAACGATACCATCAAAATAGTCTATTACGAGGATAACCGCGACCTGCGCGAAGGCATCTCGTTTCTGTTGCAGGCCACCCCGAACCTGGAGCTGCTGGGCGCGTTTGCCGATTGCAGCCGTCTGCAGGACGAAATGCGGAGGCTGCAGCCCGACGTAGTGTTGATGGACATCGACCTGCCGGGTATCAGCGGCATCGATGCCGTCCCGATCGTGAAGGCGACTTCGCCCCGGACGCAGGTGCTCATGCTGACGGTGTTCGATAACGAAGACAAGATTTTTCAGGCAATCCGGAACGGAGCCAGCGGATATCTGCTGAAGCACACGCCCCCATCCGAAATCGTCGCGGCCATTTTCGACCTGCACCGGGGCGGGTCGCCGATGACGGCCAACGTAGCCCGGAAGGTGCTGCAATTCTTTCAGTTTCAGCAAAAAGCCGTGGCGCCAGCCACGCCCGACCGCGACGACTACAAACTGTCGGCCCGCGAACTGGACATCATCAAGGGGCTGGTGGCCGGGTTCAGCTACAAGCTCATCGCCGACGACCTGCACATCAGCATCGATACCGTCCGCTCGCACATCCGCCACATCTACGACAAACTCCAGGTCAACTCCAAAACCGAAGCGATCCTGAAAGCCATGCGGGAGGGGCTGGTGTGAAGTTAACCATGCGTTACGTTGCCGTTTTATAAAACAGCGTTGCAAGCGGAAGTAGGGTTTTAATTAAGATTGAGGCTTGTTATCAATGGATTGTACGATTTGATTAAACCGTTCCTCGCCAATCTGCTCAATAATGGCGCTGAGGTAGCCAACTGAATTCTTAACTGAGGGCGAACCGATTTGGGTGAAAAGACTACGGGACTTTTCTAATAAAGGTACAGCTTTCTGTACGTCCGCAAACTGTTCATAATAAATGGCTCCCAGATTGTGTAGTACAGTTGCTTCGCCCTTCCGGTCGCCGATCTGTTGTTGGATGCTCAGGCTCTGCTCGAGGTAGTGTAGGGCCGTCTCGTAATCGCCTTTGGCATCGTAAATCTGGCTGATGTTGTTGAGGGTGGCGCCCTCGCCCGCCCGGTCGCCGATCTGTTGTTGGATGCTCAGGCTCTGCTCGAGGTAGTGTAGGGCCGTCTCGTAATCGCCTTTGGCATCGTAAATCTGGCTGATGTTGTTGAGGGTGGTGCCCTCGCCCGCCCGGTCGCCGATCTGTTGGCGGATGCTCAGGCTCTGCTCGAGGTAGTGTAGGGCCGTCTCGTAATCGCCTTTGGCATCGTAAATCTGGCTGATGTTGTTGAGGGTGGTGCCCTCGCCCTTCCGGTCGCCGATCTGTTGTTGGATGCTCAGGCTCTGCTCGAGGTAGTGTAGGGCCGTCTCGTAATCACCTTTGACCGTATAAATCTGGCTGATGTTGTTGAGGGTGGCGCCCTCGCCCGCCCGGTCGCCGATCTGTTGTTGGATGCTCAGGCTCTGCTCGAGGTAGTGTAGGGCCGTCTCGTAATCGCCTTTGGCATCGTAAATCTGGCTGATGTTGTTGAGGGTGGTGCCCTCGCCCGCCCGGTCGCCGATCTGTTGGCGGATGCTCAGGCTCTGCTCGAGGTAGTGTAGGGCCGTCTCGTAATCGCCTTTGGCATCGTAAATCTGGCTGATGTTGTTGAGGGTGGTGCCCTCGCCCGCCCGGTCGCCAATTTGGCGGGCTAACTTTAAGCTTTGTTCCAGGTAAGGTAAAGCTTCAGAGAACTGTGACAGCTGATAATACAAGTTACCTATCTGTTGATTGAGGTACAACAACAGCACCCTGTTATCTATATCAGCAAGGCGTAGTTGTTTTTGAAGCCGTTCAATCTCGGCTTCTTTCTCGGCTTTAGTCTGACCGCCGAGCGATGATACGTCTGTGTCTGTCTCCAAAAACGTTTCGGTCAGATCGGTTTCATCACTGTGAAATTCTAACGCCAGGGACCGCAACGACCACCAGTCCGGGATGCGCTTGGGTACGTTGGTATAGCCGCTTGGTTCCACAAAGCACAGCAATGCCAGCGGAAGCCGAGCCAGCGCGTCCCGGCGTTGGTTAAAAGCTGTACATAAGTCTTCGTTACCCGGGCGAAAAAGCCAGTCAAAATCCGGAATCAGGACAATCCCCTCCCGAAATGTGTTGAGTGTATCGATAATGTCCCGGTACGCTTTGCCGTTCAGACGCAAGGTGAGGAAGGGACGGTTCGGATAAGTAGCCTTAAGATGATCCGCTATATCATCGATGATGTGTTTTCGGTTATGCCCAATGACAATAAACCGGAAAATGGGCTGCCGCAGCGCATTGGTCAGTAAGCGAAGCTCACGGGAAGGAGTTTCCATCAGGCTTGTCCTAAAACACGGTAGCGGTACAACTTGGACCGTTCGAGGATTGGGTTTACTCGTTTGTACGTACCATCGTTATATTCAAAAATTATTTCCTTTTCCAGCAAGCTCTGAATACCACTATCAAAACCGATGGGATTGCCTGCTTCTAAATCGGATTTGATCGTTTTCAAAAGCTCAAATTCGGCTGGCTCAATGTATCGAGCCGTAGCGTTACCCATTTGCTCAATGGCGTTTTCTACGGCTTCTTTAGTGATTTGAGTTGCATCATTATCCAGTTCCCAGGTAGCCTGCTCAATAATTCTGAGCAATTGCCGCGGGGAACCACCACTGTATCGAATTGCCAGATGGATAGTTTCGGGTGAGTCAAACAAACTTCGCTCAACTCGCTTACACACAAACTCTTCGAACCGTTCAATAGCATTGTGTACTACACTGCCATCCCGTTCTTCAATTTTGATGAATGGGAACGTAACCACTTCGCCCGAACTTCGGATTAGCTGCTCTTCCTTCATCAACTCAATAGGGAGCGTGAAGATGGTGTTGGCTTTAATTTGCCGAATCCGGTTCGATTCATTCAGAATAATGGCTCGTCTGGTTTCGGCTGTCATGGTCTTCTCCAGGCCGTCAACAATGAATAGTATTTCCCGACCTTTGTTCTCCCGACGTAACTGTTCATTAGTCTGCTCAATGAACGTGTTGAACTTGACCGAAAAGTCACTGAATCGGTTTTTGATATTCGTTCGTATAGCTTCGGCGCGTTCGTAACTTCCCGAAAGTCCGGCCTTCAGTTTTGCCGTAATGCCTAAGAGTTTACCCAGAAGTCCGGAAAACGAAACCGGGTTTTCATTGCCAACTTCCAGTTCTACACTGCCCTCTGCTTTCAGATTTCGGTTAATTTCTTTGACCCGTTCCTGAAACCAGATATTCATGCTTTCTAAAATAGATTCGTCTATAGATAGATCAACCTCCTGCGCTTTTTGTAGGAGCTTTTCTAACTGAAAAATTAGAATATCCATGTACTGGATATTGTTCATATCCAGTTCAGTATCAACGTTACAGGTTACCACAAAAAAGCATTGCGGTGAATCAAGAAGCTGACAGTATTTGGCTAGTTCAGATGTTTTACCTGAACCCCGCATGCCTGCCAGATATAGTAAAGTTTTATTGTAACGATTGGCTTGGTAGTCAAACTGGTATTTCCCGTCTCTAAACGTCACGTTTAAAATACGCATGACCCGACGCTCCTGGAAAGTACCTCTGAGGTTTTCAAAATTTACATAAAACTCATGGTCAGGGGTGACGGGCTCAAACTTGTTTACAGCCGCATCAATTTCTTCCATTCTGGTTGCTTTTTGCATAATGTTGGGCAAAAACCATAGTGTGTTCTTACCTCAAAAGTATAAAAAACGTGTTGAGGTTCAACAAAACTGCACTTTGCTAAAAAGTCACTCTCTCAAACGGGAGAGGGGTTGAGATGAGGAAAGGTTTTAGTATCGTAACACAAAAAACGGGGCCGCAATGCGGCCCCGTTTTCGAATTGGGCATTGACAAACTTAAATCCGTTTTACCTGAATAACCGCTTCCGGCTTGACCTCGACCGGGCTGGTACCGGGGTAGGGGCGCACTTCCTTCAATATGAGCTGATAGCGCTCGGTACCCAGCTGAACCGTGGTTGAATCCTGGGTTTTCTGCGGAACACCACAATCGCCGAGGCACAGAATTCCTTCCCGGCTTTCTGTTCCCTGGCTCAGCAGGTAGAATACGTTGGCATTGCCGAACCGAACGCAAACGACATTGGCCGGGCAGCGGCTATCTTCAATTTTTTCGATCTGTAGGGTGGCGTCCTCGCCAACGCGGGCCGACTGGCTGGCAGCTACTACCAGCGATCCTTTATCCTGCGGAAGAGCTTCGTTTTCAACTGAACTCTGGCAACCTACGGCCAGTAAACCGCCCAGCAGTAGAGTTAAAATGTGACTATGTACGCGCATACGTATTCGCAACTTCATGTGATCGTTAGTCTAATGAGTCCGATCGGCTCAAAACCGTTGCAAAACCCCCGTATTTTTTAACTCACATAACCATGTGATAGCCCATCACATGGTGGTAACGCCATTTTATGCCCTACGTCGACCGTTCGCTCAAACGATTGGTATCAAAGGCAACCCTGCTCCACCAATGGTACTCTTTCTGTGCAACGGTTGCGCCGGAGTGCCCTCTTTAGCCCGTAACCGATTCACATCTTTGTGCGATTGATGAGCGTTGCCTAACCTGCCAACTTTGCAGCAGTCAACCAGTCAAGATCACAACAGACAATGAACAGTAAACAACGTCTACTCATGAGCGATCTACTAACCCCATCCTTGTTCGACACGCTGGTGGTTAGCATTATTCTGATGGGCCTCTTTGGCCTGACCGCTACTGCGGCCTTTGCGCAGCATCTAGCACGGACAACTGTATCGGGCGATGCGAAAACACCGGCCGGTAAACCACTGGAATTTGCGACCATACTGCTGCTTAAAGCCGGCGATTCAACCCTGGTGAAAGGCGCAGCCGGCGACGCAGATGGCCACTATAGCATCGATAACGTCATGCCGGGTACGTACCGGATATCGGTAACGGGCGTAGGGTATCAGAAAGCGTTTTCGGCGCCCTTTACGGTCGAAACGGGTCAGGCGCAGGTGGCCGTACCGACGCTGGTGGTACAGGAAGATTCGCGGACGCTGGGTGAGGTGAAGGTAACGGCCAAAAAGCCCTTCATCGAGCAGTTGGCCGATAAAACCGTCGTCAACGTCGAGAACAGCATCGTGTCGGCGGGCGGTACGGCCCTCGACGTGCTGGAAAAAGCGCCGGGCGTTCTGGTCGATACGCAGAACGACCGCATCAGCCTGAAAGGACGCACCGGTACGCTGGTGATGATCGACGGCAAACCGACGTACCTCTCGGCGCAGGAGGTGGTGAATCTGCTGCGGAACACGCCCAGCAACGGCATCCAGAGCATCGAGCTGATTAGCAACCCGTCGGCTAAGTACGATGCGGCCGGCAACGCCGGAATTATCAACATCCGGCTCAAGCGCGGCACCCGGAACGAAGGTACCAGCGGCAGCGCTACGGTTGGATCGGGCTACGGTCGGTTCCCGAAAGCATCGGCGGGCCTGACCCTCAACCACAGAGCCGGTGGCTGGAGCCTGTTCGGCAACTACAACTACGATTATAACGAACGCTTTGGCTCAGTGGATGCCCGGCGAATTTTCGGGAAAGGGGACTCACTGACGACCGTGCGGAACCTCGGCTACCGGCCGAGTTCGTCCAGAAACCACACGTTCAAGGCCGGGGCGGATTATGCACTGGGTAAGCGTACGTCGGCCGGGCTGATGCTCAACGGGATGGTGAGCGATAACCAGGCGCGGATCGATAACAGTAACCTGCTGTACAACGCCGGGGGCGAACTGCAGCAGAACGTAACGATGGTGAACGCTTCGACGCGGGGGCTACAGCGCATCGCGGCCAACGTTAACGTCAAGCATACGTTCGACACCCTGGGCCGAAACGCCGGACCGCGCGAGCTGACGGTCGATGCCGACTATTCGTACGTCAGCATTGATCCGCAGGACAACATGCGGACCCGCTTCCTGAACGCCGTGGGGGAGGAAGTACGGCAGCCGTTGGTTCAGCGCAATACGCCCCCGTCGCAGGTGACAATCCGGGCCGGCAAGTTTGACTACGTGCATCCGCTGAGCAAGAGCGCCAAACTGGAAGCGGGCGGTAAAATCAGCTACGTTACGTCTGATAACGACGCTCGATTCGAAACGCTCGTCGATGGCAATTACGTGATCGATCCGCAGCGGACGAACCACTTTCTATACGACGAAACCATCAGCGCGGCTTACCTCAACGGCAGCAAAGACTGGCAGAAATGGTCGCTGCAAGGGGGACTTCGGATGGAGCATACCCGCTCGCTGGGCAACTCAGTAACCCTAAACAAGGTGGTGGACCGCAACTATGTCAATCTGTTTCCAAGCGTATTCATGACCTATACCGCCAGTAAGAACCACCAGTGGCGGACGTCGTACAGCCGACGCATCGACCGGCCTAACTACCAGGATCTGAACCCGTTCGTGTACGTTATGGATACGTATACCTACTATCAGGGTAACCCGTTCCTGCGCCCGCAGTATACCGACGCGTTCCAGGTGGGGTATACGTACAAAGGGCAGACGACCGCCAGCCTGAGCTATAACCATACAACCGACGTAATCACCGGTGTCAATGAGCAGATGGAACAGATCATGCGCGTTACGACCGTCAACCTGGCGAGCCTGAAGAACATCAACCTGAACGTGGGCTTCCCGCTGACGATCACCAAATGGTGGAATACGCGGCAGACGGTCGATGTGTTCTACAACGCCTACGACGCCGAATATGCCGGGGAGCGGCTGGACTACCGCCAGGTTTCGGCCAATGTCACGTCGAACCATAGCTTTGTGCTGCCTCATGGGTTCACGGCCGAACTGTCTGGTTTTTACAACTCGCCGTTTGTGTACGGCATGCTGAGGCTCCGCGCACTGGGTCAGGTAAGTGTCGGGGTTCAGAAAACGCTCTGGAACAAAACCGCTACGGTTCGCCTGAATGTCAGTGATCTGTTTCAAACCATGCGGCCGGGTGGGGTCATCAACCACGGTACCACGAACGTGACGTTTACAAACCGCTTCGAGAGCCGCGTGGCTCGCCTGACGTTCACCTACAACTTCGGGAACCGCAACATAAAAGGAGGTGGTCAGCGCCGGTCGAGTGCTGAAGAAGAACAGCGTCGCATCGGCGGGGGCGGGTCGAATTAAGGTTCGTGGTTTGTGGTTTGTAGTTTGTGGTTAAACTGTAGAACTACAAACCACAAACCACAAACCACAAACCACTTTTTCCTACCTTTACAAGTCACCATCGTCTGTGTTATGCAACCCATCAAGATTGCGACCGCACAATTTGAGAATGCCAGCGGTGACAAAACGTTTAACCTGCAACGTATCGACGAGCTATCGGCGCGGGCTGCCAGACAGGGCGCTCAGGTCGTTGCCTTTCACGAATGTTCCATTACGGGCTATACCTTCGCCCGAAACCTGTCCCGGGCGGAGTTGCTGGCTGTGGCCGAGCCCATCCCCGATGGAGAAAGCATTCAGGCCCTGACGGCCATTGCCCGCAGAAACGACATCGCAGTGTTGGCCGGTCTGTTCGAAAAAGACGAGCAGGATCAGATTTTTAAAGCCTACGTGTGCGTCGACAGGAACGGGCTGGTGGCCAAGTACCGGAAGCTCCATCCATTCATTAATCCGCACATCCTGCCCGGCGATCGATACGTGGTGTTCGACCTGTTTGGCTGGAAATGCGGTATCCTGATCTGCTACGATAACAACGTGGTCGAAAATGTGCGGGCCACGGCCTTGCTCGGAGCGGATATTATTTTCATGCCGCACGTAACGATGATGACTCCCTCG
This sequence comes from Fibrisoma montanum, assembly GCF_003583365.1. Lineage (GTDB taxonomy): Bacteria > Bacteroidota > Bacteroidia > Cytophagales > Spirosomataceae > Fibrisoma > Fibrisoma montanum. The sequence continues at coordinate 110,069 of NZ_QXED01000005.1, forward strand.
ACGCGGCCGGGCGCCGGTTTTGCGGACCCGGCGTTGTGGGCGAACCGGGAGAACGATCCCACCTCGCTGCGGCTGGAATTCGACGGCATGAAAGGCCGGGCCTGGCTGATGAAATGGCTGCCCGCCCGGGCGTATGACAACGGTATTTACGCCATTTTTGCCAATCCCATCGGCATGGACGACGACCAGCTGAAAAACGGGTGTTCGATGATCATCGATCCCTTCGGCGATGTCGTTGCCGAGTGCCGCGAACTGGGCGACGACATCGCCGTTGCTACCTGTACCCCTGAGAAACTACAGCAGGCCGGTGGCTATCGGTATCGCAAAGCCCGCCGACCGGACCTCTACCGCGACATCATCGGACAGGCCCACCAGCCCGAGCAGAAAGTGGTCTGGCTGAACGCCGAACAACCGATTGAGGAGTAGCTGATACCTGTTCCTCGGACGTGTGCCCTCACCTGCACTTGAGAGGGGGCACACGTCTGGGGACTCAGGCACACTTTATTCGTCTGTTTCGGGCTGTTCGGCTGTTGTTGTGCGTTTTCGAATCAATTTCCGCTTGGCTTTAACGATGAGCAGCACGGAACCAATCAGAAACACCAGCGCGGGCACATAGAAACGGAGGTGAACGGTGTCGATAACCAGTGCGAATTCGTCTGCCGACAGCATCAGAAAGCCCTGATACAGTATGTCGAGCCACAGAAAAGCCACGGCCAGGCACACCAGCAGCCAGACGGATTTTCGGGGAGCAATAACCACCGACCAGACGTACAGCCAGCCCAGCAGCGCCAGTCCGGCCAGGATATTCTGCGGAATCGGTCCGGTAAAAACCGCCATTACGTTCCAGACGATGATGGGCTGAACGAATGTGCCGTCGCTGTAATTCACCAGCATGAACGACAACACCGTCAGCAGGGCCAGCCGCCGGATAGCTGCCTGACGGATCGCCACGATATATTCATAAGGTGCCGACTGCATCGTACGTGTCGTTTGTCCACTCCGGCAAAGGAGTGGTGTTTTCTGGTAATGACGTCCAGAGCGCCCGTTCGTCACTACCACCCCCTCACGCCCATTTCTGATCCCGGACGTTTTCGCTTTTTACAGCGGGGTAAAAACGCTGCCATGTATTGTGAAGAATTATTTAGCCGGAATCTTCCCGGACGCCAGCAGTCCGGCCGGTACGCTGAGTTCGCCGGTGTGCGGGTCAATTAGTCCGTTCTGTTCGTCTTCAATGTTGGTGGCCTGCGTGTAGACGTCGCCGGCAATGGATCGGTTCCGCAGTTCCTGCTTGAACTGCCGGATGCGTTCGGCGCGGTTTTCGGGGTCGTTGGGGCCGCCGTAGTCGGCAAAGCCGAAACCGCCCCATTCGCTCACCAGCAGCGGCACCTGGCGCCGGTAGAAAAACGGATCGCCTACCACGAGCGGGAAAGCCGCTACGCCTTCCAGCTGCCCTGCCACGAGCCGGTCGAGGAGGTCGCGCCAGCGGTCCGGATCGGGCGTGTAGAGGTGGGCCGTCAGCAGATCGGATTTCAGGCGGCCTTCCAGCGAGATGTGGTGCCAGCCGTCGTTGTCGACCACCAGAAACTGCGGGTGATTGATCAGCATGTAATGGTACAGGTCGATGATGTACTGCCGCGTTTCGGCGTTGACGGCAATGTCCTGAGCGCCCCAGTCTTCGTTGTAGAGACTCCAGATAACGACCGATGGATGGGTTTCGATGAGGGCCAGCATCCGGAGCAGTTCGGCCCGGTGGTTTTCGCGGCTGCGGTGGCTCGAACTGTGGGGACTGGGCACTTCGACCCACAGCAGCATACCCATTTCGTCGGCGAGATTATAGATACGCGGATCAACCCCGGCAATATGCACCCGCACCAGATTACAGCCCAGTTCTTTCATCGCCTGCATGTGCCGCTTCATTTCCTCGAACGTAGCGGTGCCGGGCTGGTAAAGAATACCGTCCAGGTAAATCGACGTATTATTGAGGTACACGCAGCAGCCCCGGGCTTCAATCTTCCGCAGACCGAAATGCGATTCAATCTGCGCCGGATAGCCGCTGGAGTCGATCAGCTGCGCTACCAGCCGGTACAGATGGGGCGATTCGGGCGACCACAGCTCTGCGCCCGGCACTTCGATCACGACGCGCTGCTGTTTCTGCCCGGCCTGCAGGCGCAGCGGGAAGTCGGAGGTTGCCAGCAGATCATCGGAATCGCGCTCATACACATGGAGCCGCAGCGTATACAAACCGGGATCGTGAATCCGCGTGGTGAGGTTAAACCGAACGAGCTGATCTTCTACCACGCTGACCACCCCGACCCTTGACCGTAGCCGGTTGCGCTCCACTGTTTCGAGCCACACGCTCCGAATGGCCCCGGTGTAGGTATGGTACCAGATGCCCCCCCGTTTATAGACGTGAGATTCCTGCTTCCCCCGCGGAATTTCGGCGTCCATGGTGTCGGCGATGCGAACGGTCAGCCGGTTCATAGGCTGCAGGCATTCTTCGCCGAGTTCGTACGAAAAAGAGGTGTATTCGCCGTAGTGGACCTCTTCGCCTTCGATGGTCTGGAGCGGATGGCCGTTCAGCCAGACGCGGGTTTCGTAGCCGCAGGCCCCGAACGTAAGCTGAATCATGGTCCGGTGGAGGGGCTCGGTACGGGCGGGGAGTTCAAATTCGCGCTCATACCAGGCTATAACTTTATCCTGCCAGCCGGTTGCCTGCTGCTGCCCCTTGGCCTCAGCCATGTGCGCTTCGATGGACCCCGGCCAGATGGCGATGTGCTCATAGTCGCGGCCGAGAAACCAGCGTTCCCGCATACCGCTGTCGTTCGGGTCGAGGCAGAACCGCCATTCGCCGTCCAGGAGAATATGGTTATTGGGTCTGAGAACCGCTCTGGGAAGTGGATTTTCGAATCGCTCGGTCGTCTGAACTTCTTCTCTGCTTACTGCCGAACTAAAATTAAGGTGCTGAGAGTCCATACTGGTCTTGATAACGTTGAGGGCGACAAGGGCCAGTCCGGGTCGGTTGTCTGGCCTGGTCACCACATTGACCTCTCTAACTGCAAATTGTCCTGAGTAGTTTTAGAATAGTACTAACGCACCAGAACCTCTCAACGAATAGCCTCAGTCAAACTGGCCGGTCAGGTAGGCCGTGAACTGGTCGCCGGCTTCCTGCACGGTCGTATTGTTTGGTATGCGAACCAACCCCGGCAGATCGATGGCCGACAGGGCCGCAGCCCGCTGTAGCCGCTCATCGATTGCAGCCTCCGTTTCGCGGCCCCGTTTTACGAGCCGGTCGCGGAGGATGGTCCGGTCAACCTCGATTAGTACGGGACATAAACCGGGGATGCGTCGCCGGGCTTCGGGCAGGTATTCGCGGGAGCCGTTTACCACCACGGTCAGGCCCGCATTCAGCCACGTTCTGACTTCAATGCCAATGCCATAGCACAGGTGATGACTTTCCCAGTTCAGCACAAACAGGCCCTTCGCTAAACGTAACTGAAACTCGGCCAGGCTGAGGGCTACGTGGTTCTCGCCGGCGGCTTCGGGGGGACGGGTAATGTAGCGGTGGGCAAACACAACGCCCGGGTGGCCATCGAGTTGCTGTCGGGCGTATTGAAGCAGACTATCTTTGCCTGCTCCGGAGGCTCCCATTACGTAGACCAGCGTGCCGTTTTCCATTTGCCAAGAGCGTTTGTTTTCCCGTAGTAAAAGTCAGAAGGCACTGTTAGTCAATTATTAGTCGACCATCAGGTCTTAGTAAGAAACGGGCCGACTATTGGGGCCGCGAAGCCGTTTGGGGGGGCGTTCCTTTCAGCCGGGCTACGCGGATACCCGACAGGCGCTTGTGCCACTGTACGTAGTCGGTCAGCGGATACCGCGTAATCACTACCTCGCCCTGTTCGGAGGAGGCATGCAGCAGGTGCAGCCGGTTGCCCTGCCGAACGGCCAGCCCAACGTGCTTCATATCCAGACCGGGCCGGGCGGCCGTCAGCATGATGATATCGCCTTCGCGGAGTTGAGCTTCGGCCTGTTTGAGCTTCTTCTTCGGAATGAAATAGAACGACTGCTGGCTGATTTCGGCTTCAGTGTCGGCCATCTGCTTGAAAATGGCCGGATCACTCAGGTGAGGATATCGATACGTAGCCGTGGTCATGTACGATACCGGTTTCGCCACCGACAGGCAGCCCGGCAGTTCGCCGGATACATCCTTGAGCAAGCCTTTGCGCTCGTTATCCCGGAGCCATTCCGATAGGTAATGAAGTCGGCTGGCGTAGCCGTTGATGACCCCGTTTCGATAGCGCAGACGGGTCAGGTAGCTGCGGAACAGTACGTTCAGCTGGGCCTGGTTCTGTTTATCGGTGAGGTCCTGCCAGGCCAGCGAGAGGGCCAGAACCGTTTCCAGATAGGTCGTGCAGTCAAAGGCCTTCAGGTTGACAACCAGTTGCTCCGCAGCATTGATGTCGAGGGTATGCGGTACGTAGGGAGTGCCCAGAAACTGCTTGCCGATGGTAACGGCCGTTTCGGGCAGGGTTTTCCCACCGACGATAGATAAGGACCGCAGATCGTCGGGCATTGTCTGGGCGCTGACCGAAGCCGACAGCAGACCAGCAAGAACCAGCAGGCAAAGAACTAAAAAACGTTGAGGGGTAAGTATGGGCAATACGTAAGCAAAATGAAAACGTACATAGTTTTTCATTCCGTGTTCAGTTTAGGTAGCAGCTAGTAAATAGTACTTACTTGATTTCTAACACCATGGCACTCCAGGGGGGTAGTGTTACCGGTACGCCCGCCAGGCCGGCCGTCTCAATCTGCGTGCCGGTGAGAAACAGGTCCGTGAACTGATACGTTTGTTCCGGAGCCAGATTCATCACCGCAAACGCGTGATTGGGGATGCGGACGGTCGTTTCGTAGGTAACGTCCTGAGCAAAATTACAAATGATCAGTAATTTCTGACGATTTGTGTAGCGTAGATAACTATAAATTCGGTGGGCGTCGTAGTTCGGGCTCTGGCCGTTGTCGTTGGCGTACTGAAGATCGTAGAAATACCCATTCTGAATGGCATCGCTGCCGTTAACCAGGTGATTCAGACGCTGGTAAAATGAGCGCAGCCGCCGTTGCTCGTCGGTCAGGCCACCGCCGTCGTAGCGGCCGTTGTTGAGCCAGCCCTGCCACTCCGGTAAACCCCAGTAATCAAAAATGGTGGTGCGGCCGTCGTCACCGCTGAAGCCTTCGCTGCCTTCGGCCCGTACGCCGATTTCCTGCCCGAAATACAGCATGAGCGGTCCGGTGTGCAGCGTTGCCGACAGCGTCATGCCTGGTACGGCTGCCCACGGATTGCCTGCAAAAAAGCGGGATGCGATGCGCTGCTCATCGTGGTTTTCGAGGAAACGGAGCATGTGGTCGGCAAAATCGCCTGATTCCTGCTGCCAGACCCGGGTGATGTCGTAGCAGGAACCCTGGCCTTCCATCAGCCGGCGAACCGAGTCGTACAGACCAACTTTGTCGTACAGATAATCGAATCCACCTTTGAAAATGAAGGGGCGATACAACCCCGGATCGTAAATCTCGGCAATGAAACTAAGCCGGGGGTGTCGCTTCTTGACGAGACTAATTGCCCACTGCCAGAACTCAAGCGGAATCAGATGGGCCATGTCGCACCGAAACCCGTCGACGCCTTTTTCGGCCCAGAACAGCAGTATGTCGAGCATCTGCTGCCACGTGGCCGGAATCGGATTGAAGTGGGGCCGTCCGCCGTTGAAAATATCGATGCCGTAATTGAGCTTGATGGTTTCGTACCAGTCGTCGATGGAAGGTGCCTCCGTGATTGACCCACTGCCGGTAACCTTGGCGGGGGATTCTGTCCAGGCCGGGCGGCTGCTGACTGAGCCAGTAGCCCCGGATTCGTGTCCGGTCCGAACCCCCTGGGCCTCCGGCGATACGAAGGTTTTGCCGGGGAGGTAGTAAAAATTATTGGACGGAGCGAAGGCTACGGACGTATCGTCCCGTTCGCCCAGGTCGACAACACCCGCCGGTCTGGCGTCGGACCCGTACTGGCGGGCGACGTGGTTGGGCACGAAATCGATAATCACTTTGAGCCCGTGGGCGTGCGTTCGCTGGATGAGGGACTCGAACTCTGCCATACGGTTGCCGACATTGTGGGCCAGGTCGGGGTTGACGTCGTAGTAATCTTTGATGGCGTAGGGCGAACCCGCGCGGCCTTTCACTACGGCCGGATCGTCGGGGCGAATCCCGTAGGCGGAGTAATCGGTTTGTATGGCGTGTTCAATTACGCCGGTAAACCAGACGTGCGACACACCGAACAAACGGAGCTCGCGAAGAGCCGCATCGTTGATGTCGTCAAACTTGCCAACTCCGTTTTCGTCGCGGCTGCCCCAGTGGCGGTTGGTGGTTGTCTGGTTGCCAAATAAACGGGTAAAAATTTGATAGATAACCAGTTTGTCCATGATAGGAACTGCAGCCGCTGTATTCATGTCGTTGACTCGGTACGTGTACGGGGGTGAGTAGTCAATAAACAGCAAAATTATGGTCTTTTTCAGTGATAATCTTGCTCTATTTTTGTCTTTTTGCGAATCGGCAAGAAACCAAACGAACCGCCACATGAAGAAACGCCATTTGCTATGCCTGTTTTTCGGACTGCTTTCCCTCTCACCTTCGCTCGCGCAGAACGCGCAGGTGAAGCGGGTTGACCCCACAAACTGGTGGGTTGGTATGAAGAATCCGAACCTTCAATTGTTACTGTATGGCCCCAACGCCGGTACGTTAACTTACACCATCAATTACCCGGGTGTTAAACTAGTTAAAGCCAATACCGTTGACAACCCGAACTACGTTTTCCTGGACGTAACGATTGCGCCGACAACGAAACCCGGTACGTTGCAGATCGTTGGCAAGAAGGGAGCGCAGACCGTTACGCAGCCCTACGAACTGAAAGCCCGCACCAGTACGCCAAAAGGGCAGGGACTGACGGCCGCCGATTTTATCTACCTGATCATGCCCGACCGCTTCGCAAACGGCGATCCGGCCAACGACAAATTTCCGGATATGCTCGACCCGCAGGCCGATACCAAAAATCCGTACCTGCGGCACGGGGGCGACTTTAAGGGGATAATCGACCACCTCGATTACCTGAGCGATATGGGGGCGACGGCCTTGTGGCTGACGCCGGTAATCGCGAACGACGAAACCCTCAAAAAGGAAGGGCCGGACCGCAACCAGGCCGGATACCACGGCTACCACTTCACGGATCACTACCAGGTTGACAAGCGGTTTGGCGGCAATGCGGGCTACATCGGACTGGCCGATGCCCTGCACAAGCGGGGGATGAAACTGGTGCAGGATGCCGTCTACAACCACGTCAGCGACGATCACTGGTTTTTCAAGGACAAGCCGACGCCCGACTGGTTCAACAACTGGCCGACCTATACGGGGTCGACTCACAAGGAGCAGCCGCTCTACGATCCCTACGGAGCCGAAGCCGACCGCAAAACGCTGCTCGACGGCTGGTTTACGTCTTTCCTGCCCGACCTGAACCAGCGTAATCCGTACGTGGCTAACTACCTGATTCAGCACGCAGTCTGGTCGACGGAGATGTTCAACCTCGACGGCTGGCGGATCGATACGTACAAATACAACGACCCTGCGTTCCTGAATCGCTGCAACCAGGCGCTGATGAATGAATACCCCAACATCCTGCTTTTCGGGGAGTCGGTGGTAAATAACCCGGTTGGGCAGGCTTTTTTTGTGAAGAACACAGTTAGTGGGTTTGATTTCAGGAGCAATCAGCCCAGTACCCTGGATTTTGCCCTGTACAACGCCACCAACGACGCCCTGAATCAGAACTACGACTGGGATACGGGGGTGAACCGGCTGCATCAGGTGCTGGCGCAGGACGTAGTGTATGCCAATCCGATGAAGCTGGTCACGTTTCTGGAAAACCACGACTCCGACCGCTACTTCTCGGTTATCGGCGAGGATGTTAACAAATACAAATTGGGGGTGGCCTTCCTGCTGACCACGCGCGGCATTCCGCAATGGTACTACGGCACCGAAGTGCTGATGAAGGGTACAAAAAACCCGACCGATGCCGAGGTGCGGAAGGACTTTCCGGGTGGTTTTCCCGGTGATAAAGAAAATAAATTTGAAGCCGCCGGCCGGAATGAGCGTGAAAACGACGCGTTTCAGTTCGTTCGGAAACTAGCTACGTATCGGCGGAGCAACCCGGTGCTGCAAACGGGTAAGCTGATGCAGTTCGTGCCCCAGAACGGCGTTTACACGTACTTCCGTTACAATGCCGACAAGACCGTAATGGTTGTCATGAACAGCGATAAGAAAGAAGTCACCCTCGACGGGGCGCGTTTTGCCGAACGCACCAAAGGCTTTTCGTCGGCCCGCAACGTCGTCACCGACGAGACGGTCAGTGATCTGAAAACCCTGAAGGTACCGGGTCAAACGGTCTGGGTACTGGAGTTGGGCAAGTAATTTGACTACTTCGGAATACCCTCTAGTATCATAACCCCAAACCCCTAATGGGGTTTGGGGTGTTTTCGGACGAAGACCTATCGCTCAATAATCAGCTTAAACGTTCGTCTGGTGGCGTCCTGCCGGGCGTTCAGCAGGTACAGCCCGGCGGGTAGGTTCTGAAAATCCAGTTCAAGGGTATTGGCCCCGGCCTGCACCGCTTTGGTTTGCTCGCTGACGGTCCGACCGTTCAGGCCGACGAGGGTAAGCGCCAGTTGCCCCGCCTGGGGCGTATCCCACTGCAATCGGCACAGTCCCGCGCTGGGGTTCGGCGACAGACTCGCGGCCAGTGGTCGCTCCGGAGCGGCCTGCCGGGCTCCCGTCGACGTGCGCAGCGTGAGCTGATCGACGTAGAAGGTGTAGGACTGACCGTTGCGCACACCACGGTCCTGAAAATTAATCCGCTTCACCGTTCCGGGATTACCCAGTTCGTTCCAGCCAACGGTGTACTGCTGCCAGGTGTTGGCCGGGACGTCGAGGGCTTTGGTCGCCGACAGGTTGGTGTTATCGTCGGTATGGACGTAGAGCTGCAGTTTAGCGCCAGTCGGGCCGCCATGAATCCAGAACCGCAGCCCCCCGGGGTACTGTGCCGGGTTGACGGCATTCGCGGACCGCAGCGACAGGGCCGACCAGTCGGTGTTGACCGAAACGGCCAGGGATTGGTTGCCTACCTGAACCGGCGACGTACTGGCGAAGTTAGGCGAACCGCCGGGCAGGCTCCACGACCAGTTTTCCCAACCACTGGCCAGCGCATCGCCGTAGATAACCGCGTCCGGCTGGCTGGTCGGCAGCGTCGTTACGTTGAGCGCATTACTGGCCGACGAGGTGTTACCGGCTGCATCGCGGGCCTTAACCGTCATGGTGTACGTAGTTCCGGCGTTCAGCCCGGTCAGGTTGTAGCTTGTGCCGCTGGTTTCGCCCACCTTTGTGCCGTTGCGGTAAATCTCATAGGCCGTTACGCCCACGTTGTCGGTCGAAGCCGTCCAGCCCAGCGTAAAACTGGTTTGGGTGATCGACGAAGCCACCAGAGTAGCCGGGATTGTTGGGGCCTGGGTGTCGGCCGGTGGTGCGCCGGCGGTCGACAGGCGCAAGTCGTCGATAAACAGGCTGTGTCCTGATCCCACCGCATCCTGAAGATTGATCCGCCTGATCTGCGTCGGGTTGCCCAGATCGGCCCATGATACGGTAAATTGCTTCCAGCTGCTGGCCGGTACGTTGATGGCCACGTGGCGGCTTTCGGCCCCGCTGTCGTCCCGCTGCGTGTAAAGCTGTAATTGATTGCCGGTGCTACCGCCGTAGGCCCAGAACTGAATGCCACCCGGATAATCGGCAGTACGAATGAGGTTATCGCTCCGCAGACTCAGCCCGCCCCACGCGTTGTACATCCGAACCCCCATCGAATAGCTCCCGACTTTCACGACCGCCGTGCCCGAATAGTCGGTTCCGGTGCTCCACGACCAGTTCTGCCAGCTCGCGTTGAGTGCATCGCCATACACCGTCAGGTCACTGGACGTAGCGGCCGGAGTGGTAACCGTCAGGCCATTACTGGCTGTTGAGAGATTCCCGGCGTTGTCGCGGGCACGTACGGTCATGGTGTAGGTTGTACTGGGCGACAATCCCGATACCACGAAAGACGTCGTGCTGCTTTGGCCGATCACGGTGCCGTTCCGCAGGATGTCGTAGCTCGAAACGCCCACGTTATCCGTCGATGCCGACCAGGTAAGCGTAAACTCCTGTTGGGTTACGTTGGAAGCCGCCAGGTTGGTGGGCGCGCTGGGTGCCTGGGTGTCGGGCGTTGATGATGGATTGGTGGTCGGGTCCCAGAAATTACCCGTCATGGCCAGCATATACAGCACCCGCAGCGAATGGCCGAAATACCGTTCGTAGGTCAGGTCCTGATTTTTGACAAACGAGGCAAAGGCATCGACACGGTTCTGGCTTTTGGCCATAGCACCCACGGCAAACGCACCCGTGAAGCAGACACTCGGGAACGTACCGATTACGGAGCCATCCCGGCGATAACCGTCTTTGACGTTTGCAATACCCCCAACCGGCCCGGCGACCCAGTCCGTAACGCGGTCGAGCCAGGTTTTTGCACTGGTGTTGCCGCTCCAGAGGTAATCAATAGCAAAACGCCACGGGGTGCGGCAGGCATCGTAGAGATAATCGACCCCGCCATTCCGAAAACCGTACTGCGTGCAGCCCCCACCCGGCGTGCCGTTGCTGTGCTGCCAGTCCGACACCAGGCCCGTTGAGGGGTGCGCATTGGCGTTGAGCATGACGTAGGCATCGCGGGCCATGTTGGTCCAGTAGGCGGCATCGGCCGGAACGTGCTGCGCAAACGCCCGGTAGTAAGCCGGTGATGCATACGACTGGTTCATGCAGTCTTCACCCCCGAATGTATCGCCGGGTTTCAGAACGTGCAGACCGCTGCCGGTTACGACCGTCTCGTGCTGCTTCATTTTGTTGATCAGGTACGTAGCGTCGGCCTGGTAGTTATGGGGAGCGGTGGTGCCGGGCCATTGCTGATTGGCAATGATAAGCGCCATCGCTACGTCGAGTTCGCCGTCGGTAGCCGAATTCTGGCCGAGGATGCCGCCCGCGCAGCCGCCAATCTTCCAGTGCATGAGCCCGTTGGCATCCCGAAAGTTCTTGTGGTACTGCCACAGCCCGTCGAATAGGGTCTTGTCACCGAAATAGGCCGTCAGGAGCATGCCGTAGCCAATGCCTTCGGAGACGGTTTCGTTGGGGGTATCGTATTTCACCCGGTAGACACCGTTCCCGCAGTTGTCTACGTAGTTCGCTTTCCAGTACGCATAAGCCGCCTGCACATCGGCGCTGGATACGGTCGTTGGCTTAAAGCCCTGAGCATACGTAACCTGCTGTGGAAACGGTCGTTGTGGCGTCTGCGCCCAGCCATTGAGGGATAGCATGAGGATGAAAAACAAGGCACACGTAGAGAGTTGTTTCATAGCTGGACGGGGGTTTTCAGAATGCTATGAAAGGTAAATGAAATTTTAAATTTTTGTACTCTGTTGCGTATTTTTTTAACTTGATAGAGACTTGCTGGTCTGTTATAAATGAGCATATCTTGCCTCCGCCCGCTACGGATATGGCCCAGCCCTGGTGTTTTTAAAGCCTGCTCTGACCCCGAACCGGGTAGTTATCTGAAATTGAAAAACAGTTTATGCTACTTGTAGTGCTCAGACGACGGTTAGAAAAAAGGTCAGCCTTATATAAAGCTGACCTTTTTTGATTTGATTTCAACGCTCTGATAAGTCTGAGAACCATGGCATATTCCCTGTACTCATGAAAACCAGTACCAGCTTATTCGTCTTGATGACGGCCTTGTCATCGCGTGAGCACGATTCAATCTCCGACGACGGCTCGCCCGTGGGCCGGTTTTGCGTACCGATCGAACCTGTTTGGTAAACTTCCTTACATGAGCATACGTACTAACCGGGTTCAGGCCAGTAGCCGTTCAATGGCGGCCTGGGCTCGGTCGGCCCCAAAACCTGCGAGTGCATCGGTCATGGCCTGCTGAATCAGGTCATTGCCCAGGTTGCCGATACTGCCTTCGTGCGTATGGTGCAACTCGCGGGGCGCTTGCGGGCCGTCGGTGTGGTCCGTCTGTTCCGCAATTTCCTTGCCAATCTGCCGGTACGCTTCCCGGAACGGTACGCCCTGCAGCACCAGTTCATTCACCCGTTCAACGCTGAACAAGAGGTCGTACTTTGGATCATCGAGCAGATTAGACTTCACCTGGAGCCGTTCGAGCATGAAGTCCGTGATACTGAGGCAATCAAGCAGCTCATCAAAAGCAGGCATAAGCACCTCCTTCAGAATCTGCATATCCCGGTGATAGCCGGACGGCAGGTTACTGAGAACCAGCGTTACCTCCATCGGCAGGGCCTTCAGGCGATTGGTTTTGGCCCGCAGCAATTCCGCTACGTCGGGGTTTTTCTTATGCGGCATGATGCTGCTGCCCGTCGTCAGGGCATCGGGCAGAGTCAGGAAGCCGAAGTTCTGGCTGTTGTACAGGCAGATGTCCATCGCCATCCGCGACAGGGTGGCGGCTACAGCCGCCAGGGCGTTGAGCGCCGTCTGTTCGGTTTTGCCACGGGTCATCTGCGCGTACACGACATTGACGTTCATGCCCTCAAAGCCGAGTAGTTCGGTCGTCAGCGTACGGTTCAGCGGAAAGGAGGAGCCGTAGCCCGCGCCCGAGCCGAGCGGGTTCCGGTTGGCCAGCCGGTAAGCCGTTTGCAGCGTCAGCATATCGTCGGCGAGGGCTTCGGCGTACGCACCGAACCACAGGCCAAACGAAGACGGCATGGCTATCTGGAGGTGCGTGTAGCCCGGTAGCAGGTCGGCTTTGTGCTGCTCTGAGCGGTCAATCAACCGGGTGAACACACGCTGTACTGCCCCGGCGACCTGCCAGAGCCGGTCGCGGGTGAATAGTTTGAGATCCACCAGCACCTGGTCATTGCGCGAACGGCCCGAGTGAATTTTCTTGCCCGTATCGCCCAGTTGCCGGGTCAGCATCAGTTCAACCTGCGAGTGTACATCTTCAACACCGTCTTCAATCACAAACTGACCGGCCTGGATCTGCTGGAAAATAGCCTTCAGTTCGGTTTTCAGGGCCGAAAGTTCATCGGAGGTAAGCAGTCCGATGGTTTCGAGCATGTGGGCGTGGGCGAGGTTGCCCAGTACGTCGAAGGGCGCGAGGTACTGGTCCATCTCGCGGTCGCGGCCGACGGTAAAGCGTTCAATCTGGGCGTCGGTGACGGTCGATTCTTTTTGCCAGAGTTTCAAGGGGCAGATGAATTGAATGAATACAGCAAGGACAAGGCCGCTGGACAAATTACCAGCCGATTGGTCTTGTTGATGGCGGCAAAGTTCGGAAACTAACGCCAGTTACCTCACCCACCTCCCTGTTTTATTCAGGCGTCGAGGGTAAAAAAAACGGCTTTGGAATCCAAAGCCGCATCGTAAACGAACTAGGTCGCTCAGCCGAACCGTAAGGCCCGGACCGATGGGAATTCCGGCATAATCATTTCCCGGGTAACTTCCCTTGGTCGGGACTCGGTCTCGCGGGGTTTGACGGCCAACACGGGCACGGTGGCCCGGTTAATGATCTGCTTGAAAAACGGTCCGCTGAGCAGGTTCCGGAGGCCGGTGGTGGTATCGGCCGTAACGACAATCAGATCGGCATGGCGCTCGTCGGCTTGCTGGAGCACGGTTCTGGCGGCCGAGTTTGTTTCCGACACGAACACATCCGCGTCGAGGGCATCGGCCGACAAACGCTCATTGAGCGACGCCATGGCCGTAGTCAGCGAGTCGTTCGAGGCCGATTCTTCCTGACTCAGCAGGGCCAGTACCGTCAGGTGAGCGCTGTTTTTTCGGGCAATGCTGCGCGTGAGGTCATATTTGTTCAGTGTTCCCGGCACCGGCCGGAGCGGGAACAGAATTTGCCGGAAATCGCTCACGGCTGCGCCTTCGGGAACGGTCAGCACCGGGCAGGGGGCCTGTTTGATAACATGGTATGCTTCCGCACCCAGTACGTAATTCAGCAAACCCTCCGGCCGCTGCGAACCCATTACGATCAGGTCGGCTCCGATTTCATGAGCTGCCTCAACGAGTCGGTCAGTACGGGTGCCGGTCCGGCACTCTACTGAATACGGCATCGGATGGTCGTTCAGTACGTCGTTGGCCCATTGGTGCAGTTGCTGTACATCGGCTTCGATAACCTCGGCACGGGGTACAGATACCAGCAGGTTGTCGGCTGCCGTCAACGGGTACTCCTCCGGTGTAATGACGTGCAGCAGCCGCAGTTCGGCCTGGTGACGTCGACTCATGGCTTTGGCTACGTTCAGCACAGCTTTGGAAGCATCGCTCAGGTCGACGGAAACGAGTATACGGTTAATCGGTGATTGTCTCATGGCTCAAAAAGCGTTTATGTGTTGGTTGACGATCGGTCTGACTGACCGAACAAACTTCCCACTCAAGCAACGTAGCGTACTCCCGCGATTCCAGATCGCCCCGCAGGTAACGGGGTAAAATCTGTTTTACGCAAAAACCATTAGCCAACTGAAAACTGAGCGTTGGATCGTAGATCTCTTTCAGTTTCACCCGGTCAATGTATTCCTGGGGCGTCAGGTTGCTATGCAGATGATAGGCGGGAATGCGTCCACCCGCCAGGATTCCGCGCAGGTTCAGTTGTCGGCAGCAGGTTTTACGGGCTTCGTAGAGCCGCCGTCCGAGCTGCAAACCCCGGTAGCCCGGTTGCACGAATACCTCAACACCATAGAGGACATCACCGGCAGGATCGTGCGTGTCGAACGTGTACTGCCCTGTCACCTGTTCGTAGGTATGCTGCCGACCAAAGTCGGCCGAATGGACGATGATCGACAGGGCGCAGGCAACGAGCTGCCCATCCGCCACAACGCAGAACTGGCCTTTCGGAAACAGGTGAAGCAGGGTTTCAATACGTTCCTTACGCCAGTAGGGCCCGCCCAGACCGCTGTACGACGCAATCATGGCTGCTTTTAGCTGCTCGTAATCATCTATCCGTAAATTTCTGGTAATCAAATGCATGTGTAGGTTGTTGATGGTGTTGTAAGATACAGACGCGGTCTTAAGGACCCCTTAGGATTAGCTTAGAATTCCATAAGAAGCGGTCGGCAGGAGACACTACGTATACGCCGGGTCGTGTTGATCAACCGGAATTGGTAGCCAAAACTGGTAGTGGAAGCACGTTGATGAGACCGATAACCGTCCACGGTGGTCGGTCCGAAAATCAGGGTTTGCCAACGTAGTTAAGCCAGGGTACGCTGACGGTCGGTCTTTTGATCCGCAGGTACACCGACCAGGGTTCATAGGCAACCAGGAGTGGGGTAGGCAGGCCTTTTACGTACGTCGAGGTTTGAGTTGAGGGAGGTAGGTTAAACATACCTGTAGAAGAAGGTTTCTACAAGGTACGTACATAATTCGGGCTTCTGGCGACGTATAGTCTCAATAAATTTTCATAAACGCCCTTTTTTTATCCTAACGCTCCACAAAAGCTCCCCTGGAGACAGGAACCTGGCCTCACTCTGTCGAACTGGACAGCAACAGGCAAAGGCAACCGGCCATTCCGCTGCCGCTGAAAGGCGTAAGGAAACTGGATGCCATTAGCACCACGAATCAGATCGAATTAGTACTGTAACCCGTGTAGGTCAGGTCCTCGTAGTAGAACATGCACTTAAGGAACTGTTCAGTTTTGCGGCCGAGCCGACCGCTGGATATGATGAGGCTACAGTATGAGCCAACCCGGCCCGAAAGGCCTTCAACCTCAATGCGCTGCGACCCTTCGTACAACAGTACATGCTCACCGTTGTCATGAACAAGCCCCCCGGTTATCCGGGTAGAAGGTAGCCGCATGTCAACCGTTTCGAGGTATTCGCCGTTCAGATCGTAGAAGTTGAACCGCAGCGTCAGCGGATTCAGATCGCGACGCTCAGTCCAGAAGAAATCGTAGAGGTGTATGAACTGACCTTGCTGGTTCAGTAATCGTTTGGTGCTGATGTGCTGGATCGTAAGGAGGTCATTCATAGTTTGCTGACTGGTTGGATAAACGGAAACTTACTTTTTTGTATCAGTACGCCGGCAAAACAGCGCTGCATTCATAAAGGAGGACAAACGGCGGGCTAATGTTAACAAAATAGCCACTTGTTAAAGACAAATGGCTATTAGATAAAGCACCGGGTAGCGGGCTTGTCCAACCTTAAACACACTAAAACAATTATCTCTACTATACGCAGGTAGGGTCAAACGTCACAGTATGTTGTGCAAAGGTCGCTGTTCAATCCTTAGAGTAGCCACAAAATAGCATTAGAAAAATATTAGATTTTATTTATTAACTACCAGACCCTGAAGCAGGAACAAGATTTTGATAAGTTGTGATGGACGGTAGCTGAACAGGCGATGGAGAAAATCCTACGAATCAACTACGTTGGAAAAGCCAATGGTGAAGTTTTGCAGTTGCAACGGGATGTTGCAGAACGTAGTAGGGATACGTATGGGGGGAGCAAGTACCTGAAAATTCGCGTGAATGAGCCGGACAGGAGGGCTCGCTACACCGTAAGGGGCTTAATGGGATCCATGAAGCTTCACGTATGTGTAGCGAGGCCGTTAGCATCAAACGAAGAAATTCAGCCAGGATTGAGCCTGGGCTAATGCTTCGTCGTAAGGCAGGTCCGGAAACAGCAGCATTAACTGAACAGCTACCTGCACCAGACGGTTGGTTGGTTCGTGTTCCTGCGTTTTTTTGGGTTCAGATGGTTCCATGGCTCCTAATGATTTGCAACGATGACGGCATCGAACAGGTAAAACGATAGGGGATGAACGACAATGCTCCAACACGGGGTGTCAGAGCATTGCTGAAATGATCCTAAATTGTCTTGAAGCAAAAGCTTGATATAAATGTAGCCTCAGGCACCAACACGCACATTAAGTCGAAATTAATCCTTCATTAAAATGCGGGGCGTCCAACGCAGAACAGCCTGCCAATCGGTCATTGACTGGCAGGCTGTTGAACCGGTCCTGAATCAACAGATCAACTCATTGAACTTTGGCCAACCACAGCGATGCGTT
Organism: Fibrisoma montanum; assembly: GCF_003583365.1. Taxonomy (GTDB): domain Bacteria; phylum Bacteroidota; class Bacteroidia; order Cytophagales; family Spirosomataceae; genus Fibrisoma; species Fibrisoma montanum. Next base: position 127,238 of record NZ_QXED01000005.1, read on the forward strand.
GAGGTGCAGGGCCGGATGCGAGGTGTAGCCCGAGGGTGCATCGCCCGACCAGCCATTAAACAATTGATCGCCCGTGTCGCCGGTGCCGTCGTCGGCCGGTGAGCTGTCGCCGATGAAGACGATCCGACCGCTGCCATAGGTCGACAGCAGAGCCATGACACCGATGCTGCTGCCAACGGTGCTGCTCATACGCCAGAACAGTCCCTGCACAGTAGCGTTGTTTGATGGATAAAGCGTTGCGGATGCGCCTGCGTAAAAAGCCAGCTTAGATGCCGTTCCGGCCATTCCATTCAGTACCTTCTGTGCATTTGAATTGGTACCAGTGTACACTTTTGTCGTCGGCTTTTCGTCGATGTCAATGTAGTCGACCAAAAATCCAAAAGGTTTATTGTTATTGATGCCGTTGTTGGTCATCAGGTCATTCCACACCCGGGGCGAATCGTAACCATCGCCGTCGCGGTCAGACGGCAGGTAGCCGTTCGGGTCGGTGCCGGTAAGTGACGGAGCCGTATGGTCGGCAATCATCATCAACCCCCCGCCGTTGTTGACAAAATTCATGATGGCCGTCTTTTCCGAGGTCGTAAAGGGCCGGTTTGGCTCAACTACCACAAATACGTCGTAGTTACTTAAATCCTGAGCATTCGTGGAGTTGCCATACGTAATGGCGGTACCGTTGGGTAGTGATTCGACCTGATTGCCGCGCTTGACCAGTTCGACCGCCCAGGCCGACATGCCCCCTTTCCAGTAGGTTTCGGGTGTGGTAGACGTGATGCCGGTATACGACGGGGTAGGATACCGCTGGGCTTTGGTTTCGGTGGTCGTACCGCCCGTGTACGTTGGAACGCTTTCGGTGCCGTCGGCGTCGATCTGCCAGTCAGCATTACCGGCGTTTTCGCGTTTACTGGCATCGAACAGGAATTTCTTACCGGTTGGGGTGGGGGTGCCACCACCGCCCGCATTATCGTTGATGACAATGTCGTCAATGTTAATACGGTTCGTTGAGCCGGATACCTTCCGAATCTCAATCCGCACTGATCCCGACTGATTCAGCGTGAATGTCTGGGTCTGTAACGAATTGGTCGTCGTTACGTTCGAACCGGCCTGAGTCCAGCTGCTACCACCGTTGGTTGAATACCAGAGTCCCCACTGGCTTGCAGCATCAGAGCCATAAGTGCCGTGCTTAACCGTAACGGTGCTGATTCCGGTCGTTACGTCGAACAGCATAGTAATCTTACCCGTGTTGCGGATACGGGCCGACCAGGACCCGGCTTTCAGATCGCCACTGAGATTGCCGATCAGTGCGTCGTACAGATTCCAGGATTTGCCCTGCAAGGTTAGGTTGTCACCACTGGCCGAGCCGGTAGGCGAAACGTCGTAGGCTGTTTTGGGACTGGCCGATCCCACTTCGAAGCCTTCGGACAGAGACACGGCCAGCGTCCGGGCGGAGCGTAGCACAGGCGCGTCAAAAGAGGCAGGGAGTACAGGATCAACGGGCTGGCAACCGACTGCGAATGCCAGCAGGACAGCACTAACGTAGAGCGCTTTCAAGCGGATTGACTGAAACATGAGAGATGGTTTTGACAGGCGCAAAAAATGCCCACAAAGATCTTAAAAGGAGATGAAACGGGTAGGTTTGGTGTATTATAAGTATATTATTTTAGGATAATGTGAAGTAAAGAGGCATTACTAACCGGCTTCCGAACCATCGTACAATATTTTACCCGGTTCTCCGACTACCCTGTTACCAACTGATACCAGGAAAACCATTCGCAAACAGCGCCCTACAGTTGGAATAGTCACGTTTAACAAACAAGTGTATGTATCATTCACAATTTGGCCACGGACAGTTGCGTACTGTCGGCCACAGGAAAGGGGAGGGGCGGTACTACGGTGGCCATCCCCGACAGATTGGCGGGCCATTCGGGCAGCGGGCTGGACACGGTCCGTTTCGGGTACCGATCAACATTGAGGAAACCGCCACAACGTTTGAGGTCTACGTAGCCGCACCGGGGCGGTCGAAAAACGACTTTTCGGTGCAGGTCAAAGACGACGTATTGACCATCGCCTACCAGCAACCCCAGGTGGAAGGGGAGGTAAAAACACCAAACTGGCGGCATCAGGAGTTTGCCCGTGGGGAGTTCAGCCGGAGCTTTCAGTTAAACGGTAAGGTCGAAACTGCCGGCATCAGCGCGGGATATCATGACGGTATTCTGCAGGTCACACTGCCGAAATCGCCCAAAGCCAACGAACCGGCGCAGGACGTAGTGATTGCCTGATCATTGATGTAAACCAAACAGCCTGCCGGGAAAGCAGGCTGTTTGGTTTTATTTTTTATTAAGCACTTCCTGTAGCAACCGCTCCAGTTGGGCCTGTTTCTGTTTCATAGCCCGGAGATCGTCTGCCTGTTGCTGCTTAACCTTCTTCAATTCGTTTTCCAACTGAATTGAATACAGGGTCAACTCTTCGATCTTCTCCAGCAGCTTGGCGTCCATCTGGCCTACATCTACGCCCTGCTTGACCACTTCCTCGGCCGAGGGGACGCCCGGCAGGTGCTGATGGGTTTGGATGAACTGCTCGACCTCCGCCAGCGGACGAAGCTTGTAGCTGGGGGCAAAGACTTTGTCACTCCAATCCGCCGTGTTCTTGATAGCTACTTTTACTTTTTCAGTCAGGATGCCATCCTGCACGTAGAGTCGATAGCCTACTGGCGTCTTGCTTACGTTGGAGCCAATGATTACCGCGTTGTCATCTTTGCTGGTCAGATAGCGGCCATTGCGCTGCCACAGGCTCTCGACAGCCGCTTCGCGTCCTCCGCTGGTGGTGCTGGCCAGAATGACGTTCCCTGAGCCATCCACCGAGAGGAACTTGGTTTGGTTGGTGGCGCTGGCCGGTGAGTTGCTCGTCAGGTTGCCAAAGCGCAGCCCGGCTGAGTTTTCTACGCCTGATACCAGGTGAAGTTTAGCGGCTGGGGATGAGGTGCCGATGCCCACGTTGGCGGCTTCACCCAGCACAACCGCGTTGCTGACACTGACCCTGGCGTTGTTGCCGATGGCCGTGGCGTTCTGTAAGCCGTTGGCTCCCGCATCCGCCCGGAAGCCCAGAAAGGTGTTGTTGATGCCCGCTACGTTGGCTCGTCCGGCTTCAAAGCCGATGGCCAGGTTGTTACTACCATTCACACCCGCACCGTTGCCGGCGTTAGCGCCCAGGTAGACGTTGAAGCTGCCGCCGGTGTTGCCCCCTCCGGCGTTATCACCCAGAAAAAAGTTAGCTGTGCCGGTGGTGTTGGCCGAACCGGCGTTCGTACCCATCATGAAGTTAGAGTTTCCGGTGGTGTTGCTTTGACCGGCTTGTACCCCAACAAACGTATTAAACTGACCGGACGAGTTGTTGTATCCGGCTGAATAGCCTATAAACGTATTAGAGTTACTTATAGTGGAAAACCCTGCATTATAACCAACAAACGTATTCTCAATTCCTTCGACATTTCTTGTGCCTGCATTTCCGCCTATGAACGTATTGTAATTGCTGTCTCTGTTACCAAAACCCGCTCTGAACCCAATAAAAACATTGTAATCACCATTGTAATTACTAAAGCCCGCTTGACGACCTAAAAAAACATTAGCCTCACCTTGGTTAATTCTATAGCCGGTTTCGAAGCCCACAAAAACATTGTCACCGCCTCCGTTGTTACTGTATCCTGCTTGGTAGCCTATATATGTATTAGCGAAATTAAACGCACTTTTAGAACCAACTTGGTAGCCAACAAAGGTATTTCCATTTCCGGTTTGATGTAAAGCACCTGCCTGAGCGCCAATGAATGTGTTAGATTCTCCTCCGGAACCTGCTGCGTTACCGACACTGGTGTTATCATTGCTAAAACCACTAAATCTGCCCGCAAAAGCACCGAGGTAAGTATTTCGACTGCCTTCGGTGTTTCCAGTACCGGCTCGGTAGCCAAAAAAGGCATTGGAAACGCCGGTTGTAATGCTGGTTCCGGAGATAGGACCAACTACTACATTATTCTCACCGGGCGTAGTAGAGTTAGGCGTATTAACTACATAGTTTGTTTGCGCCCATGACGGAATCACGCTTACCAGCACCAAGCAAATCGAGCAGAGGAAAAGGTAGTTTTTAAACATGATAGTATAATTAAAGTGTAGTTTCAATATTACAATGGCCTGCAAAAGGTAGCATCTATGTTAAGTACGAAGGTCAAGTTCAACAGATTGAATACTCTTATTTCCGTCTGAGAACCTCCTGCAGGAGCTGTTTCATTTCAGCTTGCTCTTTCTTCAAAGCCTTTAATTCTTCGGCTTGCTGGTGGTTTATCTGCTGTTGCTGCTGGTTTTCTTTTTGGAGCTGAATCGAATACAGCGTCAGTTCTTCAACCTTCTCCAGCAGCTTGGCGTCCATCTGGCCTACATCTACGCCCTGCTTGACCACTTCCTCGGCCGAGGGGACGCCCGGCAGGTGCTGATGGGTTTGGATGAACTGCTCGACCTCCGCCAGCGGACGAAGCTTGTAGCTGGGGGCAAAGACTTTGTCACTCCAATCCGCCGTGTTCTTGATAGCTACTTTTACTTTTTCAGTCAGGATGCCATCCTGCACGTAGAGTCGATAGCCCACTGGCGTCTTGCTTACGTTGGAGCCAATGATTACCGCGTTGTCATCTTTGCTGGTCAGATAGCGGCCATTGCGCTGCCACAGGCTCTCACTGGCGGCTTCACGGCCTCCGCTGGTGGTGCTGGCCAGAATGACGTTCCCTGAGCCATCCACCGAGAGGAACTTGGTCTGGTTAGTCGCGCTGGCGGGTGAGCCACTCGTCAGGTTACCAAAGCGCAGCCCGGCTGAGTTTTCTACGCCTGATACCAGGTGAAGTTTAGCAGCCGGGGCCGAGGTACCGATGCCCACGTTGGCGGCTTCACCCAGCACAACCGCGTTGCTGACACTGACCCTGGCGTTGTTGCCGATGGCCGTGGCGTTCTGTAAGCCGTTGGCTCCCGCATCCGCCCGGAAACCCAGAAAGGTGTTGTTGATGCCCGCTACGTTGGCCCGACCAGCCTCAAAGCCGATGGCCAGGTTGTTACTACCATTCACACCCGCACCGTTGCCGGCGTTAGCGCCCAGGTAGACGTTGAAGCCACCAGTGATGTTGCTTCCTCCAGCGTTATCACCCAGGAAAAAGTTAGCTGTGCCGGTGGTGTTGGCCGAACCGGCGTTCGTACCCATCATGAAGTTAGAGTTTCCGGTGGTGTTGCTTTGACCGGCTTGTACCCCAACAAACGTATTGAACTGACCAGTGTCGTTAGCCCGGCCCGCTGAAAAGCCTATAAACGTATTAGAGTTACTTATAGTGGAAAATCCTGCATTATAACCAATAAACGTATTCTCAATCCCTTCAATATTTCTTGTGCCTGCATTAGCACCTATAAACGTATTGTAATTGCTATTTCTGTTAGCGTTGCCAGCTCTATGACCAATAAATACGTTGTAGCTACCGTCGTAATTAGAATATCCAGCCGTCCATCCTAAAAAGACATTAGCTTCCCCTTTATTAATTGAATAACCAGCCGAATTACCCACGAAAACATTGTCAAAGCCGCCATTGTTACTGTACCCGGCTTTGTAGCCAATGTATGTGTTGTACTTGTTCATTACATTTTTATAGCCAGCTTGATAACCGACAAAGGTGTTTTGATCTCCGGATACATTTGAAGCGCCTGCCTGAGCGCCAATGAATGTGTTAGATTCTCCTCCGGAACCTGCTGCGTTACCGACACTGGTGTTATCATTGCCAAAAAAACTTTTGGTGCCCGCAAAAGCCCCGAGGTAAGTATTTCGACTGCCTTCGGTGTTTCCAGTACCGGCTCGGTAGCCAAAAAAGGCATTGGAAACGCCGGTTGTAATGCTGGTTCCGGAGATAGGACCAACTACTACATTATTCTCACCGGGCGTAGTAGAGTTAGGTGTATTGACTACATAGTTTGTTTGCGCCAGTACTGGAATCACGCTTACCAGCACCAAGCAAATCGAGCAGAGGAAAAGGTAGTTTTTAAACATGATAGTGTTGTAGTGTTGTATTTTCTACACTATAGTGACTTACAAAAACGGCATCTATTAGTCATTAACATACGAAGATTAAGAGGTCGAGTTCAACAGATTGAATACTCTTATTTCCGTCTGAGAACCTCCTGCAGGAGCTGTTTCATTTCAGCTTGCTCTTTCTTCAAAGTCTTTAATTCTTCGGCTTGCTGCTGGTTTTCTTTTTGGAGCTGAATTGAATACAGGGTCAACTCTTCGATCTTCTCTAGCAGCTTGGCGTCCATCTGGCCTACATCTACGCCCTGCTTGACCACTTCCTCGGCCGAGGGGACACCCGGCAAATGCTGATGGGTTTGGATGAACTGCTCGACCTCCGCCAGCGACTGCAAGCGGTAGGTAGGGGCAAAGACCTTGTCACTCCAATCCGCCGTGTTCTTAATCGCTACTTTGACCTTCTCCGTCAGGATGCCATCGGCCACAAAGAGCTTATAACCAGTTGGCATCTTACTGACGTTCTGGCCGATCACAATAGCTTCATCTTTCATGCTTTGAAGATAGCTGCCCTTCCGCTGCCAGAATACATCCGTGTTATCTGTTGCACCCTGGCGACCGCCACCAGCGTAGTTAGCCAGCACTACGTTCCCCGATGCGTCGACCGTCAGGAATTTGCTGGAGTTAATCGGAGCGGGTGAAGCGGCAGTCAGGTTCTGGAGCCGTATACCAGATTGGTTCGTAATGCCACTGGCTACGTGCAGCCGCGCGGTAGGAGCCGAAACGCCGATGCCTACGTTGGCTTCGTTACCTAGTACGACAGCATTGGAAGCCAGTACCCGGGCGTTGTTGCCAATGGCCGTGGCGTTCTGCAGGCCGGGCGCTCCAGCATCGGCCCGGAAGCCCACAAAGGTGTTGTTGATTCCACCGCTGTTGGCCCGGCCGCTCTCGAACCCGATTGATACGTTATTCGATCCGTTTACATCGGTACCATTCCCGGCGTTGGCACCCAGATAGACATTGAACCCACCAGTGATATTACTCCCCCCTGCATTGTCGCCCAGGAAAAAATTGGCAGTCCCAGAAATGTTATTTAGCCCGGCATTTGTTCCCATAATGAAGTTGGAATTACCGGTTGTGTTGTTCAGACCGGCCTGTACGCCGACGAACGTATTGAACTGGCCGGAAGTGTTGGCGCGGCCGGCCGAGAAGCCAATAAAGGTATTGGCTTCTGCATTGGAATTAAGCCCCGCGGCTGTTCCCAAGAACGTGTTATTGCGTGCGCCGGTCGTAACACGTCCTGCCTGCAAACCAAGAAACAGGTTGCCCTGCGTGGCTGAGGTGGTTTTCAGAACGATTGTGTCGGCCACTCGCAACGACTTGTTTGCATTCAGGCTGACATCCTCCGTAATCGTCAACGACTGACCGGGAATTGGCTCAATGACCTGCGCCTGGACGGTGTTGATAGCCAAAACGGCAAGTAAAACACCGCCCCAAAGTTGAGTTGTAGATAGTTTCATGACTTTATTGTTGATATGATACGTTAATAGGTTGATTACAAAATCATTGCGTACTACTGATTGAGCTTAAGTCGGCTGTTGGCTCCGTACTGCAACCGCTGACCCGGATCATAGCTCACCTGCCGGGCCTGCCCCTGGTAGCCCGCCGGCAGACTCACGACGTGCTTAAGCCGTACTCTATCACCGGCTGTGGGCACGCGGTTCTCCGACCACACACCAGGGTCGTTCCAGGCCCCCGCCTTGACCGAGTACATGCCCGTGTTGACCAGCACCAGCGCGTTGGTTGAGCGCACGCTGTTGCAACTGCCCATCACCACCACGTAGTAGGTGCCCGCATCTGAAGGGCTCAGCGGACTGATTGTCAGCGTAGAGGTGGTGGCCGAGGGCTGGTTGGTCAGGGCCGTGTTGTCCTTGTACCACTGGTAGGCGGTGACCGAGCCGGTGGTGGAAACGGAAGTGGTGAGCGTACCGCCCTGGGGGATGCTGAAGACGGGGTTGGGGGGCTGGGTGATGGCCGCCAGCGCGAGGGGAGTGCCCTGGAACTCGTAGGCCCCCAGGTCGATGCTGCGTACCAGGCGGAGGGTACCCACCACATCAGTGGTGGTGGTGTTAGCCTGGTTGTCGCCTTTGTCGATGGCGGGCGAGCAGGCTCTCAGCCGCAGGTTATCACCGGGGACATCGACAAACAGGGGGTCCAGCGAGAAGTTGCCCGTGCCGGGGGTGTTGTCCTGCGTATCGGTGTAGGTCAGCGTGGTAGATGCACCGGTGTTGTTGGTGATGCCGTTAGGCGTATTGCCCCAGATGATGCAGTTGATCAGGACGGGTGAACCGCCCTGCACATACATTGCTCCGCCGGGATCACAGGTATTGTTGGCAAAACTGCAGTTAATGAACTGAGGATTGCCCCTTTGATTATAAATTGCTCCACCACCTGCTCTCACTCGTCCGCCGGCGAAATTGTTGCTGAAGCTGCAGTTGGTAAATGTTGTGCTTTGACTTTCACTATAAATGGCTCCACCAAAACCTTGCGAGTTTCCGGCTCCGCCAAACCCAGTCGCCTGGTTTCCTCGAAAAGTACAATTGGTTAAAGTTGAATTGCCGGTAATGTATAATGCACCGCCAAACCCAGCAACTCCATTACCACTGAACACACAATTGGTTATGATAGATCCTTCACCAATTCGTGCTACGCCACCAGCTCCCCCACTATTTGACGGTGAAGTTGTATTATTACTGAGTATGCAGTTGTTCATAGTCACTGCACCACCCGTAATAGATGGCCCAAATCCAGAACCACGGTTGGTTGTAAAGGTACAGTGAATCAAGGTTAAACTAGTTTCACTTGAGATAGCGGCACTAGAAGCCGAGTTGCCATCAAACGTACAATTGGTTAAAGCCACCTTACTATTGGCGTCGTTGTACATTCCGCCACCAGTTGTACCAAATTCGCCATAGTTATTTGTAAAGAAACAGTTACGAACGGTAGGAGTGCTGTTCAAATTACGCATGCCTCCTCCGTTTCGATCCAGGTCATTAGGAACACTAACAAGATTAGCTGCAGTAATAACAAAGCCATCAAGTATAGCTGTGTTATCCAAGTTGGTGTTGGAGATAATATGTCGACTGTTGTCAGCACGATCACTGGGTATACCCAGATCACCACTGAGGATGCTGGTCGATGGCTGGGCCTGGGTGACCGACGCTGGGCGTTCGCTTAGAGCAGTTTCGGTACCCTCGAAGCCGCCGTAGAGCGCTACGCCGTTCTTCATCGAGAAGCTGATGGTACGGTCAGTGTTGGCGTTGCCTCCCGGCTTGTAGGTGCCGGCCGCGACCCAGACCTGATCGCCCGCGTTGGATGCATTGATGATAGCCTGCAGGTCGGCCGAAGCGTTGCTCCAGCTGCTGCCATCGCCGGTGCCGCTGGCTACAGGCTTGACAAAACGGATGCTCTGGGCTTTACTCGGCGTTAAGGAAGCTATGGAAAGTGTTAATACGAAGCCATATAGCGCACTAAACAGGATATAGCGCCCGTATCGACCCACGCAGGAGGGATAGTACATGATGTGATAAAGGGTAGGAGGTGAACAGGCGTAATGTAAACAGTTTCTCGTGAATAGTTAGTTAACTTTTTGTGAATATGATTTACTGGACATACTTTGTTAAGGAATTGATGTTCCAGCCGGAATAATTTGTAGCAAAAAGCCCGGACAATACATTGTCCGGGCTGCTCAGATTGTAACGTTCACGTAAAGCCAGTAGTGTAGAGTAACTAAAAGAGTCGCCTGCAATAGGGTATATAGTCACTACCTGTAACAAGCCAACAGATTGGCGATTGCCTTACTTTGACAACGCAGCCATTAACTGTCGGCGGACACGCTCGGCGGTTTGTAAGTCTTTCAGGCTAATCTTGGTCCGGTCCCGTAGGGCCGGGCTGTTCTGTAGTTGTTCAATGCCCATTTTCAGCAAAAAAGCCATCGTTTCAAGGCCCGGCTCGGTTGCTTCAATTGGGACGATCAGCTTCTTCATGGTATGTAAATGTCTACATATCAGTAACAAAATCTTGGTCATTTTCTATCCATATTTACTGTATTTTATTAGCGTACTACGGTGACCATCAGCGTCTTTCAGTGTTACTAAGAATTTAGCTGACCTCAAAAAAAAGCCCTCCTACAGAGGGCTTCCGGTAATAAGATTCAACGCCAATCTTACAGATAATCGATAATCCGGCGACCACCAATTACGGTCTGGAACTCCCGGCGCATGACGGCCATCCGACGGCGGGGATGCGTGCTGATGTAAACGACGCGCATCTTCAAAAGGAAGCTCGATAACATATACAGCATGAACAGCCCGCCCAGAATCATCAGCGATTCGGTATTGGAAATGTTGCGGTGCAGCGCAAAAAACAGGATTGTATTCAACAGCGACGTACCACAAAGCACCGCCGTAGCCGCTATGTGCGACAGACCGTTGTCCAGCAGAATATGATGCATATGGTTCCGATCGGCGGAGAAAGGCGAACGTCCCGCCAGAATCCTGACAAGGAAAACCCGCAGCGTATCAAAAATCGGCACGATCAGAATCACGATCGCGATGATGGGGGCATTGAAGAACGACGTCGGATCGAATCGATACGATGCATTCAGCGCCACGAACCGCACGGCGAAAAACGACAGCATGAAACCGATGATCAGCGAGCCGGTATTGCCCATGAAAATCTTGCTCGTCTTGGAAAAATTAAACCGCAAAAAACCGACCAGCGCACCCGCCATCGTGAAGGCCAGACAGGCCATGGCGAAGTGATTGGTCAGCAGGAACCACGCGCCGAACGTTCCACTGGCAATGGTAGCAATGCCCCCAGCCAGCCCATCGATCCCGTCGATCAGGTTCATGGCGTTGGTCAGCGCAATGAAAATAAAGCAGGTGAGTAGTACGCTGATCAAGTCTTCAACGTGGTGAAAACCCATAATGCCGTACAGGTAATCAACTTTCAGATCGCCGAAGAAAATCAGGATCAGGGCGGGCAGCACCTGAAACAGGATTTTTTTGTTAGGGTCAATACCCACCAGATCGTCTTTGATACCGATGAAGAACAGGATGGTCATACCGACAATCGACAGGTTGGTGCGGTACACATCGGTCTGGTCAATGCTTGGCCGCAGGAAATAGGCAATCAGGACGGCCGCGAAAATGGCAATACCGCCGAAGGTGGGTGTGGGTACCTTGTGGGCTCGCCGGTCGCCTGGCTTTTCCATCAGTGATTTCAACTCCGAAATCTTGATAACGACCGGTATGGATATGACGGCAACAAAACAGGCGACCAGAAAAGACAATATGCATTGGTACAAGCCCAGCATGAAGAGGTCGTCTTCCAGTTTATGTTGCAAAAAGGCAATCAGTAAATTGAAGTTCATAAAATTTGCTGTCTTGACTACTTAAGTGTTCCGGTAGGGTCAAGTGTGGGTATAAAAGCTTGTAAAAATCCAATTTTTCCTCAAAGATACAAGCGAAATCTGATTGACCGGTTTGTTGAACTTAAGTACATTGACTATGTAGATATAGGTGGTTTACGTAGGTACTGGCTGATTTTGCGCAACGGTTTCAGCCAGAGGGTAAAGAAATAAGGCTGTATTCCGTTTACTTTCCAGGCCAGCCGATCTTCCCGATTGGCCCGGAGCCGGTTGCCGAGGCTGCTGTTACTAATGCCGCCGGCACGCATGACAATCGTTACTTCGTCCATATACGCCAGCCTAAGCTTATGCTTATGAATGAACCGCAGCATAAGCTCATAATCGGCCGCGCTTTTCATATCCAGCCGGAACAAACCATACTGTTCATACGCCCAGCGCTTTGCGAAAAAAGACAGATGCCCCGGCATCCATCCCCACAGAAAATCGCCTTCCCGGTACCAGCCCGACCGCCAGTAGCGTTTCAGCTGCTTAGGGTCGTTGCGGTCAACGTAGAGCATATCGCCATAGACGCCATCGCTTCCGGTCCGCTTGAATGTCGCGACCATGTTTTCGATAACGCGGTTATGGCGGTAAAAATCGTCGGCGTTCAGCATGCCCACTACCTCGCCGGTAGCCAGCCCAACGCCTTTGTTCATCGCGTCGTATAAACCTTTGTCGGATTCCGAAACGAATCTGGCAACGCGGGATCCATACGACCGCACAATATCGACAGTACCGTCGGTCGACTGCCCGTCAACAATGATGTATTCAATGTCGGGATACGTTTGGCCCAGCACCGATTCGATGCAGTCCCGGATGTGTTCAGCGCCGTTGAAGACGACCGTAATGATGGATACTTTCACGTACGTTGATAAAACAGCCGTGGCTTGTTATTCGAATGAGCTTTGCTGATCTCATCGCGCCACAACAAAAAAATTGGCTGATACCTGATTCAGTTCATGTTGTTCTAATCTCGCGCTTACGGACCCATACCGCCGGATTTCCCTGGTAAATGCCATAGGCTTCCAGCGGGCGGGTTGCGACCGATCCCACGGCCAGCACCGCGTGCGAATGGCACCGGATGCCCGGGCATACCACCGACTGAGCACCGATCCAGACACCCTCGTCGAGCGTGATGGGCCGGGTTGTCAGGTCGAACGTTGGCAGCCGGTAGTCGTGGTTGCCGGTGAGCAGCATAGCCCCCTGCGACAGACAGACGTTGTCGCCGATGGTCACTTCGCTGAGGTTGTCGATCCAGACCTTCTCACCAATCCAGACGTAGTTTCCCACCACAAGTAACCAGGGGTATTTGATGTTCACGGCCGGCTTGATCATCACGCCCTTGCCGATTTTAGCCCCGAATACCCGCAGGATGAACGCCTTGACGGCCACCGGAATCGGCAGATAGTTATTCAGAAACACCGTGTTGGCCAAAAACCAGAGCAGCACTTTCCAGCGTGGTCCGGGATTGTACCAGCTGTTGTTAAAGCGCGACAGGTCGGTCCGGCCGGCCGGTGTTCCTGCCATCGACGGGTCCTGGGGCAGCGGCTCGTTCCCGGCCGGGACGAAGGTCTTTGCCATATTCTGTTCGAAAAAAATCAATGATCGCCTGCTTGTCGCGCCCGGCGTGGAAGTACACTTCCATCAGCTTGGCGTCGACCAGGAAACGGTACCACAAGCCCTGCAAAAAGTGCCAGACCAGCCCTTTTTGCCCATCCAGAAACCCCAGCCGTATGATGTACCGATACAAAAAATACAAAAAAGGCCGGGTGAACAACGGCAGCGACGCGTATTGTATTTTGAAGAAACGGGTCCGTTGTTCCTGCGAGCCGAACAGCCGGGGCTCAACGCGTTCCGTGTTATCAAAATTATACTTGATATTCAACAGATCAATCACTTCGCGGATAGCATAATTATTATGTTTTTGTGTCCACCACGTTAAGTTATTGAGGTTGTGATCTACCAGATCGTGCTGAAAGTTAATGGGTTGGCCCTTCACGAGTTTGATGTGCTCGTCCATCCAGGTTTCTTCGCAGATGCCCTGATCCCGGCGCCAGAGCCGCATCAGCCAGATAGGGTAGTAGGTGCCGTGTTTGATCCAGCGGTTAAAGAAAAGCACCCGGCGCTTTACGTACACACCCGATACGTGCTCGGGCAGCGCCGGCAGCCGCTGGTTGATTTCCTGGGCCAGTTCCGGCAGCACGTATTCGTCGGCGTCCATCCGCATCAGCCAGCTGGTCTTAAACGGCGTGTGCGTAATGCCAAAATTGAACTGGGTAGCATAATTGACCCAGGGATTCTGCACCACCACAGCCCCTAACGAACGGGCAATCTCAACGGTGCGGTCCGTAGAAAACGAGTCAACAATGAAAATCTTGTCCGTAAAAGGGTGCAGGCTCTGCACACACCGGGCAATGTGTTTTTCTTCGTTGTAGGTCAGAATAATGACTGATACGTCGGCCATGCCCTGTTAACTACGTTTCCCGAATTACTTTATATTTGCTTAGTTGTAACCAAAGCGCGGTCCGGCAACGGGAAACACTGCACGTCTTGATATTTACTGCAATACTATTACTTTTTTTATACGAACGAAAGCCAATGAAGCTACTTTACGCAAGTGTCTTATTGTTTTTATTCAATTTTCCAGCGAAAGGCCAGGTTACGTTCGAGAACTTGCCCCGGGACCTGCAACTCTATCCACGCGATGCTTCCAATCAGGCCGCAGTGATTGTAAACGGAAAAGTAACCGCTGCCGGCTTCCAGAAGATTGGGATGCAGGTGTTCCGGGAAGGGGTGCTGTCGGGCGTGATGAGCCAGACGCTGTCGCCCACGGCCGTCAACGCTGACTTCCGGCTGACGACCACCATCAAGGCCGAGCGCGCGCAGTATGGGTTCAAGGTATTTTTATACAAAGGTGCCGATTCAACGCTGGTGGCCGAGCGCAACCGGGTTGTATGCGGGGATGTGATTTTGCTGCATGGCCAGTCGAATGCGCTGGCGCTGGCGGGGCTGGATGAGGCTTACAGTTTTAACTTCGATGATACGTACCTGCGGAACTGCACGTATCCCTACGGCTCACTGAATATTCCGGGGGAGATGATGTGGTACTCCGCCAAAAACCCGTATGCCAGTGTCGGTGGCTTTGGCCTGACGCTGCAAAAGCTGATTCTGGATACGTATGGCATCCCGACCTGCATTATCAGCGAAGCCATTGGCGGCACGGGCATCGACGTACTGACGTTCCGCAACCCGGCCAACCATGCTGACCTTCAGACGGCCTACGGTCGATTGCTGTACCGGGCGCGCTGGGCCAACGCCGAGAAACAGATCAAGGCGATTATCTGGAAGCAGGGCGAAAACGAAGCCGGTAATAGGCCGGATAACTACCCGACCCTGTTCAAAACGTTCTACGATCAGCTTCGCGAGGATTACAACGACGCCAAAATCTACGTCGGCCAGATCAATATCCTGGCCGACCGGGTCGATGCCGCGGCCGGGCTCCGGGATTTTCAGCGCCGGACGGGCCAGTTATTCAAAAACGTTGAAGCCGTTGCGACGGTCGGCACCATGAACATGGGCAACGACGGCATCCACTTCGGCGTGCAGGGCCATCAGCAGCTGGCGTTTGAGCAGTTCCGGTTGCTGGCGCGGGATGTGTATGGGTCGAAAGACACGGCGCAGGTTAGCTCGCCGGATATCAGAAAGGTGTTCTACAACGCCCGGAAAGATTCGATTACGCTGGTTTTCAATGAAGGTATGCAGATGGTCTGGCCGCAGGATACGGCGTTTTATAACTTCGCCACGCAAACGAAGGTCTATAGCCGCAGCCTGAAGGATTATATATATCTGGACGGCAAGGCAGGCGACGTAACGGGCGGTGTTGCGGCCGGAAACCGCGTGACGCTCAGTCTGAAGCAGCCTGCATCGGCCAAAGCCATTCGGTACCTGCCGGCTTACTTCTCGGACCAGTACTCAAACTTTTACGACGGCCCAACGCTGCGAAACGCGCGGGGCATGCGGGCGCTGACGTTCGACAACGTAGCCATCGCAGATCTGATTTCGGCTGTGTCGACCCTGGCGGCCAAACCCGTTTCTGAGAAGCAGATTCAGCTGAACTGGACGGCTCCGGCCGGTGCGCAGCGAATCGTACTGGAGCGCTCCAACGGATCGCCGAACTCATTTACGACCATTGCCACCCTGAGCGGGACAACGGCCACCTACGCCGATGCGAACCTGCCCGATCCGCTGGGGACGTACTATTACCGGCTGCGGGCCTTCAGCGACGTATCGGAGTCGCCGTACAGCAACGTAATCAGTGCGCGGCCCCTGGTGCTTGGCGTGGAACCGATGGCGCCGGTGGTTCGGCTGTATCCAAACCCGCTGGTTGCCGATCGTACGCTCCGCATCGAGGCCGACCAGACAATGTTCACCAGTCTGACCATCCGCGACGAACTGGGCCGGGCCGTCAAAGTCTGGAATGGCCGGGCCGCCAACTCGCTGACGGTCACACTCGATGAGCTGGAAGCCGGGTTCTACATTGCCGATTTGCAGACCAGCGATCAGCGGACGCTTCGTCGGAAGGTGGTGGTTCGATAAGAAACACGGCTTGGCTTTGCGCCGGACTTTGTAATTTTACGGCGCAACCAGTCTCATCTACCCTGTTTATGCGTTTGGTCATCTTAACTCAGGACGATCCGTTTTACCTCGCCCGCAACATTGATTATTTCCTGAAAAAACTACCGCCCTACGCCGAAGTCGTCGCTACGGTCGTGTTCGACGTATCGCCTTTCGGTAAGCGCGAACGGTTTACGGATAAAATGAAGAAGACCTACGAAATCTTCGGATTGCCCTTTTTCGTTCGGTATGGGTTTAAATTCCTGAGCTCAAAACTGGACAGCCGCAACAACGTGCGCAAAGTGCTGGCCGCCCGGGGCATACCGTTCATTGAGATCGAAGGGAACATCAACAAAGACGAAAATCTGGAGAAAATCCGGTCGTACAAACCCGACCTGCTGGTGTCCATAGCGGGCAATCAGATCTTCAAACGCAAACTGCTGGACGTAGCAACTCACGGCTGTATTAACCTCCATACGGCCCTGCTGCCGAAATACCGGGGACTGATGCCGTCGTTCTGGGTGCTGAAAAACGGCGAAACCCATACCGGGGTATCGGTATTTTTTGTAGACGAAGGCATTGACAGTGGCCCGATTTTGGTGCAGAAAAAAGTAGAGATCGGTGGCCGCTCGCAGGAGCAGCTGATTAAAGACACGAAGCTGATCGGTATGGACGCAATCGTCGAATCAATTGAAAAAATCCATTCGGGTAACTACGAGCTGATCGAGAACGATGCGTCGCAGATGACGTACTTCTCGTTCCCGACGCGCGAGGATGTAAAAGCGTTTCAGGCGGCCGGAAAACGGTTCTATTAATCCGCCGGGAAGCGCACCATCAGCGGGTTGAGGGCAGGCCTGGTTCAGGGCCGGCTTTTCAGCCGGCTACTTGTCCAACTAAAAAACATGAATATTCTCACGTTCGATATAGAGGAGTGGTTTCATATTCTGGATAACGCGTCGACGCGGACCGAAGCCGAATGGAGCCGGTACGAAACGCGTATTTACGCCAATATGGACCGGATTTTCCAGCTGCTGGATGAAACCAACAGCCGGGCTACGTTCTTTTGCCTGGGCTGGGTGGCCGATAAGCACCCCGACGTGATCCGGCGGATCGACGCGGCCGGGTATGAGGTAGCTACGCACTCGTACGCTCATCAACTGGCGTATGAACAGACGCCCCAGGAGTTTCAGGCGGATCTGGAGCGGTCGATTAAACACCTGCAGGATATCACCGGCAAAAAAGTACGTTCGTACCGCGCTCCCGGTTTTTCGGTGAAGGAATTTAACCGCTGGGTGTTCCCAATCCTGCTTGAACAGGGTATTGAGATTGACTGTTCCGTGTTTTCGGCTCCCCGCGCCCACGGGGGAGACGCCACTCTGGGCGTTGTGAAACCCAGTTATCTGAACGTGAAAGGGGCGCTGCTGAAGGAGTTTCCGATCAACACGGCCAGCGTGCTGGGACAGCATTTTATCTTTTCTGGCGGAGGGTATTTTCGCCTGTTGCCCTACGGAGCCATCAGGCAGTTCATGCGGCAGTCGGACTACGTCATGACGTATTTCCATCCCCGTGATTTTGATGCTGAGCAGCCTATGATCCCGGGCCTGAGCCGGATGCGGCAGTTCAAGTCCTACTACGGTCTGAAAGGCTGCTGGCCCAAACTGCGGCAGTTGTTAACCGAATTCACGTTCGTGGACGTAGCCGACGCCGAAAAGCAGGTCGACTGGTCGACTGTCCGGACCCGAACCATCGCGTAGCCCTTACGGTTTCTTCACCACTTTCGTGTACGCATCGAGTAGTCGTTTGGCCACTACGTCGATGTCGTACTGGGCCCGCAGCAGGGCCGTTGCATTCTGGCTGATCCGGTGCCGCAGGGCGTCGTCGGCGAGTATGCGTTCCAGACCGGCCCGAACGCCGTCGGGCGTTAACTCAACCAGTTGGGCGGCCTCGTGCTGGCGGATGGTTTCGCCAAACCCTACCCGGTCTGAAACGAGCGTAGGGGTTCCGGCGGCCATCGCTTCGAGTACGGCCATCGAAAAACCCTCCGAATAGGACGGCAGCGTAAACAGGTCGGCATCGGCAAGGGCCGCTTTCTTATCATCGCCGGTCAGCATACCAACCAGCCGCATCGACTCGCCCAGATTATGCTGCTCAATGAACTGGCGGGTGGCTTCGCCATACCCATCGTCGGAGCCGGCCAGAGCCAGCACGGTATCGGGGTGCTGGCGCACGTAATCGCGGAAAGCCGGCAAGAGTAAATCAAGGCCCTTTTTGCTGTTCAGCCGACTCATGAACAGCACCAGTTTGCGATCGGTGGGCAGGCCGAATTTTGCCCGGAACAGACCTTTCGGCGGTAGCTGAGCAAAGTCGCTCAGCTTTACCCCGTTTGGTATAATCACTACGTTCGGGTGCTGAAAACCAAAATACCGAAGCAGGTCCTGCTGCTCGTCGGTGTTGTTGATGTGTACAACGTCGGCCCGGCGTAAAAAGGCTTTCTGCGCCAAACCGTCGATCAGCTTCTTTTTCCACTGGTTATGCGCATAGACCCAGCGATCGAGTACGCCGTGGATAGTCACTACCTTGGCTACCTGCTTATCCACCATGAACGGAGCCAGCGTACCGAAATGCCATAGGCCGTGGCAATGAATGACATCGTATTCGTGAACGTGTTTGCGGAGGTAGTCAAACAGTTCGCCCGATACCTCCCGAAAGAAACGGCTGATGACCGGTGTTCGCCGGCACAAAATCAGTCGGGCACCCTCAGGAACGGGATACGGTTTTTCGCCGGGCGAGTAGGGACTCAGTATATCGACCGAGTGGCCGTAGCGAAGGACAACCTGAGTGTGATCGAAGATAATTTTAGGCGGGCCCCCGGCTTCCCAGGTGTAGGCGCAGATGTTCAGAATTCGCATGAGCCGCGAAATAATCAGGTGCGTACCGTTTTTACAAATCCATCGAGCATTTCCCGCGCAACGGCCTCGGGCGCGTAGGGGGCAATCGTCTGCCGGGCGGCTTCGCCCATCCGCGTTTCGCTGACCGTACCGTTCATGAACTCGACCAGGTGGCGCGTCAGTTCCTCAGGCTGATCGGGGTTAAATACCAGGCCGTTCTCGCCGTGACGCAACAAATCCCGCACGCAGCCGCAGCGGTCGGAAACCAGCACGGGCAGGCCGCACACCATTGCTTCGTTAACAACCAGTCCCCACGGCTCCGACCGGCTGGGCAGGACCAATACGTTCGCCAGGGCCAGCACCTCGGGCACCTGATACCAGGGGCGGCCGGGCAGAAGCGTAACAAAGTTAGCTAGTCCCAGTGCGTTGATCTGCTGCTCAAGTACGTCGTGTTCAGGGCCATCGCCGAGCAGGATCAACCCCCAGGCTCCGGCCCGAAACGATTGCCGCTGCGCATCGGCGAAGGCGGTTAGCAGGGCCGGCAGGTTTTTGAACCCAATCAGCCGCCCAACAAAGATAAAGTTATTCGGGCGCAGGCCGAGCGTCTGCTGCTGCGCCGACCGCCTGGGAAGAGCACGTTGATGGGCGGCCAGTAATGCGTCGTTATCGACCGCGTTTTTCCGGACAAGTACGCGTCCCGGCGCTACGCCAAG
The DNA here is from genome assembly GCF_003583365.1 of Fibrisoma montanum. Taxonomy (GTDB): domain Bacteria; phylum Bacteroidota; class Bacteroidia; order Cytophagales; family Spirosomataceae; genus Fibrisoma; species Fibrisoma montanum. Next base: position 146,956 of record NZ_QXED01000005.1, read on the forward strand.
GCCAATAAGGTAATCGGCCGACTGACTGCCGAAACAAAAGAAACCGTCGCACTGGCCAATGATCCAGCGTTTCAGGCGTTCTTTCCACCCCCCGCGCTGGTGGTCGGCGGCCGTGCTTTCGTTCTGCATCACCACCCGAATGCCGCGTCGTTTAGCCCAGAGCAGCAGGGCCAGCTGCGCCGGATCGTAGTACCCTGTCAGGTTGATGACATCGGGGCGATAAGCCTTGGCTTCCCGCAGGAGCGCCTGCGTCCGTTCCAGTACGCTCACATCTTCCAGAAAGCGATCAAATAGGAGTGTATAGGTGTACGCGTACGTCGGCGCTGAGGGCTGACCGGCCGACGTACCGGCAGCGGCTTCCAGGCCGGCCCGGGAGCGCTCATTGCGGGCGATCTGCAACACCCGAAGGTCAACGTCGGGCTGGGCGTCGACCAGCCGCTGCAGCGCCTGAAAGACACTGGATTTATAATGCGCCCAGAGAATGTTGTGAACGATCAGGATTCTCATCGGGTCGGCTGCCCGTTTGCGACCACCTGGTATTGCTCTTCATTGAGAAGGGGCGGTCGGTTGGACAGATAGGCCGGAAATAAATGTTCAACGCCCATAAATCGAATCATCATAGCGAGCGGAAACCAGAAGGATATTTCATACGGTCGGCCGTTGGTAAACAACTGTACCATCAGCAGGGTGAAGAAATACGCCAGGAACGTATTGAGCGGATTGGGGTTCGTACGCATGACCCGAACTGAATAATAAACGGCCATGGCATTCAGGCCACCGAAGAGAATAAAGCCTAGTATGCCCTGATTCGTCAGGGCTTCGATCACCGGTATGTCGAGGTACAGGTACTTATAGCCGTAGCCCAGAATGAGCTTGTACTGGTGCCCGACGAGAACATTATTAAGAAACGTGGCACTGACGGATCGGTTGGCCGCCGACCCATCCAGCACGGCTTTATAATCGGCTCCTTTCGCTTTCATGCCCAGCAGGGCGTACACGTTCTCCATATTTCGTTCAATGAAAGCCACCACGTACCCGTACAGGACGGCGTAGGCATCGTAATACTTGCGAAAGAAGAACATAAGCCCGATAATGCCCAGGCAGACGGTAATGATCGGTAAGGGCTTGAACAGCCCTTTGACTACCGTCCGGATCTGGGCCGGCCGCACGTTAAACCACAGGAAAAACGTAATGGCAATAATGAGCGCTACAACGCTCGACCGGGTCTGGGTCAGGACCAGGATGGCCAGACTGAAAACACCCGAGAAAAAGCAGAACAGCCGAATCAGGAAGTTGGTCTGCGGGCGAACCATCCAGATCGCACACGCCACAATGCTCATAAAGGCATTGCGCGAAAACGCATGTGGGTTGCCCGAGGCTTCGTCGCCCTCGCCCAAAACGATGGTGGCCCGCATCCCGATTACCCAGTTCGGGTTTGTCAGCAGGGCATACACCAGGGCCAGGTTGGATACGAGCGTGAACAGGATCACAACCGGAATGAAGACCCGAATGATGTCGTTCGGGATGCTGATGAGCAGAAACAGGAAAATGATCACGTAAGCGAAGTAGATCATATCCTTAGTGAAGTCCGTAACCTGCGGATACGGGTTGAACAGGTACATGTACGCGATGCAGAACAGCAGGAACGTGATCCCCATCCAGAACATGGTGATGTTGGGCCGGTACAGCCGGCGCAGTATGGTGAACGGTACCATCAGCACCAGCCCCATGGCCAGGGCTACGGCCGTAAACATGGTGCTACCGGGGGCTAATCGCAGCTCGTCGCGAAAGAAAAAGATCAGCGGGTAACCATCCAGCAGGATGCAGATACCCAGGACCATTCGCATGTAGTCGAGCGTCTGCAAAAAATATAGGAGTTTTCTCATGAATCAGTCCGTTTCCAAACGCTGCCTGTATAACGAATGAGTTTGTACTTTTCGTAGAAAACAGGCCCGCAAAAATACACTTTGTGCCGCTAAAACCAAGATGGCACTGGCTGAACTGAGCCTGTGACCTACCGGATCACCGGCAGGGGGACCTTGTCGACAAAGTCGGTAACCGCCCGCAGCGACTGCACCGTTATTCGTCGCCACCCACGGATTATCATTGGCTCCGGGCGCTGACCGAAAGCGGGCCGGATGCCCGAAAAGCGAACGCCATCCGAAGCCGCGACCTGCCGTTGGTAGTCGGCCAGCAGGGTTTGCACGTCGGGGCGATCGGCCGGCCGCAGGCGGGTCTGGTACGGAAACAGCCCGTCGTCGGGGTTGCTCAGCCCTTTAAAGTTGACAAAGAAAAGCCGCTGACCGTCCGCTGATTGCGTCGGATCGCTCACCAGCCAGTGGTCGTTCTGCCGGGTAAGCCGCCGTTGGGGCAGATTCCAGACGGCTACGTGCCACGACGGGTCTTTGACAACGGATACGCCCCGGAAAAACACCGGTACGTGCATGAGCCAGATCTGGTCGAGGCACGAGCCGTTGCAGAAGTTGATGTGCGCGCGATCGGTAGCCCGGTCCTGCCACCAGAGCAGCAGCCGGTCGGTTTCCGCCGAGCGCCGGAGGGCCAGAAAGTCACCGCTGTAGAGGCCTACGTTCTGGAAGTATTTCTCATCGGGCTGAAAGGCATCGGCCGGTGCCCGGGTGATGTGGGGAGTAAGCAGCGTATTAGCCTGCTCCAATCGGTCTTTGATGGGGGTTAGCGGCCCATAAAACCAGCAGTTCGGGTCGGCATAGACCACCACATCGTCGGACGTACGGGCCATGGCAGCCTGAATCAGGTGGGGTTTGCAGGCAGCCGCGAACTCCGTAGGCGTGTACATGGCCGACAACGCCGACAACCGTTCAGGGGGCAAAACGTCCGTTATGGGCAGGATGGGATGCGGAATCGCTACGTCGGCGGGTAGGCGGGACGGATCGTCGGCCAGGCCGATCAGAAAGGCATCGGCCGGTGCATCGGGTTGGTGCTGACGAAAACTGGCCCCCAGCGCCAAAGCCTGGGGTAACTGGCGGATTGTACAGACGGTTACTAACACAGGCTGCAAAACTAACTCATTCGAGTATATCGCCCAAAACCGCCAGATAAGGCGCGTACCAGTTTGCGGCCGCGTCGGCGTATCGGCTGTAATTGCCCTGCCGCAGGCTGCGCAGTACCGGATGAACCCGGTTGATACGGTTGACGGGCAGTGAACTCCGCATCGTAAAATGTTCCAGTCGGCGCCGGAGCAGCTCCATACCCGGAGCATCGGGCGCAACCCGTTCGGTCAGGAGTCGGTTGATCGTAGCGAGCTGAGTTTGTTTCTTTTGCAGAGGAGCCAGTTTAAGAGCTCGCTGGCGTCTGAACCGATCCCGCAGCCGAATGCGTTTGCCGGGTTTCGGCTGGCGAATACCTACCTGCTGGCGGACGTGCGTCCGGTAGAGCTGCAGCGGTTGATCGATGAACTGAATGGCGTTATAGGCCGCCCCGATCAGGCCAATCCAGCCGTCGTAGATGTAGCCAGGAATGTCGCTGGGAATAGGCAGAACTTTCTCCAGAAAAGACCGGCGGATCACCGTAGCGCAGCCCATGACCCGGTTGCCGTCGAGCATCACTTCCATCATTTCGCCCTCCGACCACCGGGTTTGAGCTTCCGTGTCGAACCGGACCCAGTTCCAGAACCGCTGCTGGCGTTCTTTCAGGTCCTCATCCGTCACCCAGGCATCGCAGAAAGCCAGCTGGGCATCCGGGTGCTGGTTGATATAGGTTTCCATCGTACCGATTTTTTCAGGGAACCAGTAGTCGTCCTGATCGCAGATGAAAATCAGATCGCCGGAGCACAGGGACAGGACTTTTTCGAAATTCTTGTTGAATCCCAGTTGTTTGGGATTCACGGAGATACGTACCGGAAAGGGGGATTCGGCCGCCAGCTGATGAAGCAGATCAACGGTCCCATCGGTAGAGCAGTCGTCGCTGACAATGACTTCATCGGGCAGGCGCGTCTGGTCGATCAGGCTTTGCCATTGAGCCGGCAGGTAGGCCGCCCCATTATACGTACAAAGTGCAACGGATATAGTCTGTTGATCGTGGGTAGTCATGCGTTTGGTTATATCTGGTACCCATAACGGGCGAAAATTGGTCGCCAGTAGTCCGTACCGTGAATATCCCAGGCGTGGCAGCCGAACGGCAGCTTTCCCTGGTTATACTGTTCAACGGCCCGCTGCGGATAGAACTCAACGGCAAAACGTAGTGCCGTCCGGTAGTCTGGAATACGCAGCAGGGGGAGATACCGATTTACTTCAATTCCCCAGAATACATCTTCATTATACTGATGGGCGCTGATGCGCTGGTACCGCTCAATCTTCCGCCGGAAAAACCGCAGCCACCGCAGCATGGACGGCACCCGCCGGAGCGACAGGCCACCATTGCCGACGCTGTTCAGGCTGACGATCTCACGGGGCGTTACGCCGTCGGGTTTTTTAAGGTCCAGTACCGTTGCCACCTTCTTTTTAACGGAAAACCAGGCTTCATCGCGCCAGCCCGTGAAGTCACGGTCGCGCAGCCACGGCGCTCCAATGTAGTCGTAACCGAGCGCACACCAGTCGGCCAGTTCGTCCTGAAACACAAAGGCGTCCAGTTGATGGATCAGGATGTACTCAGCATCTACGAACGCCTGGTAGAATTCGGACGACAACATTAATTGGTTATAAGACTGAATATCAGTGAAATATGAGTCGTCAAATCGACGAGCCTGCAAAATTGGGTATAAATCCTGGTAATACGAAGTATCGAGCGATTGCGGAGCGGCTAAAAGAATGCGAAACTTATTTAATGTCCGCATGCACTGCGTCAGGGCGATACGCTCGTAGTCGGTGAGGGTAGGTTTATAAACGGGAATTACGACACTGACATTTCCGGAAGCCGTAGCCTTCATACAAGTTTGGGTTGACCCAGCCGTTGCTGCACGGCTCGCTGCACCCAACTGTAGGGAAGTTCGGCGCAGGGGTGATCAAAATTATTCAAAATACTAACACCTTCCCCTCGCTTGTAGCGACCGGAATAGGGCAGGTAGTTCACAAAATTGAACAGCCGCCCGAGCAGAATGACACCCTGGGTGCCAACCGCGTTGGCCATGTGCGCCGGACCACTGTCGATGCCGATGAACAGGTGCGCCCGCTGGATCACTTCGGCCGTTTCGAGCAGGCTGAGTTGCCCGCAAAAGCTACGAAACCGGGGGTGTTCGAGGGTAACGACCGGATTAATTCCGACTTCGACTACCGGGTAGGGGTGCGTTTCGAGCAGCCATGTTACCAGCTCATGCCAGTGACTGGCAGGCCAGTCGCGTGGGGCGTAGCTGGACTGGCAGTGAATGACAATGGGGCCACTACCGTCCGGTGCCATCGGAACCGGGAGCGCATCGACCCGCTCGCGTACCGATTCGGGAATGTACATCTTCGGGTCGTCGGTCATGGGCGGCAGACCGGCTACCTGCGAAAAGGCGTATAGCAAATCCCCCCGGTCGTAATAATTATCGAAATGCATGCCGATCCGTTCAGCATTCGGGTTAACGGGATCGTCCGGGCAGTACTTGCACTTCCGGTGGGAGAGGTGCAGGTTATAGATATGGTCGAACACCCCCGAATAAATCAGTTGCTCGCGGTGACCAGGGCAGAGTTCAATGAGGTAGCCATCCAGGTCCGGATGATGGGCCACCAGCTCGATGTAGGGCCGCCGAACAAACCAGAGTATGTGCCCGTCGGGGTGACGCCGTCGGACTTCGCGGGCCACTGGTTCGCACGCAATAATATCGCCCATCTGCTCCGACAGGATGATGGCCACCAATGGGCGTTTGCCCAGTGTTAGTTTTAGTTGACGTAAGCGAAGCAGGTCCAGCGTCGCCCACCAGTGCCGGTCGATGAGGTGACCGTACTTGCTGTGGCGATGGAGCCATATTTCTTTAGTTCGAGCCCATGATGGCATACGGTTACGTGGCTAAAAGCTCAATTACTTTATTAAACGGCGCATTGACCGCTTTTCGCACCCGTCGGTACCGCAGCACCCTGGGCGGTTTAATGTATATGCAGGGGTAGTGCCGGTACTGGTCGTTATGGTTCGCCAGGAGCCGGTTTCGGTACAGGTCGAACAAAGGCCACGCATCGGGCCGGTCCGTAAACGTGTAGCGCGTCTGGTACTTCGACACCTCGTCCGGCTTGTAGGGACTGTAACCGCTGTAGTGAAAAAACTGCACCGGATCAGTTTCGTTTACGAGCCATTGGCCCCCGGCGCCCTGCGACAACTGCCGTTCGTGCAGATTCCAGTAGGCGACGTTATAGCCGGTATGACGTTCAATCAGGACGTTGTCGTAATACACCGGGGCAAAGTTCACCCAGTGCTGATCGACGAACAACCCGTTGCATAAATCGAGCCGGCATTCGTAAAGGAGCCGCTGTTTCCACCAATCGACAAAATGCCGGGCCGTTGGGTCGTTGCGCAGACCGATGAAGCCCAGGTTGAACACCCCTGTATTGAGGTGATGCTGTTCGTTCGGGCGTTCCCAGTCGGGCGTGGGCGAACAGGTGTGGGGCGTCAGTACGAGGCTGTACGTCGACAGGTCCCGCTTCAGCTTGTCGAGTCGCTGAAAGACAATGATGTCGGGGTCGAAGTAGATGACTTCCGTTACGTCCGGAAAGTGCTTATAAAAGTAGTCGATGTAAAACGGTTTAACGGCCGTGTTCAGTTCGGTAATGTCGTAGCGCTTACCCATGCCCTCAAAATCCGGGATGCCGATCTGGTCAACCTCCAGCATCTCGTAGCCGGGGGCGAGCGAGTCGGGGAGGTTGGCCACGCTGAGTTTATCGACCAGACCGATAACGTACCGGAAGTCCGGATTGGTTTGCCGCAAGGAATCGCCCAGCGTACGGGCCTGTGCCAGGTAATTAACCGAACAGATGGTAAAAGCCAGAGTCATGCGTACTGTTAAGAATGGGGGGCTGATCGGTGGGTTGGATCAGCTTATTTGTCGTTGTAAGAGAAATAACGCTTTAACCCGTTGATGGGTTTCTCGAAAGCATACCACGATGCCGACGCGACGGCAATCAGCACGGCCAGGCTGAACAGCCGGTGCGACCAGTAGCCCAGCGTGGGATGAATACCAAACCGCCCGGCAACTCGCAGCGCGAAGGGTACAAAATACCCCGGAACCAGCATGTGGAATACGTAAATGCCATAGCTGATCCGGCCAACGTACTGTAGGGCGCCGTTGTCGAGTACCCGGCCGGCGGGTCCCCGAATACCCAGACTGGCGTTGGCGACCAGATACAGCGACAGGACCGAAATCAGCAGCCGCTGAAACAGAACCACCAGCACATCGTCGCCGGGGAGGAGTAACAGGCAGATAAAGCCCACCAGAGCCAGGCCGGCCGCCAGCGACAGACGCTTCAGAAACGTATTGGCCTGCTCCGGCTCTTCTGTAATCACATACGCCCAGAGCGCTCCCAGGCCAAAGGCATCCAGGCTCGCCGGCATCAATACTCCGTCGAGGTCGCCCCGCAGATAGCCGATACCCCTTGACACAACCCCGATCACAATCAGCCCGATAATGGCCAGGCGGGTCGACGAACGGGAGGTCAGAAACACGACCCAGGGCCAGATCAGGTATAACTGTTCTTCAACCCCCAGCGTCCAGAACGGCGACAGCAGGTCGGACCAGTTGCCGGTCTGATGCAAAAGGATGTTGTAGCCGTAGAGGTAATAATACAGCGGATGCTCGTCAATGTCGGACGCCTGTGGCAGGGCGATCAGCACGAACGTAATGACCAGGTAATACAACGGAAAAATGCGCAGGGCCCGCCGGACAAAAAAGTTGCGGTACGTATCGCCCAGCTGCGCCGAGCCCGCCAGAATCCGGTTGCGGTTCTGGAGCAGAATCCGGCTGATCAGAAACCCACTGATGACAAAAAAGATCATCACCCCAATGGTTCCGTTCGGCAGGCGGTTGATCCCTTCGCCGGTAGGAAACCAGTGGTACACGACCACCAGCATAACGGCCAGCGTTCGCAGGGCATCCAGCTGGGGCATGTGTGTCAGCCGCGACAGGTCGGGGAGGGCCTGCGCTGATCCGGCCGGATCAGATGCTACCGTGAAGGTATTCCGCTTAGGCATGCGAAGGATTGGTCAGTTGCGCAAACAAAGTTAGCAGGGTTTCGACACTCTGGCGGGCCGGGTGCCGCTCCTGAATCTTCTGGCTCAGCCGCCGACCGAGCGAATGGCGCAGGTCCGGCTGCTCGATCAGCTCCACAACCCGGCTGCTCATGGCGTCGAGGTCGAGGTAGGGAACAACAAATCCGCCATCGGCTTCCACCAGTTCGGGCGAGCCTCCGGCCTTGTCGAAGCATACGACCGGCAGGTTGCACAAGCCTGCTTCGAGGACTACGAGCGGATAAGGGTCTTCGCGTGAACACAGCACAAACACGTCGAACCGACACATGTAGCGGAGGACTTCGGGCGTTTGCGGAATCAGATGAACGCGGTCTTCCAGATCTGCTTTCTGAATATCCAGCAACAGATCATCCCGCAGCGTACCGGGCTGCATACCCACCCACACAAAATGCACATCGCGGGCGGCCATTCGTCCCGTCACCATCCTGGCCATCGAAAGGAAGAGATCGTTGCCTTTCCGCCACTCGGCGTTGCCGCAGCCACCAACTACCACCGCGTTGTCGCCGATGCCGAGCGACTCCAGAATTCCCGGCTGCTGCTGGGCTTCCCGAACGTTCCGGATCAGGGCGGGCGTATCGATCAGGGTAAACAGCGTGATGCGGGCCGGATCGAAGCCATGTTCCTGTTCGTAGTACCGGGCGGTGGCCCGTGAGACGGCCAGCAGGTGGGACGTCCGATTGAGCAGATAGGCCAGCTCGTCGGGCTGGGTGTATATGCGCACCGACAGCAGCAGTTCATGGACGAACGTAACGACCGGCACCGTGGGCGGTATGGGCAGATGACTCAGCCAGCGGCCACTCGTGACGGTGTTGACCAGTACCAGATCAACGGAGTCGAGGGCCAGTTCGGTACGGAGCATGTGCTGGTGCTGTTCCAGCTTCTGCTGATACACCTGTTGCCAGAGGCCCAATTTGCCCAGGAGCTTGTCGGCTACGCCACCCATCACATGGGCCTCAGGTTCGGGCCAGAGCACAACGGGGCAAATCTGTTGGTATTCATCCAGCAACGCGCCCCCCGCCCCGAGCAGCAGCCGCATGTGAATGCCTTCCTGTTTAAGCAGGCGCATGAGCTGGAGCAGGACTAACTGAGCGCCGGCGCGGTTGGCGTCGTGGCCGATGAGGAGAACGGTTTTCAAGCAAGTAAAGGAGGAAGGGAGGAAAGGAGGAATGAAAAAAGGAGAGTGCAAATACCTTTCTCCTTTACTCCCTTCCTCCTCTTCTCCCCTTAGTTAATACGTTTCATGACTGGGTTTGGGGAGTTTTTTGGCCGGATTGCCGATGTAAACACCCCATTCTTCCGTGTCTTTGTAAATAGCCGACGCCATGCCCAGCAGCGTGCCGGTTGCTACGTGCAGATAATCACGAATTGTACTATTAACACCGAAAAAGCAATACGGTTCAATCACGCAGTGGCCCGACATTACCACGTGCGATGTGAAGAAAACGTGGTCCTTAATCTGGCCGTGGTGTCCGATGTGGTTGCCGCTCCAGAGCACTACGTTGTTGCCGATGGTCGTAAACGGCTGGATGGTGTTGTCTTCCAGAATAAAGCAGTTTTCGCCAATCTGGTTGCCGAACGTAGTGGCTTTGGAGCTGATGTACGAAATGAACTCGTACCCTTTGGCTTTGGCCGCGAGGTAGATCCGTTCCCGGTTCTTGTTCATGCCCCGCCCCGTCATCGGCGCGAAAAACTTAAATTCCTGCGGGGGATACAGCGTGTCAACCTCCTCAAACGCCACCACAGGCAGTCCACGAAATTCGGTTTCTTTCAGATACTCGCGGGTGAGGGTAAAAGCCACCACCTCGTGTTCCGAGTCGTGCGTGAGGTAGAAATGCGCTAATTCGGCCGTATCCATCACGCCGAAAATGACCACTTTTGCCATGTTGGTAATGAGTGAAAGAGTTAATAAACGAACGAGTGAACAGGTCACGAATCGAATCGCTCGTTCACTCGGTCGCTCGTTTGCAATTACATCAGATCATATTCGTCGAGCATGGTCCGAATGCTGGCCGGATCGTTGAACATCAGGATGTCCAGAATGGATAACCAGGGAATAAAATCGGCCTGATTCCGGCTGAACTGCTGGTATTCGACGCGCCGGGCCTTGATAAAAAACAACTCGATACCGGCTTCCGCAAACGTGGGTTTGTCGTACAGCTCCATGCCCCCGACCGGATTGATGTATCGGGTGGCGTTTTCCTGCCTGCAGATATCAAGTATTCGTTCCTGCGCTTTCAACGGCGTGTTGTTGTACGTGGTCGAGGTTGGTACCAGCGTAGTCGATAAGCCAAGGTACTGGTTCAGCTCGACCAGGCTGTTGTGAATCAGCCCGGCAATGGAATCGGTGTCAAAATTGATGATTTTTTCAGTGATCGGCAGTACCGTTCCGTAATAGGGCGCTTTTCGGTACCCTTGTTCAATGGTTTTCAGGAGTTTGCTCCGCCACTTGGGATCGTCGGCCAGTCTGACCTCATTGATCCGCTTGTTCTGGCTGGCGTCCTTCAGCGGTACCGTAAACATATACTCCTGGCCGTTGATCAGCAGTTTGTTCCGGTTAATCCACCCCCGATTGATGAACGATACGTCGTCGTACAGTACGAACGTATCGACAGCGTTCATCAACTGCATATACCCAATGTAGGGGAGGAAGTACGGTTGCATGATGGCGAGCGTCATGGCGGAACAAGGGGGTGTAAGGGTCAATGTTTCAGGTTGAAATTTCCGGTTTGACATGGGGACCCGCCCAACCGTTGAACCTTAAGCACATTGACCATGAAACGTTAAACTTATTTCAGTTTGCGTAAGTAGTAATCTTCGCCCGGTACGATCAGGTCTTTCATGGTCGTGTCGGTACCTAACCGCAGGTCGCCGGGGCGGGGCGTTATCACACTTTTATCAAAAAACAGGTAATCGGCTTCCTTGGGAATGGGACGAAGGCCCTGCTCAAAGGGGTTAATCGGAATCAGCCGACGCGACAGTTCCGGACCGTAGAGGGGGTATTCGTAATCGTCGTTGATCGTACCCAGTGCAACGGTAGCGTTGGTCGGTACCAGCTCATCAAAGCGTTTGTAGGGTTGATAGATGTCGGGGCGGCCGAGGGTCATTTGCCGGATCCGGTCCGAGTTGAACGCCGAGGGGTAGTCGATACCCGTAGGGCCCTGCCATGCGAACGGCAGCGCGCGGATGTTCAGGAAAACGCACAGCAGCGCCGACAGGCAACCCAGGCCCGTAATCAGCCCGACGTACGTTTTCCAGACTGTTCGGCCGGGTCGGTCAATAGCCAGGGCCGGTTTCAGAAACAGTAAGGCCAGAAACGTCACCCCGAACAAACCGGTTTCGATGAAATAACGTCCTTTAAAGGGGTCGTAGGGGGCCGAATAGGAGAGGGCGGCAAAATGGAGCGCCAGCGCCAGCCCCAGATAAATGTGGGGCGTTGAGCGAACAAGGCCGGTCAGCACCAGAACGAGCAGCGGAAAAATCAGGCCAAAGCCAAAAACGCCCCAGTAGGGGTTGGCATTGTAGAACACAAACCGCCGGTCAAACGCAAACGGCACAATCGAGAAGTCGGTTTCTTCGTCGAGCCGCAGGCGGAGCTTATCTTCCAGCACGACCGCCGGGACGCGCATGAGGTGGTTGAGCTGGGCACCGGCTTCGAGATTCCGGATGCCGTCGAGGTTAAAATGGTCGTATGCGTAGCGCACGACGTTCCGGCTGCCCTGCTCCAGCAGGTTGGCCAGCGAACCGGCCCGCTCCACCGACTGGTGCCGGAGGGCGGTTGGTGGACCAATCGGGTGGCCGAACACCTCAATGTTTTTCAGGTAGCCCGTCGGCAGCATCCAGAGGCAAACCCCCACGATAATCGCTGCGGCCAGCCGTCCGGTACGGGCCAGCGTCGTTTTCCAGGATGGGGCCAGAAACACCGTATACAGCATGATAACGAATACCGAGGGCTGTAACAGGGCGAAGGTAATCTTGTGGCCAAAGGCAATGCCGTATACCATGCCGGCCAGCCACAGGTAGCGGTTGTCGCGGGTCTGGCGGAACGTAAAGAGCATGTACAGCAGTACGCTCAGGTAAGCCGTCAGCACAATGTCGGTTTCGGTGGTGATGGCCTGCATCAGAAAGTCGGGCAGCAGGGCATAAGCCAGCGCACAAAGAAAACTGGCCGACAAGCGGTTGCCGATACGTTGCACGATGCCGAAAACGGATAGAATGGCGGTCCAGTAACTCAGGTGGTGAATGAATTTGAACGCATTCTCAAACCGGCCCGTCATCAGGAACGAATAGATCTGAAGCGTGCAGACACTCTTCGGATACGTGTCCATGTTCCAGTTTGTACCGCCAAAGTGCCGCATCGTACCCCGCTGAATGTACTGCATGACCCGATTGAGGTGACCCGTCATGCTGTCCCACTCGTTTGGAACGGTAAACAGGACGAGCAGCAGGTTCGTCACGGCGATAATCGCCAGTGTACTGAACAGGGCGGCAAACAGAAGTTTGGGGAATGTCGGCAGCGCACCAAACCAGTCGCGGGCTGTCTGCCACCGCCCGCTGATCAACTGACCGAGCGAAAAGGAAGCGGGCTGGTCCGTGACGGGTTTAAGCCGGTGCAGAACCCAGCCAAGCAGGGTTGCGGTGATGAACACGGAACCGGCCCAGGCGAGGGTGCTGGCCGTCAGGTACAGCGCCGAAAGAATGAAGCCGGTCAGGATAACGGAGCCGGCACCCAGTAAAAAGGAAGTTAAATACCACTCGGTCAGCGACGGACGGATGATGCGGGTTGCCAGCCAGCCCACGTACACCAGAAACCCGAAAAGAGCAATCAGAGACAAGACGGTCATACAAGATAATCGAATGATGAAAAGCGAACAGATGTCCGAAGGCCGGTTTGGTCAGACGGGGGCTGTTATCACTGTTCAATACTCGCTACGTTGGCCGATACGGTTTCATTGACGATCTGGCAGATCCGGTCGACATCCGACTCCGGCAGATCCGGATAAAGCGGCAGCGCCAAAACCCGCAGGGCTACGTCTTCCGACACGGGACAGGGCTGGGCCAGGTGCGCCAGGAAGGGCAACGTATTCAAGGACGGGTAAAAATAGCGCCGGGGGGTTATCTCATTGCGTTTCAGCGCATCGACCACCTGCAGCAGCTTGGCTTCCGACTCAAAGACAACCGGGTAGTAGGCGTAGTTATAGTCAACCCCCGGGGCCAGCGTCGGGCGGGTCACGTTGTCGAAGTCGAGCCGGGCGTCGTACCAGGCAAATACCTGCTTGCGGGCGGCAATCAGATCGGGCACTTTGGGCAGGTTGCACAGGCCCATAGCCGCGTGAAACTCTGAGTTTTTAGCGTTGATGCCGATGCTGTAGTAGTCGTCGTTGCGGTGGCCGAATGAGCGGTAGAAATGAAGCTTGTGCGCCAGTTCGTCGCTGTCGGTCACAATGCACCCGCCCTCAACGGTATGAAACACCTTCGTTGCGTGGAAGCTGCACGTACTCAGATCGCCGTAGCTCAGAATGGAGCGGCCGTTGTACGTGGCTCCGAACGTGTGAGCCGCGTCGTAGATCACCTTCAGGCCGTACTTGTCGGCAATGGCCTGAATCTGGTCAACGCGGCAGGCATTGCCGTACACGTGCGTGGCCATGATGGCCTGCGTATGTTCGGTAATCAGCGGCTCGATCTTGTCGGGGTCGATGCAGTAATCATCCGGCCGGATGTCGGCGAAAACTGGCGTACACCCTTCCCACAGGATGGCGTTGGTTGTAGCGACGTAGGAAAAGGGCGTCGTGATAACTTCCTTGGTAATATCCAGCGCTTTGAGGGCCATCTGAAGCACAATGGTGCCGTTGGTGCAGAACTTCAGGTGCCGCACACCCAGGTACTCTTTGAGCTGACTCTCCAGTTCGCGCAGCAGGGGGCCGTCGTTGGTCAGGTGCACTCGTTCCCAGATGCCTTCCAGGTAACGGGTGTATTCTTCCAGATCCGGCAGGTATGATTTTGTGACGTTGATCATAGTCAGTTTGCGGTTCACGGTTTACAGTTTTAAGTCCTTCAACCGAAAACTGCAACCGGCGACCTTATTTTGCGGGTACTTCTTCCAGGGCTTCCATCTCAAACCGGAACTGCGGACGGACGTAGCCCGGCCACTTACCGTACCAGGCCACCCCTTCGCGGTAATCTTCGACATCGAACGTAATACCTTCTTCCAGTTGGAACAAAGGCGTGACGGTGTCCTTAACGACCATCACCGAGATGGTATACGACCCATCGTTGAGGAAATAGCCGGGAATCAGGCATTCGCCCGCGATCAACCCTTTGCCGTAGGGCAGCGACTGCGTACCAACGTTGAAGATGCACTCACCCGTCAGGGAGTTCAGGTGCAGGCTCAGATTCAGGTTGGCCCGCTCCATCATGTTCCAGAATTCGAACCGCACCCGCATGGGCGTCCGGACGTCGATGTGCGTCGTATTGTCGGGGTATTCGGGGATGAGTTCAACCCGGCGGATACGTACCAGATCGTTGCCGGGCGCTTCCTCCGGCGTGTCCCACTGGCGGACCAGCCGGGTTTTGGATACCTTGCTCAGGTACGACTGGATAACCTGGTTGGTTTCGCCTTGCTCTACCAGGCGCCCTTTCTCGAAAAACAGGGTCTTGTTGCAGAGCGCCTGCACGGCCGTCAGGTTGTGGCTGACGAACAGGATCGTCCGGCCACTCGTCGATACGTCGCGCATTTTGCCCAGACTTTTCTTCTGAAACTCGGCGTCGCCCACGGCCAGTACCTCGTCCACGATCATGATTTCGGGGTCGAGGTGGGCCGCAATGGCAAAACCCAGCCGCACGTACATACCCGATGAGTACCGTTTTACGGGCGTATCGAGAAACTTTTCAACGCCGGCAAAGGCAACAATTTCGTCGAAGTGTTTCCGGATTTCGCTGCGGGTCATACCCAGCAGCGAGCCGTTGAGGTAAATATTTTCGCGGCCGGTCAGTTCGGGGTGGAAACCCGTTCCGACTTCGAGCAGGCTGGCTACCCGCCCCCGAATGCGCACGGAACCGGTGGTCGGTTCGATGATCTTACTCAGAATTTTCAGCAGTGTGGATTTGCCGGCCCCGTTATGGCCCACAATGCCCACCCGGTCGCCCTGCTCGATGGCGAAACTAACATCACGCAGAGCCCAGAACTCCTCCCGTGTCAACCCCGACTCTACCTGTTTACCCCGCCCAAACCACTGCCGGAAGTTTTCGGCCACCACATCGCGCAGGGTGTTGACGCCCTTGCCGCGCTGGTGATCAATGATGTACTGCTTGCTAATATTTTCGACGGTAATGACAGACATGGTGACTGCTGGTGAGTTGGTCAATCGATCAACGGATTAACGGACCGATTGGTTAAATGTCATCAACAAAGGTATTCTCGCGCTTCCGGAAAAAATAAACCGAGGCTGCCAGACAAACCGCAACCATCAGCACGGATACCAAAATACTTTGCGGGTTGAAAAACGCCTTCTCGCCGAGCAGCGCCCAGCGGAAACCGTCGATAATACCAACCAGCGGATTCAGAATATAGAACTTATAAAACCATTTGTCGGACACGATCCGGCTGCTGTAGGCAATAGGGCAAACGTAAAAGCCTACCTGCACCAGAAACGGAATCAACTGACCAATATCACGGAATCGTACGTTGATCACCGCAAAAAATAGGCCGAAGGCAAATGCGGCCAGCAGAGCCAGCAGCATGAACACCGGCAGAAACAGAATGTGCCAGTCGGGTACGAACCGGTACCAGGCCGCTATCAGAATGAATAACCCGAGCGACACCAAAAAGTCTAAAAAGCTGACGGCCACCGCGCTGAGGGGCATGATAAGCCGCGGGAAATACACCTTTGTGACGAGGTTGGCGTTCAGGGTCACGCTGTTGCTGACCTGCGTGAAGGCATTGGCAAAAAACGTCCAGACGGTAATGCCGGCCAGCACCATGAGCGGATAGGGTATGCCCGGTTCGGCCGGTAGTTTGGCAATGACGCTGAAGACCAGCACCATAATGAGCATGGTCGTCAGCGGACGAATGACACTCCAGGCTGTGCCGAGGGCCGTCTGTTTGTACCGAACCGAAATGTCGCGCATGGACAAGATGAACAACAGTTCACGGTTCCGCCACAGATCGCGCCAGTAATGCCGCTCAGCGCGACCAGGTTGAATAACTACTTCGTGTGTTTTCATTAACGGATGTCAGGCAGGGCAGCCGGGTGGCGACCCTTCGCTTCGGCTTATTCTTCCCGCATGATGGAGCGGAAGGTCTCGCGCAAAAATACGATGATTACACTTAGCAACAGACCCAGCGCAACGCCAATCTGGAACCCGACGGGTTTGATGATCTCTTTATACAGCGGAAAAACCACCGGTTCAATCACCGTAAACAGCGGAGCCTCCCGGATCAGAGAGAGCCGCATATTATCGGCGTTTTGCAGGGCCTGGTAGTACAGCGTGGTCAGGAAGGTCGAGTTCCGGCTCAGCTTGGTTTCCTGAATCCGGCCCTGAGCAACGACTACCTGCTGGTTCTGGTCAATATACCGGGCCAGCTTACTTTCCGTACCGGTAAGCAGGTCGTACAGTGAATCGGCCCGGCTTTCCAGCAGTTCCGACATCTCCTTGGTTTTCTTAGTCTGCTTCTCCCGGTAATCCTGCTCGATAGTTTTCAGGTGGTTGTCGACGAAGGCGGCTGCCAGTTGCTCATCCTGCATACTGCCCCGTAGCTCCATGAACGATGACTTCCGCTCGGGCTGCGTTACGTTGAATTCCGTATCGATACGGCCGTAGATCTGGGCCATCGCAATAGCTTCCTGCTTGGTATATTCCTTCGGCGTTTTGGCCCGGGCAAACGAGAAAGCGCGCAACGTATCGCTTTTTTCCCACTCTTCGTCCCGGATGCCGCTGTGCTGGATGTAGTAGTTCACCAGCAGGGTATCCTTGCCGTTGATGTTGACAGTTTTCATCAGCGTTTTTTCAACGACCGGCCGCGATTTGGCGTAGATCAGAAAGTTGTCGCCGACAAAGATGCTCGCGTCCGGAGCCGCCTGGCTCAACCCAAAGGCACTGGCCAGCTGACCCAGTTCTCCAAAGGCGCTGGCACTGCTACCACCGCCCAGGTTAAATTTCATGGTGGCGGTATAGACCGGCTTCTTCTCGTGCGTGAAGTCATAGATAAAGCCGATGGCAGCACCGATGCCCGTCAGAATAACCAGCAGCAGCCAGTTGCGCCGAACCACATTCTTGAGCTGATACACGCGCAGCACAACCGCCTTGGGCGAAATCTGGTCGGGGGGCAGCGGCCGCGTGACTAAGTTGTTTGTATCCGTTGATGAGTTGGTATTCATACAGTTTCTTTCTTCAGGTTAGTTGGCAACCCGGCTCAGGGCGATGACCAGGCCAATGACAGAAAGGAGCGACGAAATGGTACCCGCCGTTGAGCTCAGGATTTGCTGAGGGGTTAACGGCGTAGAGGTCTGTTTCGGTACAATTACTTCCGAACCGGGTTCCACACGCGGATAGATGTTGAAGAACATGAACTTCCGGGTGCGGTCTACCGAACCATTGGCATACACAACAAACGATTTCCGGCGCTGTGACTTTGACGTAAAACCACCCGCCTGGCTGATGTAATCCTGGAACGTCTGCCCACCCCGGAATTTCACCGTTGTCGGCATCAGCACCTCACCCTGGACACGTACCGTTTCCAGCAGTTTCGGGATGCGCAGCAGGTCGCCCTCCTGCACCAGAATGTCCTCCGATGAGCCGGGTTTCTCCAGGATTTTCCGGAGATTGATGCCAATCGATTCTTCCTGGTCGGGAGCAAGCTGGTCGGTTTCTACCACCGCTTTGTTGCCGGCCGCATCGGCAATGTCCGTAACCGACTGGTTCCGGCGGGCAACTTCATCCGCGCTTAGTTTTATACGCCGGATCAGCGTAGCACCGGCCGGATAAGCCTGGGGGGTTAAGCCACCAGCCAGCCCGATCAGGTCCGACACCTTCTGGTCTTTACTGCGAATCGGATACTCACCCGGAACGATCACCTCACCTTCAATCCGGGCGTACGTCTGGATCAGGTAGTTGGGCGACCGGCGAACGATAATCTGGTCGAACGGTTCCAGCACAAACTTGTTGTCATCGGTGTTCATCGACAGGTCCCGGTTCACGTTGAAGCGGTAAATATCGGCAATCTGAGCCGAAGCCGACCGGGGGTCAACGTCTTTTTTCCGACGTACCACTTCCACCTGCGAAGCCGCTGCCGACTCCTTCAGGCCGCCTACGCGCAGCAGGGCATCGTTAAGCGTCATGTTCGCCATGTACGGAATACCCTCGTTTGGAATGTTCACCTCGCCCTGCACGGATATATTCGCCTGCTCAGCCAGGTCAAACTTCGAGGTAATGATTATCTGGTCTTCGCGCTGGAGCGGAACATCCGGCTGCGTACCGTTCAGGATTTCGGACAGGTTGACCGTAATGTTTTCAATGGCCAGGTCTTCGCGCGTCCGGATGATATTGATCCGGCCAACAAACGCGTCTCCTCGCAGCCCTTCGGCAGACTGTATGAGTTGTTTCAAGGTCTTGTTCTGATCGAGCGAGTATTGACCCGGGCGGAACACGGCCCCCTCGATGGTGATCTGGTTTTCGAAGCGATCCAGCAACTGCTCCACCGTTACGAGGTCGCCATCCTGCATATCAAACTGAGCGAACTGGTCGGCCGTTACGTCGATCACCTTGCGTTCGCGGTCGGTCAGGCGGGTTACCTTGATACGGCCTTTGTAGGCATTGGCGGCAAAGCCACCGGCGTAATAGAGCAGCCGGTCGAGGGATTCCTCTGGCAGCAGTTCGAAGATGTTGTTCCGTTTCACCGTACCCGTGATTTCGACCCGCGACACGAACGTGCTGAACCGGATCACGTCGTTGTCGCGCAGGGGCAAATCGTTCCGTTGCGTACCCGTCAGCAGGTAATCGTATAGATCAAGCGTTGCAACGGCTTTGTTGTTGCGAATGAGCTGTACTTTACGGAATGAACCCAGTTCGTTTGGACCACCGGCCTGATAAATGGCGTTCATAACCGTCGAGAGCGACGAAAGGGTATAGGTGCCGGGACGGACCGCTTCGCCAAGTACCGATACGCGGATGCTGCGGATGTTGCCCAGCGTGATTTCGAGGAACGTATTGGCCGGGCCGTACGACGACGAGCGCAGACCGACGTAGCGTTTCGACAGGCGGCCGACGATGCGTGCTTTGGCCTGCTCGATGGTCAGACCGGCCACGTAGACCGGTCCGATGCCGGTAGCCTGCCCGAAGTATACGTTACCTTCCGGCGAAACGGTCTGGCTGAAATCCGTTTCCGAGTAGCCGTACATCTGGATATTAAGCTGATCGCCTGGCCCGACGACGTAGTTGCGGGGCGTGGCAATGTTCAGATTCGGCTGAAACGTAGTGGCCAGGTTCGGGTCGTTGAACAGGCTATACCCGAAGAGTTTCTGGCGGGTTTCTTCGCGCTCACGACGACGGGCCGCTTCGTAGCCGTCTTCCAGGGCTTCCTGCGTTGTCGCTGGCTGTGGGTTCAGCGAATCGGGAAACTGCTCGTTCGCCTGGTTAGGCTGCCCGTTGCCAGGCTGGCTGACCTGCCCGTTTACCTGCCGGCCAATCTGCTGGTTCACACCCGGCTGCCCGGTGCGACCGTTCGGCTGGCTATTAGGATTCAGGGCTCCATTGGTGCGGTTGCCCGGTACATTTACGTTATTCGGTACGGTAACCGGTCCCCGGCCGGGAACGTTGACGGTTGTGCCCGGTTGGAGCGTACCCGTTCCGCCCCGCGACGGCACAGCGCCGGGTTGGGTAGCACCAGGCTGGGTAGTGACCCCACCGGGTAAGCTTGGTGTAATCTGAGCGTGAACGGTCAGGCTGCCGATCATCAGCAGAAAAGCGGGTAGCCAAGAGCTGAGTCGACGGTTAGACGAAAAAAATGTGGAAGATGACGAAATTAGCCTGAAGTTGTGGTTAATTCGGGATTTTTGCATATTTTTAAGATGTCGAAACCCCCTGGCTAACCAACGATGAGGGTTTGTATGTAACGACACAAACGTAGCCATAGTACGCACTACGGTTCAGTCGGCAAAATAAGTGAACTTTTTTGTTTTTTCAGCAAGTTTCCTATTCAGCGGAAGGTTTTCATTGTCTTATTCGAATGCGTATAATTTTTCTAATGTTCAGAATTGACAAATATTGTTACCTACCGAAGTTTTAGGCTATTTTCACATCAAAACCCTTTATGGCAGATTCGATAAATCAGAACGTACAGTATAACGAAGACAGTATTCGATCCCTCGACTGGCGCGAACATATTCGCCTGCGGCCCGGTATGTACATCGGTAAACTCGGCGACGGATCGGCCGCCGACGATGGTATTTACGTACTGCTGAAAGAAACCATCGATAACTGCATCGATGAGCACGTAATGGGCCATGGGAAAATCATTGAGGTACGCGTGAGTGATCACCGCGTGGAAGTGCGTGACTTCGGCCGGGGCATCCCCCTGGGCAAAGTCGTTGAGGTGGTTTCCAAGATTAACACCGGTGGTAAATACGATTCCGGCGCGTTTCAGAAGTCGGTTGGTCTCAACGGCGTCGGTACCAAAGCCGTTAACGCCCTGTCGACGTACTTCCGGGTGCAGTCGTTCCGGGATGGACGGACCGTCTGGGCTGAGTTTGAGCGGGGTGAACTGAAGCACAAAGGCGAAGAGGTCACCTCCGAGCGGAACGGGACACTCATTGTGTTCGAGCCGGACGATACGGTGTTCAAAAATTTCCATTTCATCCCGCAGTTTCTGGAGAAGATGATCTGGAACTACTGCTACCTGAACGCCGGCCTGACCATTGTTTTCAATAAGCAGAAATACATTTCGCAGAACGGCCTGCTCGACCTCCTGCGCAACAATACCGACGAGGAGGCTCTGCGCTACCCGATCATTCATCTGAAAGGACACGATATTGAGATTGCGCTTTCGCACGGCAATGCCTACGGCGAAGAATACTATTCGTTCGTCAATGGTCAGAATACGACTCAGCATGGTACGCACCTCAACGCGCTGAAAGAAGCGCTTGTGGAAACGGTGCGGAAGCACTTTGATAAAAACTACGAAACCACCGACATCCGGGCCAGCATCATCGCGGCCATCAGCATCCGGGTGCAGGAGCCGGTGTTTGAATCGCAGACCAAGACCAAGCTGGGCTCCATCAACATGTCGCCCGAGCCGAACGCGCAGTCGGTAAACTCGTTCGTAAAAGATTTCGTGAAAGAGCGGCTGGACGACTACCTGCACATGAATCCGGCCGTGAAGGATGCCCTGAAGAAGCGGATCGAGCAGTCGGAGCGGGAACGTAAGGAACTGGCCGGTATCAAGAAACTGGCCAATGACCGCGCCAAAAAGGCCAGTCTGCACAACAAAAAACTACGCGACTGCCGGGTTCACCTACCCGACGTTAAAGCGGACGACCGCTACCAGACCACCCTGTTCATCACGGAAGGGGATTCGGCCAGCGGCTCCATCACCAAGTCGCGGAACGTTCAGTTACAGGCGGTGTTCAGTCTGCGCGGTAAACCACTGAACTGCTTCGGGCTGACTAAAAAGGTGGTGTATGAGAACGAAGAGTTTAACCTTCTTCAGCACGCCCTCGATATCGAAGATGGGCTGGATGGCCTGCGCTATAACCGCATTGTGATCGCTACCGACGCCGACGTTGATGGAATGCACATCCGGCTGCTGATGCTGACCTTTTTCCTGCAGTTCTTCCCTGATCTGGTTCGGAATGGTCACCTGTACATTCTGGAAACGCCCCTGTTCCGCGTTCGCAATCCGAAGAATCACAAGGAAACGACGTACTGTTATTCGGAGGAGGAGAAGCAGAAGGCCATTGATAAACTGACCAAAGGCGGCAAGAAAGTCGAAATCACCCGCTTTAAAGGTCTGGGTGAGATTTCGCCGGAGGAGTTCGGGCTGTTCATCGGCGAGAACATGCGCCTGGAACCCGTTATCATGGAAAAGGAAACGTCGGTTCCGAAACTGCTCAGCTATTACATGGGCAAAAATACCCCCGACCGCCAGCGGTTTATCATCGATAACCTGCGGATCGAGAAGGATGTGGAAGATGCCGCCCTGGTCTGATTGCAGTCAAGGGTATAGTTCTGAAAACGCCAGGGGCCGACAGTGATGTCGGCCCCTGGCGTTTTCAGTTGCTCATCTGGATAACCGGCGGTTACTTCGGTAACAGCACGCGGTCGATGACGTGAACGACTCCGTTGGTGGTCACCTGGTCGGCCAGGGTCACGTTGGCCGCGCTGGTACCATTGCCTTTGCCCAGAATAGTTACCTTACCGTCGGCATTCGTGATCCGGATGCTGCCGCCCTGAGCCGTCACAAGTTCTGCCCCGTTCGGCAGCGTCTGCGAGAAGGCCCGGGTAGTCAGTACGTGGTAGTTTAGCAGATCGGCCAGTGCTTTCGGATCGGCCGCCCGAACAGCCGCTTCGTCGGCATAGCCCGCAGCCCGGAAGGCTGCGTTGGTCGGCGCGAACACCGTAAAGCCATTCTCCGGACTGCTCGCGAGGGTATTCTGCACCCCGGCCCGGTCGATAGCGGCTACCAGGAGCGTTAGGTCCTGATTCCCTTTGGCAAGATCAACTACTGTCAGTGTCGGCGGAGTCAAAACGCGGTTGATAATGTGAACAGCCGCGTTGGTAGCCGGGATATCGGCCTGGGTAATCAACGCGTTATTGACGGTAACAACACCCGCCTGCGTCTTGAATACAGACAATCGGGCGTTGGGCAACAGCGTCTGATACGACGTATTGACCGCCGTCGGGAAGGCCGATTTGTCGATCCGCGATCCGATCACGTGGTATTGCAGAATCCGTTTCAGATCGGCCGGCTGGGCTGCGTTTACGGCTGCTACGTTAGCGAAACCAGCCGCGCGGAATGCCTCATCCGATGGGGCAAAAACCGTAAGCAGGCCCTGGCTGAGGTCGGCCCCCAGACCGGCGCGGTTGATCGCGGCTGCTAAAAATGTGAGGTTTGCATTACCGTTGACTGTTGCGGTCAGCGATGTCACAACGACGCCCGGTGTGGTAGCCGTTGTTGACGAACCCGGGGTTGTAGCTGTGGTCGACGAGCCGGGCGTTGTTGTTGATGAACCGGGATTTGTTGTACCCGTAGTCGGGGGCTGAGGATCTGGGGTAGTTTCCTGACAGCCGACCAGGATTAGTCCTGAGAACAGAAAGAGAGCGATCAGCAATTTGAGGGTTTCGCTCAGATTTGTTGTCTTTTTCATACGTTGATGTTGGGTTAAATGAATACTCACTACCTGGATGAAACATCCGTGACGGAGCAACTGAACTGGTTTCAGGGTAAAACGGCATATATACTGACTTGTTGCCCGGCCGGTTAATCGCCCGGCTGGATGTAACCTCGGTGCCACCTTACAAAAAATACGCTGTTGGCAGTGTAGGGCGAATAGAACCGTTATTTTTGCCGCTCGAAAGGATACTACAAAAAATTATTTAACCGCCGACACCGGACGCCCCGTGAACATAACCCTTGAATCGCTCCGTAACGACATCGATGCCCTTGACGACCAACTGCTGACGCTCCTGAACCGACGGATGGATCTGGTGCGGCAGGTGGGCGATCTGAAGCGCTCCAGTAATGCCATCATCTACCGGCCCGAGCGCGAAAAGCAGATTCTGGACCGGCTGCATCGGCAAAACAATGGCCTGCTGAACCGGTCGGCGATTGAGGCTATTTTCCTGGAAATTTTTGCCGTTTCCCGGAATCTTGAATTGCCCGAACGGGTGGCGTTTCTGGGGCCGGAGGGAAGCTTTACGCATCAGGCCGCCGAGAGCCGCTTCGGAGCAATGAGCGCCTACATGGCCCTGCCGACGATTCGTTCGGTGTTTGAGGGGGTTGAAACAGGTCGGGTGAGGTTTGGGGTAGTGCCGATTGAAAATAATCAGGAAGGCGTAGTGAATGAAACGATTGACCTGCTGCTGGAGAAGGATTTGCGGATCGCGGCCGAGGCTCAGATTCCGGTGCACTTTACGTTTGCGACCCAGACCGAAAACCTGCGCGACATCACGCACATCTATTCCAAAGACATCGCGTTCCGGCAGTGCAGCAAGTTCCTGAACGATTCGTTTGAAGGCCTGCAGGCCGAGCTGGTACCGGTCGAATCGACGTCCAAAGCGGCTAAACTGGCGGCTCAGCAACCCCATACGGCGGCTATCTGTTCGCATATCGCGGCCAAGCTGTTCGACGTACCGGTGCTGTTCGACAACATCGAAGACAGTGACCTGAACCGGACCCGATTCCTGATTCTGGCCAAAGAGTTTACGAACCAGCCCAGCGGCAACGACAAAACGACGCTGATTGCCCGCCTGCCCAATACGGAGTCGCCGGGGGTACTGGCCGAATTTCTGCAGGAGTTCAACGCCCGACGTATCAACCTGACCAAGATCGAAAGCCGCCCGCTGCGCGAAGGCGCTACGTTCCGCTACTGGTTTCTGCTCGAATGCGAAGGGCACGCGGATGAGCCCGCACTAAAAGATATTCTGAACCTCTACCGGGGAGATGTGAAATCGGTCGGCAGCTACGTGCGGGTGGCGTAACGTCGCTAGGCGGATGGTGGTTGAGGGAGCAGTATGCCCTCTGTTTCGGCGTAAATTGTTGCCGTGGGAATAGTCAGGCCGATGGTTGCTAATTCGATTGTCTGACCAATCGCATCGGCTTCGGAAGCCAGAAACCAATACCCTTCTGCGTGTTTACGAAAGACTTCCACCCTGATTTTCTCCGAATCCACCAGTAAGTATTCCGAGAAGGTAGGCGAGTGGCGATACAGCGCAAACTTGTCACCCCGATCGTAACCGGCCGTTCCCGGCGACAGCACCTCGACAATCAGCATCGGGTTCGTGAGCGTATCGTGCAGCTCGTCGTGGTATTGATTAGGACCACAAACGACCACAATATCGGGGTAGGCGTAGAGCGAGTCAGTTGGTACGTTGACCCGCTGGTCACTGGAAAAACTGCGGCAACCTTTGCCACGTAGATGAATGTAGAGCTCACCTACAAGATTGTCTTTGATGCGGTTGTGGTTAGTAGATGCGCCTGCCTTTGGGATGATTTCGCCTGCAACGTATTCGCTCTTAACGGTAGCTTCCCGTTCAAGACGCAGATAGACGTCCGGTGTGATTTGTATTTTCTCGGCTACCATAACGCCCATTTTTTGATTGCGCAAAACTAGATATTTCAATTTACAGTTTATCCAGCAGAAAGGCAATACGGGCGAAGTTACGTTCGTAAATTCAACCTTGTACGGCTGTGTCGTCTGTGGTTCGGATAAACCAGCTCCTGCTATGGAAACCAACGAAAAATTTGATAAGATTGTCGAGGCCCGCATGAAGCTCAAACGTCGGTTTGAGGAAAAAATGGCCCAGACGCCCTCCCTGGCCGACGGTAGTGATGGTCAATTGAAACCGCGTGGGTCTGGTCCCCAGAATCGCCACGGCATGCCGACGGTTCCCGTTGGGCAGACCATCACGACAAAGTGGCCCGTGCTGGATCTTGGCTATCAGCCCAGCATTCCCCTCGACAAATGGCAGCTTAACATCGACGGTGAGGTGAACAATCCCATCCGCCTGAAGTGGCAGGATTTCATGGATTTACCCCAGGTGGAAGACACGAGCGATTTTCACTGCGTCACAACCTGGTCGCGGCTGAATATTCCCTGGGTGGGGGTGCGGTTTATGGATCTGGCGGCCCTGGTGGACCCAAAAGAAACGGCTACGCATGTGATGTGCTACGGCTACGACGGCTATTCGACTAACGTATCGCTGGAAGAAGCCCTCAAACCGGATGTGCTGCTGGTTCACACCGCAGACGGTCAGCCGCTGCCCCGCGAACACGGCGGACCCGTCCGGATGATTACGCCCCAGCTTTACGCCTGGAAAGGATCAAAATGGATCAAGCGTATCGAGTTCCTGCCGAAAAACCAACTCGGTTTCTGGGAAGAGCGCGGCTACTCCAACACCGCCTACCCCTGGCGCAATGATCGCTATAGTTGAAAAAGGAGGAAAGGGAGAGAAAAGACTCGGTCTGACGGTACGTCTGACCAAGTTTGATGCGCTGCTCTTTTTGATGAAGCCGTGGGTCTGACGGTACGTCTGACCCGCAGCTGATAAAACAAACGGTCAGACGTGCCGTCAGACCGAGTCTGATCGCTGTTCCTTCTGAAGAAGCCGTGGGTCTGACGCGCCGTCAGACGGCGCGTCTATTGCTCCATAAAACTATAACATAGCATGTGGCAGATGGTCATGTGGGCATCTTCGACGCGGCCGTAGTGCTCGGAGTCGATGACAATGACCTCCTGCGCCAGATCAGCTAGCCGACCGCGTTTGGCACCAACCAGACCAATCGTCGTCAGGCCGTGTTCGTTAGCCCACTGCACCGCTTTTACCAGATTGGGGGAGTTGCCGCTCACGCTCATCGTCAGCACGAGGTCGCCGGGGCGGGCGTAGTTCTGGAGCTGGCCAACAAATACGTCTTCATACGCATAATCATTACCGAGGGCGGTCAGCCAGGCGGTGTTATCGTTCAGCGACAGGCAGCGGAACCGGCGACCCTTACCCTGGCTAACCAGTTTGTCGGAAGCCCCTTTGCCGAGGTCGGTGATAAAATGCGATGCGTTGGCCGCGCTGCCGCCGTTGCCGAAGACAAACAGTTGCCGGTCGTCTTCCCAGCATTGTTTCAGCAGGTTCGTGATGCGTTCGACTTTATCGAGCGGAATGGATGCGTAGGCGGCCTGCTGCTGGGCGAGGTAGGATTGGAAGTAGGTGGTGTTCATGGAATTAAACGCAGAGAAAAAGAGGTTAGCGCAGAGGGCACAGAGTACTCTCCGCGAACTCTGCGAAGCCTCTGTTCCTCTGCGTTTGTATTACGTTGCTAAAGCCAGGGCGCCGATGGGCACGGCATCCTCGCCGAGTTCAGCCAGCAGCACAATGGGGGGCTGAAACGCTTTCATGACAAAACGCGTCAAGGCCTGCCGAACAGCCGCCCGCAGGGGTTCGCCGATTAGCGACAGTCCTCCGCCCAGTACAATGGCGTCGGGGTGAAACAGGTGCACAACGTGCGATAAGCCAAGCGCGATCACGGAACCAATCTGTTCGATCAGCATCCGGGCGACCGGGTCGCTCTGCTCATAGGCCGGATGCAGAAACCTGGCTTCGCCGGTGGTGATGCCGCTGGCGTGGGCGTCGGTAACCAGTTGTTTCAGAACAGAATCGTCGGGTAGCTGGGGCAATAACTGACGAATCTGCCGGTCGACTGCCCAACCCGAACAGGTCTGTTCAATGGTCTGCCCGTTGGCCCCTGACTCATCCGGTGGCACCAGCCAGAGATGCCCGATTTCGGCCTCGCCGGGCGTAGCGCCGTGGTACAACTGACCATCAACGACCATCCCCCCGCCGACACCACTGCCCAGGGTTACGTAAAAAACGTGCCGAAAACCGGTGGCTACGCCGTGGCGGGCTTCGCCCAGGGCCGCTACGTTGGCATCGTTCTCAACCCGGATCAGGTGAACGCCGGTCTGATCGCGTAACCAGTTGCTCAGCTCAAATCCGGCCCAGCCCTGTATCTGGTGGGAGGTAGCAATCCGGCCCGTTTGCCAGTCGACCGGCCCGCCGAACCCAACGCCGATGGCCTGGGGCGGCTCCGGAAGCTGCCGGATGGTTTGCTCAATGTGACCCAGAATACCTTCGGCTCCCTGAGCCGGATCGACCGCATAGCGGTACCGTTGGTGGATACGTCCGTCGTTTCCGCCCGTTACGAGCTGGAGTTTGGTTCCACCGATTTCAATGCCAAGATTCATTGTACTGGGTTATGCGTTTCCGGCCTGACAAAAGCCTGCTGCCTTATAAAGCGATCCGGTAGGAATACTTACCGGCGGGCGGCCCCTTTTGACATCGTTGCCCGACCAAGGAAAATTTCGTCGCCTTTCAGCGTAAGGGTTGTGTAGAAGTTGTACCCGTTCTCGACGTACCGGAGCATCACCTGGCTCGTTTGATTGGGGCGGCCGTAGGGTTTGGTAGCCGCCACCAGAATCTGGTTGCCGTTGACGATGGCCCGGACGAAGGGCAGATCGCGGGTTTTGAGCTGATTGGCGTTGTATTTATACCACGTTTGACCGCCATCAACGGATAGGTCCGTCTGCTCGTTGAGGTACGTTTCGCGGCCATTGAACAGATCGCCGTGGTGTTTGAAGACGCGCCACAGCCCATGAATGTAATGCTCGTAGCAGGCATAGTTCCGGTCGTTGGCCAGCCCTTTCAAGGCCGGATCATTGGGCGATGGCTGATCGGGAACCAGGTCCTTGTGGTCGTCCCAGAACAGGACACCATACGCCCCCGTGAACCAGTAAAAAATGCCCATGCCCTCCGCTACGGCCGGTGGGGCGGGGTGTTCGGCTTTGCCGCTGTTGGCGTAATCGGCGTTCTGCGTATTGAACAGCCAGTGCCACGCAATGCGCGGTTTAGGCGACAACCGCCGGTTCACCTCCTGCTCGGCCAGCAACGACGCCAGCCAGTGCCGGTCACCGTTGCCGGTATGGCGGGCGGAATAATCAAAATCAGGGTAGAGGTAATACGTTCCCGGCATCTGAAAATCGACGAAATCGGCGTACGACTTTCCGATGATATCGTCAGGCATGCCCCGCCGACGGCTCGTAGCGGTGTGTTTGGCGGGGGTGTTCCAGAGCCAGTCGGGTTTGGCCCCATAGTGATCGGCGCGGGAGTTACCGAAGCTGTTGTGCGGGACGGGAGCAATGGAGCCAACTTTGGTCTGGGGGCTTACGTTCTCTTTAATCGTCTTGATCATGAACGTGTACAGATTGGCCTGTTCCTGCTGGTTGCCGTAGCTTGTTCCTTCGTTCTCGATGTCCAGGAAAATATGGCCGAACGTACTCTTCAGGCTGCCCGGCGGACAATCACCAAAAGCCACACAGCCGCCACCCAGTTCCGCCGACGCGTTGAACAGGGTATTTCGCATGGTACGGGCATTGGCCGGGGGGCGGTAGGTCACGGCACTGGCCTGTTCGCTGTTGCGGGCCCAGCCCAGCTCGAACGGCGGGTTCGCAAAGTAATCCTGGTACAGAATAAGCGAACGCTGGCTTGGTTTCAACTGACTTCTCCAGCCGGCGGCCGGGAAACCATCGGTCCAGATTTCGACGCCCGGGACCATACGGGTCTGCTCCACAGCCGAGAAACCCCGGCGAAACAGCTTGTCGCGGTCCTGCTGAACGTGCAGGTTCCGGCCGGCTCCGCAGAACGTAATGGTTTTGGTGGCGGGCAGCGTAAAATCGCTGACTACGTCGATGTTGTAGTACCCTTTGCGGTTGGCGGGCGTGGGCGTAAAGCGGGCGCGTGGGGTAGGGGTGAGCGCGGTCGGCTGGGGGAGCGTACCTTCCAGCCGTACGGCGACAGGCTCCGGTGGCCGGGTTGACCACCAGTAAATGCCCGAACCAGCCAGCAGCAGGCTACTCAGCGTAATGAATTTAAGCATGGAACCAGAATGTTGGGTTGTCATTCCCCAATAGAACGAAAAGTGGATTCGTTGTAGTCGACGGTGGCCCCGGATTTAGTCAACTCGTCAATACGTGACAGCCGGCAAACGTACCGCCGATGCCTGAAACAGAAACCCCACAGCAGGTAAAAGCTGTGGGGTTTCCGGAAGACTATTCGTCGATATATCGCTTTGTAATGGGCTGGTACGAATCAATGCGCCGGTCGCGGAAGTACGGCCAGGTGGTGCGGTATTTGTCCGACAGCGCCAGGTCGACTGCCTGCACGTGAACGACCTCCTGATCGTGCGGGGCCAGGTACAGCAGTGATCCAAATGGGTTTGACACAAACGACCCACCCCAGAACTGCTGCTCGGCTTCCTGCCCCACGCGGTTGACGGCCACGACGTGGACACCGTTGGCAATAGCGTGGCTGCGCTGGATGGTCTGCCAGGCGTTGTATTGTTCCTCGTTCTGCTTCGGATCAGGTTCCTGCGTGTCCCAGCCGATAGCGGTAGGGTAGAACAGGATTTCGGCACCCATCAGGGCCGTAATGCGGGCCGCTTCCGGATACCACTGGTCCCAGCAGATCAGAACGCCAATGCGGGCAAACTTGGTATCAAACACCCGGTAGCCCGTATCGCCGGGAGTGAAGTAAAACTTCTCGTAGTAGCCGGGGTCGTCGGGGATGTGCATCTTGCGGTACTTACCCAGGTACGTACCGTCGGCATCCAGCACGGCCGTTGTGTTGTGGTAGAGCCCCTGCGCCCGCTTCTCGAACAGCGACGCAATGATGACCACACCCAGCTCACGCGCTACGTCGCTCAGGCGGTCGGTGGTGGGGCCGGGGATCGGCTCCGCCAGACTGAAATTATGGTGATCCTCGACGTCGCAGAAGTACAGCGACCGGAACAGTTCCTGCAAACAAACGATCTGAGCGCCTTTCTGGGCGGCTTCGCGGATGCCATCAATGGCCTTTTGCAAATTGGCCTCTACGTCGTCTGTGCAGGCCATCTGCACCAAACCAATGTTAACGTTCTTTGTCATTAGCGTGGCCGGGACAAGCGGGTCCAGGCGTTGAAAATTAGACGTGGTTTAATTAATAGAGGGCGTCGGCGACACAAAAGTAGTTTCTTTAGCCGCAATCGACGGTTAAGAAAACAAAACTCTTACCACGCGGGTTCGGGGAAATTGCTGGTTGAGAAGGAATGTTTAAGGCTTAAGGTATTGCGTTGCCGCTCTGCACCCAACGACCCAGGGGGTTGATGGTGCGTAAGCTATTTGATTGAACTGATGTACCTGAACCTTTACACCCCCTGTCCGTTGGGCTAAACGCCTGACTTCGGGGGCAAGCAACCTGTCGCCCGACAAGCCGCCCACGCGGAGCGGAGACGACGTACAAATCTGATAAGACCGAGCGTGAAGCCAAACCAAGTACATCAGTTACCGTATCCTAACTTAACTGCTCATCAAATATTTCAATTGTGTCAGGAATTCTTCTTTTGAAGACTTCTTCTAATATTAGTCTACTCCAAGATTCTAATTTATGCTTTCCCGAAATAATTTCGTTAACTTGAAGTATATGGCCACTCCTTGACGTCCCCGTTTTCATTGTAAACTCGTCAGAGACTAACTTGAATTTCTTGTCATCTAAATCCATTTCTATTACGTAACAGACAGCAAAATGTTTTCTACTAACAGGTAGGTTTGGTGTATATATAATGAATGATTCTGTATTCTTTATCGAAACAGAATCTACAACGTTATTTTGTAACGATACAGATTCTAGGACTTCTTTCTGTATAGAAAGAGACTCGCCTATTTCTTCTTCAATTTCCCTATGTAATGTCTGCTCAATTGTTTTAAGAATACCTGATTTATTATCCTCAAGTCTTACATGGCCTCCAATATATAACAATAATTTCTCTTTTTCGGGAGATTGTTTTGATATACGTTTACCACTTTTTTTAACAACTAGGACGTTATTTCTTTGGGGATTTGTTATGACTGCGATTGCTATAGGCTGGAGAACATCCCTTGTTTCTACGATGTCTCTGTTTTCAAAATCCAATCTTTCATTATCGAGTAAATGAATATTGTTAATACCGTGAGAAAGTTTCTTTTTAAAACTATTATCTACAAATCCAACCTTTTCTATAAGTAGATCTCTTAGACTTTTTAATATTTCTAATGTTACAGTGTAGCTTACGGTATTTGGATCATTATCTGTTTCACTAGTATCTGTTACGATTTTTTGAATATTTCTAAACTTTGCGCTGTGCCGTTCAATCACCGACTCAGTTGCAAGATTAAATCCTTTCAAAACTTTTTCTGTCATTATAGACCCTCTTTTTTCTGTTAATAAATTTGCATATTCACGTTTAATTGAAGTTGCCGGGTTGACTTGCAGTACATAAATTAAATCTAAATAATTGCACCACATATCCATTAAAATGAAATTTTCTATTTGTTTATGAGAGTCATCATCAAGATGTGGTGATTTAGAGTTGGGATTTTTATTTAGCCACTCGAACCAACATAAGGCGTCGAATATTCCTCTATCAGATATAATAATATCAACTCTATCTTTTTCCCGCTCTAAATACTTAACAATTTCAGATATTGCGGAAGTTAAAGTCCATATGTTAAAAAATGGATGTCTTTTGTTTTCAATCGGACAAACACTTGCTCTTTCTACCAAAACTACTGTATTAAAACCATTTCTTTTAAGAAAAATATTTAGTGAATTTATTGTAGTCGACTTGCCTGACTTTGGACTACCACAAAATTCAATTAGTAATGGCCTACGTTTTGCTCTTTCTTGTTTAAGTTTTAACACTTCCGAAGCCAATATTTCAAGATCTTTTATAGTTCTCTTTTTGTCAAGCTTTTCCATGATCAACTGTTTTTAAAAGTTTTGGTTGCCCATTCACTGCTTTTTGTTTCGATATACGTCAGTATATCTCCTGATGCAAAACCAGCAAAAAAAGAAAGAAACATTGATAAATATATAAACCCTATTTCAAGTTGAGTTTCTTTAACAGTAACTATATTAACTCCTGACTTTAAGGAAATATGAATGAGAAGAGAAAATCCTATCGCAAACATTGGTCTTGCGTAAAAGTAAGTATACATGCCTAATTCTCTAATCTTTTCATCTTCATTGCTTGGTTGTCGCATTTCTTTATTTATACTGGCTTTGTATATTTTTCTTAGATAAAAAATAGAGCTTCCAACCAATGCAGTACCGAAACCTCCTACAATAGATGCTAGCGATATGGTTACTCGGAAACAATGAAAGTAGCTTTCGTAAAGTAAAGCTGTTAAACTCAAAACTAAACCAACAAAAAACAGGAATATATAATAGTTTATTAAGCTTGATATTTTCTCTACCGAAAGTATAAACCAATCTTTGTTCATGATAACGGGCGGACTGTAAAGTACAAAGAAGGCCGTAGAAAGAATCCTACTCGTACAACAAAATTAATCAGTTAACTTGTTGAGCAGTTCAGCTTGTCAACCCCAAGTCGTCCTGTCTGTCATACTGTCACGCCATGTAAGTTCAGTTTGACGACTGACGCCCGAACTGCGAACGTAAAAGCGTGCCTATCAACCAAGTTCAGCTTGTCAACCGGAGCCGCCGAATCCACCCAGCTTGGGCAAGCACCCAACGTCACCGTGTGTTGATGACGAGCGAAGCGAGACATTTACACACACGGACGGTTGGGCTGACAGTCTGACTTTGCGGCCTGTTGCCTGTCGCCGAAAAGGTAGACTTACTTATTCGTTTGAGTCAAGCAGCCCTTGCTCTCTCAATTTGGCTGTGTAATCCTCCAGTGATAACGGACAATTCGCCAAATCCATGAAGTCAGATTTTTCCAACTTACACTGCCGCTTCATTTGTCCAATCAACGAATCACCCAATTCCTTCTCTCCGTGACTAATTTTTGTGTACAATACTACCTTTCCGTTATAACGAAATTCAAGATATTTATGGTCGTCGCTTCGATTTGCAGAATCCTCAAAGCCTTTCTTTTTAAGATTTTTGTACGTCTGTTTTGCGTCAAGCGTGGGCATGGTTATCAA
Organism: Fibrisoma montanum; assembly: GCF_003583365.1. Taxonomy (GTDB): domain Bacteria; phylum Bacteroidota; class Bacteroidia; order Cytophagales; family Spirosomataceae; genus Fibrisoma; species Fibrisoma montanum. Next base: position 180,858 of record NZ_QXED01000005.1, read on the forward strand.
CTTGTTTGACTAAGGCGTTTAGGATTGCTTTTACAGATTGAAGTCGTTTCGTCAGTTCGGCATTTGACAAAGAATTATAACGATTGTAAATATACTCGAACTCCTCAGCAAAGCTTTGCTCTGCTTCTTCTATCGTTAGGCCGGTTCCAACCAAGTCGAGTATCTCACAAGTCATAACATAATAATCGTCCTCTTTTTCGAGTAGACACCGAAGCGGGCTAAAAAGCGTAAATGTGTGCGTACTCGATACAATTATATCTGGTGCAAGTGATAACGATGCCTGTTTATCAGAGTACTCCTCAATAGTTTTTGAATTGACCTTTTTATCACCCCGATAAGTGGTAACTACCTTTTTGAAACTAACCTCCTGAATAGTTTCTAACTCCTTATTCTCAATCAGAGGTGTTACTAATCGGTCACGAACTTCTTTAGCGAATGGCCGAATTGTGTAAAGCGGGACAATATTGTCTTTACCTTCCTTTTGCTTAAAATTGACCACACTAACAGGTGAGCCACCAAAGCTGTTAACGAAATTGTATAAACCATCAACTACCTCATTACGCCGGTAAGCATCTGGATATAATTCTTTTACTTTTGAGAAATTGCCTTTTCCTGACGCTTCAACCAGTTCATCAAATTTTTGACGAACTAATTCCCGTTGATTATCAACGTCTCCGTTAAGTGTTAATTGACGACGCGGGGTGAATGAAAATTGCGGAACTGCACTACCAGCCTTAAAGCCAGTAAGTTCTATTTTAAAATTATTTAAATCTATTGTAGAACCTTCTGAAACATTAACTTTAGCAAGCGTCTGGAGTAGCGTTTGAAGATTTTTAGCTATTTCAACTAAATAGTCAACCGGAAGAGAGTTGTATTTGCCAACCTCTCCGCTTACCTGTAAATTAATGGTTTCTTTATCTTGCTCGGACATACAGGGTTAACGAATCTAGGCTAACATTTGTCGTCAAAAGTACAAAAATCAGGCCAGCTACTTATCCTATGTAAGCATAATCTTACCCAGTTAAGACGTTTGCCCTGTCGCCAATACGCTGCCCTACAAACCAAAACTTAACCTGTCGGGGTCGCTCCGGCGCACCTGTTTGTCTTGTCAGCCGAAACTTACCTGACTCACTTACGTTGCCCACGTGGGGCGTTTCCTCTGTCGCCCGAAAGCTGGAAATGGAAGCAACTTTTTAGACTACACCCAACAAGTATATGTACGCCAAACTGCGGAACTACAATAAGCTGAATTTCAGCTATATTTACGCCTTCGCAAGCGATGAAATCCTATCATGTTGCATTATGCTACTAAAGAACGTATTCGATTACGCTACTTGCAAATTTTTGTCAATTTCCATTTACTAAGCGGTATATGTATTTTCAGGTGCAGGTAGTCGTACAGCGCGTTTGGGATATTGAGGGATATCCGAACTACTTCTTTGACGAAAAGGGCAAGCTCTACCGCCTTACGGCGAGAGGAGAGGTGAAACCGCTCCGGCGAACTGTAAAGCGATATACGCAGGGATATACCCTCAAAAGCCGGTTCTATAGCCTAGCCCAGCTTCGGTATATGCTCCGGCGGCACGGTGCTACAGATCATCCAGCAGGCTTTTGAGTGTGCTGATCTTGTCGGCTGTTACATGCGTGTAACGCATAGTCGTCAGAATGCTTTCGTGACCGAGCAGTTGCCGCGTCGGCGGTCCGATGAATATACCGGATATCCAGACCGCTTTCTAACAAATGCGTAGCAAAGCTATGCCGAAGCGAATGAATGCCACCCCGCTTCTAAATACTCCCAAAACGGGTTGCTTCGCTGTACACGCGCTGAATAGTACGAACGGCAAGTGGTTCGCCGGAAGTGATGTCTTCAAACAGGAACGCACCAGGCTTGTAGCGAAGGAGGTACTCGTTTAACTCGTTCAGTAGCTTTGCAGAGAGCATAACCACGCGGTCTTTTTTGCCCTTTCCGGCTTTGATGATAATAAGCCGACGGGCCTGGTCAATGTCAGTCCGGCGCAGATGGGCCACTTCGCTTAAGCGCATACCCGTAGCGTAAACCATCCGGAACAGTGTACGGTATTTCAGGCTCGTTGTTGCCTTGAAAATCGCCTTCACTTCGTCTACGCTGTATACGGTTGGCAGATTCTGAGGTTGCCTCGGATACGGAACGTCGTATATTTCCCTATTTCGTAAAAGTACCTTCTCTTGGTAAAATTTCCAAGCCGGTCCGCCGTTGCGGTTGATATGGACGTTGATGGTAGCAGCTTGCAGACGTTTCTTCTCGATCAGAAACAGCAGGTACTTTTGGTACTGTTGTTTAGTCACTTCGTCAAGTGGCTTATTACCGACGTAGCGAATTAGCGTAATCAGAGCCTGTTTGTAGTTTTTGAATGTCTTGAAGCTGTAATTGCCTACCTTCAAGGCTTCAGTAAGTGCCACAATAACCGGGTGCCGGTCGTACTCGTGACGGGCCGCGTTCGGTATGGGCGGAGCATACCGGAACGGCAGACGGTGGTTACTGTTTACTGTACGTTTATTCAAGGGTGGCCAGGGTGTATTGGTCGCCTGCTCGATCTCGGCTACCGTAGCGGTAGGTTTGTACAGCCGCCCACAGCTTCATCGAAGCGGCAATACTCTTTGCCGAATAGTTGCCCGGTTTTGACAACGCTATCGCGGGTGTTGGGCACGACCCAGCATCGTCGGCTGTAACTCCAGCGTCGGCCCGCAATTTGCCGGATCAGCCGGGCCGCCGTCGCGGTCGTTGCCGATAGGGTCTGCTGGGAACGAGACCGTCAGCAGCGCGGGATCGCGCTCGTCAAGGTGAATGGTTATCATGGTACGGTAGGTATATCTCTGTATCGGGGAAGACAGAGCAGTCAGCCTGCAAAGTAACCGTTTTTCGGCTTTTGCGGGAAGTTATCCGATAAAAGACCGGGTCTGGTAAGCACCACGTAGCTTTTCTGACTATATTTTCGACACTATTTGAGAAAACCCAGATTCGTTATGACTACGCGCAGAACCTTCCTGCAAACGGCCGCGCTCGGTGGCGCCACGGCTCTCTTCTCGCCGAACGTCCTCCTGGGCGCTACCCGTCCCAAAAAAGACCGGCTCGGGGTGGCCCTTGTCGGCCTGGGCTACTACAGCACCGATCTGCTGGCCCCGGCGCTGCAGCAAACCAAAAACTGTTACCTGGCCGGTATCGTGACGGGTACTCCCGCCAAAGCCGAAACCTGGAAGAAGAAATACAACATTCCGGACAAGAACATCTACAGCTACCAGACCTTCGACCAGATCGCCAACAATCCAGATATCGACGTGGTGTACGTAGTGTTGCCGCCGTCGATGCACGAGGAATACGTGGTACGGGCGGCCAAGGCGGGTAAGCACGTCTGGTGCGAAAAACCGATGGCCATAACGGCCAGAGAATGCCAGAACATGATCGACACCTGCAAGAAAAACAAGGTGTCGCTGGCGATCGGCTACCGGCTGCATCACGAGCCAAACACGCAGGAATACGTGAAGCTGCTGCGCGATGGGAAAATCGGTAAGATTCAGATGGTAAGCTGTTCGGCTGGTTACCGGGACAACCGTACCAACCACTGGAAACAGACGAAGGAGCTGGGTGGGGGCGTCATGTACGACATGGGCGTATACGTATTGCAGGGGGCCCGGCTGGCTACGGGTGAGGAGCCGATTGCCGTAACGGCCCAGCAGTTTACGAGTCGGCCGGAGATCTACAAAAATGGCCTCGACGAGACGACCATGGCCCAGCTGGAGTTTCCGAGTGGGGCGCGGGCGGCCGTGCAAACCAGCTTCGGCATGAACATGAACTACCTCTACGTGACCGGCGACAAGGGTATGCTGAAGATGGAGCCGTATTCGGCCTACAACGGCCAGACCGGTGAGTACCCCGGTGGTAAAATCCAGCATCCGTATCAGGTGCCGTTCCAGCAGGCCCGGCAAATGGACGACGATGCCGCATCGATCATGGCTGGCAAACCCATGCTGGTTCCGGGCGAGGAGGGTCTCCGCGACATCGTCATCGTAGAAGCCATCTACAAAGCCGCCAAGAACGGCCAGCGGGTGAAAATCGCCTGACGCATTTAAAGTCTGATAAAAAGGTCAGACGTGCCGTCAGACCAGAGCGGGGCTACCCCAAGGTCTGACGGTACGTCTGACCGGCTTATGTACAGACCCGCCAGCAGCTACTCAGGGTCAGACGTACCGTCAGACCCTGGGTGGACGTACTACGTTGGTGGTAAATACCTTACGCGGGGTATCCTACAACCCACACATACGTTGTGCGTCTTGTGTGCTACGGGAGCCTTGCGGCCGGGCCGCGTTTTTGCTTACTTTGGCTACTGAAACGCTGCCGTACTATGACACCCATCTATTTTACTACACTTCCCGCCGACGAACAGTTGGACATTTTATATTTCAAGGGTGACATACTGGCTAACCGCTACGAAGACGAACACGTGTATCTGCTGTATAGTCTCGACGATTTCTACGTTGAACTCCGCTACGACGCTTACAAGAGCAAACTACAGCACCTCGACGCATTCCGCGATACCGACCGACTGGAGCCGTATCTGCCGTATCTGGTGGAGATGGACTAAGTCGAGCGGACTAAGCCAAACCAATTGTTATTACAAACCAGAGAAGCCCCGGTCCGGGGCTTTTCTGGTTTTGGTGGATGTACCAGCACTCAGGGCATCAGATCGCAGCCGGCCGCACTGATTTCCAGCGTATTCTCCGCTTCAGTCGTGCCCGTAAACGATACGCCCAGCGTTACGCCGAGTCCCCACAGCACTTCCGGCCGACCCGGCACGGCAAACCGGTGCATCCCCCAGGGCGACGGGGCGAGGTTCAGCCCGTCGTGGGCGGCAATCCGGCGCTCCCCGTCGAACACGTGAACGTTGGTGATTTTGGCACGGGGCGAATTACTCCGGAATCGGATCAACGCCGAATCGATGGCCAGACGGTTGTCGTTGACGATCACCGGCGTCGGGATGGCGAAATGAAACCAGTTGGTTGTGTTGGGGCGGCCAACAACGCGGATGAAAAAGCCCGCCCGCCATTGCGTCTGTATGTTCCCGGGCACTTCAATCTGCATGGTGTGACCGTGCGCCCACATTGCTTGTGCTAATGCCATTTGGATAAGGGATTTAGTTGATTTTCTGTAAGGTCGTTCTGGATAGATTCCGGATCATCTCCGACGGATTTTCCCGGCTCATGCGATCCAGCTTTTGCTTCAACGCTGCCGGTGCGGCCTGGTCTACGGCCTTAATGGCCAGCTTCTTGACGCTTACGTCGTCGGCATCAATCAGGCGGTCGGCGATGGGATACCGGACCTCGTCGGGCAGGTTGACCAGCGCCGAGGCCGAGGCAATCCGCACCAGGGCCCGGGGGCTGGTCGAGGCCGTTGCTACAATCTGATGCGCCTGCGGATTAGGCAGCAGACTGGCCAGGTAAACGGCCTTCGACGCGAGCATGGGGTCGGGGTCGTTGGCCAGCTGCATCAGAACCGGTACGTCCGATTCATCGATGAGTTGAGCCAGTTGCGCGTAGTCAGGTTCATCGCTGCTCAGTCGCAGCCGGAGTTCGGTTGGGGAAAGTGCCATGCGATTAAGCGTTTACGGTTAGCGCGTTCGACTTCATGGTGCTGATTTCTGAATTGACCAGATCAGGGGGCGGGTTCGTGATGTTCGACGTACCGTTGCCGGTCATCAGCCGGTTGTTGTCGTTCACGTGCGACAGGCCCAGTACGTGGCCGATCTCATGGCCCAGCGTCCACCGTGTAGCGCCACTGGCCACCACCGCACCGGGCCGACCGCTGGGATGGGCCGCACAGCCGTTGTAGGGCGGATTGGTTGCCTGGACGAAATACACCACCACATCGTTGCGGCCGACATTGTTGCGGTTGGTGAACAACTGATTTTGTTCGGCCGTCGTTTCTCCGCGCGTACAACCGCCAACATCCACTACGTTCAGATCGGGCAGGTTCAGCGTTTCGTTGCTCATGTGTACTACCCGGATTCCGGCGGGTTCGTAGACCTGCCGCATCGAACTGATCATCGTGTCCATCGATACGGTCGGGGCGGTGAGCACCTTCGTGTGCAGACGAACCGTTTCGAACAGGTTGAAGTCGCAGCCGGCCGCACTGAATTCGAGCGTGTTCTGGGCGTCGGTTGTGCCCGAGAAGCGCACACCCACCGAAATGCCGATCCCCCAAAGCGCATCGGGCTTGCCCGTAACCTGAAAGCGCTCCAGCCCAAAGGCGGTGGGCGAGAGGTTCAGGCCGTCGTGCGTAGCAATGCGCCCTTCGCCGTCGTAAACGTGCACGTTGGTTACGGCGGCCTGCGGAGACCCGGCCCGGAACCGAAGCATCACCGAATCGACCATCTGTCGTTTGTCATTGACAATGACGGTCGTTGGAATGCCAAAATGAAACCAGTTTGTCGAGTTGGGTTGCCCCACCACCCGAATGAAGAAACCGGCTCGCCACACACTCCGGATTCGATCCGGAAACTCCACCTGCATCGCATGCCCGTGGGTCCACATTGCCTGTGTGATTGCCATACAATAAGGGTTTAGAAGAGGAATAGACTGCCGATGAACGGCCCTAAGGCGCTCATGGACAGAATCAAAGGTAGAGGGTGTGGAGAAAAATTTCTAGCGGGATTGAACGTGATAAACCGAGTAGTTATACGTATTTTATGGAGTGATAGGTCAGTACGTTGCCCGGACACTTTTTTGCCGATTTGTATGGGTAACTGACCCGTATGGCCTTTTTTTGCACGCAGAACGCATTTCCAGCTACATGAGTCAAACTCCCGAACAACGGGTCGCGGCCCAGTTGAATCTTAACGCCCGATCCGTTGCCAATACCATCGACCTGCTCAACGGCGGGGCCACCGTCCCGTTCATTGCCCGCTACCGGAAAGAAGCCACGAACCAGCTCGACGAAATCCAGATCCAGCAGATCAGGGATACGTATCAGAAACTGCTGGACCTGGATAAGCGCCGGGACGCGATCCTGAAGTCCATCGATGAGCAGGGAAAGCTGACGCCCGAACTCCGGCGAAAACTGGAATCCGTCGATTCGCTGACGGAACTGGAAGACCTGTACCTACCGTATAAACCCAAACGCAAAACCCGTGCAACGGTCGCGATCGAACGGGGGCTGGAACCCCTCGCCGACCTGATTTTTAGCCAGCGCGAAAACGATGTCGAGCGGATCGCCAAACGGTACGTCAATGAGCAGGTGCCGACCGTAGCGGATGCCCTGCAGGGAGCCCGCGACATCATGGCCGAACGCATCAGCGAAGACGCCGACGCCCGGCAGCGCATCCGGAACCTGTTCGAGCGCGAAGCGATCATTTCGTCGAAAGTCAGGAAGGGGAAGGACGCGGAGGGGGCCAAGTACCGCGATTATTTCGACTTTGCCGAACCACTCCGTCGCGTACCGTCGCACCGGCTGCTGGCCATCCGGCGGGGCGAAGCGGAGGGCATTCTCGCCGTTTCCATCTCGCCCGACGAGGACGCGGCTGTTGAGCGGCTGGAACGGCAGTTTCTCCGTGGCCTCCCTGGAAGCAAAGAGCAGGTAGCCCTGGCCATTCGCGATGGGTACAAACGCCTGCTAAAACCCTCGCTTGAGACCGAATTCGACAAACTGTCGAAAGACAAGGCCGACCAGGAGGCAATCCGGATTTTTGCCGACAACCTGCGGCAGTTGCTGCTCAGCCCACCGTTGGGCCAGCAACGGGTGTTGGCAATTGACCCTGGCTACCGGACCGGCTGCAAAGTCGTCTGTCTGGATGCCCAGGGCAATCTGCTGGCCGATACGGTCATTTACCTGGCTCAGTCCGAGGCTCAGAAGCAACAGGCCGCCCAGACGGTCCGGCGGTTGGTAGAGCAATACAAAATCGACGCCATTGCCATTGGTAACGGTACGGCCGGTCGCGAAACCGAGGAGTTCGTCAGAGAACTGAGCCTGGGTAAGGCGCTTTTTATGGTGAGTGAGCAGGGCGCATCCATCTACTCCGCGTCGGAAGTGGCCCGCGATGAGTTTCCGGATAAAGACGTAACGGTACGTGGGGCGGTGAGCATCGGTCGACGGTTGATGGACCCACTGGCCGAACTGGTCAAGATTGACCCGAAATCCATTGGCGTAGGGCAGTATCAGCACGACGTCGATCAGACCGAACTGAAAAACAGCCTCGATACCGTTGTCGAAAGCTGCGTGAACCAGGTTGGCGTATCGCTCAACACGGCCAGTGCGTACCTGCTGCGGTACGTATCGGGTCTGGGCCCGCAACTGGCCGGCAATATCGTCGCGTATCGGGCGCAGAACGGCGCGTTTACCTCCCGCGACCAACTTAAAAAAGTGCCCCGCCTGGGACCGAAAGCGTTCGAACAGGCGGCCGGTTTCCTGCGCATTGAAGGGGGCCGGAATCCGCTCGACAACAGCGCCGTTCACCCGGAGCGGTACGCGCTGGTGGAGCGCATGGCCGCCGATGTCGGCAGTACCGTTGCCGACCTGATCCGGAAGCCGGAACTACGGAAACAGATTCGTCCGGAACGCTACGTAACCGACTCGGTGGGGCTACCGACCCTCCGCGACATCCTGGCCGAACTCGAAAAGCCCGGCCGCGACCCCCGCGAACAACTGGCCGTGTTCGAGTACGACGAGCGGGTGCGTAAACCCGAAGACCTCCATGAAGGCATGGTGCTCAACGGGGTCGTGACGAACATCACGGCCTTCGGGGCTTTTGTCGACGTTGGGGTGAAGCAGGATGGCCTGGTACACGTATCGCAGCTGGCCAATCACTTCGTGTCGGACCCGAATCAGGTGGTGAAACTGCACCAGAAAGTAAGAGTAAAGGTGCTGGAGGTCGATTTAGTGCGGAAACGCATTGCGCTAACAATGAAAATTTAATAGGTTGCGTTTAGGTGGTAGAGACGATTTCTTGTAGACAAAAGGTGTCTCCATCACCTAAACGCAACCGTAGCCACTATTCTATGCCCATTACAACGACCCTGCGGGCTGCCTGGCGGCCCCTGTTGACCAGTTCGTTGCTCTTCATCTCGCTTACTTCCTGCGAAGTTTTCCGCTCCTCCGGCCCTTCACATTCCGTTAGCCGTAGTTCTACCGCCGGCCGCTCCGTGGCTACCCGTTCGTCGGTGAAGCGGGCGCCTGCCGTACCGGCCAAACCAACCGGTAAGGTGGTCGATTCGCGTACCTACGAAAACCGCTACGTGCCCGAAGTGGTCAAAATCGCCCGCACCTATACCGGTACGCCCTACCGGTCCGGTGGCAACACCACGTCCGGCATCGACTGCTCGGGGCTGGTGTACGCCGTATTCAACACGGTAGGTCTGCGGATGCCCCGCATCTCGTGGCAGCAGTCGGAGGTGGGTTACGAAGTGGATGTAAAACAGATTCAGCCGGGGGATCTGATCTTCTTCGTGCCCGACAGCGGCAAGGCAGGGTACGTATCGCATACGGGCATTGTTACGGAGGTGAACGGCCCCGAAAACATCCGGTTTATTCACGCATCGTCGTCGCGCGGGGTGCGGGAGGATAATCTGTATTCCAACTACTTCAAAGGCCGGTTTGTGAAGGCGCTGCGGCCGTTCTAACGCATCGGAACCGATAGCTGTCGGAATATCAGCTGACCGTTTTCAGCGTGTTGGTCAGCAGCTCCAGCATCTGCAGGTACGTTGGTCGGGGAGGGGTGTAGCGAAACGACGAGGTATCCGCCAGCAAATCCTGCCGCACGTAGTCGAGCGGCACAAACCGCATATCGGCCACTTCATCGGGCTGGGGCGTAAAGTCGGTAAGTTCGAAGGGCGTCTGCCAGACGTACACCTGCGCATGTTCGCAGTCGTGGAGGGGGATGCGTTCGTCGATCATCTCGACCGATACGATACCCAGGGGCCGCAGCTCGCCGGGCCGCGGACGAACACCAATTTCTTCTTCGGTTTCGCGCAGGGCCCCATCGTCGTAAGTTTCGCCGGGTTCGATGTGGCCGCCAATGCAGATGTCCCAGTAGTTGGGCAGAATCTCCTTGTCGGGGTGGCGGAGGGTCAGCAGCAGTTCCTGCCGGGGGTTCAGGACAAAAATCTGGGCCGTACGGTGCCAGTCGCCGTCGCGTTCGATGTCTCGTTTGCGTTTCCGGCGACCCAGCGGCCGATTCTGTTCATCCACAAGGTCTAATTCCTGCGCCATGGGGTATCAACAAAAAAGCCGCCCGATGGGGTGGCTTTCCGGCACAGTAATTAAACAGTCTGGGCGGCTTCGCTGATCAGTTCTTCCCAGGCAGCCCGGTCTCTCCGCTTCAGTTTCATTTCCAGACTCAGGGCCTCGTTGCGGGTGGCAAACTGCCGGGTAAACTTCAGTTCCCAGGGTTTGCCCTCGGCCGTAGCCGCTACCGTTTTGGCGTTATGCTGCCACAAGCTGATTTTGAGGTCTTTGGTCTGACCGATGAAATACTGATCGGTTGAGGGGCTGTAAATGATATAAACCGTATGCATAGGTGTCGGAGGGACTATAGTCAAAACTACAGAATCAATGTCACAAAACAAAGTCTATTGAGACAATTGGTAGTTATTGGTATAATAGGTAGGTGAGACTGAGGCAAATGTAAATTTTTTAAAATTGTGGTTGAGTTGATGTAATTTTTTACTCATATTTGCACCCACAAAACGCAAACGGGGGTATAGCTCAGTTGGCTAGAGCGCTACAATGGCATTGTAGAGGCCGTCGGTTCGAATCCGACTATCTCCACGGTATACAACGAGAAGGACTGTTTATCTCTGATAGGCAGTCCTTTTTCCATATATAGTCTTTGAGTTTAAACGGGGGCTGAAAAATACCGGCAACAGTAAAGCTACACGGCTTGGTTTTCACACTCGGAGACCACAGGAGCAAAACGGCTTTTCCGATCATAAGACAATTGAGATATACACCCGCAGATTAGCCGCTTTTGTCAATGAGGACATACGAAAAATTCATATAATGGCGCCTTCATATAGAACCCCCGTTCAAAAGCATAAGGAAGAAACGTTAAAAATCTCTTTACCTTGCAACCCTAACCCTGTTGGCGGTAGGTAGTTGTAAAATTCTGACGTTGACCCACGTGAGCAATAAGTAGGTACTTATAACGTAACAGCTTCTACTTTGTCAGGAAGTACAACCGGCTCAATAAAAACAACGTTTGATACTGGTAATGACGTGTTGATGGTTACCAAATCAAGCGATAGCAATGATGTTTATCTTTCGTTCACTAAAAGCCGCTTTACGACTACCTTAGATAAAAATGGTGCGTTTTTCCTTCCACCGCAAGCAGAACAAGCATACGCCGTAATGGTACGTCATTTGGTATTAATTATGGCGGTAGCGGAGCGTTTACAAATAATGGCATAAATTTAAATATTAGCGTGAATGCCAATGTATCAGGCATTAAGATTGAAGAACTAACTACTATCAAAGGGACTAAGAGGTAGTCACAATATTTTTGAAAAAACAGTCATTACGCTTACTACTCACTACATCGAAAAAGCCGGTTAGCTTAAACCGGCTTTTTCGATGTAGTACAACAACAGCTTTATAATTTAAATGTGAATAAAATTAAGTATTTATAATAACTTATAATTTTTGTACTCACCTATTCTATAGCCTGTTAAATTTTCAATAGAGGTTAGAATTTTGACTCGTGGTGAATATTTTTTTAGATTAGTATCAAAAGTAAACGCTATACCTGATTTTTCTATGCGGTCTTTCATAACGGCCGGATGAGTATCTTTAAAGTGAGCCAATGAATCAATATGATTTTCATATTTAAAATTTAAACCTGATTCTTTAATTGCTTCCATTTGGTCATCACGATGCCAGAAGCGGTAAAAATAGCCAAACTTAGATCGTTGTTTTTCCAACGATTTTACCCAACCATAATGATAGATGTAAGCATCTATAAGCTTTACTCTTAGTTTTTTATTTCCTGTTTTTCGAAAGCCTTGCGCATCCCTGTAAGCAAAAATATCTTTTGAATTACGAATTACCCTTATCTCGCGTCTATACCAACGACGTGAGTCACCAATGTAATTGTAAGAGCCGTAAAAATGTAAATAATTAAACAATAGCCCTTCAACGTTGGCATCAGTTAAATATCTATGCATGGCTTCCTTAACGACGGGGATATACTTTTCATGAAGAACTTCATCGCCTTGGATGTAGAAAGCCCAATCAACATCTGGAGAAATAGCAGCTAGTGCTTTATCTGTTTCTTGAGCTAGCACTCTGCCTCCCTCCCTTAAATTGTCATCCCAAATGGTATGGATTATTTTAATTTTGTCTGAACTGATTGTTTTAATCAAAGAAAGAGTTTCATCATCTGATTTTCCAACAGCAATAAGAAACTCATCACAAAGAGGCAAAATTGATGTTATTGCTTCAACAATTGGATAATCATATTTAATTGCATTACGAATAAAGCTAAATCCGGCTACTTTCATAAACTAACAAACGTTGATTGACAATGGTAAGATGTTGTGTAATTTCATGTGACCTTGCGGAGGAACAAAGTTACATGATTATTGATCAAATTTTAAGATCATATGGTACTTACGTCAGGTTCTCTAATACAGAATGGGGGATTCTTACATCTCAATCTTACACTGAGATTGAAGAAGTAATCTATAGAGGCTTAAAAAAGGGAGAAAAGGTAATGATACTCAATAAGATAGAAACAATTGAGTGGTTTAATTCAACTAAAAGTAACAGTGTAACGTACTTCCAACGTTTCGTATAAGAATGTTATTATAAAAAAATATTAGTAATAGATGCAAAAACTCGGTTAAAACGAACCGAGTTTTTGCTTGCCCGCCGTAACATGGTAATAGACTATAGTTTGTTATATAAAGCGGTAAAGTCTACTGTACATTCTGATGAATCGGCCGTTGCAGCACCGCCAGCCGCTACCAGATAACCGTACTAAGTGTACGCGGCTCAACTGGTCAATGCCCGGAATTATGCTGTATGAGTGCCCAGGGTGTAAAAGCTGACGTATCGCCTACCGCCCCAGATTCTTCCCCGCGATGTAGCCGGTGGTCCAGGCGTTCTGGAAGTTAAACCCGCCCGTGATGCCGTCGACGTCGAGTACCTCGCCCGCGAAGAACAGACCCTTGTGCTGTCGACTTTCGAGCGTGTCGGGGTTCAGACTGCCAAGGGCGATGCCTCCGCAGGTCACGAACTCATCCTTGAACGTGCTTTTACCCACTACGTTGAACGTCCCGTTGGTCAGCTGTTCGGTCAGGCGGTTTTGCTGTTTGGCGGGGAGGTCGGCCCAGCGCTGCGTTTCCGGAATGCCCGCTTCTGCTACGAGGGCCTGCCAGAGCCGGTTCGGTAAGCCGAACGGATTTTGCGACGACACCTGCTTTTTACCGTTCTGCTGCCGAAAGGCCTGTAACTCATCGCGAACCTGCGCTTCGTTGAGGGCCGGTACCCAGTGAACCCGTAACGTAAAGCGGTAATCAACGGCGGCCAGGTCGCGGGCGGCCCAGGCCGATAATTTCAAGACGGCCGGACCGCTGAACCCCCAGTGTGTAATGAGCAGGGGGCCCTGCTGTTGCTGTTTGGTACCGGCAACCTGCACCCGGGCCTGCGGCACCGATACACCCGCCAGCGAAAGGAGGGGACTATCGGGAACGTTGAGCGTGAACAGCGACGGAACCGGCGATTGCAGCGGCTCCGACTGATCGGGTAGCCAGCCGTAGGACGGTAGTTGCGGATATCCGCCCGTTGCCACCAGCACCCGGTCGGTCAGTAGGGTTTCGTCGCCGGTCAGGCGCAGTTCCCATTGACTGCCGTTATGATGGAGGGACGTAACGCCACAACTGGTACGTACCTGAATGCCCAGCCGACGGGCCGTATCGAGCAGGCAATCGATGATGGTTTCGGAGGAATTCGTGGTCGGGAACATACGGCCATCGGCTTCAGTCTTCAGCGGTACGCCCTTCGACTCAAACCAGCGGACCGTAGCGGCTGCGTCGAACTGATTCAGCAGCGGCCGTAGCCAGCGTTCGCCACGGGGGTAGTGTTTTACCAGATGCCGGTTGTCGAAGCAGGCATGCGTTACATTGCAGCGACCGCCCCCCGAAATGCGGACTTTATTCAGTACGGTACGATTTTTTTCCAGGATGGTAACGGTGGCCTCAGGAAACGTTTCGGCGGCTGTGATGGCCCCAAAAAAACCGGCAGCCCCCCCGCCAATGACGGTAATATTCAACGACGACATACAGTCAGAACAGTGGTTCATCGTTCGAAGTTCGTAGTTTGGTGGTATTCAAACTGCCAGACGACCCAAGAAATAAACGAGGGAACCGTTCTGTACCTTTGCCGTCATGTCGATGAAGAATAATTCATATCGCCGGGGATTCCGGCTTCGGGGCAATACGCTCGTATTGCTGCTTATTTTCTTTCTGATCGGGTTGTTTCTGCGCTACGGGGGCCGTACGCAGCCGGTCGTCGCGTTCTGGAACGATGTCAGGGCTATCCTCGGTATTGGGCCGTCGGACCGGGAGTCGCGAAAACGCAACCCGTATCAGGCCCCCGAACCGCAGGAAGACGTAGCCGAGGACGAGTCTGCGGATCGGTCAGATCGGAAAGACAAAGAAGAGGGCGTTGCCAGTGATCCGAAGGGTGCTCCGGAGATGGCCTCGTCCCGGAATAAGCTGTTTGCCTTTGAAAAACAGGTAGATTTTATCCTGCCTGCCTACAAGCCGGGCGACGAAATCATCAGACACGATGGGTTTACCCTGCGGTATCAGGAGCGTTATGAGCAGGCTGATTGGGTGGCGTATCCGCTGCTGGGGTATGAAACGAAAGGCCAGGCCGACCGGGACCGGGAGCAGTTCCAGCCGGACCCGCAGGTCAAAACCGGTTCGGCCCTGCCCAGCGATTATACCCGGTCGGGTTATGATCGGGGGCACCTGGCCCCGGCCGGTGATTTCAAGTTCTCGCAGCGACTCACCAGCGATTCGTTTTACATGAGCAACATGAGCCCTCAGGCACCGGAATTTAACCGGGGGATCTGGAAAGAACTGGAAGAACTGGTGCGCCGGTGGGCCGTGCGGGATCGGGGCCTGTACGTAGTGACGGGGCCGGTGCTTAAACCCGGCTTGCCCACTATTGGTCGTCAGAATGAGATCGCCGTGCCAAAAAAATACTATAAGGTTCTGCTGTACTGCAACGACCCCGACATCCGGATGATTGGATTTTTGCTGGACAACAAAGGCTCAGACAGTTCGCTCAAGCAGTTTGTAGTACCGGTCGACCAGATCGAACAGCTAACAGGGATTGATTTCTTTCCCAAACTGCCCGATAAGCTGGAACGGGAGCTGGAAAGCAAAGGCCGCTCTGAAACAGCCGCCGACTGGTTTAGCCTTTGACAATTAATTAGTTACGTATAAATACTTACGAAAATGCCCCGTTCCTGGCTAGTGCTCAGGAACGGGGCATTCTTGTTTGCATGGAAATAGCTTATTTAGAAAATTCTAAATAATTAGAAAAAACTATACAGTTATTCTGATAAAGTTCGGATTTGACTAATAAAGAGGGCTTGATATTGATAAAAAGTTGGTTTTAGGCAAGAATTTATAGAAGTTATTTTATTGTAGTTAAAGTACAGTTACAGCACTTTCATCATAAAAATTCATTAAAAATTTATTAAAGCTTCAAATCTAGAGTACACACTTGCTTCGTAAGTATAGTTACTCAACTTGGTTGGCACGTAGCAGACTGCAGGCTGCTTCCACCAACCTACTGCTGAGTTAAGTCGGCCCATGACGAGTTCACAGGCTGGTTTTGTATTCACTTTATCCATTAAACAATTCGTCTAATTTGGTTTACACGTCTATGAAAAAAACGCTTACGACGCTCACCCTGTTGGCCCTGATGGTCCATTCGTTGTTTGCTCAGGTTCAGGTTGATCCTGAGCTGCGCGAAGCCCTGAAAAAAAATCCGATTGCGCAGGTAATCGTGACATTTAAGGGCAATGATGCTCCGTTGCCTGCTCAGCTGGGGCTGCTCCAGCAACTTGGCATTACAAAAGCTATTTCGATGAAGGCCCTGCCGATTGCCGGCATTCTGGCCACGGCCGTTCAGATCGATGCGCTGGCCCAGAATCCCGAAGTAAAATCGCTTTACCTGAACAAACGACTCACGTATTTCAACTTCGACGATACCCACCTGACGGGGGTTAAACGGCTCCGGGCGGATAAAGACATCACCGCCCGTAATAACGGGCTGCCGGTTTCCGGTAAGGGTATTGGTGTACTCATCAACGACAGCGGGGTAGATGGTACCCACGACGATATTAAGTTTGGTACGCATCTGGTACAAAACGTTCTGGGACAGACCAATCTGAACAGCGTGGATGCCATGCTGCCCGTTACGTACCTGGAAAACGTACCCAACACCGATAACAACTCGGGCCACGGTACGCACTGCACCGGTACGGTGGGTGGTAATGGTTCGCGGTCGGGGGGCAAATACGAAGGCGTTGCGCCCGGCGCTTCGCTGCTTGGCTACGGTTCAGGGGCCGCTCTGCTCGTGCTGGATGCTATTGGTGGCTTCGACTACGCCCTGACGCACCAGTTTCAGTACAACATTCGTGTCATCAGCAACTCGTTCGGTACGTCGGGCGATTTTGATCCGAATCACCCCATCAACCTGGTTACCAAAAAGTGCTATGACCGCAACATGGTGGTCGTTTTTGCCGCTGGTAATGAAGGACCGGGTGCCGACACACACAATCCCTACGCCATTGCGCCCTGGGTAATTTCGGTTGGCGCAGGCGACCGGACCGGTAAGCTGGCCGATTTCTCATCGCGGGGTGTGAAAGGAGAAGGCGGTTCGTTTGTCATCGACGGCGAATCCTGGACCTTTAAGAACGAACCGACGATTGTTGCGCCGGGCGTTGATGTCGTGTCGACTCGTGTCATCGGGCCGGTGGCGTCACTGGGCATTCAGCAGGATATTGAACAGCTTGAGCCAGGTCAGGTGCCGTTCTACACGCACATGAGCGGTACGTCGATGGCTACTCCGCACGTTTCAGGCATCATTGCGCTGATGCTGGAGGCCAGACCGTCGCTTTCGGCTGAGCAGGTAAAGCAGATTCTTCAGAAAACTGCTACCAACATGCCGGGCCGCGAGTCGTGGGAGGTAGGTTCCGGCTACGTCAATGCGTATGCGGCCGTCGATCACATCTTCCGGTCGGCGGTGTTTGGGGCTACCGTAAACAGCAGCCGTACGTTTACGAGCAGCGTGAATGCACAGGCTAAAATGCAGCCGTTTGCCATTGATTATAATCCGATTCTGACGACCGGCAACCAGATTACGTTCAACGTAGCCCCCGGGACCAATAGCATTGAAGCCAAAATTACGGCCGGTGGCGTATCGGGACTTACCGGCAATCCGCTTAACCTGATTCTGCTCGATCCCACCGGTACGCAATATCGGGCTGGGATTCCGGTCGCATTTGCTTTGTATACGGATCGCAGCGTTGCCGTTGCGTCGCCCCCGGCTGGTACCTGGACCTTGCGGGTTGAAGGGCTCAATGGCATTGCCTTACCCGAAACGGTGATGGGCAGTATTACCCAGCAGGTCGTCAGCGGTACCTCAGGCCTGAATGACATTGCCGGTCACCCGGCCGAAGCGTCGATCAAAATGGCCGTAACGAACCGGCTTGTTGATGGGCTGAATGGCTCGTTTAAGCCAAACGACCCGCTGAAGCGGATTCAACTGGCCGACTATCTGATGATGGGGCAGGCGATCCGTCAGTACTTCCCGACCAACGGCTCAAAGACGTATGCCGACGTATCGGGCAATGACGTACTGCTGGCCGAGTCGGTTACGGCCAAAGGCGCGGCCCTGCGCGACCGGCAGCATGAATTCAAAGGGGTGATGCTCCCCGTGAACGGTAAATTCTCACCGACCGGCACGGTCGACCGCGTCACGTTGACGTATGCGCTGGTGCAGGGGCTGGGCTTTCAGAAGTTCGCTGAGGAACGTACCGGCAAACCCGTAAAAGTCCGGGTCGACGGCAAGGACCTGCCCATCGAAGACGCGGCTACGATCCCGGCCGGGATGGAAGGCTACGTGAGCATCGCTCTCGAACTGGGTCTGATCAACGCGTACTATACCTCAACGCAGGGGCCGTTCGACCTCTTCCCGACGCTGCACGCTACGTTTAAGCCAAAGCAGACCGTAACACGCGCCGACTTCGCCGTGATCGTGACCCGTACGTTCTCGCAATGGGAAGCCGCTACGCCCCCGGCTTCATCAGCTCGCGTTGCGGCTGAGTTCAGCACCGAATCAGGAGCGTATCCGAATCCTTTCTCGGGCACTACGACCATCAGCTACAGCCTGTCGCAGCCGGATTTCGTGAACGTGCAGGTGAATGATATCACAGGCCGTCCCATCAGGACGCTGGTAAACGAACAGCAGCCGGCTGGTAAGCATCAGGTACAATTCGACGGCAGTGCTTTGCCCAGCGGCATATACATGTACAACGTTCGGACAGGTACGTCATTGACCTCGAAACGACTGGTCATTAAGTGACGAACAGTCAATGGTGTTAAAAAAGCCCGGCTGATGTCAGCCGGGCTTTTTTAGTATGATTATTCTGGAGGTTGCCTAGCGGTTAGGCACGGTGAGCTGCTGCATGAACTGCTCCAGTTCTGCCGGTCGCTGCGTACCGATCAGTAGTTTTCGGCCATCGGTTTTTACAAGCATCAGGCCTTTGTGGCCCGCTACGTTATAAGCCCAGCCGTCGAAGATCCAGCGGATACCGTACCCGATAAACCCGTAGGTCTGCACGTCGGCGGATGCGATGGCCGACCAGGGTAACGAACGCCAGGGGATCAGCGGGAAGAACCGGTAGTGCACGCCACGAGCATCTACCCGGGTGTCTAACCGCATTGACGCGATCAATCCAAAAGCGCCAACAACCAGGATAAACGGCAGCCAGACACCAGCCGAGGAATCTTTCAGCAAGGCCATGACCATCACGATCAGGGCGAAAATTAACAGCGCCCAGATCCACCACTGACGAAAACGCTGGGTTTCGGTGAACGCCTGCATAACTATCAGGTTTTCTGTTTTTTCTTCTTGGCTGCGGGGAACAGAATGTTGTTCAGGATCAACCGGTATCCTGCCGAGTTCGGGTGCAGGTTCAGGTCGGTAGGTTCCTCACCAATCTCATGGCGATAATCTTCGGGGTCATGGCCGCCGTAGAACGTAAAGAATCCTTTTCCGAAGGGGCTATGAATGTAGCGGGCTTCACCAGCCGAGCGATTTTCGGCCATAATCACCACCTCAGGCTTAATAAGATTCTTTTTGAAAGCAGTCGTTTGCCCCATGAACCCTTTGATAACGTTCAGGTGATTCTGCGTCAGCATGGTCGGAATGGGGTCGTATTTGGCCGAAAACTGGAATAGCGAAAAATAATCGTTATGTTCGCTCAGACCGCGCTCTTCCGGCTGGTTGTCAATGTTCGAAAACTCGATGACATACGGATTCGTAAACACCTGGAAGTTGCGGAAAGCGAACGTCTGGCTGAAATCCAGCTTGCTGTTGGCGTTCGGGTCGAAACCGTCGCCGTCGTAGAACGCGTCAACAATATCGGTGTTCTGGCTGGCCAGGGCGATGTCAAACGTATCGGTAGCGTTGCACATGGCGAACAGGTAGCCGCCACCCAGCACAAAATCCCGGATTTTCTGCGACACCGCCCGCTTCAGGTGCGGTACTTTCGAGAAGCCAAATTTGCGGGCGATGGTTTCCGATTCCTGCTTCTGCTGAATGTACCAGGGCTGGTCCTTGAAATGGAAAAATTTGCCATACTGGCCCGTAAAGTCTTCGTGATGGAGGTGCAGCCAGTCGTACTCCGGGAGCTTGGCGTTCATCACTTCTTCGTCGAAGACGACGTCGTAGGGAATTTCGGCGTAGGTCATCACCATCGTCACGGCGTCGTCCCAAGGTTGTTTGGTTTTGGGCGAATACACGGCGATTTTTGGTGCTTTCTGGAGCTTAACGGCGTCCATATTGGCATCCGCAGCGGCAATTTCACTCAGAATCTGGGCACCCTGGGCGTCTGAGATGACCTCATAGCTAACCCCCCGGATCACCAGTTCATTAACGAACGTCTGGGTCTGGGGCATCATAAACGAGCCGCCCCGGTAGTTCAGTAACCAGTCAATTTCGGTATCGTGGGTTTTTAATACCCAATAGGCGATACCATAGGCTTTCAGATGATTCTTCTGGGCATCGTCCATAGGAATCAGAATCTTCGACGCCCAGGCCTGGGCTGTCAGCGTCAAAATAAGGATAAGCGGTGTCAGTAGCCGTTTCATTGGTTTTCAGTTTACCCAGGCGTAGAGTAGCTTTGTACTAGTAACGAATATAAGCAAATTTTGTGCAAAAAAAGCGCGGGGCGTGGGGCTTAGGGCAAAGGGATGAAAAAGTATCTCCCTTCCTGGACCCTCCGCCCCACACCCCGCGCCCCAGGCTAAGGCTTATGAACGTCCTCGAAAACATTCGCGAAGGGCTCCGCTCGGTTGCGGGCAACCGGCTCCGCACGATTCTGACGTCGCTTATCATCGCCATCGGCATTACGTCGCTGGTGGGAATTCTGACGGCCATCGACGGCATTCAGAGTTCGGTCGACAGCAGTTTTGCCGGGCTTGGCGCCAATACCTTTACTATCGTGGCCCGGCAGGAGGTGAGTCGTATCAGCGGCCGCGTTCGGCAACAGGACGAACCCGTTGATTACTACCAGGCTGTTGCGTTCAAGCGCCGGTTTCCGTACGGCGCTACGATTGCGATTTCGACGGTAGTGACCAGTTCGGCTCAGCCAAAATACGGTTCCCGCAAAATGAATCCCAACGCCCTGCTGGTGGGGGGCGACGAAGCGTACCTGACTGTGAAGGGGTATAATTTGCAGACGGGTCGGAACCTGACCAGCAACGACCTGGCTAATTCGCTCAACGTAGCGATTATCGGCAGTGAGGTCGCGAATACGCTGTTCGAGAAAAAAATCAATCCCATTAACCAGTTCATTCGCGTATCCGGAGCCCAGTACAAAGTAATCGGGGTGCTGGAACGGAAAGGGGGATTGTCTGACGGCAACGAAGACCGGATCATTCTGGTGCCATTGGATAACGCCCGGGCGCTGGCGGGTACCCGAAAACTGACGTTCGATATTACGGCCTCCGCCCCCGACCTGTCCAGTCAGGACATCGCCGTAGGGGAGGCCCGGGGGGTTATGCGATTGATCCGGCGCGACCCGCTGGGACAGCCCGATTCGTTTGAGATTCAGCGGGCGGATGATTTGCTGAAGGAAACGCAGGAGATCACCGGGTATTTGCGGGTGGGTGGTTTCGGGATTGGGTTCATCACTCTCCTGGGTGCTGCCATTGCGCTGCTCAACATCATGCTGGTATCCGTCACGGAACGTACCCGCGAAATTGGCATTCGAAAGTCGTTGGGTGCCACCCCGAAGCGTATCCGTGAGCAGTTCCTGATCGAAGCCATCGTGATTTGCCTCCTGGGTGGATTAGGCGGTGTTGCCCTCGGACTGGGTATCGGCAATTTAATCTCCCTCGTGATCAGCGGGGGCGAAGGGGGCTTTGTGGTGCCCTGGGTCTGGATGGGACTCGGCATCGTCGTCTGCGTGGTAGTCGGATTATTTGCCGGTATCTACCCCGCCGTCCGCGCGTCCAAACTCGACCCCATCGACGCACTGAGGTATGAATGAGAGGAGGAAAGGAGAAAAGGGAGGAAAGGAGGAAGAAAGAGTCAATGGGATGTTCCTACTCCTTTCCTCCCTCTTCTCCCTTTCTTCCTCTCTGTTCCGGTAAATAGACCGTGAACGTAGTACCGTTGCCGGGCTGGCTGCGAACGGTGACCGTTCCCCCGTGGTTCTCGGCAACCCGCCGGGCAATCGACAGCCCCAGCCCGGTGCCTGGGTATTGATTACGTCCGTGCAGCCGCTCAAAGAGTTGAAAAACGCGGTCGCTGTATTGTTGATCAAACCCGATTCCGTTGTCGGCCACGCTGATAGCCACCCAATCCACACGCTGACGATCAGGAACCTCGGCAGGAACCGCTTTCCAGGAAATCTGCTCGGCAGTGACCGAAATGATGGGTTGTTCGGCGCCCGGCGTACCGAGCGGTTTAGAAAACTTCAGGGCATTGCTCAGCAGGTTCTGAAAGAGTTGCCGAAGCTGCGTAGCGTTGCCCATGAGGGTAGGCAAGGCACCGATCGTAAGCCGGGCGTTCTTTTCCTGAACGATTGTGTCGAGGTCGTTTCGTATGGTTTGAAGCAGGTCGCTCAGGTTAACCGTGTCGACTAAATTCTGCTGCGTCGACAGCCGCGAATACGTCAGCAGGTCGCGGATAAGGGTTTGCATACGCCCGGCCGCCGACTGCATGCGGAGAATGATGTCCTGCCCGGTGTAGTCGAGCGCCGACCCGTATTGCTGGCGGAGAACATCCCCGAACGACTGAATTTTTCGCAGCGGCTCCTGCAGGTCGTGCGACGCTACGTAGGCGAACTGTTCGAGGCTGTGGTTCGATCGCTGCAATTCGTTGATGAGCTGTTCCGACCGGTGCAGGGATTTTTTCAGGAGCGTTTGATCCTGAGCCGCAACGATAAGCCCGTCGCCATGCCGGATCAGCGAAAAATCGAACCAGCCTTCTATACCTCTGTCCTCGAAATAGTGCTGGAAGCGTTGGGGCTGACCGGTTTCAACGACGTCGATGTACCGGTCGAAAATACCCAGCGTTCGTAAGTTTGGAAGGACCTCCAGCATGGTTCGATGCTGGGTTTCACTGAGCGGATGGCTTACTAACTGAGCATTGGCTTCATTCTGGAGAATGTACCGAAAATCAGTGATCGTCTCGTTTTCATCACGAATAGCCTCAAACAGAGCAATGGGAGTCTGGCAGCCGTCGAGTACGGTTTGTAAAATGGAGGCCTGCTGCTCAATTTTCCGGATCGCTTTTTTGCTGGTAGTAACATCGTTGAACGTAATGACGATCCCCTCGCCCAGCTTGCTGACGGCTACGTCGAACCAGGAGTCAATATGATGATAGTAATGCTCAACCCGACACGGCTGGCCGGTCTGATACACCTCGATGTACCGGTTCCACAACCCGATTTCTCTGGTTTTCGGATAAATCTCCGTCATAGTTTTACCCACCACCTCATCATACCTGCGTTTGGAAAACCCCAGAGAAGCCGCATTCGTCATAACTACCCGAAAGTCAAGCAATTGGCCGGATTCGTCCAGCACGGGTTCGTACAGGGTTACGGCGCTTAACGTAGCGTTCATAATGCCCTCCAGCAACTCATGCTGCTTCTGGAGTTTGACCAGCGCCTGCTGACTTTCGGTAATGTCTGTAAAGACTGAGATGAGCGTGTCGGTATCGATGCGGGCCACCGCCAGCTGAAGCCAGCCGTTGATACGCGGGAAGGGAAACGATACATAAAATGGCTCTCCGGTTTCCATCACCTGCCGGTAAGCCGCCAGCAGCCCCGACGGCACAAACATCGGATTCAACTGACTGATGGGTGTAGACAGCGCTTCGGCCTGCGAATGACCACCCAGCGCCAGCGCTGCCGGATTAATCAGAATAGCCTGAAAATCGATGATCTGGCCGGTGTCATCCCGGATGGCGCGTTCTACCGTAATGCTGTTCGGTGAATGCTCCATCACGCTGTCCAGAAAGGTTTTCTGACGCTCAATGGTCAGGCTGACCTGCTTTATTTCACTGATGTCTTTAAACGACAGCACGAAACCATCGGCGAGTGGGGTAGCCGAAATGAGGAACCAGCCGTCGTAGCCATCGGCCTGGTACGGAAACTCAAACGTTTGTGATTCGCCGGACTCGACCACCTGCACGTACCGCTGAAACAAACCAATCTGTTTGATGCTCGGAAAGAATTGGGTCATTCGCTGTCCGACAATCTGCTCGCTCGGCCGCCCGATTAATTTGTTGACAAAGGCGTTGGTCAGTCGGTAAATGAAGTCAATGATCTGGCCGGACTCGTCTCGCTCGCTTTCACAGTACGTAATGTAGCTGTCCGAAAAGTCCATTACAGCCTGCAGCATGGTCTGTTGTTCGATTAGCTGCTGCTTCGCCCGTTTTTCAGTGTCAATGTCCTGAAACAGCGTGAAGAAACCATCGCCGAAAGCGCGGCTTTGAACGACGTACCACCGCTGCTGCACCGGCCAGAAAACCTCCCGATCAACTACGTCGTGTTCGTCAACAATCCGGCGCATCGTATCGGCTTCAAGGCGACTCTCCGGCCGGCGTTGAAAAAGCAGTTGTTGCTCCAGTTGCTCAGGCGTAACGTGCAGGATGTCAAGGGCTAACTGGTTGTAGCATATAGTGCGGTAGTCGAGAATCGCGCCGTCCGTTCCACGCACCGCTTCATAGGCCACAAAGGCGTTGGGCGTATTGTCGAGTGCCGTCAAGAGTAAGTCGTTTTGTCGGCGGGTAGCGGTTTCTGTCTGTATGGTCAGGGTAATGCCCCGTTCATAGGGGGCGAGCGTCAGGTCAAAGCAGGTACGTTCTTTGGTTGGCTGCGTAAGCCAGGCTGTATGCTGTTTCAACTGGCCGGATCCCAGCGCATCGGCGGCAGGTTCCTGCAACCCGGCCTCATCAAAAAAAGAGGCTGCCCGATTGGTCGGATCATCCGAAAAAGCAGCGAGCAGAGAATCCGCAGTCCGGTTGGTCAGGCTGGGGTGCCATTTACGGATAACACCCGATTCGTCTTTAAGCGCTTCATAGACGATAATCCCGCAGGAGGCACTATCCAGTGCTGTTCGCATAAGGAAATTATCAGTCGTAGCGGCCGATGCTGCGGAGGTTGGCATCATAACGTTACTGGCCTGGTTAAAATACAGCAGGCGAATGCGTGCAGGCGTACTTTATACAAAGTAACGACATAGTTGAGATTTACCAACAAGCCGATTGGTATTGCAGGTAAGAAATTGATTGTTGAGCCCCTTAGAATCAGTGCATAGACGACAGGCATCAGGCTTAAAGCGCTATTATTTGCAAAATAAACCGTGTTTGTCTACTTTTGCACCCACGTTCGCCAGAGCGAACCGTTTCCAGATGCCGGGATGGCGGAATCGGTAGACGCGTTGGTCTCAAACACCAATGTCTGCAAGGACATGCCGGTTCGAGTCCGGCTCCCGGTACAGTAAGCCCTTACAAAACCCTGTTTAGCAGGAATTTGTAAGGGCTTTTGGTTTTGTCTCGAATGAGTAATCCGTGGTGTTGCGCCGGAATTGGTTCGCAAAAAAAGCTGATCTTATCGCTAAAACGTACCTGGCAACTTGCTCAGGATAAACTGCTAACTCTGTAATTAGCTATAAAAAAGCCCGGTGTCTGAAACACCGGGCTCTGAAAGAATAGGCCTGACGTAGGTTACTTCAGGTCGAAGCGGTCGAGGTTCATCACCTTGTTCCAGGCGGCCGCAAAATCATGAACAAACTTCTCCTGCGCATCTGAACAGCCGTACACTTCGGCGATGGCGCGTAACTCGGAGTTCGAGCCGATGATCAGATCGACACGCGTACCCGTCCATTTGAGTTCGCCGGTGGCGCGGTCGCGGCCTTCAAACAGATCCTGAGCATCCGATGTTGACCGCCACGTAGTACCCAAATCGAGCAGGTTTACGAAGAAGTCATTCGTCAGCATCTCCGGGCGTTTGGTGAAGACCCCATGTGAAGAACCGTTGTAATTAGCGTTCAGCACGCGCATACCACCCAGCAAGACCGTCAGTTCAGGCACCGTCAAGGTCAGCAGTTGGGCTTTGTCGATCAGTAACCCTTCGGCTTTGGCTGTGTAGCGTCCCTTCACGTAGTTACGGAACCCATCGGCAATTGGCTCAAGCACCGCAAACGACTCGACGTCCGTTTGTTCGGCTGACGCATCAGCACGACCCGGCGTAAAGGGAACCGTTACGTCGATGCCTGCTTTTTTAGCCGCCTGTTCAATTGCTGCGCAACCGCCCAGTACGATCAGATCGGCCAGGGATACCTGCTTGCCGTCGGTCTGAATTGCGTTGAACTCCGATTGGATCGATTCGAGCGTGTTCAGTACGTTGGCGAGCTGGGTCGGGTTGTTCACCTCCCAGAACTTCTGCGGGGCCAACCGGATGCGGGCACCGTTTGCGCCACCGCGCTTATCGGAGTTGCGGAATGTTGACGCCGACGCCCAGGCCGTTGAAACGAGTTGCGGGATGGTCAGGCCGGAGGCCAGGATATTGGCTTTCAGGGCGGCAATGTCGGCGTCGTCGATCAGCTTGTACGTAACGGCCGGAACCGGGTCTTGCCAGATCAGTTCTTCTGCCGGTACTTCCGGACCCAGGTAGCGGGCACGAGGACCCATATCCCGGTGGGTCAGTTTGAACCACGCCCGGGCAAACGCGTCGGCAAACTGATCGGGGTTTTCCAGGAAACGCCGTGAAATTTTTTCGTAAGCCGGGTCAACGCGCAGGGCCAGATCGGTCGTGAGCATCGTTGGGGCGTGACTCAGTGCCGGGTCGTGGGCATCCGGTACCGTACCGGCACCCGCACCGCCTTTTGGCTTCCACTGGAATGCACCAGCGGGACTCTTAGTCAATTCCCACTCGAAACCAAAGAGGTTTTCGAAGAAATTGTTGCTCCACTGGGTTGGCGTGGTGGTCCAGGCACCTTCCAGACCGCTGGTGATCGTGTGGACGCCATGACCGGTGCCATACGTATTTTTCCAGCCCAGGCTTAGTTCCTCAATGCTGGCACCGGCTGGTTCTTTGCCAACGTATTCGCTGGGATCGGCCGCGCCGTGGGTTTTTCCGAAGGAGTGTCCACCCGCAATGAGGGCTACAGTTTCTTCGTCGTTCATAGCCATCCGGCCGAACGTTTCCCGAATGTCGCGGGCAGCTGCCAGGGGGTCAGGGTTGCCGTTCGGACCTTCCGGATTTACATAGATAAGACCCATCTGAACGGCACCAAGCGGGTTCTCCAGATCGCGGTCGCCTTCGTAGCGGTTGTCGCCGAGCCATTCCGTTTCCGAGCCCCAGTACACATCTTCCTGTGGTTCCCAGAAATCTTCGCGGCCACCGGCGAAACCGAACGTTTTGAAGCCCATCGACTCCAGCGCGCAGTTTCCGGCCAGAATCATCAGGTCCGCCCACGACAACTTACGGCCGTATTTCTGCTTAATCGGCCACAGCAGCAGCCGGGCCTTATCGAGGTTAGCGTTATCGGGCCAGCTATTGAGCGGGGCAAAACGCTGCATACCCGCACCCGCACCCCCGCGACCATCGGCAATGCGGTACGTACCGGCACTGTGCCAGGCCATCCGGATGAAGAACGGACCATAGTGACCGTAGTCGGCCGGCCACCACGACTGCGAGGTGGTCATCAGACTAACGATCTCTTCCTTAACGGCTTTCAGATCAAGGCTTTTGAACTCCTCTGCATAATTGAACGAAGGGTCCATCGGGTTAGACAGCGAGGAGTGCTGGCGTAGAATGTTCAGGGGCAACTGGTTGGGCCACCAATCGCGGTTCCGGGTACCACCGCCGGCCACTTGATTCATCCGTTCGCTCAGGAACGGGCATTGAGCGGCACTGGGGCTGTTCACATCAAGGGCTTCGTGGTGGTGTCCGTTGTGGCCATTAGTACCATTGACCTGGTAGCTTTTTGTGGTTTCTGCGGGATTCATACGCTGTTTGTTTTCCGTTTTGCTACCCAGTCCATTTGTAGGAAGGATATTAACCAGCTGACAGGATAGCGAAACGTTGTGTTTGTGAATGATTTCACCGCAAAGCTGTCTTATTTAAGTGAATAGATCAAATTAATATTTTCTATAATCTCATACATAATATCTATAAGTAGAGTCGGTATTCGCCCGTACGCAGCAAAGGCGTAATACCGGTTATTTTACGGGTGGTACTGGAGGTGCTGGAGGTACAGTTCTCATCTGAATGATATCCACCAGGAAAGCAAAGGCCATTGAGAAGTAGATGTAACCCTTCGGAATCTCGAAATGAAGTCCTTCGGCAACCAGCGACATACCGATGATGAGCAGGAAGCATAAGGCCAGAATCTTGAAGGAGGGATGGCGACCAATAAAATCAGCAATGGGTTTAGAGGCAATGAGCATAATACCTACCGTAACAATCACGGCCGTATACATAATCCAGAGCTGATCGACCATGCCCACGGCCGTAATGATTGAGTCGACTGAAAAGACCATGTCCAGAATCAACACCTGGACTAGTAACTGCCGAAAACTGGATTTGGTCGTATCGGGTGCATTGGCATCACCACCCGCTTCGGCTTTGTGATAAATCTCTTTGGTGCTTTTATAAATCAGGAACAGTCCTCCCGCCAGCAGAATCAGTCCTTTGCCGCTAAAATCAATGCCGAATACGCTGAACAGGGTCTTATCCAGTTGCATGATCCAGGCGATTACAGCCAGCAGAGCCAGCCGGATGAACATAGCTAAGCCAAGGCCCCAGTAGCGTAATTTATCCCGTTGTTCAGGAGGTAATTTATCAGCGAGAATGGCAATGAAAATAATGTTATCAATACCTAAAATGATCTCCAGGACAATGAGAGTGACAAGGGGAATGATACTATCCGCGAATTCCATGTTAATTGATACGTTCTGGGTTTGATACGCACTTGCCGGATAGCGATGATGCGGCTCGGTAATAACTTCAGGAAGCTTGCGGATGTTTGTTGATCAGTATTGAGTCGAGTTCCAAAAGCATTGCTCCAACCGCATGCGGTTGGAGCAATGGCTGACATGGTAACGTTGGATTCTTTCGCGGCAATTGTACTGAGTAGGACGGACACTTTGCTACGTGACGCGAGCTGAAAATCACTTATGACGGTTTAGGGATGGATAAACAACAGAATGCCTTATCAAGACCCTGGAGCGACGTATAGCCGATCTGCCTGGGCCAGAACAGCCGTTTCATGCCGCAGATGTTCTACAAAAGTCACCTGATCCTGTGCAAAAAGGAAAGCTACTTACGGTTGAGCAGTTGCCGCAACTGTTTTTTTATTTCGAGTTGTTCCTGTTCAAGTGCCTGTAATCTGGCCGCCTGATGCTGATTAATTCGTTGCTGCTCCAGCAAAGTCCGCTGCTGATCCTGGGTAGTCTTTTCCAGTTGAATGGTGTATAACGTCAATTCTTCAATCTTCTCCAGGAGTTTAGCGTCCATCTTGGCCATGTCTACGCCATTTTTAACCACTTCTTCAGCCGAGGGAACGCCCGGCAGGTGTTTGTTGGCTTTCACGAATGCCTCTACTGACTCCAGCGAACGCAGGTTGTAGTCATCCGCGAACACGTAGTCCGACCAGTCGGATGAGTTCTTGACGGCCACTTTCACTTTCTCGGTCAGGATGCCGTCCTGTACGTACAGGCGGTAACCGGCCGGTGTTTTGCTTACGTTCTGGCCAATAATGACAGCGTTGTCATCTTTACTGATCAGGAAACGGCCAGTACGCTGCCAGAGGCTTTCGGGTGCCGCTTCACGGGCCGAGTTGGTGGTGCTGCCTAGAATAACGTTACCACTGGCATCGACGGTCAGGAATTTGGTCTGGTTGAGGGCACTGGCCGGTGAAGCACTGGTCAGGTTCTGCAGGCGCAGTCCGGATTGGTTAGCCGCACCGGATACCAGGTGTAGTCTGTTGGTAGGTGCGGTGGTCCCGATTCCTACATTGGCATTATCGCCCAGTACAAGGGCGTTGGAAACGGTTACTTTGGCGTTGTTGCCGATGGCCGTGGCATTGCTCAGGTTGTTCGCTGCCGCATCAGCCCGAAAGCCAAGGAACGTGTTATTGATACCGCCGTTGTTGTTACGTCCACTTTCAAAACCGATGGATACGTTGTTGGATCCATTCACCCCCACGCCGTTGCCTGCATTGGCACCGAGATACACGTTGAAGCCCCCGGTCGTGTTGTTCCCTCCGGCATTGTCGCCCAGAAAAAAGTTGGCTGAGCCGGTCGTGTTAGCCGAGCCGGCGTTGGTACCCATGATGAAGTTGGAATTGCCGGTGGTGTTGGCAGCGCCGGCCTGAACCCCAACGAACGTATTGAACTGGCCGGCTGTGTTGGCCACGCCGGCGCGGTACCCTACAAAGGTGTTAGCCCCCGCCGTTGTCAGATAACCGCTCCGGTACCCGACGAAGGTATTCTGCTGACCGGTCTGGTTCAGATAGCCCGCTTTGCTGCCGAGCATGACATTTTCAGAAACGAGGTTATTGTAGCCCGCAGAGTCGCCCACCATGACGTTGTACGCACCGGTCTGGTTCTGGCGGTTCGAAGAATTTCCCAGCGCAACGTTCCCGCTGCCGGTGGTGTTCAGATAACCCGATAGCTGGCCATAAAAGACGTTGCCGCTGCCGGTATTGGTGTTGTAGCCGGCACCACTACCCGAGAACGTGTTCCGCCGACCGGTCTGGGTGTTGTAACCGGCGGTATTTCCGACATACGTGTTTTCTGAGCCGCCGTTTCCCTGGCTGTCGGCCGCGTTTCCGACGTACGTATTGCTATTTCCAGTTGCATTGCTGCTACCGGCAAAGGCACCGAGGTAGGTGTTACTGCTGGCCGTTGTACTCGAAGAGCCGGCCTGCTGGCCAAAGTAAGCGTTATTGCCGCCGGAGGTGTTGGCCCCGCCTGCGAACGAACCCACGAAGGCATTGTTGCTGCCGCTGGTGTTGAACCGGCCGGCCTGGTAGCCAACCATTACGTTCTGGCTGCCGGTGGTGGATGCGCCAACGTTGAAGCCAACCAGCGTATTGTTGCTGCCGGGCGTAGGCGAGTTAGGCGTTAAGACTACGTTGTTCTGAGCGAAACCGGGAACGCTTATAAACAGCAGAAATCCGGGAATGGACAGGTTTTTCATGGTCGTAATCAGGCAGATAAGATAAGAAGGGTTGAAAGGACGTTTTGCCTGATACAAGGTATGATCTGGTGTTACGCTGGGTGATAAGTCTTTAGCCAGCGGTTTCCGGCTGCACGTAAATTGACAATAAAAATGACCCAATGCAGAGCCTCGGGTCATTGGGTATCCACCGTAACTTGTAACTTAGACGTAATTACGTTCATGTACGGGTAAGGTTTAGTAACGGATTTGCCGATTACGAAATATACCGTTTCCTGAAAAGTTGGGTTGGATTTAGGCAATCTAATGATGAAGTTTGCCCCGTTCTTTGTGACGAACAATACCTGCACTGCAACCTGATGACTGTAAGATGCTTACACAACCCTCTCAATTAACCAATCTCTTTCCGGCCGAAGACCAGATTCCGGCCGACTTCCGTATCCAGCCCCTGCACCAACGCGAGTACCTGCTTAATGGTGAGATGCGGGCCTGGGATGGCCCAACAACCGACGTTTTATCCCCGGTATGTCTGACAGGACCAAACGGCCCTGAGCGCAAGCTTGTCGGTAGTTACCCCGTCACGACCGATCGCGAAGCGCTCGAAGCCCTTGATGCGGCCGTAGCAGCCTACGACAACGGCCGCGGTGAATGGCCAACGATGTCCGTAAGTGACCGGATCGCCTGCATGGAGCGGTTCATCGGTAAAATGCTGGAGCAGAAAACGACCGTGGTCAATCTGCTTATGTGGGAGATCGGCAAAACCCTGGGCGATTCGATCAAGGAGTTCGACCGGACGGTTACCTACATTTATGACACCATCGACGCCCTGAAGGACATTGACCGGGCCGGCTCCCGGTTCAAAATAGAGGAAGGAATCATTGGGCAGATCCGCCGGTCGCCCCTGGGCGTAGTCTTGTGTATGGGGCCGTTCAACTATCCTCTGAACGAAACGTACACGACCCTCATTCCGGCTATTCTGATGGGCAATACGGTGTTGTTCAAGCCCCCCAAGCACGGTACGTTGCTGCATTATCCCCTGCTTGAAGCCTTTCGGACGTGTTTTCCGAAGGGGGTTGTCAATACGATCTATGGACGGGGCGCCAACGTAGTGCCGACGCTCATGCAGTCGGGGCGCATCAACGTACTGACGCTGATTGGCTCAAGCCGCGTAGCCGACAGCCTGAAGAAGATGCATCCCAAAAGTAACCGGCTCCGGGCGGTCCTGAGCCTTGATGCCAAAAACGCCGGTATCATCCTGCCCGATGCGGATATTGAACTGGCCGTTAAAGAATGTATGCTCGGTACGTTGTCGTTCAATGGGCAGCGGTGTACGGCCATCAAAATCATCTGGGTGCATCGGTCGGTAGCCGATCAGTTTCTTCGTCGCTTCAGTGAAGAGGTAAATAAATTGAAACCAGGTATGCCCTGGGAACCGGGCGTGCAGATTACACCCCTGCCGGAACCGCAGAAACCCCAGTACCTGACAGACTGTATCCGCGAAGCCGAAGCGCAGGGGGCTGCGGTCATGAACAAGGGTGGGGGCGTTGTCGAAGCCTCCTTTGTAATGCCGGCGGTGGTGTATCCCGTTCAGAAGGGCATGAAACTGTACCGCGAAGAACAGTTTGGACCGGTAGTGCCCGTTGTGCCGTTTGATGACCTTGAAGAACCGATCGACTACATCATCACCGCCGATCACGGTCAGCAGGTGAGTATTTTCGGAACCGATACGGAGCAGATTGCCAGCCTGATCGATCCGCTCGTGAATCAGGTAAGCCGGGTCAACATTAATGCACAGTGTCAGCGGGGGCCGGATACGTTTCCGTTCACTGGTCGTAAAGATTCAGCCGAGGGAACGTTGTCAGTTGAGGATGCACTACGGGCTTTCTCCATCCGGACTGTGGTGGCAACCAAAAACACTGATGGTAACAAAGCCATACTCAATGACATAGTTGGTCAACACAAATCGCAGTTTTTGTCGACCAATTTCATTTTTTGATTTAATAGTATTCTTCTGTTTTGTAGAAAGCCCGGCATTGACCGGGCTTTTGGTTTATCACTCCGTTACTGAATGTGTAATGCCAATTGTGTAGAAGCGAAGGTTCACACAGTTCTTAAGTTTTCCTATGTACTCGAGCAGCTTAAAATTCTCACCCAGCAAATAACCTATACGTGCTGGTAATGATCAAGGGTGAAAAAATAACTGACCACAACTTTGTTAATCTATAAAATAAGTAAAGTTTACGTTGGCCAATACATTAAAAATCTACAAAAAGCATAAAACCAAAGCACATTGTTATAACGTATATATGCCTGATTAGTAGAGTAATACAGCCTGTTGTTAAATTTCTTAATTGTGTTTTTATTATATTAATACTGCAATATTTTCAAATATTGCAAGCAATTACTATGCCTTTTTAAAAATTTTGAATAAATAAATATTTTTTATCAAAATTTGGCAAAATGAAAATGATTGGTATACATTAGCGCCAGTAAACAAACTCTTGTTTTTTTATGAAAAACTTAAACACGGTGTTGCTGAGTGGCATTCTGCTACTTTCATCGTCAGTTGGGTGGGCAAAGGCGGAAGAGCCCTGTAGCGACCGTCTGCGGCTGACGCAACGGGTGAATCAGGGAGAAGTCAGGCAGTCGCAGGCGATCGAAAGCCTGGTGGCTTCCAACGTGGTGGCCAGTTCGGCCAAAGCCGAGTATCAGGCTGGGCGCTCTGTAACGTTACTGCCGGGATTTACAGCTGAGCATGGCTCGCGTTTCGAGGCACAGGTTAAGGATTGTTCGTGCGATCAGGCACTGCTTTCCGCTGAGAGCCGGTCAATTCTGGCGGCTTATCCCAATCCGTTCATTGAGGCTACCGTTATTAAGTATCGGCTGGCTGAGGCCTCGCCCGTAACGTTAAGCCTGCTGAATGCTCAGGGCCAGACCGTTGAGGTACTGCTTAGCAGTGATTTTCAGGAAGCTGGAGCGCACGAATTCACGTACAAGAACGCATCATTACCAGCGAGTGTCTATCTTTATTCACTCCGCACAACCCAGGGAATAGTCACCAAGCGTTTGGTGAAAAATCGGTAGTACATTCCTGAAGCACTCATCTCTTCAACTCACAACGTTTGTTTTTAAACCTTCTTTAAACTATGAAACGTAATCATTTACTCTTCGGAACCGCTTTAATGGTATCACTGTCTTCCGGTTCTGCCTTTGCTCAATTATTAAGTAACTATGCTCCGGCAGCCGTTGGTGTTCCTAGCCTGACTGGTGGCGAGCGCAATACACTGGTAAAACTTGGTCTTCCCGTTAACCTGTTAGGACAACTTTTAATTTCAGGGGATGACAATACCTACACTGGTTTTAGTGCTGGAGAAAACCTCACCTCGGGTAATAACAATACATTCTATGGCTCACGGGCGGGTCAGAACGTGTCGAGTGGTGATGAGAATACATTCATCGGTGCGTTGACGGGCCTGAACAGCACGGGACGGGCTAATACCTTGCTCGGTTATGCCGCCGGAAACAGTATGACGACCGCCAACTTCAATACTTTTATTGGTGATCAGGCAGGTCGTGCTACTACCACTGGCGGTAGTAATTTTATGATGGGAACGAATGCGGGCCAGAACAACGTAACTGGGCAGGCTAACT
Organism: Fibrisoma montanum; assembly: GCF_003583365.1. Taxonomy (GTDB): domain Bacteria; phylum Bacteroidota; class Bacteroidia; order Cytophagales; family Spirosomataceae; genus Fibrisoma; species Fibrisoma montanum. The sequence continues at coordinate 215,474 of NZ_QXED01000005.1, forward strand.
TCTTCCTGGGTGATAACACAGGGGGGGGGAACACGGGCGGTAGCTTCAACGTATATCTGGGTCAGAACGCTGGTAACGGCACTAATGTAAACGGTGATAACAACACTGCGATCGGTTTTGAAACAGGCCGTGCCAACGCGGCTGGTATCAATAATACCTTCGTTGGTTTCCGGGCTGATGCCGGAGCTGCCGGTTTACAAAATGCAACGGCCATTGGTAACAACGCCCGGGTCAATATCTCTAACGCCGTGGTATTAGGCAATGGCGCAAACGTAGGTATCGGTAACTCAGCTCCCTCGGCTCGTCTGCACGTAACAACGGGCGTAGCCAATCAGTCAGGGCTGCGTCTGGAAAACCTGACCAGTGCTTCACCGGCCAGCGCTTCCAACCAGACCAAGTTCCTGACCGTCGATGCATCAGGTAATGTTATTTTAGGATCTCCTGCGAGCAGTGGTCGCGAAGCTGCTACGGAAGCTTTCTGGCAGAAGAATGACGCCGGCCTGCTTCAGGCGCCTAACGCAGATGCGGTGGTAATTGGTAAAAACCTGAAGAGCACACCGGCTGGCTATCGGCTGTTTGTGGCTGATGGTATCCTGACCGAGAAAGTGAAAGTGGCCGTCAAGAACTCATCCGACTGGTCGGACTACGTGTTCGCGGATGATTACAAACTACGTTCGCTGGAGTCAGTAGAGGCATTCGTGAAAGCCAACAAGCACCTGCCGGGCGTTCCCTCGGCGGAGCAGGTGGTCAGCGAAGGCGTAGACATGGCCAAGATGGACGCCAAACTCCTGGAGAAGATCGAGGAACTGACGCTGTATATGATTCAGCTGAAAAAGGACAGCGACCGTCGGATTAACCAACTGGAAAAAGAAAACCAGGAGCTGAAGCAACTCATCAAAGAACGTCGCTAAAAGCCGAACTAAAATACGCTTTCAAACGACCGGGTAGTTGTCCCGGTCGTTTGTTTTTTGGTTATTGCTACGAAATCAATGTGCGCTCAACTTGCTCGAAGCCGATAAACTTACCCGATCGTTTGATGAAGTGGCTGCTGTCCGGAACGTATCATTTCGGCTGGAGCCGGGTCAGATTATGGCGCTCGTGGGGGCCAGTGGGTCCGGCAAAAGTACACTATTGAGCCTGCTGGCGGGACTGACGGATGCCGACGCCGGTGAGGTTCGACTTAACCATGAACGGGTGCCCGGTCCTTCGGAAGTGCTTGTGCCGGGTCATCCGGCGATCCGGTTGGTTCACCAGGAATACCAGCTTATGCCCAACGTATCGGTTCGTCAGAACATCGCGTATGCCGTCCGGTATTACGAACCGGCGTACCGCGATTTTCGGGTCAACGAACTGCTGAAACGGTGCCACCTGACCGACGTGCAGGATCGCTTGCCACGGCAGATTTCCGGTGGCGAAAAGCAACGGACGGCCATTGCTCGGGCGGTAGCCGATAAACCAGCGGTACTGCTTCTGGACGAGCCTTTTAGCCACCTCGATTTGCCGAATCGGCAAATCGTGAGGGATATGGTGTTTGCCCTCGTCCGACAGGAGCAGACAGCCTGCCTGTTCGTTACCCACGATGCAACCGATGCGCTTTCTATTGCCGGCTCCCTGGGTATTTTACGGCATGGCCGACTCATTCAACTGGATTCACCAATTGCGGTCTATCGACGGCCTGTTACCGCCTATGCTGCCCGGATGACGGGTACTGTCAACGTAATTCGCGCCAAACACCTGCCTGCCCTCGGGGTATCGTCAACCAAACCGGCTGATGCCCTTTGCCTGATCCGTCCCGAATCGGTTCGGCTGGCTGAAACCGGGGTTATGGCTACCATTCGGGCGGTTTTTTTCAAAGGAGTCCATTACGAGGTCGAAGCGGAAGTCTCGCGCTACGTATGCCTCCGAACGCTAACTACGCAGGATGGTTTACAACCCGGACAGGTCATACACCTGGAACTTGACCCATCGGCCATTTGGTGGGTAAACGAGTAAACGACTAACCTTCCGGCTGCTTTGCGGTTTATACAGTAAGCAATCTGAAACGTTATGGAAAAGAAACAAAGCGCCGGACAGGAATATCACGGCAAGGAAGAATCAAAAGGAAACAATGGGTTTTTGGTCAGTGAAAAAACCGAAAACGTAAGCATCGATGCCGACAAAGTGGATGCAGAAGATCACTCAGTCGGATCCATCAACGGGTCGGAGGTAGACGATTACCTCGGCAAGACCAAGAAAGAAGGAGCGGATAAAGAAGAATAGGAGAAAAGGAGGAGAGGGAGAAAAGGAAGAGGGGGATGAAAGGAAGAAGGAAGTGTTGTTCCCTCTTTTCCCTTTCATCCCCCTCCTCCTTTTCTTCCTTCTTATAACAACCGTTTGATGAGTTGATCGACCGAGATTCCTTCTGCTTCAGCCTTGAAGTTACGCACCACCCGGTGACGCAGGATCGGCATGGCAACTGCCCGCACATCTTCAATGTCGGGTGAGTATTTGCCGTTCAGCAGGGCATTGCATTTGGCGGCCAGAATCAGGGCCTGCGATGCCCGCGGCCCGGCACCCCATTCCAGATACTGGTTTGCATCATTCGCTGCCAGTTCGGTGTTAGGCCGGGTTTTGTGAACCAGCTTGACGGCATATTCCACTACGTTGTCAACGACCGGTACTCGCCGGACCAGTTGCTGAAAATCCCGGATTTCTTCGCCGGTAATGACGCGCTGCACCTGATGCCGATGGTCAGAAGTGGTGCTTTTGACAATATCCAGCTCCGACTGATACGACGGATAGTCTAGGTAAATATTAAACATGAACCGGTCCAGCTGGGCTTCCGGCAGCGGATACGTACCTTCCTGTTCGATCGGGTTCTGCGTAGCGAGTACGAAAAACGGACGACCAAGCGAATACTTTTGTCCCGCGATGGTCACGGCGTATTCCTGCATCGCTTCCAGCAAAGCCGACTGTGTTTTGGGGGGCGTCCGGTTGATTTCATCGGCCAGGATGATGTTGGCAAACACCGGCCCTTTGATGAATTTGAAATTACGTTCCTGGTCGAGGGTTTCGGAGCCCAGAATGTCCGACGGCATCAGGTCGGGCGTGAACTGGATCCGGTTGAAATCCAGATCCAGGGCTCCGGCAATGGTCTGAATCAGCAGTGTTTTGGCCAGCCCCGGCACACCAACCAGCAGACAGTGCCCCTGGCAGAAAATGGCCGTCAGCAACAAACGCACGGTGTCGTCCTGCCCAATGACTACTTTGGAGATTTCGTTTTTGAGTTTTTTATACGATTCTGTTAAGGCTTCGGCAGCCGCGACATCCGATGAGTAGGTCACAAATAAAACGTTTAAAGGTTTACGGTTTTAAAAATAGGATTTCCGGTCTCAGTTTCACAAATAAAGCGGAAACCGACGAATCAATACCGGAAAACTATTCACCGCCCCCGCCGGTGCCGGCTGCACTAGCCTGCGAGGTGCCAAAAATCCGGCAACCCTGGTATTCGGGATCAACGGTAATGTACACGTCACCCACCGATTTACGGAACCAGTCGTCGATGGCGCGGTTCTTTTTGTTGGTCAGGACGATATTCTGAAGCTTTTCAAAGTCAAGCTTAAAGTCGGCCGTGTGGGGTTGTACTTTGCTTTTGAAGTACAGAATACGTACCGCACTTTTCCCGTCTTCGGTCCGGTAGGGTAGCGGAGCCGAAACGCTGCCTACCGTCATGGTATCGAGCAGCGTGAACAGCGAGTACTCCATAGAGCCATCCATCGCCAGACGGCTACTGCCTGACTGCGGATCGCGGAGGAGCCCACCCGCATCGGCCGATGTTTTGTCTTCCGAAAAATCACGGGCGGCCTTTTCAAACTTGACGGAATCCACCTTGATCAACGTCCGCAGGCTGTCGAGAAAATGAGTTGGTTCGCTGGTATCCAACCGGTTGTAATCGGGCCGTAGCAGGATGTGCCGGGCATGGTATTCAGCACCGCGGGTGTCCAGCAACTGGATCAGGTGCAGACCAAACTCCGATTCAACCACGTCCGACATTTCGTTGGGTTTGAGTTTCAAAGCGGCTCCTTCGAAAGGCGCCACCATCATACCCCGTTTGGCGTAGCCCAGGTCACCGCCGTTCTGGGCAGAGCCCACGTCTTCGGAAAATTCTTTAGCCAGCGCGGCAAAGTCCTCACCCGCCTGAACCCGCTTTTTGATGTCGAGCAACCGCTGTCGAAGGGCGTCTTTCTGTTCCTTAGTCGGCTTGGCGTAACGCACAATCTGCCCCACTTCCACTTCGGCGGGCATGTAGGGCAGGCTGTCTTTCGGAATGGCGTCAAAGAACTTACGAACCTCGCGAGGGGTCACCTTCATGTCGTCCGTAATTTTCTGTTGCATTTTCTGCACCACTTTCTGATCTTTCACCTGCTGCCGCAGTTCGCTCTTGAGCATCTCAAGGCTCTTACCGTAGGCTTCCACAATGTTCTTCTCGGAGCCGAACTGCTGGATCATGTACGACATCCGGGCGTCAAGTTCGCTGTCCACCAGTTTGTCGTCTACCACAACCGAATCAATATCGGCTTTGGCCAGCATCATTTTGTTGATGACCAGGCTTTCGAGCAACTGACATTTTTGCGGGGGCGTCTGGTTCTGGCCGACGTATGACTGGTAAGCCTCTTCGAGGTCAGACTTAAGGACGTAGTAGTTATCGACCTTCGCCACGATTTTATTAAGGCTGATACCGCCCTGACCCAGCACTGGCCCGGCGAGTAACCAAACAAACGAGGCAACAAGGCCCTGTATGAGCAATCGTTTCATGTTTTAAAGATAAGCATTGAACGTCAAACGTTCTGATTTTTAAGATTTTTTAAGGCCTTCCGTCTCTTATTTAGCCAGCTTCCGGATTTCGTCTTCGTTAATTCGGGCTGGATATTTCTGCCGCAGCTGAGCCAGCCATTGCTGTTCGAGTATGGACTGGTAATCATTGATGACGGCTCCCCGGGCTTCGTCAAATGTTTTGGCACGGGCCGGCTCAATGCGCGTGATCGTCACGGCTACCGATTTCCCGTTGCGCCTGAGGGTCGTGGTGCCCACCTTCCAGTCCATACCGTCGAGGTACGGGTTGGCTCCGTCGGCAAACGTCCCTTCGGTTATCGAGACAGCTTCTTCGGTTGCCTGGGGCTGCCGGCTGTTGATAACCCGGGCAATATCAGCTTTTGAGGACGTCAGGTACTGGAACGTCACCCGGCGCTGAGCAGCCGCGTCTTTGATACCCGGACGCATACCCTGGTAATCTTTCTCCGTGATGCGGGTCAGCGAGATGCCGTTCTGCTGGAGGTAGTTCACAACCGCCCGGATCCGGCCGGCCGATACCGAGTCTCGTTCGGTGGCGTCGTGCGAGCCACTCACTTCGACAATGTAGTTTGGATTACGTACCATCGCTACCAGAACGTCGAACAGACTTTCGCGTTGCTGGCTGGTCAGGCCCGTTCGGTTCTTGTCGAAGGTCAAGTCCGCAGCCGACCGCCGGAGTTGATACGGGGGGCGACCCGTGAGCATCTCCTGGGTCTGTTTCAGCAGATCGTCGTTCTGGGCTACGATCACCGTAGCCACGGCCCGCTCCGGAAACTGGTATTTGGCTTTGTTCTGTTCAAAATACTGGCGCTGGCCCGTTGAGTCGGCCATGGAACGTTCCCACACATTCTGTTCCATCACCTGCGACAGCAGAACGCCGTCGCGGATTTCGTTCAGCAGCGCGCGAAACTCCGGATACTTTTTTTCCAGATTGGCCTCTTCGACAGCCATCAGCTGGTCGCCGACAAACCGATCGAGCAGCCGGCGCATTGCTACGGCCGGTACGCCTACCACAGGGGCGTCGACGGTCGTCCGGGTATCCCGGCGGGCGGGTTGCTGCCGTTGCCGTACGTAGGCGAAAAAGTCGTTGACCGTATAAACCCGATCGGCTACGGTAACCAGGGGTTTGCCCTGAAGCGTCGGGTCCAGTGGTTCCGTGTAGCGCCATTGACCGCGAAGCAGGCTGCTGTCGGCTTTGGTCAGGGTCGCGTCGATAACCGGCTTGTTTTCCCGGATGGCGTAGTCGTTTTTCAGCTTCTGTACGGTAGCCTGCCGGAGTACTTCCGCCCGGGTATCCGTAGTAACGCGCTGGCGAAGGGCCGGGGCGAGTTCCGCGTACGGTTCGATGCTCCGCCGTTCGACCAGCTTGATGATGTGCCAGCCATAGTTGGTCCGAACCGGTTTTGAATAGCTGCCGGGCGTTGTGAGCGCAAAGGCGGCTTCCTCAAACGCTGGTACCTGCCGGCCGGTTTCGAAGAAGGGCAGGAGCCCGCCGTTCGATTTGGACGTTACGTCGTCGGACACCTCCCGACAAACGGTTTCGAATGATTCCCCCTGCTGCAGGCGGTTGTAGGCCGCGTCGATACGTTCCTGAGCCGCCCGCTGCCCGGCTTCGTCGGCGCTGGGGCTCAGCCGAATCAGAATGTGCGCCACCCGTACTTTACCCCGGCTTGGACGGCGGTCGTTGACTTTAATAAGGTGATAGCCAAAACGCGTCCGAACGGGTGCCGACACGCTACCTACGGGGGTTGCGTAGGCCACTGTTTCGAACGGGTACACTACCGAAAAGGCCGTAAAATAGCCCAGGCCGCCACCGGTCGGCGCTGTGCTTGGATCTTTGGAGTACTCCCGGGCCAGTTTGGCAAAATCTTCACCGGCCACCGCCCGGGTACGTAACGACTGAACCGCCTGGTAGGCCGCCAGGGTATCGGCCGGGGCCGCGTCTTCCACCACGGGAATCAGGATATGAGAGGCATTAACTTCTTCCTGCATCCGTTCGTAGGCTTCCGTAGCCAGTTGTTCAACCAGAACTTTATCGGTCAGGTACGACTGCGAGAGCTGCTTACGGTACGTCTGCATTTCTTCGCGGAAAGCCTCGGTCGTGTCGCGGCCTTCGGCTTCGGCCGCCAGCACCTTCAGTTTCAGGTTGGTGTATAGATCAAGGTAACTCTTGACGTCGGTGCGCTGGGCTGAATCAGCCGAAAGCTGGTTCTTGGTAAACGACTGAAAAAAATCGTCCGTGGTGAAGGATTTGTTGCCCAGGGTAAGAATAACCGGCTGCGGAGGAGCTTGTTGTTGAACAACCGGTGCGGACGTTTTGCAGGCCGTTAGAAACGCAGCCAGCAGGAGACCGCCAGTAAGTTGACGCATACGATACGGAAAGTGGTTGGTATTACGATCAGGTACGTTATAAACACGGATACCCATAAAAACATTCGTTTGCAGTGGCAGAGTGTACTCAATCTACTGCGGTTAAAGAACGATTCAGTTGGGGGCTTATTGGGTTTTAGGGCGGATTTTCATGGTTTTCAGCCGAATGTCGTAGTGCAGTTCGTAGGCGTACCGGTCGCGCAGGTGGCGGCCGCTGAACGTAGCCGGAACCTGAAAGATATGCTCTTTTCTGGCCCTGAGCTCCTGTTCAGACAGCTCGATACTGCTTTGTCCGAGCAGCTCGTCTGAGTCAACCCGGTCGAGCAGGCGGATCCCTACGCCGGCCGCTACCAGTCCCGCCGTTACGTATTTAAGCGGGGTCAGTACCTCGGTAGCCGTCAGCAGCACCGAAGCCGGCAGACTCACTACGTTGTGAATCCGTCGGATCTGTTCAAGCGCCTGCTGCGCCTTTGCGTAATCGTCAACTTCAATCAGAACCAGCGACGCGACGATCTTCCCGTTTTTGGGTACGCTGAGGCTGATGGGTTGTGCCGTACTTAAATTGGCCTGCTGGCCGGTGGCCATCGGTTCGACGCCCCACCCGCCGTTCACCACGGCGACCGGTTTGTTGCGGGCATCGTAGCTCGTGATGGAATACGCCATCATGACCTCGTCGCGACGACTGATCGTTTCTTCCAGATTAACCGCTTTCAGGCTTTGCGGGGCTAGCTCGGCCGTGAGCGGTTTTTGCGAACCGCAGGCACTGAGCAACAGCAGCAGCGTGATGCAGCGTGTGTATCTACCCATGGATTTCGGTAAACTCCTCCACAATCGATTCGCCGGACGACTGATCGCCACTGGTCCACTGCCAGCGTTCGTGCAGCCGAAGCCGCCCGTCGGCCAGGGGCTCGGGCGTGGAATGGCAGCGGCCCGTCATCAGATCGCCGGCCTGGTTGACGTGCTGGTAGCGCATATCCAGACTACCATCCGGCTGAACCGTAGCCAGCAGAAACCCTTTGACGATTGAACCACCGGCGTAGTCGGCCCAGACAATGTTGCCGTCCTGGTGGTAGTGGAACACCGTTTCGGCTCCAACCTCCCCATTCTCGGTGTTGACTACGGATCGAAATCGTTTATTATCGTACATCCTGTTCATTTTAATTCATCCAGTAGCCGGAAGTAGCGCAGTTTTTCGGTATCGACAGCCGTCAGCCCGTAGGCCGACAGGAAGTGGGCATCGTAGCGATTTGTATTCAGTTCATCGGCCAGATCGCGCAGGCAGAGGGCGAGGTCCTGATACCGATCGCCCACCCCCAGCGTACCAACATCAATAAAGCCACTCAGCCGCCAATCGGTCAGGATCAGGTTCGGCAGGCAGAAGTCTCCGTGCGTTACAACCAGATCATCATTAGCCGGTTGTTCGGCATACAACTGTTCCAGAAGCTGGTCCGGTGTGCGGCCCTGGTTTTCGTCGTCGAAATCGTCAGCATCAACCAGCCCACGCTGTACGAGGTCGGCTGCCTCCCGGAGTTTGGTCTCCGTGCGTTGGTTGAACGGGCAGGTGGCCGGGTCCAGGCTGTGCAGCGCCCGCATGCTCGCGGCCAGCGTTTCGGCCAATCGCTTCGGATTGGCTTTCCACGCGTCGGCCGAGGCCGGCAACCCGACCAGTTCCCGAATCAGCAGGTAATCGGTTCCGTCTACCCGGTCGTAGTAAATAACCTCCGGTGCCGGCAGGTAGCCCCGTAGCCAGACTAAAGCATCTGCTTCGGTTTTCAGACCGCCCCAGGGATCAACCGGATTGATTTTCAAGTAAAAATTTTCGGGTCCTTCGATCCGAAACGTTTGTGCCGACGACATACCCAGCGTGTCAGCCTGCCAGCTTGTGTTCTGGAGCAGTCGCTGCAACTCGGTTGGTAGCGGGGGCTTGGCCATACGACGGGCGTTTAAACGGCCGGTTCCTGCTGACTCAGGCAATGGAAACTGCCCAGGCCCCAGATGATCTCGGTCGAGTCGATACCGACGATCGTACGGGTAGGAAAGCACTGGCCAATAATGTCGAGCGCCTGCTGGTCTTTGTTGCACCGGAACGTCGGCACAATGACCGAGCCATTGGTGATGAGGAAATTAGCGTAGGAAGCCGGCAGCCGTATGCCGTCGCTCACAACCGGGTCGGGCATGGGTAACTCCACGATGTTGAGCTGTTTGCCGCTGAGCAGCCGCATCGTTTTCAGCTCGTGGTGGATCTCCAGCAGGAACGGGTAGTTGTCGTCGTTCGGATTCGGTTCGTAAGCCGCCAGAACGGTATCTTCGTTCACGAACCGGACCGTGTCGTCGATGTGGCCGTCGGTGTCGTCGCCCACGATGCCTTCTTCGACCCAGAGTACCTGTTGCACCCCGTAGTAATCGCAGAGATACCGCTCAATGTCGGCCTGCGACAGGTGGGCGTTCCGGTTCTGGTTGAGCAGACAGGCCCGGCTGGTCAGCACGGTTCCGGCTCCGTTGAACTCGACGGAACCGCCTTCCATGATGATGCCCCCAGTGGCTGCTGCCGGCGTAACGTAGTCGAGACCGCGGTAATGCGCAATTTCGATCGGGATCAGATCGTCGCGGTCGTAGGGCGGATATTTGTTGCCCCAGGCGTTATAGCCCCAGTTTACGATCATCCGCTGCCTGCGCTCGGGATTGATCAGAAAGGCCGGGCCGTGGTCGCGGCACCACGAATCGTTGGTCGGGTGGGGTAGCAGCGTTATCTTTGACAGATCGGCGTCGGCCGCCAGCAGACGCAGCTTAGCCGCCTGAATAACAATCTCGTTGTGGGCATTGATGCACACCTGTTCACTTTCGGAGATGGCTTTGATGAAGTCGATATAAGCCGGAAACATTAGTTCCTGCCGCTCTGTCGACCACGACGCTTCGGTATGCGGCCAGCTAAGCCAGGTTGCTACGTGTGGGTGCCACTCGGCGGGGAAGAAAAAGCCCTCCTGGGCCGGAATAATTTCTTGATTGGCCGTTTCAGACAATGGCGGTATATTCATGCGGACATTTAAACTACTTCTACAAAAGTACGAAAATTATGTGGCTCACTACCCGAAATCGCTGGTTGTTGGTGCTCGGACTGGTGTTGGGAGCCTACTTGAACGTACAGGCTCAATACGGACATAGACCTTTGTCTGAACTGGATCTACTACGGGTCTGGTATCCGGCCTACAAACCGACGTCGGCCGACATACAGACTACCTATGTGCCGCAACCCAATGCGTACCTCGATCTTGACGACCTGCTCAAAAAAGCCGAAAGCACCGTTAAAATTGAAGCGTTGGTCATCTCGGGAGACGTGCTTCGCAAAGGGGGACTGCAGCGCTTAGGGCGGCTTCCGCACGTACGGGTCTTGACTGTGAACGGGCTGACGGCACCCTTTGCGGATTCGCTGTTTGCGGCCATTACCGGTTGGACAACCCTGGAACGACTGGTTATCGACGTATCGCAGGCGGATCTAACCCGTTCACAAACGGCGCAACCTGTCACGTTGCCGGGTACCATGCAGCGTTTCCCAAAACTGAACGAGTTGCGGATCCGGGGGAATGGTCTGAACTGGGAGCCATCCATTCAGGCGCTGGCCGGGGTGAAAACGCTCCGGCGGCTGGAGGTCGATCACTGGCAGCCCGTCAGCCGTAAGCTGCCCAGCCTGGCTCCCCTGCAGCAGTTGCAGGCGCTGAAGGTAATGGGGCAGGGGTGGCAGGTCGATGCCGAAACCGTAAGGGGGCTGAAGGGATTGACCGAACTCGCTTTCCAGAATGCGCAGGTCGATACCACTACGTTCGAAGCGGCTGTTAATAAGCTGACCGGGCTCGTAAAACTTGAAATAAGCAACAGTCAGTCTCTGCAAAGGCTGGCGTTGAGCGGGCTGAAAAGCCTGAAAATACTAGGACTATATCAAAATCCAGTTCTGACAGTTGACGCGGCTACACTGGCTCACTTACCGAATCTTGAGCAGCTGTACATCCAGAATGCTCAGTCGGTCGATTTGTCGACACTATGCTCGGCCAGTCGGCTACACGTGCTGAATATCGGAGGAAATGGAACGGCGATCCGATTGCCCGATTGCCTGGGTACCCTGACGCAGCTGAACGAACTGCGGTTAGAAAACATCAAACTGGACCGGTTGCCAGCCAGTATCGGTTCGCTTCGCCAATTGCAGAAACTGAATCTGACCAATTGTTCGCTCGATTCGCTGCCCGCGACGATGGGTCAACTGGCGTCCCTGCAAGACTTATTGGTGATGGGTAACCGGCTGCGTCAGATGCCGTTCATCACCAACCTGAAAGAACTGCGTCAATTAAATGTATCTGGTAATCAGCTAACATCCCTGCCGGATGCGATCGACCGGCTGACGCAGCTAAGCACCTTAAACGTTGATCAGAATCAGTTAACACAGCTGCCTGCTGGTATAACGCGCCTGAGCCGACTCAGAAGCCTGGTAATCAGTGGTAATCAGATTAGGAACCTTCCGGATGATCTGGGCAAATTACGGAAGCTGCAAACGCTGTCAATCGGCAGCAACCAGTTAACCGTGCTTCCAAACAGCATTGGCCAACTGGATTCATTACACAATCTATGGATCGGAAAAAATCCGTTGCGAGCGTTACCGGCCAGTCTGGTTCGGCTTAAGAATCTGGCAATTTTACACATCAACGGAACTGAGATAACCGCTTTGCCGGCAGACATCGGTTCGTTGAGACAGCTAACCAACCTGACCATTGAAGGCGTACCACTTACTGAATTACCAGCATCGATTTGTGATCTGACCAACCTGCGCGGGCTAGCCATCTCTGGTACTAAGGTAAGACTACTCCCCGACAACATCGGCGCGTTATCCAAACTTCAGTATGCATCATTGCATAACAACGAACTGATTGCCTTACCTAACAGCATCGGTCAGTGGCAGGACGTAACAAATTTGCATCTCGCCCAGAACAGATTTGAAGGTCTGCCGAATGGAATTGGCCGGTTGACTAAATTGACATCGCTGGTTATCAGCGGAAAAGAGAAAACGACGGAGGGTATGACCGGCGGGTTACAGCAACTGCCCGACAGTCTTGAACACTGCACCCGGCTGAACTACCTGAGCATTCAGAATCAGCCCCAGCTCGACGCCGGGGATGTGTTTCGGAAAGCGGCCCGAATGCCGCAGCTATTCAACCTCGATATCACGAACTGCAACATCAGCCAATTACCGGACCTGCCCTGGAAAGAAGTACCGTGGCTGTCACTGAACGTATCGTTCAATTTACTCACCGAACTACCCGTAGGGCTGCTCGAAGCCCCCAGGCTACAACGAATAGCTGCGCGGGAAAATCGGTTGCCTGAGCCGCTGAATCGTGACTTCCCGAGTCGGGATGCGTTGCGGGTCGCTTTGATAGAAGCCGGTACGTTACCGATGTCGGCCATAGCGAAGCCCAACCGGCAGGTCAGCAATACGTACCAGCAGATGGCCGGTCAGAAGGCGGCCCGACGCGATTGGGAAGGGGCGATGAGCGACCTGCAAAAAGCCATTGATTACATGCCCGATACGACGGTGTCATTGCCCTACGCGCAGCGGGCCGAGATGCATTTCTTCCGCAAAGCGTACCAGGAAGCCCTGGCCGATTTCGATCAGGCGATTCGGTACGCGCCGAACCTGAAGTGGCAGAAGCTGGCCGATTCGTCGTTCGCCAACCTGATGCTGGCTCAGTTCTGGCAGCGGAAATCGGCCGTGCTTGGGGTAACGGGTAAGTATGACGAAGCGCTGTCTGGCATTAACCAGGCAGCAAAGCTATTACCCACTTCGGCAAACGGGCAACTGGCGGCCATCATCCAGATTGATCGCGGCCGGTATCTGACTCTGAAAAACAAGCTGGCCGATGCCGACTCAAGCTACCGGAAGGCAATTCAGGCCTACGAAAAGCTGCCCTATGCGGAACCACCGGTACGGCTGACGATTGTTGAACTGAATCTGCTGACGGGGCAGTACGACCGGGCCCAGCGCGCCATTGCGGCCATTCCCGCCGACCGACTGCAGGGGGGATTTGCTACGTTGAAGGAGTACCTTCAGTCCTGCCTGCTGGTGCTCAAAGGCGATCAGGCCGGTCAGAAAGCGACCGAGCAGCTAACGACTTACCTGGCTAAACACCCGGCACCGATCTATGGCTGGAGCTTTGATCTGTTCGACAACTGGCTGAACCGTACTAAACTGCCCACGGAAAAGGTAACGGCCCTGCGGCAACTGACGGAGGCTACCAAGGAACGACTGGCCAAGCCCCAGTAGTAAGGTTAATCGATCAGTTCCCGAAGTTGATCCACGGTCAGGGTCGTAAAGTCGTCGATAATCAGCACGGCACCGGTGTCGGCCAGTTCCTCGTGGGTGTGGGTGGTGGCCAGCGCTACTACGTGAATGCCTGCCCGCAGTCCGGCTTCAATGCCCGCAAAGGCATCTTCGAACACGATGCAACGAGCTGGTTCAACGCCGGTCTGTTCGGCCGCTTTGAGATAGATCTCCGGATCGGGTTTACCACGCCTGACCATGCTGGCGTCCACAACGGCGTCGAAGTAGGGCCGCAGGTTCAGCCCATCGAGCGTAAAGCTGACATTACTCGCCGGGGCCGACGTACCGACCGCCCTCCGGACATTCTGCGCTTTCAGAGCGTCCAGAAACGGCATCAGGCCCGCGGTAGGCTGAAGGTGGGGTTGATACAGCGCCCGGTAAATCGACTCCTTTTCTTCCGTCAGCGCCGGTAGTTCGTCCGCCGTAATAGGACGCTGGAGCACGTACGCCATGGCATCGGCCGACACGCGGCCGTTGATGTGTTCGATGTACAGGTCCCGGGTAAGCGGAAAATCGCGGAGTTGCGCAAACTGAATCCACGCATTGATGTGAAATTCGGTGTTGTCAATCAGGACGCCGTCCATGTCGAAGAGGACAGCCCAGGGGGCGGTGGTCATGCCGAGGAGCGAATGGTTACGGCCGCAAAGAACGGAATTGTTCGGCAACCGTTTTGGTGGGCGATGAATTAATTGACCCGTTTACAGAACGGAACGGCCCTGGATCAGTTAATCAGGCATGACTACTACATCGCTTCCAGAGGCCATTAATCGACTGCTGGCCGAGGCTCAATTGCCTGAAACAACCCTTCATCAGGTCGTTGAAGAGGTAGCCAACGCGCTCAACGCCGACCGTTGTTTTCTGTACGTCCGTCAACCCGATCAGCACCACGGCCGCATTGCCTTCTGCTGGTGCCGGGACGAAACCATCCCGAACGTTATCCAACCGGATTGGCAGGAGGATACAACCGACTTACCGGAGGATGACCCGTTGTTTAGGGCAGCCATTACGTTGAAACCGTCGGTCTACGTCGATGATGTCGAAACGGCCGGACCGGACGTGCTGAACCGAGAGTTTGAACACAAAACGTTTGGTCACCGGGCCCTGATCCACGCGCACATCACGTGGGAAGGCGAACTCTGGGGCATCCTGCAACCCTGCCTGTTTGGGCAGCCAAGGCACTGGACAGACGATGAAAAACGCCAGATCGAGGCCATTTTGCCGAAGTTGCAGCCGGTAATTGAGCAGTTCGTTCGATAGCTGTCTGTTAAAGCAAAACGCAGCCGGCTAGAAAAACAGCCGGCTGCGTTTTGCATTATTGAAACGTAAGAACCCTTACTTTTCCGCTTTCTCTTCTTTCAGCGTGGACAGGAAGCTTACTACGTCGCGGATTTCGCGCTTCGTGAGCAGGTACTTCATGTCGGGCATGCTGGAGGGTGCGTTCTCCCGTTTGGCGATCTGATCTTTGGCGATTACCTGGTCCGGCTGGTCACCGACCTTCATGACGATTTCCTTGGCGGTTTCATTCTGCACAATACCGCTGACCGTTTTCCCATCTTTCAGTTGCAGCGTGGCGGTACCGAAGCCGGGCGCCAGTCGGGCGCTTGGGTTGATCACGGCTTCCAGTAGCTGCTCCCGCGACAGTCGGCTGGCAACGCCATTCAGGCGCGGGCCGGCGTTGCCTCCAAGATCATCATACGCGTGGCAGCGGATGCACTGGGCCGTCTGGTGGCGGAAGAAAATCCGTCGGCCCTGGTTGGCATCGCCCCCGGAGAGACTACCCTTGTAGGAAGCCAGCAGATCGTCGGGCGATAGCTTAGCACTGATGGCTTTGTAGCGGGCGGTCAACTGGGGCGAACGGGTATTGTTGACGGCCTCTTCCAGTTCCAGGCCGATCTCCGTAGGCAGCGTACCGTTCTCCATTTTCGCCAGTAACTGCTCGAATACCTTTTGGGTGTTGGCCACCGGCAACTTGCCGAGCGTAACGAGGGCGGCCTGTTTTTCTTCCGTGGTGCGGGTGTTGATCACATCGGAAAGCAGTGCCACCATCCGGTCTTTGGCCATGGCCGTTTTGTCGACCAGGTCAAGGGCAGCTACGCGAACGGTTTTTTCGCCGTCGGACAGCGCCTGTTCAATGGCCTTGCCAATGTTCGGGTTCTTCATCGCGGCCAGCGCACGCAGGGCTTCAACCCGAACGGTCGGGTCGCTGTCGCTCTTCAGCCGGTCGAATAACTCGTCGGCCGCGTCGGTGATTTTCAACTTACTGATGGCTTTTACGGCGCTCATCCGTATAGTCAGGTCCGAGTGGGTCAACAGGGTAGTGTACGTACCACCGGCTTTGGCTTTCACTACGTTCGGGTCGCGCTGCACCTCGCCCCGGTAGCGGCCATCAACCCGGTCCAGTACCGATGGCTTGGCCCAGGTGCTGAGGGCGTCCATTGCTTCGGCCCGCATGGCCACCGGATTGCCTTCTTTTTCGGCGTACGTAATCAGGTTTTGCATGGCCGCCGGCGTACCAACCCGCAGGTTTGCGTTGATAGCCCGCCGAATCAGGGCTTCGTTGGTAAAACGGGTCGTAGCCAGCACATTGCCCAGCGCGGGGAGGGCTTCCTTGATGGACAGGTCATCATTGATACCGCGGGCCGCTTCCGTTACAACAAATTCATCCGAATCGGTCAGGAACGCTGCAATGCCCGGATTACTCATCCGACGAAGCGCCACAACGGCCGCAATACGCAGCGCCCGGGATGGGCTTTTCGACAGCGCTACTACCGGTGCTGCTTTCCCAATGCGGGCCAGGGCCAGGCTGCCGGCGTGACGCAGGTACACGTCCTCGTCGTTGTTGGCTTCCAGCATCGCAATGATCGGCTGAACAGCCGGTTCGTATGCAATCCGGCCCAGAGCTTCAGCCGCAAAGAACCGGGCCCGGGCGTTGTTGTCTTTCAAAAGCGGCATCAGAGCCGGGCCGGCTTCCTGGTAGCGAATGTCGCCCAGCCATTTAGCCGCCTGCGCCCGGATTTCCGGATCCGAATCTTTCAGCAGCGGCAACAGGAGCGGAGCGTACTGCTTATCCTTGCGGGCCAGCTGACTGATACCCCAGATGCCGTGTACCCGCGCCAGTTGATTGTCCGTTTGTTTGATCGCGGCCGAAAAGATCGTAGCGCCTTTAGCCCCCCGCTTCGCCAGTTCGAACTGGGCTTTCTGCCGAACCCGCATATCCGGGTTTTTCAGGTAGTCGCCCAACTGATTTTCCGTGGTCTTCGTGAAATCGTCGGCCAGCAGCTTTTTGGTCAGCAGCCGTTCGGCCGAACCGGCTCCATCTTTATCATCCAGTTTCCAGATGCGGCCGTATTCCTTGGTGTCCCAGCCGTTGATCCAGTCCGCTACGTACATGGCGCCGTCCGGACCGAAATCAATGCCGGTAGCCAGTACGTTGCCCAGAATCTTCTTGTGTTCGCCCAGTTCGAACGAAGCGCCCTTGGGCTTCAGCTTGAACGCATGAATACCCGACCGGGCCGGGCTGCCAACAAACTCGCCGATGAAGAACGTATTTTTATATTTCGGACTGAGGGCCGTGCCGGGGTTGTAGAGCATACCCGTCGGGCCGCTCACGAAGTTGGCCAGGGTGGGGGTAAAGTACGCGGCCTGGCCGTCGAAACGGGGTTTGTACATTCCCTCGTCCATCCAGACCTTGTACGTATTGTTGTTCGGGTCGCGGTATTTGCCGTACTGCCAGTTGCTGCGCCAGCCCGTATCCGACCCGTTGACGATGTACACCAGGCGCTCTTTCTCGCCGGGATGGTCGCCGTCGTTGTCTTCGCTGATCAGGTTGCCGTATTCGTCGAACACAAACTCGTGGGTGTTCCGGACGCCGTGGGCAAAAACTTCAAAGTCGCTGCCGTCGGGGTTAGCCCGAACCACGACGCCACTGTTGGGATGCTCCCATTTTTTGCCGTCGGGCCCTTTGCCGTTGAAGCCGATGTCGCCGATCTGCCAGTAGATTTTGCCGTCCGGACCCATTTCAATGCCCGACATACCGTGACCGCTGAAGCCGACGTGAATGCCGTATCCGTGCGAGAGCGACACTTTCTCGTCGGCAATGCCGTCCCCGTTTTTGTCTTTCATGCGCCAGAGGTCCGGCGCTACGGCTACGTACAGATCATTGCCTTCGGCCAGCACGCCCCCGGCCACGTCGGTCACTTCGTCGTGAAAATCCTCGACCACCAGTTGCGACAAATCCGCCACACCATCGCCCGATACGTCTTCGAGCCGGTATATGTGCTCTTTCTCAACGGCCAGGTCACGCCAGTCGTGCGACCCGTCGCCGTTCAGGTCCTTCAGCCATTCGTTCTTTTTGCTGTTGGCCGGCGATAGTACGTTGCGCAGAAACGCGCGCCGGTCTTCCACCGTCTGGAGCCGGTTCGACGGGATTTCCCAGTCCTGATGGCCGCGAATGTCGAACTCGGAGTTTTTCTGCCGGTTGGTACGGGTGTAGAACAGCCGGCCTTTGTCGTCGATGTCGATGGCAATCGGGTCGGCCACCAGCGAATCAACGCCCCATATCTTCAGGGTTAGCCCCTCGGCCAGTTCAGGCGTAACGAGGGCTTCGATGGATTTGGCCAGTTCGGCGGCTTTTTCGGGTGCCATCCGCTTGATACGTTTGCCGATCGGGTCGTCCTGAAAGCTGCCCAGTATGACAAACGGCGAAACGGCCAGGGCAGCGTACCAGGCAATTTTTTTGAGAGAGGGTAACGTTGTAATCGGTTTTTTCATGCGCTACAAAAATCGAGAGCGTGGGTTAACACAGGTTTTATTGGTCAGCCGTGATGGGTCCGGACTCCATGAGCACCGGGACGCAGCGGGCTTATCACTCCAGGGGTGGTTGGTTCACAACGTCGCCGGCCAGCACCGCAGCTTCGTGGAGCAGTTCAGTCGCTACCAGTTCGTCGGTCAGTTCTTCAATGCGTTCGTCGATGGCATCCAGCCCATCGTCTAAAGCAGGCGCGGGCGTTTGCATACCCAGTAAAAAGCGACCGACGTACAACAAACTAAGCGAAAACCGTAACTCGGGCAGGGCAGGGCTGTGTCGGGTAATGGGTTCTGTTTGCATGGTACCGGTAGAACAAGGACCGCCGGGGCTTGGGTTCGCCCGTTCAGATCAAACTACAGCTCTTTGATCCGAATGTTGCGAAAATAGATTGGTGCGCCGGCGTGTTTGCCCTGCAGGCCGATGTGCCCTTTCAGGGGGAGTTCGGCCGGCGGTTTGCTGAGCCATTCCGGTACGGTCGACCCATCGGGGTTCGTTTTGGCCGAGGTGAATGTCGACAGATCGATGGTGTTGACTAACTCATTGTTCAGCACTATGTAGATCAGCTTGTCCTGGCACGTAATGGTGTAGCGGTTCCATTCGCCGGGTCGCTTCACGAGGCTTTTGGTAGCGGGCTGGTGACCGAAAAAGGCCCCGCACCGCCAGCTGGCCGGCGATTCAGCCCATTGTTTGGCATAATCGTCGGCAATCTGGATCTCGACCGAGTTTGGAATCCAGTTCGCCGTATCGCTCGCGTGAACAATCACGCCACTGTTGGTTCCGTCGGCGGTTTTGAACAGCAGGTCCAGCACGAAATTTTCGTAGGGCTGAGCCGTCCAGATGGCTTTGTCCTCGGTAGCGGTCAGGATGCCTTCCTCGAAACTCCAGACGCCTTTCGGGTAGCGGGCATTCGACAAATCGTCGGTGAATAGGGGGCGCCAGCCGGCCCCGACGGGGCTGGGGTGCCCTTTTGGTGGGGTCTGGGCAAAAACCGGCGAAGCAAGCAGTAAGGCTAATCCAAGGAGACGAAGTGGGTTTTGCATGGAGGTAGGTAACGGTTTGTATATAAAGCAAACGGCCGGGGCAATTTCCTCATTGCCACCGGCCGTAAACATTCGTCAGCATCGGCTTGTCTGAACCGGATTTACCCGATTAAGCATTTTCCAGCTGAGCTTCCCCATCGGTACTGACAATCGATTGGGTGTCGTTCCGGCGGAAGCTTTTCATAATCCAGCCCCCACCAACAACGTCGTCGCCTTCGTAGAACACGGCGGCCTGACCCGGTGCGATAGCCGACACCCCGTCGTGGAACAGAACCTGAATTTTGTCGCCGGCCTGATGGATTGTCGCCGGTGTACCCGGATCTTTGTACCGCACTTTCGTGACGGTTTCCAGCGGTCCGGCGATGCGGTCGTATTTTTGTAGATTCAACCGGCTGACGATCATGCCGTCGCGGAACAGGTCTTTATCGACGCCGAGCACTACCTCGTTCGTGTCTTTCCTAATCTCCGTTACAAACACCGGATAGCCCAGCGCAATACCGAGCCCTTTCCGCTGCCCGATTGTGTAGAACGGATACCCTTCATGCTTGCCGACAACTTTGCCGCTGCCTTCCAGAATGAAGTTACCCCCGGCAACTTCCTGTTCCAGACCCGGCACGCGCCGTTTCAGAAAACCCCGGTAGTCATTGTCGGGCACGAAGCAGATCTCGTAGGATTCTGATTTGGTCACCAGTTCAATAAAACCGCGCTCTTTGGCCATTTCGCGAATCTCGGATTTGCGCAGATGACCCAGCGGCAGTTTCGTCCGGCTCAGGCTCTCCTGCGAAACCCCCCACAGCACGTACGACTGATCTTTTAACGTATCGACGCCCTTCGAAATAACATACCGGCCGTGCGACGGACCGTCGTTTTCAGTGCGGATGTTCGCGTAGTGACCGGTGGCAATAAACTCGCAGTCCAGTCGGTCGGCCCGGCGGAGCAGCGCATCCCATTTGATGTGGGTGTTGCAAAGCACACACGGGTTGGGCGTCCGGCCTTCGAGGTACTCGCCCGTGAAGTGGTCGATAACGTAATCGCCGAACTCGTTGCGGATGTCGAGGATGTAATGCGGGAAACCCAGGCTTACGGCAATGTTGCGGGCGTCGTTGATGCTGTCGAGGCTACAGCAGCCGGTTTCTTTTTTGGTACCACCCGACGACGCGTAGTCCCAGGTTTTCATGGTCATGCCGATGACCTCGTAACCTTCTTCGTGCAGCATAACGGCCGCGAGCGAAGAATCAATGCCGCCACTCATGGCGACCAGAATTCGTCCGTGTTTGCTCATGGATGATCTGCCAGGGTTCAAAGCCCTGCGATTTAGTAATTTCGGTAAAATTAGCCGGTACTGGGCCAACAACCGAATGGTTCGGTTTAGTTTCCGGCAGTATAGCGCAAGTTTTTTGTTATTTTTGACAAAATCGCCTACTTGGGCAGACGACGGTTATGGAAGCACTCATTCAACCAGCATCGGATTACGAAACGGAGCGGAATAAACCCATGCCCAATCTTATTCACGGCATCATTCAGGCTAATCTTGTTTTTGAACTCAAAACGCGGTACCGCACCGACTATCACGTTGCTAGTGAAGTGGCATTGGCCACGTTGCCTGATGGGAGCACACCTGACGTTGTTGTCTATCCAAAATTTGCGCTTGATTATCAGAACCAGCCGGCTAAACGCACCGATGCACCGTTAATTTGCATTGAGATACAATCTCCTTCACAGAGTAACGAGGAAATGGTTGCAAAAACTCAGGTGTATTTCCAGTTTGGGGTGAAATCCTGTTGGGTTGTTCTGCCAAGTTTACGTGCCATTATGGTCTTCGACCGTCCCGGGCACTACGTGTTTTTCTACGAGGATGATACGCTACGTGATCCAAACACAAACTTCGAGGTTCCACTGGCGGCTATTTTTGGCTGAACAGCAGCAAACACGCCACTGGTACCAGCACCAGCGATACTAACGACGACAGCGATACCAGCAGAGACGCGTTCTCGGTTTCGGTGTCCAGAAACGTAGCAAATACGACCAGGTTCGCGGCAATTGGGAAGGAGGCAATCAGGAGCAATAACTTCTGCTCGTCACCCTCAAGCTGCGAGATCACTGCGGACTCCAGCAGGACCAATCCCCCCATCAACAGGGCCGCGGCAACATACCGAATGCCCAGCAGCTTGCCAAATTTCGCATAGTCAACCTTTTTGAACTCTATTTCGGTCAGCGTAATACCAATGATGAGCATACCCAGCGCCGAGAGCGTCCAGCTGGCGCCTTTGGTGAACGGTTCGATCTCTTTGGGTAATTCAAACCCCTGGATGTTCGCGATTATGGCCGCGATACAGGCGTAAATGGCCGGAATCTTCAATACGTTCTTCACTGAATCGCTGATGGGCAGGTCCTTACTGCGCGACACGAGATAATAACCGATGGTGTCGCCGTACAGTACGTTGCCCATATACGCACTGATGATCAGCGGCATTTTTTCTTCCCCGAACAGAGCCATGACAACCGGAATTCCGAACCAGCCGATGTTGAAATACGAGTAGGAACAACTGAGCAGGTTCTGGTTCATTTCCCGATCTACGTAGCGACCGGCCAGCAGGGCAGGCCCGGTCATGAGCAGCGCCAGCAGAAAAATGATCGCGGCCACAATGGCTAACTGACTCAGCTCGGCCTTCAGAATGTTGTCGAAGATGACGAGCGGAATCAGGACGTAGAGCAGGATTTTGGAAATCGGCTTGCTTTGCAGGCCAAACCGCCGACTGGCGACGTAGCCCGCTATGATGAAGCCGTAGAGGGGTAGTACGTTAGTCAGCAGGCTGGGCAATACGTTCATAAGACAGGCGTCGGAGGATGGCGTTGGTCATTTGGTCGGTCCGGGCTACCAGGAACCACAGGGCATTGGTGTCGAGCAGTTCGCCCACCAATACGTGGCCAATGCCGTACAAAGGCGCGTCGGGGTGGTCGGGTACAAGGAGTTGCAGGGTATCAACCTCAGCCCGAACGCCCCCCGGTTCATAGGGAACAATTCGTTTCCTGCGGAGTAATTGCTGGAGAATCGGAACGTCCATTTTCTCGATGGACGTGGCCGGGCCGGTCGCGTTGATGACGTAATCAACCTTTTCCGTTTTCCCGTCTTCGGTCGTGACGTAAAAGACATGCTCATCGGCGTGCCATTCCACTTCTTTGGAGTGAGCTGTTACGGTCAGTTGACCGGACTCCATGAAGCTGCGGAGTCGTTCGGCGTTGCGCAGCGGAATGGCGTGGCGGTTGATGTCGTTGTAGGGTTTCAGCCATTTCAGAAAGAGCATTTTCTGGTCGGGGGGCAGCAGCTTCCAGATGTCGAACGAGTCGTAGCGGGTCGAATACAGGATATTTTCAAAGATGTTTTCTCCCTTTAGAGCCAGATCGATGTCCTCTTTCAGTAAGTCCAGTTGCGGCTTATCAATCCGCTTAAACCGCTTCCAGTCCTGCTTGCCCATAACGCGTTCGGCTTCCTGCAGAAACAGGCGGAACAGGTCTTTTACCCGAAGCGGTTGATTGGTTTCCCGAATCCGCTTCCGGATGTTAGCCATGGTCAGGATCTGGCGGTCAAACGGCACTTCCTTGGGGGATTGTACGCGGGGCAGCAGACCGTCCGGCGAAAACATTTTTAGCGGACCCGTATGACCGTTGTTGGTGAGCGTGATCACCGCGTCCAGGGCCGTCAGGCTGGCACCCAGGATGCAGACGGTGGCCGCTTTATCGGTGATGGTGTCGGTCAGCCGGTCTTCGGGCCAGGGCGAATCCAGGTAATTGGGTGAGCGTTCGAGGTGGTTGAAGTTGTTGGATCTGGGTGTGCCGGTAGCCAGCACCGCTACGTCGGCCCGAATCTGACGGCCCGAAGCCAGAGTCAGCGTAACAGAATCGCCCAATCCGTCGTGGTCCGACAGCTCGGCATCAACGGCCTCTTCGTTACAAAGTTCAACGTCGATAGCGTGTTGCTTCGCCAGCTCGACGTACTCGTCGAACATAGCCTGGAGGTAGTGGCCGTATAAATTACGGGGCGGGTAGGCTTCCGGTTTAATCTCCGTGCCCGGGTATTCCCGCTCAACAAGATCGCGGTTCGCCTGCATCCAGTCGACAAAGTGCAGGGGCTCCCCGGCAAAGATGCCCATCAGCCCGGCCGACGTATTGAGTAAGTGCCCTTTCTGCCCGGTGCCATAGGCTAATCCCGGACCGAACTCCTCGCGGGGTTCGATGATTACCAGGGTAACGGGCGCAGGGACGGGCTCGACAACTAATTTTAGAACAAGGTGAATGAAGGTTGCTACCCCACTGGCACCACCGCCAACGATAGCGATTGTCTTGGCTTGCATGAATAACGTTGAGAGTATATGGCAGATACCGCTTTTGCGATGTATCTCCATAGCCTAACTGAGGGTTTTAATCTTTTGTTTATCAGAAGTAAATAAGGTGCCGGTTTACGAACAGGCAACCAGAGCGTTGAACCGCTCTTCGCAGAAAAGCCGCGTTCGGACTCCACCGACGCGGCTTTTCTGGTTACGTATCGCCTGGAGCTGGTCAGGGTTGTCCACCACCGCCGGCGGCTCCGTACACCTGCCCCGTGGCATAGCTGCCGTCGTTGGCCGCCAGCTGTACGTAGATCGAAGCCAGTTCGACGGGTTGGCCGGGACGTCCCAGCGGGGTATCACCGCCAAAATTTTTCAGCTTTTCCGGCGTAGCGCCACCGCTCGGTTGCAGGGGTGTCCAGATCGGCCCCGGAGCAACGCCGTTGACCCGAATGCCTTTCGGGCCGAGTTGCTTCGCCAGCGACTTCACGTAATTCATGTTCGCGGCCTTGGTCTGGGCGTAGTCGAATAAGTTCGCTGAGGGGTCGTAGGCCTGCTCGGAGGTTGTGCTGATAATAGCCGAACCGGGCGGCATGTGCGGAAGCGCAGCTTTGGTAATCCAGAACGGCGCGTAGATGTTGGTTTTTATCGTCGCGTCGAAGTCCTCGGACGTCAGGTCCGTAAGCGACTCGCGCTGTTGCTGCCGGGCCGCGTTGTTGACCAGAATATCGAGACCGCCAAGCCCTTTTACGGCTTCGTCGACCAGCCGCTTGCAGAACGCTTCGTCGCGGATATCGCCGGGAATGGCAAAAGCTTTCCGTCCTTCTTTTTTGATCAGGTCAATCACCTCTTTGGCGTCGGGTTCCTCGGCCGGCAGGTAGTTGATGGCTACGTCGGCTCCTTCGCGGGCGTAGGCAATAGCGGCCGCCCGGCCCATACCCGAATCACCACCGGTGATCAGGGCTTTGCGTCCCTGTAAACGTCCTGAACCCTTGTAGCTGGTTTCGCCATGATCCGGCCGGGGATTCATTTTGCTGACCAGACCCGGCCAGGGTTGCATGGGCGTATTAAACGGCGGCCGGGGGTATTTCGTGGTTGGGTCCGTAAGCGGAGCGGGAGCGGCTGTGTTCGCAGGCTGCCCTGCCGAACCGGCAAATCCTGGGGTTGTCAGTACGGAAGCCGCCAGGCCGCTTCCAATGCCGCCGATGACCTGGCGTCTGTTAAACCGATTCTCAGTCATGGTTGTATTCTGTCGTTGAGCAAGTACTCGTTTTGTTAAAGTTATCCTATTTTGCCTGTAGGCAAATAGCTAACCAGTTGTGTCGCGGTAAGGTTAGATTTTTTCCAGGATTTAATGGGTTGTCGAACCGGGGCCTTGTTACTACCAGAAACGCCCGGCTGTTCATGAAAACGCCGGGCGTTGTTTGGGCTGTACGGATTGTCCGGTCAGGAACCGGCTGCGTTCTTTTTGCGGGTAGCCGCAGCTTTCCTGGCGGATGCAGAGCGCTCTTCGGGCGTGCGTGACGCTGACGCGGCCCCGCCTTTCTTACCCCCTTTCTGGGCTGGCTCTTTGTTTTCGGCGTGCCCCCGGCCTGAACCGCTTTTTTTACCTCCTCCCGATGTTTTGTTCACCGTTGCCCAGGCCCGGCGCTCGGCTTCATCTTCGGGTACCCCGCGGTCTTCGTAGCTTTCTTCGATGTGTTCAGCCTGCCGTTTTTGCTTGTCGGTATACGCTGATTTGTCTCCTCTTGGCATAGTTTGATTTCGTTAAACGTTGAGATGTTTGTGGTAAACTATTCAGGAAGGATTGTGTTTGAGCGGGTTAACTACTGGTCATTTCCGTATGACTTCTGCCGGGGATGGCCGGCTATTTACCCCTTGACAACCCTACTATCCGCTTCTCATTTCGCCAGTCCAACGTACTCAAGCCACAGGCCGATGGGCTGGCCGTCTTGTTCGGTACGTATGTCCTGCTCAACCCGAATCTCAACTTTTTCGATACTGGCAACGGCAAACGGAGCGGGCCCGGCGGGTTGGAACGTTAGGGGCTGGAAATCCGGGTAGGGGCGCGGCAACAGGAGCATGGCCTCCTGAGTCAGGCGGCTGAGCGGTACGTCGACCTCGGTCATTTGCTGCGGCAGGCTGACGACGGTACCGTAAGCATTGCCGTCCCGGCTGATCAGACTGACGTTGACCCGCACCGGCTTTTCCTTGTCCGACCGGCCCCGAACCAGCAGTCGGGTGCAGGCAGATAGTTCGGCTTTCCGACCGCTGATTTTATCCGTAAAGTAAACTTGAAATGCCAGTGGCCGGTCGGGATGGGGCTTGGCAACGCTGGCTTTGAGGAGCAGCTGGCCGGGATTTACATCAGGAACGAACGCCACCGTATTGTTCCGAAAATCAGGATTATAGATCAGTAACCGGCTGCGATCGGTGTGGCTGGTGAACAAATCCAGTCGACTGGTTTCGGGCGTAACGATGGTTTGGTACGTATCGGTCGGCAGGTAGTCCCAGGCGTTTGGGTTGCCCGTCAGGCCACCGGGATACGTTCGGTAGTGCTGGCCCTGCCGTACCATGATGCGGTAGGTCAGTACACCCGCCTTCACCACCTCCGCTGGCACCTCCGCTTCGTAGCGATACGGACCGACGGCCCGGAGAGGCAGTACCCGCGGGCGGCCCGGACCCGTGGCCGGTCGAATCTCAACACTGGCTTGATCGGCTGAGTCCAAGCCCACAACCGTAGCCGACAGGACAAACGGCTTTTGCGCCGACACGGTCTCGTAGGGCGTGTGGACGACAATCGGCTCGGGGTCGGTGGGAGCCGGGGGCGCATAAAACTCGGATAAGCCGATGACGGCGTTGGGTAAGGATGCCGGCAAGTTGACGGTGGCTTTTTTCAGCAGATACGTACCGGGGCGGATGGAAAACTGACCGCCGGTGGCCGACGATGAAACGGAATTGCCTTCGTTCTGTCCAATAACGTCAAACGACGACCCCAGGTCGGGCAGGTCGACGCGCATTGGCCAGGTAGCGTAGCGAATGGTGGTCACTTCTTTCCGGAGCGATGGCCGCCCGAACGGGTCCCGTACCCGAATGGCGTCGGGCATGACCTCAAGCCGCCAGACGCCGTTGCCGATTTTGTCCAGAAAATACGCGCCTGTTCCCCGATACGTAACAATTGGTGAGCTGCCCACACCGGCAATGTGCTGCAGTCGGGCCGGATTGACGGGCTTGCTCGGTGTTGGATTCGAGTGATAAAAGGCCGTCTCAGTGTTCATTTCGCTCAATGCCCGGGCATAGCTCACCCGAAACGGCCCGAACGTCGTATCCTGTGGGTACTTGCCGTACTTTTTGAAGCGGGGTGTTTCGTGGAAGACCCGTGCGGCAATCAGCATACTGATCGCTTTCGAGGGCGTATAAGCCAGATTCAGGTAGTGCGTCTGGTAGTCGGTGTTCGCGTAGGCGAAAGCCATTGGATCGTAGGCAAACTGCGTGGCCCACTGGAAACCGGCACCCCGGAAACTACGCGCCATGGCCGGGTACATGAACGGCGCATACACATCGCCCGCATCGAACTCGTAGACCATCCGGGCTTTGTTTTTGAACGCGGGGATGGTATCAAACGGAATCTGATACGTATCTACGTGTGGGAGCGTATTACCTTCCAGCGTACGGCCGGCCACCAGACCCGTTGGATACCACTGAAAGCTGTGGCCATTCACATCCGATTTGGCGACCGCATCGGCATACCAGGGGTTCTGCGCAATGTTGTAGAAAATGGGCTTGTCCCAGCCGGTGCTCCGCAGGGCGGCATTGACCCGATTAATGTACTCAGTCACTTTGGGTTTAGGGCCGCTGTGGCTTGGCTCGTTGTTAAGTTCGACCGCAATGACGGATTCATCGGCACCGTAGGTCGTTTTCGTGTACGGGTTTACGTGCCGGAACAACTGCCGGATGTATTCTTCCTGCGCCCGGATGGCGTTTTCGTTGACGTTTGCCTGCCCTTTGCCGTATACCCGCGAAAAGCCGGGCGTTCGCTCATCGGGTTCAGGATAGCCATTGCCCCAGTAGGCGATGGGGGTGATCACAATTTTAATGTTACGCTTTTTAAGCTGGGCCAGCAGGTAATCGAACAGGCGCAGGTGTTCGTTGTTGAGCAGATTGCCCAGCGAATCGCTGATTTCGGTGTCCCACATGTGTACCCGAAAGGCATCGACTCCCATGCGGGCGAAGTGATACACATCCTGATCAATGGCTTTCTCGTGGCTGATGCCCAGGGATTTCACGGCCCGATACCCATGCGCAAACGGCAGGCAGTAATTCACGCCGTAAAAAGCAGCTTCCTGCTTGTTTTTTGTGTAGCGGATGACCCCGGCCGCATCCATGTACACCAGATTTTTAGGATTTGGTTTTGTCTGGGCTGCGGTATCCGTGCCGACCAGCGCCAACAGCAGGCAGACTGCAATGTGTTGAGCAAAGAATTTCATTAGTAATCAACTTGTCCGTAATTGATTAATAATGCACCGGGGTATAGGATCAGTTCCGATATAGGAGCCTTGCCGCGTTTTTAGTTACCGTGAATTATGGATAGGCATTAAGCCGGTTTTTGTTGGTATGACAAAATGAACCCATTTGTTAGCTGTTCTTGCGTCGATTATTCTGACTTGAATCCATAAGTTACTGCTACCCGTCTGCCTGCGGGAGTCGCAACGTAGTGTGTTGAGCAGTATTCAGCCGCGAACCGTAAAGGCCAGCTTACTCCGTCCGCAGACTTTTCACCGGATTCATCAGCGCGGCTCGGATGCTCTGGAAGCTGACCGTCAGCAAGGCAATACCCACAGCCAAAAGCCCGGCCAGGCCAAAGACCCACCACTCGACGTTGATCTTGTACTCAAAGGTTTTGAGCCACTCGCTGATGCCATACCAGGCAATGGGTGCAGCAATCAGAATGGCAGCCAGAACCGGCTTGAGGAAGTCGCCGGAAAGCAGGCCCACGATACTGGCAACGGATGCCCCCAGCACCTTCCGAACGCCGATTTCCTTCGTACGCGACTCTGCCGAGAAGGTGGCCAGGCCGAACAGACCCAGGCAGGCAATCAGAATGGCAACCAGCGTGGCGGTTTCGATAAGTTGGGCAGTACGTGTTTCGTTGTGATACGCCCGCGCCAGGGTTTCGTCCAGGAATTCGTAGCTGAACACCTTGTTGGGAAACGTGGCCTTCCAGATGGATTCAATCGTGGCAATCGTTGCGTTGAGGGTCTCGGCCGACGCGTTTTCGGCTGCTAACCGGATGCCGGCCTGGTAGTAGTGTTTCGGAACGACCTGCAGCAATGTCGGGTCGATGCCCTGATGCAGCGAGTTGACATGGAAGGTTTTGACGACACCGATGATCGGCGCTGATTCCTGACTGTCGCCGAAGTACACCAACTGACCGATGGCTTTCTCTGGTTTATCGATACCCATTCGCTTCAGAAAAACCTCATTGGCAATGAGCTTGGGCAGTGTGTCACCCTCGCGGAAGGCTTCGCCCGCAATAAGCTGAATGCCATACGTAGTCAGGAAGTGCGCATCCACCATTTTCATCTGGGTCCTGATTTCAACGGGTTGGGTGCTTTTCCGGTATTGAATGCCCTGCATCCAGTTGCTCTCCGCCGATGGGCTGTTGAACGAAAAACTAACGTCTTTTATCTGCGGAGACCCTATCAACTGACTACGCAGCGTTTGCAGCTTACCAGGGTCGTTGTTAGGCAACCCGACGGTGATAACGGCGTTTTTGTTGAAGCCTAAATCCGCGTTTTTGAACAGCGACAATTGCCGGTTAATGAACAGTGTGCTGCTGATGAGGATCATGGATACCGTAAACTGCACGACCACCAGGCTCTGCCGGAACGTAATGCTCCCGGCAACCCGGGGCAGTTTGTTGTTTTTCAGCGCCCAGATTGGCGACATCCCCGACAGCCGGAAGGCCGGATACGTACCAGCCAGTAACGTAGTCATGATAAATAACAGCGTTACAAACGTGCCAACCGGCCACGAGAACAAATCACGGGTTTTCAGCGGAAGCCCCATCATATTGGCAGCCGCCGGGAGCATGGTCCGGGCCAGCAGCAGAGCCAGCAGAGTCGCTATGAACGTCAGCAGGCCCGCTTCAGTGATGAACTGGTAAATCAGCGTCAGGCGTGTACTGCCAACGGCTTTGCGAATGCCAACCTCTTTGGCTCGCCTGAGGGCTTTGGCTGTGGTTAGGTTGATGAAATTAATGCAGGCAATCAACAGCACAAACGCCCCAATCAGCGACAGAATGGTCAGGAGTTTCTGATTAGCCTGTCGGCCGCTGAAGTTGTAGCCGTAATGAAGCTGCGACAATGGGTTCAGCTCAAAATGCTGGTTTTTGATGGTTTCCGGGTCTTGCTGGTATTTCACCTGAATCGCACGAAATCGGTTTGCCAATTGCTCTGGTCTGATTCCTTGTCGCAGTAACGTATATACCTGATAGTTATCGCCGAACCCGCCCCAGCCGTGGGTGTCATAATCCGGACTGATGCGCTTCAGGGTAGGCAGCGAAACCAGGACGTCGAACGGGAAATTGGTAGTGGCCGGGTGGTCTTTCAGTACGCCCGTAACGGATAAGTTGTGGTCGTCGCCGAGGAGGACGGTTTTCCCGAGAACATCCATCGTACCGAACAGCTTCTGCGCGTGCGACTCAGTTAAGACAACCTGATTCGGTCTTGTCAGCGCCGTATTGGCATCACCGCTAACCCACTCGTAATCGAGCAGTTTAAACAAGTCGTTGTCGGCAAAAGCGACGGGTTCTTTAAAAAATTTACCTTCCTGCGGAACGGCGATAGATTGCCCGGAAGTCCGGTACACTGGGGCTACCCGGTCAATTTCGGGCACCTCGTTTCGCAGGACGGCCGTCATCTCTGTATACGTACCGGCATGGGCTTCGCTGTTTCCCATATTAACTGTTTCGACCCGGTATATGCGGTCTGCGTTTTTATGGTGCAGATCGTAGCTGGTTTCGTGACTAACCACCACAAAAATGAGCAGGGCACAAGCCAGGCCCAGAGTCAGGCCGAAGCCGTTGATGAGCGAAAAACTTTTGGCGTGAGTCAGGTTACGCCAGGCGATCTTTACGTAGTTGCGTATCATAGCAGGACTGAGTAAGAAAGGCAAAGGATAGTCAGCAGGGTGCTGATCCGTAGGTTTACGTTTGATAATCGACGGGCGCAGATACGTCAGCGTCTGCCGCCAGTAGAAGCGACGGGCCGGGCCGGGGCCAACCTCCTGAAGCTGCCTGGCGTAAACTTCGTGCAGATCGCCCAGCAGGTCTTCGCGCAGGTGGGGAGCCACCAGCCAGTTCAGCAGACGGTCGGCCACGCGGGGTGGTTGGGAAGTTGGTTTATTGTTGGTGGACATAGGTCGGGAATGGCTTGCTTACTGACCGATGAGTTGTAGCTTGCCCTGCGGAATGGCCTGCCACAGTCGCTGGCGCATCTCCTGAATCTCCAGCAACGCCCGGCTGCCTAAGGCCGTTACGGTGAAGAAGCGTTTGCGTCGTCCACCGCGTTCGGCCGTCGCGCCCCCCATCTGCGACGACAGGTAGCCTTTTTCCTCAAGCCGGTACAACGTAGCATGAACGGCGCTGATGGTGATGCTGCGGCCGGTCTGCTCCTGTAGCTGCTCCCAGATTATTACACCATAGGCATCCTCGGTGCAGGCCGCTACCACCAGCAATACAACTTCTTCAAACTCACCCAGGAAGGTTCGTTTCATATGTCAGTAATGATTAGTTATAATAATGCAAATCAAATCCGGTGCCAGAACTCTAAATCTACCTCAGCGTCGCCGGAAGGGCTGTTGCAGGATGAACCGCAGACCATAAGCTGTCCGTTTCTGGACAGCTTATGTACGCCCCCGGACAAGTTTACAGCAGCAAAAAAGCACCACCCAGCAGGTGATGCTTTCGAATAAAGAAACTTTTTATTCACTCTGTCCGTAGACTTTTCACCGGATTCATCAGCGCGGCTCGGATGCTCTGGAAGCTGACCGTCAATAGCGTAATGAGCAGGGCGCCAGCACCCGAAGCCGCAAAAATCCACCACGATAGCTCCGTCCGGTACTCATACTTCTGAAGCCAGTCGGACATGGCGTAGTAAGCCAGGGGCGTAGCCAGTAGAAACGCGATAAGAACCAGGACAACAAAATCCTTCGATAACAGCCCCCATAGGTTCAATACCGATGCACCCAGCACTTTGCGGATGCCGATTTCTTTGGTGCGCTGCTCAGCCATGAAGGAAGCGAGTCCGAACAAGCCTAAGCAGGAGATTAATATAGCCAGGAAGGCAAAGACGGATGCCAGTTTACCAATGCGTTCTTCAGCGGCAAACTTGGCCCCATACTCCTGATCGGCAAACTTGTAATCGAAAGGGACAGTTGGGATGAGTCGTTTGAATACCGCTTCAATTTTGGGCAAAGCTTCGGCCGCACTTACCTGTGGATTGAGCTTGATGTTTATCCAATTGTAGTTGTCTTCCAGAAAGAAAACGGTCGGTATGGCTGACTCGTAGGGCGATAGAGCCACCATATCATTCACCACACCTAAAATGGTGTACGTCCTGGCTTCACGAGAGCCTGGGCTCCAGGTGACAGTTTCACCCACCAGTGATGCTGCCGTTTCCTTGCCTGTTCGGGTCCGATTGTTTAGACTGAGTAGTTTGGCAAATGATTCGTTGATGATAAAGCCAGCCGAATCACTCGAATACGCTCGGTTAAAGTCTCTTCCCGCCACAAATTGCCAACCGACCGTTTGGCCGTACTCCGTTGACACGGGCAACGTACCGCAACCGTTCGGACAGGTTATTCCCGTACCCCTTCGCGAAAAGCCGCCATTCCACATCGTGATGCCGGTTGTTGAACTCCTCGATTCGGCCATGTCGAAAACCACGCCGGTATTTTTCAACTCGCTCCTTAGTAATTCGTGCTTGCCTTTGAAGTCAGCCGTTTTCTGCTTTACCAGCAAGAGCCCTGCTTTATCATACCCGATTGGCCGGTTTTTAGCGTGCTGAATCTGTCGGTATACGATGAGCGTACCGGTGATCAACGTTACCGAGACGGTAAACTGGAGCACAATCAGGAGCTTACGCGGGGTAGCCACCAACCGCCCGCTGTTCAGAGTTCCTTTGAGGACTTTAACGGGCTGGAATGACGACAGGTAGAACGCGGGATAGCTGCCTGCTACAAAGCCGGTCAACAGGATGAAGCCCAACCCGGCCAGCCAGAAGTATAGATTAGTCCAGCGAAAGGTTAACTGCTTGGCCGCAATGTCATTAAACCAGGGCAATGAAAAATGTATCAACAAGACGGACGCTACAAAAGCCAGGCCAACGACCAGAAACGATTCGCTGAAGAATTGGCCCACTAACTGCCCCCGTAGCGAACCCACTGCTTTCCGAATACCCACTTCTTTCGCTCGTTTCATGGAACGGGCTGTACTTAGATTCATGAAGTTGATGCAGGCTAACAGTAATACAAATGCGCCAATCAGGCCAATCAACCACACCATCTGTACCGGCCCCTTATCGTCCTCATAGTAGTTGCCGTACAGGTGCCATCGACTCATTGGAAGCAAGGCTATCTGCGGCTGGCTGGCTACCTGCTTCTGTGCGCCCTCCAGGTTTCTGATTTTATTCAGCTCAATATCTTTAATGAGCGCAGAAACCTGATCAAAGTCGATACCCGGCTGAAGCTGGACATAGACAGATAAAAACCAGTTATTCCATTGCTGTTCTTTTACCCAGGGATTGACCGAAGTCCAAAGCACGAAGGGTGCAAGAAATTTTATCCCGTTGAACTCCGTATTGTGGGGAAAGTCTTCGTACACGCCGGTCACTCTGGCGTCCATGTCCGTGTTGATTTTGACGTGTTTGCCCATTGGATCGGCGTTTCCAAACAGAGCCTGAGCCGTCGATGCCGATAATAGAATGGAATGAGGATCTTGCAGCCCTGCCCATGTCCCTTTCAGCATCGTTAACGTAAGCATTTCGGGTGCCCCTGCTTCAATAAACCGGCCTGTCTCAGTTAGCTTTGTCTGGTCAGCCGTCAGGATATGCTCTTCGGGGTCATTGGCGATCAAAATGTGCTTGAAAAAGCGTTGGTAACTGGTTTTCAGTTCTGTTGCCAGCGGATAGGGTAACGATGTGTTTGAATAACGTCTCCCATCTTCCCGAATACCGCGCTCTCTAACCTGCGCAATCCGGCCGTAATTCTGGTGATAGTTGTTGAAAGACAACTCGTCGTGAATCCACAGGCCGATCAGCATAGCGACAGCCATGCCCACCGCCAGGCCACCGATGTTAATAGTTGAGAAAGCTTTGTTTTTGGTGAGGTTTCGCCAGGCGATTTTAAGATAGTTGCGCAGCATGTCTGTATGGCTTGGATTTGGATATTGGTTGGGTTTGCGTCTAATAAATCTGGGGCGCACGTAGGCCAGCACCTCGCGCCAGTACGTCTGTCTGGCCCGGCGCTCACCCAGCCGCTGCATCCGCAGGGTGTAGCGCTCGTGGATGTCGCCCAGCACCTCCTCGCGCAGGTGGGGTGCAACCAGCCAGTTGAGCAGCTTATCGAGCCAGCGGGGTGGGGACGGGTTGGGTTTCATATCGCTGGTAGGTGACGTAGGCTATTCGGTGCGCAGGCTTTTTACCGGATTCATCAGGGCGGCTTTGATGCTCTGGAAGCTGACCGTCAGCAAGGCAATACCTACCGCCAACAGCCCGGCCAGGCCAAAGACCCACCACTCGATGTCAATCTTGTAGGCGAAGTTCTGCAACCACTGATGCATGGTGTACCAGGCTATCGGCACCGCAATCACAATGGCGATAATCACCAGTCGAATAAAGTCTTTTGCCAGCAACTGAATAATCTCTGCTATACTAGCCCCCAGTATTTTACGTACGCCAATCTCACGCGTACGAACCTGCGCCGTGAACGTTGCCAGCCCAAACAGACCCAGGCAGGAGATCAGAATGGCTATGGAAGCAAACAGATTGAAGAGCGTACCGGTACGTTGTTCTACCCGGTAGAGATTGTCGAACAGCTTGTCGAGGAAAAAGTATTCGAACGGGTAATTCGCATTGTACTGTTTCCACGAGCGTTCGGTGGCGGCAAGTACCGGTTCGGCCTCATTGCCCGTCGTTTTAACGTAAATCGCATTGAGTCGGTCGGGGGCGTAGTAGAAAACGGCCGGTTCGATTTTCTGCCGCATGGAGGCAAAGTGGAAATCCTTTACTACACCAACGATGGTTCCGTCGCGGTCCCACAGTTTAAACCGCTTACCGACCGGATTTTGAATACGGGCAGCCTTCACGGCGGCTTCGTTCAGGATAAAGCGGGTCGAATCAGCTACGGCACCCGTGAAGTTGGCCCCCTGTTGCAGCTTCATCCTGAAGAAAGGCACAAAGTCTTTGTCAATGGCCACCGGATACACAAACATTGTCTCTCCCTGTTCCTTACCATCCCATTGTGTATCACCGGTCTGTTCGCCCAGTTGAACGATATTGGCACTGGCCCGGGTGACTCCTGCCACACCGGGCTGGTTCAGGAGGTCTGCTTTCACGGCCTCGTAATGCTTCCCCATGTCGCGCATGAAAAAGGCAAACACGTGCGTTTTGTCGTACCCTAATTCCTTCGAGCGAATGTATTGCAGTTGCTTGCCGATGATGAACGTACCGGCTATCAGAATCACCGAAACGGCAAACTGCGTAACGACCAGAACTTTCCGGAACGCTACGTCGCTCAAACGGGCGGAAATCTTTCCCCGCAATGCTTTCAGCGGTTCAAACGACGACAGCAGCAGAGCCGGGTAAATGCTCGAAGCCGCCAGTGTCCCAAGGATAGTTAGCCCCATAACCTGCCAGAGCTGGCTATCCAGCAGATTAAGAACCAGTTCTTTACCCGAAATCTGGTTGTAGACCGGCAACAGCAGGTAAATCAGACCAAGCGCCAGCAGGGTAGCCAGCGAGAAAAGGAGTGCCGTCTCGACCAGAAACTGCATGAAGAGCTGACTGCGGGCTGCGCCTACAATTTTGCGCATGCTGACTTCTTTGGAGCGAAGCATAGCCCGGGCCGTTGAAAGATTGACGTAGTTAATGCAGGCAATCGTCAGAATAAGCAGGGCAATAATGCCGAACATCCGGACCGTCTCGATACCGCCGTTCGTGCCATCGGCCCGGTACAAGTGCATGTCGGGCAACGGCTGCAACAGGTAGCTGAGGTCGGTGTCGTCGGGTTTATGACTGAGGTGAATGGCCCGCAGTTTCTCGGCTACGCTACTGATGGAAGCGCCCGGTTGTAGGAGCAGGTACGTATTGTAGTTGAACTGACTGAAGTCGTTGGCCAGCGTTTTATCGTCGTCCCGGTTCGTATAGCGATCCTTGAACATGAGCGATATTGGGAGCAGTATATCAGCCCTGATACTCGAGTTTTTTGGAAAGTCGCGGACCACACCACTCACCTTGAATGAGGTTTTATCATCGACCGACAGGGTTTTACCCAGTGGGTTTTCATCGCCGAAATACCGTTTGGCCGTCGTTTCGGTTAGCACAACGGAAGAGTTGTCGGGGAAAGGGGCAGCAGGGTTACCCTGAATCAGCTGGAAATCAAAGACCGGAAAGAGCGATGGATCGGTGAAGAACGTATTGTCTTCCTTGAAGAGCTTATCCTTGTATCGAAATAACGTATAAGATCCATTATATGAAATACGAACGGCATCGTTCACTTCGGGTACTTGCTTCTTGGCGTAATCGGCAATGGGGGCAACGGTTACGGTCCAGATTTGCCGACTGCTGCCGGTGCCTGCCCAGTTCTCCAGGCGGTAAATGGAGTCGGCTTGCCGGTGAAACCGGTCAAAACTCAGTTCACTCTGCACCCATAGCAGAATAAGTAGACCAACGGCCAACCCGACGGTCAGGCCAGTCATGTTGATCAGCGAGTAGAACTGATTTTTGGTCAGATTGCGCCAGGCTGTTTTGATATAGTTGCGAATCATGTCAGTAAACAGGGGTTTAGCGTATTCGGATGGTCTGCGTTTGATAAATTGAGGCCGCAGGTAAGCCAGCACCTCGCGCCAGTACGTCTGTCTGGCCCGGCGCTCGCCGAGTCGCTGCATCCGCAGGGCGAAGCGTTCGTGGATGTCGCCCAGCACTTCCTCGCGCAGGTGCGGAGCCACCAGCCAGTTGAGCAGCTTGTCGGGCCAGTTGGGGGGCGGAGGTGGTTGGTTCGGGTTCATGGTTTGTGGGGCTGGGGGCGAAGGGCTGAGCTTGGTCACCCCAAGCCCCCGGCCCCACGCCCTTAGCCAATTACTCGGACCGTAAACTTTTAACCGGATTCACCAGGGCCGCTTTGATGGCCTGATAGCTGACTGTGAGTAACGTAATGAGTAGTGCTCCGCCACCAGCCACGGCGAATATCCACCAACTGATGTCGGTGCGGTACGTGTACTTCTGGAGCCAGTTGTTGAGAAAGTACCAGGCTATTGGAGTGGCTATCACGAAAGCAACAATAACCAACAGCACGAAGTCTTTCGAAAGCAGTCGCCACAGATTAAACACCGATGCGCCCAACACTTTGCGCACCCCAATCTCTTTGGTGCGCTGTTCGGCCACGAACGAAGCTAGTCCGAAAAGACCCAGGCAGGAGATAAAGATGGCCAGTGCGGCAAAGATGCCTGCCAGGGTGCCAATCCTCTCTTCAGCCTCAAACTTTTCAGCGTATTCCTGATCGACAAAATCGTAATCAAAAGGAACTGATGGAATCACTTTCTTGAAGACCGACTCAATCTTGGGTAAGGCATCGGAGGCTGCTACGTTCGGCTTGATTTTGATATTAATCCAGTTAAGTGGTCCTCTGAGGAAGAATATGGTCGGGTGTACCGGCTCAAATGGCGAGGTCATTACCATGTCTTTAATGACGCCCACAATCCGGAATGGTTGACCGTCGCGACGGATAATTTCGCCAACTGGCTTCTGTAAGCCCATGAACTTGACGGCTGCTTCGTTAACCACAAAACCCGCCGAATCGGAGGCAAAGTCCCGCGAGAAGTCCCGCCCGGCAACGAACTGCCAACCTACGGTTTTGCCATATTCAGGCGAAACGGTTAGGGTGCCGAAGTCAGCTTGTAGAGAAGGATCTTTACCGGTCCACTCAAAACCCCCATTATTTGACCATAACTCTGTGGCACGGCTGGCCGATTGCGCCGTTTCGAAAACAACACCGGTGTTCTTCAGTTCCTGGCGTAGCACGTCGAATTTGGTGTAGAAATCATCGGCTGCCATTCGAACCTGCAACAACCCTTCACGATTGTAGCCTACAGGGCGA
This sequence comes from Fibrisoma montanum, assembly GCF_003583365.1. GTDB lineage: Bacteria > Bacteroidota > Bacteroidia > Cytophagales > Spirosomataceae > Fibrisoma > Fibrisoma montanum. The sequence goes on from NZ_QXED01000005.1 coordinate 253,580, forward strand.
TTCTTAGCATACTGAATCTGGCGATAGACGATGATGGTACCAATGATGAGCGTAACGGATACGGCAAACTGAACTACGACTAAAACTTTGCGGGGAATAGCCGCTAGCCGCCCCACTCGAAAGGTACCTTTCAGGACTTTGATGGGCTGGAAGCCGGACAGATACAAGGCCGGATAGCTGCCTGCTAATAAACCTGTGATTAGAATGAAGCATAGGCTAAACAACCAGAAGTAAGGATTCTCCCAAAGGATCGTCATCTGTTTGTCAGCCAGTTGATTAAACCAGTTGATGGTCAAGGCGACTAAGCCAATGGCTACCCCAAAAGCCAGAATAACGACGAGGAACGACTCGCTGAAGAACTGCCCGATCAACTGCCTCCGCACCGACCCAACGGCCTTGCGGATGCCGACTTCCTTGGCGCGTTTGTCGGAGCGGGCAGTGCTCAGGTTCATGAAGTTGATGCAGGCCAGCAGTAACACAAACGCCCCGATGATGCTAAACAGCCAGACATACTGGATGAAGCCGCCGTTGTTGTTTCCTTGCTTATCGAAATCCGAATACAGATGCCACTTGCTCATCGGGTGTAGGAAAATCTGGAAGTTGAAGGCGAGCTGCTCCTTATTATCCCCGAGGTTCTTGTGCTTGATATCCTTGATCTTAGCCGATAGTTTATCCACATCCACATTCGGCTGAAGCTCAGCGTATGTTTGAATAAAGTTATTGAACCAACTTTGTTCTTTTATCCACGTATTCGCCGATACGTACAGATTCCAGGGAGCAAAAAACTTAACCTGATGAAACTCGGTATTGTGAGGTAGATCTTGGTAAACACCGGTGACTTTAGCATCCATTGCGTTGTTGATCTTCACTACTTTCCCCATCGGATCAGCGTCGCCGAAGAGCGCTTTTGCCGCCGATGCGGAGAGCAAAATTGAGTTTAGCTCCTGAAGCCCCGCCCGCGTACCCTTCAGCATGTCGAGCGTCAGCATATCTGGTGCTTCGGACTCGATGAACTCGCCGGTTATCGAAAGCTTATTATCTCCCACTGCCAGAATGTGATCCTGTATTCGCCAGGCCTTCAGAACGCGCTTGAAATCGTTAGGATATTTGGTTTTCAACTCGGTGCCCAGTGGGTAAGGCAATGAGCTTCCCGTCCAGGTTTCGCCATTAACAGTTCCATGTTGGGCTACTTGCACAATCCGATCGTAGTTCTCGTGGTACCTATCAAACGAGAGTTCATCCCATACCCAAAGGCCAATCGAGATAGCGACGGCCATACCCACAGCAAGCCCCGAAATGTTGATGAACGAGTATCCTTTATTTTTGGCGAGGTGGCGCCAGGCAGTTTTGATATAGTTGCGTAGCATGTCAGTAATCAAAGGGTTAGGATACGCTTGGGGTTTACGTTTTATAAATCGGGGTCGCACATAGGCCAGCACCTCGCGCCAGTACGTTCTTCGGGCCTTGCGTTCGCCCAACCGCTGCACCCGTAAGGCATAGCGCTCGTGGATGTCGCCCAGCACTTCCTCGCGCAGGTGCGGAGCCACCAGCCAGTTGAGCAGGCGGTCGGGCCAGTTGGGGGGCGGAGGTGGTTGGTTCGGGTTCATGGTTTGTGGGGCTGGGGGCGAAGGGCTGAGCTTGGTCACCCCAAGCCCCCGGCCCCACGCCCTGAGCCAATTACTCGGACCGTAAACTTTTGACCGGATTCACCAGGGCCGCTTTTATCGCCTGATAACTGACGGTCAGCAGAGCGATGGCGATGGCTGAAAGTCCCGCCACGGCAAATACCCACCACTCCACATCAATGTGATAAGCAAACTCTTGTAGCCATTGATGGGTAGCCCACCAGGCCAGCGGGAAAGCAATGCCATTGGCGATCAAAACCAGTCTTAGAAAGTCTTTAGAAAGTAAGGCGGTAAGATTGAGGATGCTTGCGCCTAATACCTTACGGACGCCAATTTCCTTGATGCGTTGTTCGGCGGCATAGGTGGCCAACCCGAATAACCCCAGACAGGCAATGAAAATCGTAGCCAACGCTACCCAGATCAGCAGGGTTTCCCGGCGCTGGTCTTCGACGTAAAAGCGGGCCAGTTGATCATCCAGAAAGTGATATTCCAACTGGTGCGTAGGATCAATACTAGTCAAAACGTCGTTCATTTTGGCCAAGGTCGCCGGAATATCCTTGCCTTCAATTCGGGCTGTATAATAATCGATCGGATAGACCGGATTATTCTGGTAAGCCAACACCAGCGGGGCAATCTTTTCGCGTAAGGATTGGAAATGAAAATCCTTTACAATACCGACGACCCTTGCGTTAAAAGGCTGATTAGCCTCGTTAAGTGGGCTATAGCTCCCGCCCATTGCTCGGGTGGGTATCTCAACTTGCTGCGCCGAGGCTTCCCGGATACCGAGTAGTTTGGCGGCCGTTTCGTTGAGGATGACGGATGTCGAATCGCTCATTCCGCCAAAATTTCGGCCGTTCAGCAACTGTACTTCAAAGGTCTTGGCGAAGTTCTCGTCGGCTCCAATCAGATAAGCGATTTTGTGTTCGTCGGTATTTCCCTCGGGCCTGATTTTGACCGTAGAAATTGTTTTCCACTCGCCCGGTACTCGCGAGGTCGCCGACACGTTTTTGACGGTTGGAATCCGGCTAAATTCGGTTTTGATCGTTTCGGCACTACTCCGTACTTTACCACTGTTAATGTCGATCACCAGCAACAAATCTTTGTTAAAGCCCAGATTCTTATTGTTGGCAAACCGAACTTGCTGGAACAGCACGATGGTGGCGATCATCATGACGACCGAAATCGTAAACTGAAACACGACTAATCCTTTTCGCAATGACAGATCGCCTTTATTTTGCAGTTTAAGATTCTTCAGCAACAACAGGGGACTAAAACGTGACAGTAAAAAGGCGGGATAACTACCCGATAATAAACCTGTGATAACCAGGGCGACGAAGGTGTAAATCCAAATTCGATAATCACTATAAAAGCCTAACGAGAGCTCTTTATGAGTGAATTCATTAAAGGCAGGAAGCAGTAGATTGACCAATACCACGGCCAGCAGAAAAGAAATAGCCGTTACGACCAGCGATTCGGTCAGGAACTGATGTATGAGATGACTCTGAAACGCGCCACTGGCTTTGCGAACACCAATTTCCTTCGACCGGTTGGAAGCCCGTGCCGTGGCGAGGTTCATGTAATTGATGCAGGCAATGAGTAAGACAAACAAGGCAACAACCGCAAAGATTTTGATGTAAAGCAAAACTCCCTGGCTCATCGCTTCTACGTTACCGTTTCTGGCGCCATCCTCAATGTTTTCGGAGTGCAGATGCATGTCAGCGAGAGGTTGCAGTGAATACCTCACCGAATGCCCGGCCTCCCGTTTCAGATTGATATTGAGTAGGTTGTTGATTTTATTAGCTGCGACTTCCGGATTGGCCTGTTGCTTCAATAGGAAAAACGTCAGGAAATTTTGGTCATCCCAATTAGTTATCCATTCGGCAAAGTCGTCGCTGTTGGCGATGGTTGCTTCCGAAATCATCGAATTGAAGGTAAAACTTGAATTGCGGGGGTGATTTTTCAGAACCGCCGTTATCTTGAGCGGTTTATCGGGCATGAATTCAACGATGACGGTTTTGCCGACAACCTGGGTGGTGTTGAAAAGCCGCTGCGCCAACTCCTCGACGATAATAATGGAATTTGGCTCGTTCAAACCTGATTTACTGTCCCCATCAATAGCTTCAAAGTCAAAAACTTCCAACAATCCTGAGGAGCCAAAGGCGATTGTCTCCTGAAACGTATTTTTGTTGTCGGGGTTTGATAGGTTCGCCCTTCCGACTCGGTTAATGCGAGCCGAGTTTTCGATCTCTCCAATGCGTTTCTTGGATTCTTCGGCCACTTTGTAGCTCGATGCCGCAATGGTCAGATCGTCATTCGGTGTCTTTCTATGCTGAACAGCCCGGTAAATTCTGCTCGTTTTGCTGTGTTGCTGATCAAACGTCAGTTCATCGAAGAGGTATAATCCGATCAGCAAAAAACAGGTAACGCCAAAAGTCAAACCGGCTACGTTAAGCCCGGTGTACAGTTTATTCCGGCTCAGGGTTCGGAAGGCAATCTTGAAGTGGTTGCGCAGCATGTCCATATTCGTTGGGTTCGGATAGTTAACAGGTTGTCGTTTCATGAATCCAGGTCGCACGTACGCCAGCACCTCGCGCCAGTACGTGGCCCGCGCCTTACGCTCGCCAAGTCGCTGTACACGTAGCAGGTAGCGTTCGTGGATGTCGCCCAGCACCTCCTCGCGCAGGTGCGGAGCCACCAGTCTGCTGAGCAGCTTGTCGGGCCAGCGGGGACGTTTCGTAGCGTTTGGCATAGGGCTGGGGGCTTAGGGCAGGGGGGTAGGGGCTAGGTAGTTACCCCACGCCCCTAGCCCTTATCTGGTTAACTCCACTTCAGTATGGTTTGCGGCACAATGCGTTCCCAGAGTCGGTTGCGGACCGAACGGACATCGTTCAGAACGCGGCCGCCCAGGGCCGTGACGGTGAACAGCCGTTTGCGTCGGCCCCCGCGTTCGGGCGTAGCCTCGCCCAGTTCGGAGCGGAGGTAGCCCTTCTGTTCAAGTCGTTGCAGAGCCGCATGAACCGCCCCGGTGCTGACGGTCTGGCCGGTCTCCCGTTCGAGTTCTTCGGCAATAACCACCGAATACGCTTTGGGAGAAAGCACGGCTACGGCTAGCAGAACGACCTCTTCAAATTCGCCTAAATCACTCCGTCGCATGGGCAGAAAACAGCGGTTGGTTTGGGTTATCGGATATTATCTATTTCTGTATGTCAAATGCCTTGCCAAAAAGAAAAAAGGCCCTTTCCAACGCAGAAAGGGCTTTTGTACTTTGTGAGTGCTATAGGATTGTCCAGAAACGGACAGACTTTGTACGAGCGCGGACAAGCCGGTAAACAAACCTGAAAACGATCATCAACTGGCCAGTTTCTGCCGGCTGGCGGATGTTTGGGGGATAGTAGTGAAGCGTGTAACTTTAGATCGGCAGACACGAGAGCTGATGACCGAAATCTTTGACAATATTCGAAGGCTGTACCGGTTTTATACGCCTGCTAATGAGCTGGCCGATTATGTTGAGTTCTTTTCGGAATCATCCGCAGAGGACACGTACCGACATGTGGCTGACAATCGGTTTACGATCAGAATGTTTCCTAGCTGGACACCGACGTGTTATATCAACCTGGGCGCGCCGTATCAAATGGATGTCGGTGATAACCGGTATCTGATCCGGAAGGACACCGACGTGCTGTTGCTGCGAAATTCCATTGTTGAGCGAATTAACTTACCCTCCGATCACATCTTCACAATCAAGTTTTATCCCGGTGGACTCGAAGCCATTCTGGGCGTTAGTCAAGTTCAGTTTGTGGATCAGGTTGTGCGGCTGGAGACGGTCTTGCCGGCTGACCTGATCCAGCGAATGAAACGGCTGCAAGCATTTGATGAACGGATTGAGCTGCTCGAATCATTCCTGTTGAGTCAGTATGGCGGCTGGAAAAAAATGGATCATTACCGAACCATCGTGACCGACACCATTGGTACGTTTGCTGCCAACGGACTGGTGCTTAGTCCCAGCCAACTGGCCGACCGAACCTTCGTTACGTCTAAAACCATCAACCGGTATTTTCATCGGGTAATCGGTACGTCTCCTAAGCAGTATCTGTCTCAGGTGAGGGCCCGGACAGCTCTTTCCAGGTACGTTTCGGATATGAATCAGTTCTCGCCCTATGAGTATGGCTACTACGATATGAGCCATTTCTACAAAGACGTTGTCAAATTTACCGGTCAGACCCTAAAGCAGAACGTCGGGAAATAATGTCCGTTTTTTACTAAAATCTTCGCGGGCAACCCAGTTGATTTGTCGAAAGTTTAATCATAACCGGATGAATAGATTTTCGATACATGTCCTTGCGCTAGTGCTTGTTTTGCAGTCGATTGGCTACGCACAGGGTCAACCTGGGGTGGTAAGGGCCCTGGAACCCTGCGCGTGTCAGGTTAAGGTAGACAGCAGCTTTCGGACTCGCTGCGCCTACCTGATCGTACCCGAAAATCGCAGAAAGAAAAACGGCAAAACCATTAAACTGCCGTTCATTGTCGTCGAAAGCAAGAACCCGAACAAGAAGAAAGATCCGCTGCTCTACACCGCCGGTGGCCCTGGGGGCAGTTCATTGGGGTGGGCGAGGGGCGTTCCGCAGCGGTTAGTCATTAATGATCGTGATTGTATTGCGTTTGAACAGCGAGGTACTCGCTACGCCGTTCCGAACCTCTGGAGCAACGAACTGAGTGATGCAATCAAAGAATCCTACCGCAAAAATCTGAACAAAGACAGCATGGTGGTTGTGGGCGTCAAACGCTATAAAAAAGCTCTCGAAGCCAAAGGAATTGATTTGTCCGGCTACAACACGGATGAAACCGTGTCGGATATTCATGATCTGCTGGCTACGCTGACGCTCGATTCGGTCAATCTATCCGGGGGCTCGTACAGCGGAGGCCTCATGCTGGCTGTGCTGCAACGGGACCCCACCCGTATTCGATCAGTGGTGCTGGACTCTCCATTGCCGACGTTTGTGCCGATCGATGAAGATGAGCCAGCCAACTTTAACGAGGCCTTACAGAGGCTTTTCAAGCGGGTGGAAAGCGATTCAACCGACAAAAAACGGTATGGAAGCCTGAGCGAACGATTCCGGCATTATTTCACGTCCATTGGTAATAAGACGTTTACGATCCCTTACGTGGAAAAAGGAACAATGGATACATTGCGTTTGCAATACACCCGAAATGACCTCTGGACTATTATTCAGAACAACTTTTACCCGCCCCAACTCCAGCAGCTTCCTTATATCCTTACCGATCTGATGGCCGGAAATCATTACAATTACGTCAAGCCTTACCTGGATCAGCTATTCAGTCAGGGAAACGGGCCTTCGGGCATGCGTATATCGGTTTATTGCGCCGATCAGACGGCTTATCACAGTGAGAAAGTTGCTCACCAGCTCTACGATGCTTACCCGCACATGCGGGGGTATCATATCAACGATGTGTACCAGGCCATGTGCGACTGCTGGCAGGTACCTCCGATCAAACCCGAAACGAAACAGCCGTTCTATTCAACCAAACCGGCGTTGCTGGCTGCTGGTGAACTGGATAACGCCTGCCGTCCTTTGTACATCGACATGATTCATCATTACATGCCAAATAGTCAGCGGCTACTGTTTAAAAACCGCTCGCATGGCGTAGGTGGGCCGGATATGAACCGCTTTACGCGGGAGTTTCTCAATAATCCATACCGGAAACTAGAGTCAGCAACGCCGGAAATCATTGCGTACTAAGTAAGTGAACGGCCACCGGGATGGAAGAAAGTATGTTGCTCAATTTTCTCCATTCCGGTGGCCATTCGTTTATTCAGTACGTAACGACTTGATCGGGTTCGACAGAGCCGCCCGGATGCTCTGGAAGCTGACCGTCAGCAGGGCGATCGCGATGGCCATAACAGCAGCAACGACAAACGTCCAGGCACTGATGTCGATGCGGTACGGGTAGTTCTGCAACCACGCGTCAATCGCATACCAGGCGGCCGGGAAGGCGAACACAAACGAAAAGCCCACCAGCTTCAGAAAATCCGACGAAAGCAGTTGCACCAGGCTCGAAACCGATGCACCCAGTACCTTACGGATACCAATCTCCTTCGTACGCCGTTCGGCCGAGAGGGTGGCCAGCCCGAACAGACCAATACACGAAATAAAGATGGTCAGGATAGCCCCGAACAGCATAATCTGCTTCCATTTGGCCTCGGCTTCGTATTTGCTGCGGTTCGATTCGTCCAGGAACGTATACGAGTACGGCATAATGGGAAACAGACGTTTGAAGGTCTTTTCCAGATGACGGAGACTGGCCGTTTCGGTTCCGGGCTTGATCTTTACAAAGAACTTGCCGTACGGATTCGTCGGCTTCATCGTGAACAGTTGCGGGCCAATTTCTTCGCTCAGCGAGGCATAATGATGGTCTTTCACTACGCCCACGACCCGGTACTTTTCATTTTCGTTGTACCAGAAATCAACCACCTGCCCGATTGGATTCTTCCAGCCGGCTTTTTTAACGAACGTTTCGTTCACCAGCACCGCCTGTGTAGAGTCTGTTCGCAGGTCTGCTGAGAAATTACGCCCCTGCACAATCGGGATTTTGAACAAGGGAAGGAAATTAGGATCAATGGTTTCGTACGCGAAGTTTTGCTGCGTTTCTCCGTTTATCTTGGCAATCGTACCCCAGCGACCACCGTTTTTGGGCGTAACACCAACGATGTTGGGGTTTTTGAGCAACTCGTCACGTAGCAGTTTCAGCTCATTTCGATTTAACCTTGATTTTTCAACGTCAATCACGTGCCGGTCGTCGTAGCCCAGGTCCTTGTTGGTTAGGTACTCGAATTGTGAGTATATCGTCAGCGTACCGATAATCAGGAACGACGCGATAGCAAACTGAAGCACAACCAGCGATTTCTGAAGGTAGTTTCGGCCCGACAGTTTGAACCGGCTGTACAGCGTTTGCACGGGGTCGTAACTCGACAGGACCAGCGCCGGATAAAAGCCCGCCAGCAGGCCAGTGGCGAGAAATAGGCCAATGTAGCCCGCCACCAGTTTGACGTCGAACAGGTACGACAGCGCCAGGGCTTTGTTGGCAAGCTGATTGAAGGTCGGTAGTACCAGCAGCACTAGTAGCACGGCGAAGACAAACGCAGCGAAGCACAGCAGGAACGACTCACCCAGAAACTGAAACGTCAGTTGCGAACGGCCACCACCCACGACTTTCCGGATGCCGATTTCCTTGGCCCGTTTCAACGACCGCGCTACGGTCAGGTTCACGAAGTTGATGCAGGCAATGATGAGAATGAACAGCGCAATACCCGTCAGGATGTAGGAGTACATGGGGTTACTGCGATCAACCAGCCCATTATCAGGGGGCAGGTCTTTGTTGAGGTGCATGTCCGTAAACGGCTGAAGCATATACTCCATTCGGTTCTTCATGCCGAATTGCTGAGCCATCGTTTTGATCGCGTCGCGGGCATCGGCCACATAAATCCGATTCATCTGCTTCTCAACTTTGCCCAGATTGGCATTCGGGTTGAGCAGCACGAACGTATTGAGGAAAAAATTGAACCAGTTGTTATTATCGGCCATTGCCTCCTGCGGAACAATAAGCTGCTTCAGGATGTCAAACTTAATCGACGAGTTCTGGGGGCATTTGGCCGAAACGCCGGTTATGATATAGGGGCTGAACTGGCTATTGTCCTCGTAATCTGAGTCTTTGAGATAAATTATCTTGCCCAGTACATCGGTGGTGCCAAATTCCCGCTGCGCTACGTCCTCCGAAACGACAACCGAATTGGGGGCCTTGAGTGCCGTTTTCGGGTTGCCGCTCAACAAGGGAAAGCTGAACACCGAGAAAATGTTGGAATCGGCTTCAAACACCGGCTGGCTCGTTACCTCGTTCCCACGTTTCATGTCGAGCCGTTGCTCCCGGTACCGAACAAACGACAGAATCTCCGGGACGCCGGCCATGAACCTGGGCCCCTGAAAGTAGCCGGTGTTCGTTCCCACGCGCTCCTGTACGCCGGCGGGGTTAAACTCCCGGTTCGTTATCCGATAAATGTGCGGGTTGTTGGCGTGGAAACGGTCATAGCTGACTTCATCTTTGGTGTACAGCATAATGAGCATGGCCGCGGCCAAACCAATGCTGAGACCAACGACGTTGATGAGCGAATACACCTTGTTGTGGGCGAGGGTTCGCCAGGCGATGGTGAAATAATTACGTAGCATATCAGGACTCAGTAAAAAAGGAGGAGGATATTCTCTTGCTTGTTTTGATTTGGCCAGCGGCCGTAACAGTTTTAGGACATTCAGACAATAGCGCCAGTCGGCCCGCCGTTTGCCCACCGTCATGACCCAGTAGTGGTACAATTCCAGCAGGTCACCCTGCACGTCTTCGCGGGTGTCGGGGTGGCTCCACCAGGAGAGAAGCCTGGTGGCCCAGCGCGGTGGTCGGGTGGCGTTTGGCATAGGGTTGTGGGGGAAGGGCAGGGGGCGTGGGGCTTAGGGCTTGGGGCAGGGGCTAGGTAGTTACCCCATGCCCCCGGCCCCTTGCCCTTCGCTATTATTCAGAACGTAAGGACTTGACTGGGTTCATCAGGGCGGCTTTGATGCTCTGGAAGCTGACCGTCAGCAGGGCAATACCAATGGCTGCTATGCCCGCCAGGGCGAACATCCACCACGACAGGTCAATCTTGTAAGCGAAATCCTGCAGCCAGCGACTCATGCCATACCACGCAATGGGCGTGGCAATGAGCAGGGCCAGCACAACGGGCTTCAAAAAGTCTTTTGACAGTAGCCCAACGATGCTGGCGACGGATGCCCCCAGAACTTTCCGAACCCCGATTTCTTTAGTGCGCCGTTGCGCCGTGAAGGTGGCCAGACCAAACAAACCCAGGCAGGCGATGAAGATCGTCAACCCGGCAAAAATGGTAAACAATTGACCAATGCGCTGCTCCGACTGGTACATGGTATTGAAGCGGTCGTTCAGGAATGAATAGGCAAACGGGTTGTCCGTCTGGGTTTTCCAGATTCGTTCGATCTGCCCAAGCAGAGCCGCCATGTCGCGGGTATGAATGCGGAGAGCCATCTGATAGGAATCGGCCCCGTAAATCATTACCAAAGGGGCAATCGGCTGGTGCATCGATGCAAAATGGAAGTCCTTAACGACCCCTACCACAGTATAGGTACGTTTGCTTTCGGGGCTTCCGTTGCCCACTGCCGTGAGCCGTTGCCCAATCGGATTCTTTCCGCGGGATGCGGTCCAGCCAAACTGACGGGCGGCTGCTTCGTTGATTAAGACAGCGGAACTGTCGGACGGAAACGCTTTTGAGAAGTTACGGCCAAGTGCCAGGCGAATTCCCAGGGTAGGCAGGTAGCTTTCGTCGATGTAGTACGCCTGATTGCGGTAGGTGACCGATTCGCCCTTGCTGTTTGTCGACTGAAATCCATCGGTGCCCGTGTTGGACGCCCCGGCGGGCAGGTATCCCGCCAGCGTAACTGCACGTACCTGCGATAGCCTGGTTAATTCGGCTTTGAGCGCGTTGACTTTGTTGTCAAGTGCGTACGTATCGTGGATGATCAGGACCTGGTCTTTATCGTAACCTACCTTTTTACTCTGGATAAAGTCTAATTGCTGATACACGGTCAGGGTACTGATAATCATGCCAATCGAAACCACAAACTGAACCGTCACCAGCGTATTACGTAGCTGACCACTCCGGGCGCCACTCTGTAGCGCCAGAGCCGAACCGTTGCCTTTTAACACAGTGATCGGTCTGAACGCGGACAGGAAAAAGGCCGGATAGCTACCCGCGAGTAATCCGACCAGCAAACAGCCGAATCCAATGCCCGGCAGCATCCAGCCGCTGGTGAGGGTGCTCAGGTCGAACTGCTTACCCGCCAGTTGATTAAAACCGGGTAATACGGCCAGCACAATACCTAATCCAATCAGTAAAGCCATGAACGTAATCAGCACGGACTCACTCAGAAACTGACCAATCAGTTGCTGTTGCTGCGATCCGAGCGCCTTGCGAATGCCGACTTCTTTGGCACGACCCGCTGATCCGGCCGTCGACAGGTTCATAAAGTTGATGCAGGCAATCAGCAGGATAAAAGCCGCAATGGCCGAGAAAATGTACACGTATTTGATGTCGCCATTAGGCTCAATCTCCCCTTCCAGGTCGGAGTGAAGGTGAATGTCGGTAACCGGCTGGAACTGAAATCCGAAGCGGTCTCCTTTCCTGGAAAACTCGGCCAGACTTATGCCTAACAACTGCTGCAGCTCGGGACCAATGTACCTCTGCACCAGATCAGGCATCTGCGCTTTCAGCGTCTCAATCGAATAACCGGGACGTAGGGTCAGATACGTCAGGGCACCGCTCGACAGCCACGTATTTCGTAAGTCGATGGAGCTGAGCGATCCGAATATGTTGTAGTGAAAGTGGGTGTTCGACGGTATATCCTGACACACACCCGTTACCCGAAAGAGTGCCCGCGAACCTAGCGTCAAGGTTTGGCCGATGGGATTCTGGGCTCCAAAATACTTGCGGGCAATGGTCTCCGTAATAACGATGGTATTAGGTTCTCTTAAGACAGTGCGTTTGTCACCCTGCAGCAGGGGAATGGAGAAGAATTGGAAAAAGTTGGAATCGGGGAAAACAACGTGTTCTTCCTTGAACCGCGCTGACCCGCGTTTGACAATAAACGTTCCTTCCTGATACAACCGGACGGCTGCTTCGACACCCGGATAGTCGTGTACCAACGCCGGACCAGCCGGAACGCCTACAGGAGCTGTACGAAGCTCTTTACCGCCTATCTGACCGTTCATGGTCATGCGGAACATGCGGTCGGCGTTAGCGTAATAACGGTCGTAACTCAACTCGTGCGTAACAAACAGCATAATTAACAGGCAGGTCGCCAGGCCAACGGCCAATCCGACAATGTTGATCGTCGCGAAGGCTTTTTTACGCCACAGATTTCTCAGGGCAATTTTGATATAGTTCCGTATCATATCGGGACTTAAAAAAAAGGGTTGCGCGTATTCGGTCGACTGTTTCTGTTTGGCCAGCGGCCGTAGTAACCTCAGTGCGTTCAGACAATAGCGCCAGTCGGCCCGCCGTTTGCCCACCGTCCTGACCCAGTAGTGATACAGTTCCAGCAGGTCGCCCTGTACGTCTTCGCGGGTGTCGGGGTGGCTCCACCAGGAGAGAAGCCTGGTGGCCCAGCGCGGTGGTCGGGTGGCGTTTGGCATAGGGTTGTGGGGTAAGGGCAGGGGGCGTGGGGCTTAGGGCTTGGGGCAGGGGCTAGGCAGTTACCCCATGCCCCCGGCCCCTTGCCCTTCGCTATTATTCAGAACGTAAGGACTTGACTGGGTTCATCAGGGCGGCTTTGATACTCTGAAAGCTGACCGTCAGCAAGGCAATACCAATGGCTGCTATGCCCGCCAGCGCAAACATCCACCACTCGATATCAATCTTGTAGGCAAATCCCCGGAGCCAGCGATTCATGGCATACCAGGCCACCGGCGACGCCAAAATGAGGGCAATCAACACAGGCTTCAAAAAGTCGGTCGATAGCAAGGCAACAATGTTGGTCACTGATGCACCCAGTACCTTCCGAACGCCAATTTCTTTGGTGCGCTGCTCGGCACTGAAGGTGGCCAGACCAAACAGGCCCAGGCAGGCCACGAAGATGGTCAGCCCGGCGAAAAGGCTCAGGATACGTCCCGTTTTCACTTCGGCCTCATACATGGACTGGTATTTCTCATCCATGAACCCGTAGCGGAACGGTTCGTCCGTGTTGAAGCCTGTCCAACGCTCCTGCACCGATGCCAGCAAACCGGCCACGTCTTTCGTTCGGGTTTTGACAAGGATACAGCCCGAATTCGTGCTGTTGAACATCACCATTGGGGCAATGCGCTCGTGTAGCGACCGGAAATGGAAATCGCGTACTACGCCGATGACTTCGTAGGTCCGGTCGGTGTCGCGTTGCCCATTTATGGACGGCAGGAGTAACTTACGACCCAGCGCCTGATTTCCCCACCCGAAATGTCGGGCCGCTGTTTCATTGATAATGACGCCAAAACCGTCTGTTTGGTTAGCTGCCGAGAAGTTGCGGCCGGCAGCTAGTTTCATACCCAGTGTTGGCAGGTACTGGTCGTCTATGCCGAACAAAGCCAGACGCGTTAACTGCCGGGCATTCCCCTCCGGCTGCATACTAACCAGCCCCACGTTGTAGCGGGTATTCGGCAGGAACGCCGATACGCTGGCGTTCACTACACGGGCATCCTGCGCCAGTTGCTGACGCAATACGGCTTCGTTTTTACCCAACGCCGACGTGCCTTCCAGAATCAGTACCTGCTCTTTGTCGTAACCGAGCTTAATGTCCTGAATATAGCTCAATTGCCGGTACACCACCGTTGTACCAATCATCAGGCTAATCGACACGAAAAACTGAACTACTACCAGACTGCTGCGTAGCCCGATGCTGGTGCGACCATTGGCAACGCGCAGGGCATTGGCTCCGCCTTTGAGAATCGCAATGGGATTAAACGACGACAGGAAAAACGCGGGGTAGCTACCCGCCAGCAGACTCACTACCAGCCCAAACCCGAGCAAGGCAGGCAGTATCCATGGAGTCTGTACCATATCCAGTCGCAACGCCTTTCCCGACAATTCGTTGAACAGCGGCAGTACCAGATAAACAAGGCCCACGGCCAGCGTCAGCGCCAGTCCGGTGAGCAGCATCGACTCCACCAGAAACTGCCCGACCAGCTTGCCCTTTTCCGAACCCAGCGCCTTGCGAATACCCACTTCCTTAGCGCGTTTGGATGCCCCGGCGGTACTCAGGTTCATGAAATTGATGCAGGCCAGCAGCAGCATGAACACTGCAATAGCGCCAAAAATGTACACGTACCGTACATCGCCACCCGGTTCCAGTTCGGTTTCAGGTTTGAGGTCCGAATGCAGGTGAATGTCTGTCATTGGTTGCAGAAACAGGCCTACATCGTTGCCTTGCTCGCGAAACTGCGCCAAACTGATACCCGTCATCTGCTTCAGAGCTGGCCCCATGTACGTATCTACGATTCGCGGCAGTTTGGCTTCCAGTTTATGATAATCGTACCCTTCGGGCAGCAGCAGGTAGGTAAAGAAGTTAGAGATTAACCAGTTTGCCTGATTGGCTTCAGGTAAAGTCGCCATGGAACCCAGCACGTCGAAGTGAACATGCGAGTTGGTGGGTACTTCGGCGAACACGCCCGTGACGGTATAATTCGTCTGTCGGGCTTTAACGGTCAGCACCTTACCGATGGGGTCGTCGTTACCAAAATACTTCTGCGCGGTGGCCGACGAGATAACAAGCGTATTGGGCTGCGACAGGGCGGTTCGGGTATCACCCTTTATGAGCGGCAGAGTGAACACCTGAAAGAACGTGGAGTCGGCAAAGTAGAACCGCTCTTCCTTGAATTCGTTGTCGCCATACGCAAAACGCGTTGCCTCACCAGACCGTATGCGGGTAGTTGCCTGCACCTCCGGAAAGGTGGATTCAAGCGTTTTTGCGACCAGCGGCATCACGTTGGCCTCGCGCATCTTCTCGCCGTTCATGGTGCCCTTGAACACGACACGCACAATCCGATCCGCTTTTTCATTATAACGGTCGTAGCTCAGCTCGTCAAAAACAAACAGGCTGATGAGAATGCATGTGGCCAGACCTATGGATAATCCGACGATGTTAATGGCCGAAAAAGCCCGATTTCGGTTGAGGTTACGCCAGGCGATGGTGAAATAATTACGTAGCATATCAGGACTCAGTAAAAAAGGAGGAGGATATTCTCTTGCTTGTTTTGATTTGGCCAGGGGCCGTAGTAACCTCAGTGCGTTCAGACAATAGCGCCAGTCGGCCCGCCGTTTGCCCACCGTCCTGACCCAGTAGTGGTACAGTTCCAGCAGGTCGCCCTGCACGTCTTCGCGGGTGTCAGGGTGGCCCCACCAGGTTAGCAGTTGGGTGGCCCAGTGCGGTGGTTTCGTAGCGTTTGGCATAGGGTTGTGGGCGAGGGGCGAGGGGCTTAGGGCGTGGGGGCTAGGAGTTACCCCATGCCCCCGGCCCCAAGCCCCAAGCTATTTATCCAGTAATCAGTTGGAGGGTTTGCGGAGGCAGTGAACGCCACAACTCCTCGCGGACTTGTTTGACGTCCCGTAACGCTTTTCGTCCGGCGGCCGTGACCGTAAAAAACCGTTTCCGCCGACCACCGCGCTCGGCTGTGGCCCCACCCATGCGCGAAGCCAGAAAGCCTTTCTCCTCCAGACGTTGGAGGGTCGTATGGACCGTACTGAAGCCGACAGACCGGCCGGTTTTCTGCTCGATTTCCTGCGTGACGGTTACGCCATAGGCTTCTTCGTCGAGGATGGCGACGGTCAGCATGACTACTTCTTCAAACTCTCCCAGAAAGGCTCGTTTCATGGCTTCGGCATTTTCTCCGATAATGCCGAACAAATGCGGTGCCAACCGGGCAGAAAGGCCCCGAAAGCCATAAAACAGCCCTTTTAGGCCAAACGGCGCTTGATGGGGTTGTCCGCTTTTGGACACTGACCGTACCGAAACGGACAAGTCAGCCCAGGCCTGGGCCGACTTGTCCGCAGTAAACAGAGCAGGTTGTCGGTGGAATAGAACGGAAAGCGGTTGGGGTTGAACGGGCGGTTATTCCGTCCGGATTGACTTTACCGGATTGGCCAGGGCGGCTTTGATCACCTGCAAACTGATGACTACGCTCGTCAGTATAGCCAGCAGCACGCCAACCTGCACAAACGGTTGCCAGTTGATTGGCGTGTGGTAGGCGTAGTCGGCCAGCCAGTCCGAAATTACCAGATACGCGAGGGGCCAGGCAATGCCGTTGGCGATACCCATAAGCCAGACGTATTCCCGCAGGAACAAGGTCACGATGCTGGGCACCGATGCACCGAGTACCTTCCGAATACCAACTTCCCGGGTCCGGCGGGCTACGCTCAGCGACACCAGGCCAAGTACACCCAGGACGACAATCAGAAGCGCGAGACCGGTGGCAACGTAAGCGGCTTTTTCGAGCTGCAACTCAGTTTGATACAGCTTTTGCAACGTCTGGTCCATGAATGCGTAATCGAACGGGGCGTCGGGGAAGAGCTTTTGCCAGGTCTGTTCAATGGCCGCTATTGTTGGTTGTGTGTTGCCCGGAGCGATTCGGAAGGAGAAAAAGCGGTAGAGGGGGCGGGTCTCAACGTGCAGCAGGGCCAATGGGGTAATGGCCTGGTGCATCGAGCCCACGTGAAAGTTCTGAACAACGCCCCGGATCTCGAACCGACGGGGGCTGCCCTGGAAACGAACTCCCCGGCCAACGGCTGATTGTGGATTCGCAAACCCCAGTACCCGCGCGGCCGCTTCGTTGATGACCACACTCGTTGAGTCGTAGTTACCCTGACCGTAGTGAAAAAAGCGTCCGCTTTTCAGAGCAATCCGGTACGTTTGGGCGAAGTATTCATCGGTGGTCATAAGGTTGACACTAACGGCCCCGGTTGAGTCCTTGCCTTCGGGATACAAATTGCCGCTGTTGCCGACATTGCCGTTGGGTATCTCGAACGAAAGACTCGCCGAACGGATACCCGGCAGTCGGGCGAACTGATCGCGGGCGGCTTCCATCCGGGCGACGCCTTCTTTTGACCA
The DNA here is from genome assembly GCF_003583365.1 of Fibrisoma montanum. Classification (GTDB taxonomy): domain Bacteria; phylum Bacteroidota; class Bacteroidia; order Cytophagales; family Spirosomataceae; genus Fibrisoma; species Fibrisoma montanum. Next base: position 270,906 of record NZ_QXED01000005.1, read on the forward strand.
GGTTCGGGGGAGCGACGATACAGTCAGTACGGCTTCTTTCTTGAAACCAAGATCCGTGTTGAAGAAATAGGCAATCTGGCGGGAAACAACGACTGCACCAATGAATACAAAAACGGCGATGCTGAACTGAACCGTGACCAGTCCGCGACGAAAAAGCACACCCTCCCGGGCTGATTTGCCTTTGCCTCTGAGCGAGTCGACCGACGAGTAGGCGGACAGGTGCAGGGCCGGGTAGCCGCCCGCCAGACCGCCAATCCCCAGTACCATCACCAGCAGCAGCCAACTGTACTGCCAGGGGAGTTGAGTCAGCGACGGAACGGGTTTGCCGACGACCTCATTGAACAGGGGTCGGAAAACAAAATACAGCGCTATTGAGAAGAGCGTAGCGACCATCGTCAGGACAAGCGCTTCCAGCAAAAACTGGGCGGTTAACTGCCGGCGGAGTCCCCCCAGCACTTTACGCACGCCGATTTCCCGCAGCCGGGACGACGAGCTGCCCATCGAAATGTTGACGAAGTTGACCACCGCCATCAGGAGAATAAATACGGCTACGGCCGCCAACGTAATGATCATCTTGCCCACCAGGCCGTTGTTACTTTGCAGGTAAAAGTCGGTCAGGGGCGTAACATAAGCTGTCAGGTTTTGTCGGATCTCGGCCGGGGTGTTGGTCGCGATCAGGTGAGCGAGGGGCTTCTCCAGATCGGCCGGCGTTACGCCCGGTTGCAGTTCGACATAGTTGACAATGTATGGGTTGAGCCACGAATCCAGCGTGGCGCCAAAGTAGGGGAGCGCCCCGGCCGCCATGAAGATTTCATTGTCTTCGGGCAGCAGCTGCCATACCGAATTAGGAGGTAACGGTTTCAATACGCCCGTAACGATAAACGCCTGCCGACCCTGCTGTGGCGTTTCGACGGTCAGGGATTGGTTGAGCACATCGGTTGTTCCGAACAGCTTGAGGGCTTTGGCTTCGGTCATGACGATGGCGTTGGGGCCGGTCAGCGCCGTTTTTGGATCGCCGTGCAGCAGGTCAAAACCAAACATGGTCAGCAGGGTGGAGTCGCCAATCTGGATAGACTCCCGAAAATGGCGATTGCCCGTTGAGACGGTGGCCCCTACGCCGTGGAAGCGGTAATAGTTGGCAACCAGGGTGGGGTACTGCGCCGTCAGGGCCGGCCCCATTGGCGCCAGTGTCGTAATAGGCATTCCCATATTATCCTCCTTCCATCGGCTCTGGACAATGCACTGCTGACCGGCATTGCGCAGCCGTTGATTGACCTGGTACTCACCCCAGATGTAGCTGCCGATCAGCAGGGTAAAGGTGATCCCGACGGCCAGACCGATGATGTTCAGAAGGGAGTAAAATTTGCGACGGAGCAGGTTCCGCCAGGCGATTTTGAAGTAGCTGCGAAGCATAGTTGTATGGGTATGAGTATGAGGCTTGGGGCAAAGGGCGTGGGGCTGGGGGTGGGTTTGTTACCCCACGCCCTTTGCCCCAAGCCCAGGGCTATTCAGTTCGTAAACTCGTCACTGGATTCGCCAGGGCGGCTTTGATGCTTTGGAAGCTTACCGTTGCCAGGGCAATGCTGATCGCCAGTAGACCCGCCACGGCGAATACCCACCAGGCAATATCTACCTTATAAGCGAAGTCCTGCAGCCACTGATTCATGGCGTACCAGGCCAGCGGTGATGCCACCACAATGGCAATCAGTACCAGTTTCAGCGTGTCTTTCGACAGTAGGGCGACGATACTGGTTACGCTGGCACCCAGCACTTTGCGAATGCCGATTTCTTTCGTGCGCTGTTCGGCGGTATACGTTGTCAGGCCGAACAGCCCGAGGCACGACACGAGTACAGTCAGTACCGCAAATCCGTCGAAAAGTGTCATCATAAGCCGGTCTTTGCGGTATTGGGCGTCTACTGATTCATCCAGGAATGAGTAGTCGAAAGGAATATTCGGATAATGTTCCTTCCAGGCAGCCTGTACGATCGGCAGGTGTTCCGGCTGAAGTTTCAGCGTCAGGCTGGCTGGCGGGAACGTGTTGTAGATCAGCACCAGCGGCTCGACCGGACTGTGCAGCGACCGGTAATTGAAGTTCCTGACCACCCCAATCACCTTGCCCTTGTGCATGAAGCCTTCTATAGCCTGCCCAACGGCCTGCTGCCAGCCCGCCATCCTGACAAAGGCTTCGTTCACCAGAAAGCCCCCCGTCCGGTCAGCCTCCGACGTATTGGTCAGATTACGCCCGCTGATTATCTTCATGTTCAGCAGGGGAACAAACCGTTCATCAATGAAGAAGTAGTTGCTGGTAACCTCGCGTTTCTTTCCGTTCGCGCGGAAGAATGTAGTACCGACTGGTAGTATGGCGTCGGGCTGTAGCCCTGAACCAAGGGTTACGTCGGTAATTTCGCTACGCTGCCGCAATGTATTCGCCAACGCTGGTGCCAGAGTCCGGGCCAGTGAATCGTCGGGTAGGGGAACGGTCAGGACCTGGTTGCTCGAAAAGCCCAGCGACAGGCGTTGCAGGTAGTTCATCTGGCTACGGATAACCACCACGCCGACAATCATGGCGACGGTAAGGGTGAATTGAAACACAGTTATGCTTCGGCGCAGCCATAGCCCTGTGCCGAAATGCCCGAACCGTCCGCGCAGTACGTTCGCTGAGTCATAGCCGGAGAGCACGAAAGCGGGATACAGGCCACCCAGGACCGTTGTGACCAGTATGGACACAGCCGCCATCAATAACCCATCGGTCCAGTGGATCGAAAGCCGTATCTGCAGCAACGTATTGAAGTACGGAACAGCGACAACCAGAAGCCCGACCGCCAGACTGACGGCCAGCAGACTGAGCAGCAACGATTCTGACAGAAACTGCCCAATTAGTTGACTGCGCACGGCTCCGTTGGCTTTGCGAATGCCTACCTCTTTAGCGCGGCTGGTCGCCCGGGCAGTGAGCAGATTGATGTAATTCAGAATGGCGATGGCGAACACAAAAGCGGCCAGGAACGCAAACAGATAGCCGTACTGGCGGTTGCCCTTGGGGGTATCAGCCATCTTGCCCTGACTAAAATGCACATCGGCCAACGGCTCCGCCTGAAACCGGACCGCGTAGCCCTCGGCTCCCATCCGCTTGAATTCCGGTTGAATGTACGTCTGGCTGAGCAAGGCCAGTTTCTGCTCAAACGCCCGAAGGTTCGGCTGGTTCCGAAACAGCACAAACGTGTAGGCTGGAAAGTCTTCGCCTAACCAGGAAGTGGAGGTCGAAAAGTCTTTATGTAATAGGGCGCTAATGTGCAAGTCAGTGTTGGAGGGTAAGTCCGCAATCACGCCCGTGATCCGGTACGTTGTCTTGTTGCATTGGAAGAGTTCACCCAGCGCATTGGTTTGACCTACGTACTTTCGGGCAAACGACTCAGTCACCACGGCGCTGTTGGGCCTGGTTAAAGCCCCAAGCGGATCACCGGCCAGAAACTCGTACGAAAAAGCGTTGAAGGCATCCGAGTCGGTGTAGAATACGTCGGGCTGATTAAACAGCTTGTCACCATACCGAACCGTAGCCGATAGTGGTTCAAAGCGCACAGCCGCTTCCACTTCCGGGTAATTCTGCCTGAGGACGCTGGCCAACAGAATCGGGCAGGACGCCACGGACATCGGCGCTTCGGGTGTTTTCAGGCTGGTCGTAATCCGCACAATCCGATCGGCCTTGCTGTGATAGCCGTCGAAGGTAAACTCGTGCTTTACGTACAGAAACATGAGCAGACAGGCGGCTAACCCAACGGCGAGTCCTCCAATGGTTAAAGCGGTGTAAAGCCGGTTTCGGCGCAGGGTCCGCCAGGCGATTTTAAGGTAGTTGCGAAGCATAGTTGTAGGGGCTTGGAGCAAAGGGCGTGGGGCAAGGGGCTGGGGGTGGGGGTGGGTTTGTTACCCCACGCCCATTGCCCCCAGCCCTTTGCTATTCAGTTCGTAAACTTTTCACTGGATTCATCAGGGCAGCTTTGATGCTTTGGAAGCTTACCGTTGCCAGGGCAATGCCGATCGCCAGCAAACCCGCCAGCCCAAACATCCACCAGGCAATGTCAATCTTGTAAGCGAAGTCTTGTAACCACTCATTCATGGCGTACCAGGCAAGGGGCGACGCAAGTACAATGGCGATGAACACCAGTTTCAGGATGTCTATTGAAAGCAGGGATATAATACTAGCGACGCTGGCACCCAGCACTTTTCGAACACCAATCTCTTTTGTGCGCTGTTCGGATGTAAAAGCAATCAGCCCAAACAGGCCAAGGCAGGAGATAAGAATAATGAGCGTTGAAAACCAGGTGAGCAGGATTTTAGCTTTCTCTTCCTGCTGGTACTGTTTGTCGAAGCTTGTGTCCAGAAAAGCCGCTTCGAAGGGATACTCCGGTATGAGCGAAGCCCAGGCTGACCGGACGACCTCCACATCAGACGGCCTGAGCCGAACCAGCACGTTGAGCGGGTTGTCTGTCTGGTAATACAGCATCATGGGCTCAATCCGGTTGTGCAGCGACGCGAAGTGGTGGTCGCGTACCACACCAATTACCTGCCGAGGTAGCGAATCATTCGATGACGTCTTTACTGTCTGACCAATGGCCTGATCCATCCGCCAGCCCATCCATTTAACAAAGCTTTCGTTGACGATAACGGCCCGGTTTTTATCGCTGGCAAGTTCAGAATTGAAATTTCGACCCGCTTGCAGTTTGATTTGCAGTAGGTTCAGATAAGCCTCGTCGATACGGGCGAAAAATACCAACTGCTCAGTTTTCTGACCGTCGACTTCTCGAACGACACTCCCTTTTGCGTCATTGGTAATGGGACTCAGGCCCAGCGAAACGGCTTCGATGCGGCTGTTCTGGGCCAGCATCGTTTTCAGAACGCGCATCTTCTGTCGAATCGCTTCTTCGGCCGGCACACTCACTACCAGAACCTGCTCTTTCGTAAAACCGGGGTCTTTGCTACGTAGATAATCCGTCTGTTGCCGCACGACCAGCGTACTGACGATGAGACTTACCGACAGCGTAAATTGCAGTACGACCAGCGACTTTCGGGTCCACTGGCGACCCATTCCGCGTGATTGCCCTTTCAGTGCCCCCACCGGCTGAGCCGACGACAGGAACAGGGCCGGGTACAATCCGGTGAGCAAACCCACTAACCCAAGCCCGGCAAGCCCACCCGAAACGAATGACCAGTTGGGCAGCGTCAGCGGAATAGCGGTGAACTGTTCAAACACCGGACGAACCACAAGTATCACGCCCAGTGACAAAACAGTGCTCATGAGCATAACCAACCACGCTTCGCCGAGAAACTGACCAAGCAACTGATGGCTACCAGCTCCCATTACCTTTCGAATTCCGACCTCTTTCTGCCGCTTGGTAGCCTGAACCACGTACAGGTTCATGTAATTTATGCACGCAACCAGCAAAATAAATGCGGCCACAATGGAGAAAATAGTTAGGTACATCCGGTTGCCTTTGGGCGTATCATCGAACAGGCCATCAACGAAATGCAGCTCCGTGAGCGGTTGTAGCTGATGCTCTATTTTGATATCATACCCTAATGCCTTAATGCGGGGGGCTACCTGTGTCTTATCAAATTGAGCCAGCTTTCGGCGGAATCCACTTGCCTGCGTCTGATCGGCCAGGAGCACATACGTAAAACAGGACGTGTCAAATACGTCTTCAGCCGAAGCAGGGGCATCCCGCCAGGACAGAAGCGCGCTGAACCTTAGATCAGTGTTAGGCGGAAGGTCCTGCAATACGCCGGTCACTGTATAAGGCTGCTTATTCAGTATCAGGATTTTTCCAGTTGGATCGGCTGCGCCAAAATATTTCCCGGCTAATTGCTGAGTCAGCACCACACTATTGGGCTTGTCTAAAGCGGTTTTACTGCCGGAAAGCAACCGGTACGAGAACACGTCGAAAACGCTTTTATCCGTTTCGTACACATCGCCTTCGTTCGTCAGTTCATTGCCGTGTCGTTTGGTTGCTACGGGTACAGATTTGAATCGAACCGTTTTCAGCACCTCGGGATGTGTCTGCTGTAATCTAGGACCAACATCGGCACCCGACAGCGCCAGACCATCATCCGAATCAGCCATTTTGAATCGGGTGATGACGCGAAAGATCGAATCCGCCCGCTCATGAAACCGGTCAAATGTGAGTTCGTTCCAGACGTACAGACTTATCAGCCAGCAAGCGGCCATACTGACCGACAAGCCTATCATGTTGATCCCGGTGTAAAGCCGGTTTCGGCGCAGGGTCCGCCAGGCGATTTTAAGGTAGTTGCGAAGCATAGTTGTAGGGGCGTGGGGCCTAGGGCTTGGGGCTGGGGGCGGGTTTGTTACCCCACGCCCCAAGCCCCAAGCCCTGGGCTATTCGGTTCGTAAACTCGTCACTGGATTCATCAGGGCGGCTTTGATGCTTTGGAAGCTTACCGTTGCCAGGGCAATGCCGATCGCCAGCAAACCCGCTACGGCGAATACCCACCAGGCGATGTCGATCTTGTAGGTAAAGTCCTGCAACCACCCGTTCATGACATACCAGGCCACCGGCGAAGCGATGAGTATGGCAATCAGCACCAGTTTCAGGAAATCCTGGGAGAGCAAAGCGACGATGCTCGTGACGGATGCACCGAGAACTTTACGGATACCAATTTCTTTGGTTCGCTGAACCACTACGTGCGATACCAGCCCGTATAAGCCAAGGCAGCAAATCAGGATGGCAATCCCGGTGAACGCATTGATTAGTTTATTAATCATGTTTTCGGTCTGGTACAGGCTGGCTACCTGCTGGTCGAGAAACTCGTACTCAAATACCTCGTCGGGGTAGATTTGCTGCCAAACTTGTCGAATGCGTTCAAGCGTCTGCGCGGAGTTCTGACCCGAAATTCGAATGCCTGCTTTCCGGTACCAGTCGGCGTAACTGGCGATGACGCAAGGCCCAATTTCATCGCGCAGTGATTTCTGATGAAAATCGGTAACGACGCCCACAATAGGTAACGGAACGGGCGATAGGTAGTATTGAAGCTTTTTGCCCAGAACCTGCTGCGGATCATGAAAGCCAAGTTTGTGGAGCAGGGTTTCATTAATCAGGTACTCCCGGATGGTGTCGCTGGGTGTTATATTTCGGCCAGCCAGCAACTTTATACTGTACGTACTCATGTAATCGGCATCGCCCAGCCGCTCCAGCACCGGAAACTTGGCCCATTCGGCACTGCCATTGAATTTAAACGAACCGCCATAACCCAGGACGCTGGAAGGCGGCAGCACGGTTAAACTAACGGACCGTATATCGGTATACGACGAAAGCTGCTGTTTAAACGCATCCTGTTTCGCTTTTTGGCCCTGCGGCAACGTGATCGTTATCACATTGTCTTGCCGAAAACCCAGATCAGCCTGTTGCATGTATTGAAGTTGATAGGCCACCACGAATGCACCTAGAATCAACGCCTGGCAAACCGCAAACTGCGTGACAACCAGCACCCGGCGAACCGTAAAGCCACGACCAGACTGCCCAACCGCCGAACCGGTTAACCTGCCCCGCAGGGCAGCCAGTGGCGAGAAGCCTGACAGGACTGCAGCCGGGTAACCACCCGCCAGCAAAACAACAACGGTCAGCAACAGACCTACGAAACCCAATGTCAACCCATCGAGCCGTAGTGTCAGATTAAGTTGTATCCAATTGTTGAACAGCGGTAGTAACACAAGAACGAGCAGAATGGCCACGACCATAGCGGCCATAATAATCAGGGCTGTTTCGAGTAGAAACTGACCAATCAACTGACCCCGCGAACTGCCCAGCGTTTTTCGGACGCCTACCTCCTTACTACGCCGGAGAGCCTGTGCAGTAGCCAGATTGATAAAATTGATGCAGGCTGCTACGACCAATAAAATTCCAACAGCGCCCAGCGACCACAACAGCGAGGGACGAATGGCTCTGCCGGGATCACGGGCTATATCAAAATGAAACTCCCGCATTGGCTGCACCGTAAAGCGAAACACATTGGCGTCGGAGCCGTAATGCTTCTTGGCAAGGGCTGGCAGCGCCCGTTGCAGACTTACGGCTGACTCCGGATTTTTGAGCGTAGCGTACAGCCGGTTGGTGCTGTTCAGAAACCCCCAGTCCGCTACGTTGAAATCCGGCGACAGCTTTTTCAACGTAGCCATTGAGATAAATAAATCCAGGTCAGTGTCGGTCGTGGCAGGTGGGTCAGCCAGCAGGCCGGTCACGGTAACATCGCTTTTGTTGTTAAGGGTCAGTACCTGGCCAATCGGGTTGGTGTCACCGAAGTACTTCTTCGCCCAGGATTCGGTCAGGACAACCATATTGGGCTCACGCAGGGCGGTTTTCGGATTGCCCTGCAACCAGGTATAAGTCAGCACATCAAACCATTCCGGCTCCACCAATCCTGTCCCTTTGTGTTCCAGAAAGCGTATGGTTTCCTGCTGACCCCGGCGTTTGACACTGACCGTTAAGTCGCGGTTCATTATCAAAAAAGCCGCCTGGTCGACCTGCGGATACTGGGTACGTAACACCTGGGCCATCGGAAGTGGCGCTTCGGGATTGTATTCTGTGTAACCGTCGGGGAGGTACACATCCGTAGCGATGCGAACGATGCGGTCGTAGTTGGCGTGGTGCCGGTCGGTGCTGAGGTGATGACGTAAAAAGAGGAAGATTACCAAAGCCCCCGCTACACCAACCGATAGGCCGATGGTGTTCAATAGCGCATAGCTACGTTGTGTGCGCAGGTGCCGAAGGGCAATAGTGAAGTAGTTCTGAAACATGAATGTCCGTACCCTGATTCGGCGGTCAAGGTACGGACGATGTTGATATCTAGGCTGTTAAAAAAAGTTAAGCCTTGTAAGCGGCTTCTGTTGGATTACTTCAACACCACCCACTTGTTGACCGAGTTGGCGGGGCCTTCGAGCCAGATTTTGTAGAACGACGATGGTTTGTCTTTCACCGGGACGCTGAACTGCTGCTGGCTTAACGGCACCTGGCCAACCAGTTGATACGTGTCTTTGCCGCCGGTTTCAAACTGATTGGTGGTTGCCAGCCAGACCTTGACGCTGCCGGTTGGTTCCAGCGTTTTCCAATGGATTTGCAACGTGCCGTTGTCAAGCACAACCTGCGGGTCGGCCAGGGAAACCGGTCCCAGCAGGGAAACCCCGTCTACTTCCGGCACCAGATCGTTGGGAATGTCGATGCGCATAAATCGGGCTATTGTCGGCATCAGATCAACAATACCCGGTGCAAACTGCCGCCCGTAGGTGTTCAATCCCGGCTGGTTAGACACAACCCAGGTGGTCCGCTCGCGATCCGACTGCCCACCGTGGTTAAGTCCGGTTTTAGCGTCGCGGCCGTGGTCGGTGGTAATAATCAGCAGCCAGTCTTCCGGAAATTGTTGCTGACGTAGCTGAAACGCGCGGCTGAGCCGCCCGATCTGGGCGTCCATTTTTCTGACGGCCTCGTCCATCTGGGGGCTGTCGCCGTACTTATGCCCAATGTCGTCGGTGAACTCAAGATACACCCACGACAGGTCGGGGGCCTGGCTGGTCAGGCAGGTAACGGCTTCGTCGATGACCCGGTTGTCAATCCGGTTCATAAATGTCCGTTCCTGGTCGTGCGGGAAATTCACGGTATCCAGCTCGTAGCCATCAGCATGGTAATCAACGTTGATAGTACCGGTCTGGGGCAGGCCGTCGCCCACCAGTTTGGTGCGGTTATCCAGCCAACTGCTGAATACAGCCGTTTTTTTATGAGGATACTGATTTTTGAGAAGCCGAAAAAGGGTGGGGTAGTGGTAGTTGGGTGCTTTGATGTCGTTGCCCCAGACGTTGTGTTTGTTCACCCAGGTGCCCGTCAGCAGGCTATTGTAACCCACCGCCGAGATGGTCGGCGTTTGTGAATACGTCCCTTTCTGCCCTCCCACGTACGCCCGTTTGTAGAAGCCAGCCTTCGCCAGACTGTCCAGATGGGGCGTCGGCACCTTCTCAATCACGTCGGCCGGTATCCCATCGACGATAACAAAGACAGCTTTGGGCGTGCGGTTTTGAGCCAGTAAGGAAAACGGCGCAGCAACGGTCAGCAGGGCAAGAGCGAACAGCTTTTTCACGATACGTATGCAAATGAACTAATCGGACCCAAAAATAACGGTTCGTCTTCGTCCTGGCCGACAGGCTACGTTAAGCATTCGTTACGGATACAGCAGATACTTCTTCCGCATCGTTTTATAGTCAGACAACCCCGGCTCCCAGCTCTGGCGTATCTCTTTTTCACTCGCGCCGGCGATGATCTGCTTTTTCAGGTTTTCGGTGCCCGCCAGCTTATCGAAGTTGCCGATCTCCTTACTCTGGCTTATGTCAAAAAAACGCGCTTTGTCGGGATAGGCCTTGTACAGCTCCATGAGCCATTGCAGGTTGAGTTGCCGGGTTTTTCGGAGGGCATTGGTATCGTACTTCCGCAGGTCGAGACCATAACAATCCGTATCCTGGTGCAGGGGCGCTTCTTTCATACCTTTGATGCTGACCGGCCGGAACGAGAACGAATAGGTACCCTTCAGGGCCGGAGCGCCCAGCACCGTGAACGGGATGTAGGTGCCCCGGCCCTGACTGATGATAGTGCCTTCGAACAGACAAACACTCGGATAAAGGAGGATAGACTGCTGGGTATTCAGGTTTGGCGAAGGGGCCACCGGCAGTACGTAGGGGGTGTCGTGCGTGTAGTTAGCTACCTTGATGATCTTCAGTTTGCACGAATTTTTGGGTAGGCTCCAGCCTTCCCCGTTAATCATTTGGGCAAACTCGCCAATGGTCATGCCGTGCGTAATGGGAATCCTGTGCTTGCCGATGCCCGAATGCAGGTGATCTTCCAGAATGGGGCCATCCACGATAAAACCGTTGGGGTTGGGCCGGTCCAGAATCAGTAATTCTTTGTTGGCCTCGACGCAGGCTTCCATAATGTCATTCAACGTATTGATATACGTATAAAAGCGGGCCCCTACGTCCTGGATGTCGAAGATCAGCAGATCAATCTTGTCTAGCTGCTCTTTCGACGGTTTCCGGTTTTTGCCGTACAGCGAGATAATGGGAATCCCGGTTTTGGCATCGACTTCATCGGCAACCCTGGCTCCGTTGCTGGCGTTACCGCGAAAGCCGTGTTCGGGTCCGAATACCATAACGATGTTCACGCCCAGGCTTTGCAGACTGTCTACGCTGGGTTTACTGCCGATGATGGAAGTCGGGTTGACCACCATCCCGATCCGTTTTCCTTTGAGATACGGCAGGTAAGCCGATACCTGATCGGCACCCGTGATCAGATTCGGCTTCGACGGACCAGTACCAACAGGGGCGTTTGGTTGCGTAACGGGCGTTGGGTCGATAAACGGTGTCGCGCACAGCCCCAGTACCAGCGGGAGCCAGACAATGGAAAACGATTTCATACAATTCAGATCAGCAATAAGGCGGCAAGTTGAACAGAAAACGAGAATGTGCCAAACCTAACAAAAAGACCCAGCCTGGAAAACTCTTCGATGGACACGTAGGTCAGGATACTGCGAGCGGATAGTTATAGTGTGGAAAGCAGATTAAGCCGGTACGTAGTAGGGGTGCTCTTGTAATGGCGTTTGAACAGCTTGTTAAGGTGGCATACGTCGGTGAAGCCAAATTCGTCGGCAACCTCCGACACGGTCAGTGAGGTCTGCTGAAGTCGCCTGGCCACTAATTTGAGCTTGTGCCGGATAATAAACTGCTGAATGGAAGCGCCGACCTGCTGCTTGAACAGGGCGCTCAAATGGCTGGGCGAGTAATTGAAGGCATCAGCAATCGTATCCATACGTAACCGATGCGGCTCACCGATATAACGAGTGATGTAGGCGATCACCCGCCGGGTAATTTCCGACGAATGCGTGGGCTGCACGGATGTGGTCGGGGCAGACCGGGCGAGCAACCGGCAGACCAAACTCAGAATAACCGCCATCAATGATTCAACAATGCAATTGTCGGAAGATGGGCGCAGGCTTTGCTTCTCCGCCAGCAGCATGACTACCAGTGCCCGAAGCTTGTCCTGGTCGGCGACGTCGGTGGCAATTGATCCCAGGCAGGGCGAGGTGGCGGCATCGAGATAGCCCCACGTATGGTTTTCCCGGGCGGGCAAGCTATCAACGAAGAACCGCGAAAACGAAAGCCGGTAAACGCTTGTTCGCTGCGCCATCGAAAAGCTGTGCTGATCCTGAGCAGCCAGGAAGAAGACATCCCCCGGGCCATACACAACCGGATTTCCATTGACTACGAGGTGGCCTTCGCCCGCCTGAACCAGAATCAGTTCCTGACAATCAGGCCACCGCTTCGGCATAATCCGCTGATCCAGTTTAACATGTTCGACAAACCAGGATTCCGACTGAGAACTGCGTTGTGTAAGCATGAGTAGTGAAGGTTTATGGCTACTGCTACCGGAACCAACACAATGCCATTCTGACAACGTAGCCATCCGGTTTTGAAAAGATTGTTGATTGTCAAAGGGTTATTAAATTTAGAGGTAAATCGGTATCCTCCACTATAGTAGAGACTCCAATATATTGGAGAGGCTGGCTGGAGTCGTTTTGGAGGTTTATCTTTACCGGTAGTCAACGTTCTTAATCCGACATGCTGCCCGTCAACGAGCCAACCGCCCTGCCTTCCCTGCTCATAGTGGAAGACGAGTTTCTGATTGCCAACGATCTACGGCGGATGCTCACCAAGGCAGGCTACCGGGTAGCGGGTATTGCCGGGTCCGTAGCGGAAGCCAAAGAACTGCTGGGCAATCAGCAGACCGACATTGTGCTGCTGGATATTTTTCTGGACGGCCCGGAAACGGGTATTGACCTCGCCCAGTGGCTGAACCGGCAGGCCATTCCGTTCGTGTTTCTGTCGGCTAATTTGACGGATAGCCTGCTCGAAGCAGCCAAGGTGACCCAGCCGTTCGGATTCCTGACCAAACCCTTCCGGGAGAAAGACGTACTGTCGACGCTGGAGATTGCCCGGTACCGCCATGCGCACAGCGAAGAAGCCAAACTACGTCAGCAGCAAAGCATTCAGATCGCGGTCAATAACGCCAGTATCAATATTCAGGACCGCGAACAGTTTTGTCTGGCCATTGCCGAACAGATCAATCGATTCGTACCGTTCTCATTTCTCACCTTCCGGATTAGTTTGCCGGACGACTCCTCGTTTTACTGGCTCATGCTGGAAAAAATGGGCGACAACGCGTTCAGGCGGATAACCCTGGCGACTCTGCTACCGGACGAAGCCGATACAATCCTACCGCAAAAACCTGATAAAGAAGCGCCGGATCCGCTGGGCGAACAGACAGGCGTATTCTGTGGGGAAGCATTTGAGCGGCTCTGCGGGCAATACGTTACCGTGCGGGCCAGTCGGGATCGGTTCGGCGTACGGTCGCTGGCCCTGTTTCCGATTCCGCTGAAGCGCAATGCCGTAACCACGATTATGCTGTCGAGTACTCTTGCCGATGGGTTTACGGACCAGGATTACCAGACGGTCAGCCTGATCTGCCCGCAGATTGCCCTGACCCTGGATAATCTGCTCGCTTATGAAGAACTGGACACACGTCGGCAGGTAAAGGCCATTGAACTCGCCATTGCCAATGCGTTCCGCAGTGGGGTGAGCATGAACACCATGCTCACGCAGGTGGCCGGGTCGATCAACGAGTTGCTGCCCTTTGATCTGCTGGCGCTGTACCGAACCGACGAGCAACGGACCTCGGCAGTTAGTACACTCAGTACGGTGCAGAAAATGAATGGCCGTTTTGAGCCGCTGGATGTTCAGTCGTTACCCGTGTATACCACAATCAGCCCGGCAGCCTGGGCTGCCACCCTGGATTCGCTGCAAACCTGGCTCGCCAAGCCCACGCTCCATGTAGGCTTTCAGTTTACCGATCAGGCAGCCACCAACGTACTTGACGGGCTTTTTCGGAAAACGCTGGGGCTGCAATCCATTATGTACGTGCCCGTTTTTGTCAGCGATCAACCGGCGGCCTCGCTTATACTGGCCAGCAAAGTCCCCTACGCTTTTACGTACCGAGACCTGCACACCCTGCAGGACATCAGCGTTCAGATGGCGCTGGCGCTGGACAATGTGCTTGCCTTCGAGCGGATTAACCAATTGAGCAAGCGGCTGGAACAGGAGAAAACCTACCTCGCCGAAGAGATCAAAACCAGCTACAATTTCGGGGAAATCATTGGTCAGAGTGCGGTCATGCAGGCTGTGTTTACCAACATTAGCCAGGTGGCTCCTACCGACGCGACCGTGCTGATCCTGGGCGAAACCGGAACGGGTAAAGAACTGGTGGCTCGCACGGTGCATACCCTCTCACCACGGAATGGGCGGCCCATAGTCAAGATTAACTGTGCCGCGCTGCCTGCCCAACTGATTGAATCGGAGCTGTTTGGCCACGAACGGGGCAGTTTTACGGGAGCCACCGAGAAGCGCATCGGCAAGTTTGAACTGGCCGACAGCGGTACGCTGTTTCTGGATGAAATTGGTGAACTGCCCCTCGAACTACAGGCCAAACTCCTGCGGGCCATTCAGGAAAAGGAAATCGAACGCATTGGCGGCAAAGGGCCTATCCGCATCGATGTCCGGATTATTGCGGCCACCAACCGCAACTTGCAGGAAGAGGTTGCTAAAGGCCGGTTCCGGTCGGATCTCTACTACCGGCTGAACGTATTTCCGATTGTGGTGCCGCCCCTGCGAGAACGTACCGACGATATTCAGCCGCTGGCGCTGCATTTTCTGCGACGCATCAGCAAGAAACTGGGTAAACCCCTGACCGGCATTGCCAACGACGCCCTTCGGCAGATATTGACGTATTCCTGGCCCGGCAATATCCGGGAACTGGAACACGTACTGGAACGGGCCGCTATACTGTCGCGCTCAACGACGCTGGAACTGGCCGAACCACTGCGGTCGGCACCCTCGTCCGACGAACCAGCGTTTACCGAACCGCGAAGCGATTACGTACGGCCCATCAACGAAACCATGCGGACGGCTATCCTGGCTGCTCTGGCCAAATCGGGCGGGCGTATCCGGGGGCAGGGCGGAGCGGCCGAACTGCTGCACCTTAAACCCACAACGCTGGAGGCCCGGATGAAAAAACTGCGCATCAGCGTCCCGCCTAAATCGACCGGTAGCTGAGCTACAAGTCCGGCAATAACGCCGTTTTGGGCAAAACAGCGCTATTTTTTTGTGGGGCTAAAGTCCAGTTGTATGCCAACGCCCTGGGCATGGCGAATCTGGAGCTGGCCCCCAATCTGGCGGCTCAGGCCCTGAATCATCGTCAGGCCCAGCGTATTGCTGCGGGCAGGGTCGAACTCGGCGGGGAAGCCCACACCATTATCCTCAATAATGAGCCGGTATGCTGGTTGGGTCAGCGGCTGCAGGCTAACGCGAATCACCCCCGACGGGTGGGTACCAGTAGCGCAGGCCGGAAAGGCGTATTTAAGCGAATTGGTAACAGCCTCATTGATGATTAGCCCAATGGGCGTAGCCAGATTCACATCGAGTCGGACCGGAGCCACCTCCAGTTCTGCCCGGACAGCCGGCTGGGTGTTGAATGATTCCAGCAGATAGTCAATCAGTTCGCCGATGTATCCGGCCATATCTACCTTCGACAGATGATCCGATTCGTACAGCCGCTGATGAATCAGCGCCATGGTCTGAACCCGATTCTGACTTTCCCGGATGGCGGTCAGGGCTACCGAATCCTGCAGATAGTCCGACTGCGCGTTCAGCAGGCTGGTGATGACCTGTAGATTGTTCTTCACCCGGTGGTGGATTTCTTTGAGCATCCATTCTTTCTCCACCAGCAGCGCTTCTTTCTCGGTGACGATCTGTTCGAGCGACTGGTTTTTCTGGTCAATCTCCCGCTGTTTGGCTTCCAGCAGTCGGTTACTCCGCTGTTTGAGCCGGTAGCGGTTGTAGCTGACACCCAGCAGACCCGCCAGCAGAACGGCCCCAATCATCATGGCAGTCTGGTTTGTTCTGGCCCGTTTCAACGCCGACTGCTGGAGTTCGCTCTGCTTGGTCAGCAGCGCAATATTCTGCTCTTTCGCCCGCGTGTCGTACTGAATCTGTAGCTGGGAAAGCTGTCTGCTTTTCGCTTCGTTGAACAGGGAATCGTTCAGGGTTTTGTACAAACGGAAATGGTTAATGGCCGACAGGTAACTGCCCTGCGCCGAATCGACCCTGAACAGCATGAAATGAATGTCCCTCAGCGACGACAAAGCTTCTTTCTGGGGTAGTATGGTCAGGGCTTTTGTCAGATAATCACCAGCCTCTTTATACCGCTGCTGCCGGAGGTAGAAAGCGCCTAACTCCTGCCTGACGCGCAGTGACCCTTCGAAGTCGAGTCCGTTCTTTTCGTACCAGTACAGCGCTTCCAGGTAAGACCGCTCGGCCAGCCGGTTGTTGTTTAACGCTTCGTAGCAATACGCCAGATTCTGCGCCACGCAACCTTTCTGGATAATGGTATTCGTTGGAATCTCCTTGACCAGTTGCTGAATGAAATGGAGAGCTTCGGTTGGTTGTCGTCTGTTAATCATGTCTTTAGCAATAGTCCCGGCGGCATTGAAAAGCGCAAAATTTGGAAGTCGTTCCCGACGCCAGGCCGTGAACGACTTTTTGGCCCAGTCAATGTGCTTCTGGTGATTGCCGGCCACTTCATATACCTGCGCCAGATCGCCGTAAAAAGCCGCTGCCGAGGCTGTATCTGCTGTTTTGTGCATGGTATCGATGCACAGCAGCGCGTATCTCAGGGCACCGTTCAAATCGCCTTTGACGCGGCTGATGGACGATAACAGATTGTAGGTATAGTGTAAATTAGGATAGTGAATGGCTCTGTACCGCTTCAGAACGGCGAGGAGTTCAGTTTCGGCCAGCGCCAGCTTGCCTTCATAAAAATGGGTAACCGCAACTTCTTTCAGGGCATATAGCTCACTTTCGGGTTTAGAAATGGACCGATAGATAGCCGCTGCCCGCCGGAAATTGGCCACCACCTTTATTGAGTCCGGCGCGTAGTTGCGGAGCCAGATGGCGAATCTGGTTCGGGCTATGGCTTCGCCTTCTTTATCGCCCGACCGCTGGCAGTTCGCGATAAGACTCGCAAACCGTGACCGGCCGCTGGCCGTATGGCCGCTTTCCAGATCAGCGACGATCAGTAAACTTTCGGTTTCGTGTTGCCGGGTCACCAAATGCAGTGAGTCACTTAATTTCCTGGCCCAGTTGAGGTACATCCGGCTGCTGTCCAGATCGGCTTTCGACTCCCCCGGTTTGTAAATGTGAAACTTGCCTAATTCGAGTAAAATAGCAACCCTATGGTCATCGGCTCGGCTTTTCGGCAAATCATCGAGCAGGCCATTCACGCGTTGCCGGTTTATGTTCTGTCCGTTCGATACCAGCGCAGCCAGCAACAACACGAACAGCACGGAAATCCGCCTGTAACCGGAGACTATTTTAAGGGTGGCCAGTAAATGACCCGCACGTTTAGCCGCACCTGGCTGCATATTTTCGGGAGTTACGCAGGCGCAACCCGTTGCAAAACTGGTTAGCAAGCCTGCCAATGAGGGCGCTGTTCGACAAATATACACCGTCACCTGGCAAGGCGCTTTCGTCCCGATCAAGGTTTATACAGCCAGCGGGCCACCAGCCGAACGTAACGGGGCATAATGACAAACGTCATCAGGCCAACGATGAGCAGGCTGGTTACGAACGCGCGAACCACCGGAACCGCAAGTATGGGAAAGGCTGTCAGGGCCGGGCCGAGGAGCTGCGGAATCAGAAATGATAAGGGAAAAATGGCAGATAAGGTTATCAGAAACTGTTTATAAGCCGGGGCTACTTTGTGGCTGGGTGGTGTGAACCAGAATTCAAGCCCGGTCCTGATATCGATTCGTTCGACTTCGTTCAGCAGCGGACGTACTTCGTCAAGGAGTCGTTTGCGGGTGTCGGAGGCCAGCCAGTCGCGCAGGTAGGCCTCCGACTCAAAATGCAGCACAATGGTATATTCCTCGCTCTGCCCGTGCGGCCGAATTACGTTTACGCCCCGGTGTCCCGGTGCCGTCTGGGCCAGCGGAACAATTTTGTTTAACCAGTTTTCGTAAGCCTGAACAGACTGCCGGTAAGGCCGCTGGACGATGATGGTCGTAACAGCACTGTTGGAATCGATGGAAATGCCTGCAGCCATACATTGCACTTAATTAGTGTATGCGCCCATTCAGGGAATGTGTTCAGGGCGCTTACTAGTAACGACCATCGGCACGAAATACGGCTGTAAGCCAGGCCGACGGATGGGATCAAACCGGTTTTAAAAAGCTAATTCTGTCATCCCGACGCCAGGACCGGGCCGCCGGGATGACAAAAGATTAACGTTGCCGTTTGGCCTTAATCCGCCCGTTTGTTTAGCCAGCTCAAAATATCCTGCATGACAATCTCCCGGTCTGTATCATTCAGCAAATCGTGATAATGCCCTTCATACAGTTTCAGTGTTTTATCGTCGGATGAGGCCGTGTCATAAAAATACTGACTGCCACTGGGTTTGGTGGCTTTGTCGGCAGTACCGTGCAGGATCAGCAGGGGTAGGTTTATGGTAGCCATCTCAGCCTTTAGTCGTTCGTCGGCAAGCGACAATTGCTGTACAGTTTTCGTCGGCTGGACTTCATCCGCAATAAGCGGGTCATTATTCATAAAGTCAACTACGGCCTGATCGCGGGAAAAATCCTCGTTTTTCAGTCGCAGTACGTGGGCATGGGGGAATACGTGGCTTAAACCCCTTAGAACAGCCACGGCAAAATCGGGGGCAGGCACCTGAAACGCGAAACTTTCACAAATGAAACCGCTGAGCTTCTCCTGATGCTCCAATGCATAAACAGACGACAAAACACCGCCCGCACTATGCCCCAGCAGGAACGTAGGCAAGCCCGGATGGGCGGCTTTGGCAAGATCGACTAACTTGTCCAGCTCTTTGACAAACGCTTCATAGTCGGCTATGTAGTACCGTTCTCCATCGGAGTTTCCCCGGCCCGGAAAGTCAATGCCGTAGACTTCATAATTCTGAGCCGTTAGCTGTTCGGCAGCCCATTGAAAGTAGCCACTGTGTGAGTTAAATCCGTGGGCCAGAACGACAAGGGCTTTTGGCGCGTCGGCTGCATGCCAGTTCTTGTAGGAAACAGCAAGGCCCTGTTCCGAAACGAACGACTTGGTTTGGGGTTGACTAAGGGTTTGCATTGTATTTGTAGTGTTTGGTTTCCTGGTAAACTCGTCAGTTGGTCCGCAGCACCGGGAGCGCCTTTTCAATTCGGTCCCGGGAAGCTGCGTACTGTTTAGGTAGTTTAAGGTGGCTGCCCAGTTCGGCCAGCGGCTCATCAACCGTAAAGCCCGGATTGTCGGTCGCGATCTCAAACAGAACACCACCGGGTTCGCGGAAGTAGAGCGAAAAAAAGTAGTCGCGGTCAATCTTCGGGGTGATCTGTAAGCCACTGGCCAGAATCTTTTCCCGAAATGCCATCTGAACCGTGTCGTTGGCCACCCGAAAAGCAACGTGGTGATTCGTCCCGGCGGCATTGCGGCCCATTTGTCCATCCGGCTCTTCGAGCAGGTCAACGATGGCGGCTTCGGGTACGGCATCCGTTCGGAACCGGTACCTATTACCTTCCTGCGCCAGTTGCCGATACCCGAAAATATCGGTCAGGATCTTCGCCGTAGCGTCTATTTTTTGCAGTGTCAGCGTAATGGTATGGAACCCCCGGGTGGCCATGTCCTGCCTGACCGTGTCAGTTTCCCAGGCTATGCGGTTGTCGGGCTGTTGGGAAACAACCAGCGTCAGTGCCAGCCCGTCGGGGTCTGTAAACGGAAGATACCGTTCGCCGAAACGCTCGGCCTGTTCACCCATCGATACGCCAGCCTCGCGGAAGCGGGCAACCCAATTGTCCAGACTACCGGCTGGTACTGAATAGCCAATTTCGGTCGCCATACCGGTACCGTTCCGACCGGGGCCGATGCCTTCCCAGGGGAAGAACGTCAGAATGGTACCGGGAGCCCCCTGCTCATTGCCGTAATAAAAATGGTAGGTGGTGGGGTCGTCGAAATTAACCGTTTTCTTGACCATGCGCAGGCCAAGTACCCGAGTATAAAAATCGTAGTTGCGTTGGGCGTTGTTGGCAATGGCCGTTATGTGGTGAAGACCTAAAATTGAATCGTTCATGGCAAAAGGGTTAAGCAGCAATACCGATTGGTTTACAGAATGAAGACAGGCTGACCCGTCTCGAACGTGTAGGGGTCAGCCTGTCGCGGGCTATGATTCTGATTGCAAAAAGGCCAGTAAGTCCGCATTGATCGTAGCGGCTTCGGTGGTTGGCATGCCGTGCGGAAAGCCGGGATACGTGATCAGACGACCGTTCTTCAGAAGTTTAATGGCTTTGTGGGCGGTAATCTGAATAGGTACAATCTGATCATCTTCTCCGTGCATGACCAGTACCGGTACGTCGATGCTTTTGAGGTCTTCGGTGAAATCAGTTTCCGAGAACGCTTTAATGCCATAGTAGTGAGCATTGATCCCCCCCATCATTCCCTGGCGCCACCAGTTGTCCCGTACACCTTGTAAAACCTTGGCTCCCTCCCGGTTATAGCCGTAAAACGGCAGGGTAAAATCCTGAAAATATTGGGGACGGCTGGTAGCCGTGTTTTCCCGAATCTCATCAAACACGGAAATTGGTACCCCGTCTGGATTCGTTTCGTTTTGTACCATCAGCGGGGTGACCGCACTAATGAGAACCGCTTTGGCCACCCGCCCCTGTCCGTACCTGGCAACGTAGCGGGCTACTACCCCGCCCCCCGTTGAGTGCCCAATGTGAATAGCATTGCTCAGGTCGAGGTGATCGACCAGCTCGGCGGCATCGGCGGCATAAGTGTCGATGTCGTGTCCGTTGGGTGATTGAGTAGAGCGTCCGTGGCCCCGTCGATCAAGGGCAACGACCCGATACCCGTGCTTCAGAAAAAACATCAGTTGAGCGTCCCAGTCATCGCTGGATAACGGCCAGCCGTGGTGAAAGACAATGGGCTGACCTGTTCCCCAGTCTTTGAAATAGATCTCGGTACCGTCTTTAACAGTTAGCGTAGGCATATTCTTTCGCTTTAATGGTTAGTAAGTTCCGGAGCGGTTGAGGCTCTCCGGTTGACTGAGACAAAGTTGGGGGGAGGTGACGGACGAATCGCGGTACGAATTGCGGGAAATGCGGTACTTTCAGCGGTTCTTGAAGGAAGAGCGGGTGTGCCTGCCTACAGGGTGCGGGCGTTCGAGATTATAGAGATCAGCCGCACCGGAAAAGGTCAGTTGCTTCTGCCCAACGATTTCGATGGCCGTATGGGAGCTATTGAGCGCAGAAAAGCACGTATCAACCAGACAAAAGGCAGCGCTGTGGGAGGGAATCCCGCCAGCCACGAAAAGCATACAACGACCCCGGATTTGTATAATCCGACCGCCAGCCGATGGGGCGACCTTTGCATGGTTTACCAACTAAATCAATGCAATCATGAGCAACGTAGTGATTATCACGGGAGCCTCCTCCGGTATTGGAAAAGAAAGTGCCAGGTTGTTTGCCCGGCATGGGTATCGGGTATTTGCCACGGCCCGTAACGTAGAGCGCATGAAGGACCTTGCGGCCCTCGGCTGCGTTATGATTCCGATGGACGTAACCGATGAAGAGAGCATTCAGCAGGCGTTTAAGCAAATTTACGCCCAGACCAGTCGGGTAGACGTACTGGTGAACAACGCGGGTTTCTCTCAGAACGGTTTTTTTGAGGAACTGACTCCGCAACACCTTCGCTATCAGTTTGAGGTGAACGTTTTTGGGCTGGTGCGGGTGACCCAGATGGTGCTCCCAATCATGCGGAAGGCCCGGCAGGGGCGCATTATCAACGTCGGTTCGGTCGGAGGGGATTTCACGACGGCCGGGGCCAGCGCCTACCACGCGTCGAAATACGCGCTGGAAAGCTTGACTGATGGCCTGCGTCAAGAGATGAAAAACTTTGGCATCGACGTAGTACTGGTCAAACCCGGTGGGGTCGAAACCGAATTCATCAACAATGCGGCCTCGTTCTATCCCGAGCCGATTGCCGGTAATCCGTACGGGGCGATGCGCGAGAAATTTCTGAAGATGACCGAAACCATTCTGGACTCGACCAACAGTTCGTTTCCGATCCTGAAAGCCACGGAGGTGGCAAAAGCTATATTTGACAGCACAACGGCCAGCCAGCCACGCACCCGCGTGCGGGTAGGGCGGACCGCCAGGATGATACCGCTTATGAAGGGCGTACTGAGCGACCGCGCCTTCGACAACATGATTATGGGCCAGCTTGGTTTGAACAAATGAGCGACTTTCTGAAGATAGACTCCATTAGTCAGCTGCACCGGATGCTGGGGTACGAAAAACCCCGGCATCCGTTGGTAACCGTGATCGACTACGGCCAGGTTACGGCTCACCCGGAGCATTACAACGTCAGAATCGTGGTCGATTTTTACGTCATCAGCCTCAAGAGCCCCGCTCCCAGGTCCATGCAGTACGGTCGGCAGTACTACGACTTCGAGGAAGGAACGATGATGTTTATGGCGCCGGGGCAGGTCTTCTCCGTTCAGGCGTTCAACGAAGAGACACAGTACGAGGGCTGGGGACTCTACTTCCACCCCGATCTGCTCGCTCATTCCGATTTGGGCCGGAAGATGAAGGACTACACATTCTTTTCCTACGCCGTCAGCGAAGCCCTGCACGTGTCGGACGAGGAGCGGCAAACCCTTTCGGTGCTGGTTGATACGATACGCAGCGAATACAGCGGGAACCTGGACCCCTACAGCCAGCGGGTGATTGTTACGGCAATTGAACAACTGCTCAACTACGCCCACCGCTTTTACGGGCGGCAGTTTCTGACCCGGCAAAAGCTCAATACGGACCTGGTTTCCCGGTTTGAGGAACTGCTGATCGGCTACTTTCAGACTAACCAGCAGCGCGAAAACGGCCTGCCGGGTGTAGAATACCTGGCCGGCCAGCTGGGTCTTTCAGCCGGCTACCTGACCGATCTGCTGAAACGGGAAACGGGTAAAACGGCTAAGGAGTATGTCCAGCACTACGTCATCGAACAGGCCAAGCTGAGGTTGTTGAGCACCAGCGAAACCGTCAACGAAATTGCCTATGGGCTGGGCTTTGAGTATCCACAGTACTTTAACCGGCTCTTCAAAGCAAAAACCGGCATGACCCCCATGGCGTATCGGACTCCAAATTGATGGGGCCTGGCAGAGATTCCCCATTCTCCTCTGCCAAGCCCTATCGTTACTCGCTTCGTAAGCTTTTGACCGGATTAACCAACGCTGCTTTGATAGCCTGGAAACTGACCGTTAGCAACGTGAGGAGTACCGCGCCCAGGATTGCCACCGCAAAAATCCACCACGACAGCTCCGTACGGTACTGGTAATTCTGAAGCCAGCCGCTCATGAAGTAATAGGCAATCGGGACGGCAATCAGGCAGGCGATGAGGACCAGCACCACAAAGTCTTTCGAGAGCATCTGCCACACGTTGGCCACCGACGCGCCCAGCACTTTGCGAATGCCAATCTCCTTAGTGCGTTGCTCAGCCGTAAAGGAAGCCAGACCAAATATCCCCAGGCAACTAATTAATACAGCCAAACCCGCAAAGAAAGTAGATAGCTTCCCAATTCGTTCTTCGGCACCAAACTTGGCTCTGTACTCATCATCCACGAACTTGTACTCGAACGGAACCGAAGGTACTACTGCCTTGAAGACGGCCTCTATCTTCGATAAAGCATCATTGACGCTGGTCTGCGGGTTGATCTTAACAAATAGCCATCGCTTGTAGCCCCGTAGCGAAAAGATCGTCGGGCGAACCGGCTCGAAGGGCGAATCCATCACCATATCCTTGATAACTCCCAGAATTCGGAACGTGCCTTTGTGCCAATCGTCCGATCGAACGATTTCGCCGACCGGTTTTTTTAGACCCATCACTTTTACGGCTGCTTCATTAACTACTAAGCCCGAGGAGTCACTCGGAAATTGCCGCGAAAAGTCGCGTCCTGCTACAAATTGCCAGCCAATAGTTTTGCCGTACTCATACGAAACGCCCAGCGTGCCGAAGTCGTCATCAGCTCCAGGGACTTTACCGGTCCATTCAAAGCCCGTGTTATTGGAGCCGACTTTCGTGAGTGGACTGGCCGATTCGGCCACTTCGTAGACTACACCGGTTCGGAGCAGTTCGCCACGGAGCACATCAACCTTGTCCAACAAGCCATTCTCGGGGAAACTCAACAGGCCATTGCGCGAGTATCCAACCGGACGATTCTTGACGAACTGAATCTGGTGATGCACGACAAGGGTACCGATAATTAAGGCAATGGAAATTGTGAACTGAAAAACGACCAACAGCTTGCGGGAGTAAGCCGCCGAACGTCCGCTTAAGATACCACCTTTCAATGTCCTGATTGGCTGCAAGGAAGACAGATAGAAAGCCGGATAGCTGCCCGCTAACAAGGCCGTGAATCCAGTGAAGGTTAGACCTGCAATCCAGAAAACCGGATTTGTCCACAGAAGGGCTATTGTCTTATCAGCAACGCCATTAAACCAAGGTAGTATAACCTGAACTATCCCTAAACACACCATAAAGGCAAGCCCGGCCATGAGCAGTGATTCACTCAGAAACTGCCCAACCAACTGAGCCCGCTGCGAGCCAACGGCTTTGCGGATGCCTACCTCTTTAGCGCGTTTTTCGGAGCGGGCGGTTGACAGATTCATAAAGTTGATGCAGGCCAAGAGCAGCACAAACACGCCGATGATACCATAAAACCACACAAACTTTACTCCCTCACTCGTGACCTTGACTCCGTTTTCAAAGGTTGAATACAAATGCCACTGACTCATGGGGTGCAGAAATACTTCCGGCTTTTGGGCTGCTTTTTTCGCATCCAAGTGCTTGAGCATGATGTTCTTCAGTTTACTCGAAACTTGCTCAAACGTGGTATGAGGGGCTATCTGCACGTAGATGGGGAAATTGTTTTCGCCCCACTTGTCCTGCGCTTCCTTTACCCACGGGTTAATTGACGCGTATAAATCAAAGGGGGCGATATAGGTTACGTCTTTGAATTCGGAATTAGTAGGTAAATCTTTATACACGCCTGTCACTTTGGCTTCTGCTTTCGTGTCAATCGTCACAATCTGGTTAATCGGGTCAGCGCCACCGAATAACTTTTGAGCCAGCGATGCCGACAGCAGAATAGAGTTTGTCTCCCGAAGACTGGCCCGGCTCCCGCGAAGCATGCGTAAGCTCAGCATATCCGGCGCTTCGGATTGCATGAACCGCCCGGATTGCGTGAACTCATCGTCGCCGTTGGCAATAATGTAATTCACCGGCTGCGTTGACATGACAACGTGGGTGAAGTCACCGCTAAAGGACGACCGTAGTTCCTGGCCAAGCGGAGTCGGACTGGATTGACCACCCGTTTCTTTCTTGCCGTCGATGGTAAAGTGCCGCAGGACCGTGGCGATGCGGTCGTAGTTCTGGTGATATTTATTGTAAGATAGCTCGTCCCAAACCCACAGCCCAATCAGCATAGCAACGGCCATACCGCTCGCTAAACCGGTAATATTGATGAATGAGTACACCCGGTTCTTAGCCAGATTCCGGAACGCGACGGTCAGATAATTGCGGATCATGTCAGTGTGTGTTGGTCTGGGATACTCACTTTTTTGTCGTTTTATAAGCGAGGGGCGCATCAGGCTTACCACGTCGCGTATGTAGCGCCACCGCGCTTTTTGCACCCCTACTGTTGCTACTCGTTCATGAAACAGCTCATTGAGGTCGCCCTCCATCTCGTCGAGTCGGTGCGGGGCGCAGAACCAGCGCAGCAGGCGCGTAGCCCAGCGCGGGGGTGAAGGTCTGACTGACGCCATCGTCACTCGCTTCGTAAGCTTTTGACCGGATTCATCAGGGCAGCTTTGATGGCCTGGAAACTGACCGTCAGTAGCGTTATAAGCAACGCACCAGCGCCCGCCAAAGCGAAAATCCACCACGACAACTCAGTGCGGTACGTGTAATTCTGCAGCCAGCCGCTCATGGAATAGAAGGCAGTCGGGATGGCGATCAGGCAGGCTACGATGACGAGCACCACAAAGTCTTTGGAAAGCATCTGCCACAGGCTGGCCACTGATGCGCCCAATATTTTACGGATGCCGATCTCTTTCGTCCGTTGCTCGGCGGTGAACGAGGCCAGACCAAACAGACCCAGGCAGGAGATCAAGACAGCCAGCGAGGCAAAGAAGCCGGCCAGTGTACCAATTCGTTCTTCGGCCGCAAACTTGGCAGCATACTCCTGATCGACGAATTTATACTCAAAAGGAGCTGAGGGAATGAGTTTTTTGAAGACGGCTTCAATCTTGAACAAGGCGTCGCTCGCGGTTACTTCTGGCCGAATCTTAATGTTGATCCAGCTTACTGACCCGTTGTGCCCTTTAATGTAGAAGACCGTAGGAATAATAGGTTCATAAGGCGACTCCATCACCATGTCTTTAATGACGCCCAGAATTCGGTACTGAATAGGTGGTTTGTTGTTCTCCCACCACCTCCAGGTGACCAGTTCACCGACCGCAGCGTCGGCTGCCGGATTGGCTAAGCCCATGTACCTGGCTGCTGCCTCATTGATAACCATGCCTAAGGAGTCACTGGCGTATTTTCGGGAGAAGTCCCGGCCCGCTACAAACTGCCAGCCAACTGTTTTCCCGTGTTCGTGAGTTACCGCCAGCGTACCAAAGCTTTCGTCTTTACGGGGGTCTTTCCCCTTCCACTCAAATCCGTTATTGCCTGAATAAACGTCTGTAACGGGTCCCATCGACTGCGACATTTCAGCCACTACGCCCGTGTTCTTCAGTTCACGTCTCAACACATCGTACTTACCGTAAAAATCATCAGACTTCATTGGCATCGTGATCAGACCTTCTCGCGAATAACCCACTGGTCGTTGCTTGGCGTACTGAATTTGTCGATAGACGATGATGGTGCTGATGATGAGCGTTACCGAAACGGTGAACTGAACGACGACCAGTACCCTACGGGGAACGGCCGCAAAACGCCCTACTCGGAACGTTCCCTTGAGCACTTTGACCGGCTGGAACGAGGATAGATACAATGCCGGATAACTACCCGCTAATAAACCAGTAATAAAAACGAAGGCCGTACTTGTCGCCCAGAACCAGCCATTGTTCCAGGGCATTACGATCTGCTTGGCGACCAGATTATTAAACCAGTTCAGCGAGACGGTAGTAAGAAACAGGGCCACCACCAGTGCGAGCATGGCTACTAAGAATGACTCGCTAAAAAACTGACTGATCAGTTGCCCACGTACCGACCCGACGGTTTTACGAATGCCCACTTCTTTCGCGCGTTTTTCGGAGCGGGCCGTGCTCAGGTTCATGAAATTGATACAGGCCAGGAGTAACACAAATCCACCAATAATGCCAACCAACCATACCATCTGCACTGGCCCTTTGTTGATCTGGCCCCTCTCGTAAGGAAACAAGTGCCACCGACTCATGGGATAGAGTAAAATCTGCGGTTTGCGCGCCGACTCTTCAGGCAAGTGAGCGATGTTGTTAAGTTCGGCATTTTTGATCCGTTCGGAGACCTGATCAAACGTCGAACCGGCTGGGATTTCCGCGTAGATTTTAATAAAATGATTACGCCAATTATCAATAGCTCTTTTTTCAATCCAGTCATTCTCTTGAAGGAAAAGTGCCCAGGTTGTTAGGAATCTGGTTTTATGAAATTCGGTATTCAGCGGAAGGTCTTCGTAGACGCCGGTCACTTTCACTTGCGTCTGGTTATTGAGCGTAATCACTTTGTTGAGCGGGTCGGCGTCGCCGAATAGCGCCCGAGCTGTTTGAGCAGAAATCAAGATTGCATTTGGGTCGTTCAGACCAGCCCGATTGCCATAGATCATTTTTAGGCTGAGCATCTCGGGGGCTTCCGGATCCATGAACTGCCCCGTGACGGACAGTTTGTTGTCGCCGGCCGCCAGAATCTTGTCTTGTTGAAATGACGCCCGTACCAGGTGCCTGAAGGTATCGCGGTACTTAGTTTTAAGCTCCGTTCCCAAGGGATAGACCATAGTCTGACCAACGCCAGTCTCACCCTCGTGAATTTGTTGTTTGACGACCTGCGCAATGCGGTCGTAGTTTTGGTGGTAATTGTTAAACGATAGCTCATCCCAGATCCAAAGACCATTGAGCATAGCCACCGCCATACCTACGGCCAGACCACCAATGTTAATGGCCGAATAACCTTTGTTTTTGGTGAGGTTACGCCAGGCGATTTTGATGTAATTACGTAGCATATCAGTAAATAAAGGATCAGGATATTCAGCTGGTTGTCGTCGAATAATAAAAGGTCGCATCAGGCTCAGCACATCGCGCCAGTAGCGCCACCGCGCCTGACGCAGCCCCTCCATCTCGACCCGCTGGTGAAACAGCTCGTCGAGGTCGCCCTCCAGCTCATCGAGTCGGTGCGGGGCGCAGAACCAGCGCAGCAGGCGTTGGGCTAAGGGCGGAGGGGCAGCACTCATACGATTACTCGCTACGTAATGACTTGACCGGATTAATTAGAGCGGCTTTAATGGCCTGAAAACTGACTGTCAACAAGACGATTACTATGGCCGAGCTTAGCGCGATAGTGAACGTATTAATGCCAATCGAAATGCGGTACGTGTACCCTTGAAGCCATTTATTCATAGCGTACCAGCCAATTGGTGCTCCAATGACAAACGCGATGACGGTTAGATAGATAAACTCTTTGGTAAGGAGTTGGACAATACTGGTTACGGAGGCTCCCAAGGTTTTTCGAATGCCAATCTCTTTTGTTCGTTGCTGAGCCGTGTAGGCAGCTAGTCCAAATAGTCCTAAACAGGCGATAAAGATTGTCAGCCCGGAAAAGAGACTAGTCAGAGTACCAACACGTTGTTCGTCAGCGAACTTGGCTTCATACGACTCGTCGGCGAACGTATAGGCAAATGGATACGCTGGATTATACTTTTTGAAGATTGCTTCGGTAGTTTCCAGGTTTCTGGCCAGCGTGTTAGCCGGATTTAACCGGATGCTTGTCCAACCGAGACCTATCGGACTACCCGGACCCGTAACAACAACCGGGTTAACGGGATCGTAAGGTGACGCAAATACGAAGTCCTTCACCACACCAACTATATGCCAATCGCGATCATGAAAGTGAATAGTTGTTCCAACCGGGTTTTTCAAATGCATCGTTTTGACGGCCGTTTCGTTCAGCATGACTGCCGTAGAATCCGTTGGATACTGACGAACGTTAATTTCCCGACCTGACAGCAACTTTGCACCTGTTGTTTTAAGGAAATTGGCGTCGGTGCCAAACCGGTCAAACTCGATATCCTTGTCGGCTTTGGTGCTGCCAGGCCAAGAAAGACCCCACTGACGAGAATTGATCTCGGTAAGAGGGCCAAGTGATCGGCTAACCGAAACAGCGGCTCCGCTACGGATCAGATCCTGTTGCAGCGCGTCGTAATGCGATGGCAAGTCGCCGTGCAGGAAGGAGAATAGAAGGTTATTTTGATCGTACCCACTTTCTCGGTTTTGACCGTACTGAATTTGTTGCTGAATAACCAGCGTGGCTATAATCAGGACAATAGCAAACGTAAACTGAAGAACGACCAGGCCTTTTCTGGGCGAAAACGTAGCCGTTACGGGCTGTAATGTTCCTTTCAGGACGCGTATAGGCTGGAAGTTCGCGAGATAAAAAGCCGGATAGCTTCCCGCTAGTATACCTGTAAGCAGAACAAACCCCAGCGCCGTGAGCCAGAAGTCAATCGAGCTAAACGGTAACGAGAGCTGTTTACCCGTTACGGTATTAAACAAGGGCATACAAAGCGCAATGAGCAGTAAGGCCACAATGCCAGCAAACAAGGCGAGCAACACGGATTCACTAATAAACTGAAAAATTAGAGAGCGTTTCTGGGCCCCAGCTACTTTTCGAATGCCAACTTCCTTTGCTCGTTTTTCACTACGGGCCGTGCTCAGATTAATGAAGTTGACAGCGGCAATGAGCAGAATAAACGCGGCAATCAGACCAAACAAACGAACGGTAACAATCTTGCCATCAACCAGGGAACCATTTTCCTGCTCCGAAAATAAGTGCCATTTCCTGGCCGGGTGGAGAAAAATCTGACGGTTCGACACATCATCCAGAACGCCTTTAAGGCGCTGAGCAGTGACGTGCTTAATTTTGTTCTCCGTGATAACCGGGTCTACCTCATCTTTCAGCAGAACAAACGTATACTCATTGTTCGAAGCCCAGTCGTCGGAACCCCAACCTGATGATATGAAATATGTATACGGGAGTAGATACGATACATGGCTGAATCGCGAATTGTTGGGTAGGTCATCCAGCACACCAGTTACCGAAAAGCTATCCTTATGGTCAACCTGAATGATTTTACCCAGCGCTTGAGTCGTTCCAAACAGTTTTTCGGCTAATGATTTAGTGATAACGATGCCAGCAGGCTCTGAGAGGGACGTTCGGGGATTGCCCGTTATAAAGGGTAAATCAAATAAATTCAGGAAGGCAGGTTCCGCAAATGCACCGTCGATACTCAGGTTTTTCTCATTAGTAGTCAGAATAAACGTAGTCGGTCGATACCGGGACGCATCTTCAATGTCGGCGTAGTCTTGTTTCAGGACTGGCGCTAAAGGGCGTGGGGTTGTTTCCCAAGCTTGTGTGATACCACTAAACTTGTCGCGGTTGTATACCTGAAAGAGACGATCAGTTTTGTTATAAAATCGATCATAGGTTAATTCACTCTGTATCCACAGAATGATAAGGGCCGAAGCCGCCATTCCCACAGCCAGCCCGGCAATATTGATAAACGTGTAGCTTTTGGCGCGAGCCAGATTTCGAAACGCGACGGTTAAATAATTACGGATCATGTCTGTATAGCTTGGGGTTGGATATTGCCGGTACGCTGGATCGTTTGATTGTCGTCTCATTAGTGAAGGCCGCATCAAGCTTGCTACGTCACGCCAGTAGCGCCACCGCGCCTGACGCAGCCCCTCCATCTCGACCCGTTGCTGGAACAGCTCGTCGAGGTCGTCTTCCAGCTCGTCGAGCCGTTGCGGGGCGCAGAACAAGCGCAGCAGGCGCGTGGCCCAGCGCGGGGGTGAAGGTCTGACCGACGCCATCGTTACTCGCTTCGTAAGCTTTTGACCGGATCTAACAAGGCGGCTTTAATAGCCTGGAAGCTCACGGTCAGCAGCGTAATGACCAACGCGCCAGCGCCCGTTAAGGCGAAGACCCACCAGGTTACGTCGGTACGGTACTCATACTGCGCCAGCCAGTTGTTGAGAAAATACCAGGCAATGGGCGTAGCAATTAGGAACGCAATCAGCACCAGTACGACAAAGTCTTTCGACAGGAGACGCCAGACGTTGAACACCGACGCCCCCAGCACTTTGCGGATACCGATTTCTTTAGTGCGCTGTTCGGCAACAAAAGAGGCTAAGCCAAACAGGCCCAGGCAGGAGATAAAGATGGCCAGACTGGCAAAGAGACTGGACAGTGTGCCAATACGTTCCTCGCTCCGAAACTTCTGATCGTACTCCTGATCCACAAACGTGTAGTTGAAGGGCGCTTCGGGCAGGTGTTCCTTCAGCACCGCGTTAATGGCAGCCAGGGCCGCCTGTGGACTGCGCTCCGGATTCAGCCGCATGGTCAGGAATTTGCCGGGGTTATTGTCGATAAAAAAGAGGGTCGGTTTGGCCGGTTCGTAGGGTGAATCCATCACCATGTCCTTGATCACGCCGATGACGTGAAAACGGACATTGAAATCACTGCCACTCCAGGTGATGGTTTTCCCGACGACATCCTGCATGCCCATAAACGCCACGGCAGATTCGTTCAGCACGACGCCCATTGAGTCGGAGGCCAGTTGCCGGGAGAAATCGCGCCCTTCTTTGAACTGCCACCCTACGGCCCTGCCGAATTCGTGCGATATGCCAATTGTCCCGAAATTAACCTGCAATGTGGGGTCTTTGCCTGCCCAGTCAAATCCGCCGTTGGTCGAACGAACTTCGGTCAGCGGACTCGCCGATTCGCCCACCTCAAGCACAGCCCCTGATTTAATCAGCTCGTTTCGCACGGTCTCCCGGTGCCGTTCGTAATGAGGAACGTTCAGAAGCAATGAAACCAGGCCGTTTCGACTGTAGCCAATGGGGCGGTTCTTCGCGTGTTGAATCTGCCGATATACAATCAGGGTACCAATGATGAGCGTAATCGATACCGTAAATTGCATAACGACCAACGCCCGGCGGGAAACAGCAACGCCCTTGTTTGCCCGGAACGTACCTTTCAGGACAGATACGGGACGGAACGACGACAGGTAAAGCGCTGGATAACTCCCCGCAATCAGGCCCGTAAGCACCGTGAATCCCAAGCCAGACAGCCAGAAAAGCGGGGTGTTGACCGGAACGGTCATGTGCTTGTCAGCCACCTCGTTGAAGAGCGGAATCGCCAGGTAGGTAAGCCCAATTGATGCGCCATAAGCCATGGTAACGACCAGCAGCGACTCGCTGAAAAACTGAACGATTAGCTCCTTGCGCCGGGAGCCGATTGCTTTTCGGACACCCACTTCTTTGGCCCGATTGACGGAGCGGGCTGTTGACAGGTTCATGAAGTTGATGCAGGCCAGCAACAGCACGAATACCCCGATGATACCAAATAACCAGACGAACTGAATCCGTCCGCCCACATTAACGCCGTTTTTCCAGTCCGAATACAGATGCCAGCGCGCCATCGGATAAAGAACGACTTCTGGTTTTTGAGGAGATAGTGTTCGTGTATTATCGGCTAACAGGTTCCTGATTTTTGCTGACACATCCGCTGCTGTAACCTGCGGAGCGAGTTCAACGAAAATCTCAAACGACGTATTGGTCCAGTCGTCTTTGGCTTCATCTACCCAGGGCGTTGCAGCAGCATAGAGGTCCCAGGGCGCAATGAACTGAACGTCGTCAAAGCTGTTTCCGCTGGGTATGTCCTCGTAGACACCCGTAACGTTAACCGTCATCGTATTGTCGAGGGTCAATGTCTTATTCAGTGGGTTTGTATCCCCGAACAAAGCCTTTGCCAGCGACGCGGATAGCAATATGGATGCTGGTTCTTTTAACCCATCCCGGCTGCCTTTCAGCATCGTTAATGATAGCATCTCGGGCGCTCCGGGCGTCATGAATTTGCCGCTCTTCGAAAAGACCTGGTTTTTCAGCGTAATGGTATGCCAACTGGTCCACCAGGCTAATACTACCTCTTCAAAAGCATCGCCGTAGGTAGCTGTAAGC
This sequence comes from Fibrisoma montanum, assembly GCF_003583365.1. Taxonomy (GTDB): domain Bacteria; phylum Bacteroidota; class Bacteroidia; order Cytophagales; family Spirosomataceae; genus Fibrisoma; species Fibrisoma montanum. The sequence goes on from NZ_QXED01000005.1 coordinate 304,366, forward strand.
GTTTGAGCCAGCGGAATTGGCAAGCCTGCTCGGGTATCCGTTTCGCCGTTGACCGTTCGGTTCCGCATCAACTGTGCAATCCGGTCATAGTTCTGGTATGATCTATTGACCGACAGTTCATCATAAAGCCAGAGGCCAATCAGCATAGCCACCGCCATTCCCACGGCCAACCCACTGATGTTGATGAAGGAGTACACCCGATTTCTGGCCAGGTTGCGGAGGGCGATTTTGAGATAATTACGTAGCATGTCCATAGTACGTGGGTTTGGATACTCATTTTTTTGTCGTTTGATGATGAAGGGCCGCATCAGGCTCAGCACATCCCGGCAGTAGCGCCACCGCGCCCGACGCAATCCCACCGTTTCGACCCGCTGCTGGAACAGCTCGTTCAGGTCGTCTTCCAGCTCGTCGAGCAGGTGCGGGGCGCAGAACCAACGCAGCAGGCGCGTGGCAAGTCCAGGTGGTGACTTAAGAGCGGAGCGCATAGACTTATTCGCTGCGTAACGATTTAACCGGGTTGACTAAAGCCGCCCTGATGGCCTGATAGCTGACGGTTAGTAAGGTAATCAGCAGCGCACCCGCGCCTGAAACCGCGAAAATCCACCAAGCCAGTTCCGTGTGGTATTGATACTTCTGTAGCCAGCCGTTCAGGAAGTAACGGGCAATGAACGTGGAGATACCAAAGGCGATTATTACCAGGATCACAAAGTCTTTCGAGAGCAGCAGCCACAAATTAGTTACCGAAGCGCCCAGCACTTTCCGCACGCCAATTTCTTTGGTCCGTTGTTCGGCGATAAACGAGGCTAAGCCAAACAGCCCCAGGCAACTAATCAGAATAGCGAGAATAGCGAAGCTCGAAGCCAGTTTGCCAATCCGTTCTTCGGCGGCAAATTTTAAGGCGTATTGCTGATCCGTGAACTTGTAATCGAACGGGCTGCCGGGATTGAATTTACGGAATACACCCTCAATGTTAGCCAGTGACTCGCTGGCGCTGCGGTTAGGATTGAGCTTGATGTTGATGACGTTGGCCCAGCCATAATCCAGCATATAAACCGTCTGGTAAATCGGCTCGAAGGGCGAGCCCATGAGCATATCCTTGATGACCCCGACTACCCGGAATGACCTATCGTTCCATTTAATCTGCTTGCCTACCGGGTCTTTCAGGCCCATGTACCGAACAGCCGTTTGGTTGAGCACTATGCCCGACGAATCGGTGGCAAACTGCCGCGATAAGTCTCTGCCCTGCACAAACTGCCAGCCCACCGTTTTGCCGAAATCGTGCGAAACGGCAACGGTACCGAAGCTCGCCTTCAAGGCCGGATCTTTGCCTTCCCAGGTGAAGCCGCCGTTCCGCGAGTTCAGATTCGTTGTCGGGGTTGATGAGGTCGACATATCAACAGCCGCCCCGGTTTGAATCAGGGCGTCGCGGAGTGCGTTGTAATGCTGATACAGTTCCGGCGTGTTCATCGCCACGGTAATCAGGCCACTCCGGTCATACCCAACCGGACGGTTTTTAGCGTGCTGAATCTGACGGAACACGATGATCGTTCCGATAATTAAGGTGACCGATACCGTAAACTGCACCACCACCAGCACCTGCCGCGGTACCGAGGCAAACCGCCCCACCCGAAATGTACCTTTTAAGACTTTAACCGCTTGGAACGACGATAAGTAAAAGGCAGGATAGCTACCCGCAATGAGACCCGTTACCAAACTAAACCCGATGCCGCAGAGCCAGAAGACCGGATTCGCCCATAAAATACCGATTTGCTTATCGGCCACCTCGTTGAAAACGGGTAAGACGAGTAGCACCAGCAGAATGGATAGAACAAACGCAAAGGCAACGACCAGCAACGACTCGCTAAAAAACTGCGCAATCAACTGACTACGTACTGAACCGACGGCTTTGCGGATGCCGACTTCTTTGGCGCGTTTCTCGCTTCGGGCGGTGCTAAGGTTCATAAAATTGATGCACGCCAGGAGCAACACGAAGACCCCGATGATGCCGAACAGCCACACGTACTGAATCCGCCCGTCGCTATTCCCCGCTTTATCCCAGCCGGTGTAGAGGTGCCATTCGCGCATGGGCTGCAGATAGACTTTTGGTTTGAGAAACGCTACTTCCGGCGTATGTTTCAGCCGAATGTCTTTGATTTTTGCCGATACGGCCTCGAACGTAGTATTCGGCGCAATCTGCACCAGCACCTGCCAGGAATTATTGCCCCATTCTACGTTGTCCTGCGCCCGCTTCACCCATTCCTGCGACGATGCATAAAGGTCCCAGGGGGCAATAAATTTCAGATCCCAATATTCGGTGTTGTACGGAAAATCTTCGTAAACGCCCGTCACCTTGACATCCAGCCGGTTATCAATTTTCACCATCTTGCCTACCGGATCAGTCTCGCCAAACAGGGCTTCAGCCGTCGACTCCGATAGCAAAATTGAGTTCTGGTCTTTTAAACCAGCCCGCGTGCCGCTAAGCATGTTCAGCGTGAGCATATCGGGCGCACCGGCACTCATATAACTACCGGTTTTAGTCAGTTTTTTGTCGCCGTAGGCCAGGATGTGATCATTATTGCCATCATAAGACAGCATGACGACGTGCGAAAAATTTTCGCCGTAAACGTTCCTCAGTTCAGGCCCCATGGGAGCCGGGTTATAGCCACTGTGAAACACCTCTCCCTCGAAGGTTCCGGTTTGCATGACCTTGGCAATGCGGTTGTAGTTCTGGAAATACCGGTCAAATGAGAGTTCGTCGTATATCCAGAGGCCAATCAACATGGCCACCGCCATTCCCACGGCCAGCCCACTGATGTTGATGAAGGAGTACACCCGATTTCTGGCCAGGTTGCGGAGGGCGATTTTGAGATAATTACGTAGCATGTCCATAGTACGTGGGTTTGGGTACTCATTTGGTTGTCGTCTGATGATGAAGGGCCGTATCAGGCTCAGCACATCCCGGCAGTAGCGCCACCGCGCCCGACGCAATCCCACCGTTTCGACCCGCTGGTGGAACAGTTCGTTCAGGTCGTCTTCCAGCTCGTTGAGCCGGTGTGGAGCGCAGAACCAGCGCAGCAGGCGTTGGGCTAATTGGGGCGGGGATGCAGTTGACTTGCTCATGACCAGGCGGTTTTTGGGATGGCCTCCCACATCTGGCTCCGCAACTCCCGTACTTCTTCAAGGGCTCGCCGACCCGCATTGGTGACCGTATAGAGCCGCTTCCGTCGACCACCCCGTTCGGCTGATATGCCGCCCATCTCCGACCGGACCAGCCCTTTTTCCTGAAGGCGGTTCAATGCCGAATGCACCGCGCCCAGGTTGACCGACCGGTTCATCTGCTGCTCAATCTCGTTGACAACGGCGGCTCCGTACGCATCGCCCGCCCGGATCGCCACAGCCAGCAACACTACCTCCTCGAACTCGCCTAAGTAAGTTCCCTTCATGCCCGAATATTAGTTGTGTAAATGTATAACAAATGGCCTGCCAGATTAACGAAAAGGCCATTCCAGTGCTGGAATGGCCTTTCTGCCAATGAGTTTATGCAGGCACCTGTCCAGAAACGGACACTGTTTGTACGCTGGTGGACAGGGTTGCTCTGGTCAGGCGTCTACCGTTGCAGTACGTCGTCGATGAAGCCGTATTCCCTGGCTTCGTCGGCTTTCATCCAGTGGTCGCGGTCGGCTTTGCGTTCGAGTTCGTCGACTGGCCGCCCGGTATGGTGAGCCATAATTTCGTACAGTTCGGTCCGTAGTTTTACGATTTCGCGGGCCGTAATTTCAATGTCTACGGATTGCCCCTGGGCTCCACCGTGCGGCTGGTGAATCATCACGCGGGCGTGGGGGAGGGCCGACCGCTTGCCCGAAGCACCGGCGCATAACAGTACCGCCCCGAAGGACAGGGCAATGCCGGTGCAGATGGTCGCTACGTCGGGACGAACGTACTGCATGGTGTCGTAAATGCCCAGTCCGGCGTAGACCGACCCTCCCGGACTGTTGATGTACATCAGGATGTCTTTTTTCGCATCGGCCGACTCCAGGAACAGCAACTGGGCGATGATGATGTTGGCGATGTTGTCGTCGACGGCCGCCCCCATGAACACAATCCGGTCAGCCATCAGGCGTGAGAAGACATCGACCTCCCGGAAGTTCATCGGACGTTCTTCGATGACGGCCCGCGTCATGTTTTCGACTTGATGCAAGTAGCGATCAACGGTTAGGCCGTTCAGGTGTTGGTGGTGCACGGCGAACCGCCGGAACTCGCTTCGGCTAAGCTCTGGATAATACATAAGACAGGGGAATAAGTATGGGATGAAAACTTGATGCTTCAGACAGGCGGTTGAAAAAGGCAATACAAAGCCGGATGGCTTGTTTATAGCCATTTAAAAACGCCGATGAATTAACTGATTTATCCGGGGGAACTAACCGAACAGACGAACGTGGATAGCTTCCAGTTCGGCGCGAAGCTGTCGGCGGCCAAACAGACGTAACGCCCTATACGCCAGCTGCTGCCCGGCCAGTTTCTGCTGTAGGTCCCGGTCCCACAGCAAACGAACCGCTACGTCGAGCTGCTGCTCTTCGGGTAGTGTGCCTTCGGCGTACGCTTCCAGCAGGTGAACTTCTTCCAGGAGGGGACGCATAGACTTTATGATTTAAACTGCTCGATGGTCAGATGGCTCACGGCACGGCGTAAGCGTTCCAGGCACTTAAACTTCTGAACGGTGGCCGACCGAACGCTCCGGTACCCATGCTCCGTGGCAATCTGCTCCAGACGCTGACCGAAATAGTAAAAGCTAACCAGAATCGATTTACAGGTTTCGCCCAGTTGTTCAACGAAGGCCATCAGCGATGCCGTCGGTGGCTCAGCGTCAGGTGTGGGGTCTTCGGCCAGGTCGGCGTGGGTATCCGTCAACGCGGTCTGGCGGGCTCGTTTTGCCAGCTCCTGCCGCCAGAGGTTTTTGCAAATGCCCATCAGATACGTAGTCACCGACGCAGTTAACGTAAGCTGCTCGAACACCACCTTTTCGTAGTACGTAATCAGCGCTTCCTGAACGAGGTCTTTGGCGTCGTCGTCGGAACCACCGTGTTCCCGGACGTAATGACGCACCATTGGGTACGTCTTCGCATAGATCCGTTCCAGCGTTTGTGCCCGGTCGGTCAGCAGGGCGGCTTCCATTGATCGGCTTTGTGTCGAAACCATACGCTTTTTACAGGTTAATCGGAATCAGGCGCAACTATCACCCATGAACAGGAAAAATAAGATGCAGATTCTTCCGGTGCAACCGAATCCTCTCTGCTTGCATCTTAACGGAAAAGATAGACCAATGAACGCTACCTTCTTTCGATCATTTGCCATTGCGGCCGGTGTAATGCTGGCTTTGTTGTATTCATCAGACGTTACAGGCCAGCCGGGTATCAACGGCGGTAAACCCATCATTACGTATAACACGTACGGACCGGTATCTATCCAGACGCAGTCGCCACCGTCGTTTCCAGGCGGGGAGGAGAAACTCGAAGCGTTTGTGCTGAGGAGCGTTGAGGACGCCGAAGACCCAATCAAGCTACCCCGAAAAGTGTGGCTGACGGCCAGTATTAACAAGGACGGTAAGGTAATTAGCCTGGTGCCGACCTACGACGGTGACCCAGCTTTAAAGCGTGGAATGGAGCGGATTGCTAAAGCAATGCCCCAATGGAATCCGGGTCTGATCAACGGCAAAGGCGTGGAGACCCAGTTTCAGTTTCTGGTTAGACGGTAACAGATCATTGTGTTGTCAGCGTTAAGAAGTTGACAACACAAAACGAACTTTGAACAGCAACTTGTGTCGCAATGACCGTTGACAGACGAGCATTCGCTTCGCTGGTTGATCATTGCCCTTTACCGAATAAACGGACGTATTGACTCCCACACAGCGGGGAAGTTGCAGAAGATAACCACATGCGGGCAGCCGGGAATGATACTGAGCTGGCTTCGGGGAATGAGTTTGGCGGCCGTTGTCACCCGATCAATCGTATGGTAAGTATCGCTATCTCCGCTCATGACCAACACCGGACATTTGATTTTTTCAAACGTTTCAGCACTTATGTAATCGTCGTTGTACAGCTTGTTGAGCATCGACAGGCTCTCGCCCCAGCGTTCCGGCTCCGGCATGAGGGCTTTCCGGCTTTCGAAAAGAGTCCTGGCCTGACCCATCAGCATGTCGGGCGAATAGGTAAACGTATTAGTGCGGGAACCCTTCGGCGTATCGCCCGCACCAATCGCGATGAGCTTCCTGACCGCCTGAGGATATAAAGCCGCCAGTTTATACCCCGCAAACGCTCCGTCACTGAACCCTAACACCAGCACACTATCCTGCGTAAGGCTTCGGATCAGTTTGTAAGCATCTTCGGCGCGTTGCTGCCAGGTGTAGGGTTGCGAGCCGATCTGAGACTTGCCATGGCCTCGGGTTGCTAAACAAATGACCTGATGGGTTTGGGAAAGCCTGGCGATCAACGGCTCAAATTCACTGATATAGCCGTAAACTCCGCCATGCAGCAATAGGATCGGCTTCCCTTTGCCGTACACTTCGTAGTAAAGCCTGGCGTCGCCCACGTCGATGTATCGGCCGGCACGTGGGTTATTGCCATACGGAATTTTATCGTCCTGCGTAGAGAGAAGCCCAGTTGCTCCAGCCCGGTTAAACGCGAAAGAAGCTACCAGACATAAACCCATCAATAGGGAACGGTTTAGAAAAAAATACTTGAGGTGCATAGCTGTTTGAGGATGTTGGTCAGGGTATGGTTGGTTATCTATCAGCCGCCAAGTAACACGTATAATGCCTGAAATACGTTATTTTCACCTGTCCAAGTTTACGTCAAATTTGTTCAATCGGGTCTGATACGTGAAGTATGCTTAAAAATTCGGAAGAAGAGTCGCTGCGTCAGTGTCTTCGGTTAATCGAAGCGCAGTTAGGCTGGGGGGATGGCACCGGCTGGACGCAGTACGACTTTGAAACGCTCAGCGAAGCCATTCAGGAGCGGACTCAGGTGCGGCTTAGCGTGACTACGCTCAAACGAGTCTGGGGGAAGATCAGATACGACAGCGCGCCCACACTGACCACCCTGAACACGCTGGCCCGGTTTGCCGGGTACCCCGACTGGCGTGGCTTCAAACAGCGCCAGTCAGAACCGACTCACTACGTCTATGATGCGGACGTGGCTGCGGAGGAACCCGTCGTGAACTACCCAATTCCTGACAAAGAACCGGACGTATCGACCCGCCGTTTGTTCCGGCGCTACTGGCTAGTGCTGGGCCTGGGGCTGGTAGTGGCAGGATGCCTGTTTATTGCATTCAAAGAAAAGTCAGGCGCAATTACCATCAACCCAAATCAGTTTGCGTTCAGGGCCAATAAAATGACTACGGTTGGTGTACCAAATTCGGTCGTGTTTAACTACGATGCTCGGGCGGCCAGAACGGACTCGGTGTTCATCGTCCAAACCTGGGATATCAGACGAAAAACCTTAATGGCCAAGGATAAGCATGCGCATTCCGCGATGTACTATTATCCCGGTTTCTTTCGAACCAAACTGATTGTCGACGGGCAGGTTGCCAAAACGCACGACCTGTGTATCAACACCGACGGCTGGCTCGGGCTGGTTGAAACCGAACCCGTACCGCTTTACTTCAAAAAAACGGATTACCTGAAGAACGACCGGGTCGAGATTGATGCCAGTACGTTGCAGGCATACAATCTGCCTCTGCATCCCCGAGCCCCCAAAGTGCGGTTCTTCAATCAACGGGAAATGGGGGATCTCATGAGCGATACCTTCGTTTTTGAAACCTCGCTGAAAACGGATTTCAAGGACGGAGCCGGTGCTTGTCAGAAGGTGGAAGTGTTGATTCAGTGCAAAGACGACATCATTAGTATTCCTTTGTCGGTTAAGACGTGCATTGGTGAAATGAACCTGTATTTCTGCGGGAAGAACATCAGCAGCAGAGACGCGGATTTATCGGGTTTTGGATGTGACCTGACCCAATGGACTACCTTACGGGTAGAAGCTAAAAACAAGCAGGTGGCTATCTACGTGAACGGGACGAAAGCGCAATCGTTTACGTTCCCCAATCAGGCCACGGGTATCGTCGGGTTGCAGTACCGGTTTGACGGCTTGGGAGCCGTAAAAGATACCTGGTTTCAAGATAAGGGGGGTATCACCCGGTTGTGAAATGGGCAGAAGCCCCTGACTGTCAAAGCAGCAGGGGCAATGTTTGCCAGAAACAGGTATGCCTACTCCGAACGCAAACTTTTCACCGGGTTCATCAAAGCCGCTTTGATACTCTGGAAGCTGACCGTCAGCAGGGCGATACCAATGGCCAGCGAACCCGCCCCGGCAAACACCCACCACTCAATCTCGATCTTGTAGGCAAAATCCTGCAACCACTGATTCATTGCCCACCAGGCCAGCGGGGAGGCAACAAGGATGGCAATAATGACCAGTTTCAGGAAATCTCCGGACAGCAGGGCCACGATGCTGGTTACGGAAGCCCCCAGGACTTTGCGAATACCGATTTCTTTCGTACGCTGTTCCGTAGTGAAGGTAGTCAGGGCAAATAGGCCCAGACAGGCGATGAAAATGGCCAGGCCAGCGAAAATACTGACGAGCGTAGACAAACGTTGTTCCGTCTGGTACTGGCGGTTAAAGTCCTCATCCAGAAAATAATAATCAAAATCATAGCCGGGAAAACGAGTTTGCCAGAACTGTTCAATCCGCGCTACGGAGTTATGCACGTCGCCGGCACCCAGTCGAATGGCCAAATAGCGGTACGTATAGGCCGGGGTGATGAAGGTCAGAATGGGGGCAATTTTCTGCTGCAACCCGTGCTGATGAAAGTCTTTGATGACACCCACCACCTGCCCGTTTTCCAGTCCTGGTGTGCCAATTCCTTTGCCAACCGCTTCGTCGGGTTTCCAGCCGATGGCTTTACAGGCGGCTTCGTTCAGTAATACGGCATGACCGGCATCGGTGGTAAACTGGGTTGAGTAGTCGCGACCGGTACGGATAGTCAGGCCAAGCGTTTTGACGTAATCGTGGTCGACGGGAATGACTTCGAGCGAAAACGCCTGCTCACGCGGTCGTCCTTGTGGGTAGACCATCTGACCATTCCAGCCGTCGCGGCCGGGAAGCGCCGAAACCCCCGTTACAGCCTGTACGTTAGGTAAGGAAGCTACCTGCTGCTTAATCGTCTCGTAGTTGTTGATGAAATCCAGCCGGGGCAGCTTCCGAAGCTCAATCGTCAGAACGCGTTCTTTGTTGAAGCCGAGCTGCTGACCCTGCATAAACTGCAACTGCCGAACCACTACGATGGTGCCGACGATCAGGCCCAGTGAGATACAAAACTGGAACACCACTAATCCGCGTCGCAGCCAGGCGCCTTTGGTCCTGGCCACCCGACCTTTCAACGTTTCGACCGGCCGGAACCGCGCCAGCAGCAGGGCGGGGTACCAGCCCGCGAGCAGACCCGTCATAAACAGAAAAACAACGCCAATGCCTATCGTTATGGGATGAATCAGAATGCTGATCGGAATGGCTCTGTCAGTCAGGTGATTCAGGGCCGGTAGCGCGGCTGCCATCATCAGGACCGCCAGAAAGCCGGCTAAATAGGCCAGCAAAAGCGATTCGCCCAGAAACTGTCCGATCAGCGATGAGTAAGCCGCGCCGATCGCTTTTCGGATACCGACTTCTTTGGCCCGTTCGCCCTGATGAGCCGTCGTCAGGTTAATGAAGTTGATACCAGCCAACAATAACAGAAACAACCCAATGACACCCAGTACGTAAAGCTGTTTAGCACTGCCATACGACCGGTTGTTAGCCCCGCCCAGATCGGGCATCCCAAACGAATGCAGATAAATCCAGGGAAGCGGTTCCAGCGAGTGCGTTACGTACATCCCGTTGTTGCGATACTCCTGGCCGTTGTGTTTCATCGGTAAAGCGGCAATTTTCTTCTCTGCTGTCACCGGGTCGGCCTGCTCCGGAAGCAGCACATAACAGTATTCATCCCAGGTAAACCATTGTCCATCCTCGTTGCCATTCATGGCGTAGAAAGTCGGCAGGGACAGCAGCAGTTTGAAATCGATATGCGATGGCTGCGGGTCGGCGGTAACACCCGTAACCCTGAATGGTAGGGTATCCTGAAGCATCAGGGTCTTTCCCAGCACAGCGGTAGTTCCGAAGTATTTGCGGGCTGTACTCTCTGTCAAAACCACCGTGTACGGATCGCGTAGGGCAGTTTGAGGGTTACCTGCGATCAACGGAAACGAGAACGTAGTCAGGAAGTCGTTGCCGACGAATAGTTCCTTGTCAAAGAAATAGCGGTTGTTTTGTTTGATAGAGAAGTTAGCCCGTCGCACAGGGATGACGGCTTCGACATCGGGTACTTCCTGCCGGATTGTTTCAGCCACGGGGCGCCCTACCGTATTGGAAGCCATCGTTGCCTCCCCTTTCTCGACGGTGTTGGTAACGACCCGGTATATCCGGTTGCCTTTTTCATGAAACCGGTCGACCCGCCATTCGGTGAAAATGTACAGGGCTATCAATCCGCAGGCTGCTAGGCCAACGGACAGGCCCGACAGGTTGGTAAAGGTGTATACCTTGTTTTTAGCCAGCGAACGAATTGCGACTTTTAAATAATTACGTATCATGGTAAAAGTTGAAGGACTTGGATACTCACTCTTTTCCCGTTTGATGACATAAGGCCTGACAAAGCCCAGCACCTCGCGCCAGTAGCGCCATCTGGCCCGGCGCTCACCCACGCGCTCGACCTGATACGCAAACTCCTCGTGCAGGTCACCTTGTAAGGTTTCCAGCAAGTGCGGAGCTACAAACCATTCCAACAAGCAGTCGGCGAAGCGCGGAGGGGTAGGGCGGTCCGGCGATCGGGCGGGGGGCTTGGGGTTCATTGCAAAGGGTTTAGGGCTAGGGGCGTAGGGCGGGGAGCTGGACTGGGTGTCACCCCTTGCCCCACGCCCCCAGCCCCAGGCGATTTACTCACTCCGTAACGACTTCACCGGGTTCATCAAAGCCGCTTTGATGCTTTGGAAACTGACCGTTAGCAGGGAAATGCCAGCGGCTAACAAGCCGGCCAGCGCAAAGACCCACCACTCGATATCAATCTTATAGGCGAAGTTTTGCAGCCATTGGTGCATGCCCCACCAGGCCATTGGCGAGGCTATGACGATAGCCACCAGGATCAGCTTTAGAAAGTCTCCGGAAAGCAGTACGACGAGGTTCGTCACACTGGCACCCATTACTTTCCGGATGCCAATCTCTTTCGTCCGTTGCTCGGCGGTGAACGCAGCCAGTCCAAACAGGCCAAGACAGGCAATCAGAATAGCCAACCCGGCAAATATCAGGACAACCCGGGCGGTACGCTGCTCACTCCGGTACAGATTGTTTAAATACTGATCGAGGAAAACGTACTCAAAAGCGGCATCGGGCAGGTTTTTCTGGTAGGCTGCCTGCAACTGCCGCATCGTTTCCGGCAGATTACGGGTTTGGGTACGCACCAGCAGAAACGTACGGTTTTCCGTATTGGCGTTGTGAAAGCCGTACGCGCCGATGGGCTGGTGCAGCGACTGGAAATGAAAGTCGTCCACTACGCCTACAATTTCGGCATTGTTATCAAACACACCCGGCGCTTTTTTGCCAATGGCCTGTTCGGGAGTGTAGCCTAAGAAATCAACCGCCGTTTTGTTCAACACGATTTGAACCGTCGTGTCGCTTTCGTTGTCAGTGTCGAGTTTATCCGACTTAGCCGCAGGCAATGTTGTACCCGCCAGCAGTTTAAGGCCCAGAACTTTGATGAAGTCAGAGGTAACCCGGTTCGTTGTGATATACGTAGAGGCTTTGTCGTCGAGGGGTTTGTTGAGTGAACGCCCGCTTCCTGTCTTGCCCGGATACGTCTGCGCCCGGCACACTTCGTCGATGCTGCTCAACGACCGAAAATCGTTTGTCAAGGATTCCATGTGCTCTTTGGAGGGTACGGCTGCCGTTGACACCGCTACTACCTGAGTAGGTTCGTAACCCAGTTTTCGCTGCTGGATGTACTGTAGCTGCCGATAGAACAGGAACGTACTGATGATCAAAATAAGCGAAGCCGTGAACTGAGCCACCACCAGCGACCGTCTGAGCCAACCCGCACCTGTAGACGAACGGTAGCTGGGGTTCATCAGGTGTTTGGCCGAAAATCGCGACAAGTGCAAAGCGGGGTACAGGCCGGGTAGTAAAATAACGAGCAATCCCAGGACCAGCAGATTGCCTAGCATGTCGGGGGTAAGCAGCGAGCCAAGCGTAAGCTGTTTTTCGGCCAGATCATTGAAGAAAGGCAGGCTGATAACCACTAACCCGATTCCGAGCAGCAGGGACCCGGTCACAACCAGTGTTGTTTCCGTGTAAAAACGCCCGATTAGTTGCGTACGGGTAGCACCAACGGCCTTATTGATGCCTACCTCCCGACTCCGTACCTGTGATTGAGCAGTGGCCAGATTCATGTAATTAATTCCGGCGATAACCAAAATCACAATGGCCAGTATGAGGAGAATGTTCACCTGGCTTTGGTCGCCCACCCGGTCCGTACTGGTGTTCGTGAAGCCGGGTGAGTGCAGATGTACGTCCGTTAATGGCTGCAGACCGAGGGTGTAGAAGCGATCGCCCGGTTTGACGTTCCTTTCAAGGATTGCATTCATCTGCCCGGCGAGTCGGGTCAGGTCCGTTTCCGGCCGGACCAGCAGATACGTTTCAAAACTGGCATTGCTCCAGCTCTGGTTTGTTGGGTTACTGGCCCATTTGACGCTGGCCCACGAACCGATAAGGTCAGCATCGAGTGTAGCGGTGGCGGGCAGATCGGCGTAGACGCCGGTTACTTCCAGTTTTTGTTGCCCATCCACGTTCAGCACATTGCCAAGCGGGTTAGCGGTGCCAAAGTACCGCCGGGCGGTCGATTGGCTCAGAATCACCCGGTCAGGTCCAGCCAACGCTGTGTTTGGATTACCCACGAGCAGCGGAATATCAAACACCTTGAACAAGGTGCTATCGGCCCAGTATAACCGGGTCTCGGCAAATTTGCTGGCGAAGCCGATGGCGTTTACGAAGGCCGTCTGTCCGTAGTTGTGGCGTAGAAAGCGCACCTGCTCCTCGATACCGGGTAACTGAGCCTTCATGGTTGGGCCGACGATATTAGGCGCGTTGCCCCAGTGCATGGTTTCCCCGTCGAAAGAGGCCGTAAGCGTTATCCGGGCAATTCGGTCGGCGTTGGTGTAGTGCCGATCAAAGGCTCTTTCGTCGCGGACGTAAAGCAGAAGCAACAGAGCCACAGACAAACCAATGGCCAGCCCGGCACTGTTGAGGAGCGTAAAAAGACGATTTTTCCAGAGGCTTCTCCAGGCGATTTTTAGATAATTACGAATCATAGCGGGACTGAGTAAATGAGGTGAGGAATATTCGTTTGGTTGACGCTTCATGACATAAGGCCTGACAAAGCCCAGCACCTCGCGCCAGTAGTGCCACCTGGCCCGGCGCTCACCCACGCGCCCGACCTGGTAGGCAAACTCCTCGTGCAGGTCGCCCTGCAGGGTTTCCAGCCGATGCGGAGCCACGAACCATTCCAGCAGGCGGTCGGCGGTGCGCGGAGGGGTAGGGCGGTCCGGCGATCCGGCAGGGGGCTTGGGGGTCATAGCAAAGGGTTTAGGGCCGGGGGCATGGGGTGGGGAACCGGGCGTGGTAGTACCCTTCGCCCCACGCCCCCGGCCCCAGGCGTTTATTCGTTACGTAGTGATTTCACTGGGTTCATCAGGGCGGCTTTGACACTGTGGAAACTGACCGTCAATACCGTAATGACTAGCGCACCAGCACCCGCTGCAGCAAAAATCCACCAGGTAATGTCGGAGCGGTATTGATACTGCTGCAACCAATTACTCATAAAGTAATAGGCCAGCGGGTATGCGATCAGCAACGAGATCATGACTAACACCACAAAGTCTTTCGAGAGTAGTTGCCATAAATTGATTACCGAAGCCCCCAGCACTTTGCGGACGCCAATCTCTTTCGTCCGTTGCTCAGCCATAAAGGAAGCCAAGCCGAATAAGCCAAGGCAAGAGATAAAGATTGCCAGAAAAGCAAAAACGGTGGATAGCTGGCCAATACGCTCTTCGGTGCGGAATTTCTGGTCGTATTCGTCGCTGGCAAACTTGTAATCGAACGGGCTACCGGGGTTGTATTTGCGAAAGACGGGTTCAATCCGATTCAACGCTTCGCTGGCACTCAGTTGAGGGTTCAGTTTGACGAGGATCAAGTTGGCCCAGTCGTAGTCGAGCAGGAAAACGGTCGGCTTAACCGGCTCAAAGGGCGAACTCATAAGCACGTCTTTTACCACGCCGACGATGGAATAAGTCTTGCCGTTCCACGTAACAAACTCGCCAATCGGGTTTTTGAACCCCATAAATTTCACGGCTTTTTCATTGACGATTATGCCGAGTGAATCGGTCGAAAAATCGCGTGAAAAGTCACGCCCCTGCTTGAACTGCCAACCCACTGTCCGGCCGAAGTCATGCGTAACGGCAACCGTACCAAAATCACCTATCTGGTTATGAGCTTTACCTTTCCAGCTAAAACTTGCGTCCGTTGCCCATAGATCGGTGGTTGGACTCGAAGTTTCAGCCATGTTTACGGCAGCACCAGTACGCATCAGTTCATTGCGGATTGCGTCATAATGTCCGTAAAAATCAGGAGTGTTCATTAACACAGTGAGCAGTCCGCTTCGGTCGTACCCAACCGGGCGGTCTTTGGCGTGTTGGATCTGACGAAAAACGATAGTGGTACCAATGATAAGGGTGATCGATACCGTGAATTGTACAACAACCAACGCTTTACGGGGAATGGATGCCAGCCGCCCAACGCGAACGGTTCCTTTCAGCACTTTGACCGGCTGGAAGGAGGATAAGTAGAACGCCGGATAACTACCGGCAATAAAACCAGTTAATAAGCTCAGACCTAGGCCGATACCCCAAAGCACTGGATTCGTCCACGGAATAGACGTCTTTTTATCGGCAATCTCGTTAAACCACGGTAGGGCGAGTTGAACAAGCAACAAGGACAACGACAAGGCAAGCAATACTACCAGAAACGACTCGCTAAAAAACTGAGTGACCAGCTGACTTCGTAACGAACCAACCGCCTTGCGAATCCCAACTTCTTTAGCGCGTTTCTCAGATCGGGCAGTACTTAAATTCATGAAGTTGATACAGGCCAGCAGCAGCACGAATACACCGATGGTGCCAAAAAGCCAGACGAATTGAATACGTCCCCGAAGCAGTACACCGTTCTCCCAATCTGAATACAGGTGCCAGCGGGACATGGGGTGGAGTATCTCAACAGGATTGAATCGGGCTTCATCCTTGGCATGTCGGGCTTTAATTTTACTGATTTTTGCCGAAACGTGCTCGAAATCGGTATTCGGGGCAATCTCTACAAACAGTTGAAAGGAGTTGTTGCCCCAGTTGTTTTCTGAGCGTTTCACCCAGGGCTGATCGACCAGATATTGTTGCCATGAAAGCAGAAACGTGACCAGCCGGAATTCAGTGTTGTAAGGGAAGTCTTCATAAACGCCCGTCACCTTAACGTACTGTTTATTATTTACTTTGATGATTTTGTTGATTGGATCAGCCGTGCCGAAAAGTGCATTAGCTACTGATTCCGACAGTAGAATAGAAGCCGGGTTGTCAAGCCCATTCTGACTCCCTTTCACCATCTTCAAGGGCAGCATTCGGGCAAACTCAGACTCAACGTAGTTCCCCATTTTGGTGAACTTGTTCTCTCCAAAAGCAAGAATGTACTCCTGTGTCCAGGACGAAAGCGCCAGATGTGTAAAATCACTGCTATGTTCGTTTTGTAGGGCGGCCCGAAGGGGAATAGCAATGGCATTTGATGTAAAGGTTGTTCCGTTTGTAGTTTGCTGTTCGATTACTCTGGCAATCCGGCTATAGTTCGCGTAATAGTTGTCGAACGACAATTCGTCGTAAATCCACAAACCAATCAACATGGCCACGGCCATACCAGTAGCTAAACCACCAATATTGATAGCAGAATAACCTTTGTGCCTGACCAGATTCCGGAAAGCGACTTTGAGATAGTTGCGGAGCATAGTAAGATTGGTTGGGTTTGGATACTCACTCGATTTACGCCTAATCACATAGGGCCTGACAAAGCCCAGCACCTCGCGCCAGTAGCGCCACCGCGCCCGGCGCTCACCCACGCGCTCGACCTGATAAGCGAACTCCTCGTGCAGGTCGCCCTGTAGGGTTTCCAGCCGGTGCGGAGCCACGAACCATTCCAACAGGCGGTCGGCGGTGCGTGGAGGGCGAGGGGGTTGGGGCGTGGGGTTCATGGCAAAGGGTTTAGGGCAAAGGGTTTAGGGCTGGGGGCGTAGGGCGGGGGGCGGACTTGGTATTCCCCTTCGCCCTATGACCCCTGCTCCAGGCGTTTATTCGTTACGTAGCGATTTCACCGGGTTCATCAGAGCCGCTTTGATAGCTTGAAAACAGACGGTTAAGATGGTGACTACCGTAGCCAGTACACCGGCCAGGGCAAACATCCACCACTCAATGTCAATCTTGTAGGCAAAACCTTGTAGCCATTGATGCATGCCGTACCAGGCAATGGGCGAGGCAATAATAATGGCGACCAGGACCAGTTTAAGGAAATCTTTGCTCAACAACGCTACGATGCTGGCTACTGACGCGCCGAGGATTTTGCGGACGCCGATTTCTTTAGTGCGTTGAGTGGATATAAGGGTCGCCAACCCAAATAAACCAAAGCATGAAATCAGAATGGATACCGCCGTGGCCAAGTTGATGATCCGGCTTTGGGCCATCTCATTTTGATAAAAATCGGCTAACTGAGCGTCGTAAAACCGATACTCAAATGGTTCATCCGGATAGAATTCCTTCCATTTGGTGGCTGCCTGTTCAAGGGTCTGTTGCCAGTAAGCCGGTTTATCAAAGGCTAATTTTATGTTGACGGTTAGAAGGTTACTTTTCGTCATTAACAGTACCGTTGGCGAAATCTTTTCGTGGAACGATTGACTATGGAAATCTTTTACAACGCCAACTACTGGAAACGAGGCTCCTTCTTCTTCAGTCAGAATTTTTCCGACTGCATCTTTGGGCTGCTTAAAGCCGAAAGCTTTCGCGGCCGCTTCATTGATGACATACTCACGAATAGTATCGCTGGGTAAAACATTACGCCCAGCTAACAGAGGTATTCCGTAAAACTTGAGGTAATCAGTATCTATAAATTTTCGATAGAGCGATACAGATACTTTGCCTTTTTTGCCTTGGTAACTCCAGACGTTATTATTAAAGTAGTCCGTTGCGGGGGCATCTCCGAGACTTATAGCTGCTATTCCGGGCAACTTCTGGAGTTCGGTTTTCAATACAAACCGGCGCCCTTCGTCTTTGTAGTCCCAATACGGTGTTCGCGCCAGTACTACTGCTTCCCGGTTAAAACCCATTGGCTGACCGAGCGCAAAACGGAGTTGTTGCCCCATTAGTAACGTACCGACAATGAAGGTTTGTGAAATGATAAACTGAAAGACAATTAAGCTTTTACGTAATGTAAGCGTTGAGGATCCAAGACCAATTCCCAGTCGCTTCTGTAATCCAGCAAGGGGTTGTAAACGGGCGATAAGCCAGCCAGGGTAGATGCCTGCTAGACTGGTTACGACCAATGATAAGACAATCGCAAAACTAATAGCGAGTGGTGGATTGGTGTACTCGGCCGTTCCAGCAGGAAGCAGATCACCGAAGCCCGTAAAAAACAGGTTCGTCAGAGCGAAAGCGATAAGCATTGCCAGCGAAACCACCAGCAGCGTCTCACATAAAAAGTGGACGACCAGCAGCCAGCGGCTGCTGCCAAGCGTCTTACGAATGCTGATTTCCCGGGCGCGTTGCGGTACTAAAGCCGTGACCAGATTAACGTAATTGATAGTGGCTAATAGGAGAATAAATCCAGCCAGACTCATCAATCCGTACAATAGCTCTTTACTGGCGGTACGAGAATCGTTGGCGTAGTCGGCGTCAAAGTGCAAATCAGATAGAGGCTGAAGCAGATGCCATCGGGTAAAAGGTACACCTTCTTTGTGGATAGTAGCTGTGTATTTTTGGGCAAGGGCGTTTAGGCGTCGTTCGACTGCCGACGGCTGCGCGTTCGCATTGAGCCTCACGAAGACTTGCGTAGTAGCACTAACTTCCCCCCACTCACTGACATCGGGTGTTAGGCGCATTGAGGAAAGAGAAAGAAATTCATGGCCGACAAAGTCTGTGTTGATGGGCGGGTCAGTCACCACACCTGCCACTCGAACCCGTAGCGTGTCCCAATAGATTATTTCCTGACCAATTACCTCTTTTGACGACATCCCTGGAAAATATTGGGTAGCCCGGTTTTGGGTCAGAATTACCTGATATGGCTGGGAAAGTGCAGCAGCCGACCCAATTAAAAACGTGTTGGAGACCAGCGAGAAATAGTCCGGCTCGGTCGCGAAAATTCCTTTCGGTTTTTTGACGTTCTGAATTCCTTTTTTCGGTCGGAGTACCTGAAGATTCTGCATTCGCTGTTCAAACACCGGTACGGACAAGTCTGCACCGGGCAATTGAGCGCGTATAACGTTTAGCATTGGTATTGGTACACCAGGATTGCCTGATTCTTTGCCGTCGAAAATAGACCGGCTCACAACCCGGTAGATTCGATCATGGGCTGGGTGATTCGTGTTAAAGCTGAATTCGAAACTTGCCATTCGGTACACAACCCAACAAGTCGCTAATCCAATGCTTAGGCCCAGTACATTCAACAGAGTAACCATGCGATTGTACCATAGTTGGCGCAGCGTAATTTTAAGATAGTTCCGGATCATGTCGAAGTTGGTTGGGGTTGGATACTCACTCGATTTACGCTTAATCACATAGGGCCTAATGAATCCCAGCACCTCGCGCCAGTAGCGCCACCTGGCCCGCTGTTCACCCACGCGCCCGACCTGGTAGGCAAACTCCTCGTGGAGGTCACCTTGCAGGGTCTCCAGCCGGTGGGGAGCTACGAACCATTCCAACAGGCGGTCGGCCAGGCGGGGTGGGGTAGGGCGGTCCGGCGATCCGGCAGGGGGCTTAGGGTTCATGGCAAAGGGTTTAGGGCTGGGGGCGTAGGGCGGGGAGCCGGACTTGGTAGTACCCTTCGCCCTACACCCCCTGCCCCAAGCAATTTATTCGTTACGTAAGGACTTCACTGGGTTCATCAGAGCCGCCTTAGCACTTTGGATGCTGACCGTTAGCAAGGCTACAAATAGAGCGAATACACCCGCTAGAGCGAACACCCCCCACTCAATGGAAACCTTATAAGCAAAGTCTTGCAACCAGCGGTTCACTGCGTACCAGGCAACGGGAGAGGCAATTACGATAGCGACCAAGACCAGTTTTAAAAAATCTTTGGAAAGTAATGCGACGATGCTGGCGACCGATGCGCCGAGTACTTTGCGAATGCCAATTTCTTTCTGACGTTGCTCTGTAGAAAGGGCTGTTATACCTAACAAACCCATACAGGAAATCAGGATGCTCAGACCCGAAATTATCGACATGAACTGTAGCGCCTTTGTATCGTTGCGGTAAAGCGCTTCGAACTCTTCGTCCATGAATGAATAAAACAAGGGCTGGTCGGGGAAAGCAGATTTGAACGCTGCTATGGCTTGGTTCAACGCCGGGACAGCTTGACCAGGTTGCGTTTCGATTAGAAAAGAGCGGCTGTTGGGTAAGTTGGCTTTTATGACTACCGGACCAATCTTTTCATGCATGTTTTGATAGTAAAAATCTTTAACTACCCCAATAATGACGCCCTCATTAAACCGTTTCCCAATAACGGGTTGGGTTAAGCCGAACTGCTTGACGGCGGTCTCATTAAGAATTGTGTTTTCTTTGTCCGAACTGATCGCTTTATCAAACCACCGACCTTGCACTAGTTTGAATTTCATGATCGTATTGAGATCCGAGTCCGCTCCGTAACTGACGTAAGAGGGTTGGTAGTCGGGAGAACGACCGTCCCAGTCAATACCCCCCGATATTCTATAGCCATCATTGACGACGGATTCCAGATTCATTCGCGCCACCTGTTTTATAGCCGCTTGGGTCAAAAGGTGCTGCTTCAAAGCTTCCAGCCGAAACTGTAACTTTTTGGTTTGTTCCTGAGCTTGCTCGAAGCTGGAAATTACTACGTGTTCATCGGGGACCTGGATGGTCAACAACTGACTGCGATTGTAGGCGTTGTGCTGCCGTTGCATATACTCAATCTGCCGGTACACGACAATTACCCCGATCACCATAAGAACGGTAATGCTGAATTGCACCGTTATCAGGCCTTTGCGAATGGAAGTGTTCCTGACCTGGAAGAGTCCGGCTCCTCTAAACAGATTGAGAGGATTAATGGAAGAGAGTAGCAACGCTGGATAGACACTGATGAGCAATAAAGTAACTACCCACGTTCCAAGCAGTAGTTTACTAATATGCCATTCGGTCAGATCAAAGATGAATTGTTTATTGGTAAAAGTATTGAACGCCGGAAGACAAACGTTTGCCAGTAGGACGGACAGCATAATAGCAATAAGGCTGATTAACGCCGATTCAGCCATGATTTGACTGAATAACTGACTACGACCAGCCCCAACTATCTTTCGAATACCGATTTCCTTGGAACGTATCCCCGTTCTGGCAATGGACAAATTCACATAGTTAACGCAGGCGCTCACTAGTAACACCAGAGCTAGCAGTGTGAAGATGTTCACATTCCGAACGTCAGTATGTTCGAACGCTGTGATGTTGAAGTTCGTCTGGAAATGGAGTGCTTGTAAAGGGAGAAGGGATGGAGACAGGTCATCTTTATCTCGATTTGCTTTGTACAGGGCAGCAATCGCCTGTGCTGTCTGGGTTGGGTTAGCCGACGGGCGGAGCCGGACGAATGTTTTGTGAGTAGGGTACAACCAGTATTGTGCTTCCTCTCGCTGGGTTTTGGTGATAAGTTTTACCGATAGTGGAATATAAACATCGAATTGAAAGCTGGAATTGACGGGATTATCTTTGACAACGGCCTGAACCACGTATTCCGTTGAGTCAATACGTATTCGTCTGCCCGTAACATTGATATCATTGAAAAGCTGCCGGGCTTTTGATTGTGTCAGCATCAGGCTGTATGGATGGGCAAGAAAAGACTGCCAGCTTCCAGCCAGAAACTCATAACGAAACATCCGAAACCAGTCTTGATCTACATAGACAGTAAATTCCTCTGTGAAGTAGTTGCCATTAACGTTTAACGTTACTTCGTTTTTCTGTGACCTGGCCATGTGGGTAACCAGTTCAACGTCAGGCAACTGTTGCCTCATAGCAGCTGCCAGTAGATAAGGACTATTTTCCACAATAACATTCTGAGCGATGTCTGACTGGTGCTGATTAGTAACCAGAAAAATCCGATCGATACTTGAGTGATAGGTATCAAACCGTAACTCGTTTTGCACCCACATCATAATCAGGATGGCTGCGGTTATTGCTACAGATAGGCTACCAACGCTTAATACACTGTGCATCTTTTGATTGATGCTGTTGCGCCAGGCGATTTTGAAATAATTACGTAGCATAACAGAACTTAGTAAAAAAGGACTTGTGTACTCACTTTTAGCACGCTTAATCACATAGGGCCTAATGAATCCCAGCACCTCGCGCCAGTAGCGCCACCTGGCCCGTTGCTCACCCACGCGCCCGACCTGGTAGGCAAACTCCTCGTGGAGGTCACCTTGCAGGGTCTCCAGCCGGTGGGGAGCTACGAACCATTCCAACAGGCGGTCGGCCAGGCGGGGTGGGGTAGGGCGGTCCGGCGATCCGGCAGGGGGCTTAGGGTTCATGGCAAAGGGTTTAGGGCTGGGGGCGTAGGGCCGGACTTGGTATTAGCCTTCGCCCTATGCCCCTGCCCCCAGCTATCTATTCACTCCGTAAGGATTTGACCGGATTCATCAACGCGGCCTTAATACTTTGGAAACTAACCGTTAGCAGGGTAATGCCAACCGCCAGCAAACCCGCTACGGCAAATACCCACCATTCGATGTCGATGCGATAGGTGAAGTCCTGAAGCCACTGGCTCATTAGATACCAGGCAATTGGCGATGCTATGCCGATCGCAATGACAACCAGTTTGAGAAAATCTTTGCTTAGCAGAGCCACAATACCGGCCACGGACGCACCGAGTACTTTCCGGATGCCAATCTCTTTCGTGCGCTGCTCGGCAGTGAAGGCCGCTAAGCCGAACAAGCCCAGGCAGGCAATGAAGATGGTCAGTCCGGCGAAGGCGCGGTAAAGCCAGCCCATCTGCTCTTCCGCTTTGTAATACGCATTCAGGCTTTCTTCGTAAAAACGGCCGACAAACGCCACTTCGGGAAAGACACGGGCATGGGTAGCCTTAATACGTTCTACCGTTTGCGCCAGGTTTTGCGAACGTATTTTCACACTACCTGCATAATAGAACTTCTGTGATGGCGTAAGAAGAAGCGGCTGAACGCCCCCGTCCCGCGCCGAGTTGGTGTGGAAATCCTTTACTACACCTACAATGGGACCGGTAGCACCGCCTAATCGTAGGTTTCTACCCACGACCGAGGCCGGGTTCTTCACCCCCAGCTTCTTGAGCAGTGTTTCGTTCACCACAAACTTGGGAAGCGTATCATTGACCGCGTAAGGGGCACCTGCCAGAAAGGTTATACCGTGGGTTTTGAAGTAGTTGCCGTCGGCCATCTTCAGCGATGCGATGAAATCTTCGTTTTTCGAAAGATTAGTGAAGGCAAACGTGCTTTGCCACCGGCTGTCGGACGACGGCACATCCGACGAAAACGTAACGGCGGAAACGCCTGGAATCCGCAGTAGTTCATTGCGTAAGGTGGCATTTCGGGTACCGTATTCGGTATCCATCCCGAAATTAAAAATGCCCTCTTTATTAAAGCCTAAATCCATGCGGCTCAGATAGTCCATCTGACGCAGGTTAATCACCGTACTGATGATGAGCACCATCGCCGAAGCAAACTGAAACACAATCAGGCTCTGACGGAGCGAAATGCCTCGGAGTAACGGCTGCCGGAGCCAGCCCCGCGAAATTTGCTTGCGGAACATGTCGAGCGGAGAAAACGACGATAAAATCAAGGCCGGATACAGACCTGCCAGCAATGTAAGTAGTACGAGTAACCCGAGTAGCGGTAAACCTAAGCCGGGGCCAAAATACAGCGATGCCTGCGCAGGGATGTTGAACAGGGTGCTGACGAAAGGCAGGGCTACATAGGCCAGTCCAACGCCCAGCAGCAACGATACGAACACCATCAGAAACGTTTCAGTGAGAAACTGTAGAATCAACTGGCCCTTCTGACTACCGAGTACCTTCCGAACGCTCACTTCTTTGGCCCGCCGGGTAGCCAGTGCCGAGGCAATGTTAACGAAGTTAACGCAGGCCATCAGCAGCAACAGTCCACCTACGATGGCCAGGTTCCAGATACGTTGTAGAGACACGACAGCCACTTTGTTGGAAAACGTATCGTATCGGTTATCGTGGTGCAGGTCGGCCAGCGGACTGAGAAAGTGCGTTTTTTTATCTTTGTCGCGCCCGTCGTAGTGTTTGCGCGAAAATTTTTCTAGAAGAGCATCGGCTGAAGATACAGGGAAATTACGCGGCAACCGGATAAAAATCTGGTCGTTGCTCGATGTACTGCCCCAATCATCAAACGAACCAAACCCAAACCGCTCCGCAGACTTATCTGCTTGTTTCGTCGCATACGAAATCACGATATTCATCGGGAACGAGGTATTGAGTGGAGCATCGGCGAGTACGCCCACCACGCGCATGGTCGTGTGGTTGTTGATGCGCAGGAACTTACCCACCGCCTGCTGTGCATCACCGAAATATTTCTCGGCAAACGTTTTCGACAACGCCATTACATTCGGTTGCGCCAGCGCGTCGGGCTGACCAATGAGCCAGCGGAAGTTAAAGAGTTGGAAAAATTCCGGCCCGACGATCATGCCTTCGTCGTCCTCAAGAAACTTGGTAGCCGAGTTCGTCGCGTTAGGGTTGCTGCCCAGTACGGTAATCTGCGGGTCAAGCGTCCCAAAAACGGGTACGATTGTCTCAAACTGCGGAATATCCGTTTTCAGCGCAGCCGCCATCGGCAGCGGATTCCCCGGCGTAACCTCCTTGTCGCCGTTGGCGAGTACCTGCTCCCGCACGACGCGGTAGATGCGGTCTGGTTCAGTGTGGAATCTATCAAAACTGAGCTCGTAGCGCACTGTCATGAACAGCAAAAGGGCTGCGGCCACGCCCACGCTCAGCCCCAGTACATTCAACGCGGTGAAACTCCGATTGCGCTTTAAGCTGCGCCAGGCAATCAGCAGGTTATTGAGAATCATGTCCGTATTTGTTGGGTTTGGATATTCATTTGTTTTACGCTTGATGATGTAAGGCCGCACAAAGCCCAACACGTCGCGCCAGTAGCGCCACCGCGCCCGCCGTTCGCCCACGCGCTCGACCTGATAAGCGAACTCCTCATGCAGGTCACCCTGCAGGGTTTCCAGCCGGTGCGGAGCCACGAACCATGCCAACAGACGGTCAGCCAGACGGGGTGGGGGCTTTGGTGAGTGCTGCATAAGTTTACTCGCTGCGTAAAGACTTGACTGGATTCATCAACGCGGCTTTAATGCTTTGATAACTGACGGTCAATAGAGTTATCAGGACAGCCCCTGAACCCGTCACGCCGAAAATCCACCACGAGATATTCGTGTGGTAGTCGTATTGCTGAAGCCAGTTGCTGAGGAAATACCAGGCGACGGGAGTGGCAATGCCGAAGGCGATGGCAACCAGTCCGACAAAGTCTCTGGAAAGTAACCCCCACAAGTTGAGTACGGACGCCCCCAGCACTTTTCGGACACCGATCTCCTTCGTGCGTTGCTCAGCCGTAAACGAAGCTAAGCCGAATAGCCCCAGGCA
This sequence comes from Fibrisoma montanum, assembly GCF_003583365.1. GTDB lineage: Bacteria > Bacteroidota > Bacteroidia > Cytophagales > Spirosomataceae > Fibrisoma > Fibrisoma montanum. Next base: position 329,427 of record NZ_QXED01000005.1, read on the forward strand.
GGAAATGAAAATAGCGAGTACCGCAAAGATGGACGCCAGGGTACCGATTCGCTCTTCGTCGCCAAATTTTCGGGCGTATTCCTGATCGATAAACCGGTAGTCGAACGGAATAGCCGGGTTGTATTTTTTGAATACGGTTTCGATACCCGCCAATGCCTGACCGGTGCTAACCGCCGGGTTGATTCTGACAATTACAAAACTGCCGTTGTTCGGGTCTAAATGGTAAATGGATGGACGGATGGATTGATAAGGTGATTCAACAACCATATCCTTCACCACCCCGATGATGGTGAATGGATGCCCGTCCCAGCGGACAATTTCACCCAGCGGATTTTTGAAACCCATGAACTTCGCAGCCGTTTCGTTGATGATGAACCCGGCGGAGTCCGTGCCGAACGCCCGCGAAAAATCCCGGCCGGCCACGAGTTGCCAGCCAAGCGTTTGGCCAAACTCATAGGATACGCCCGCATTCGGAAAGTCTACCGATAGACCAGGGTCTTTACCCCGCCACTCAAAACCACCGTTGGTACTCCAGACATCGGTGGCTGGTGTACCTGACTCCGCCAGTTCGGCAATGACCCCCGCTGTTTTTAGCTCACTTCGGATCACATCAATGTATTTGTGCGTGTTTTCTGTACCCGCCAGCCTTACCAGTCCGGCCCGGCTGTAACCAACGGGTCGATTTTTGGCAAACTGAATCTGACGAAATACGATGAGGGTGCCGACAATCAGCGTGATGGAAACAGTGAACTGAACAACGACCAGCACCCGACGCGGAACGGCCGCAAAACGCCCTGCTCTGAAGGTTCCTTTCAAGACATTGAGGGGTTTGAACGCCGACAGATACAAGGCCGGATAGCTGCCCGCAATCAGTCCCGTGAACACCGTAATACCCAGACCCAATAGCCAGAAAACAGGATTGGTCCACGGCAGGGGTATCTGCTTATCAGCTACCTGATTAAAAGTGGGCAGGGTGAGCACTACCACTGCTAACGCCAGCCCGAATGCCAGGGCTACCACCAGGAGCGATTCGCCGAAAAACTGCGTAATCAACTGCCCCCGCAACGAGCCAACAGCTTTGCGGATGCCGACCTCCTTCGCCCGTTTTTCCGAGCGGGCCGTGCTGAGGTTCATGAAATTGATACAGGCCAGCAACAGCACGAACACGCCAATACTGCCGAACAACCACACGAACTGAATGAGGCCACCAGTGCGAATGCCTCCTGTAAACTCGGAGTACAGATGCCATTGCCGCATTGGATTCAGGAACACCTGCGGCTGATACCGTCGCTCTTCGGGCCGAATGTTTTTCATCTTAACATCCCTGATTTTGGCCGACACCTTACCAATATCCGCCTGCTCGGTCAACTGAACGAATAACTGGAAGGAGTTGGAACGCCACGGATTTTCCATAGCCCGAACCCAGGTTCGTTCGGACAGAAACAACTCCCAGGGTGTTATAAAGGACATCGTGCTAAACGACGAGTTTTGCGGTAGGTCTTCGTACACGCCGGTTACTTTCACCGTCGTTTTATCATCGAGCCGGATGAGTTTGTTCATGGGATCAGCCTCGCCGAATAGGTCGCGGGCGGTCGATTCGGACAGCAGGATCGACGCGGTCTCGGTTAGTCCGGCCCATGTGCCTTTACGCATGGACAGCGTGAGCATGGCGGGAGCCTGCGGCTCAATCGCAAGGCCGCTCTTCGAGATGGTTTTATCCCCAACGGTCAACACACGCGGCTCTATCCAGGTCGCCATCAGAACGTGTTTGAACGATTCGCCATAGTTCCGGCGTAATTCATCACCCAGCGGAAACGGAATAGCTGTCTGGGTGCCAATCTTGCCGTTGTAGGTCTGATGCTGCATCACCTGCGCAATGCGGTCGTAATTGGCAAATGATTTATCAAAATTCAGTTCGTCCCAAACCCACAGACCAATCAGCATCGCCACAGCCATGCCTACGGCCAACCCACCAATGTTGATGAGTGCATAGCCCTTCGCCCGGATCAGATTGCGCCAGGCGATTTTGAAATAATTTTCGATCATGTCCGTGTTTGTTGGGTTTGGATATTCATTTCTTTGACGCTTAATCACATAAGGCCTAATGAATCCCAGCACATCCCGCCAATAGCGCCACCGCGCCCGCCAAACACCCACGCGCTCGACCTGATACGTGAACTCCTCGTGCAGGTCACCTTGCAGGGTTTCCAACTGGTGCGGAGCCACGAACCACTCCAGCAGGCGGTCGGCGAGGTGGGGTGGATGGCACTTGGGGTTCATAGACTGGTGGCCAGTTTTGGTGTAATGGGTACGGTGCTCCAGAGCTGCGCCCGCACAGCCTTAATTTCCTGCAGGGTTCGGTAGCCGTAGGCCGTTACGGTGAACAGCAGCTTCCGGCGGCCACCGCGCTCGGGTGTGGGGTCGCCCAGCCGCGACGCGACCATGCCTTTCTCCTGCAGGCGGTGCAGGGCCGCGTGGACCTGATTGAGCCGTACCGACCGGTCGGTTTCCTCGTTTAGTTTGTGCGTAATGCCGACGCCGTACGCTTCCCCGTCCATCCCCGCGACCATCAGCAGCACAATCTCTTCAAACTCGCCTAAGTAGGTTCGTTTCATAGCTAAGTATTAAATCTATTTTTGCTGAGCAAATAGGTTGCCAATACGAAAAAATCTCAGTATACGTAGTAGAATGCAGGTTTTGCAAAAACCGGCCGTTGTCAGATGTCCGCTACCGGACACGTAAACGTACGCTTCAGGACAAAACTGTTCGGCTTATAGATGCGAACCGTTCGGCCACGTTGGGGAAATTATCTATTGTAGTACTGCGCTAAGAAATAATTATGTTTGGTCAATAACCTGTTTGCAGATGCCTATTTCCCGGTGATTGGTGACTAACTTGGGAGATTATTACTTTCCCCTGATTTATAAGCATGAAAAACAAATTACTAGTTGCTGGGCTGTTGCTGGGCAGTTCGGTGCTGGCCTACGGGCAGGATGAAAAACTCGACATGGCAACCCTCGATAAGATTCGTCAGGAGGGTATGCAGCGGTCGCAGGTGATGGAAACGGCGTTCTACCTTACCGACGTCAACGGGCCACGCATTCAGGGGCCGGGCTACGTTAAAGCGGCCAACTGGTGCAAAGACAAACTGACCGGATGGGGGTTGCAGAACGCTAAGCTGGAAGCCTGGGGTGACTGGGGTAAAGGCTGGGCCGTTGAGCGCTGCTACTTAGCCATGACCGCGCCCTATTACAAGTCGATGATCGCCGTGCCCCGCGCCTGGAGTGGCAGCACCAATAAACTACAGGCCGCCGATATTCTGTTCATCAGCGAAACCGATACGACCGCCCTCGAAAACTACCGCAGTAAACTAAAAAATAAAGTTATTCTGCTGGATCAGTCCTTCAGAATATCCCCTTCGTTCAAGGCCGATGCCGACCGGTTCACCGATGAAGAACTCCAGAAAATGGCCGGTGAAGCCGCCGGATCGCGCGGGCAGCGGATGCAGGGCGACTCCAGTATGCGCCGGCTGATGCAGGCCATGCGGTCGCGCAACGTGTTCAACCAGAAAATGCGCAAACTGGCCAAGCAGGAAGGAGCGCTGGGTATTCTGAACACCACCCAGACCAGCAAAGACGGTACGCTGTTCGTCAGCGGTGACTACGCCAACGCGGCTCTGGGGTCTACGCCCGACGATCTGGCAGACCTCTCGATTGCGGTGGAAGATTACCTCATGCTTTGCCGGTTGATGAAAGCGAACGTACCGGTAAAACTGGAACTGGACGTAAAAACCAAGTTTTTCGCCGACGACATCAAAGGGTACAACGTACTGGCCGATATTCCCGGCACCGACCCGAAGCTAAAGGAGGAAGTGGTTATGTTGGGGGCTCACCTCGACTCATGGCATGCCGCCACCGGTGCTACCGACAACGCGGCCGGCAGCGCCGTGATGATGGAGGCTGTGCGCATTCTGAAAACGCTCGGTGTCAAACCCCGCCGGACAATCCGCCTGGCGCTGTGGAGTGGCGAGGAGCAGGGACTGCATGGCTCAAAGAACTACGTAGCGAATCATCTGGTCAACACCGCGACGAACCAGTTGACCAAAGAAGGACAGAACGTATCCGCTTACTTTAACGTCGATAACGGAACCGGCAAGATTCGGGGTATCTATCTCCAAGGCAACGAAGCCGCCGGACCTATTTTCTCGCAGTGGCTGAAGCCAGTCAATGACCTGGGTGCTACGACCGTCACAATTCAGAATACCGGCGGCACCGACCACCTTTCGTTCGATCGATTTGGCATACCGGGTTTCCAGTTTATTCAGGATCGTATCGAATATAACACCCGGACGCACCACACCAATATGGACACCTACGATCACCTGCAGCCCGACGATCTGAAACAGGCTGCCATCATCGTGGCCAGTTTCGTGTACAACGCGGCTATGCGTGATCAGAAAATTCCGGCCAAACAGCCCGTTACGGCTCAGCAGGCCACCCGGTAATACGTTGCCGACTAACCAGTCAACTTCTCGGAAGGCGGTTTTGGCCCACTGGCCAGGCCGCCTTTTTTACTGGCTGGACGGGCAACGGGCTGGATAGACAACTACTTCCGCTCGTTAACAAAGCTGTCCGGAGGGGTGCGGTAATTTTCGGTGAGTAACGACGCGTCAGAACCCGCTTTTAGTGGTTACCAGCCCCCAGTTTACTATGCCGTTTCGACTCCTTCTGGCGCTTCTGGCCAGCTTATGTGCAACCCCTGCGCAGACTCAGACCTTGAACCAGAAAGCTACAGGCTACCGGGGCATCTGGTATTTCATCGGGAAGACGGGCAACGAATATACGCATAAGTACAGCGGTGGATTAGGTACGTACCCGGCCAATCACTACCCCTTTTCAGTCTATGCCCCGGCCGTGCAGCGGACATTCTTCTGCTACGGGGGCGTTATGGATTCTTCGTCGAAGGAGCTATGCCACATGGTCGGCTTTTATGACCACCGAACCGGTCAGGTATCGCGGCCGACGCTGCTGCTCAACAAACAAACCGACGACGCTCACGATAATCCCGTCATCCAACTTGACGACAAAGGCTACATCTGGATCTTCTCCACCTCGCACGGTACCGAACGGCCGTCGTTCATCCACCGCAGCCGCCGGCCGTATACGATTGATGCGTTCGAACAGGTGCCGGCTACGCGCTTAGATAGTGCCGGGAAACGGGTGGCATTCGACAATTTTTCGTATGTGCAGAGCTATTACCAGTCGGGCCGGGGCTTCCTGAACCTGATGACGCATTACGACCGGGGTGTTTTGCGGTACGGTGCCAATAAACCCCGCCGGACGATCAGCTTCATCACCAGCCCGGATGGCGTCAGCTGGTCGGCCTGGCAGGACATTGGCGTGATTGAGGAAGGACATTACCAGACCAGCGGGCAATCGGGAAACAAAATTGGCAGTTCGTTCAATTTCCACCCGGACACGAAGACCGGCAGTGGCCTGGATTACCGCACGAACCTGTACTACGTCGAAACGAATGACTTCGGCAAAACCTGGCGTACGGCCGGTGGTAAGCCAGTTACCCTACCGCTGACCAACGTTCAGAACAGCGCCCTGGTGAAAGACTACCAAAGCGCAGGGCAGAATGTGTACATCAGTGACCTGAACTACGATGCCGCCGGGCGGCCAATTATCCTCTACATCACCAGCCAGGGCCCCGAACCCGGCCCACAGAACGGCCCCTACGCATGGCACGTCGCGCACTGGGCTGGTACGGGCTGGTCGATCCATGACGTAGCGCAGTCGGATCACAACTACGATATGGGGTCGCTGTACGTGGACAAAAACGTCTGGCGCATCATCGGGCCGGTCGAGGCTGGGCCGCAGGCGTTCGGAACCGGCGGTAATCTGCTGCTGCTCGAAAGTCGCGATGCGGGCAAAACCTGGCAGCGGATTCGGACGCTTACGCCCGGAAGTACGCGCAATCATTCGTATCCGCGCCGACCGGTAAACCACCAGCCGGGGTTCGTCGCGCTCTGGGCCGACGGAAACGCCCGGCTGATGTCGGCGTCGAACCTGTATTTTTGCGATGACAAAGGCCGGGTGTTTCAACTGCCGCCTGTAATGACAGCGGAGATGGAAAAACCGATACCCGTCTTTTCGCAACCGGTCCGATGAATGATTGTGGTGTCTATTCGGTTCGCAAACTTTTCGCCGGATCCATCAGGGCGGCTTTCACGCTCTGGAAACTCACCGTTAGCAGCGCTATGCCCATCGCCAGCAGTCCCGCCAGGACAAATACCCACCAGGTGATGTCGGCTTTGTAGGCAAAATCCTGCAACCATTTGTCCGTCGCCCACCAGGCAACCGGCGAAGCAATCAGGATGGCGATAAACACCAGCCTGATAAAATCAGCCGACAGCAGGGCGATGATGCTCGACACCGAAGCTCCCAGCACTTTCCGGACGCCAATCTCCTTGGTGCGCTGCTGGGCGGTGAAGGTAGCCAGACCGAACAGCCCCAGGCAGGAGATCAGAATGGCGATGGCCGTAGCGGTGTTGACGAGCCGGGCGGTTTTCTGCTCTTTTTCGTAAAACTGAGCGAGCGTATCGTCCATGAAGCTGTATTCAAATTTGGTGTCGGGATACACTTCCTGCCACAACTGCCTGATTTCGCCCAGTGTCATGTAAAATTGTTCGCCCTGCACATGGCTTAATTTGACGGCCAGGTCCCGGGCGTACGGCACGGTCGTAATGAAGGTCGGCGCAATTTTCTCGTGCATACTCTGCTGGTGAAAATCAGCGACTACGCCCACAATGGGGTACAGTTTATCCCGCCATTGCAATGACTTGTTCAATGCCTCGGCTGGTTGTTTGAAACCCAGTGCTTTGACAAAACTCTCGTTGACGACCAACTCCCGGGAAGAGTCGCTTTTCACCAACGTCCGCCCGGCCAGCAGCTTCATCTCGTAGAACGGAATGTAGTTTTCGTCCCCCATTTTATACGCGGCCTCGAGCGTCTGAACCGTCTTGCCTTTGTAGGTCACCTTGTCGAGGCCGTAGCTGATGCCCATTGGTTCCAGCACCTGCAGCGTAGCTTTCTGTACACCCGATAACTGCCGGACTTTATCGTACAGTACCGACAGCTTATTGCCGGCCCCTTTGGGCGGAGAAAGCACCAGAACGGCATCCGAACGAAACCCGAGGTCTTTGTTCCGCATGAAGTTCAGTTGCCGTCCTACGATGATCGTGCCGATGATGAACACCAGCGAGACCGTAAACTGAAACACAATCAGTCCCTGACGCAACCGGCCTTTCTGATTACCCAGCAAGGCATTCTGGCCTTTGAGCGTAATGACCGGCCGATACGACGACAGGGCCAGCGAGGGGTACAGGCCGGCCATAATCATGGTCAGTATGGTCAATGCACCCAGAAATACCAGCACGCGAGGAGCCGTTGGGTTGATGTCAACGCCCGCCGGAATGAATGATTGGAACGAAGTCAGTATCGGTTTTACCAACAGTAGTGACGTCACTACCGCGAGGGCCGTAAGGATAAAGGTTTCGCTCATGAACTGGCCTATCAAACTCCTTCGGCTACTCCCCAGTACCTTGCGAATGCCGACCTCCTTAGCTCGCTCAACGGATTGGGCGGTCGACAAATTGATGAAGTTTATCGCTGCAATCAGCAGAATAAACACGGCCACGCCCATCAGGCCATAGAGGGTGGGTAAATGGGCTTTGCGGGCATAATTGTCGCCGTAATCGGCATTGAAATGCAGATCTGACAGAGGCTGCAGGTCAAGCTCAAAGTTGAAGTTTTTCGGGAAGTGTCTTTGGGCGAATTGCCGGAACGCCGGAGCAAACTGAGCCGTCGTCGCTCCTTCCGGGAGTTTGACGAATGCCTGCGAAGCTGACCAGATGTCGTTCCATTCGTCCAGGTTTATGCTCCGTTTCATTTGGGCACTGGCCCGAATGGTCGGGAATGAGATAAAGTCAGTAAAGGTCAGATCCGTTGACTGATCCCAGTCCTTCACAACGCCGGCAACGCTAACACGTATTGAATCCCAGTAGATTACCTCTTTGCCCAGGACCTGATCGGGAGGGAGGTCGCCAAAGTACGTACGCGCCTTTTTCTCCGACAACACCATTTTGAAAGGTTCACGTAGCGCTGTTTGGGGATTACCGGCCAGCCACTGGTACTTGAAAATGTCGAAGTACTGCGGCTCGACAATGATGATTTCGGCGTTGTCGACGCCATGTTTTCGCTGGTCAAATTGTTTCGGCTTTTCCCGGCCATTCGGAATCAGCACCTCCGATTCGATATTGTGAAATGCCGCTACCGTTTCGAACCCGGAAATCTCCTCCCGAACGGCTTTGGGTACCGCGTTCGGAACAAACCCCATCGGACTTTTTTCACCGGTGGTCGGGTTTGTAAACGTGCCTACCATCCGGTAGATGCGTTCACCATCGGGATGGAACGTATCGAAACCCAATTCAAAGCTGGTGATGACGTAAATGACCAGACAGGCCGTTACGCCCAGCGTAAGCCCCGACAGGTTGATAAGCGTACTGGCCTTGTGTTTGGTCAGGTTGCGGTAAGCGATTTTAAGGTAATTCCGAAGCATGTCCATGTTGGTTGGGGTTGGATACGGGTTAGGTTGACGCTTAATGGCGAACGGCTTGGTGATGAAACCCAGCACCTCCCAGACGTACTGGCGCCGGGCACTGCGCTCCCCGAACAGCGCCACGCGCCGGTGGAAGCGCTCATGCAGATCGCCCTGGACTTCTTCCAGCAGCTCAGGGGCGCAGCACCAGGCCAGCAGGCGCTCGGCGAGCAGGGGCGGGGTTGGGCGAGGAGGTTGGGGCATGGGGTTCATGGGCGTGGGGCGTGGGGCAGAGGGCTTGGGGCGTGGGGCAGGGTGTTGGGCCATCCTTTACCCCACGCCCCCAGCCCCACGCCCCCAGCGGTTCATTCACTACGTAACGACTTGACGGGGTTCATCAGCGCGGCCCGGATACTTTGAAAGCTGATCGTCAGCAAAGCGATTACGACCGCCAGTATGCCTGCTGCGGCAAACACCCACCACTCGACACCGATCTTGTACTCGAAGTTCTGCATCCATCTGTTCATGGCGTACCAGGCCAGGGGGGAGGCAATCAGGATCGCAATCAGCACCAGCTTCAGGAAGTCGGCCGACAGCAGCGTGATGATGTTGGTGACGGTAGCCCCCAGGACTTTGCGGACCCCGATCTCTTTAGTACGCTGCTCGGCGGTGAAGGCGGCTAAGCCAAACAGGCCTAAGCAGGAGATGAAGATGGCCAGAAAGGCAAAGTAATTGGCCAGACTTCCCACAACCGTTTCGCTTTTATAAAGATTAGTGTACTCTTCATCAGCGAAGCGGTAGGCAAACGGAAATTTCGGGTTCATCTGCTTCCATACGCGTTCGATGCTCGCCAGGGCCTGTTGCGTCTGGCCGGACTGCGTCCGAATCATAAAGTTTTGCGAGCTCGGCTCGGTGCTCAATCGAAAGATCAACGGCGCGATTGGCGTGTGCAGCGACTGGAAATGAAAATCTTCAATGACGCCGATAATCTTGCCGGGTCTTCCCCACATGGTCAGCGGCTGCCCCACCGGATCTTTGTAGCCAATGCGCCGGGCGGCTGTCTGATTGATCAGGTAATTGGTTGTGTCGGTGCTGAATGCAGGCGAAAAATCACGCCCGCTTATCTTCAACTGCATCGTTCTGGCAACGTCGTAGCCAACGGAGGTTTGCGTAAATTCGATGAGTACGTTCGGGTCTTTGCCCGGCCAGTTGACGCCCCCCGTGCTGCTGCCGATGTTGTGGGGCGCTTCCTGTATGGACGATACCGAGGCTATGCCGGGCAGTCGCAGCAGTTCGTCGCGAAAGGTTTTGTAGGCCGATTGGGTAGCCAGGTCGCCTTCAACCGGTACGTACAGCAGATTCTCGCGGTCGTAGCCGAGGTTTTTGGTCTGTATAAAATTCACCTGCCGATACACCACAATCGTGCCGATAATCAGCAGTGTTGACAGCACAAACTGGAACACCACCAGACCCTGCCGGAAGAGCCGCGCACCGGAACCAAACTTCAACGCTCCCTTCAACACCCGAACCGGATTCAGCGACGACAGGAACAAGGCCGGATAACTACCCGCCAGCAGGCCCGTCACGACGGTGATACCACCCAGCATCAACCAGAATCGAACGTCTGTGATTTGTAGGCTGATGTGTTTGCCAGTCAGCGAATTGAACGACGGCAGGATAAGGTAAATGAACCCAAGGCCAATCAACAGGGCCAGCGACGTAAGCAACAGCGCTTCGCCGATGAACTGCCCCACCAGTAAACTCCGCATGGCACCGACCACCTTCCGAACGCCCACTTCCCGGGCCCGTTTGACCGACCGCGCCGTGGCTAAGTTCATGAAGTTGATGCAGGCAATCAGTAGCAGAAAAGCGGCTACGATACCGAACAGACGAACGTATTCAATGCGGCCGCCATCCTGCTGTCCGTTCTTGAAGTTTGAATATAAATAAGCGTCGGGCAGGGCGTGCAAAAAGAGTTCGGCGTCGAAACTGCGGCCCATTTCTTTGTTGTATTTTCTTAAGAAGGGTTTCAGTTTCGCGTTGAGAGCGGCAACGTTGGCATCCGGGCGAACCTGAATCCGGGTGTGCGGACCGTTGTTACCCCACTCCTTCATCCACGGGTTTCGCGTGATGCAATCCTGCCAGTTGAGCAGGAAGTCGTACGTATCGGATGAGTTTGCGGGTAAGTTCTCGAATACGGCCGTGACCTGATAATCCGTTTTGTTGTCGATGCGGATGCTCTTGCCAAGTGCCGACGTCGGTTCGCCAAAGTAGAATTCGGCTACTTTTCTGGAAATAGCCAGACTATTCGGCGTACTGAGTGCCGTTGCGGGCGTACCGGCCAGCAGCGGTATGCTGAACATCTTAAACCAATCGGCTCCGGCCCAGTGACCACTTTCCTTGTTGATTTTGTCGCCCACGGCGAATGTCATCCGGGCGTCCCAGCCAGTGTATCCCGCGGCATGAACAATTTCAGGAAACTGTTTCTTTAGTTCATCGGGCAGTACACCCGGCGTAAAACGACCCGTTTCTACTTTACCGTCGTACGACTGCCGCTGCATGACGTGGTACAACTGCGGCCCGTTGGCGTGGTAACTATCGACGCTCAATTCGTCCTGAATCCAAAGAAGAATCAGCAGGCTGCAAGCCATACCCAGGGCAAGCCCCAGAATGTTAATGGCCGAAAAGGTTTTGTTGTGGGCGATGTTGCGCCAGGCAATCTTGACATAATTACGAATCATAGCTGGGTGTACTAAAATAGGTGATGGTAACGTATCGATATCTTGTTGAGCCGATCTACGCTTAATGGCGAACGGCTTGGTGATGAAACCCAGCACCTCCCAGACGTACTGGCGCCGGGCACTGCGCTCCCCGAACAGCGCCAGGCGCCGGTGGAAGCGCTCATGCAGATCGCCCTGGACTTCTTCCAGCAGCTCAGGGGCGCAGCACCAGGCCAGCAGGCGCTCGGCGAGCAGGGGCGGGGTTGGGCGAGGAGGTTGGGGCATGAGGTTCATGGGCTGGGGGCAGAGGGCTTGGGGCGGAGGGCGTGGGGGGTAGGGCGTAGTACTTTACCCCATGCCCCACGCCCCCAGCCCCACGCGATTCATATACTGATGGCCGGTAGCGTGTTGGGTAGAATCGAATTCCAGAGTTGCTCCCGTACCGCCCGGATGTCGTGGAGGGCCCGACTGCCCAGTACGGTTACCGTAAACAGGCGTTTGCGCCGACCCCCGCGCTCGGCGGTAGCATCACCCATCCGCGACGAAAGCATACCTTTTTCTTCCAGCCGGTGCAGGGCTGCGTGAACGGCGCTGATGCTGACCGATCGGCCGGTTTGCTGCTCCAGCTCGTCGGTGATCGCCACGCCGTAGGCTCCGCTGCCGAGCACCGCAACGGTGAGCAGCACGATCTCTTCAAACTCCCCCAGATAGGATCGTTTCATAGATAAGAGGGTTATTTCAACTTTAGTAGAACAAATGCCTTGCCAAAAGCCAGAATACGCGTTTCTGGCTTAAATTCTGGCTTTTTGTGCGAATTGGTCTGTCCGAAAACGTACACTTCCTGTCCGAACGTGAACGAACCCAACCCCGTTAGCGGATCTCGTCGAGCCGGTAGGGTACCGAACCCCGGCCGATAGTTAGCCGATACGTTCGGGTCTGTTGTTTGGTAGCGATCATGAACCGGAAAGTCCCCTCGGGCAAATGACTCACGTCGATAGCCCGCTTGTAGGCCGGGAGCGAACTGATATCCCGGTAGATTGGATTGAACGAGCTATCGTCGATGGATATAAAGACCCGGTCCTGCCCGGGATTCAGAAAAATGACGCGAAGTTTTCCCTCGCTGTTGACTAGTGGCTGGCTTACGAATCGATTCGTCCCGTCGGGGCTGACCGTCGTTTCGTCGCGCAGCGTACTGGGGCGCAGGAACGCGTTGATGGGCAGGCGTTCGTTATCGGCCAGCAGTTCATGCGTTTTCATGTGCGGTGACAGAAGCTGGTTATTCACCAGGCGGTTCAGCATGGAATCAAACAGGCGGATAGTCCGCTTTCTGAGCTTTACGTACCGGCCGCTGAGCGTCTCCTGATAAATCAAGTGGCGGTCGCGGTCATAGAACCGGATCATTGTGCTGCGGCTGGCGTAGTCGGTGTGCAGGCGCCAGTAGCCGTTCGAAGAATCGGCCGGATAGGCATAATGAGCATTGGGTGTCTGGCCAATAGCTGCTGTTGGCAACGCAGACAAAACAAAAGCGAGGAGCCGGAGCCGGGCTGCGTTGGCGATGGAGTAGTAGCGCTTCATTAGCTTTATTAGTAGTTGTTGGTTGTTTGGATAATAGCCTGCCGGGCCCGAAAGCGCCGATGCCGCCGGGATCTGAACGTAATGAACGCGATGGAAGAGAGGTTAGAAAGGTAGACTTCGTTTGTCTCCGGACGCTACTCGGCCCTGAATGAGACGTAGTTTGACAGGTGTTGTCAACTGCCCGAAAGATGCAGGTTTGAGCGCCAGGGTTGCATGAGCAGCTGCCTGAATTCTGTTAAAATTGATAAATAGGTCCGCAGGTCGGTCCGGCAAAACGGTTACCTTCGCAGTAGAATGGTTAAAACGCACCATTCCCGTTTGTTTTACACGCATGGCCCTTCAGACAATCGTAAAAATTTCTAACGTTACCAATTTAAGCGATGCCCGCTACTGCGCCGGCATGGGCGTTGACATGCTCGGCTTTTCGATGGACGACGACACGCCGGAGTACGTTGAGCCCAAAAAATTCGAAGAGATCCGTTCGTGGGTAGCGGGTGTGAAAATTGTTGGCGAAACCACGGCTACGGATACCGAACACATCGAGCGGCTGCTCGATACTTACCAGCCCGACGTATTGCAGGTCGATGAAGCTGCGCTCCTGCCGTTTCTCAGCACATTTGGCAAACCCCTCATCCTCCGCGTTGACCTGTCGCAGTTTACCCTTGATCAGTTGGAAACGCTGTTCCAGACCAGCAGCGCCGGGGCTGATTTCGTGCTGCTCGAAAGCCGTGCGCCCCTCCACATCGACGACGATCTGAAGAATACGCTCCAGCCGTTAGCCGTTCGCTATCCGGTTCTGCTCGGAACGGGTATCTCGGCTCAGAACGTCCATGAGCTCCTGGCCGAATTACCCGTTCAGGGCATTGCCCTCAGCGGGGGCGAAGAAGAGCGGCCCGGTAACAAGGAGTTTGGCGAACTGATGGATATTCTCGAAGCCATTGAAGTAGAGTAGGCCAGAGAGTTTAGGGTAAACGCAAACCGGCCCCGTGTATTAGGGGTAGCACCAAAAAGAAAGAATGGTTTTTTTATTTTTTGCCCGAATTGCGCAAACAAATCTGATAATCAGCATGTTATGAAGCAGGTTTGAAGGCTGGGCAAAATGCACCAAAAGTTAATTTTGGATCGGGCTTAAACTGGAGTTGCAGCATCAGGCTGACCAGGCGCTCAAATACGGGGAAAACTTGAATCGGATTGGAGGGATTGAGCGTATAAGAGCAATAATCTACTGAAATGGACGGATAACCGGGGAACTGGCTATCTTTACTATTAATACAAGTTACGGTGGGTATTGAAAGCCGTCTTCGCGATGAAAGACGGCTTTTTCGTTCATCACAACGAAATAAACCTATAGTGGTTAAATAAGGCTAAAAACGGCGTTAAATACCGCTTAATTCAGCACATTTTGGGCTAATACCCTCTGAACGTCGTAGATATTAACCTGCTTATTAAACTTCTTCTGGATGCTCGGAGCTGATTCGCCAGAAATCCAGATTTTAAGCTCTGCATCAAGATCGAAGTCGCCAACGGTTTCTATACTGAACCGCGAAATGCTCTTGTAAGCGATGGATAGGTAGTCAATTTTGCGGCCTGTAAGCCCTTGCTTGTCCACCAGGATCAGCCGTTTGTTCGTGAACATAAAAACGTCACGGATCAGCTTAAATCCAATCTCAATGCGTTCACCATCAGCCAGAAGACGGCCATAATCTTTGTTCAATTCATCGGACGATACTGCGCCCGCGTTACCAAGTAGTGAGGATAGAAATCCCATAAATCTGAAATAAAGGTTTAAAAATTGGTTTAAATAGGCTGAATTGTATACCTAATCTTGACATTACAAATTAGGTATACAATTAGGTATACAATTAGGTATACACCTGAAATTAGATTAGTCCAACTGAACAGGTATGCCGTCTGCTTCGACTAAAAGCCTGCGATTTCGAGCAACACCCGTTTCTTCCCAGTACTTCGTGAAGCTGTTGGCAGCGACGGCAAGTTGGTATGCCTGGTCGCTGGTAAGAAGTCTTTGCGTTTCGACAATGAGGGTGAATTCGCGCTTGCCTAATTCGTCAGGTAGAATCCCTACTAAGTCGTCTGCTTGTTCGTTGCCAATGAAATAATGATACTCTGGAGCCTGGAGCCGGAAGGCACTGGCAAAGTGAGCAAAGCAGGGTGTCTTACGTTGTAGATAGGCTTGGAAATCGGACGGCTTTGCGTCTACTGAGACCTCAAAACGAACTTTACAGGTTACATTATCGAGTGTACCAACAGTAATTGTTTTACTCATAGATAAGAACTGGTTGAATGAATATGTACAAACTTAGCTGTTCATATCTTATTATTACATCGCTTTTGTTCATTTATCATATAAATTATATAAATGGTTTAAGTTGCTGATGCTCTAAGCGGCTTTTTGGTGACCCGAACGAGTCGTAAGGAGTTCTTTATATAAATTGATGCTATCCTTTAGCGCCTTTATTAATTCATCCTTCTCTTTTAGGCGGTCTTCATAGATATTTTTTTCGGGTATCTCTTCCTCTTTGATGTGAGATCGTGGCTCCTGGGCTACGTATTCGCCTTGTGACAGGTCCTTAAAGATGATGTCGTCGGCGCTGACTCCAAATAATTTTACGATATCTACAAATGTTTTGAAGTCTGGATAGCTGGTCCCTGTCTCATAGTTTGATATTGTTCCCCCTCTGACATCCAGTAGAGTAGCTAATTTTTCCTGCGACCATTTCTTGGCCTGCCGTAATGCCCGAATGTTTCCAGCGAAGTAAGTCATCAAAAATTTTAGTCTAAATATTTTGTAGTTCCAATATTTTTTAAACCTTTGTACTGTTGACAAACGGCAACAAAGGAAATGAAGACAGTACAGGAAGTCAAATCCTATTTACGAAACGGCGACATGACGAAGATCGCTAAGATGGCCGGTGTAACCCGTAAACATGCCGATGTGATACTTCGTCGTCCGACCTCAAAGCGGTTTGAGATTGTCTTCAAAGCCGCCAAAAAAATCGCGTCAGCTAATCAGCGCCTGGGTATATGAAGAAGGTCGCCGACATATGGTATTGCAGCTTTAACGAGGTAGTTAACTGCTGTGGTATTAAGGAAGTTACGGTTAAGATGGGTTGCCTTCGCGGTTCGTCGTACTGGCAAACTATCCCTGATCCTGACGACCGTCGTCGGCGGCTGATCCGGTATGATACGCTGGCTGTAAAGTATCGGCGAATGGTTGAATCGGCCCTGTGTGGTGGCCTGACTCCAGACGTTTGGTTCTCGGAAGCGAGACGCAAAGTTTTGAGCGAACGGTCATTGCCTGAACTACTTGAAATCGCCCTCCAAACAGATTGGAGACGTTACGTAGGGTTGTATAAGATCACCGACCGAAACGAACGTAGTACAGAGAAGCGGGTACGCTCCCTGGCTATGGCGGCTGCTGTGATCGAAACACTAGGCAACTACATCCAGGATCACGACATCGACCCACGGAGCTACGTACCCTACCGGGAAGCTCTTGCCTGGTTGGGCGACCACTGGGTCTACTACAGCGCCTATAAGGACGTACCGACCAATGAAGTACGCCTAAAGGAGAAGGTGAACCAACGCTTCGTAGATCGGCTGCCGATTCAGGAAGTGGTCAAGTTACCCAGGCAGGGCAACCGGAGCCGGGAACAGTTCGCCAACGATCCCGAACTCATGGCCTGGATTGCGATGGCCAGAAGCCAGGGCACCAACGACCCGAACGCTTACATTATTCGCAAGATCAGCGAGGTATGCCGGATCGTAGGGCGCGAAGTGCCTTCTAATAGCTGGTTTTCGCAAGTGCTGGCCAGTCCGAAGATGAAGCAACTCACGGCGAACGGTCGGTTTGGCGCTGGTACCAAGTACGCCGGTCGCTACACCCATTCAATCACGATGGCCAGGGCGATGTACGCGGGCGATTGCTGGATGATGGACGCGACGCGGGTCAATATGGTCGAACACCAGACCCAGGAGAAGGGAAAACAGGCGTTTTTGTTCGTAATCGCCATTCGGGACGCTTATTCGGGCGACATCGTAGGGTGCCACTTCGATACGAAGGAAGACCGCTGGGGTTACACAAATGCCTTAAAAATGGCGGTCAAAGTGACCGGCTACCTACCCCATACGCTCGTTTATGACCGTTTTCCGGGTCATATCAGCGACGAAATGCAGTCGATTCTAGGGTCGATGGAAGCCAAAGGGGTTCAACTGGTATGCACCCACAAGGCGACCGGAAAAGCCTTACTGGAACGGTGGTTCGATACGCTCCAGACGGTGTTTTTCTCGCAGTCGCGGTACTACTACGGGCAAGGGATCATGTCAACCCGGCCGTATGCCCATCGGTCGCCTGACTACCTGGTCAAACTACGCAAGGAAGCCCGTAATGAAGGCTGGGACTTTGATAAAGCCTGGCAAGAAGCATGGCGACGTATAGAAGAGTACCGTCAGACGCCGGTCAGCTACTACAGCCGCAAACATGCGAAGCTGGATTTAAGCCCTTCGACACTACACGAACAGAGCGAAAAGCCGAACGTGATCCGGGTGGAGGTATGGGAACAGGCGTCGCTTTTCTGGATGACCAAAATTCTGGACATCCGACGCAACCGGATCGAACAGGAGGTCCACGGCGTCCGCTACGAATACCTGATCTACGACACGCAGATCATGTACCGATACAGCCGGGTAGCGGTTCGCTACGAAGAAAGCGACCCAAGCAAGGTAATGCTGTTTGCGGTCGGCGCTGACGACCGGGTGAGCGACTTCTTTATCGCTGAACTGACTCATGCCAAGCCGATTCCGATGTATGGTCCTGACGCTGATCCGGGCCGGTTGGCCGGTCGTCAGGCGAAGATCGACAAGTTCGAGCAACAGAAGCGGGCTGATCTGGAGGAACTGACCAGCGGGGCGACGGTCGATCCGGAATACCTGCTGACGCTGGGCGGTCGGGTGTCGAAAGACGAGTACGAATCAGTCGCTACGGCGGTGATCTACGAACAGATGGGGGTGTCGATTCAGGCAGACGCGCAGACGCCCGCCAAACAGAAACGAACGAAGCCAGCGCCCCCGATTCTTCCCGACGCTGACGAGGTATTCGACCCGAAAGACTTTGTGAATCAATCTTTTTTCAACAATAACCCCTAAAACACATGCAAGTAGAGCTATCTGATTTTCAAGTGCATCTGTGCGTTAAGGCACTCAACACGTTCGTCGCCCAACTGCCTGTTCCACCGGAGACAAGAAATGGGGTTGTAAACCCACTTGACGAGACGGTCCACATGGTACGCTACGAAATTACCGACTTGGTGAAACTGCTTCAGAAGCCGGTTGATACGACGCCAAAGAATACGTTCCGAGTCGATAAAGATAAAGTGATTCTTTCAGACCCATTATCGAAGAGGGACATCAATTGACTGCCGTTTAAACACTCGTTAAATACCCTTTTTAATCCTAACTGAGATGATTACAGACCTTCAAAAAAGCGAAATCGGGCGGTTGCTGGAGATTGAATCCGGACGCCTGGGCGGTTGGCGGCAAGTGGCCAACAAACTGGGCGTTAACCAGGTGACGATCCGGTACAACATGGTCGAACGTGAGAAGTGGCACCTGGTATCAGATCAAATGTGGGCGCGGGTAGCTCATAAGCTGGGCTATAAGCTCAATGAAGAACGCTGGAACTGGGTATCGACCACGAACACGAACGTAATGTTCGAGCTACTGGAGCGGGCACAATTTGAAAGCCTGTTTACCTGCATTAGCCACGATGCCGGGCATGGTAAAACGACCGGGGCGCTGATGTACACGTTGCAAAAGGAAGCGGTTTTCTATCTGGAGTGTGAAGAGAGCTGGAGCCATAAGCGGTTCGTGCAAAAGATCGCCGAAACGCTGGGTGTTCGGACGGAACGCTACAACGTATCGGATTTGACTGATCTGATCGTGTCGGTCCTGAAGCAACGGGCAGCCACGGCCCGGCCCCTGCTGATTATCGATGAAGCCAATAAGCTGAAACCGTCGTCGCTACGTCTGTTCATTCCCCTGTACAACAAGCTACATGATGAGGTTGGTATGGTGCTGATCGGGGCGCATGACCTGAAGCGACATATACAGGCAGGCGTTCGCCGGGATGCGCGGGGCTTCGATGAATTGGAAAGTCGATTAGGACGCGCTTACATGCCCTTAGTTGGCATTTTCCGTCAGGATGTTGTTGCGATCTGCAATGCCAACGGCCTGAAGAATCCGGACGCCCAGGAGCGGGTTTGGCTGCATCTGAATCCACGTAAGGAGTCGATTCGGGGTAAGTACGTCTGGGTTGCAGATCGTGACTATCGGGTACTGCAACAGGCCATCAAACACGAGCGTGTACGGGCGCAAGAGAAGGCGACAAAAAAGGAGCTGGCCCCTACGGAGATGGAAGCGGATATGGGTGGGCGGGTTGTCGCTCTGAGCGCGTAAGGGAATTGGGAATGCGTCAACCTAATCAATTAGAACGATGGATGGCAAAGTCATTCGGTTCTATCCCAACCAAAACCGACCAATACAACCAATGGACATGCTCACGATAGATGACCTGAAAGCGGCTGGTTTCGTAGAATACCAGTACTGGGGGGTTCAGCACAATCAGCAATGCGTCGTTACAGACCCGAACCGCCTGGTACACAAGTCGGCTGCTGAATGGTGTAAAGGGAAGCATCAGTTCCAGCGAGAACACCCGGTTATTCAACACGAACTCGGTAATGGCTGGATAGCTCGTTGGGGCGCAATGACCTTCCATCTGAAAAACGAGGTTGCTTTCTGGCGCTTCATGAAAACGTTCGGGTATCCACTTCCAATTGATGCAGCACAATGAAGATTCTAAGCGAAGAACAGAAGAACCGCTTACAAGATGAGTTAGGCAGCCTACTCCAATCCTACGGCCTGACAGCGGGGTATCTGGTGGCTGAGAGTGTGCCAGATCAGCAACAGTCGGACGGTTACAGCCTGGTCGTAGTAGGCAAAACGCCGGGTAAGGAATTGAGCAAGTTCCTGGACTCAATGGGTGCTCAGACCTACGGAATCATTTGCCAAATCAGCGGGTCCGTTGCCCCGAAGATCAACGATAATTAATCTCCCCTAAAACACAAATCCCTTACACGTATGAGTAACAAAGTCAATAACGCCCTGAAGGGGCGTATAGCCCGCCTTTTTGCCTTAAAAAGCGAAATCGCCCTAAAAGAGGCTGAATTGGAGAAGCTGAATAAGGAGTTGAAAGCCGAGTTCGACCGGATGGCTGGTCAGAACAAGTTCGTTAACGGACGGCTCGAATTGCCGGGCTTGGCGAAGGTTTCGGTTAAGCTTAACCCGCCGAAACTGATCTGGGCAAACGATGCCGAGAACCTGACGCCTGAAGATCGTGAGGGGGTTGCCCTGCTGTTGGATGATCGCTTTACGAAGGTCGATGTGAACGTTCCGGAGATCATGAAGGCGATTGACCGGGGGGATAATAAGTTATCCGCCCTGCTAACTGAGAAGGGAATCAAGGTAGTACAGGGATCACGCTATGAGGTCAAGCCGGTATGAGTACGATCACGCGGCAACGCCTGGCCGAACTGACCGACGACGATCTACGCGATCTGACCGACTTCGTGGAACGGGCGATTACGGAAAAGGATCGCTTTGACCGGAACGTCATGCGGACGCTGGTCTGTGACATCCTGGGGGTATGTCTGGGTAAACCGGACTGGGATGTACTGCCGATCCTGCTGATTAACGAGACCCGACGACGCGCTGAAAAGAAGGCTATCGAAATCCAATTCAATCTCTGTCTGAACTGATGAACCAACACCAAGCAAGTGTATATGCCAAGCTGGACGCCCTGACGACCTACGAAGTACGAGCTATGTACTACCTGGTGCGGGCGATGGACGAAGCAGACGCCTATCGAAGCCTTCGGGTACTGACCGCGATAGAAGGGTTAGTTGGTAAGCTGACTAATGATGAAGCGTTTGCCTTACCGCCTGCTTTGATGCAGGTGATCGCTGAAAAAGACCCGGACATCGTAGCCAGGCAAGCGATCAAGGAAGCCTACCAATTCGAGCAAAACACTGACGGACGAGTGTAACAGTCCTGGGACGGTGGTGCAAGGGTAGCATAGCTGGGCGGTCTTCTCCAATTAAGGGGTTAGTTGGTTGCCGCTCCAGTGATCCGGGTTCGACCCCTGGCCGTCTCGCAATGGCAATACTGCCAGATACTCAAATCCTTTTACAATCATGGCCAAACAACAGGCTACCAACGCCAAGCCGACATCGGTAAAGGCAAAATTTCAATGTACCCGGGTTGCGGACGATCCGGAGCGGGCTTTCTTCAAGACCATCGACGGGCCGGATGCGTCAGGCAATAACGACAATCAGGTGCTTGGCGGGGCCGAACTGATGATCTCGAAAGACGACACGGCTGGGTTCTTCGCGGCCGGTGGTGAATACATGTTCGAGATCACTCCAGTAGGAAAGTAATGCAGAACGCTGAAGACGTAATCAAGACCACGTTCCACATCATGCAGGACGGCAAGCCGGTCAGCAAGGAAGTTCACATGACCCGCGCCAAGTTCTTGGAATACAATCAGCGGACTTGGAATAGAAAGAAATGGTCGGAGATGTACGAGTTGATCGTAGCGGAAAAAGCGTACATCCAGATCGTGGACGTAGGGAACAGTAACTAATCAAGTCGGCCGGTTGACGGAAGAAAGTTTCGAGATCCGTCAGCCGGCCGTCCATGGAAACCAAAGAATGTATGGCGATCAAGAGCATTACAATCAAGGTCATTGAAAAGGAGGTAGGTCAGTCGATCAAAATTGAGATCAGAACGAAGCAAAGCGAGAAGGTGTATACTTCTGAAGCGGTTTCTGTCCTGGCTGAAGCTATTCAAATGATCGTAAAACAGTAAGGATATGAACGCACAATTCACAGACGACGAACTGATAATGGAGCCAAAGCTGACGGTCGAGAAGTTCGACACGAAGCGGAACTACTGTGAACTGAAGATCATCGTTGAGATCGACCGACTAATCACGTTCGATTGCATCTCAACGCTGGCAGGCTTTGAGCGTGAACTACGCAAATGGATGAACGAAGCATCGACGGGCACGAACGGTACCTTCCACGGCCTGTATCGGGTAGAACGTAAACCGGGTTGGGTTGACATCTGGCACCGTTCGGATGCGAAGGGCGACCGCTTGGTATGCAAAGTGACGTATATCGACAAGTCGTCTGATCCGGTGGTCGAGGACGAAGACTACTTTCTAAACTATCAATTCTGAGATGGAAGCCACACGAAAGAAAGCTGTAGTGTTTGATGACTTCAATTTTCACTTACTGAAAGTTGACAGCGAAGACCTGATGTACGACCTGATAACTTGCCGAAAGTCTTTTGAGTATCGGCGTAATGATCGAGAGTTTGCCGAAGGCGATGTACTATGTCTGGTTTACTGGAATGGGCTTCAATTCACGAATAGCTATGTATTTAAGGTAGTAGACTACATACATTATGGCGGTCATTATGGTGTTCCAATCGAATACTGCATCATGGCAATCAGCGAATTTAGGCGCTATGGTTTAGGGCTAAGTAATGATGAGTTGGTCGATCATTTAATACTGAATTATTATGACGCTACGCACCCTATCCCAGAACAGTAGGTTTCACACGCTGCTGACCCAGCGTAAGTTCGACGCCTACGAAAAACGCGAACTGGTACTGGCCTGCACCAATGGCCGAACCGACTCCAGTAAGTTGATGACGGTCGATGAGATGGCAGCGGCAATCAAGCATCTGGAAGACGACCAGATGACCAGTATCAAGAAGATGAGGGCCAAGATCATCAACATTGCGAAGGACATCTTCAGCGTGACCGACTGGGAACAAAAGGACTACGACGCCCTGAATACCTTCCTGGTCAAGAAGTTCCGAGCCCCCTTGCACAAGCTGAGCTATAACCAGCTTGTCGATGCCACGACAGCAATGGAGAAATGGCGGGAAAGTGCGCAGAATAAGATGATTGAAAAACTATTTAACTAGCGTTTAAACCATGATTTGGGTCTATATAATCGGGACAATATTCTTTGGGGCCTTCTGCTACGTAGCGGGTTGGGCGTTCGGCGTTAACCATGCCGACAAGAACGGCTGGAATAAATTAGACAGCGACGGCCTATGAAACTGAAGATGAAACTTAACCACAGTGAACTGGTAGCGTTAAACTCGCATCTGTATTTGACGCTGACCAGTCAGCCGATTGAAGAGCTTCGCCGGTACCCGGCTGATTTTGTAATCAACTCGAATGTCGCGGAAGTGTACCAGCGGACGAACCGGATGGTCGAAGACGCCCGGATGTTTCCCAGTAAGACCGACAAGATTTATTCGTTGTCGCTGACTCGTTCGCAGGCGATTGCTGTCCTGTGTACGATTATGACGGAACAAACAATTGATACCGGACAGTCTGCAACGATGGACTTGTTGCCCTTCTCAGATGACAGCTACGAAGCGGCCATCCTGCAACAGATTGTAAGTACAATTCACCAAACCTACTTAGTGTGACCATGTTCAATAATGTTAATATATTAGCGTTACGATTATGCCCCGAATCTCCCCGTAACGTTTTGAAGACTTCCAACCCTGCTACTGAACAGCGACGTTCTGAACGTAACGTTGCTATCCGTCTGGCCTTCCGTCAATTGAGCGAAAAGGGGCTTCGTTCTGGCTTCATTTATCGCCAACTCGCTGACCGCTACTGTCTGAGCGAGGAAACTGTCGAGCAAATCGTTTGGGAACGCGGTCGGTATCGGTCGCTGTCTGAAACACTTCAGCAACAGGCAGCATGAGCGACTATTACTTCATTGTGCTGTGGGTAACGTTGGCGGTCGTGCTGGCGGCTCTGGGTGGCTTCGTAATCGGCATGGTCTATATGGACAACCGCCGACGACTTGATGATGCGTACAATCCAAAATTTCGCCCTGACGACTATGCGCCCCGACGTTTATCCGGGCTGTAATCCTGGAAAATACGATTTTATGAAGCATCGGTACACGATTACGTCAACGTCTTTTGAAGGAGAATTGACGTTTACTTATAACGAAGAGGGGATTTTGACCGGGTTTTTTAACGACGCTACGCTGAGCGAAAAACACCTGGACTGGTTGCATAGGAATTTTCCGGTGGTGCAAGTGCTACTGGAGCGGATGGCTGGAAACAGCGAAACGCTGACGATTCGGCTGACGACCAATGAGGTTACGTTTGAACAGTTCTGGGAAGCGTACAACTATAAGGTGGATAAGCAGGAAGCGAAAAAGGCGTTCGACAAACTGACGAAGGACGAGCAGATCAAGGCGTTCGAGACGATTCCGTCGTACAATTTTTATCTGATGATGCGGCCCAACACCAACCGACTCTACCCGGCAACGTATCTTCGCGGGAAGTTCGAGAACGATTACAAGTCGCTGGCAAAGGCTACACAACAAAGTTAGGTCGGACCGCCGAAGCGGTTAGAATTTAGTGAGTGTTTAAGTAAAAAGGCCGGACGCATTGCATCCGGCCTTTTTTAATTACAACGCATTAACTGTTCACTTTAAGAATCCGATCCAATATCGACCCCCTGTACGGGCTGTCCAGCTCGTTGTTAGATCGACCTGACCAGACAAGGGAATATCGGTCGAGTTTTTTTGCATGTAGCGGATAGGGGCCGCAGACATGTCGAGGTTCACGATAGATAGACCCGACAGGTTGGCAAAGCCACGGAGACCGGCCGGGGTAGTACCCGTCGAGACGAACAGGATCGTATACTGTTGTCCGGCCGTAACGACCACGTTATTAGACAGCGCAACCGTCTTTAGCCCAACCGTCGCGAATGCGGTCTGGCAGTTGGCCGTAGCCAGTACATTCCGATTGGCGTCCAAAAGGGCGATGCCGTTTTTCAGGGTTGCCCCGTTTGCCGTAAGTCCCGAACCATTTCCCGACACTTCAAATCCGACCCGCGTGATGGTCTCCGATACAGGAGCCGTTACCAGCATCGCTACCAGTTGGTTGCTGGTTGACGAGATCGACGCATTGACATCGTTGATGTCGGCCGTCTTGATAACGACGCTATTGTAGGTATAGTCGTCGTCTATGTAGGTATAGCTGGCCGGGGCGCTGACCGTCTGCCAACTGGCCGCGAAGTCGGTGGAACTGGTCTTGGTCAGGACCTGACCCGTCGTTCCGCCTGTGGGAAGACCATTGGCAGCCGCGCCGGGCGTTGTCCAGGCCACGGCTCCGTTGGCTCCTGATGTCTTCGCCAGTACTTGCCCGGTGGTTCCGCCCGCTGGCAAGTTGATCCGGCTGGTGTTGCCGGTTTTGGGTCGGATGTAATAGTTGCCCCCCATCTCCCTGATCTGGAACCATCCGGCCGGAAAGTTCGTGCTGGTGGTGTCGTTCGCCTTGTTGAGCGCCTGGCCATTAACGATGGGGCCCCATAAAAGAGCAATGACTAAAATCAGTAAATTCTTCATGTTATAGGGTGGTTTTCGACAGCCGTTCGAGGGATGTCGGCGTTTTTAAATAGAGTGCGTTCGTGTCGTTATAATCGACGTCAGTTGATACCAGGATCAGGGTAGGCAACTGAACCGTCAGGGCTTGCGCGGCCGTCAGGTTGGCGACGGTTGGTAAGGTCGGATCAGCGGGACGGCCGGGCGCATACACTTCCAGTTGTTTGATCTGGAGAATATAGGCGCTGTTGCCTGGGTCCTGCCATAGCTTCGTTGATCGGAGCCGAACGGCGTCGGCCTGAACCGCTGGGAAGGTGATCCGTTCGCGGTAACTCACTGACGAGGGTTTGACCTGGTTCGTCCGGGTGGCCACGGTCTGCCAGGTTGATCCCCCGTTCGTACTGACTTCAATCACGTAGCTGACTGGCCAGCCATCGCCTACGTTGGCGTCGCCACGGGGTGCGATCACCACTTCGCCAATTGTCTGCCGGTACTTCAGATAGACCCCAACAAACTCGTTGGTACTTTCACTGAAGCTATAGGGCGACGAATAGAAGTTGGCATTGGCATAGTTGTCGGTAATGACCGACGAGCTGAAGAGGGTGTTGGCCGCGAAGGTTGATTCGCCCAGGGCAAAGTTTGCGCCTGGTAGCTTTGGCCAAACGGTACCGTCGTCCAGGTGGTTGTTTGACACAATGACCTGCTGACGAAGACCGGCCGTTGGCTGGCCAACGATCACGTTACCCGCCCCGAACGTATTGCCCCGAACGTATCGCTTCAGCGAAGCCGTCGCGTTGGCGGCTGTGGCTTTCAGGTCGAGATCGTTGGTAAAGCCGATGATCCGGTTGCCTTCGATGTATTCAGCGTTGCAATAGGCTCCGTCTGAGTTGAAGATCGACAGACCAACGTTTCCCCCCGCTGTGGTGGTGATCGTATTGTTGCGAACAATCAGAAGCGGCTTTTCGGTAGCGGTACCGACCACAGTTCCGCAGGTCGGGCCGTCTTCAGCGACGGTGTATTCGACCGTGTTATCCCGGATGATCTGCTTTCGGCTCCCTACTTCATGCCAGTACCAGCGGGCGTTCTTGAAGGTGTTGCCGATGATGTTGACCGATTTGAAGGCGGTCCCATCCGGACGGATGACGCCAACCTGACCCGCGATTTTACAATCAAAGGTGTTATCCTGTATGGTGATGTCTTCAGCGGTATTGTCAGCCATGATCGGAGAACCGAAGAACGCGCCAAACTTTGCGCCCGCCTGGGTGATCTCAATGGTGCAGTTGATTATCTTATGCCCCTTCACATGCCCGAACGTAGCGATAACGCCCGCGTTGAAGGCGTCTCGAAGGGTGCAATGAACCGCCCGGCAATTTATGCCGCCTTCGTCGTCCCAACATGTATCCCCCCAATTCTCGATGGTACAGAAGCTGGCCACGATGTCGTTGCCGCGTGATCCCCACGCGCCCCCGCCCGATCCGTTTTTGATGAAGCCGCCCACAATCCGGCCGGGGCCTACTGGCCGACTGGCCGTCAAGTCGGCATACCCATTGGTGTAGCCCGCTCCGGATGCTTCGTTGGTTCCCCCGTCCCAGTGTACGCCATGCCCGAAACCGTCGATCTCCGGATTGATAACCCAGAAGTTAGTCGTGTAGGGGAATAAGAGGAAACTTTCAAAGCCGCCTTGCTGGTAGTTGATTCCGGTTTCGGTGTTAGTCCCCTTCGGATTGAAGACCTTAATATTGTTTCCGAACGGAAAACGGCCCAACGTACAGCCAACACATTCCATGTCGATCAGCTTCAGATCAGAACAGCCATGCGCTGACAGGATGCGAACCTTATAGGCACACTTGCCGAAATTGCCGCCCTCGTTCGGATCGCCTGCACATACCCACTTGCCGCCCCTGATCGTGAACCCCTGCTTACTGTTGCCATCGAATATGACACCGTTCGACTGCACCCAATTGGCTCCTGCAGGAAGGCTTACGTTGATGATGGAGCCGGTAAAGTCCAGCGTCACGCGGTCGTTCGGGATCGACAGGACGCCGGTTCTGAGGGTGTAGGTGCCTGGTAAAAATTTAAGGGTGGTTCCGGCTGGGATGCCGCTATCAAATACAGCATCCAGCAAAGCGGTCATATCGCCCGGTAGCATGAGGGGCGTAATGACACGCTGACCAACGACCGATTCGACGGCTACCTGTTTAGCCTTCTGATCGGTGTCAGTCGTAACCAGATAATGCGGCTGTGAGACGAGTAATTCGTCAAGATCAAGAAACGACATGGGACGGTGGGTTATGGCCGCGACTGGGCTAGTCGCGGCCGGTACTGATTACTTCGCTACGACCACGACCGTAACGTTGTTACGGGCTTTGGCCGCGTTGATGCTGATGGTATTGGCATTGGTAATGGTCCACTTATAGAGAACCGGACCATTCGCTTCGTAGGTCGAGACAACCAGGGCCGACGAATTCAGGTTGTGGCTGATGCCGTTGGCTCCAGCCGCAATATTGAGCGTCGTCGTGTAGGACTTCACGCGCCCCAAAGCGGCTTCCCAGGCGTTGAGCTGAGCGACCGTAATGACCTTGTTGGCGTCGCCCCCCGCGTTGCCCTGAATCTGGGCCAACGTTGCCAGAATGACCAAACCGAGAACCGACGTACTGGCAGCATCGGCGTTGCCCTGAATGACGACCCACTGGGTAGCGTCGGTGGATGATGCACCCGACACTTTGGGTAACAGCATATCGCCGACCTGGAGTACCAACCCCTGAACGGTACCGGCTGAGGATGCCCGGTAGCGATCCTTCAGCGTTGCGCCCGATGGCAGGTTCGTAGCGTTGGCGGCATCAAAGTCAGAGATCGGGTTCTGGCCTGAACTGACGACTGAATCGACGTACTGCTTAACGGCCTTCTGGGATGCCAGAATTACGTCGGATGCTGATGCCCCGCCCAGGGTGCTGTCGGTGCTGATGTCGTTATCCTGGAGTAATTTCCGGATGGTGGTACCATCGAAGATTTTGGCGCGTTGCAGGGTGGTATCGTACCCCATTTCACCGATGACGGTCAGGCCAGCATCCAGCGCGGCCGTTACTGCCTTTTCGAGTACCAGATTAAGGGCCTGGTTGCCATCGAAATTCAAATCCGATCCTAAAATCATTGTGCTACAGTGGTTAAATTAAAAGATTATGATAAAGCCGGTCAGCGGTTTGCTGCTGTGGAAATACACGTCGTCGGTTTCGGGGTCGATCCGGATGTCGGTCAGGATGATCGCCCCGTTCTCGTTGGTGACGGTGACGCCCGATACATGCGCAATCTTGTGTTCACTCTTTCGGATCACCAGGTCGGCCGTGTTGGTGATCGGAAGCGTGAAGTCGGGGCCGTCGTGACCCGGCCGGGTGACGGTGACGGGGCGTTCAGATCGGGCGGGAATGCTGACCTGTTGCGCCGGGCCGGTTTTGATGGTGAGCTTAGCCATTGATCGACGGTTGAACGATGAGTTTGCCAAAGAAGATGTTTTCACTACGACCGTCGGCTTCTTGCGTCAGGTTGTAGTCGTAGACGCCGGTCGGCATGTTCATATCGGTATGGCTCCGACTGATCCGTAGCTGCTGACCAACTTTGTCCACCGGAATCGTAAAGCCGGTACCGCCCGCTTCCGGTGTTGCCGTCAGGACGTAGGTACCAGCCAGCGGCCGGTCTACGTCGATCTGGAGATCGAACGTTCGGAGCCGTTTACAGAAGATCGTTAGCTCGTTGGCTTCGTCAATGTTGATGCTGAGTCGTTTCATCGGCGGGCAATGCTGATTCTAAAGATGTAGGTGAACAGAACGAACAACAGGGTTAAGACCAGCAAGGCCAGGGCTACGAAGAAACCGACTCGGTACCAGGCCGCGACACCGAACTGAGCAACGGGCGGGCACTTCTGTCTGATGGTTTTTGTCCGGCTGATGACCCGGATCACCGTGTCGGGTTTGGCTTCAGCGGTTAGCCTGGTCAATCCTTTGCTGCGTTCGAATGTCAGCTTCGCCCGTTTGCCTTCTACCACTTTGTACAGATACGTCGTATCGGTTTGTACACTGAGCGTAACTGTATCGCCCGGAATCGTCAGGGTGTCGTGGATCACAATAGGGACGGTGGTCGTGACTTCAACGCTGTCTTTGGCCATGTGTGCGTACTTGCGGACAGCCCGCTTGTAGGTCATGCAAGAGTTCATGGCCAGCACCAACAGGAGGGCAAGGGCCAGTAACAGGATGTTGGCTATGGTATAGCCGATGCGTTCGGTTTTCATGCTACGGATGGGTTATGTAAAAACGGATTGATTTTGGCGGTAACGGGGACGGCCTTCAGGTTGGGCCCGAACTTAAACGAACAGTCGTAAATCTGTTCGACTACGTAGAACATGCCAGCGGGGTAATCATTGGAGTGGCGACGACCCACCACGCCGGGGACTTGACTGACGGCGAGGTTGATTTCGTTGGCCAGTTCGATGTCCTTCAGGTTGGCCAGCAACAGCGGATCGGTTAAGTGGGTCTGATGTGATAAGCGTAGGACCAGCTTGACGGTGATCTTTCCGTCGCCTTCCTGACTCAATCCCCTAAGATTCTTCCAGTCCACTTCGGACGTGCCGATCAGGACGGCCGGGACAATCAGGCTGTTGAAGTTTTCCGGGTTCTCAACCTGCCCTTTGTCGAGGTCGAACCATAGAATGCCCGGTGCCTGGTCTTTAATAGCCTGGGCTATGGCAACATAATTTTCAAGCATTACGGTAGGCGGTATTGGGTTGCACTTATCAGTAATCCTTCGTTTATTTAACCTCTGCACAAACTATCATTTATGAAGAAGTCGTACTTTCATGCTATCGGCACCTTTCTTTTGCTTTCATGTTCTCAGAGTCGGGTAAAAGAATCTGACCTGATCGGCAAGACCTTTAGGGTCAAATACCATCTAGATCAGGTTAAGGCAGAAACCGAAGCGCAAAAGCAGTTATTAACTTCTATAGCCAGCCTCAACTATTCATACTCTTTTCAGTCCGAAGGCAAGGGGACTTATACGGCGCTTGGTATGCAGGTGCCAATGCAATGGGGGTTAATCGGTGACTCTATCAAAATCGACCTCAGCTTACCGGACATGGAACAGAGCAACCAGTACCATATCGAACCCAGCGAAGGCGGTTATCTAATGAAGTCGGATTCATTGACGGTCAGCCTTTCGGCGTCAGAATAATTTTAAGAAGTGGTGGAGATGCCTCTACCTCCACCACTTCTTATTTCATCGTTGATCTTTCTGGAAAGGACGGACTTGCTTAAGTACCCATTGCAGTTCACGCCATCGCCGAAAGAAATCTTCGTCGGACAAGGCGTCCGGGTCAATATGAAAGAAGTAACGTAGTAAGGCGCTTATGCCTGCGAGATCACACGACTCAGCGGAACCCGCGAGTTCGGGTGTCTCGTCTAAAGCTTTTTTAGCTCACCCCGTTTTACTTCCATCAATTCATTGAGCGCCTGAGCCGCACCCAACATATAACGGTCATCATCCATTATCACCTTATCACCTCCCAGCCAGCAAGCGGAAACAAAGGTGTGTTGCATCTTAAAGGGTTGATTGTGAAACGTACTGATGAAATTCATCTCAGTACGATTAGGCTTCCGAAAATAGCCCTTTAAGGTCTGGCCTTCGTTATCTTCAAATTCGACAGCGAAAATGTCGCCGTGCTTTTTCTTCCATTCGGCAAGCTGATTTTCGGTTGCGCTCTTTGAAGTTTCGACTGGCAAATTTGTTTCTGTGTTCATGTGTGAAAATTGGTTTGTAACTTATTTATGATTGATAAAAATTATAGATAATCACCACGCACGATCTATTGCGTTTGCTGAGTCTAATACTCGGATCAGGGTTTCTTTAACCCGTTCCTCAAAGTCATCAATCCCCTCATTTACGGTGGACGTATGCAGGTGAACCCCGCCTTCGATAAGACTCTTTAGATTGATCGTTATGTTCGTTGACTTAGCGCCCGTAACACCCGACTGAATGCCGCTCGATTTTGCCTTATCGACCGAACTGCTCGATGAGACTGTATTACCGAATGGCTTGTTGGCAAATACCGAGTTTGCGCCCGCAACAGGCTTATAGGGCTTTTTTCGGTCATCGCGTTCATTTTCAGCCTGCGCCCGTTTATCCTCCTGCCGCTTGGTTTCGAGTATTGTGCCCGCCGAATTCCAAGCCTTTCCAACCACATCGAAAGCCGCTTTCAGATTGCCCGGTGTTGGCATGATGATCGCCCGAAGCACGACACCGATGTTATTGAAGATACCCTTCATGGTTAACCAAGCCCTATCCACCGCATTGCGGAACCAGTCTACATTATCGTAAGCCGTTTTGAGAAGTGTGCCCAACGCCACAAACCCCACCAGAATAGCCGTAATGGGATTGGCCAGCATCACCGCCCAAAGCGCCTGCAAGCCTGTAGCCAGCGACACAATGCCCTGAGCGCGTAAGGCCATCAGACCCGCGTTAAACAGCATAGCCCCCTTTAGTGCCCCCGCAAACAGTAAGACCAGTTGACCGAACGGAGACGCTACCACCTCAACCGCCGTTGTCAGTAGGTTGATACCTGTCGTCAGGGCGCTAACGATACCTGTTACGCCTGACCCCTGTTCGGAGACCAGACCCAGCGATACGGCCAGACCAAACAGCGAATCACCGATGGGCTTAAAAGCTTGTAGTAACCCCGTGAAAGCCACTTCAAGCGGCTGCATCTGCGAAAGAAAGCTGGTCCCAAAGTCGAAGACCGTACCCAGAAAGGTGTTTTCTGAAGCCGCCCAGGTCGCTATCTTATCCTCGAATGTACCCAGCATCGTAGACAGCTTACCACCCGCCGTTTTGCTGAGCTTTTCCAAGCCGCCTTCATAAGCACCGCCTTTGGCGGATAGGTCAGCGATAGCCTTATCTATATCAGCAAAACGGATTTGCCGTTTTTCGGCCATCTTGAACAGTCCTTCCCCGTCAACGCCTAAGTTTTTCTTAAGCTGGTCCATGAGTAGGGTTCCACCGAACTCCTGATGAAGTTCCCCGCTGTCAGCAAACCCTTTCGCTTTGATCTTGGCGTAGGAGGATGTTAGTTCCAGAAAATCTTTCTGGCTAACAGCGGCCATGTTCCCCACGTTGGTAAGCTTCTGATTCAGTTCACCCGGCCCAACTTTAGCGGCCAACAGGTTTCGCCCGGCTCCGTATACCTCATCGTTCGTATAGGGGGTCACGTTGGCGAAGGTGTTAAGCTGGCTCATCATGGGGGCAATGCCCTGCTTGCCGACGAACTGCTCAAAGGCCACACCGACCTGTTCACGCTGCATACCCTTCTGCGCAAAGTGCATAGCCCCGCTTACCAAGCCCCCCGCTACCAGCATTCCGGCGGCTGGTTTGAGCCAGTCCATAAACCCTCCACTCCCCGACGAAGAGCCGCTACGCCCGGTATTGCGCATTCGGTCCATGCGCCGTTCCAGTTCCTGAATTTCCCGGTTGGCGCGGGCAATATCAGCCGTGTTGACCATCAAATCCCGACGCCGGGTTAGCTCGTTCAGGCGCTGGTTCAACTGATCGACGGACTGGCGGGGTGAAGCCAGTGAACCCACCATGCGTCTTGCTCCACTAACCAGGGAGTTAAAGAAGCCTGACGCGGGCCGGTTGGCTTGGCTTTGCGCCCGAACCAGTTGGCGTTCGAGCCGGGCAATTTCCCGGTCGGCACGAACGGCCTGTTCATAGTCTACCACAAGCGTTCGCCTAGCCGTCAGGTCCACCAGCCGATGTTCAAGCTGTTCTACTTCACTGCCTGCGCTTGGAAGCAACCCCGTAAGCCGGTTGACGCCCGACCGCATGGCATCAAACAGACCCGACGCGGGCCGGTTGGCAGTGTTGTGTAGATTGGTTAACTGATCCTGTGTCCGGGCAATCAGCCGGTCGGCTCGTTCCAGATCGGCACTATCCACCAGTAAAGCCCGGTTAGTGGTCAGTTCATTGAGCTTGGTTTGAAGCCGATCTGCCTGAGCCGACGTATTGTCAAACATGCTTCCCCACTGCTTTGCCATATCCAGAAAGCCTCCTGAACGGGGCCGTGGTTGGGTCATATCCGGTGCTTGTCGTTCGGGCATCGGAGCGGACCAGCTTGGACGCGAACTGGCTAATGGAGCAACGGGCTTAGCCGCCTGCTCAAAGGAAAGGTTTGGCATAGCCCATCGCCCCATGCCGTGTTCGACAACGCGAGTCGGCTGGTAGGATCGGTCGGGCGGGGCAACGGGCGCACTGGCCGACATAGCCTGCATGAAGCCGGGTGCTTTAGCGGGCCGCTTCTGTAGGCTGTCGATATGCCGCTGGAGCTTGGCAATATCCCGGTCGGCGGCTTCAATGGCTGACGAATCAACCATCAGCTTGCGTCTGGCCTGTAGCCGGTTGAGTTTGTCGCTAAGGTCGTCTACGTTTTCGCCTGTCTGGGAAAACAGATTGGCGAACTTGGCGGCTGACTTCATCCACCCCGCTTCAACCCCCTTGAAGGTCTTAGCGAAGTTGAGCACCGGACCAGATGCCAGGTCATTAATCTTTATATCAAAAGAATAAGGCTCCATGTTACCCAGTGGTTACAGGTTATGGACAGAATAGAAGTTAGGCTGCTGCTCCGGCCTTTTGATCGTAAGTACCTCGTCTTCAAACGTCAGGTTGAAGCTTTGGCCTTCGTAGGTAAAAGATTGGGTTTGCGTGATCTGTAGAACCAATGGTTCGCCATTGTTAATAGTCCCAATTAATACCAGCGAGCCGGGCAAGGGTGTAGCTAAGAGTGTGCCCGGTTCGGTATCTTCGTCCGTTGCCCTGTAGAGCCGAACACCATCTAAAATGAGCGATGAACCAAGAACTTGTACGGTACACGTTTCGCCTTCAACAGAGATAAGTCGAGTTGCCCAGGCGCGAATCGTGTGTTTTGCGTTCAGCCGCTCAAGCTGTTTACGTTGCTGTTTGGTAAGCATAAGTACGTACGGGGGGTATTGGTAGATAAAGGTCGGCGGCTTGTGGCAGGTCGCCAAATCGTTTCTAACTGGTTACGCGAAACCCGGTACTGGTCACGCTTTTTACCGTATCCGATTGGTAGGGGGTGGAAGAGGGAGGATCAAATAAACGCGCTATGAGAGACTTTGGGGAGTAGCCAACAAAAGGGTCGGCTTTTGGATTTGCGTCGATTCTCGACCAATTTAAACAGTATTTAAACGGGTGCTCAATTGGTATTGCTTTTTAGCATCCTTTATAGGTTCTTGTGAGTGCAATAAACAGATGAAGAATCAATGAGCGAAGAGCGCAAGAGTTACGCTATCCAGTTTGAAATTAGCAATGAAAAAAAGCGGTGTTTTGTAATAACCCCTATCGGGCCGGATGGGAGTGAGATAAGAAGGGCAACAAACGGCCTGCTACAGTCAGTGCTTCGACCCGTTCTGGTTGAGTTTGGCTATGAAGTCAAGGCGGCTCACGAAATGGAAGAAGGTGGCTCGATTACCAATCAGGTCGTAAAGGCAATCTTGGAAGATGACCTAGTGGTAGCGAATCTGACCGGGCTTAATCCTAATGTCATGTATGAGCTTGCTATTCGGCATGGAGTCAATAAGCCGGTTATTGCCATTGTTGAAAAAGGAACCTCGCTACCCTTTGATATTAACCAGGAGCGTACAATCTTCTTTGTTAATGACTTTGAGGGCGGTGAAGAATTGAGGTCAGCACTTCGGAAGGCGGTTCGGCGTATCACAGAAGGTTCAAGCAAGGAGACTGACAACCCCATCACTAGGGTTGTTAAGGATACCCTTATAAAGAAAGACTTGGATATAAAGCATGGGTCAGTAAATGATTATATGCTTGAAAAGCTGGATTTGATACTTAGCAAGGTTGAGCGAAATAATATACCTGCCAGTTCTCGATTAGAAGACCATTCTATTTTTAGTGCCTCTTATACAATTACGTCAAAGGACAAGAAGTTGCCTACATTAGAGCAAGCTATTGAGATAGTGAGTTCAATTTTTGGCTCAATTCCAGCAGGTAGCATGACATTTGATAGATACAATGATTCGTGCGAATTATTCCTAAAGTATGAAATTGATCTCTACCCGACTAGTGCCATTGAAGTTTACGCTAGACTATATGATCTTGGATATGATGTTACAATGAGCTTAGGTTTGGTATAGGCTATATGATTGAAATGTCATTTTAATCCACCTTAACAAGACAACAATAGTAATATGGCAGAGCTAATCCAGGTGCATGATCGCTTCGTTAGAGGGCCAAAGGATGGCCGGAAAGACCTCGACTTAGGTGACACAATAAATAAAGCCTATGAGGATGATATGAAACAAATGGAGCGATTGGCATTCATGCTCAATAGTAAGCAAGTGCCTATTAAATTGACCTTTTACGGCAATGTAAAGAAAGGTTTATTTTTTGAAGTAGAGTGCGAAGACGCAGAAACTAAAGAGAAAGTTGATAAGGTGTTGAATAAATATAAGGCAGATCAGGATGATTTGTTTAACTTCTAATTAACCTACGGCAAGGGGGCGATAAGCCGGTTACGAAAAAGGCAGGTGACAAACCCCGGCTAGGCCGTCTAATGGTTATATTAGCGCCGGATATGGAGGATATAAAGAAACGGGTAGGCCAACAGATACGCGACGCCCGAAAAGCAAAGGGGTTGACCCTGAAAGAGCTTGGCGAAAAGGTGGGCGTTGCTGAATCGACATTTAGTTTATACGAGTCAGGAAAACAGAACCTTACAATTGAAACTTTGCAGAAAATTGCCGAAGCGCTTGGGGTAGAATTTGACCCAACCTTTAAGTAGGTAAATATTTTTTTGCCTTTAAACTTTGTATTTGTACAAAGTTATGTTATTTTTACAGAGTCAAACGACAACAAAAACCCCCGCGTTTTGATCTTGCCGGATACAACGCAGGGGCGATGTGTACCAATTAAACGCCTTACGTTCAAATGAACACTCTGCAAAACTACGCCCTGCAACGCCAAGTTGCAACTTCTGTTGAGCCAATGGCAGCCCCGCTTGCCGACCAGTGGCCCACCCTGACCGATTGTCTTGATCTACTCCAAGATGTACGGTTGCTCGCTGACCACCCCGCGTTTCAGGCGAGCCGGAATTATCACCTGCACCGTTCGGTAGACGAATTGACCGCTGGCCTGCATGGGCTGATTGCCCGGCTTGACCCCGAAATCCTGCAAGCTGTCCAGTATCAACCGGCGCACGCCTAACCGTAGATTGATATGGTACGCTTTGAGAAGCACGCGCTGATAATTGAGATTCCCATTGAGGATGGGGACCCGGTTGAGTACTACGAAGGCTTGCAGAATGCGCTGTATGATGTGTTCTGGCAAGTAACTACAGGCAAAGAACACCTGCAACCCCGCAACGGAGCCAACTGGATAGCGGCCTACCTGGGTCCGGCCATCTCGGAACTGGAACCCTCGGCCCGTGAGGTATTGAAAGGGCTATCTCAGACCCCGCCCGAACACCGCCCCCTATCGGCGTCGGATTATACCGACGCTCAGCTATTAAGCCTGTTAACCGATTTGACCGCTTCCCGCTTTGCTTGGCTGATGGGTCAGCTTGAGAAACCCAGTAAACAGTAAGGTTATGATGTACAAACGCTATCGCTACCGGATTTATCCGACCAAAGTGCAGGCTCAGACCCTGAACCGGCACTTTGGGGCGGTGCGTTACATCTATAACTGGGGACTGGCAACCAAGAAACGGGCGTGGGAAGAAAGCAAAGAGCGGGTCTCTTACAATGACCTGCAACGGCAGTTGCCTATCCTGAAAAAAGAACTTACTTGGCTCAGTGACCCTTATTCGCAGTCCCTGCAAATCAGTTTGCAGAATCTAGAAAATGCTTACGCTGGTTTCTTTGCCGGAAATGGCTACCCTGCCTTTAAAACCAAGTTTAGTAAGCAATCGTTGGCTTATTGTCCACCCCCTAGCCGCAGTTACATTAACTTTGATTCGAGTCTTATTCAGGTGCCAAAGGTTGGTCCCGTCAAATGCGTTATCTCCCAGCGATTTGAAGGAAAACTTAAAACCGTCACTATCAGTAGAACCCCGACCGGCAAGTACTTCGCGTCTTGTCTGGTTGAAGAAGACATTAACCCGGCTGCCAAAACCGAACCCATTGAAAGCGGGGCCGTTGGCGTTGATCTGGGTATCAAGTACTTTGCAACGCTCAGTACGGGCGAAACCATCGCCAACCCCCGGCACCTGTCGAAATCTCTGAAAGCCCTGCGCCGGGCTAGTAGACAGCATTCCAAGAAAAAGAAGGGCGGCAAGAACCGGGAAAAGTCCCGTAAGAAACTGGCGCGAATCCATGAGCGCGTTACCAACCAGCGAACCGATTTTCTGCACAAAGTCACTACCCGACTTGTCCGTGAGAACCAAACGGTGTGCATTGAAGATTTAAACGTTGCTGGTATGGGCAAAAACCACAAGCTGGCCCGGCACATTAAAGATGCGGGGTTCGGCACGTTCCGCCGGATGCTGGAATACAAAGCGGGCTGGTACGGTGTGAACGTACTGGTTATCGACCGCTTTGCGCCAAGCAGTAAGCAATGTAGTTGTGGCCATAAGAACGACGCCCTTACCCTGAAAGATCGGGTTTGGACGTGCGTTAGTTGTGGCACGACTCACGACCGGGACCAGCTTGCGGCTAAGAATATTGTCAGATTTGCGTTTCATCCTGAAATAGTAGTTAAGACATTAGTAGGGCGGGGTGCGCCCGAATTGACGCCTGTGGAGACCTTAGCACTAGCGGGTCGGTGAAACAGGAATCCGTACTTTGGACTGCCATACGCCTACCGTAATGCTCTCTATGGTACCTCCTACCAAACGGCGGTTATCGTTTGAAAATCTTGGCCAGCTCCTTTTCGATCTTGCCGATAATCTTCTTCTCCAGTTGCTTCGACGGCCCCATGAACTGACGCTTCGGCATTCCCTTTAACCCTTCGTTGTGCCGCTGGGCGTAGGGGACATCGGTTGATACCACTACCTTATCGCCTTCTTCCGAGTAGGTCAGCGAGTCGCCCAGGTCGCCGGAGTCGGTCAGGATCGGCGGTAGGTCGCCGTTGGCCCGTCGCTTCTGCACCTTGCGCGGTTCGCCGATGTCGTCCCATTCTTCGAGCTTGTCGTCGGTAAAGCCTTCGTCGCGGAATGACCGCTTAAAGTGCTTTGTCGCTTCGATACCGATGATCTTAGGCACTTTCTGCTGAATGAACCGTCTGATCTCGTTTGCCGATGACTCAAAATCTTGGGGCGACATGATCGAATTCGTCTAAAACTTTGTTATACTTGATGCACCAATTACAAATCTCATGGCCACTAAAACGAACCCCCATGCTGCCCCTGACGGCGGTCCCAAAGAGGGACGGTTCGATGCGTGGTGGGAATGGGAAAAAGAACGTGAACAAGAACGCCGGGATGCGTTGACCACAGAAGAGCGCGACCAGGAGGACAAAGAAGCCCGCCAGATACGTCGTCGTCGTGCCAGCGAATTATCTTGATTTGGTTTCCTTCAGGTAAATCCATAGCAGCCCGTCTTTTGTCTCCATTTTTTCCACCAGGAACCACGTTCCTGCATCGAACAGTACTTCTTCCTCGGATTTGAAGTCACTCAATTCCTTAATCTTGCGGCCGGTCTTCGACTTGATGACAAATCGTTGGGGACCCTCAAATGCTTTATTGGCACTTGCCGACGTTGACGTGAAGCCCTTGTGCTGAATGGGTACCTTTCGGCTGAGGGCGTCACGATACCCGTCGATGACCGATTGCGGTAGATCATCACCCCGATAGACCCGTTTCGTGTACTTCGGTAGCTTGTTAAGCAGGGAAGATAAGACCCGCGTAAACGCACCGAAGTATTGCTCCTGATCGGGCCTTGCACCCCGAAAGTTCCCCCTTAGCCATCGGTTCAAATCGTAGTATGCACTTCGCGAATAATCGAAGGTGGCCGCCAGCTCTTCATGATCGGCGGTCGGGAACTGGCTTTGCAACGAATCCGTCTTATTGAGCGCATCCATGAACGATGGACTTAGCCGAAGCGTCTGATAGTCGGCTTCGCGCTGGAGCCGTTCGCCGTCCTGGTCGATGGCGTCGATGTCAGCCTTCTCTTCCTGAAGTTGCACCGTGTACGGGTGCGAATCACTGAAGACCTGTTCAGTCTGTCCGGGGTTATGATCCAGACCAGGCGCTGGCTTGGGTTGGACTTCCGGAAGGGGCGTTTCGTCTTCGTCGGTGGGTTCAGCTCCACACACACAGTTGTAGTCTGAGGGTGGGTAATGCGTGGCCCAGAACGGATCATCGAACGCCCGAATGACGTGGTAGAACGGCTTATGCTCTTCGCGGGGCGTTGCGGCCCGGCTGGGCAAATACTCCAGATTCGGATACAGGTCGCTGTTGGCAGCAAACTCCTGCCAGCGGCTCCCCATCCGGGCGGCCCGGATCGCCGTGTTGTATTCCGTCTTCAGCCATCGTTCGTTGTAGGCTCCGACTATACCTTGCGCGGCCTTTTTGAATTCACGCCACGGCCGTTTCGTCGTGCCGTCTTCCGACATCAACAGCTTGGCTAACTCCTGCTGCTGCACATAGGATTTGCGGGCGCTGAACCAGGTGCCCGTCTTGTGCATGTGTCCCAAAAACGCCGGGTTCGGTTTGCCGTACTGGAGTACGCCGACCGTTATGCCGTGTCCAATCGCTTCGTTAGTCAGCTTGAAGAGGTTGGGTTCGACCAGACCGCTAAAGCCATCATACACGTTCTTTAGTGCCGCTTCCGACATCTTCTTTACGTCGATGAAATCAGGCAGGTCCTGCAACTCGTCGTCGCCCGCAGCCAAGTGGACGTGATCGACATGATCGCAGTAGTACAAATGGCGAATGGTTGCCCCGATCACAGGATCAGTTACCGGGTCGGGGCTTCGGCGAAAAAATCGCGAAACAGGTTTAAAAAGCGTTTAAACGACATTTCGTCCAACGCCTGTTCCACTTTCTTACCTTTTCCAGTCGGCGCTTTCTTCTTGGCGGCTGGTGGTTGCGGCTCCTGTTCCTGCTGTTCCTTGCGCTCCTGAAGGGCCGCTTCGTCAATCGGTACGTTGTACTCTTCGGCGAAGTAGTCGATCTGGAGCGGTGCCACTTCCTTGTGAATCCGCAGGTCCATTTCTAACCGTTCCTTCTTGGTTAGTTTGGCTTCTTCTTCCACGAACTTGAACTCACCGTTGGCCGCAGATGCAAAGCCCTGGGCGACCAGCATGTTCCGCACGTGGTGGTTCAGGTAGCGAAGAACAAACCGTTGATCGGCGATGGCGATCTTGTCGGCAACGCGCTCATGGACTTCCGCCTGGCTTCGACTTGACCCTTTGTCAGTCGTCATAGTCTGACCGATAATAAGCTTGGAGATGGCTTCGTCCATCCGTTTGGCGAACCGTTCGTAGGTGTCGGCTGACGAGGTTTGATACGTAGACTGGAACGTGATCTCTGATCCAATCGGAAGGACGCCATAGGCCATTGATCCCATTGACTCCAATCCCTTTGCCACTTGCTCCCGGTTGCCGGGGATGTTGGGGTCATACTTGCCGACACGGAGCGGCTGACCGAATACTTCGTTGAACGTTGCCCAGTCCGACACGTCGCCCCGTTTTAGCAGGACCAACGGAGCCGCCTTCAGGAGTAAACCCAGATCGTTCTTTTTGCCGACGCCCAGGCATAGCTTATCGTAAGGGGCGACGGTGTAGTCGATGCCGGTCGAGTCGGACGGGTTGGCGACTACGATCCCGAATTCAGGTCGGACGTGAGGGCGCGGTACCAGTTCAATCTTACCGTTAGCGAAATCGCATTGTGACAAGGAATAGCCGTAGAACTTACTGTCCAGGATATTGACAAGTAAGTCCTCGAAGCACTCCTGGTCGATGATCGCCTGAATGTCGTCAATGGGTTCGCCATCCTTTTGAAAGGTGAGGGTTGAATTGGTA
The DNA here is from genome assembly GCF_003583365.1 of Fibrisoma montanum. Classification (GTDB taxonomy): domain Bacteria; phylum Bacteroidota; class Bacteroidia; order Cytophagales; family Spirosomataceae; genus Fibrisoma; species Fibrisoma montanum. The sequence goes on from NZ_QXED01000005.1 coordinate 370,852, forward strand.
AGCGTAAGACGGCGCTGATCCAGCACGCTCGAAAGCTGGTCGTCCAGAACGATGTCGGCATATAGATCATATAGCAGCTTGCGGACTGGATTGACAATGGACTCTGCTGACTGGAGGGCGGTCTTCCAGGACTGTAGCGACTTCTTCGACCTGTCGAGCGACCGGACCTGTAGCGATTGGTCAATGACGGTTAGCGCAGGATTTTTTGCTTTCGGTTTAGTGGTTGACTTCGCCATGTCAAAACGTGCGTTTTAAGGCACTCAAATAGTTAGGTGGGTACTGCTACGTTTTTTTAGAGAGCGTAGAATCTCGAAGAATTTAAACAGTATTTAAACGGGTGTCGCCCTACAGGTCGAGCGGTGGACGGCGGGGGTTGCTGCTAAAGGTCACTTGCCCGCCAACAACCGGCTCTTCTGGTATAGGAGCCGGGGCAACGCCTGCCAGCTTGATCTTTCCATTAGCCAGCATTTCGAGCGTCTTCAGCGAGCGTTCATACGCCTTGTCTACCTTCGTGGGAATCGTCTCCTGATTGCCATATAAATAGTAGATAGCGATGTTGACGCTAAGCTGAAGTAGCAGCTTATGGCGGGCGGTGCCGGTCTTCTCCAGTTCGGGCCGGATGTCATAGAGTTGACCTAAATAGGTCTCCAGTTCGGATTCAGCCGTTTGACAATGCACCATCACGCCTTCATCGGAGTAGCGGGAAATAGCCGCGATGATTTCAGGGTAGGCGTTGGCCGTTAAATCGGGCTTGTTTAAAAACATATCAGTAGCGGTTATCACGGCGCATGGGGCCGGGCGTCATGGGTACGTCAATCTTTGCCTTGCGGTTGATCTGCCAGATACCCCCTTCGAGGGCATCGGGACCGTCGTCGTGCGCGGCCGGGAAGCCGATGAGCTGGTCTTTAAAGTTTCGGAAGTCAACCGACTTCTTGATCTCTTCATTGAAGCGAATCACGCCCCGTTCAAAAAGCGGTGTCAGGTTTTCGATCCGGCCGTACTTGTCGGGCTTCTTGCGGTCGTCGCCCCTGATCGGTAGCATATACCCGCGTGGAGTGGACTCGGTAACGTAGTCTACCAGAATCAAATCCTGAATGAAGTTGGCTTCCATGTAGTGGGTTACGAGTCTCGCCCCGTTCTCTTCAAGCCATTCGTGCAGATCATAATGCGCCTTCACCATTGCGCCGGTCGTTGCCTGCCGAACCGACATATTCAGCACATCGTAATACCTGCCGATCTTACCGACCGCGACGATGGCTTTATAGTCATTCTTCTTGGTGTCTTTGAATGACGGGTCGTTATAGGTGACGATGTGATCGTAGACGTAGAGCTTGGCGGGTTTGGTCCACAGGATATGTTCGTTCTTGAAAATCCGGCCGACCTGAATGTGCTTATGGAAGTATTCGCGTTGGCTGGAGAGATAGCCGATCTTACCGAATAGTTCTTCCAGATCAGTACGGGCGAAATTTTCCTTCCAGGCCGGAACACCCTTTTCGCTCTGATCTTCCTTATGGGTCTTCGGGTTCTCCAGCGCGAATACTTTGAGATGATAGATGCTGGGGTTGACAACATCGGTGTCTTCGACATCACCCACTAGATGCGCCAATATGGAAGCCCGGTGTATCCGGTTGCCGACAATGACCATACGACTCCGTTTCCCATCGAAACAACCATATAAATCTTCTCGCACCCAGTCAACCGCTTCAGTAACCCGGTCCTGATTCTTGACGATCTCCTTGTCGTCAATATCGTCAACGACGATGTAATCGGGCCGCTTTTCTCCTCTACGAGTTCCACGAGGGCTTTGCCCCCGACCGAATGCCCAGAAGCCAATACCGTCCTGGGTAGCGAATTGGCCTTCCGCCCAGTCACCATGCGAGTACTGTTCCCCGTAATCGGCAATGTAACGGGCATTGCCCTCCAGTTCCAGTTGAATGTCGATCAGTAGTCCAACGGCTTTTGCGTAGTTGTTAGATACGACGATCATGCCGTTCAGCTCACCCTTTGCCTTCAGATATAAGGGAAGCATCACGTTCGCAAAAACTGATTTTGCGTGAGCGCGTGGCCATTCCAGAACCGCCATGATACGGCAATCAGCCGTTATTTTTTTGGCCGCTTGTTTGTGGAACCAGCCGAAGGGCGACTTGCAATATTTGGGAAAGTAATACTGACAGAACTCGCTGAAGTTTCCTTTCAGCCGTTCGATCCGGGCAAGCCGCTGTTCGGTTGACTCGTTGAGGTCAGCGGTCGCGGAGTCACTGACGATCTTCTTTCGGAGATCGTAGTAGTCTTGAAGTTCCTGACGCTCTTTAAAGTTCAGTCGGCTCATGCCGGTACCGGCAAGCTGAGCATCTTCTTTCTTCTGGTTGCGGGCTTTGTCTAACTGGCTCATTGTTGCATGACTTCGCGTTTAGTGACCAGATAGTCGTCCGAATAAGGGACAATAGCCTTTGCCAAATCAGGCGACTTGGCATTGATGAACTCAACTAATTCCCGCACGATGCCGACGATATTGGCCCAGCTCAGTTCCTTTCCTTTGATGGTGGCGAACATCTTGGCCAGGGCGTCTACTTCGCCTTTGTCGATGAGGACCAGAGCAGCTTCGGGATCGTCGGTAATAGCCTGTCGATTGGCTTTAACCCGTTGGTGCATGGCTTCGAGCTGATAGTCGATCAGATCGCCCATTAAGTCCATACGGTTGCGCTTGCGGGAAATAGCGCCAGCCCGCTCTTCGTGCCAGCCTTCCGCTGTCGTCCAGTTTGAAACGGTCGTTGCCGATACGTCCAGAATCCGGGCGATCTCGTTGGCCGGAATCTTTATCATGAAGAGTTCCTTCCCGATCTCCTTCTTGTCGCGATTGCTCATATAAGTACGGTGGTGGGCGTTGACTGCCTGACCAAAGTTGGTCGGTAGCGGGGGAATTGGGAAAAGTGATCCTAACTGGTTATCGGAAAAAGCGTGACCAGTATCGGATGTCGCGTAACCAGTTAGAGACGGTTTTGCGACCATCGGCCGGGCTTCTCAACTTTCGGTCCTAAAGCACGACGCGGTTCCCCGCCGGGACCCGGCCGTACACGATCAGTACCCACCGTACACACATGAGCAAAACCGCGAAGTCAAAGACCTTCCTGGCCAGTGATGAAAGCATCAACTGTTATGGCCTTCGTATCCTGACTGATGGGATCGACACCACCGCTTTCGAGAGCAATCCTGTGATGCTGTATATGCACCAGCGAGGAAAGGTTTTTGGTTCGTGGGAAAACCTGACCAAGAAAGACGGTAAGTTCTACGCTGATGCCGTCTTCGATCTGGACGATCCGGACGAGGTGGTTCAATCGGTAGCCGGTAAAGTGGAGCGCGGTCATATCCGGGCCTGTTCCATCGGCATTGAACCCGACTGGTCGAAGGTGGTCCGTAACGACGACCTGAACTGTTACGACTGCCCGGTATCGGTGCTGACTGAGATCAGTATTGTAGACATCGGCGGCAACCGGAATGCTTTGAAGCTGTATCGGAACGGCGAATTGTTAGGCGACGACATCAAACTATCGGCCGTCCTGGAAGAGTACAAACCAATCGAAACCAATACCCCCCAAACTGTACAGACTATGAATCTTGCAGCCATCGCTACGGCCCTGGGCCTAGCAGCTACGGCTACTGAACAGGACGTTCAGGGAGCTATCATTAACCTGAAGGCCGAAAGCGGCTACAAAGAGAAGTTTGAGCAGTTGCAGGCTGCTGTCACCAAAGCCAAGAAAGACGATGCTGTAAAGCTGGTCGATGCGGCTGTTGCGGACAAGCGGATCACGGCGGCTCAGAAAGAAGACTATCTGGCCTTGTTCGATCTGAACTTCGACCTGACGGCGAAGACGCTGGCTAGTCTGACTAAACCCCAGGACCTGGTACAACTGGCCAACCAGGGCGCGGCTGCTACGGCCACGACGGTTGCCCTGCCCGACGCTAAAGCGAAGGAAGACTGGGATGCACACGACAAAGCCGGAACGCTGATTCAGCTTAAGGCGAAGCAACCCGAAGAATACGCCCGTCTGTTTGAAGCCAAGTTTGGCCGCAAACCGACTGCCTAAAATAACCGACCCGCGAATAAGAGCCAGACAGAAGGGAGCCGCCCGCAACCGGGCGGCTCCTGCACAGGGGCTTCAACGTCGGTCCAATCTTTATCCAACTATTTATCCATCGTAACAATGGCACTTGAAAAGGAAATCTGGCAACAGGACATCGTGAAGGGTCTCTACAAAGAGAACGAGTTCCTGAACTATGCTACCAACGAAGATCAATATGTGCTGGCCGGGAAGGTCGTTCACATTCCGCAGGCTGGAACTGCTTCAGGCGTAGTAAAGAACCGCACAACGCTACCCGCAACGGTCAATAAGCGGTCGGATACAGAGGTGACGTATGTACTTGATGAGTACACGTCAAACCCGACGCTGATCCCCAACCTCGACACGATTCAGCTATCCTACGATAAGCGGGCGTCGGTCATGGAAGAGAACATGAACTATCTCCGTGAAGCGGTAGCCGAATGGATGCTTCGAGTTTGGGCACCATCTGTAGCGGCTCAATACATCCGTACTACGGGCACCGCTACACTCGGTAAAGCTCCTGGTGCAACGGGCGACCGGAAAGGCTTCCGGAAAGAAGACTTGAAGCGGGCGCGTACCATCCTGAATAACCAGAACGTGCCGAAGCAAGGGCGGGTTGCACTTATCCCTGGTGACATGATGGAATACTTGTTGGATGATGAGGACCTGAAAAAGCGGGATAGCTCATTAGAATTGGATATGAAAGCTGGTGTCGTTTCGCGGCTCTACGGTTTCGATCTGATGGAACGTCCAACCACCGTATCTTATACGGCGGCTACTACGCCCGTCCCGAAAGACCCGGATGCAGCTACGGCGGCCACCGACAACGCGTCTGTCATGTGCTGGCATCCTTCGGCCGTTGCCCGCGCAATGGGTACGATTGATATGTTTGAGAACATTGGCGATCCAACTTATTTCGGCGACATCTATTCCTTCCTGGTAATGATGGGTGGTCGCCAGCGCCGGGCCGATGGTAAAGGCATCGTGTCGATCATCGAAGCGGCTGCTTAATCCATTCACTCTTTCACCTATCGGTTCATAGGCTTGCCCGTTGGTTCGGGCAAGCCTATACCACAACCGTAACTTCACATGGCACTACCTAAAGTAAGTGTAACCTTAAAGAACGGCGGGCTGGGCCAGGTGGCTCCGTCCGACGATGCCGTCTTCGGGATGATCCTGAACGGTCTCGGTACGAACAATACGCCGTTCCTGCAACCGCGCCAACTCTTCTCACCCGACGACTTTGAAGCCTGGGTAACGGAAGCGGGTATGACAACCGGGCCGTATGTGGCTGAAGCTCGTCGTCAGATCAAAGACTTCTATTTGCTGGCTGGCAATGGGGCCGAACTGTTTGTGATGTTCGTTGACGGGGTTGCGACCACGACCCAACTGTTTGTCGATGGTCATGCCGCTTCGCTGATGCAGGCGTCACAGGGCCGTATTCGACTGATCGGGGTTACGCGCTTCCTGGCGGCTGAACCGGCCGAACCGACGCTGGTCGAAGGGATCGACGCGGCCACGGCCAACGCCATCGACGAAGCGCATGCCTTCGCTCAGAGCTACGCCAATCAGAACTTACCCCTTCGTGTGTTGCTGGAAGCGAAGTATTTCGATGGTACGGCTGCTACGCTTCGCAACCTGAAGGGATTGACCTTTAACCGGGTTGGTCTGGTATTGGCCCGTAATTCGACGGCCGCTACTTCCTGCATGGGTCTGTTACTGGGTCGGCTTGCTTCGATTCCCGTTAACCGCTCTATCGGACGGGTGAAGGACGGGCCGGTGATCGGCGTAGACGAAGCCTATCTGGGGCCTGCCGCTGTCAAGACGTTGAACGATGGCTACCTGGGCGCAATCCACGATAAGGGCTATATCTTCCTGCGTAAGCATCTGGGCCGGGGTGGGTTCTACTTCAATGCCGACCCGATGGCGACCGCCGACACAGATGACTACAACCGACTGAACCGGGGCCGGGTGATCGACAAGGCGCATCGGATTGCCTACGATACGTTCCTGAACGAATTGCTGGACGAAGTGCTGGTCGATGAGGACACAGGTAAGATCGTGCCGACTACGATCAAACAGTACCAGGCGCGAATCGAACGGGCGATTGATCTGTCGATGACCGCCAACGGTGAGATCAGCGGAGTACAGGCGTTCGTTGATCCGGATCAGGACATCTTAGGGACCAACACCCTGAACGTTGACCTTCGGATCACGCCAACCGGCTCGAATGAGCAGATCAAAATTACGCTGGGACTCTTCAACCCACAGGCAGCCGTTTAAGCATCCATTCGACCTACCGGCTTTCAGAGTCGGTAGGCTCATACCTACCGTACTAACATCATGCCAGCATCATTCAATTCAGAGCAATACCAGTACAGCGACGTGTCGGTCCAGATCGGCGACCGCGTGTTGGTTGGCTTGCGGGGCGTAAAGTATATGTCCGAGCAAGAGAAGGAACCCGTCTATGGCAAGGGTAATCAACCCCTGGCTATTCAACGCGGCAATAAGAAATACGAAGGCGAGATCAAGATACTCCAGGGTGAACTGGAACTGCTGATCGACAAGGCTCCCAACAAGGATATAATCGACTACCGCAACCTGACCATTACGGTTGCCTACTCGAACGGGGCCGGTCTAACGACTGATAACCTGGTCGGTGTCGAGTTTAAGCAATCGCCGAAGGAGATGAACCAGAACGATAAGTTCATGGAAGTTACGCTTCCGATCCTCTTCCTGAAGTTGAAGCAAGGCGTATAGGGATGATCGCGCAAATTAGCTCCGAAACGGTGGTCAGTTTGACGCTTAGTCAACTGATCGCCGTCCTGGTGTCACTGGGTACGCTGATAACGTTTCTGGTTGCCGCCACTCGCTATGTGGAGCGTTACCGGATTCAGCTTACCCAGAACCAGGCCGATATTTCTGAGCTGACGCGGGTAGTTAAAGCGCAGCAAGAACAGATCGGCCGGCTGTCGGAGCAGGTAGCGACATTCTTTAAGATGTTCCAGTCGAAGTCAAAGACAACCCCTACCCGTCGCCCTGGTGACAAACCCAATGTTTAAACACTTTTTCGAGAACCTGCCGCCAAAGATCAAGGTGCTGGTACATGCGCTCGACATGGCGATTCCGGCCGCGTATATGGCCGCTGTTGCCCTCAAACGTGATCTGTTGCACGACGTGCTTCAGCAAAAGCCTGAACTGGCTATCCTGTACATCGTCCTGGTTGCATTGGTTCGCTTCCTGGTCGAGCTGACGTTTGGACAAACCCCTAAATCACCGACCGATGCCCAGTAGCCGAAACATTGCCGATGCCGTCGTGACCCTGCAACGCGCCTGGTTATTTCTGAAGCAGGAGTACAACAGCCGCTACCCAAGCGACCCGGTTGTGATGCTGACGGAAGTACACCGTCCGGCTGAAGTGCAGCGGGCTTACTACGCCCAGGGACGCCAAAAGCTGTCCATCGTGAATCGGCTCCGTCAAGGGGCGGGGCTGTCGGTGATCTCGGAAGCGGAGAACCGCCGGAAGGTCACCTTCAAGCAACCTGGTACCAGTAAGCACGAGAAGATGCCTAGTCAGGCGTTCGACATCGCCTTCCGCAATCCGGACGGTACGCTGAACTGGGACGAGAAGTATTTCGACCGGGCCGCCCGCATCATCCGGGAACGCTTTCCGAACGTGACCTGGGGCGCTGACTGGGACCGCGACGGTCGGAGCGATGACGAAAAGTTCGTGGATCGCCCTCATTTTGAAGTGTAAGTAAAACCCATTTAAACAGTATTTAAACGCACATTTCACGCATGACAACTGTAACTGATAAGCAAATCGCCGTTGCCGCCGATCAACTTCCCGCTGGCGTTACTGGAATGACAACTGTAACCGATAAGCAAATCAATGATTGGAAAGAGAAACACGGCGAAATCTTCGCTATAGATTTTGAGGGCGAAGACAATCAGACCATTGTTGGCTACTTCCGTAAGCCTAACCGTGTTGAGATGAACTACATCAGTACGTTTCACAACCAACCCTTCAAGATGCAGGAACAATTAGTTAAAGCCTGCTTTTTGGGTGGCGACACCCGAATCCTACATGTGGATGGTTTTATGTTGGGCGCGGCTCAGGCGCTCAATGAACTACTGGAGGTTAAGCGGGGTGAGCTAAAAAAGTTATAGAGGAGACCCCAGAACTGACAGGTACTGTCGAGTTGATGGATCTCCCCGAAATCAACGCCTTACTTCGCTACTTCTTTCACATTGACCCGGACGCTTTGTCCGATGAAGACTTCGCCCTTCGCTGGCGTGAACTACAATGGGTGCTTAAGCTAACCCGACCCTTCTCAAAAGACTGATGCGTTACGGCTGGGATTTATATGTAAACGACCTGATGAGTTCGCCCCTGATGAAGATGGCGAACCTGTATCAATCCACGGTCTCTACATTGACCAGAGGGGCGTCGGCGATGGCTGGGTCGTTACAGCCGGTCGCTCGTCAGGTGGACAACCTGAACGGGCGGCTGGATCAGTTGCGCCGTCAGCGTAATCTATCGGTCAATACCGACGAGGTAGAGCAGGCCGAAGCAGAGATCGGACGGCTGGAACGTCGGATCGATCAACTGAATCGACCGGCTTCTATCAACATCACAGAACCGCCGTTGGCCAGGGCCTTTCGTCCGACAACGGTGGTTCCTCATGCACCAACGGCCGGATGGTCTACCCGGCAATTATCGTTTGACCAGGGCGCGGCCAGTCCAGTTGCGCCCCTTGCTACGGGGCGTCCAAGCTGGTCCGCTCCGATGCCCGAACGACAGCCGGTCGCTCCGATTCCCAGTCCCCAACCATCGCGGAACTTTACCGACGTTGTGAGGGGCTGGGCGTCGGCGTTCGTGCCCGCTCGTCAGTCGGCGGAAGGTCTTCAGGCTCGGTTAGATGATCTGGTCAGACGCCGGGCGCTGGCTGTGGACTGGGAAGCCGCTTCCCGGATCGACCGCGACATTGCCCGGACGGAAAGCCAGTTGACCAGGCTCCAGGAGCGGGCGAACCGTCCAGCGCGGGGCTTTGTCGATTCGGTCGTGTCGGGTATGGGTCGGCTGTCGGGATCGTTTGGGCCGGTACGTCAGGATGCTGATGAGCTGAATGCCCGGTTAGATGACCTTCGTCAGCGCCGGGCACTCATGGTCGATGCCAGCCAGATCGGACGGGCTGATCGTGACATCGCCCGGATGGAACGGCAACTGGCCAGAGTGCAGGAACGGGCGAACCGACCCGCGCCGTCTGGCTTCTTTGGTTCGTTGCGGAATAACGTCAACCGTTTTGTTGGGGCGCTGATGCCTGCCGGTGTGCAGTTGGCAACGCTCCGTCAGCAACTCGAACGGGCGACCGAACGCCGGGAGCTGGCGATTGGTACGACCGCGATCCGGAACGCCCAACGCGAAGTCGAACGGCTCCAGCGTCAGATCAATCAACTGGAGGGCAATGGGGGCGGTGAGCAGAAAGAAGGTATGTTCTCGTCGCTACGGTCGTCGGCCCTGGGCTACATTGCTGGTGCTGGGTTGCTAGCCGGGGCGGGTGCGTTCTTTAGTTCTGGAATGCAGCGCGAACAGACCCAGGTTGCCTATGAGCAATTCTTGGGTAAGGACACGAAGCCGGTGATGAGTCAGTTGGATGTATTTGCCAACAAGACGCCGTTCGAGAATGACCAGGTGTACAAGGGCGGCCAAAGTCTCCTGTCGGTTGGCTTTACCGGGCAACAGTTGATCCCTGAAATGACGGGGATCGGCAACATGGCAGCCGGTGCCCAAAAGGACTTCAATGAACTGACGGCCGCTTACGCCAAGATCAAAGCAAAGGGCTTTATCGACGGCGGTGAGTTACACCAGGAGTTCGGCGGTACCAGGCTCATGGACCAACTGAAAGCGAACCTGGGCGTTAACGGCGAGGAACTGTTTAAGCTGGCAGAGCAACGTAAGATTAAGTTCGAGGATGTCCAAAAAGCCATTGGTGATTTATCGTCTCCAGGAGGGGCATACGGTGGTGCAATGGATAAGCAAAGCCAAACGGCCTTTGGTAAGTTCTCAACCTTCCTGGGTACGCTGAAGCTGAAGTTCTCAACTTGGGCGGCTGGCTTCAATGATTCATTAGGGAAGTTGTTCGATTTCGGTACGGCGTTGATCGATCAGATTGATCCGTTCTTAGCCAAACTTCAGCCGGTGTTTCAGGTGGTCGTAACCGGCATGGGGCAACTGTGGACGGCTACGGAGCCAGTACGCACCCTGATCGGCGACCTGCTTACGTGGGTGGTCAACCTGTGGACCGGCTTCGGTGGGTTGGGGGGAGCCACCAGCGGCCTGTCGGTCATCTTTGACGTACTGGCGTCGGTGGTCTGGACAATCAGCACTGCGCTTCAGTTCGTCGGTAACATCGTCTTATGGCTGGCCAGTAGTCCGTATGTCCAACTGATCGCCATTATCTACGGGGCCGTTCGAGCGGCCATGATGCTAAACGCGGCAATGATGGCGAACCCGGTCGGCTTTATCGTCGGTGGGATCATGGCCGTAGTTGCCGCTATCAAGTACCTGTGGGATAACGTGGACGGCTTCCGGCAAACCCTCATGAAGTTGTGGGAAGTAGCCAAGTCAATTTTCGGCCGGATCGGTGCCATCGCCAAAGCCGCCTTCACCTTCGACTTCGCGGAGCTGGCCAGGCAGTTAGGAGCCGCCTGGACGGAAGGGACCAGCAACGGCCAGAAGCGGTTCGATGACGACAAGAAACGGCGGGAATCGGAGAAGGCGGGCGCAAAGCCTAAGCCCATCGCTGGTCCTAATTCGGCCTTCGCCAATAACCCCTTCGCCAAAACGCCGGGGCTGGCCAGCGCAGGCAATGCCGCTGATAAGGATAAGAAGTCGGGTATTCAGTCAGGCGTGACCGGAGCCAAGTCCACCAACATCACGATCAATCTTAAGAGTCTGGTCGATGGGGGTGTTCACGTGCATAGTACAACCTTAACCGAAGGGTTAGGCGACATAGAAAGGAAAGTAAAGGAGGTGCTTTTGAGTGTCCTTAATTCAGCTAGTTCAATCGAGACAGTGTAACGATGGCAGATGCAACTACAGGTGGATTAAGTCTTACTGCGTCATCGGCTGATCTGGCTGGGGCGGGTGGTCTAGTGTCCGTTGAAGTAACGGGGGGCTTGACCATGATGTGTCCGGTGTATCTGGGTCTGAGTCGCGCCCAAAATGATTTGTACCTGTTCCCGCTGGAGCCGCTGATTTCAGTGAAAGGTAGGAACGTAATCACCGAACGTCAGATTGCCAAAAATCGGGGCGTCGGTTCAGTTAAAGAACAGTTTGGCACGGGCGACTATACGATTGAAATCCGGGGTATGCTTCAGAATAAAGAAGGTACCTATCCCGAAAGCGATATAACTAAGCTGACCAAGCTATTCACGGCGGGTAAGTCGCTGGTCATTGTCAGTCAGCTAACCAGTATTTGTAACATCGAATTGATGTGCGTAACCGAATGGGAATTTCCCGAAACGCCTGGTCTGGAGAATCAAGCGTTCGTGATCCGGGGGGTGTCGGATGAGGATTTTCAACTGCTAACCTAAACGGCGTTTAAACGATGTTTAAAATGGATTTCGAGGTAAAGGTTGGCAACTACCGCATTAATGGCATTGAGTCGATTACTATTGAATCGTCGGTTGATCTGTTGTCGGATAAATGCACGATTACCTTTCCGGGGGCGCTCTATAATAAGCCCTGGCAGGTTGAAGATAAGCTCAAGCGGGGCGATAAGGTGACGGTTAAACTGGGCTACAACGTAAAGGATAATCCGGCTAATCTGCATACGGAATTCGTCGGCTACCTGCGTTCGTTCGGGCCGAACCTGCCGATGAAGCTCGAATGTGAAGACGCGGCCTACCTGCTGAGAAAGCCAATACCCGACCGGCACTTCAAGAAAACGACGGCCGTAGAAGTGATTCGCTACATCGTCGGTGAAGTCAATAAGCAGCTTACCGGGGACTCGATTCAGTTCGTGACTAATCTGAAGGGCTTGGACTATGAAAAGTTTACCCTGATCCGGGCCAATGGCTACGAAGCTCTACAGAAGATTAAGGACGACTTCGGTATAGCGATCTATTGCCGAACCAATGCGGCCGGTAAGCCCGAACTGCATTGCCATCTGGCCTATACCGAAAAGCGGGGCGAAGTGAAGTATGACTTCATGAAGAACGTCGAAGAGTCGGACGATCTGAAGTACATCAAAAAGGATGATGTTCGATTTCGGGCGAAAGTGATTGGCCATCAAAAGAATGGCAAGACAATTCAGATTGAGGTAGGCGACAAAGGGGGGGACTTGCGGACGATCCACTTGCCGAACGTGTCCAGTAAAGAGTCGCTGGAGAAAGCCGGAAAGGAACACTTAAAGCGGTTGACCTATGACGGATACAAAGGGTCGCTCAAAGGATGGCTTATCCCCGTCTGTGAGATTGGCTATTACGCGACTGTAGTCGATAAAGAGTACCCCGAACGAGAAGGCAAGTACTTTGTCAATGCCGTTAAAACGGAGTTCAATAAATCAGGTGGTTGTCGGACGGTGACGCTTGGCGTTAAGCTATCCTAACAAAACAATCTTCCGTTTCTCAGCTGTAAGCGCAGCAGCAGTTCAAAATATTCTATGGATTTAGACGCACAAATAGTAGCGGGATTAAAAAATAGTCAATCCCCCCCGCCCATTCAGGTTTGGCCCGCTACCGTCAAGTCGGTGGAGGGCCTGACCTGTACGGTAAACCTGCTGAATACGGGGCTTCAGGGTGACGCGGCCATACCAGGCGTGAACCTACGGGCGAACGACGAAGCAAAGGAAGGCGTGTTGCTCGTACCCCGAAAAGATTCGGTTGTCTTCGTGGCAGCCGTCGAAAACGACATGAACAATATGTTCGTCGTCTTTGTGTCGGAGGTCGATAAGGTCGAATGCATCATCGACAAGATGAAGGTATCGGTCGATAAGGACGTGCTGAAGGCCGAACGGGAAAAGGTATCACTTCAGCTTGATACGAAGCTGACAGCCGCCAACGATAAAGTTAGCCTGGTCCTGGAGCCGTCGAAGCTGACAGCCGCCAACGACGGCAAGGTAACGATGACGCTCGAAGCCAGCAAAGCGACCATGAAGCAGGAAGCGGCCGTGATTGAACTGTCGGCTGGTAAGATCAGCATCAAGAACGGGTCTACGTCGCTGAAGCAGGTCCTGGATCAACTGCTGACGACCCTAATCGGCTTCAAGGTGATTTGCGCGGCTCCTGGGTCGCCCTCGGCTCCGTTCCCGGCCGACGTGACGGCCTTCACCAACCTGAAGGCAACGCTAAACAACTTACTCCAATGACGACACCTATCGACATCATATCGACGCCCGAAGGCGACTTGCTGGAGAAGTTCGGCGATCTGGTACTGGGCAACGCGACGGAGCTACACCAGTACGACATCGTGATCGCACACAAAGCCTGGCACCACTGGGAGCCGACCGTTGGGGTAGGTATTCGTGACTACCTGTTGGACGAACGTGACGGGGCGGTCCTGAACGGGATCGTTCGTAAGGAGCTGACCCGCGACGGCCTGGTTGTGCAGTCGCTTACGGTTAATCGGGGGGAGGTGTTTATAGATGGCTATTACGATGAAAACTTACTCAGTACGTGACGGGCAAAGCCTGTGGGATATAGCCGTCGAAGTGTATGGTGACGTGGAAGCGGTGTACTGGCTGCTGGATGACAACCGCAGTCAGATACAGGGTATCACGGATCGGCTGTATCCGGGTATGCTCCTGACCATTCGGGACGTACCAAAGAACACCAGGGTAGCGACCTACCTAAAAGACTTTGCGCCTTTTCAAACCATTGATGAGGGAGACCGACCGGAAGGGGTCGGCTACTGGTATTTGAGTGAATATGTAGTGCAATAACTAAACGAGTACCCAACCGTAATGAGAACACTAGAAGAAATTAAAACGGAGATGGACGCGGTTCAGTCGACCATTCCCGAAGCGGCTAAATTAACCAGTAAGTCGAAGGTGTCGGTCTTTGGGACGCTTCGCAATATCTGGGCGCTGTTTGTCCAGACGCTCGAACACCAGTTCGATGTCATGACGACAGACCTGCAAACCGCTTATGATGCCAAACAGATCGGAACCGTTGGCTGGTATGCTGACCAGGTGCGAAACTTTCAGTATGGCGACCGCCTGACGTTCGTTAATGGCCGTCCGGGGTATGCCGTCATCGATGATGCCAAGCGGATCGTTCGTCAGGTATCGGTTACGGAAGTGGGTAATAGCCGACTATTGATTAAGGCCGCTAAGCCTGATGGCTTGTACATGAAGGAGTTGTCCAATGACGAGCTGAACGCCCTACGTGCCTACGTTCGTAACATCAAGTATGCCGGGGTGAAGACCGATGTTGTGAGCCTGCCTGCTGACGAACTACGCATTCGAGCGGTGGCAAAGATTGACCCTCAGATCATGAATCCGGACGGTATGGCCTTAGATGGTAGCGGGCGTAAACTTGTCCATGAAGCAATCATTATTTACGCCCGTTCATTGCCCTTCGATGGCGTCTTTTCATGGACTGGCTTAACCGACGTTTGTCAGACCTATTTAGGTATTAAAGACTTCGTGGTGCGGGAAACGTCATGGCGTCCGGCTGGTTCCCCCAACTGGCAGCCGTTCGAGCGTGAGTTAGTGTCTCCAGCGGGGCACATGAAGGCGATTGAGTTTCAGATTGAATACATCTTCTAATCACGACCATGTTCGATCTGGATAGTTTCATTCGCCAACTGTTGCCCCCGCACCGTCGCCAACCGCTGACGGTTGCCCTGCTTAAAATCCTGTTCGGCCCGGCTCGTCTGGTCATGCAGGCGGTGTTTGACGCCCGCGCCCGGATGCTGGAAGACCTCCAGACCACGGGTCAGGTGATGACGCTCGAATACCTGCTGAACCGCGAATGTGCCAGCCGATGTTCAGGCCGCTTTCGCATTGAAGACGGCGACGATACCGGCTACACGTTCTACGTGATCTTTCCAAAAGACCTCGAAAACGTTGATGTGAATGGGATCGCGGGCCGGTCGATGAACGACATCATTGATCGGTACCGGCTGGCTGGTAAGAACTACTTCGTGACCACGGCTGGTAACTTTGTGCCCCCTACGACGCCGGTACTGGACTGGCAGGAGGGCTACCCCTTCCGGGATCGAACCCTGTTGGCCTGGGGGGTTAAAACATATGGATCATACCGGACGAAGATTACGACGGGCACGACCATCGTACTGGATACAACGCTGGAATACGACGGGCCGTCTGACGTGCGTAGGCTGACGATTGATCCGACCAAAGAGTACATGATTGAAGTGGACTTTTTGAAAGTCACGCTTCCAGCAACCCAACAGCCGAACCCTGATCCCGACCCTGATCCCGATCCGGGGCCTGACCCCGATCCGGAGCTGATCGACATCGAAGCGGCTCTGGAGTGGAAGCCGCAGCAAAACCGACTGCTGTTCATCGGCGTGATCGCTAACGCCCTGCCGACCGTTCGGCTGTCGGGTCCGGTTGCAGTGAATAAACCCGCCATTAACTTCGGTGTGAGCTTTTCGGGTGTGTACTATCCCTTCCGCTTTGATCGGGATACCCTGCCGAATGGTCGCTACATCGTAACCATCGAAGACGGTAAGGTGCCCAATTTCGTCGGCTGGTTCGACCTGACCGACGCCAACGGTGGTCAGGCTCCGATTCAGGAAGGTCCCCCGCCCGCGACGAACCAGGCACCCACTGTTCAGAACCAGATACCCGACCAGACGGGCAAGGTAGGCATATCGTTAAGCTACCAGATACCGAATAACACCTTTGCCGATTCGGACGGTCAGATCGTACAAATCGGGGTGAACGGTATTCCGCTGGGCCTATCCTGGAATGAGCCGGTTCGGGTGATTTCAGGGATTCCACAGATGCCGGGCACGTTCGTGGTGATTGTGACCGCGATGGACGACAAAGGGGCGACCGTCGAAGATCGGTTTAACTTCGTGATCGCGCCGGACCAGACCAACCCCGAAAACCCGCCCCCCACGTCAGGGTATCAGAATACGTTCGTGGACGTGCCGCCCGATCCGGACATTCTGGACTTGCGCTATAGCTGGTCGAACATCAACGGCGAACTCTTGGCGCATATCACCAACGCGGCCCCGACGCCGACGCCCCAACCAGGCGAACGCAACATGTGGTGGATTTCGGGCTATGATGAGCCGTTCTACGACAACTTCCCGAATGACCTTTACGTGCCGGAAGATACCTGGCTGAATGTGTATTTTGGTCAGGGACCCCGTAAGGAGGTGTACAATCAAGGGTACATCAATAAGTCGAATCAAACCATGTATATCGGCAAAGCCAACACGTAGCCATGCCAGAAATTGAGAAACCTGCATTTTTAGATTATTCGACCTTCTTGCCCAATGCGGTAGCCAGCGGGCCGGTCTTTACCATGCCGGACGGTCGAACGTCAGCAACGACCATTCAGCGGGCCGACGTGAACGCCGGTAGCGCGGCTGGTCGGGGTGGGATGCACTTCTTCCGGAACGGCGAAGCGCCCCTATCGAATCGGCTTCGGTGGATGGAGTCGAAGGAGATGTTTCCGGGCGTGGGTGGTCCATCGTTCCCCCTGGGCTACGCCAAGTCGCCCCAGGAGTGGGAAAACCGGGCTACGCAGGAACCGCTTTATGGGATCGAGATTGACGAGTTCATGGAAGGCGAATGGAACCTGGAGACCGAGAATGAACGCTACACGCGGTTCAAGGCGAAGCGAAAGCAGATGTACGCTGACGCTGGCATTCAGAACCCTCGTCTGTTTTTGAACTACGGGGCGTTCTGTTGCGCACAGGCGCGAAACTGGCAACGGGACGGCATAACCCTAAAGCCGACCCATGACTACTTCCTGAACACGCTCCAGTCGCAACAGGCAGCCCGAAACCGGATGTCCACCTACTTCGCTGTTCACTTTGGTACATCGTGGCCGAACGTCAAGTACTACCCGGAAGGGCCTGGTACCAGCGGTGAATTTTACATGCGACTGTATGAAATGACGCTTTCGATGTTGGCCCTGGGCGACGGTGGTCAGTGTGCCTACGTAACGAGTGACCTGATTGAGTCGCTTCCGGGTACGGTATCGCGCCCGGAAGGTGCTACCCACGGCCTGATTAGACAGGCGCGACGGGTAGCCAACCCGCCCGGCAAAGTCACCGTAACGGGTGGCCATGCCGATTGGGATTTGGATCAGCACTTGGCGAGCTTTTTCATTATTGGCCTGGTCGTAGGTACCTGTAACATCTTCTGGAAGGTTGGCCGGTATGGTACCAACCCCAACACGATCTACGGCCCGCCCCATCCGGACGAAGTGCAAATCTCGAACTGGTCGCCGGATCAGCCGGGAACGCCCCCGCCCTGGGGCGATCCGGGCTTCCCGCAGCTTCGTTGTACGTCCGAAGACAAGATGGCTGAAGCCAATTTTTACTATTGGAAGTGCAGCCGGACGGCCGGACAGAAGTGGAAATACTTGCGCTTTCGGATCAATGATGGTGCCTGGATCGAACCCCGTCAGGATGCCGCCGATGTGCTGTTTCGGGGAGAGTTGAAGCAAGGTATTTGCCTGGGTCGAACGCTGGGCAATGCCGCCGACTACTGTTATTATAATCCATCGCTACCGAAATGGCGTAAGGAGAAGGTGACAGTCGAGATCGGCGGTCGTCAGTTTAGCTCTATCGTCTGGGGCGGTCGGCTGAAGGTATTTAACGAAGATTTGTAAACCCACGTAACATGGCTATACGAGTATTAGCGGTCCTGAAGGGTTACTTCATGACGGGCCGCAAACCGACCGAGGGCGACTATCACGATATGTTGGATAGCCTGGTCCACAAGAACGATTTGCAAGCGGCCAATGAACAGGCCGTTCAGGAAGCGATAACCGCGTATGACACCTCGCAGAAGACGATCAATAACAACGGCATTATTGAGAACATCGGCGAAGTGTTGCAGTATTTGACGGGCTTAGCCGATACCGCCAGGCTGAAGGCGACGTTGGACCTGCTGACATCGCGGGCGACATGGGGCGGTTTGCCGGGTAAGCCTTCATCGGTACCGCTGGCCTGGAACGATCAGGTGATCGACACATCGACAGCAACTTTAAATCCACGGCCAGGCGCTCCCAACAGTACGCCCGTCAACCCAGTGCAACGCTGGTTAGTATCGGAGTTCATTGGCATAACCGGGCCAATCGTGGATATTAAGGTAGAACGGTATTGGTACGAAACAGGTCAGTTTTACGTCGAACATATCGTATTGGTGAAGGTCGCGGTTCAAACTAAAGTCAATTTGTAAGATGTATAAGCTCATTGTCAATCATAGCGGCCTGCTGTCGGCCTGTCCAACGAATAGGCAGTATCTGTCGGGTGGCTATATCGGCGAGCCCCATATGAAGGTCTTCAGCGTGAGTATCGACAATGCCACGTACAACGACCTATACACCAATCGGGACCGGGCGTATGTGCTGGGTGATGGCCTGCCAGCCATGCAGGAGTTGCCCGGACGAGTCTATTATCAGGTCGAAGTCGGTGTTTTAACGAAGGTTTAAATAGAAGTTAAGTTACGCTAGTTGTGTAAAAGCCGGGGTTTGTGATCCCGGCTTTTTAGTGGTGTCTTATGTTGAATCTTGTACAAAAAAAATCAGTATTATACATATGGCTACTGTTGAGATTAAAATTTAATTATCAATAAGTTATGCCATTTTGTACAGAAAAAGTCAACATTATACATATGGTTGTCAGTGAACTGAGTCACTACCGCTTTTTTGCGTTGGTTAGATAGGCGTCAGCCAGCTTGCGGCATAGTAAAGATTGTCGTCAAGTAGGATGCCTTGCGGTTCGACTCGCACTACCTTTCTGACCTCATTAACCGCGATTGGCCAACGTTTGCCCCACATAAAGATATGCCTGATTACTCTAGTTCTGACCTGTTGACCTGGTTTGAAATCGTGAAGTCTTACCGTCATGACTTTATTATTTAAGTACAATTTTGGGGTAGCAGCAATCTTTACATTTGGAAATGTTGAAATTCACTTTTCGTTTTGTGATTAATACGTGCCCAAGGCCCTCCGCCCCAAACACCGTGCGTTAGCCGCTACCTTGCATTACCTACTATCATTGAAAACATACATCCATCAAACCCCGGGGCCATTCTTCTATTCCTGATTGGGCAGAAATAGGCGTTGGCGTAGGTTTACATCGGTTTTAGACCCTATTAGCCATGAACAATCAATTGGGTAGCACTCCGCTAGAACGCATCCCTGGTGAAGCCATGATCGGGGGCGTTGCGGCCGGGTTGGCCCGCCACTTTGGATGGAACCGGACGGTTGTCCGCCTGATTTTTATTGCCGGTATTTTTCTGCCGCACTTTCCCGCGTTGCTTATCTACATTATTTTGTGGATCGCTATGCCGAAGCAAGCATTCGGCACTTCTCTTAACCAGGTAACCGTTTATTCAAACCCAGTCTTTTCTATGCAACCTTACAATCCCAACAACCCTACTTCGTCCAACGGCAGCGTCGTCGGTGGTATCGTCCTGATTGTGCTCGGTGTTCTGTTCCTGCTCGACCGCTGGTTCGACATTGACTTTGGCGATCTGTGGCCGTTTATCCTGATTGCGGTGGGTCTGTGGTTGATTTTCCGCGACCGGATGAAAACGCCCTACGACTCCAATAACACCAACAATCCTCTGTAACCGACGTATGAGATGCGGGGTATGGCATAGCCTGCTACGTCATACCCCGCATCCCATACCGCACATAACTTAACCTTCTGTACCATGCAACGTAGACGAAATAATGGATTATTCTGGGGCATAGCGCTGATTACGTTCGGCCTGCTGATCGTTGCGCGTCGTGCCGACTGGATTGATTTTGACTGGCACTCCCTGGCCAACTTCTGGCCGGTGCTGCTCATCCTGGCGGGTGTCAATCTGATTCTCGAACGGCGGGGCAATGCTGCGTCGCTCGTCACAACGGTTCTGCTGGCCGTAGCCGTTCCGTTTACCCTGTTTGGGCTCTTCAGCCGGGACCGGGACGACAGCCGCTACGAGTTTCGCTGGAACGACCACGATGATGATGATGATAACAAGGCCGGTCAAACTGACGACGATGATGACAACGCATCGGATTCCGATCAGGGCAAAGTACGCAGCAGTACGTTTACGGAAGTGATGGAGCCTGATACCCGCGAAGCTGTGCTGAAACTGGCGGGTGGTGCCGGGCGCTTCACCATCAGTGAGCCAACGGCGGAGCTGATTAAGGCCGATACCCGGCAGACGATCGGTAATTACTCTATGACGGTGGAACGGGACCCGACGACCCGAATTCCTACCATTGAACTCAAGCCCGCCGAGGAAAATCAAAAGATTCGACTGAAGGACGGTGATTTCGAGAACCGAGTCGACGTGCATCTGAATGATAAGCCCCTCTGGACGATCGACGTTGGTCTGGGGGCCGGTGATGCCGATCTGGACTTGAGTCAGTACGCCATCAAGGAGTTGAAAGTAGGGGTCGGGGCTTCGGATCTGGATCTGAAACTGGGGGCGAAGGCTAACCAGATGGATGTGAAACTGGACGCCGGTGTAGCGTCCGTTACTGTAGAGGTGCCCAAGGAGGTAGGCTGCCGCATCAAAAAAGACGGAGCGCTGAATGTTAACCAGCTCGAAGGCTTCACCGAAACCGCCGACGGCGAATTCGTAAGTCCCGGCTACGATACGGCCACCAAGAAAATCAACATCCGGTTCGACGGGGGCGTGTCGAGTTTTACGGTGAAGCGTTACTAAGTTTCCCGTATGGTTCAGATACAAAAAATCCCGGCTGCAAGCGCGGCCGGGGTTTCTTTTTCCATAGGTTTATTTAAAAACGTTCGGAACGGTCGATGGAGGGTGTCATTGTCGCGGACTACCCAATCGGTTCAATAACATCTTGTTAAACTCCCGCTCGCTGCTATACAACTCGCGCAGCTGCTGGGGTGATATCACTTTCAGAAAGCGGCTCATGTACTCGTCGTCCAGATCCGCGATCTTTTGCTTGGTCGAGTTAATTTCCTTCAGGTCGGCGAGTGCGTTCGACTCGGTCAGACCGGGGCGGGTCGGATCACCGCTGAGCTGACGCAGCCGGCGGTTAAGCTCCTGCTTGCGCCCGTTATACTCATTGTAGACTGCCCAGAATTGGGGAGCCTGCTCCGTGGTCAGGTTTAATCGGTTGGTGATGTAAGCGATTCGGGCCGATTCGATCCGTTGCCGCCCATCCTGCGCAAAAGCAACGCCCGTTGTCAGCATCAACATCAGCAACCAACTATATAATACGTGTTTCATTAGTATAGAGTAAACTGTTTGTCTAGGAATTAACCGGTTCGCTGCCTGAAGTTCCCGAATAGCCTTCTTCGTCCATGTAGCGCTGGATATCCGCGGGGTTTACGTCCAGGTATTGGATTATGGTCGAATCCGTCCCAAACGACGACTGAATATCCTGCTGTTCGGCTAATTCATAGGGGTTCACACCCTGTTCTTCCAGGTAGCTGGCAATGGCCGAATCACTTACGCCCTCCAGCGTATCGGCTCCGAGCGACTCCTGCCGTTGGGGCAGCGTTTGCCATACCAGCACGGCAATCAGACTCGCGCCGGCCAGCGTGGCGGCTGTCCGCTGCCATGACCAACTGATGCTGAAGCCGGGCTTCTTCCGGGTTACCCGTGCCTGCACCCGCGAAGGCAAGGCGTCAAAGTAGCCCTCCGGCACAGAAAACGGCTGCTGTCGCAGCGGATGCTCCCGCGCTAATTCCTCGATCCGTATAGGTTTTTTATCGTTCATCATCGTTGTAGCCAGTGACCCGTTCCGGGCTACGTTTAGTATTGGACAGCCGCCAGCGGCCGTGGTTTAATCAGTAGAATCAGAATTATGTATATAATCTTCAATTTTTTTGACTGCCAGGTGGTACGATGCTTTCAAGGCCCCGACCGATGTACCCGTAATTTCGGCAATTTCTTCGTACTTCATGTCGTCGAAGTACTTCATATTAAATACCAGCCGTTGCTTATCGGGTAGTTTCAACAATGCTTTCTGGAGTTTCAGCTGAACCTCTTCACCGCTGGGTTCCGTTCCTGACGTAACGTAGTCGGAATTGGCTTCCAGCTTTTCCATTAATTCGCCCTCCACATCGCCAATGGGCAGAAAGAAGCGCCGGCGTTTCTTGTTCAGAAAGTTAAGGCACTCGTTGGTGGCGATGCGGTATATCCACGTATATAACTGACTGTCGCCCCGAAACTGTTCCAGACTATTCCAAACTTTGATGAACGTTTCCTGCACCAAATCATCAGCGTCGTCGTGGTCAATAACCATCTTTCGGATATGCCAATAAATCTTCTGCTGATACTTGCGTACCAGCAGATTAAAGGCATAATTCCGGCTCGACGGATCGCGGTATTTAGCTAGGAGTTCCTCGTCAGTCATTCGTTGATAGCTGTAGTTTGTGGTTTGTAGTTAGTGGTTGGCTGATGAAAGAGAACACTATGTATCAGCCAGTCACTAACTACAAACCACAAACTACGAACTTATTTTCTTGCCATCACTTTCTTCACCTGCTCAACAATCTTGTCGGCGGTGAGGCCGTATTTCTGCATGAGCTGATCGGGCGTACCGCTCTCGCCGAACGTATCATGTACGCCAACATATTCCAGCGGGGCGGGGTAGTTGCGGGCCAGTACCTGCGCAACGCTGTCGCCCAGGCCGCCGTTAATCATGTGCTCTTCGGCCGATACGGCGCAGCCGGTTTTCTTCACCGACGCCAGAATGGCTTCCTCATCCAGCGGCTTAATGGTGTGAATATTGATGATATCCGCTTCAATACCCTGCTCCGACAGCATTTCACCCGCCTTGATGGCTTCCCAGACGAGGTGGCCCGTACAGAAGATAGAAACGGCGTCGCCTTCGTTCACATGCCATGCCTTACCGATTTCAAACTTCTGATCGGCGGGCGTAAAGATAGGAATGACCGGCCGACCAAATCGCAGGTACACCGGCCCGACGTGGTCGGCAATGGCGATGGTTGCGGCTTTCGTCTGGTTGTAATCGCAGGGGTTGATGACCGTCATGTTGGGCAGCATCTTCATCATGCCCAGGTCCTCCAGAATCTGGTGGGTAGCACCGTCTTCGCCGAGCGTCAGGCCCGCGTGGGAAGCACAGATTTTGACGTTCTTATTCGAATACGCGATGGACTGCCGGATCTGGTCATATACCCGACCCGTAGCAAAGTTGGCAAACGTGGTCGCATACGGAATTTTACCACCTATCGTTAACCCCGCCGAAACGCCCATCATGTTTGCTTCGGCAATACCACACTGGATAAACCGATCCGGAAACTCTTTAATGAACGCTTCCAGTTTGAGCGATCCGGCCAGGTCGGCCGTCAGGGCGATAACATTGGGATGTGTCTTGCCTAGTTCGGCAATGCCCGCACCGAAGCCCGAGCGCGTGTCTTTCTTGTCGGTGTATTCGTATTTTTTCATTGGCTGCTCTTAATTCGCTGTAGCGAAAGTTTGATTTTCATGATTATGACTGTTGTAGAGACGCAACATCTGGCGTCTCTACATCTGGCGTCTCTACATCTGGTGTCTCTGCAACTGGCGTTTCTACCTCGTGCAGGGTACATCAAATCAATAATCCGTCGTTCCTACCGACAGGGGCAGACCGTTCAGGGCCTGCTGTAGCTGGTCGGCATTCGGTGCCGTGCCGTGCCACTTGTAATTGCCGACCATGTAATCGACACCGTATCCCATTTCGGTATGCATGAGAATCAATGTCGGTACGTCCGGATCTTCCTGGGCTTTGCGGAGCGTCCGGATAACCTCTTCCATGTCGTTGCCGTTCATTTCCTCAACGAACCAGCCGAAGGCCCGGTATTTGGCACCCAGGTCGCGGTTATCGTTCACGTTGTCGGTCGTACCGTCAATCTGCGCGTGGTTGAGGTCGATGATGGCCGTCAGGTTGCCAAGCTTCTTGTTCGGCGCGAACTGAGCCGCTTCCCAAATCTGTCCTTCCTGCTGTTCACCATCGCCCATCAGCACATACACGTGCTTGTCGTCGCCGTTGAGTTTTTTGGCATAGGCCGCACCGCTGGCTACCGACAGCCCCTGGCCCAGTGAGCCCGAGGCTATGCGCACGCCGGGAATGTGTTCGGCCGTGGCGGGGTGCCCCTGCAGTCGGCTGTCAAGCTTACGGAACGTTTTCAGTTCTTCGAGTGGGAAATAACCGGCCCGTGCCAGCACAGAATACCAGACCGGCGAAATGTGACCATTCGACAGGAAGAAAAGATCCTCGTCGTGACCGTCCATGTCAAAAATCGGATTGCCATTTTCGTCTGTCTTCCGGCGCATAATGTCAAAATAAAGCGCAACGAAAAAGTCAGTACAGCCAAGCGAGCCGCCGGGGTGGCCGGAGTTTACGGCTGCAACCATGCGCAGAATATCGCGCCGGACGGCGGTGGCAATGCCTTCGAGTTTTTCTAGTTCCATAGTTTGGAGGTTAAACATTAGACGATTTAGCTATTGGACTATCCACTAAAACTGGTTGGGCTGGTTCGCCGACGTGGGTCCAATAACCATCGTCCGACGTCCAGGGGTTTATTTTAAAATTTGTTCCGTATGTTGTTTCGTGTCAACTTTCCCGATGATGTCGGTAATGACGCCGGTCTCATCGATGACGAATGTGGTGCGTGTCGTTCCCATAAACGTCCGGCCGTACATTGACTTTTCCTGCCAGACACCGTACGCTTCCACGATCTGCTTATCCGTATCGGCGACTAAAGTAAACGGTAACTGGTATTTAGCAATAAATTTCTGGTGCGATTTCTCGTCGTCGACGCTTACGCCCAGCACCTCGTAGCCCGCTGCCTGCAGGCTGGTGTAGTTGTCGCGCAGGTTACAGGCCTGCGCCGTGCAGCCCGGCGTATCATCTTTCGGATAAAAATACATCACCACTTTCCGGCCGCGGTAGTCCGACAGCTTAATGGGCTTGCCGGTCTGATCCGTGGCGGTAAAATCGGGTGCCTGATCGCCGATGTTGAGTTTCATGCTGTTTAGTGGTTTACGCTTTTCAGTTTTCGGCGGTCGCCGATCCTGTCTTCAATTTAATGACTCGGTCTAGAGCCAAACTTCCTCAGTACTCCCCCTAAGCCGAAGCCAGAAAACCGGTTATCGCTTCCGCCCGCGTCGTTTGGTCGTCGCTTTCTTTCGCACGACCGGACGCGGGGTTTCAATGGTAATGCTGTCGGAGCCGATGTTGCCGGCGTTATCTTTTACCTGAACCAGTACCTCCGAACCTTCGGCAAACGGTTCGTCGGGGTTGAGCTTGTCCGACCACAGCAGAGCCCGTTTGTAATCGTACTGCATCAGCACCCATTCGCCATTGACAAGCGCCCGGAACTGGTTGATTCCCGACAGATCGTCGCGGATTTTGGCGGTGATACCCTTGGGCGTTGCCGACAGGATTTGTACCGTTGGCGGCTGCGTGTCCGTGAACAGCTGAAACTGCCCTAAATCACGCGTTTTAAACTCGATCCTGCCGTTGCGCCACGTGCCCCCCAGAAATTTACGACGGCCGCCACTGGTCATGTACGCTTTCGTACGCATGGTGTCGATCGCAATCGGGTACGTCGGGGTGTGTTGAACAGCCAGGTAATCATTCAGCGGAATCGTATGCTGGTTAATTTCCAGGCCGCCACCGGGGAGCTGCCGCATAGCCAGGTGCAGGGTATCAAACAGCGTGGCCGGACTGAATTCCAGCCGGGTTCCGCCCTCGGAAAAAACATCTTTCCGACCCGGCAGGATGCGTTTCTTCAGGTTCGTTCGCACGATGCCATTACCGATCTGAACCGAATCAGGTAGTATTTTCCGCAGGTCGATCACGTACACCGCTACGTTTCCTCGCACGTAACTTACCGGCGTTTCCGTCGAGTTCCTTCCTGCAAATAACCGGGCTTGGGGTGGATTGGTTATCGATACATTCCGAACGGTCAGTTTCAGAATGTTCTCGTCGTTGGTGATCGTGGCGGTCGGGGTGCTGGCCGTGCCGCTTTCATCAGCGTCCAGTTCATCCGGCGTAAAGGTCGCGGGCCGGGCCCGGAATGAATCGCGGGCCGGGCCATTGGCCTGCGTCGTATCGGGTAAAACGGTGAACCGCAGTTGGGCCGACTGATCGAATACGTCGTAAATCGTAACGGTCACTTCGTGCGGCTGACCGTCCAGCAGCGGAAGCCGCCCCCGGTACTGAGCGTTGTTGGCCAGTTTATACAGACTCAGGGCGTTGCCGTCGGCAATGTAGCCGCGATGATACCGCTGCCCGGTCAGCTGCTCAACCTCATAGTTCATGTGTACGTTGATAAACCGCGTCTGCTCGTGCGGAAACGTATTCATGTTATAGGCAAAAACCTCCCGGCCATCGAGCTTGAGTTCCAGACAATTGATACCGTTGCGGTAGGGCGATCCGCTGGTTTTGTCGTAAGCCAGCACTTCCAGTCCAAGCAGGCCGGAGGCTGTTATGGGTTTGTTCAGGACGTAGGAGCCGTCGGCCTGACGTACGGGAACCAGGGTCAGGCGCTGGTACTCGCCGTTGATCCGCGACGTAGGTGTCATGGTCTTCAGGGCAATCCGCTCAAAGTAGGGCGGTACGTTGTCCTGTAGTTCATTGAAGCCGTAGAGTAACGGATTGATCAGATTGTCGCCGGCGTCGCGCACTTCAAAATGCAGGTGAGGGCCGCCCGACCCACCCGTGTTGCCCGACAGCGCGATGATGTCGCCCTTTCGAACCGGAAACTGATTGGGTTGAGGGCGCAGATCGATCTCAAAGGTTCTTTTCTCGTACTGCTGTTGCCGCAGGTACGTGCCCAACGTATCGTTGAGCGTTTTGAGGTGCCCATACACGGTGGTTAGTCCGTTGGGGTGTTTGATGAAAATCACATTCCCGTAGCCGCCGGTAAACACCGCAATCCGTGATACGTAGCCGTCGGCGGCTGCGTAAACGTTCAGGCCTTCGCGCCCCTGCGTGCGAATGTCAAGCCCCGCGTGGAAGTGATTGCCGCGCAGGTCGCCCAGTCCACCCGACAGTGAATTTTCGCCCCCCGGCATGATCGGGAACATAAAGTAACCGGGCGCCACGGCTCCCAGCGCCAGATTACCGGCCCCGCGACCTGTTGCCGCGCCCGGCTCGCTGGGTCGGCCGGCCTGCCCCAATGCGGCTGTCGTACTGAGCAGTCCGATAAGTCCGGCTATAAAAAGGTATGTTCTCAACTCGTTCTGAAACTTACTCGGTTATTTAACGTCAAATTCGAGCATGTTGCGGTCTTCAAGGTAGGCCGTCAGACGGTCGCCAACCTGAACCGGTCCTACGCCTTTGGGTGTACCCGTGAACAGGATGTCGCCCTGCTGCAGAAGGAAATACCGCGACACGAACGAGATGAGGTAATCAAATTTGAACAGCATCAGGCTCGTGTTGCCCTGCTGGCGGGTTTCGCCGTTGATATCGAGCCGGAAGTTGAGATTCTGGAGATCGGCGAACTCGGTCTTAGGAACAAAGGGGGAGATCGGTGCCGAGCCGTTGAAGCCTTTGGCCAGATCCCAGGGGAGGCCTTTGGCTTTCAGTTTCGATTGCAGGTCGCGGGCGGTGAAATCAATACCAATGCCGATTTCATCGTAGTATTTATGGGCGAACTTTTCGTCGATGTTTTTGCCGGTTCGGCTGATTTTCACCAGAATTTCTACTTCGTAGTGGACGTCAGTCGAGAAGTCAGGGAAATAAAACGGTTCGTTTGTACGTAATATAGCCGTTTCGGGCTTTGTAAAGATGACCGGATCGTCGGGTTGTTCGTTATTGAGTTCTTTGATGTGTTCGGCGTAATTGCGCCCGACGGCAATAATTTTCATATGGCAAATTCAGATCAATGCTTCCTGGAAGCTTCAGGAAACCTTTGTTTCAGACTGAGGTCTTCAGCACGGCCTTAATTGACAGGCAGACCTGCAAATCTAAGGAGTAATGATAACCTGACCACGACCATTCTGAAATATTTGGAACAAATACGGCCTCTTGCGGGTCATATACTGTCAGAATAATCACTTGTTTAAAATCAGATAGACCAATGAAAAGAGGATTGATTGCTATGCTGCTGATCGGGCTGGCTATTGGGTGCCAGAAAGTACCCATCACAGGGCGTAATCAACTTAAACTTATTTCGAGCGATGAGTTGCTGGCGCTGAGCGCCCAGAATTACCGTGAGGTGCTGGATACGAGCCAGGTCATTCGCGGAAATAACCAGGCCGAGCTCGTACGTCAGGTCGGCAATCGCCTGAAAGACGCTATGGAAACGTATTTGAAAGCTAACAATTATGGGAGCCGGATCAATGGGTTTCAATGGGAGTTCAATCTGATTCAAAGTCCGCAGGTAAACGCGTGGTGTATGCCGGGCGGGAAGGTGGCCGTTTACACGGGCATCCTGCCCTACACCCAGAATGAAGCGGGTATGGCCACCGTGATGGGACACGAAATTTCGCACGCTCTGGCCGAGCACAGCGCCGAACGGTTGAGCGAATCGCTCATTGCAACCAACGTTATCCAGGCGGGGCAGGTCTATACCGGGGCCGTGGCTCAGAACAGCCGTAGCCAGGTAAATTCGCTGCTGCTACAGGCCGTTGGGGCTACGTTGCCGGTGGCCTACCAGGTTGGACGGGCCTTGCCTCATAGCCGTAAACAGGAGTTGGAGGCCGACCGTTTAGGCTTGATTTTCATGGCGATGGCGGGGTATAATCCGCAGGAAGCCGTTAATTTCTGGAGCCGGATGGCGCAGGCCGGCGGTGGTCGGAAACCACCCGAGTTTTTGTCGACGCACCCGTCGGATCAGCGCCGGATCAACGACCTCAAAAAACTCATTCCGGAGGCCATGAAGTACTATAAAAGCGGCCGGTAAACTAGCTGTCAGCGGCTTTTTTTATAAGAAAGGGCATCCGTGCTTTCTCGCACGGATGCCCTTTCCTGTTTATACAGCTACATTACGTATAAGTGAATGCGTAGTGTGTTTTGAGCCGTAAATCAATTCGAAACAACTTGGTATTAGACGTATGCGGTAACACAGAGCCAGTTTAAGTCATTGATTAAGCGGATCCGCAAGTTGGTTCATAATGAGTTATTACTTAGTTTTACATTAATAAGTAACAAATCTACCCTCTGGACGGTGTTTTACCTGACGCCTGTTTTGTTTATCGACATAAGCTACTCATTAGCTTTTTCAACGTAGTAAATTTCTGATGAAGGGGGGGATTTGCTTGCTTTCAGTCGATTGGCTGAAATAAACCGCAAGGGCTAATTGAAAAACAAACCAGTTAAGTATATAGTCTAAATTTACCAGCGTTACAGAGAACTTGTCGCAGTATGAATGAATGGGAACGACCCGGCGGACGAGTAGCATCACAGGCGATTGCAAAACCTGCTGAGCAGCTCGCGCTTTATGATCGCTACGGCTCAATGGCCTACGGAATTATCCTTCAGATACTTCCTCAGGCTCAGCAAGCGCAGGAGGTATTGGTCGATATGTTTTCGTCGCCGGAATTGCAGCAGTATGTGAATTATCCCGGCAATACGGCCGTGGCCATTGTTCGGTTGGCCCGGGCGAAAGCGCTGGAAGCCAAAGCCCGGCTGCAGGGACCTCTTCCGCAGCCGATAGAGCCCGGAACGGCCGCAAAAGGAAGTTTGCCGGAGGTGGTGTTTGAACTGGCATTCCGTCAGAGTTGTTCTATTGATACGATCGCCGAAAAGCTTCAATTACAGAAGGCCGATGTGCTGAAAGCGATTCACGATTACTTTGTATCTTTTCGTCAGGCGTAACCGTAAAACCGTAACCACTTTTGAAAACAGAGGACTATATATCGAGTGGCCTGCTGGAGGCTTATGTGCTGGGGTTGGTTTCTGACCAGGACAAGCGGGAGGTGGAGCACATGGTGGCTACGCATCCGGAAATTGGCCTGTATCTCGACAAACTGGAAGTTAAACTGGAAAGTCAGTTTCTGCAGGGCGCTGTTCCGCCCCCACCGGCTCTGCGCGAACGGATTGAGTTGCGGGCTACTCAACAGGAGGTAAAACCTTACGAAGCGCCCTACCAGCATCAATATCAACCGACCGACGAACCGGCTGCCGACCGCTCCGGTTACGTTGATGTACAGGTCAGCAATACCCACATTCAGGTGCACAAATACTGGCGCCCTGCTTTCATCGCCGTATTTATTCTGTCAAAGATATTTCTCGTGTTTGGGCTGTATTACTATTTCAAAGCACAAACGCAGGAACAGGAGATCAACCGGTTGACTAAACAGGTTCACCAAACAGCACCCCGGGCAGGGACGCCGTAATGAGCATAAACCAACAAAAAAGGAGCGTTCTGCAACGCTCCTTTTTTGTTTTCGATCAACTTGAGCCGGACTGAAAATACTCCCGACTAATGATAGTTAACCCCCAGGCCCTGCCAGATAAGCGTACCAGCTTATGCCGGTTTGGTTGGGGCGAGGTTCCGGAGTGTAAGGTTATTACAAACGCCGTACGGCGAAGTAGCGGAAGAAACACAGCGATGTTGAGGTAACTCAACATGAAAAAAGCAGGAAGCCGCGTGCAGGACTAGCTGACGCGGCTTCTTGGTGACTGGCTATCGACTGTGCCGACGGCGGAAAGTGATTGCGTTCTGTTACAGGCCCATTTCCTGAACAACATTCCGCACTTTTTCAGCGGCTTCTTTTAACTCAACCGCCGACTGTACTTTCAGGCCGGACTCGTCGATGATCTTGGCGCCTTCGGCTGCGTTGGTACCCTGCAAACGCACAATGATTGGTACCGGAATGTCGCCGATGGCTTTGTAGGCCTCTACCACACCCGTTGCAACGCGGTCGCAGCGAACGATACCACCGAAAATATTGATCAGGATAGCTTTTACGTTCGGGTCTTTCAGGATGATCCGGAAGCCGGCTTCTACCGTCTTGGCATTGGCACCACCGCCTACGTCGAGGAAGTTGGCCGGCTCGCCACCCGACAGTTTGATGATGTCCATCGTTGCCATAGCCAGGCCTGCACCGTTTACCATACAGCCCACGTTGCCATCCAGCTTAACGTAGTTGAGGTCGTTGGCCGATGCTTCGACTTCGAGGGGGTCTTCCTCCGTGATGTCGCGCAGATTGGCCAGGTCAGGATGGCGGTACAGCGCGTTGTCGTCGAGGTTTACCTTCGCGTCAACGGCCAGAATTTTGTTATCCGAGGTTTTCAGTACGGGGTTGATTTCGAACATCGATGCGTCGGTATCAACGTACGCCTTGTACAGAGCCGTCACGAATTTTACCATCTCTTTGAAGGCTTCACCTTCCAGACCCAGGCCAAACGCAATTTTGCGGGCCTGGAACGGCTGGAGACCAACGGCCGGATCGATCCACTCCTTTACGATCTTCTCGGGCGTGCTGGCTGCTACTTCTTCAATGTCCATACCGCCCTCGGTGCTGGCCATGATTACGTTGCAGGCCTTGCTCCGGTCGAGCAGGATACTGATGTACATCTCTTTCGGCTCAGAAGCACCGGGGTAGAACACATCCTGAGCGACGAGCACCTTGTTGACTTTCTTGCCTTCGGGACCAGTCTGGTGGGTAACCAGTACGTTACCAATGAGGTTTTTAGCAATGTCGCGTACTTCGTCGACCGATTTGGCGACGGCCACACCCCGCTGCTCCATACCGCGAATGCGGCCCTTACCGCGACCACCGGCGTGAATCTGTGACTTCACGACGACGTACTTGGAACCGGACTGCGCCATAATCTGCTTGGCGGCTTCGACGGCTTTCTCGGGCGATTCGGCCACAATGCCTTCCTGAATACGGACGCCGTAGCGTTTGAGGATGTCTTTCCCCTGGTACTCGTGTATATTCATGACAACTGCAACAAGGATTGTTGGAAATCGTATTTTTGCGAGGCAAGTTAGCCAGAAAAACGAGTTTTCCGTTTACGGGCTTACGGTTTTCGGTTCAGAGCTCCCGGTTGCCAGGTAGGGTAGAATCATCCACCAGAGGAATCAACCGCCGACTGTCCCGGGCCGAAAACCGTAAGCCGAAACCCATACGCTTAGCAAATGCCCCTTCTCCAAACCACCGACATACGCCGGTCATACGGCAGCTTACCCGTTCTAAAAGGCATTAACCTGGCCATTGAGCCGGGCGAAGTAGTATCGATCGTTGGGGCCTCGGGGGCCGGCAAAACCACCCTCCTGCACATCCTGGGTACGTTGGATCGGCCCGATTCCGGCGACTTGACCATTGATGGCGAGAACGTATCCAGGCTGAACGATCGGCAACTGGCCCGGTTTCGCAATGAGCGCATCGGATTCGTCTTTCAGTTTAATAACCTGTTGCCCGAATTTTCGGCGCTCGAGAATGTTTGTCTGCCGGGTTTTATTGCCGGAAAAGACGAAAAAGAGGTTCGGCAGCGGGCGCAGTCGCTGCTGGATACGCTCGGTCTGCGCGACCGGCTCAACCACCTGCCTTCTCAACTGTCGGGAGGGGAACAGCAGCGAACGGCCGTGGCCCGGGCGCTGATCAATCAACCCGCTATCGTTTTCGCCGACGAACCCAGCGGAAACCTCGACTCGCGCAACGCCGAGGACCTGCACCAGTTGTTTTTCCGGCTTCGCTCGGACCTGGGGCAAACCTTCATTATCGTAACCCACAACGAAGCACTGGCCGGTATGGCCGACCGGACACTCACGATCCGCGATGGGCTGATTGAATAACCGCTCATACCGTTTTGCGGTAGCGCCATGACGCCAGTCCAATCAGCGAGCTGGCTATGATGAGCAGGGCGAAAAACTGCGTCTGCACATCCCGGAACGAGCTGCCCTTCAGCATGACGTTGCGGCCTACTTCGATGATATACCGAAGTGGGTTGACAAGATTCACGTACTGTGCCCACTGCGGCATGTTTTCGGTTGATGAGAACAGACCGCTCAGCAGAATAAACAGCACCAGGCAGAAAAACACGGCGAACATGGCCTGTTGCTGCGTGTCCGAAATGGCCGAGATCAGCAGGCCAAGTCCTACACAAAGCAGCAGAAACAGAAAGGCAAAACCGTACATCAGCATAATGCTGCCTTCGGCCGGAATCCTGAACAGGAAAATACCAACCAGCAGTCCCATTGTAAACTGAACCAGCCCAATCAGGACAAAGGGTGTTAGTTTGCCGAGGATAAACTCGTGCTTTTTGATGGGCGTTACGTTCAGCTGTTCCTGCGTGCCGATTTCCTTCTCGCGCACAATGTTCAAGGCGGCAATCATTCCGCCAACCAGAATCAGTAACTCGAACAGAATACCCGGCACCATAAAGGTTTTGTACTCGAGTCGGGGGTTGTACCAGTATTGGTTCTCAACGTTGAGTACAGGCCGGCTGCCGGGTTCGATACTGACGATTTCGGCGCGGATGTCGTCGTTAAAATTGCGGATAATAGTTTGCGCATAGCCGGTTGCAATGCCTGCCTTTGAGCCATCGATAGCGCTGACCAGCAGTTGCAGCGACGCCCCATTTTGTTTGCCAAGGTCTCGCTCAAAATGGGGTGGAATCACCAAAACAAGGTCAGCTCGCCCTGCTAACAACTCCCGGTACGCCGACTTGTAGGCCGGGAGGTACCCTAAAAACTGGAAATTATCGATGTAGCGAAACTTGCCGGTCAGCCGTTGAGCGTAGGTGGTGTGGTCGCCATCGACGACGGCTATAGTCAGGTTTTTGACCTCGAAGTTGGCCGCGTACGTGAGCAGAATAAGTTGCAGGACAGGTGCCGCAATCATCATCCGGAGCAGGACGCTATTGCGGAAAATCTGCTTGAATTCTTTTTCGATGAGAAATAAGGTGCGGTTCATGTCAGCTGAGTCTTGATTTCAGATTGCGTAAACTGATGGCCGTAAATACACCCGACATGCCGATGAGTACCAGCGTTTCTTTCCACAAATTGCCCAACCCGACGCCCTTGATCATGATGCCTTTCACGATTGAAATGAAGTACTTCGCCGGAATTACGTTAGAAATAATTTGCAGTGGCGCGGGCATGCTTTCGATGGGGAAAATGAAGCCCGACAGGAAGATGGTTGGCATGAGCATAATCAGCAGCGACGCAAACATGGCCACCAGTTGCGTGTCGGCAATGGTGGAGATGAGGATGCCGATGGAGAGAGCGAGAAAGATAAACAGCAGCGTTTCGACCAGCAGTAATGCCAGGCTCCCGTTAAGGGGAATTCCCAGCAGAAACACGCCCAGTGCAATAATCAGGCAGCCGTTCAGGAACGAAAGCAACAAATACGGCAGCACTTTACCGAACAGAATTTGCGGCTGAGTCAGGGGCGATACCATCAGCACCTCCATGGTGCCAGTTTCTTTCTCGCGGGCAATGGTGACCGACGTCATCAGGGCCGACACCAGCAACAGGACCATGGCCATTACACCGGGTACGAACACAAAGGCACCTTTCAGTTCTGGGTTGAACACCATCCGTGGCTCTACGTTAATCTGGGCGACAGGCTGGCTGCCACTTGGATTCTGTTCGTTAGCGTAGCCCTGAATAATGTTTGTGGCGTAGTTAGTCAGGCTGATGGCGGTGTTCTGCTCCGACGCGTCGGCCAGTAGCTGTACCTGAGCCTGCTGACCATGTACGTAGTCGTTGCTGAAGTTGGGCGGAAAGACCACCACCAGCCTGACTTCACCCCGCCGGAACGTAGCTTCAATACCCTCGTATGAGCGCACATTCTCCACCAATCTGAAATAGCCCGACGATAACAGCCGGTTCGTAATCTGCTGGCTGTGCAGACCATGATCGAAGTCGAGCAGGGCGATTTTGGCGTTCTTGATTTCGTTCGTCAGCGCAAAGCCGAACAGCGCGACCATCACCAGCGGCATGCCAAACAGAATCAGCAGCGTTCGCCGGTCGCGCAGAATGTGGAAGAACTCCTTTTTGACAAAAGCGAGGAATCGGTTCATATTTTTAGGGGGCAAGGAGAGGAAGAAGGGGAGTAGAACAAATTATTTGTCCTTTACTCCCTTTCTCCTTACTTCCTTCTTTTCAGGCAATCGCTTCAATTCGATCACCCAATGCGAAGATGTGATTCAGGTACTCGCTGAAATCGTCGGACATAACCGGCTGACTTCGGTAGCCAATAAACCCGTCGGGCCGGATCAGGTACAGGCATTCGTGTCTGGCTCCGTAGCGGTCGTGTAACTGGCCCACCGTGTCGATGAGCAGCTTGGAATCATTCAGCGATGCTTCGGGCTGGTGTCGTAATACGAGCAGCGGTCGCAGCCAGTCGCCATGCTGTTTGGTGAGTTGCATAGCGTATTGGTACAGTCGCGTATACCGTTCCAGACTAAGATGGTCGCCCCCGAACAGTAGCAGCCGATGCCGGAAATCGCCCGCCAGGTGAGTAAGCAACCGTTGAGGTGGTTGTCCATTGGCCGAGATACCCGTAGCATCCGGGGCCCGAACGCCGGGTGCCGGACCACCCGCAAAGGCCAGATCGTCGGCCGGATTAGGGTGCAGAATGCCATGGACGATGTTGCTGAAGTACTCGCCCGGCGTTTGGGTGCGCTGCCGAAGAATTGGGTTGGATGCATACGCTCGTGTGGCACCCGAGAAAAGCTCACGCAGCACCGGCTGGGCCGCATCGAGATTGGTAACGAACCCCATGACGCTGTTCCGGGCGGCCAACAGCATCGGGTGCGACCAGAACAGCACTTTACTCATCAGGGCCGTATCGTTCAGTACGTCGGCAATCAGCGGACCACGTTCCGCTTGATAGGTGTCCAACAGGTCCTGTCCCGCCTTCCCCTGAAGGTGGTAGGCCAGTTTCCAGGCCAGATTCAGGGCATCCTGCATGCCTTCGTTCATACCCTGACCACCCATTGGACTGTGGATATGGGCCGCATCGCCCGCTAGAAGTACGCGTCCATGCCGAAACTGACTCACCATGCGGGTGCTGATGCGAAACGAGGAAGTCCAGCGGGGTGAGTGTATCCAGCATTTAATACCGTGTTTGTCGGCCGTTAGTTGTAGCTGCTTCACAATGTCGTCGGGGCTAGCCTCCGGAGAGAAGCCGTCGGGCGCAATGGAGGCTACTTTCCAATAGCCATCGGCTAGTTGGCCAAACAGTAGCAGCGGGTCGAGAAACAGATGCAGGTCTCCATTGAGCGGTTCATCGGCAAAGTCAATCGATACGTCGGCGAGTACAAATTGGCTGGGGTTCGACTGACCGTCGAACTGGGCGTTTAGCTGGCGCCGGACTGTGCTTCGGCCGCCATCGCAGGCCACCATAAACCGAGCCTGCACCGTCTCGATCTCGCCATTGGGCCGTTGCAGGCGGACGTTCACGTGGTCGTCGTCCTGCGTGAAGTCGAGAAACGCGAGTGGTCGCTCAACCTGGCCGCCGTGCCGTTCAAGGTTCTGCGCAAGCAGTTGCTCGACGTGGCCTTGTTGCAGAATGATTGGGTTCGGGTGCGATAGGCCCGTTTCCCGAAAATCAATTTTGCCTAGAACACGCCCCTCCGCGTACAGGGTAGCTGCCAGTAGTGGACGAGCGAGGGCAAAGGCCTCTTCGGCAAAACCGAGCTGTTCAAAGAGTTCCTGCGTCCGAATGTGAACGCCCTCCGCCCGCGACTCAACCACTGGCCGCGGAGGCACCTGGTCGATAAGGCGATAGCGTACGCCGTGGCGGTGCAATAGGTTGGCCAGCGTAAGTCCGACTGGTCCGGCACCCACCACTAATACCTCTGTTTGCGCTGTAGTGTCCATACTTGATTGGCTTTTTAGCGTTGATTAATGTGTCATTTTGTTGATGTACCGCGTGCCAGAATCTGAAAAACACCGTCCATCGAATCAACGTCGAATGAGCGTTTCAGCTGGTTGGGTGTATCGAGCGCTTTGATGCGACCGTCGACCATGATTGACACGCGGTTGCAGTATTCGGCCTCGTCCATGTAGTGGGTCGTTACGAAAATGGTAGTACCCCGGTCGGCGGCTTCGTAGATCATATCCCAGAACTGCCGACGCGTAATTGGGTCGACGCCACCCGTTGGCTCGTCCAGAAACACAATCTTTGGATTATGTATTAGCGCTACCGAAAAGGCCAGCCGCTGTTTCCAGCCAAGGGGCAGGTCAACGACCAGTTTGTCGGCTACGCTGCCCAGGTTCAGTTGCTCAATAATCTGCTGGGATTTGGCTTTCAGATCGGCACGGCTCAGTCCGTAAATACCGCCATAAAAGCGGATATTTTCCCGAACGGTCAAGTCTTCGTAAAGCGAGAACCGCTGGCTCATGTAGCCAATGACCTGCTTGATCTGTTCGGTCTGGCGGTATACGTCGAATCCGGCAATCCGGGCCTCGCCCGACGATGGTTTCAGTAAACCGCACAGCATCCGAATCGCCGTGGTTTTTCCGGCTCCGTTGGCCCCCAGAAACCCAAAGATTTCGCCCTGCGCAACCTCGAACGTGATCTCGTTGGTAGCCACAAAATTGCCGAAGCGTTTGGTTAATTTATTAGTGACGACGGCCTTATCCATGTTGCATCAGTGCCATAAAACTATCTTCGATACCCGCCTGAATTGGTTTTACCTCACTGTGCTGATGTTGATGCATTATGAGGTAGCGATTAACGGTTTCGGGCGTGACACCCGCGTGGGTGGTCAGGTGCAGGTATTCGCCGAACGCGTAACAGGTTTCCGTGAACGGAGCCCGCCGTAAGTCCTGAATCAGCTGGTACGTTTCAGTGGCTTTGACAGCGAACAGCGGTTTATCGAACAACTGCTCGACGCCCGTTGGCGTGTCAATCGCCAGAATCTGGCCGGTTTGCATCAGCGCAATCCGGTCGCACTGGTTAGCCTCGTCCATGTAGGGGGTTGAAACAAGCATCGTCAGCCCGTGTATCTTGAGTCGTTGCAGCATCTCCCAGAACTCCTTCCGCGATACGGCATCGACACCCGTGGTCGGCTCGTCCAGAAACAGCACGTCGGGTTTATGAATCAGGGCGCAGCACAACGCCAGCTTCTGCTTCATACCACCCGATAACGCC
The DNA here is from genome assembly GCF_003583365.1 of Fibrisoma montanum. Lineage (GTDB taxonomy): Bacteria > Bacteroidota > Bacteroidia > Cytophagales > Spirosomataceae > Fibrisoma > Fibrisoma montanum. The sequence goes on from NZ_QXED01000005.1 coordinate 409,157, forward strand.
CCTGCCCGGCGGTTTTTGAACGGTTCCAGCTGCACGTAGATATCACGAATCAGGTTGTAGTTAGCGGAAATGGTTGTGCCGAAAACCGTCGCGAAAAAAGTCAGGTTTTCCTCAACGCTCAGGTCCGGGTAGAGAGAGAACCGGCCCGGCATATAACCAATCATTGTCCGCAGTCGGCGGTAATCCTTCACCACGTCGAAACCCGCTACGGTCGCCTGGCCCGCGTCCGGACGAAGCAGCGTGACGAGTATCTTGAACAGGGTCGTTTTACCGGCACCATCCGGCCCGATCAGCCCGAACAGTTCGCCGGTTTTCACGGACATCGATACGTCGTTCACCGCTTTGGTTTCGCCAAACGATTTTGATATACGCTCAATGACAATCGCATCCATACGCGTTGTTGGACAGTAGTGATGATTATTTCCACCGTACTTCGCCGGGCATGCCAATCTTGAGCGCCCCGTCGTTTCTGACGCGGATCTTCATGGCATAGACCAGATTGACACGTTCGTCTTTCGTCTGGATAACCTTCGGCGTAAACTCCGCCTTGCTCGAAATCCAGGTGACGGTGCCTTCGTAGGGCTTCAGCTGGCCGTTGGGTGCATCAACGTACACCTTCACTTTCTGGCCTGTTTTTACATTCACCAACTGATCGCCACCTACATAAGCCCGGAGCGTGATGTTGTCCAGGGCGGCTACCTTGTAGAGCGGCTTTCCGTAGCTGACCACTTCACCCGGCTCGGCATATTTCACCGTCACGGTCCCGCCAATCGGGTTCACGACCGATGATTTCTGAATCTGATCGTCGATCTGTTTTACCTGCTGAACCAGCGGAGCCGTTTCGGCCACCGTACCGCTGCGTTGCGTACCCAGCGCCGATGCCTGAGCCGCCCGCTGTTTCTGAATCAGGGCAATCTGCCGTTCGATAACAGCCATTTGCGCCACAATGTCGTCGAGTTGTTTGGTCGGCGCGGCCCCGGCAGCAATCAGGTTCTGCGACCGTTCCTTTTCTCGTTCGAGGGTACGTAGCTGTTGCTGCTGAACGGCAATCTGCTGTTCGTAGGCAGCCAGCTGAGCAGCTACATCCGGCGTTCGGCTGCGAACGGCCTGCTCGCTGGCGACGAGCTGCGCTTTCCGAAGCTGGAGTTGGGTCGTTTCAATCTGCCCAACGGTCTGCCCGGCTTTCAGGGGCTGGCCTTCTTCCACGGCAAACTGCTGGAGCGCACCTGTGGCTTCGGCGGAGACAATGGTTTCAACGGCCTCAAAATTGCCGTACGCGTCGGCCTTGTCGTCGTCAGACTGGCAGGCCATTTGTACCAGACTACAGAGCAGCGGGATAAGGAGTCGTTTCATAGCTTAATTGCCGGTTAATGTTTGGTATTGAATGCGGGCCTGGAGCAGTTGCAGTTCATGGAGTTTCTGGTTCAGCAGGGCCTGGTTTTCGTTATTCAGTTCGGTCGTATAGTCGCGGGCGGCAATCACGCCGTTATCGAGCTGGACGGCCGCGGCCTGTCTGACTCGGGAACGCAGGGCAACGATAGCCGCATCCTGATCGAGCTGGCTCTGGAGCCGGTCGATGTCGGTTTGCTGTTGCCGGAGTTGCAAGGCCAGGTTTTTCTCAAACGTAGCTTGCTGTACATCAATCGTTTGCTGGTTGAGCCGGAGCGTTTGCCGTTCGTTGCCGAGGGTGTAGGCGGCCGATAGATTCCAGTTCAACCGTAGGCCGCCGATGAAGAAGCCTTTGAACGTATTGTCCAGAAAATTCAGGGCCGGTCGACCAAAACCACCCTGGGCAAACAGGCTGAAGCGCGGTTTCAGGCGATTGTCGGCCAGACGTAGCTGGGCGTCGTAAAGCGACCGCTGCGATTGGTATAAAGCTAGCTCGGGGCGGTTCAGGGGCAGATTGGCGACGGGTTGCACTGGGGGCTCGGCTACTACCAGTTCGGTACTATCCGTAATGGTCAGATTCGTCAGAATTTGAAGGGCGTCGCGCAGGCCCCGACGGGTAGCAGTCAGGTCGGCGAGTCGCTGCTGGGCGCGGAGCACCTCGGCCTGTAACCCGTCGACGTTCATCTGGGCCGCCGTGCCAAATCGGACACTGGCCTGTAGCTTCTCAATCCGGTTGCGGAGGTCGGTCATCAGCGTCTGCGTAAGCCGCAGGTTTTCGTCGGTGAGCAGGGCGGTCAGGAAAAAGCCATTGACCTGATCCTTCAGCCGGTTCAGTTCCACTTCGATCTGCTGCTGGGCAGCGACCGTGCCGGCACGCTGCACATCGGTCTGGAGCCGGGTCAGGTTGCCGTCGTATAGCAGATAACTGGCATCGAGCGTCAGTTTATACTGGTCCTTGCTCAACACCGGAACCGCTACGTTAGGCAGTTCAATCGGCAGACGGGTAACGTCCGATTGCCACGAAGCCTGCCCGTTGACGGCTACCTGCGGCAACTGACGATTGGTGTTCAGCGTAGCAATCGCCAGGTTCTTAGTTTGCTCCAGAATGGCTGACTGTCGCAACAAAGGGTAGTTGGCTCGGGCAGCTTCGTAGCATTGCCGGAGCGTTAGGGTGGGTTGCCCGGCAAGTGGTAGCCCAAGCAGCCAGAGGAATCCTGTTACGTAAGCTTTCATAGTCTCCAAACATGTGTTCTAAACATCTGTTTAATAAACGGGTAAAAAAATTTAAGTCTGTCGCAGATACGCCATAATCATTTCCGGAACGATCTGCTTGCGGGTTTCCATAAATTGCCTGAAACCGGCTTCATCAAACGCGCCAACGTACGATACGATTGGCTTTGCCATCACCGGAAAAATGACACTGCTCATGATTGTAATGATTACCTGCAACGGTTCCACAGTCCGGATGGTGCCTTTTTCGGCTTCTTCAAGGAGTTGTTTTCTAAAGAATGAGTTCTCAATAATACCTTTGATATTCAGTTCTTTAAAGATGGGCACTCCTTCCTGCCGCTGTTCAGACAGCACAAACATTGGTAGCAATGGATTTTCCAGAATAAAGTCAGTATACCGGTCGATGATCTTCCAGATTTTTACTTCCAGCGGGGTTTGTTCATTGAGCATCATCACCATACGGCCCAGGAATTCACGAAACGTATCGATATATATGCTTTTGAATAACAGCTCTTTGCTACGGAAGTAATAGTTAACCATAGCCAGGTTTACGCCGGCTTCGTCGGCGATCTGCCGAATCTTGGCTCCTTCGTATCCCTGCTCCAGGAATATTTTCCGGGCGGCATTCTTAATCTTCTGTTCAGTATCCTGTACGTCCTCTGCCATGTTGCTGATAACTACTGCAAAGGTAAGGATGTTTGCGTCAATTAAACAAGTGTTTAGTTTCTGTTTGTCAAAATTTCTTTGACAATCCGGCTGACTTTAACTCTGCTCAAACCACTTTCGGAAAGCGGGAGCCTTGTCTTTGCTGATGGTGATTTCCAGCGAGGTGGGCTGGCGAAGGGTAAGCAATAGTTTGCCACTGTAGTGTGGCTGATAACCGGTGATGGCTTCCAGATGGACGAGGTACTGGCGATTGGCCCGGAAAAAAGCGGCCGGATCTACCAGGTCTTCCAGTTCGTCCAGCGTAACGTAGTCTGTAATCAGTTTCTGGCCGGTCAGCGTATGTAGATAAATCACCTCGTCGCGGCAGAAGCAGGCCACCTGCTCCTGCGGCACCGATACGATCTGGCGAAGGTAGTGGGCCGTAAACCGACGTTTGTAGGTTTTTTGGGTAGAATGGCCGGTCATATCAGTCAGAAATGCCCGGAACTGCTGCTGAAAATTATCGCCGTCGGGCTGCCACCGGTGAAATTTGGCGAGGGCCGTCTGCATGTCGTCAGGATCGATGGGTTTGAGCAGGTAGTCCAGGCTATTGAGCTTAAACGCCCGAATGGCATACTCGTCGTAGGCCGTCGTAAAAATAATAGGGCAGGAAACGTCCAGCCGACCGAATACGTCGAAACTAACCCCATCGGAGAGTTGAATATCGGAGATGATGAGATCGGGCCGCGGATTATTCTGCAGGTAATCCGCAACCTGCTCCACGCTGGGGAGCGGCCCGGCGATAGTTGCCTGCGGTTCAAGCTGGCGGACCAGTTTTTCCAGTTGACGGGCAACCACCGGCTCGTCTTCGATTAGCAGAATGGTCATACGATTGGCGTTGGCTTGGCAGCATTCGATCCGGACAGCCGGGTTACATCCATCGACAGCAGCGGAATCCGGACGGAAAACAACTGCTGGGTTTCGGCAATGGTAACTGGGAGCGGACTTAGATATTGATACAGCATTTTGAGGTTATTCAGGCCCTGTCCGTTCGACGTAGCGACCTGCCGCTTCCGCTGCACCGGATTTGCTACGGTCAGGAATCCCTCGGCCGCAGTGATGCTGATCGTGAGTGGGTTGGCTTCGTTGATGGTGTTATGCTTGATGGCATTTTCGATCAGTACCTGGAGGGTAACCGGTACAATGGCCTGCTCCAGGGCATCGTCGGCAATCAGCACCGTAACCTCCAGCGCGCCGTCGTAGCGGGTTTTGAGCAGCGATACGTAATTTTTGATAAACGTCAGTTCCGTTTCGAGCGGTACCAGTTCCTTTTCTTTATGCTGAAGTACGTACCGAAATACGCGTGATAACTGTTGCAGAAACTTACGGGCCAGCGCCGGATCTTCGTCGATCAGGCCATCGAGCGACGACAGGCTGTTGAACAGAAAATGCGGATTGAGCTGGTTTTTTAAATTTTCATACTGGGCATTGAGCCGTTGTTTTTGCAGTACGGCTTTCTCTTTCTCCCACTTTTCTTTCTCGACAAGGTTGTTTTTCCACTTCTCGAAGAAGTAAAAGCCAAAATAGGCCGTGTTGACGGACACAACTATAAAAATGTTTAGCCCAAACGACGCTACCTTGATGGCGTTGGCGAACTGAATTGGGAAGTATTCGCTGTAATAGCGCTCAACGTAAATGGTTACACTCGTCTGAATGACAATCAATACGATCAGGCAGGTACCGGTCTGAACGAAGAATCGCCTTAATACGCCTTTCTCAAACGGCAATCGGTGGTTTAGGTAGGCATTGAAGGCGTTGACGCTTTCCCACATGATGATTACGAACGCGAAGCTGATAGTTGAAATAAACAGGCGTTCATCACCATCAAATTGCGGGAAATACAGGAATATGAGCCCGTAGCGGATCAGGCTCATCAGGAGCGCGGCAGCGTACACATACCGACGCGGAGGGCGCAGGAATCTACGGATTTTTGTGTTCAGAGATAATGCTGCCATCGCTCATTTCAATAATACGGTCGGTGCCGGCGGCAAAGTCAGGATCGTGCGTAACGGCAATGATGGTCTGTCCTTTATCCGCCAGCTCGTGGAAAATTTCGAATACGTTTTCGGTGTTGGCTTTATCCAGGTTGCCGGTCGGTTCGTCACCCATGATAATCGTCGGGTCGTTGATCAGCGCCCGGGCAATGGCGACTCGCTGCTGCTGCCCACCCGAGAGCTTGCTGGCTGGTTTGCGGGCGTGTTCGGCCATGCCGATCAGCCGAAGTTTTTCCATCGCCCGGTCTTCTACCTCTTTTTCCGGATACTTCCCCAGTTTTAGCCCCGGCAGCATCACGTTTTGCAGCGTGGTAAACTCCGGCAGCAGGAAGTGAAACTGAAACACAAAACCCAGATGTTCATTGCGGAAGTGGGCAAGAAAGTCCTGATTGCGGCCTTTCAGCGTAACCCCCGCCATTTCGATAGCGCCTTCGTAGTCCGTATCCATCGTCGAGAGCAGATACAACAGCGTCGATTTGCCGCAGCCCGATTTTCCTACAATGGACAGAAATTCACCTTTCTGTACCTCGAAGGTAATGTCTTTCAGGACCTGAAACGTCTCTGGGTCGTAAAAGTATTTATTAACGTGTTGGGCTTTTAGAACAGTGCTCATTGGGTTAAGAATTGTCTGATTAACAAATTGACTTGTGGAATGGGGTGCCTGAGCAATGAGTAGACGTAAAAACAGTCCTGACCATCTAATTCGACGACTCAATCATTCCTCAAGTCAATCCTCCGGTAATTACCCTCTCAAAATCGACACCGGATCTACTTTGGCTGCTTTCCGGGACGGAAAATACCCCGCCAGCACGGTCGTTACGACGCCAAACACAAGGCCCATCGCGTAGTACGTACCCGAAAAAATGACCGGAAATGTTTTGATGCTCAGAAAATCCCCTGCCTCAAATGGCGTGATTGACAACAGGTAACTCAGGCTGAAACCGATGCCCAAGCCCAGTAATCCACCCGACAGACCGATAAACATGGCCTGTAGCAGAAAGATGGCCACAATGTCTTTGCCGTCGAAACCGGTCGCTTTCAGGATGGCGATGTCCTTGATCTTGTTGATAACGGTCATATTCATGATGTTGTAGATGCCAAATCCGGCCACGACGAGCAGCGTTATGGATACGACGTAGGTGAGCATATTCCGGATTTGCTCGCCCGCCAGAATGGCCTGGTTGGCCGTAGCCCAGTCTTCGGTGTAGTAGCCATATTCGGCCCGAAGCTGCCTGCCGAACGGAAGGGCCTGCAACGGGTCGAACATCTTGATGTGAATGTCGGTGATGTAGCTCGGGTCTTTCTGTAAGATCTCCTGCACCGTCGACAAGTTGGCGTAACTTTTCGTGTTGTCGACCGTACCGACGCCAAAGCCAAACGTACCGACCACCCGCAGGATGCGTGTGCCCCCACCGGGCGTTGTAATGGTCACTTTGTCGCCGGTGCGGACGTTTAGTTTTCGAGCCAGCGTTGAGCCCATGATCAACCCGTCGGGGTTGGTCCGCAGGGCGTTGATACTGCCCGACTTCAGCCGGGATGTCAGGGTATACAGCCGGTTTTCGCGCTCGATATCCACGCCGGAGATGGTACCCGACAATTGAATAGGGCCGTTGTTGTAGAACACCTGGGTAGCTACCTGGGGCGAAACGCCCAGCACACCGGGTTCTTTCGCAATTCGGTCGGCAATGGCCAGCCCATTTTTGAGCCGTGCCAGTTCATCTTTCGGTTTCTGGTGGTACACGACGTTGAAACCGCCGGGATTTAACTGCTCGATCAGGCTTGGTCGCTGGGTGTTTACCTCGTTGTACATCCGGACGTGCGGACTGGCGTCCAGTGCCGAATCTTCCAGAAACTGGTTGACGCCCTGCATGAACGAGATCATGGTGATAAACATGGCAATTCCGAACGTAACGCCGAGCATGGCCACGAGGGTCTGGCGTTTCTTGGCCAGCAGGTGTGTCTGCGCAATCTGCGCGGCTATTCGAATATTCATAATTTAAAGAGCGAAAGAGTGAATGAGCGAAAGAGCGAATGAGTGAAAGAGAGACTAGCTGACGCATCTGAACGTTCACCGGGCGGACCCGTCGCTTTTTCACTCATTCGCAAGTAGTTTTGTCTGCTCGTTCAGGCCACTTTTTACTTCCACCAGGTCAAAGTTTTCGGCTCCTTTCACAAAGCGAATTTTCTGCTTCTGGCCATTTTGCTCTATCCACACGCTGTCGTTGCCGAATACGTACGACTTGGGAATGGTCAGTACCCGCTGTTTCTGACTGACGATGATGTTGGCTTCGACCGTCAGGCCGTAGTAAGCATCGGGTTTTTCGCCCGTAAACTCAGCATCGACCCGGAACGACTGATCCGTGCGGTTGAGCTTGGGGTACACTTTCGTGACGCGGGCGTTGAAAACCTTATCGGCGTACACGTCGGTTTTGATCACCACCGGCTGACCAACCCGGATTTTACCAAAGTCACTTTCATCGACGGCCAGTTGCGCGTAGATCTGGTTGCCGCTGCCTACCAGGGCCAGCTGATCGCCCGGCCGAACGACTTCTCCGGGGTCTTTATAGACTTCATACACCTTACCATCGACCAGACTACGAACGCGGGTGCTTCGGCCGGCTTCGACCGTCGACACCAACTGGCTGCGGTTGTTCGCTACGTCCAGCCGAAGCTGGTCGCGGGTTCGGGCGAGTGAGTTGAGCTGGGCCCGGAGGTTGTTGCGCGAGAGCGTATAGTTCAGTTCGGCCCGCTCCAGTTCGGCCCGCGACGTAGCATTCTGCCGGTACAGGTCCTGGAACCGGGCGTAGTTGATGGAGTCGTTAGCCAGCCGCACGCGGGCGTTGCGGACCTGGGCTTCCAGTTCGGCCAGCACCGGCGAGTTCCCCTGCAGGTTTGCCTGCGACTGCCGGAGGGCCGTAGCCGCAGCGGCTCGTCGGGCATCTTCGGTGGCGCTTTCCAGCACAAACAGGAGTTGATCCTGGCGAATGGTATCGCCCTCGTTAACAAGCCGCTGTTTCAGAATACCGTTGGCATCGGCTGTTACGGTGTATTCATTGCGGGGGTACACATTTCCCGACGCATAAACGGCTTCGGTCAGGTCCCGGTACGTCGGTGAAATACCCTCCGCGTTGCGGTTGCAGGTAACAACCACCGATGCCGTCAGAACGAGCAGGCCCAGCGCCATCCACTTATTCGGGTACGTACGTAAGGCGACGGACAACGTTGATCGCCCGCTGATGTACTTATTTTCCATTGCGAATCTGTAAAATCGTTTGGTTGATAAACACGTTCGAGAGGTTGTAGAGAAACCGATTCTGGGCCGTCAGCGATTCATTGAATACGTTCAGGTATTGGTCGTAGGCAAACAGCCCCGATCGGTACTTTACCAGCGCAATCTGAACGTTCTGGGCGTTGAGTTCGTAGTTCTGCCGGTTCAGATCCAGCGACTGAACCGCCTGGTTATACGTATTGCGAACATCGTCATTGTCAAGCTGCTGTTGGTTACGCTCGTAGGCCAGTTCCGCTTCGTCGAGCCTGAGTTGTAATCTGGCCCGGGCAATGTTGCTGTTACGCAACCCCCCCGAATAAAGCGGAAGGTTGAACTGCAGGCCCGCCACCCCAATGGTGAACCAGCGCTGGTCTACATTGAAAAAGTTAAACTGATTTCGCTGGGCCTGCTGCGAGTAACGTATGTAGCCTGAAACGGTAGGCCAGCGCGTCAGACGTTCCCGCTCTATCTGCATCTTGGCCAGCTCGACCTGAGCCTGACGGAGCGTTATCTGCGGGCGTTCGGCTGCCGTCAGCGCCTGAATTCCGGCCAACCCTTCAATGGGCCGGTTCGCGAGGTTTTCCATTAGGATCAGACTGTCGGCTGGAGCCAGGCCGAGCAGCAGTTTGAGCTGGTTCAGGTTGCGCTCGTACGACAGTTGATTCTGGTACAACACATCGGCCGTGGTGAGTTGTACGGATCGAATGCGGTTGTACTCCAGCGGTTCAATCTGGCCTTTGTCCAGCCGGGCCTTTGCGATCTGGGTCAGGGTATCGGCCGCCGACAGATTGCGCCGGGTGATGTCAATGGCGGCCCGGGTCAGCAACGTAGCATGATAGACCCGGGCGGTTTGTGTAGAGACTTCATCCTGCAGCACCAGATTCTGAATATCCAGGATGTGCAGGTTCTTATTCGTAATAGCTATATCAGCGCGGGCGGGCCGGTTGACGACCGGAATTGTGGCCTCGCCGGTTGCCGTCAGGAACCAGGGCAGGCCAAAACGCAGTGTCTGGAACTCGCCGGGACGTCCTCCCAAAAATTCAGCCGGGACGAGCTGCACGGGTAAGGCATAGTTGTAGTCGAGGTTGCCATACAGCCGGGCCTGGGGGAGGAGAGCCGCTCGTACGGCGGTCTTCTGCTGTTCCTGCACAACCAGATTCTGACGGGCATTAACCAGTTCCGGATTGCTGCGTCGGGCAAGAGCCAACGCTTCCTGAACAGTGGCTACGGTAGTTTGTGCCTTTAGGTTCGATGATAGCCCCCATAAAAAAAGTAGTACCAGCCGCTTCATACATCATGCTAAATTGGATGCTCAAAGAAAAGAAGGCCAAATTGAGCCCAGAAACTTTTCTCGACCAAGCTTCCAAAATCAGCTACGAAACTGCCCGCCGGCAAACGAGTCAATCCTCCGGTGGTAATTTCATTGCCTGGGAGTTTCATTGCCTGTTTCTGAGAACGGCCTCCGGATTTTCTTATCAAAAGAACTATCGCTTAGGAAATAACCTTAGTGGTTTTCCTGAAATTGCCTGCGTATAAGTACTTAATTACGATTCGATCTAATTGATTTGATAAGGAGGTATCTTACTGTTAGTGAGACCGTTATATGAGTTGTTAAATTTTTTTTTGGAAAACAGAACCTTTATTTGCTACTTTTGTTCTATAATTGCGTCGAAAAGAAAAGTTTTTCATAACGTTGAGTAAATCAGAAAGCCAAGAGAGTGTCTCGCTTGGCTTTTTTGTTTTTAGGCCTCCTCAACTCACACCTGTAGCCAAACCTACGTTCACACGCTCCTGTCTTTTTTTCAGCATGTCCTGCCAATAAGGGTGGGATTTTTTGTTTCCGGTAGTCTCTGAATCCAGCCGGTCAATCAATCAAATACTGTCAATGCCGGGCAAGCCAGGTAGCGGTTGTTCAGGCTGTGTTGTCTCACTAAATACAGATGGTTTTAGTCTCGGGCTTCTATACTACGTCAAAAAAACAAACGATACGTTCAGGTATGACTTATATTGTTTTTCCAGGCTGACAATTTTTTACTCTATCTAAAATATAGGAGTGAGTTGTTGTAGAATCTATGTTAAAAACACTAAAAGTTAGTATTTTATATTGCTCTCAAGGGATTTTAAGAATTTTATAATAGGTCGATGCCAGTCAATAAGAATTAATTAAATATCTTGCGAGCTAATTCTACTTCATAATCTAAACTATGAGAAAGTTTCTACAAATCCTCTGTTTTTTGCTTGTGGGTTTGTGTAGTCAGGTTGCACTGGCTCAGGACCGAACCGTGACAGGAACCGTGACGGCCGATGATGGCTCTTCAATTCCTGGTGCTACTGTTGTGCTAAAAGGCACGAAACGTGGAACCTACACCAACGCTGAGGGTAAATTTCGGATTGAAGCCCCGGCCGATGGACGACTGGTAATCAGTTTTGTCGGGTATGCAACCCAGGAACTTGCAGTGGGTAATCAGACAAACATTTCAGTTCAGCTGGCGTCGGATGCCGCTAATCTGGAGGAAGTGATTGTAACGACGTTTGGTACGGCCAAACGGGCTTCGTTTACCGGTTCGGCGGGGGTAATCTCGGCAGAACGGCTCAAAGAGCGTCCGATTACGAACTTTGCTCAGGCCCTGGCGGGTTCAGCTCCCGGTATCCAGACAACAGCGGGGAGTGGCCAGCCCGGTACAGCCCCAGCCATCCGGATTCGGGGTTTTGGTTCGATCTCCTCGGGTAATGATCCGCTTTATGTCGTCGATGGTGTACCCTACACGGCCAACATCGCTAACCTGAACCCGCAGGATATTGAAAGCATCACCGTACTTAAAGACGCAGCCTCTACGGCACTGTATGGCTCACGTGCCGCCAACGGGGTAGTAGTTGTTACCACCAAAAGAGGTCAAAAGGACCGGAACAGTATTTCGGTCAACGTGACCAAAGGGGTCAATACCCGGGCTATTCCGGAATACGACCGCGTTGGTCCGGATCAGTATTACCCATTGATGTGGGAGCAAAACCGGAACAGCCTTGCCTATCGGGCAACCAATCCATTGTCGCTTTCGGCTGCCAGCCTCAGCGCAACGAACAGCCTGAGCAGCCTGGTTGGCTATAACGTATATGACGTACCGTTCAACCAGCTGGTCAACACGGACGGGCAGATGAACCCCAATGCCAGACTGATCTATTCGCCTGAAGATCTGGATTGGGCCAAGCCTTTAATGCGGCAGGGCAACCGTGATGAAGTGAATGTAAGCTTCGCCGGCGGTCAGGACAAATCAGACTATTTTCTATCGGCGGGTTATCTGAGCGATAAGGGCTTTTTGATCCGTTCTGACTACAAACGATACACAGCCCGTTTGAATGTAAACTCACAGGTGAAACCCTGGTTCAGAGCCGGCGCTAACCTGTCGACCACCATCATCCGGTCGAATCAGGCCGATGTGCCTGCCGACGGTGGTACTACGTTCGTAAACCCGTTCTTCTTCTCAAGAACAATGGGCCCGATCTTCCCGGTTTATGCCTACGATCCGCAGAATCCAGGCCAGTTCCTGACCCTGCCAAACGGCCAGCGCCGGTGGGATTATGGTAACCTGACCAGCCTGGGCTTGCCTTCGCGGCCGCAGTACGGTGGTCGGCACGCCATCGCCGAAACGCTCCTGAACCAAAACAACTTCCGGCGGAATACGTTTGGTGCCCGTGGTTTTGCCGAAGTTACGTTCCTGAAGGATTTTAAATTCTCGGCAAATATCGGTGCTGACCTGACCAATACGAACACAGTCACGTTTGGTAACCCCGAGATTGGGGACGGTGCGCCCGCCGGTCGGTCGACCCATGAATTTGAGAACATCACGAGCTATAACCTGAACCAGTTGCTGAACTACAATAAATCGTTTGGTCCGCACACGATCGACGTTTTATTGGGTCATGAGAACTTCCAGGTGAACGACAATTACCTCACCGGCTCACGGTCGCAGCAGATTCTGGACGGTAACGTCGAGCTGATCAACTTTACCACGACAACGAACCTGAATTCAGTGTACAATGTCCGCCGGGTTGAAGGTTTCTTCTCACGGTTCAACTACGACTACAATCAGAAATACTTCCTGTCCGGCTCAGTTCGTCGCGATGGTTCCAGTAAGTTCTTCCGCGATGTGCGCTGGGGTAACTTCTACTCGGTGAGTGGTGCGTGGCGTCTGGATCAGGAAGCCTTCATCCAGGCTATTCCGACCATCAATGTGTTGAAACTGCGGAGTTCGTACGGACAGACAGGTAACGACGGTGGTGGCAATACGGCCGATGGAGCAGCCATCAGTTATTACGCCTGGCAACCGCTGTATGCGTTAAGCTGGAACAACGCATCGGAGGCTGGTATTCTGCAAAGCAGTCTGGGTAACTCCGGGCTGGTGTGGGAAAAGAACAGCCAGTTTGACGTAGCGCTGGAGTTCGGCCTGTTCAGAAATCGGGTTTCCGGTACGGTAGAATACTTCAATCGTCAATCGTCGAACCTGATTTTTGCTGTACCGCTGCCCCTGTCGACCGGTATTCAGACCGTCACCCGGAACATCGGAACAATGTACAACCGCGGAATTGAAGTAGAATTAGGAGTTGAGCCGGTTCGTACGAAAGATTTCACCTGGCGCATCGATGTGAATGCAACAAGGCTTCAGAACCGGATCACGAAGATGCCGGAAGAAAACCCCGAAATCATTGATGGAACCAAGAAACTTAAAGTGGGTACGTCTATCTATGATTTCTGGCTGCGTGACTACCAGGGCGTAAATCCGGCAACGGGAGAGGTGCTTTACCGGGCTAATGCCTACATAGCCTCAAACTCAATCATCACTGAAGCCGGTGATACGCTGACAAACAACGTGAATAACGCCCGCTTCACCTACCACGGCAGTTCAATCCCGAAACTGACGGGCGGTATCACGAACACGTTCACCTTCAAAGGTATTACGCTGTCCGGCCTGCTGGTGTATCAGATCGGTGGTAAAGTATATGATGGTGCCTACGCAGCTCTGATGAGCGCGGGGGGATATGGTAGCGCCAAGAGTGTGGACATTCTGAGACGCTGGCAGAAACCAGGTGACGTAACCGACGTACCCAGAATGGACGCCGGAAGAACGGCTGACTTTGATGCCGCTTCAAGCCGCTGGTTGATTGATGGGAGTTACCTGAACATACGGACAGTTACGCTGTCGTATGGCTTACCGAGCACACTGGCCCGTAAGCTGTTCCTCACCAACGCGCAGGTTTACCTTAGCGGTGAGAACTTCCTCATCCTGTCGCGCCGGAAGGGCATGAACGCTCAGCAGAACTTTGGCGGTACAACCGGTAACGTATTCAGTTCAGCCAAGAGCCTGGTTCTGGGTCTATCCTTATCGCTCTAAAAACTTCAGACAAACCAATGAAAACAAGACTGTTAACTATATTTATTGCGCTGGGGTTACTGTCAACTTCATGCAGCGAAGAGTATCTGGAGACTTCTCCAACGGGTAGCGTTGATGCTGCCGCAGCTTACTCTACCACTAAAAACGCATCAGCCGCCATCAATGGCATTTACCGGGCCATGGTTGTGCGTTATCTTGGCTCGCAGGGGCACTTTGGGCATCCGGCCATGATGATCATCATGGATGTCATGGGCGAAGATCTGGTGTTCAGTAACCCGTCAAATAACTGGCATTTTGGTGAACAGCGCTGGACAAGTCACCGCTCCGATGTTGGAACCATGTCTGAATTTGCGTATTTGCTCTATTACCGGCTCATCGGCAATGCCAACATTGCCGTCGCTAATATTGACAATGCGGCCGGTACAGATGCTGAGCGGAAACAATTGAAAGGCGAAGCGCTGGCACTGCGGGCGTTTTCATACTTTAACCTGGTTCAGCTTTACGGTATACGGTATAATGGAGCGGCCAAACCAAACAGCCAGCTTGCTGTGCCCCTCGTTTTAACCCCGACAACGGAAGGGCTTCCCCGGGCTACGGTTGAGGATGTGTACACGCAGATCAACAAGGACCTGACCGAAGCAGCTGGGTTGCTGACCACGTCGCGTTCGTTCAAGTCGCACATCAACATCGATGTGGTAAAAGGCTTCCAGGCACGCGTAGCGCTTACCCAGCAGAACTGGGCTGACGCGGCCAGATTCGCGGCTGAGGCTCGTAAGAGTTACGCATTGATGACTGTAGCACAGTACCAGGAAGGTTTCTCGGATATTGCCAATTCGGAATGGATGTGGGGCTTTGACCACCTCGAAGATCAGTCGGAGTTTTTTGGGGCGTATCATTCATACATCTCTTCCAACTTCAACTCTACTAACATTCGGGCAACGCCTAAACTGATCAATAACCTGCTATACGATCAGATTCCGTCAACGGACGTACGGTCGAAGATGTGGGTGAAAACGCCTACTGCCGCTAATTCAGTCGTGCCGCCGGGAGGTATTCGTGCTCCGTACATGAACCAGAAATTCCGGTTGCCGGGCACACCGTCGACCAGTACCATGGGGGATATTCCGTACATGCGGTCGGCTGAAATGTACCTGATCGAAGCCGAAGCACTGGCTCGTCAGGGTAAGGACGCCGATGCAGCCAAGGTACTGTTTGATCTGGTCAGCAAGCGTGATCCGTCGTACAAGCAGTCGACCAGCACCGGCACCAAGCTCATCGACGAGATCCTGTTCAACCGTCGTATTGAGCTATGGGGCGAAGGGTTCCGGTTCCTCGATCTGAAGCGGCTGAACCTGCCCCTGAACCGCAACGGCGCCAACCACAACTCGGCTGTAGCCGTATTGTTCGACGTACCGGCCGGCGATAAGCAGTGGGAGTTCCTGATCCCACGCCGTGAAATCAACGCCAACAAGGCGATCGAGCAGAATCCGTTGTAAGCAATTGCAAGACGTTCAAACAAACATGCCGGACCAATCCTGGTCCGGCATGTTTGTTTGAACAGATTTATTCGTGAGCTGAGCCAACCGGGCTTACTCTGTTTTTACTGTCTATGTTGTACGTACACGACACGGTCGGGTTATACGAAAAAGCCCCAGCCATCAGGCTGGGGCTTTTTCGTATAACAAGGGGCAAGATTACATCATGCCGCCCATGCCGCCACCCGGCATACCGCCAGGAGCTGCTTTTTCATCTTCAGGCTCATCGGCGATGACACACTCAGTTGTGAGCAGCAGGCCGGCGATTGAAGCCGCGTTTTCCAAAGCCAGACGAGTCACTTTCTTCGGATCGATTACACCAGCCGCGAACAGGTCTTCGTACGAGTCGTTCTTAGCGTTGTAGCCGTAACCACCCTGGCCGTCTTTCACCTTGTTCACGACAACCGAACCTTCGCCACCAGCGTTGGCTACGATCGTACGGAGCGGAGATTCCAGTGCCTGACGGATGATGTTGATACCCGTCTTCTCGTCTTCGTTGATGGATTGGATGTTCTCCAGCGCTGAGATCGCACGGATCAGGGCAATACCACCACCCGTTACGATACCTTCTTCAACGGCAGCGCGGGTTGCGTGCAGCGCATCGTCAACGCGGTCTTTCTTCTCTTTCATCTCAACCTCCGTAGCGGCACCGATGTAAAGAATAGCTACACCACCTGACAGTTTCGCCAGACGCTCCTGCAGCTTCTCGCGGTCGTAATCAGACGTAGTGTTTTCGATCTGCGCTTTGATTTGGTTAACGCGGCCCTGAATGTCCTCTTTGCCGCCAACACCGTTAACAATCGTGGTGTTGTCTTTGTCTATGATGATCTTCTCAGCCTGACCGAGGTAGTCGATCGTAGCGTTCTCCAGTTTGAAGCCACGCTCTTCGCTGATCACCTGACCACCGGTCAGGATGGCGATGTCTTCCAGCATAGCCTTCCGACGGTCGCCAAAGCCAGGAGCTTTCACAGCAGCCACTTTCAGGGCACCGCGGATTTTGTTCACTACCAGCGTAGCCAGTGCTTCGCCGTCAACGTCTTCAGCGATGATCAGCAGCGGACGGCCTGTTTGAGCAACCTGCTCCAGTACCGGCAGCAACTCTTTCATCGACGACACTTTCTTCTCAGAGATCAGGATGAACGGGCGATCCAGCTCGGCCTCCATTTTCTCCGTGTTCGTTACGAAGTAAGGCGACAGATAGCCACGGTCAAACTGCATACCTTCTACGGTCTTAACTTCCGTTTCGGTACCGCGGGCTTCTTCAACCGTGATGACACCTTCTTTGCCAACTTTCTTCATGGCTTCGGCAATCATCTTACCGATTTCCTCGTCGTAGTTAGCCGAGATGGTAGCAACCTGCTCAATTTTGCCGAAATCGTCGCCAATTGTCTGCGCCTGCTCTGACAGGTTAGCCGTTACCGCAGCAACCGCCTTGTCGATACCACGCTTCAGATCCATCGGGTTAGCGCCGGCGGCTACGTTCTTAGCGCCGATTGAATAGATGGCCTGGGCCAGAACGGTTGCCGTAGTCGTACCGTCACCGGCTGAGTCAGCCGTTTTTGACGCCACTTCTTTCACCAACTGAGCGCCCATGTTCTCCATAGCGTCCTTCAGTTCGATCTCTTTCGCTACGGTCACACCATCCTTGGTGATAGCGGGTGAACCAAATTTCTTGTCGAGGATTACGTTACGGCCTTTAGGTCCGAGAGTAACTTTTACGGCATCTGCCAGCGTATCGACACCTTTCTTAATGCGCTCACGGGCTTCGGTATCAAAGAAAATTCGTTTTGCCATGGTTGTTGAATCAAATTAGTTAAGGAACTAAATCGGGTCGCCGAAGCGAACGTTTACCGTTTCAGGTACCTGAAACGTGGGTGAATTAGAGAATAGCAAAGATGTCTGATTCGCGCATGATCAGGTACTCCTTGCCGTCGACAGTGATCTCCGTACCGGCATACTTGCCGTACAGGACTGTGTCGCCAACCTGTACCGTCAGGGGCTCATCTTTCTTGCCAGGTCCTACAGCGACAACTGTACCGCGCTGGGGTTTTTCTTTGGCCGTGTCAGGGATGATAATCCCGAACGAGGTCTTTTCTTCGGCCGGGGCGGCTTCTACCAGAACCCGGTCTGCCAGCGGTCTCACGTTCACTTTAACGCTTTCCGTTTCTGCTACCATGATAATGAGATGATTAAGGTTAATAAATTGTTTGTGTGCAACATTAAGTGACGCTTTCCGCCTGCCAACTTCTGTGCCAAACCGTTAAACTGTCAATTTTTCAGTAGCCAGCCTGACATCTGGTCAATCCCCGCTGTCAGCTACCGTTTCTAAGGTACTTTCCATATTCCGGCAAATAGAATTTGGGAAAATCAGAAACTCTTATTAGTTTACTGATAGAGTACACTTAGTTGAATACGCTTTTTTGGCTTATGAAACAGTTACAGCCTGACTGGTTTGCGCAAGGCTGGATCGATGCCGAGTATCAGAAATATGTCGTCTTGGCATACCTTCAAGCGGTCCAGCGAAATTTTACTGACAAAAAACTGTGCCCTGATCTGCCAGAATTACGCCGGCACTATGACAATGGACTTCGTTTTTCGCGGGGCAAAGGTACGTTAAATGCTGCGTTCCCCAAACGAATCAGCCGAATAACCGGCCGCCCCCCCCGAATTGAGTATGAATCTGAGGTAACGGACGATGAGTACATGGCTGAAATGGACGCGATTATGAACTTTGCCCTGCCTCGCTTTCAGGCCACCCTGACCGAAGGCGAACAGATCTGGGCCGACATCGCCACCTCGTTGACCTTGACGCCCATTGGTTTGCTGCCGCTACGTCCGGAAGAAGGGTACCTTTTCCTGCACGCAACGAATCAATCCGAAACGCAGGTGTATTATTTCTGCCTGACGCTATATTCCGATCAGGAGCCGGGTGGTCGAATGGTGCGGTTGCGGTTCCTGGAGGTAATACGTAAGAGTCTGGTCAATACGTTCGAGAACGTCAAGCTCGACCTGATCCGGCGACACCGGGCGCTGCCCAACCCGGCTACGTTTATGCTCGAAAGCCAGCGGCACTACCCAGTGCAGGAGACCCTGTTACCAATTGCCCGTCAACTCCTGGCTCAGGCCGTTGCGTAGCCAAAGGGCGATAACCAACTTTTTGGCCGTGGCTACACGAAAAAAGCCGACTGTCAAGCCGGCTTTTTTCGTAACAAAAGACTATGCTTATCGCTGGGGAGTCAGTGCTGAAGTCGATGCACCCGGTGTAGCAGCACCCGGTGCGGCCTGACTAGGTGCAGCTCCCGGAGCCGGCTGCGTGTTTGGCGCTGCGGCACCCGGAAGGGTCTGCGTCTGAGCGCGGTCAACGTTGACACTGTTGATACCTGCGTTCTCGCCTTTATCGATCATGATGTACGACGCCAAAGTCAATACCATTACACCGATACCGAGTCCCCACGTAATCTGTTCCAGCAGGTCGGTTGTTTTCTTGACGCCCATTAACTGGTTGGAACCCAGCCCGCCGAATTCGCCGGCCAGTCCGCCACCTTTTGAGTTTTGGATCAACACAATCAGGATCAACAGGACAGTCAGAATACAAGTCAAAATAACAATTGCCGTTACCATGTACGAAGTTTACAGTTTTCTATTAGTTAGTTTCCAGTTCTATTGAAAAGCGCAAACTACTCGTTTGATGTAACTTGGCTTCCGGTAAGTTCACTGATTTTTGCCGCAAAGTACGCTTTTTTCTGGGGATTTTTCAAGATAAGCTGCTGGTAGATTTCAACGGCTTTATCAATCTTGCCCTGTTTCTGCAGAATAATCGCAAAAGCTTCGGTCACCAGTCCACCCTTGGAGGCTAACTGACTGCGTTTGGTCAGGTCCTCCTGCGGCTCGTTCGAATCCATCACTTTGTTCCGGATGCGCGGAATTTGCGGTTCGTTCTGAATGAAGCTGTCAATCAGGTCTTGCTGCCGCTGCCGTTCGGGATCTACCAGAGACGTAACGGGCTCGATAGCCGAATCGGGGTTCTTTTGAGCCAGATCGTGTTGTAAATTGGTTTCAACCAGTGTTGGATCGTCTGGAGTGGGAGTCGTAACCGCCGGCTCCTGCGCTGTATGACTGCCATTGGTCTTGTCAAATGAACCAGGTTCGGGCAGGCGAATGAGCGACATTTTGGGAAAACCGTTGCTCAGTCCGGCTTTCGATTTGAACAGAGCGTAACTTTCCTGCTGATAATCTTCAGGAATCGGTACGTGCCGCGCCGACAATTCGTTCAGTTTCGTCAACAGGTTATCCGACCACTGGAATTCATTATCAATCAGTTTGCGTAACGCATTGCGGCTAAGCGCATACGCAGCCGCCTGCCGTACGTACGTGATCGTCTGCGCGGTCTGGCCTTTCTGATGCACTGAGGCTGCTTTGGCGGCCAGTGTATGAAGCGCCTGGCAATAAGGAAACGTTTGCAGAGTTTCTTTCATCTGCGCAAAGTCAGTAGGCGTCAGGTCGTCCGGATGAGTGACCCAATACGAAAAGGTTTCCTTATCAAGTGCTTGCATGGAGTAGAGAGGACTGTGTCGTACGTAAAGCCGAAAGTACGAAATTAACCGCGTCCGACAATAGGAAAAGCGGGTTGTCGTAGCGTTACACCACAAATGAGCCGGATCGGCACCAGTAGCAAAATTACCAGTCGGCGGCCGTTTTGTTGAAAATATCGAGGACAATCTGATCCAGAATTCGGGGAATCAGCCGGCTTTCGTTCTGGCTCAGGGTCTGGTTCTGCGGGAAATCCTGGTAGAACGAAAAGGATTGTTCAAAGTTTTTGCTTTCGTCCTTGTTGTTGTAGAAACGAACCAGCACCGTAATCTGAAGGCGATTGACGCCGGCCTGGTCCTGAGCCGTGGGGGCTACGGCCAGCAGGTCATAGCCCGTAATGCTGCCCTCCAGCACCAGGTCGCCGTTGCTAGGCACTACTTTCAGGTTCGTATACCGCTGGTAGTACTCCCGTAGTCGCTCGTTGAACGTAAGGGGCAGATTGGCCGGGCCACCTGCCGTGGCCAGCGTGAAATTGTTGATAGTGATGCTTTTAACATCCGGCGACAGGGTCGACCCGGTGAAGGAATAGAGTCGGCAACCGGTAGTTGTCAGGCAAAAAAAGAGGAGCAGCACGAACGCGTTCAGGGTTTGGTTTCCTGATAACCTGCCGTATTGGACCAGCCGATCTGCTCCCCGGCCTGGAACGGAATGCAGAAAACCGTACGTAAAAACCTTGTGTTTATTCCTCATCAATCTGATACTGTTTGATTTTCCGGTACAGCGTACGCTCGGAAATGCCGAGCGCCTGTGCGGCATATTTGCGCTTGTTGTTGTTCCGCCGGAGGGCCTTCACAATCATTTCTTTTTCCTGCCGCTCGAGCGAAAGCGAATCGTCGTCTTCAGTCTCGTGGGTAACGTCTTCAATGGCTACGTCGTTGATATCCTCGTCTACATCATCGAAAATCTGCACGGGTGGGTGATACGATTCGGTAGGCGAGGGGGGCGGCCCGTCGGGGCGGTCGGTGCGGGTCAGCGAAGGCAGGTACCGCGGCTCGCCGTCGTTCGTTCCGGGCAGCGGACGGCCGTCGCTCTCAGGAATGGAGTCGAAGAGCTCTTTGTGGTTGTTCAGGACCTGCCGACCGTACTGCTCGTTGCCCAGCATGTCGCGCACGAGTCGCTTGAGGTCGTTCATGTCCCGGCGCATGTCGAACAGCACTTTGTACAGCAGTTCGCGTTCTGAAAAATTATCACCGGTGGCATTGCCCGACTGGGGCGACAGCATCGGCATACGGGTGGTAGTCTTCTGGGGCTGGGGCAGATACCGGTCCAGCGTTTCGGGACCGATCGGTTGCTCCTGATTGGATTCAAGAATTGAAATCTGTTCGGCAATGTTTTTCAACTGCCGGATGTTGCCCGGAAACGGGTAACTAAGCAGCATCTGTTTGGCCGCATCGGTCAGTTGAATCGGGTTGATCCGGTACCGCTCGGCGAAGTCGGTGGTGAACTTACGGAACAGCAATTCAATATCGGTACCCCGCTCGCGGAGGGGCGGTACGTAAATAGGTACCGTATTGAGCCGGTAATACAGGTCTTCACGAAACTTACCGTTGTCGACCGCAGCCAGGAGGTTAACGTTTGTTGCTGCGACAACGCGAACGTCGGTTTTCTGGACTTTTGAGGAGCCGACCCGGATAAATTCTCCGTTTTCGAGCACCCGCAGCAGCCGGGCCTGGGTGCCCATGGGCATCTCGCCGATCTCGTCGAGAAAGATGGTGCCACCATTGGTGGTTTCAAAATAGCCCTTCCGCTGATCAACGGCCCCGGTAAATGAGCCTTTTTCGTGACCAAATAATTCGGAATCGATGGTTCCCTCTGGAATGGCGCCACAGTTGATGGCAATAAACTGACCGTGTTTCCGGGCGCTCAGGCTGTGGATGATCTTGGAAAATGATTCTTTACCACTACCACTTTCGCCCGTAATGAGCACGGTCAGGTCAGTAGCCGACACCTGCATGGCTACGTTGATGGCGTAGTTCAGGGCAGGTGCGTTACCAATTATACCGAAGCGTTGTTTGACACTCTGAATTTCTTGTAAGTTCATTGAATTTGAGGTTTGTAGCTCGTAGTTTGTCGATTGAGGTCTGTTTCGGGCAGCTGCTTTGCAAGCCCACCTACAAACGTCAAACGACAAACCTCAAACTAACCCACCACTTCGCCCAGCAGCGTGGCGGCTGTGCAGTCCGTCACCAGTACGTCGACATACTGACCTTTCTGCAAATTACCTTTAGGAAATACGACCATTTTGTTCTGGTCGTTGCGGCCACACAGGAAGTCGTCGGAGCGTTTGGACGTACCTTCAATCAAAACCCGCTGGACTTTACCCACGTGCCGGCGGTTGCGCTCGGCCGAGTGCTGCTGCTGCAAGGCGATAATCTCGTTTAGCCGCCGTTTTTTTACGTCCTCCGGAATGTCGTCGGTGTATTTTTTAGCCGCCAGCGTACCGGGCCGCTCCGAATAGGCGAACATGTAGGCGTAGTCGTACCGAACGTAGTTCATCAACGACAGCGTTTCCTGGTGCTCTTCTTCCGTTTCGGTGCAGAAGCCGGAAATCATGTCGGTCGAGATGCCGCAGTCATCACCCAGAATCCGGCGGATACTATTGATTTTTTCAATGTACCACGGCCGGTCATACGTCCGGTTCATCAGCTTCAGTACCCGGCTGTTGCCACTTTGGGCGGGCAGATGGATGTATTTGCAGATGTTGTCATACCGCGCCATCGTGTACAGCACCTCGTCGGTGATGTCCTTGGGATGCGACGTAGAGAAACGAACGCGCAGCTCAGGGCTGATTAACGCAACCCGCTCCAGTAACTGCGCAAAATTGACCGTTTCGGTGCCGTTTTCATCGGCCCATTTATAACTGTCAACGTTCTGTCCCAGCAGGGTAACTTCTTTATACCCATCCGCCAGGAGCGCTTGGGCTTCACGAACGATGCTGTGCGGGTCGCGGCTCCGCTCGCGGCCGCGCGTGAACGGCACCACGCAGAAGCTGCACATGTTGTCGCAGCCACGCATGATCGAAACGAAAGCTGATACGCCATTGGAATTGAGTCGGATCGGCGCGATGTCGGCGTACGTTTCTTCACGCGACAGGAAAACATTCACGGCTTTCTGACCGGATTCGGCTTCCTCGACCAGTTTCGGAATGTCGCGGTAGGCGTCGGGACCAGCCACAATGTCGACCACTTTTTCTTCTTCCAGCAACCTGGTTTTCAGTCGTTCGGCCATGCAGCCGAGCATACCGACCAGCAGCTCGGGTTTCCGGCGCTTGAGCGCGTTGAGGTGCTGGAGCCGGTTGCGCACCTTCTGCTCGGCATTCTCACGAATGGCGCAGGTATTCAGAAAAATCAAATCCGCTTCTTCGGCCGATGAGGTCGTAGCGAAGCCGGCATTGCGCATCACGGCGGCCACAATTTCGCTGTCGGCAAAATTCATCTGGCAACCATAGCTCTCAATGTACAGGCGTTTTTTGCCCGTGGCCAGTTCGTCCTCCGACGTCCGGGGCAGATCGATGGCTTCTTTATCCTCTGGCTGGAGTATAGTGAGTGTCTCGGCGACTCGTTCCATGCTTCACAAATAAAATTCACGTGTCAGATCCAGGAGGCCGGGCGATAGCCTACAGAAACACACCCTGAGCCGACCGGCAGCCTGGTTGAAACGTGAAACAAATCAATAATTAGTATCGTGCCCTAAAATTACGAAAAATTAACGAAAATCTGCCAATTTGTCAGAGTGTGTTGAGGCAGTTTACCTGCGTTTCATACGTATCATGCAGATCCACAAAGCCATTAGAAGTACGTGCTGCGCGGGTTAGAACGGATAGCCGATGCCGAAATTCAGGACCAGGGGGTTTGGGCCTTTGGTCAGCTGACGTAGTGAGAATTTGGGAAGTAAGAAGCGCTCATCGACCAGTCTATTATCATTTGCGAGGTACCGCCGGGCTGGATCCCAGACCTTGATGCCGCCGTCAAACCGGATCACAAAAAAGGAGAAATCGATACGGAGACCAACTCCGGTGCCAACCGCAATCTGTGGGACGAAGGTATTGAACCGAAATTGTTCGCCAAATCGCCGGTTGTTGTTCCGGATTGTCCAGACGTTTCCGGCATCAATGAAGAAAGCGCCGTTGATGTCGGCGAGCAGGCGAAACAGATGACCGCGTAATTCAGCTGACCCTTCGATGAGCATATCGCCGGGCTTTTCGAAGGTATAGGCGAACTGCTCATCCCGGCCATCCCGGTTATCGAAAACAGGCACCCGCTGAGCACCGTCGCGGGCCTGAGGTAATTCAGCCCCGGGACCTAAACGGCGAAGGGGCCAGGCCCGAATGCTGTTGCTGCCGCCTGCAAAAAATAACTTTTCGTAAGGAGCAGTTCGGTTAGAACCATATCCGTATACCAAACCGGTATTGAACCGAAACGCAAGCGTAGTACGCGGCCGAAGCGGGATGTAATGTCGGAAATCAACGTTGAGCCGCAAATACTTAAAATACTGTAAACCTGTCGAATCGGTCAGATTGAAAATTTGACGTAACTGCGACTCCCGGAAAAAATTCAGTGTAGTGCCGCCTGATTCGACCACGGCCCGTAAAAAGTTTGCCCGCCGGTTTTGGCCGGGTGTGTTTGTGTTGTAGGTGTAGGCAAAGCTGATGCTGGAACTGATCGACCGACGGAAACTCTGCTTGATCGTACTACCCAGACTGGCCAGCGAATCCAACTGCTTTTCAAAGGCAGCACCAAACTGCGTGTTGAAGTTGGCGTTAATCAGGTTGACGTCGGCGATCAGGAAACTGAATTGTTTGGCCGGGGTTGTCTGCCAGTTATAGGCCATTGTCGACCGGAGAGTTGACCGCCTGTAATCGGGCCGAATCGAATTGGTAAAGCCCAAACTGACCTGCGTGCGCGGATTGTACGGATTAAACTGAAACCGCATCCGCCCCGGAAAGAGGATCTGAGGAAATATGAATGAACTGGTTATGCCTATTTCCTGCGCAAAATAGACTCTTGAGCGATTGGTTGTAGAGTCAATGGCGAAGCCGGTCTGTGCTTCAAAACCATAGCGTACGGATGTTTCAAGCGTTTCAAGGCCACCGAAGAGGTTACGGGCTCTGAATGACAGGTTAGCAAATGGACCGGGATAGCCCTGTCCCTGATACAGAACAAATAAGCCGCCTTCAAATGTATATTCGTATTTATCGACGGGAGCGGCCGTAATGAGCGTCCGTAGCTGCCGCCGGGTCGAATCCGTAATGTTGAGGTTAATAAACTTAAACTGATTGAGCAGGAAGAGCTGCCGCTGGGTGTCGCGGTACTTCGTCTGGCTGTAGGGCTGGCCGGGCCGCATAAAAATTTTCGAGTCCAGCAGGCGCGACGAGATGTTGCTTCCGCCAAGCAGGTACGTAATGCCATTTCGGCGAACGGTGTCCAGCTGAACGCTGCTGCCGGGAACACCGGTTTCGTCGCGGGTGATCTGGAACTGAACATCCCCAACGTAGTAAACCGGGTGCGCTGATTGCCCGGGCGGGTTGGTGATCTGCATATACAGATCGAGGTTGCGCCGGAGCGAATCGTCGGCAAGCCGCCGGGTGGAGTCGACTTCCCAGCCGATGTACGCCCGGCTGAACGCGTAGTAACCCTGATCGCGCAGCAGGCTTTCAATACGTACCTTTTCGGCCGAAACGTTGTCGAGGTCGAAGCGGTCGCCGACGCGCACCACCGAATTTTTCTGCGACTGCCGAACGAGCGAATCGACCCGTGGGTCAGCTATTTCATACGTTACGTTACGCAGGAAGAAGCCGGGGTTTTCGTTTACGAGGTAATTGACCCGGATCTGTCGTGCGCGCAACGTATCAAGTCGGTATGCCGTTCCGGCATTGAAAAACCCTTTGCCTACCAGGTATTTCTGCATTTTGCCGGCGTTGACCTGGGCGTCGCGTTCGTAGAAGTAGGTCGGCGGTTCGCCGAGGTTGCGCATGATCCAGTTGCCTTCCTCAGCTTTCCGGCGCAGTCGTTTGAGCCGACGTTCGTAGTGCCGGTTCAGCTTCCGGAGGGCGGCCGGCTGGCCGGCCAGTTGCTGACTTTGCTGCTCAAATTCATTAGTTTTGTCCTGGAGGGCTTTCACGGCCGCTGCCTGATTGAACCGGCGCGAACCGAGCTGATAGAACCATAAGGCGGGGGTAATGGGTAAAGCCAGAATCCGGCGGTTAGGCTTCTGGGGGATCAGACTTTCCAGTTCTTCGCGCGTTACGGAGCGGTTGCCCCGGACGGTCTGTGATGTAAGCAGGTACTCTCTACGCCCTCCTGTTGAGGTCAGGCAGCCCGATAAGCTGACTGTCAACAGCAGGCAGGTGGCCCAGATAAGGTATTTATATGTATGACGTATGCTGTATGATGTAGAGCTATTCGAAAGCCGATCATCCATCATACTTCGTAAAGCATACATTTTGTTCATGCTGTCTAAAAATCAAATCAAGTATATTCAGTCACTCCACCAGAAAAAGTACCGTCAACAGCATGGCGCGTTTCTGGTCGAAGGGGCCAAGAGTGTACAGGAAGTTTTACAGTCTACATTCCGGGTCAGTCTGCTGGTGGCGACGGAAGCATTTTACAAAGAAAACGCCCACCTGACAGACCGCCAACGAATACCGGTCGAAATTGCGTCACCGGCCGAGCTGGAACGTATCGGCACCCTCGAAAGCAATAACGCAGCACTGGCCGTTGTCAGTACGATGGAGAACCAGCCGTTGCTGGCCGAACCCGGCGAAATGGCCCTGGTGCTGGACGATATTCGCGACCCGGGCAACCTCGGTACGATCCTGAGAATAGCCGACTGGTACGGTGTCCGAAAGATTCTGTGCTCCGAAACGACCGCCGATGTGTACAACCCGAAGGTAATCTCAGCCAGCAAAGGCTCCTTC
The DNA here is from genome assembly GCF_003583365.1 of Fibrisoma montanum. GTDB lineage: Bacteria > Bacteroidota > Bacteroidia > Cytophagales > Spirosomataceae > Fibrisoma > Fibrisoma montanum. The sequence goes on from NZ_QXED01000005.1 coordinate 436,171, forward strand.
ACCCGCGTCAACTGGTGGTACGGCGACGTGGCCCGCTTCCTCGCTGAGACAAGCGGCCGGTCAAAGCGTTTAATCTACGGGGCTTTTTTAGATGGTGAAAATGTGCACCAGCTGTCATTTGTAGAAGACCAGCCCTTGCCTGGTTACCTCATTATGGGCAACGAATCGAACGGCATCAGCGCGGCAGTGGGGCAGTACGTTACGCATAAACTAACGATTCCGCGCTTTGGGGGCGCGGAATCGCTGAATGTAGGCATCGCCACCGCCGTGATTCTGGACAACTGGCGGAGGAGGGTGTCGGTATCCCCAACCCCCTGAATGGGCAACGCAAGGTCACATAAATGAACTCATGGCTGCTTCGTTTGCCAGATCTTTGGCGTGGTCCTGGCCGAGGTAACGGTCAATAAAGTAATGCGCTACGTAGAGCACCGGCGTCAGGATTACGGCCGTAAACGCCTTGTAGATGTAGTTGATAATGCCCACAGCCAGCACCTGCGCGAATGACCAGTTGCCGAACACGTAGAAGGCAATAAACAGTACGACAAACGAGTCGATCAACTGCGAAACCAGCGTGGAGCCTGTCGCACGAAGCCATATTTTCCGGCTGCCGGTTATCTTTCGCAGGTACTGAAATACGGACGCATCCAGGATCTGCCCGATCAGAAAGGCCGTGAGTGACCCGATAATGATGCCAAGGCCCTGCCGGAAAATCATGCCGAAGGCACTGTCGATGTTGATTGGTAAACCAGCCGGATCTTTCGCATTTACATCCAGCCAGAACTGCGCCGGTGGAAGCGTCGTTACGGCGTAAATAATCAGAAAGCTGTAGCCGACGAAGCCGGCGGTCAGAAAGGAGATGCGCCGGACGCCCGCCTTGCCGAAATACTCGTTAATGATGTCGGACGTGATGAACACGAACGGCCAGATGACGGCACCGGCGGTGAGGTTGAAATCCAGCACAAAATCGCTGAACAGGTGAATCTGAGCGGGTTTGGTGCCTATTAAGGTTTCAACCGAAAAGATTTTGACGCCGATGATCTCGGCTACCAGCGCGTTGGTCAGGAAGATCGCGCTCAGGAAAATATACAGATTGGTCCGTTTGTTAGTAAACGTGTAAGCCATTGGTTGATTGATGGAATGAACGTGGGTTGCGAACGTATGAGCGTCCGGACGGAAATTTACGCCATAAACCCCTTTTTATCTGCCACCTGCCGCTAAATTTTACACGCCTTTTCGCCGATAAACGCCCGCAATCGAGGTCGGTTCATACTGGGCGGCCAGGGCCGGCGCCCGCTGAAACAGCTTTTCTATTACGTTTTCGTGATCGACAATGTAGTCCGGGGGGTCTTTCCGGAAATGATCGAATACGTTGATGACAGCCTCGTAACTATCCAGATTCCTGAGGTCGTATTTGGCCAGGTCCCAGCTCAGGTACGGGGTAGCCAGCCGATTCTGCCGGTAGGCGCTCAGGTCTTCGCCAATAATCAGGACCTGCTTGTTCCTGATGTCGGCGGGGAGGGGCGAGGGCTGGACCCGCAGGCTACTGAGCCGGCCGAGTTCCAGACCCGGAATCAATTGCAGAGCGCCCTGGTAAAAAACCAGCATCATGATGCCGAAAGCCCCTGTGAAACTGAGTTCAGCCATCCACGATTTTCGGGCGTTCTCGAAGTAGTACACCGCGAAATACGCCATTGGAATCACAAAGCTCAGAAACATCATCGGGGCCAGAAACGGCATGAGCACAATCGTCAGCACGGCCGTCAGGAAGTATAGCATCATGATCTGCTGCACCCGCTGCTGAAAGTTGACGAAGCTGCGAATTGTATTGAACAGGCTCAGGAAACCCAGTACGCCCAACCCCAGCGGAATCAGCAGCGACGTGAACAGAGCCTGAAAATCGGTCAGTGAATACTGCCGCACCCGGAACACCGACGCCAGCAGATTCCGGTTAAAATCGTCCAGGCTGTCGTTCAGGTAATAGAACAGCACCGTAACGGCAATCGGGAACAGAAAACCGAACAGCGACAGCGAATGCTGCCGGAACGTAGCGCCGGTATACAGCAGGAGCGACAGGGCGGCCCACAAAATAAACAGCGCCGAGGGAAGATAGAACAACGCGGCCAGACCAATGTAGAAGCCAACTTCAAAGACCTCGTCGGTAGCGCCCCGGCGATCCATCTGCTTGATGAGCGTTCCAAAGGCCAGCAGCAGAAAACTGGTCGACAGCAGCACCGGCGACAACGTGAGGCAATCGAACGACAGGTGCAGGAACAACATGTAAATTAGTCCCGGCCAGAAATACCGGTCGGGGTAGACATCGCGGTTGTTGGTGACGTAGTTGAAATAACCGATCTGAAAAATAGAAACGGCGGTAGCCGCTGCGTGGTAGGCCAGCTGCGACCGGCCAAACAGGGTGTCGAGGCCCCAGTAAACCAGAGCCGACAGCGGACTGACGCTATCCCAGATGTCGCGGTACAGCAGATCGCCCTGACTCATCTGTTCGCCGATCAGCATCCAGTTGAGTTCAGGAATCAGCAGGGGCAGCGGATGCAGCACAAACGGCAGTCGGATCAGCATCAGCAGGGCCAGCAGGCTGAGGTATTGATATGGAACGTAGGTTCGGAAAAAACGTAGCAAGTTGGTCTGAAAGTCAGTCAGTTGTTTGGTCGATGGCGTAAACCGGCAGCGAATGGCTACCCGAGTCAAGGCATCGACTAATCTGCGAATTTAAGCTCCTTTTCGGCAGAACGAAAAAACCTGCGGATATTTGCAGAATGGGTATTCGGTCGGCGTTCTTTTTCTGCGACGTATCCGACGAACGAATGGACAACCCAACGGGCGACAAACTATTCGACGCAACAACCGTTCACCTAAATACCCAGGTTATAATTGGTATGGAATCGAAACGACAACAAAAAGTAGCACGCCAAATCCAGAAGGATTTAGGCGAAATATTTCAACGCGACGTACCGCACTTGTTCAACGGAGCCTTCATTACGGTTACCAGCGTTCGCGTTTCGCCGGATTTAAGCGTAGCCCGGGTCTACCTGAGTTTTCTGGCCACCAAAAACAAAGAGATGCTATTGGACAGCATCCGCGAAAAGAGCCGGACTATCCGCCAGCTCCTCGGGGAGCGGGTGCGTCACCAGCTCCGGATTGTACCTGATCTGAGTTTTTATATCGACGATACGGCCGAATACGCCGAAAAAATGGACAAGCTCTTCGCCGGTCTGGACATCCCACCCGCCCCGGAAGAGGACGAAGACGAATAACTAACTGAATGATTGAGTTATTGAATGATTGAATCATGGACTTCTATAAATTCAATGATTCAATAACTCAGCAATTCAATCATTCCTGATGAACCTCCCCACCTGGATTGCCCGCCGGTATTTTTTCTCGAAGAAGAAGCGCAGCTTTATCAGCTGGCTGTCCATTTTGTCGATGCTCGGCGTGGGTGTCGGTACGATGGCGCTGGTGATTGTGCTGTCGGTTTTCAACGGGATGGAAGAGCTGAACCGCACGATCTTCAGAACGTTCGAGGCCGACATGACCATTTCGCCCCGCCAGGGTAAGCGCTTTACGGCGTCGCCCGCCCTGCTGAATCGGCTCCGGCAAACGCCGGGGGTGGGGTTGCTCACCCAGGTAGTGCAGGACAACGCCCTGGCTCGCTACGCCGACGGCCAGACCGTTGTGCAGCTTAAGGGGGTCGACGAAAATTACCTTCAACGGCGGCAACTGGATACGGCCCTGGTCGAAGGCCAGCTGCTGTTACGCGATCAGGGGATCAACTACGCCATCGTGGCGGAGGGCGTGCGGAACGACCTGAGCATATCACCCGTCGATATCCTGACGCCCCTTGAGTTATGGTACCCGCAGGGCAACCAGACGACGTTCAACGTCCTCAACGCCGACGCGTTCAATCGACAGGCGCTGAACGTCTCCGGCGTGTTCTTTATTGAGCAGCGCTACGACAACTTTGTGCTGGCTCCGCTGCCGGTGGTGCGCGACCTGCTCGGCTATGCCCCCGATCAGGTGACGGGCCTGGAGATTCAACTGCTGCCTGGCACCGACGAAGAGACCGTCAGGCAGGCGTTGCAGACGGTTGTGGGTGAGCAACTGCGCGTACAAAGCCGCGATGACCTCAACGTTGACCTCTATCGGGCCATCCGGGTCGAGAAACTGTTCGTAGGCGTTACGTTGTCGCTGATTATTCTGGTGGCTTCCATCAATATCTTTTTCTCGCTGTCGATGCTGGTGATCGAAAAGCGGGAGGATATCCAGATTCTCTACGCCATGGGCGCTACGTCGGCGCTCGTTCGCCGGATTTTCCTGACCGAGGGGGCGATCATTGCCCTCACTGGTGCGCTGGTTGGGCTGGTGCTTGGCATAGTGATCTGTCTGTTGCAGGAACAGTACGGCTTTATCCAGATGGGCATGGTCAGTTCGGTCATTGATGCGTATCCGGTGCGGCTTCGACTCAGCGATATTCTCGTTACTGGCGTCATCGTCGTGCTGGCCACCATCCTGACTTCCTGGTTTCCGGCCCAGCGAGCCGCCCGGACCCGTTTAATTTAACGTACTATGCACCGGTTGTCGACCTGTTTGCTGATGAGTCTGGGGCTGCTGGTTGGGGTCATAAGCCGGGCGCAGGTACTCACACCGGTCGATACTAGCCGCGCTACGTTCTATCTGACCCGTACCGGTACCTATCATCCCAGCCACCCCCGCCGGATCGACCTGCTGCATACCGAGCTGAACTTACGCTTCGACTGGGCCCGACAGTACGTTGAAGGAACGGCCACGCTGCGTTGTACGCCTTATGTCTACCCGCAAACTACGGTCGAACTGGATGCCAAAGGCTTTCTGATCCGGAGCGTCGTGCTGATCGATACGCTTGACCGCAAGCCGGTCAGGGATTCACTGCGGTACGACTATGCCGATGGGCAGAAGCTGCGGATCAGCCTGCCCCGGACCTATTCCCGACGCGATACGTTCGATCTCCGCATTGACTACGTAGCCCGTCCGAACGAACTGCCCGTAGGAGACAGTCAGGCCATTACGTCGGACAAGGGCCTGTATTTCATCAACCCCACCGGCAGCGAACCCGACAAACCCCGGCAAATCTGGACGCAGGGCGAAACGGAGGCCAATTCGGCCTGGTTTCCGACCATCGACGCCCCGAACGAAAAGATGACCCAGGCCATCAGCCTGACCGTCGACAATCAGTTTCGTACCCTCTCGAACGGGCGGCTGGTTTCCTCCCGGCAGAACCCCGACGGGACACGTACCGACCGCTGGGTACAGGCGTTGCCTCATGCGCCGTATCTGACGATGATTGCCGTGGGGAACTTTGCCTATGTGAGCGACCAGTTGCCCCGCACGCCCGACCGCGGACCTCTGACCGTGGGCTACTACGTTGAACCGGCTTACGAGCCGTTCGCCCGGGCAATTTTCGGGCGGACACCGGCCATGATTACCTTTTTCGAAAAGCGGTTCGGTACGCCGTTCGTCTGGGATAAATACAGCCAGATCGCCGTGCGGGACTTCGTTAGCGGAGCCATGGAAAACACCACGGCGACGGTACATCAGGAGGGGGTACAGATGGATGCCCGCGAGCTGCTGGACGGCAACTCCGATGCGGTCATTGCCCACGAACTGGCCCACCACTGGTTCGGCGATCTCGTTACCTGCGAATCGTGGGCGAATCTGCCCCTGAACGAAGCTTTTGCCACCTACGCCGAGTACCTGTGGTTTGAACACGCCCAGGGGCGGGATGAGGCCGAACGGCACGGCCAGATGGATCTGTTGCAGTATCTGTCGGAGGCCGAAACGAAGCAGGAGCCGCTGATCCGCTACCGCTACGCCGACCGGGAGGATATGTTCGACGCTCATTCGTACGCCAAGGGCGGGCGGGTGCTGCATTTCCTGCGGAAGATCATCGGCGACGATGCGTTTTTTCGGGCGTTGACCGGCTACCTGACTCGCCATCGTTTTGGAACAACCGAGGTAGAAGACCTGCGCCAGGCTTTTGAAGAAGCTACGGGCCAGGACTTGCACTGGTTTTTTGATCAGTGGTTTCTGTCGCCGGGCCACGCGGTGCTGGCCGTTGAAACAACGTACGAAGCAGGCCGTGTCAACCTCCGCGTTACGCAGAAACAGGATACCACCTTTACGCCAATCTACCGGCTGCCCGTCCGGGTCGACATCTGGGTGAAAGGCCAGAAAACCAGCTACGACGTCGTGGTTGATCAGGCGCAGCAAACGCTGACATGGCCCGCCGACCAACGCCCTGATCTGGTGCTGTTCGATGCGGACCACCGCCTTGTCGGTACGGTTGATCACCCCAAACGTCAGGCCGAACGAGTTTTTCAGTACTACCACGCCGAGCTGTATCAGGACCGGAGTGAGGCCATTCTGACCCAGGATAATGCGACGCTGGCGACTGATGGCGACGCCCGAGCCATGGTTATTGCCGCGCTGAATGACCCGTTCTGGCAAATCCGGCAGATGGCGGTCGGAAAATTTGCCAGTTATGCGGGCCCACAAAAAGCGGAGGTGCAGCGGTTGATCCGGGAGCGCCTTCGGAGCGATCCATCGTCGGCGGTGCGGGCCGAAGCCGTTCTTACGCTGGCGTCGTACAACGATAAAGCCAACCTGCCGATGATTAAGGCGGCCCTGACCGATTCGTCGTATTTGGTGGTGGCGATTGCGCTGGAGCGGTATCTGGCTGCCAAACCGGCCGATGCCAAAGCCGTAGTGGCCCGGCTGGAACACAGTCGGCAGGGCGAAGTGCTGTCGGCGGTGGCGGATTACTACGCCGAAACGGCCGATCCGGGTCGGTATGACTGGTTCGTAACGACCTGGCGAAGCCTGAAGCCCGGCGAGCAGTACAACTTTTTGCAGGTGTTTGCCAAATACCTGCTGCGATCGTCGAAAGACGTACAGCAGCGGGCAGTTCCATTGCTGGAGAAAGCCGCCCGAACCGACCCGTCCTCGTCGGTCCGGTTCGGGGCGTATCAGGCGCTGGGGCTGCTGCTCGACGTACCGGGCGTTGAAGCGCTGCGGCAAAGCATCCGGGCAAACGAGCGCGACCCGCAACTAAAAGAACTGTTTGAAAAGCTGGGCGCTTACTAGCCCGCCAGACTAGTCCGCTACGGCACCCTGAGCGACCTGAATCACGTACGCTTTCCCGCCGGCGCGTTCAATCGCTTCGGCAACGACGTTGGGCTGGTCAGGCGCGTAGACGAACATACAGCCCCCGCCACCGGAGCCGTTGATCTTTCCGCCCAAAGCCCCTGCGGTACGGGCAGCCTCAAGCATCCGGTCGATCTTGGGGGTTGAAATCCGCTGGGCATCGCGCAGAGTGGCCTGGTGGTCGGTCAGGAGCTGGCCCAGTCGGGCATGATCGAGCTCGGGAGCCTGCAAAACCGTCAGGGCTTCGCGCAATACGTCGCGGTTGGCCAGCGTACCTTTCAGTAGTACATACTCGTCTTTGGTCAGAATGTCCTTGTATTCAGCCGCATCGGTCAGCGACCCCGTATGCAGGGAAAACGCCGGATTGATGCCATTGATGCGTTTCAGGATGTCTAGCATACCGAACTTGACCCGTCCCAGAATCCCCAGCGTATCCTTTGGTTCCTGCGAATCGCCCAGCACAAACGTACCGAGCCTGGGCCGGAGGACCGTCAGATTAATCTGCGGTTGCGATTCCAGATAAATCACGTTGCCAACGGCGGTGGAGTAGTGGTCCATCATACCGCCCGGTTCGCCAAATTCCAGCACCTCGGCCCCGTAGGCCAGTTCGGCCAGTCGCTCGGGCGGCAGCGGTTGTGGGTGGTCGGCCAGACGGGCCAGGGCATTCAGCCACGTAACGACCAGCGCCGATGAGCTCGACGTACCGGAATTGATGGGAATATTCCCCCGAACCGTTACGTCGAAGCCACTGGAAAAGGTATAGCCTTCGCGCAGCAGTACATTGAGAGCCGCCCGGTAATAGTCCCGGTCCTGCACGTAGGGCAGGGGCTGACCCGCAAACGCAAACTGCTCGTTGGTGCCGAGGTCAGGCAAATGCAGCCGTACTGTCGGTTCTTGAATCCGCTCGGCAGTGAGGGTGATCCGGCGCGAAATAGCAGCCGCTATGACCGGCAGGCCGAGGTAGTCCAGGTGTTCGCCAAAGAGACAGATACGGCCGGGAGTTGACGCAGTAACCCCCATTTACCAGCTCGTTTTCTTATAACCCGTCGTTGCGTAGTACAGAATAAAGCCAAACAGGGGCAGCAGCAGGGCGTAGGCCAGCTTGGGACTTACCGTATCAGACAGGTAGCCGTGCAGCAGCGGCAGCACCGCCCCACCCGCAATGGCCATGATGAGCAGGGCCGAGCCGATCTTCGTGAAACGGCCCAGCCGGTTCAGGGCCAGGGGCCAGACGGCCGGCCAGATGGGGGCAATCGCAAAGCCGAGCAGCGCAATGCTCAGAATGGACGTGAATCCATCCGTTGCCAGCGCTATCGTCGTCAGAACCAGCGCCAGGGCCGACCCAAACTGCAGGGCCTTTTGCTGCGAGATCACTTTGGGAATCAGTACAATACCCAGCAGGTACCCCGCCAGCAGTCCGTACAGCGTGTAGGTCGTGAAATACTTGGCTTCGTCGTTGCTGAAACCGATGGCCCGGCCGTAGTTGATGATGGTATCACCGGCGATAACCTCCGCGCCGACGTAGCAGAACAGGGCCGCTACCCCGAGCACAAGATTCGGGAATTGCCAGACGCTGGTATGGGCCGTTGCGCCCGAACTGCCGGTGGTGTCGTCCTGCTCTTCCGACACTTCAGGCAGGGTTGAAAAGCGAATCAGAAGGGCCAGCACGATCAGCACCCCCGTCAGGATCAGGTACGGTGTGACCACTTTTTCCAGACTGGCCGTACCCGCTACGGCATTGGCGCTTCCGAGCAGCAGCCCCCCAAAAATGAACTGACTGCTGATACCCGCCAGCTTATTGGCGATACCCATAAAGCTGATCCGCTGGGCCGCGCTCTCGCGGGGGCCAAGAATGGTGACATAGGGGTTGGAGGCTGTTTGCAGGATCGTCAGACCGATACCAATCAGGAACAGCCCCGCCAGAAACAGGCCGTACGAAACGGTATTGGCAGCTGGAACGAAGATCAGCGTACCAACGGCCATCACCAGCAGCCCCAGCGACATCCCGTTCTTGAATCCCGTCCGTTTCAGTACCGCCGACGACGGAATGGCCATGAGCGTGTACGAAATAAAAAACGCAAAGGCGACCAGATTCGACCCGAACGTACTGAGGTTGAACGCCTGCTTGAAAAACGCAATCAGGACGCTGTTGACCCAGGTAACAAAGCCAAAAATAAAGAACAGTGCACCGATGATGAGCAGCGGGCCGAGGTAGTTTGCGCGGGTTTGAGGAGGTGTCTGAACCAAAATTCTAGGGATTTAACGGATTAACAGAATGACTAATAAACGCCAATTTTAGCAAAATCCTGTCAATCCGTTAAATCTTCTGGAAATCCCGGTCAGAAATTGTCCGTCAGGCCGAAGATCCGCGGATTGGTTTTCCACTTCCCCCGCGTAAAGTCGGGGATTTCGACGGGTTTGCTGCCCTGCGCGATACTCTGCTCCGACAGCGGACTAATGGCACTCCAGGCGGCTGCGTCGTATACGTCGATGGGTGGGGGAGTTTTGCTTTTCACCGACTCGATAAATGCCCGCAGCACGAAGAAGTCAATGCCTCCGTGGCCGGCATTATCGGCCGCCTGGGCGTGGCGCTTCCAGAGCGGATGGTCGTATTTTTCCTGGTACGCAGTAAACGGCTCCCACGCGTGCGCCTTCGGACTGACCTTTTCGAGGTAGATCATGTCGTTGTCGTCCATCCAGATGCCTTCGGTGCCCTGGGCCCGGAACCCGAGCGAATAGGGCCGGGGTGAGTTGGTATCGTGCATGATGACAATATTCTCGCCGTTGGCGCACTGGATCATCGTCGTGACGACATCGCCCAGTTTAAAGTTGACCTTGGCGTTGGGGTGGTTGGCCCCGCCCTTGTCCACTACGTACTTGTGCAGGCCCCGGCTTTTGGTAGCCATGCTGGTCAGATGCATGAACCGATTGCCCCGGTTGATGTCGAGCCAGTGGGCCACCGGGCCAAGGCCGTGGGTTGGGTAGAGATCCCCGTTACGGTCGACGGAGTGCTGCGTGCGCCAGCGGGCTTCAGCGTAGCCTTTGGCCCCAAACTCGGCCCCGCCCCCGGCGTAGTGCTGTCCGTCATTGAATTTGATGTCGCGAAGGTCGTGTTGGTAGCCGCAGTGCGCGTAGGTCATTTCGCCGAACAGCCCCTGCCGGATCATGTTCAGCACGGCCAGTACGTCGCGCCGGTAGCAGACGTTTTCCAGAATCATGCACGGCACTTTCGTCTGTTCATAGGCATTGACTAGATCCCAGGATTCTTTCAACGTAACGGTGGCCGATACCTCCAGCCCGGCGTACTTGCCCGCTTTCATCGTTGCCACGGCCATGGGCGTGTGCCACTCCCAGGGCGTAGCAATCACAACTCCGTCCAGATCATCGCGTTTGAGCATCTGCAAAAACGCTTCATCGCCTTTTGTATAGGCTTCGGGGAGTTTACGGCCCGCCTTCTGAATGAGCGCGTTGGTGCGGGCAATGGCATCCGGATCAACGTCGCAGATGGCCGGAATCACCACATCATCGCGGAACAGAGCCTGCTGTACGTGGCTGCGGCCGCGCGAACCGACGCCAATGAAGCCCAATCGTACGGGGCCGTCGGCGGCCTGATAGCCGGCGGCAGACACCGCCGAAGCAGAATTCAGGAGCACATCGGGCAGGAAGGGTGTTGCGGCTCCGGTCAGGGCGGCTGTGCGAAGAAAGGTACGTCGGGTTGTTGACTTCATAGCGAAATGCTGGAGGATGGGTTGGAAACGTTAAAGAAACAAATTTTTCTAAAAAACCTACTGGTTAAACGCCCAATTCTGCCGTTAAAACAGAACCTGAAAACCGGGGAACGAACCCGGAAAAACCGGTGTTTTAGGAGTGAAAGGGTGAAACGACGTGTTTAACATTTGTTTGAAAACGTTGAACAAAAAATTTAAAACACGGGTTATCTCTTTGTCAATCGCACTCCAAGAAGCGTCTGGCCGACTGGGTATCCGGAACCCGATCTGACTGGCTTAACGGCTTTCCACACGCTTCGCGGTCTGCCTGTGTTGTACACAACCTTTGTAACGACAGGTTGACTGGTTTTTTACTTAGTAAATGAAACTATGGACATTTTGCAGGTGGAGTCACCACGTGTGAACACAACCGACGTGGTTGTGCCGCGGGTGGCAGTGTTCCGGAAGGAGCATTTTAACGCAGCCCATCGACTGCACAACCCAAACTGGTCGGACGAAAAGAATGAGCGTGTGTATGGTAAGTGCAACAACCCCCACTACCACGGGCACAACTATGAACTGATTGTACAGGTGGCCGGGCCGGTCGATCCTGAAACGGGCTACGTCATTGACATGAAGTACCTCGGCGATCTGATCAAAGAACACGTAACCGAACGCTTCGACCACAAAAATCTGAATCTGGACACGGAGGAATTTGCTGATCTCAATCCTTCGGCCGAAAACATTGCCATCGTTATTTACAACATTCTACGTAACCTGCTAAGCGACAGCTTAGATCTTAAAATCAGATTGTATGAAACTGAACGGAACTTCGTCGAATACCCCGTTGCTTAATGGCAAGCACCACAATGGCTCATCCGTCGATGCTGTGCTGGCAGAAGAGATGGGTGATGCGCACGCGGCTGCTTCGCTCGAAACACCGTTGCGCGACGACGCATTCGACCTGGATGATGACTTGAAGATTGACCTCATTGAGGAGCATTTCCGGGAAATCATGCAGATTATGGGCCTTGATCTGACCGACGACAGCCTGAAAGGCACACCCCGGCGGGTCGCCAAAATGTACATCAAAGAAGCGTTCAGTGGGCTGAATCCGGCCAATAAGCCGGGCACTACGTTATTTGATAATAAGTACCAGTACAACCAGATGCTGGTAGAGAAAGATATTACGGTGCATACGTATTGCGAACACCACTTCGTACCGATTATAGGCAAAGCCCACGTTGCGTATATCTCAAGCGGTAAGGTGATTGGCCTGTCGAAACTGAACCGCATCGTGCAGTATTTTTCCAAGCGTCCGCAGGTGCAGGAACGCCTGACCATGCAGATCGCTGATGAACTGAAGAAAGCGCTGGATACGGAGGATGTAGCGGTGATCATCGACGCCAAACACCTGTGCGTTTCTACGCGGGGGGTCAATGATACGGCCAGTTCGACCATTACCTCGGCCTACAGCGGGAAGTTCGAAGAGGAAGCGACCCGGCAGGAGCTGCTGCGCTATATCAGCGTCTCCACGGCAACAATCTAGGCAGTTTGTAGTTCGTAGTTTGTGGTTTGTAGTGTTCATGAGGGTAACCGGAAAATGGACTACAAACCACGAACAACAAACTACAAACTGTTTTCATGCAAGGCAAACAAATCCTTATCGTTGGTGCCAGCTCAGGCATTGGCCACGCGCTGGCCCAGCACCTTCAGACGCAGGGCGCGACGCTCTTTACGGCCGGCCGGCAACAGCCCGAAGGCATTCAGTCGACGCACATGACGTGGGACGTGACGCAGCAGTCGGCCGCCGACGCGCTCAATCAACTCCCCGATACTCTCCACGGCTTGGTCTACGCACCGGGAACGATCAATCTCAAACCCTTTCAGCGGCTTACTGTCGACGACTACCGTTCGGACCTGGAAGTTAACGTACTGGGTGCCATAGCTGCCATTCATGCTGCCTATCCGGCCATCAAGAAATCGAAAGCCGGGAGTATTGTCCTGTTCAGCACCGTTGCCGCCAAACTCGGAATGGGCTTGCACTCATCCGTTTCGGTGGCTAAATCGGCGGTTGAGGGACTGGCTAAATCCCTGGCGGCCGAATTTGCGCCCTACAATATTCGCGTCAATGCCATAGCCCCATCGCTGACGGATACGCCCCTGGCCGAATCGGCAGGCTTGCTCGGTGATGACAATAAGCGCGATGCCGCCAAAAAACGCCACCCATTGAGCCGGTACGGTACGCCGGAAGATATCGCTGGTATGGCCGCCTACCTGCTCTCCGACCAGGCCGCCTGGATTACCGGCCAGATCATTGGCGTGGACGGCGGCATGGGGAATCTCAAATAAAAACCCACCCGATACCAAAGCATCCGGAGCGGAACGCGTTTGTTACTGACGCGTTCCGCTCGTTGGTTTATGGCGGGCCGACGCCCTTTGTCGGTACTGCGGGTATTACGTTGACAAAAGGAGTTCGTATTTTTGCCCTGACTATGCGTTACTTCATCGAACTCTCGTACCGGGGAACCAACTACCACGGCTGGCAGCGGCAGCCAAACGGCATGAGCGTTCAGGAAATGATTGAAAATGCGCTCACTACGGTACTTCGGGAGCCCGTATCCATCGTAGGCAGTGGCCGAACCGATACCGGTGTGCACGCCGGGCAGCAGTTCGCGCATTTTGACAGGGAGGAGCCTCCGCGGTTGGGTACGCAGCTTATTCACTCGCTGAATAGCCTGCTGCCCGCCGACATAGCCATTCGGGACATCTTTCCGGTTCGCGCCGACGATCACGCCCGTTACACCGCTTTGTCGCGGTATTACCAGTACCAGATCATCCGGCTGAAAGACCCATTCCGGGCGGGACTGGCTTACGTATTCACGCCAGCGTTAGACGTAGAGCGCATGAACGAAGCCGCCGGCCTGCTGCGCAACCATACTGATTTTGAAAGCTTCAGTAAAGTTAAAACCGACGTTCGGACGTTTAACTGCCGGATCGAGTTTGCAGGCTGGGAGCAAACCCACAACGGAGCTACGGCCGATCTGACGTTTCATATCAAGGCCGACCGGTTCCTTCGGGGCATGGTCCGGGCCATCGTCGGGACGTTGCTTATGGTCGGGCAGGGGCGGATGTCGGTAGCCGAATTTGACGAAGTTATACTGGCCCGCGACCGGAAACTGGCGGGTCGGGCGGCTCCAGCCGAAGGCCTTTCGCTGGTCGAAGTAGACTACCCGGCCGAGGTGTTTGCCCGGCGTCAGAACCCGTCCACCCCAGTTCGTGTTACGATATAGACTAACAGAAGAAATCGCTTGATACTTGGAACCATCATATTAGCCGCCGGTTCATCAGCCCGCATGGGTGGCGAACCCAAGCAACTGCTGACCTACGAAGGCAAAACGCTCATGCGCCGGATTACCGACTCGGCTCTGTCGCTGCAGGCCGGTCCGGTAGCTGTGGTGCTGGGCGCTCACCGCGAACAGATCGCACCGGAGCTGGCTGGTCTGCCCATTACGCTCATCGACAACCGGCAATGGGCGTCCGGTTTGGCGTCGTCGCTGAAAATTGGTCTGGCCGCCCTGTACCTGACCCAGAAAGAACTCGATGCAATCCTGGTGCTGCTGACGGACCAGCCGCTGGTATCGGCCGGGGTGCTGCAACACCTGATCGCAACGTATCAGGAAGAAAATAAAGGGATTGTGGCCTGTCAGTACAATGGGCAACTTGGCCTGCCTGCTCTCTTCAGCCGAAACTACATTGACGAGCTGCTGCAGCTCGACGGTGATAAAAGCCCGAAATGGGTCATTGTGCGGCACCGCGCCGATTGTGCGATGGTGCCGTTTGAAGCGGGGGCCGTCGATTTGGATTCGTGGCGGGATGTCGAGTTATTTGCACAGGCCCAGGCCAGCGAAAACCTGTAACCGACTGCATGCAGAAACTCGAAACGTCCCGTCTGCTTCAGCAGCGTCTTACCGTCGTGCTCGATACGGTAGCGCGTGAATTTGCCCCGTTGACGGCGGAGCAGTTCATCTGGAAACCGGCCCCAAACCGGTGGAGCATCCTTGAATGTCTCCAGCACCTGAATCTGGCTGAGCGGTTTTATATCCGCAATATTCAGCATAAGGTGGATGCACTGGGTCTGATTCAGACTGAGCCAACCGACCAGACTCTCCAGGGCGATCTCGTTGGGCGGTCGCTGCGCTACACGGTTGATCCGCAGACCACGATGAAATTTCCGGCGCCCGGAATGATTCGGCCGCGCCGGGTGCAGGAACTGAACCCGGCCGACGTACTGGCTCAATTCACCGAACTCCAGACGCTCCTCCACGATTTACTCCACAAAGCCGTTTACCTGGACTGGAATCAGACCAAACTCTCGACCCTGTTTGGTAACTGGTTGAAAATCCGCCTGGGCGACGCTCTTCTGATGCTGGTAGCCCATACGGAACGACACCTGGCACAGGCTATGCGGGTGAAGGCAGAAATGGCTACTTTTGCGTAATATACTACCCCCTGTAATGAAAAATTACTTAGAACACGATCCGTGGTGTATTGTCGAAAACGGCTTTCACCGCGACTACAATGAAATTACGGAGTCAGTCATGTCGCTCGGTAACGGCCGGATGGGCCAGCGGGGCAACTTCGAAGAAAAATTTTCGGGCAAAACCCTCCAGGGCAATTATGTAGCGGGTGTGTACTATCCCGACAAAACCCGGGTCGGCTGGTGGAAAAACGGCTATCCCGAGTACTTCGCCAAAGTGCTGAATGCCGCCAACTGGATTGGTATCGATATAGATATTGAGTACGAAACGCTCGATCTGAACACCTGTGAGCTGCGGGACTTCCGGCGGGTACTCAACATGAAGGAGGGCTATCTGGAACGGTCGTTTGTAGCGGTGCTGAAAAGCGGTAAACTGCTGCAGGTTGCTTCCAAACGCTTCTGTTCAATCGTCGACGACGAAGCGGGGGCCATCCGATACGCCATCAAACCGCTCAATTTCGATGCGAAAATTACCGTTACGCCCTACGTTGACGGTGACATTCGGAACCGCGACGCCAACTACGACGAGAAGTTCTGGGATGAGGTCCGGAAAGAAACCGGCTACGGCGAAGCGTTCATTGAACTGCGTACCCGTAAAACCGGCTTTCACGTCGTAACGGGCATGTGCGTGGAGATCGAGCAGGATGGTAGCCGGATCGATTACCAGTCGCAGCCGATCAAATACGAAAAATACGTAGCTAACCGCATCACGCTGGATTGCCAGCAGGGTCAGGAAACCGTTATCTACAAATACGCGGTCAACCTGTCGTCGCTGAACTACGACAGCGACCGGATTATGGTCGATGCGCACGAATACATCCGGCGAATTACCCGCAAAGGGTTCGATAAGATGCTGTTCGAGCAGAAACTGGCCTGGGCCGACAAGTGGAAAGTGAACGACATCGCCATCGACGGCGACGTAGCGGCCCAGCAGGGGATCCGGTTCAATATCTTCCAGCTGAACCAGACCTATACCGGCGAAGATGAGCGGCTCAACATTGGCCCCAAAGGCTTCACCGGCGAAAAGTACGGCGGCTCTACCTACTGGGACACCGAAGCGTACTGCCTGCCGTTCTACCTGGCTACGGCCGACCAGAAAGTGGCCCGTAATCTGCTGCTGTACCGTTACCGGCAACTGGGTAAAGCCATCGAGAACGCGCAGAAACTAGGCTTCAAGGCCGGGGCCGCGCTGTATCCGATGGTAACCATGAACGGTGAGGAGTGCCACAACGAGTGGGAGATTACTTTCGAGGAAATTCACCGCAACGGCGCCATTGCCTACGCCATTTACGACTACGTGCGCTACACCGGCGACGAGCAGTACCTGGTTGACCACGGGCTGGAAGTGCTCATTGCCATCAGCCGGTTCTGGAGCCAGCGCGTGAACTGGTCGGAGGCCAAGCAGCAATACGTGATGCTGGGTGTAACGGGGCCGAACGAGTACGAGAACAACGTCAACAACAACTGGTATACGAACTACATTGCGGCCTGGACGCTTCGCTACACCCTTGAGAGCATCCAGAAGGTAAAACAACTGGACGCGGCAAAATTCAGTGCACTGGCCGACCGGATTCATTTCCGCGAGAAGGAGATGGAGACAGCCGGGCACATCATCAATAATATCTACCTCCCATATGATGAGGAGCGGCAGGTGTTTCTGCAGCAGGAGGGCTTCCTGGACAAGGAACTGATGCCGGTCAGCGATATCCCGAAAGGGCAGCGACCACTGAACCAGAACTGGTCGTGGGACCGGATTCTGCGGTCGTGCTTCATCAAACAGGCCGATGTGCTGCAGGGGCTGTATTTCTTTGAAGACGAATTCGATACCGAAACGCTCCGGCGGAATTACGCTTTCTACGAGCCGATGACCGTACACGAGTCGTCGCTGTCGCCCTGCGTTCACTCGGTACAGGCGTCGAAGCTGGGCATGAAGGAAAAAGCCTACGAGATGTATCTCCGCACGGCGCGTCTGGACCTCGACGACTACAATAACGACACCGAGGACGGTTGCCACATTACGTCCATGGCCGGTACGTGGCTGGCCGTAGTGAAAGGATTTGGCGGACTGCGCGTGGAAACTAATCAACTGGTACTTAATCCGTACTGCCCCGACAACTGGACATCGCTGTCGTTCAAGATTCGGTTCCGTGGGGCGTTGATCCAGGTCATGACGACACAGGAGAACGTAACGGTGCAGAACTTCTCGACCGAGCCAATTACGCTGCGGGTACTGGGTCAGTCGCTGACCGTGGCGGCCGGGAGCCGGGAGACCGTAGCGGTTCAGGTGGAAGCTTTGCCAGTAGGCTCAGAAACCCCCGAAGACTGAGAACGAACATAACTGAACAGACAACGCCCAACGAAACCAGTTTCGTTGGGCGTTGTCGTTGTAGAAGCTGCGAATTAGTGCCGGATTACCTTCACCGTCCGGGTTTGCCGGAGTGTAGTGGCCTGGAGCATAAACAGCCCCGTTGGCTGCTGCCGAAGATCGAACGTGCGCTGATCGGACGTACCAGCGCGGTCGATCAGCTGGGTACTAACCAGTCGTCCGCGACCGTCGACCAGCCGGAGCTGTACCGCTTGCCCGCTGGCTCCGCTCACCTCCACCGTCACGGCATCGGTAACGGGATTTCCCAGCGTCCGCAGGGTCAAGGCCGACGGTAGCTCAGTAACCCCCTGTCGTGCCCGACCGCAGGCCGCTTTGAGGTTCCAGGTGTAAGTAACCTCCCGCCCGCTTTGACGGGCCTGCAGCGTAAACGGCTGTACGTCGTTGGCCGTACGGCTTTCCGCATCCACGAACTGGTTTGGATTCGTCGTCCAGTCGGTAATGCCGATGGAACGGAATTCGATCGGACTGCCATCGCCCCCGCTGGTGTTGAACCGGATGGCTCCGGTCGCGCAGTTGTAGGTAGGTTCCAGCAAGGTTAGCGGCCCGTCGACCGGAGGAGGGGGCGGTGGTGGGGGCGTACCCGTACAGAACGCTGCGAAGTCAAATACGTAAGTTGCCGTTTGCCCGCTCTGCGTAGCCTGAATGGTAATCGGCTTGGGGTCGTTGCGTAGCTCCTGTTCTACCACCCCCGAATTACTCGTTGGTGACGAACGTATGATGCCTGGCGCAACGTACGTAATGGCGGTACCGTCGCCCCCGGTCGTATTGAACGTAATAGCGCCCGTCTGGCAGTTATACGTCGGCTGGGTCAACTGGAAACCGGTCGGCGGTGGAGGGGGCGTGTTGGTTTCCGTATTCAGTTTAGTCAGTTGTCCGGCCGAACTGACGAAGACCAGCCCACCGTCGCCGGCGGTGCTGATGCCTTTCAATGAACCATCCGGCGAACTGTCGAACGCTCGCTGAGCGACAACGCTGAATAGGGACGGGTCCTGGTGCGGGGCATTGACCGAGCCGACCAGCGTCACCTGTGGGTCGATGCCGGTCTGCCGCGACGAGTTGCCAACGGCATAGTGCGTCGTACCATTGCGGTTGTATTTGGTGATAAATGCTTCGGTTGGTATGGTTTCAAGTGAGCGGGCCCGTCGGAAATTACCGTTCAGGTCAAGCTCTACCAGCGCTATTGACGGGGGCGAGGGCGATGGTGAAGACGGTTTCAGGCCAAAACCAACGAGCACATAACCATTCCCGTCGGCCGAAACGGTCACGTCCGTAACCGGCAGCATCTCGATGATAGAGCGGGGAATGGCGCCATTAAAGTCCATAGCAAGTGGCAGGCTGTTGAGCAGTTTCTGCCAGCTTACGTTGCCCGCTCCGTCGAGTTTGGCTACCCAGCCCGGATTGCCGATGAGAGTCGTATTAGCGCCGTCGATAATCTGCCCGGACGTATTATGATAACCTACCAGCAGGTAGCCACCGTCGGGCGTAACGATTACCGCTTCACCCTTGGTTACCTTATTGTCCGATGAAGCGGGGTAGGCAACGTCCTTACTCCAGGAAAAATTACCGCCAGCGTCGTATTTCCGGACGACCACATAAGCGTTCAACGCGAATGGACGCACCGTCAGCAAGATCAGAAATCCGCCGTCTGGTGTACCAACTACGTCTTCTATGAAATTTTGACCGGGGTAGCCAAATAGATCGCTGTCTTCCCAGCGTTTGGCTGTACCATCGGCAAATACTTTAGTAGCAACTTGGGCTCCCCGCAGCGACGTAAGTCCAACCACCGCGATACCTCCATCAGTCGTAGCGGCAGTATGGGTGATACCCAGCACTTCATACGGATATCCCTGAATTCGGCCACCGATGAAAAAGCCTCCTTCCAGTCGGCTTGTTCGCGAGAGCTGATTACCCTGTGGTGAATACTTGACCAGGACACTGCCGGTTCGTGAGGGCGCTGTATTCGTAGCAGGGTCAGTAACTTCTTCGGTGGTCACGATGTTGCCATCAGTTGTTACCGCAAGGGTTGACCCGGGTCGGGTCCATTGCACATCAGGTACTGGTTGGGCCTGGGTGCCGGTACACAGCAACCCCGACAACACGACACTCAGTACAATCCGCTGGTTGGCCAGTAAACGTGGTTTTGTCATACAATTTATTGATTAGGAGTGGAAAATGAATGCGGCTTCTTAGGTAGTTGGTCCAGCGTTTAATTGGCGTACAAGGTGCCGGTCAGGGAACCGTAAAGCACCAGACAGCTTGTATTACACGTATATGCTCACTTGTAGTAATTGCCATATATTCAACGGGTTACCGCAATAAAATTAATTAATTCTCTTAATCGGGCGGACCATTCAATACTCATCACGTAACAGAAAATTAGTAGACGAGTTATAAGAGGAATACTCATTCACACGTTATGGCGAAACATACGGCGGGATTAGACGACAAAATACACTGGTACAAGGATGCCATCATTTACGAACTTCATATCAAAGCCTTCCGCGACGGAAACGGCGACGGTATCGGCGATTTTCAGGGGCTGCTCGAGAAACTGGATTATCTCCAGGAACTCGGCGTAACGGCCATCTGGGTACTGCCGTTCTATCCGTCTCCCCTGAAAGACGACGGCTACGATATTGCTGATTACTACAGTATCAACCCGGCCTACGGCAACCTGAAGCAGTTCCGGCAGTTTCTCCGCGAAGCCCACAACCGGGGCCTGAAGGTCATTACCGAACTGGTCATCAACCACACATCCGACCAGCACCCGTGGTTTCAGCGGGCCCGGAAAGCCCCCAAAGGCTCACCCGAACGCGATTACTACGTCTGGACCGACGACCCGAATCAGTACAAGGATGTGCGCATCATTTTCCAGGATTTTGAAGCGTCCAACTGGACCTGGGATCCCGTGGCGCAGCAGTACTACTGGCACCGCTTTTTTCATCACCAGCCCGACCTGAACTACGACAATCCGCTGGTGCAGGAGGAGGTGTTCAACATCATCAACTACTGGTGCCGGATGGGCGTCGACGGCTTCCGGCTGGATGCCGTGCCGTACCTGTATGAGCGCGAAGGCACCAACGGCGAAAACCTCCCCGAAACCCACGCGTTTCTGAAAAAGCTGCGGAAACATGTCGATGACAACTTCCCCGGAACGGTGTTTCTGGCGGAGGCCAATATGTGGCCGGAAGATTCGGCGTCGTACTTCGGCGACGGCGACGAGTGCCACATGAACTATCATTTTCCGGTGATGCCCCGGATGTTCATGGCCCTGCAGCGGGAAGATCGCTATCCGATTACTGACATTTTTGATCAAACGCCCCCCATCCCCGAAAACTGCCAGTGGGCCATGTTCCTGCGTAACCACGACGAGCTGACGCTCGAAATGGTAACCGACGAAGAGCGGGATTACATGTACAGCACCTACGCCCAGAACCCGAAGGCCCGCATCAACCTCGGGATCCGGCACCGGCTGGCTCCGCTGATGAACAACGACCGGCGGAAAATTGAACTGCTCAACAGCCTGCTGTTTTCGCTGCCGGGTACACCCGTACTGTACTACGGTGACGAAATCGGGATGGGCGATAACTTTTACCTCGGCGACCGCGACGGCGTCCGGACGCCCATGCAGTGGTCGCCCGACCGCAACGCCGGATTTTCGGTAACGAACCCGCAGCGGCTGTACCTGCCCGTTATTCTTGATCCGGAGTATCACTACGAAGCCGTGAACGTAGAGACCCAGCGCCGGAACACCTCCTCGCTGTTCTGGTTCACGAAGCGGATGATCAACATGCGGAAACGGCACCTGGCCTTTGGGCGGGGCGACCTGAAATTCCTGAATGTTGAAAATCCCAAAGTGCTGGCGTTTACCCGTACGTACCAGGACGAAACGTTGCTCATCATCGTCAACCTGTCAAAGTATACGCAGCCGACCGAGATCGATATGAGCGAGTTCAAGGGCTACGTACCGGTGGAGGTGTTCAGCAAAAACCGCTTTCCGGTCGTGTCCGAGAGCGGAGCGTATGCCTTCACCCTCAGCCCGTACGCGTATCACTGGTTTGTGCTGGATAAAGTACGGCTCGACGCCGGCGAACAGGCCGCGCTGCCTCAGCTTGAGTTGACCTCGTGGGATGCACTGCTGGAAACGGACACCCGCGCAGAACTGGAAAATGCCATCCTGCCGGACTATCTGCAAAAAGCAGGCTGGTTTATGGGCAAGGGGCGTTCCATCAACAACGTATCCATTGCCGACGTAGCAACCTTGTCGCTGGCCGATGCCAGTACGTACCTAATGCTGCTGGAAGTGTCCTATGAACAGGGACTGCCGGAACTGTATACCCTGCCGCTCTCGTTCGTGCAGGGCCCCGTGGCTGTGACCGCCAACGAAAGCTGTACGCAGGCGATCATCGCCCAGCTACAGATTGGTGATCAGGAAGGGCTGCTGTGCGACGGGCTGTATTTCGCCGACTTACAGCGGATGCTGTTACAGCAGCTGGCCGCGAGCGGATCAGTCGACGTACCGGGTGGCGAACTGGTCTTTTCAGGGAATGAGGGGCTAAAATCGTTTGTACAGGACCGCGACGATGTGAAGCCGCGAATGGCATCGGCGGGGCTGGATTATACGGCCATCGGGTACGACAACTGCTACTACCTGAAGATATACCGCAAGGTGAACCGCACCGTCAACCCCGATACTGAACTCAGCCGGCACCTGTCGGAGCAGACCGATTTTCCGTACGTTCCGGTCTATGTCGGCTCAATCGACTGGCAGACCGAAGCTGGTACCATTACGGTGGGCATGATCGAAGAGATGGTCGAAAATCACGGCGACGGACATACGTACATGCTCGAGCGAATGAACAACTACATCGAGCGGATTTTGTCGGTAGAACCCGAAAGCCGACCGTCGTTTCCCCGCAAAGGAACGCTGATCAATCCGGTTGGCTACGACGAGTTGCCCGATGACCTGCAAACCCTGCTGGGTGGTTCTACTGCCGAACAGGTGAAGCAGATTGGCATCCGCACCGGCGAAATGCACCTGACCCTGGCGGCCGTCACCGACAAGGACTTCAAGCCGGAGGAGTTTTCGCTGCACTATCAGCGGTCGCTCTACGCCGGTATGCAGGCGACCGTGCGCGAAAGCTTCCAGAGCCAGAGCCGGAATCTGAATAAACTGCCGGAGCCCATCCGCCAGCAGGTTGAGGAACTGATGGGCCGCAAAGAAGAGATTCTGAACGTACTGAAGGGAATTTATACCCAGAAATTTGATGCCACCAAGATCCGGATTCACGGGCAGTACCAGTTGAATAAGCTGTTGCTGACGGGCCGGGATGTTAAAATCCGGGACTTCGGTGGTAACCCGCTGCAACCGTTCAGCGAACGCCGGCTGAAGCGGACTCCGTTGCGGGATGTGGCCGCCATGATCCGGTCAATCTGTTACGCGGCCTACGAAGGGGTCTTGAAAACGAATCAGGTGCAGCAGGAAGCCATCACCCCGCTGCTGCCGTACGCCAGCTTATGGGCGCATTACGTAGCGGGTTTCTTTACCAAGGCGTATTTCGAAACGGTGAAAGACAGCAAGTTCATTCCTGCCAGCAAGGATGATCAGAAAGTGCTGCTCGATACACTCATGCTCGAACAGGCCCTCGCTGATCTGAAATATGAGCTCGACAACCGGCCGGAGTGGGCCGTTGTGCCGCTGCGGATTATCCGACAGATCATGCAGTAGGCCTGGCTGTTGCTGAAATACCGGGTGCCGGGTTATCCTCAATGTGATAACCGGCACTCATTTTTTTGTTCGGCAGTGGATAAGGTCACTACAGAACAGGGTAGATTTTTCCGGGGAAATCCGCAACTTAGGCATTCAATTTCCTGACGTGTTCCTAAACGCTTCCTGATTCCTTTATGGCTACCTCCCGCCGAGAATTTCTCTATGCTTCCACCCGACTGGCCGCTGGGACCGGTCTGACGGCTTTGCTCCCCGACCATGCCGACGCTGGCAGTACTCCCCGGACCTATTCGGCGGCCGATACGATCTCGGTCGTGTTGATTGGTTGCAACAGCATGGGCTGGGCCGATCTGTCGTCTATGTTGAAGCACCCGGGCGTTCGCTGCATCGGCCTCTGCGACGTCGACAGCAACGTGCTGAACCGACGCGCGGCCGATCTCGAAAAACTCAACGTCCGGCTGCCGGTCGGTAGTACCGCGCCGGCAAAACCGGCGTTGTATAATGACTTCCGGAAGGTGCTGGACAATAAGGATGTAGACGCCGTCATTATCGGAACGCCCGACCACTGGCATTGCCTGCCAACAGTTATGGCCTGCCAGGCCGGGAAGGATGTGTACGTTGAAAAACCCCTGGCCAACAGCATTGAAGAGTGCAACCTGATGGTGGCAGCGGCCAAAAAGCACGGCCGGATCGTACAGGTAGGCCAGTGGCAGCGCAGTGGCGCGCACTGGAAAAACGCGCTCGACTACGTGCGCTCCGGCAAAATTGGCCGCGTGCGATCGGTCAAGACCTGGGCGTTCATGACCTACGGCAAAACGTTTCCCGTCAGGCCCGATGAGCCGGTACCGGCCGGTGTCGACTACGATATGTGGCTCGGACCGGCCCCGAAGCGGCCTTTCAATCCCAACCGTTTCCACGGCAGTTTCCGGTATTTCTGGGATTATGCCGGTGGACTGATGACCGATTGGGGAGCTCACATGATCGATGTGGCTTTGTGGGGCATGCAGGTGACCGCCCCCCGGTCGGTAGTGGCAACGGGCGGCAAATTCGGCTTCCCGGACCATGCCAGCGAAACGCCCGATACCATGCAGGCCGTGTACGATTTCGGCGATTTTTCGGTGCTCTGGGAGCAGTCGCTCGGCACGGGACGCGGCCCCTACGACCGCGATCATGGCGTAGCGTTTATCGGAAACCTCGGCACGGTGGTGATCGACCGGGGTAAATGGGAAGTGCTGCCAGAGATTGAAGGCGGCAAATACCTGACCGAAGCACTGCCCATCCAGCGGGGCGATGGTAAAGACCTTGATAACCACACGCTCAACTTTCTAGAGTGTATCCGCAGTCGCCAGACACCCAACTGCCCTGCCGAAGCCGGCCGCAACGTAGCCCTGAACGCCCAGCTAGGCAACATCGCGTACCGCACCGGCCGGAAAGTGGTCTGGGATGATGAGAAAGGCACGATTGCCAACGACCCCAAAGCGGACGAACTGGCGCGGGCGCACTACCGCAGCCCGTGGCGGCTGCCCGTTGTCTGAACAGCCTAGTCGGGCAGGGGCAGATAGACCGTGAACGTAGTGCCTTGCCCTAGCTCGCTGCGGGCTGTGATGTGGCCGCCGTGGTTATCAACGACGCGCTTGCAGATGGCCAGGCCAATGCCGGTACCAGTGTACTGACTGCGGCCGTGCAGGCGTTCGAATAACCGGAAAATCCGCTCCTGGTACTTCATGTCGAAGCCAATCCCGTTGTCGGCAATGTCGAGAGCCACAAACGGCCGCGACTGTCCGTAGAGCGGGGCGGGTAGGTCGCTGGGGTCAACCCGGCGGGCGCGAATAACAATCCGGGCCGTGTTGTGGGGAGCGGTAAACTTCAGCGCGTTGCTGAGCAGGTTCTGAAAGAGCTGCCGAAGCTGCGTAGCGTCGCCGATCAGCGTGGGCAGGGAGTCAACGTGTATCTGGGCCTGATGCTCGGCAATGGCGGTGTCCAGATCGCCCAGCACCTCGCGGGTCAGACGATTCAGGTCGACCCGCTGGTAGGGCTGCTGGTGCGTAGCGGTGCGCGAGTACATCAGCAGCGCCTTGATCAGGTCCTGCATCCGGGCGGCTGCTCCCTGCATCCGGTGGATGAGGGTCTGGCCGTCGTCGCCGACCATCGGGCCAAACTGTTCGCCCAGCAGATCGCCGAACGCCTGGATCTTGCGCAGCGGTTCCTGCAGATCATGGCTGGCTACGTAGGCAAACTGCTGCAGACTTTCGTTGGAGCGCTTCAGATCAGCCACCGACAGTTCGAGCTGCTGCTGGAGATGCTTGCTCGACGAAATATCGACGAACGAGATCAGGATGTGGCCTTTGCCCAGCGGAGTCACTGCGATGTCGTACCAGTTCTGAAGCCCATCAAAATTATAAGCCGTTTCAAACCGCTGAATCTCGCCCGTGCGGGCCGTATGCAGGTAGTGGCTCATGATGCCCGATCTGGCGATCGAGGGGAACGCTTCGAGGAGCGAACGACCAACCAGTTCATCGACCGGGCGGCCATTCAGGCGGGATGCCGCCTGGTTGACCAGCGACATACGAAGGTCATAAATCAGGCCCTGTTTGTCCCGCATGGGCTCGCAGGCCAACAACCCGTTGAGGGAGCCCTCGACAATCTGTTTGAGAACCCGGGCCTGCTGCTGCTGGTCGAGCTGAGCCTGTTTGATGGCCGAGATGTCGAGGAACGTAATAATAACCCCGTGGTGATGCTGCACAACGGAGATGTCGAACCAGATTGTCTCTTCGGGATTACACCACTCGAACCGGGCGGGTTCGCCGGTTTCGGCTACGGTCCGGTAGCGATCGAAGAGGCCGTTTGTCATCTGGTGCGGAAACAGCTCGGATTGAAGCCGGCCGAGCAAATCTTCCAGCGGCCGGCCGGTGATCTGACGCATGGTCTGGTTGGCAAGCGCAAACCGGAAATCAATCAGCCGATTGGCTTCGTCCCGAACGGCCTCCAGCTTGGTGATGCCCGTCAGGGAGTTGTCCATGACCGTTTGCAGCAGGGCGGAGGTTTGTTCGCGGGCCATCTGCGCCTTTTTGACGGGCGAAATATCCACGAAGTTGACCACAATGCCGTCGCTCTGCGGGGCTACCAGAATGTCGAACCAGCCCCGTACGCCATCGGCATAATACGGTACTTCGAACCGGAGCGGCTGACCGGTTTCGATCGCTTGTTTATAAAAATCGAACAGACCGCCGATTTTGTAGTAAGGGAAGTACGTACTGACGCGCTGACCACGGAGGGATTCGACCGGGCGGTTGGTTAGCTGAGCCAGCGACAGGTTCACGTCGGCAAACACGAAGTCGGTAATGGTATCGGTCTCGTCCCGCACGGGCGTCATCAGGGCGATGCTGGTCAATGAGCCGTTCAGGACGCTTTGCAGGCGACTGGCCTGCTGCTGCTGGGTCAGCTGCGCCTGTTTCTGGAGGGTGATGTCGATGAACGTAACAACGATGCCGTCTTCAAACTTCACCGCGTTCACATCGTACCAGGCCTGAAGCCCATCGGCTGCGTAGTACCGCTCCAGGCGCTGATCCACACCACTTTCTACCGTGGCGACGTACGCGTCGAAAAAGCCTACCTCGCGGTTGGCCGAAAACAGGGTCAGCATGCGCTGGCCGACCAGCTGATCGACTGATCTGTTCAGGAGCCGGCAGGCGGCCCGATTGGCGCTCGTACAGACAAAATCAATGATTTGCCGGCTGGTGTTCCGAA
Source organism: Fibrisoma montanum (assembly GCF_003583365.1). Lineage (GTDB taxonomy): Bacteria > Bacteroidota > Bacteroidia > Cytophagales > Spirosomataceae > Fibrisoma > Fibrisoma montanum. The sequence continues at coordinate 463,476 of NZ_QXED01000005.1, forward strand.
CGGCCGTAAAGGCCATAATGCCGTTGAGTGAAGCATCGAGGATAGCCTGCAGGCGCGTTGTAGAAACCAGTTCGTGATGGTCAGACACAATACTCATCGTGAGTAATGGATACGTAGTGGACACACTGACGGATAGAAGCCATGCCGGTGCAAAACGCTGAGGTCTTCAGCTGGCCCACTAGCGACTAGTAAATGGTAAAATAACACCCTGATGTCGGAACCTGGGGTGGTTTTTTCTAAAGCTTATCCAGCGGCCAGAGGGCAGGTCTGATTGAGGATTGTATGGAGCTGGCCAAAACGTTCGGTCGGTTCTGGTAGTTATGCCTTGCAGTAGATCGGCTGCTCAACCCGCTTGCGGCCGAATTGGCCTGGTGCTCATGAATGCTGTTAAACGTGAAACGTCGGCTGGCTCTTCAACGTCCATCTGGGAGGCCTTCCGGGTAAATATGTTTCGGGCGGTCTGGACGGCGGCCTTTATCTCAAATATTGGGACCTGGATGCAGAACACCGCCGGGGTGTGGCTGCTGACGACCCTGTCGGGCTCGTCGGTGCTGGTTGCGCTGATGCAAACGGCCACCAGCCTGCCGGTTTTTCTGCTCAGTATACCGGCCGGGGTCATTGCCGATCTGCTGGACCGCCGTCGGCTCCTGCTCACCACGCAGATTTTCATGGCTACGGCGGCCCTGATACTGGCCATCACAACCCTGCTGGGCGTATCGACAAGCTGGTCGGTGCTGGGGCTGACGTTCATACTCGGCATCGGGGCCGCGTTCAACGCCCCGGCCTGGCAGACCGTCGCGTCGGAGATCGTTCCCCGCCCCCTGCTGCCGGCCGCCCTGACGCTCAATGGCGTCAGCATCAACGCGGCCCGGGCGGTGGGTCCGGCGGTGGGCGGACTGATTATCGCGTATTACTCGCCGGGCTACGTTTTTCTGCTCAACAGCCTGTCGTTTGCCGGTACGTGCTGGGTGCTGTACCGCTGGAAACGCCAGCCTCTCCAGACGGACCTGCCCGCTGAAACCTTCGTGAGTGCGCTTCGGGCGGGTATCCGGTACGTCCAGTTTTCGCCTTCTATCTACGCCATCATGATCCGGGCATCGGCGTTTACGTTCGGAGCCAGTGCGTTGTGGGCGCTGCTGTCGCTGGTGATTGCCCAGAAGTTCCGGCTTGATTCGGGAACCTACGGGCTAATGCTGTCGTGTCTGGGAGCCGGAGCCGTGTCGGGCGCTTTGTTCATGGATTACATCCGTCGGCTGCTGACAACCAACCGACGCATACTTGTTGGGATTATCGGCTTTGCCTTGTCCACCCTGGCGCTCGGGGTACTACCGTCCGTAACGTTCCTGTATCCCATCCTGTTTCTGGCGGGCATCTGCTGGCTGCTGTCGCTGACGAGTTTCAACGTAGCGGTGCAGCTGAATCTGCCGAAGTGGGTACAGGCCCGGGTACTGAGCATCTACCTGCTGGTGTTTCAGGGGGGCATGGCGTTCGGCAGTCTTTGGTGGGGAAGTGTGGCCAGTCGCTTCGGCCTGGAAACGGCCCTGATCGGGGCGGCCGGCTGGTTACTGCTCAGTACGCTGCTGGCCATTCCGTTTCCACTCCGGCAGGCCGAGAAACTGAACCTGGCTCCGGCCGGAACCTGGTCGAACCCCGAGAACCACGCCAACGTCGATGCCGACGACGGACCGGTGGTTGTTATGATCGAGTACCTGGTTGATCCGGGTCGGGTACCGGCGTTCCTCAAAGCCATTGAAAAACTGAAGCAGGTGCGCCTGCGCGATGGTGCCCTGCGTGCCGGGGTGTTTACGGACATTGCGCGGCCAGAGCGGCAGGTCGAATTTTTTACGGTTACGTCCTGGGGCGAACACCTGCGCCAGCACCAGCGCTTCACGCTGGAGGATGTGGCGGTTGAACAGACCGTTCGGCAGTTTCACTTTGGTCCGAATCCGCCGGCCGTTACGCATTTCGTAGCGCGTACGGATAAATTCACCGACATGCCCGTACCGCTCCCGACCACCGGAACAGCCGCTACGCTGGAAGGGCAGTAGCCCGAAGGGAGTTTCAGGAAGCTTTGCTTTCCGGGTAAATTTTCTTGTGGTGAGCGAGTTGTTTCGCGTATTGCTCGGGCGTCAGAATGGCTTTGTATTTCTGAACCAGTTCGGATTCGACCTCCACGGCCAGGACCCGGAGCTTCTGCGCGTTCATACCCGACCGTTTCAGCTTTTTTACTCCTTCGTTAAACTTCACGGTTGCGTCGGTGATCAGCTGGCGGGCTTTGGGGAGCTGCTGATCCGTCAGGTTAAGGCGCTTTTTGTCCGCTTTTACCACCGAGTTGACCACCATGCCGATGGTCGCGCCGTTGTTCAGCAGCACAAATTTTTGTTTCTCGACGGATTTGGCCGACGCGGCTGTCGTAGACTGGGGGGCCGATGGCCTGGCGGTCTGGGCTGGTTTGGCCGGGGCTGCCGGTTTGGTTTGCGAAAAGCCGCCGGTCGATACGCCGGCAACGATACTGAGGGCCAGAAAAAGCAATTTCATGAACGCAGAAAATTTGACCCGGCTAATATAACCCATTTCGCGAGTTGCCCGAAGCCACCCGCTCGAATTGATGGGTAGCCAAATCCGTGTCCGGACGTCAGTTCGCCAAAATGTTGGGGGCTGTGCAACAACTACTGCCATCTGGTACTCTTTTAAAGGCTTTCGGATTATCATTTGCTACACATGAAACCATACCTTCTGTTTGTATTAATCACAACAACGCTGGCTGCCCCGGCATGGGCTCAGTCAGACAAGGGTCAGATTCCCGCTGATTTTGTCAGGAACTATTACCGGGCTTATGGCGGTCGGCCAACCAGTGAAAAACTCGCGCCGTTTTATGCCGACGATGTGCGGCTCGAAGATCCGACGTACTCGTTTGTTGGCGAAAACAAACAGGCGATCTTCGCCAACTTTGATTCGGCCAACCGGTATAACCAGTACGATTGGCAGGTGAGTCAGGTCATTACGCAGGGGAACGTGCTGGTTACCGAAGGGCTGCTCAAGGCCAGGTATGACGATTTGCCCTACGAAATGCGCTTTGTAAATATCTTTCATTTCCGGGATGGGAAAATCATCCGGCAATACGACTACTACGATAACAAAGACTACTTCAAGGTAATGGAGGAATGGAAGAAACGGCAGTCGAAACAGTAAAACAGGGTAGCCCTTGGTTTCCTGCCAGTACGTCAGCCCACTACCCGGATTTGGGTAATGGGCTGACAACGACACACATTACAATGTAGATGAACAGGAAGATGTGGATAGAAGTATGGCGTACTGATATACTTCATAGGTATATGCGGGCTGGACGGGTTCAGGTAACAGCTTCCGTGAAAAATTAAGAATAAACCGTCTGCTCACTGCCTGTCCGGTAAAAAGACACAACCTGTTTCCAACCGGGTAGATACCCTCGTGTCGGAGAACAGGCTGTGCAACAAGCGCCGGATTTTGCGTGTGGACGGAATCGGAAAGCGTTTGCCTCGGTACGCCTTGGGGTCTTTTCCGGTCCGGCTCCAGGATGTGACTTTATAGCAACCAGTCGTATATGCGTTCACGTAGATCGGAGGTAACACCTGATCTTAAATTTTTTTGCAGGGCAGGCCAGCTTTCCCAACGGACGGATGCCCTGCGGAGCCTATCCGCGAAACAGGGTATACGCTATCGTTAGGTCCAGGTTGTGCGACAGCATACGGGGCGTCGGTGTGGCCCGGAACCGGATAAACTGGGGTTCGTAGCTGACGGCCAGTTTATAACCCCGGGGCAAAAACGTTTTCTTCAGCCATTCCACGCCGAGCGAAAGCCGTGGACTCACCGAAAATTCCAGGGCTGGAACGTTGCCCGGGTCGATCACAACGGCGTTGTTCGTGTACGAGAGTTTGAGCGGAATCCGGACGCTCGGGCCGAGGCCGACAAACCAGCCAAACCGGTTGACCGAGAACCCAGCTTCCTGCCGGCGGCTCGTCGGACTCCAGCTAACCCGCGGAAAGACGGTGAGGTAACGTAAGGTGAAGTCTTCGATAAGCCGCTGGCTGTTACCATTGCCGAATAACGTACCGTAGCGCTGCTGCGACCAGGCCACGTCGCCCTCGAAACGCCAGGGCCGCTGCCACTGAAACCGGCTGACCGACAAACCCAGGTACAGGTTCGCGGCTTCGGCGGGCGAATACAGCAAGGCATCAACGGGGGCACCGTTCAACTGAAACTGCGGCCGACCCGCCACGGTCAGTCCGGCTACCAGCCCAACGTCCCAGAACGGATGTTCGGAGCGCAACGCTACATAGGCAGCGCCGGCCGCATCGGCAAAGTACCCTGCTCGGGCGATGGTCTGCGGCCGGGCTTTGAGTTCGTTCCAGAACTGCTCCATAGCCCAGATGCGCTTGTCGAACGTCAGGTGGGTAGCCGATTCAACCGAAGATTTTGGGGCTCCTTTGCGTCTTGTGGGGGCAGGGGTGAAGTTTTGCCTGGGCACGTCGACGAACAAAGTGTCGTAACTATTCACCAGTTTCTGAAATTGAAACCGGGGGTCAGTGCGGAACAAATACCATAGTCCAAAAAAATCGGCTTCAATTTCCTGTGCCTGCGGACCGGCCAGCGCCAGTTGGGATAAGGCCCCCTTTTTGCCTTTTGTGTCCCGATTGTAGGCCCGGTCGAGGTCGATAAACGATTGGCGGCCATCGAGATGGCCCAGTACGTGATGACCAATTTCGTGAGCCAGTACGTGCTGATCAACCCAGGTCATGGGGGCATCTTTCTTCGTAATTCGGTTTAGATAATCATTGTTGTACGTAATGTAGCGCTCCATCCGCTCACAGATCAGAGCCGTCGGGATGGTGCATTTGGTTTCCTTGATTCGGATGGTTTCGGTGAATTTGAGATGAGCATACCGCTTCATGTCAGTAAGCATTTGCTCAACCCGTTTGATGGCTTCGGTTTCGTTGGGCAGAAAGCCCAGGTGGTTTGTCGGTAAATCTTCGCACCGGCACTGGGTGGCGAGTTGCGCATCGGCAGTGGGCGTCAGCAGAAACAGAAAGCCCCAAATAATCAGGGCGTAAACGACAGTGGTTGTGGATTGTCGAGACATTCGCTTAGAAGACGGCGTGGTTGGTTAGGCGGTTGCACGTACAATTTTCGCTGGTCTGCGTTAAAAAGCAACTGTACCGGCTGCCATTGCGTCGTATCGCGTGAATTTTTTAAATAAACCGTCAGCGTATCGCGGCAGAAGGTGTAGGTTTGAGGCTCCTGCTGGCGACTGTTTTCGAACCAGCGTAGCCAGACCGAACCGCCGTAGTCGTCATACCCTTTTGTAGTTTCGTCGAGCAGCAATCGTACATCGCGCTTCTCGGTCCTGACCAGTTCCGGGCCAGATGAACCGGTGATGGAAGGCCACAGCAGCCAGGTGACCCAGCCGAGCAGCCCGGCCACACAGGCGGCCATGGCGTAGGTGTTCCAGGGCCGCGAACCGCCCGACAGGGGTCGTACGGTTGCGTCGGCTTCGGCCGCCTGTACCGCTTCCCACAGAAGCCGGTTTTTATCCTGCCGGGTCACCTGGGTCAGCATACGGTCCAGCTCAACGTCTTCCTGAAACGTTGGGTCGTCGCGCAGCAGGGCAAGATACTCCTGATATTCAGCATCAGTCAGCGTGCCCTGGCGGTGTTTTCGGATCAGTTGCTGGCGGTCGGTCATCAGGCAGTGGCTAACTGGTGTTGCGAAGCGCCCCCTCCGCGGGCGCATTTTTTTAGTTTATCCAGGCTCCGTTTGTAGATGCCCTCCAGCGATTTAACCGATTTCTTCAGGCGGCTCGCCAGCGTTTCGAAGGGCACCGTGTCGCTGTAGTCATGGTCGTGGTGGGCGTAGATAATATCGCGTTCTTCCTGAGAGAGCGACGCCATGCATTGGCGGAGTTTGGCGTATAGGTAGTCGTCCTCATCGGCGGCATCGTCCGTAGCAGGCAGATTGCCCGTGTCGGCGTCACCCACGGCCTCGTCTTCGTCGGCCGGCGGTTCGTTATCGCTGATGGGCTGTTTGTACAAACCGGTGAGCAGTTTCCAGATCGCCCGGCTTTGCTTCACGAATCCGATCAGGTACGTTGCCAGACCCGCATCCAGGTAAAACGAGTCGGGATTAGCCCGAAACCCCTCTACCTTCTGCATGAAGTCGAATTGCACCTTGCTCACAATGTCGTTGATTCCATTCAGCAATTCCGGCTCGGGTGGGCGTTCGTCGTCGATCACCCGCCGACGTATCCAGCCGCGTACGTTACCCAGGGCATCGTCGATGAAGGCCGCTTCGTTGGGTCCCCGGAACAAAAATACCCAGAAAGCCGACTGCTCAAAAAAATAGTCTTTGATGAGGGGAAAGCAGAGTTCGACCCGCTCTTCCCGCAGCCAGAATAAAGGTTCTTCTGATTGCTGCCGTTTGTACCGCGCTACAAAAGCCCGGAGGGTGCGTCGGGCCACAATCGGGAGGTCGTCGGGGTGGAGCAGCCGGATGATGCGGTGATGGTGGGTGCCCTTCTGGCTGTTTTGCCAGTACGTAAGCCGTTTCTGGATGGCCAGTTGCAGGGATTTGTCGGCTGCGGCTGCCGCTTCGGGCGATACGTTGCTGAGTTGCTGCTTCCAGCGGCAGACCGTAATCAGCTCGTCCAGTACGGTTTCGTAGTGGGAAATGAAATACCGGTCGTCTTCCAGCAGCGTTTGAATTAGTCCGCACAGTTCAAAGAAAACAGTCGTGCGAAGCGGGCTATTGGCCGGGTTGTTCGGCGGAAGCCGACTGTCGAGCAGCGGGGCGAATGTGGCCCTGACCTGATTGCTGAACTCGCGTATTGACGCAGCGTCGGTGAGGTGGCGACCCTGCCTGACCAGCGCCTGAATGTCGGGTTTTCGGCGGGACGAAAGAAAATCAAACAGGGCCATACGTAGCTCGGGTGCGGATCGAATGAATGGCCGGGGTCAGTCCAGCCACTGAGCCAGTTTTATGCGCCACCAGACTTTCCAGCGGTCGATGGGGTTGACGCTGTATTCACAATCGACGCAGCCGGTAAACTGATTGTACATGCGCTCGGCTTTGTCGGGTTGACCGCTTTTGAGGTAGGCCACGGCCAGGTGCCACTGTGCGGCTTCCCGAAAATACGGCCGGATGTCGGTGGCGGACAGGACCTGCTCAAAATTTTTGACCGCCAGCGCGTACTGCCCTTCCGTGAGGTGAGCCTGCCCATCAAAAAATTGCCCGAAAACCCGTTTCTGAACGGTCGCCGTGGTGTCGTCGGCGAGACTGCGCGTGACGCTCAGGTCATTTTCTGAGTCGGGGACCGTAATGGGGCTGAACGACAGGTACAGTACGAGCATCGCGGCCAGCGCGACGACACTCCCCAGCGAACGGGTGATTACCCGAAGCTGCCGGGTGCGTCGTCGGTCGCGAACCTGGAGCTGTCTGATCGTATCGATGGCCTGTTGTTCCAGAAAAGCTTCCTTCATCAGGTCGTGGGTGCGTTTTAAAAGGGTGACGTCGGTATCAAACGCCGGATCGGCCTGTCGTTCAGCCTCAACCACGGCGCGTTCATCGGCGGTCATCTGGCCGTTTAGATAGCGCTCAACCCAGTCGTGTTCGGCTTCTTTGTCGGTTGGTCGTTCCATAGATTCGTTAATTTTTTCAGTTCCTGGATACAGCGGTATTTTCTGGTTTTGGCGTTATCGGCCGTACCTAAACCCAACTCATCGGCGATTTGCTCCATCGTCAGGTGATCGCGGTAGAAAGCCGTAAGCAGTTCACGGCAACGATCGCTCAACTGGTTGAACACCGCCCAGGCCGATTCTACTTCTTCGGCGTTCAGGTACAGTTGCTCCGGCGTGGGTGTGTCGGGGAGCATGGACTGTTCGCGGTCGTAGCGCTCAAAGCGGGCCGTCCGGTTTTTCCGAAGCTCCAGTTCCCGCAGCCACTTCGTCTGGGCGATGCCGTAGATGTAGGTCGTCACTTTCGTATCGCTGCGAAGCTGGTATTTACCATCCCAGACATTCTGCAGAAAAATCAGAATGACGTCCTGAAATAAATCGTTGGCATTGTCTTCATCGCCGTGCTGCCGGGTTACCAGCCGGGTAATGGGTTTCTGGCACTGATGATACAGAAACTGCACGATGGCGCGGGTAAGCCGTTCATCCTTAGTTAGTAGACCATCCACAAGTTCCTGATCGGTAAACGTTTTGGGCATAGCGGTGGGGCTGCTTTGTCTCTTTATGCGGTACCGACGGCTGAAAGTAACAGGTGTAAAAAAATATTTTTCAAAAAGCAAGGGAAAACGAAATGCCAGGGCGTAAAGCTGCGAATTCGGATGGGCCGGGTTCGTAAACCTCATGCTTTATGCGTACTGCATTAAAAAACATCCTGGTAGTTGCCGCTTTGGCGACTACGTTTTCCCTGGTCAGTTGCCAGCCTGAGCCGGTTGAGCCCAAGTCAACCGTTAAGAAAATTCAAATTCCGTCTGAGTCGGTTCAATCCGATGATGAAGACCAGCCACCGAAGTCAGGCTGGCCAAAATAATGCTTAACAAATAATAAAAAAGCCTCTACGTAGAGGCTTTTTTATTATTTGTTAACAAGGTCATTCATGTAATTTTTTAATTTTGGTTGTTATCAACTTCCCTATCTCATGCGTACTGCATTAAAAAACATCCTGGTAGTTGCCGCTGTGGCAACTACGTTTTCCCTGGTCGGTTGCCAGCCTGAGCCGGTTGAGCCCAAGTCAACCGTTAAGAAAATTCAAATTCCGTCTGAGTCGGTTCAATCCGATGACGAAGACCAACCGCCAAAGACGGGCGGGAATGGTGGCGGTAACTAACGCCTAAGTAATTAATCAAAGCCTCCTGCGGAGGCTTTTTTATTGTCCGGTAGTCAGATGCTCATCAACCGACCAAGCCGGTTACGTTGCCAGAACGCTATTGCTACAACGCCGATAAACGCCAGCAGCCAGCCAGCCCCCCCCGGATGCGATACGGGCATCACGGGGGCATGATTACCCAGCAGGACGTAGTTCGCCCAATAATACGGATGGTCGTATTTCGCACGAAGGGGTGAATCAAAAAAATCCTGCCGGGCCCGCTGCAGCGCTTCATCAGTGGATAACCCCTGCGTTAAATACTCGTGCAGGCGGATCGTCAGGAAAGACGTTGTTTCGTCGTTAGCTTTCCAGAGTGTCGAAATAACCGATGGACACCCGGCGAAAGCGAACGCCCTGGCCAGCGACAGAACGCCTTCGCCGGCTATTACCTTACCCGAGCCCGTTTCGCAGGCCCCCAGCACAACCAGACCTGTTGACGATAAAGAAAGGTTATAAATATCATCGGTGTATAATTTATCCGCTTCGCCGGGAAAGAACGCAATGTGCGAGTTAGCCGGATCGATATCGTCGGTTTTGGCGTGCGTGGCGAAGTAAATCACAGGGCGGTCCAGGTCGGTGCGCTGAAAAGCCCGCAGCGTAGCGGCCGGACCGAGCAGCAATTGTCCGCCAATAGCGCGGGCTTCGGCTTCACTGGACCCCAATGGCTTCAGATTGTCCTGTCTGTTAACAGCTTCCAGTACGGCTCCAGCCCGGGCGAAGGGAGCCACCATCAGCACCGGACGGCTGGTCGATGCCTGCCTGGTCGGCTGAAAAAAAGCCTCCGCCGATACGGCGTACGCAATGGCGTACTGTTTAGTCAGGTAGTCGTTTGCCCGCCTGCCGGTTTCGAGCACCTCGAACGGCAGAAAATTAAAACTCCAGTCGCGGGCTATGACCAGTCTCGTTTTTCCGTTCAGACGCGGCCGCATAGGCTCGATGCAGGTAGCGTACAGCTCGGCGGCACTATCCATGCCTTTGTACCGGGCAAAGATAGGGTCCTGATACAGTTCTTGCTGGAGGGTAGTTAACTGCCTACTGAAGCGGGTGGAGTCAATCGGTTGCCGGATAAAGTTGACGCTGCTGCGTGTTGCCACGAGCATGAACAGGTTGTTTTTGTTTCGGACATAGGCAACGTAGGCCGTCCGGTTGTCCAGATGCTGCTGCAGGTTCTGGGCACTCAGATTGGTTTGCTGGTATTGAAGTTGATAATAGGCGGGATAATCCTGCCGAAAGGTTTCCAGTAACTGATGCCACGCCAATTGACTGGCCGTGAGCTCGGCACTGGCGGCTGAATCGCCGGCGGGACGTCGGCGCAGTTCGTTAATCTGCTGCTTCAGCTTCTGTTCTCGCTCAAGCAGTGCAGCGGGAATTGTACGGGGTTTGATGGCATTGAGTCGCAGTGCTTCGCGCAGACTACCGGCCTGGGCCTGCTCAAACAGCCCAACGAGGATGTCGCGCAAGGCTTGACTGGGCTGATGTTGGTAGGCTTCAAACGTCAGGTCGATGGCATCCGGTACGAGCGTGGGCTGGCGGGCCGCAAACAGCAGTTGGGCGTGTTCGGTATCGATACCGTGACGAACGCGTTCCAGTAGTTGAACGCCGTAGCGGTAGGTCTCAATGGCCGCGGCCAGATACGCCGGCTGGCGGTTGGTGCGGTACACTTGCTTCAGCAGGGCCGCTTTTCTGGACACAGCCAATAATAGTAGTACCTCATCAGAAACAGCATCGGCAACGGGGTTTTGCCATTGACGGAGCGGCCTGGTCGTATCGCGGCACACAGTTTGAATGGCAGTCTGGTAAGCCTGTAGTGCCCTGGCCGGTTCGTGTCGGGCTTCGTACCAGCGGCCCTGTTCAATCATAACTTTTGCGAGCAGCGGTCCCCGGCTCCCCAGGTACTTCTTGTGCAATTGGATGGCTTTTGACGAGTAACGAGCCGCTTCGGTCAGTTGATTTGCCGACCGATGGCAGCTACTGATCATGTACCACAGGTTAATTTGATAGGATAAATAATCGGTTGGTGATTTTCGGGGCAACTGGTTTAAAACTCGTTCGGCCAGGGTGAAATAACGCAGTGCTTCCGGGTAGCGGTGTAGTTTATGAAGAATATGACCAATTCCAGTCAGAAACTGACTTTTCCGGATGGTTGGTTTATGATAAAATGCATTAGCGATTTTTATATGTGTTAGTGCTAGGTCATAATTCCCCATCGCATTATAACAGCCAGCTAGATTACTTTGAATGTAAGTCAGGTCATCTAGCATATTGTAAGTCAAGGCTATCTGCCGGGCTTTGGTTAGGTACGTTAAGCAACGGGCATAGTTTTCGGTCTTTAATAGCCAATGGCCCTGGTTGTTCAGGTGAAACAGTACGTACAACGGAATCTGCTGCTCAATGCGTGGATTCCGGGCGAGCAACGCATCGGCCCGGCGAAAATAACTGCGGGCGGAGTCGGGGTAAAATAGCTCAATGTAGTACGTTCCGAGGCTGGAGTACAGCTTGAACAGGGCGGAGTCGGGTGGAGCGGCCACCGCGCGGAGGTGTTGCAGGCCGGTCAGGCAGCGGTCGGCGGCCTTGCGATTGTGGCCCTTCATGTAGTCCATGCTGCTGAGGTCTACGCAGAGGTTAGCGGCCCGCACGGGATCGGTTCCACGGACAAGTTGATAGGCTTTCTCGTAGTAGGTAGTAGCCAGCTCGTAGTGACCTTTGCTGTATTCAGTTTCGGCTCGCTGCCGATACGTATCGGCCAGTTGGGACTGACCCCGGCCAGGTCGTGGCAGCAGCGCCAGCACGAACAGCACAAACAGGAAAGGCGACTTCATAGCGGTGGATGGAAAGCTGAACGTACCCCAACGCCCTGAAGAGGAGAGGGGTAATAAACTTACTCTTTAGACTCAAGCGGCTCAGTAGGTCACTGATAATCAATCACTACATCGTAAGCGCCGGAGTTATTTCCCTTATCGTTGTCGTTTACCTCAAACGTTATGTCGATATATTGTCGACCGTTGGTCTGAAATGTGCGTTTATCACTCCAGTATTGCCAGGTTAGCTCGTTGTCCACTTTGTACATCAGCGCTGCGTGAAACATATCCGGAACGATGTTGTAAGGTGCTAAGGAGCCTCCTCCTAAACCTCCATCAATCTTTCCTTCCGGACCACTGGCGCTCACGAAAAAACCTATATTAATGAAACCGGAAGCTTTGATAGCAATAGTCCCCTGTTTGTCTAGCTTAATTGTCTTCGTGATCAAGTTATTTACTTTCAGCGAGCAGGGCAGGAAACTGACACTGGTCAGGTCCTTGCAGGGGGCCGTGTATAGCTTGTTGATGGCCAGCGAGTCGGTTTTGGACGGCGCAACGGCCTGGCCTACGAACAGGGGCGACATCAGCGAACCGGTTTCACTGGATGAGGTCATGCCTAGAAACACACCCGCCTGATACGCTACCGCTTTGGTCAGAGCGCCAGGGTCCCAGTCGTAGGCACTGTTCAGCAAAATGGCGTAAGACCCGTTGCTTTCCTGCCGCAGCGCCGAAACCGTCAGCGCCGATCCGCGTACCAGTCCGACCGGTACCTGTACGGCCTGCGCCTGTACAACCGACGGATCGGCAAAACGTACCGTCAGCTCCGGGCGGTCAACAAGTTCCAGAAAACCAACGTTGGGCGACAGGCGCTGCCAAACTCCCAGCCCGGCCCGGATGGCTTCGCGTTGGGTATTGTTGTCGAGTCGGCTGTAGGTATTGGCGATGGCGTACCGAAACGCGCAACCGGTCGACGGTCGGCGGGCTACGGCGTTTTCTGTGCCAACGTACACCAGCGGAGAGGCATCCGGCGGAGCTTCCTGGCACTGAACGAACAGAGCAGACAAGACTAATAGAATGAGCGCAAAACGGGGGAGGGCGGATTGACGAGACACGGCTGAGTAACGAAGTGGACTGGTTGTGGAATAGGCCAGCAATATACTGATGCTGATTCATTTACCTGTCGTTTTTTCGTTTTCGGTCGTGTGTAATTCTACATGAGTAACAACATTTTACTTATGAATTGCCACGCTCGTAAAAACAGTAACAAAAGAAACCCCCGTTACCGAATTGACTGGTAACGGGGGAGGCTATCAGGTGTGACCGGGCTGTTTACAGCGCCTTCGCGTTCATCTGCTTCACGGCGTAATCCACAGCGCGGGCGGATAGGGCCATGTAGGTCAGCGAGGGATTCTGCGTTGACGTGGAGGTCATGCAGGCACCGTCCGTCACGAATACGTTCTTGACGTTGTGAATCTGATTCCACTTGTTCAGCAGCGACGTTTTGGGGTCTTTACCCATCCGAACGCCCCCCATCTCGTGGATGTCCAGGCCCGGATTCCGCTTATCGTCGCGGGTGCGGATGTTGGTGAAGCCGGCCGCCGTGAACATCTCGGTCATCTGCTCGATGTAATCCTTCACCATCTTCTCGTCATTGTCGTCGTAGCCCACCGAAATTTTCAGCTGCGGGATACCAAACGGATCTTTCAGCGACGAGTCCAGCGCGACGTAGTTGGTTTCTTTCGGGATGGTTTCGCCCATCATGTGCGAGCCGACGTACCAGCCGCCCAGCGTAGGGTTCACCAGGTTTTCTTTCAGGCTGGCACCCAGACCCTCGTTGTTCGTCCGGGATATCCGACCGGCCGAGAAACCGGCCGCGTAGCCCCGCAGAAAATCTGTCTCCTGCTTGTGGAGGTTGCGGAAGCGCGGAATGTACGGACTGTTCGGGCGCTTGCCTTCGGTGGTCGAATCGAGGTACCCATCGTACTGCGCCGAAATGCCCGCACGGTAGTTGTGGAACGCTACGTACTTACCCAGCAGGCCGTTGTCGTTGCCCAGGCCGTTCGGGAAGCGGCTCGATGTAGAGTTCAGCAGGATCAGGTTCGTGTTCAGGGCGGCCGCGTTCACAAAGATGATGCGGGCGTAGAATTCCTGCATCTGCTTCGTGTTGGCATCGACCACCCGAACGCCGGTGGCCCGGCCCAGTTTCTCGTCGTAGATGATCGAGTGCACCACCGAATCCGGGCGCAGGGTCATCTTGCCGGTGCGGGCCGCCCAGGGAATCGTCGACGCATTGCTGCTGAAGTAGCCGCCGTAGGGACAGCCCCGTTCGCAGATGGTCCGGTGCTGACACTGCGCCCGGCCCTGCTCCAGGTGGATAGGCTGCGGCTTGGTGATGTGCGCGGCCCGGCCCATAATTACGGGGCGGTCCTTATACTTGGTGGCCATCTGCTGCTGGAAGTGTTTCTCCACGCAGTTCCACTCGTGCGGGGGCAGAAACTCGCCGTCCGGCAGTTGCGGCAGGCCGTCCTTATTGCCCGAAATCCCGGCGAACTTCTCTACATAACTGTACCAGGGCGCAATGTCCTTGTAACGAATCGGCCAGTCGACAGCGAAGCCGTCGCGGGCCGGTCCGTCGAAGTCGAAATCGCTCCAGCGCTGGGTTTGCCGCGCCCACATCAGCGATTTACCACCAACCTGATAGCCCCGAATCCAGTCGAAGGGTTTCTCCTGCACGTAGGGGTGCTCGGCGTCCTTGACGAAGAAGTGTTCTGAACCTTCGTAAAAGGCGTAGCACTTGCTGATGATGGGGTTGGCGTCGCGTACTTCTTTCCGCAGCTGGCCCCGGTGCTCAAACTCCCAGGGGTTGAGCATGGTAGTGGGGTAGTCCGTTACGTGCCGGACATCCCGGCCGCGCTCCAGTACCAGAGTACGCAGTCCTTTGCCCGTCAGTTCTTTAGCCGCCCAGCCTCCGCTGATGCCGGAGCCGATGACGATGGCGTCGTAGGTATTTTCTTTTTTCGCGTCGATTGCAAAATTGGCCATGTCGTTCAGGATTATTTAGCTGGAGTTTGGGAAACCGCTTTCGTAGCCGGAACCGGTACACAGCCGTGGTAATAGCCGGGGGCCATGACGTAGTGCGTCAGGTTGGTCATTACGTACTCGGATGTCATGTACCCGCGAATCGTCAGGCCCTTTACGAAGGAAAAGAACTCCTTCGGCGCTGCATCTGCCGATTGCGACAATCCCTGAAGCAGGGCCGTGCGTTGCGTAGCATCGGCAGCCGCGAAGTCTTTGCCAAACTGCTGCTGCGCCATTGCCGAAACCGTTTCCAGGCCTTTTTTCAGCTTTTCCTGCGACGGCTGGTCGTAGCAGTCGGCGACGATTTTCTGGATCAGCGTATGCACACCCAGCGCTTTCGCACCCGGCGTGTCGGTGGCCGGAATGATCGTTTCAACAATTTCGGCCAGGAGCGCATCCTCGGCAACCGTCAGCGACGGTGTAAACGACCGGACCGAGGCTTCGGTCCAGTTGGTAGCCCACGTCGGCAGGCTGATTAACCCGCCGATGGCACCGGCCATCGTTTTCAGGGCACTACGTCTTTCCACAGTAATAGAACAACAGGTTGATGACTAAAACTCCGTTAAATCTGTGAATAGGGGGTTGGTTCCAGAAATACCCGAATGATGTTTGACACCGTGTTGGCGTATTCGGGCAACTGCGATACGCGTTTCCAGTCCGGATTGTCGACAAACTGCTTCCAGTTGGCATCGCGCTCGTCCATGTTTTTGAACGTCAGCATGTAGGTCAGGCAGGGCATGTGCTCACCGGCCATTACCTCGCCGAAGAATACCGGATTCAACCCGGTTTTATTGAAAATAGGGAGTTCATCCACGTTGAACATCTTCACTTTCCGCCGAACGGCATCCTCCGCAAATCCTTCATACGTTCGCAACTCAAAGATACGACTTTCCCGGTTAGGAATCACCATGTTGGGCAGGGCATCGAAGGCGTTCATGAGGGTGGTCGAATAGCGGGCAAAGGGGGCTTTGTCGGGCGTCAGGCTGACGTATGCCTGACTGGCCGTGGCATACGCTTTGTCGTCGGCCAGCTTCGTTGCCAGGTTGGCGTACTCGTCCCACGAAGGGTGGGGGATCAGGACGTACAGCCTGGCCGGTTCGCTTTTGCTCATCTCCTTAAACACCCCTACGTTCTTGATCTTGTGCCGGTTCAGGGCGGGTATCAGCGCATCTTTCAGGTAGTTTTCGGTGGCCGGACTGGAGCCACCGCGAAGCTGATAGGTACGTAGTTCGTATACTTCTTTTTTAGGCGCTTTAGGTTCGGCCTGCGCGGTCGTCAGGGCGGAAGCGGCCAATACGGAGGCCGACACAAATTGTCTGCGTTTCATTGTATTAGAGGGGTTAATTGGGTAAACGGGGCATCAGGTACACCGAGACGGCACTGAGCCGCTGGTCGCTTCTTATGCCTGTTCTCAGTTCGCGGTGCCGGAGTGGTTAAATCAGCACTTACTTAAATCTAAATTCGGGTTGAAGGGCTTCGATCGCTGCCGCGAGGTACACAAACGGCGCGTTCCAGTTGATGGCAATTTCGTTGGATGCGTACGAGCAGTCGTTGTCCAGAAACGTCTCGTCCGGCGACGTAGCCGTGTAGCCGGGACACTTGTCCTGTTTGGGCGCGTTACCGTTGGGACCACCCGAAAGCAGGCCCGGTACCGGCTCGTCAACGCCGTCGGCCACCGACGGGCGGTGGTGCGGGTGCATCACGGGTTTGTCGCCGAAGCCGGTCAGGAACGAGTAACCGGTGGCGTTGCGGCCCAGCAGGAAATCCAGGTTTGCCAGGGCGTGGCCAAGGTAGCTCCTGTCGTTCGTCAGCCGATACGCCTGAATCAGCGCGATGCCCTGATTGGCAGCCACCGAACTGCTGCCCCAGATGTAGTCGCGGGCCGATTTGCCCATCACCGTACCGTACGGGTTCTGATCGGTGCCCTGAATTAGCCCATCGGCAAATAGAGTCAGGCGTTTCTTCAGGGCGGGTACGTCTTTTTTACCCGTGGCCGTCAGGTTGTCGGCAAAGCGGGCGAGGGTGTAATAGCCGAGCGTGCGTACCTGGTTCCAGGAGGGCAGGGGCGTTTTGTCGTCGGGGTACAGGTTGACGGCGGTGTAGTAGGCATCGTCTTTTGTGGTGACGTACAGTTCCGCAGCCGCCCAGATCCATTCGTCGCTTACGTCGCGGTCGCCGTACGCTCCCGTCGATACATCGGGGTCGAACTGGCGGTTCATGGCTTCCTGCTCGTACAGAACGGCCGGGTTCTGTCTGGCCCAGTTCCAGGCTTTGACAGCCGCCGTCAGACACGAATCGGCCAGTCCCGGTACGGTCCGGCTGTTGCGCCGAAACACCCGGCTCGCCTGGGCCATCACGGCCGCAAAATCGAGCGTAGCAGCCGTACTTTTCTGCACTACGTAGCGGTCTTTGGTTGCCTTGTCGGGCATGACCATCCCGTCGAATTTTGCGTTGGTCAGTTTGTGGTACACTCCGCCGTCGGCTGGGTCCTGCATGGTCAGCATCCAGCGCAGGTTCCACAACGCTTCGTCGAGTAGGTCGGGCAACTGATTGCCGGATTCCGGAATGTCAACTTTCAGCGAGGTGGTGTACGCGGGAAAATCTTCGTACAGCGACAGCAGCGTGCCCATCGTAATGCCCGAGTTCACGATGTACCGGTTGTAGTCGCCGGCATCGTACCACCCCCGCGAGGAAGCAATCACTGTATTTTCCGGGCGACCCGGCGATGCGGCCGATGCGTGAACCAGCGCCCGCGAGTCGGCGTGACCAGCCGGGCGGCTCCACTTGCCGGCGTAGCGGGCGGGCAGGTCAACCGATACCCGCTGGTAGTAAAATCCTTTGATCGACCCGGCGGCAACGGCCTGGTGAACATTCGGCTTGATCTCAAACGGGTACGAATGGCCCATGCCCGGCACGACCACGACGTACGTACCGGGTTTGGTGACCGCCGAAAAGTTGGCCATGCGATTCACCTTGCCCGACAGCGGGTTCGTCTGCGGGGCGGAGAGGGTACCGGTAAATACTACGGTTTTGAGATCTGAGGTCGCCACCTGGAACGTGGCGCCAGACTCGCCGACCACCACGGCTTTTTTGGGGGCACTGGGATAAAAACCGATCTGGTTGAGCCGGATCGACTCAGAGACAGTCTGCGCCTGAGCCGTCAGTGTGCAGACTAAGGCACCGAGCCGACAGGCGGCCCGGACATGAAAACGGATTGTGTACATTGTTCAGGGTATTCACCAGCAAAACGGCGCAAGACAGTATTTCTACTGATTTGATCCAGGTGTTTAATTAACGGACGGTTCGGCGGTCGCTGCCCGGCATTTCGGCTGATGATGCACCGGAAAGTTGCAGGAGTTGGCAATAAAGCACAGCTTGTTCGCCTGGGCATGCAGGTCGTTGGCACGGTCAATCATAGCGTCCTCCGTAACGGTTACGGTTGGGTGAAGAGTAACTTCGGTGAAGTGCCCGCCACCGTCCGGGGTTTCGACCATGATACCCATTGCGTTGTCGACGTAATCCGTTACGACAATGCCGTTCTGCGCGCAGAGGTGCAGAAACCAGAGCATGTGGCAGGTCGACAGCGAAGCCACCAGCAGCTCTTCAGGATTGTGCCGGGTAGGATCGCCCCGAAAAGCCGGGTCCGACGACCCGAGGATGTCGGCTTTGTTCGGCACCTGTATGGTGTGACTCCGGTCGTAGGCCGTGTAGGTTTTCGTGCCCTGGCCTTTGTTGCCGGTCCATTGGACGGTCAGCGCGTAGTGGTGTTGTCCTTTCATGAGGTCAGACGGGTTGAAAAAGTATTGTTACAAATAGTGTAGCCCGTTTTTGTCATCCTGAGATACGAAGGATCTGCGGTAGTTACTGGTTTTTCAGCCTTTGCCAAAGATCCTTCGTACTTCAGGATGACAAAAAATGCAGGATGACAAAAATAGCCTGATGGGGCTTCCAATTTCAAAACTTCCCTGATGAGTTAATTGACTCTGTGAATTAAGGGGCTGTGCTTTCAAACAATAGCAGTTCTTCGCTGTCGGTTGTCAGCGTAACCCGTTTCCGGAATTGTAAGCCCAGTTTTTCAAGGAGTTTGATGGACGGCTGGTTTTCCGGGGTGACAATGGCGGCTACCGTATCAATGCCGAGGGTTGTGTGTGCGTAGGCCAGAACGGCTGAGGCTGCTTCAAAACCGTATCCGTGCCCAACGTAGTCCGGCAGGAAGGCAAAGCCGATGTCTGGTTTGTCGAGCGTTTCGCGTTGTAACAAACCGCAAAGGCCAATGGGCGTATCGGTAGGCCTGCGAGTGACCAGATACAGGCCAAACCCCCACCGTTCATAGCTCGCCAGAGGTCCCCGAAGAAGGTATTGACGGGCGTCGTCGAGCGTTCGTACGCCACGATCACCAATGTACGTGAGCCAGGCCGGCGTATTGAGCAGGTCAAGGATAAAGGGTGCGTCCTGAACCGATAACAGACGAAGGTGCAGGCGTTTGGTTGTCAGAAGGGTCATGCGGAAAACAAAAGGGTTGCCCTGCCTGTGGGCATAGGCAGGGCAATGGGGTTAATAGGCCGATGATAACGTACGGTAGGCTTTTGATCGTATAGCCAGCAGCGTGATCACCAGACCAATCAGGCCGGTCAGGGTAAACAGCAGCGCCAGCCCGCGGTCAGAACCCGTACCGAACCAGGAACCGATCAGGCTTACCCCGGCTCCGGTTGTCATGAACGGAATAAAGATAAGCTGTGCAATAGGACCGATCATCAAGGCGGTAAGGGGCGATGCGGCCTGTTCAATGCTCTGGGCAAAACCAAATACCCGGCCCTGGCGTTCGGGCGGAATCACTTTCTGAATGATGGTCTGCTCGGCCGCTTCGACCACCGGAATCAGACACAGGTAGATGAACATCCCGGTAGCGAGCAGAATAATTGAAGCCTGGATGGTGAAGAACACGCAGACCGTCCACATGGCAATGTTGGCCAGAAAGAGCGTTCGCAGCGGTTTTTGACCGAGCCCAACGCGGGCCACGGCCAGTCCGCCAAAGATGAATCCCAGACTCAGGAAGCCCCACAAGATGCCCCACATCTGAACCGATACGAGCGACAGCCCGTAGGCGTCCATGAGCGACATAAAGACGCCCCCGAGGAAGTTATTGATCGTGTTGAAAAAAATCAGGCCGAACATGCCGGGAATGAGCTGAATGGCCCGGATCGTGCCGCGAATGTCGATGCTGTCGTTCTTGGTTTCGGTAGAGGTTATTTCCTGTTTGGGGAATGCTACCGTCAGCAGATGAGCGATAACGGCGGCCGTAAGGCCAATGGCCACCGCCAGGGTCCAGAACATACCGATGAAACCGATCGCCAGTCCGCTGAAGATGGAGGCCACCAGAAAGGACACCCCGTTGGCCGTGCCGACAAGGCCATTTGCCCGGTCGCGCTGTTCGGCAGGTACAAAAATCGTCACCACCGTAGCCAGCGCAATGGACCGTATGTTGCCCGCAATTGCGCCCAGAAGCGACAGAATAATGAACGCCCACAAGGCAATGCTGGATGGGTCTTTCAGAGTAGCCGCCGGGGTTGTCAGGTAAATGGCAGCGGCCAGGAGGTAAAGGAGTAAGGTCAACCCGCTAGAGAGCAGCATCGCGTATTTTTTCGGGTAGCGGTCGACCAGTGAGCCGAGAAAAAAGCCGGACAGCGCAACTGTACCCGTGTACACGCCGGCCATGATCGAGGTGGCTACCACGGATTTTGTCTGAAGATACACCCAGAACGTAACGGCGAACCACACGAAGTTATTCGTCAGAGAGGCCGTCAGGGAGTTGACCAGGATCGTGAAAAACAACCGGGGTATTCGGTCGACAGCCTGTGCGGATGAGGGGGGTAGAGTCATACTTGCTTCCATTCGTGATCAATCGGTATCTGTTGTTCGTCTCAAAAATACGACAAACGCAGCACCTGAATGGGGGCAATACCGACAGAAACCGGGGTGATTCCGACAGTCGGATTCATTGGTTTTTTCTGAGCTATAGTTGCCTTTTTTTGCCTTGTTGATGACTGGTTGAAATGCCTTCTTTTCCGTCAGGGGCGTTAAAAACTAATAGTATACTGGATGAGTGAGTCGTCCCGAGTACAAGTTCTATCTGGCGAACGGAGCTGCCATGTAAACAACAACCTAAGTACGCAAGATCCCGTAATCGGGCCGGTTACTTGCTCACAAACTCGTCTTTATGACTCCTGATGTATTTGATCCGGAACGCAGACAGACTTTGCCGTTCGTTCATCGACTGGAATTCAGCGTCCACCTCGTGCAACGGTTCATCCGGGCTTTTTTTGCTGAGCAGTTGCAGGGACGCCAAGTTCAGAACGTCCAGGTCCGGCTTCATCTCGTTATAGGTTTCGCTGGCCTCCTGCATGATGTCCTCGAAGGGCGTAGCGCCAAGCACCTGAATGCCTTCCAGAGCAAGCTCGGCAAACTGATCGGGCGTATTGCGGAAGAACTGAAAAAAGCCGCCGTTTGTGACCTCGTTTTCCAGTACCCACGTAATGTAGACCGCCCGCTGCCCTTTCGACAGCGTTTTGATGACGTCATACTCCCTGGCCAGGTCCTTGTTGACCCGTTCCGATAGCGCATCCATGACGATTCGTTCGAGTTCGCTGTCGGGAGCCTTATCGAGCATCGCCCGGGTAATGCCGGCTGGTGTTGTGTCGCTGGTGCTGCCGGCTGACTGGCCGAGGCAAACTTTCGAACAGAGCAGGATGAGAGTAACAAGAAAAAAGTTTTTCATGGACGTGATCGATCGGTCGGGGTTGATAGCATACCCGACAGGTATCATGGAGTTGTAAAGTCAGTCTTTCGGTAAATGGCCTGCATTGGTAGTTCGAGAGCCCCCAACCGAACCACCGAATCCAGTGAGCGATAGTCATGATTGAGCCACTCGTCCGGTACATTCGTTCGGGAATACACCGAAGCGAATGGTCGGTCCTGGTCAACAAACAGCATGTATTGCAGCGAGGGAATGAGCTTGTAATACGTCAGTTTTTCCATCAGATCAAACCGGCGGGTGCTCTTCGACAGTACTTCGACGATAATCTCCGGATTCTGAATCCGTACCGTCGAAGGGCGACCGCCGGGTGTGGTGCCGTATTCAACGGGTTCTTTCACAACGGAAAGGTCAGCGTTGAAATCACCAGCCTGGTTGGGTATCGCAATTTTGATATTGCTGCCTAACACATCATACCCTACTCGGTCAGTAAAATAATTTGATAACAAAACTGCCAGAACAATAACCAATGACTCATGTTGACGGGTAGCTTGTCCCACAATAATCTCGTCGTTTAAGAATTGAACGGTGTAGGGTGACGTATCAACCAGGCTGTGGTACTCATCCCAGGTGGCCGGCAAACGCAGTAGGGCGTCTTCTTCCAGTGCGTCAGGCAATTTGAGTGTAACGGCTTCCATACATTGCTGGGGTCAGGCTACTAATTTACAGTGAATTATGGATACGTGCCAACTTAATCCACTAAAGGACAGCTAACAAGTGGAATGGCAAAACCGGCTTACATGGATCAGATGCGTAGCCATAATTCACGTTAATTTACCGAAAACGTACGTCAGCTCAACCGGTTTGTTTTCCACTTGCTCCGGGGCTGTGCCACCTGAATGCTGGTGCCATTCGTTTTTGGCTTCTGCTGTTGCATCAGCCAGGCCGCCAGCACGGCCGCCAGTTCCGCTTCGGCGGGGTCGGCGTCGGCAATCAGCACATCGGGATTTGGGGTAAAGTACCGGCCCACAAAGCCCGTGTCGAACTGCCCCGACCGGAACGCTTCGTGTTCCATCACGAACCGGCAGAACGGCAGCGTCGTCTGGACGCCCGTAATCTGGTACTCATCGATGGCCCGGATCATCTTCTGGATGGCTTCCTCGCGGCTGTCACCGTACGTAATGAGTTTGGCGATCATCGGGTCGTAGTAAATCGGGATGGTCATGCCCTGCTCGAAACCGTCGTCGACCCGAACGCCGTTGCCCTGCGGCCGTACGTACGTTTCCAGCGTACCGACGTCGGGAAGGAAGTTGTTGGCCGGGTCTTCGGCATACACACGGATCTCCACAGCATGGCCTTTAATGGCCAGGTCTTCCTGTTTAATGGGCAACGGCTTGCCCTCGGCGATGTAGATCATCTGCTTCACCAGATCGACGCCCGTAATCTGTTCCGTGACGGGGTGCTCTACCTGGAGCCGGGTGTTCATTTCGAGGAAGTAGAAATTGAGCTGATCATCCACGATGAACTCCACCGTGCCGGCACCGTAGTAACCACAGGCCCGCGCTACGTCCACGGCGGCCCGGCCCATCGCGTCGCGAATTTCCGGCGTCAGGATGGCGGAGGGCGCTTCTTCGACGACCTTCTGGTGACGGCGCTGGATGGAACACTCGCGCTCGAAGAGGTGAATGATGTTACCGTGCTGATCGCCCAGCACCTGAATCTCGACGTGGCGGGGCGACGTAACGTATTTCTCAATGAACACTGAGCCATCACCAAAGGCCGACAGGGCTTCGCTCACTGCGCGGTCCATCTGCTCGTCAAATTCGGCGTCGTTCTCGACAATCCGCATGCCTTTGCCGCCCCCACCGGCGCTGGCCTTAATCAGCACTGGATAACCGATTTTGGCCGAGATGGCTTTGGCTTCGGCCCGGTCGGTGATGGCACTGGGCGTACCGGGCACCATCGGGATGTTGTAGGTCGCGACGGCGGCTTTGGCGGCCAGTTTGCTGCCCATGATCTCGATGCTCTCGGGCGATGGACCAACGAAGATCAGACCGGCCTCGCGGACCTGCCGGGCGAAGTTGGCGTTTTCGGATAAGAAACCGTAGCCGGGGTGAATGGCGTCGACGCCTAAGCGTTTGCATACGTCAATGATGACGTCGCTTTTCAGGTACGACTCCGACGACGGGGCCGGACCTACGCAAACCGCTTCGTCGGCGTAGCGAACGTGGAGGGCATTGCGGTCGGCTTCAGAGTAAATGGCAACGGTTTTGATGCCCATTTCGCGGGCGGTACGCATGACACGCAGGGCAATTTCGCCCCGGTTGGCGACGAGGAGTTTGTTGATTTCGGGCATGAAGTGACGTCTGATTGAGTCGCGGATGATTCAGCCGTCCGACGGCCGAATCAAGTTCGTAAACTTAGCAGTTTTGGCCGGTTCACACAATCAGTTTATAGCCTACGCCCCTCAGGACTGATCGGTCAGAATTAAACGTGTTTAAGAATTGGGTTAGATGGGGCCGTATGTAGGTAGCTACCGAAAAATGGTTTGCTGCGTACCCTGCGGTTGTTGGCTAGCCGTTTTAGTAGTACTCCAGCTCAGTAGCCCCCCCGTTCTGGACAATACGACCTGGTAGGCCATCGGGACGGTATTCGTACGTCAATCCCTGAGCCACCTGTGTGTTGGGGCTTAGAAACAGGGCGGCAGGGTAGTGAACCGTATTGAAATAAGGATTACGGCCAGTGCCATACTCATACGTGAACGTGCGGTCTGAAAGATCAGCCGTTGCTGTGCTGTTCTGTTCCCTGACAGCCACTACGTTGCCGCGAGAATCATACGTTAGTGTCTGTGTAAGCGTGCCTACTCCTTGTGCATCAGATCGTACTACCTTAGTGAGCTGTCCCTGAGCAGTATAGTCATATAGGCTCTTGCTACGAAAATCCCAGTCACCATTACCCTTAAGGTACGTCCGGCTTTCAGTAATGCGTCCGGCCCCGTCGGTCGACAGTTCATCGTAGCTTGTCCATTCCACTGGACCCGTGCAATTGAATACACTCGAATAGCCGCAATTATTAGAAAAGTGCTGCACATAACGTAAGCGGCCATTCACATCATAGCGGTATTGAAGGGCTGATTCGACGGCGTTAAATCGGATGATCCGCCATTCAACCAATTGGCCGCGCTGGTTGTAACGCCACTCTCCGGTGGTATTGCCATTCTGAATTTCACGTTTAAGACGTCCGGCAATCTTGGCCCCCTCCTGGAAGGCTTGATACGTAGCAGGCAGATCTGCCAGGGACGCAACAGGAGCATCCAGGGGCACCACTTCATTCTGCTCCCGACAGCCGGCATTGAGCAGTAGAATACTTACACACGTAAATAGGTAGCGCATAGACTTTTACATTTCGCAATGTACAAGAGACCCTTATGCGTCATAAAAGGTTGGAAATAAATACAATGACGTCGGCATGGATCAGCGAAAAGTCTCGTATCAAGCGCGGAATCACTTATACCGATTCATGAACAGAGAGAACGGCCAAAGCAGCGTGGCCGAAACGGCTTTGCTCCAGTTCGGTCGGTTGGGGTTCGTCCGAATAGCCCTGGTGCAGTACCAAACCAACACAGTTCCTGATATAAGCCAGGCGATTGCCATTGTAAAGAGGGTTTATAACGGTTCCTCAAAACGAAACCAAAACACTGAATAAGAAGTCCTGCTCTGAACTGAGTAGCAGGACTTAAAAAGACAATCCACTTATTAAACTGAGTCCTTGTGTTGTTTTCGGATTCTGAAGTAGCTATAAAGTGTATATCCTTCCCAGAATACGCCACTAATTAAAAGTATCCTTCCTGGTACCTGGTTGCCTGAAATGAACAAAATGCATCCTATTACAACTACAAGTGCTCCTAACAAAAACATGTGAAATGCTCTGGCAAAAAGCGGGTTATGAATCATAGCGTTAGAGTAATTAAGTTCACCACATACTGATCGTGTAAGATAACAAAATTATTGTATAAGTGTTACATAGCCGCTAATTACACAATCAGTTTATAGCCAATGCCCCGGATGTTGACGATCTGGACTTGCGGGTCGTCTTTGAGGTAGCGCCGGAGCCGCGTAATGAATACGTCGAGGCTGCGGCCATTAAAAAAGCTGTCGTCGCCCCAGAGTTCCTGCAACACCGCACTCCGTTCAAGAACCTGGTTCCGTTGCTCATACAGCCGCCGGAGCAGTTCGGCTTCGCGGTGGGAGAGGAAATCTTCGCGGCCGTCGAGGATCAGCTTCTGTTTGGGCGGGTCGAACTGGTAGCGGCCAATCGCCAGCAGGCTCGGTGGCGGTGGCGTTTGCTCGGCCAGACGGGGAAGTTGTCGGCGTTTCAACAGGGCGTTGATGCGGACAATCAGCTCGTCGAGGCTGAACGGCTTCTTCAGGTAATCGTTGCCGCCCAGCTCGAACCCTTTCACGACGTCGGCGGTTTGCGAACGGGCCGTCAGGAACATAATCGGAATGTCGGCGTCGGTCTGCCGGATGGTTTCGGCCAGCGAAAAGCCGTCCATCGTGGGCATCATCACATCAGCCACCACAATATCGGGTTTCTGTTCCTGGAACAGGGCCAGTCCCTCGGCCCCGTCGGTCGCGTACTGTACCGTAAAGCCGCGGACTTCGAGGCTGTCGCGAACGATCATACCCAGCGCCAATTCATCTTCAATCAATAATACGGTTGCCATGCAAGCTATGCGGGAGAAGGAGTGCGAAACAGGGGGATAGGAAATTTCCGGATGCGGGCGTGGCCGTCGCCACCGGTCTCGGGAATCAGCAGGATGAATTCGCTGCCAACGCCGGGTTCGCTGATGACGTCGATCTGACCGCCGTGCTTGTCGATCACCTGCCGAACGTACGAAAGCCCCAGTCCAAACCCTTTGACCGGGTGCAGGTTGCCGGTCGGGACGCGGAAGAAGCGATCGAAGATAGCCTCTTGGTACGATCTGGGAATGCCAATGCCGTTGTCTTTGACCGACAGCCGCCAGACTCGCTCCTGCCTGCCGCTGGTAATCCGGATCGTTACGGACTCGCCAGAGTATTTAATGGCGTTGTCGATCAGGTTGTTGATGGCATTGGTGGTATGAAACCGGTCGATCCGGACGGGCTCCTCGCCGGGTTGGATGTCGACCTCGAAGTGAACCGGTTTGTCGGCTTTTACCTGGTGGTTGCTGATGATCTGATTCACCAGCTCCGACGGCCTGATCCACTCGGGGTTGAGTACCAGCTCTTTCTTCTCCTCGACCGCCAGATTCAGGACCTTCTCGACCAGATCCGATAGTCGCTGCAGGTTAGTGCGCGAAACGGTCAGGTACGTCTGGGTTTTCTGCGGATCATTGAGCGCCCCGAAATGCTGCAACGCGTCAACGGCCGCCGTGACCGTAGCCAGGGGCGTTTTCAGTTCGTGCGTCATGTTATTGATGAAGTCATTCTTCACGTCCGACAGCTTTTTCTGCCGCAGAATTGTCGAGAGCATGAACAGAAAACAGCCCGTCGTGAGGGCCAGCAACACCACCGAGCTGCCCAGCAGCCAGCCCATCCGGCGCAGCAGGTACAGGGTCGGTGTGGTGAACGAGGCCTGCACAAACAGGTTTTTTACGGGGTTGATCGGTATGGGGGTAGTGGACAAACTTTCTTTGGCAGCAGACGCCGTCAGATCCTTGAAAATAAATACGTTATCCCGGGAGCGTTTGGGCCGGATGGTCAGCGTATCGAGCTTGAAATCAGCATCGATACCCCGCTGAGTCAGCTCGGAGCGGTACGTTGCTGCAAACGTGCGGAGATTGACCCCGGTGTCTTTCGCCCAATCGAGCAGCAGCAGCTTTGAAATCCGTTTGGCCAGCGAGTCAGCCGGTACGCCGGGCGGGGCTGCTGACTTCCGGCTCCTCACAATCATCCGCGTGGGCTCAGCCTGCGATCGGACCTGGGCAGAAACCGTATCCAGTTCCTGGCTGATGAAAATACGTTCTGAATCGCCGGCATCCCCACCGAACCGCCGAATAACCATATGACTCCGAATGCCCTTGGTAGCAGGCTCATTGCCCAGCAACACGCGGGCGTCGGTCAGGCGCTGCTGCTGAACGGCCTGCCACATGGCATCCTGCACCGTCCGCTGAAACTGCTGACGGTTTAGCTGATACGTCGTGAAAAGCCAGTACCCCTGGAAAGCATTGATGCCCAGGATACAGAGGATCATCAGCCAGAAGATGGAGCGGATTCGCCGTTTCATTCGTTCGGGGTTTCGTATACAAATCTACGTAGCTGAGCCTGGCTGTACAATGGCGTTAACAGTGTTTAACACTAAATAGCAGTGCATTACATTCCGGTGCCGGAAGTTTGTACGGTCATTTCAAACCAGACAAATTTCCATGAAAACGCACGCAATCGCACTACGTATCCTATTGGCCCTCGCGGGGGCTATGTCCCATCCGCTCTTTGCTCAGGCGCCAACGTCGGGGCAGATTACCTACGAAGGGGTCCGCAAGATTGACCCGTCGGGAATGCGGATCGTGATCAACGGCGAAGAGGTCAAGCCCGGCGATCCCAACTTTCCCACCGATATTCCCGACACCCGCACTTTCAGCCAGAAGCTCATTTTCGCCGGCAACTTTGCCAAAGAAGATCGCGGGGAGCAGAACGCCGTTATCCGGACGTTTGTAGGTGGACCCGGCGGGGGCGGTGCTCCTCAGACAACCAACATGGGCCGACCATTCGACGAGCAAACATTTGTGGACCTCACCGGCCAGAAAACCATTACGTTGCTGACCGTCGGCAAGGACAAAGAAGCCAGAACGTACCGGGCCGAAGCCCCCATCAAGCGGGTTGGTAACTGGCAACTGACCGATCAGACCAGGAAGATTGCAGGCTACACCTGCCGCAAAGCCACCGTACCCTACCGCAACGATACGTATACCGTCTGGTTCACGACCGAACTGCCGTTTACGTATTCGCCTATCCGCGAACTGACGCCCGAATCGGGGGTGGTGCTGCTGGTCGAAAGTAACCGGGAGCAGTTCCGGGCGACAAAAGTGGCCGCAACGGCCGTCGACCAGAACGACGTTCAGCCAAAGGCCCAGGCTGAGACGGTTGCTCCCGAAAAGCTCACTGATCTGCGGGACAAAGCCATGGCGGATTTCCGCCAGCAGTTGATGATGGGCGAGCGAAACTAAGACACTACTGGCGTCCCTTTGACCCACGACTCAAATCGTGGGTCACCCCTCCTCTGAACAGTTTCAACAACATACGAATGCGTATACTTTCCTTTCTTTTTTTCCTGGTAGGCTGCGGAGTTACCTGTCTGTACGCGCAGAAATCGGGCAGCAAGACCCAGCTCCAGGGGATTGCCGTGGATTCTGCAACGGGCAGACCCTTACGAACGGCATCCGTATCGCTGCTTACCGCCCGCGATTCGGCTTACGTAACGGCTACCATCACCGACG
Source organism: Fibrisoma montanum (assembly GCF_003583365.1). GTDB lineage: Bacteria > Bacteroidota > Bacteroidia > Cytophagales > Spirosomataceae > Fibrisoma > Fibrisoma montanum. Next base: position 492,487 of record NZ_QXED01000005.1, read on the forward strand.
GCGACGGCCGGTTCCTGATCCGAAACGTAGCGCCGGGGCAGTACCGGGTACTGGTAACGTTTGTGGGGTATCGAAACGGGTCTCGCTCCGTTACCGTTACACCTGATAGCCCCACTGTAGACGCTGGAACGCTCCTCATGACCGAACAGGCCAGTATGCTCGGCGAGGTCGTGGTCACGCAGGAACGCCCCCCTATTACGGTAAAGCAGGATACGCTGGAGTTCAATGCCGGTTCGTTCAAGACGCAGCCGAATGCGCAGGTCGAGGAGTTGCTGAAAAAACTGCCGGGCGTCGAAGTAAGCCGCGACGGGACCATCCGGGCACAGGGCCAGACGGTCAGTCGGGTGCTGGTGGACGGCAAGCCATTTTTTGGAAACGACCCGAAAATGGCCACCCGCAATCTGCCCGCCGACATCGTCGACCGGGTACAGTTGTACGACCAGTCGTCGGATCAGTCGCAGTTTTCGGGCATTGATGATGGCAACCGCGAACGGACCATCAACCTGACCATCAAACGCGACAAACGAAAAGGGTACTTTGGCCAGAATTCAGTTGGTGCCGGAACCGACGGGCGTTACCAGGGACGGCTGAACGTCAACCGGTTTAATAATGGTCGCCAGATCTCCGTGACGGGGCAGGCCAATAACCTCAACCAGCAGGGTTTTACGCTCCAGGACGGACCCGGGGGCGGTGGACAGGAACCGGTCTTTGTGGGCCGACCCGGTGGTGGAAATCCGTTTGGAAACCAGTCGCCCACCAACATCATCGAGACCAAAGCGGCCGGTATCAACTACCGGGATAAGTGGGGCAAAAAGGCGGAGGTGGCTACCAGCTATTTCTTCAACCAGGCCGTAACGACCACCGACCAGCAAAGTCGGCGGGAAAGCATATTGCCGGGTCAGTCGCTGCTGACCGATCAGAGCAATTTTTCGCGCAACCGGGTCAACAACCACCGGCTGAACCTCCGGCTTGACTGGAAACTGGACTCCGTGACGAGCCTGCGCTTCACACCCAACATATCGTGGCAGAACAGTGGCTTCGACAGCCGAAACGTGAGTCGCTCGACACGGCCGGATGGGCAACTGCTCAACGAAGGCGATACGCGTTTCGGCTCCGTTGGCGACGGGCTGAACGTATACAGCAATCTGCTGCTCATGCGAAAATTCCGGCGGGAAGGGCGGACTCTGTCGCTGAACCTGAATACAGTCGTGAACGACCAGTTGACCAACGCCCTCAACCAGTCGGTCAATACGTTCTACGACTCAACCGGCGGTAATCCACGCCCGCTTCGGCTCGATCAGCGCAACCGACAGGACAACTACGCCCCCCAGAATACCCTCACGGTGTCCTACACGGAGCCGCTGTCGCTGACGCGCAAGCTGGAACTGCGTTACGCCTACGGCACAAACCGAAACCAGGCCGACCGAGACGTAGCGGATTTCAACGAAACGACCGGCCAGTATGATCGCCGGAATCTGAACCTGTCGAACCAGTTTGCCAGTAGTTTCAATACGCACCGGCTGGGCGGGACGATCCAGACGCGTCGCCTGCGTTATACCTACGCCCTCGGCTTTGAGCTGCAGCAGGCCGAGCTGCGAGCCGAAAACCGATCCGTCGATACCAGTCTGAACCGCCCGTATTTTCACGTTCTGCCCAATGCGCTGTTCAACTACACGTTTTCGGGTAACCGCAGTTTGCGGCTTCAGTACCGTACCCGCCTGAACGCGCCCTCGGTGACACAATTACAACCGGTCGTGGACAACACCAATCCGTTGGCCATCCGGCTGGGCAATCCGGCCCTGCAACCGGAGTTTTACAATACCGTTACGCTGACCTACAACGGCTCCAGCGGCCTCGGTACCAAAAGTCTGTTCCTGTTTGCGGCTTTGAACCAGAGCAACAACCGCATTGCAACAGCTACTACCGTGAACGCGGCCGGTGCGCAGACGACGCAGCCGGTCAATATCGGCGGCTATTGGGCGGCCAACGGTTTCCTGGCGCTGGGCCGAAGGATTCAGGCCGTCAAACTGAACATCAACCTGACCACCAACGGCAGCATCTCGCGGGCGCTCAGTCTGATCAACGACCGGAGCAATGAGTCGCAGAACGTAACGGTGGGGCAGGGGTTACGGCTGGAATCAAACTTCAACGGCAAGTTTGACTACGGCCTCAGCGGGAACATCAGCTACCAGACCGCTACGTATTCACTGCTGCCCCGGCAGAATACCGCCTTCTGGTTGCAGTACGCCACGGCCGACCTGAACTGGCAGCTGCCTTTTAACTTCATGCTGCGAAGCGACCTGACCTACACCGCAACGTCGGGGCGGTCGGCGGGTTTCAACCAGCGCTACACCCTCTGGAATGCGTCGGTAGCCCGACAATTTTTTAAAGGAAAGCAAGGCGAAGTGCGGCTTCAGGTTTTTGACCTCTTAAACCAGAATCGCAGTCTGGTACGCAATACGACCGATACGTACGTAGAAGATGTGCAGAGCCGCGTGTTAAAACGGTATTTTCTAGTCAGTTTGGTATACAACCTGCGGAAGTTTGGTGTCTGACCATTCCCCAAAATTTAGGGTGTATTTTGGTGCAAAAAAACATTTAGGCTATTTTTGCACTTATCGCTTTAAAAACAAGGGTTTAACGCCAAAACATACCGCTAAAAGTGGATTTATTTGAGAAGTTGCGCACCAACCTCGGCTCAATCGGGTCGTATTCAAAGCAGTTACAGGGTCACCACTATTTCGCATTTCCAAAGCTGGAAGGCGAACTGGGCCCGCACATGGTGTTTCGGGGGAAGAAGATGTTGAACTGGAGTCTGAACAACTACCTCGGTTTAGCCAACCATCCCGAAGTACGAAAGGCCGACGCCGAGGCTACTGAGCGCTGGGGGCTGGCTTACCCGATGGGTGCCCGTATGATGTCGGGCAACAGCGACCTGCACGAAAAGCTGGAGCGCCAGTTAGCCGATTTCGTTGCCAAAGAAGACGCCTTCCTGCTCAACTACGGCTACCAGGGGGTTATGTCGGCGATTGAAGCCATCTGCGATCACCGCGACGTGATTGTGTACGATGCCGAGTGCCATGCCTGTCTGATCGATGGAATCCGGCTTCACAAAGCGAAACTAGGAGAGTACTACAAGTTCAACCACAACGATATGGCCAGCCTGGAGAAAAACCTCCAGCGGGCTACGAAGGTGGCCACCGAAAAGGGCGGGAGTATTCTCGTCGTTACGGAAGGTGTATTCGGGATGTCGGGTAAGGTAGGCAGCCTGGATCAGATTGTTAAACTCAAAGAAAAATACAATTTCCGGCTGCTGGTCGACGACGCGCACGGATTCGGTACGATGGGTGCTACCGGCGCGGGCGTGGGCGAAATGCTGGGCTGCCAGGATGGCATCGACATCTACTTCTCAACGTTCGCCAAGTCGATGGCGGCCATCGGCGCGTTCATCGCGGCCGACCACGATGTGATCATGTACCTCAAGTACAACATGCGGTCGCAGACGTACGCCAAGGCGCTGCCCATGCCCTACGTCGTAGGCGCCATGAAGCGGCTCGAACTAATCAAGAAGCATCCCGAACTGCGCGAAAAACTGTGGGAGAACGTACAGGCCCTGCAGAGCGGTCTGCGCGAGCGCGGTTTTAACATTGGCGATACCTCATCGCCTGTAACTCCGGTGCTGTTGCAGAACAACGGCGGCATTCCGGAAGCGACGGCGATGGTGCGCGATCTGCGGGAGAATTTTGGGGTGTTCTGCTCGATTGTGGTGTACCCGGTCGTGCCGAAAGACGTGATCATGCTGCGCATTATCCCGACGGCTGCGCATACCCTGGAAGACGTTCAATACACCCTCGAAACGTTCACGGAAGTGTCGGATCGGCTGCAGCGCGGCTACTATCAGGAACTGGCGGCTTCGGGAGCGGCTGTAGCCCCCGAAACGGTTGAAATATCGGCCGAATCTGCCGCAGAATAGCCTTTTTTGCAAAAAGTTGCATTTTTCGCCTATTTTTTTGGCTTGCCTATTGCGTTGCGTGTGATAATCATTAAATTTCAGCCGAAAACCGCGTTTTTAGCGGAATTTGGGCATTTTTTCACACTTTAACCCATACGTATCGCTATGGCACGCTTCGATGAAGTAAAGAATCTGGTAATGTCACTGGAGGCCGATTTCGAAAAGTTCTACGAGAAGAACAATCAGGCCGCAGGTACTCGTGTTCGCAAGGGCATGCAGGATCTGAAAACCCTGGCACAAACCATCCGCTCGGAAGTTCAGGACAAAAAGAACACCGCCGAGAAAGCGTAATCTACCGGCCAGTATGGCCAGGCCTCCCCGGCCAGCAAAGCTAGCCCCGCCCAAGCGTTTTCTTCGGCGGGGTTTTCTGTGGTTTGTGGTTTTGCCGTCCGTGGTTTTAGAGTTTGTGGTTCGTGGTTTGTAGTTCGCGGGCCAGACTACAAACCACAAATTTTATATCTTCTCCTGGTGCATCAGCGTAGCGACGCCCCGCATCACTACTTTTTTCGTCTGAACGTCGCGGACTTCGCCCTGGATTTCGGCCGTATGTTTAGCCGGGTTGACGGCCTGTACCGTAAACGTCACTTCGTAGTCTGTATCGACGAACATCGGCCGGAGAAATTCCAGGGTTTGTCCTAAATACACGGAGCCAAAACCGGGGAACTCGGTACCCAGCACTTTGGTAAAAACGCTGGCCCCCAGCATGCCATGAATGATAGGGCGTTTGAACGGAGTCCGGGCCGCAAAGTCCGGGTCGAGGTGGAGCGGATTGTTATCACCGGTAATACGGGCAAACTCAATCACGTCGGCCTGCGAGAAGCGGAACGTGTACTGATGGACAGCGTTGAGGCCAAATTCGGTTGTCATACAATACGTAAAGTCAATCGGTTGAATTATTGTCGCTGCAAAGCTACCCAGTCCATTCGCTATTTTCACGCTAAAATCTGCTCAAATGAGCGTAGTTTTGTTTCGCGGGCCGACCAATCCCTGATTGCGGCTCATCGTACTTATGCTGAAAAATCTGTTTTCGCTCGGTGTGTCGCATGTCCCGCGGGTATTCGGGCTGGACGTTATGCGGGCGGCTGCCATCCTGATTGTGGTGGATGCTCACGCTACCGTAGCGCTGAAAGACTATTACCGGGGCGGTTTCTGGCATGTCCTGCTGCCCGACGGCGTAGAGCTATTCTTTGTCCTGAGCGGCTTCCTGATTGGCGGTATCCTGATCCGGTCGTATGAGAAAAAAGGGCGGTTCGACCGCGATCTGCTGCTCAACTTCTGGACGCGCCGGTGGTTCCGAACCCTGCCTAACTACTACCTCGTGCTGATCGGGCTGGTGGCGTTTAACCTGCTGCGGGCCTGGCGGAGCGGCCTGCACCATACGCTGCCACCGAAAGAAACCCTGGCTAAATACTTCTTTTTTCTGCAAAACTTTGCCAGCTACATCCCCGATTTCTTCCCGGAAACATGGAGCCTGGCCATTGAAGAATGGTCGTACATTACCCTGCCGCTCGTGCTGTGGCTATTCCACGCACTGATGCCTGCTCACTGGCCGCGTCGCCGGATTGTGCTGTCGACGGTACTGCTGATCATTCTGGGGACAAACGCCTACCGATTGGTTAATGCCATCCGGATACCGATTTCGGAAGGGGAGCTGGGCTACCGGGGGATTGTGCTGAGTCGGCTGGACGCTATATCGTACGGGGTGCTGGCCGCTTACGTCAAGCAGTACTTCCCGACCTGGTGGAATGATCCGCGCGTTCGTCGGCAGACGTTGATTGCCGGGTTGTTACTGACGATGCTGACGGCGTTTACGGCCTCCATCTTTATCCTGAAGTACTACGTCGAGGCTGGAATTTACAGTGGGTACGTTTTCTACAAACGGACGTTCTACTTCCCGGTAGCCGGCCTGAGCATGGCGCTGCTGCTGCCGTACATGGATGGCTGGCGAACGGCCGATGCCGCGCGGCCCGCCGTATGGGCGCGGGCCGTGACGCACATCAGCCTCATTTCGTATTCGATGTATCTGCTCAACCTGACGCCCATCATGGTCAACATGGTGGAGCGCATTCCTACTACGTCCGAAACAGTCGGCTGGGCAAAAGTCGGGTTATTCTGGGTGCTGGTGCTGGTGCTGTCGACGCTGCTGTACAAGTTCTTCGAGCGCCCCGTAACCGACCTTCGCGACCGGCTATCGGTCAAAGAACCCAAGATTACCGAACCGGCCGGTCTGAGTAAACAACTCTGACAGCGGGCGTTACTTCAGGAAATCAGGCTGCCGAAACGCCGGGTTGGGATACGTATAGAAACCCGCCCGGGTTGCTACGCCTAGCTTGCCTTTGTCGATAAAGTTTTCTTTCAGCAGTTGGGCTGCTTGCAGCATGTCGGTGTCGCCGGTTGCTTCGGCGTTTTTCAGCGTAATGTTGTACGCCGTCGTCAGGCCGACGACATCATAGATTGCGAAGGGGCCGTTGGGCGCTCCGGTGGCGATCATCCAGGTTTTGTCGATGGTTTCGGGATCGGCCACGCCCTTTACGTACAGGCGGAGGGCGGCTTCGAGCAGGGGAACCAGCAGCGAGTTGAGGATATAACCCGGCTGTTCTTTGTGGATCGGAAGCGCCACCATGCCAATGGCTTTGGCAAAGTCAACCACCGTATCAAAAACGGCCGGATCGGTGCCCGGGTGCCCCATGATCTCGGCGGTGTTCTGTCGCCAGATGTTGTTGGCAAAATGCAGGGCCAGGAAGCGGTCGGGGCGGCCGGTCTGCTCCGCAAATTGACTGGGCAGCAACGTAGACGAGTTGGTGGCAAAAATCGTTTTAGCCGGTGCCACCTTCCCCAATTGACTATAAAAATCGCTTTTAATCCTGACGTTTTCCGGGATAGCCTCAATGGCCAGGTCAGCATCCTGAACGGCCTGGGTCATGTCCGTCGAGTAGCTTATCCGATGAAAGGTCGCATCGATTGCGTCCTGAGCTGCGCCAAGATCTCTCTTAAAATGCTCCCCCAGCTCCATGAAGCGGGTTTTTGCCTTGTCGAGCAGTTCATCGTTCAGATCGTAAACGGTTACGTTAAACGTGTGAAAAGCGGTTTGGAAAGTAATCTGGCTGCCCAGCACACCCGATCCAAATACGGCGACGTTCTTGATATCCATCCTGATTGGTTGTTGATTACGCTTTCATCAGTCACCCGTCTGGCTAACTGTTCTGTAAAAACATTAACCTGATCCGATGGACAAAGGCCGGATTTTCTGCTAGGCTTTTATTTCCCAGTCGCAATTTTAATGAAATTGTCAGGATACGGTTCTGAGGTTCAGCTAACGTACTTACCAACCTAATCCGACAATGACATTAATTCTGAACGAATACGACGAAGCTCCTAACATACTTCTATAAATGTAATTTCTTCCATAAGTAGTAATCTCTGGTCCTATGTTAACATCAGTATAGCCTCGTCTACCTAAGCGTTGCTGAATTCCCCATTGAAAAGCAAAAGATGGTTGATTAAGCTTGCTTAAAGGCGTGTTCGAAGAAGAACGATTTTCTCCATTGATAGGATCATACTGGCGATAATTCGAGTAAAATAGTATAGGACGCTCGGCTTGTGCTGCTAAATAAAAACCTGATAGATTATTGGCCGATTTACCTTGACGTATTCGTCGGGCTAATCCGTAATAGTAGCGAATGGCTGTTTTGGCATTTATTGATGCAGCAAGGCTTTGAATTTCAGTTTTATATGGAGGATTAAATGTAGTAGTTCTGTCAAGTTTATTTGATGAGTAGTCAACTGAATTTTCTATACCGAACAAAACAGAGAAGGAAGGGCTTACTTTTCGTTCAATAGAAAGATCTGTGTCAAGGCCGACACCAAAACCTATCTTTGATGATTGCGCTAGTAATCTCGTGTTCGGCCAGAATCCTAACTTTATCAATGTTTTCTCTTCTACGTTAGCACGAGTGATGTAGCGGATGAAGCGTTTGACCTCGGCTTTAGAGATCTTATCGTCTTCTGTTTGGTACTCGGTTCGAACAGAGTCAGTCTGGGCATGGGCTGTTATGGCAAACAGCAGTAGGATGGAGGTAAAAGGGTAGCGCATATGATTAGTGTTAATTTTATTTGCTGCTGAAGGATCGTTCGCCCTGAATCGTCACCGGGCTATAGGTGTTGTGAATAATAATCTCTGTCTTTCGGCCGGCCGGCTGGAGCGTGAACGTCTGTCGACCGCCGTAGCTACCCACCTGACTACTGTAGGCTTCCGGAACGCGGATGGTTGATTGCGCGGCCATGACATCGTAGCGGAAATCAGCCACGCGCTGGGGAGAAAAGACAATATCGGTACGGGCGGCTTCTACACGTAACGCATTGAGCGTGGCCGCATTGGGCACAATGGTTAGCTTTCCGTACCGGCTTTCAATATGACTTGTTCCGCCGAGGTCGAGCAGGCTGATATCAGCTTTTTGCGCTTTGCAGACCAGCGTTGCGTTTACACCCCGACCGTCGACATCGCCGTACTCGGACGTAATATTGAGTTTGCCGGCTACGTCGTCGAGCGTCAGCCTGCCAAACTCAAACTTCAGCGATACGTCGCCGGACAACTCGCGCAAGGTCACATCGCCAAATGAATTATTCAGTGAGAGAATGGCCTTACTGGGAACACTCACTTCATAAATAGCCTTAAGCTGGCTCTGCAACTTGCCTGCCCGCTGCGGAATTACAAACCGGTTTGATAAGTCCAGTTCGTTACCGTTGGTCTGGAGGGTGTATTGGTGGTACGCCACTTCGCGCTCGGCAACAGATCGGTCGGGGTGTTTGGCTACGAGCCGGAGCGTAACCGAAACCGTGGGGCGGTTCCAGCCTTTGATCGTTACGTCGGCTTTCTGGGCGTTCAGGTGCAGTCGTTGGCCATTGGTGTAAGGCAGGTCTTTCTCAATGACTTTGGTCACCACCTGCACGGACGTCTGCGCCAATCCTGGAAGCGGGATACACAGTAGGGCGATGAGTTTCAGGAGTTTCATGAGCGCAGGAGGGTAATAAGCTCTTTAGTGACTTCGGCTCGTTGGTTTTCGACCCGAATCTGCGCTTTGATTAGCGCTGGATCGTCGCCGAAGGTCAGCCGTTCTTTCTCGATGCGTTCCCGCTCGGCGTTTAAGTCGGTCAGTTGATTGCGGAGTTCGTGCACTTCGGGGCGCTGGCAAACGAACCGCTGTTCGAGGCACTGCTGGGCGATAAACGCTTCGGCCCGTTCGTCGGCCGATGTGGGTTCAGATTCCGGCAGCGCCGTTGTCGGGGTGGGGGAGGCAGTTTCTACGGCGTATTCAACCCGTATCTGCTCGTCTGCTTCGAGGGGTAAGGTTAGCCAGAATCCAACTGCGAGAAACACCGCGGCTGCCGCAGCCACCCAGCCCCAGAGCGGGCGAAGCTGGCCGCGCTGATCAGCCGTTGCCGGATGGGGAACTACCGGAGTTTCGGTCGCTGCCGGGCCGCGGGTACTTCCGGCCTCGCTGCTCAACTCACGTTCAATCGAAGACCAAAGATCTGCTTTGGGTTCATAGTGCGGCAGGTCATTGATGGCCTTCGTTAACCGCTCGTCCGCATCCAGGTTAGCCGAGACCCGCGCCCAGAGGTTTTCGTCCGGGTCGTGTTCGGGCAGGTCAGAAAAGAGGTCGTTTATGGTCATGATAGGCGCTGTCTTAATAATTTCCTGGCGTAATTCACCTGCGATTTCGAGGTTCCTTCGGCTATACCGAGCATCTCGGCAACTTCCTTGTGGCCGTAGCCTTCTACTTCTACCAGCAGGAACACCGTGCGGGCGCCGTCGGGAAGCGAGCGGATGGCCGTATCCAGTTCTGCACCGGTCAACGTATCGCGCACAACGACTGGTTGGTCGTGGGCGCTCTCATCAAGCGTCAGAAACCGGCCTTCGAGCTGTTGCTTGCGAAGCGCCTGCCGGATCACGATCGTCTTGATCCAGGCCCCGAGTGTCGAGCGGAAACTGAACTGATCGAGGTTTCGGAATACGTCCACGAAAGCATCCTGCAAGGCATCGTTGGCATTGTCGTAGTCATTCAGAATACGGAACGCGGTAGTATACATGGCCCGCTTGTACCGATCGTACAGCAGCCGTTGCGCGGATCGGTCATTACTACGGCATCGCTCGACCAGGTCGGATTCGGATATGTCAGCGGGAGTGGCCAAGCGGAACATGATGTCTACTGTTACGTACCAAAGTGCAACGTAGACGCGAAAAGGTTGGAAGCCTGAGAAATTTTTATGATTTTGGTTTACCCCCAACCGTCCTTCAGGGGGTTGGGGTAAACCAAAAAAAAGCCTGCTTTTACGAGCAGGCTATATAAAATCACTATAGATTAAGATTAACCAATCGCTTTGGCGACCTCCAGTTCCTGGGACTTTTTCGGGGTTGTGGGTTTCTTCGTAAACCGGGCAATGAGCCGGTCAACGACGAGGTACATGGCCGGTACCACCAGCAGCGTCAGCAGCATGGACGAGGTCAGACCGCCGATGATGACCCAGGCCATACCGTTCTTTGTTTCGGCACCGGCACCGCTGGCCAGCGCAATCGGCAGCATACCCAGAATCATCGCCAGGGTCGTCATCAGGATCGGGCGCAGACGTTCCTTGCCGGCTTCGATCAGCGCGTGAACGACATCGTGGCCTTCCGCTTTCAACTGATTGGCAAAGTCAACGATCAGAATGGCGTTCTTGGCAACCAGACCGAGCAGCATGATCATACCCACAATCGAGAACACCGTCAGGCTTTCCATCGTCAGCGCCAGGGCCAGCAACGCTCCGATCAGGGCAACCGGAATCGAGAACAGAACGACGAACGGATACACCACGCTTTCGTAGAGCGCCACCATGATGAAATACACCAGCAAAATGGCAATCATCAGGGCCAGGCCCAGACTACCGAAGGCGTCGGACTGTTGCTGCAATTGACCCAGGTACTGAATTGACACGCCTTCGGGCAGTTTTTGCTGAGCCATCTTGGCCTGAATGTCGCTACCGACCGTACCGACCGGACGGCCTACCACCTGGGCGTTGATCGTTACCGACGACAGTCGGTCGATCCGTTCCAGTACGCTTTCGCCGATCTGCTCCTGCACCGTCGCAAACTGCGACAGTTCGAACGTTCGGCCCTGGTTGTTGACGAACGTCAGCCGGCTTACGTCCTGCGGACTCGTACGGTCAAAACGATCCAGGCTGATCAGGATGTCGTATTCGTTACCGCCCTGTTTGAACTTCGACTGGTCGTTGCCGCGGAAAGCGTTTTGCAGCGCCATACCTACGTCCGTTGCGTTGATACCCAGTTGGGCCATCTTCTCCCGGTCGAGGTTGACCGTTACCTCAGGCTTCGGATCTTTCACCGAATACTTCACGTCCTGCGTGCCCGGCACCGATTTCGTTACGTTCATAACGGTAGCGGCTGCTTCCCGAATGTCCTTCAGGTTAGTGCCTTTCACCGCGATCTGGATCGGAGCCTGCTGGGCACCGACAATTCCCACGGGGCTAACCGTAACTTTTACTCCCGGAATCTGGCCCACTTCTTTCTTCAGTACCTGCCCAAACTCTTCGGTCGATATGGTACGCTGTTTTTTGTCAACCAGCTTCACGTTCAGGTCGGCAATGTTGCTGTTCGAGGCCGTCGCCAGACCGTTGCTGCTGTACCCGACGTTGGTAAAGACGTTGGTCACCTCAGGGTGCTTCATGATGATCTGCTCAGCCCGTTGTGCCAGCGAGTTGGTCTGGTAAATCGAAGCCGTTGGAGCCAGCTCGATGTTTACGTTCATCTCGCCCTGATCACTCTGCGGCATGAACGCGCCACCGATGAAACCCGCCGGAACGAGGGCAATGGAACCCACCAGCAGGGCAATGACGGTTAAGAAAATCCAGCGCTTGTGACCCAGCACCCACACCAGAATACGGCCGTAAGCTTCCGTCAGGCGGCTGATCATGTTTTCAAAACCTATGTTCAGGCGACCCCACAGCGACTTCGGATTGAGCACTTCGATTTTGCCAAACCGGGAAGCCAGCAACGGCGTCAGTGTGAACGACACCAGCAAGCTCATCAGCGTCGAGAAAACGACCACCAGCGCAAATTCGCGGAGAATATTTCCGATCAAACCACCGGTCATGGCCAGCGGCACGAATACCACAACGTCCACCAGCGTAATGGCGAGGGCCGTAAAACCGATCTCGCTCCGGCCGTCGAGAGCCGCCGTACGCTTGTCTTTCCCCATTTCAAGGTGTCGGTTGATGTTCTCCAACACCACAATCGAGTCGTCGACCAGGATACCAACAACGAGCGAAAGGGCCATCAGGGTCATCAGATTCAGTGAGAAGCCCATCAGGTACATCAGCGCGAACGTTGGAATCATCGACGACGGCAGGGCTACCAGCACGAACATGGCCGACCGGAAGCTGTGCAGGAACAGCAGCATAACCACCGATACGATCAGAATGGCCAGCCCCATGTCAAACACCACCGCGTCGGCCGAAGCCAGTGTGTACACCGACTGGTCGGCGGCAATATTGAACTTCAGGTTGATATTGCTGTACTGCTTCTCAAGCTGCCTGATGCGCTGCTGCGTCAGTTGGCTCACCGACACGGCGTTGGCATCCGACTGCTTCTGGATCTGCAAACCGATGGACGGTTGGGCGTTGATGTGGTTAATAGCCGTCGGTTTGGTCGTTGCGTCGACCACTTCCGCTACGTCCTTGAGCAACACTTCGCTGCCGTTGGCCCGGCGGGCCACGATCAGATTACGCATCCGGTTCGTCGTCTCGACGGAGGCATCAAACCGAATCGAATACTGAGACTCCCGGGTTTCTAGCTGCCCCGCCGGGAAACTGGTATTGGCGGCTGCAATGGCCTGTGACACCTGCCCGATAGACAAACCGTAGCCCCGGAGTTTTTCCTGGTTAACGTTAACCTGAATTTCGCGCTCGTTACCACCGATGACGTTAACCTGACCAACCCCTGATACGTTGGAAAGCTGGGGTTTGATGTTATCATCAATCAGGTCGTACAGTTTTGTCGGCGGCAGATTGGCCGTGACGCCCATCCGCAGCACCGGCAGTTCGTCGGTCGAGAACTTGTTGATAATCGGGCGGTCGGCTTCGTCGGGCAACAGGTTGATAATCTGTTCTACTTTCCGTTGGGCATCCTGTTGCGCCAGGGTTGTATTCACCCCGTTTTTCAGTTGAATAACCACGATGGATGCCCCCTCCTGCGAGGTAGACGTCATGCGGTCAAGACCTTCCAGTGACGACAAGGCGTCTTCAATACGCTTTGTTACGTTGGTTTCCACCTCATCGGCCGAAGCGCCCCGGTAGGTTGTCGCCACGCTGACCACGTTGGCTTCGAACTTCGGCAACAAATTGTATGACAACTGCTGGTAACTCAATGCACCGAACAGAATCAGTACAGTGAAGACCGTGAGAACCAGCAGCGGCCGTTTGACGGCAATTTCGGATACAGACATGTTGTTGATTAGTGAATGAGCGAATTAGTGAATGCATGAAGTAGTTAGGCAATCGACCCGCACCAGCGGCCAGGATCTGCTACTTCACGCATCTACTACTTCACTGATTTTATTTTGTGATTTGCACAGGCTTACCGTCGCTCAGGTTCAACTGACCGGTGGTGACGACCTGATCGCCGGCCGCTAATCCGCCGATGACTTCGATGGTGTCGCCGAAGTCGCGACCGACGGTGATGGCCCGCCGTTGGGCTACATTCCCGTTCACGACGTACACGTACGGGTTCTTGATGCTTTCGACCAGCGCGATACGCGGAATCTGCAGAGCTTTCTGGTTTGATTTCTGCGAGAAGTCGACGTTTACGAACGTACCGGCTTTCAGACCGTTGGCGTTGTCGATGGTGATTTCAACGGGGTAGTTGTGCTCCGCCGTGCCCTGGGGGGCAATGTAGGAAACACGGCCGTTGAAGGTCCGGCCCGGAAATACGTCAGCCGTCACCTTCACCGCCTGACCTACCCGTAACCCATACACATCGCTTTCGTTGACCGCTACGTCGACTTTCAGCCGGGCTACGTCCAGGACGCGCCCCAGCACCTTGCCGACGGTGATGTATTCGCCGGGTTCGATATCTTTCTGTACAATCTGGCCGCTGATGGGCGACTTGACGTTGGCGTCTGCGATCTGCTTTTTGATCTGCTCGGCCTGATTCACGGCGTTTTCGTAGTTGAACTTCGTTTCGTTTACCTGAATCTCCGTAGTAGCGTTGCCGGCCAGCAGCGTGTTGTAACGAGCCACGTCTTTCTTCAGCTTGTCGATGGACAGCTGCGTTGATTCCAGCGCCAGCTCCTTCAGCCGGTTATCCAGCTGCACCAGCGTAGCGCCCTGCCGGACAGACGACCCCAGGTTAAAATTGACCTGCGTGACCTTGCCGGCCGTTGTGGCAATGATGTCGGCTTCCTTGAATGGAATCAGGTTGCCCGTTCTGACAAGCTGCTGACTGACCGTAGCTTCCTCTACCGGCGTAACCGTTACCGGAATCGCCACGTTCGTCTGCACGACCGGCTGTTTCTGGGCATCAATCTTCTCTTTGTTGGAAGCCAGCCGGAAACCGATCAGAGCGGTGATTGAGACTAAAGCCACGACGACGATTAACGTTGTCTTTTTCATGGTGTATGCTGCGTCTAAAACTTACAGTTGATTATAAAAATTGAGTAGTGTACCCTGCGATTGCTCCAGGTCAAGCCGGGCCTGGTAGTAATTGATCAGCGAATTGATGTAGTTCGACTGCGCCTGCCGGTACGAGTTGTCGGCGTTGATAAGGTCCGTCAGCGACTTCGTACCCTGCTTGTATTGCAGTGTCGTTACGTTATACACTTCCTGCGCCAGCTTCACGGTACGTTCGTCATTCTGGGCCGTGATCTGAGCCCGCTGCATCTGCGACTGCGAGTTGTTGAACTGGAGCTGAAACGACGAGGTGTTCAGTTTTTGCTGCTCTTCCTGCGTCAATACGGTCAGCCGTTGCTGCTGAATCTGGGCGTCACGTTGCAGCCCGTCGAAAATGGGCACCCGCAGACTCAGACCGATGTTTCCGAATCCCGTGAATCGGTTGAACGCGTCGCCGAACTGGTTGGCAAACGCCAGCGTACCGTAGCTGGCCGTAGCGCTGAGGGTCGGCTGATAACCGGCCTTGATCCGGGCCAGCTGGAGCCGCTGCAGCGCCAGATTCGACTCGCCCTGCTGGAAGCTGACCAGGTTGCGGACGTTGAAAGGCGTGTTCTCGATGGGCGCAATCTGTCCGAACGACAGCGAGTCGGGCAAAACCAGTTGCTGGTCCTGCGACAGGCCCATCTGGAATTTCAAGCGGTTGATCGACAGATTCAGGTCGTTTTCAGCCAGCGAAAGCTGCGAGCGGGTGTTGTTGAAACTAACCTCCGTGTTGGTGTAATCGATTGGCTGAATGACACCGTTATCCCGCTGCAGCTTAAGGATGTTCAGCACCTGCTGCGTACGTTCCAGGTTGTCGCGGAGCAAACGGATCTGCTGCTGCGCGATAAACACCTGGTAGTAGTTGCTGGCGATGTTGTAAATGATGTCCTCCCGCGTTTGGCGCGTGTTCAGCTCGGCCAGTTGCTGATTAGGCTTGTTAGCCTTGATGCCAATCAGCAGCGAGCGGTCATAAATAGGCTGGTTTGCCTGCGCAACCAGGTTCGTCTGGTACTTCTGGCCAAAGGCTACCCGAACGGGTTCCGGACCAAAAACACCCGCCGGAATGATGTTTGTCTGAAGCTTGACGTTGTTGGTAAACGTACCTGAACCGGTCACCTGCGGCAGATACTGGCCAAGCGCCTGACGAGCCTGCTGGTCGGCGGTCTGCGCCTGGTACTGGGCAATGCGCGTCGTACCAAAGTTTTGCAGGCCGTAATCAATACACTGTTTCAGCGACCAGTTCGTCTGAGCCCAGGCGCTCAGTGGTCCTAACAGAATGGCAACTAAGCCAAATGCAATTTTACGTTTCATAAGTACAATACGTTGACCTATCAACTGTAGATATATCAACGATCTGGTTAAAAAATATATTACTTCTCAAGTATCGTTGTGATTTTACGGAGCGTCGTCAGAAACGAGGCTAATTCTTCGGCCGACAACTGGTCGGTAACCTGTTTATCCATGACTTCGGCCGTTTCGATTACTTTTTCAACGACCAGCTTTCCGGCCGGCGTCAACTGGATCAGATTCTTCCGGCGGTCAACGTCGTCGGATACGATTCGTAAATATCCATCGCGTTCTAAGGTGCGAATCGAGCGCTGAATGCCTGATTTATCTTTCTGGAGCATGTTGGCAATGTCCTGCTGAGACAGCAAATTATCCTCGGAAAAATAAATGATAAAGAGGATAGGAAACTGTTCGATCTGCAGCGTAAAGCCCAGGCGCGTCAGTTCGCGGTTAGACTTGCGAGCCATTAAATGACCGGCGTGGCTAATCATGAAAATGAACAAACAACCCAACCGCTCGGAGAACTTATCCTGTATTTCCATTTTTTTCTCTCCTACCATGGCGCAAATGTATACCCTGTTGATATGTCAACCAAATTTGGGAAAGAAAAGTTTGACTAGGCTTATATAATAAATGTGCAAACGTCAACTGCTTATTTGTGATATAGATCAACTTGTTAGGATTTGAAAATGAGAGAGGAGTAGGGGTGATTTTGTCATTCCGACGCAGGAGGAATCTTAGGTAAAAGCAAACCATTCAGCTACCTAAGATTCCTCCTGCGTCGGAATGACAAAATCACGCTAAAATTGACGTTTTATATAGCATAAAGAATTAAATCCCTTAGCTACTATGGTCGCTGACAATGACCCAGCGCTTTTTGATTTTTCGCCAGAGAAGCGTAAAGTGACCGCCCGCGTCACCAACTTTTGGGCGCGTTAAGTGCCAGCGCCCGATAACGTAGGCTACGTTCGGCGCGGGGAATTCCATTTGCAGGATGTCGAATTTCAACGTGCCCATCGACGCCCGGTCGGGGTAGCGTTTCTTGTAATTGGCCAGCGTAGCGTTGTAGCCGTAGGTGATTCCAACCTTGCCTACGAACGTCAGGGAGTCAGATTGCCAGTAACCCTCCATAAAGCGATCCACCCGGCCGGCGTTCCAGTCTCCGGTCTGGCGTTTCAGGATGTCGAGGATAGCCCGGCGGTCGGCAGCGGTCTGTGCAAAGGCCGGAACCAGCACCAGTACCCCCCCCAGCAATACGATGTAGCGAATGGTTTTCATTTTTTATGGCGAACTTTGTTTACAAGAATAAGCCTTTTACTGATTAAACTGTTATCAATTCGCCAGTGGCTTCAGTAGCAATCCAGTAAGGATCAAGGCGATTCCGTACATCATGAAGCGCATTCGGGACTTTTACAACGAGTATAAGCCGTACATTTTTTCCGATGGCTGGTACTACGTATTCATTGTTATTTTCATCATTCTGCTTTTTATCTTCTTCTCGTAGTGGCTTCACCTGCTGTTCTGGCAATTATCAATCCGCTCTCGGGCACGGCTTCCCCGGCTTTTAAAGCGCGGCTTCATGCTTATTTTCTGCGGCAGGCCGAAGCGCTTGACTACGCGCCCGAGGCCGTCATGACCGAATACCCCGGCCATGCAACTGAACTGGCTAAATCGGCCATCCAGCGGGGTATTAGCCGGGTGCTGGCCATCGGGGGCGATGGTACGGTCAACGAAACGGCGCGGGCATTGCGGCAATCCGGTACGGCGCTGGGCATCGTACCGATTGGGTCGGGAAATGGACTGGCCCGGCACTTGAAAATCCCGCTGAATCCGACGCAGGCCATCGACAAGGCCCTGAAAGGCCGACCCGTGGTTATTGACAGCGGCCTTATCAATGAGCATCCGTTTTTCTGTACGGCCGGACTCGGCTTTGAAGCCTACGTAGCGCACCTGTTTGCCCAACAGCCCGTTCGGGGCTTGCCTACCTACATCCGGACCGCCTACCAGGCGTTCTGGCGCTATCAACCCGGACGGTACGTACTGGATGGGGCGGAGAAAGCGCTCTTTTCGCTGACGTTCGCCAATGCGGGGCAGTTTGGCAACGGCGTCTGGGTGGCACCAACCGCCAACATTGCCGACGGCCGACTCGAACAGTGCGAGGTACGCCCGTTTCCCAAACACCTGGCGGGGCTGCTGACGTGGCGCTTGTTTAACCGGAGCATCAACCAATCGGCCTACTGGTCGGGTCGACCCGTAACCACTGCGACGGTGCAGACTGACGAACCGCTGCTGATCCACGCCGACGGCGAACCGCTGACGGTGCCGACCGGCCGGGTAGAAGTGCGGGTGATGCCGGGCAGTTCGCTGGTGTTGTTGTGAGGGGAGGAGGTAACGGTTCGGGCTAATTACTATGGTTGCCGGAACAACTGCTGATCGTTGCACATAACTGATGTGTATTCAGTCGCGAGTTCTGGCAGGCCCTCTGTAGGAAGACCGTTTTAAGATCAGCGCTTTCTGTTTATCAAAATTGTAATGGTGACCGCGTAGATGCCAACAATAGCAAACGGAATGGCAACAAATCGGTGTTGAGGCAATACGTACCAGAGCACCAGCACAACAATGGTTCTTGCAACTGCGTGAAAAACGCCAACCCAATGGTCAATGATCCAACTCAGGGGTAGCCACATCAATCCCGTCAGGATTCCTACGGTAAGAGGCAATGACGAATAATCCACCAAAAAGAACGGGATGGCAATGGAGTAAACCAGGAGTGCTTGAGCTACGGTGTAGAAGAAAAGTGTATCAAAGGTGTTTTTGGGCTTATTCTTATCAAGAAAGTTTTCACCGGTGAATTTTGATATAAACATGCCCAGATAGACAATACTCCCTGTGGCAATAAAGAGTACCCAGACCTTACCTGTGGGCGATAAAAACAAACCGGCAACGCCAACGATAAGCCAGGCCAATAATCCAGCGATTGGTGTTGCCAACAGTTTCTGCTCTTTAAACGCCTGCTTTTGCTCCTCAAGCGTCCTGATAAGTTGTGTCATCGCAGACTGTCAAATGTTCAACGTGGAAGCATTGGTGATGTGACGGTATTTCGTGTTCCGTCCAGCCCTGGATAAAGATATAAAGCAAAATTTGAAAACAGACGCTCAGCCCATGGTCGTTAGCCCACACGATGCAAACGCCATGTTGCCCGCTGGCTTATTTTGTAGATACGATGCCCTTGTATTTTTTTGGTTGTGAATAAATGGTCGCACCTAGTAGTTTCCATTCTATAGTACCATGAACAGAGTACTCGAACTTGGTATTGTCGCTTGTCCGGTCTACAAGGATATATGAAGGTTTCCAGTTTGTACCGCTAACAAAGCCTGTTGTCCATGAATTGCCGCTTATGGGAATATTTATCTGTCCTTGTCTGTCCTTGCCATACTTGATGCCCAGTTGATATTTTGAAATCAACGTCTTCTCTAACTCTACGTCAATAAAATAGGTTGCGTTTCTACTTAAGCTGTCCTCCGAAGTAAACTTCCAGGTTCGGATTTGTGACGAGTTGGGTTCTTTATTGACTTCGTCGTCGTTGGAATTGCTGATGAACGATAGAAGTCCAAACACAAAAATTATGGATGTAAACAGCCCAAATTGTTCACGCACAAGTCGTGTCGCTCTGAAACAGGTAATAACAAAAAAGAGGAATACTGCGATGTTTAAAAGTCCCCATAGTAAGTAAAGCATACTGGTATGTTTTTAGCGGTCTAAAAAGTTTGCAGGTAGCGGAAAACTATTACCGAAGGTGAGGGGGATAACGTCCCGCTGATGCTGCAGCTTGGTTTTATTTGATGATGAAAATAAGAACTTTTGCTTGACTTTATTCGTCCAGCCAATAACTGCTGCTGGGTAGCGAACCGAAGCCTTTTGCTTCAACGTCGAACCCCAATTGCAGCAATACACTTGTTGAGCGAAGCTACGGTTTTGTCAAGCCAAAATCCGGTACTGGAATTACTTTATAGTCAAATTCTACATTTATACTGTTAATTTCTGCCATAGTTTTAGTGATAGAACTATGAAATTTATTAAAAGGTAATGTGTCATTCGATGAAGTCACGTTTGGGTTTGTAACAGCATAATTATAAAGTTCGCCTTCTAAATTGTCATAAAGAATGAACTTTCTAAGGTTGGTCGAAATATTTGTTTCCTGTTTAAATACTAAAGGTGATAATGCGTAGAACGCCGTCAATGCTGCCAATGTAAAAAAAATAGTCCGTACGTACGGACTTGTATTGTTCATTCCGACTTGAGCTGTAAGGAATAATAGTACTACAGAAATAGAAGATAAAATTAATAACAGCGCTGACGACGCGAAATGATAAGGATAGAATTCTAAGAAAGCCGCCTTATGCTGCTCTTTTTGGTTTTCTATTCTATCAAATAAATTCAGAAGTCTTTGAAGGTTTGATTTTTCAAGTGTAGAAAGGGTTTTCATCCCTTCCTTTAGTATAGAAGAGTTTTTGGATAACGGAGCTAATATTTGCTCACCATTTGAACGTGCCATATATCGAAGAGCAAATGCTCCAATTTGCCAAACGATAAGCATTCCTAAACCTACCAATGAGTGTCTAACCCATTTTTTCAAAAAGAATTCTTTCATAAATGAATAGTTAAGATTTGACATTATATTATTTCATTTTGTCAGATTTGAAGTGTCCAGCATGATTACACCCAACGTTCACCTGCGTTCTGTCAGCTAAAACTGCTGCTGAAGAGAAGTACTACAGATGATGATGCTTTCGTCATTCCGCCATAACGCCAAACCCCTGTTGGCTGCAGTACTTATTTCAGAATGTCAGCCAATAGCTTGTTTAGTGCTTCTTCTCTATTTCTCCTAGCTCCTAGGTCAGATGATGCCCTCAAGTTCAAAGCATACTGCGTGACTTCTTGCGAAACATGAGCGGTGTCTCCTGCTTGTTTCTCTATAGTTACAAATTCGTCTACTGCGTGAGCAAAACTCATTAAAACTTCTCTTGCTTTTTCCCTTTCTTGCGTCCCTAAGGGTAACAAATGCTTTTTGTTGGCGAAAACCAAAAAGAGAGAATAAAAATCTGTTTTTTTTGCCCAGCGTGTATCGCCAAAATCTGGGATAATATTAACAAGTTCTCTCAAAACCAAATCGAAAGTTTCTTTGATTTTATTTCTTTCTGCAAATTCTGTCTCATAAAGTGCATAATATTTATCGAGAGCAATTTTCTTATTCTGCAAGCCATGCAGGATAGCAATTGCTAATTCGCTTACAAATTCAACATCAAGCATTCTTTTAATGTCGTTTGAGGAAAACACATCCAGCTTTTGCCAAATTCCGAGGTCTGCCAACTCATTCATTGTTTCAATAAATGGTCCCCAGTATGTTGCTTGTCTAAGTTCTTGAGGGTTTAAGGCGACGTTATTGATATTTAAGCGACGAAAAATTTCTCTCAGTTCACTGTCACCAATAGCAGGTAGCAAACGAACTAGAAATCGGTAGCTGTATATCTTCTTTTTCTGCTCAACAGTAAGGTCATCAAAAGTCAAGTTAGCAAATGCTGGACTATCCTTTGGGTCTAAGGCGAATTGATTGGTTAAAAATTCTAGGCAAGCTGTAATTCTTTGTTGCCCGTCAACGACAATAGATTTTTTGATTCCATTTTCATCAACTAATTCTTGCATGTAAATTTCTGGAATTGGGAAGTCGTTTAATATAGTGTCTATTAGATAGCTTTTTTGTTTCAGTGTCCATACTGGGTTTCTCTGAAAGGGAGGTTTCATATCTAACTCGCCATTCTCAAAAGCATTTTTGAACTCTGCAACGTTTTTATGAGTGGTTTGAATGAAACTTGACATTTTACGGTTTTAAAAGTGTGTCTTTCAATTTTTTTATACTTCCAGTTTGATAGCTCCTAAGAGCTTCAAAATCTTTGTAAATTCTAAAGTTAATCTCCCTATCTTTAGTTGGCTCAATAGTCCTCATGTTATCAATTGCATCAACCCATTTTTTGCCGAAAGGAAGTAATTGCACAATTTTATCAGTAGCTATTGTACCCCAGTAAATCAACCTCTGCCTGTGATCATCAATAGCATTCTTTTCTTTTGGTTTTAATCGAAATAAATCAGTGCCAATATTCCGCAAATAATGCCATGAAATATTGAAATAATGAGTTGAAATAATTGCTACGTCTACATCTGAACTCTCATCAAAAGGCTTAAAATTCTTTTCTGGATTTAAACTAAACCCAACTGCAGAACTGCCAGTAAAAACGATAGATTTACTGTCTACACCAATTAAGAGTGATAATCTCTCTTTCCAATCAATATAGAGTTCTATGTCACCATTAAAAATGAACGGAACTCTTTCGACAACCCATTTAGAAGTAATGTAGTTTGGAGGCTCATTTTCTATATCTGTAAGCAGTTGTTCTTTAACCATAATGGTGAAAATACTTGGATTGCTAAAAAAGGTAACATCTTGCCAACATTAAAGGTGGCGGTACATTTTCAGTATGGGAGCCAATATTGAAGCATTGGCGAAGACAGGGAATTGATAGCTCGTCTTTCGGTGCAGATGCCGACTAGTATAAATTGTTAATTCTGAAGGTGATTGAAAAACGTCTAGCTGATGAATACTACGGATTAGCGAATAAAATGACGATTGATTTTTCGCCAGCCTTGCTTTTGCCAATGCACTGTTAGCAGTAGCCTTGTTAACCAGTTTGAGGAATCTCGCTTTGATATTTCCAATTAAGGTGAAGGCATAAACCCTCAACATCAGGATAGATTGTACGATAATTGACTCCAAGGTTTGAGAGCATCTTTAAAATATTTTTCTTGCTTTCGGCTGGTATCTCGATTTCCACAATTTTAAATCTTTCTTCTTTCCGAGCTTCTAGCTCAATAAAACGGTTTCGGCTTCTAGAAAACTTATGTGCAGTGAACCACCCAGATTGGGCTAATATCCTCTCGTTATTCAAAGTGGGTCTTAAAATTCTTGTTTTGGTATTTGAGAAAGGAGACTCAGCTTGGGTTAAATCAACTAGCATTTCTTCGTTTGCTGATAATTCATAAACGTATGAGTCTCTGTCTAGAACATACTCATTTGAACAAGCAAACCATAAAGCGACCAACGGATTACTTGCCCAATCTAAAAGCCTTGTCTTGAGTCTAAAATGTTGAGCCAATACCAACCATTGCCAATCAGAGGCCGGCGGCTTCGCCACAAGTAATGGGGAACGCCTTTTTAAATCTTCAAGCATTCTGATTTCAATTTTTGTGGTGTCAAAGTGAGGATTAACTCTCGCAATTGATGGAAGCAAGGGTTGACTATAACTTTGTCCACGGAATAAATGTATCTGATAGTTATCGTTCCGATTTTGCTCAACTTCACTCAAATAATCTAGGAAGGTATTTATTCGTTTTTTTATCATGAGAGTTTTTAATCAAGTATACTGCCAACTCATAAATATACGCACTTTTTGTGCATCAAGGTAAATGTGCTCAAAAACTGATACCGAGCGAGTAGTTTCTGGTATGAAATCAGCTTAAATAATTGGATATCAGGTAATTATATTGATTTAAGCGAGTGGTTTAAATTCAAATAATGCAAAATGCGTGTAACAATTAAAGCCTGTCGAGTGGGCTTTTGATGTTTTTGAGACCTGGTTATTCACACGTGTGCAACGGAGCGTACCTATTTAAGGTCATTGTGACCAAGTAGTTCCTGTTATGAACCTTATGTCTGAACCAGTATCAAAAAGGGGCTGATTCATCGGACTGGTTGGTAAACAGTATCTTATTCCGTGTGGCCCCGGTCAGATCCCGAACGACAGATTACGGTTCAACGTACTGCTTTTCCTTCTTCCGTTGTTCACTTCGGCGGATGATCGCTACGCAATAAACGAGCAGCAACGGCAAGGTCAGAACGGCGGAGACAACTGTTAAAGCGACCAGAACGGCATACGCCCCGTCGTGTGGGGTTGCGTTTCGCAGCCCGCCCATGATGTCGAACACGGCCCGTTGCAGATTCAGTACGGTCAGCGTACTGATGATCAGGCAGATGGGCATCAGCGTTATGGTGATAATGTAGTTCACGCCAAGCCAGGTAAACACCCTCAGAAAGTAGAACAGTAACCCCAGCCGCCAGGCAGCCACGATGGCCAGAAACCAGACATTGATCCTGTTGGCAGTAGCCAGTGGGGTAAACTGCTCGACCGGTATGGCGTAGAAAATGGCCGGAAAGGAGGTAAGGCTGATGAAGGTCAACACCGTGCCGTAGTGCCAGTTGTCTACCCGTAACGGCTTTACAATAAGCCAGATGAAAAGCGATAACAAAAAAATGTAAATGACGGAGCCTAGGCCGGTGTGTTGTAATAAACTGGCGCCTGCGTCGTCCCAATACCGGCCAATCCCGACAAGCCAGGTGCCGATCAGGCCGGCTATAAAATGCTTTCTGGTGAGGTTGAGCAATTCATCTCTCGTTATCCGAAAGGTTAGTAACCTGAGAACGGTTTCAAGCATGGGTTGAGGTTATTTTATTCGTCAGGGTTTGTTTGAATGTTCGTTTGCGTTCCGCTACCGTCTTCCTGGCGTACACACTGCCCATGAGCTCCTGAAAAGAACTCTCTAATTCGTCGACCGTAAAATTGGCGGGCGTGAAGGTCACGTCGAATAAGGTACACTTGTCCCAATACGTATCGGCCAGAAGTCTGTTTTGCTGTTTCAGCTGCCGGTACAGGGCGGTGCCGGGAAACGGTGTCAGTACGGTTAGCTGAACTTCGGACAGATGACTGGCTTTGATAAACTGCTCCGTATGCGAAAACGTCTCCTTCGTGTCCGTGTCAAAACCCAGGATAAAGCAGCCGTTTACCGAAATGCCATAGGATTGAATCTTCTCGATTGATTTCAGGTACGTATCAAACTGCCGCAACTTCCAGTTATTTCGGTCAACTCCCGTCAAACTCATGGCCTGCGCAGTTTCCAGACCGATCAGTACCTGAGCGCAGTTGGATGCCGCCAGCAATTCGAGGAGTTCATCATCCTGAGCAATGGAAATATCGGTTTCCGTAAACCATTTCATTCGATACGACGCAAACAAACGTAGCAGCTCCTTTGACCAGTTTTTATCGACGAAGGTGTTATCGTCCGCCAGTTCGATAAACGGCCGTTGCCAGACCTCGAAAATGGCGGCCAACTCGCGGTCGATCTGCGCTATGGGTTTCTTTTTGTAACTGCTGATGGTTCGGGATGCCGCACAAAACACGCAGTCCAGCGGGCAGCCCCGCGTGGTCTGTAAGGTCAGCCGGTTGTACTTGTCAATGTCCAGTAAGTCATACCGGGGCACTTTATGGCAGTCGACGCGATAGGCGTACTGCTTGTTGGTCAATGAGCTGTAGACCGGTTTTAGCCGGTTGTGCTGAAAGTCGGTTAGTAGTTCAGGCCAGATCAGTTCACCTTCACCCTGGATAACGCTGTCGGCATGAGGCATGGCTTCGTCGGGTAAGGCCGACACGTGAAGGCCACCCATCACGACCGTAATGCCCATCTGCCTGAACCGATCGGCCAGCGCATAGGTCTCGTTGATGCGGGCGGTCAGGGACGAGAACGCAATCAGGTCAGGTGCCTCGTTCAGAATATCGTCAATACTGGCTTCGGTGATGGCATCCAGTTCTTTGTACAAAATCGCCCAGTTGTCGGGCGAGTGAGCCGCAATGGTGAGCAACCCTAAACTGGGAAGGCTCGCGATGACCTTACTTCTATCAACAAAGCCCGGCAGGGTCAGGCCAAGTTGCAGGAGTTTCTGATTGTACACCCGAACCCCACTCATTGAAACAAGTACGGCCTTAAAGTCTTTTTTCAGCATTATTGTGCAGTGTCGATCCGGTATACATTGACACATGTTTTTAACATACTACTAAAGTAGCTTACACCAACAATAATTACCCGAACCGGGTGTAAAAAAGAAGTACAAAACGGTGGCATAAAAGCCCGGGTTAGTTTATGACTTGCCAGCTAACAACGAAGTAGGAGTCTGGATTACTGCCAGGCAGGCGAGTAGTGTTGCCGGGGAGTTCACTGGTTTTAGTATACTTGCGGTACTATGAGCCGCAATCCGCCCAAACGCAAAGTTGTCGTTACGCTCGATACGTATCTGAGCATCCTGGCCGTCGTATCAAGTTTCTGCGCCATTGGAATTACGTTTTATCAGGCCTATTTGCAGCGAACGCAGCAATACGCATCCGTCATTCCAATTCTGGAAAGCTACAATACCTCCCAATTGCCGGATGGTGGTAAAGGCTATGCCATTATCATTGCCAACAACGGGCTGGGTCCCGCTTTCATCGAGGACGTTTCTTTTGAATACAAAGAAAAACTCTACACTTCTGTCGGCGAAATGGAGAGAGCCATATTAAACCCGGCCAACCTGAAAGACAGCACCAGTATGACCAGTGATTTGTGGAAAGGGCGCGTAATTCCTCAGGGCGAACGGTTTGCGTTAATTCAAACATTCGATAAGCGTGTGGAGCAGTTCATCCGGAACAATTTAGAGAATGTCCAGATAAAGATCATCTACAGATCAGTGTACGGAGAAAAATGGAAACACCAGTTTCCGCCTAACGGAATAGGTGATCGAAATACAAAAGTTGAGTAGTGTAACGTCACGTGGTTCATTGATGGCGGGGCTGGTACAGCCAATCGGACAAAGCCAAACCGACAGAACCTTAAATTCAATCACGCATAATCCCGGTGAATGACCGATATTTGCCTCGCTAAAACTATACTGACGGCGGGCTGTTGGGGTCCGGCGTCCCACGTCTGATGTCTCAAAAAGTAGTTCTTGCCTTCAGCGGAGGTCTGGATACCTCCTTCTGCGTCAAATACCTGTCCGAAGATAAGGGCATGGAAGTGCACTCGGTGCTGGTCGATACGGGTGGTTTTTCAGACGAAGAACTGAAAGCCATTGAGGACCGGGCCTACTCGCTCGGGGTCAAATCCCACGCTACCATTGCCAAAACCGACGATTACTACCAGCAATGCCTGAAGTATCTGGTGTATGGGAACGTCTTGAAAAACAACACCTACCCGCTCTGCGTCAGTGCCGAGCGGATCTTCCAGGCACTGGCCGCGGCCGAATACGCCCGGAAAATCGGTGCCAGTGCCATTGCGCACGGCAGCACCGGCGCGGGCAACGACCAGGTTCGCTTCGACATGGCGTTCCGGATTATCATTCCCGAGGCCGAAATCATTACGCCCATCCGCGACCTGCGGTTGTCGCGCGAAGCCGAAATCGAATACCTCAAAAGCAAGGGCGTCGATCAGGAGTGGCACAAAGCGGCCTACTCGATCAACAAAGGGCTGTGGGGTACGTCGGTGGGCGGCAGGGAAACGCTGACGTCCGACCAGTTTCTGCCCGAATCGGCCTGGCCGACGCAGGTCACCAAAACCGAGCCGGAAACCATTACGCTGACCTTCGACCAGGGCGAACTGAAAGGCATTGCTGGCTCAACCGTTGGTGAGCAGTCGTTCGAAAACCCGGTTGATGCCATCCGGAAACTAACCGAGATCGCCGGACCGTTCGGCGTTGGCCGCGACATCCACGTGGGCGATACCATTATCGGTATTAAAGGTCGCGTGGGCTTCGAAGCCCCGGCCCCGCTGATTATCCTGAAAGCCCATCATACGCTCGAAAAACACGTCTTGACCAAGTGGCAGCTGTACTGGAAGGATCAACTGGCCAACTGGTACGGCACGATGCTCCACGAAGGGCAGTTCATCGATCCCGTGATGCGGAACATCGAAACCTTCCTGACCGACACCCAGACGCACGTATCGGGTAAGGTACACGTCCTGCTGGCGCCGTACCGCTTCCAGGTGCTCGGCATTGAGTCGCCGTATGATCTGATGTCGTCGGCCTTCGGTAGCTACGGGGAGATGAACAACGCCTGGACCGGCGACGACGTGCGGGGCTTCTCGAAGGTGATGTCGAACCAGGTGATGATCTACGAAAAAATTGCTGAACATAACCGTTGATGCCAGCCTGCTTGGGCTGGGGGTGTACCACCGGCAGGCGCGAACGGGTGTCGGGCGGGTGAACGAACAACTGGTGCACGGGCTTTGGCAGGCACCGGACGTTCGGCTGTCGCTGGCGGCACCCACCCACCTGGCCGAAACGATGCGGTACGCCCGCCAGACTTTCGGCACCGGTGGGCCGACGTTCATCAATAGAGTAGGGGAGCAGCGCTGGGCCGGGCTGGAGAATACGCTGCTGTCGCCGTTTAGGCCGGAAAGCCTGCCCTCGAAAGTGATTCGGGAGGGGTTTTTCCGAACAAAGAAAGCACTCGGCACTCATGAAGCCCGTTTCAGCGTAGGACAGATACCGCGAGGTAGTGTGTATCACTCGCCCTTCTACGCGATTCCGGTCCCGATCGGGCAGGATACCGGCATTCAGACGGTGCAGACCATACATGACCTGATTCCGGTGTTTCATCCCGAGTGGTTTCCCGACGGTGACGACAGCGTGAAGCGAATGATTGGAACCCTGCCCGCCGATGCCTGCGTTGTGACCGTATCGGAAGCGACGAAGCAGGATTTTTGCAACTATACCCGCTTTGATCCGGCGCGGGTTATACCGATCCGGCTGGCGGCTTCGAAAGACCTGTTCCACCCGGTCACAGACGACGCCCGGAAGCGGGTGGTTCGCGAGCGGCTGGGTGTAGGGGAGGAGCCGTATCTGCTGAGTCTGGCGACGCTCGAACCCCGGAAAAACATCGATCACCTGATTCGGTGCTTCGTGCAACTGGTCGAGAGCCGGGCGTTACCGAACGAGGTAAAGCTGGTGCTGGTGGGGACTAAAGGCTGGAAGTTCGACAAGATTCTGGCGGAACTGGCCCGCAACGAATCGATACGTTCGCGGCTGGTATTCACGGGTTTCGTGCCGGACGAGGACCTGGCTCCGTTGTATGCCGGGGCGCTGGCGTTTGTGTATCCGTCGTTGTACGAGGGGTTCGGTCTGCCGCCGTTGGAAGCCATGCAGTGCGGTCTGCCGGTCATTACGTCCAACGTGTCGTCCTTGCCCGAAGTCGTCGGCGACGCAGCCATTCAGGTGGCTCCGACCGATGCCGATGCGCTTTGTCAGGCCATGCTGACGGTAACCCAGTCAGCCGCGTTACGTGCCGAACTGGCTGCCAAAGCCGTTCAGCGGGCCGCGTTGTTTTCCTGGGAGAAGTTTGTGCAGGAGCACATTACTTTATATCAAACATTAACTAATTAACCGCAAAGGGCGCAATGGAAGCGCCAAGTTCGCAGTTTTGTTTTGCGCCCTTTGCGTATTCTTAGCGCCTTTGCGGTAAAAAAATGAGAATCAACGTAGGCATCATTGGCGGAGCGGGCTACACGGGTGGCGAACTGCTGCGTATTTTACTCAATCATCCTTTCGCGGACGTAGCGTTCGTGCACAGCAAAAGCCAGGCCGGCAAACCCGTGTACGCGACACATACCGACCTGCTGGGCGACACCGACCTGACCTTTTCGGGAGAGGAGCCCGCTACGCTGCTGACGCAGGAAGGACTCGATGCCATTTTCCTGTGCTCGGGTCACGGTGAGTCAGCTAAGTTTCTGGCCGAAAACGAAGTGCCCGATAACGTCGCCATCATTGACCTCAGCACCGACTTCCGCGACGAGTCCGGGGACTTTGTGTACGGTCTGCCCGAGCTGCAGCGCGACCGGATCAGGGAATCAGACCGGATTGCAAACCCCGGCTGTTTCGCTACGTCCATTCAGCTGGCTCTGTTGCCCCTGGCTGCCGCCGGCCGACTCACCGACGCCGTGCATGTCAGCGCCGTAACGGGGAGTACGGGGGCGGGTCAGGCCCTGGTGCCGACTACGGGCTTTACGTGGCGCAACAACAACCTGTCGATTTACAAAGCGTTTTCGCACCAGCACCTAAACGAAATCCGGCAGAGCCTGACCACACTGCAGCCGGATTTTGAAAAGGCGATCAATTTTGTGCCGTACCGGGGCGACTTCACGCGTGGTATCATGGCCAACGTCTACACGCCCTTTGCCGGAACCCGCGAGGAAGCCAAGGCACTGTACCGGGCGTATTACGAAGGACATCCGTTTACCCACGTGAGCGAAACGCCGGTCGATGTAAAGCAGATTGTGAACACCAACAAGTGCTTCCTGCACCTGGAGGTCCACGACGGTCAACTACTCATTACCAGCGTGATCGACAACCTGACCAAAGGGGCGTCGGGGCAGGCCGTGCAGAACATGAACCTTATTTTTGGCTTGCCCGAAGAGGCCGGCCTCCGGTTGAAACCGGTGGCGTTTTAATGCTCATCCGAATGGATGCTGCCTTGAGACAACAGAAAGCGCGGGTGGGATGACCCGCGCTTTTATTTTACCTACATAGCAAGCCGGTTTGCCTACCAACCCCCGGCTTTCACCGTCATCGGTCCCACGGGCCCGGTTGTAGCGGCTACTTTTACAGTGTCAATCAGACGAAACAGTTCGCAACAAAACAACGTACCGCTATGAAAACCTTCCTCTCTGTGTTCAACCTGGGCTTTCTGCTGGAGCTGGAAAACCATACGCTGGGTTCGGTTACCTGCTAACCGGACAACCGGCTCATGCGTATCGGCAACACTCCTGGCTAAGTCCCAATAGCGGGTGCAATACGTCTGGTTCGGTCAGGTGGCATTGAGCCGCCTGACCTATTTAAATCGGAAGCTGTTCAGAAACTCGTCTTTGTAGTTTTTGCCGAGCGGAACGATATGCGGCCCGATGGTCATTTCGTGGTCGTTGAACACATCCACGCGGCTGATATTGACCGCATACGAGCGATGCACACGGACCAGCCGTTTGTGGTTCAGTTTGTCAAGAACGGCCGTCAGCGGCAGGCGCAGCGCGTACTTCTTGGTGGTGGTGACAAACGTAGTGTAAATGTCCTCGGCTTCCAGAATCAGGATGTCGCTGAAGTGAATCTTCACGTACTGATAGCCCTGCTTGATAAACACATCATCGTCGATTTGCAGGATGGTGTCCCGCTCCGGAGCTGCGGCCGTGGTCTTGCCGGTAGGCAGGGAGCGCGTACTGAACGTATGCAGCGACATATCGATGGAAATCCGCAGGTTGAGCAGATTATACGGCTTGGTCATGTAGGCCGCCGGGTACGTTTGTTTGGCGCGGTCGAGGGTGTCCGAATCCGACAGGGCGGTCAGGTAGATGACCGGAATCGGCCGGACGTTGGTGATGCGCCGGACCGTTTCGATGCCATCGAAATCGCCTTTGATGTTGATATCGCACAGCAGTAGATCCACCGGGTTACGTTCGAACAGATCGACGGCTTTGGTGCCATTGTTGGCGATACCGACCACGTTGTACCCTTCGGCTTCCAGGCTGTCGCTGAGGGCCATTGCCAGAATAGCTTCGTCTTCAACGATCAGAATATTAACTTTTGTGTTCGACTCCATGGCAGGATGTACTAGTGATGATGTCTGAAATCAGGCCAGTGCCAGTTCGCTTTCCGGAATGTGCAGTTGAAACCGGGTGCCGTTCGTGTTGTCAATGGTAAACTCACCCCCCGTCTGCTGACTCAGGCCTTTGATCAGCCGTTTACCAAACGAACCACCCGACCGCTCCCAGTTCGATACATCGATGCCGGGGCCGTTGTCCTGTACTTCGAGCACAAGCCCGGCCTGTTTGTGGAGGTTGATGATCAGAACCGGCTTGTCGACGGCCCGGTACGCATACTTGAAGGCATTGGTCAGTAATTCGTTCAGAATCAGGCCGAGCGGAATGGCCAGGTCGATGTTCAATTCATCGAAATCACTATGGAACTGAAAATCAAACGAGCGCTCGCCGAAGCCGTAGGCGTGGATAAGGCCGGCTGTCAGTTCGCGAATATACTGACGAATATCGATAGTCGAAATCTGATCCGTCTTATATAACTGCTGGTGAATGAGGGACATAACCTCGATGCGCTGCTGCCCTTCCTGAAACGCCCGAATCGCCTGCTCGTCGGTCAGTTGGTTCGATTGCAGGCTCAGCAGGCCCGAAACGATGCTGAGGTTGTTCTTGACCCGGTGGTGCAGTTCCTTCATGACCATCTTCAACTGGTCCGACTGCTCCTGAATCCGGATTTTATCTTCGGCCAGTTCGCGGGTTCGTTCGGCTACTTTCTGCTCCAGCTGGATGTTCTGCGCAACAATGAGCCGTTCCGTTTCGTCCTTGTACGTCTTGATTTTGTAGGCAATGGCAATGGAAAACAGGATCGCATGGGCGTCGCTGCTCATCAGCAGCATGGTGTGGTTCAGCCATGAATAGGTCAGGATGCCGTAGATGTACAGCGACAGGTAAAGGATCGCGAAAATGGGAACGGAGTAGGCGATCAGGAACAGAAACGCCGGTTTATAGCCCGTGCGGTAAATCCGGGTACCCGTGTACAGCATGAAGGCCGCGGCCAGTGGGGTCGTGTTCTGGTAAAGAACCGCGATACGGCCAAAACCGAACACCGCGGCTATCAGAAAAATCAGAAAAAAGCCGAACAGCAGCCGAAATCCATACCGGATGATGGGGTCGGTCCGGGTTTTGATCCTCAGAAAATAGTAGGCAAACGCAAACGACAGCAGCGCCGTCATGATCGGGATGGCGTAGAACAGCCGGTCGTTGAGCCAGAACGGAATGTCGCGAAAGAGTTCGTAAAAGTGGCCCGAAAAAATGGCCAGTTGAAGCGTGAAGGCAAACAAATACCCGCCCAACAGCAGATAGTCGCGTTCGTGCGTTACGGCGTAAATCAAGAGCTGATACAAAACGACAGCCAGCAGAATACCGAACAGCAACCCCTCAATAACATCCGTTGGGTGCGACTCTCGAATCAGGGCGTACTGCGGATAAATACTGGCCGGCAGCGACTTCCGGTCGAACCGGTTCATTCTGAGCAGGTAAGTCTTCTGCTGCCCCGGCCGAAGCGGCAACCGCATGATGTCGCGGCTGGCGGGCAGGTATTTTTCGGCCATTACCGCCTGAAGGCCCCCTTTACCGATGGGGAACGTCCGGCCGTTAGACCATTCATAGAGCAGTACGGTAGCATAGCCGAGCGTTGGCACCACCAGGTACAGCGATTCGTCGGTCTGGTTGCGTACGGTAAACCGAAACCAGTACACATTGTTGGTGTCAACGTCGATGCGGACCTGGTGGTAGTCGAACGGCCGAAACGCCGACCAGTGCTTCCCGATCTGGTCGGCATGGACGCTGGATGTAAGCATGTCGCTATGGTCGGCCACAGCATAGATGCGCTTGGAGTCGGCAACGGTCAGCGGTTCGGCGGCCCAGGTGTCAGTTAGCCTGAACAGCAGCAGACTGATGAGGAAGCACCGGATGACGAAGTTCGGTCGCCTGCCTGTGTTGGATAAAAACATACACTGCATTCAGAATAAAAACGGCAAGGGTTAACAACTGGAGAAAATGCTTGTCGGGGTATTTGAGCCAGACAAACACGCTCATCAGTGTGTTGCTGATAAGCTGACACCAGGCCGATAAGCCTGAAAACACGCTGCCCGCCGGCCGGCTGATAATGTGCTGAATATACAGCGCCGACATCACGACCGTAATGATGTAGGCCGACGTAGCGCCCATGCTGGTGTCGTAGCCTTCCTGATAGAAGAAATAAAACACCGGAATCCAGAACAGAAACACGGATATCTTGATCCAGGCAAAATACGGCCGCACCGCGGGGTTAACGATTTGCTTGCTGCCGTAGCGCAGGAGCAGGATAAAAATGAAAATATCCATAAAGAACCAGCCGCGCAGGCCCCAGACAAACAGCCGGCCCATGTCGGTGAGCAGGACGAAGCCCCACACCAGCTCCCAGGCAAAGTTGGACGCCCCCGCCAGATACGGCATCTCGACGTACTGGTAACGGAGGCCATTGCGGATGATGATGCCGTAGGCAATGTTCCAGAATACCGTACCGACCAGCACGAGACCAATCTCAAGGGGGGTGTAGTCGCAGAGGTTAAGCCACTGATCGGGCGTATAGGTACAGGGTGGTTTCATCGGGGTTCGTTTTGTCGGCGAAGGGCCTCAGCGCCTTCGGTAAGGTAGGAGGGTATGTAGAACTGAACGTGCTTGAAGCCGTTGAACATCGTGGTGGTGTTCTGCAGGAAATCGACGGACATTTTTCCGAGCAGCCACCGCAGCACGGGTACGAGGGTTTCGGCCCGCTGACGCCCCGAAGTCAGCAGCTTGATCCGGTTGGCTACCCGGCGCTGGTTGGCCAATGGGATCTGACCAATACCCAGTACGTCGCCGACGTGGTTGCCGCAATAGTAGCGGATCAGCACGGGCACCGCCGGTTTGAGCAGTACCCCCACTTTCCGGCCCATGTCTTCGGCGAGTGCCGCGGCCAGCTGAACACCCCAGGGCGAAGCCGCCAGCTGCTGGTCGAAGATCGTGTAGCCCAATTGCAGCGCTTCGTCGTAGTTGGGGGCCATCAGCCGTTCGTCGAGGCCCAGCCAGTGACCCACTACGTTCCAGCAGTGGATGTACGCGTCTTTCTGTTCCTGACTCAGCTTATAGCCGCTCATCTCAAGGCCTTCGACGACCAGCGCGCTGAACGACAGCAGCGTACCGGCCATATCCTCCTGATTGATCGGCGCGCCGTGGTTCTGGTGATCCCAGTCGCGCTGGGTAATGAGCAGGTGCCGGATCGAGGCATGAATCAGCCGGACCTTCTGGGTTGTTATAATCCCACGCCCGCCCGGCGACAAGCCTCCCGGCTCCATCGCATAGATGACAAACTGCGCCGTTTCCATCAGCCGCCGGACCAGATTCGGTACGCCATCGCGGGCGGTGAGCAGCCCGGTTTCGTAGAGCACTTTCGAGCCGTTGGCGCAGGAATAGGCCATGGGCAGCGAGCGAAAGTTCAGCAGCATCGCGATCGTAACGGCGTTGGTGGCAAACACCCGCTGGGCCGTACGGATGGCATCCGGATTGGCCCAGGCTGGGGGCAGGGCAGTTTCTTCGAGATACTGGTCCAGTCGTTCGCCAATTGGGCCGGGTAGCAGGCTTCCCCGCAGGTCGTAATTGCGGGTCAGGGTTTGCAGCAGGCGGTTGGCTGCCTGGATGTCATGATCACGCACCAGATCAGCGATCAGGGCGTCGGCCACGGCATCCTGTTGCATTCGGAAAGCGGAGAGGTCGGTGGCAGGAAGCATTTATTAAAAAAGTAAAGGTCAGGTCGTTCGTGTGGCTATAAAGCTACCAAAAATTGCATTGGTCTGCATGAAAATGGTCGGGGACGACCAGCGCCCCCGACTGGCCCGGCTGCAGAAACGGGCCTTCTTCATGTATAGTTGGACAAGCGTACTGATTTAGTTTGTTGATTAATCAATTTTGAACGTAACCGGAAAGTCGATCCAGTGAGCAACCGTTTCACCCTGCAGCTGAGCCGGCATCCAGCGGGGCATTTTTGCAACCGCATCCAGTACCGCCTTGTCGAGCAGTTTCCCGGCCGATTGAATGATCCGTACTTTTTCAAAGG
This sequence comes from Fibrisoma montanum, assembly GCF_003583365.1. Classification (GTDB taxonomy): domain Bacteria; phylum Bacteroidota; class Bacteroidia; order Cytophagales; family Spirosomataceae; genus Fibrisoma; species Fibrisoma montanum. The sequence continues at coordinate 528,057 of NZ_QXED01000005.1, forward strand.
TGCCGTCGGGTTTGACCCGGAACTGCACACGAACCGTTCCTTCGACGCCCAGGCTGCGGGCTGCTTCGGGGTATTCTACCGTAACGGCCAGGTAGGCGTAGAGCGCCCTATGACCACCCGGGAAACTCGGGGCTACACTGACGGCCGGACTGTTTTCTACGTTGTAGGCCGGTAAAGCGGGTTTTTCAAAGTTGGCCTGTACCAGGGTTTGAGCAGACGCAAACGTTACCAGGGTGCTGAAGGCAGCGATCAGGAGGAAGATAGTCGGTTTCATGATGAACACTAGATTTATTGTTGGTTGATTGGTTGATACGCGTAAAAAGCAAAGTGTGGTGATGCGGAACGGGACGTTGGCTGGGGTGGGACCGGTGTGGGCAGATACGTGTCGAACCAGTCGCTAACCATGTCCCATAGAAAGCTGGCAAATCGCTTACGGAAAAAATTCAGGTGGCCGACCGGCTCGTGTTGTGTAGCGGCCGGTTCGAGCCGCCGGCGGACAATCCGGGCGTTGGACAGTTCGCCGAAAAAGCGGTCCAGTGCCTGGGTCGTGCAGATTGGATCGTCGTACGTGGTCATGGCCATTACCGGGCAGCGAATCCGTTCCGGCGTTGGCTGTAGGCCCAGCGTTTTCAGGTAAGTGTAGATGTCGGTGTATTTCCGGCGGTTGTGGATGTCGCGGACCAGCGTAGCGGGCAGGTTTTCCATCCCCAGGTGCCATTGCCGACCGGGCATATAACCAACCAGTTTCGTTACCGTCGGCATGATGACATGCCAGTTCAGGAAGGTCTGGGTGCGGGTCCACCAGTCGGGGCCCCAGTCCTTGTAGTAAGCCATCTGCGTACCGACCGTAAACATGGTGTAGAACCGGTTGTTCTTCTGCGACAGCACGGCGCAGATACCGCCCAGTGAGTGGCCAAGCAGACCAATGGGTTTGGTTGGAAACGCGCCTTCAATCCAGCCAACCACATCGTCGAAGTCGCTGGCCATGACGCTGATACCCGCTTCGAATCGGCGCGTCAGCCGTTCCGGTGCCGACTGCCCGATACCCCGGTAGTCGTAGGTCAGTACGGCAAATCCCTGCTCTTCGAGGAATGCCGCGAGATTGAAGTAAAAGTATTGCCCTACCGCACAGGCACCGCTTATAAGTAGTACTGCTTTTGGGTTGACAGGCTGGAACAGGTGTGCTGTCAGTGAGTATCTGTCCCGGGTCGGTATGGTAAATTGCACCTTCATGACTTTCAATCGTTTTATCTTGTTCAGATTGACGATTCAAAGGTGCAAAGCGGATCAATACCCGTTTTGAGGAGGTAGGTTAAGCGCCGTATTCAGTAGGTTAACGGGCGAACTGTGTAGGTGAAAAATTTAACGGTAACCAAGCGATCGGTCATGTGGCGTAACCTGCCCGACAGTTGTTTGCCAAATCAGCCTGCTTAAGGGTTGCTTCGGGCGAGTGCGGAACTTCTTTGGTATTGTATTCTGGGTTGCCTCGGCAAGGAAAACGAACCGATGAAGGAAAATCACCTCAGGTCGATAGCCGTTTCATTGTCCAGTACGTTGGCCCACCATTGGGAAGGGTACACTTACCCAATGTCTGAAAGCCGTGCTTTTCGTAAAAATGCAGGTTTTGTCTGACAAATGTTTCCAGATAGCAGGCTTGCCCGGCCCTATCAGCCTGGGTCAGGACTGGTCGTATTAAGTGGCTACCCAGGCCCTTTCCCTGCTGGTACGGATCAACCGCCAAGGCCATCAGATACCAGTGAGGTTCTGGCATCAATGCCCTGCGTTTGCTGCTCAGATGCGTTCCAAGTTGGCCAAGACGTACCACTGCACTGAATCTCAGCCGCAACGGTAAAGCTAAAAAACCCGCTCGCCATGAGTCAATGAAGCCTGCATGACGACCGGGCGCGGCCCAGATGGCAGCTCCATTACGTTCGTCAGTTGTGTACACAGTGCCCACCTGCTGCCCGATCCGGATGAAACAACTGAACATGGCAGGCAGGGTTTGTCGACGCCGGGCTTCGTCGGGCTGCGTATAAACGAAGTTTGGACCCTGCAGAAACGCACGGGCCATCGTCTCCGCCAGGGGGCGTACATCTGAATCAATCAGTCGAATAACCGGAGGTTGTTCCATAATTGAGGCACAAGTGGGTCGGGCTATTTTCAACATCAAGCTTATAGCTTGCGATATCGTCGACTGGCCAACAGTCGCTGGGGATAAACGACGGCTTGGATGAAATTGAATTCGAGCTGTTGAAACGAAATGGATTGGCCGTTCACCTGCGTCTTAAGGAAAGGCGAGTAGCGCAGATTGGTACGCAGAATGATCGACTCATAACGGACCGGCCGGATATCCCAGCCAAACACTAGCCCCGGCGTATAGCGTAATTCACGTTGATTTGTTACCGAAGCGCCTTCATCCACTTCACGGACGCTCAATTGCTCCCGCGAAAGACTTAACCCCAGGAATGGAACAAAACCGTGGTAATCCAGCAGATATTTGTAAGCCTCCAGACTTATGGACCGGCGGGCGAACTCCTGGGTTAAGCCATAAGCGGTATGGTCGGCAACAATGTAGCGATGGGCCAACCGAATATCGAAATCAGGTTTGTAGAAATAATAACCTGCCGACAGGTCGAGGAAGGCCTTGTTGCCGGGTGGATTGTTGAGGTAAGGCCGGTTACGGGTGTTGTACTCCGAACGGGGTAACGTAAAAGCCGCCGATGGTCCAACATCAAGGTGAAAGCCGCTCAGTTGCCGACGTTCCCGTAAGTACTGACCGAACGAATCTTTGTTGTCTTTTTCCAGCGGACGCGTCACATCGAGCAGAAATTTATAGGCAAGCTGCACCGTAAAAGCGGGGAAACGAACCGGCGCGCTGGTCTGGCGGGAGGTGGCGTATGTCAATTCGCGGCTGGGCAGGTACTGAACTCCCAGCTCGAACCAATGCGGCCCGGCCAGCCAGCTCAGACCACCTTCCAGCGTGATAACATCTTTGGTAAAAGTGGTTCCCGCGAGTTGTTCATTTATCCGCTGATTGTAGGCCAATGTAGCCCAGGATGCACCCACGTACGGGTTAAGCCGGTGGTAGCGTAGCTGGAGCGGATGCACTCGGGCACCGGTTGTTACATTCGTTGATACGTTATATTCTTGAACCTCAGGCACCTTTGGACCAAGCGAGGTTAGCGGAAAGGAAACGTACAGATCAACTAATCCCCAGAAGTGAGTGGCGCCAATAGTGAAGCGCGGGTGATACGTACCGGGTACCGTAAAGGGTCGTTGTTCACCCGTGGCGCTTAAATACCCGCTACGGATCGGAGGAATGTATTGACCGTCGAAGCCCAGATGCATCTGCGCGAACCGAAAGCGCGTTTTCTGGTCAACGACTTTCTGAGCGACTGTAAAGCCTGGTTGACTAACCAGCCAGGCTTCCACGAGTATGAACATCAGGAGAATCCGAATCATGACGCTAATGGTTTAGAGTGCGTTTCGCCCGTAAAATTGTCGCGTCGCTGTCGAACTCGGCTACGTCAAACGGATTCTCACCCACGCGAGACGGATTATCTGTCAGGGCTCGTTGGGCAGGCCTGCATACTCCATTTTTCCGTATATTCGTCAAGAGAAGACCAAGCTAACCTCTGGATAAGGCGATGGTAATTAAGGCGAAAGACGGGGCCGGCCGGTATATCTCTTACGAGAGCAAATACCAGGTCGAAACGGATGAGCGGGCCGGGTTAACACAAAAGCAGATTTCCGCGCTGAATGCTGGAATTCCCTGGTCAATTACGGAACTGGTAATGGAGAATGTAAAGATTACGCACGCCCTGAGTCAGACCGACCAGGACATCGTCTTGCGAACTGAACAGAATGAACCAACGGTTGATCTGTTCGTGCAGCTTAACGGGCTAAGCAATATTCGCCGATGTCACCAGGCCAATCGGCATTACCAATCCGGTCAGTGCAATCTGGTGTATACCCCGGCCTACGAGGGTGACCTGCACCTGCAAGGGCCTTCTGTTTCAACCTTTGCGGTGCAATTTTCACCCGGGTTGTTCCGGCGGTTTCTTGATGATCAGCACGGAATCGATTTTCTGGATTCGTTGGCTGAAGATATGGATAAAGAAAAAGCGCACTCACTAGCTCCTTTCAATCCATCGGCGACACCGGCCATGAAAGCGATCCTCTATGCTTTCTTAAACTGTCCGTTTGTTGGCTTGACTAAACGCTTGTTTCTCGAAGCTAAATTACTGGAATTACTGGCCTTGCAAATTGAACAGGTCAGCGCGACTCAATCGAGGCCGGCCACGGGGCTCAGAAAGGATGATGTAGATAAATTGATAACGGTCAGAAATTGGCTGGATGAACATTTTCTCCAACCCACCACCTTGTTAGAAATTGCGCGCTCGGTAGGTTTGAATGATTTCAAACTTAAAAAAGGCTTTCGCACACTGTTCAACACGACGGTGTTCGGGTACCTGACCGACTTGCGCATGAATCACGCCCGTCAACTCTTACTGGAGCGACAGCAAACCGTTGCTGAAGTTGCCGACACACTGGGCTATCAGTATGTCCATCACTTTTCACATGCTTTCCGTAAGCATTTTGGCTATCTACCGAGCGAGTTACGGGCGTAGCCGACTCTCTGCACAAGCATCATCTGTCTTGCTGGAGCCTGCTCAATACCCGTACCACTCCCCCCACCACTTCTGCAGACTCCGCCGGATTTCGGCTTCGCGGGCGTTGTGACCGGGCTCGTAGAGTTTGTGGCCTTTCAGGTCGTCGGGCAGGTAATTCTGTTGCGAAAAATTGCCGTCGTAGTCGTGGGCGTACTCGTACTCTCTGCCGTAGCCGATCTGTTTCATCAGCTTCGTGGGGGCGTTGCGCAGGTGCAGCGGTACGGGCAGGTGGGCGGTCTGTTCGGCCAGGGCGATGGCCTCGTTGATTGCTACGTAGCTGGCATTGCTTTTCGGCGATGTGGCCAGATACACTGCCACCTGCGACAGAATGATCCGGCCCTCCGGCATACCGATTACTTTGACGGCCTGAATCGCTTCCGATGCCATGATCATGGCTGTTGGGTTGGCGTTGCCGATGTCTTCCGACGCCAGAATCAGCATCCGACGGGCAATGAACACCGGATCTTCGCCCGCCACCAGCATCCGTGCCATCCAGTACAACGCTGCGTTCGGGTCGGAGCCGCGCAGGGATTTGATGAATGCCGAAATAATGTCGTAGTGCTGCTCGCCGGATTTGTCGTAGCGGGCGATGTTCTGCTGGGCAACGCTCATTACCAGGTCGTCGGTAATGACCAAAGGTTCGGCCAGTACATGGGCCGATGCCACGAGTTCCAGCAGGTTGAGGAGTTTGCGGCCATCGCCCCCGGACAACCGGAGCAGCGTATCGTATGACGCTACGGTGATCTGTTTCGATTGCAGAAACTTGTCCTGTGCAATGGCCCGGTCAACGAGCTGGATCAGTTCGTCGCGGCTCAGGGCTTCAAGGATATAAACCTGACAGCGGGAGAGCAGGGCACCGTTGACCTCAAACGACGGGTTTTCGGTGGTAGCGCCGATCAGGGTAATCTGCCCTTTTTCGACGGCACCCAGCAGGGCGTCCTGCTGGCTTTTGTTGAAGCGGTGAATTTCGTCGATGAACACCACGGGCGGAAACAGACCGGCCGGTCGGCTCAGCACCTCGCGCACTTCCTTGACACCGGCGTTGATGGCACTCAGACTGACGAACGGCCGCTTAACGGCCTCGGCCAGCAGCAGCGCCAGTGTCGTTTTGCCAACGCCCGGCGGTCCCCACAGAATCATGGACGGCAGCCTGCCCGCTTCGATTGCCCGACGCAGCGGCCCCGAGGGACCCAGCAGCTTACGTTGGCCAATGATGTCGTCGAGTGAGCGGGGGCGGACCCGTTCGGGAAGGGGCGTTGAGTTGATATCCATAGGGCGAAGTTACCCGCCTGGTGGGACTGAATCAACATCAATATTACTCCGCTAATACAAGCCATTGTGGAAGTGAAGCTGAATCAATACGTTAAAGCCAGCTTTATTGGTTAAACAGAATGGGGTGAGTTACTCATTCAGTAATTGTCCAGTCCAAGTGGTCTTGAATGAGTTAAGCTAGAACCGTATCCTCTAATTATAAAGGTCTTCTTCGGACCGGTTGGCAATCTGGTTAAAAACTTCTGAACAGAATTATCTTTAAATGTCAGTACATATCGATGTCTTATTGCCAGATCGTCAATGATCAGGTGTTCATTCTGTAAGTAAACAGCCGCATTGTTGATGTCTCGAACGAGGATGTTCTGTTGTCGCTCCCGGTCTAAAATGTATTCATAAAAATATCTATCACCCTGAAACACCTTGGCTCGAATGCTGCCATGTGGCTCCATTTTGATGGCTACCCGACCACGTATTTCCGTAGGAGGTTCGAATAAGCTGTCCGGAAAACTTGTCGGCGGTGCAGAGGCAGAAAGTTCGTCTGTATTCGATTGGCATTGCATGAACAATGTCATTGAAATCAGCCCTGTGGTCAGGAAACTAGCTCGAATGATAGCCCTGGAGTTCATACTAGTATCAGCTATATACAACCATACATAATATTAATAAATAAAAACGATATACATAGTTTATGAACGAAAAATTTAGTTTTTGGATACATGATAAAAAGAAGCCCGGCCGTTTGTACGGCCGGGAAACTAGTAATGATTCAAGGGCTTAGGAATTACAATGACACGTTTTCGGGCGTAACGTAACGCTTAAGGTTACTCATGGCCCCAAAAATTAAATTGTAAACCGATTGAATGTTTATTTGCATCAACGCCGAAATTTCTTCGTTGCTCATGTTCTGAAAATACCGCAGGTGAACGGCTTCGCGCTGCCGGCGCGGTAGTTTCTCAAGCGCCTGGTGCAGACAATCGTTCATGAACGAGTCTTCTTCGTGCGAGATCAGCATGTGTTCATGCGATGGGTCACTGCCAAGGAGCGTATCACCCATCCGACGGCCGTTGGCCACTACATCATCCTGACTAACCAGCTTTTGCTCAGCCGTTAAGTGTCGAACCAGCTTGCGCTTGATGGATGCCATCAGGTAAAACCGAACGGAAGTAGTCGGGCCGATGGTTTGCCGATGCCGCCATAGCTCAACAAACAGATCGTGGATGCAATCCTTGATCAGGGCTTTGTCCGTCGCAAAATGCGCGCAATAGTGGTAAAGAACTTGAACGTAGTGCTGGTAGAGTTGAGCGAAGGCGTTTTCATCGCCACTGCGAAACTGATTCCAGAGGGTTTCATCATCCGGACCGTGTTGAGAACGATTGCGGGGCATATTTGTAGCGGGTAAGAGGTTCAGGACAGGTTGGCGTCTGTAAACTTATTGATAAAAAATAGAATTTAAAAATGGATATTAAAATTTTTTTAAAAAATGCCCCTTACGCCAAATAAAGAGGGGTGAAGGTGAAGGTTTTGCCATCGAATAAACCTTTATCGCTAAGTTTTAGCGTAGGAATTACCAGAAGAGCCATAAACGATAACGTCATAAACGGAGCGGCCAGTGAACTGCCCAGCTCCTGCTTTGCAAACCGATCGAGGGCTTCGTACTGGGCCGCTATGTCGAAACCATCGGCGTCGGTCATCAGGCCGGCCACGGGCAGGGGAAGCACCTGGGTTTCGGGCGTAGTGGTCAGGCGCAGAAACGCCCGGCGGCTCATGCGTTCATGATCGTGGTCATGGGACGCTGCTTCGGCTACGGCTGCCAGCCCCCCCCGCGCTTCGATAATCAGGTTAACGGCCTGGGCAATGCTCTCGTCGTCACAGCCCACGGCGGTGATGTTGTGCGAGTCGTGCCCCACCGAGGAGGCCAGCGCCCCGTGCTTCAGGCCGAAGTTTTTGATAAAGGCAACCGCTGGGGGGGCATCTGCATACCGGTTCACCACAACCAGCTTCAGGATGTCGCCTTCAACGTCGGGTACCAGTTGACCGTTTTCAACCTTCGGTGCCAGATGCAGTTCGTTCGTAATGAGTTGCCCGTCCAGGGCTTCGATCACCCGGATTAGTCCGAGCGGGTCTGAGCCGTCCTGAGCGGGCACCGCAAAATCGGCTGCCTGTTTGGGCGGGCAGTCGAACCGATTGACGTGTTCGCTGCTCAGACTTTCGATCAGCGACCGCCCGTTAACGGCAACTGCCTGGCCATTGATCACCGTCTGCTCGATGTCAAACGTCGTGAGGTTCGTCACGACGATGTAATCGGCCGGGTCGCCTTCCCGCAGCAAACCGACCGGCAGCCGGTAGTGCAGTACCGGGTTCAGACAGGCTGCCTGCAATACGTGCCAGAGCGTGTGGCCGTGCTGCAGCGCCCGCACGACGAGCTGGTTGATGTGTCCGGATACCAGCGTGTCCGGGTGTTTATCGTCCGAGCAGAACATAACCTGCTTGGGAAATTCGGCCAGCAACGGGATCAACGCGTCGAAGTTGCGGGCCGCGCTGCCTTCCCGAATGAGGATGTTCATGCCCCGCTGGGCTTTGTCGAGCCCTTCTTCGTACGTAAAGCACTCATGGTCCGTGTAGATGCCGGCGTCTATGTACCGCTGTGCATCATCGCCCCGCAAACCGGGGGCATGCCCATCGACGGGTTTATTGAACGCCCGGGCCAGGGCCAGTTTGGCCATAACCTCGGGGTCGCTGTTCAGCACACCCGGGAAATTCATCATCTCGGCCAGGTAACCGATCTCCTTCAGGCCGAGGAGGTAACGAACATCGGACACGCTGATGGTGGCCCCGGCCGTTTCGAACGGGGTGGCCGGTACGCAGGACGGTGCCCCGAAGGAAAACTTGAACGGCACCCGTTTGCCTTCCTGAATCATGTATTCGACACCCGCTACGCCCAGTACATTGCCGATCTCGTGGGGGTCCGACACCGTTGCAACGGTGCCATGAACGACGGCCAGCCGGGCAAACTGCGGAGGGGTCAGCAACGAACTTTCGATGTGAACGTGGGCGTCGACGAAGCCCGGCAATACGTAGGGATGGCCCGGGCTTTCGGGGCCGAGCCGTTCAATCTGGGCAATGCGGCCATTCTCGACCGTAAGGGTGCCATAAAAAATGGTCTGGTCGAACAGGTTCAGGATATTGGCAGTCAGCATACGTTAGATCCGAATGAAAAGTCTTCGGCGATACATCCACAACAGAATCAGATAGAACACGCCCAGGGTCGCGGCTCCGGTCAGGAGGGGTTCGTAGGCGGGGCCAAGCACCTGAAATGGACCGTGGCCAAGATGAATATGAAAGGAGTTGATGATAAACTGGTCGATGAGGTGCACGAGGCAGTAGATGGCGATGGAGTTCATGCCGATAACGGTCAGGAAAAACGCCCAGCGTCGTTTGCCCGCTACGTCGATGAGGCCGTAAAAAAGCGCCATGAGCCAGCAGCACCAGCCTCCGCTGAACAGCACCCAGGCCGGTGTCCAGATCCGCTTCACGATGGGGCAGAGACCCGTTACGTCCAGCAGCAGGCCCAGCGCCAGACCTACGGCCCCAGCGATCAGGAACCGACGAAGCAGGGCCCTTGCCGGAAGGCCTGCCCGCAGCCATTGACCGGCCAGCAGGCCCAGCAGCATGGTGCCGAGCGTGGGAATGAAACTTAACGTAGCATAGCCGCCACCGTTAAACAGAAATGACTTTTCGCGCGGAAACAGGTTGAGAAACCAGCGGTCGAACGCCCAGGCCGCATTGCTGTTTTTGTTAAAATGAGCGGCAAGGCCGGTATAATGCTCTGGCCAGTCGGGGGGGACACCCACGGCTTCGTAGGCAAAATTGGGGCCGGGAGCCGGATACAGCACGAACAGCAGCCAGTAGCCGACCAGGATACCGGCCAGGGCTATCCATTGCGTTCGGGGGCGGGTGGTGCCGAGCAGAAACAGAAACGGATAACCCAGACCAATCTGCGTCAGGGTGTCCTCGAAGGTGAAATAGGTTTGCTCCCGGTGCGTGGAACGCAGAAAAATACCGAGCAGAATCAAAATCAGGGATCGGCGCAGGGCATGACTGAATTGCGTTTGCAGGGATTGCCCGCGCCCCAGCCGACTGGCGAGGGAGTAGGGGAGTGCTACGCCGACCAGAAACGAAAACGAGGGCTGGATCAGATCGTGGAGCGAACAGCCGGCCCATTCGACGTGGCTCTGGTGGTAAGCCAGCAACCCCCAGAGCACACTGCTGGGAAACGCTTCGTGGAGCCGGTGAAACTGCAGGAGTTCGGCCGCCATCAGCAGCATGACAAAGCCCCGGTACGCATCCATCGACATCAGACGGTCGCCGGTCAGGCCGCCCGACAGGGAACTGTCCCGGGGGGCGGTGACGGTTGCGGGGCGATCCGACAGACCGGAATTGGAGACAGACATAGGGTTGAGAAGGGCTGAAGGATGGAATCGAAGCCCAAAGTTGAGATTGGTATAGAAATTAGCAAGGAATTGCCGTAAAGTTTTTTTGAACAGGGGTATATTTCGAGTGTAGAAGCCTCTTTACGGAAAAAACAGTATCAAGTATGCCCGCCCGAGTGCTCAAAGTACATCCCGCCGATAACGTAATCGTCGCCCTTCGCGATTTGCCGGCTGGGGAGCAGATTGCCTTCGATGATCAGACCTATACATTACCGCATCCCGTGGGTGCGAAGCATAAATTCGTGACGGAAGAGCGGCAGCCCGGCGATCCGATTACCATGTACGGCGTACTGGTCGGCAAGGCCACCCGGCCTATCCATACCGGCGAACCAATCACCACGTTTAACCTCAAACACGACGCCGATCGCTACGGCCTGGACCGGAAGCAGTCGTATAGCTGGCAGCCGCCCGACGTTGCGCGCTGGCAGGGACGTACGTTCATGGGCTACCACCGCGCCGATGGCCGGGTCGGTACGCGTAACTACTGGCTCGTGATTCCGCTGGTGTTCTGCGAAAACCGCAACATCCTGATCCTTAAAGATGCGTTTGAGCGCGAACTGGGGTATGCGCAGCCGGAGATGTATCGGGAGCAGGTGCGCGAACTCCTGCATCTGTACCAGGCGGGCGAACTCGACAAGGTAAAGAAAATGCAGCCGTTCGTAGACCCGTCGCAGTTGCACACCCTGAACTACAACCAGCCGGTGGTGGCACGGCCCTTCGCCAACGTAGACGGCATCAAGTTCATCACGCACGAGATGGGCTGTGGCGGCACGCGCCAGGATTCGGCGGCTTTGTGTTCGCTGCTGGCTGGTTTTATCAATAACCCGAACGTAGCGGGGGCTACCGTGCTGAGTCTGGGTTGCCAGCATTTGCAGGGCAGCATGCTCGAAAAGGAAATCCGCCGGCAGAGTCCGAAATTTGACAAGCCGGTGCTGATCTACGAACAGCAGGCCGGTACTGAGTTCGCGATGCTGTCGCAGGCGGTCAAGGAAACTTTTCTGGGGCTGGTTCAGGTCAACAGGCAGGAGCGTCGGCCGGCACCCCTCAGCCAGCTTACGGTTGGCCTGAAATGTGGCGGGTCTGACGGCTTCTCAGGCATCTCGGCCAATCCGGCCATCGGTCATCTGTCGGATCTGATCGTTGGTCTGGGCGGCAAAACCGTACTGGCCGAGTTTCCCGAACTCAACGGCGTGGAGCAGGAACTGATCAACCGCACCACCGACGAGGCCAAAGCACAGAAATTCATCGACTTGATGCAGACGTACTCAGCCCAGGCGGAAGCCGTTGGGTCGGGATTTGATATGAACCCGTCGCCGGGCAACATCAAAGACGGCCTGATCACCGACGCCATCAAATCGGCCGGAGCGGCCAAGAAAGGTGGTACGGCCCCCGTTGCCGACGTACTGGATTACACCGAGCCGGTGCAGACGCCCGGCCTGAATCTGCTCTGTACGCCCGGCAACGACGTGGAGGCCACCACCGGTATGGCCGGCTCGGGGGCCAACGTAATTCTGTTTACTACGGGTCTGGGCACACCCACCGGCAACCCGGTATGCCCCGTTGTGAAGATCTCGACCAATACAGCTCTGAAAACCAGGATGCCTGATGTGATCGACTTCGACAGCGGCCCCATCATCGACGGGCAGCAAAGTATTGACGAAAACGCCGAGGCTCTGCTGGAGTACGTCATCCAGCTGGCATCCGGCGAAATAACCACCAAAGCCGAGCAACTCGGTCAGGACGATTTCATCCCCTGGAAGCGGGGGGTATCGTTATAAAAAGGAGGAAGGGGAGGAGAGGAAGACAGGAGAAAAGGACACGTTGCTCGCAGGTATCCTTTTCCCGTTTTTCCTCTCCTCCTTTCCTCCCTTCTTCCTTTTCTCCTTTCATTTATGTTCTCACTACACAACAAAACGGCCCTCATTACCGGTGGAGCCAGTGGTATTGGGCTGGCGATTACGCAAACCTTTGCGCAGGCCGGGGCAACGGTTCATATTCTTGAAGTCAACGCCGATCAGGCGCAGCAGGTGGCCGAACAGATCGTGGCCGAAGGGGGGAAGGCCCAGGCTCACGCGGTCGACGTATCGAATCAGGCCCAGGTGCTCGAAACCGTAGACCGGATTGTGGCCAAGGGGCCCATTCATATTCTGGTCAACAACGCCGGTATTGCGCACGTCGGTACGGTCGAAACGACCAGCGAAGCCGATTTTGAGCGAATCTTCCGGGTCAACGTCAAGGGAGTTTACAACTGCCTGTACGCGGTCATTCCGCAGTTTAAAGCCAACGGGGGCGGGGTGGTGCTCAACATGGCATCAGTGGCGGCCACCATCGGGCTTCCCGACCGCTTTGCCTATTCCATGAGCAAAGGGGCCGTGCTGACGATGACGCTGCAGGTCGCTAAAGATTACCTCCGGCACAACATCCGCTGCAACTGCATCTCGCCGGCGCGGGTGCACACCCCCTTTGTCGACGGCTTTATTGCCAAAAATTACCCCGGCCAGGAGGCTGAAATGTTTGACAAACTGTCGAAAACGCAGCCCATCGGCCGCATGGCCAAACCGGCGGAGATTGGCGCCCTGGCCCTCTACCTCTGCTCCGACGAAGCCGGCTTTATCACCGGCTGCGACTACCCCATCGATGGCGGGTTCACGCGGCTAAACAATTGACAGCCACCCATGCCCTGACCGTTTTGGTGGCTGGTCAGGGCATGGAATATGCATACCTCTGTATTCGGCGAATCTTGGCTGGCCGGCATTTGCAAAATCTTATATTGCGATTGCGGTAATTCCTGCCTCTTTCTTCTTATTTTTGACAGTTTCGCCCCAATTTATCTTCTTACCTATATCTATGAAGAAACGTTTCCTTACGTTGCTTCTGGCGGCTGGTCTGTCTTATACAGGCTGGGCGCAGACAACGTTTCCCCGCAACGGGGTGTTCGACGAGCGGCCAGGTCTGTACGCCTTTACCAACGCCACCATCATCGTTGATCCCCAGACTACCCTCCGTAATGCAACGCTGCTGATCCGCGATGGTCGGGTCGATGCCGTCGGATCCAACGTGAATCTGCCCGCCGGTACGGTCGTGACCGATCTGAAAGGCAAGTCAATTTATCCCGCTCTGATTGATCTGGACTCAGACTACGGTATGCCGGAGGTACGGCGCGAGCCCCGCAACTTCGGCGCTCCTCCGCAGTATGAATCCAACAAGAAAGGTGCCTATTACTGGAATCAGGCCATACAGCCCGAGAATGACGCCAGTCTGCTGTTCAAAGCCAACAGTGCCAAAGCCGACGAACTTCGTAAAATCGGTTTTGGGGTTGTGCTGACGCATAACCACGACGGCATTGCCCGGGGTTCGGGGGCGCTGGTAACCCTGGCCGACGACCGCGAAAATACGCTTGTGCTGAAACCGAACGTAACGGCTCACTACTCGTTCAGCAAAGGCAGTTCGGGGCAAACGTACCCCAACTCGATGATGGGCTCCATTGCGCTGCTCCGGCAGGCACTCTACGATGCCGACTGGTACAAGCGTGGGGGAAACCGGGAGCAGGCCAACCTGTCGCTGGATGCGTTCAGTCGGCTGGCGGGCCTGCCGACGTTCTTCGACGCCGGTGACAAGCTGGGGGTGCTGCGGGCCGATAAACTCGGCGATGAATTTGGGACGCAGTACGTAATTCGGGGCGGTGGCGATGAGTACCAGCGCATCGATGAGATCAAGGCGACCGGGGCTGCGCTGATCGTGCCGGTCAATTTCCCCCAGGCCTTCGACGTGGAAGACCCCTGGGATGCCGACAACGTATCGCTCGCCGAGCTGAAGCACTGGGAAATGGCCCCGATGAATGCCGCCCGGGTGGCGGGGGCGAACATCCCCTTCGCGCTGACTACCGCTGGTCTGCGGGATAAGAAAGAGTTCTGGGCAAACGTCCGGAAGGCCATCGAGAACGGTTTGTCCGAAGAAAAAGCCCTCGAAGCCCTGACGGTGGCCCCCGCCCGGCTGGTCAAGGCCGACGATATGCTGGGGACCCTGCAGAAAGGCCGGGTCGCGAACTTCATCATCACCTCGGGCAGCCTGTTCAGCCCCGACGTGGTCATCTACGAAAACTGGATTCGCGGCAAACAGTACGTCATCGGCAACAAGGACGCGGCCGACCTCCGCGGAACCTGGCAACTGACCGTTGGCGACCGGTCGAATCTGAAACTGAACATTACGGGCAAATCGGCCGATAAGCTGGATTATCAGATCATGGCCGATACGACCAAGATTACGCCGAAGGTATCAATCAGTAACGATCTGATTACCATGCAGGTGCCGCTGGACAAGCGATCCGGCACGACGCGCCTGACCGGCTACCGCACCTCGCCGACAAACCTTCGGGGGGATGGCGAATCGCCCGATGGCAAACGCATCACGTGGTCGGCGGACCGTACCGCCGACGCGCCAACCTCAGCAACCGCTACCGCGGCTGCGTCGTCGACGGCTACGTCGCCCGTGGCAACGACCGCCAGTGCAACCGTACTGTATCCGTTTGTCGGTATGGGGAATCCGCAGAAGCCAAAGACCCAGACGATGCTGATTAAAAACGCGACGGTCTGGACGAACGAAAAAGACGGCGTGATGCAGGGAGCCGACGTGCTGGTGCGCGATGGTAAGATTGCGCAGGTAGGCAAGAACCTGACCGCGCCCGCCGGAGCGAACGTAATCGACGGGACGGGCAAACACCTGACCAACGGGATCATCGACGAGCATTCGCACATTGCCCTGTTCTCGATCAATGAAGGTGGTCAGTCCAGCTCGGCGGAGGTTCGCATGGCCGACGTAATCGATTCGGAAGATGTCAACATCTATCGGCAGCTGGCCGGGGGCGTTACGTCGTCGCAGCTGCTGCATGGTTCGGCCAACGCCATCGGTGGCCAGTCGGCGCTCGTGAAACTCAAGTGGGGCGAATCGCCGGAAGGGCTGCTGATCAAAGGGGCGGATGGCTTTATCAAATTTGCCCTCGGCGAAAACGTCAAGCAGGCGAACTACCCGAACCCGAACGTACTGAGCCGCTTCCCGCAGTCGCGGATGGGCGTGGAGCAGATTTACATGGACCACTTCACCCGCGCCCGCGAATACGACAAAGCCTGGGCGGCTTACAACAAACTGCCGGCTAAGGACAAAGCGAAAGCGACACCCCCGCGCCGGGACATTGAGCTGGATGCGCTGGCCGAAATCCTGAACGCCAAACGCTTCATTACGTGCCACTCCTACGTACAGTCGGAGATCAACATGCTCCTGCACGTTGCCGATTCGCTGGGCTTCAAAGTCAATACGTTCACGCACATTCTGGAAGGCTACAAAGTGGCCGACAAGATGGCGAAACACGGGGCGGGCGGATCATCCTTCGCCGACTGGTGGGCCTACAAAATGGAGGTAAAAGACGCCATTCCGTATAATGCGGCTCTGATGCACCGCCAGGGCATTACCGTATCGATCAACTCCGACGATGCTGAAATGGCCCGCCGACTGAATCAGGAAGCCGCCAAAGCGGTCGAATATGGGGGGATTTCCGAAGAAGATGCCTGGAAAATGGTGACGCTGAACCCGGCCAAACTCCTCCACCTCGACAACCGGCTCGGCAGCATCCGGGCGGGTAAGGATGCTGATCTGGTGCTGTGGAATGCCAATCCGCTCGCCATCTACGCCCGGCCGGAAAAGACCATCATCGACGGCGCCGTTTACTTCGACCTCCAGGCCGAAGACCGTAAACACGAGGAACTGCAGAAAGAACGCGCCCGACTGATCCAGAAAATGCTGACGGCGAAGTCGGGTGGAGCGCAGACCCAGCGCCCGAATTTCCGGCGGCAGCGGATGTGGCACTGCGAGGACGTTGAAGGCGTAATGGCGGAGGGTGAAGAACAGGAACAGGCTGAAACCCAGAAGTAGACGACCGGGCAACGGCAACCGCTGCGGAATCGCTGCTGCCTCTGCGTTTAAACACATACTGACATGAAACAGACATTTTTAACCATACTCGCTTTCGCGGCCATCACGCTGGCGAACGCCCAGAATCCGGCTCCGGCCAAGCCCCAGGAGCGGGCTGTTGCCCTGACCGGCGCGACGATTCACGTCGGCAATGGGCAGGTGATTCAGAACGGAACTATTGTTTTTGATAAGGGCGTAATCACGGCGGTGGGCAACGGCGATACGCCGACCGCCGGGGCCGAGGTCATCAGCGTCGCCGGTAAGCACGTGTATCCCGGTTTGATTTCGCCCGCGTCGCTGGTGGGCCTGCAGGAGGTTTCGGCCGTGCGTTCAACGGTCGATTCGCGGGAGATCGGCGTCCTGAACCCCAACGTCCGGGCCCTGATTGCCTACAACACCGACTCCGAAGTCATTCCGACCATTCGCAACAACGGTATTCTGCTGACGCAGGCTATGCCATTAGGCGGTACTGTATCGGGGTGTTCGTCGATCATGCATACCGACGGCTGGAACTGGGAGGATGCCGTACTGAAAAAAGACGACGGTATGTGGCTGAACTGGCCGGGCTATTTCGCGCGTAGTTTCAACATGGAAGACTTCTCGGTGTCGCTGCGAAAGAACGACAACCGGAGCAAGGCCATCGACGCGCTACAGGCCACGTTTGCTGATGCGAAGGCCTACGCGGCTATCAAGAACCCCGAGCCGATGAACCTGAAGCTGGAGGCCATGCGGGGGCTGTTTACCGGAGCCGCCAACCTGTACATCCGGGCCGATTTCGGGAAGGATATTATCGAATCAGTGAAGTTTGCCAAGTCGTTTGGTATCCCGAAGGTGGTGATCGTGGGTGGCGAAGAAGCCCACCGGGCCGTTGACTTTTTGAAGGAAAACAACGTACCCGTGATTCTGAGCGCGCTGCACCGCCTGCCCAACCGGCAGGACGAAGACGTGGACCTGCCGTACCGGATGCCGGGCATTTTGCAGAAGGCGGGTATTCTGGTAGCGCTGAGCTACGCCGACGAGTGGTGGCGGACCCGTAACCTGGCGTTCCTGGCAGGTACGGCCGTCGGGTTTGGTGTCGGCGATCGCGAGGAGGCTTTGAAGATGATCACATCCAACACCGCCAAAATTCTCGGGGTTGACAAGCAGGTCGGTACGCTTGAAAAAGGCAAACACGCCACTCTGTTTGTCTCAAAAGGCGACGCGCTCGACATGCGGACCAACGTAATCGAACACGCGTTCATCCAGGGCCGTCACGTCAATCTGGACGATAAGCACAAGCGGCTGTACAACATATACCGCGAAAAGTATAATCAGCCAATGCAGGGGAAGTAGCCGCCCCGGTTTGAGCCGACAACGTATATGTGAAAAATTAAGGACTGAACCTAGGGTACGTGAGCGGGCCGATTTTTGATCGGCCCGTTTTTTTTTGAACTTTGCGGCCGGAGATACGGCTTCATCCGTACATCTATTACCTATCGTAAAATCGGGTTGCTCAACCATGATTCGCATCTTTCAGCAAGACGAAACCGCCGTTCGAAAAATCCGTGACATCGATTCGTTCTCGAACACAGAGCGAACGCTGTGGGTGGATCTGCAAAACCCGACATCAGGTGAGATCAAGAGCGTTGAAGAAAAGTTTGACGTTGATTTTCTGAGCCAGCAGGAGCAGGCCGAGATTGAAAGCAGTTCGCGGTACATCGAGGAGGACGATTTCCTGATTGCCAACTCCAACTTCATGATTCCGCACCAGGACGAAGGCTATATCAACGTACCGGTGAGCTTCATTCTGAAAGACGATACGCTGTTTACCTACCGCAATGCTGACCTGAAGTCGTTTGCCGATACGGTGCGGAGGATCAAATCGAAGCGGGCGACGTTTAAAGACGGCGGACAGATTATGATCACCATTTTCGAATCCCGGATCGACGCCGATGCCGACCTGGTCGAAGCTGTATCCAGAGAGGTCAAAGCGATTAATCGCCAACTGGATCTGGATTCGAATCTGGACCGCGACATGCTGCTGCAAATCAACGAATATCAGGAGCTGACCATGACCATCCGCGAGAACGTGGTGGACAAGCAGCGGGTGATCTCGTCCATGATCCGGTCCGACGGCTGGTTCACCGACGACGAACAGCTTCGCTTGCGGGCGCTCATCAAAGACATTAACTCGCTCATCGACCACACTAACTTCATCTTCGAGCGGCTGGAATTTCTGCAGAATACCTACCTCGGTCTGATCGACCTGGAGCAGAACCGGGTCGTTAAAATCTTCACGGTTGTGTCGCTGATTTTCCTGCCGCCAACGCTCCTGGCGAGTATGTGGGGGATGAACTTCGATGCCATGCCCGAACTGCACTGGTCGCTGGGCTACCCCACGGCCATTGCCGCCATGATCCTGTCGTCGGTCGGGACGTGGTACATCTTCAAACGCAAGAACTGGCTGTAGGGATTCAGCCCCTGAGCGGTTACCGTTCGATTGATAAGCCGCTGATACATAGACCGGTTAATAAGCCCTTTTAAGAAGGAAGCGTCTGCCCGATTTATCTTTGAGGAGCAACCGGGCCGGCGAAGGTCGACTGGTTGCGTAGTGTACCGGTTATTTCCTGCCTGACACATGGTAACCACGGAAGAGATTGAACACACCCTCGGGGAAGTTTACCGCCTGGCCAAGGCAACATCGGTTCATATCGAACAGCCGGACCTGGCTCGCATCAGGGTTGGCGTCGAAGAACTAAGCGGAGCCAAACTGTTTCATAACCAAATCACTACCGAAAACGGTCGTCTGATTGTTCCCGCCCGGCGACCTGAGTCGGCGATGATCATGTATTTCCAGCTTGGAGGCAAATGTACGTTCAATCTGAACCATCAGTATAAGGTGCCCGAGCGCCATCATTGCCTCTGTTATTTGCCGGTATTTCAGTCCGATTTTATCGTTGGTGAACATAAATCATTCCACGGCCTGTCGATCCAGTTCAAGCCGGACGAAGTGGCCGCGCAACTGCTCGAAGAAGGTATGTCAGACGACGATTGGCTGCGCTTACTGGGAGATAGCGATCAGCCGTTTTCGACCGTCAGGGAAAGCCGCCCAATAAGCCTGAACATGCAGTCGACGGTGCATCAACTGCTCAATTGCCCGTACAAAGGCAAATTCGGACAGACGTACAAAGACGCGCTTATCCGGCTGATGCTCGTTGAGCAGTTGATTGTTTTTCGGCAGGATCGGCAAGCGATGGCCGTAGTAACCGATACGAAACTGAGTCGTCGGGATATCGATACGTTGCAGGCGGTGAAGACGTACCTCGACCAGCACTATCTCGATGAGCTGTCGCTGGAGAAGATAGTCAAACTCTTTGGCCTGAACACCTTCAAGCTCAAGTACGGGTTCAGGAAACTGTTCGATACGTCGGTGATGCGCTACATCGACGACCAGAAAATGGCCTACGCCCGCCGGTTGCTGCTCGATGAGAAGCAGGAGGTCTGGACCGTAGCTGATCAACTGGGCTACAACCATTACACCAACTTCAGTACGGCTTTCAAGCGTCGGTTTGGCTACTCACCCGCTCAGCTCAAAGAACAGGCAGTCGTGTCATAACAGAACGCCCCGCACCAGTTGCAAACCGCCCCACCGGACGTCCGGTGGGGCGGTTTGTTTTTCAGGCTATCCGGCCCGTATCAGGAAATACCTTTCGCATAGGTGCTAATCCGTTTCGCATATCCGGCACCCGGACAAGGGGCTGCAACTTTGTCCCGTAAACCAAACACTAGTTGATCACAATGAAAAAGTTAAACATGTTCACTATCCTCTTCAGCGTTCTGCTGCTGTTGGCCTGTAAGTTTTCAAATGGCGTAGATCCCTCGGCTGATGGGAAAAAACCGCTGCTGGCCAACTACTCAAATCAGGTCATTCTGGATTGGAATCAGATGGCTTACCAGGCAATGGGCGGACCGGCGTATCAGCACAGTTTGCTGGCATCGCGGATCAATGCAATGGTTCACCTGGCCATGCACGACGCCCTGAACAGCATCGCTCCGGCTTACCAGACGTATGCGTTCTTCCGCGAGGAGCGTGACGCCGAACCGATCGCAGCAGCCGCGTCGGCCGCCCATGCGGTGCTGACGGCTTCTTTCCCGGACAAAAAAGCTATGCTGGATTCGGCTTTGACGCAGTCGCTGGCCAAGGTGCCAACCGGCGACCGGCTCAACCGGGGTATTGCGCTGGGTAAAGAAGCCGCCGGTGCTATTTTGGCCAAACGCCAGAACGACGGAGCCCTGCAGGATCCAATCGCCGTAATTGACCCCACGGCTCAGCCGGGCGAGTACCAGGTTGTAACTCCATTCAACTTCATCTTTGCCCCGTTCTGGAAACAGATGCAGCCGTTTGGACTGACCGCGCCCAACCAGTTCCGCGTGGGACCGCAACCGGCGCTGATCAGCCAGGAATACGCCAGGGATTTTGAGGAGGTGAAAACCGTTGGTATGAAAGACAGCAAAACGCGCACGGCCGATCAGACGGCTTACGGCAAGTTCTGGTACGAGTTTTCGGAGGCTGGCTGGAACCGGGTTGCCCGCGCGGCCTTATCCGGTCGCAAACTGGATCTGCTGGCTACCGCACGGCTCTTTGCTCTGGTCAACATGGCACTGGCGGATGCCTACACGGCCGGTTGGGAATCGAAGTTTTACTACAATTTCTGGCGGCCATTGACGGCTATTCAAAAAGCCGAAACTGACGGTAATGACATGACGAGCGCCGATGCAAGCTGGGAACCGTTGTTGCCGACGCCACCGGTACAGGACTATCCGTCGACGCACAGTGCCCTTGGCAATGCTGCGGCCACGGTGTTGGCAAACGTTCTGGGAGATAAAACCGGCTTCTCGATGAACTCTCCCACGGCTGACCCGGCTACCCCAACGCGTAGCTTCAGAAGCTTCAGCCAGGCGGCCCAGGAGAACGCTGACTCTCGGGTGCGGATAGGGATTCACTTCCGGTTCTCCTGTGATGCGGGTCTGGATATGGGCGGTAAAATCGGTCAGTGGACGGTAGATAACCACCTGAAGCCTAAAGTAACCGCCATCAGGTAAGCCCTTTGCCGCACGGGTTGACTCATCCGGTACGTAGTGAAGTGGCCGGATGAGTCAATGGGTAAGCCGGGTAACGCTTTCAGTATACCATCACATCAGGATCAACCGCATAGTCCTCTTTACCACTCATGATACGAATACCAGTCTACTTTGTCTTCCTTATCCTGGTGAGCACAAATCCGACCAGAATCTTTGCTCAGTCGGATACCGCCCGTAGTCAGCCGACAATCCGAACCCAATTCCTGGAGCCAGTGACGATCCGGCAGCCGCGCTTCCGTTCGGTTGAATCATTACCCGATGTCTACGGTACCTACCTGATGGCCGGGAAGCGGAGTGAGGTGATTCGATTGGCCAGTTTTGACGTAAACGTGGCTGAGAAAACCGGTCGGCAAATTTTTGCCCGCATCCCCGGTGTGTTCGTCTACGATATGGACGGCACCGGCAACCAGATCAACATCGCCACGCGGGGCCTGGACCCTCACCGCTCCTGGGAATTGAACGTCCGCCAGAACGGCATCGTCACCAACTCGGACCTCTACGGGTATCCCGCCAGCCACTACTCCCCGCCGTTGGAAAGCATCGACCGGGTCGAGCTGGTTCGGGGTACGACTTCGCTGCAGTACGGGTCACAGTTTGGTGGCATGATTAACTACGTCACCAAGGGCGCCGACACAACCCGAGCGATTGGCGTCGAGACGATCACTTCGGTAGGGTCGTATGGGGTACGGAGCACGTACAACGCCCTGGGGGGGCGGATCGGCAAATGGACGTATTATGTGTACGATTACCGGCGTCATTCGGACGGGTACCGACAGAACAGCCGCTCCGACGCCCAGGCACAGTTTGCCAGTCTACACTACCAGGCTTCCAATCGGCTGCGGCTGCGGGCCGAACTGGGCCGGTCCACCTACCGCTACCAGATACCGGGTCCGTTGACCGACTCGATGTTTGTGCAGAACCCACGCCAGTCTACGCGCAGCCGCAATTATTTCAGTCCCGACATCTGGGTACCGTCGTTGCGGCTCGACTGGCAGCTAACCGACCGAACGCAGCTTGTCTGGACCACGTCGGCCCTGCTGGGCACGCGCAGCAGTGTTCAGTTTGATGCCTTCGCGACCGTAGCGGATGCCATTGACCCGCAAACGGGTCAGTACAAGCCGCGTCAGGTGGACATCGACCGCTTCAACAGTTATACGTCCGAACTCCGGCTGCTGCACCGCTACGCTCTCCTGAACCGGGAGGCTGCACTGGCAATTGGGGTTCAGGGCATCAACAACGATTTGCACCGGCGACAGTTGGGACTGGGTTCCACCGGTACCGACTATGACCTGACTTTAGCGGAGGGGACGGGCTGGGGACGCGATCTGCATTTCCGAACGCGGAACGTAGCTGTGTTTGCCGAAAACCAGCTTCGGCTAACGTCCCGATTTACGGTTTCGGCGGGCATACGGGCCGAGAACGGAGCGAGCCGGATGAGCGGTACGATCCGCTACTACGCGCCGGCCGACGTTCCTAATACCATCGCGCACCGGTTTGTGCTGGCGGGCGTCAATGCGCAGTACCGGTTCAATGATGCGGTACGTATCTACGGTGGCTGGTCGCAGGCGTATCGGCCGGTTCTCTTCAAAGATATCATTCCGGCTTCGGTGTACGAACGGGTTGCGCCAACTCTGAAGGATGCCACCGGTTTCAATGCTGAACTTGGCATCGAAGGCCACTGGCAGGCGCTACGAATACACGTAACGCTGTTCGACCTGCTGTACCGAAACCGGATGGGTAATCTCGTCACGACCGACCCGGCCGGACAAAGTCTGGTGCTGCGTACGAACATCGGTGATAGCCGCAACCAGGGTGTGGAAGCGTTGGTTGAGGCCGATCTGGTCCGTACGCGTCGGATGGGCGTTCAGGTGTTTTCATCGACGGCCTATATCGACGCCCGCTACGTCAACGCGTCGCTGTCGGATGGAAAAGAAAACGCAGTTATCAACGGCA
Source organism: Fibrisoma montanum (assembly GCF_003583365.1). Classification (GTDB taxonomy): domain Bacteria; phylum Bacteroidota; class Bacteroidia; order Cytophagales; family Spirosomataceae; genus Fibrisoma; species Fibrisoma montanum. Next base: position 551,530 of record NZ_QXED01000005.1, read on the forward strand.
ACCGGGTGGAATCCGTACCGGTCTGGACAAGCCGAAACGGCCTGGTCGTGCGTTACGGGCGGGTTCGGCTGACAACCTTGTACAGCTACGTTGGGCCGACCGTTTCTGACGCCCTCAATACACGCGTACCGACGGCGAACGGTGCCAGGGGACCCGTGCCGGCCTACAGTCTGTGGGACGTTACGGTAAGCTGTCGCCTAAATCGCCATGTGCTCATTCGGGGCAGCCTGAATAACCTGCTGAACCGGCCGTATTTCACCAAACGGCCGACGTTCTACCCTGGGCCGGGCATCTGGCCGTCCGACGGCCGTAGTGGCGTGGTTACGGTTGGCTTCACGGTGTAAGGGTTCAGGCGTTTCCGGATGCCGTCGCTTACCGCAGGTAGCCTACGTCTTTTAACTGCTGTTCGGGCTCCGTCAGCCGGACCGTACGCCCGCCCGAGGTCAGGACATACACCGTGTCGCTTATGTCCAGTACGTCGCGGTAGTAATGATCGGTCAGCAGGATGCCCTTCTGCTGCTTGACCGTATTGATCAGGCCTTTGAGCGTTTCGACATGCAGAGGCATTACGTTTGAGAACGGTTCATCAAGCAGCGCAAAGTGGGCCGGACTCGTCAGGATCAGGACGGTTTCGACCAGCCGCTGCTGCCCGCCGGATAACCGGTCGAACCGCTGCGGAAACGTACTGGTCAGTTCCGGAAAAAACGCAGTAGCCTGGGCCACTGCAGAACCGTACAGGGCAAAAACATCTTTGACCAGCAACGTACCTGGAATGAATGATTTCTGCGGCAGAAAGGCGATTGTGTTGGGGCGCTGGTACAGTTTGTCAACGTAGCGGCCATTGATGCGAACCGAGCGGTTCTGGGCCGGGCGGGTGCCGTAAATAATTTCCAGTAACGAAGACTTGCCGTAGCCATTCCGCCCCAGCAGCCCCACCACCTGACCAGCATCCACCCGAACGTAGATATTTTGCAGAACCCGGTGCTGACCATATTCCAGCCAGATGCTATCGGCTTCCAGCCGCGCTGCTACAGGGCTACGCTCATCAGACAAATCCATAAGCCGAGACAAACAAGGTCGATCAGGTAGCTCAGTAAAGCCAGCTGACGTTCCGACCAGCCGAAATGATTGTAAAAGAAAAAGCCTTTCCCGTTGGTGGTGCGGAACAGGTACCAGATCAGCAGCTGGCTCAGAGTCCGGGTCCAGAGTAGAAACACCAGTGCTTCATTGAAAGCTTCGGACGACACGGTTGGCAGTCCGGCCAGCAGCCACAAAACCAGCGATGTGGCAGCGCTGTACACACCAATCTGTTTGTAAAGAACCCAGACGACCCGCAGCCGAACCATAGCGCCTTCTTTTCAGGAAAGATAGGCGGTTGGGAAAGACCGAAAGCAGGCTTAACAAACTTTAACAGCCTGCGTATCGCTTTGACTGGTGTAGGCAGAATTTGACCTTTTTTGTCATGCTGACGAAGGAAGCATCTTAGCGTGTGTGAGATACTTCCTTCGTCAGTATGACAAAAGAAGCTACATTAAATGTGCTAAGCTGTTTGCGAACGTATTTGCCGCATTATTGATCTTATTACTCAATCCGATACACCGGATACCGGTTATGCGTCGTCTCGTAATACGGCGAATGGCGGTACACAAACTCCAGCTGAGCCTCGGCGTCGCTGGCAAACGTCTTGTCGGCTGCCCGGCGCTCTTCCAGTTTCTTACGGAGGGCCGGGTCGTTTTTCAGCAGTTCAGCGGCCGTGTCCTCAAAGATATACGCCGAAAAATGCTCTTTCTGCCCCAGAATACTGTCGAAGAAATTCCAGGCGAAAAACGAGTCGATGCCCTGCGGTTCGAGCGTTTCAACAACGTAGCGGTTGGTAGGCTGATCGGTTGCTACCAGATAGTCGCCCTTGTAGAACTGAATCTGTACCGACTCCTTGCGAATCGCTACGTTCGAGTGCACGTAATGTCCCTCAAACGGTCGCTGTGCTGTTTTTAAATCCTCGATATAATACGCCTGCACGGTCATCAGCGAATCGGCCGGTAAGGGCTGCAAGGGCGCGCCGTTACGTTTCAGCCGGTCGATGATGGCTGTCCATCCCTGCGGAATCACGTAGGCGTTCGGTTTGCGTACCAGCACGTCGGGTACGTAGCTGTTCTGATACGGAATCTGCTTGGTAAACGGCGCGGTGCGGTCATAATACAGTCGTTTCAGGCCCGATACGTCGCTGGGTTTGTAGCGGGCTTCGTAGCCGTTGAATTTGATCAGGTCGCGTTTCGTTCGATCCAGCTTGTAGGTTAGCGCAAACTCGGTCTGTGTACTGACGGCCTCATCAGCGCGTTGCTTGTTCCGAATCAGGGTGGCGGCATCCCGGCCGACGATGCGCAGCGCTTCGTCCATAAACACGAGCGTACCCTTTACCCGGCTTGGATAGTCTTTCCACATGTGCAGTTCAACCACAAAGCCGATGCAGTTGAACAAAGCCGCGTAGCCCGATGAGTAGCGGGGCGAATCGTTGAAGGCCGGGAACCCGCTTTCGGGGGTATCGGTGAAGTTGTTGACGTACGGAACCGGCTCGAAGCCCTTAGCCGTCAGCGCCTTGTCCAGTTCGGGCTGGAGGGTCTGGGCCATGTAGCCCGCTACGGCCGGGTGCAGCTTGTCCTTCAGCGTGGTAAAATACGTCATGATGTGCTGGTAGTCGGCACCGTTGCTGGTGTGGTTGTCGATCAGCACATGCGGCTTGTACGTCTGGAACATGGTCTGCCAGGTCCGGGCATCTTCCGTATCGGTCTTGATGAAATCGCGGTTGAGGTCGTAGTTGCGGGCGTTGCCCCGGAACCCGTATGCCAGCGGTCCGTTCTGATTCACCCGCGATACTCCCCGGTTCAGGCAACCGCCGATGTTGTACACCGGCACGATCGCCAGCAGTACGTTCCGGGGCAGGGTTTTGCGGCTCAGCATATCCCGCACCCACAGCATGCTTGCGTCGATGCCTTCGGGTTCGCCGGGGTGAATGCCGTTGTTGATCAGCAGCGTCACCTTCCCAGCCGTGGGGGTAAACCGCCGGTCCGGATCAAGCAGAAACAAGTGCAGCGGTTTGCCGGCGTCGGTGGGCCCCACTTCAATCAGTTTAGCTTCGTCGTACTGGCGATCAAGCTGCTGGTAGAAGGCGATGATTTCGTCGTAGGTAGCGGTCTCTTTTCCCTGAGACCGTTCATAGCGGATTGTCTGAGCGGAGGTAGTCACGGCAAACAGGCAGAGGAAAAACGTAAGGAATCGGATCATGGGTTAGACGGTCTCAACGTGCAAAGAAACACAGCGTTGGTGAGTTGAGCGACAAGGAATCCATATTTTGGCGGCTTGGCGGCACCGGATCGTTCCCGGCAGGGTCGTTCGTCGGCCTAAAACAACTTCTTACCCCTATTGTTTATACTGGTAACAGGCATTCACTCAACGACGTTATCATGACAACGACTACGAACGCTGCGCAGGCGCTGGGCAGCGGACTAACCGGGGCCATCGTCCTCACGATTCTCCACGAAACCGTACGCCAGTTTTTACCCCAGGCACCCCGCGCCGACAAACTGGGTGAACGGGCTCTTGCCAAAGGGTTTCGGGCCGCCGGCAAACAGGCGCCACCCGAGAACGATCTGTACGTACCGGCCATGATCGGGGATATTGCGTCCAACGCATTGTATTACAGTCTGGTCGGTCTGAACGACGGTAAGTCTCCATTATTACTCGGAGCCGGGTTAGGTGCAGCCGCCGGATTAGGCGCAGTGGTGTTGCCCGGACCGATGGGACTGGGCGAAAAGCCAACGCGCCGATCGACGGCAACGGCCACCATGACCGTAACCTGGTATCTGGTGGGTGGCCTCGTGGCCGGGGCTGCGTATACGTTGCTGAAGCGGCTGTAGCAGGGTAAACGGGTCAATTCCTGCACGTTTAGAAATTACTTTATCCTTTCGCTCAAAGAGTTGACTTGCCGAACAGGTCTGATGGTACTTTTGTGCAATCCGTTTGAGGGCTGATTGTCCTGGTTCAGCCCACCGGGCCCGCGTTCTATTCTGGTATCATCAACATGTCATTGACAGTCGGCATACGCCTTATCAGTTGGCTTGCTTCCGTGAGCGTAGCCTTCCTCTTTATGCATTGCAGTAATTCTCCCTTATCAACCGAGGAGGTTACGGACCCGTCGCTTCTTCAGGTCAATTTTCTGATCACCCGCCGGGATGGGAACGACATCGGCAAATCATCGACGATCGAAGCCTATGTCCGGGACCAGAAAGGAAAAAGCGTTGCCAACGCGGCCATTAAGCTAAAGGTCAATGGCAAGGCGCTACGTCTGAACAATGGCTCTGTCAATTACTACGGCGCTTTTCCCTTCTATGAACTACGCGATTCGTCGGTTGAAGTAAAAGGGAATACGGACTATGTCTTCACGGTGGTTATGACCGATGGGCAGGAACATACGCTCGGACGGATTCGGACGCAGCCCGATCTGACCTCGGACCGACTGGTTATTCCGGCAAAACTCCGCCGAAATCAGGCGCTCACCATTCAGTGGGATGGGGTTGAGCAACAGAATTTTTTCGTCAGCCTCTGGAAGCGGTGCCTGGGTGAAGGGTCCAGGAGCGAACTGAAAATCTACAAAATCAAGGAAACGACCGATAAATGGGGGAACGTCGTACAGGAAGCCGGGAGTGTCGACGAAGCCGATTATCTCAACACGCCGGTTCGGTCGGGGAGTGGTACGTATGCGGTTCCTCTGTCGTATTTAGCGGGGCCGCAGGATGACTACAGCGCCCTCGGCATAGCGGTAACGTCGACCGAAACGGTGAAAGTGGATGACCATTTCCTGCCCGGTAGTTCAATTACCAGCCAGCGCGAGGGGCTATACCGCGTTGAAGTAACCAACTAACCCCGCTTCAGCTTTAACCGATCAATCATCCGGATGGCCCGGTCGATGCGCGTCTGTATGCCCTTGGCCGACGCTACGTAGTACATAATGCCCCGTTGACGACCCGGGGTCAGCTCGTGAAACCGCCGGTTTCCTTCATCGTCAATGGCCAGCAATTCCGCCAGTTCTTCCGGCATGGCCTGGCCATAGGGGCTGTCGTCCTGCCGAATCGCAGCGTTCACCGATTGCCCCAGTACCAGCCCGGCTTTCCGGCGGATCGGCGGGCCAACGCTGATGAAAAACATTCCGTTACCTTTGGGCATCAGAGCGCAGTGAAACTCAACAGCGTCGTTAAGGGTGCAGATCACCCGGCTGTAGCCGCTGGTGGTAAACTGATGGGCCACCTCGTCGGGTACGTCGATGTAATGAATACCCCCTTTAAACGTAAACCGCTCGATGCGGGTGCTGAATCTGAAGAACTGGTTTGCTTCCATAAACCAGGCAGTCTGTTTGGTGGTTGGTGAGAATGAGTTTGCAATGTATAATAGCAAATCACAGTTGTCCAGGTAACGAAAATACTTTTGTTCGAAATAAACGGTTTTGCATGAGTGCCGAACAACCGAATAACCCCTTACACGGTAAAACGCTGGAAATGATTCTGAACGAGCTGGTGGATCGCTACGGATGGGACGGCCTGAGCTACCACATCCCGATCAATTGCTTCATGAATAACCCCAGCATCAAGTCCAGTCTGACGTTTCTGCGCAAAACCCCCTGGGCCCGGCAGAAAGTGGAAGATTTATATTTGCGCATGAAACAGAAATGAGCGTTCCGGTTCAGATTCAAACCGGCTGTTTGTTGAAACGCCGATGCTGAACCGCCGACCGTGTATCGAATACCGACATCATGAAATTTGACGAATACAATATCGCCCCCGAGATCAAGCGTAATCTGGAAACGATGGGCTTCAAACGGCCGACCGACATCCAGTACAAAGCCATTCCGTCGATCCTGAAAGGCGAAGACGTACTGGCCATCGCCCAGACCGGCACGGGAAAAACGGCCGCGTTTGCCATTCCGGTTATCAGTATGCTCCACCGCCAGAAAACCTCCAGCCGGTCGGAAGGGGTTAAATGTCTGGTGATGGTGCCGACCCGCGAACTGGCCCTTCAGATTACGGACGTGTTCCGGTCCCTGGCGCAGTTCACCCGTACTAAAGCTTTCTGCATATTTGGCGGGGTGGAGCAGGACCCGCAGATCATGCGGCTCGAAAAGGGAATCGATATTCTGGTAGCCACGCCCGGCCGGATGTTCGATCTGGTCAGCCAGGGGCACCTCAACCTCGACCGGGTTGAGATGCTGATTCTGGACGAAGCCGACCACATGCTGGACCTGGGCTTTCTGAAAGACATCCAGGATCTGGTGAAGCGGTTGCCCCGGAAGCGGCAGACGCTGTTTTTCTCCGCTACCATCGACGAAACAATCAAAAAGCTGGCATATTCGCTGGTACATAACCCTATTCGCATTCAAATCTCGCCCGAAAACCGCGTAGCCCGCAACATCGAACACTCCGTTGCTTTCGTCGAGATGGACGACAAACGGTTCTTTCTGGAACGTATCGTCAAAGAGCATCCCGACAACAAGATTCTGGTGTTCGTACGGACAAAGGTCCGGGCCGAGCGGGTGGCCAGCGCCCTGCACCGCATGAATCTGTCGGCGCAGACCATCCACGGTGATAAACAGCAGTCCGACCGGCTTCAGGTGCTGAATCAGTTTCGGAAAGGCGAGGTAAAAGTGCTGATCGCTACGGACGTCAGTGCCCGCGGCATCGACGTACCAAACGTAGACTATGTGGTCAACTACGACCTGCCCGAGCAACCCGAGAATTACGTCCACCGCGTGGGTCGGACCGGTCGTGGTACGCAGAAAGGAACGGCGGTTTCGTTTTGCAGTACCGAGGAAAAACCCCTGCTGGCCGACATCGAAGCGTATCTCGACCAGCCCGTTGCCCGCATCGACATTACCAAAGATGATTATATGGCTACCCGCGAGCTGAGCGACGACGCCCGCGTTGATTTGAAGGCACTGATGCAGGAGGTCGCGGACTTTGAGCAGACCAAGAAAAAAAAGAAGGGAAAGTAGCGGAAACCAACCGCTATAAATTCCCTTTCTTCAGTTCCCGAACGGCATAGTCGGCGGCCCTTGCCGACAGCGCCATGTAGGTCAGCGAGGGGTTCTGGCAGGGCGACGAGGTCATGCAGGCTCCATCGGTGCAGAACACGTTCCGGACGGCATGATGCTGATTAAATTTATTGAACACCGACGTTTTGGGGTCATTGCCCATCCGCGCCGTTCCCATTTCGTGGATGCTTAGCCCCGGGTGCGCCTGGCTGTCGAATCCCTCAATGTTCGAAAAGCCGGCTTTTTCCAGCATCAGCACCGCCTGTTCCCGGGCGTCCTTGCGCATCAGGGTCTCGTTTTCCCGGTAATGCACGTCCATTTTCAGCACCGGCTGCCCCCATTTATCCGTAACCTCACTGGTCAGCTGCACCCGGTTGTCGTAGTAGGGGAGACACTCGCCGAACGCATCGAGGGTGATGGTCCAGTTGCCGAATTGCGTGGCTTTCTCTTTGAAATCGGTTCCGAACCCTTCGAGGCCGTAAGCGTGATCCCAGTTCTGCCGACCGGTATACACCTCGAAACCGTAGCCCCGTTTGAACGGCTGCTGATCCTGACCCAGGTTGCGAAAGCGGGGAATGTACAACCCGGCCGGGTGCCGACCGTAGTAAGCCTTGTCGAGGTCACGCTCGTATATGGCGTTGGCTCCCACGTGGAAGTGGTGATCCATCAGATTGTGGCCGAGTTGCCCGCTGTCGTCCATGCCGTTCGGAAACCGGTTCGAGCGGGAGTTGAGCAGGATAAACGTTGACCCGAGCGCCGATGCGTTCAGGAAGATGATTTTGGCCCGGAATTCGTGCCATTGGTTGGTCTGCTCATCGATCACCCGGACGCCCGTAGCCTTGCCGAGTTTTTCATCGTAGATGATGGCGTTGACAATCGAGTGCGGCCGAACGGTCAGGTTTTTGGTCCGCCGGGCCGCGGGTAACGTAGCCGACTGGGTGCTGAAATAGGCACCGTAGGGGCAGCCGCGCATGCACATATTCCGGAACTGGCACTTTGCCCGCCCCAGTTCCGTCTGCTCTTTGGTCGGGGCGGTGATGTGGGCCGCCCGCGCCGAGATCACGTTCCGGTCGGTAAACTGCTGGTTAACGGATTTCCGGAAATGCTGCTCCAGGCAGTTGTCGGGTAGGGGCGGCTGAAACTGCCCATCGGGGAGATGCGGCAGGCCGTCGCGGTTACCGGCAATTCCGGCAAATTTTTCGACGTAATCGTACCAGGGGGCAATGTCTTTGTAGCGAATCGGCCAGTCGGTAGCAATGCCTTCCCGGGCGTTGGCTTCAAAATCGAGGTCGGAGAATCGGAACGAATACCGCCCCCACATGAGCGACCGCCCGCCAACATGGTACCCGCGAATCCAATCGAAAGGCTTGTCTTCTACGTATGGATTATCAAGGTCGTTGACGAAGTGATGGTGTGTGGCTTCGGTGATGGCAAAACCGGTGCGGTTCTGGACCGGGTACTTTTGGAGCAGTTCGTCGGGCATCCGGGCATTGCGGTGCGGAAACTCCCAGGGCGCTTTGGTGGCGGTGTGGTAGTCGGTTACGTGCTCAATCATGCGGCCCCGTTCGAGCAGCAGAACCTTGAGGCCCTTCTCGCACAACTCTTTGGCCGACCAGCCTCCGCTGATTCCCGAGCCTACAACGATGGCATCGTAGTGGTCCGGCTGTGGTGTCTGTTGCCCAGTATTCATAGTGTTCCGGTACGTTACGTCTCTGAATGAAACGTCTAATTTACCGGTTTTTGTCCGGGTTTACTCATTGGTTTGCCCATTTGTTGACAGGCCCGCCGACGATCGGGAACCACCGGCCAGAGTGGCTTGGGCCGGATCGTCGGTTAACTTCTGGGCTGGTATGAGGTTACTACATATATGATTAATACGTTACCTAGTATGAATCGCTATTGTGCGTTGATAACGGGAGGAAGTGACGGCATCGGACGGGAGTTTGCCCTGGCCTGTGCACGTGAGGGCTACGACATTGCGATTGTTGCGCTACCCGATCCGCAACTGGCAACGACTGTTCGACTCATTGAAGAGGCTGCCCCGGTGCGGTGCTTTTCGCTGGGCCTGGACCTGACCAAAGCCGGAGCCGTGGAGAAGATTGTGGACTGGGTTGGTCAGAAAAAGCTGGCGGTTCGCATTTTAATTAACAATGCGGGGCTTGGCTATACGGGCCGGTTTGAGGCTATGCCTCCCAGTCAGTTGCAGAACGTAATTACTGTCAATACCATGCTTAGCAGCGTACTGTGCCACGCGCTGCAGCCGGAGCTGTTTCGAAACGCACCCTCGTACGTACTGAATCTGAGCAGTATTGCCGGAACAATGCCCGTGCCGTATTATGCCGTGTACACAGGCACGAAGCACTTCGTTTACAGCTTTTCGCTGGCTCTGCGGCAGGAGTGGAAGGGCCGCGTGGCCGTTAGTGTGATGTGCCCGGGACCGGTCCTGACAAATCATCCGCGGCATCAGCGACGCGCCGGGCACTTTGGCTTCTGGTCGCGGCTGATCACACTGACGGCCAGCGAAGTGGCCCAGATCGGCATTGAAGGCATGTTACAGAATGAAGGCCTGATTATTCCCAAGCGCGTAAACCGCTGGGTAATCCGGCTCATGCGGACACTCCCGGTACGGCTGCGGCTCCGGATACTCAAGAAACTGTTCATTAAACTCAAGGATGATTACCGCTACGAACCCACGCGTCAGCCTTCGTCTCAGGGCTTAAATGCCGAGGCCCTTGTGATGCGTCGTGACGAGGAGTAAGCGAACAGCTGCTACCTGACAAACGGGACCAAATCCTCAAAGAAGGGACCTTGTCGAACGCCTGGCGGGATAAATTGTGGTTATCTCCTAAGCTCGTTCCGGGTGGGAACTACGACCAGTTGTTCGTTACGTGGGGTCGTTCGGTATCAAACCCGCTAGCCGGACGAGAGAGAAGGATAAACGCTATGACCGCCGTGATCAGAACGAAAGCCGTTGCCAAACGAATCAGGGTTGCTTTGTGGGTATATCTGCTGAGTACGGCCTGTTCATCGAACCAATCGACCGAAACCGTCAGATCCAGCACGCCGATGGATTCAGTGGCAACGGAAGCAATTGATACCCTTTCGTCAATCGGCATTGATACCTCTTCGGTACCACAACCAGGAATACCACGTAATTCGTTGCCCGGCAGCACGACGCAATGAGCTGGCCGAGGGCCGTCGGCTACGTTGATGCCGGCTGACTGGAAACCTTTATCAATTCAACTGGTATTTTGACGGCGTGTTCAACGACTGGTACAGCCACCCCAATCCGTCGTTTTCAACCTCCACTTTCCGTTTTGTTGCCCCGGCCCGTAGCATCAGCATGGGGGTACGGGCCAGGCAGGCAAAGGATCTCAGCTCATTCATGATCATCAGGTTATCGGCCCCCATGTCCATTAAAATCAGGATCGGCTGTAAACCGTTGGCGAGTTCGTTCAGCAGTACGTCATCAAACAGGCAGAAGCGAATGTCGGCGTGGGGGTAAAGTTGCTTCAACGGCTGGCCAACCTCGGCTTTCAGCGCCTGTACATAATCGGATATGACGAGTATCGTAGCCATGTTGGTAGGAAAGTTTACCTGTTTGAATATCAATTCTAATTAACCCGATTGCTATGCTGAAGGCAGCCTGCGAATGACTCATTGTAAGGGAATGGTTCCGGGCAAAACGGTACGGCAGCATCGGACTACTGACTTGCCGCTGCCTCGGCCCGCGTGCATAAGCCGCAACTCGCTACGGCCTGAAACAGCCTGTGAGTACGGTATCTAAAGGCGGAGGAGTCACGACTCCGTCGCCATCGTTTCGTTTTCGCCGGTCTGGTCGCGGTCGGTACCGGTCAGGTCGGAAGTCGTTTGCGGATTGACTTCATCCGGGTTCTGGTCTGTACCAGCCGGTTCGTCGTCCGAAGTCAACAGGCCACCTTCCAGCGTCGTTAAGGCCAGAGTACCGGCATCGGTTTCAGCTTCTGACCGATTTTTCGGCCTGGTTGTGGGGGGCGGTGAGTTTGTTTTCATAACATGCGCGTTGAAATAAGCCGACCGGTTCAGTCTCTAAACCAGTCTGTTATAAACTTTCGTTAATCGGCTCAGGTACAGTCCGGTTGGAAAAGATGAGCGTACGGTCCGGATCTTACGGGTAGAACAGACCCATTCAGGCCGGTTTAGGTTCACTTGAATGAAACGGTAGCTACGGTCGAAAACTGAAACCGGCTGCTGACAGGCTTCAGCGGGGTACCTGGTTCAACGACCACAGCACCAGCTTGGTTAGTTCGGTTGGGTAAGGGCGAAGCCGATGAGGCCGCAGCAGACCGACAGGCCATTGTCTCAGTTTTGGCGATTTCGACCAACATTCGGCCAACCGGACGGGATTTAATTCTGAGCAACAGTTATCTGGAATTGTGGTAAGAGTTACGGGTGTTATGGCTTTGCTGCTGGCTTTTGTAGGCCGGAGTCAAGCGCAGTTTAGTTCCGGGCCAAACGGAGAAACCTTCTCGGTGCGGGTCGTAATCGATAAGCTGAGTGATCCCTGGGAGGTGACCTGGGGGCCGGATGGGTACCTGTGGGTCACGGAGGCTAAAGGCTACCGGGTGAGCCGGATTAACCCCGCTGATGGTAAAAAAACGCTGATGCTGGACCTCACCAAAGCCCGGAATTTTCCGCGTTATGACGTGATCCCCGACGAGCAGGACGGTGGCAAACCCTGGCCGCAGGGTGGGCTGATGGGATTGGCTCTGCATCCGCAACTGCTCAGCGGCAAACCCTACGTTTACCTGGCTTATCTGTACAAAACCCGTGTCGTACGATATACCTACGATTCCTCTACCCAGGTGCTGACACAAGCCGTGAGTTTGTGCGATACCATCCCCGGAAGCAGTGATCATAATTCCGGTCGATTGCTGGTGGCGCCGGTTAACGGTAAACCCTACGTATTTTACACCGTAGGCGACATGGGAGCGGGGCAGTTTGACAACGTCGGGCGACCGAACCACGCCCAGCAGATCAGCGTCTATGAGGGGAAAGTACTGCGGTTCAATACCGAGCCGGATGCGGATGCAAACCCGGCCGATCAGTGGATACCCAACGATAATCCGTTCAACACGACCCGCCAGAACGCCGTCTGGAGCTACGGGCACCGCAATGCGCAGGGGCTGGCCTATGGTGTGGTGGGCGGAACCGGGCGGCTCTATGTATCGGAGCATGGCCCCATGGGCGACGATGAGGTCAACCTGATCGAGAAAGGAAAAAATTACGGCCACCCCCTGGTGATCGGCTACGACGACAACAATTACAACGGCCTGGCCGCGGGGGTGAGTGCATACGACAGTCTGCCCGGCATCTGGAACACAACCTACCCCACAATCGGTAGTGAAACCGACAATGCCCGCGCCATCGGTGCGGCTACGTATCGGGGACCATTGAAAAGCCTGCACCCGCTTTCCAGTACAGTGCTGACCGATATATTCATTAAAATCCGGACGAATGAGCCAAAGAAGCCCGACTGGCCCGCTGAAGCCCCCAGCAGCCTTGCGGTGTATACGGCATCGGCCATTCCCGGCTGGCAGAACTCCCTGTTGATTCCAACGCTGAAAACGGGTAAGCTGATCCGGCTGCCGTTAAGTCAGGACGGCCGCGCGGTTGTTGGCGATACCCTGACGTATATCAAAGGCCGGGTGCGCTACCGCGATATTGCTCTATCGCCGGATGGCAGAAAGCTGTATCTGGCCGTCGACAGTTCGGCCGTTACGTCGGGACCTTCGGGCGAAGGGGGGCCGGAAGCCGGTTATCGGGGTTGTATTCTGGAGTTTACGTATCAGCCGCCGAAAAAGGGGGCTACTCAGGAAACGGGTACCGGGCAGGCCGATCGGCCGCGACGGAGAAGACGATAATCAGGTTACCGGAATCCGGAAAGCCCGAACGGGCTTTCCGGATGGTTTAATATCAGGCAAAGGCGTTGCTGAAGGCCTGTTTGGCCGCCTGCTCAATGGTCGACCAGGTGTCGCCGGCCGTAGTTTTAGCGTCGCTCACCAGGTCGTCGGCACCATCGAAAGCGCCGTTTAACCTCGCTTTCAGCCGGTTCGTGTCGAGCAGGTTACTGTTGCCGTACCGGGCGAACAGAACGACCCCCGCAATGGCAACGGCGGCAATACCGATGCCCAGCGCCAGGTTATTGGCCCGACGGTCGGCTTCGGGATCTTTCGGCTCATTTTTATGGCGCATGATGCCGGTCAGCATTTCGGCCGGAGCCAGATACGACGACAACTCATACGCCTTGTTTTTGATACCCCCCGGCACCACCTTCAGTTCCCCTTTCATCAGCGCCTTGTAGCCGTCTTTGGCCACCATAACCGGATCCTGTACCTCGTCAAGAACCCGAATATTGGTTGCGCCTGCTTTATTGAAAAAGTCCGTGTCGGTTGCGTTCGGCAGCAGGGCCGTTACGGTCACGTTGGTACCTTTCAGCTCATTCGCCAGCGACAGGGAGAAGTTATAGACGTAGGCCTTTGTAGCGGCATAGACTGCCTGCAGCGGCATGGCCGTCAGCGAAACGAGCGACGCCAAGTTCAGGATTTTGCCTTCGTTCCGTTCCACCATGTCCTTTACAAACAGCTTGGTCAGGTGGGTCAGCGTGATGGCGTTGAGGTGAATGAGTGACTTCTCGGCTTCCCAGTCGGTTTCCGTGGCGAATTTGCCGTAGGTACTGATGCCCGCGTCGTTGACCAGCACATCGACCGTAATGCCCTTGCCCGTCACTTCGTCGTACACTTCCTGGGCAACATCTTCTTTCGAGAGGTCCTTGCCAATCACCGTGATCTGCTGGGTGCCGTAGTTACTTTTAAATACGTCGGACAGCCGGTCCAGGGTGTCCTCGCTCCGGGCGACCAGTACCAGGTTGTAGCCGTCTTCGGCAAAAAGTTTGGCCAGCTCCTGACCGATTCCGCTCGAAGCCCCCGTAATCAGGGCCGTTTTTCCCGTTTGTGTGCTCATAACTATTGAGTAATTGATGTATCAGTTAAATAACTACCACATACAGTAGATGTTTAATTGTCTGGCCTGTTCAGGAACATTTAGGACCTATATCCACGACAAATTTGTTAAGTATAAAAACGGTATGAAAAGCATGAAAGCCCTTATTGTGATTGGTTGCTGGCTGTTGATTGCCAGTTGTTCACCCTATCGGATTGTCAGGAACCAGGCCGATTCGAATGCGTCGTGGTCGTCGTACCAGACGTTTGCCTTTGTTGATACCAATCGGATTGAAGCTACCCCGCGGGATACGTACCAGGCGGCTATGGAGCAGATCAAGCAGGCCGTTACTGCCGAACTGAAACGACGGGGGTATCAGCAGACGACCGACAACCCGGACCTGCTGGTAAACCTGGGGGCAGTGGTGAAGGAGAAAACCCAGACGCGTCAGACGACCATCTACGAAGCGCCCATCTACGTGGGACAGCGCCGGTACTCGTGGCGGAGTCAGGAGGTGCCCGTCGGGACGTACCAGGAGGGTACCGTAAATCTGCACGTTGTCGATGCGCAGAAAAACGCGCTCATCTGGGATGCGGCCGTATCGAGTGTGCTGAACCGCCGGAGCGTAAACCCGCAGCAGATCGGCGAGGCCGTCGGGAAGGTATTTGAGAAGTTTCCCGGTAAGAACGTATGAAAAACGGCCGATGTCCATCAGGGCATCGGCCGTTTCAGAATAGAGCTAACGCCTACACGAGCGCCTGTTCAACGTCTGCCTTGGCATTGTGGTAGGCGCCGTTCGCCGAATCACCTACCGACGCCACCGCGTTTTTTACCGACCCCAGTGCCTTGCCGGCTTTGTACCGGTAGCGTGCGCGGTCGTAGGGGCTGGTGTTGCGGTACATGGCAGCGATAACGATGCCCGCCACCACCACGCTGGCAATACCAATCCCCAGCGCCAGTGCCGACGTTTTTTCGTCTTCCTGCTTCTGGGATGAGTCTTTATCTTCCATCAGCTTCCGAACGTTGGACGTTACGACCTGATCGGGCAGTACGTAGCCACCGGCCACCTGCACTTTATTCATCAAACCATGGACTACCTTGTCTTTGCCGGCCATCAGCGCTTCGTAACCCGTTTTGGCTACGTCGGCCGGATTGGTTGACCGGGCCTGCTCCTGGGCTTTGGTGTTCATAGCCCCCGCTTTGTTGAAGAAATCCGTATCGGTAGCCCCCGGCATCAGCACCGTCACCGTTACGTTCGTATCCTTCAGTTCATTCCGCAGTGCTTCTGAAAACGAGTAGATAAACGACTTGGTGGCACCGTATACAGCCATCAGCGGATTGGGCAGCACCGAGGCAATGGAGCCCAGCATCAGGATTTTACCCTCGTTGCGCTCCACCATCTCTTTGGTAAACAGTTTGGTAAGCTGTACCACGGAGGCAATGTTCAGCTGAATGATTCCCAGTTCTTTCTGCAGATCCGTTTCGGTGGCAAATTTGCCGTGTTCGCCAATACCCGCGTTGTTAACCAGTACGTTCACGGTCAGTCCCTGCCGCTTCACCTCGTCGTACACCTGCTGTGGTGATTCGGATTTGGACAGGTCGCTTTCAACAACGGTGATGTTGCTGGTGCCGTACTGCTGCCGGAACTGCTCGGCCACTTCATGTAGTTTGTCTTCCTGGCGGGCTACCAGAATCAGATTGTATCCGTCCTTGGCAAAAAGAGTGGCCAGTTCTTTACCAATACCGCTGGTTGCGCCGGTAATCAGGGCCGTTTTTCCAACTTCTGTCGTCATACCTAGTGAGTAATTGGGTTATCCCATACTCAACCGGTAAGGGACCGAGTTGTTTTGGCCACTCAGTCAATAGTCGTTTGGTAGCTGGTTCGCTTATTTAACGACCACCCTCATGTCGATTTTGCGGAGGGCTGGTTTGTTGAGCGAGGCACTGTCGCTGCGAACCCGGCCCGTTCCTCGTCCGATGGCGTCGATCCGGATGTAATTGATGCCCGACGACACGAGCTGCTGCTTGATCTGATTAACCCGCTTGAACGATAAAGCTTTGTTGGTCAGGTCGCCCCGGGCATCGTTGGCGTAGCCGATGAGCTGAATTTGCAGGTTTGGATACGTCTTCAGCAGCGTAGCCAGTTCCGTAACGGCCGTTTCAGAGCCCGGCGTCATTGTCAGCGAACCCGGCTGGAACGCAACCCCCGACAGGGGGAATACCCGGCCTTTGGGCAGCGCTGCATTGCCCAGGTAAGGCGTCAGCTGCTGGCTCAGGGTTCCGGAGGCAGGCCCGGCCGCTGCGGTCGGTGTTACGGCCGAAGCAGCCCTTGGCGGAGTGGTCAGGCGGGCGGCTGAGTCAACCGGTACGGCCAGCGACCGGGCCACCGTATCGGCCTGTACCGTATCGCTGGTCACAACGGTTTCGTCGGTGAGTCCGTTGCCGTTTGAGTAGTTCTGGGTGTTCTGATAGATGTAGTAGCCCCCGGCAATGACGACGGCGGCAATCAGGCCCCCAACTGCCCATTTGACAAGCGAGCCGTTGTCATCCGATTCGCCGGCGGGTTCGTAGGTGATGGCCGGGCGAGTGGCGGTCGACGTCGGACGTGAAGCGGGTACCGACTGCGTTACCGTAGACGTTGGGCGGGCTGCGGGTTCGGTAACCGTCCGGCGGGCCGGTGCCGCAATGCCGGCAACTACCTGATGGATACCCACTTTATCCACGAGCCGGGGCATCAAATCCTCCGGTACGATGTTTACGAACGCTTCACGCTGCTCGAACAGGGACGCTGCCAGCGAATCGGCGTCCAGTTTCCGCTCCCGTACCTGTTTGCCCAGTACGTGCAGCACGACCGTCGTTGTCAGACCGAGCAGCGAAATGGCCGATGAGTTGCGGATACCGGCATAACTTGAAATCATGCTGCCGATCGAGCTTTTCATGGCCGGCAGCAGGTGACTGATCACGTCGTTGCCCTGGGTGATCAGCGAATTGGTACGGGAAGGGTCATTGAGTACCTGCACCAGATTGTCGGTGAGTGAACCGTCGTAATGCCCTTTCTGGATATGATTATATAACTGATTAACGCCAATTTCGGTGGTAGTCCGTTTCATCAGGCCGCCGATGATGGTATACACCAGAGCATCAACGGCTTTGCGGGTTTTTTCGGTCGGCTCGTCAACGTACAAGGCCAGTCGTGACAGCACGTCCGAATTCAGTACTTCGTTAAATGTGGGGAATAAATTCATATTATGTATTCTCAGTCAGGCTAACATGGGTCTCTATACGTACAACACGTTCCTCGTCAACGGCTCAGACACCCTGAGCGATAAAGTTAGGTAAGGTTTGTTACAAGTCCCATATCAGCATACCGTAAAATTATCGTTTTCATCGTTTAGGCAGGCGCTCAACGGCATCCCGGTATTCGGCTTCGACGTCGCGCAGCCGGCTCTGGCAGAAGGCGATCAGCTCGGTTGCCAGCCGGATCCGGGCGGGCAGCTCGTCGAGCGGAACGGCTTCACTTTCAATGTCGTCGATCAAGGTTGTCAGCTGATCGTAGGCTTCCTGATAGGTCATGTGAGTCAAATTGGTCACGTCGTCGGTTGGCTGGATGCGGGCAGATCATCAGCCGGTTGGCTAACGATCACGTCCAGCAGTCCATCGCTTAACTGTAGTTGGGCATTGTCGCCGGGCTGAAGATCGGCCGCCTTCGTGATGATCCGGCCGTTGCGCAGCAACAGGGCGTACCCGCGTTTTAACACATTGGACGGATCGAGATGCCGAATGGTCACGGCTTTTTCGGTGAGTTCGCTGTGGCGGTCGCGGAAATACGTGTGCAGAACGAACCTGAACCGCTCCGTGTCGCTATCAAGGCGTTCGCGGGCGTTCTGCAGGGCGTCCCGAACGGCTCCCGTCAGCCGGTCGCCCAGATGCAGGCAGCCTTCTTCAAACCGCCGGTTATGCTCAATCAGAAACGCAGCCGCTTTGGTGGGCGTTTTAACACTCTGGTGACACAGCAGATCGGTGATGCTGACGTTTCGCTCGTGGCCGATACCGGCCAGAACCGGAATGCCAAAACCGGCAACGGTATGCCCCAACTGGTACGTATCGAACGAGCCAAAATCGAGCTGCGAGCCACCCCCGCGTACCATGATAACCGCATCGTAGGGAATGGCGCTGTTCTGAATCCGTTGCAGCTGATCACAGATAGCCTTTTCAGCCCCCTGTCCCTGTACCTGCGTCAGGTACTCATCTACCTGAAAAGCATAGCCAAACGGGTTCGTTTGCAGCTCGTGGCGGAAATCGCGCCAACCGTCCGAATTAGGGGCCGTAATCAGGGCCAGCCGCTGCATGACGGTCGGTCGGGGCAGCAACTGGTTTGCCGTGATGTACTGGCCGGCTTCCTGCCAGATCAGGTCCGGGTGGTCGCGCAGCAGGGCATCCAGCACCGCCTGGCGTTCCCGCTCCAGGTTACCCAGTGTGTAGGAAGGGTCAATTTTCAGGATTTCAAGCCGCAGGCCATAAACCGGGTTGAAACCGACTGATACCAGCAGCAACAGCTTGATGTTGCGGGCAAAGGCAACGCCGGTAGCGGTTTCAAACTCACGGATCGTATGGTAGTTTCTGCGCCAGATGCAGGCTTCCAGCTTCGCCAGCGTTTCCTGCTGACCAGCCGAGCCGGTTTCCCGTTCCACCAGGGTAAGAAAGCAGTAGTTCCGGTCGGGGTAATTTTTGATGTCGCTCGTTTCGGCCACCACCCACACGGCTTTCCCACCGAATTGCTGATCAACCACGGCTTCAAGCGTAAACGCTAAATCGGACAGACGAATGGGGGACATAGGGGGAAAGGAGGAAGGGAGGAGAGGAGGAAAGGGAGGAGAGGAGGAAGGGGAGTAGAGGGATAGCCGGTATCTGGTTTCCCTTCTCCTTTCCTCCCCTTTCTCCTCTCCTCCCTTTTTTTATAATCCTTCAAACTGGCGCAGGAAGCGAACGTCGTTTTCGGTGTACAGACGGAGGTCGTTGACGACGTATTTAAGCTGGGTAATGCGTTCGACTCCCATTCCGAAGGCGAAACCGGTGTACTCTTCCGGATCGATGCCGCAGTTGGCCAGCACCTGCGGATCGACCATGCCGGAACCGGCAATTTCGACCCAGCCCGAGTGTTTACAGATGTTACAGCCCGAACCTCCGCAGATCTGGCAGGAGATGTCAATCTCGGCGCTGGGTTCGGTAAAGGGGAAATACGACGGACGGAACCGGATGCGGGTATCTTTATTGAACATCTCTTTCACGAAGTGATAGAGCGTATCCTTGAGGTCTTTGAACCCCACGTTCCGGTCGATGTACAGGCCTTCGACCTGGTGGAACAGGCAGTGCGCCCGCGCCGAAATGGTTTCATTGCGGTACACCCGACCCGGCATAATTGAGCGGATAGGCCGGAAGGTGTCTGCCTTGCTGTGTCGTTCCATCAGCCGGATCTGGACGTTGGAGGTGTGCGTCCGCAGCAGTACGTCGTCGGCCGAATCCTGCCCCGTTGCCGATTTCTTCTCGACAAAGAACGTATCCTGCATGTCGCGGGCGGGGTGGTTGTCGGGGAAGTTAAGCGCCCCGAAATTGTACCAGTCCGTTTCGATTTCAGGCCCGTCGGCTACGTTAAATCCAATCCGTTCAAAAATCTGGATGATCCGCTGCCGCACAAGGGTCAGCGGGTGCTGCGTACCGGTCAGGTTTGGTACGGTCGGCAGGGTCAGATCGACAGGCGGAGTGCTGTCGGCCGCCGACTGCTGTTCGTCGATGGTTCTGGTAAAGGCCTCAAAGCGCTCAAGGGCGAAGTTTTTCAGGCCGTTCAGTTCCTGACCCACGGCCCGCCGGTCTTCCTGAGGTACGTTCTTAAGTCCTTCAAATAATTCAGTAATGACGCCTTTGCGCCCAACGAACCGGAGCCTGAACTGCTCCAGCTGATCTTTAGACGCTACGTTGAATTGTTCTATTTCCTGGTAAATTTCTTTGACTTTGTCCAGCATACCGCACCCGATTTAATCGCGACTGCTGCAAAGATAACACATCTGGGCGGATCGTGGCTTTCCGGAGAAACACATGAAAGGGGGTGCGGTCTTTCTTACCCACTATCGCGTAAAAAAATCACCACCTTATTTTCATACGCTCAGATTAACCGGTAGTGATTAAACGGTAAAAGAAGTATGAAGACAAGGAACTTACAGGCTTGTAACGTATAAGAAGGGAACGAATGTGGAGTAAGGTCTGATTGTTGCGGGGTAAGATGATGTAGTACATGATTGATTTAGCGGCATAAGCAGTCATGTCAGAAGGATAAGTAATTGATTGTCAAACTTAAACTGTCGTCAAACAGACCTCACTCAATTCAGCTATGAAAACATTCGCAAACGACTCGATTTTCGACCCTATGTCCATGCCGTTCCACAAAAGTGTGGAAAAAAATGCCGATTCCTCTTGCCTTCAGAAACTCCTGATTCCTTTTTATGACCGCAAACGTACCGTTTCGGTGGATGAAATTGTACGGTTGGAAGGATCGGGTAATTACACCAATTTCTTTCTCAAAGACGGAACCAAGATGCTGGTTTCCCGCACACTGAAAGAGTACGAAACATTGCTGGATGGACAGGCATTCGTACGGGTACATAAATCGTGTATCGTTAATCTTGGCTTTGTCCGTAAGTTTTACGTAAAGAAAGAAGGAGAACTAGAACTGACGGACGGTCAGCAGGTGAAGATTTCTCGCCGGCGCGCCCAGATGTTCATGGATCGGATCCGGGAGTTCCAGCCGGTGGCCGTGAGTTAATTGAGAAAATGAGGGTTTATTCCCGTAAAATGACACAGTAGGTAGCCGCTATACCACACTGCGTAGTTTTACGTAATCAGCAGGGTACTTACACCCGAAGATTCACCAATCAGTGCACACTAAACGCCTGATTAACAAGCCGTTATCGCAAAAGTGCGTCGCTTGTTAATCAGGCTTCTTTTTTGAGCAAACGGCAAGGTGGGTAGTTTTGTCACATCAATCGAACAACAAAATACCGAACCAAAACTTTTTCAGCATGGAAGCCAACCTTTCTTCAACTATCCAGCCGCTTGCTATAGTGCCTCATTTCCCGGCCTCTTACCAGCGCGGTTCGCACCGTATTGCCTTGCCGTATTTGAACCGTACTATATTCATCGTCGTCGACGACGTGCTGTGTCTGCAGGGAGAAGGAAATTACACCTTCCTCTTCACTCGCGACCGGAAGCGGTATCTGGTGTCAAAAACGCTGAAGGAGTTTGAAAAAACGCTCGATCCGGCTATGTTCCTGCGGATCCACAAGTCATACATCGTGAACCTGGCGTATGTACAGCGGGGCGTTTTCACCAAAGATCGTCAGGTACGTCTGGCCGATGGCCGGGAAGTCGCTATCTCACGGCGTCGGATGAAAGAGATTTCGCAGCAGCTGAGCCGCTACTGGCAGACGCTGTTTAACTAAATAATTGACGTAGTAACGGCCTGACGTAAGGCCGGATACGTCAATCATTTCGCATAATTTAGTGGGTTAATTGAACGGACAACCGTTGCTGCAACTCCCGTAGGGATGGACAGCAACGGTTTGTTTTTAATTGATGGAGAAAGGGGAGGAAAGGAAAAAGGGGAAGACTTCGCGTAAGTTTTTACTCCTTCTTTTCTCCCCTTCCTCCTTAAAACAACCTGTACGCCAGGGTAATCTGCCAGGATTTGAACTTCTGGCCAAACTTGGCTCCACTATCTTCGATCTGGGCGATGTCGGAAAGGTTACCTTCATAACGGACATCGAGGCCGAACGACCCGATATCCAGTCCGCCCCCAACCTGATACCCGTAGTAGGCATTGGCCCAGGCGTCGTTCAGCGTACCATTCGTGTACTGACGAACGGCTTCGCCCAGCCGCTGGTTATCGTCGATCCGGAACGAGATAATCGGACCGGCTACCACCCGCAGGGGGCCACCCTTTAAACCCAGCAGCACCGGTACGTCGAAGCTGGTGGTTTTGACCGTAACGCGCTCGGAATACGTCTGCCCGTTGTTGTCCGTGCGGACGATGTCGAATGAACCGGCCTTCGTTGAATAAAGCAGTTCGGGCTGCAGGAATAGGTTGCGACCAAAGCGCGTGTAAATCCCGAACGACGTACCGGTCTTGCTGTCGAGGCTGGCCTTCAGATTATCGCGGAATGTCTGGCCATCGACACTGACGTTGGGTGAACCGTTGGCATTGGTACCCGTGTTGACAAAATCACCGAAGCTGAGTCTCGACAGATTCACTCCGCCTTTGATTCCTATTTGAAATGAACTCTCCTGGGCGAACGAAACAGCAGGTAGAGCGGCCAGGGCGACGAAAAGCAGGATTTTTTTCATTGGTTGGTTGTATGTAGTTTAACGAGAACTCGATTTGAGCAGGCGTTGTTGTAACGGCCCGATGGTGTAAACGCCACATCCGCCGTGCCGGTATATCCCCTCAACTTATTTTGATGGAACGGCGTTGTTGTCATCACTACCGCCCGACGTTGGCGTTAGCTGCGATTGGATGGGTATAGCCTGCGAAGGTTTAACGGCTTGGTAAATTCCGTTAGTTTTCGTATCTTATACCGTATTGTGTACTCTCAATGGCCAAGCTAAAAACCACCTATTTTTGTCAGAATTGTGGCCACCAGTCGGCCAAATGGCTGGGACGCTGCCCCTCTTGCGGGGAGTGGAATACCTTCGTTGAAGAGCTGGTTCAGAAAGACGAACCGGAGAAAGGAGGCTGGCGAAATCCATCGTCCGGTCCGGGGGGCATCAAAACGGCTCCCAAACCCAAAGCGCTTCACGCGATCAACTACGAAGAACAACCCCGGCTGACGACAACCGATGGCGAACTGAACCGGGTGCTCGGCGGAGGCATCGTTCCCGGTTCGCTGGTCCTGATTGGGGGGGAGCCGGGAATCGGTAAATCGACCCTGCTGCTTCAGATCGCCCTGAGCCTCGCCGGAATGCGGGTCCTCTACGTATCAGGGGAGGAAAGTGAACAGCAGATCAAAATGCGGGCCGAACGGCTGGACGCGCCAACGTCCGATTGCCACATCATGACCGAAACCTCGACGCAGAGTATTTTTCGCGTCGTCGAGCACTTTGAACCGGAGGTGCTGATTATCGACTCCATCCAGACCATGCAGTCGTCGCTGGTCGAATCGGGAGCGGGGAGTGTGTCGCAGGTGCGGGAGTGCACGGCCGAGTTCATGAAATACGCCAAGGAAAGCGGTACGCCGGTGTTCATGATCGGGCATATTACCAAAGAAGGCTCGCTGGCCGGTCCGAAAGTACTGGAACACATGGTCGATACGGTGCTGACGTTTGAGGGTGACCGCCACACAACCTACCGGATTCTGCGGACCACCAAGAACCGCTTCGGCAGCACCTCCGAACTGGGGATTTATGAAATGTTGGGCTCCGGACTGCGGCAGGTAACGAACCCGTCGGAGATCCTGATTTCGCAGCGCGACGAAGCCCTGAGTGGTGTGTCTATCGGGTCGATGCTGGAAGGCAACCGGCCACTGATGATTGAACTTCAGGCGCTGGTCAGTGTGGCCACCTACGGAACCCCTCAGCGGAGCAGCACGGGCTTCGATGCCAAGCGGCTTCAGATGCTGCTGGCCGTACTCGAAAAGCGGGGCGGGTTCCGGCTCGGACAGCAGGACGTGTTCCTGAACGTAGCCGGTGGCCTGAAAGTCGAAGACCCGGCTATCGATCTGGCCGTTTGCGCGGCCATCGTGTCCAGCTACGAGGATATTGCCATTCCGCCGTCGGTAGCATTCGCGGGCGAAGTGGGGCTGGGGGGCGAAGTGCGGGCCGTCAGCCGCATTGATTCGCGCATTGCCGAAGCCGAGAAACTGGGTTTCAAGCAGATTTACGTATCGCGCTACAACCTGAAAGGGTTGGAAACCAGCAGTTTTAAAATTCATATCAAGCCCGTCTCAAAGCTGGACGAAGTCTTCCAGGGGGTATTGTTGTAAACAACTTAACCAACGTATGTGCGTCGTTACCCTCCTGCCGCTGCCCGATGGGTTTGTGTTAACCACCAATCGGGATGAACATCATAGCCGCCCCCGGGCGATTCCCGCTCAGTCGTATGTGATTGGCGGGCGAACCGTTACGTTTCCCAAAGATCCGCTCGGGGGCGGAACCTGGGTGGCGGCTTCGGCCGATGTTACGCTTTGTCTGCTCAATGGGGCCTTCGAAAAGCACAAACACGAGCCGCCGTACCGACGGAGCCGGGGCCTGGTGGTGCTGGACTTTTTTGACTTCGGTGAGCCACGCCGGTTTGCGGATGGGTATAATTTTGAAGGAATCGAGCCGTTTACGCTCGTGGTTGTGCAACGGCAGTTGGAAGAACTGCTGGTTCATGAGCTGCGCTGGAACGGCCAGCAGATTTACCTGCGCGATATGCCCGGCCATTTGCCCCACGTCTGGTCGTCGGTTACCCTGTACGACGCCGATACGGCCGCCCTTCGCAAAACGTGGTTCGCTGATTTTTTGAAAGCGCAGCCACACTTTACCCCCGACGACGTATTCGGCTTTCACCAGACGGCCGGTATCGGCGATCCGCAGCAGGACTACGTCGTGAGGTTGCCCAACGGCGTCCGGACGGTGAGTATTACGCAGGTAGTACAAACGGGGTCGACGCCGGCCATGCGGTATCTGTCCCTGGGGTCGGACGAGCCGTTGTCCGAAGTGAAGCCGAATCAGGTTATGGGCTGATACAGATCATAGTCCGGCGGGTAGAAAGGTGGCAGTTTTGTCCTGATCAAAAACGGACAACACGTATGCGAATCGCCTTTTTTAACACCAAAGCCTACGAACGGCCCTGGTTCGAGCAGTACCGGGGGCATCATCAGATCAGCTTTTTTGACGAGCCCCTTACGACCTTCCACGCCGAGCTGGCCAGTGGGCACCAGGCGGTTTGCGCCTTTGTTCAGGACAACCTCTCGAAGCCGACGCTGAAAGCCCTCAAAGAGGCCGGGGTCAGTATTGTCGCCATGCGGTGCGCCGGGCTGGATAATGTGGATCTGGAAACCGCTGAGCAATTGGGCCTGACCGTCATCAACGTCCCCGACTATTCTCCTTTTGCCGTGGCCGAGCAGGCGGTAACGCTGGTGCTGGGACTCATGCGCCACCTGACCGAGGCTAGCAAACGCGTTGAGGCCGGAAATTTCACAATTAACGGACTGGTAGGTACGGAGCTGCACGGCAAAACGGTCGGCGTAGTCGGTACGGGGCATATCGGCCGTGCGTTCTGCCAGATTATGCTTGGATTTGGCTGCCGGGTCATTGCCTACGACATCAGGCCCGGCGCTCAGCTCATGCGACTGGGGGTTCAGTACGTGTCGATGAATGAGCTGCTGACCCAATCCGACGTGCTGGCCCTGCACTGTCCACTGAACGAAACAACGAAGAACATGATCGATGCCGACGCCCTGGCAGCCATGAAGCCGACGGCAATCCTGATCAACACCAGTCGGGGTAAGATAGTGGATACAGATGCCGTGCTAACAGCCTTAAACCAGGGTCGGCTGGCTGGCTATGGTGCTGATGTGTATGAGCAGGAAGCCAACTGGTTTGGCCGGGACTGGTCGCTGGAAGGGGTTGGCGATGACTTGTTGAACCGGCTCCGCAGCCATCCGCGCGTACTGTTGACGGCCCACCAGGGATTCCTGACCGAAGAAGCCCTTTGCCAGATTGCCCGCAGTCTGCTGAATAAACTGAGCTTCCACGAAGGCCGCCAGCTGGAAGGCATTACCCACGCATCAATGTGCTGAGCTTAACCCAGCCCCTGACCAAAAAAGCCGACGTATCGTCGGCTTTTTTGGTCAGGGGCTGAATAACAGGTTAACACGCTACGGCAAAAACGGCCGGTGGAAGCAGGGCAACACAACCAGGCTGACTATCCCGGAACGTGCCGGCCGGAGTTGTAAGGCAGCGAACCTGAGTCTGGGTTTGATTCACTACCGCCAGTAAAGCAAGCGACAAAACCGGCTGCTGATCAATCACCAGCAGGTAGTCGTATTTCCGGATGATGAGGTGGAGTTGGAGCGCCAGGTAAAAGTCGGCCAGCAGGGTTTCGGTCCGCAGGTCGCCCAATCCGCTGTTCAGCAGTTCGTTGGCCCATTGCCGGAGCCGGGATTCGGCCTGTTGTTTGGCTGTTCGGGCGGTTTCTTTGGTCAGCGGTTGGTCGGAATCAAGGTCGTATGGATGCACAACCGTAAGTCGCACGGGTTCCTCAGTTGAGGACCAGTATTCGTGTAACCGCTGGGGCGACTCGCCGGAGCAGTTGGTGATACACAGGGCCGTTTTCATGAATGATGACCGAAGAAGGTGTTTATAGCGACAGCCCCGGTTAGGCGGGGCTGTTGGCGTTACGGAAAGCGTTGGGTCAATACGTTATAAACCCGAAGCGAGGAAGGTCAGGCCACGGCCAGCAGTGGGATGTCGGTCAGGCGGGCTACCCGTTGCGTGTTGCCTTCGCTGAAGAGCCGGGCAAACCAGCCGTGTACCTGTGGCAGCATCATAATCAAATCCGCTTTACTGGCCTGGGCAAAGCCGAGCAGGGCGTCAAAAATTTCATCACCAGCCTGGATAGTCAGCGTATGCGGTACGTCGCGCAGCAGGTGCCGGATGTTGAGGGCCCGTTCGCGGATGGCAGGCGCTTCGGGTCGGTCATTGATACACAGTATGTTCACCACCGCGCCCAGACCCCCTACCAGTCGAATGGCCGCATCGAAGGCAATCACATCGGGCGGGGTGTCCAGGTCAACACCCAGCACAATGTTTTTCACGGGCGCATACGTTACGCCGGGGGGAATCAGCAGCAGGGGCACACTGGTCAGCGGGATCATATCGGTGGCAATGCTGCCGAACAACTGAGCACTTTGAGGAGCCGTCCCGACCGTCGACATAATCAGCAGGTCGGCCTGCATGTTCCGGATCGTTTGCTGAATGGAGGGCAGGGTAAATCCTTCTTTCAATACGTACTGAATGCTTACCGGACCGCCGGCATAGGCATGCAGATCGGCTCCCAGCTGCTTCATGGCTTTCTCGCTTTGCTCCCGAATCGACCGTACGCTCAGCGGAAAATCGCCCGCCTTGATCGGATTCTCGGGTGGGTAATGATAGGCGTGCAGCAGCACAAGGGTAGCCTGCCAGTCGCGGGCGAGCCGGACGGCGTAGCGGGCAGCATTGGTGGCATTGGCCGAAAAGTCGGTAGCCAGGACGATCGTTTTCATAGGATTAAGGGGGTTGGAACCGGCACCCCGGCAACTGGCCTTGTCCAGCCGCCGGGGTGGGTTATCAGTACAAAAGGTTGACGAGAATCAGTGCTGCGTGTAGAAGCAGGCTGAGGGCGAAGGCCGGAAAAATGTACTTGACCGGCTGAGCCGCCAGTATAGGAATCAGCACCATCAGAAAACTCAGGTTACCGACCAGAAACTGCCAGTCGCCCCCGCCGAAATAGGCCATGATCAGCAACAGAGCCGGAGACAGCACACAGCCCTGAATGGTCAGTACGGTAGCGGCCCAGCCAATGCGGTTAAATTCAGCTTTTTCGATGAACTGGTTATAGGCAGTAAGCCACCCGGTCTGGGTGTTGCTGGTGTAGGTTGCGGTCGAATGCGTGATCGTTGCCATGTTGTTGTGTTATTTGGATACACAAAACAAGGCATGCCCGGCCGCCCCGGGCATGAGTCACGTTAGGCAGTAACCTGATTTTGATCAGTCGGCCGGAAGCAGATAAAGGCCCATCGGTTCGCCCAGCGAGCGCAGGGAGCCGCCCAGTTTCAGGATCGTAAAGAAGTGGTGTGCTTCGTGCAGCAGAAAAAATTCCGCCCACCCCTCGGCCGTCATGGCTCCGTATACCGGATGAATGCCCGTTCGGGTCAGTTGTTCTTCGCGCAGGATACTCAGGAAAGCGTTCAGGACGGCCCGTTCGCCCCGGAGCCGTTCTACCAGCGACAAGACCGAAAGCTGGGTCCACTCGCCAAACCCGGCGTCCTCATCAGCCACGTACCGCTCGAAGGTGGGGGTGTCTTCTTCCTGAATCTGCCTGATCCGCTCCGAAAACACTTCCTGATACCGACCGAGGTGAGCCAGGTTTTCAAAAATTGACCATTTCTCGGGCTGAGGGCGCTGGCGGATTTGAGATTCTGTCAGGCCAAACAGCAGGTGATCAAGGGCGTCGGGCTGATCGGTCAGCCGGGAAAGTATAGTCGGTTTCATGGGGTAAAGATAAGGTCGAAACTAAAGTAGCGCGAACCGTGCGCTCATGAATGGGAAGTTGGCTGTTGACTCGGTTTTTAAGAACTATTACATCTATAGGGAGTTGGAAATCGTAGTTACTACGTTCACAAAAACCAATCAATGTTATGAGTTACATTAAAGCAGGCACCGACCGTGCCGGACATCCCGTCAATCTCTACTACCAGGACTGGGGCCAGGGCGATCCCGTGGTGCTGATTCACGGCTGGCCGCTGAGCCACGAAATGTGGGACTACCAGATGACCGAGCTGCCCAAGCACAACCTGCGCTGCATTGCCTATGATCGACGTGGTTTCGGTAAGTCGTCGAAACCCTGGGCCGGCTACGACTACGATACCCTGGCCGACGATTTGAAAGCGGTTCTGGATGAACTTGACCTGCAGAACGTTACGTTGGTTGGCTTTTCCATGGGCGGGGGTGAAGTGGCCCGGTACATGAGCCGACACGGGGGTGCCCGGGTTGCCAAAGTGGCCTTCATCAGTGCCGTTACGCCGTATCTGCTCAAGACGAACGATAATCCGGATGGCGTCGACAAGGACGTGTTTGATGAAATCATCACGAATCTTAACAAAGACCGCGCTGATTTCCTGCAAACGTTTGGCAAGCAGTTTTATGGGGTTAACCTGATCAGCCACCCGGTCAGCCAGGCGCATCTGGACGGTGACTTCATGCGGGCGTATCTGGCTTCGCCCAAAGCGACCATCGACTGCGCCCATGCGTTTGCCGAAACGGATTTCCGCGATGACCTGGCTACCATCAACGTACCGGCGCTGATCGTTCACGGTGATTCCGACAAGACCGTGCCGATTGAGGCTTCGGGCGAGCGGACGGCTCAGGCCCTGCCCACGGCGCACTACATCGTGTACGACGGCGCTCCGCATGGTCTGTTCTTCACCGAGAAAGACCGGCTGACGCGCGACCTGCTGGAGTTTATTCAGCAGCCGGTGAGCGTACGGACATCAAGCCCGACGTATTAATTAACCGGCTGTCAAAAACGCAGAAGCCCCGGCCGTATGGCCGGGGCTTCTGCGTTTTTGACGATTAACCGAACTACTGGCGAACTACCTTCACCAGTTTCGTCTGGGTTGGCGTGCTTACCTGCAGCAGGTACATACCCGATGAGCGGCCCAGATGCAACTGGTGGCGCTCAACCGAAGATGCCTGTTTGACGGCTGTTTCGCTCTGGATCCGGCCTTGCAGATCCGTTACGCGCAAGGTCAGTGACTGACCCGCTGCACCGCGCACCTCAAACTCGACAGACTCGTTCGAGGTCGGGTTGCCCAGTACGCTTACCGACAGCGGAGCCGACTCAGGAGCCGCCATCCGGGCGTTCTGACTGTTGCAGGCGGCCAGCCAGTTGTAAGTGAAGCTGGCTTCGGTCGGCGTACCCTGCTGGGTAGCCTTCAGCACAATCGTGGGATTGTCGGTATACAGATTCAGCGAGTAGGGGCCCGGCTGGGTGGTGGGCAGGAACTCGTTGACTACCGAGAAGCTTACCGGCTGACCATTCAGACCGCTGTACTGCGGGTTAAACGTTACCCGGCGCAGATTAGCCGACAGTGACTGACAGCTTACCGTCGTTACTCCGGTGATGGCAAATGAGCCACCGCCGTCGACTGGGTTAACCACCGTCAGGGTGAACTGGGTGCTGGCTGTCAGACTACCCGGATCAGTAGCCGTTACGGTTACGGCTGACACCCCGGTTGTCGACGGCGTACCGCTGATCACCCCGTTAGTCAGGCTCAGACCGTCCGGCAGATTCGTTGCGGCAAACGACAACCCGTTAGGTGTTTCGGTATCGGTAAACGAAGAGGCTACGTTCAGACTGAAGGGCTGACCGGCCGTGGCCGTCTGGTTGGCAATACCGGTTGTGGTCGGGGCCGTGTTGGTCGTGCCACCGC
Organism: Fibrisoma montanum; assembly: GCF_003583365.1. Classification (GTDB taxonomy): domain Bacteria; phylum Bacteroidota; class Bacteroidia; order Cytophagales; family Spirosomataceae; genus Fibrisoma; species Fibrisoma montanum. The sequence goes on from NZ_QXED01000005.1 coordinate 581,812, forward strand.
CCTGGTTGTTGTTACAAGCCGCCAGCCAGTTGTAGGTAAAGCTGGCTTCGGTCGGCGTACCCTGCTGGGTAGCCTTCAGCACAATCGTCGGGTTGTCTGTGTACAACTCCAGGGAATACGGACCCGGCTGGGTTGTCGGAACCAGTTCGTTGACCACCGAGAAGCTTACCGGCTGCCCATTCAGACCGCTGTACTGCGGGTTGAAGACAACCTGACGACGATTGGCCGTGATCGTAAAGCAGTTGACCGTCGTAACGCTGGTGATCGCGAATGAACCGCCACTGATCGGGTTGACCACGTTCAGCGTAAAGCTGGTTTCAACAAACAGATTGCCCGGGTCAGTTGCCCGAACCGACACGGTTGATACCCCGGTTGTCGACGGCGTACCGCTGATTACCCCGTTAGTCAGGCTCAGACCGTCCGGCAGACCGCTGGCCGTGAAGCTCAGGCTGCCCGGCGTTTCGGCATCGTTAAACGAAGAAGCTACGTTCAGACTGAAGGGCTGACCGGCCGTGGCCGTCTGGTTGGCAATACCGGTTGTGGTCGGAGCCGTGTTGGTCGTGCCACCGCCCTGGTTGTTGTTACAAGCCGCCAGCCAGTTGTAGGTAAAGCTGGCTTCGGTCGGCGTACCCTGCTGGGTAGCTTTCAGTACGATCGTCGGATTGTCGGTATACAGATTCAGCGAGTAGGGGCCCGGTTGGGTGGTGGGCAGGAACTCGTTGGCCACCGAGAAGCTTACCGGCTGCCCATTCAGACCACTGTACTGCGGGTTGAAGACAACCTGACGCTGATTGGCCGTGATCGTGAAGCAGTTGACCGTCGTTACACCCGTGATGGCAAATGGACCACTCACAACCGGTGCCGGATTGATCGTCAGCGTGAACTGGGTGCTGGCTGTCAGACTGCCCGGATCAGTAGCCGTGACCGTCACCGTGAAGGGGCTGCCCACCGTCGTCGATGGCGTACCCGAGATGACACCGTTACTCAGACTCAGCTCCGCGGGCAGACCGCTGGCCGTAATCGTCAGGGCGTTGGGCGTTTCGGCGTCACTGAATGCAGACGCTACGTTCAGGCTGAAGGGCTGGCCGACGGTGGCCGTCTGGTTGGCGATGCCCGTAGTAGTCGGGGCCGTGTTGGTCGGTGGCGCTTCGCTTACCGTCACGCTTACCGTACCAGTGATGGTCTGGCTCGTTGGGGCCGTTGCGTCGGTTACCGTCACGGTGAAGGTCTGCACCCCGGTCGACAGGCCGGATACGCTGGCTGTGTTGCTGGTCGGGCTCTGGGTGATCGTACCCGGACCGGCAAACGCAAAGCTGTAGGGCGTGGTGCCACCGGATACCGTAGCCGACAGGGTAGTGGTGCCGGTGGTTAGGATCTGGTTTGGGCTGGCCGTCAGCGTCAGCGCCAACGGCGTAGCTACTGGAGCAATAGTAAACCGGGCTACCAGCGGATCGTGATCGCTCAACTGATCGGTAAATTCGGAATTGATGTGTACAACATCAAATGCGTCCAGTTTGCTGAACAGACCGTTGCTCACCAGGATGTGGTCAATGGCCTGCGCGTTACCTTCAAAGTTGTACGTAAAGCGCTCGTTGACAGGCAGCGTTTCGACCAGGTTGTTCAGCACTTTCGTCTGTCCCTGCACTTCCCCTTCCAGAATCTGCATAGCGGGGAAGAACTGGAACTCGTTGAAGTCACCAACAACGGCAACGTTGGCGTTCGGGTTAACCGCCAGAAGATTATCGACAAACTGGTTGACGATGGCGGCCTGCGATTCACGCGCTGACTGGCCTCCCTGGGTCGGCGGCTGAATCCGCTCGTACAGGGCATCGCTGCCCCCCCGAGAGGTAAAGTGATTGCCAATGACGAACACCGTCTGGCCATTGAAAACGAACTCCCCTACCAACGGCTTCCGGCTGCCGGTAAACGCCGAATTCGTCGGATCAATCAGACCCGGACTTAGCGTTAATTGCGGGTTGCCCGAGGCATTGCTGACCGAGGTTGGAGTCGTAGCATTACCGCCCGGCCGATCAACGAACGTAACCCGATTCGGGTTGAACAGGAAGCCAACCCGGATGTTGCCGCCCGGCTCACCGCCGTTGGTGTCGTCCACGGGGTTGATCTGACGGAACTGATACGTTGGACCGCCGGCCGATGCGATCGCATTGATCAGCGTCTGGAACGTTGTACCGGCATCAACAACCGCATCATTCGTGGCTCCGTTATTGTCCTGAATTTCTTCCAGACTGATGATGTCCGGCGACTTCAGGTTGTCGATGATAGCCGAAGCCAGCGCGTTGAAACGAGCCGCACCGTCGCTCGGATCCAGGTTCTCAACGTTGAACGTAGCAACCGTCAACTGGTTAGCGGTGCCCGTTACTGACGTGGCTTCCTTCGTAAGTGTACTTGACGTAGCAATGCTTACCGCCGATGTAGTCAGGATTTCGTATTCTCCGAAAGCATAATCAACCACACCGACGATCGTATTGAGCTGCGTGCCTGAGTTGGCGTTGTCCAACGTGTTGGTAGCCGCCAGTACGTCATCAATCTGAATGGATTCAGGGTTGAAGTCGCTGTTGTCGCCAAACGCATTGTTGACGTCAGTAGCGTCGTTGCCGCTCACCGTGATGCTGCCGCGGCTGTTAACCCCGCTGGCACCGGCACCCCCGTCGGCCAGCACCCAAATCTCGTTGTTTGTGTTCAGCAGGCCGGTCGTAACGGGGTTATTGATCTGCACCCGCATACCTTCCAGACTCTCGTAGAAATCGATGCCGTCCTGAGCCGGGTCGAATACCGACTGTTCCACATCACCATTCTGGGGGAAATCATTGCTGATAACCCGGTTCGGAATGGTGCGGATACCGGGACCAGAGTTGGCGCTGATCACCGTCGGAGCCGGCAGCGGATTCCCGCTGGATACTACCGTTACCGTAGGCGAGATGATCTGTGTTGTACTCAGGTTCTCCGCGTCACTACCCGGACGGAACTCATTTACGGTACCAGAGACCGTAACGGACTCACCCACGGTGCGGCCGGAGGCTGATGACGTGAAGACAAAGATACCTTCCGACGTATTGTCGTTGCCGTCTGGGTTCGGGTCTTCCATGTAGAACCCGTTGCTCCGGACAACCGTTACGATACCCGGTACGCCGATTACCTGCTGGCCGTTCAGCGTCGACACGTGGCCGGCCCCCTGAATGTCGTGGATGCGGATGACGTCGTTGTCAGTGATCGTTGCCGTGGCCGACGTAGTGGCACCCAGATCGTAGGGCACCCCATCCACCAGCGTAAGAATCACCGTTTCGTTCGCATCGGAAACGTTGTCATCTGTCGGCGTAATCGTGATCGCTACCGCCGATTGAGCTGCCGGAATCGTTACCGTTCCGGATAGTGTTGGGGTATAATCGGTTCCGTTGGTGGCCGTTCCGCCAACCGTATAGGTTACGTCCAGTGGATCCGTCACAGCGCCGGTGCGGCTGATGGTAAACGTAATGGGATCCTGACCGGCTTCGGCACCTGCAGCGTCTGTAGCGGCAATCGATACGACCGGGCCAGTGGGTACGTCGTCGTTGATAATAGTTCCCTGACCTTGTCCATCAGTGAGCGACGCCCCTGTCACATTGGTTATATTAACAAAGAATGTTTCATTCGATTCAGAGGAGACATCGCCATTGACCGTCACAAAAAACGAGTACGTGCTGCTCCCCGCCGGAATCGTCTGTCCGGTAAGTGAGTTAACCACATAATCATTATCCGACGAAGTGGCCGTGTTATCGGCAGTGGCAATATCGAATGTAACTCCACCTGGTCCCGCAGGGGATGAAAGACTTACCGTAAACTCGAACGTGGTAGTGCCACTGTTGCCTTCGTTTAAGGAAACATCGTTGATGGCTAAACCAGGCACGGCAGGGCCGGCAGTAGTGGCCGTAACCGTCAGATCATCAATGGACAGGCCATGGTCCGATCCCGTATGATCCGGATCATACCAGCGAAGCATGACTTCCGAACCATTCGGAATGGATACATCAATCGTTACGTCTTTGACCGTGCGATTGGCATCAAGATTACCATTAAGCGGCCCGGCAGAACCGCCCGTAATCGGACTGGTAAAGTCCAGACCGCTTACGGCAGTATAGCCGGTCGGCAGGGCGCTACCCGGGGTAGTTGTGGTGATCGGGCTGGCTGAAACCAGGTATGAAAAGGCAACCGTCTGCGCAGCCGCAGCCCCGTTTCGCCATTGCTCACCCGTATATTGTACACGCAGGGAGGTAATGGTAGATCCGGTTTCGTTTTTTAACCGATAGCCATACGTGAAATTACCGGCGGCTGCATTACCTGATCCAACTGAACCAAGGGCACGGTCAGTTTCAGTGCCAGTACCGTAGCTGTATAAATTTCCGGCGTTACTACTTCCGTCATTGGCAACAATGGTAGTGCCGGTTCCTGTCCGCTCCCCATAAACGCCTGGAAGCGTCGAATTTTGTGTGAACGTCCCATTGCTTGAGGTGATCAGTGAGTTAAAGTTCTGGGAAACCGTGAAACTGCCAGGCCCGAAAGACACCTGCGCCCATACTGCGCTCACTGGTGCCAGCAAAAGCACCATCAACCAGAGCCATATCTGCATGGTCTGTCGTAATTGTTTGTTCATAAAGTTTTGGGTTGATTTAACTGCGGCAAAGCTACGGGGATAGACCCGGAGTTATGTTAATTAATTGTTATGAAGGTGTCTTTTATAACACTATCCAGCCAGTGGGCTTTTAAACGCAAAAGCCCCGACCGAACGGCCGGGGCTTTTGCGTTTACTATACAATTCAGTTAGTTCAGATGCGACAGGTTACCGATCAACTGACGGCGAACCGTGCTCCAGCGACGACGGGATACGGGCAGAACGTCGCCCGTCGTGAGGTGGACCAAACCACCTGTTTCAGTCCGCTCCAGCCGCTCAACGTACCGACGGTTAACTACGCAGTTGCGGTGCAACCGGATAAACCATTCTGACGGTAGTTTGGGCGTATAATATTTCAGCGTGCGGGGCATCAGCATGCGCCGACCATCCATCCAGTTCAGCCAGCTATAGTTGGCTACTGCCTGCATGTATACAAGATCACTCACGGGAAACGATTGACGACCGGTCTCTCGAATGTACAGTTTCAGGGGAGGCCATTCGATTTGTGTGGAACGGGCCGAGGATACGGCAGAGGAGAAGTACGTCATGAGTTTTTGGTTTTGGTGTTTTGCTAAAAGTTGGACAAATCAATTACTGAACAATGTTACAAGGTGGGGGGATAAAAGGCTTGTTCGTTCGTAACACGGGCTATCAAATTTGTAACATGGGGTATTAATGACCCTGATTCTGGTGTAAACGGTAGCTTTGCGGGTATAAACAACAATAAAGCGCCCAGCTTGCAGCCGTCGGATTAAAGGCTGTAAACTGGGCGCTTTGGTACTTTTTGAATTATTCAGGCCGATTTGAGACGGTTCTGATCAGCAAATTCAGATGGCGTAACTCCGTACTGTTCTTTGAAAACGCGGGAGAAGTAGGCGGGTGCTTCAAAACCAACCCGGTAGGCTACTTCTGACACGGGAACGTTGGTTGCCAGCAACTCGGCGGCCCGGTTCAGCCGCACCGCCCGGATCAGTTCATTAGCCGACATGCCGGTCAGCGCTTTCAGTTTGCGGTGCAGGTGCATCCGGCTCATATTGACTGAGTAGGCCAGGGGCTCAACGCCAAATGTGGAGTCGTCGAGGTGCGCTTCGAGCGTCGAATAAACCTTGTTCAGGAAGTCGTCATCGACCGTCGTCTGGGGCGTTGGAGAGGGGATGTTCCCTTCGCGCAGCAACTGGGTCCGGTAATGCACCCGAATCCGGCGCTGCTGTTCAAGTCGGTTCCGGATGCGCCAGCGCAGTTCCTCGACCGAAAACGGTTTGGCCAGGTAATCATCGGCGCCGGCCGTAAAGCCTTCAACCCGGCTGTCCGGTGAGGCCCGGGCCGTCAGCAGGATAATAGGAATGTGGCTGGTCAGCGGATTTTCCTTCAGCGTCCGGCATAGTTCATACCCGCTGAGTTCGGGCATGAGTACGTCGCTGATGATCAGATCCGGACAATCCATCAGGGCCAGTTCAATCCCGGCCTGTCCGTTACCGGCGCGGGTAATCTGCCAGTAAGGACTGAGTACGTCGGTGACGTAGGCGGCAATATCGTCATTGTCTTCCACCAGCAGGATATGAGCTGGATCAGGCGATGACGCAGCGGTTGCGGTGGGTTCGAGCGGCTGGGTCGACAGCCGGACGGGTAGCGGCTGAACGATGGGCTCGTCAACAAGTCCGGTCGCCCGGGCAAGCCGGCACGGCAGCTCTACCGTGAAGGTGGTCCCTTGTCCGGGGCGGCTTTCGACATTAATCGTTCCCTGCATGGCATCCACCAGTTCTTTCGCCAGCGCAAGACCGATGCCGGAGCCGACGGCTGAGCGGCTGGCCGTCTGATCGACCTGGTAGAACCGGTCGAAGATGTGCGGCAGTTTATGCCGGGCAATGCCCACTCCCGTATCCGTTACGGTGAGCCGAACGAGGCTGTTAGGTACGTCATCGGCTGCACCCGTACGCTCGCTGAGCAGACGGCTGGCAAGGTGTACGTCTACCGTACCCTGCTGACCGGTGAATTTCAGGGCATTGGCCACCAGATTGTTGATCACCTTTTCCAGCTTGTCGGTATCGAACCAGTAAAACCGGTGCATGGTCTGGTGGTCTACCTGCAGGCGGATCTGCCGACGGTCAGCTTCATCGGCAAATGAACTTACGCACTGCTCTACAAACCCGACTAAATCGCCCGGCGATTCTTTCACGGGCAGGCTACCGGCTTCCAGCTTGGCCAGATCGAGCAGCTGATTGATGAGCCGAAGCAGCTGACTGGCATTCCGGTAGGCCGTTGAGAGCCGGCTGTGATGCTGAGGGGAGGTGATTTCCCGCAGCAGCTCTTCCAGTGGGGCCAGAATGAGGGTCAACGGCGTTCGGAACTCATGGGTAATGTTGGAAAAAAAGCGGGACTTTATTTCGTCGAGGGCTTTGAGCTGCAGCGATTCCTGTTCGCGAAGTTCCATGCGGTGCCGCATCTGCACCCGTTTGACCCGTACCCGCACAAACCAGGCAACGGCACCCAACAGCATCAGTCCATACAACACGTAGGCCCACCACGTCGCCCAGATCGGTGGTTCAATGATGACCCGTATCTGGTGCAGATGCGGACTCCAGATGCCCGACGTATTGGAGCTGTTTACGACCAGGTTGTAAGTGCCGGGCGAAAGGTTCGTGTAGGTTGCCGTAGCCTGCGTACCACTGTAGACCCAGTCGTCGTCCAGCCCGATTAGTTTGTACCGGTACTGGTTTTTGGCACTGCGGTTAAACTGTAGCGCGGCAAAATCGAACGACAGGAAGTTCTGTCGGTGATCCAGAATGATTTCCTTAACCTCATTGATGGTTTCCCGAATGGGTGATTCCGGATCGCTGGCGTTGACGGGCTGGTTGTTGATACGCAGGGCGGTGAGGGCAACAACGGGCTTAAAGCCGTCTTCACGGACGCGCCGGGGGTTAAAGACCGTGTAGCCATTTACCCCGCCGAAAACGATCCGGCCGTCGGGCAGTACTACGTCGTGAAACCGGTTGAACTCATCGCCGGGCAATCCATCGTCGGACGTATAGCTTCGCACCTCGAACGTATTGATGTCGAACCAGCACAGCCCCCGGTTGGTACTCAGCCACAAGTGCCCGTGGCCATCGGGACGGATGGCGTAGATAACGTTGTTCGGCAGGCCGTTGCGGTCGGTAAACCGCTGGATCTTACCCGTCAGCTTATCCAGCCGGCACAGGCCGTTGCCATAGGTACCGATCCAGAGCGAATTATGCTGCGTTACCGGCTGGGCCAGACACAACAGATCATTGACGGGCAGCGAACTGGATTCGTTCGGAATGCTGGACCAGTGAATCAGGCGGTTGGTCGATAAGTCGGCCCGCAGCAGACCGTGCTGCTGGGTAGCCAGATAGATGCGCCCACCGTCGACCGCCATGGCAACAATCTGGTAGGGATGGTTGGCGGGCAGCGGTAACTGAAAGGCCGTGAAGTTTTTCTGCCCGGCATTGTACCGGACGATCACCCGCTGGTTGGGCCCCAGCAAACCCCACACCTCGCCCTGCTGCCCCATAGCCAGGGCCGTCAGCCGGAACGGACCGTCTGTTAGCCACTTCGCCGGAATGCCGGTGGGTTGAATCGGACTGAACCGCCGGGCAACGGGATCGTAGCGGTAGGGGGGCGTTTTGGCACCGGCTACCCACAGGTTTTTCTGGCTGTCGAACAGGTACCGCAGTGAAAACGACCATTCGTTTCGGATAACCGCCGGGATGGCTGCTTCCGGAATGCCGACCTGCTGGGTCATCCAGTCGACCTGGAAATTCGTTACGTACGGGCGGCCGTTGAACGGCAGTTCATTCAGGTCGTACTTCACGACGCCGTCGCCGGAAGTGCCAATCCACAATACGTTGGAATGATCGACGAGCAGCGACATGGGGGTATACTGCCGTAGTTTAGGATCGGCTGGTACGACGGTCAGACCGGTCTTGTCGCTGTATGAATGCTGATTCACAAAGTCCCGACCCCGGTAATCGGTCGCGAAAACCGGCACCTCACCCGCCTGACTTTCCGGCAATGAAACGAGCCGGCGAACTTTGCCCTGGTCTGGATTGAAGATCGCGAACTGATTCGGAAAGGCCAGCATCAGTTCGCCGTTGGCCCGCCGGTGCAGATCCCATACCCGCGGCTGCGGGAAGCCATGCTGAGTCCCATACGTAACCCACTGACCGCTGGTAAGATCAAACCGATGCAGGCCATCGGCGGCTGCCAGCCAAAGGTGACCCTGGCGGTCGGGAAGGATGGTGCGCAGTACGTGCTGCACCGAATCGTTAACGGCGGCCCAGTGGTGATGCTGAACGGAACCATCGGAACTGAGCCGAAAAAAACCGTTCATCTGCGTGGCTACCCATACGTTCCCCTGCTGATCGGGAGCCAGGCTAACCAGCATATCGCGGCCGAGAGCCTGCCGAAAGGCGGTCGAGTTGGATACCCGTACGGTTTGTTCAGTAACCGGATTGAAGCAGTCGACGTGGTTATTTTCGGTGCGGAGCCAGATACGTCCGCGGGCATCTTCCTTGATTTCGAGAATGCTGCTGAACGAAAGCGACCGGATATTTTCGGGTTCGTGCCGGTATATTTTGAACCGGAGTCCGTCGTATCGGCAAAGCCCGTCGCGGGTGGCCAGCCAGATGAATCCGCGCTGGTCCTGAAGCATGGATTTAACGAATCCCTGGGGTAATCCATTGCGTACGGTGATATACTCAGGCTGATGAGAGAAGGCCCAACCCTGGGTCGCCCATCCCAACAGAACGAGTATTCGTAAACAAATCAGACACCCTAAACGTCGATACATAAACAGAATATTAATTCATTTCTGTGAACGAGAATTTCATCAGACGCATCTCCCCAAATTGGTAGATGTTCCTGTATTTATCAACCTGACAGCCAACGATCTTAGTAAACGGTAAATCGCTCTAACCTGAATGCTACTTCTTCGGTTAATAGTCGTATGCATCTGGTTTTATCTACTTCCGTAACGCAAACGCTGCCCACCGTCTGGTCGGGCTTTGACCGCACCTTGTTCGACAAGCTCAGCCCGCCTTTCCCACCCGTTGATGTGGTCAGGTTTGATGGCTGCCTCAAAGGTGACGTAGTGCATCTGCAACTCAATTTTTTTCTGTTCAAACAGGACTGGATCAGCCATATTGTTGACCAGCAGCAGTCGGAACAGGAAATCTACTTCATAGACGAAGGCACGCGCCTGCCATTTTTTCTGCGCTACTGGCACCATCGGCACCGGCTGGTTCGAATCAGCCCAACCGATGCGGCCGAACAAACCCTGATCATCGACGACATTACGTTCCGAACGCCTTTTTGGCTGATGGACTACCTGATTTATCCAGTATTCTGGCTTCAGTTTGCGTACCGAAAACCCATCTACCGCCGGGTATTCAACAGAAAGTAGTGCGCAGCGGGAACGAAGATACCGGTTAATCAATGTCTTTGCTACAGAAATGTAACCTGGTGTTGCAAAAAAGAGTATGAACGGTTCTTTTTGCCGGACATGTGTACCAGACCGGGTTATTTCAGGGCAGGGACATTTCGGAACTGACAGGATTCCGTTACTTTTGTCTTTAAGGCCTTTTACCTGACTGCATGAAACTACCAAATCTAACCACGCGTATTTTTCTGGGCATGGTGCTCGGGATTCTGATCGGCTACCTGTTTCCGGTTACTGAATCAGGGTTTTCGGGTACCGACCTCAGCATCCTGTCTAAAGTCTTTCTGCGGCTGATCAAAATGATTATCGGTCCGCTTGTGTTTGCCACGCTGGTAGTCGGTATTGCCAAGCTGGGTGATTTTGGTACCGTCGGGCGCATTGGCCTCAAAACGCTGGGGTACTTTTATTTTGCCACCATTCTGTCGCTTATCACGGGCCTGCTGGTGGTGAATATCATGAAACCGGGCGAGGTAATGAGCCTCCCCCTGCCTCCCAAAGGTACCGATACGGGCATTGAAGCCCAGAAACTGACGTTCGAAAACTTTATCACGCATATTTTCCCAAACAGTTTTGCCGAAGCGCTCGCCAACAACGAGATTCTGCAGATTGTGGTGTTCAGTATTTTCTTCGGGGTAGCCGTGGGGGCCATCGGTGAGCAGGGTAAGGTGATGGTGAAAGCCCTCGACGCCCTGTCGCACGTGATGTTTAAGGTGACCAGCTACGTCATGGCGTTTGCGCCGTTTGGGGTGCTGGGCGCCATCGCGGCCGTTGTGGCGCAGCAGGGACTCGGCATCCTGGCCGGATACGCTTACCTGATTCTCTGTTTTTTCGGGGGGCTGCTGTTCTTCCTGTTTGTCGTGCTCTGGGCGATTTGCCTCGTGGTAGGCATTCCCTACGTAGCGCTGCTGAAGGAGGTCCGGACGGCCATTATTCTGTCGTTCAGTACGGCCAGTTCGGAGGCCTCGTTTCCGCAGACCATCGAAGCGTTACGTCGGTTTGGTTGTTCGGAGCGGATCATTTCGTTCGTGCTGCCGCTGGGGTACTCGTTTAATCTCGACGGGTCCATGCTGTACATGACCTTTGCGACGGCCTTCATCGCCCAAGCCTACGGGGTGCCGCTGAGCCTCGAACAGCAGATTACGATGATGCTGACGCTGATGATTACCTCAAAGGGAATCGCGGGCGTACCGCGGGCGTCGCTGGTGATCATCGCCGGAACGATGTCGCTGTTCAACCTGCCGATCGAAGGGCTGGCCCTGCTGCTGGGTATCGACCAGGTGCTGGACATGGGCCGCAGCGCGACGAGTGTGGCCGGAAATGCCGTAGCGACCTGTATCATCTCCAAGTGGGAAGGCGAGTTCCGGACGCAGCCGCGTGAACCGGAGGAAGTGGTGGCGTAACGGGATTGACCGTTCACAAAATCACCGTTGACAGCCTGCTCATAATCTGGTAAGTTAGGGCGTTTGACTCTACGTCGTTTCGCACTAAACCCTCATGAACATGGCACAGCCCGCCGTTCTGGAGTCTGAACTGGCTCCTTATTTTACTACCAAAGCGCCGTTCCAGTTTCCGGTCAATTTCCGGGAAGGATTTGTTAAGTACTGGCCCATCGTGTCGCTGGTACTGCTGCTTATTTCACTGCCTGCTATCCTGGCTTTCCTGGGCATTGGAGCTGCGTTTATGCCCGTATCATTTTTGGGTGGCCTTGGTACGGGCTTTTTCTACACTGTGGTTATGGTTTTCTCATTGATCGGCGTTGTGCTGCGGGCCCTTGCCTTGCCGGGTCTGTTCAACCGTACGCGGTCGGGCTGGGTGTTCAGTTACTACGCCGAATTGCTCAGTATTCTGGGCAGCCTGTTGTCGATCAGCATCATCGGGGTGCTGTTTGGGCTGCTGTTTCTGCTGCTGCTGTTCCAGGTACGTAGCTATTACCGGTGAGCGGCCTAAAACACAAAATGTTGCCACGGCCGCATAGCCGTGGCTTTTTTATGACCATCCATACCGACAATCAGCAGCTTGTCCGTAACTTGTTGTCTGAATCCACTCGAATGGTTTGGTTTGATGTGGTTATCAAGCCTTCCAGTCTAAACCTAAACGAATGAACATTCTCGAAACCCGCCACATTGTCAAACAGTATGCCGAGCACCGCGCCCTGGACGACGTGAGTCTTGTCGTCCCGAAGGGCAGCATCTTCGGTCTGCTCGGACCGAATGGTGCCGGCAAAACGTCGCTCATCCGCATCATCAACCAGATCACGGCCCCCGATGAAGGCGAAGTGTTTCTAATGGGTGAACACCTGAACCCCAACCACATCCGGCACATTGGCTATCTGCCCGAAGAGCGCGGTCTCTACAAAAAGATGAAGGTGGGCGAGCAACTGCTCTACCTGGCGCAGCTCAAAGGGCTGAGTGAAAAAGAGGCCATGGAGAAGCTTAAGATCTGGTTTGTCAAGTTCGACATCAAGACGTGGTGGAACAAGCACATTGAGGACCTCTCCAAGGGGATGCAGCAAAAGGTGCAGTTTGTCGCTACGGTCATGCATGAGCCGGACCTGATCATTCTGGATGAGCCGTTCTCGGGCTTCGACCCCATCAACGCCAACCTGATCAAGGACGAGATTCTGGAGCTGCGCGACAAGGGTAGCACCATTATCTTCTCAACGCACCGTATGGAGTCGGTTGAGGAACTGTGCGACCACATTGCGCTCATCAACCGGTCGCACAAGGTGCTCGACGGTCCGAAACGGGCAATTAAGGAGCAGTTCAAAACGCACACCTACCACGTGGAGTACCAGGGCGCTCTCAGCGACCTGCCGTCGGCCTTCTCGGTGCTGAGTACCAAACCCATCGACGATGGCTTCCTGCGGGCCGACATCCAGATTCCGCCCGACGCGGCTGTCAACGACCTGATCCGCCACCTGATCGACCGCGTGGCTGTCCGCTCGTTTGGCGAGAACATCCCCAGCATGAATGACATTTTTATCAAAGCCGTCGGCGCAACCAATGATTGAATGATTGACTGGTTGAATGATTGAATCGACAGCCCAATTCAGTCATTCAACCCGTCAATCATTCAACAACTCATTAAAACCCCCATGAACACAATTTTCCTCATTATCAAGCGCGAGTACCTCGTGCGGGTTCGCAAACGGTCGTTTGTGATCATGACAATCCTCGGCCCACTGCTGATCTTTGCATTCTACGCTGTGATCGGCTGGGCGGCCATCAGTTCCATCAACCAGAAAAAAGTAGCGGTTATTGATGAGAGCGGGCGATTTGCCAACCAGTTTAAAGACACAAAAGAGACGACCTATTCCTACCTGAAGCAACCGCTGGCCCAGGCCAAGAAACAGTTTGCCAAAAGTGGCTACGATGCCCTGGTGTTCATTCCGACGAATGTAATTGAGCAGCCCAAAACGGTGCAGATTTTTGCCGAGAAAAGCGTGAGTCTTGATTTGCAGAACAATATCGAACGGGCTATTTCGAAGGAGATCGAAACCATCAAGCTCAATCAGGCCGGGATTACGCGCAAAATCATCGAAGATGCCAAGGTCAATGTCGATGCACAGACCTTCAGCCTGCGCGATTCAGGTGAGCAGAACAGCAGCGCCATTGCTACGTCGATTATCGGGTACGTATGTGCCTTTCTGATTTACATCTCGGTGTTTATCTACGGTACGCAGGTGATGCGGGGCGTTATGGAAGAAAAAACCAACCGGATCGTCGAAGTGATCATCTCGTCGGTGAAACCATTCCAGCTCATGATGGGTAAAATCATCGGCGTGGCGCTGGTTGGCCTGACGCAGTTCATGCTCTGGATTCTGCTGACGGTCGGGCTGTTTACCGTTGGCGGACAGGTGTTTGGCGACAAGGTAGACCGGGGTCGGGCGGCCATGCAGACGTCGGCTGCGGCTGGCCAGGGGGCGGCTGCTGCGCCCGAGGTCAGACAGGCGCAGCAGGGGGTCATGAACAACGTATTGCGGGCCATCGAGACCCTGAACATTCCGCTGATTGTGGCCTGCTTCCTGTTCTATTTCCTGGGGGGATACCTGCTCTACAGTGCCCTGTTTGGGGCTATCGGCGCGGCCGTCGACAACGAGACGGAAACGCAGCAGTTTATGTTTCCGATCACGCTCCCCATCATCGGTGCTATTGCCGTGGCGCAGTTCGTCATCCGCGAACCCGATGGGGCGCTGGCGTTCTGGACGTCTATGATTCCGTTCACCTCGCCGGTGATCATGATGGTGCGGGTGCCGTTTGGCGTACCGGGCTGGGAGCTGGCCTTATCCATGTTCTTGCTGGCGATTGGCTTCGCCGGAACCACCTGGCTCGCGGCCCGCATCTACCGCGTCGGTATCCTGATGTACGGCAAAAAAGTTACGTACAAGGAACTGTCGAAGTGGGTGTTTTATAAGGCGTAAAAAGGGAGGAGAGGAGAAAGGGAGGAAAGGAATTTCTGACTCCCCTTTCTCCTCTCCTCCCTTTCCTCCTTTCTAAATCCCAATATCCACAACCAGCAACTGGGGCAGGATCTGGCCGGTGTTTACGTTGTAAATCGTCCGGACGCCCAGTTCAAACGGGACACGCAGCCGGAGCGCGTTGAACACAAACGTCAGGTCTACCCCGGCGCTCTGATACGACCGCCGTACCGTTTCATAGCCACGCAGCCGCCCGAATACATCCCGCACCTCCAGGCGGCTTTGCCCGTCGGCCGTATCGAAAAAGCCGGCGGTTTTGATCCGTTGAATGTACAGCCAGCGCCCCAGCGACCAGTGTACATCCGCCAGCGGCAGCCGGTATTCCGCACTCCCCGCCGTAATCTTGTCGTCGCTGACATAAATCTGGCCGCGGGGATAGAAGATGGTAGGGCTGAACCGATACGTGCCCTGTGCCTGCTGCTGGTAGCCGCCCCGCAGCCGCAACGAATGATGCTTTCCCAGGCCTGGAAAAAACAGATTGCCCTGTACGCTCCACTGCTCGCCGGTGAGTCGGCCACCAAACGGCGTGTTTCGTAGCGAGACCGAGAGGGTTTGTCCCCAGCGGGGCGCTACGTCGCGTTTACTTTGCCGCAGCAGCCGGGAGTACGAAAAGCCATAGGTCAGGGCACTCAGCGATCCCGCGGAGCCAACCTCGGTAATGTACCGGAACGGCAGCTCATAATCACTGACCTGCAGGTAGTTGTAATACGCCGACAGGCTCATGCTCTGGATGTACTTCGAGTTCGTTAGTTGGAGCGGGATGCGAAAACCAGCCGTTAGCTGGTTGTATTGCCAGCGGTCAGAACGCAGGCTGTCGGCGGGAATAACCCGGTCGACGTAGAGCGCCGTATTCCGGTTGCCCCGCTGAAAACTGACGTCGAGGATCGGGTAGAGGCCCTGGTAGCTGAGATTCGCGAAGAAGGCGCCTACGCGCTCGGCCTGGTTGTAGTTGTACCCGACCGAGAGTTGGGTTGTGCTCAGTAAATCCTGCGAACTGAGACTCACCGACAACGCCTGCCCATTGGAACTGAGCAAAGGCCCCCAGCTGTAAATGTTGATGGCGTTGGCCAGTCGGCTGAAGCGGCTGGCCGGGTACGGTCTGGCGGTCGCGTTTGAGTCGTTCAGTACCTGTCGGGCTTCGGCCACACCCGGTTCCTGCTGCACCAGCGGCCCGAAATAACGCACCGTCCGGTTGTCGACGGTGCGGGCTGGTTGCCAGGTTGTCGGGTCAAGCGGCATGTCCATGATCCGGTACCCAGTGGCCGAGAAGTCCTCAAACGCCAGCCGGTTGCCCCCGGGCGAAACGGCCGCGTGATAAGCCGCCAGGGGGCGCGACGTAACCTGAAACACCGCTTTGGTCTGCGTGTCGACGGCGTAGACGTTGTCGATACCCGATCGCGGGGAGTTGTACAGGACGTAGTTACCCCAGGGCTGCGGATGGCTCAGGTTTTCGTTGGCGCGGGGGAGCAGGTCGGTACGGGCGTCGGTTTCTGTATCGATCAGCTCAATCGTTTTCTGTCCATCTTTCAGAGCAACGGCCACTACGGTCCGGTCATCGCGCCAGCGGGGGTGGATATACAGTTCGTTGCCGGGGTTTGAAAGGGTTTTCAGGATAGCACCGTTGGTCGCGTCCAGCACCAGCAGCCGAATCTGGTATTCGTCGGTATTGTCGACCACAACCAGTTTTTTGGCATCGGGCGACAGGGCCGCTGCCGTGTACCGCGTGCGGTGGGTTTGGCGCGTAAGCTGGCCGGTGGTCAGATCGAGCAGCCGGATGTTGGAATACACCCGCTGGCCCCAGCGCGGATCGTAGCCAAATTCAATCCAGCAGGCTTTGGTGGGCGTCGCCGACAGAATACCCGGGTCGTTGGGAAACCCCTGCACAAATACGGTTTTCTCCCGCCCGTTTTTGTCCAGCCTGACCAGCCGGGGCGTATCGCCGAACCCACTTTTCACGCACAGCACGGTCGAATCGGTCAGGTACTGCGGGTGCTGATAGTTTGTGAATACCGGACCCGACTTTGCCGACTGCCGACCGGCCCACTCGGGTTTCTGAATCGGAAAACCGCTGGCCGGAGTGATTTGAAGACCTTCCTGCTGTTTCTGCCAGGTTTCGGTCAGGTCGTCCATCGTCTTCTGGTAGAGTTGCTCCACACGAAGCCCCGTTTCCTTACGAATGCTGCCTGAGAACGTAAACGGCCAGGGGAAGTGCCGGTAGTTGCGGTTCAGAACCCGGCTCCAGGCGTCGGGGCCGTACGTTCGTTTCAGATACGTCGTCAGGTAATAGCCTAATTCATAGTGGTTTGCTACGTTGTCGATAAACGAGCCACAAACCGCTTTGGGGTAGCCGAACCGTCGACCAGCCAGGAGATTTGCGCGCAGATTCAGGTTGAAATAGGGAATTCGGCCGCGGCCACCGGGCGTCAGCAGGGTTTCGGTGCTGACGGCGTCGCCTTCGGCAAACCAGTCCGGAACGGTCAGCAGCGGGAAGTTAAGCCCTACGTTCCCGAACAGGGTGTACAGCAACCGGCCGTATCCCTGCAGGGCTTTGTCGTTCTGAACCACATGCCGGTATTCGTGGACGGCCAGCAGGTCGAGCCAGTCGAGGGTGCCGGCCAGACCGGGATTCTGGGGCTGTACGGCAAAGAACTCCGACCGGCGGGGCAGCAAACTCACGAAGCCGTTGCTGACCGTTGTCTGGTTCTGGAGCAGAACTGAAATCCGGCGGGGACGCCGTTCCAGCGAAGCACTGACCGGTTCGTAGAGCCCTTCCAGTCGCCGGGCCGTCCGTTGGGCTACGCTGTCGAATCCGTCGGGATACAGAATGCGAAAGTGGGGGGTAGACACCCGATACCAGCGCAGCTGGGTGGGATTCTGGTCAAGTACGGGTAAGGTTTGAGCCGTGGCGCCCAGGCCGACGAACAAGGTCAATACAGGTAGTAATCGGGTTTTCATAGGCAGGTAACTACCGCGAAAGGTACGGTAGAAGCGAATATATTAGTTATCTTTCATTGTCGAACTGCTTTTGTTTTGCACCGATGGAGACAACGCCCCGCCTGATCGATCCTACGGCTTTTCAAAAGGCTTACATCCGACAACCGTTCGAGGAAGTAAGTCGGCCAGACTATTTCCAGATCGTTCGGGTCGAGCAGGTGGCCTCTCGGCTGGTTGTGCCTACGCTGCTCTACCGAACCACCTATACTTATTTGGTTTTTCTGACGCAGGGCGAAGGCCGTCAATTGCACAACCTGGATGAGGTAAAAATTGATGCACAGCGACTGCTGCTGGTTCGTGCCGGAACAATTACGGCCATTCAGGCTATTCAGTCGCCCGTGGCCGGCTTTTTCATCGGGTTCGATCCTATTGTTCTCGAGCGTCTTCTGAGCCCGATTCAGTTACAGCAGTGGCTGGCCCTTCCGGCCGTTCTGCCCCTGACAGCCGGTGATATTGCCTGGTGTTCTGGTCTGTGCCATCTGCTGGCTGACGAACAGGCGCATGGGGCACTCACTGACGCAGCTTTGCATCTGCTGGCGGGACTGGTCATCAAACTACTTCCCAAGGCCACGTTGGAGAATACGTGGATGAGTCGGGAAGAACAGCTCGCTACCCAGTTTAAACAACTGGTTTACATGCACTGCATCCAGCGCAAAGACCTGGCCTTTTACGCTGATGCGCTGGCTATTTCGGAAAATTATTTGTTCCGCTGTGTGAAAACCGCGACGGGTAAAGTGCCTAAAACTATTCTGCTCGAAACGCTGGTGCTGTATGCCCGGGTACAGCTTCAGAATACGACTACCGACATTGCGACCATTGCCTACAGCCTGAATGTACAGGACCCCTCGTACTTTGGGCGACTGTTTAGGAAAGTCACGGGACAGACGCCCTCTGACTATCGGCGTAGTATGCAGGATTTGTCCGGATAGTCTCCGGCTTAGTCCTAGCCTGTAAGCTTCTGTCTGGTGCACTTTTGTACCCGTAATAAGACAGGAGTTATGCGAGTATTTCTTTTTGGGGCGACTGGACCGACCGGGCAGTTGCTGCTGCAAAAACTGGTTGAGAAAAAGTATGACGTAACGGTCCTGGCTCGTCGGCCGGAAGCCGTTCAGCCTACGAGAGCATCTGTTACAGTTGTGCCCGGGGATGTGATGCGACCGGAAACCTTTTCTAAACACCTCGCCGGTGCGGATATTGTCATTTCGGCCTTAGGGACGGGCAAGAGCCTGGCGAAGACCACTCTTTTTTCGGATGGAGGCCGAATGATTCTGGAAACCATGCGGCAAACCGGGGTTCAAAAATTGATCGCCATTACGTCGGGTGGGGTGCAGGACGATGATCCCACCATTCTGAAAAGCTGGTTTTACCGATTCATTGGTCGTTGGTTGCTGCGTAATCTGTACGACGACATGCGCCGATTTGAGCAACAACTTGATTCTACAACAGACATTAACTGGGTCTGTGTCCGACCGACTACGTTGACCAATGGACCGGCTACGGGGCGCTATCGGGTTAGCGTACCGTATTCGCCCGAAGGCGGTTCCCAGATTAGCCGGGCTGATGTAGCTGACTTTATCATTCAGCAGATTTTGTCCGATCAGTACGTACGGCAAAAGCCCATATTGGCTTATTAATCAAAACCAATCTAATCAACACGCATGACTATCAACTCAACCTTACCGGAAGACCAGACGCAGGCCGTTACGGCACTGCTGGAGCGATTTGTCGATACGTGGAATGCCAAGGATCCGGCGCTGTTCGGTACCGTCTTCACCGACGATGCGGAGTTTATCGATGTGGTCGGGCAGGTGGCAACGAACCGCAGCGAGATCATTGAACAGCACCGGTATCCGTTCGCCGTAGTAAACAAACAGGCCGTCCTGTCGCTCACCAATCTTTACATCCGGTCGCTGACCGAAGGACTGGTTATCGTGACGGGGGAATGGCAGGTCGAAAACAGTTCAACACCGGCCGGACAACTGATTCCCCTGCGAAACGGCGTTATTCAGCTTATCTGCCGCCACACGGGGCCGGACTGGGCCGTCCGGCTGGTGCATAACACCGACCTGACGCAGGTGTACCGGGATGTGAAACCAGGCCCCGGATTCAGCGGACCGCAAACCTGACTAGACGGACTATTGCCTCAGTTTCACAAAACCTTAACAGCATTCCTGACGTTGGTTTGCCGTACAAACCGAATTTTGCGACTATGTTAGGGCAAGAGCTGAGCGATGAGATACTGACCGGCCGGCTTCGACACGACGATGAGCAGGCGTTTAAGACGCTGTATGACCGGCACTGGTACGATTTGTACGTGATAGCCTGCCGCAAGCTCCGCGACAGTGAACTGGCGCAGGATCTGGTGCAGGAACTGTTTTTGACACTCTGGCAGAAGCGCGAAACCCTTCGCGTCGATTCACTGAAGGCTTACCTTACGACGTCGCTCCGGAACCGGATCATCGATCATGTCCGGATGCAACTGCAAAGCGATCAATACGCCGAATACGTTCTTCAGGCGCTGCCCACCGAGTCGCAGTCGCACCAGACGACATCGGTTGTTCAGTACCGGGAGCTTTCCGAGTCGCTTAACCAGGCCCTGGCCCAGCTTCCCGACAAAACCCGGGAGGTGTTTCTGCTGAACCGATTCGAGCGGATGACCACCCGGGAGATTGCCGCTCAACTCGGCCTTTCCGAAAAAACGATCGAATACCACCTGTCCCGCTCCACGTCTTTACTACGCGCTCAGCTTCAGAATTTTGCCACCATGGTGGCTTGCCTGGGGGTCTTCTGGGCCGAAAAATCATGAGATTACCCAGCTGGATTGCCAGAGGGTGTGACGGCCGGTTCCGAACTTGACGTCACACCCTCTGCTGCTTAGACACGTCGCCGAACTCAGGCTGTTCTTCGCCGGAAAAGGCACGAACGTAGCAGAGGGCGGCTGAACGCCTGAACCGTAGCGTTAGCATTGGCGAAACCTATTCGAAATCGCCATGAGTCAACTCCATTACCTCACCCCCGTCCAGCGCCTGCTGGTGATGACCACCCTCTGTCTGCTTACGCTGGCCGGCTGCTCTGGTACGGACGAACCGCAGCCCGCAGCGAGGGGCCAGTTGCTGAGCCGAAACTGGCAGGTGCAAAGCGCGCAGTATAGCTACAGCAACCTGACTTACACGTACTACCAGAAGGGCGGAACGGCCAATGACGCTGATCTGTCGGCGTACCGGTTTAATTTCGAAAGCAGTGGTTCGTATACGTTCCTGAACGATTCAACAAGCTTCCAGGGTGACTGGGAACTCGTTGATCAGGAGTCTACCCTGCGCCTGGACGGGCAGAGCGATTTCTCTATCCTGACCCTGTCGGATACCAACTTCGACTTTTCGTTCACCTCCGAGGAAACCGATGCCGATAATAAAGCCATCACGGTCCAGTACACGTATCGGCTCATTCCGGCCAACTGAGCCTCTTTTCACGCTTAACATTTATTAACAGGCGTCCAGTCCAACCCTTCCCGGCTGAATGGGACTCCCCTCCAAAAAACACATAACCGTTCTCATGATACATTGCTTTTCGACTCGCAGTACGTTATGGTCCCGACTGGTGGCCGGTATGCTCACCCTCGCCAGTGGCTGGCTTATCGGTTGTAGTGATTCCGATGACGTAGCGGTGGTGGGCGACTGGCGTCGTCGGTCTGATTTTGAAGGTGTTGCCCGGCAGGCGGCTGCTGGTTTCGTGATCAACAACATGGCCTATGTCGGTACCGGTACCAACGCCGACAACGAACGCCTGACCGATTTCTGGGGATACGACGCGGCCCGCAATACCTGGACCCAGATTGCCGATTATGCCGGAACCCCCCGCTTCGCAGCCGTTGGGTTTGCGGTTGGCAACAAAGGCTACGTCGGCACCGGCCTCGACAACAACAGCGACCGGCTCAAAGACTTTTATGAATACGACCCCGCAACGAACGCCTGGCGGAAGATTGCCGACTACGCGGGGTCGGCCCGCCGGAATGCCGTGGCGTTCACCATTGGCAACAAAGGCTACGTTGGTACAGGCTTCGACGGCAATTACCTCAAGGATTTTTACGCCTACGATCCCGCTGCCGACCAGTGGCAGCGCGTGGCCAGCTACTCCGGCCCCAAACGCCTGGGGGCAGTAGCGTTTGTTCTCGATGGGCTGGGCTACGTGGTCGGAGGCAACAACAATGGCATAAACCAGAAGGATGTCTGGGCTTATGACCCGGCGCAGGATACGTGGGTTGAGAAAGACGAATTTGACGATGAAGAAACCGTGGCACGCAGCTACGGGGTGGCGTTTACCATTGGGTCAAAAGGCTACGTACTGCTCGGCGACGGCAACAATACGGTGTGGGAATATGATCCGGCGAGCGATTCGTGGAGCGACGACCGGGGCGATTTTGAAGGCAGTGGGCGGACGTATGCCGTTGGGTTTGCCATCAACGGAAAAGGCTACGTAACAACCGGAAGCGTAGGAACCGGGCGGCTGGATGATCTGTGGGAGTTCGACCCCAACAAGGAACGCGATAGTGATGACTAAAGCCATGAACCGCCCCCTGAGCACCTGGCTGGTACTCGGCCTGTGGGCCATGCTGCTCGGGGCCTACTGGCTGTTTGGCCGGCACCCGCACTATGAGCTGCGGGTGTTTCAGGCGGACTCCGGGTGGGGATACGAAATCCGTCAGGGAGCAACCCCCCTGATCTACCAGCCGATCGTACCTGGTCTGCCCGGTCAGCAGCGGTTCACAGACGAAGCCCATGCCCGGCGCGTGGGCGAACGCGTACTCAGCAAACTGCAGCGGGGCGAATTTCCCCCGACGCTCCGACCCGAGGAGGTTCGCTAATGCTTTTCATCCGGGGCTGTCAGGCCGGATGCTGTCCGGTCGCCTGAGCAGGGCATGACAGCTGCGCAGCTTCCCGGCCAGAGTCTGACAGCCCCTCTCAACAACTGTATTCATGACCCGCCTTTCAATTTATTTCCTGCTAACCCTTTTGCCTGCCCTGCTGACCGGCTGTCAATCGGGCGATCGGACCATTGGCCAGCAGATCGTTACGCCCCGCGAACTCGACGTTCAGCTCGTTGATTCGGTTACGGTACTGGCATCGACCGTGCTGGCCGATACGTTCACAACCTCGGCCGACAGTAGCGTACTGGTTGGTCGGTGGGCCGATGCCCTGGCTGGCCAAACGACGGCCAAGGGTTTTATTTCCCTGGGGTATACATCCCATACGTTGCCGGATCAGCAGCAAGTCCGATTCGATTCGTTGGTACTGGTACTGCCGATGGGTACGGCCTACGGTGATACGTCGCAGCGCCTGACGCTCAACGTACACCAGCTCCAGGCCAAACTCGGCGACCGGACGTATTCGAACCTCAGCACAGTTCCGTACGAAGTGACGCCCCTGCTGACCAAAACCTTCCGGCCGTGGCCCCGGTACGGGAACCGGCAGGTACGCATCCGGTTGCCCGACGCCCTCAGCCAGGATTTTTTCGATAAGCTGCGTAATCGGTCAATCACCGACGAAGAAACTCTGGATGCCTACTGGAAAGGGCTGGCGCTGGTCTGTGATCCGTCGGCCAACCTGCTGCTGAAGCTGGGTATTTCATCCGCCGAAGCCGGGTTGGTGCTGTATTACCACGACACGGATCTGAATCAAACCCGGAATACCATTCGCTTTGACGTGGCCGGGATTCATTTCAGTCAGGTAGCCGGCGACCGGAGCGGCACAGCGCTCAGCAGCCTGCGAACCCGGCTGGATGCCGTCAGCAGCCGATTTACCCAGAACACTGCCTTCGTTGCAGCCGGGGCGATGCTGCGTACCCGGCTCGACATTCCGGGCCTGGCTCAGCTCGTGTTAACACAACAGTACCGGGGCATAAACCGTGCGGATTTGATTCTTGAACCCATTCAGCGGGACCGGCGCGATAACGCAGCGCCCCCATCAAGGCTTGTGCTGTACCAGACCAACAGCCTAAACGAAGCGCTGAGTATCGTGCCGGATGCGGAGGGCAGCAGCAGTACGGTAGTGGGCTACTACGGCTACGATCCGAATGATCTGGAGCAGCAGGCGCAGTACACCTTCAACGTAACGTATTACGTGAACGAAGTCCTGAAAGCCCGTTTGCCGAATCGTCCGCTGCTGTTGCAGGCCATCACGGAAAGCAACCACCTGCCGGTTGAACGGGTCACTTTGGGTGATGCGTTCAGGGCGGGCTATCGGCTACGGTTGCGGCTGTACATGACCGTAGAGAAGCCGTAGCGGATTGTCAGTACTGCATAGCAACGCATTTAACTACCGATAAATAAAATGAACTTACTATTGCAGGCGCTGACTTGTAGAAAGTTGCCATTTTCAGCAGTTTGCAGATTGTAAAGCAACATTGAATGATGCATGAGCGAGGACGAATGAGTTGATTTACAGGCATACTATATAGTCGTAATTCAGTACATTCTATCCATACATCACTCCATGAAAACCCGTTTTTTTATCTGCACCGTTTGGTTCATTACTACATTGTTCAGTTGTGCCGGTCCCGCTGGTGAACCAGGACCATCCGGTCCCGCTGGTCCTGCTGGACCACAAGGCCCAACAGGCGCTCCCGGACCTGCCGGAACGGCCAACGTCATTACTTCCTCCTGGAAAACAGTGTCACAAAATGATTGGGTGATAAGTACCACTAATCCCCGGACCGCATCTTTCGTTTTTGCGGATAATAATTTGACGCAAACCGTCATCGATCGCGGATTGGTTCTTGCGTTCACACGAGACCCCAATGCTACACAGGTAGCCGAACCGATGCCTTTTACTTACCTTGACGGTAGTAAGGAAAGTTTTGTCGTCAGAGTTGGTAATATATCGTTCGTTTACACTGCTACTAAAAATTTAGTACGAACTGATCTTTTTGGGGTTCAGTACCGCTGGATCATTGTACCTTCAGCAACTTTATCGGGTGGTCGGCTGGCCCATGTTGACTGGACCAACTACGCAGCCGTGAAAGAGTATCTCCACCTAACTGATTAAAAAAACTACCACACCATGATGAAAATATATTGTATTGCATTGTTTATTCTGGTCATTAACGCCACCGGGGTGGCTCAGAATTACACCGCAATTAGCTTACGCGCGGGCGGAGGAGTTGCCAGTTCATCATTTCCAAATTCGGTTACATCAGTTGGTGGTCAGCAGTCGGCGTTGAAGTTTTCGTCGGTGTACAGTTATATGGTAGGAGTGGGAGTAAACCTACCCTTAGGTGGGCGGGTGTCCTTCCAGCCTGAAGTCATGTATATTCGCAAAGGATATGCTTATACTTATACGGAAAGCGGAGATTTTTACCGGGAGCGGTATTATTTCAACTGCATCGAGGTGCCCCTGCTGCTGAAGGCCGCTTTTGCCAAAGACCGGTTTCGCGCATTTGTTTTCGCCGGGCCTTCCGTCAGTTATGCGTTAAATGCACGCTATACGACCAAACTCTCCAGTGGAGGGTCACAAACAACCGAAAGTGGGAAGGTTGTTTTCTCAGATGGCGAACCATCCGGTAATACGTATTATTTCGATACAAATAAATTTCGTCAGTTCGATGTCGGTGTACAGGGTGGCGTAGCTGTGGGTGCCCGTCTGGGAACGGGTATTTTTCTGATTGAATTGAGAGGAGGCTTAGGCCTGCTGGATTTTAACCGTGAAGAGGAGTCAAAATTCCGAACAGGGACAGTCGCTCTAAGTTATAGCATACCCCTTGGTTCCATCAGTAAATAAAGGGCCTTCCGAAATCGATTTGTTATGAACGAAAGCCCGCGGATCATTCAGAACCAGTATCAGTTGCTCGGTCCTGTCGGCAACGGTGAGGGGGGAATGGGAGTTGTTTACCGGGCTATAGACCTGACACTCGACCGGATAGTGGCGGTTAAGCTGATTCGGCCGGATCTTCAGGATCGGGACGACATTGAGAAGCGATTTCAACGGGAAGCCAAAGCACTTGCCCGATTGAACCATCCAAACATTGCCAGCGTATACAACTTTTGCCGGGATGGTAATGAGTATTGCCTGGTCATGGAATTTATCAACGGGCATACGTTGACCGAACTGTTGAAACTAAAGGGGCCTTTCTCTCAGTCGCAAGCTATAGATCTGATAGTGCAGGCACTGAATGGGTTAGCTCATGCTCACGAACGCGGGGTACTGCATCGCGACATTAAGCCTGCTAATCTGATGCTTACCAGTGAGGGGACGCTAAAACTGCTGGACTTTGGAATTGCCCGACTTACGGATGCACCTACTACCCAGATTACACAGACAAAGTATCTGACAGGTACAGTACGCTACATGGCGCCCGAACTCCTTGATGGAGGACAACCGTCAACCAGTTCGGACCTCTACGCGCTGAACTTAGTATTGTACGAACTGCTCACTGGTCGGGCTGCCTTTAAAGCGCCAACAGTTATGCGCCTGATCATTCAAATTCTCAATGAGCCGTTGCCGTCGCTTCAGGAACACTTGCCGCAAGCTTCCGGAGCGTTGACACGACTCATGGAACGGATGATGGCAAAAGATCCAGCCGTTCGTATCAGTGATGCCCGACAATTGGCAAAAGCCCTTGGCGAAGCGGCCGCTACGCCTGCTGAAAAGAAGGAAGAACTAACCGCTGAACCGCCAACCAGCATTACGCTTGTAGATCCTTTACCCCGGGTTCGTCTGTCAACACCGGCATCATCCCCTTCGCCAGAACGGCCCAATACACCGGCACCGGATCCAGCGTCCACGCTGGGAGAACCGGCCTGGGCATTACCAAAAAAAAGGGGAAAAGGTCTCTGGATATGGTTGCTCTTAGTAAGTATCGTACTGGGAGGCACTGGGATCTGGTATATTCTTACAAAGCCCGTGGCAATGGAGTCCGTGTCGCGGAGACCCCAGCCGTCTGTTGATTCAACCATAACTGAATCGGTAGATGCGTTGCCTACTACTAATCCTACGTCTAAGGACACCTCCTCAGTTGCTCAACAGACAGAATTAGTCAGCAATAAGCCAGATAAACCTACTGTCGGACAATCTACAGTCAATCGACCAAATCAACGGCCGGAGCAGAAGCAGCCCGTTACGCAGGTTTCAACAACACAGGCCTCCCGAAAACCACAGCTGGTCGTTGAAAGCTCAACCGGGCCCGTTAACCCACCAGCGACTGTACCGATCTCTTCCCAGACAAGGACCGATGTTTCGGTCCCGGTCGTGAAAAAAAACGATGAAAATACTACCTCTGAGTTGACGGACAAGCCGGTTGAGCGTCCGGTAGCCCGGCCGGTTGCTGAGCCAAAAAGTGTGACTATTACCCGGAAAACTACCCTTCGATTAACTCCCCTGGAAACGTACCGGGCTGATCGGCTTAACCGGGGCGACGAAGTCCGCTTTACGGTCAGCGCTGTAATCGGCGAAGAGGTTGTGTCTCTGGGTAGTCAAGCAGCCGCACGGGCTGTTGTCTCTGAAGTGCAGGCCGTAGGAGGATTGACTACACGTTCCTATATTTTTCTCAAGCGGATGGTGCTGGAGTTCGTTGGCAATGAGCCGATAAAATTATCGCTGATGGGTTCGGAACCTGAAATTCGGTTTGATGCTAAACAAGCTAACGCCGTAATAGGGACCCTACAGATGCGAGCGGCAAAACCCTTGACAGTTAATCTGTGAGTCACTACGTTCAGACAATTTCGGGTGTATCGGGGACCCTTTATTGCTGAAGCAAAATCCTGTTTTTCAATGCGTTTAGGTAGAGTCAGTTTAAGGCTGTTCAAAACCCTTATTGTCTTGCCTCGTGTGTGCGGCATTGCTCTCGGACCCGGTTCTTCGCCTGGAAAATAAAAAACTGCGCTATTTTACCTTCGTCGTTATATTGCTTTAAAATTAAGCCAATTAGCTGGGAACCCATCTAACAAACTGCCCTTCCTGAATCCGGTAGCCGTAGCGGGTTACGCCTGCTCCGTACCGGTACGGAGCAGGCGGTTGTAGGCGCTCATGGCCGTAGCCAGAGCGGCTCCTATACATATCAGCCGCATGATACCCCACGGCATGCCCCGCCAAACCAATTGGTTGACCTGCTCTCGGGTGGCCAGCAGGTCGGCACCGGAGAAGAATACCTTCAGGTTGATCTGCGTAACGATGTATACCGTCAGCAATACCCCGGCCGACGTGAACAGCAGCGTGGCCAGTAACGACCTGCGCAGCGAGTTACTCTGGCCACGCCCGGTCCAGTAAGCCCCGAGCGCGGCCAGAAACGTCAGGGGACTCATCGGGACGAAATACCAGACGGGATTGGTCACCTTCGTAAAAGCGTTCCAGTGCGTCAGGGCGGTTGCGGGGTCGGCCAGGGTGTTCGGCGTAAAGGCGACGGTTTCGTACAGGTTCCCGAAGAACCAATGGGCCAAGCCGAAGAGGGTAAAACCCAGAAACCACCGCAGGCTATGGACGTCACGCATGGTGAGGCTGGTTGATGCGGGAACTGTAAAAAGTCAGGTACGTGCGAAACAGGTAAACCACCGTAACTACTTCAAACGCAATACGTGCCAGATTCAGGACAATCCATTCGTTTGCCAGGTTGAGCACCTCGGCGTTATCGGGGTTCGGACCGCCAAAGTACAGGCGCAGGTTGATCTGCGTGACTACGTACACCGTTAGTAAAATGGCTCCCAGTGACCCCAGTGTAGCCCACGTTAGCCACTGCCGGGCGGTAGCGGGCAATGTTTGTCGACTGCGCCACCAAGCCAGAACCAGCGCAAGAAAGCCAACGGGGGTATTCGGGATGTGGAAGAAAATCGGGTTCGTCACGCTGTGGTAATCCAGCCAGCACTGTCGGGCAGCCGCCGGCGATGCGGTCAGGTTGGGGGCATCCACGATGGCTTCGTACACGTTGCCGAACAGCCACATCGAATGGCTGACGAGGGCAATCAGTAGTAGCGTGTTCAGGACTCGCTCGGTAGTCGTACTGCGTTGTTGGATTGTCGCTTCCATAGATTCGTAATGTCATGTTTGATGGAAGCAAAAGTACGCCGGCCGGGTCGGGTAGGGGTAGGAGGATTGCGGCCCCTTACCGGACAAATCAGGCCGAGTGGCGATATGCAGTCGGTGTCTGACCGGTCTGCTGGCGGAAGAAACGGCCAAAATACGCCGGATCGTCGAAGTGCAGTTGCGCAGCAATCTCGGCTACCGACAACTGACTGTTTTTCAATACAACTTTCGCTTCCAGGATCAGCAACGTAGTGATGTGCTGGCTGGCCGGCTGCCCGGTTGTCCGTTTTACGACGCGGTTGAGGTGATTGGGCGTTACGGCCAGTGCATCGGCGTACTGGCTGACGCTGTGCCAGCTTAGGTACCGTTGCTGCACTAATCGCTTGAAGGCGGCCGTCAGCCGGTAATCGGCCGGAGAGGAAGCCGCTGTTTCGGGCTGGCGCTGATACAGTTGGCTCGCCCGGACAATTAATGCCTGCAGAAGGCCACGGGCGCTGTCGGGTGAGTTAGCCTGGAGCGATTGGTCGGCCAGACCAAGCAGGGCCGTAAACCAGGTTGTCTGCTCGTCGGACAGGCGAAGGTGGGGTTCATTGCCTGCTTCAAAAAACGGGCAGGTGTCGAGCCGTTCAGGAGTGGCCAGGTCCGTCACAAAAAACTCCCGATCGAAGTGAAAATAAAATCCCGTTACATCCTCACTGATGAAATCTGTTGCGTTGATGGTGTCGGGTGCCAGCAGCAGCAGACTACGGGAGGCAAGCGGTACGTCGTACAGACCACACTGTCGGCGCATGGTGCCGCCAGTCAGCAAAAGGCCGTCGTAGAACGTAATGCGGTTGGGGGCAATAGGGAACCGAAAAAACTGCCGCACCTGCTCAATCCGGTAAACAGCCGCAAATCCCGACGCCGTCGTCGCTGGTGACCAGTGGGCAGGAATCGGCTGATCGCCGATGAGGTAGTCATTGGCGAAGGCCTCAGGTCGGTAGGAGGGAATCGAATCGGCTGGTTTCATGGCATACACTCAAAATTGTTAACAAGGCCTTTGGTTTGACGTTCGTAGTTTGTGGTTTGTGGTTTGTAGTTGCTACTGGCTGTCTTCAACTACAAACCACAAACTACGAACGTCAAACTACGTAAACGTTATGAATCCAACCCAACTATCGCACGAACTCCGCGAAGAACAATCGGCCGACCTCACGAACCGGCGCTGGATTGTCGGACTTTCTCTGCTGGGCGTAGCCGCGGGCCAGATTGTATCCCTGTACCAGACCGGTATTATCAAACACCTGCCTGATCCGCCGGTCCCTATCTTCAACTCCGACAAAGTGGATGCGTCGGACTACGCCTACAAACGGCTGCAAACCCCCGACGCGCTCATGATGGTCGTAACGTATGGTCTGACGGCCTGGCTGGCCGGTGCGGGGGGCAAGAACCGGGCCGAAGACCAGCCCTGGCTCCCAATCGCAACGGGTGCAAAAGCGCTGCTGGACGTTGGTACGGCCGCCCAGCTGGCCCGGGAAGAATGGCAGGAAAACAAGGCCTTCTGTGCCTACTGCCAGGCCGCTACAGTGGCATCGGTGGCGTCGGTGGCGCTGGCCGTTCCGGAAATGATCAGGGCCTTCCGAACTATTTTTCGGCGGTAAGTGAGGGGTTCGTTTTTGTCGGGGGCTGAACAAAGTGATTAGACAATGGTTTGAGTCAGATACATATATCCGAACGGAATGTGTAATTATCATACAACCCAGACAAACGTACACTAAATCAAACCAATGCACATCAAATCATCTTCTTTGCCGTGGCAATCGGGCCTGATCGTGGCCGCCCTGTTCACGTTATTTGTTTTTGGCATGACTGCCTGTTCAAACGACGATGACGACAACACGCCCGCAACGGCCAACATCGCCGAACTCGTTGCTACCAATGCACAGTTCACGCTGCTGAATGCAGCCCTGGCCCGGGCTGGGCTGGATGCTACGCTGAGACAGGCGGGTCCATTTACGGTGTTTGCACCAACGGACGATGCGTTCCGGGCAGCCGGTTTTGCCAACGTTGCTGCCGTAACCGCTGCGGATCAGAACACTTTACGGAACATTCTGCTGTACCACGTAGTGGGAGGCTCTGTGCCGGCATCCGCGATTAACACGGGTCAGACCGCCCAGCCTACGTCGCTGAGCGCTAACGGTACGGTATACATCAGTAAAGCCGCGTCGACCTCAGGAACCTCAACGGGCGTTTCGGTCAACGGGGCCCGGGTGGTGCAGGCCGATGTAGCCGCGTCGAATGGTGTCATCCACGTTATTGACAAAGTGCTGCTGCCGCCGACTGGTTCAATCCTGGCGGTCGTTCAGGCCGATACGAGCCTGAGTCTGCTGACGGCCGCTGCCCTCCGGGGTGGAACGGCCGTAACGGGAGCTTTGAGCAACACGGCTACGGCCCTGACGGTTTTTGCGCCGACTAACGCAGCGTTCCGGGCCACATCGTTCTCGTCGGTGGCTGCCATTACCGCAGCACCGGAGGCTGCGCTGGCTAACATTCTGACGTATCATGTAATACCGCTCGCCCGGGCGTATTCACCTACGCTGACGAACGGGGCTGTGGTCACTACGTTCCAGACGGGTACGGTTACGGTGGGCGTCAGCTCAACGGCTGTAACCGTTACCGGACGGGGCAACGGCGGTAATCCGTCGCGGGTAACCACCGCGGACATCAACGCAACCAACGGTGTTGTCCATAAAATTGATCGCGTATTGCTGCCCTAAGGGCGTACCTGCTGCTTTTCACGTTAAGCTGCTTTAAACGGGCAGCTTAACGTGTTTTTGGAAGGTTCTGATGGTCAAATGCCGGAATCAAAACACTGTCGGCGCTGTTATGTTTTTGTACTATAGAAGGCAATTTCCGTACTTTGGGCAGGCTGTTTCAACCATCTGATCAGCCCCTCGCAGTCGCCAACCGAATGACCAGGCCCCAGAAAAAACTCTTTTTACTCGACGCGCTGGCGCTTATCTACCGCGCCCATTTCGCATTCAACAAAAACCCGCGCATCACCTCGCGGGGGCTGAATACCAGTTCTATTTTTGGCTTCATGAACTCGCTCATGGAGGTACTGACCAAAGAAAAACCTACCCACATCGGGGTGGCGTTCGATACGGCCAAAGCTACCTTCCGGCACGAGCAGTTTCCGATGTATAAAGCCACCCGGCAGTCGCAGCCGGAGGATATCAGCCTTGCCAAACCGTACATCCGGCAGATTATCGAGGCCATGCATATTCCCATTCTGCAACTGGATGGGTTTGAAGCCGACGATGTGATCGGGACATTGGCCAAGAAAGCAGCCCTGACTGGCTTCGAGGTGTACATGATGACCCCCGATAAGGACTACGGCCAGTTGGTTGAAGAACACATTCACATCTACAAACCGGCGTTCATGGGTAAACCGGCCGAAAAGCTGGGTGTTGCCGAAGTCCTCGAACGCTGG
The DNA here is from genome assembly GCF_003583365.1 of Fibrisoma montanum. GTDB lineage: Bacteria > Bacteroidota > Bacteroidia > Cytophagales > Spirosomataceae > Fibrisoma > Fibrisoma montanum. Next base: position 613,882 of record NZ_QXED01000005.1, read on the forward strand.
CAGATTGAGCGGATTGAGCAGGTGACGGATATGCTCGGTCTGGTGGGCGATTCAGTCGACAACATCCCGGGCATTCCGGGGGTTGGTGAGAAAACGGCACAGAAACTCATTGCCGACTACGGTTCCGTCGAAAACCTGATCGCCAACGCCGAGCAGTTGAAAGGCAAGCTGAAGGAAAACGTCATCAACTATGGGCAGCAGGGGCTGTTGTCAAAGCAACTGGCCACGATTCACCTCGACGTACCGATTGCGTTTGATGAGGAGGCCCTCCTGCATACCGAATACGATAAACCCCGGCTGGCGGCCCTGCTCGACGAACTGGAGTTCCGACAGATGAAAACCCGGCTGCTGGGTTCTGATTTTGAGGCTGGCCCACAATCGACGCCTGCTCCTGCGTCTGCAAGAAGTAATGCGTCCGGACAAATGGGTCTGTTCGATGGCCCGACCGATCGCGGCCCGGCCGATCGTGGCCCGGCCTTTATGCCGATGCCCGCCGAGAGCCGTTCGGACGTATCGCCGTCGGGGGCTGATGAGCTGCCGTTTGATTTCGGCGAGGGCGATTCGTCGGCTGGGTCGGCGGAAGCTCCGCAGCCAGCGAAGAAGACGCGTAAAACTAAGGTAACGGTACCCGCGGCTTCAGCTTCATCGGCCACGCCCGATGCGGTGACGGATACCATCACTACAGATGATGCGGTCGGCAGCGAGGTGACCGAAACGGGTCAATCCGATCGACCGGCGTATCTGGATGTGTATCCCGACGCCGAAATTGACGAGGTGCAGCCGGAGCGCCGGAAAACTATCTTTTCGGTGAAGCACGATTACCGGCTTGTCGACACGCCCGAACTGCGCGAGAGCCTGGTGCATTTCCTGAACAAGCAGGAATCGATCTGCTTCGATTCTGAAACGACAGCCATTGATCCCGTTGAGGCCGATCTGGTCGGGCTGGCGTTCAGCTACCGGAAAGGCGAAGCGTTCTACGTGCCCGTTCCCGAAGACCCCGCCGAAGCGCAGGCCATTGTAAACGTATTCAAACCGGTGCTGGAGAACCCCGGCATCGTTAAGATCGGGCAGAACCTGAAATACGACCTGCTGATGCTGAAGAAGTACGGCGTGGAGGTGCAGGGCAAGCTGTTCGACACGATGATCGCGCACTATCTGATTGAACCCGAGCAGCGGCACAACATGGACATTATGGCCATGACGTACCTGAACTACCACCCCGTCGAGATTGAATCGCTGATCGGCAAGAAAGGCAAGGGGCAGTTGACCATGCGCGACGTAGAGGTGCAGAAGGTGGTCGAATACGCCGGTGAAGACGCCGACGTCACGCTGCAGCTGAAGGAAACATTTGCGCCTAAACTGGAGGAGGATAAGCTCGATAAGCTGTTCGATCAGGTCGAGATGCCGCTCGTGCAGGTGCTGGCCGATCTGGAGCTGGAAGGCATCCGCATCGATACCAACGCCCTGGCCGAACTGTCGGCGACGCTGGAAACCGACATGCGGCAGGTTCAGCAGGAAATCTTCGACATTGCGGGTAGCGCGTTCAACATCGGCTCGCCGAAGCAGCTGGGCGAAATTCTGTTCGATAAACTCAAGCTGGACAAGAACGCCAAGAAAACGCGGACCGGTCAGTACGCCACCGGCGAAGAAGTTTTATCCAAGCTGGAAGAGGAGCACGAAATTGCCCGTAAGATTCTTGATTACCGCGAACTGGTCAAGCTGAAGAATACCTACGTCGATGCGCTGCCGCTGCTGATCAGCAAGCGCGACGGCCGGATTCATACGTCGTTCAACCAGGCGGTAGCCTCGACGGGCCGACTTAGCTCCGCGAATCCGAACTTGCAGAATATCCCGATCCGAACCCCCCGGGGGCAGGAAATCCGGAAGGCGTTTGTGCCGCGTACCGACGAATTTCTGATCATGTCGGCCGACTATTCGCAGATCGAGCTGCGGATCATGGCGGCTTTCAGCGGGGATCAGACCATGCTCGACGCCTTCAACAACGGCATCGATATTCATACGCAGACGGCCAGTAAGGTCTTCCACGTACCGATCAGCGAGGTGACGAGCGATATGCGCCGGAAAGCCAAGACCATCAACTTCGGGATCATCTACGGTATATCGGCGTTCGGACTGGCGCAGCGGCTGAAGATTCCGCGCAAGGAAGCATCCCAGATCATCGACGAATACTTTGTCGAGTTCTCGGCCGTGAAAGCCTACATGGACCAGAGCATCGAAAAAGCCCGGGGCTGCGGCTATGCCGAAACGATTCTGGGCCGTCGGCGCTACCTCCGCGACATCAACTCGCGCAACATCACCGACCGGATGTTTGCCGAACGAAACGCCATCAACGCGCCGATTCAGGGCAGCGCGGCCGATATGCTCAAGATTGCCATGATCCGCATCCACGAGTTCCTGCGGAAAGAGCGCCTGAAGTCAAAGATGATCCTGACCGTGCATGACGAACTCGTGTTCGACGCCCACCGCGATGAGCTGGACATCCTGCGCGAGAACGTCAATACCATCATGAAAACGGCGATTCCAATGGCCGTGCAGATGGAAACCGGCATTGGCGTCGGCGAAAACTGGCTGGTAGCGCATTAAACATAGTTTTGCGGTTTACGGTTGTCAGTGTATAGTTTTACGAGTGGCTTCGCCATTTTGCTCGAACTGTACACTGACAACCGTTTCCTGTTTTATGCAAAACATCCTGTTCCCTACCGATTTTACCAACGCTACTGAACCCACCCTGAGCTGGGTGCGCCTGTTCACCCGCCAGTTCAACGCCAAACTGACCGTATTACACGTCTACCAGCCGGTCGTGCCCGACACGACCCTGCCGACCATCGGTGATCCGGGTATTGGTGCGACTGCCTCGGAAGAATTGCTCCGGATCAGCCAGGATAATCTGTCGGATCTGGTGGCGAAGCTTCAGGCCGATGGGCTTACTGTAGACGCCGAATGGCGGGTAGGCGCGGTGGAGGATGAAATCATTCAGGTAGCCCGCGACCTGAACGCCGACCTGATCATTACGGGCCGCAGCGACGTAACAACGTTTTTTGATCGGCTGGCGGGCAGTGCCGCTACAGACGTGGCCATGCAGGCCCCCTGTCCGGTGCTGGTGGTCCCCACACTGGCCCAGGAACATGAGGTACTACGGCCGGCGCAGGTAAAAACGGTGGTCTACACTACGCAGCTCGAATTTGAGGAAACCCGTATCCTGAAGCAGGTGGTTGAGCTGGTGAAGGTCTTTGAAACGCCCCTGCACGTACTGAAGGTCAAGGCGGATAATCAGCCGGATGTGTATGATGATGCCTACAACCTGGCTCAGTTTCAGCGCATTTTCGGTACGGATCAGCTGCAGATTGAAACCGTTAAGGCGCGGGGCGTTACGGATGGCCTGCTCGATTACCTGGCGCACCGCGAGGTCGATTTGCTGGTGATGACAACCCGGGAGCGGGGCTTCCTGGATGGGCTGCTTCAACCCAGCATCACCGAGCGCATGCTGAACCGGACGTCGGTTCCGGTGCTGGTGTACCACGACGAAATCAAGCGGTAAAAAACGCATCCGCAGTTCGACGTTTACAGTTTCAAGTCGACTCAGAGGCTGCCGGGAAGCACATGAACGTCAAACTTCGAATCTGACACTAAAATCATGCACATTGGATTCATTGGGCTGGGCCAGATGGGGATTGCCATGGCTCACAACCTGCTTAAAAACGACCACTCGCTGGCGGTTCATAATCGCACCCGCGACAAAGCCGAGCCGCTGATCAGGGCGGGCGCAACCTGGGCCAGTTCACCGGCCGAAGCTGCGTATGAGGCCGACGTAGTGTTTACGATGGTCAGCGACGATGCCGCGCTGCGCGACGTAACGATGGGCGAACTCGGACTCCTGAATGGCCTTTCGGAGGAGGCTGTCCACGTATCGTGCAGCACGATTTCGCCCGATACCGCCCGGCAACTGGCTCAGGAACATCAACACCGGAACAGCCGGTACGTAGCCAGCCCGGTTTTTGGGAAACCGGAGGTAGCCCAGGCCGGTAAACTCTGGGTGTGCGTGTCGGGCGAGACAACCGCCAAGGAAGACGTCCGGCCATTTCTGAACCTGATCGGCCAGGGTATTTTTGACTTCGGTGACGACCCGGGGGCGGCCAATGTCGTGAAACTGAGCGGTAACTTTCTGCTGGGCTGCGCTATCGAAGCCATGGCCGAAGCGTTTACGCTCGGCGAGAAAAATAACATCAGCCGAACCAGCCTGTACGAGTTCTTCAGCACTACGCTGTTTGCGTCGCCGGTTTATAAAAACTACGGCAAGCTCATCGCCGACGAGGTGTACCAGCCGGTGGGTGCTACGCCCGCTCTGATTCGGAAGGATATGCGCCTGCTGCTCGACGAAGCCCAAAAGGCTCTGGTGCCGATGCCCTTCGCCGATATTGTGTTCCAGCAGCTTACGGCAACCGTTGCCAAAGGCAAAACCGATATCGACTGGGCCGGTTTCGCCGGGGAGGTGTCGGAAAAAGCGGGTGTGGTAAGACCAAAATCATGAAAACCGGCAACGGGTCAGCCGATGACCCGTTGCCGGTTTTATAGCCGATCGGCAGGCTCAACGAAGTGGCTTACTGCCACAATTGATTGGCTTCCGTCAGGATGATCGGCTTGCCGTCGGTGACGATGATCGTGTGCTCGTGCTGCGCTACGTAGCTGCCGTCGTTGGTAACGTACGTCCAGCCATCGCCTTTTTCGCGGGCCATCGTGGCTCGGGTCGAAATAAAGGTTTCGATGGCGACCACCGAGTTTTTGCGGAAGCGGGTCGTATTCGTCCGGTCGTAATAGCAGGGAATTTCAGTTGGTGCTTCGTGCAGGCTCCGACCTACGCCGTGGCCCACCAGGTTTCTGATCACGGTGTACCCCGACCGCCGGGCTTCGGTTTCGATAAGTCGCCCAACATCAGCGATCCGGACACCCCCTCGAATCTGGTCGAGGGCTTTCCGCAAAATCTTCCGGGACGCGTCTACGAGCGAGCGGTGCTGGTGCAGGTCCCGGCCCAGTACGAACGACCCCCCGTTGTCGGCCCAGAAACCATCCAGTTCGGCCGATACGTCGATGTTGACCAGATCGCCTTCTTTGAGTAGGGTCCTGTCCGACGGGATGCCGTGCGCAATTTCGTGGTTCAGACTGATGCAGGTCCAGCCTGGAAAACCATAGGTCAGCCGCGGGGCCGACCGGGCACCGTAGCTCTGAAGAATCCGACCGCCAAACTCATCCAGTTCGCGGGTAGTCATGCCGGGTTGTGCGTAGTCCCGCATCTGGCGGAGGGTTTCGCCCACGGCCTGGCTAACCTGTTGCATGCCGACCAGTTCGGCTCGGGTTGTAATAGACATCAGCGTTCGTTTTTTACGAGGACAAAGTTAACGACCGCGAACAAAAGCATACTGCCACCCGTAAGATAAGCCGATATGGAAAACGAATCTGAAGCGTAGAGAGCGCATACGGTTCCAATAGCCACAATAAGTACGGCCAGCACCAGGAACGTAACCATCCGGTAGCCCCAGTAAAACGGCAGGTAATGGGCGCCGACAAGCACCGCCAGCGACGGAAAAAACCAATTGATGTTGCCTTTTGAAGCCATATAAACCACCGGATAGCTGAGTGGTATGGTAAACGCCAGAAGCGTGAAGAGCAACGGAAGCTTGTTGTCCGGGCTAAGCCGGGTTGGGGCCTTCAGGACGAATCGCCTGATGAGCTCACCGAGCGGAAAGATAAACATACCGCCAACGATAATAAACACGATGCCGGACGTTCGCGACTGGTTATCGCTCACCAGTCCGCTCAGAACCCAGATTAAACCAATAACAAAGGTGTGGGGCGCTGCCCCCAGATACGTTTGCCGGAATTCTTTGTGTGGATCCATAGATCGGTCAGAAAACGCACCAGTGACGTTACTTCATGACCTCCATTGAGTTCAGCTCCGGCCCGCCCCCCTGGTTCTCGGAGCCGGCGGCAATGTAGACCCGGTTGCCGTAAACAACGGCCTGCGTACCGTGCCGACCCAGTTGCAGCGACGGTAGTTTCTCCCACTTCAGGGTTTTGATATTTAGCGCTTCCACCTGATTATGCGCTTTCTTCTGCGGACTCTCACCACCAATTACCAGAATCTTGTCGCCGTAGGGGATGGACGTGCTACCCGCCCGGCGGGTCGGAATGCTGTCGCTTTCGGGCAGTGTCATCCAGGTCTTTTTCTTGAAATCATAGACATCGACCGCGCTGACTGTCAGGTTCAGCACCTGCCCAATTTTGGCCGACGACAAGCGCCCGCCCGCGATGTAGGCTTTGTCGCCCTGCACAGCCGCCTGAAAATGGTCGCGTGGGTGGGGTGCATCGGGTAGCCGGGTCCATTTGTTGGTGGCCGGGTCGTACTCGTCTACCCAGCTCACGTGGCCGTCGAAGTGACCGTCGATGATGCCGCAGAACAGGTAAATTTTACGGTTGTAGACGGCAACGCCCGCCGAGCCCCGACGCCGGTCGGCGGGGATGTCGGCCCCTTTACGCCATTCGTCTTTCGCTGGGTTGTAGATGTAAATAGCCGGGATAGGCGTTTCGTGGGGATAACCGCCCGTAAAGGCACCCGCTACGTAGACCTCACCGTTGTGGGTTACGGCCTGGAAGTGGTGCATTTCCAATGGCTCCATCGCCCGTTTTTCCCAGGTGTTTTTTTTCACGTCATAGGCCTCGACGGATTTCTGTCCCCGGCCGCCAACCAGGAAGAACTGATCGCCAACGCGGGCAAACGCATTTTCGTGCCGCTTGACAGGCAGGTTTTCGGGCTGAACGGTTTCCCACTGCTGGGCAAAAGAAGTCTGGCAAAGAGCAAAAGCAAGCGTAAACGTAGCAAGCGTTTTCATAGGGCGAGGTATTGGAAAAACGAGCCTGATCTTAAACTAATCTGGAGTCAGATACCAGCAAATGTAAAAAACCTGCTGAGTCTACTCCCCATATGCCTACTGGATTCTAAAACAATTGACTGAAGAAGTCCTTTAAGAGTAGTAATTATATTTACTAAAATTGCCATTTGATTAATATAGTGTTATTATTGGGCGAGTTTTGGTGTTTTATTTAACTAAATGGTGTGGATAGACCAGAAACCCCGGATCCAATTTGAGTCCGGGGTTTTGTGTATACAGGAAGATGCTGCTGGTTGATTTGAAACAGCAAGTAAGGCCTCACAACGTCAGTTGATTGGTCAGCATGAAATAGGGTTCAAAAACGTGATGTATGAAGACCTGCCTGGTGTTGTCCGGGAATTTCTGATAGTAAGCTTCGTTGGGATACAGCACGATAAACTGTCCGGTGCGGACGTAGTGGTTGCTTTTAAAATAGTCAGACGGTTTATAACCTGGGAGGTTTTTCTGAACGGTTTTGGAGGCAAAATTCCCGAGAAAGCGCTGGAATTCCTTCTGGGCTTTGCGGGTTGGCCGGTCCATTTTCTTGAAAGCGTAATTGAGGGCAATGCGCTGAAAAAACTTCTGTTTTTTTAGCCCGGCCGATATGTCCTTGAACGGGTTCGTCGGGCTATAATCGTCGATGGTTTGAATTGAAAACGGCGTTTGGGGTACCCAGTCGGCCGCGTTGACGACGTTGAAGCCCCAGCCGCCCTGCGTCATGGCTTCGTAGTCGTAGGCATAGTGCAGGTTACCTGGTTTGGGAGCGGCACTGCAGTACGTCTTGATGCGCAGGTTGGCCGGCAGGCGATTGCCCCGCAGGTAGTTTAGGTAGGAGGTAAGCAGGAACGACAGCGCCCCACCCTGGCTATGACCAATGATGATGAATTCGTTGATGCCTGCTTTGGAGCAGGAGTCAATCTTCGGGAGTATGGTTTTGGACATGTAGGCGACCCCGAGCAGCCAGCCAACGTGTACGGCAGCCCGCGGATTATTCGCCAGTTTGTACGAGAACGTATCGCCGGGACCCAGTTCGAGCTGACCGGTAGCGGGTACCATGGCGGCATAGAAGTTTTCCAGCCAGCTCACCGCCTTCTCGGTGGTTCCGCGCAGGCTGATAATGCCCACCCCGTCGTCGCGGAGCCACAGTTCCCAGCGGTTATCCAGACCAACCACCGGCGAGCGGTACAGTCGGCGCGACCGTTTCGGGCCGGGTACTTTCTCTTCCCTCAAAGTATCAATCTGACGGGACGTAACACTCAGCATTTCAAGGTACTCCGCTTTGTCGAAGCCGGGTTTCAGTTTGCCCGACTGGGCCGATACGGTGGGTAGTGTAACGTAATGAAGGCAGAGCGTAAGCAGGAGTAAGATGCGTTTCATACAAGCGAAGGGTAGATGTGTATCGAGTATACAAACATACCATAAAGTAAACAAACCGTAATGGACTGGTGGAAAATCAGGTCAGTGCGCGGTTTGGTTTGAATTATGTAACTTCGCGCATGGCACAGACAGAAACCCTCGAAGCGTTTTATAAACAGAAATTTGGCGTGGAGGCCCAGCGCTGGCTTCCCGACAACCTGCAACAGGCAATCGGTCATTTCAACGTGTTCCGGCTGGAAGATTGCCTGGCACCAGATGCCGCGCCGGTGTCGTACAGTCGCCGGGATTTTTACAAGATTACCCTGATCCGGGGCCGAAACGTGTATCATTACGCCGATAAAAGCATTGAAATTGACGGAAGCACCCTGGTATTCTTTAATCCCCAGGTGCCGTACACCTGGCAACCCCTGTCAGACAATACGACCGGCTTTTTCTGCATTTTCAAAGAAGACTTCTTCACCCAGAAAATCAGGGGCAGCCTTACTGAATTGCCTGTGTTCGCTCCCGGTGGAAAACCGGCTTACGTGCTGAATGAGACGCAGGATGCTTATGTGAGCCAGCTCTTTGAGAGGATGATTGATGAAATCAATTCGGATTACCAATACAAGTATGACTTGTTACGGAACTACGTAACCGAACTAACTCACTACGCGCTTAAAATGCAGCCGTCTGACACCCTATACCAGCATACGGATGCCAGGTCGCGTATTACCGCCGTTTTTACGGAACTCCTGGAGCGGCAGTTTCCGATCGAATCGCCCTCGCAGCGGTTCCGGCTTCGATCGGCGAATGATTTTGCGCAGCAGTTGTCCGTGCACGTGAACCATCTGAACCGCTCCATCCGGGCAACCACCGGCAAAACTACCACCGAACACATCGCCGAACGACTGGCCAGTGAAGCGAAAGCGCTGCTGAAACATACGGACTGGAACATCGCCGAAATCAGCTACAGCCTCGTCTTTGAGGAACCGGCTCATTTCAATCACTTCTTTAAGAAACACACCCAGCTGACGCCCTCTGCTTTTCGGAATGTTTGAATTTAGCAAGTATTGGTTTGGTTGAAGCAAGGCCGGCCCGGCTCGGCTTCTCTACTTTTGCTCGTGAAACATGAGCAAAACAATGGACAACACAAACGTATGGTTCGTAACCGGCGCATCCAAAGGCCTCGGACTTTCCTTAGTAAAGCAATTACTCAGTCAGGGTTACCGCGTAGCCGCTACGTCGCGGAATGCGGATGATCTGCGCCAGGCCATTGCGGCCGACTCGGCGCAGTGGCTGCCCCTGCAGGTCGATCTGAAAACCGAATCCAGTGTGAACGAGGCCGTTCAGGCTGCTGTTCAGCACTTTGGCCGGATCGATGTGGTGGTGAATAACGCCGGGTATGGCCTGGCAGGGAGTATCGAGGAATTAACCGATCAGGAAGCCCGCGCGAATTTCGACATCAATGTGTTCGGTACCCTGCATGTGATCCGGAGCGTAATGCCCCAGTTGCGCAGCCAGCAGGCCGGGCACATCATCAACATTGGCTCCATCGCGGGTTTCGTAGGCAGTTTCCCCGGCTTTGGCATCTACTGCGCGACCAAGTTTGCTGTCGAGGGCTTATCGGAGTCGTTGGCAGCGGAGGTGAAACCGTTCGGGATCAACGTCACGGTGGTTGAGCCGGGGTACTTCCGGACTGAATTCCTGACGGCCGGTTCGCTGGCGGTACCGGCCAACCCGATCGATGCCTACGAAACTGTGCGGGCCACTCAACAGGCACATCAGTTCGACATCAATGGGAATCAGCCCGGCGATCCGGAGAAGGCGGTAGCGGCCCTGATTCAATTGGCATCTGAGCCAAATCCGCCCCTGCACCTGTTACTGGGGCAGGATGCCTACGACCTGGCGTATGCCAAGATCAAAGCCATGCAGGACGAGCTGGAAGCGTGGAAACACGTAACGGTGGCTACCGGGTTTGATAGCGAGGTAGCCGCTTAACGCAGCCCCGACTAGCTCGGACTACAGCTAATCAATTAAAAAAGCGCCGATCAATCTGATGATCGGCGCTTTTGTTTCATAGTTAAAACCAGACTACTTCTTCTTGGCCGACGCCGTTGTCGTGGCTTTCTTCGTCGTAGTTGTCCGGGCCGACGCGGCTTTTTTAGCCGGGGCCTTAGCTTTCGCCGTGGTCTTTTTGGCCGGTGCTTTCGCGTCGCCTTCATCATCAAGGCCCGCCAGTTTCAGGCAGTCTTCCAGCGTCAGCGTTGCCGGATCGGTTTCTTTCGGGATGCGGACGTTTCGTTTACCTACGGCCAGATACGGGCCATACATACCGTTGACCACTTTGATCTCCGGCCGCTCCGGAAACTCCTTGATGTATTTATTGCTCTCGGCCTGCCGCTTCTGCTGAATCAGTTCAATAGCCCGATCGAGTGACAGGCCGGCCAGCGGTTCGTTTTTCGGAATCGAAATGTACTTGTCCTCGAACTTGACGTACGGGCCGAAGCGTCCCTTGCCGGTCGTAACGGGTTTGCCTTCAAACTCACCCAACGTATCGGTAGCCGACTCCGCGCGTTTCTGCTGAATCAGCTCAATCGCCCGCTCCGGCGAAAGCGTATACGGGTCGTCGAACTGCGTCAGCGATACGTACTTGTCGTCGTGCTTCACGTACGGCCCGAATTTACCAATGCCGATCACCATGGGTTTGTCTTCGAAGAAACCAACTTCGCGGGGCAGGGCAAACAGGCTCAGGGCTTCGTCAAGCGTGATGGTCTCGATGAGCTGACCATTGCGGAGGTTGGCGTACTGCGGCTTTTCGTCGTCGGTCGATTCGCCGATCTGTACGTAAGCGCCAAACTTACCCAGCCGGGCCGACACTTTCTTGCCCGTTCGCGGATCAGTACCCAGTTCGCGGGCACCGGTTTTGAACGACACCACCGACGACCCCTGAATTTCCTCGACGTTCTTATGGAAATCGCCGTAGAAGCTCTCCAGCATGTTTTTCCAGTTGCGTCGACCGCTGGCAATCTCGTCAAAATCTTTCTCGACCGTCGCAGTGAATTTATAATCCACGATGTCGGGGAAGTACTCGACCAGAAAATCGTTGACAACAATTCCGGTGTTGGTCGGGAATAGCTTCGCCTTCTCGGAACCAAATGTTTCCTTGCCGTTCGTCTCGCGAATCTGGTTCTGTTGGAGCGTAAACTCCTTAAACGTCCGCTCCTGGCCGGGTCGGTCTTCTTTGATAACGTAGCCCCGGTTGATGATCGTTGAAATAGTAGGGGCGTAGGTCGAGGGTCGGCCAATACCCATTTCTTCGAGTTTTTTCACCAGTGACGCTTCAGCGTAGCGCGGCTGCGGACGGGTGAACTTCTCCGTAGCTTTCATCTGACCCAGGTTCAGCACCTGCCCGATGGTGAGCGGAGGCAGCATACCTTTGGCATCCTCGTCGTCTTCGTCGTCTTTGGATTCGAGGTAAACACGCAGAAAACCGTCAAACTTGATCACCTCGCCCTGGGCGATGAGTTCGTTAGGGAGTTTTCCGGTGCTGACCTGTCCGTTGCCGGAAGCGGGTGCATCGGCAAACAGGCTGTCGTCGACCAACGCTACGGTCTCGACCTGTGTGCCATTGGCGAACTGGATCCCAATCGTTACGGTCGTGCGTTCCAGCTGGGCGTCGGCCATCTGGGAGGCAATGGCCCGCTTCCAGATCAGTTCATACAGCCGCTTTTCATCCTTATTGGCACCGGCATTGCGGTCGTTGAAATTGGTCGGGCGGATGGCTTCGTGGGCTTCCTGCGCCGACTCATTTTTCGTCTTGAACTGCCGGGTCTGGACGTATTTAGGACCAAATTCCGTTTCGATCTCTGTTTTCGCCTTGCCAATCGCTTCCTGCGAGAGGTTGGTCGAGTCGGTCCGCATGTACGAAATCTTACCGGCTTCGTAGAGAGCCTGCGCCAGCCGCATCGTGCGGTCGACCGCGAAACTCAGTTTGCGGGAGGCTTCCTGCTGCAAGGTAGAAGTCGTAAACGGCGGAGCGGGTGATTTCTTGGCGGGTTTAGTTTCCAGATTCCTGATGGTAAACGTAGCCCCGATGCAGGCTTGCAGAAACGTACGCGCTTCGGCGGCTGTCGCAAAATTCTTCGGCAGTTCGGCGTTCAGCACCTTGTTGCCGTCGACAATGAACTGGGCCGTTACCTTAAACGATGACCTGGCCTGGTGTTTGTCGATTTCACGCTCACGCTCCACAACCAGCCGCAGCGCAACGGACTGAACACGGCCGGCCGACAAACCCTGGCTGCCGCCTTTGATCTTCCGCCAGAGTACCGGCGACAGTTCGTAACCTACCAGCCGGTCGAGGACGCGCCGGGCCTGCTGGGCGTTCACCAGATCGATGTCGATGGTCCGGGGCGACTGAATCGCGTTCAGAATGGCATTCTTGGTAATCTCGCGAAAAACGATCCGTTTGGTATTTTCGCGCAGGCCAAGGGCTTCTTTCAGGTGCCACGAGATGGCTTCCCCTTCGCGGTCGTCGTCCGTGGCCAGCCAGACCTCTTCGGCCGACTTGGCTAATGATTTAAGTTCGCTGACGAGTTTGCGTTTGTCGGGTGAAATCTCGTACGACGGCTGAAAGCCATTCGTTACGTCCACGGCCAGCCCATCTTTCGGCAGATCACGCACGTGCCCGAAACTGGACTTGACCGTAAAGTCTTTACCCAGATAGCCTTCGATGGTTTTCGCCTTCGCCGGCGACTCCACTATGACTAAGTTTTTTGACATAAAATGGTGTTCAGGTTGATAAGAACCACACAGCCTATCCTCCACAATCGCGCCGGGTCGGGCCAAAGATAGGCGCAAAACCATTGACAAATGCAAATTGGCAATGGGTGCATTATGCAACGAAAGTTGAGGATTGGTAGCAGTAAGGTAACAAATTGTTACAGGGCAACGTTCGGAAAAAGTTGCTCAAAACCCCGATATTTTACGGGTAAACTCCGTCAGATCAGCCAAAACGCCCATGTTTTGCGGGTCTGCTAAATTACAGGAAAAAACCGGCGGCTGGGGGCGGGTTAAACAAAAAAGAAAAACCCGGCCATTAAAACCGGGTCTTAACCAGAATGTTGACAGTTGGCTAGGTTGCTTACTGGAGTTTGATATCGCCCCGGATCTCCCCGCCCGGGAAGCGGCTCGTGTGCAGGTTCGCGTAGTACTGCCCGGCCTTCATGGCCGAAATCTGATCCTGCGATAACGCCGTAGTCGAGGCAATAATCGGCGAAGTCAGGCTGGGAAACGGGATATCGACCGGGCCAACGCCGTTCGTGCTCGTTGTAGGAATCCGGTGCAGGTGCCCCGCCGTTGGTGTCAGGCCCTGGTACGTTACCGTGTAGTTCAGCACACCCGTTACTTCGTTCAGAATACCGTTGAAGGTACCGGTAGCGGTGGAGGTGTTGGACGCAGGTTTTTCACTTAATCCGTCGAGTCTGGCCGTCAGGCGTGTGGCCTGGCCACCCACCAGCGGATTCTCCTCGTCCTGACACGATGTGAGTGCTGCCGTTATGACCAGTAAGGCTGTTATGGACTTTAGTAGTGGTTTGTTCATATTCTACTATTTTTTATTGGTGTTAGCGTAGTTGTCCGCCAAAAATAGGGGATTTGGTGAAATGAACGACTAACGTATCGAATATTTCCAAAACGATAGATAATCTCCTAATTTTGGCCCCGAACCATGAATCCATTCGGCGGATTCGTTGGTTATTCAGATAGAGTCTTCTTTTTTAGTAACCTGTTATTTCTATTTGCTATGGCTTTTGACTTTGACATGATTCAGCGCGTATATGCCAACCTCGGCGAACGCGTTGAAGCAGCCCGGCAGGTAGTGGGACGCCCGCTCACCTTGTCGGAAAAGATTTTATACGCTCACCTGTCAGCCGGTACGCCTACACGGGCGTATGAGCGGGGTAAAGCGTACGTTGATTTTGCTCCCGACCGCGTAGCCATGCAGGACGCAACGGCTCAGATGGCGCTGCTCCAGTTTATGCAGGCCGGCCGCCCTTCGGTAGCCGTTCCATCAACGGTGCACTGCGACCACCTGATTCAGGCGGAGGTAGGTGCCGAGCAGGATCTGGATACCGCCAAAAATAAAAACCGGGAGGTCTACGATTTCCTGGCTTCGGTTTCGAATAAATACGGTATCGGTTTCTGGAAACCCGGTGCCGGGATCATTCACCAAGTCGTCATTGAAAACTACGCGTTCCCGGGCGGCATGATGATCGGTACGGACTCGCACACGCCGAATGCCGGTGGTCTGAACATGATCGCGATCGGGGTCGGTGGAGCCGATGCCTGCGACGTGATGGCGGGCCTGCCGTGGGAGCTGAAGATGCCGAAACTGATCGGTGTGAAATTGACCGGTAAGCTCAGTGGCTGGGCGTCGGCCAAGGACGTCATTCTGCGCGTAGCTGGTATCCTGACCGTAAAAGGCGGAACGGGCGCGATTGTGGAATACTTCGGCGAAGGGGCCGAAAGCCTGTCGGCTACCGGTAAGGGCACGATCTGTAACATGGGTGCTGAGATTGGCGCTACTACGTCGATCTTCGCCTATGACGAACGGATGGCGGCTTACCTCCGCGCTACCAACCGCGCCGACATCGCCGATGCCGCCGAAGCGGTGAAGCAGCACCTGCGCTCCGACGACGAGGTGTATGCCGACCCAGCTACGTACTACGATCAGCTGATCGAAATCAACCTGAGCGAACTGGAGCCGCACATCAACGGTCCGTTCACTCCGGACCTGGCCTGGCCGCTGTCCAACTTCGCCAAAGCCGTGAAAGAAAACGGCTGGCCCGAGAAGCTGGAAGTAGGCCTGATCGGTTCCTGCACCAACTCCTCTTATGAAGACCTGACCCGCTCGGCATCCGTAGCGGAGCAGGCCGTGAGCAAAAACCTGAAAGTACGATCGGAGTTCACCGTTACGCCCGGTTCTGAACTGGTGCGTTTCACGGCGGAGCGCGATGGGTTGCTCAATACGTTCGAAAACATGGGTGGCGTTGTACTGGCCAACGCCTGCGGTCCCTGCATCGGGCAATGGGCGCGTCACATGGACGATCCCAGCCGGAAAAACTCGATCATTACGTCGTTCAACCGGAACTTTGCCAAGCGAAACGACGGTAACGCCAGCACGCACGCGTTCGTGGCTTCGCCCGAAATCGTGACGGCGCTCGCCATTGCCGGCGACCTGACGTTCAACCCGATGACCGATACGCTGACCAACGAAAACGGTGAGCAGGTGAAACTCGACGAGCCGCAGGGTATCGAACAGCCGGTGAAAGGGTACGCCGTCGAAGACGCTGGCTATCAGGCTCCGGCCGAAGACGGCAGTGGTGTTCAGGTGCTGGTTAGCCCGACCTCGGATCGTCTGCAACTGCTCGAACCGTTCCCGGCCTGGGAAGGTACCGACCTGAAGGGTTTGAAACTGCTCATCAAAGCGAAAGGGAAGTGTACGACCGACCACATCTCAATGGCGGGGCCGTGGCTGAAATACCGCGGTCACCTCGACAACATCTCGAACAACATGCTGATTGGTGCGGTGAACTATTATAACGAGAAAACCAACAGTGTGAAGAACCAGCTGACCGGCGAATACGGTGAAGTGCCGGCCGTACAGCGGGCTTACAAAGCTGCGGGCATTGGCTCGGTGGTGGTCGGCGACGAGAACTACGGCGAAGGGTCATCGCGCGAGCACGCTGCGATGGAGCCACGGTTCCTGGGGGTTCGCGCTATTCTGGTACGGTCGTTTGCCCGTATTCACGAAACCAACCTGAAGAAGCAGGGAATGCTGGCCCTGACGTTTGCCAACCCGGCCGACTATGACAAGATTCAGGAAGACGACACGATCGACATTGAAGGCCTGACCGAGTTTGCGCCGGGTCGCCCGCTGGAGATCGTGCTGCACCACGCCGACGGTACTACCGACGAGTTCCTGGCCAACCATACTTACAACGAAGGCCAGATCGAGTGGTTCAAAGCAGGTGCTGCGCTGAACCTGATCCGCCAGAAGGCAAATGCGTAACTGGTAATAGACCGCTGGTCTGATGTATAGGATAGAACCCCGGCTGCCGAAAGGTAGCCGGGGTTTTTTGCGAATTATAAATCCAAGGCGGCCGGGGTCAGGATTACAAATCCTGACCAGCTAAGATTTGTTTTTGCGGATTGCAAATCCGCAAAAGAAAAGATCAGGACTGGAACGCGGGATCGTCTCAAATCCGGGCAGCGGGCGTCTTGCTAGCCCCTGGCTGTGACCTCGTTCTCCAGGGGGCGGTTATGCTCAAAGTCGGCCAGGTTCTTCAAGGTTGTGGTGGCAATCTGTTCAAGCGCTTCTTTGGTGAAGAAACCCTGGTGGGACGTAACCAGCACGTTTGGAAACGACATTAAGCGGCTCAGCAACTCGTCCTGAATGATGCTTTCCGAATGGTCGTTGAAAAAGAGGGCTTCCTCCTGTTCGTATACATCAATGCCCAGATAGCCTAGCTGACCACTTTTCAGCGCGTCGATGGTGTCTTGTGTGTGGATCAGGGCTCCGCGACTGGTGTTGATCAGCATGACCCCCGGTTTCATCCGGGCGAAGGTTTCCGCGTTGATGAGGTGCCGCGTTTCGGGGGTGAGCGGGCAGTGGAGCGAAATGATGTCGGCCGCCCCTACCACCTCGTCGAAGGATTTGTAAACGACACCCCGGTCTTTCAGATCGTCGGATTCGTACACGTCGTAAGCTTCTACCCGGCAGCCAAAACCCAGCATGATCCGGCAGAAAGCGGCCCCAATCTGCCCCGTTCCGATTACGCCAACCGCTTTGCCGTACAGATTGAAGCCCAGCAGTTTCTCCAGGGAGAAGTTGTTCTCACGAATCCGGTTGTAGGCTTTGTGCGTCTTTCGATTCAGGGTCAGGATAAGCGCCACAGCATGTTCGGCAACCCCCATGGGCGAGTACGCGGGCACCCGGAGCAGTTTGATGCCTTTTGCTCGTGCAGCGTCAACGTCCACGTTGTTAAATCCCGCACTGCGCAGAGCGATAACTTTTACTCCGTTTGCTGCTATTTTTTCAAGGGTTTCTTTGTCGATCTCGTCGTTGACAAACGCGCATACAGCGTCAAATCCCTGGGTCAGGTTCGTTGTATCGCGGTTCAGCGGGGCGCTGAAGTAGATCAATTGGTGTTGGTAGCTATCGTTGAACCGGTCGAGATACTCCTGGTCGTACGTTTTGGTACTGAAGACGGCTACCCTCATGAGTTGTAGTTGACAGGTGATGCTGTAGGAACAACCGAATCAGGATGGATGTTCGAGTCGTTTGGTGCCGGAAATTAAGCGTGTCAGCGCTTTTTCGCTTTCTGCTCGTTCAGGAAGCTCAGAATTTTCTGCACCTGCCGGTCGATGTCCCTGATGCCTTTTATCGAATAAATCAGGCTTCGCTTCTTACCGTCCGTCAACGCATCATACCTATGTCTGGCGTCATCATCCTGATCCAGGAGAACCTGCAGCACGTCGGGAACGTCGACGCCCAGCGGATTCGGGTCTTCATAAATCTCAAAGACAACCGGATCGCCTACGTTCTTGCCAAGCTTTTTGAGCTGCTGCGTCGCGACGATGATGTAAAAATTGCCGTCGCCGAGGTGATTTAGCCCGCACGAGAACGATACGGTCTGGTCCAGGACGCAAACCAGACGGGTGGCCCGCTGCTTCTCAAACTGATTGACAACCTCGGGCGTAATAACAAGGTGATAGTAGCCACCCTGTCGTTTATCGAGTTGGCGGATGGGCTGTTCGAGGGTGAAGTGGGGCATGGCGACGTAATCTGGTCACTAAAGTACGGCATGACGTTCGAACGACGAAGAATTTGTCAGGCAGTAGTTAGAAGCTGATCGCAATCCTCTTTTGCATAGCACTAGCCAGTAGCCGTTCAGAATTCATGACCCTGCTGACGCATCCCTTCACCCAAACCCGAACCCTGTGAAAAACGTAATAAAACGTCAGATAAACCCGCATAATCGCAATCTCTGTACATACCGGCAACGGGTTGCTATCGTGGCAGCAGGGCTTTTGCTGGGGCCGTTCCTATTGGCAAGCGAAGTAGTGGGTCAATCAAAAAGAGCCGCGAAGCAACCCGTTCTGGGCACCCGATCAGCCAAACTCATCGAGCAAAATGGACTCAAATTCAAGGACCTGAACCGCAACGGGCGGGTCGATCCCTACGAAGACTGGCGGCTGTCGGCCGAAGAACGCAGCAACGATCTGCTGACCAGGATGTCGCTGGAGCAGAAAGTTGGTTTCATGCTCATCAGCACGACCCGCATGAAGAACGACCAGTCGTTTCAGGCTGGTCAGGCTAAAGAGCCGATCACCAGCGATTTCAACGAGGATGATCTGGTGGCGACCACGAACATGTTCACCCGGAAGCCACTGCCAACGCCGGTCATGAATGCAGCCGGGACAACCAAGGCCGTGACGCAGTTTCACCTGCGTCACTTCATCCTGCGGGCCAATGTGAGTGCCCGTACGACCGCCGAATGGGCCAACAAACTCCAGGCGCTGTGTGAAAGCGATGGGCTAGGGATTCCGGCCATAGTTGCTTCTAACCCGCGTAACCACATCACCGGGGCTGCGGCAATCGGTACCAGCGTCGGCAAAACGGTTTTCTCCGCCTGGCCGGGCGAACTGGGTCTGTCGGCCATGCGGGATCTGAAACTGGTCCGGGAGTTTGCCGACATTGCCCGGCAGGAATGGGCGGCTGTGGGCCTGCGGAAAGGCTACATGTACATGGCCGATCTGGCCACTGAACCGCGCTGGCAACGGATCGAAGGCACCTTTGGCGAAGATGCCGAATGGGCCGGCAAACTGATGACCGAGCTGGTTAAGGGATTCCAGGGCGAAACCCTTAACCCTACGTCGGTTGCCCTGACGATCAAGCACTTTCCGGGCGGGGGAGCCGGACAGGGTGGACAGGATCCTCATTTTGAGTGGGGCAAAAAAGAGGTCTTTCCCGGCGGTAAGTTTGCCAATAACCTGATTCCGTTCAGGGCGGCCATCAAAGCGGGAACCTCGGCGATTATGCCTTACTATTCACTCCCGGCCGATACAAAGTACGAGCCCATTGCCTACGCCTACAACCGGGCTGTCATCCACGATCTGCTTCGTAAAGAACTGGGCTTTACCGGTATCATCAACTCCGACACCGGGCCGATTGAAATGATGCCCTGGGGTGCCGAAAATCTGTCGATCAGGGAGCGCTACAAACGAACACTGGAAGCCGGGGTGAATCTCTATTCCGGTACGGCCGATCCGGCCGAGTTGCTGGCTACGGTGAAAAGCGGCATGGTCGATCAGCAGCTGGTCGACGAGTCCGTGTTGCGGTTGCTGAGGGAAAAATTCAAACTGGGTCTTTTTGAGAATCCGTACGTAGACGAACAGGCCGCTGAGCAACTGGTTGGCAATGCGCAGTTTCAGGCTAAAGCGGATCTGGCGCACCGGAAATCGATTGTCCTGCTGCGCAACGAGGACAATGCGTTACCGCTCAAACCCTCGACAAACGTTTATTTTGAAGCCCATACGGCCAGAGCAGGTGGGGCGGCTACTCCGCCAGCGGCTTACACCACCAACGACGGAAAATACCCAGTTACGTTTGTCGCCACCCCCGACGAAGCCGATGTCGTGGTGGTGTGGATCAGGCCGTCGGCTAAATCGCTGTTTGCGTCAGACGGGTCGCCGATTTACCTGTCTTTGTCCAAAAACTCGGTGGACGTAGCGTATATCAACTCGCTGGCGGCTAAAAAACCGACCATTCTGGCGATTAACTACAGCAATCCCTGGGTCATCGACGAAGTCTACGGCAACGGCACGAACCGTACCATAAAGGGGGTTCTGGCAACCTTCGGTACAACCCCGGATGCACTGCTGGACATTCTGACCGGTAAGTTCAACCCTTCGGGTAAAATGCCGTTTACGACCCCAATCTCCGAAGCCGCCGTTCAGCAACAGAAGGAAGACGTGCCGGGCTACGAGGAAGGGGCCGGGTATGCGCTTTTCAAGTACAACGAAGGCCTGAGCTACAAAGGCGTCAACACTACTGCATCGGCCAGTAAGTGAACCGGGGTGAACCAGGGGTTTGTGTAATGGATATAGGCAGGCGCTTCGCCAACTTGCGGAGCTCCCGCCGCCTGATTACCTTGGGACATGATTCGCTTCCTGACCCTGTTCCTGCCGTTGTTGTGGGCGGCTATGTCGTTCCTGCCTTATCCAGAATCGTCCAGTACCAGCCAGCCCCGGCCCAGTCGACCTAACATCGTTTTCATTCTCGCCGACGACCTTGGGTATGGTGATTTATCGTGCTTCGGCGCTACCGACCTCAGGACGCCCCACATCGACAGCCTGATCGGGAGCGGAATCCGGTTTACCAATTTTTACGCCAATAGTTCGGTCTGTTCGCCGAGCCGGGCGGCCCTGCTGACGGGGCGCTACCCCGAGCAGGTGGGCGTACCGGGCGTCATCCGCGACGAAGTGCAGGACAGCTGGGGGTATCTGGCGTCGTCGGCGACCCTGCTGCCGACGTACCTGCGCAAACAGGGCTACCATTCGGCCAACATCGGCAAGTGGCACCTGGGTCTCGAGTCGCCAAACCTGCCGAACGAGCGGGGATTTCAGGAATTTTACGGATTGCTGGAGGGGATGATGGACGACTACGTAGTAAAGCTCCGCCACGGACAGAATTTCCTCCGGCACAATGGGCAGGTCATTGACCCGCCCGGCCACGCTACCGACGTATTCACCGACGCGGCTGTCCGCTACCTCACCGAACGGAAGGCAAAGAAAGACCCGTTTTTTTTATACCTGGCGTATACGGCTCCGCACGATCCGCTCCAGCCACCCATAGCGTACCTGAACCGGGTGCAGAAGCGGCAGCCCGGTATTGATCCGCAACGCGCCAAACTGGTCGCCCTGATCGAACACATGGACGATAATGTTGGCCGCGTGCTGGCTACGCTGCGGGCCAACGGACAACTGAACAACACACTCGTAATGTTTACCAGCGATAATGGCGGCTGGGGGCCGGGCAAAGCCAACAATGGACCCTTTCGGGGGGTAAAAGGGCAGTTTTACGAAGGGGGCATCCGGATACCGACCGGGGCCATGTGGCCGGGGCATATTGAGGCCGGCAGCGAGTCCGGGGCGGTGCTGCAACTGATGGACTGGTTCCCCACCTTGTTACAGGTCGCCGGGTCCAGCGTGCCCGATGGGATCAGCGGCCAGTCGTTCCTGAACCTGATGACCGGCCAGGGCGACGCGACCATGTCCGATCGGCCGCTGTTTTTTGTCCGGCGCGAAGGTCAGGATACGTACAAGGGATTGCAAATTCACGCGGTCCGGCAGGGCGACTGGAAACTGCTGCAACCGTCGCCTTTTGCACCGTATGAGCTGTATAACCTCAGAAACGATCCGAAAGAAACAACGAACGTAGCCGACCAGAACAAGAACGAACGGGACGTATTGATCAAGCTGCTGATGGAACATATCCGGCAGGGCGGGGCCGTACCCTGGCAGAAGCCGCAGCGACAGTAGTTTTCGTGAACATAACGAATGGTCGCCTGTTTCTCTAGTAAATTTATAGGGAAATGGTATGCGAAAACTGGTAGGGGTTTTAAGTCTTGTGCTGCTGATCTGGGCTTGTGGGGGCGGCAACACATCGTCGAACGTTACATCGCCCGGCGCTGAAAAATCGGCGAAGACAAAGGTCCTCGAAGCGGGAGCCGATGTAATTCAGGACAAATCGCCCATTCGCAAGCTGAACATGTATCTGGATGGCTTTCACTTTTATAACGGCCACCTGGCTGGTCAGATGGAAGCGCATCATTATTGCGCCAAACTCAACGAAGACCTGACCCAGTGCGTAATTTACGACGGTAACGGCGACAGCGCCAAGATCATGGGCGTGGAGTACATCATCTCCGAGAAGCTTTTTAAAACGCTGCCCGCCGATGAGAAAAAACTGTGGCACAGCCACCGCTACGAGGTGAAAAGTGGGGAGCTGATAGCACCCGGTCTGCCTGACGTAGCCGAACACGAGCTGATGGAGCAGATTGTGACAACCTACGGTAAAACCTGGCATACCTGGCACACCGATCAGGACATCAGGCTCCCGCTTGGTAGTCCGGCGCTGATGATGGCCTTCACGCGGGATGGCCTTCTGAAACCCGAATTAGTCAAAGACCGCGACGAACGGTTCGGTGTGTCCATCAGCGAGAAGCGCCGGCAGCGGACCGACATTCAGTCTCCGCCCAAAACCCCCGGTGCCGATTCGTGGGAAACCGGCGAGATTATTCAACTGCCGGCCCTGACCGATCATAAGCACGAGCACGTCAATCAGAACAGTTTTAAAAGCGAAACAGTGAAGCGCTGAGTAACGTCGCCAATGGTCAGACGTATCGTCCGTCAAGCCGAGTGCCTGAACTAAAGGTCTGACGGCACGTCTGACAAGGGATAGATGAGCTTTATATTCGGTCAGACCTGGCTGCTTTTTGAGAAATCCGGTCAGACGTACCGTCAGACCAAATGCCTGAACTAAAGGTCTGACGGTACGTCTGACCGGCTGGATTTTCGGCGTTGACCGCTACAGGCGTCAGCCAAACAGGAACGAAGTCTGTAGCGGTCTGACGGCACGTCTGACCGAGTAAGCAATCATACGGTACGTCTGACCGAGTCACCCCCGGCCTGACGTACCGTAGGGCGAAATCTGTTAGAACGACACCCGCACTTCAGCCCCGACAAAGCGCGGAGGACCGGCGATGAACGTGGGAATACCGAAGGCGTTGCCCGTATTGCCGGCGTCGATGATGTAGTTCTGATCCAGCAGGTTCTTGCCAAAGAAGCCGACCATCACCCGGGGTTTCGCCCCCAATTCAACCCCTGTGTTGAGGTTCACCAGACCGTAGCCTTCCTGCACGAGGTTGGCCTGGTTGGTATTTTCGAAGAACACCTTCGATTTGTACGTATAGTTCGGGCGGAAATAGATTGAAAACCGCGACTGTACCGGGAAATTCAGGTCGGCTCCGAGGGCCATCTGGTTCATCGGGGTCAGGCGGAAGCGGTTTCCGGCAAACTGCTGCTGGCGACCTTCCTGGTCGGTATCATTGAATTTGCCGTCGATGTACGAATAGCTGCCGTACAGGAGCGAATTCCGGAATACGTTGTACCGCAGGCCGACTTCAGCGCCGAAGCTGCGGGCCGATCCAGCGTCGGTCGACAGTGCGCGTAGCTGCCCCTGCTGCAGCACGATCGAGGTGGACTGGAAGTTGTTCCAGTCGTAGAAGTAGGCCGCCAGATCGTACTGCAGGCGGTTAGCCAGAGCCGCACCTTTGTAGCCGATTTCGTAGCTCATGACCGTTTCGGGGCGGAGCAGGGTCGTGTCGATGGCCGATACCTGAATCACACCCGGCCGGCGACCCCGCGAGAGGCTGACGTAGGCTTTCTGATTGCCGATTTTGTAATCCAGCACCAACCGGCCTACTGCTGAGAAATAATCTTTTGTGACCGAGTAACGGCCCTGTGTCGGGCGACTCAGGATATTGGGAAAGTTGTTGACCAGCAAACCAATCAGGCTCGGAGCGGCTGCCGGATCTGCCTGGTAACCACCGGTCTGGCTTTCGTACGTTCCCCGAATCCCGGCGCTCAGGCTCAGGCGGGGAGTCACCTGGTACGTACCATCGGCAAACAGCTCGTAGGCGGTGTTCTGTCCGTAGTTGGCATACGCTTCTTCGTGGCGCGTTTTCAGGGGGGGCAGCGGGCGGGGCACCTGGGGCGGCAGCAGCGGATTCAGCACCGCACTCGTCAGGGTGAGGTTAGGCGTACCGTTGGGGAAAACGATTGGGATAACCGGAATGGTCGGTACCGACTGGTTGATCAGCGCCGTATACAGGGCCAGTATGCTGCGTTCGTCCGTAACCAGAGAAACCCGCTGGGCGTTGTCTTCCGAAAAAACGCTCACCCCCGCAAAGCCCGAAAAACGACCTTCGTTCTGGTAGTTCAGCCGGAACTCCTGACTCCACTGACGGCTGTCGGCAAACTCAGCCAGGAACAGCGCCGGGGCAACCGTACCGTCGGCGTCGAAATTCTCGTGCGAATTGAACCACCGGTACGCTGAGATGGAGTTCAGCGACAGGCGGTTGGTGAGCTGCTGGTTCCAGAGAAGCGTCGTGCCAAACACTTTCCGACGGATAAAGAGGTTGGTGCCCTGCTCCAGATCGGCGGCCGTATTCGGATCGGTAGTGCCGCCCCGGGGGGTGTAGCGGCCGCTTTTGAACGACGTACCCGGGTAATCGTCGTACTGGTAGTTTACCAGCAGATCGAGGGTTGAGCGCGTACCGGGCAGGTACCGTAGCGCCAGACGGCCCGCATACGTACCTTTTCCGTTCAGCGTGCCGCCGGAGATGTTTTCAATGAAGCCGTCGCGTTTGCTGGCCACACCAGCCACCCGCACGAAGAGCTTGTCTTTCACGACCGGCTGGTTAATGAACCCCTGGGCGTAGAGCGCGTTGTAATTGCCATAGGACAACTGAACCTCGCCGGACTGGTTGTTCCGGGCTTTGTTCTGAATCAGGTGCACAGCTCCGATCTGCGCCCCCCGACCGAACAGCGTACCCTGCGGACCTTTGGCCACTTCGACCCGCTCCATGTCAAATAGCTCCACGACGGCCCCGCGCGACCGCGAAATCTGGACTCCGTCCTGAAACACCGATACGCGGGCCTGGGCACGGGAATCGCCGTCGTCGCTCGTTACGCCCCGGATCACAAAACCTGGGTTGTTGGGGCTCTGGAGCTGCACCTGCAGGCCCGGGATGTAGTTGGAGAGTACGTCGAGTTCCTGAATACGCTGCCGCTTCAGAAAATTACCGTCTACGGCCGCGATGGCGATCGGTACGTCGAGGATGGATTCGGCCCGCTTCTGAGTACTGACGATTACTTCGCTGAGCTGCGACGGATTTTCCGCCAGGGTAATGTCAAGCCGTTCGGCACCGTTGACCGTGACGGATTGCCGAAAGGTCTGGAAACCGACAAAACTGGCTTGCAGATCGTGCCGGCCGGTCGGTACGTTACGCAGGAGATACCGGCCACTCTCGTCGGTGGTCGTACCCAGCCGCGAGTCGTCGAGGACGATCGTTACGCCCGGCATGGTCTCGCCCGAAGCTCCGCGGACGGTACCGGTAATCGTGCCGCTGTTCTGTCCCCAGGCGGTGGATAGGGTGACTGTCGTAAGTACAAAAAAGAATAGGTGTCTCATGTAAGTTACTGATTGTAGGTGGATTGATTGCTTTATTAAACAGGGGGCACGAGGTCCTTGGCCGTCACGGACGCTCACGCTGAATGACGCGCAGCCGGCACGACCGGCTATTTGCCCGTTGGTAGTTCGGCGCGGTTAAGCCGACCGCTGCCGGGTGTCAGGTACAGTCCGTAGCCGAAGGTTTCGCCCGAATTGGGCTTGCGGATGTCGTTTACGAAGAACCAGTCGGCCTGGGCCCGATCGGGGGTTAGGGTAAGCAGGAAATAGCCATGCTGCGACAGATCGACGTATTTCAGATGCGGATTCGTTTTCGGATTGGCGAGGGTGTTCTGCACAAACTGGACCTGAGCCGGTGCCCGCTGCCGGATGTACTCGCCGAAATTGGCCGATGTAATGCTGGGCGATACAAACTCCGCCCCAAACGACCCGCGGCCGGTTGTGCCCTGATAAGCCGTCGAATCCTGCGGACTGGTTGTCAGTTCAAACGCCCACGAGTTGTGAATATCACCGGTGATGACGACAAAATCACGGATGCCGGCTTTTTCCAGTACGTTGACGATCCGCCGGCGTTCGGCCGGGTAGCCATCCCACATGTCGAGGTGCAGCGGCATGTTTTTGGGCAGAATCCCGCCGTAGTTTATGGGCGAGAACACAACGTCGTTGCCCAGTACTTTCCAGCGGGCTTTCGACGATTGCAGTCCCCTGGCCAGCCAGTCGAACTGCGCTTTGCCCAGCATGGTACGGTCTTCGGCCTGGTAGTTTTCGTCAACGGATTCGGCCTGCTTGTCGCGACCGGCCAGACGGCCATCGATCATGAATAGTTCGGCCAGATCGCCAAATTTCAGCGACCGGTACAGATGCCGTTCCTGATTCTCGCGAACGGGCAGCCATTCGTAATAGGCCTGCTCCCCGGCCGACCTACGGGTTTTCCAGTCGCCTTCCTGAGCGGGCTGGTGGTTTTCTGCGCCGTCGCGGTAGCTGTTGTTGGCCACTTCGTGGTCATCCCAAGTCGTGATGAACGGGTGGACGCGGTGCAGTTCGCGCAGGTCCGGATCAAGCCGGTATTGCGCATAGCGGGCCCGGTAATCGTCGAGGGCTACGATCTCCTTGGCTGGAATGTGCCGCCGGTTCAGGGTCGAATCGCCGTACTTCCCCCGACCGTATTCGTAGATGTAGTCGCCGAGGTGAACGATCGCATCCAGATCCCGGCGGTTGGCCAGGTGCCGGTACGCTGAGAAATAGCCTGCTTCGTAATTGCTGCAGCTCACAACGGCCAGCCGTAGCTGGTTGGTCTTGTTGGTGGGGGCTGTTTTGGTCCGACCCACCAGCGATTTCGCGCCGTTGCTGGTGAACTGGTAGTAGTAGACATGATCGGGCTGCAGCCCCGATACGTCCACCTTGACCGTGTAATGGCGGGTGCGGTCGGTAACAGCCGCCCCCTGCTTCACAATCCGGCGCATGGTCGAGTCCTCGGCCATCTGATACGTGACGGTAGCGGGCTGGTTCGGATTGTCGGGGGTGAGTTTGGTCCAGATAATGACCCGGTTCGCTTCCGGATCGCCGGAGGCCACCCCGTAATAGAACGGCTTCAGGCGGGTATCGTACAGACTGGCCAGTTCGGCGTCGTAGGGCGTTTGAGCCGTTGCCGTAAGTGAACAAAATAAGGTAAAGAACAGTGGGAACGTAACGATGAAGCGCATAGTGGGATTTTTTGCAAAATTCGATGCGGGGTCCGACCCGGTAGCTGAAGGAACGGTTAAGCGTTTGTGAAACTTTAGGCTGGTGACGTAACACCGGCTTAAAAAAGCGTATCGATGCTCAAGGCCAGCGCTTTATCTGGTCCTGTGGAACAAAACGACCGGTTTTCCGGTACTGACTAAAACCTGATCAATCGACCGCTATGAACCTCGACACAGCCGCCGTTACCGACAACCGCCACCACAACCGGTTTGAACTCACCGTTGATGGAAAACTGAACATCATCCAGTACCAGTCCATCGACGACGAAACTCTTGCCTTGCTGCACACCGAAGTGGACCCTGCACTGGAAGGGAAGGGGGTAGGTTCGCATCTGGTGCAGGGGGCACTGGAATACGTAGAGCGTAATAACCTCCGGATTGTACCCCTCTGTCCGTTCGTAACGGCCTATCTCAAGCGCCATCCCGATTGGAACCGGGTCGTATCAACAGCCTACAGCGTGGATGATTTCTGAGTACGTACCGGTCCCGATGCCGGCGCCGTAGCCCGCCAACCCGGCTGTCAGCGTTTTATGGGTTTCAACGACCGCCATTCCTGCGTCGATCCGGTGTTCGGGTCGACGGTTGGGTCATTGGTGCCCACGATATTACCCTGCTGATTAATCCAGTAATGTTGGTAGGTGGCAGGCAGTTCGATCGGCTGGTTGTTGTTATACGGGTCCGGATACGTCTGCACACCCCCAAGTGCTTCCCGAAACTCCTCATTCCGCCGGTCGGTCGATCGGTTACGCTCGTCGGTAACCTGCTGCCAGTTGCGGTTCGACCAGTCGCGGTAACGTTGAGCGGCTTCGGCAAAGGCCATTGAATTGTTAAGATTCTGCTGCATGATGCCCCGCATCCCGAACGCGGCCCCGTTAGTAGCCGAAATCTGCTCCGCCACCGCCGGCAGCCAGTTGGCGTAACCATCCCACTGGGTGGCATCCGAGAGGGCGGCCGTGATCGCCATAACACTCGAATCATACGCCGGCTGGATGTGGCAGGTAACCAGCCCCCGGCAGGGAGCCGACTGAGCGTAATAGCTAACCTCAAACTGCCAGGCCTGACTAAATCCGGCAATTGGTTTAGCCGCTACCGGCCGACTCAGTTGCAGTTGTTCGGGGCGTATGGCCATCAGCTTTTCGTAGACGAACCGGTCGGGCGGGTAGTTGACCGGTAGCCCCGCATTGCCGACCATAAAGGTAAGCGCCCGCTGATCGGGTGCGAGGAGCGTCAGGGCAAACTGGCCGTCTTCAGCCACACGCCAGCCGTCGGGCAGGGCGAAGGAAAAGAAGCGGCCCTGGCCAATCTGAAGAGAAGGTTCCATGCGATTTGAGGAGGAGGTTACAGGTTTGACCGGAAAGAAGGTTCCGGCCGGCAGGGCAGCCACGCTCGCTGAATCAGCCGCTGACGTACCGGATTGCGCCGTATCCGACTGCGATGAACAGGCAGTCATCAATACGGCGGAGACAATGCGCAGAAGGGTAGCGAAGCGGCTCATAAACGACTTGGACAGGAATAAGCAAATGTACTCATTTTGCTTATCCTCAGTAAGTTATGAGCAGGTATTTAGTAGACGGTTGGGGGAATTGACAAGCCGCGAGTTTACGTTTGTTACGCTTTAATACCTATGGCTGGAACTTGCCAATCCATTAAAAAAAAGGATTCCGCTTTTTACGTATTCTGGCAGAAATACCGGCAGCAATAATGACAAGTACAACTATAAATGGCATTGCTGTTTAATGCTTTCACTTTATACAATAAATGTAATAGTAGCCATTGTTCAAACTATTTTTTAAGTTTTTCAAGGGCTTTTGAATGAGCAATTTTTAAAGCTTCCTCAGAATCGACTTGAATATCTGGAATAATTCCGACTCCTTCCCAATTGGTTTTTGTAATTGGGCTTGTTGGTTTGCCTTGTGGAATTCTTACGAAAAAATTATTAGTTGCGATTACAGCACCTGTAAGATGTGCACCACCAGCTGTTGTTTCTCCGATAATTGTAGCACGTTTTAAATTTTTCATGCAATAGGTAAAACTTTCGGCAGCGGAAAACGTCTTTTTGCTAGTCAAAATATATAAATCTGCTGATGACTTAGACATTCCTGAAACATAAGGTAATGTCCATGATTGTGTTGATTCTTTTTTAGGGCGATTATAGAAATCGAAAAGGTGAGTGGGTGTTGAAAAAAAATAGCTTGCAATCAATTGTACCATTGCGGGGGAACCACCGTCATTTTTACGTAAATCCAAGATTATCGCATTAGTATTCCCGAGAAAATTCATTGCTGCTGTAAGGGTTCTGCCACTGTTTTTTGGGTCGGCAAACTCTCTCAAATCTATATAACCAATGTTACCGTCAAGAACCTTAACTTCCCTGAAGCCAAAATTATCGCGCCTTAAACCTTTTAACAGTTCCTCATTCTCCTCAGTTTCCAGTTTTCTTCTATCATTATCTGTTAATGCTTTTTCTCTGGCAATAACGGAAGGATTATAAATGACACTTAGGTGTTTGTCTTTACTGATTGCTTGAAGGTCTTTTGTAAGTTGTTGGGCGAAACTGGAATGCTCGGCAATTGAAACGTAATTATTATTATTTAAATTAGTTTTAAGGATATTTGACATCTCATTTGCCATTTTTGAATCAACATAATTTTTTTGAAGCTTTTCACATATTGAATCGATAGTAATTGTCTTTTCTTTGATACTTAAAGAGGATGAAAACTGCTGGGCAATTAGCTCCTTACAACAAAATTGAATAGAAAAAATAAAGACAATGAGTAATTTTGAAAAGCTCATGATCAAAATATGTTTGCGATTTAAAAAAGTATAGCTGTAGTTCAGTTTTGATTAGCATCGTATAATAATGTCCGCTAACTGGCCAATTGCCGCACTTTCACTATAAAATGTGTACGTCTCATTTATTGTGCTGCAGTACTATGCACCATTATCTTTAGAGGACTATCGCTAAGCGCTGCTCCGTAAACCTAAATAGGTCTAACCAAGGCGTTCATCTTGTCACACAAGACTGCCCATATCGAGCAAACCTTAAATGCGTATAATCGCTTTAAGTCGAGGTTAGCTTAACTTATCTAATCTAATCTAATTTTGCTTTGTCGACACCGACTAACTTATAAAAATGTCAATTAGAACGATTAGCCTGCCACAGGGGAGCGGGTAATTCTTCTAATAGCATTTCTGATGGCATGACAAGCAGGCCCTAAGGCAGCCCTCAAATTTGGATGATGTGGATCGTAAGGTGCGGTTGTTATTCCAGCTAAATCACTTGGTATAGAAATCCCTTTTCCTCCTGGATGGATTACGAAGGCCCTAAATCTAGTCAACTTACCAATAAACAGGCCGAGTTCAAAAATAACATTATCCCGAGCCACTTGTTTACTCTCTCCACGAGAAATCAATTCATCATCAGGGGTGAATATAAATATTCCAATATCATAACTCTTCACCGCCTGTTCTAATGCTTCAAGTGTAGAAGTTCCAAGACCGAAAACAGTACCTTGATTCCAAATTTCAATTTCATAATCGTATGTAAGCTCAGCTTGAATGCTACGTGCCACATCTAAACCTTCAACAGAAGATCCAATGAAAACACGTACTTTGTCATTAACTGGATGCAAAGATTCCTCCTGGGCTTTTTGCAGAAAAAGAAGGTCATCAATTTTCTTATTAAGCTTATAAAATTCATCCAGCAATTCATTGTTAAGCGATTTTTCTGACTCTTTGATTAATGAAGTATTTGTATCATGACTAATATCTTTTGCCCAACCCAAGGCAGACTTGTCCCTGATAAGGGCTGATACGCTTACTACAATACTGGCGGCAAGATCGTCAGAGGATCTGAAGAAGCGAACGAGTGATTTTTGAATAATACTCTTTTTAAAAGATTCAAATTTTGAATTTTCTAATTTATCAGATTCATAATTTTTACTGCTCTCGCCATCTTCAAAAATAAATGTTAGTGCTGGTATATTTTGAGATTTTGCATATTCGTACTCCATTTCGACAAAACTAATTTGTGCTTCTTTTGAGATAGAGCCGTATTTTTTTCCAATTATAAGTATAAAATAATCGCAGCTATCTATAATCTTTTTATTATAATCAAATAGAGAATCACCCACAGCAGGGAACATTTCTAAGCCAATAGGTATACAGTTTATGCTTAGTAGAGCGGTTGACACTGCTCGCCTTTCTTCCTTTAAATCACCAAAAGTTGAACTGACAAATACCTGATATGTTTTATATGTTTTCATTATTTTATGAAAGTGTGTAAGATATTTAATGCATACAAATATGATAAACTTTACTCACTTCGTGCTATATCTAGCAAAGCCAATGAGCAGGTTCTATTTTGAAATTTATCTACTGAGTTTGATAAAAGCGGTTTTGAAGGGCATGCCCGACCGGGGCGTTTCTTTTGTCGCAAACAAGCCCGACATGGAAACCCAAAGTGGCCCAAGCGGGGCGCTTCTCGTGTCCACAAGAGCCAGAAATGGATGCCCCAAAGTACTCTCCGAGACGTGCCTTGTGTTGACCGAAGACGAAATACACGCTTTACGGCTTGGTAGCTTACCCAACATATACATGTACGCCAACTCACTTAATAACAAATATCTAATTATGAGTAAGATATTATCATGCGAAACAGCAAAATTGCACATTTGAGAAGGAGTATTATGGCGATAAGTAAGTTGATGCAATCCTAACCAATAAACTAGTTTCATGCAAGTTAACTAACTAAAGGTACCCATTAGTATAACAAGTGATACCCTACTTCCCCCGCAACTGCTTCGTGGTTTTCCGGCTGCCGTCGTGGCTCCAGCCGGGAGGGCCGAACAGATAACCTAACGCGTTGCGTAATGACCCGGCTCTGACTACGTCCCGCACCATGTCGCTCCACTCGTGGAAGGCAATTTTTACGGGGTTGTGTGAGTCAATGTTCTTCGTCAAGCCGTAGACCGGGCGCTCGTCCTCGCGCTGGAACGTACCGAACAGCCGGTCCCAGATGATCAGAATGCCCGCGTGGTTTTTGTCTAAATAGGCCAGGTTGGTAGCGTGGTGAACGCGGTGGTGCGAGGGGGTATTAAAGATGAATTCGATGGGAGCCGGCAAGCGGTAGATGAACTCGGTATGAATCCAGAACTGGTACAGCAAACTGATCGCCTGCATCGTCATGATGGCCGCCGGGTGGAAGCCGAGCAGGGGCAGCCAGATCCAGAACAGGAACGAACCGCTCAGATTCCCCGTCCAGGTCTGCCGCAGGGCTGTGCCGAGGTTGTATTTCTGCGAGGAGTGGTGCACTACGTGCGAAGCCCAGAAATACCGACTGCCGTGGCTGATCCGATGAAACCAGTAATAGCTGAAATCGTCGGCGAAAAACAACACGACCCAGGCCCACCACTGCGTCATGTCAATGGTGAACAATCGAAACTGATAAACGAGCGAAAAAGCACCAAACACCACCACTTTTCCCACTATGCCGATAACGACATTGCCGATGCCCATGGCGAGGCTACCGGCCGTATCGCGGGCATCGTAGTAATCCTTCTGCTGTACGGCCGTCGCAATGATCTCGGCCAGCAGTAGGATAACAAAGCCGGGAATGGCGTAGTGAATGAGGTCTTTCATAACTCGTCAATGATATGTACAAAAATAACACATAAAATTACAGCAAGCACACGGCGATTGATCTACGGCTATAATTCTCGAGTACTACATGATAAAGCCCTCTACCGTTCCAGTACGGAACCAATTATCTTTACTCGTCATTTCTGCCATTCTATGACTACGCTAACCGATACCGTTCGTTACCCCATTGGTCCCTGGGTTGATAAGGGGACGTATTCCGCCGACCTTGTTCAACGGCTTGTTGAGCGCATCAGTATCCTGCCCGAGGAGTACCAGACCGTAGCCGATCGCTGTTCGGACGAGGATCTCCGTCGGCAGTACCGGGCCGGTAGCTGGACCGTCCAGCAATTGTTTCATCACGTAGCCGACACGCACCTGATGCACTTCATGCGCCTGAAAAACGCACTGAGTACGCCCGAGCCGACGATCGGCGTTATTGCCGATGTGAATGCCTGGGCCGCGCTGGATGAAGCCCAGACCGCTCCGATCCAGTCGTCGGTTACGATGCTGCGGGGAACGCACCAGCGTATTGCGTATCTGGCCGGGCACCTGACTCCGGACCAGCTCGACATTACATATTTTCACCCACCCCGCCAACGTAACCTATCCCTGGCGCAGGCCCTGGACATCATCGTCTGGCACGCCGAACACCATCTGGGGCATATACGATTGGCAATGAGTCTGTAAGAGTTTATTAAACCGTTTGTTAGCGTACGCAATGGATGATATCGGCCGGCAGGTGCTTCTTAACTTCGACCGGCACGCCCACCTGATTCCGTCCCGGACTGCCGGCATGACCGTCTGGAAATTGCCCGGCCTGACGGCTGTGGATAGTGGCCTGCCCTGCGATACGTTCAATATCGTGCATGTGCATGATCAGGGGCAACTGCAACCCGCCGACCTCGAAGCTACGGTTCACCAGTTTGTTGTCCGGCAGTTTCCGTTCTGCGTCTGGATTGATGACCTAAACCTGACCGAGCCGGTGCAGCAGCAGTTGACCCGGCTTGGATTGACCCGGGCCGAGGTTGAGCCGGGTATGGTGCTCGATCTGGACACCTACAGCCCGGTTGTGGATGACCGTCACCGGAAGGCCCGTATCGCTGCGACCCTTCGCGAGGTCGCTGATTTCGCCGAGGTTGTGGCTCGGAACTGGACCCCACCCGATCCGAACGTACTGGCCTATTTCTGGAAAACCGCTTTGCACTATCTGGCCCCGGACAACCGGATTGTCCTGACGATCTACTACGAGAACGAACTACCCGTGTCGGTCATTGAACTGTTCCCGACCGATGATCAGACAATCGGGTTATACTGCCTGGCCACGCTGAACGAATACCGTGGCCGGGGTATCGGCACCGCCCTGATGACGTTTGCGTTGAACAAAGCCCGCGAACTGGGTTATAAAACGGCGGTGCTGCAGGCTTCCGAAGAGGGAATCCGGATCTACGAACGCCTGGGTTTCAGCGTGGTCAACACGTATTATGAGTATCAGTAGCCCGGTCGAAACCAGTTGATTGCCAAACCTATGACGTCTTCTATGGCCGTTGGTACATCCTGGTAAACCGAAAGATATTCTAACGAGTTTATAGTTGTTTTCAGAGCAGCAGCCAACTGCGGGGCTGTTCGTGATTACTTTCACTACGTATGAATACCGGTTTGCGCTCAACGCTGCCTGATCAGACACACTACTTTCAGGACTTGCTGGCCGCTACAACGGCCGCTATTGTTCATCTGGAGGCCATTCGCGATGCAACCAGTAAGGTTATTGATTTTCGGTATCGCTTTGTTAATAAGGCCGCTGCCCGCCTGATCGGTGTGCCGTCGCCTGATGCGCTGATGGGTACGACCTGGTCAGAACGGGTGCCGGAGGCTGGTCGGGCCGACTGGCTGAGTCAGTATACGCGGGTCATCGACAATGGCGAATCCATCCGGTATACCCAGGTCACTAACGATACCGGAACGGACCGCTGGACCGACGTAGTCGTATCCCGTTTTGGCGATGGCGTACTGCTGACCCTGCACGACTGTACCGATCGCTACCAGGCAGAGCAGGAAAACCAGCAGCGATTGACTCAGCTACAGCGGATAACCGACACGTTGCAGACCAGTATCCACCTGATTCATCCATTACGCGATGCCGGGGGGCAGATCGTTGATTTTACGTTTGTTACGGGTAATCCGGCGTTCATCAACCAGTCCAGCCTCGAACAGATCGACTTTATCGGAAAACCGCTGGCCAGTTTATTTCCGGGTTATAAGACCAGCGGCCTGTTTGACATCTACCGACGCGTGTACGAATCCGGCGAACGGCAGCGGTTTGAGTTTCACTACGATAACGATGGTCTCGACATCTGGGTGGACGCACAGGTGACTCGCCTGGGTGACGACGTGCTCGTGACCCATACGGACCATACTAAGCTCAAACAGGCCGAACTGGCAACGCAGCGGCAGGCCGAACGCCTGAAGTTGGTGACCGACAGCGCCCTTACGGCCATTGCGTTGTATTCGATTGAGCGAGATCCGGCAACCGGCGAGGTCGTTGATCTGCGCTACGAACTCATCAACGGTCGGGCCGAGCAGATGACCGGCCGAAACGCGGAGGAGCTGGTTGGTCATACGATGCGGGAGGTGTTTCCCGGAATTGAGAAAAGTGGCATCTGGCTGCAGTACAAACGATTAGCCGAAACAGGCGAAACGCTACGTTTTCAGAACCAGTACGTCTACGATGGGTATGATCTGTGGTACGAGGTTCAGGGGGTTCGGGAGAGCGGTTTTATCGTGCTGTCATTTCTGGATATTACCGAACTGAAGCGAGCGCAGGAGTTTAATCGGCAGCAGACCGATGAGTTCCGGCAGGTGCTGGACAACGCCCTGACGGCCATTTCGCATTTCACGGCCGTCCGCGACGAAAACGGGCAGATCGTCGATTTTATCTACCAGTCGTTCAACCGAATTTCGGAGCACATAACGGGCCTGAAGGCCGGGCAGGTGGTTGGCCGTCGCATGCTTGAATTATTCCCCGGCGTCCGTCAGAGCGGGGTGTTTGACCGGTGGGTGCGGTTGGTCGAAACCGGAAACACTGTCCGGTTCCAGGACTATTATCAGCACGATGGATTCGATTTCTGGTTTGATACGCAGGCGGTTAAATGGGGGGATGGCTTTATTCAGTCCTACGTGGATATCTCCCTCATCAAACAGGCCGAACTGGCGCAGCAAAAACAGGCTGAACTGCTGAATACGGTGCTGAACGCCACCATGACGTCGGTTGCCTGTTATGAGACCGTGCGCGATGAACAGGGGAGGATCAAGGATTTTCGCTTTGTGCTGGCCAACCAGAAAACCTGTAACGATCTGGAAACTACACCCGAAGCCCTTTACGGTACATTACTGTCGGAGGTAAATCCGGCGGTGGTTCAGTCGCCCATTTTTCAGGAATACATGCAGGTGGTCGAAACGGGCGTACCCTGGGCGAAGGAGCGGCCCTTCCGTGGCCGGTGGTACTACGTATCAGCGGTTAAACTCGGCGATGGCATGGCCATGTCGTCGGTCGACATCACCGAAATTTATCGGTATCGTCAGCAGATCGAAGCCGCCAACGCAGAGTTGAGCCGCTCCAACGAAAACCTGGAGCAGTTTGCCTACGTCGCCAGCCACGACCTGCAGGAACCCCTGCGTAAGATTCAGTCATTCAGTGACGTATTAAAACAGCAGTATGCGCCGGGGCTCGGCGAACAGGGCGCCGATCTTATTAATCGCATGCAACTCGCTGCTCAGCGGATGTCGGTGCTGATTCGTGATTTGCTGAGTTACTCACGGCTTTCAACCCGGAAAGAGCCGTTCCGCCGAGTAGCCCTCAACCAGGTGATTGCCAATGTACTGAGCGATCTGGAAGTAGTTATTCACGACAAACAGGCCACTATTGAGCTGGTTGACCTGCCAACTGTACCGGGTGACGAACGGCAGCTTCAGCAGTTGTTTCAGAACCTGTTGAGCAACGCGCTGAAGTTTACCCGGTCCGACGAGCGGGGGGCTCCGATTTCTCCCCGTATCCGGTTTACCTGCGCGCAGATCAATGCCGCATCCCTCCCTGCTGACGCCACAAAGCAATTACTGCCGGTCGATGTGACTATTGGGGAGCAGCCTCGCCGGTACTGGGCCATTGGTCTGACCGACAATGGTATCGGTTTTGAACAGCACCAGGCCGAACGCATTTTTGGGGCGTTCCAGCGGTTGTATAGCCGACAGCATTATCCCGGCACGGGCATCGGTCTGGCTATTGTTCGTAAAGTAGCCGAAAACCACAGCGGAGCCGTTGTGGCCGAAGGAAAACCCGGTCAGGGCGCTGTCTTTACGGTTTATCTGCCTGCATAAACAAAAAAGCCTGCCCCAGTGGCAGGCTTTTTTATAGATCGGTGTGCTTCAGCTTACCGGTTCATCGAAATCAGGAATTCTTCGTTGGTTCGCGTGCCTCTCATGCGATCAAGCAGGAA
Organism: Fibrisoma montanum; assembly: GCF_003583365.1. GTDB lineage: Bacteria > Bacteroidota > Bacteroidia > Cytophagales > Spirosomataceae > Fibrisoma > Fibrisoma montanum. The sequence continues at coordinate 651,368 of NZ_QXED01000005.1, forward strand.
GTCCATTGTTTCCATGGGGTTCATGTCGGCCATGTGTTTGCGCAGAATCCAGACGCGTTGCAGCGTTTCCTTGTCCAGCAGCAGGTCTTCCCGGCGCGTACCCGACGCCAGTACGTCCACGGCCGGGAACACGCGTTTGTTGGCCAGACGGCGGTCGAGCTGGAGTTCCATGTTACCGGTACCCTTAAATTCTTCGAAAATAACTTCGTCCATTTTTGATCCTGTATCGATCAGGGCCGTGGCGATGATGGTCAGCGAGCCGCCGTTTTCAACGTTCCGGGCCGCTCCGAAGAACCGCTTGGGCCGGTGCAGTGCGTTGGCATCGACACCACCCGACAGTATCTTACCTGACGATGGCACTACGGTGTTGTAGGCCCGCGCCAGACGCGTAATCGAATCGAGCAGAATCACAACGTCGTGGCCGCATTCGACCATCCGTTTGGCTTTTTCCAGTACCATGCTCGACACCTTGACGTGCCGCTCGGCCTGTTCGTCAAACGTGGACGAGATCACCTCGGCGTTCACGCTGCGGGCCATGTCGGTCACTTCTTCCGGGCGCTCGTCAATCAGCAGAATGATCAGATAAACTTCCGGGTGGTTTTTGGTGATCGAGTTGGCAATCTCCTTGAGCAGTACCGTCTTACCGGTTTTTGGCTGGGCTACAATCATGCCCCGCTGACCTTTTCCGATTGGCGCAAACAGGTCAAGTACCCGCGATGAATAGTTTTCGGGCCGGTTGCTGAGCCGGAGCTGCTCTTCCGGAAACAGAGGAGTCAGGTATTCGAACGGAATCCGGTCGCGGATCTCCTCGGTAGTTTTGCCGTTTACGGTCGACACCCGCAGGAGAGCGAAGTATTTTTCACCTTCCTTCGGCGGCCGGATTGCACCACGTACCGTATCGCCCGTTTTCAGACCAAACAGCTTGATCTGCGACGGTGATACGTAAATATCGTCCGGACTGGCGAGGTAGTTGTAGTCGGCAGAGCGTAGGAACCCGTAGCCGCCGTCCTGCATGATTTCCAGTACGCCTTCGTTGTCGATGATGCCATCGAATTCACGAATGTGCTGGTTGTATTGCCGCCGAATCCGGTTCTGGTATTCCTGGGCTTCGCGCGACGGCTGGGCGGCTTGCTGCTGTGGACCAGACGAAGGAGTCGCCGTAGCTTCCGATGAATCCGGAGCTTCCTGGAACGATTCGGTCGATTCTGTTTCGCCAGGTTGCTGCACGGCCACGTTAGCTGCGTTATCTTCAGTAATAACCGTTGGGGTCAGGAATTCTTCTTCCGGCTCATGGTGCAGGTTCAGCATGGGCTCATCAGCAACGGGTCGCTGTGTACGTTGCCGATGACCAGGCCCGGACTCACCTGTCCGATCAATCCGGGGCCGATCGTGACCAGACCGTTCGTTTGTCGGCTGCGCAACGTTCCGGTTGTCGCGCTGCGTAACCTCGCGTGGTCCGGCATCTCGTTGCCCGGCATCCCGTGGTCCGGCATCCCGGCGTTGGCGCTCGTCGCCCCGTCCGGTTTCCGGCCGGTTACGTACGCGCTGGCTTGGCCCCTGCGAACGCTCAGGCCGCTGGCCACCTTCCTGAGTAGCCGGGCGATCGTTGCGTGGCTGGGGCTGCTCCTGCTGAGCCGTCAGGCCGGGATCCTCAACGGGTACTTCATTTTTAGGTTCGGGCAGGCCGTCTTCGGGGGTTGGGGCCGGCAGTTCGGCTGCATCCGCATCGCGCCGGATGCGATGGCGTGTCCGCTGGCTGTTGTCGCCTTCGGTCTGGCGGGCTGCCGGCTGAGCGTCCGGAGCGGCTGCTTCTGCGGTCGGTTCAGCGTCGGGTGCCGGAGTGGGAGCGGGCGGGGTGTCGGCCGCAGCCGTCCGGGTTTTCCGACCGCGCCGGGGCGTTTCGGCAACCGGGGTGCGTTCGGCCGGTTCAGCGCCGTTCGACCCGGCGGGTTCGGGCATGATGGCCTGCTGATCCAGGATCTTATAAATCAGTTCTTTTTTCTGGTATTTGCTGGCGTCGCGAATGCCGAATTCATCGGCAATGGTCCGAAGCTCCGACAGGAGCTTCAAGTCTAATTCTTCTTTATTGTACATACACTTCAGGTCAAAAAACCTTTTTGCCGACAGCGCGGCTACGTCGATAAGGGGATTGATGGATTAAGAAACGGAAGGCTCGTGGGGCGGGTCGTCTGGCAGGGCATATGCCGGTAGGCCGCAAATCAGCGAGCCAAAGAAACCATGGATGGTCAACTAAGTGAAAAATAAATAGTCAAAACGTGAACAGGAGTAGTTTGGTTGATCAAACCGAACAGGCGACCCCGCGCCGAATCAGCTCTTCGCAGACACCCGGTAGGGCTAAGCGCGGTAATCAATAAACGTTTGGAAATCGGACAATCCGCCGTGACTATGAGTCGTCACAGTGGGAAGGGTACTATCTGCCGTTAGATTCGGTCAAGGCAAAGATAGAATAACAATCCGGTTTTGTCAAGAAAACGCTTTTCATTGTAAAATGTTTCCATAGTTTGTCAGAAAATTAATAAGTCATTGGTGAGCCCGGTGCAATCCGGTAGTTTCTTCTGGACAACTCAAACAAGGGTGGCGTCCGCTTCATAAAATCAAATGTACGTTTCATAATAATTCCCTGACGCTTCGTCGGACAGGACCTCGTAGTTCGTGATGACTTTATTGTGATTTGTTGCACAATCAACTCCTGAACACGTACTATGAACAACCTATCTACTTTCCAAATCGTACTGATAGCGGCCGCTACATTGTATGCCACTGCATCACAGGCTCAGAATAACCTCGTTATCACGTCACCGGTGTCTGCAACGCCGGGAGCTAACAACACACTAGTCGGGATCAACGCCGGCCGAGTCATAAGTTCCGGCAGCGACAATACGTTTGTGGGTTTTAGTGCTGGCGCCAGCAATACCACGGGTGGATTTAATACGTTTCTCGGACGGCAGGCTGGAGACGCCAACACAACCGGAGCACAGAACACCTTTGTTGGACAAGCCGCGGGTTTTTACAATACAGCTGGCCGAAATAATACGTTTTTAGGCTTACAAGCTGGGTTTGAGAATTTGACAGGCAGCGCTAATACGTTCCTTGGCGTTGGGGCTGGAGGCCAAAACAGTGACGGCTACAGCAACGTTGCTTTAGGTGTTTTTGCCGGATCCTGGAACCGTAATGGCACCAATAATGTGATGATTGGCGATTCGGCAGGTTATTTTAGCTTCAGCTCAGGTAACGTCATGGTGGGTAGTAAAGCGGGATATTCCAACCAGAGTGCTACCCAAAACACGTACATAGGCTTTCTGGCGGGATCCAGTAATCGAGCCAATGCAAATGTGTTCCTTGGTTATCGAGCTGGACAAAAAAATACCGTTGGCCAGTTTAATACGTTCATCGGCGTGCAGACTGGTATGAATAACACTACCGGCAACAGTAATTACATGATGGGAACGAACGCGGGGGCAGCTAATACCTCTGGCTCGGGCAACTACTTCCTGGGTGATAACGCCGGGGGCGGCAACACCGGCGGCTCCTTTAACATCTACATCGGCGCCAATGCGGGTAATGGTACCAATGTCAACGGCGATAACAACCTGGCCATCGGTTTCGAAGCTGGTCGGGCTAACGTAGCAGGCATCAACAATACGTTCATCGGTTTCCGGGCCGACGCTGGTGCCAACGGGCTGAGCAATGCTACGGCAATTGGTAACAACGCTAAGGTCAACATCAGCAATGCGGTGGTGCTGGGTAATGGTGCTAACGTAGGCATCGGCAACTCGGCACCCACGGCCCGGCTGCACGTGACGACGGGGGTAGCCAACCAGTCGGGCGTGCGGTTGGAGAACCTGACAAGTGCATCGCCGGCCACCGCCCTCAACCAGTCCAAATTCTTAACGGTCGATGGGTCGGGCAACGTCATCCTGGCCAGTACCAACAGTTCTGCCCGTGAAGCGGCATCCGAAAACCTATGGCAGCGCAACGGCCGCTACCTGATCAGCCAGGCCGACAACGCGGTGATCATCGGCTCAAATGTGAGCAAAACACCGGCGGGCTACCGGCTGTACGTGGAGGAGGGTATCCTGACCGAGAAGGTCAAGGTTGCGGTGAAGAATACCAGCGAGTGGAGCGACTACGTGTTTGTCGATACATACCGGCTGCGGCCCCTGACTGAAGTAGAACAATTCGTACGGCAGCACAAGCACCTGCCGGGTGTACCGTCGGCTGAGCAGGTCGTGAAAGAAGGTGTTGATGTTGGTAAGATGGACGCCAAACTGCTGGAGAAGATTGAGGAGCTTACGTTGTATGTTATCAGCCAGCAGAAAGAAATAGCAGCTTTACGGGAGCAGGTGTCAACATTGGCAAAAAAACAAAACTGATACGCTAATGAAATCGCTATTTATACTCCTGGTGACGGCTTTACCAGTTGCGTCTGGTCTGGCCCAGAACACCGAAAATGAATTATCAGGCAGATTGGCGGTTAACGAGCATCTTCGCTTGAATCGGTTGGTGATTTTGGGCGATAAGCAGTTCGTGACGGCAAGCCAGTCCATAATGTTGGCTCCGGGTTTTGCTGCCCTACCAGGCACCGTGTTTCAGGCCACTATTTCTCCCATAGGTGAACGGCGGCTGATCGGCAAAGAACGGGCTATGGTAACCTTAACGGCCTACCCGAACCCGTTCACGGCCGAAACGCTTGTCGAATACACCGCTCCGTCAGCCAGCCTGGTTCGACATACACTTCTGGACATCAACGGACAGGTGGTTCGCGAAGTGAATACGGTCGTTGAACAGGCGGACGGCAAGCGGTACTTACGCTTAAATGGCAGTATATTGCCGACGGGAACCTATCTGCTCCGGATTGACGCAGTCGGTCAGTCAACGACAATTCGTTTGCTCAAACAATAGTCAGAACATGGATTGAACGCCAAAGGGCATGGATGTTTCTGTGCCCTTTGGCGTTTATTAGGGGTAGTAATAAGTCGCTACGTACTGGCACTTTGTCGTTAAAAAACCTTAAAGCAGACAAATTTTGCAATTTTTGTACCCTTTGTTATCGTTATCAACACCGTACGCCAGGATCGTGATCTGGGCGACGTGGGAACTACTGTACCATGAATCTGGTAATTGATTGGGGCAATTCGAGCCTGAAAGTGGGCTGGTTCAATCAGTCGGCGCTGTTGCAGTCGGAGCGCTACGAGTCCGTAAGCTCATTGCTGGCCGGGGTCAGCCAACGGGCGTTTGACCAGGTAATCGTGTCGTCGACAAGTCGGCCGGCCGACGACATACGGGCGGCTCTGGCCGATCTGAACCGCACCATCCTGACGCTGGACAGCGCAACGCCGGTACCCATCCGGAAAGCGTACGATACGCCCCACACGCTGGGGGCCGACCGCGTGGCGGCTGCGGTGGGGGCAATGAGCCTGTTTCCGTCCTGCGATTGCCTGGTACTCGATGTCGGTACCTGCCTGACCGCCGACCTGATCGACCGGGAGGCTGTGTTTCAGGGTGGACTGATTTCGCCGGGTCTTCATATGCGCTTCCGGGCCATGCACGAGCAGACGGCCCGCCTGCCGCTGGTCGACCTGCCAGACCGCGAAACCGTACCCCTGACGGCTAAGAATACCCGGCAGGCGATGCAGAGTGGCGTTGTGAACGGGTTGACTTTTGAGATGAACGGAATCATCGAAACGTACCGGCGCGAACGGCCGGGCTTGGTGGTGGTGCTGTGCGGGGGCGACGCATCCGTCTTTGAAAGTCGGCTGAAACCCCCCATCTTTGCAGTTCCGGAATTGGTGCTGATTGGATTAAATCGAATTTTAGAACATAATGTCACTATTTTACAAGCGGCTAAGCCGACTCCTGACAGGTAGCTTACTGGCCGCTGCCACCTCGCCGATGGTACTGGCGCAGGGATTAGGTAACTCACCGTACTCGGCTCTGGGTCTTGGTGAGCCATACAGCCAGGCCAACGTGACCAACCTCGGTATGGGGAGCTTAGGCATCAGCAATTCCAATCCGTTCAATCTGAACCTGCAGAATCCGGCCCTGCTTGGTACACGGCCTCCTTATACGCTCTTTGAGGTGGGCATACTCGGTCAGTCTAAATCCATTAGCCAGAACGTTACCAACACGCAGCAAACGCAGCGCGATTTTGGCGGTAACCTGGGTTACCTGGCGCTGGCATTTCCGGCAAATTCCCGCTGGACCATGTCGCTGAGTCTGCGGCCCAGTACGTACGTAGATTACCAGACCCGCCAGTATGCGCAGGTGCCCGGCACGATCTATGAAGCCGAATATAACTACACTGGTCGGGGGGGGATAAACAAAGCTTCGTTTGCCAGCGGATTCCGAATTGGTAAGAACATTTACCTGGGGGCCGAGGGGTCGTATCTCTTTGGCAACGTCACGAACACGTCTGATTCGCGCGTCCTGATCAACGACGCTGCCACTGGGATTCAGGATGTGCGGATTGCCCGTATCAACCGGATCAACTATAGTGATGTGGTCTGGCGGCTGGGCGCAGCCTGGCGGCCTAAACTCAGCACCGACTGGACGCTCAACATCGGGGCTACCGTCGATCCGCGTAGCCGCGTGAACGCCCGTGAAACCGACATCTATCAGCAGGTATCGCTGGCGGGTACCAACATCTCGGCGGCCGATACGCTCCGTATCAACTCGGCCGGTAAGGCTACCGTGCCCCAGCAGGCAAATTTTGGCATCAGCATCGAGCGGAACAATAAACTGCTCGTAGGGGTAGACGTCGGCGTTCAGCAGTGGTCGCAGTACCGGACAATCACCGATCAGCCGGGGTCGTTTAACAACGGGTACACGGTATCAGCCGGGCTGGAATATACTCCCAAGTATAACTCGACCCGCTATTGGGATCTGGTCAGCTACCGGGCCGGGTTTCAGTATAACCGCCTGCCGTATCTGGTCGATGGTGCCCAGGTCAACGATGTCAGCGGGAGCGTAGGTCTGTCGCTGCCCATCGGCGCTTTCCTGGTAAACCGGATCAACATCGCCGTTGTTGGCGGACAGCGCGGGGCTCTGATCGGTACGCAGATTCGGGAACAGTACCTGCGGTTTGCGCTCGGCTTCTCCCTGACCGACCGCTGGTTCCGCAAGTCGGTAATCGATTAATACGTTGGTAAACCAATCCGGCAAAACCCGTGTTTTTGGGTCGTGAATATAGTCATCCATAACCTACGGTACGGTGTCGTGCGGCAACTCGTGCAGCCGGTTTTTCTGCTGGCTACGTTGCTGTTGTCGGCCTGTGAGGAGCCGAAGCAGTCGAAGAAGCTTCAGCCCTACCAGGGACCGATTGAGGAGATCAATGATGTGAAGATGCTGTACAGCGAAGCGGCCATCCTGAAAGTCCGGATGACGACGCCAAAGCAGTTCCGGTATCAGAACGACGACCGCAAATATCCCAAAACGGTCAATATCGTATTTTACGGACCGGCCGGAGAGGAGGTCACTACGTTACGGTCCGATTCCGGACGGTACAACAAAGCAAAAGACCTTTATACGGTCATGGGCAACGTAGTGGTTATCAATAAACAGCAGCAAAACAAATTGTTGACATCGGAACTGAACTGGAGTCCGATCAATAAGAAGGTATTTACTGAAAAACCTGTAACCATCATCAGTCCGCTAACCGGCGAACGACTGCAGGGGATTGGCCTCGATGCACCGCAGGATTTCTCCCGCTACTCCATCCGGAAAACGACCGGTATCTTCAACGTAGAAGGCGGACAGGGCTTTTAGCATTCAACCCTGTTTATCAGGCAACCTATATCGACTGCCTGATAAACAGGGTGACAGTCAGGGCTGGTCGGTTTGTTGTTTGCAGGTAGCCAGGATAGGACTGACCGTTTTCACGTCGGTCACCTTTGTTTCGCCCCCCCATTCGTTGTAGATGTACGTCATCAGCTCGGCCACTTCCAGATCGCTGAGCTGAAGCTGGGCGGGCATTGGCCGGTTGTACGTTTTGCCGTTCACCACAATTGGCCCCCGCTGGCCGTACCGTATGAGGCAGGTAACGGTGTTTTTGTTGACGAGGTAATCAGAGCCGGCAATGGGCGGGTAGAGCGCTTCCAGCCCTTTTCCGTCGGTCTGGTGACAATTGGCGCAGTAGGTTTTGTAGAGCAGCAACCCTTCGGTAATGTACCGCTGGCGTTTGATCTCTTCCTCACTCTGACAGGCCGTAAACAAAAGCATCACGGCGATCAGTCCTGACAGCCCCGTGTATCTGAGCATGCCGCTGGTTTTACCCTGCGAGCTGTGCGTTACCTTTTCGTTTTTGCGATTCTGGAAAAGCCGTGTCATGATTGATACTCGCGCAAGAGTTTGTCCATGTCGGCCATCAGTTTGTTGACGCCCTCTTCGGTGGTGCCGTCGTAAACCCCCCGAATGTGCTTTTCCTTGTCGACCAGGATGAACGCTCCGCTATGCACAACGCCCCCCGGTGCAGATGCATCTTCCTGAGCAGTAACCATGTAGCTGTTCTGGCCAATCTCGTAAATGTCATCGCGCGAACCGGTCACAAACAGCCACTGCCGGTCTGCAATGCCCAGCCCCGTAGCGAATTCTTTCAGTACGGCCACCGAATCGTGTTCCGGATCAATTGTATGCGAGAGAAGCATAACATCCGGATTCCCTTTATACTTGTCATACACCCGCTTTAACTGCGTTTTCATTTTTGGGCAGATCGTCGGGCAGGTCGTGAAGAAGAAATCGGCTACGTAGATCTTGTTGTCGAGTGCTTTGGCCGTGACCGTATCGCCGTACTGGCTGACAAATTTGAAATCCGGTATGCTGTGGTACACCGAATCAACTACGTCTTTCCCATCAACGGTTTTTGTGACGGCCTCCCGCTGCCCCAGAATCGGTAGTTTGTCGTCTGTAGTGCTGCACCCGGCCGTAACTACAAACAGGGCCAGTATAAGCAGCCACGCGTTACGGTGTACTGAAAAAGGCTTCCGCCTGTTGGATGCTGGTGTTGATTTTTGATTTGACATCGTCAATTTTTTCCTTTTCCTGTTCGAGGTAGAGTAAGGCCTGGTCCGTTGGCAGTCGGTCGAGGGTATCGCCGTTATAACGTGCCATCCAGCGCACCATCAGGCTGTCGGCGATGGTCAGGTTCTGCATCAGACGCAGCGCTTCGTCGCGCTTTTCGTCAACCCGAATTGACGCCGTTGCGGATTGGCCGGCCTGCTGCATACTGTCGAGCGAATGGGCATGTACCTTCAACTGCTTGCGCAGCTGCATCAGGCGACCGATTTTGGGCATCACCTCATTATGAATAGCGAACACTTCATCTTCCGCCTGCGTAATGGTGCTGGCTCCGGAGTCAGTACAGGTCTGAAGCAGGCCGGCTACAGCCAGTAGACTTACTAAAAAAACAACACATTTTGTCATAAATTAGGTCGCACCGGCGGATTATTTAGCTATTGCCGTAGCCCGTTGCTTCAGGATTTCACGGGCATTTTTCACCGCACTCGGGGATGGGTTGCTGCCTCCGATCATCTGCGCAATCTCGTTGACGCGTTCGTCAAACGTAAGCTTGCGGATGCGGCTGACAGTCCGGTCGGCGGAGTGGTCTTTGTACACGAAATAATGGGCCGTGCCCTGACCGGCAATCTGATGCAGGTGGGTAATGGCAATGATCTGATGACTGTGGGCCATGTCGCGCATCATCTGCCCCATTTTGATGGCAATCTCACCCGAAACCCCCGTATCGATTTCGTCGAAGATGATGGTCGGCAGGGACCGCTTACTGGCCAGAATGTATTTAATAGCCAGCATCAGGCGCGAAAATTCACCCCCCGACGCTACGTTCTTCAGCTGCTGGGGTTTAATTCCCTTGTTTGCGCTGAACAGGAACGTGATCGTATCCAGGCCGGTCGGGGTGGCTTTGCCGGTTTCAGCCTGGATCTTGAGTGATGCGTTGGGCATGCCCAGATCCCGCAGTAAGCCGCCGATTTCAGTTTCGATGGGTGCGAGAACGGCCAGCCGGGCCGCCGACAGCGCCTGGGCACTAACCTGCATCTGTTCCCGGGCCGCATCGGCCTGCGCCTTGGCCTCGGCCAGTTCATCATCCAGGTTCAGAACCTTGCTGACTTTCTGTTCCAGCTCGTTCTGCAGGGCCAGCAGCCCCGCTACGTCTTTCACCTGGTGCTTGGTCTGCAACTGGTAAATCAGATTCAGCCGGTCGCGGATGGTGTCGGCGCGGGTATCGTCGGTATCTACGCGGTCCTGTTCGGTACTGATCTCGTCGGCCAGGTCGCGTAGTTCGATCAGTGTGCTCTGCGCCCGTTGCTGCAACTGATCGTACTGGCTCGATAGCTTGCTGATGTAGCCCAAATTACTGACGGCCCCTTTCAGGAAGCTAATTACCGACTGTTCAGCGTTGTCGAGGTATTCGTAGGCCAGTTGCAGCCGCTCCTTTATTTCCCCGGCGTTTTCGAGGATGTTCAGCTCCTGCTCCAGCAACTCCTGTTCGTCGGCCTGGAGCTGGGCTTTAGCCAGTTCTTCGTACAGGAAGTTGTTGTAGTCGAACTCCTTCCGCATTGCCGACGCTTCCGCCTGAAGCTGGTCGTAGGTAGTTCGCTTTGCCCGGTAGGCCTGGTAATCAGTACGGTAATGCCGAAGCAGGGCATCGTCCTGGGCATACGTATCGACAATCTCCAGCTGGTATTCGTTCGAGCCAAGCAGCACCGAATCGTGCTGCGAGTGAATATCCATCAGCTGGCTGGTCACGCGCCGGAGAGTTTCCAGATTAACGGGCGTATCGTTAACGAACGCCCGCGATTTACCACTGGTGCTGATTTCGCGCCGGACAATGCAGGATGGAGAAAAGTCTAATTCTTCTTCGTCGAAGATGCGCTCAATCTGGTAGCCCGCTACACCGAACGTACCTTCTATGACGCATTTCTGGTCTGGGTTGTACAAGACTTTTGTGTCGGCCCGGTTCCCGAGCAGCAGGCCAATGGCCCCCAGCATGATGGATTTTCCGGCTCCGGTTTCGCCTGTAATGATGTTCAGCTCGTCGTCGGGAACGAGTTCGAGCTGGTCAATCAGGGCGTAATTTTTTATGAGTAAATGCGATAGCATACAGGTAGCTCCTTACTCAGGTAACAATGCCGGTTGGGGGTGAGGTTCATTCGGTATACGGTTTTCGGTTGACAGTTTTCGGTTTTCGGCGGCCGAAAACCACGAACTAAAAACCGCACACCGTCATCCGGTCTCACCACAGCAGCTTCCGGTACGTTTCGGTTTTGGATGGGTCGAGGAACGACAGCAAATCAAACGCTTTTTTTCGTTCAGGCTGCGTTCCTTCAAATAAAATATTATAGATCTCATCGCCCTTGGCATCGAAGAACGAGTTGAGGAGGACGGAATTGGGCAGTTGCTGGCCGATTGTGCGGATGGTTGACAGCAGATCGAGCGTCTGCTTACGAACCTGCACGGGGTTTGCGCCGAACACATCCAAGCCCTGCCGGTGGTAGGTATACATGGCATCCCGGAACGGCGACAACTGCTGGTTCTGCATGTTTTCGATCAGCCAGTAGCGATTCCGGCGGTCGCCCCCCGTCTGCCACGACGGGTTGACTGAGCCCTGCTGCGCCAGATTCACGATGGCGTAGGCCCGCTGGATGTACGGATTGCCGCCCTGCCGACTGAACGTATCGTAATCGACGGCGAGAATGATGTTGGCGTAATAAGCGAGCAGCGAGGTCAGTTCGTCGGAATACACATTTTCGCGGAAGTAGATCGGGGTGGTAGGCAGATAAACAAAATTGAACGCCCGATCAACGTAACTGAAAGTCGTGGTTTCGTACGACGTACCGTATACAGGGCGGGTCACCACGATCTGGGCCGTTGCTTCAAAAACGCCCTGGGTCAGCGACTTGACAAGGTTGATATTCATTGAGCAGTTGATCCGTTCAGTTGGTGTAAACTGATCGTTGGTCCAGCGCCGGGTGTTCATGAACTCCGAAATGACCGTTTTCAACTGGTTGACGTAGGAAAAGTCAGTTTTCTGCTGGGCAATCAGCTGGTCGGAGTTGATCGTTACCTGACAGTTCAGTTCCTGCGCCTGCGCCAGTCCCGAAAGCCCAATAAGAAGCACTAAAACGCGTATTGTTTTCATAAGAAACGTATTCGACCGGGCAACAATTTGATAAACCACAACCGTTTGGCGATCAGACGACTGACTGTTTGGTTAACGCGCTTTCGACCAGGTCAAGCAGATCCTGTGCCACGTCCTCCTTTGCTTTCAGGGCAAATTCGTGGGTTTGCTCGTCTTTGTCAATAACGGTGATTTTGTTGGTATCGTGTCCGAAACCAGCACCCGAATCGCGTAGTGAATTTAACACAATCCAGTCTAAATTCTTAGCCCGTAATTTTTTCAGTGCATTGGCCAGTTCATCGTTTGTTTCCAGCGCAAAGCCCATCATGAGCTGGTCGGGGCGTTTCTGTTGCCCCAGCGTAGCGGCAATGTCGGTAGTTTTGGTAAGCTCCAGCGCAAAGGTTGCTTCCTGCTTCTTAATTTTCCGGTCGGCGGGGTGGGCGGGGGTATAGTCTGCTACGGCCGCGTTCAGAATCGTTACGGCTGCCCCCGGGAAAGCCGTGGCGGTTGCCTCGTACATGTCGGCCGCCGACCGGACAGTCACCCGCCGAACAGACGGATCGGGGAGGGGCAAAGCCGTGGGACCGCTCACCAGGGTTACCTCGGCTCCCGCTTGGGCAAACGCCTGGGCAATGGCGTAGCCCATCTTGCCGGTCGAGTGGTTGCTGATGTAGCGAACCGGATCGATTGGCTCCTGCGTCGGTCCGGCCGTAATCAGTACCGGTTTGCCGGCCAGTGTTGGCCGGAAGGCGAAATGGCGATTAAGCGCCTGGACGATGGTTTCCGGTTCCGCCAGACGGCCTTCGCCAACCAGACCGCTGGCGAGTTCGCCATGTTCCGCGTCAATGATGTGATTGCCGAATGATTCGAGCCGCCGGAGGTTTTCGACCGTGGTGGGGTGGCGGTACATATCCAGGTCCATGGCCGGCGCAAAAAAGACCGGACACTTAGCCGATAAGTACACGGCCGACAGCAGATCGTCGCAGAGACCGTGGGCGCAGCGGGCCAGCGTGTGCGCCGAAGCCGGTGCGATCACCAGTACGTCGGCCCAGAGGCCAAGCTCGACGTGGTTGTTCCAGCTACCGTTCTGGTCGCTCACGAACGTCGACAGCGCCGGTCGTTTAGATAAGGTAGCCAGCGTAAGTGGCGTAATAAAGGCCTTCGCCGATTCCGTCATGACGACCTGCACCTCGGCCCCGGCTTTAACCAGCAACCGGATCAGCAGCGCCGATTTATAGGCCGAAATGCTTCCCGTTACGCCCAAAAGAATACGCTTCCCTTTCACAGTCGGTTTACGGTTTACAGTGATCAGTTTTCGGTCAGGACTGGTTGACGATCATCATGGGTTCTACCCGAAAACCGTATCCAGCCAACCAAATACCATACCCCAAAAATAAAGCCGCACGGTGAAATTCCCGGCGGCTCTGTTGTTGGTGGGGCGATGTCTACTGCTGCTCTTCTTCGTTGTAGCGCCAGTATACCTTGCCTTCCAGAAATTCATCGGTGGCGATGGATGTCGGCTTCGGCATGCGCTCGTAAAACTTGGAAATCTCGATCTGTTCGCGGTTCTCGAATACCTCTTCAAGGTTGTCAACGGCCGATACAAACTCAGACAGCTTGTTGCTCAGTTCTTCCTTGTTTTTGGAAGCAATCTGCCGGGCACGTTTCGAAATGATCGACACGGATTCGTAAAGATTTCCGGTCATAGCCGCAATCTTGTCATTGTCGCGGGTAATGATAGATTGATTGGTCGCCATACGTTTCTATTCTTGATTAAAAAGCCGGCCTCGACTAGCTGAGTAGCAGTTGGCCAGCGTCAATTTATGCTGATTATTCGTTTGCAGCGGTAACCTTGGACGGCCGGTTCGGGTCCGGTTTTGGCTGTTGTTTTTCTTTTTCCAGCTTATCCATCCGTTCGATTTCCTTCTGGCTGGTTTCGTACATTTTCTCCGCCTGCTTCACAAACTTGCTGTTCGGGTACTTATCGACGAATGCCTGATAGTAACCGATTGCTTCCTGATAACGTTCCTTCTGTTTCGTTTCCAGGCTGTTTTTAGCCAGGCTGTACTGCGCGTCAAACTTCAGATAAGCAAGTTCCTCGTTGTATTCTGAATCAGGAAATTCTTTCTGGAAGTTGTTAATGGCAATTACCGACGACTTGTACGAGGCAATGTTGAACCCACTGGTTTTATAGTACAGAACGGCTTTTTCGTAGGCTTTCCGCTCCAGCTTCCGGCGCAGTTCCAGAATCATCTTCGTGCAATCATCGCGGTACTGGCTGCTCGGATAGGCGTTAATAAAGTCCTGCAGGGCAGACGTTGCCGTCAACGTATTGGACTGATCGAGGTTAAAACCCGGCGTGTCCTTATACAGCGACAGGGCATACATATACATAGCCTCCTGAGCGTAGTCGCTGCGGGCAAAGGTCTCGTAAAACTTCTTGAACAGCGTAGCACTGAGCAGATACTGCTGCTGGTGATACTGAGTATAGGCGTAATAAAACTGAGCCATCTCGGATTCCGTGCTTCCTTTCAGTACCGGAATCAATTCTTCGAACAGGATACCCGCACGATACCAGTCTCCTTTCTTGTAATACTGGACAGCTCCTTTGTATTTCTCGTCGTCGGTTCCGTGTTTCTGCAATTTTGAAAACGGGCTGCATGAACCCAGTAAAACCACAATCCAGGCGCTCAACAGAACCCTAACGATAAGTCGTTGTTGCATAAGGCTACAAAGATACAAAAAATACCGGCCAACAGGGAAATGGCCGTACCTTTTCAACGAAGGGAAAGCGGGTATAGTGCCGGAATCAGGCAGGAAAACGACGGGTTTGCGGGCAAGGGGGCGTTAAATAGTGTTAAAACGGGGTAGCTGGGCCAACCCCGTATCAACCCGCTACTGATGCCGCACGAGCAGTTTCTTCGTCGCTACGATTTTGCCGTTCAGCGACAGACGGTACAGATAATAGCCCGTTGCCAGTTCGCGGGTCTGGATACGGATCTTGCGCTCATTCTGATCCAGCGAATACTCGGCAATGGGCGACCCCAGGATGTTCAACAGGGTCAGCCGGGCGTCGCCGACGGGGCCGTTGATCTGGTAATCGATCTCAGCAAATTCGCTGGCTGGGTTTGGGTAGATGTTTGAGACCGATATGCGGTCATTGGCAAACATCCGTTCCTCTACCTTGCTTTCCGGCTCAGCAACGGCACGTGATTCGCTAACCACCGACGGCGTTGATTCGGCTACAACCGACCGGGCTGCGGGCTTGGCGGCAGTTGGCGCCACCAGCAATGAGCGGTAATACTCATTGATAGTCGTGTTCTTGCGGGGAGCGCCAAGCCGATCAAAGCTGCTCAGCGCCGGGGGGGGAGCTATTGAAAAATACGATGATCGTAACGATTTAGAGGCTGGTCGACTAACAGACGACCGGCCCAGCTCCAACCGGCTACCGCTCTTCTGAACATCGCTGTCCCGGGCTGCGGTCTGCGCCTGCAGCGGGGGAGCGACCAGAGAGAGGCCGATTAGTAAACCAAAAAGTATATATTGTTTCATGAAGATTCACTTTCGGATACGCACATTTAGTCACCACAAACCTATTCATCGAAAAAGACAAAGTCAACGGGCGTCCGTCTAAAAAATTGTTAAATAACTTACTTTTCACTCGTTAGAACCGTCTTTTTAGCCAAAGGTTTAACGCCGGGTTTCTTTTTCGGCGAATTTTTGTTAACCGGTTGCGCCGGCGGGGGCGTTTCAAGCCATAAAACCTGGCCTTTTGTCGGTTTTTCCTCCTGTCGCCACCGGAACCCATCCAGTTCTTTCACGTCACCCACAATCTCGTGTGGGGGTACGAATTTAGAGTCCGGCTGTCCGTAGAACCGGATTGTACCCACTTTGCTGTCGGTAAATTCAAGGTTCATACGACTACATTCAACATGATTCATGCCAATGAGCTTGTTTTTGTCATCAACAGCGAAGTAAATGCTCTGGCCGTTTCCTTCAACGATAACCCGTTCCAGCTCAGTTTTCTGCTCCGGTGCGGTGGTGGTTGATCCGGGGGGCACCGGCCGGGCGGAGGCTGTCAGTTCGCCTTTGGGGCCGACTGCTGTGGTGGCCACGGGCTTCGTGGCGAAGTAGGCTGTAATGGTCCGGCCTTTGATCTGGTTAAAATTCTGGAGCGTATCCAGGGAGATAACAAAGGCCTTGGCCCGCAGATACATCGTATGGATGCGGTTATTTTTCAGAAAGGCCCGCATGGAATCGGCTTCCATCTGGTACTTGTTCTGACTCCAGACAATGGGCTTTTTGTAAAAATAAATGGTTGAATCGGCGGTGTTATAAATCAGCGAGTCGCACTTGCTTTGCAGGTCTGATTTGAATACGTACACGTTCTTGTGAGCCAGCAACCGACGCGTATTAGTCTCCTTGTTGTCGAACGAGAACAGCGTATCGGCCCGCAGAAACAGGGTATCCTGCCCACTGATGCTCTTGGCAACGGCATGGCCCGTCACCCGTGAGATGCCAATTTTACCGTTATACCGGACATGATCGCCTAAAATAATAGCCTGTTTGTCTTTTGCGACCATAATCACATGCCCCCGGGCAACCCCCAGTTCGGTGATGTTATCGTAGTAAAGCGAATCGCCGGTGAGCCGGTATTTGGGGGTTTCGACGGTAGCCCGGCGCTGGAAATTCGATATGCGCGATACGGTATTGTACTGGCCTTCTACGGCCGTCAGAACCCCATCTTTGCTGACAATGCGCGTTGGCCCCTGAAACGTTGCAATCTTGCTCAGCGAATTGTACAGCAGGGAATCGGCGGTAAGGGTGTATTTCGGGTTTACCAGTTTAACGTCGTCTTTGAACGTGAACTGCTTGGAGCGGGTGTCGTAGTAGCCCTCGCGGCTGGTCAGCACGTTTTCATTGTCGACAATCCGGCCCGGCGTAGGGTAATGGGCAATGCCCCCCTGCATGTCGTAGTCGAGCCGGGCGGTCGTCAGCGTCATCTTACGGTCTTTCATGACTACGTGTCCGCGCAGGTTCGCCTGGCGTACATTGCCGTAGTAGAACATGGTATCGCCCCGGACGCTGATGGTGTCGCCCTGAATGATGCGGACGTTGCCATACGCTTCAATTACGTTGGTCGTTACGTTCTGAATGGCGAGGTTGCAGTACATTAGCACCCCTTTGTGCCGGAACCGAACGTTATTGTACAGCTTGCGGATAACCTGACCGGGCGTGTTCAGAACAACCAGGCTGTCGGCACCGGGCGGCAATAGCTCAACCTTATCGCCGGGACCACCCGCCGACGGACGACCCGGCTGGGTCTGGGCGATGGCAGGGCCAAGCAACGAGCCAAGCAGAAAAAACGACAGCACTAAGCGGAACAACGTTCGATACATGTTTGCAAAACTACGGCTTCGGGCCGACACCCCATGTTGGAGCGTAATTTTTTAGAATTTATTAACGGAAACCGATTGTTTGGATCGGCCGATCGGGTACTGCTTGCAGTCAGTGGCGGACTGGATTCGGTGGTGATGACGCATTTGTTTCACCAGATTCGACAGCCGTTTGCCATTGCCCATGTGAACTTCGGACTACGCGGAGACGAGTCGGATGCCGATGCCCATTTTGTACAAAACAAAGCCCGAGAGTACGGGGTTCCGTTTCATCTGACCCGTTTCGACACCACCGCCGAAGCCGACCAGCGGGGCATTTCCATCCAGATGGCTGCCCGCGACCTGCGGTACGACTGGTTTGCGCAACTCGTTCAGCAGGAGGGCTATGCCTGTGTGGCTACGGCCCATCATCAGAACGACGTACTCGAAACCCTATTGCTGAACCTCGTGCGCGGTACGGGGCTGGCCGGTCTCCATGGCATTGCCGTCCGGCAAAATACCGTAGTACGTCCGCTCTTGTTCGTGACCCGTGACGAACTGGAAACCTACGCCCGTGAGCAAGGACTCCACTGGCGCGAAGATCGTTCGAATGCAGAGGATACATATGCCCGAAATCGACTGCGCCATCATGTCGTGCCGGTGTTGGAGAGCCTGAATCCGGGCTTGCTGCATACCGTTCCGCATACGGTCGGGCGGCTTCGGGCGGCCGAAACGCTGATGCGGGAGGAACTGGAGCGCTCGTGGCAGGCCGTAGCCGACAGGCGCGACGACCGGATTCTGCTCAAAGCCGACGCTTTGCTCAACCTGACCGAGCCGGACTTTCGCTTGGCAGAATGGCTGAAACCGTACGGCTTTTCGGCCGACCAGTCAGCCCGGATGGGGCAGGCACTACGTAATCAACCCGGGCAGATTTTCCAGTCGGCAACGTACCGGATAACCCACGAGCGCGACGGGCTGCTGATAACTCCCCTGAGCGCGTCATTGGCCTACAGCCTGACCGTTGAGGCACTGCCGGATGGACCCGTGGACGTAGCCGGACAGTTTTCGCTGGCGTTTGCGGTGTTTGACCGACCGGCTGATTTCCGGCCTCCGGCGGATGCGGCAACGGCCTGCTTCGATGCCGACCGGCTTCGCTGGCCGCTGACAGTCCGGCCCTGGCAGCAGGGGGATCGCTTCCGGCCGCTGGGCCTGAACGGACATAAGCTGGTCAGCGATCTGCTGACTGACCAGAAAGTGAGTCGCCCGGATCGGGAACGTACGGCCGTCCTGCTTTCAGACAATCAGATTGCCTGGGTGATTGGCCGACGGCTGGATCACCGCTTCCGGGTAACGACCGAAACCAAACGGATCATGCTGGTGACGATTCGGTCGTAGGGGTTTACTACGGCCTGCATCAGCCTACGTAGCGAACCGTGCCTTCCTCAAAGGACACGAACTGAGCCGTTTGGTTGATCCACTCGGTAATGACCGGCGACGTAGCGGTTTGCTGCTGAGCGGCCTTGACGGCGGCTTCGTCTTCCCAGCGAATCAGCATCAGCCAGTTTTCTCCGCCCAGGTGCAGAAGCTCGGTGCTTACGTGCCCGGCCAGCGAACCGGTAAACCGCTCGACTTCGGCCCGGCCCTCCAGAAAGGCGGAGGTGTTTTCAGGGGTGACGGTGAACCGGATGATTTCAAGCACCTGGTCGAGGGTGGGTCGATTTGTCATAAAATGGCGGTTATTACTCTATTTTTAAGGGGATTGGGTTTTCAAGTAATGAGGTAATGAAGCTATTGACGGTTTGTTGACCACCGCCTAAATTGTTGTACACCCCGACTACCCGGGGGCGGATCCGGGTTTTCTCGGCGTACAGAACCGCCCGAATGGCACCCAGCGATTGAATTGCGTTCTGAACCGATGTCTGATTGATTTCACTGGGTAACGGTATTGACCCGGAAATGCCTTCACCACTGATTCCAAGCGTCTGGATGACTAAGGTACCGGAAATTTGCTTAGCCTGAGCTGACACACCCAACGCCAGTAGATTGCCCAGGTCAACGGACCCTTCATTGACCGTAATATTGGCCGTTAGCCGCAAACCAACGCCAATGTAAACCGGAACGAGCAGGTCCGGATTGGGCTTGTAGGTTACCGAAGCTGATCTCTGATACGGATTGGTTTCATTCGGCGTGGTCTTTACTTCTACCCCGAAGGACTTTGTATCAAACTTAATGTAGTCCAGCACGACCACATAACTACCGCCCTTAACGCCGATCTTGGCCGGGCCAAACGTCAGACCACCCTCGCTATCAAACTGACCGATGGCCAGCCTGACGGTCTCATCGGGGAGGGCATCCAGAATTTTTGAACTGTTCACGGTTGTGACTGCCTGCGGGCTCAGTACTTCAACCGGTAACGGATCGATAGGCGTATAGCCATACGTCGGTGATTTTTTGACATCGCCCAGCGTAGTGGGCAGTTTTGAACTGGCACACCCGAAGAGCAGACCGACCAGAAGCAGAAGAACATGTTGACAGTTCATGGGATGGAGATGGTTTAAAGGCTTGACTTAGGCCCGGTAAAGCGATTGTGTAAGTGAATGACCGTAAAGTATAACCGCCTGACGGAGCAGTCAACAGGAGTGAAATTGTGTTAATTAACAGCGAGTTGACCTGTTCAGTGAAAAAGCTCTGCTGCTGCTGTCTTTGTCGTTGAGCCGATGATAAATGGTAACAAATTCTTTCGGGCTACTTACCTTGTGTTCTCTTATGTGTGCCGAATTTTTTGAGAGTGAAAGCAGTATGACTTATCCGCCATACGTTAAAAATTGTATTTTTAACATGAAATAGGCGGGAATGTGGCTATTTTATATGAAATAATATATTCCCTGAATTCTGGCATTCTATTTGATACATTCTGGGTAAACCCATAGTTTACCACTAATACTTACACCCATGAACCGAATTGTACGGGTCTTGCTGTTCGCGGGACTGGCCTTGTGGAGCCTGACTGCTCAGGCGCAGAGTACGCGGTTGCGAGCGGCCAATAAGCAATTTGACAACTTAAGCTACGTCACCGCCGTGCGGATGTACGAAGAGTTCCTGCGGACGGATAAGAAGAAAGATCCGGTCGAAACCCGCGAAGCGCTGACCAAACTTGGTTACAGCTACCGGAAGCTGCAGGATACCCGTAATGCCGAACGCGTGTACGGCGAACTGGTCAAAAACTACAACGACCTCGACAGCGAAATGTACCTCTTTTATGCACAGGCACTGGCCGCCAACGGGAAGTACCGCGAGTCGCAGAAGATGTACAGCCGCTACGGCGAGCAGCAGAGCGAAGACCTGCGCGGGCGTAAGTTCACCGTGTCGTACATGGACGTAAACCGGTTCTATCGCGATTCGTCGTCGTACCGGGTGCATAACATTCCCATCAACTCACGGCAGGCTGATTTCAGCCCGATGTTTTACAAAGGCGGTCTGGTGTTCGTATCGTCGCGCGATGAGTCGGGCGTAATCCGCCGGGTGTTTAGCTGGAACCAGACGCCGTTCCTGGATTTATATTTCCACCCCGATACGAACCAGCTCAAGGTGCCGAACATCGAACGGCGGCCGAGTATGGCCATGCTGGGGGGCGGCAACACCGAAGCCAAGCCCATCGAGGCCATGGAGGAAACGACATCGGCCGAAGAACAGCAGCCGTTGACAAAAGCACAGAAATTCAGCCGGACGCTGAACACCAAATACCACGAGGGACCCGTTACGTTCACGAAAGACCAGAGTTTCATCGTGTTCACCCGGAACAACGGTGCCAAAGGCAAGGCCGGAAAAAGCCAGGAGGGCGTACGGAAACTGAAACTGTACTCGGCCGTTAATAAAAACGGCAAGTGGACTGATGTGCAGGACCTGCCGTTCAACAGTGCGGAATACTCGGTTGGACACCCGGCGTTCACGCCCGACAATACCCGGATGTATTTCGTCTCGGATATGCCCGGTGGCTACGGTGGAACGGATGTTTACGTCGTGGAATTCAACAACGGCCAGTGGGGAACGCCCGTAAACATGGGCCGGGAAATTAATACGGAGGGTAACGAAATGTTCCCGTACGTCGATGAAACCGGTAACCTGTACTTTGCGTCGGATGGCCACGAAGGCCTGGGGGGGCTGGATATTTTCTACGCCGAACTGAAAGACGGCGTCGCCTACAAGGGTGTTGAGAACGTAGGGGCACCGATCAACTCCGAAAAAGATGATTTCGGCCTGATCACCGACGCCAGCCGCACGACGGGCTTCTTTAGCAGTAACCGGAAAAAAGGCATTACCGACGATGATATCTACAGCTTCAAGCGGACCTGCAAGCAACTCAACATTCTGGTCTACGATGCCAAAACGAATATGCCGCTCGAAAATGCCGACGTGCGTATCCTGCGCAATGGTTCCAGCCAGGACCTGCGGCTGACCAACGTCGAGGGCCGTGCCGAACTTTGCGTAGAATCCAATGCGGAATATGAATTCAAAGCCGTGAAAGAAGGATTTGCCATGAACAGCGTGCGGTTCTCAACCCTGACGCAGTCGAGCAAGCCGGTGATGAACGTATCAATCTACCTCGAACGCTCCGAGAATACCATCATGAAGGGTGTCGTGAAAACCGAAGTCAACCAGAAACCGGCTTCCGGAGTAAAGGTGACTCTGCGTAACGAGAAAGACAAGTCGGAGCAAACGGTGGTGACCGGGCCGGATGGCGGCTACGAGTTCGCGATGAAACCAAACGCTCCGTACACGCTGACGGCTCAGAAAGATCAGTACGCAGTCAAAAAAGCGAAGTATGGCAAGCAGCCCAAGAAAGCAACAAATAAGGTGGTTACCGATTCGGTCGGTATCTACGGGGTCGGGGATGTATTCCAGCTCAAAAACATCTACTACGACCTGAACAAGTTCTTTATCCGGCCCGATGCAGCCCGCGAACTGGATCGTCTGGTGGGGCTGTTGAAGGAATACCCCGAGATGAAGGTGGAGATCCGGTCGCATACGGATGCGCGGGCCAGCGACGGCTATAACATCCGGTTGTCGGAAAACCGGGCCCGTGCAGCACTCGACTACATCGTCAGCCGGGGCATCACCCCGAGCCGGCTCGTAGCCCGCGGATACGGCGAAAGTGAAATTGTAAACGGTTGCGTGGATGGGGTGAACTGTTCAGAAAATGAGCACCAGCAGAACCGCCGGACCGAGTTCAAAATATTGGCTGTGCAGTAAGGTACGCGAATCAGACAGATGAAGGAGTGGCGTGGGTCGTAGGGCCCACGCTTTTTTGTTTCTCTACCAAAAGACGGCTGATGTTAGCTATGATGTGTTATTAACAACTTCATAGCCGTCAATGCCTTTTATTGTCATCCCGAGGAACGAGGGATCTTTGGGTGAGACTGACATTTCGTCCAGCTACCGGAGATATCTCGTTCCCCGGGATGACAAAGATGATTTAATTAGATGCTGATAACCAATAAATTGAATTATTTACTGCCCATAATTCAGGTTAAACGAACGTCGGATTTTTGTCGCGACGAGTGCATACCGTGGCAGTTCAATGCCGCTTTCAGGGGTTGGGGCTGTGTTACTTACCGCAGCAACAGCAGGCTTCCCCGCTGCACGGGACGCTCAGGCACGGTTCGGAGCGTGTACGTGTACAGGCCAGCCGGGAGCGGGGTACCGTTAAGGGTGCCGTCGAAGGGTAGGGGATAGCCTTTGTCGGACAAGTAGATAACCTCACCCCAGCGGTTGAAAACGGTTACCACAGCGTCGGGGAAGGCTTCGATGCCGGGGAGTTGCCAGACATCGTTCAGGCCGTCGCCGTTGGGCGAAAACGCATCAGGAATGCCAAGCTGCGAATAGACCGTAATGTGGATGGTATCCCGGGCCGTACAGCCGACGTTGTTTTCCACGTCGAAAACGTAGGTGATGTCAGCTCCGATCCGCTGAACGGCGGGCGTTGCCGACCGGTCATTGTCCAGGTACGTTCCGGCTGTCCACTGAAACCGGGTGGCATTGCCCGTTACAACCGGAGCCAGGGTGAACGTATTGCCTTTATACGTTGCCATCGAATCGGCCAGGTCGATGGCGGGAATCGGGGCGACTACGGCTGTTCGGGTGGCCACGGTACCTTTACATTCCGGGGCCGCTTTGACCGTGTAGGTAAGCGCATGGTTGCCGATTCCGGCCAGCTTCGGGCTGAACTGGTTTTCCTCAACGCCCGTCCCGGCAAAGACACCGCCCGCCGGACTGCCGCGCAACGCATAAGCCGGAGCATCAGGGCCGCAGACCCCCGGCAGCGAATCGAACAGCACCGTAACGGGCGGAACGGGCGTTATCAAAAACGGCGACGACGTCCCCTGGCAGCCGTAGCCATCGGTAGCCGTCAGGACGTAGGTACCCGTTTGGCTGATGTCGAGGTCCGAGCCGGTTGCGTCGGAAACGGGTAGACCGTCGTGCTGCCAGGCGTAGCGCGTTCCTCCGCTACCGGTCAGACGAAGGGTTTCCTGCGGACAGAGCCGGGCCTGACCCGTAGCGGACTGAATGGACGCGACGACTGCTGCCGACCGGGCCAGTGAAACCGTATCGGTTCGGGTAACACAGCCATAGGTCGCGTAGGTCAGAACAGACCAGAAACGACCGGGTTGGAGTGTAGCCAGTGAGTCGGCGGTCTGGCCCGGTACCGGCTGACCATCCCGATACCACTGGTAGGTGACGTTCGTGGCGCCGGTAGCGGTGATCGTAACGGTACCCGTCGTAGCGCATAAATGCCCCGTCGTCGAGAGTTTGGCCTGGCTGCCAACCACGGTAATTCGCAGGCTTTCCGACGTACTGGATTGACTACAGGCTGCTTTGGGCGACACAACCACCGTGTAGTCGCCCGGCTCCCGCACCGACAGCGAGGGGCTGGTCGCGTTCAGTAAGTTCACGCCGTCGCGTTGCCACTGGTAATTCCAGCTCGTATCTACTTTGGCCAGGAGCGTAGCAAGGTTTCCCTGGCAAATGGTCGTGTCGCGTAGCCCCGGCCGGTCCTTGATCTGAACCGTAGGGTCCGGAGTCGTGGTGGGCGGGCAGTCGACCACCAGAAACTGGAAGTCGCGTCGTACTTCGCCGATTTTAACCCCATTGCGGAATTCTTCCACTTTTACGGCGAATACGAACAGACCGAGTTGTGTGGCGGTGATCGACAACTGCCCGGTTTTGGGATCGACGCTCAGGGGTGGGCTGCCCGGGATGGCCCGGTCGGCACTAAAACCGCTGAGCCACCTTACGTCGGGATAAGGAGCCGGCGACACGGCGTTCTGACTACCCCCACGGTTGGGGCCTTTCTGGTCGAGGGGCGTCACCATCGAGTAACGCAACTCGTCGCCGTCGGGGTCGGTGCCGCCAAACGGAAACGTAAAGGGCTTACCGGCGCAGATGTATTCGCCGTTGATCGGGCCGAAGCGGGGGGATGAGTTCGTAACATACTGACCGTTCTGCAGCAGCGCGGGAAATTCCAGGTAAAACGTAAAACCTGTGCCGGTCGGGTCATTGATGTTAGCCAGCCCCCCGTTGCGATTGCGGGTCTGAAACGAGATGTAGTACCCCTGCGTGTCATTGTACGCAGCCGGGTCGAGGTCGAGTTCAGCCTGGAACGTAACGACGATAAAGTTGAGGTTCCGTTGGCTGGAGCAAAACGTATTGCTGTAAATAACGGGCTGGCGCTGGCCGGTTTCACGGACCACGAACGTCGTCATCAGGGCATCGTCGCGTTTGCGAAAGACCCCAAGTGTGCCGCCTGTTTCGCGGTCGGCCCGGGGACCGGCTTCCAGGTAATTCGTGACGATGATAAAAAAATGCCCCGGTCGGTCACCAACCGCCCGCATTTCGATCTGCCCCCCAACCTGGTGTATAGCCAGAACCGCTACAGGAATAGCCAGAACAAACACTACCGCAATGACAAACTTGTAGAAATTGGGCATAGAGTAAAACTGGGCCTTGACTCATTAACAATTACTACGATCACAGGAAACGGGCGAGGAGGATTAAACCCGTTGATGCACACGCTATTAGTGTTGCCTTTAAAATGGATTTTGCCTGGCTATCTACTTATTCAGCCGACCAATTATACGGCCTGGTGAACTTTGCTATCGTATGGACAGGTCTGCCCCGAAAGAGGTTGGCTGTCGACGCTTCTTTTTTGCAAATCATTCGTTGACGTCCGTCAGGCTCAGGTCAGTTTCCGGCGGGACTTTTAGTGGGGCAGCGGCACCGCCAGCAGACATAGCAGTGAGTCGTTGGACAGGGCCTCAAAGTCGATGTCGTCGCCGGGTTCGCACCACAACGCAAGACCGTCTTTTTCGTGAAGGAGTCGATTGGCGACTTCAAACACCCCTTGCAAAACAAACACAAATACCCCCCGATCCGGCCCGTCAATCGAATACGTACCTTCTTCCCGACCGTCGTAGCGGCCGAGAAACAGGCGGCCGCTGGCGGGAGCAGCATTCGGGTCAAACAAAGGCAGCAGGGTATTCCGGGTGGTCGGATCGAATGCCGTCGACTGATAACCCGGCGCGCCTGAACCTCCTGGATTCGTTACCCAGTAGTGCAGAAAATTGACCGGTTCCGTTTCATATGGATTAGAAACGGTGTAGGACGCTCCTGCCGGCAGCGACAGCCGGACAAGCTGACCCGGCCACACAAGCTCATTCCGAGGGTGGTTCAGCTCCACCGCCCCGCTCACCGGCAGCAGCAAAACGTCGGTCGGCTGGTCGACCTGATACGTCAGGCCGGCTTGAGGGCTCACCGTTTCGTCGTTGAGGAGCCGCAGCGGACCAAACGGCTCCCGGCCCTCCGCTACGTACTGGCCGTAGTTGAGGGTATGGAAGCTCCGGGAAACGTCCGTTTCGGAACAGCCTCGCTGATCAGCCAGATAGATATGGGCCTGGGTGGTTGTCGGCATAGGTCTATGGTTTAGTGGTTTGTGGTTAGTAGTTTGTGGTTTATGGGGGCTGACGCAACAACCGAAAACCACAAACCACTCAACTACAAACCGTACCTACCCGCTAACAACGATTGTGTGGGTCAGGGTGTAACCCGCTGCGTTACTGCCCGACACCGTAGCCAGTTCGGTGGAGAAGCCGTCCCGGAACACGTTGTCCGTTTCGTTGCGGGTGTCCTGCGTACCTTTCGTGTACCCGTACGACTGCCCCGTGGTATATACCGTATTAGCCAGGTCGTAGGGGAACGCAATCTGGGTGACCAGCAGCGACTTACCCGACGCACTGTAGATGTGTACGTGAATGTGCGGAGCCCGACCCGAATACCAGCCGGGAAAAATCGTTGTGAAGCCGACAAGACCGTTCGCATCCGTTGTCTGGCGACCGCGCAGGAAGTCAACGGTCGAGTAGTTGACGTTTTGCATACCGCTGCCACCGTATTCAGAATAGTACCCATCCTTGTCGCAGTGCCACACATCGACAAGGGCCCCCGCCAGGGCCGCGCAACCGGCGTTGGCGTTCCTGATGGTGATATTCATCGCCATCGGAATACCGGTGCGATCGTCGCGGATGTCCTTGCGGACAAAGTTGGCCGGCACTTTCGTCGGGAAAGGCCCTTCGGTTTCCGAGGGCGTAACGGTGCAGTTGCTGGACGAACTGCCGTTGGTAGAACCGGTCGAGGTTGTGTTGCCCGTGTTCGTACCGCTGGCCGGATCGATTTCGGTGGTTTCGTTGCAGGCCTGTATGGCCGGTAGCAGGGTGGCAATGCCAAGCAGGCTGGTGAATCCGCGCTTTAAAAATTCCTTACGCTCCATGAGTTTGTATGGTACAGGTTAGTTGATCGTTTCTGACGTAGTTGTCAGCTTGAGTTGCTACTGATAATACGTTGGCAATAGAGCGATTCGTTGCAGGGGGCGGCCATGTGCAGAGCTAAGGCGCCAATGTGTCGACAACCGTCAGGACGACTCCCGGCGGGGTGTCGATAACCAGGCCCGGGCGCTCAGGGTATCCAGAAAATATCGGCTGGTGATAGCAGGGTTCATGTCGAAAGCCGCCCGCAGAACCAGATCAGAGCCCTGCTTACTGAACTGATTGAGATCGGTCAGCACTACGCCGATTCTGACGCGGGTGGGGAGTCGATAGATGGCTTCGGGAAGCCACTGCTGCGTGAACCACTGCAAGTCCAGCGGGTTATACAGCCGCAGCTGCCGCTGATCGATCAGCCAGCGGCTAAGGTGGTGTGTTTCGGCCAGTTGCAGGGAAATGAGCGAGGCTTCCCGGTAGTTTTCGCTGCTGGGCAGACCTTGCCAGACCTGCTGCAGCAAATGGGTGTGGTACTCGACCCCAACGGCGACGTGGTCGTTCCGGTACAGTTGCATAGGGAATCGATCAGGCCGCGGGGTCATTGATACGTCCCTGCAGGCAGGCATTTTCCAGACAGACCTTCTGAAGTTCAGCTTCCATAAAGCGATACGCGTAGATAAATTTGTCGGGTTCGCTCCGGATGATGCCCATATCTTCAAGGGCTACGACGTTCTGCCAGACGTGCTGCAGGCGTTCGTAAAAATTCGTCTCGCTCGATACGTGCAGGGTGGTTAGGGTAGGGAGGGCGGTGGCTGAGGGGGGAACGTCGACGGTTGTGCGGGGGCTTCTCATGGTCCGATCTAGCTGATGTTTGATTGATTTCGGTTTAGAAAATAACGTAGATCTGTCGCATCCGGTGTTTACGTAAAGTAGGGTATGTGCCTCAAAGCCCTGATTTTTAGATTTTTTAACGGCAGCTTCCCGTCTCTGCTCATCTGTACGCAGAACGACCCGGCTTCGTTGCAGAAACCGGGCCGTTTTATCGATAAGCCGGCCGTTGTCAAGGTCGTACTGGGTTTTGGCCAACGTACGGTGTAAGCAGAATCGGCTGTAAATGCGTGCAGAGCAGCGTTGACGCGTGTAGATACTGACGGGTGTTTTCTGCGTAGGGCTGCTGATCCGCATGAGTGATACGTCGGCACAAAGCCGGATTTGGTCGGCAGATGCGTAAGCCGATGGACGCACCGATGAGGGAAACCCCGTAACTTGCATTCTATGAACTTTCTCCAACGATACCAGAACTGGCTGCACGTAGTGGGGTGGGTGGTATTTATTGGGCTGCCGTTCCTGATGTTTCCCGGCTACGTCTGGAGCCGGTCGGTGCTGTTGAGCTTTGGCGTAACCAAGGTGATCGAGGATGTCATGCTGATCGCTTTTTTTTACGTGAACCTGCTGTTTTTGACGCCAGCGTTTCTTCAGCAGCGTAATCCTGGGCGGTTTGCCGCTGGGTTGCTGCTTGCGTTCGTGGCCGTGCTGGCGCTCGATCTGCTCATTCTGAATCTCTTTCCGCCCCTTGCACCCGATTTGCAGCCGCAACCCACAGCCAATGCCACCAGGGCGGGGCAACTCAACTGGCCGGGACCACCCCCCGCCGATTACATCCTGGGCGTTCGGGTTGACGTTGGGCGGCTGACCAGCACCGTCGTGTCGTTTGGGTTTGTTGGGCTGCTGGGGTCGCTGATCGCGTTCAGCCAGCACTATGACCGCGTTCGGGAAATGCAGCAGCAGATGACGCTGGAGAAAGTATCGGCCGAACTGGCCATGCTCAAGCTACAGGTGAGCCCCCACTTTCTGTTCAATACGCTGAACAACATCCGCTGGCTGGCCCGGCAGAAATCCGACCAGACCGAAGACGCCATCGTGACGCTCTCGCAATTGCTCCGGTACATGATTTACCGGGCGCAGCACGACAAAGTCCCACTTCGGCAGGAAATCGATCATCTGGCCGATTACGTAGCCTTGCAGAAGATGCGTTTGAACCCAAATCAGTCCGTTACGTTCACGCACGAAGGCGACATCGATAGCTACGAGATTGAGCCGCTGCTGTTCATCCCCTTCGTCGAAAACGCCTTCAAATATGGCCTGCACGGCCAGCAGGCCAGCCAGATCGGAATTCGGCTGGTTGTATCGAACGATACGCTGGTGTTCTCCGCTGAAAACCCACTGTTTGAGCAGGCCCGGCTGGGCGACGTACCAACGGATTCGGGCATTGGTATCCGGAACGTGGAGAAGCGACTTGCTTTGCATTATCCAAATCGGCATACTTTGCAGCTAACCACCGAGGCCGACCGGTTTCGGGTTCTGTTAACTCTGCAACTACACCATGACAACGTTGCGCTGCATCGCCATTGACGACGAGCCCTTTGCGCTGGAGATCATTGCCGATGACATTCGGAAAATTCCGTTTCTGGAACTGGTAGGGCAGTTTTCAAGTCCGCTGGATGCGCTCAACGTCCTGAAACAGGAACGGATCGATCTGTTATTTCTGGACATCCAGATGCCGACGCTCACCGGAATTCAGTTTCTGCGGAGCCTGTCGCAGCCGCCAATGGTCATCCTGACGACGGCCTACGAGCAGTACGCCCTGGAAGGCTACGACCTCAACGTCGTTGATTACCTGCTCAAACCGATTCGCTTCGAGCGGCTGCTGCGGGCGGCCAACAAAGCGTATGAGCTGTTCACGTTACGCCAGCCAGCCACTCAGGCACCTGAACTGGACGTTGCCCCGGCCGTTGTTACGTCGCCTGAACCTGAGCCAACGTCAGACACGCAGGAACGTACCTTCTTCTTTATCTTTTCCGAGTACCGAGAAATCAGGATCTTCCACGACGACGTGCTGTACGTTGAGGGCCTAAAAGACTACGTCAAAATTTTCACGACTCACCAGCCCCGGCCGTATCTGAGCCGACTCACGCTTAAAACCATCACGCCCAAATTGCCCGACGATCGATTCTGCCGGGTCCACAAATCGTTCATCGTTGCCCTCGATAAGATCAGTTCATTCCAGAAAACAAAGCTGTTCATCGGCAAGCAGGAAATCCCCGTCGGCAGCAGCTACGTCGAGGCATTCGAGCGGAGGTATCGGGAGGAGTAGAAATCTATAGTGCATAGTGAATCATTGATCTGAATAGGCTCTATGGTTACCTATGGCCCAAAATTGAAAGTAAATGTCCCAAAATTGATAGTGGGTGTCTCAAAATTGATAGTAATTGGCCCAAAATTGTATGTGCCTATTTGGTAAAAAAAGGAGATTTGTGTCGGTAGTTTGACCCAAATTAAAGGAGCCTGCCTGCCGACTATCCAGCACTTATCCATACCATTTTCTTATGAAAGTCTTCCTGCCCATTGGATCGTTTTACCCCGCTCAGATCGGTGGACCAGATAACATCATGTACTGGCATGCTAAAGCGCTCCAACAGCGTGGCCATACAGTATGGGTCGCTACAACCAACGATGGCATTGCCGCCGACGTGCCTCTCGACCGCTGGTTAAAGACTGATTACGGCAAAGTTATCTATGTCAAAACAGCGATTCATTACGCTCCTCTCAAATTATTGCTCGCTTCCATAGGGCCGTTGCTTCGCTGTGATGTTATTCATTTGTCAGCTATTTTTTACCCGATTTCCTGGTTGTTGGCCCCACTAGCAATAATACTTGGTAAAAAAGTGGTCTGGACGGTTCACGGAGAGCTGGACCCGGATGTATTGATTTATAGTACAGGGCGGAAAAAAGTGGTCCTTTCGGTAGTGCGCTTATTGAAGAACCGGGTCGTTTTTCATTCAACCTGCGACGCTGAAACCAAGTATATACGGCTTCAGTTCGGCTCGTCCGTGGCGGTATTACAACTCCCTTATTTCGTTGAATTAGCCCCTCAACAGACGCAGCAACCCGACGATTATTGGTTGTATGTTGGGCGAATTCATCCCAAAAAGGCGATTGAAAATTTGATTGAAGCATTGCCACAGGTCAGGTCGAAAAAGCGCCTGAAAATCATTGGCGATCATCATAACGAATACGGCAGGCAGCTCATCGAACTGGCCGAGCGGTTAGGTTGCCGGGAGCAGATTGACTTTCTGGGACATAAACGGGGTGAGGATAAGTACCAGCTTATGGCCAATGCGTATTGTCTGGTCATGCCATCACACACCGAAAACTTTGGCATCGTCGTCACTGAAGCGTTGACACAGGGAACGCCCGCTATTGCCTCGTTTGGTACCCCCTGGCAAGTACTAAATGATCGACAGGCCGGTTTTTGGTCGTCCAACAACGTAGCGGCTCTGGCACGCACACTCGACCAGATGGCTGAGCTGGATAAAGAAACGTATAGGCAGTACCGAACGAATGCCCGAAACCTCGTTGAGGACTATGACGTAACAAAAAATATTCATCAGTGGGAGGGAATTTATGAATCACTCAGAGCCCGGCACGCACGGAAGGCGGATACATTTTATGAGGGGATTCCAGGCCACACCTCCTACAGTTAGTTTTACGGCTTTTCAGTACTAACGTCACTCACCGCGTCAACGTCACAAACCCCCCGGGTGGCTTCCGGTGATGGGTGGCCTGCTCATAGCCGTACGTCAGCCGGATCAGGGTGGGCTCGTCGAACAGCCGTCCCAGAAACTGAAGCCCCGCCGGTAAGTCGCCGGTGGTGTACCCCATCGGAACGGTAAAGGCTGGTAAGCCCGTGGCCGGGGCCACCACCTGACTATTGTCGCCTTTGTAGCCCTTATCGTCGCCGATCCGGGCCGGTGGGTAATTCCACGATGGATAGATCAGCGCATCGACGCGGAGCCGGTTCATTTCGGCTTCCACGGCTTTCCGGAAGGCAATTCGGAGCGGGTCGGTATAGGCATCGCCACAGGGAATTTCCGGATGAGTTGCCCGGCCCGAATGCGTTTGCTGGTACGTTAGGCGGTCGCGGACAAGGTCCGAATAGCCGCCCACCCGAATGATGTCCTCCAGCGTTTTCAGCGTATCGCGCCTGACGAAGGTCCGCAGGTACGTTTCGATGTCGGCCCTGAACTCAGCGCACCACTGATTGGCCCGCAGCGAGTCAAAATCAGGAATCGTTACGTCAACGACCTGGGCACCCGCTTTGGTCATGTCGGCAATGGCCTGATCGAATAACTGCTTGATCTCGGGGTGGATGTTTCGGTCGCTCAATTGGCGAAGCACCCCAATCCGGGCACCCTTCAGGCCGTCTTTTCGTAGAAACTGGGTGTAAGTTTTTGGTACGTGACCCTGGCTGTTTCTGGTAATCGGATCGTTGGGGTCGTAGCCCGCGGTGACCTCCAGCAGCCGCACCGCATCCTCAACCGTGCGGCACATCGGCCCCCCCACGTCGTTGCGGGTATACAGCGGAATGATGCCGTAGCGGCTAACCAGCCCCAGCGAGGTTCGGAACCCCACCAGCGCGTTGTGCGACGATGGCCCGCGGATGGAGTTGCCCGTATCGGACCCCAGCCCAACGGTTCCCAGATTGGTAGCCACCGCAGCCGCCGTTCCGCCACTCGACCCGGCCGGTACGTAGTCCAGGTTGTAGGGATTGCGGGTTTCGCCCGCGATGGAACTCTGCGAGTGCATGGGCGTAAAGGCCCATTCGGCCATGTTGGATTTCGCCAGTACGATCGCGCCCGCTTCCCGCAGTTTCCGGACCTGCCAGGCGTCGTCGGTAGGGGCAAAGCCTTTCAGGGCCACCGAGCCGCCCGTCGTTTGCAAACCCTTTGTATTGAAGTTGTCTTTGACGATCACCGGAATGCCGTGCAGGGGACGTAGCTTGCCGGTCTTCCGAAACTCAACGTCCAGCGCCCGGGCCGTTGCGATGGCTTCCGGATTGACGACGATGATGGCGTTGAGTCGGGTCGGCTGGTCGTAGGTCTGGATACGGTCGAGGTAGGCGCTGACCAGTTGTTCACTCGTCAGGGTTCGGTTGCGAAACGCCCGGTGAATATCGCTGATCGTCGCTTCCAGCAGTTCAAATTGGGCGGTTCGTGTCGTGGTCGTTCGGGATTGCGCCTGAGTCGGCGTATGTACGCTGCCACTGACCAGGAGCAGACAAAAAGCAAGGCGTAGGGTATAGGATAGATACGTACAGGCGTTTCGGGGCGTTTTTCTCGGCATGAGTTGGTGGCGGGTATTATAACGAGAGTAATGAATAAATCGGAGTACGAGCTGCTAGTTATCAAAAGACTTACATTCCTTTAGCTTTGTCATCCCGACGACAGGACCGGAGCGCCGGAGCGGGGATCTTCGGTAGCTGGAGAGAATATCAGCCTCACCCAAAGATCCCTCCTGCGTCGGGATGACAAAGCTAAAGGCTTAGAATGTCAGCCATTAGGCATGTTATTTTACGGCCGTTTGCGGACTATTGAAAGATAAGCAAAATTCCGATTCAAGGACAAACCTATTATGCCTAAACCGAACTCCGTAGCGACCTGTCTCATTGTACTCCTTTTCTGTGTCGCGACCTCGGCCGTATCGGCCCAGACAACCGCCGGCTATACCTGGTGGAAACCTGCTGACAGTACCTTCCCGTTTATCGACGGGCAGGCATGGTCGGCCGAAATGCCGGATACCTTCCAGCGGCTGCCGCCCCGGGCAAAGGGGCTGGTTCGGAAACCGGTCTGGGATCTGTCGCGGCAAACGGCGGGGCTGTCCATCCGGTTCGTCAGCAACGCGCCCGAGATCGTTGTCCGCTACAAGGTTACGGGGACGGTAGCGTTGCCGCACATGCCCGCTACGGGTGTCAGCGGAGTGGACCTGTACGGCATCGACAGCGACGGTACGTGGCACCAGGCGACCGGTAAATACAGCTTCCGGGATACGGTTCAGTACACCTTCGCGCAGCTCAGACCTAACGATGCGTACCACCAGCTTGGCCGGGAATACTGCTTGTACCTGCCCCTCTACAACGGGGTGCGGCAGCTGGAAATCGGCGTCCCGGCGGGCAGTCGGTTTATGGTGCTGCCGCAACGGGCCGAAAAGCCGATTGTCGTCTACGGTACGTCCATTGCGCAGGGGGCCTGTGCCTCGCGCCCCGGTATGGCCTGGCCCAACATCCTGGCCCGGAAGCTGGACCGGACGGTGATCAACCTCGGTTTTTCGGGCAACGGGCGACTGGAGAACGAAGTGGTCAGTCTGGTCAATGAGATCGATGCGAAGGTGTTTGTGCTCGACTGCCTGCCGAACCTGATCGAGACCGTCGTGAGCCGCGCGGAGTTGCAGAAACGTATCGTCGAGTCGGTCAGGGCGATACGGGCCAGACACCCGAACACGCCCATTCTGCTGACTGACCACGACGGCTACACCGAGGGGTATCTGATGCCCCACCGGCAACCCTTGTCTGAACAGGCGAACCAGGATCTGGACCAGGCCTACCGGCAGTTGACCGCCGAGAACGTACCGGGGCTGTACCGGCTGACCATCGCCGAGATTGGCATGGACCTCGATTGTATGGTAGACGGCACCCATCCCAACGACCTCGGCATGATGCGCTACGCCGACGCCTACGAGAAAAAACTACGCGACATCCTGAAAGAGCCCGTCGGCACGATCAGGACGCAGATGCCGACCCGACAGAACCGGGAGCCCGGCAGCTACAACTGGGAAGAACGGCACAACGCGATGCTGGCACTCAACCAGACGGAGCCGACCAGGGTCGTGTTCATCGGCAACTCGATCACCCACAACTGGGGCGGCAAGCCCCTAAACAACCGCATCGTAGGGGCCGACTCCTGGCAGACGTACCTGGAAACGCTGCAGGTACGTAATTTCGGGTTTGGCTGGGACCGAATCGAGAACGTCTTGTGGCGGGTGTACCACGACGAACTGGACGGCATCTCGCCCGAGCAGATCGTCATCAACATCGGCACGAATAACCTCCACCTGAACACCGACGACGAGATCGTGCAGGGGCTTCGGTTTCTGGTGCAGGCCATCCGGCTCCGGCAGCCGAACGCCCGCATTACGTTGCTGGGCATTTACCCCCGCCGTGAGCAGGAAGGGCGCGTAGCCGGGCTGAACAAAAGCATTCAGGCAATGGCCCGCTCGGAGAAGGTCAGCTATCAGGACATTGGCAAACGCCTGCTGCTGAACAACGGCACCCTCAACGAACAGCTTTTCTCCGACGGCCTACACCCTAATGCCGCGGGATATGAATTGTTGGGGAAGGAGTTGGGGCGGGTGTTGAGGGGGAAGTGATTGATGGGACTTAAGAGTAATTAGCAATATATATTGTTATTATTGCTGAGATGGCCGGATAGTTGCTTGTCATTGTGCCGTGCCCAACGACCCCATGTGGTACTGATGGGTACGTAGTGAAACAGTAGCAACATTAACACACATGGCGAGTTGGGCTGAACGTCTGAGAACGGGACGTGCTACCTGTCGCCCGCCAACCCACCCGGAGCGAAAATTTAGAAGGTGTTGGGGAATTATGCTTGGTTAAAGGGTTTGACTCGCTGAACCATCATCTGAATATTGGCTAAATACAGCCACGCCACCGAAGAAGATAAAGTATACTCATAATCTTTGACGATCC
>NZ_QXED01000006.1 GCF_003583365.1 Fibrisoma montanum
CAACCGGCTAACCTGGCAGCTGCAGGCGGCCCCGGGCTGCGACGTGAACGTGCTGCGCTACCGGATCTACTACGCCCGCTACGAGCAGGACGAGCTGACCCGGCTGGACAGCGTGGCGGCCCCGGGGACGTTGTACGAGCACGTGGGGCTGAACACGGTGGCGGGCTGCTACCAGGTGACGGCCGTGAGCCGGCGGGGGCTGGAGAGTGCGCCCTCCAACAAGGTGTGCGTCGATGCGTGTCCTCAGCTGGTGCTGCCCAACGTGTTCACGCCCAACGGGGACGGCAAGAACGATGTGTTCACGGCTTTGCGGTGTCCGCGGTTTGTGGAGTCGGTGGAGCTGGAGGTCTTCAACCGGTGGGGGGTTCGGGTGTACCGGGGTTCGGGCCCGGAGCTGCGCTGGGACGGTCGCAGCAGTTCGGGTGAGGAGCTGCCCAGCGGTTTGTACTACTACCAGGTGCGGGTGAGGTATGCGGTGGTGGACCGCAATGCGCCCCCAGAGGTGCTCAAGGGCTGGGTGCAGCTCATCCGCGACGGCGTCTCGATGAGGTAAAAGGAAGGAGGAAAGGAGGAAAGGGAGGAGAGGAGAAAAGGAGCTGGTCAAACAGCGATCACTCCCTTTCCTCCTCCCCTTCCTCCTTTCCTCCCTTTTACCTCATATTATGATAAACGTTCTGCACATCGTCGTCTTCTTCGATGCGCTCAATGAGCTTTTCAACATCGGCAGCTTCTTCGTCGGTCAGCTCTTTGTAATCGTTGGGAATCCGTTCGAATTCGGCCTGTTTGATCTCGTACCCCTTTTCTTCGAGGAATTTCTGAACAGCCCCAAAGGCCGTAAATTCGCCGTAGATGACGTACTGGTTGGTTTCTTCGTCCAGTTCAACCTCTTCGCCCCCAACGTCGATTAGTTCAAATTCCAGTTCTTCCTGATCAATACCTTCGGCCGAAATCCGGAATACACTCTTGCGGTCGAACATGAAATCAAGCATCCCCTGAGTGCCCAGACTACCGCCCAGTTTGTTAAGGTAGCTACGAATGTTGGCAACTGTGCGGTTATGGTTATCCGTAGCGGTCTCAATTACCAGCGCAATGCCGTGGGGCGCATACGCTTCGTATACAATCTCCTTGTAATCCTCCTGCTCTTTCGACGAGGCTTTCTTGATGGCCCGTTCAACGTTATCCTTCGGCATGTTGGCCGCTTTGGCGTTCTGGATAACCGCCCGTAACCGTCCGTTCGTATCGGGGTCGGGACCACCGTTTTTCACGGCAATCACAATGTCTTTACCAATCCGGGTAAACGTCTTGGCCATCTGACCCCACCGTTTCATTTTGCGCGCTTTTCGGTATTCAAACGCTCTTCCCATTGTGCATTTAGGTTTGTGGTTTGTAAATAGTAGTTTGTGGTTTGAAGTCATGGAACAACCTCAAACCCCGATCTACCAACGTCAAACTAAAGGGTTTGCTCAACTACCTCCGCATTCAGCACCGGTACGTCCACCTGCCCCCGC
Organism: Fibrisoma montanum; assembly: GCF_003583365.1. Taxonomy (GTDB): domain Bacteria; phylum Bacteroidota; class Bacteroidia; order Cytophagales; family Spirosomataceae; genus Fibrisoma; species Fibrisoma montanum. The sequence goes on from NZ_QXED01000006.1 coordinate 1,509, forward strand.
AGCAAATCTTCGAACGTTTCGCGCTGCCGGATCAGGTAGGGCGTCCCATCGTACACCAGCACCTCGGCAGGGCGAACCCGCGAGTTGTAGGTTGAAGCCATGCTGAAGCCATAGGCACCGGCGTTGTCGAACGACAGTACGTCGCCCGGGCGCACCTCCGGCAGCGACCGGTCGGTAGCAAACGTATCGGTTTCGCAGATGTAGCCCACAACGGTGTACAACTGCTCTGGCCCGGTCGGGTTCGATACGTTCCTGATATGGTGGTACGCGTCGTACATCATCGGGCGGATCAGGTGATTAAGCCCCGAATCGACCTGTACGAACGTCCGCGACGGATTCTTTTTCACGACGTTAACCCCCACCAGCAGGTGTCCACTCTCACTGACCAGCAGTTTGCCCGGCTCAAAGCACAGCTCCAGTTCACGGCCGTAGCGCTCGCAGAACGCCCGGAATGCCGTAGACACTTTAGCCCCCAGGTCGGTCAGGTCGGTGGCGTAATCGCCCGGATGATACGGCACTTTGAACCCGCTTCCAAAATCGATGAAGCGCAGGTTCGGGTAGTCAGCGGCCATGTCGAACAGGACGTCGGCAATTTTCAGGAACGTATTGCCGTCTTTGAAGTCCGAGCCGGTATGAATGTGCAGCCCTACCACCGGAATGTTGTACTGCTCGATGGTCGCTTTGATCTGCGCCCGGTAATCGTTCGGAATGCCGAATTTAGAATCGCCGTGCCCGGTCTGAATCTTGAAGTTTCCGCCCTCCGCAATGCTTGGATTGATCCGGAGGGCAATGGGGTACTGACTGCCATAAGTCTGGCCGATCTGCTCCAGCAGGGGCAGGCTGTCGACGTTCAGCTGCAGCCCCATCCCGATCGCTTCCTGGATTTCGGACCATGCATTACCGCTCGGGGTGTACATAATCTGCGACGGCTCAAAACCGGCCAGCAAAGCCAGCCGCCCTTCGTTGACCGAAACGACCTCCACATCAATTCCCTGCTGCCGCATGAGCTTCAGGATAGACAGGTTCGTCAGCGCTTTGGCCGCGTACTTTATTTTGAGGTTAACTCCGTGGAATGAAGTCCGGAGCAAGCTGATTTTTTCGATAATTTTGCTGGCATCGTACACATAGAGCGGCAGGCCAAACTGGTCGGCAATCTGGAGTACGTCAACGCCCTGAATCTGATAGCGGCCCGTCGTGTTTGGCGAGCCCTGATTGTCAATATGCATGGTTCATGAAACGAACCGCAAAATTACTTTATCTTTCTCCCATGTACAAAATTAGCCGTGTACTCTTGTTGCTGATTTGGGGAAGTGCAGGACCGGCCATTGCGCAGGTACCACCCAAAGCAGCATCGGCTACCAATGCCACCCCCCGAACTATCCAGTCGGGAACCGTCCGGTCGGAAACCATCCAGTCGGGTCCGATGGTCGGATACTCTGACATGCGTGAAGTGATGCTGTGGGTACAGACCAGACAGCCCGCCCGGGTCCAGATCCGCTACTACGAACCGGGCAATCCGACGCAGGCGCGTCTCACGAACGAAGTCAGGACGGAGGCTAAAACGGCTTTTACAGCCCACCTGCTCGCCGATCAGGTGGAACCCGGCAAAAAGTACGTGTACGACGTGTTGATCGAGGGCCGAAAGGCGAGCCTGCCCTACCCGACACGGTTCCAAACCCAAAACCTGTGGCAATGCCGCACAGACCAACTCCCCGCCGTCGGCTAACTCCCTCACTCAGACCACCAAACCGCCAACGCTAAAACACACCCATCCTAACAAAAACGCTTTTTAGCTCACGCAGAGCTACTTATATTCCGCTACCATGAACGGTACTGGTTTCGCTACCGAATGCGCCTATTTTGTGAACCGTTACCCTGTATACGCAGGCCCAAAACTGGTAACACAGCTAGAAAAACAAGCCCTTTCTAGGTTTTTTCACATACCGCCCAGTAACTATTTAGTTTTCTTCTCTATCTACTAAACCGGCTTGTTACCGGTAACTTTCTACTTAACCTGCTCATAGTGATATATGTGTCTTTTGGTTGATATGTCACCAATGGCGGGCAGACGGTTTTTAATCATTTGTTAATTTTAGGCAGACCCCTTGTTTTGGATTTGCGCTGGTAAAGCGCCAACCAAACCCGTAGCTGTATGCCTTTATTTTTCCGGCTGAAGATGGCCATTTCCGTCCGCTACAGACCCCGCACACTAGCGCGGGGCAAGCGTTACGCCCGCGTTCACAACGCGCAGCTCTACCACGAAAACCTGTCCGGCATTGACCCTGGCGACCCTCTGCCCTTGCAGGTCATCATTACCGTGAACGGCGTGGAAGACGGCGGATTCTATCTCAAGCTCCCCGAATCGGGCGCTCCCCCGGTGGACAGTCACGGCAACCCTATGCCCGGCGCGAATCACGGCGAAGTCGTCACGGTGAACCGCCACCTGTGGGATCAGAAGGCGCAAGGGGTTATCCTGCGTGATGCAAAGGGTCGCACGACCCGGCAGCGTAACCGCGACGTGGAGTTATTTAACGATAGGCTCGAGCGCATCAAACTCGAAATCAAAGACGTGCTCCTGACCCAGGAACGGCGTCACGCAGCCGGTCAGGCCCCCGCCCCCACGACCCAGAGCGTGAAAGAAGAGTGGCTAACCGGTACCCCGTACCAAAACCGTTCGATTGCCCCGCCGTTGGATGCGGAACGGCTGCTCACCGTTACGGAAGCCTATCAGGGGTACCTGGTGTATCTGTATTCCCTGAAAGACACCGAGAAGGCCGCGAGGCCCCGGACCATTGAGCACTACACCTGCGGGCTGAACCATCTGAAACGCTACCTGGAGCGCGAAGGTAAACCCGGCCTACGGTGCGAGGTCATTACCGCCCACTGGGGCAAACGCTACCAGCATTACCTTGTTACCGCCTACAAAATGCGCATCAATACGGCCAATCAGTACGTTCACATGGTGCGCACCGCGCTCTCGTATTACGTCGAAGAAGGTAAGCTGGTCCGTAACGGTTTGTCGGATCTTAAGCTCGACCGCTCGGATGACAAAGAAGTTGTCTGGCTTACCGACGCGGAAGTTGCCGCCGTGTGGGCCATGAAAGCCCCCGGCGCGCAGGGCGTGGCGCTCTGGTGGTTTAAGCTGATTCTGGCCACCGGCATGGATTTGGCCGACTGTCAGACCTACATCGACAACCAGGACGCCCACGAGGTCGAAATCGGCGGTTTGCGGAAAATAACTATCCGCCGGGCCAAAACCGGCGAATGGTCGCACATCCCGATTACGGGCAACGACCGGCTGGAAGAACTGCTACGCGGTCCTATCCCTGCCAAAATGGGGCTTGATAGTCTGAACATCTACCTGAAGTTCATCGGCGGCATGCTCAATCTGGCCTATCCGTTAACGACCAAAATCGGGCGCAAAACGGCCGGGGCGTTATTTTTGAAGCGCTATTCGATCAAAGCGGTATCGAGGATTTTGGGTCACAAAACCGTATCCATGACCGAGAAGTATTACGTAAAAGTATCCGGCAACTATGTCGATTTAGAAATGCAGTTAGTAAACCAGTAATCCGTACACACTCACTTAAGTCTATTCCACAAGCATCATGAAGAACACAATCCACAACCGCATCACGCATCTGAGTCCCAACACCCCGACCACTACGCTGGCCCCCAGGCAAGAACTTTCGCCACCTTAACATATACGCTTTATCCCGAGAGAGGGGCGGCTGCGGCTGTCCCCTTTTTTTTGTTATCCCGTTAATATCCCTACTCAAACAGCGTCACCGTCGGCGCAACCTGCACAACGCCGACTTTGCGAACCAGATCGATGCTGCCTGCCCGGTTCAGTAGTTCCTGCTTGGCCTGCTCAGCCGCTTCCGCAATGGAGGAAAACCACCGGGTCTGCCCCTCGAACGTAAAGCCCCATACATCGCCAATGTCGGCGTTTTTGGCGCTCACCATCTCACGCACTGGAACGTGATTGGTTGGCTCGAGACCTACACTGCGAACCAAGTGAATGCTATTCGACAACGGAACGACGGTTTGCAAATCATTGACAACCCGCTTCAGACCTTTCTTTTTGCCCGTCCCCTGCCCGCCCTGATAGCGTTTACGGGCTAGTTCTTCCGCCTTTGCCGGGTCGAACGTGGCCAGCTCGGGCGTACTGATGTACTCGTACCCATTCCCGAACGGCTGCCGTACCAGCGCCCCGGCATCGCTTAACGCCCCTAACAGCGCGTGGCCTAAGTGCATGGGAACGCCCGTTGCCTTGATAAGCTTCACGGCATCGATTCGGCGGTAGGTAGCGGGGTCAAGCTGTTCAGTAAGGTAATCCAGCGCCTTCTGCCAGGCTTCGGCGTTGTCCGGCTTTGCGGAGGTGCCCGGCATGGAAACGGGTGTAGCGAGTACGTTGTGACGGGGAGCAGTCATGTAGGTTTGCAGTTTTTGACGGTTAATGAATATTCGGTTTTTGATCGTGCCGACCGGCAAATCAAAGTGGGTAGCCAGTTCTTCGTAGCGGTGCCCATCCGCCCGCATCCGCATCAGATCAGCGTTCATGCCCTTCAGTGAATCCAGCGCCTTATCAATCAGATCCACCTCGAACGCCGTAACCCCTTCGTTCTGACTGATGCCCAGCGTCCCTACCCGTTCGTACAGGCTATCATCGGGTTCATCGACTTTCTTGAACCGTTTTGCCCGGTTGTAGCGGGTCACGAACTCATTGTAACAGATTGCACTCAGCCACCCCTTCAGGTTGCCCCCTTCCGGATTGTATTTATCCTCACTCATCAGGGCCTTTACGAGCACGTCCTGCGCTAAATCCTTGTAGTCGTCGGTGTCGGCAATGAGCTTACGGGCGCAGGCTCGTACGAACGATGTGTGCTGTTCGATCAGCTTCGGCCAGGGCGTCAGGTAGGCAGTCTTCGGGGCGGTCATGGGGCGATGCGGTGACAGCGTAAGATACGAAAACAGGAATGTTTTTTGCACCCATACCAGCAACTATTTCCTGTCAACCTTGCTTTTGATAGGAATTTTTCCTAGTATTTGCCTGTTTTCAGCTCATTTGTTCTAGCCAGCTTATCCATGCCCCGTCAGGAACGCATTATACGGCCGTGGGAACGACGAAAGGTTACGGAGGGCAAAACCGCCTACGTCAGTCGGGATCGTTCATTCTACGCGTCCAATGCGTGGCGTACGGCATCCGAGCGGTATCGGCGTGAGAACCCGTTCTGTGTGGAGTGTCTGAAAGCCGACATGCTGACCGACTGTTCACCGGGAACGGGCAATGGTGTGACCGATCACAAGGTACCCATCAGCAGTGGGGCCGATCCGTGGGATGAATCGAACTGGCAGGTTTTATGCCATAAACACCACAATTCTAAGCGTTTTAAGGAACGCAAAGACCGGCAACATGGAGATGATTGATACCAAGTTACTACCACCGCCCGAAGCGTTTAACCTGGTCGTATCGGGCTCGCTGATGCAACGGCTCTGTTTGGAAAATTATATCAATCAGGAAACGCCTATCGTTCGCCCAACGCAACAGGTCAGCGTTCAATGGGACGGCACGACTTTGATCGCTCAGGTAGTTGAAGTCGGCCAGGAGTCTACGTTCTTGTTTAGGCCAATCCGGTTAAGCGATGCAACCACGCTTGGCGAACAATGGTTACTACTGGCTTTAAGCCGGATTGCAACGGGCAAATCCATTACGGCAATGTTTCATGATTAGCGTAGAAGACAAACTCAGACAGGTCATAATTCAGCACATCGCTGAGGACATGGACCACATGGCATTGTACGGAACGCCCAAACCCAGACCAACCCCGCCTAAACCGACCCGGCGCGAGGTTTGGGCAAACCGCCTTCAATCCCTCTTCCGGTTTCTGTCCAATATGGACTTTGAGGTTGGCCGGGTAGCTGTTGGTCATGGCGATACGACCTACTGCGTGGCCCTGTTTTCGTTTGGCTATTCCCGGCGATACCTTAGCATTCATCTGCTACCGGCTTATACGATTCACGAAGAAGGACAGAGCCGGGAACGCGCCCTACTTGGCTTTACACTGCTAAAAACGAGTGAAGAGTTTTGTTTGTGGCCGTACCTGGCTTACCGGAAGTTTGACAACGCGTTAAGGTAAAAGTTATGCTAAAAGAACCTAAGTACATACCACCACGCCCAAAGAGCCTGGATTGGTCGTATTGGTATGATGAGCGCACAAAACTTAAACGGGCCATTCAAGCCAACCAGAAGCGCGGTCTGTGGATGCGGCCAGCCCCACGAAACAACCGTATAACGAACTAAACAATGGACGTTCAATCTACGACAGAACTTAAGCCACTTGACTATCAGAAGGGTTGGTGTCGCGCTTACATCAAAGGCGGGCGCATCGAATTGTTAACGCCCGATGGTCAATGGATGAGCTACATTCAGGATGTTGAGATTCACCACAGCCTTGACGCTTACTTTGGCCGCGAGATAAACATGGCGACAGTCAAAGTGCCGGTGTTTCTGTTCGATTCAGAAGAACAGGCCAAGGCGGTCAACACACCGGAAGCACCTACTAAAATAGATTAACCATGATATTAACGATCAATTACAAAGGCATTCCCATTTCAGCAGTTATTGAGTCTGGTAAACTTACTACTGATGAATTGTCGGGACTTAAACAGGTAATGGACTTAGTTGATGAGCGGGCAGGAAAAGAACAGACCTGCAACCTAACGTGCAACCTATCCGGTTCAGACCTGACATTGGCGCATGAACGAGCAACAGTGTATAGGAAGGGTTTTAAGTCATGAGATACCGAACCGCAACCGTACTATGGGCGTGTTCTGCCTCTATTTGGGCTGTTCAGGCTGGCATGGCATTAGCACGGCACGATAGTGTTGCAGCCATCATGTACGGTATAGTCGTCGCAAGTCATTTGTTCTGCGTCTATACCAATGCGCGTTGCATACGATGAAGAAGTACATGCAGACGCATTACATCGAACGCTGTAGCGATTGTCCGCTAGATGATGATGAGGATAGTACTATCAAAACGACGTAACTACCTGACCCCCAGGGGTGTGCGACAAATCAAAAAACCTTCATGTTTCACGACCGTATGCCCTGTTTTCTGTTTGATCGTGCAAAACTCCTATAGGGGGTTCTTAATGTATTCATATGAACGAAGGCAGACCACCCGTACCGACTGAATTAAAGGTCATTCGCGGTACGGACCAACCCAGCCGGGTTAAGAAAGACCAGATGCAGCCGCAGCGGCTCGAGTCGCTGCCGATGGCCCCCGAATGGCTCAACGAATACGCCAAAGATGAATGGTACGCCGTGGCCGAACAGCTCCACCGGCTCAAAATGCTGGCGTCAGTGGATATGGGCCTTCTGGCGGCATACTGTCAACAGTTGGGCGTGTTTCAGAAGGCGCAGCGCGAACTGGAAGCCAACGGCTACACGATGGAAACCCACAACGGCTTTGAAGTGCCTTCCCCCTGGGTGGCTATTGGCAACAAGGCGCTCGACCAGGCCGCAAAAATCGGGGTTCAGTTTGGCTTAACCCCGGCTTCGCGCACCCGGATACCGCAACCCAAACAGAAAGAAGCCAACCCATTCAAAGCCCTAAAAACCGGCACCAATGGCTGATTTTAACCGCATCGCCTTACGGTACGCTGAAGATGTGATTTCAGGCAAACAGATTGTCGGGAAATACATCCGACTTGCCTGTGAACGGCATTTGCGGGATATGGAGCGGGGTAAAGAGCGAGGCTTGCGCTTTGACCATGCGGCCGGTCAGCAGGTGATTGATTTTGTGTCGAATCTCCACCACTGGAAAGGGGCGAAAGCCCGCACGGCCATTGAGCTGGAACCTCATCAGCAATTTTATTTGTACAGTCTATTCGGCTGGAAGCGAGCCGATGGCACCAGGCGATTCCGCAAATCGTACAAAAAAGTAGCCCGTAAAAACGCCAAAACGACCGAATGCGCCGGTAAGGCCATGTACGCGGCTTACCTGGACAACGAACCCGGCGCTCAAATCTACTTTGTCGCTACTAAAGAGGATCAGGCCCGCATCGGCTTTAAAGACGTTCAGGAAATCATCAAAGTAACCCCGGGCCTACCGGAAATCTTTCAGACGTTCACCAAGTCGGTTGTTTGCCCCGAAAACAGCTCGTTCATGAAGCCGCTGGGTTCGGACTCGAAAACCTCCGACGGCTTCGACCCCTCCTACGGCATTATTGACGAATACCACGCCCACCCCAACGACGGGATGGTGAACGTCATTGAGTCCGGCACCGGGGCGCGTCGGCAACCGCTGCTGGACATCATCACCACGGCGGGTTTCAATAAACAAGGGCCTTGTTTTAAGTTTGAGAAAGTCGTTAAGAATGTGCTGGAGGGTGTACTGGAAGACGACGCCCTGTTTGGGCTGATTTACGATCTGGACGACGACGATCTGAAAGACACCAACTGGCAGAACGAAGACGTGTGGGTAAAGGCTAATCCGAACCTGCACGCATCGGTATACCTGTCCAACCTGCGCGATCTGTGTCGTTCTGCCCGCAACGAAGGGGGCGAAAAGGAGGTAAACTTTAAAACCAAGAACCTCAACATCTGGGTTGATGCGGCTAAAACGTGGATTACCGACGAAAACTGGATGAAAGGAGCGGGTAGTTTCAAGCCCGAAAGCCTTCAGGGCGCTACTTGCTACGGCGGGCTTGATTTGGCCGTTGTAGGTGACTTTTCAGCCCTTACGCTTACGTTTCCCATGCCGGACGGCAGTTTTAGGCAGCTTTACTACTTCTGGATACCCAAAGACACGGTTTCAGCCCGGGTTGCCAAAGGGTTGTCCAACCTTCAGACGTGGGTTAAGGATGGGTTTGTCAGGGTTACAGAGGGCAACGTGACCGACTTTGACGTGATTGAGCGCGATGTTATTGAGCTGTGCGAGATGTTCAACGTAGTCAGTATCGCCTATGACCGCAACCTGGCGAACCAGCTTGTGAACAACCTGAAAAACGAAGGGGTCAATCTGACGGAATACAAACAGACGGCCGTCAACTTTACCCCGCCTACCCAGGAATTTGAACGGTTGATCCTGTCGGGTAAACTTCACCACGGCAATAACCCGGTGATGCGCTGGATGATGGGGAACGTCGTCATCAAACGAGACATTAACGGCAACGTTCGGCCCGACAAAGACCGGGCGGCTGATAAAATCGACGGCCCGGTGTCTTCCATCATGTCGATTGGCGAATACCTGACGTTTGCCGGGCAGCCGGAAGACGACAGCGGTTCCAGCTACGAAAGCGAGGGGATTTTTTACGTGTAGGTTGAAGAATCTGTTTACAGAACGAAATGGGTTATATACGCCATAAAGCACTAATACTAACAGGCTTTCGACCCGAGGAAGTCGAAGCCGTCCATCAAGAAGCCAAACGGTTGTTGTCGGAGTACACGGCTAGTCTATTCCTAGATGCAAGCACATTGGTTACGCCTATTGTTAGGGGGATAGCAAACAACTACTGGTCGTTTATGATTGCGCCGGATGGTAGCAAGGAAGGGTGGCATGAGTCAGACTACTGTGATAAGGCCCGGCACGAACTGATTCGGTTCATTAAAAACCGCAAGCTGTATGTAGATTACGTCGAAGTAGCCTTTGGGGGAGACGATAAAGGGGCTGACCTGACGGCGTTCAATGAAGAGGAGGTAGACGACGATTAAATGGTCGTTTTTTCGTATCTTACGCTATGCTGACAGACAAGGATATTAGGGACATTGCTGCGTATTGGGGGGCACCCTGCGAGTACCGGTTTACCGAAGACCGGCGGTACGCGCAGGAGTTGTCACTTGTCAAAAATGTGGGCATTGAGCTACTACAGCACTTTCACTACGCCGATATTTTAACCCGAACGGTTAAACTCCACCTACGAACCCTGTCTAGTCTGACCGATGAAGAGGTAAGAGAATGCGCTAGAGTCGCATTGCCCGAAGACCGATCAAAGGATTTGTTTAATTACGAGGATGACGTAAAACGACAGCACGGCAAGTTGTTTTTAGACACGTTTTGCATACACACAAAAGGCTATTTCTACTTTTACTACCAATCACTTGGGCTACACGACCAAGTATCAAATTCAGGCCAGCTAATTACCTACCTGCAAAGCATCGGGGTCTACGTGCCGGGCACCATTCGAGAGGAACTAGTACAGCTACAACAATGAACGACAAACTACCCGACATCAAACAGGTATTTGAGGAACGGTATTTTAAACCGGCTAGAAAGGAGATTCACAAAGCATCCTACGAAGATGCCTTTATAGTTGGTCAGGAACGCTTTCAGCAAGAACACGGCTTTCGGCTCCCGTTCGGGCTGCGACAGTTTAAACGGCACCTATCGAGCCGTACGGGGTGTTAATCTTTCACAAATTTCCAGTCAATGAGCGCCCCGGTTTCGCCGTTAACCGTTCCTTCTGCGTAATTGACCACTTTTCCACCAAAGGCGTTTTTGCCCCGAAACGTCGTAAATACGTATACCGTACTGCCATTGTCTTTAAAGCGGGTAGATACATGTTCGTAACTGTCCGGATCGTTCATACTGCTTTTTATTGCTCGCTCTAAACCTGGGTGCGATCCGTCCCATGGCGAAAAGAAGCCTTCGACAACCTCAGACCGGGGGCGCACAGTACTTACGCTGTCTGAATCATCGCTCGGCGGCACAGTCAAACTATACAGGATAAACAGTCCTAAGCCAACTAACAATAGAAAGGCACACCCTTTGCCGACCGGCTTAACTTCTTTGGGCTTTGATTCAGTCGCAGAACCGGTATTAAGTATGGTCGCCTTCTGCTGTTCAAATTCGGCTTCTGTGATAGCTCCTTCCTGTTTTAGTTTTACAAGCCGTTCAAGTTGGGATAGTTGTTGTTCATCCATGGTGATTAGTATGTCTGCGTAATATGTTTTGCCTTCCTGTCGAACCTGTAGTAATGTTGCCCTAAACGCGGTGCCATTATCAAAACTATCAGCTATCTGAGCTGATACAGACGCGGGCACGTACCCTAATTGGTTCTTTTTGTAGTAAATCTTGATAGCGTTTGTGTCAAATTGGTTGGTTGGCTCTCGAATAAGGCGTAACAGTGTGTTTTCCGGAAGTGCTGGTAATAGATACTGGCCGTCGTATTTGTCTGTAGCAGCAATGTAAGTGCGTATTGGCTGCATGTATGGTGTGGTTTAGTGAATGGTTAACAGACGAAAGTAACAAACGCCCGGCATCTACTTCGTGCAACGCATCAAATTTTCACTTTCCGGCTACCTAATTTGCTTTTCTCGCACCGGTTCAGTACTTTAGCACTGTCCAGTACATAATTGCCAGCGGTACAATGCCGCCTGAACCGCCAATTCAGGTTTTTTTGTGCCTTACATACATCAAATTGCTATATTTACGGCTCAAACGAGCCAAAGTGGCGGTTTGTTACTCCCGTATCACGTCTGTAATGGATGTGGTAGTTACCTGGCAAGGTACTGGACAACGGGTCGGTAGCAAACCGCCACTTTTTTATTGCCTGACTTACAACGTAGTAAGTACATAAATGTCCAGTATAATGCTAAGTGCAAAATCTAATGGCGGTGTCAGCTACTCCCCGCCAAAAGCGCAGGAAAGTGCGCTGTCCCTCCCCGACGTTCACACCTACGAAAACGGTGTGCAGTACGTAACAGCTAGGTCGCTCTATAGGTCCCTGACCAGCAACGCCAACAATTTTAAACGTTGGTCTACAGACAACATCAAAAACAACAAATCGGCAATGCAAGGCATTGATTATCAAAGAATCATGCGCCGTGCAGAAAACAACCGACTGATTGAGGATTTTGATGTTGCGCTGGATTTTGCAAAGCATCTATGTATGCTAACGCAAACCGAGAACGCCCACAAAGTTCGTATGTACTTTATTGAAGCTGAAAAACGGTACCACACCTTACTAACAGAGCGCAATCAGCAGGTAGCTATTCAGCTTACAGCATTGATGGGCTTGTTAAACGAGCAAAACGAGCGCATCATAGGTTTGGAGCGACGTATTGACAAACTGCATCGTGATCGGGTGAAATATCTTAAGGCCAAAGTTGCTGACCGTAAGAGGGTCGAAATTGAACGTCGTCAACAATCCCAGGTTAAGGACCTGTTCGATTTATACGAACGCTACGTACGGATTGAACAGATTGACGGCCCCTTGTCCATATTCAGCGACCTGGTTGATGCGCTAAAGATGCACTACGGCATTGACATGTACGCTTACAGAGGTGTAAAGAAGGCAAACGAACATTGGTTTGATTTGGCCGGTCGGTACGGCTTTGCTGGCAGTCTGGTTGGTGTCTTAAAAATGCACATGCGTAAATCCCGCTATCTGTGATGAACGAGCTAATCAGAGTGGCAACTAACGAGCAAGGCTCACAGGTTGTTTCGGCGCGTGAACTTCACAGCTTCCTAGAAAGTAAACAGCAGTTTGCCGATTGGATCAAAAACCGGATTGACAAGTACGGATTCGTTGAGGATCAGGACTTCACGACTTTTTCAGAAATTTATGAAAAAGGCAGACCCCGTATCAACTATGCCTTAACGCTGGATATGGCGAAGGAGTTGGCAATGGTCGAAGCCAATGAAAAGGGACAACAGGCAAGGCGATACTTTATTGAGTGTGAAAAGCAATATCGCCAAGTAGCACCCAAACCCCTCACGCCTGCCGAACAACTTTTGCAACAGGCTCAGTTGATGGTCGAACAGGAACGGCGGGTTACGGCCCTCGAAAGCAAGGTGCAGGAAATCGAAGCCCGAACGACTACCCGGCCCGATTACTTCACTATCGCCGGGTATGCCAACGTAAACCGGATTCCGGTAAACCTCAAAGTAGCTGCCCGGGCGGGCCAACAGGCAACTAAACTCTGTAAAGAGCGCGGTTATTTGCTTGATGCCTGCGACGATCCCCGGTTTGGCCGGGTCAATATGTACCCTCGAACGGTGTTGGACGAAGTGTTTAGGACGCCGTTACAGTTGTAATGTTGCACAAATCCACGAAAAGCCGGGCCAAAACCCCGGCTTTTTTCTTTTCATCGCTGTACTAAACAAAGATTAGACCAGAACTCAGGTAGTCCAATCTACCCCTATTTCCCTCAAAATAGTGCCATTTTGACCTAAAATCCGGGCCTTTTTGACATCAATCCTGCCCCTTTTTGCCTGCTATTTCGCAACTAAGCTAAGCCGTAACAACTTAGCCCCCGCGCTTTGAGCATTCTGGGCAACTTGTGGGCGTCATTCTGGTCAACCGGCACCCCAACGGACACCGTTCCGCGTGGGCTGTCGCTGTCTACCGAAACCTACGACCCGTCCATCGCCCGGCTCATGGGCTTAAACGAGGGCAAAGTTGCCGTAACCGAGGAAAATGTACTGGGTTTATCCGCCGTGTACGCCTGCGTTGACCGGATTTCAAAATCCATTGCGTCGCTGCCGTGGGATGTCTACGATCAGCCTGACGAACGGACCAGCCGCAAGGCATACGAGCATCCGGTTTTTAAACTCCTACATACGCAGCCCCATCCGCTCTACAGTTCATCTACGTTCCGGCGCGTGATGCTCAATCACCTGCTGCTACGGGGTAACTTCTACGCCGAAATTCAGCGCGACGGTCGCAACCGTCCGATTGCGCTGAAAATCCTCAAACCCGGCGACGTTACGCCCTACCTCTACAACGATCAACTGTTTTACCAGCTCACCGACGGCCGGGTGCTGATGGACTACGAAGTCTTTCACCTGAAAGGCTACTCCACCGACGGATTGGTTGGCCGCTCCCCTATTCGTGTAGCGCGTGACGCCTTTGCCGCGAGTCTGGAAAGTCAACGGTTCGGCACCCAGTTTATGCAGAACGGGGCTCGGCCGGCCGGGATTCTCTTGCATTCGGGCAAACCCAGCCCGGAAAGCAAACAAAACCTCAAAGAGTCGTGGCAATCTCAGTACTCGGGTGACGGCATCGGCAAAACCGCGACGCTAACTGATGGCTGGACGTATACCAAACTCGGTATCGACCCGCAGGACGCGCAGTGGATCGACTCGAAAAAGCTCTCCAGGGCGGAAATCTGCGGCATTTTCGGCGTTCCGCCCCACATGGTAATGGATCTGGACAAGGCAACCTTTTCCAACATCGAAAACCAGAACATTTGGTACGTCGCCCACACCTTGACGCCGTATCTGATCGAAATGGAGCAGGAAGCGAACCGCAAGCTGTTCCGCGACTCCGAATCCGGCCGCTACACCAACAAACTGAACGTTAAGGGCCTCCTGCGGGGCGATACGGCCGCTCAGACCGCTCACCTGTCGGCTCTGGTTGACCGGGGCATCATGAGTCGAAACGAAGCCCGGGCGCTCGATGAGCTCAACCCCTACGAAGGCGGTGACGAATACCTTGTACAGGGTGCGATGGTGCCCGCCGATTTACTACGCGATTTCTACAACAAGAAAATTAACGACGGCAGCGTACCGGGCACCACGGCCCGGGCGGTGACGCCTAAGCACTATGGATAAGGAACTACGCATCATCGAAACCGCCGATTTTGGCATCGAAACCCGGACTGTGAAGCGGGCCGATGGGGAGGAGGTCGAACGGTCGGTCATTGTTGGCAAGGCGGTCACCTTCAACACCTACAGTCAGGTGCTGGGCTGGTTTCGTGAGCAGATTGTTCCGGCCGCGTTTGAGGGTTGCGACATGAGCGACGTGGTATGCCTGAAAAACCACGACAATAACCTGATTCTGGGCCGCACGGCTGACACGCTCTCGCTCGAAGTACGTAACGATGGGCTGTACTTTACGGCCTACCCTCCCGACACCCAGGCTGCCCGGGATGCGCTGGAAGAAATCCGTTCCAAAATGATCCGGGGCTGTTCATTCCAGTTCAGCATTGCCCCCGGCGGTTCGGATTGGGACACCGACCCCGCTACCGGCGCTGAGATTCGCACCATCAAGAAAATCTCCAAGCTCTACGACGTAGGGCCGGTCACGTTCCCCGCCTACCTCGACACCAATACGGATGTGGCTAAGCGCGATTACGACAGCGCCAAAGCCGAACGCGAACAACAGCAGCAGGAACAACAGGAGCAGCCACCCGTAGACCCCTTTACCCCAATTGATGTATTTCAGCGACGCGCCCGGGCGCTCAGTCTAGTTTAGCGGCCCTCCGCTACAGTACCAACTTTTATCAGGACAGCTAAAGGTAACACAATGAAAACAGTAAAACAGTTACGAGACGAGCGGGGCGAAAAGCTCGAAAAACTAAACGCCATCACGGCCACGGCCAACCAGGAAAAGCGGGAGTTAAAGCCCGAAGAGGTTACGGAGTTTGACGGGCTGGAAACCGAAATCCGCTCGTTGGATGAGCAGATTAAGCGGGCGGAAATCGCCGAACAGCGCAACGCTGAAGCCGCTGCCAGCCAGGGTAAACCCTTGGGCAAACTGGACAATGAGCAGAAGCGCCAGCAGCAACTTGGTCAGTTTTCATTCCTGAAGGCCATCCGCTCACTGACGGCCGTAAACCAGAATGACAAACTGACGGGCTTTGAGCTGGAGATGCACGAAGAAGCCGAACGCGAAGCCCGGGCCAGCCACCAGACCATCAACGGCGTGGGTATCCCTTCCATCGTCATGAAAGCCAAGTCGATGGAAACCCGCGACAACTCGGTTACGATGCCGACGCAGCCCGCCGATGGTTCAGCCGTGGTGCAGACCCAGAAGCTGATTTCAATGGAAGACATGCTCCGCAATGCGCTCATGACGCACCACCTGGGAGCAACCTACTACAGCGACCTGGCGGGCAACGTGGATTTTGTCCGCATGACCGAGCGCCCGGTGGCTACGTGGAAGCCCGAAGTTGGCAACCTCGACAAGTCGAACGTAAAGTTTGGCCCCGCCGGTAGTTTGACGCCGAACCGTATCGGTACCTACACGGTGCATTCGTTCCAGTTTTTGCGGCAAACGGCCCCGTCCATCGAGGCCCAAATCCGGCAGGAGCTGGCGTATTCAGTAGCGGAAGGTATTGACCGGGCGGCTATTCTGGGCGATGGCCTGGACAACGAGCCGACGGGTATCCTGAACGCTTCGGGCGTTACCAAAATATCAATGGGCGCCAACGGTGGGGCCATGAGCCGCCAATCGACCATCAACGCTCTGGGTCAACTGCTGGCTAAGAACGTCAACGGACGCAACCTGGGCTGGCTCATCAACGGCGCTACGGCTGCCGCCCTGCTGGGAACGCCCTACAACGAAACCTCAGACCGCTTCGTCATGGAAGCCCTCGACCGGATCGGACCCTACCCGGTTGCGCTGTCGAATACCGTGCCTTCCAACGGTACTAAGGGCACGACGACGACCGAAACGCTGTCTAAAGCCTTCTTCGGCGCTTGGGAAAACCTCTACATCGCGCAGTGGGGCGGCTACGATCTGATGGTCAACCCCTATACGCTGGGTAAAGCCGGCCAGGTGGAGCTCATCATTCAGGCGTTCGCCGACATCCTGGTCTACGAACCAAAGGCGTTCGTGGTCCTCGAAGACATCGACACTACGCTGTCGTAATCACCCGGCCGGGTTGCGCTGTTGGTAACAACTTGTCGATGGCGACCCGGCCCCAACTAACCAACGTCATGACGATCAAATTCAAAGAATCCCTTGCCGGTACAGGCTACGAGCAGTACGAAGGCAAAACGGTAGAGAATGCCGAAACCATTTTCGGACCCGCGCAGGCCGCGTATTTCCTTGAAACCGGAACCGCCGAAGCCGTCGGTGAGAAAAAGAAAACAGCGACCGCCCCGCAAGGCGAAACCCCCGAAAAATAAGCCGTGATCTATTCTGCCAACCGTTTGCCATTGCCCGACCAACAGGAGCGCGAACTGGCGCTACAGCCTAGTCAGGTAGCGTCGTGGCTACGGGTGGACGCGTTGGCAGAAGCAGAAACGATACTGTTTCTGATCAACAATGCGATGGATAGGGTCGAGGAGCTTTGCAATCAGCCCATTTTCGAAGGGTCATACCGCGTGACCTTACCGGGCTTTGTTAGCGGGAAACTGCCGGTTTTGACCCCTATCACACTGACAAGTGTAGCCTATCGGGTTGCAAACGCTAATACGGATATTGCCTTAACTGACACTGGCTATCTGCTAGATGCTAATTCACTCAGTTTCTCTGCCGCAACGCTTGCGTTACCCGATGTTGGCCGCGTAATAATTGAGTACAAGGCGGGCTACCCAATCGCGCAAGTGCCGGGGTCTATCAAAATGGCGATGTGCTACATGATCACCCAATGGTACGAATACCGGGCGGATGGGGGGCTTACTCCGGAAATGAAGCAGCGGTCGGCTGAGATGCTGGAAAGATTTATCAGACACACTACGTAATGGCAAAGAAAGTCACGCAGGCCGGGCAGTTGGACAGGTTCTGTACAATCTACACGAGGGACGCCCTGAAAGACACGCACGGCAAGCTACAAGGCTACGTGCCGACGCCGGTTTACTCGAATCTGCCCTGCAACAAACAGGACGGACCCGGCGACGAAAAAAACGAGCTGGACCAGCGCAAAACCGCTTACGGTACGACGGTCTTCACCATTCGCTACAAGGCTGACATTACCACGACCATGAAGCTATCGTGCGAGGGCGTAGACTACGACATTCTTCGGGTAGCGGAAGGCGAAGGACGCAAACAATGGTTGGTGCTAACCACCCAGAGTAAAGACAAATGAACGTAACGGTTGACACCACCCAGCTTGAACGATTAGACGGCCGGCTCACCCGGGCGGGCCGGTTCGTATCGGATCGGCAGGTGGTGGGCCGGGCGCTTAAAAAAGCCGGTGAGCCGGTCCTGAACCGGTTGCGCGTCAATACGCCCGTCGGTCCCGGCAACGAACGGATCAGTCTACGCCGGTCCACCCGGCGGGGCTATTCGAGCAATGCCTACCGGCAGGGAGGGGCTACCCGGCGCGATGCCCGGCTGAAGGTCGTCGCGGGCAAAGGCAACGAAGTCGCCCGGCTGCTGGCCGGTATCGACAAGCGCCGGGGCAAGGTGGGCTGGCGGACGCCGTTCACCACGCGCGGCACCCGTGACCGCTACACCAAAACCCCGCGCCGGTACGTCGGCCGGGTGCGGGCCAATGACTTTCTGGGGCGTACCGAGCGCGAAACCCTGCCGGGCTTCGTAGCGGATTACGGCCAGACCATGAGCGATCAGGTAGAACGGATACTGACGACGACCACATGATTTCACAGGCGCTTTACGCCCTGCTGAGTCAGGACGATACGATTAACGAACTGGTGGACGGCCGCATTTACGGGGCTTCGTTTGAGCAGGGGTCGGCCTTTCCGGCCATATGCTACGCAGCCAGCGACATGCGCCCACTGCCGTGCCGACGCCCGGGCAAGACCCGAACCGGAACGCTGGACCTTGATATTCTGGCCAACGACCTGGACGAACTGGGTCTGATTGCTGAAGCCCTGCACGAAAAGCTCGATAGTCTCGACACCATCGTAGCGGGCTACAGTCTGAGAACCGGCGAAGGCGAAGACGAACCCGACGACGAAGACACGGACCTTGAAAAGTATTACAAACGCATCCAATTCCGCCTGACGGCGACAAAACTAGACTAACCATGGCAACACGCACCGACCCCGTTGTACTCGGTAAACAACAGTGGTTCTACGTCAAAAAAGGCTCCGACTACGTAGCTCTGGGCTGCATGACCAACTACGACGAAAACGAACCCGGCTATCAGCCTCAGCGGTTGTCGTGCCGCTCCGGTACGAAGGTATCCCCCGGCGGTGAAAAAGACCTGGCTACGCTCAACATCGAAGGCGTCGCTCACGTCTACGCCAGCGGTCAGGTAGCCTCCAACGTATCGGCGGAAGAAATCCGGGGCTGGACGCAATCCGGTACGATTGTCGAAGCCAAGTGGGGCGGAACGCTCGAAGGCGACCCGGTTCACTCGGGCAAAGGCTACTTCACGGGCTTTAGCCGCCGGAACCCCAACGACAACAACACCACCTACTCGGTCACGTTCAACTGCACCGAAGAATACGCTACGGCCGCACTGGCTCCACCATCGGGTAACTAAGCATGGAAGAAAGACAGGGTGCCATTGACAAAAAAGGGCAGTCGGGTAAGGTGTATCATTTCAAATACGGATGGTACGCCTACCGCCTGCTGAGCAAACAGACCGACGTAACCAAAATGGGTGAGCTGCCGGTCGATCAGTACGTCGCGTATTTGTTTCTGGCGGGTCTGCTGGCCTGCAAAACAAAGAACGACCTACCGGACGGCTTTGAGCTGGATCACGTCTACGAAGTGCTGGACGATTTGAATGATGCCGACGCCAAAGAGGTCTACAAGCTGGCTGAACATGCGCTGGGGTTTATTCTGGAGAGCGTACAGAAGATGATGACGAACGGCCAGGCAACACCGGCCGATCAACAGGCCTTGACTGGAACGCCGTCCTAGACTTCGCCCTGGGCGACATGGGCTTGAAGCCCGATGAGTTCTGGAACCTGACCATTCCGGATTACAACCGGATGGCCGATGGGTTTCAGCGCAGACGCCGGGAGGAACTGGAATGGCGCGGCACGCTCATGGCGCACATCGCTACGTTCGGCGGGGTCTACGACCCGGCTAAGGTTCAGTTCAAACGGCAGGATTTTCTCTTGCTCCCCGGCGACAACCAACCCGCGAAGATCATCCTGCCGACGCCGGAAGAAATGGAGCGGATCAATAAACGATTTAATCAGTAAGTCCCCGTGGCAAGCGCAATAAACATTGTTCTCGGAGCGCAGGTAACGCCGTTCGTGCAGGGCATGACCCAGGCGCGGGCGGCTATCGGCTCCCTTGGCGGCTCGTTTAGCCAGTTGCGCGGCTCGATTGACCAGCCCCGGGGGGCGTTCGCGTCCCTGACCCGCCAGCTCAACATTACCAAGGCGGAGATGCAGGACATTCTGGCCGTGGGTGGGCGCATCCCGGCCGAACTTCAACAACGCTACCGGTTGCTTCAGGGCTCGGTTAACTCCGTCAATCAGGCGTTTGCCAGTCGGGACGCCAAAGGCTTTAGTCTGGGCCTGAGTGGTATGGCCATTGCCGCTACGGCCGCTACCGCAGCCATCGGCGGCATTAAAAAGGCGCTCGACATTACCAGCGAAGTACAGCGGCTGAACGTGAGTTTGGAAGCCGTCAGCAGCGGGGCGGCTGACTTTGCCAGAACGCAGCAGTTTCTAACCGCTGCGTCGGATGGGCTGGGCTTATCCTACGCGACGCTGGCCGGCAGCTACAAGGGCCTGAAAGCAGCCACCAACGGCACAGCCTTAGAAGGCCAGCAGACGGAAAAGATTTTTCTCTCCGTTGTTCGGGCATCGGCGGCTTTGCAGCTTTCTTCCGAACAAACCGAAGGCGCTCTACTGGCCCTGCAACAGATGATGTCGAAAGGCAAGGTGCAGGCGGAAGAATTGCGCGGTCAACTTGGCGAACGGATTCCCGGGGCGTTCCGGCTGTTTGCGCAGGCACTGGGCGTGAGTGAAAAACAGCTCAACAAGATGCTGGAGCAGGGCGAAGTGCTGGCGGCTGACGTGCTGCCCAAATTCGCCCAAAAGCTCGAAGAAGCCTATGGTTCCAAAGCCCAAAACAACGTCAATACGCTGACGGGCTCCATGACCCGGGCGACCGATCAGGCCAAATTGTTCTTTGCGGAATTTACCCAGGCCAGCGGGGTTGATGCGACGTTCACCAACATTAACAACAACATCGCCAATACCCTCAGGGGTATGCGCGAAGCGATCCGCTCAAAAGAGTGGGGTACGTTCTTTGCGGCCATTAGCCCGAACGCATCGGTACGCGACCTAGCGGATTTCCGCCTGGAACAGCTCAACCGCAACCGCACCGTCATTGATGAGTTCAGCCAGGCCAGCGCGGCTCAGCGGCAAGCCCGCATCGGCGTTTTGGCGGATGAAATCAAGCTGCTTGAAAAGCAACTGGCCGACCGGGATAACACCCTGATTGGCGGACGGAAATCCCGGATTACGGCCGATCTGGAAAACCAGAAGCGCCTGCTGGCGGACCTACTAAAGATCAACGCCGGGAAGTCGTTTCAGGATCTGTTCTCATTCGTCGGCGGGCTGGGTAAATCACCCGACGCTGACAAAACCGCTTACAACCTCGAAGCGGCCCGCAAACAGCAAAAGGCACTGGCGGAACGGATTCAGCAAATCACGTTTAGCCAGGGGGCCGGGGCTGTGCCGACTACCCTACGCCGGGAATACGATCAACTTACGGCAAAGATCGAAGCGGCCGAAAAGTCTACCCAGAAACTTAAGGCTACTACAGCTACCCTAACTGAAAGTACGCTGACCACAAATGAGCGGATATTAAACCGGCTAACAACCCAACTAAAAAAATACGGCGATACGGCCGACGGTTCGCTTAGCCGTCAAGTTGTCATTTTCCAAAACCTGGTTAAGCAAGAAAAAGAGCTAGCGAAAAATCCGCTAGGTCGAATGACGCTTGAAGTAAAGTCAATTCGTTTCACTGGCAAAAATAATCTATTAGACCAAGTTCAAGATATTGTAGGTCGGCAGGGGCGAGCCAGTGAGGGGTTACAAATACGGGCTGGGGAAATTACGCAGTTCGGATCACTGGCCTACTATCAGGAGCAGTTGGGTAAAATCGATTCCCAACTGCAAAAGCTAGCTGTAAAAGGTAATAGGATTCCGCCGATTGATGATTCTGTCATTGCATCAATTGTCGAATACAACGAAAAGCTTTCTTTAGCCAATACTACCCTACTTAAGTCGCAGCGGTTAGCCGAAAACGAGCGACTATCTAAGTTGCCACAGATAGGCGGCATCTCTTTTGGCGGGTTCGATTTAAAGCTATTTAATGACTCAGCCAACACTTTAGAGGAGAGAACTCTATCACTACGCAACTCAATCGTTGGCAGTATTCAGGAAGCGGCATCAGCTACTGTGGGGGCGTTTGGTGAATGGGTCGGCGCGATGATAGCAGGCACAGCGCAATTAGCCGATTTACCTAAAGCGTTAGGTGGTGTGTTTGCGAGCTTAGCCAAGTCAATGGGCCAAGCTTTAATTTCATTTGGAACTGCATCACTCGCAGCGCAAGCCCTCATTCCAAACCCTATCGGAGCCATTGCAGCCGGGGTGGCGCTGGTAGCTCTTGGATCGGCGCTTCAGGCAACCCTCCAGAAACAAACGCAGGGGGCATTCGGCGGCAATCGCCGGGTGGCATTGGCCCGGGGTGGTCTGGCCTACGGGCAAACCCAGGCCATCATTGGCGACAACTATGCCGCCCGCTTCAATCCTGAAGTGGTCAGCCCCTTAAGTGACTTACAGAAATTAATCCCCATGGCAGCCGCCCCGCAAGCGATCAGCGTATCGGGTGAACTGGTAGCCCGGGGTTCTGATTTGGTGCTGGTCTACGACCGCGCCATTCAATACCGTAACGGATTTAAAGGACGCTAATGCCCTACAATAAACGCTATACCGTACCGTTCATTTCCTCACCCCACCGGGATAAACTGGAAACAGTTAAACCGGTGCAGTGGGAGCTGGCGTTCTGGGGTAAAGACTACACGGGTAGCGTTACAGAGCTGTGTCTGAACGGCGACGATGCCGTAACCCTTGAAACCGTTGACAACGACGATAGCCGGTTTGGCACGACGGTGATCGGCACGAAACTAACCGCCAATCTGGAGTGTGACGCCCGATGGCAGTTTGACTCTCTGTTTGTTGAGGGGAACCGGGATCTATTGGTCACCCTCGACTACAACGCGGGCACGCCCGAAGCGCCGTTCTACCGTAGGTTTTGGACCGGTTGGGTGAAGCCCGAAGCCTCGAAGGAGCCGTATAGCCCAAAGCCGTACTTTGTGACCGTCAGCGCCGAATGCGGACTGGCCTCGCTGAAAGATACGCCCCTGACGGATATTCTGGGCAAGCGGTTGTCGGGCGTGGATAACATCAGCAACGTATTGCGCACAGCTTTGCGCCTGACGGGTCACGAACTGCCGTTTTCGGAGGTCGATAACCTCTACGAGCTGAGCCTGATGACGCCCCAGCGGCTGGTCAACGGCGTTGCTAACCCGGCGATTGATCCGCTTCACGAAACCAAACTCCGGCGCGATAGCTTCGTAACCGACAAGAACCTACCCCTCAACGCACTCGAAACCCTGGAACGCATTGCCCTGTGCCGGGGCGCAAAGATCATTCAGCACGACGGCGACTGGTGGTTCGTCCGCCGGTCGGAAATCGCCGGGGGCTGGAATCCGCTCGGCCCCGTCGCAACGGTCAACCGTCGGCGCTACGCGTTTGACAATTTTGAAACCTCGTCGGCCGCTTCCATTGGACTCGGCGTAACGGTCGATCTGGACGGCAACGTACGGGCTTTGTCGGGCGGCACCACCTGGTGGCAATCCCGGCTGAAACGACTTGCCGTTAGTCAGCAGTTTGGCGGCTACGTAACGAACCTGAAAAACGGCACGTTCTCCGATCTGGATGGCCCCAACCAGCCCACGAACTGGACGATTCGTAATTTCCAGCCGGGCGAAGTTCTCCGGGGCGGGGAAGGCACCGAGGCCAACCCGCACTATTTGGAACTTAGGGGCCTGGCGTCGTCTACGTTTAACTACACCGACCCATCGGTAGTGCAGCGCGTTCAGATTAGCCCCTTAAGTCTGGAGAATCAGATATACGCGCTCAACCAGGAATACGGCTTTACGCTGACCGGTCGGTTTCGGATTCAGAACACCCGGGGGGCGCTCGTAGCCGTGCTGGCCACCGTCGTAACGGGCGAAGGTGATACGATCATCGGCCCGAACGGCCCCATCCGCCAACCCAAACTCGGCGTGGCGATTCTAAAGGCTGATGGGAGCTGGAAGCTCAACCCCTCGCGCCGGGACATGGTAGCCATTCCCTTCAACCACGTCTCACGCATCGGCGGGGTTGAAGAGAAGGCGGAAAACTACTGGCAGAAGCCCAAACTCGGCTACGGAGATATTGAAATTACGACCGCCCCGCTGAAGGGTATTCTCTATGTAGATGTGTACCTGAAGCCCGGCGAACGGCTGGACGGACAACCTGCGACACCCCAGAGCTACATTCGCTACTACGACATCCGGGTAAATCCCGAAGACCCCGACGTAACGCTGGACGGACAGACCATCACCGAAGGGCTGACCCTGCCGCTCTTGGAATCGCCCCCCGACCCCGACGCTACGCACTATCTGGGCGACGTGCCGGATGTGGCGCTGGCTGACAAACGGCTCAATACCCTGCTTCGCGTAGACGGCCAGACGCCAACCACTACCTGGTACAACCCCAATGACGGCGACCGGCTCAACGGACGGAACCTGCTGGCGTATAACACCACCGAACGGTTTGCCGATGTGGCCAGTCCGTCGATGGTCTGGGAAGGTGAACTGGTGGGTAATCTCCCGATGGGGCCGCTGACGGTGCTGTACTTTACCGACGTGACGCGGAACGGTGGCCGGCCGCCGTTTGAGATCGTGCGCTACCGGTTCGATGTGCAGCGGCACTACCACCGCGTTACGGCGGTCGAAGTCAGACAGCCCGTCACCGTACAGCGCCAGCGCCATTGGGATACGCCCGACGGCCCGGTACTTCAGGAAGAAGACCCGGCCACCGGTAAAGAAGTCGGCATCGTCAAACGACTTGATGAAGTCGGTAAAAAAATTGGCAAAGTGCTGGTGAGCTACCAGAAAAAACCAGCCGGCGGCCGCGTGGGGGCTGATGAGCTGGAGGGGTACGTTGAAGTAGACGAAGACGACGAACTGCCAACGCTCTACGTGGGCGTTAAAAACCGCGACACCGGCAAGCTGATCGGCTCGGTAGCCGCCAAGTTCAGAAAGATCATTGACCTAGACGACTTTCTGAATGGCTAACTACGGACTACCCATATCAGGAACCGCCTACAACGAGGGCTTTCGCTATCGACTGAGCCGGGGGGCTTTTGCGTCCGCCTGGCAGGACTACCCGTTCAGTGAGTTCATAGCCGACCCCGAAGACGGCGGCCCCATCCGAACGGGGGTAGTGTATCTGGTCACCGCCGAAAACCCCGACACCCGGGTGGAGCTAACGGCGTATGTGAAATTAAATTCCAACGGCGTACCCATTCCGTACGATGGCTTAGGTAGTACCGAGCCCCCTACCCCCGACCCGGATACGCTGGATTCCGTAGCCCGTAACGGCAACATTACCGGCCAGTCCCTTCGGGCTGATGGCGGGTTTGGCCGGGCCGTGGTGCAGGAGGTAACGGCCGACATTGACGGTGTAGCGGTCTGGATCGGAACGGCTGTCAAGTTCATCGAAAAGATGCGGCTGTCCGTCCTGCGGGGGTTGATGGGCCTCTACCGGATGGTGCTGACCGCACCCGAAGCGGGGCAGGCGATGGTTCTGGAAGGCGATGCTGACGACGGCTGGCGGCTGGTCAACAAGGGGCTGACGCTAAACGACGTGGCCATTCGGGGGAACGTTACGGCCCAGCTCATTCAGGCGGATGGGGGCTTTGCCCGCGCCGACTTTTCCCGCTTCGAGGGTACGCCGTACGGGATGCTGGTTGCCCTGCCCGGCAATCCCAAATTTGTCGAACGCGCCCTGCCGCCCGAAGTCAGAAATTACCTGAACGTGCTGGCTACCACGCTGTCAGGCCCCGTTGCCGGGCAGTTGCTGGCCCTGCGGCAAACACCGTCCGGCTCATGGGAACACATCAACGTCAACCGGGACAATTTCGCAGATGTGACCGGCCGGGGCAACACCACACCCGACCCGATTCGTACGACGGGCTACGTCCGTGAAGGGCTGACGGGAGTAGAGCGGGCATGGGAGGATGCCGTCTGGGTAGAGATTGCGCCCAACATCTGGGCCATCGAAGCCCGTAATGCCAAACGGCGCGCCGATCAGACGCTGGAGCTGATGGACGATGCGGCTCTATACGAGAAAATCAAGCTGCTCATTCCCGGCAATCAGGAACTCTACCAGCTCTACGAAATCGTGGAGGTGCGGTGCATCGAAGTGGAGGTCGAAGACCCGGTTTCGTACGAGCGTATCGACATCACCAGTGGCGATCTGGACGACGAATGGGACCACCCGTACGCCAATCCCGAAGCCCTGTTCTGGAGCTTTTACCATTCGGGCGGGGGGCAGAATACCTACGTCGATTTTGACGTGCGTACGACGCCTTTTAAAGCCAAACTAACCAGCGCCCCGGCATCGATGCTGCCGCTGTCAGGAACCTTAATCATTGATTACAAACCGTAGATATGAAGCGTTTATTTGCCTTATTCTCCCTACTGCTTACCCTTTCCAGTACCGTACTGGCGCAGGGGTCGCTCTGGTTTCCTGATACATCGGGTCGTTACCGCCCCCGCTATCCGGATGCCGTCGAACCTTCGTATCTGGGGGGCTGGGTGTGGCTTAAGCCATCGAGCGGGCCTTCATTCCCCTTGTTGGTTGACACGACGTATGTCAAGGGCTTACCAGCCCGCCTGGCGGTTCTACAGGACCGGTTTCGTTCGACGGTGCAACCCATACCCCTATCCACCGTTCGGGCCAATACAACGAACACCTTACCAACGGTCATCACCGTAGCTGATGACGGCGGGGCGGGGCTGTTTCAACGCGATGATTCCGACCCCGGCGCTACTGACAACGGCGTGACCATCATCCGAACGGCCGCCAACGTGGTCTATAAACGGGTCGCCTACGACTTCATCAACGCCAACTGGACCTGCCGGGGCGATGCCGTAACGGATGATACAGCTAATTTCTTAAAGCTGTTCACGCTGATGGGCAAATCGCGCACCATCTACGTACCGCCCGGCATTTACCGCTTTTCGTATCCGGTTGAGATTCCCGACGGCGTGAAAATCATCTGCGATCCGGCGGCTACGTTTCGACCACTCACCGAGTATCCGGCCCTGTTCATCCGGGGCAACAACGGGCGCTACGTGTTCGTACCCGGCAACGACGTAACCATCGACGGGGGCATCTATGACCTTCGTTCCTACACGATGGGCGGCATCAACATCATTGCCGTAAAGAACGTCAAGGTTCGCGCTGCCGTGATTCACGGCTGGGCGGGGGCAACCTTCGGGGTGGGTATCGCGGGGGCTGACAACACGGAGGTAACGGGCTGTCTGATTTACAACGGCGATCACGCCATAAACGCCTACGCGAGTACCCGCACCCTGATTTCACACTGCGTCATTAACGAATGCTTTTCGGGGATTTACGGAGCCGTTACCGAGCGCATGACCGTTGCCTCGTGTATCGTCACCAACGTGGAGGATGTGGCTTTCGACTCTGAACACGGGCGGTACAACCTCTTCTACGGCTGCCACGCCGAAGGAGCCAAGCAGGGCGAATACACGCTGTATTCGGGGGGCGTTGACGGCAACGGCCGGGGTACGATGCACGATCTGTTTTTTGTTAATAACACTGCCCGGCGGGTGGCTCAGTACATCAAGAATTACGACAGCAGCGGCAATCCCGTCTACGAAGCATGCAATCCGGATGCCGGGGCGTTTACGGTGCACTCACTGGATACAGCCGCCTACAACGTTGGTTTCATCGGCAACAAGGTCTTAGCTGAGTTTGGCTACGGCTTCGTGCACATGCAGCTTTTGGAGCATTCGGCACGGCAGGTCATCGTGGCTGACAACCGCATTACCACCCAGAACGGCGGCAAGTTCTTCCGGATTCTCAACTCGGATGGACTGGAACTGACTCGTAACACCTTCACCGATCTAGGCGGGGGAGAAGCCACGGAAAACGAGTTCAGAGACGCCCACCGGGCGATCATCACCGACAACACCTTCACCTACCGGACGGCCAAAACGTCGGGTTACGCGCTACTGTTCAACGCTATTGGTGTAGAAACATCGCCGGGCTCAAACACCTACCAGCCGTTCGGCACCGTCGGCGGCTACATCGCCCGCAACACCTTCCGGGGCTGTGGGGTGTATGCGCTTCGGGTGGATATGTTCCGCTCCACGAGCCTGCGCCCCACGGTGGAAGCCAATACGCTCTCAGAAGGCTACATCAGTAACGGTGGGCTTAGCATCGGTAACGGCACCATCATCGCCCGCAACCAGAATCTAAAGCTCCTTATGCCGCCCGGCGTGTACAACGCGGGCGCGGCCCCGGCCCTGAACGGCTCGGGCGCCGGTAAGGCTGTGGGTAATTTCGGCATGGGGCGCGAGGGCTACAACGGATTGGTGGGTACTATCTACTTCGTACCGGGGTCGGGCTGGTTTAGCTCCACCGTCAACACCGTTGGCGGGCTTTCGCTCACCGCATCAGGCGACAACGTAACCGTCAGTGACGGTACCAGCACAGGGATTAATGCGTACGTGGACATCGTATTAAACAGCTACTAATCGTGGCGATCAAAAAGCAATTCATCACCAAAGCGCGGATTGTGCTGGACGACGGGAGCTTAGGCGAAGAGGTGGAATACACCTTTTTCCCGGTCGGGCAAACCCCGTTCGCCGGGCAGCGCATCCGGCCGGTGCTGCTGGGCTTTCCCTCGGCGTCGGTCGCGCAGTTTCTGGCCGCGATGACCGACTGCGGAGAAACGGGTGAACCCGAACCCGAACCGACGGGTGAGCCGACCAACCTCGTGGACAGCTACCCGGCCCTGAAAGGCGTGAGGATTCGGCGCGATCCGGTCAACACGCAAGGCAGCCACATGGAATGGACCGTACCGGCTACGACCGTCTGCGATTTCGAGTGCTACGGCCCGGCGGGCTTCGTCACCAAGAAAGGCAAGACGACCTACATCGCGGGCGCAGGCGATAACTACAAACAGTACCAGAGTCTGGGCGTGATGCCCATTGGCACCTACCGGCTCTACGTGCGGCCCGAAGGCAGCACCGCCTGGGTGAAAATCACCTTCACGGTAACGGCCGATTACGACGCCGTGGTGTACACCGGTCAGAACACCGATACGGTATCCTACGCCATCCTGCAACGCTGGACGCTCAGCGCCCTCGACCCCTCGGCCTCCGTGGTTATCAACTTTGTAGCCACCCGCTACGATGCCTCGGGGTTGATCGAGCTGTGCAACGCGACGGGTGAATGTGATATGCGCTTAGAGCCGCTCGAAGGGCAGACCGGCGTAGATACCAATTTCTACCCCACGACGCTGATTGGCGGTATACCCACGTCCGGCACCTACAAAGGCCGAACGCTGGGCAACCTGCCGCCGGGGCTGTACCGCTCTACGGCCCGGCCCAAAAACAGCGCCGATCAAAGCAAATGGGTGTCGAAGAACGTCCGGGTGGGCGCTTCGCTGATTACCGCCGTGGCGTGGGATACCATTGACACGGGCGTGGAAGATGCGTTTCTGGTCAAGGTCACGCAGGCCGCGGGCGTTCGCTTCCGATTCAAATACGATCAGGAACCCAACTGGGAGGAATGGCGCAACATGAGCCCGTTCGTAGACCCCTACCAGCAGGGCTACCAGTACAGCTACTCACTGCCGCAAGGGGCGTCAAGCTACGATGTGGAGTTTGAAACGCTCGACAATCCGGGCGTTACGACTGCTTTCCGCTTCAACCGGCCCAGTCCGCAACAACGAACCCAGCTATTCCCGGCTTAACTATGGCAACGGACTATATCGAAATCGCTGAAACCAAAAACGGCACGACCGTTAGCCGGTACTACCCCGTTGATTCGGTGGTGGACTGCGCAACAGGCGATAGTTTGTTCAACAGCGACAGCCAGAAGGCATCGAAGCTACTGAACTCCCGGCCAGCCGCCCCGGCAGGCTTTCAGTGGGTACTCAAGGACTGCTCAGCGGGTATTCCGCAACCGCCGGGTAGTACTGAAGGATTCGGCACCAGCTACGTTCAGCCCTCGGCGTCTACGCAGTTCATGGATTTAGCCCTTCGCTGGGTGCTGGTCGATGGGGCGTGGTGGGGTGAGGTCTACGAACGGCAGACGAGCCGCCAGCCCGACGCCGGCAACCGGCGCATGTGGTGGCTCGATGGTCAGACGACACCGGTATACGACAGCTTCAGTCCCAAGCTCTACGCACCCGGTACCCGGCTAAGCGTCTACTACGGCGAAGGCCCTACTAATAGCCTGTTTGGGCAGGGCTTCACCAGCAAGGCGCAGCAATCAATCTACATCGGCAATCCAAACACGTAAGCCCTATGGCCCGCATCGGACTACCATCATACCTAGATTTTGCCAATTGGTGCCAGCAAGGCATCCGCGTGGCACCCAAATTCACCCTGCCCGACGGGGTGAAGGTGGCCGTGATCCCGAAGCACCCGGACCTGAACCTTACGGACATCGTAGGCCGGGGCGGGGTGCAGTGGTTTCGCGCCAACAACGTAGCCGATTCGGCTAAACTCCGTTGGATGGAAAGCAAAGAGATGTTTCCCGGCTTCAACCCCGGCGGAGAGCGGCCCGGCCGTCAGAAAACACCTCAGCAGTGGGTGGACGTGGCTAACTCCATGCCGCTGTTTGCGGCTGAGATCGATGAGTTTCTGGAAGGTGAAGCCAATATCGACACCCAGGACAGCCAGTACACAAGCTTCAAGCAGGCCAGAAAAGCCAAATACCAGGCCGGCGGGGTTAGTGATCCCGAAATCTACCTCTGCTACGGGGCGCTGATCCTGTACGGGGCAAGGGGCTGGAAAGTGGACGGCGTGTATCAGGGGCCGCTCGGTACGTATTACCGCAACCTGTATAGTTCGCAGTCGGCGGCCCGTAACACCATGCCGGGCTATTTCAACGTCCACGAAGGCACGAGTTTGCCCAACGTCAAGTACTACCCCGAAGGACCTGCTACGGCGCCGGAGTTTTACGAGAAGCTCCATGAAATGGAGGTGATGATGAAGGGGCTGAACATCGCCAACCCTCGCTGCGCGTACGTGTCCTCACAGCTCATTGAATCCCTGCCCGATACCATCCCCGACAACCGGCCGGGCTGGGATACGCACATCCTGATTTATCAGGGGCGACAGGTCGGAACGGCGGGCAAGGTGACGGCGCAGGCGCATCCGGATTGGGACTGGGACCAGCAACTGGCTATGTATCTGATAATCGGTCTGATGACCGGTAAGCGCGTCATCGCCTGGGATGATACCAGCCAGTACGGTACCGACCCGGTCACCATCTACCAGTCGCAGCCGGGCGATTTTCATATCACCTACTGGAGTTCGCCCAATGGCACCCCACCCCCTTACGGTAATCCCGGCTACCCACCGCTTCGCCTAACCTGGTACGAAGCGATCTATGCCGCCTGCCACATCTACAAGCAGTTTGAGCGCACGGCGGGACAGAACTGGCAGTACCTGAAGTTTCGGGTTGGTGATGGGCCGTGGATTGAGCCGCAGGCCGATGGTTCGGATGTGCTGTTTGCAGCCGCGAACAGCCGGGGCATCGCCAAAGGGCGCTTCTATCAGGGGGCGTATGATTTTGTCTACTACAACCCCTCAAAGCCCAAAGACCGGACGGGGTATGAGACAATAACCGTGGAATTTTCAAACGGTCAGCAGTACACGCGCACCTGTCAGGGACGGGTGGTTAACCCCTTTGCAGAATAACGCCATGGAAGTAATCAACACCCCGCTTGAAGTGCCAATCGGTAACACCGTAACGTGGCCGGTGACGATGTACGACAAAAACAACGTCATCGACTACACAGATGACGAGTGGACTGTACGGGCTGAATACTACCGCGAAACGGGAGGGCCCATCGGCCACACGGATTTGACCATGACCAATACCACCGAAACCAGAAACGGGCTGACCGGGCGCAAGTGGATCGGTACGCTGAGCCTACCGGCCACACCCCGCCATCAAAGTCTGTACGTTCGGATTATTCTTATTCACAAAGATACAGGCGAACAACAGGCCTGTTTTCAGCGCGTCATCACCATCATCTGACATGGATAGCTACGTCGTCATACTCAACCCCGAACCCCCGACCTACCACGTTACGGTTGGCGAGGAAGCGGACCCCGTAGCAGTCACGGTGGCCGATGTGGACTACAACTACCACGTCACGACGGAAGCACTGGTGTTGCCGCCGTACGCGGGGGGTGGTACGGGCGGGCCCGGCCAGGCGTGGCCCGGCTCTTTCCTGCACACGCAATCAACGCCCGCGTCGGTCTGGACAATCAATCATAACCTGGGCTACCGGCCGGCCGGGATCGTCGTCAGGGATTCAGCTGGTTCACTTTGGGCCTATGAGGTGGAATACCTGACGACCAACACGCTTACGCTTTCGTTCGGCAACGCGCAGTTTGCCGGTAGTGCATATCTCTCTTAACGCAAACAGCCATGAACTTTGGACAGAACATCAATCTAAACAAAAACGAACTACAGAACGCACGGGTGCAAAACCTGTCGGCCAACCCGTCGGCACCCGTTACCGGGCAGTTGTTCTACAACACAACCGACAACTTTCTCTACGTCTACGACGGCACGGCGTTTCGGCAGCTCACGACGCTCACGCAGATACTAGCCTTACGGCTCGATCAGTTTGCCGCGCCCAACCAGAGTCTGAACCTTAACAGCCAGAAGATTACGGGCCTTGCCGATCCAACGTCTGCGCAGGAAGCGGCTACCAAAAACTACGTCGATGCCGCCATTCAGGGTGTGAAGTGGAAAGACGCGGTGCGGGTTGCCACGACGGGCAACATTACCCTGTCGGGCACGCAGACCATTGACGGTATTAGCGTTGTCGCAGGCGACCGCGTGGCCGTAATTGCTCAATCTGCCGGGGCGCAGAACGGCATCTACGTAGCCGCTTCGGGGGCGTGGAGCCGGGCCGCTGATGCCGACAGTGCGGCCGAAGTGCTGGGCATGAGCTTCTTTGTCTCGGAAGGCACCTCGAACGGCAACAAAGTCTACACCATGACGACCGATGCGCCAATCACGCTCGGCACCACGGCGCTGGTATTCGCTCAGATTGGCGGGGGTGGCGTCAGCTACTCCAACGGTACGGGCATTACGATTTCGGGCAACACCATCTCGATTGATACGGCGGTTGTCGCCCGTAAGTACGTCGCTCAGATCGGCAACGGCTCATTGACCAGCATTACGGTGACGCATAACCTCGGCACAAAAGCGGTCGTGGTGGCCCTTCGTAAAGTCAGCACCGATGAGCACTGGCTGACGGACGTAACCAGCGCCACCACCAACACCGTTACGCTCGGCTTTGCCGTAGCGCCCACGACTAACGAATTTGAAGTCATCGTCATTGGATAAGCTATGAAGTTTGGAAACGACATTGATCTGAACAGCAATGAGCTCAAGTCAGCCAATGGTTTGACTGATGCTAGTGGCGCACCGGCGGCAACATCGGGCATCCCTACGGTAGCCCCCGGTGCGGCTGCCGGTACGGGTGCAACGGCAACGCTCGAAGCGGGTAGCAACGACCGGCGCGGGGCTGTTACCATCAACTACGGCTCATCGGGTTCGCTGAACTCAGGGGCTATTTTCGCTCTGACGTTCAGCACCCCGTTCAGCGCCAAGCCGGTGGTACTCATCAACGGCGCCAACAACCTGACCCAGGGTAACAACACGCGCTTCTACATGGATGAAACGACCGTGTCTACCTCGCAGTTTGCCGTAGCCGCCCGTAGTACCACGTTCGGCAACAGCAGCGTAGTCCGGTTCACCTACATCGTACAACCTTAACAGCTAACTAACTACCAATGAAACACCTACTAACCATTCTGTTTCTGTTGCCCGCCCTGGCATGGGGCCAGTCGGGTATCACGGTGAAAACCAACCCGCGCAATCCGTTGGACGTAGAGACCGTCTATTCGGGTATGCTGGCCCGGTTTTCTGAACCCTTCGAGTCCAAGCTCGAACGCGAGGGTATGCCCATCTATCAGGCGTACAACAACACGAACCTAACATCTACCGCCCCCGCGCCAGTTACTGTTGCCAACAACCAGACCTACTTTAGTTTTACCCCACAGGTCGGCACAAAAGTGTGGATTGAGGAACTACAGATTACCGTACCCGAAGCGTTGACCATTGCCGTGCAGTGGCAGAACAGCCCGATTGCCGTGTCGGGATTCGGGGGTAACTACGTCGCCCGGCGGGTGCTACCCGGCGTGGAGAACCGCATTCCCATCCGGCGGTTCGTGCCGAATAACGTTACCCTGTCGGTGACGCAGGTCGGCAACTACACGCTGACGGCCGGACCCGGTACGGTGCAGATTGGCTTCACAGCGGGCATTCGCACGAGCATGGATTTCGGCCGCAACGCCGAACGCGTGATTTTGAAACTGCACGACTCGATTCTCGATGGTTCGGGCCCCAGCTCGTGGGATGATTATTTCGACGTGAAGCTACGTAACCGACTGGCGAAAGCGACGGGTAAGACGTGGGAGATTGTCTCAAAGGGCAAAGGGGGCTTTACCAGTGCGAGTATTGATGCGTTACGGGCGCAGGGGCAACTTAACGTCACCCAGGCGGATATTATCCTCTACGAGCCGATGATGAACGATACGGACACGGCCGCCTACAGCGCGAACCTGAGCCGGATCATCACCTGGAAGCAGACCTACTTTCCCAAAGCGTTCATGTTTGTTATCGGCATTACGCCCCGCTCGGACGCGCAGGAAGCGACGCTCGCGCAGCTACGCACCATCGCTCAGAACAAGGTAGCAGCCGCCCGCGCAGCAGGGGATGACCGAATCATCTCCGTTAACATGGGTGATCTATGGGCGTCCAACGCCACGCCCTCGCTGTACTGGTCGGACGGCAGTAGCCCGTATGTGCATCCCAACGCAGCCGGCCACGCCCTCGGAGATGCCCGATTGTGGCAGAGTGTTTCACCTATTGTTAGCCAACTTCCGTAATGAAAACTATCTTCGCCCGCTTCTGGGCCTACGTCAAGGCGTCGTATCAGCGCCTGTCCATCGAATCGCCTAAGTACTGGCGCAAGCTGCGCGGCTTCTTTCTCTGTCTGTCGGGCGTATCGGCCGTACTACAGCCCGAAATCGTAGCGGTGGTGAATCAATACCATTTACTCGGCTTTGAAGTGCCGACGCTCATTACCGATGTAGCCCGTATGCTGCTGGCCTTCAACATCGGCGCGGCTGCCGTAACCAAGTTCGCCATCGATCCCGACGCCGTGAGCCGGGCGACGTACGAGAAGCTGTCACAACCCACGCAAACCAACGCCTAGCCATGACGTACTACATGCTCATTGCTTACCGCACCGGCAGTCACACCCAGCAGACGCGGGGGTTCTACATGCAGGCCGAAAGCCTACCCAGCCGGGCGCAGATTGAAGCCGCCGTTACGGAGCAGTACCCCGGCGCGTACACCATTCAGTTCAGTGCCCCGGTGGTGGTGCCGGAAGAATTTGCTGCCGACTACGCGGGTGGCGAACCGCTTACTGAACGGTAATTAAATTGCTGTTAATCAGTTGTTTGCGTGATAAAAATTGCGTATCTTATAGCGTAATCAAACAGGAGAAAAGGTATGCAATTTGCCCCTGAAGAACGCTCAGTTACGTTTAAGTATCCCCTTCAATTGAAGGTGTATTTCATGCACAATGGTAAGCCGCACAGCGGTACAATCAGTGAACGCTATTACCGTGAACTGTTTCTGCCTGCTGATTGGGACTACGATAAAGACCGGGTAAGCAAGGACACCGTTTACGTAGTTCATTCAGCCGGTGTAAAGCACGAATTTAAGGAGTACGAGTTCAGCCGAAAGGTGTACACAGATAAGCAAAAGTTCATTGATGACAATGTAATCATTTCTTAGGTAATTAACCATGAAACACCTACTGCTTAGCCTCCTCCTGCTGTTGCCCCTGCTGAGTCAGGCGCAGCGCATCGTAACGGTGAACCCCGGCGATACGGTTGTGATCGTAGCCGCAAAGCCGATATCCACAACAACGATATCGGCACCCGACACAAACACGATATCAAAGCCGGACACCGTTGCGATATCAAAGCCAACACCTACACCCGCCCCGAAACCAGCCCAACGGCAGTGGGTGCCTAAATTCACGATATCAAAACCCGGCATGTACGACGGAGCATCAATTGGTGTCAAGCCCGGCGATACGATAGGGGTTGCCGGAACGCTATCGAACCTCATCCTGCGGAACGTCAAAGGCGCACCCGGCAAGCCCGTGGTGATTCTCAACTACGGCGGGGTGGCAACCATTCGCGGCAAAACGCAGAACAACGGCAACCTGTCCATGCAGGGTTGCGCGTTCATCAAGTTCTCCGGTTCGGGCGTGGATTCCATTCGTTACGGCTTTCGGATTGGTTCGGAGTGGAAAGATGTGTCGGCGTTGGTGCTGAGCAACAAAACCACGAACGTTGAAATCGAACGGGTTGAGATTGATACCAGCGGTTTTGCGGGCATCATGGCCAAAACCGATCCGGCCAAAGGCGACCCGTCTACGTGGCTTGGCAACTTCGTCATGCAGGATCTTAGCATCCACGATTGCTACGTGCATGACACGCGGGGCGAAGGGTTGTACATCGGCAACAGCTTCTGGAACGGCGGCATGAACGGGCTGTATCCGCATGAAATCCACGGGTTGCAGGTATACAACAACCTCATCGAGCGTGCCGGCTGCGAGGGCATACAGTACTCTTGTTCGCCTGATGCCAGCGTTCACCACAACACCGTACGGGTTACGGGCATTTCGCCGTTTTCCAATGCGCAAAACGCGGGGGTTCAGATTTCAGGCGGTTCGTCAGGAACATTCGAGCACAACACCATCGAAGGGGCAGCGGGGATCGGCTTGATCGTGGTCGGTGCCTGCCGGGCGGGTGACACGCTGCACATCCGGAACGTGCTGGTGAAAAACAGCAACGTGTTCGCGGGAACGGACAAGCTACCGGCTGAAACGGCGGGCGTGTTTTGTGATGAACGCGGCACCCCGCCCGGCATCGGTGTGGGTGGTCTGCTGGTCTTTGAGAACGTAACGGTAGACGGAGCGCGGCTAGACGGGTTCCGCTTGTACAACGAGAAGATGCAGAACGTAATCCGGCAGTCGGTCATTCGGAACTTCACCCGGTTTGCGGTGGATAGGTCGCCCAAGACGGTGCCGGTTTCGGAGAGTGGGAATGTAGTTGGAAACGGCGCTGTGCCCGTGGGTGTGGGGTATCAGGAAAACAAACAGCAGTAACATGGAAAATCAGACACGACTCATACAGCACAATAAGAGCGGCAGGCTCTACCGCATTTTAGGGGCCTGCAAACTACAGATCAACGGGGAATGGAAACGGGCGGTGGCTTATGTTCACAACGATGCCCGCTATCCGTACGATGATTGGAGTCAAATCTACGTCCGTGAGGAATCTGAGTTCTTAGCCGCGTTTACGGGCATTACATGGGCGAACCAGGTACAGCCGTGGCATATGGCTATGCCGTTTGAGGAATATTCTATTCCCGTTGCAGAAGAAGCAGGGGTATAGAAAAGCCGGGGCCGCACCGGCGGACCGTCGGCCCGGCTTACTGGTAAAAGGAACGCCCTAGCGCGCTATTCAATCGGGAAGCGCCGGGCCGCCGGTGCGGGGCGTTCATGTTAACACAAAAAGACGAAACAAATGGCTAATTTCTTTCTCCACTACAAAGCCCCTGCCGGCACGTTTGCGGCCGGCATGATCGCAGCCCGCAATTGGGACGAAGCAGAGCGCAAATGTCAGCCGGGGCAGTACGTAATCGGTCAGCAACTATCCGAACGGCAGCGGGCCGGTGTTGCTAGACGGTGGGCTAAACGGTCAGCAAGAGCATGATACACACCGTAATCATTCTTGAATACGCTGATGCCCCGCCGGTTTGGTATAACCACGAAGGGTTTGCTAAATCAGAAGCAGACGCAATGTGGCTTTTCGAGTTCTGCGGGTGGAAACCCATCAATGACGAATGTTACCCACAGCTTTGTCTCTTAGACGAAGAAGGGCGACTTTCTGAGGCTGAATTGGGGTATCAATCCAACCCGAGCGAATTACAGGTTCTGGGTACTTGCTTATTACTGAACTGATATGAAGCTCTCCCCCGCCTTTGTCACGTTCGCCCTGGTCGGTGCGGTGTTCATCGCGTCGGGTCTGGCCGTGCGGGAATGCTCCTACAAACAGGGCTACCGGGCCGAACGGGATCTTCTGGTTAAGGACACGGTTCGGCTGCGCAGGTGGGGCAACGAACTACGCCAGCAGGTAACGACCCTGCAACGCGACAACGCCAGAGCGATTGCAGCCGGTTTGCGCTATCGAAACGGTAGAGATAGTGCCGTAGCTCAAACGGATGCGTTAGTGGCTCAGAAGTCACGTTTGGCGCGTCAGGTGGGCATACTGGAACGGCTACGGGGCAACGGCACGCTCGATGTCCGCTACGTGACTCAGATCGACACGGTTCGGCAGTTGATTGCCGACCCAACGGTTGAGCTAGCTGTGGCCAAGACGGTGGAGCGTGAAGCCTACTTCCGAAAGCAGAACGACAGTCTCGCGAACGTAACGGGCCTGCTGAGTGTACAGGTAGACAATCTGGAAAACGATGTGCAGGACGCGAACGGGCGGCTACAGTCCGCCAGGGCGAAGGTCTTGAATGAAGCGGCTACCGGGCGGTTTCTGGGTATCGGCCGGAAAAAGGCCATGCGGGAACTGGCACAGGAGATGAAATAGCAATGGAAACTAAGACTTGGACGTACACTGTCAGTGTTGACGACCCCGCCCCGAAACCGGGCGAATACATTGTTACGGTTGGCAAGCGGGGTATCAATTCGGTTTTGCTGATTCGCAAGGTTCGCAAGGTGAATCACAAGCGGGTAAGTGAAGATCAAGGCTATGTAGTCGAGGTAATGTACAGACCGGACCTTAAGCCACTAGCGGACATAGAGTGGCACAGTGCTGAGGATTTGTCGGTCTGGGTGAAAGGTGAACCGGCTTGGCCGCTTTTCTGGAATCCGAGGTAAAAAAAGACCCCGTACCACTGGTAACAGCACGGGGCAAGTGAAAATGGATTTTTTCTTAAGGTCGCACTGTAAAGATACAAAGCATGGCTGGCTTTGCAAGTAGCTGACACAGAAAAGCCCGACCACGGGCCGGGCATCTGGACAACCACTAATGTATGAACAAATATACACACCAAAGATGAATGTTCATACGCCTACCTTGATGAGAATCGTAATGCACCCAGATCCACCCTTGACCGCTTTGCTGTTCAGGCTGTTGTTCTACGCTGTAAGCCTTCTGCTGATGGCCCCCGCGCCGTTCTGGAACGATGTAGTCGAGATGCTACAGATTCCTGATGAAGTGAAAACCGCAGCGGCCCCGGTGGCTGGTTCGGCCTGCTGGACAGCCGTAGAAATCATAGCGAACGCAAACCGGCAGGCACCGAGAGTGTTAAAATTATTGTGGCTTAAATTCCTTGTCGGATGGATTACCGGTCAGTTCTGCGTAAGCCTGATTACGCCGTGGCTCAAAAACCCACCCGACTGGTCAGCCGCCTTTGTGGCTGGAGCCGCCGGGTACATTTTCATCAGCAAGGTGCTGCCCAAGCGCATACAGAAACTTGAAGACGATTACGACGACGACTAACCATGCTTGACCTAGGCCAACAGTTCACCCGCGATTACCTCTGGCACATTCTGGGCATCATACCCAACCTGTGCTTTCAGGTCGTCCTGTATCTCCTCTGGCAGTACACGCACTGGCGCAGCCGGTGGCATCTGATTCTGGGTGGCCTGGGCAACCTATGGTACCTGTTTCTCATCATCATCATCGCCGTCAAGCCCGAATACCTCTACAACATTCGGCCGTTCAATTGGGGGCTGGTTATCTGGGGTGGCTACCATTTGTGGTTCATGAAGCGCAACCCCATCCCACGCAAGGTGTATGTAGACCAGTGGAAGCACCTATTACACATCCGTAAGGCGATGAACGAACCCGCTCCGATTGACCCGCCGTTCTGGTTTCGTACGGGGTTTCAGATAACCGGGCTGGTAGGGCTCGTTTTGCTGTTGGTCCTGTTCATCATTGCCAAGAGTGCGCAGCTCATCTACAAGGCATCGGAAACGTTCGAGGTTCAGGCGGCACAAACCACCAAAGAACTGACCATCCGCAACCGGCAACAGGCCAAACAGTTTCAGCAGGACAGCCTTAGTTACGTAGCGTTGCTGGAGTCCATTCGCCTGGATTCGCTGC
The DNA here is from genome assembly GCF_003583365.1 of Fibrisoma montanum. Taxonomy (GTDB): domain Bacteria; phylum Bacteroidota; class Bacteroidia; order Cytophagales; family Spirosomataceae; genus Fibrisoma; species Fibrisoma montanum. The sequence goes on from NZ_QXED01000006.1 coordinate 41,742, forward strand.
AACTCATGGAAATCAAGCGCAGCCGGGCGCAGACGACCGCCGAACGCAGACAACAGCAACAGGAGAACGCCCGGCTGAACCGCAACCTGCAACGCTACCGCTCGGAAGCCGAACGCTTACGGCGGCAGATGAATCTACAGCCCATCCAACCCACCCCCAAACCCGTTCTGCCTGCCCCCGCCATCCCCGACGACTACCGCGCGCCGAATCCTAGCTACAAACGTCGCGGGTCGTTGGGCTACGAAAGCGACGTGCAGGGCCGGGATTCGCTTTGGGCGCGGTATGTGGAGCAGTGAGGGCGTTAAAGTATGTTGTATTCCCGAGTAGGTTGATACCCGATTATAGCCAACACATTTACAATGTTTTCCAGGTGGTGTTCAGGTATGCCCCGGCGATTATCCAGAAAGTGTTTAAGTGTACTGGCTGGCACTCCCGCCATCACTTCTACAGCCTTCACAGAAACCAGCTTGCGCCGGTTTGCTGTGAAATAGGCTTTTAAGTTTTCGGATTCAGTCATAAAAGAGGTGATCGACTCATATCAATGCCAAAACAGTAGTAGGCTATATCATCCTGTTGTTGTAGTGTGAAGTGAGGGTATTTAATGATGTTGCTAAAGTACTCGCCATCTGTAGAGCTATAGAATTCCATTTGATCGGCAGCATGTTCAGCAACGTCCCTTGGTAATTCATCTTCGTCCGTTTGGCGAAGAGCTTTTGCAAAGACGGCAGCGGTTTTGCCTGTTACAAATTTTAGCTTATTGTCCATGTCTATTTAGATTTAGTAGTGAAGGTTACCTTTTCATCATCCATTGAAATAATGTCAATAGGCATAGACATCATGTCGGCATGGAAATCAGAAACCTCCATGTTTGCTGTACCCAATCGAAGATACTGCTCATCTTCTTTCCAGTCTTCATAAGTTTTCGTGTATACTTTTTTGATCGTTTCCATTGTCGTGTTTGTTTATCGTTTAACTTGTACCAAAGGTAGTACATTGTATTGTAAGTACCAAATTTGGGACAAGAAAAATCAACAAATATTTTGCAGATTGATTAAACGGTACAAACCACCCCCTAACATTCCCCGCCCCGCGCTTGCATAAGTGATTGATTTGGCGTAACTTATGGACGAAACGAGACTAATAGTAATGGGATTCAATCCAACTAAAAAAGAGGTACAGATTGGGGCGCTTGTTAACGAAATGAAAAAGCACCCCAACTATAAGGAACTCACGCCTAATACCGGTGAAACGTTAGTAGCGTTTTCCCTTCGTTGTGCAGCTCACCTTATTTCACCTCCACAGGAAGAAGGCGAGGATTACGAATTGGAGTGCGTTGACGTAGCCGTTGCCATTCAGGCGTTAGCCCCGGACATTGAGCAAAAATGGAATGATTCACTAACCAACCATGTCAACCCGTCCTTGCATAACTCGCTGAAATAGCGTAACTTATGGACGAAACGAACGGGAAACGAGAATGGCAAATACTGAACATTGCGAACGCGAGGAAGCCAGCACCCAGCCTGAAAAGAGCTTCAGAGAGGTGTTTACTGAGCTAAGTGAAGACATTGGAAAGTACTACACCCATCCCTGCGTTTGCATGAACTTGCACAGAGACCCGTGTCATTTGAATTGTCCTGAACACGAAGACAACCAACCATGCCAACCAAGCAACCCCTAACCGCTGAGGATTACGAACTGGCAGCAGCAATACTTAGCACCGGTGTTGCCAACATTCGCGCCGTGTGTGAGGTCGAATCAGGTGGCCGGGGCTTCACCGTCGATGGCCGTTGCATTATCCGCTTTGAGCCGCATCTGTTCAGTAAGTATACCAAGCGGGTGTTCGACCTATCTCACCCCCTGCTGAGCTTTCAGCCGTGGCAGCCGGGTTATCCGAAAGGGGTCGATCATTCGTGGAAGCTGTTCAAGGAAGCGGCCGCGCTGAATCCAAACGCAGCGGTGATGTCAACATCATGGGGCGCCCCGCAAATATTAGGGTTAAATTTCGCGGCCTGTGGGTGCGCGAATCTTGGGGAGTTCGTTCAGCGCATGGAGCATTCAGAACAGGAGCAGTTATTGATGTTTTGTGAGTTGCTGCTGGATTGGGGGTTGGCTGATGAGTTGCAGCGCCGGGACTGGAAGACGTTCGCCCGCGTTTACAATGGGGTGGGGTTCCGGCGCAATCGCTACGATGAGAAGCTGGAAGCCGCTTACCGTAAATGGGGAAAGGTATATCCGAATTAGAGATATAGGTTGAAAGGGTTTAGGAATCGGTAATGCACAGAACGCCTACCCCGATGAGGTAGGCGTTTGTTTTTGTTAGGTGTGTTGTGGCGGCATTGGTGGGGTGTGTCCCTCCCGAATAACGCGGCTCTGCGGCTCTGCTGGCGGTTCGGGGATGGCATCCAATACAGCCGGGTTGCCGTGTAGCGTTCCGTCAATCGCCGCCTTGATGCGCATTGAATCAACTATCCGGTCATCGGCCCGTAAGTGGTTAGCCAGTAGGTCAGCATACCGTAGCGCCTTGTCGGTGTCACCGTCGTTGATGGCGTGAATCATTCGGCAAATCTGAGTTATCATCTTTTCTTCGCTAGTTATATCCTACGTATTCCATTCCTGTATTACCTTCGCGCCCTCCCTAACCCTCCCCCTATGGGCAAAGACGGCACCCTGATTACTGAACGCTCCTACGTGGCCAGTGACCTGCTGGCGATGATCGAGCCGACGATGGTTTCGTACGCCGAAGCGATTGAGCTGTACCATGCCTGCCAGAGTCTCGACACCTGCCGGGCGGTGATCGACCTCGCCCACCGGGGGCACCTGCCGCTGTGGGCCGCGTGGGAGGTGTGGCGGGCCGGGCGGGGTTAGTTACGTGATTGCACCCGGCGCAAAACGCGAAGTTCGCCTAAATCCATCCAGTGCGTCACCCGTTCAAGTACAACACCTTCCGCTTCGCAAACGTATTGGTCGCCTTGTTGGTAACAATAGCCGACTAGCATCTCTTCCTGATAGCCAATGGCTAGTACTTCGCGGTCTGGTTGCTTCTGGGTAATGTCTACCCATTCGATGTTTGGTTGTCTGGTTGTCATGGTTCAGTACGCTCTTCCTGTTTCATCATTCGTTTCTGTATCGTCCGCTCCAATTTGCGGTAGGCGCGTTTCCGGCGCTTAGCCGGATAGTCCACGCAGCAGGGACAATTGATGCCGCCCGGACCAATGCCAAGTTGTTTACGGGTGTGATTCATGGGATGGGGTTCGGTTAATACAGTTCTCCAATAGTAGTTCCCACTGGCACGGCTCCCACTTCTGATGGTGGTTCCAGCATACATACAGGGTATTGTGCCTGAGTTCGATGTTAGGCCGGTGGGCTTTGTTCAGCCGCTCAATGACCCGTAGCGCCGTTTCCCGGTCATAGCCTAACGGAAATGAATTGTTTGTATCGGCAGTGGTATAGAGTCCGCTATCGGTTTTGTTCAGCGTGTATGTCATGGCTGTTTGCTCGTTTCTGTTTCTGTTCCCTCCTCTTCTCAATCTTCGCCCGTGCCGTTTGGGCCGGGGCTTCGTTCACCGCCCCGATGCGGGTCAGCAGGATCTGTTGTACCCGTTGCATGGTCGCCACTTCCTCCGCGTGGAACGGGCCGTCGGGCAGGGTGGCCGTAAATGCGGTGATGGCCTCTCGAACCTGCGTCAGGTACCAGGCTTTTGCTTCTCGCTGGTTTAACCGGCGTCGGTTTTGGGGCATGGGTTAATCAGCAATGAACCTGAGAATAATAAACCAGTCAGGATGTTCGCTATTTCGCTTTGAAAGCAACGATTGCCCTTCTTCTTCACGGCACCATTCCCGACTTGCCGTAGGTTCGCACTGTGCATTTTCGTAAACCTCCTGATGGTACCTTAAAGGAGGGCAAGCGGCTAAAATGTAATGTATTTTCGGTGTTTCCATAGTGTTAATATACACAAAATCAACCTATTAATCAATAAGACACGCCCCATTCGCGGAGCTGGTTGATGATTGGCCAGAGGTTGCTAATATCCTGTGCGCCGTCGTATTCGATGGCACAATGAATATCGCCGTTAGGCATGAAGTTGGTTTCGTAGTAACTACTGGCCACAACTATACCGTGGGCATGCCGCGTTACTAATACGTATTCTTCTGAGCTGCTTCTTAATTTATGCGCCAACCGGTGAATTTGGGTTAGCTGGTCGTCGGTCAGGTCTGCGTAAGTCATAGCAAGTCCATCTCTTTTAGTTTTACAAGCATCTTACCGGCCGCTTCAACGGGCGACGCATCGGCCAGGGCCGCAAGGGCTACGGGGCGATCAACGGAGCGGTAAGCAATCACGGTTACATTCTTAATGCTGTCCTTTGTCAGTTCCAGCATCCACTTGGTATCATCGATGTCATAGCCCGATGGGAGCAACTGCCAGAGTTCAGAGAAGGACGGGGGACCTTTGTCAATAATGATACCGGCTTCGTAGAGCTTTAATGCTATTTCGCGTGATAGATAATTCATGTTGTTTGGTTTTAGCGCAATCGACGGGACTCGAACCCGCACGGTGTACACACACTCGGCCCGGCTGCATTCATAGTACGACAATATAACCGGCCCGGTGCCCAACCGTTGTTTAGTGGTTAGTTGCTAGACTGTTACAAGGTTCAGCCGGCCCGCCCCTTACCGTTCAGGGTCACGATTGCAAGACCCCCGCCCGCTGGTCTGCCATACCATTCTGCGAACCACCACAGGTTTATGGTTAAGACAGCCAGCGGGCGGGGAGGGGTTATTGAGAAGGGCGTAATCCTTTGGGTTTAGCCAGAGCAAGGTTCTTTGCTTCGTCGTGGGGTCCGTTTTGCGTGATAGTCAACTTGACCGGCATAAACCGAAATCCCTGTCGAATTAACGCTTCGGGCGTTTGGCCGTATCCTGCTTTGGCTAGAAGTTTGGTAATGGCGAACGATTCGGGTATGTCCTGCCCAAGTGTTGCCGTTTGTGGTGTGCCGTCTGGCGCAACCAACACAAAGAAATCTTCCTGATGCATTTCGTCTATTTTCATTGTTCCCTTGCCGATTACGCCCGGCACGGCGGTTGGGTTATTTGACGTGTGAATAGCTGTTATCGGGATTTTTTGCCCACTTTCGGGCCTTGTTCTTTGTCATCTTAGCTGCAAAGGCAGCCGTTATTAGCTCAACTGATATACCCGCTCGTCCTGCCGAATCAAACAGGCACATCAAACAATCAGCGTATTCTTCTGACAGTGCAGCTATCCAATCAAAAGGGTCTGCATCCGTCGGCACTGTGAGCAGTTCTTCAACTTCTTTAATTTCGCCTTCCAGCTTACGGAGGGAACTAACGGCGGTCGCTTCAGTGAATGTCTGTAAACTCCATTCCAAGCGTTCAGACTCTAATTCGGTTAGTGATTGCATGATGTCGTATGGGGTTAAGTGTTTCCTGCACCTCCTCGTTATCCCTGGCCATGTGGTACTGCTCGGCATCGCCGAGCAGGCGTTCTTGCTGTTCAGCGGTCAGCGGCCCCACGATGGCGGCAAGGGCGGTCAGAAGGGCGGTTTGGGCGGGGGAGTTAGCTAAGCAGGTGCGGGTGTTCATAGATGTTGCCGATGACCTCAGTTCGAGTTTTCTCGATTCGGGTTTGGCCCAACAATGGCTTTGAATAACTACCGTATTCGTCGCCCTCAGTTGTATTGGCGTACCACTGCAATGCGTATTTGTTCCAGCCTACAGTGTATCGCGACTTCTGCCTGCTAAGTTCAGTGTCCCAAATCTCAACTATATCCCCCTCGTAAATCTCCGTACCGTTCTTGTCGGTAAGCCCGGTAAACTGCATCAGAACAGGGCCGTTAGCTTCGTCGTACAAATTCCATTTGTAGCCAAAAATCTCCCATTCATCGCCAGTCCTTCCCAGCTTAACGCCGTCACAAACGCCCGTATCATCAGTGTAGGTTAAAACAAGTACATCGTTTCTGTCTGTACCCGTATAGCGCATTACTTTACCATCCCACGCTCTAAATTTCAGTTGCCTCATTGTCTTGCTTTCGTTAGTTGTTCTCAATCACCCTTACTTCGCGCTGCTCCTCCTCGGTCGCCCACCGGAATCTCTTGCCCCCTTTCGACACCACCCCGCGTTTGATCGAATCGTACACGGTAAGGTGTGCGGTGGTGTAGTAACGGGCCGCATCGTTGGTGGTTGCAAACAGTAGACCGTCTTCAACGCAGACCACGAAGCGGCTTTTCCCTCTGGGCCTTCCGATCAGTCCAGATGATGCGGATGTATCACCGGGCATAGATCGTTCGTCCTGCGCCGTTTCTGGCGCTTGTACGGGGCGATCTGCCCTATGGTAGCCCTGCTGCTCCAGTTGTTGCAATCGTGCCTCTAATCGGATCTTTCGGGTGGTGATGGTCGTTTCGCGGCCGAACGGGTCGATCAGGACAGCGCGTACCATGTCGGTGCGGGTCGATACGTCGCGGCTACCTACAGCCGGGTTGCCCGCCGGGGTGTAGCCGTGGCCGGGTGAAGAACCGAGCCGGATGGAAGATTGGTTGGTTGGGGTCATGGGTGAATAGCCCCCGCCCGGTGTGAGCGGGGGCGTTAGGGGTTATTGCTCAGCTTTTTCCACCATTTTAGGAGTGATGGTGAAATAGCGGCTTTCTAGTTGCTCAATCCGATTGCAAACAATTCCTATGATTGTTTCGTAGGCAATCATTTCGTCTCTATGCTGCTTATTGGCGGTCATGTTCCACAATTGAACAGCCCCTTCGTGATGCCTTTCTAGGCTTAGCAGTAAGCCGTAGGCCGCTGTCAATGACAGATTACCAATAGCTTCTTCGTCAATCATTACGTCTATTGTTTCCATGCTAGGCAGGTTGATTTAGTTGCAGAATGTTGGTTGCCACTACCCACAGCTTGTCAACATGACCCAGCCGCTTGAGCATTTGTAATTTGCTTTCACCTGGATTAGGCTTGCAGTGGTTGACCGACACCCGGTAACGGTAGTACATCTCCGTATAGATTTTGCGCCATACATCGGGAACGGGTGTTACTGTAGCCGATGCGTAGACGTTGACCATGCGCCGTACTTTATCTTCCGTCGATAGTTCAGGCATTTCTTCTGATGGGGCGGGCAAAGCCTGTAGTTCGGCGGTTGCTTCCTGCTGTATCTGCTGAAACTGGCCAAACCGCTCTTCGAGGTTGGATACCCGCCGTTCAGTTTCGACCATCTGCTTAGCCACTTCAACACTGGTTTGCAGCGATTGCAGAAGTAGTTCCATTGGGGTAAGCGGCAGGGCGGTTGCTGACTGAGCTACCTTATCGGCTTCAAGCTCCTGCCAACGCTGTACGATCTTGTGACGGGCTACAATATCGTAGCCGGATAGTAGTGTTGTGGTCGTGTTCTTGTCCAGCCGGTACATTTCCCGGGCCTTACCTTGCGCGTCGACGTAACTAGCTGTTTCACAATGCCAGCTCAAATTTGAGCCGGCCTCTTTCGCGGCCTCAAGTGTTTCAATCATTTTGCGGATGTCGCGAATGATGTTTTTGTGAAGCTTTCCTGTCAGTTCGGCAATCTCCAAACTCGACATGGTTTTGATCTGGGATGCGATTTCAGTTGTCATGGCTATTCAGTCGGTTTGGTGAGATCAGCAATTCGCAGGGAAAGAAATTCGTCCAACATCTCGTAGTAGAGAATCTGTAGAGCAAGCGTAGACCCGAAATTCGAGTCCCAGTTTTCGACGTTGCCCATGAACCAGGCACGTAAGTTGCGACGCACAACGTTTACCTCGTTGGGGTCACTGAACCAATCTTCCAGGAATTGTTGCGCCGTTTCTGGTACGGCAAAGGAGGGAACGGATGCGGCCGGGCCGCGTACGGCTTGCTCCGGAGAGCCGCCCGGATTGGGCTGGCAATTTGATAAATTGGACATTGGTATTGGACGGTTTATCCCTTGTACGGAAGGGGTTAAAAAGCAATGTAGGCGGACTACCGCACTAACCCGCCGTCCAAGCACCAAGTCCGGGGCCGCACACGCCATTACAACGTGTGCGCGGGGTTGCGATAATCCGCCTACATCCTTCTTAACAGGATATAAACCGTTACCAATAAGGCATAAAAAAAGCCCTACAACCGAATGTGAGGGCATCGCTGCCCCGGAACTATGATACTTGGACGGATGCAAGTTAACAGTTTTCATTCGGTTGTCAATAGGTTTGCGTTAATTTTCTTACGGCGTCGGTAGTTGTTGGTTCATAATTTCCGGTACGACCTGCCAATGATAGGCCAGCATACGCCACAGCAGGTACAGCAGCAGCCCGGCGAAGCCTGAACCGAGTATCCAGTTCAGCGTTTTCTCATCCGGCCGGGTAAAATCAATTGGTTTCATTTGATGTCTGTGTGGTTAGTTGGTCTTCGATGTGCTGAATGGCCTGGAAGAGCTGGTAGACCACCTGGGGCACTACAGCATTGCCTAAGGCTCCGAGTCGTTTACCATCGTCCAATCTTCGGGGAAACCCATCATCCACTCCACAAAGCATGGGTTTAGGGTACCAACTATCCCACTGTCCAGGATGCGTTGTCCGGTCTGGTCGGGTAGTAGAAATACGTCCCAGCCCAATTGACTCCCGATTTTCACGCCCGATGGTCGTTTTCCGTTGTTGTGAAGTTTGTTGTAGGCGGTCGTACGGTATCCGTTGACCATCTGAACCATTGAGTCCGATTTGACCGGCGTAGGCAACAAACCAAACGCGCTGCCGTTCGTGGGGAGCGTTGACACCCGCAGCCGGAAGGTTAACCGGCGGTATCGTTTCGTAACCGAGGCTTTCCAGGTCAGATAACACCTCGTGGACGACCAATCCATCTGACCAATTAAGAATGCCAGAAACGTTTTCCCCAACCACCCAACGCGGTTGGACTTCGCTAATGACTCTAAGCATTGACGGCCACAGGTGGCGTTCATCTTCTTTCCCTTTTCGTAACCCGGCCTGACTATACGGTTGGCATGGAAAGCCCCCGCAAATAAGGTCAATTGCTCCCCGGTACGGGGTGCCGTCAAACGTGTTGATGTCTCCATAGATTTCAGCATTTGGAAAATTCTTGCGTAGTACTTTCTGACAGAAGGGGTCTAATTCCACCATCACGCGGCTTTCCCATCCCATCCATTCGGCGGCCAGATCGAAGCCGCCGGCCTAATCCCCGCGAACAGCGACATTACAGAGAATGCCTTGCGTTCGCGGGGTATGTTGTTTTGGGTGTTCATGGTGTCGTTAGCAAGTCGCTTAGTTTGCAGTAGTACATCACGCACAGCCCCGCTTCAAGGCCCATAAAAAACCATTGCCAGCGGGCATCCTCACCGCGTTTTGCTTTCTGGTTGCCCTTGACGTAGTTCATTACTGCCAGTAGCAGGGCTGACAAAAACACGAGTAGGTGCGTTACAATCGGGTTCATGGTGTCAGCAGCCTAATGATTTCATGAAATCGTACATGCCGTTGTCCTTGCGGGTCACCATTTGTTCGAGCAGCATATCAGTTAGCTTGCCCCAATGGTCGACCAGCCGCGCCCAGACGGGACTAACCGCCCGCATACGGTCTAGCTTAGCGCGGAATTGCGGCACCGCTTCCAGCAGTAAGTGACAGCGCCGGAAATCAGACGGGTCAAGCGGGTGACTTTCCCACCGGCTACGCTCAATCGACACGTCGTCTGATAGGTACTTGAATATGGTTTCGGAGCTTACCCCCCGTTCCCCGTTGGCAAGCCACCACATCGCGTTTTGTTTCTCGGTTCGCTCGCTCGGTGTAGCGTTGACCGGCTCTGTCCAGGTCTTTTTGCAGCTTCGATGTAGCTTGGCGAACGACTTCATGAAGTCAGAAGCCAGCGTTACCGGCATGGGTAGGGGCATTGGCTGCGACACACCGCAATGGAAGCAGAATAGCGCCCCGTTGCGAAAGCCGGTATGTTCGGTTTTAGGTTGCTTTGTCATGGTGTCTTCTCATTTGCGCCCTGACGAATGAGCCAGGGCAGGTAATTCAGTTCAATCCCGTTCTGCTGACAGTACAGCAGAAAGGCAACCAGGTAGCGGTGCGGGGAAATGCAGGTGCTTGCTGAATCACGGTACGGGAAGGGTGACAGGGTGCTACCGATTGACCATTCACCATCTTCGTACTTGTGCAGATCGTGATTCACAGGCATCAAAATCAGCAGGTCGTCCGTAGACAACCCTTCGAGTTGTTCGCGGGTGAAGGTCATAGCTCCGTCCATTTTGCCGTTTCGACCATCGTACCGTCCTCCTGCACACATTCAAGCAGCCGGGCGTTGGCAGGTCCGAACCACTCCACGTAGCGGGGCGTGGGGTCGTCGATCAGTTCTTCCAGCGTCGGGCGCATGGTCAGCATCGCATCAACCTCGCGGGTGTAGCCGTTCGCGTCGAGCCACTCGAACTTCTTGAACAGCGCGTCGTAGGTTACCCAGGCGGCATCGAGTTTGCGCTGATACGCCACTTCCTGATTGAAGGCGTGTTCCTGCTCAGTGACAGCAGCAATCACCTGATCGTAGTGCGCAATGCTCTGCCTCAGGTCGTCGTTGGGGTCGGGGGCAATCAGGTTTCTACGAAAGAAAGCAAGCAAGGCCCCGCCAAGCACGATAAGGGTCAGATTGAACGTAACCACCAGGGCAATACCGCCTTCGTTGAACAGGGGTGCGTTAAGGGCAACGATGATGGCGCAAATGAGTAAGATTGTGGTGCGTTTCATTGTGCTGTGAATTCGGTTAAAATGTTAGTGTTAATCCTTCGGGTTGGGCCGGTACGTGCCGTCGCTACCGAGCCGGTAGCAGTTCAGCTCACGCGCCCGGCGGTTCAGGGCACCGTAGGCTTTGCCAAGCTCACCCGTGCGTTTGAAGGGATGGTAGCCGTGAAGCTGAGAAGCCCCTTTGCGCAGGAAGGTAACGGCGCCGTTCAGGGCGTGGTGATCGGTAAGTGTATCGACGTACCGGTACCACTCCTTAATGTTGGAAATGTTGAGGGTGCTCATGGTATTTCAGGTTGTCCCGCCCGCAGACGGGCGATGGCTTGTTCGATTTGGTCAATGCGCCAGGCCAGATCGTACATGACGCAGTTCGTGTCGGGCGCGTCGGCGTCGCCCCATTGGTCCCAAGCGTCCTGCAATTCCGCTTTGGCCTGGGTGATCTCGAGCGTAAGCTGAGCAATGCGGGTCGTTGCGTAATCAGGCCGGTTCGGCGCATCGGTCCACACATCCCCCAGCGTTACCGGGGCTGGCTCTACGGCTTCCATGTGTAGCCCCCCGTCCGCGTTGCGGATCAGGGCGTATTGTTGTTCGGGTGTCTGTTCCATCGCTACCGCCGTGAAAGGCCGTTTCCTTTTGGCATATCCGACATCACCCCGCCCGTATTGTTTTTTTTCACGGCAACACCATCATCGACCACTTCCAGTTGCTGTTGGTCGATGTATTCGCCGTCAGCAGACTTATTGTCTACCACGGGCGGTTTTACGCAGTACTGAACGCAACCGTTCAGGTATTCAACTTTGGAGATAGCGATGCCGGTGAAACCGGTTACAATGCAGCGAACTTTTTGGCCTAGCTTAATCATGATTGTCTGTTGTTTGTGTTTTGGTTATTAGCGTTCTAAGGGGTTTGTGAGAAACCGGAGCAGGAGCCCCGCCCCGGTTTGCTGCGTTATCTATCCACAGTTTTCTAAGCCGTCGCCCTCGAAGATTTCGACGCAGGCCAAGCGGTTAGACAAGGCAGCCGAATCAGCCTTTTCTCGTGTGGGATGTACAGCGCTGGTTTCAGCATACTTGTACACATTCACCCACCCCAGCGACCGGGCGGGAACGATTAGAAACAGATCGTATTCGGATTCGTCACCGCCGTAGTAGTATTTGCCATTCGCTGTATAATGGATGATGGCTTCTACTTTGTCTTTATCAATTAGGGCGATGACTGGATACTGCGCGCCTTTTAAATCCAGGCAGATCACTCGGACCGGTAAGCCCTCCCTCGTTTCAACGTGGAACGGTGTCTCTGTGCAAAGGCGCTGGTAGTCTTCGACGGTGAAGGGTATACGTTTGGTTTTCATGGCGTGTTATCATTTTCAAGGTTGGTGTAAGACCGGCCCGGCCGGGCCACGGAGGCCACAGGTGCGGCCGGGCGGTGCTGTTGTCAAACCTTCCTTACTGAATGCTTAGAATGGTAGGGCTTCATCCTCGCCCACTGGTGTATAGTCAAAAGCGGTGTTTTGCGTAGCAGGGGCAGGGTTAACAAGGGCCGCATATTCTTTGCTGGACTTAATCTTCTCCTGAATCCAGCCGGGCAGCTTGTCGAATACGCCAAAGTCAAAGTCAGCGAACGACAGGGCCTGCGTCGGGTTGATCTGGTCGGGGCAGGTCAGCCCTTTTGGTAGCGGGGCGATAGAGCCGATCTTGGCGATGGTTTCGCCTTTGGCGGTCGTGTGGTGAATCACGTTAATCATGCAGGGCACACCGAGCAGCTTGCCAGCATCGAACTTAGCTGCTTCTTCATCGGTGAAGGTTTTGCCCCGCCAACTGCCTAAGTCCTTGCGGAACGTGGCCTTTTCGTGCATAGAGAAGCTGTACTCCTTACCCAAAACGAACGGCTCCTCACCTTTTTCGGGACTGAACACGGCCTTTTCGGTGGGGAACTCCCAGGCTAGACGGATTTTGTTGACGGTTTTAGATTCGCCAAGATAGGTTTCTTCGACGGTGCCAATCTGAATCATCGAAAAGCAACGGGCAACATAATTGCCCTGCTCCATGAGCTTGCGGGTTGATGATCCGGCGACGGGGGCGACAAACGTAGACATACTTTGACAGGGGTTTGATTGGTTATAGATTGATTTGAATTGATTGCTAGGCATCCCACTCAATGAGCAGGTCTAATTCTGAACGGGTGAACTTATCGCAGACCAAGCCGGCAGAAACTTCAAACGGCCGGTTACCGACGGCAACGAAACTGACAATGCCCGCCGGGGCGATACGGGCCACGTAGTAGCCCTGTTCCCAGTTGTAGGATAGTTCGACCAATGCTGTAGGGTCAAGCTGCGTGGCGTACAGATACTTTTCGCGTACCTCGTCAAGCACTGTTTGCTTCTCCTGCTTCTTGGCGGCTGCCTGATCGCAACGAAGCGCGCACAAGTGTTGTACGTGGTTGTTGACCGGCTGGCTGAGCCGGTGGCGGTCGAACTCCTTACGCTGTGGTTCGCTCATGTGCAGATGAGCGTTATTGGCGTTGATAATTTCAGTGTAGCGGTTCACTACGTCTAGGTTGGTTAGGTTCATGGTTCTTGTGGGTTGATTTACTGTAGTTGTCGGGGCAGGGATCGAACCTGCGTTTGCAACCGGCTTGCGCCCGACAGTTTGTAATAGTCTTACTTCTAGGGCTGGATGGTTGACGACTTACGGTTGCGCCTGTTATCCCTTGACCACGGAAGTATGCTATGTCTTGCTGGTCCGTCCACCCGGCGCAGGTTCGTGGGGCCTGCTGTGGTGTGGTGCGAATCAGTAGGACAAATGTAAACACACGTTTACTAATATGCAAACAAACGCTTATGATTTTTTAACTGATTAGTTACGTTTTTTGTAAATATCTAGTTATCAAATAAATAGCTTTTGCAATTGATTACCTATGTCACTATTTTAGGCATACATATACCACTTGGATCATGACCGAACAGCAGTTGCATAAAATGGAGGAGCTTTTTGACCTACGTGATCAGGGGCTAATAGATAAAGAGTCTTACGAAAGGCTCAAGGCGAAAATTTTAAACCCGAAACCAGCAACTAAGCGGGTTTTTCATCAGATGCTTATTCTTCGTGAGCTATTAGATTCTAATGCTCGAATAGAGGCCATGCTTAGTTTGTTAATCGGCTCTGATACTCAACAAGTGGCCGCTAAATCCAAAAAAGGATTTGCTAGAACACAAAGGCATCGGTATAAGAAATTAAGCCAGTTAACAGACCAACTAAAAGAAGCTATGCAGAAGAGTGCGACCTACGAAAAGGAATATGTCGAGTTTAACGAAGAGGTTTAATTCTAACACACAAAAAACCCCGGCCGGATCGGGCGCGGGGCTGACTAGCTATCCATGTCAAGAGTTAATCAGATAGTAAAACGGGAGTATTCTACCTATTGCCAGTTATTTGATAAGGTTAAGTATGCTTATCCTGATGTCATTTCACTATATGCCGACAAAAAGCATAATCCTAATTGGTCAAAGGGGGAATTTGAAATGAAGTGCCTCAATCGCCCAGGCAAGATTAAGGTTCAGCAAAAGCACGTTAAAAAATCAATTTATGCTGTAGTCTTGCTGATTGAAACATTTATGACTGAGGCCATATGCCGCTTTGACTCAGATGGCCACATGCACATAAACAAGCATAGGCGAGATTACACGGAACTAGAAGAACGACTGGTTCCTACTCCGCACTTTCACCGCTGGGATGAAAACGGCTACGAGATTGCCTACACTACACCTGATGTAATAGGTTGTGCTAAAGCTATACACGCTGATATAAACGTTGGTCTTTATCACGTTTGCCAACAATTTAGTATCTTTACTCTTAATGAAGAGCCTATACAAGTAGCTACGTATGAGCTATTCCCAAGCGTCAGTTTAAAGGACAATAACAAGGGTATAGACTTTGATGTGTAATGGAAAATCTACTGCCACTGTTCAAAGCAATTAAGTCTGACTTTTGCAATATTGTAAATTATAAGTTGCGCGGAACAACAATAGAAATTATTACCGGTATTCAGACCATTACAAACGCGGTTGTTTCCATCTTTGTCAGTTATAAAGACGGAAAAATTGTTGTTTCGGATGGTGGATGGATTAACGAAGGCGAATATGAAACGTATTACGCTGAACATGATTCTGATGAAGTGATTGACCTGGTAGTGAGTCAGTATACCTCTTATTTTGATATTAAGTCAGTCAGGAGCAATTCGGGTACTGTTTACTATTACAAAAGCACTGATCGGATTGAGCATTTGTCTTCAATAGCGCATGATGTAGCTCACTTTATTGCCTATACCGTTAGTGCGCAACATACAACCTATAGAATTACAAATGAAGAAAAGACCCAAAAAACTGTGTTTACAAACCAGGTAAATAATGCGCTTAAAAGTCAATTTGGGGATCGTAATGTATTCACTAATGAATACATTAAACTTAAAGATGAACAATCAGTAAAAATAAATTCAGTTGTAAGGATAATCCATCGAGATATTTACAAACAATTCTATTTGATGTACGTATCGGGTTCAAGGCTAGATGCTTTTATTAAAGATGCTACTGAAGCAACTTCCAAGTTCCAATTAATTGACCAGTTTGGCGTAAAAGACAGTTACTTACAGAAGATTGCTGTACTTAATAAAAGTGCCGCAGGTTATAACCCTCAAAAATCAGGGATTTTCTTAAAACAGTTAGAAGAAACAACGGGTAGACCTTTGATTGAAATTGATGCCAACACATCAATGCGCAACTTGTTGGATGCTTTACCCCATAATTAATTTTATTTTAGTTTTCTCTGTTTTATCCATTCTCTAAACGCTTCCTGTAGCCCTGCCTTACCATCGTAACAGATCACGTCAGGCAGGGAGTCTACAAACTGTTCATACACCGCCATCGGGTATCCCAGATCGATCATTTGCGTAGCGTCCTCCCCGTCGATGGCGTAGCGGTCAGCGAGATAAATACGCTTATTGGCGCGGGGGTGTATTGGGGGTAGCTTGCCTAACGTTCGATGCATCGGTTCAGAGCTTTTAAGAGAGCCAGTTTATTTACCTGTAACGGCGGACGTTTGTAGGTTTTCCAAAGCCGGGCCACAGCAGGGTGTATTTCGGGTAGTGTGAGCGTTTCCATGCCTATACAGTCATTTTTAGCGGCCCATCAACTATACCGTCTGCATCTGAATTAATGGCTCCTAGTGGGCTCATATCCATACCCATTGTCAGGAAGTAGTACCGGTTGTGTTCGCGCTTGAAACTGAGCGTTATCGTGCCAGGTATGCCGACTAGCCGCTGTTTCTTGATCTTCTTGACGTGAATTTCAACCGTTGTATTGGCGGGTTCCGTGGATTGGTAAGGCCGGTGAACCGTAATCAGGTTGTCGGTTTTGTTTGCCCACATCGCCCCACCCGACAAGTCGTAAAAATCAACGGGATCGTATTCGCCGTCCTTGTTTTTCTTCATGGCTTTGGGGTGAATGACCATGATGTAGGGAATGTTGTGCAGGAGAGCAAACCGTTTGCGTGAGGTCAGAAACTCCTCCAGGTATTGATCGTCCCGGTCTTTAAACTCACGGCTTAGCTGATTGAACGGATCAATCAGAACGCCGTTTACCCCTAATTCACGCAGACAATATTCAAAGTTGGATTCAACCTCTTCAATCGTCTGGCGCTCTTCCGGGTAGATGTAGTAAAAGTGGTTGGCGATGAAGTTGGCCGCCTGAGCGTATTGATTAGGCTTCATCACGTTAGCGTAGCTCTTATCGCATGACTTGCCCACCAGCGCATGAATCAGCGTATCATAGAACTCTTCCGCCGGGTAGCTCTCAGGACTGAACACCGCCCATTTCCAGCCCGACAGAACCGATTTGTAGAGCATGAGTTGCAGAATAAATTCGGACTTGCCGCTGTTGGGCCTGCCGGTGATTAAGGTAAAGTCCCCTTTCTTCCAGGTAAAGTGGTTATCGAGCGGCTCTAAATGCGTGGTTTCTCCTCTGGCCTTGCCGTTTTTGAACTGATACTGCATGGTGTCCCAGACCGAGGAAAGAAACTTAATGCCGTGGGTCGTCTCGGTTTTAGGCGCGGGCTGTTCTTCAGCCGTTTGTTCGTAGATGGGCTTTTCTTTGCCGTAGCGTATTCCATCGGAAATCGTGCGCTGCGCTTGCAGCACATCATGAACGCCGGGTTTATCGCGTATTTCGTCTTCCAGTACCTTGATGGCGTCGCTTTCGGACACCTTTCCGGCGGCAATGTAGCCACCGGCTAACGTAGCAGCCTTAAGCAGTATGTTGTGCTTTTCGCCGTCTTTGGCCCGCCGGATCATGTTCACGCACTTGTTGAGCAAACCAAAGTCGGTTGCTACCGGCGGCTTTTGCTGAGGGGGCGTATCGTCGGGGGCACTGTACCGCTCATACACCTCTGCCTCTTCATTGATGAAAATATCAGGATCGTAACTTTCAAAGCAGATGCGGGCTACGTCTTTGCCGGATTTGTCCAGCTCCATACCCACCTCTCCTAGCTCTTCCTGCAACGCTGTGAAGTGGCCCCGGTGAGCCGTGGCATTTTTGGGGATTCGGACCAGCGCCTTTACCCCTGTTCCCGATGGCGAAATCCAGGCGGCATACACAAACGGCAGCGTAGCGAGGTATCGTTTTGCGCCCTGCGGATCAGGCAGTTTGTCGAAGTCAAGGCACACATAGCCCGAATGCTGTATGATCGCTTCGTTTGCCCGCTTGGAGAACCGGCCCGAAAAACAGATGCAGGGTAGTTGCCGTTTGATCACATCGGCTTCCGTATGGTTGCCTTCGGCCCGGTAGTACCTGAGTTTTTCAACCAGATCTCGGCTGGCGCCATCACGTATGCGGTCAATGGCCGTTTGAAGGAAAATGTATTCTGGATTGTCGGCGGCTTTAAGATGTGTGAAATACGTTACGCCGGTTGGCCACTTGTGGCTAGGGTTTAGATTTGGTTCCATGCGAATTGTCTTAATCGTTCTTGTCCTTGTTGTTGCACACGCGCCCGTTCACGCCGGGCTTCTTCACTGAGTAGTTCTTCGTACGTGGTATGATCGCCGTGAAGGGGCTTTACTTTGGCCTGTCTGGATTGGTGTTCCTGCCATTTTTCATCCGTGTTATCAAAGACGACGCCCTTCCACCCATTGCCCGCTGAATCGTTCATGAGCTGAACAGCAAACTCTTCGTCGTACTTAGCCAGTTTATTGAGGTTGAATTGCAGTTGTTGCGGGGTTTTCTTTCGCCAGTTCGGCGTCTGACAAAGGGCAGTCCAGGCGAAGTGGAACGGTTCCCCAGCATAGGCGGGGAATTGCAATTCCTGCGCCGGTTCGCGCGCGGGCTTTTCTCTCTTTGGCTTTTCAGTTGGTGGCTCTACAGGCGGAACCTCTTCAACTGCTTCAGCCGCCAATGGCTCTTCTTTCTTTTCCCTGTTTTCCCTGTTTTCTGGTGTTTTACCTGTTTTAGTTGTTTGCACTTCAATTGCATCGTAATTGCAGTCTAATTGCACTGTAATTGCATCGCTATTGCAGTGCTTTTGCATAAATGCAATAGCTAGTTTTACCTTAGTGCCCTGCCCCTTTGTCTGCATGATGATCTCAATAATTCCCCATTCGGCCAGATCATCAATGGCTTTGGCTAACGTGTGCTGTGAGCCGATAAAGCTCATTTGCATGGTGTACAGGACAGGCAAATCCAATACCTCACGTTTAGTCCGGTTGCGTAGCTCACAAATCCAGGTATACAAACTATGATGGTGAGGTTTGCACCCAATCTGCATGGCCTCATTCGTCTCTACTTCTGCGTAGAAAGCCTTTGTTAAAAGATAGCCTTGATTCATAGGGCGCTAAGGGCTTCGTAGAACTCATTAACTGCCTGCATTGCTACGTGCGAACCGCCTTTGTCAGGATGATATTTGACAGCCAATTGCCGGTAAATGCGCTTGACTTCTGATTTAGGCTCAGCTTCTACTTTCGCATGCTTAGACGTATGCACAGACAACCCAAACCGTTCAGCCAGTTCAATACGAATAGCTACCTGAAGCGGCTCCGGGATCGTAAATGTCTCCAAAGCCAATCCCAGGTAGGACGCCGGAACCTCACAAAGGGGCTGGTAAGCGTATTTGCCAAAGGTGAATTGCATAGCTGGCAGTTATCTGAGAGATTAAAAACAGATTAAAAATTGCAGTAGTCTGCAAACATTTGTTTATATGCCCTTAATCTTTTACAAGCTCCAGTACTTCTTTGGCATTTTTTAACCGACGCTCCTTTCTACGCTTGATAACTTCCTTTACAGCATCCCAAATGACCTCATTATAAACCTTATGTCTATGAGCCATTAACCACCGTATATATCCATCATCGTAGGAAAAACCCCGCTCAGTCAACACACCACACACTTCCGTCGTGTAGCGCGTATCCTTCACTTGACCATAGAGTAAATCGATAGTAGCGGCATCGTAAGCCCTGTTTGTATTTTCCATGTGTTTGTTTATGTTTGTATCGGCGTTTGTTTAGATGTGATAAACGATCACTTGACAAACATAACTAAACATTTACGTAAACACAAACACACGTAAACATAAATTTATGGAAAACTTAAAGATTGAGAGACGGCAGCGTCTTATCGACTGGATCAACGAACATGAAGAAAAGAACGGTTACCGCCGGGTGGCCGAAAAAGCAGGGCTTAGTTCAATGGGCCTTTATCACGTCGTAACGGGTAAGAACTTCGTTACCCTGGATTTGATGGATGCCATTCGTTCGGCTTACGGGGATGAGTTTCCTTACAGCTACATCATGGATGGCACCAGAGAGCCAAAACGCGAATCAACCACGAAAGCAGTAGAGCCAATTCCTATTGCCATCGAAGCAACTGAGTTCAACATTAAAGACCATCCTGAGTATCTTAAGGTGAAAGCTGAGGCAGACCGGTACAAAGCCTTATTTGAACTGGAGCGCATGATTCGTGAACGCTCAGAGCAGGAAGCTGTTGAACTTCGTCAGGAAAACCGCGAGAGTACCCAGCTACTTCGTCAGATTGCAGCCAAGCAACTGTCTTTTCGTAAGTCAGATAGCCGCGTCACCGCTCAGCAGATGGATTCAGAGTTTTGGGGGTTTATTCACTACTATGCGTCGAACTTTCTGGCGATGGATCAACCGTCGCGGATCGATGCACTGAAGGCGACCTTCCAAACTGCGAACGCATCGGCCTAAGCGGGCTATCTGTCAGACCAGGCTTCGGGCCCGGTCGGTGGCTGAATGAAATGGAGAACTGAGGTATTTCCCCTACAAAAACCGCTACAAGGTTGGAAAACCCCTCAAAATACGCTGAAAACGCCGGGATCGGTGCGCGGCAATGGCGGAGCGATCCCCCGGCGTTTCAGTTCGGCGTCGGAAGCTGCACGTACGTCAACGAACCAGCCGTTGACCGCCCCGGTACGCCCTACGGCGACGGCTACGAAATCTTCACGGCGCTGGCCGCTCAGAAACCGGATTTCATGCTCTGGACTGGCGACAATACCTACACCCGCGAGGTAGACTGGAATACCCGCACGGGCGTGCTGCGCCGGTATACCCACACCCGGTCGCTGCCCGAAATGCAGCCGTTGCTGGCCGCTACCCATAACTACGCCATCTGGGACGATCACGACTACGGCCCCAACGATTCGGACCGGAGCTACTGGATCAAACCGGTTACGCTGGAAGCCTTCAAGCTGTTCTGGGCCAATCCCAATTTCATCTTTAACGAGGGTTGCACCGGTACGTTCTTCTGGCAGGATTGCCAGTTTTTTCTGCTCGACGACCGTACGTTCCGCGCCCCCAACGAAATGCCCGATGGCCCCGAAAAAGTGTATTTCGGCCCAAAGCAGCTTACCTGGCTGATCGACGCCCTGCGGTTCAGCCGCGCTACGTTCAAGTTCATCGTAACCGGCGGGCAGGTTATCAATCCGGTGAAGGCGTTTGAAAACTATTCGATGTACGGCACCGAACGGGACCAACTGCTCAAAGCCATCGCCGACGCCAACATTCCCGGGGTGCTGTTTATTACCGGCGACCGCCACCACACGATCGTGCACAAGCTGGACCGGCCCGGTACGTACCCGCTCTACGACCTGACCATTTCGCCCCTGACATCGGGCCCGGCCAAACCCCGTCCCGACGAACTTCAGCAGCCTACGTTTGTAGACGGTACCCTTGTGACCGACCGTAATTTTGGCCTGTTTAGTGTCAGTGGTCCACTGAAAGACCGGGTGCTGACCATCGACGTGTATGATCAGAAGGGAGCAAAGCGCTGGAACCGGACCATTCGAGCCAGCGAGCTGAAGTAAGGCCGGGATTACATGATTTCCCGGCACCCAACCCGGGCAAGCTGACAAAAATTACTACCAACATGAACCTGGAACGTTTTCCTGACCACAATACCTTATCGCAGCACGCGGCCGAACGGATGGCGGCTATCATCCGGCAGAAACCCGATGCCATCATCTGTGTAGCCTCGGGCGATACACCCATCGAAACGTATCGGCGGTTCGTTGCGCTGGTGCAGGCGGGTGCGGTGGATATCGGCCGGTGTACGTTCGTTGGCCTGGACGAATGGGTGGGTTTCGGGCCGGACGATATGGGCAGTTGCTCCTACTACGTCTACCGCGACCTGCTGACGCCCCTGGCGCTGCGCCCCGGGCAGATTTACTACTTCAACGCCAGAGCCGACGACCTCCGGGCCGAGTGCGAACGTATCGACCGGGTCATTCTGGAACATGGAGGACTCGATCTGCTACTGGTCGGTATGGGCATGAATGGCCACATCGCCCTGAATGAGCCGGGGATACCGTTCTCCAACTACTGCCACGTAGCCGAACTGGCCGAGACAACCAAAACCGTAGGCCAGAAGTATTTTACCCAGGAAACCACACTTACGCAGGGCATCACCATCGGGCTGCGCCACCTGACCGAAGCCCGCGAGGTGATCCTGCTGGTCAGCGGAGCCAAAAAAGCCCAGATTCTGCATCAGGCCCTGACCGGGCCCGTAACGGAGGAGGTGCCGGCCAGCATCATCCAGACGCACCCCAACGCCTACGTCTGGGTCGATGAAGGAGCCGGCAGTCTGCTACCGGCTTAAACAGCAAGCCCCGGCCAGATGACCGGGGCTTGCTGTTTACTGATTGATACGTCTGGGTCGACGACTACGACTGACCGTGCTTTTGTACGGGCACGGAAACGGTCATGTTATCCCAGGCAATGGTTACGCTGCTGTTCGCAGGCGTGATGGTCAATTTTTCAATTGGCGACTTGGCCGCCGATACCGGCACTTTCACCTGAGCAACGTCGCTGGCTTTGATTTTATCGTAATCGTAGGCACCCCACTGGCCCAGCGTACTGTTCAGGATAACCGTCCACTCTTTCTCATTGGGAATCGTAAAGAGCGTGTAGGTGCCGGCTTTCACCATTTTACCGCCAAACATCACATCATTTTTAAACGTAATCTCGGTAGCTTCATTAGCGCCTGTCCGCCACACTTTACCGTATTTTTCGAGACCCTTCTCACCAAAAATTACCCGTCCCCGCTTCGACGGCTGACCGTAAGCAACTTTGATGGATTTGTCAGGGCTCTCGACGGTCACACGTGGACTCATAGGGGGTTTTTTATCCTGTGCCTGAGCCATGGATACCATTGCAAACAGAACAAACAGAAAGGCACTGATCTTTTTCATACGTACGATCTGGTTTTTGTAAGTATCGTTGAATACGACACAAAGTAAACGATAGTTTTTGGTGTCCAATATAATTATCAAGTAGAATTACAGTATTTTTACTGACTAATGGTATGCACGCATACCACTTTTCCTCAACCGTTTCATCCGTATGGCAACTCCGTATTTTAGTAAGCGCAACCTGCAGTTTCTGCTCCACGAAGTCTTTCGGGCCGAGGAACTGACTCAATATGAGTACTTCAGTGCCCACGACCGCGAGACCTTCAACCTGGCCCTTGATTCGGCAACCTCTATCGCCGACACCCTCATGCATCCGTATCTGAAGGAGATTGACAAGAATCAGCCAGAGCTCAGAAATGGCCAGGTAACGGTACATCCGAAGGTCAGAGACTACCTGAAGGCCATGGGCGACGCCGGACTGATTGGCGCAGGTTTCTCCTTCGAACACGGCGGGCAGCAGCTTCCCGAACTGATCAGTTCCAGCATCGGCTTCATCCTGATGGCGGCCAACAACGGCATGATGTACACCGGCCTGACCTCAGGAGCCGCTCACCTCATTACGTCGTTTGGATCGCCGGAGCTGCAGGCAGCGTATGTACCTAACATGCTGGCCGGTACGTGGCAGGGCACTATGGCCCTTACCGAACCGCAGGCCGGCTCTTCTCTTTCCGATGTTAGTACAACGGCTTACCCGCAGCCTGACGGCAGCTATAAAATCAAAGGGCAAAAGGTCTTTATTTCGGCCGGCGACCACGATGCCACCGACAATATTATTCACCTGATGCTGGCCCGCATTGAAGGAGCGCCCAGGGGGACTAAGGGCATTTCGCTGTTTGTGGTACCGAAATACCGGCTCGACGGCACCGACAACGACGTAACGTCGACGGGTATCTACCACAAAATGGGTCAGCATGGGGTTCCGGCCATGCACCTGACGATGGGTGAGCGCGACGATTGCATTGGCTACCTCGTTGGGGAACCGCACCACGGGCTCCCGTACATGTTCCAGATGATGAACGAGGCCCGGATTGGGGTGGGTATGACGGCTGCAGCCATCGCTACGGCGGCTTACCACGCGGCTCTTCAGTACGCCCGCGAGCGCCCCCAGAGCCGTCGCCTGAATGAGAAAAGCCAGCTTGATAGTCCCCAAACGCCCATCATCAACCACCCCGACGTCCGGCGGATGCTGCTGTTTCAGAAAGCGGTTACGGAAGGTTCCTTATCGCTGCTGCTCGAAGCCGCCCGGCTCTACGACATCAGCCAGGTAGCCGAGGGTGACGAGAAAGAAAATGCGTTTCTGCTGCTCGACCTGCTGATGCCCATGGCCAAGAGTTACCCGTCGGAGATGGGCGTTCAGTCGGTCAGCCAGAGCGTGCAGACGTTTGGCGGATACGGCTATACGGAAGACTTTCCGGTAGAACAGCTTTACCGGGATATTCGCATTACGCCCATCTACGAAGGCACGACGGGCATTCAGGCGCAGGATCTGCTGGGTCGGAAAATGACCATGAAGGGCGGTAAGGCTCCGCAGCTGCTGTTCGCCGAAATAAGCAAGACGATTGCCGAAGCCGGTACGTTCGACGATCTGAAACCCTATGCCGACCAGCTCACGGCCGAGTTGAAACGAACGCAGGACGTAATGATGGCCCTGATGCCGCATGCGCAGCAGGGAAATATCGAACGCTACCTGTCGGATGCTACGTTGTTCCTCGACCTGATGGGTATCGTAGTTGTGGCCTGGCAGTGGCTGAAGCAGGCCGTTGTGGCCAAACAGGCTCTGCTGACCCAGAACCCGCAGGGCGACGAACTGGCCTTTTACGAAGGGAAGATTCACACGATGAAGTTTTTCTTCCACTACGAAGTGCCCAAAACGCTGGGGCTCGCCGTGCGGCTGAAGGATACGGAAGTGCTGACAATCGTATCGGAGAAAGAGCTGGCACTGTAGTATTCTATAATTATCTATGGCTTAGTTTTTCTGTCATCCCAATGAACGAGGGATGACAGAAAACGCCCGGTTCGAACCGGGCGTTTTGGTTCCTGAGGCATAACAGCGGGTTATCGGGCATAGTATACTTTTAATCGGTCGCATACTGATAAGCTCGTACCTTTGTGGTTTAGTCAACTACGTTGTCGAATGCCTTTGATTGCTCCATCGAGTTATCAGCCACCGGCCCGGCTCTGGAACGGCCACCTGCAAACGATTGCCCCCTCCTTGTTCCGCAAGGTTGCGGTTTCCTACACCCGCGAACGCATCGATACGCCCGACGATGATTTTCTGGATCTGGATTGGGCGGAGGGCTCGGGGCATGGGGCTGGGGGTGCAGGCATGCTTCCTACGCCCGAAGCCCCGAGCCCCAAACCACCCTTAGCCATCCTCTCCCACGGTCTCGAAGGCGACACAACCCGGCCGTATCTGGCGGGGATGGTCCGGCATCTGACCCGGAACGGCTTCGACTGCCTGGCCTGGCACTACCGATCGTGCAGCGGTGAACTGAACCGGCAGGCCCGGTTCTACCACATTGGCGAAACGAGCGACCTGGACCTGGTCATCAACTACGCCCTCGACAAAGGATACACGTCGGTTAATCTGGTCGGTTTCAGCGCGGGCGGCAACGTAACGCTCAAATACCTCGGTGAGCGGGGCGATACGGTGCACCCGGCCATTCGGCGGGCCGTGGTGTTCTCGGTACCGCTGGACCTGATTACCGCTACCAGACGACTCGAAACCTGGGACAGCCTGATCTACAATTACCGGTTCAGCCGGACCCTCAAGCGCAAGGTGTTTGAGAAAGCGAAGGTGATGCCGGATAAAATCAACATCGATGGCCTGCGAAAAGCCCGGACGGTCCGCGAATTTGACGATCTGATCACGGCCCCGCTTCACGGCTTCCGGGACGTAACCGACTACTATACCCGCAACAGTTCGCTGCAGTTTGTATCAAAAATCACCGTACCGACCCTGATTGTTAACGCGCGGAATGACCCTTTTCTGTCGCCCGAATGTTTCCCCGAACAACTGGCGCGGGAACTAGCAAACGTATGGATGGAGTTTCCGCAGCAGGGCGGCCACTGTGGCTTCCCGTCAAAGACCGGTGGCCTTGCTGGTACGTACTGGTCGGAAGAGCGGGCCGTAGCGTTTTTAAAGGAAGCTTAACCCGGGTTATGTAAAACCGCTGACAAACCAAGCGGATGCGCATCATTCGACCCCGTGCTGTTCTGACCCATAACCACTTTGGTATCGATTATGAACTGATTTGGTGAATTATAACCGTACCTTTGTCTTCACTTCAACAAACTATCGAACCGATATTAAAAAGAGTCGCCCGGCGACTCAGTTGTTGAATCAGCCTGAATACTACTATGCTTACCAAAGCTTCCAATGTCGGCACAACCGACCAGGGTCCAACACCCACAGAGCACGGAACGCCCGATCGTGGCCCGGCTGAACGCAGCCCGACTGATCAAACGTACTTTGTCATTGATTTCGACAGCACCTTTACGAAGGTTGAAGCGCTCGACGTACTGGGTGAGATCTCGCTCATTGGCCGGCCCGACCGCGACGATGTGCTGAATCAGATCAAGGTCATCACCGATCGGGGCATGTCGGGTGAGATTTCGCTGGCCGAATCCCTCCGGCTCCGTCTGAAACTGCTGAATGCGCACCGGGACCATCTGCCGGCGCTCGTTGAAACGCTGATGGGTAAAATTTCCGATTCGTTTCAACGTAATAAATCGTTCCTGACCGAAAACGCTGACCGCATTTACGTTGTGTCGAGTGGGTTCAGAGAGTTCATCGTGCCCATCGTTACGGCACTGGGTATCAAGGAAGACCACGTTTTTGCCAATACGTTTGAGTTCGACGAAGCGGGCAACATCACCGGCTGCGACTGCAACAATCCGCTTTCGACCGACAAAGGTAAGGTCAAGCTCATCCGCGATATGAAACTCGACGGCGACGTGTACGTCATCGGCGACGGTTACACGGACTACGAAATCCGGGAGGCTGGTCTGGCCAACAAATTCTATGCGTTCACGGAAAACGTTGTTCGTCCGAAAGTGATCGAGAAAGCCGATTCCATCTCGCCGTCGCTGGACGATTTTCTCTTTGAAAACAAGCTGAGCCGGAGTCAGTCGTACCCGAAGAGCCGGATTAAAGTTCTGCTGCTCGAAAATGTTCACCCCGTAGCGGTGCAGTTGTTCGAACAGGAAGGCTTTAACGTCGAGATCCGCAAGGGTGCCCTCGACGAAGATGAGCTGATTGAAGCCATCCAGGGCGTTCATATTCTTGGTATCCGCTCAAAGACGCAGGTGACACGCCGGGTCATCGACAGTGCCAGCAAACTGATGGCCATCGGGGCGTTCTGCATCGGTACGAACCAGATCGACCTGGAAGCCTGCACCGAAAAAGGCATTGCCGTGTTCAATGCCCCCTATAGCAACACCCGGTCGGTAGTGGAACTGGCCATCGGCGAAATCATCATGCTCATCCGGAACATCGTCCCCAAGAGCAACCTGATGCACAAAGGTGTATGGGACAAATCGGCGAAAAACAGCTTTGAAGTCCGGGGCAAGAAACTGGGTCTGATCGGCTACGGTAATATCGGCACGCAGCTTTCGGTTGTGGCCGAAGCTTTGGGTATGGAAGTCTATTTCTACGACGTAGTGGACAAACTGGCCCTTGGCAACGCCCGCAAGTGCAAATCGCTCGACGAACTACTGGCGGTTTCGGACATCATCAGCCTGCACACCGACGGGCGCAAGGAAAACAAAGGCCTGATCAGCTACCGGGAGTTCGGGATGATGAAAAATGGCGTGATTTTTCTGAATCTGTCGCGTGGTCATATCGTAGACATTCCGGCGCTGGTCGATGCCATCGAGCGGGGCAAGGTAGCCGGCGCGGGCATTGACGTGTTCCCCTACGAACCGAAAACAAATCAGGAGGAATTTATAAACGACCTGCGTAACCTGCCGAACGTTATTCTGACCCCACACATCGGGGGCAGCACGGAAGAAGCTCAGGAAAACATCGGCAACTTCGTGCCGGGCAAGCTGCTGGAATACATCAACAACGGCAGCACCTACGGCAGCGTAAATTTTCCGGAACTGCAACTCCCCCTGCTGAAAGGGTCGCACCGGCTGCTGCATATCCACGCGAATGTACCGGGCATTCTGGCGCAGATGAATAACATTTTCGGCAAGTACCACATCAATATTCAGGGACAGTATCTGAAAACGACCGAGCAGATCGGCTACGTCATCTCCGACATTGCCAAAAACTACTCCGACGAAGTCGTGCAGGAACTGAAGAATATTGACAATACCATCAAGTTCAGATTGTTGTATTAAAAGGAGGAGGGAGGAAAGGAGTAAGGGAGAAAAGGAAATTGGCAATCCTGCTTTTCCCCTTCCTCCTTTCCTCCCCTTCCTCCTTTCCTCCTTTCTATGAAAAACACCTACTTCACGCCCGGCCCGGCCGAGTTATATCCAACGTTTTATCAACACCTGCAAACGGCGCTGGATGAGCAGATCGGCTCCATTTCGCACCGCAGCCAGACGTTTCGGGATATTTATAAGCATACCGACGAGCAACTCCGTACCTTGCTCAATATTCCGGCCACGCACGGTATTTTCTTTACCGGGTCCGCGTCGGAAGTGTGGGAGCGGATACTGCTCAATTGCGTCGAGCACGAGAGTTTTCACCTGGTCAACGGGTCGTTTTCAAGAAAATTTTACGACTACGCCCAGTCACTGCACAAATACGCCCACCTGGCCGAAAAGCCGTTTGGTGAGGGGTTCGACTACGCCGACATAGAGGTGCCCGAATACGCCGAACTGGTCTGCGTAACTCACAACGAAACCTCGTCGGGGGTGCAGATGCGTCCGGCCGAAATCCATAAACTGAAGCGGAAATACAGTAAAAAGCTGTTCTGCGTCGACATCGTGTCCTCGGCCCCCTACCCCGATCTTGATTTCAGCATCATCGACTCGGCGTTCTTTTCGGTACAGAAAGCGTTCGGCATGCCCGCCGGACTGGGCGTCTGGATCGCCGGGAAATCCTGTCTGGAAAAAGCTGAGCGCCTGCAACGCTACGACGGCATGACGATCG
Organism: Fibrisoma montanum; assembly: GCF_003583365.1. Classification (GTDB taxonomy): domain Bacteria; phylum Bacteroidota; class Bacteroidia; order Cytophagales; family Spirosomataceae; genus Fibrisoma; species Fibrisoma montanum. The sequence goes on from NZ_QXED01000006.1 coordinate 70,329, forward strand.
GTGCCCATCATACCCTGCCGACGCTCTGGAAAAACTACCAGACGTTTGAAACGCCCGCTACGCCCAATGTGCTGGGCATTTACATTCTGGGGAAGATAGCGGAAGATTTCAACCGGATCGGCATCGACACCCTGCGTCGGCAAACCGAGGAAAAAGCCCGGATGCTGTACAAATTCCTGGAAAACCACGCTGACTATGAGCCTTTTGTAGCCGACGACAGACACCGGTCCCAGACGGTCATCGTTGCTAAGACGAAGCAGCCTTCGGCCGACGTAATCAACGCGGCCCGACAGGCCAATATGGTTATAGGCAGCGGTTACGGTAAGTTCAAAGAGTCGCAGATACGTATTGCCAACTTCCCGGCAACTTCGGTTGACCAGGTAGCGGCCCTCATTGAGCAATTAAAAAAGTAGCCGCGCAAATTTAACATTATAAGGCATGAAGTCCACTGTTAAGCTACGGTGGACTTTTTTGTTGTATTTTACCGGCATCACCATTCTGACCGGCTAAACCTTAAATTTCTTTTTTAGTTAATGAGTTAGTAGTTCCAGACACACAAAAACGCATAACTCAACGACTATGAGATCTGTATTAGTTACCTCACTTATACTGCTGTTTACATCGGCCGCAGCGTTCGCGCAGAACGATTCGACTAACCGCGACCGACCCATTATCAGCAACGAAACCGAGCAGGAAATTCGCCAGAAAGCCAACAAGGTTAAAGAGGATATTCAGGAAGAGGTTGAAGAAAGCCGCGACTACATCCGCGCCAACCAGCTGGACTGGTTTCAGCCGGGTAGCGTATTCATTGGCGGGGGACTGGGCGTCGGAACGGGCGGTGGCAATGCCTACCTGGCCGTGAACACCCGCGCCGGCTACTTCTTCCAGGAGGGTTTCATGGGCGGCCTTCGCTACGATTTTGACCGGCGGGTCGGCGAACGCTACCGGGCCCGTCAGGCAGGTCTGTTCGTACGGTATTATCCCTTCCGGACGCGGGTCAGCAGCTTTCTGGGAGCCGGGTACAACTTCGGCCGTGAATTCTCAGACAACATTCCGGAAGATCAGAAAGCCCGTTACAACAGCGTCAACCTGGAACTGGGTATCATGTTCTGGATACTGCCCAGTCTGGGCTTCGAGGGAGCTTTTGAAAACAACTACTACGACCGGGTTGATCCGGCAGCCGGACGCAGCAAAGGTGGCCGGTTCAAATTCGGGGTCAACTATTATTTCGGCCGGACCGGGCAGCGGCTGTAAAGGCTGTTCAATGAAGCAGGGGCGTAGCCGCGTGGTTTGCACACGGCTACGCCCCTGCGTTATAAACCCGGTTTTTACGCGGTTACTTTCTGCACGGCCGGTTCCGGTGCGAGCGTAGCCATGCGCTTTTTGAGTTGTTTCTTCATGTAGTTACGTATCGGCTTCTCCATACCTTCGTACACAGCGGCCGACACCGCAATCAGCACAACCAGGAAGGCTACGCACACGTATTTGTAAGGCCAGTCAACGAACTCGTCGAAGAAGTACAGCATCAGAATAGACACGGGCACCTGCAGAATGAAAAGACCATAGCCAATCTCACCCAGGTAAATCAGCGGCCGGGTACTCAGCAGCCGGGAGAACCAGTTTTCGGCCAGGCATACGCTCATGATAATGAACATGAAAACCGGCGCGAAAATGATGCTGTTTTTGAACAGCACCTGCGTAGCGAAACCCATGATGAGCAGCATCGCTCCGGACCCGATGAACGCAGCCGCGTGTATTTTCGAAGCACTGGCTTTCAATTGCGGGTAGTGACGTACCATCATGAATCCGCCGAGCATACCAACAATGAATTCCGGTATGTGAAACGGAGGCCAGTAGAAGCCCCAGTCGACAGGCATACCGTTCTGGACACACAGGAAGTGCACAATCAGGCTGCCCACCCAGACCAGCACTATATTGCGGACCAGCGCCGGGGTTTCCTGCTTGTTCATCCAGCCATAGAGAGCCGGAGCCAGCAGGCTTAGCAGCACCTCGATGCAAAGCGTCCAGCTTACGTAGTTGTAGATCAGGGCGTAGTTGGGATACCAGGCGTGCAGGAGCAAAGCATTCAGAATCAGCTTATCAGCCCGCAACGGCGGTACGTCGGCCGTGGGGTTATAGCTCACAACAGCCAGTTGCAGACCCACGGTCAGGACCAGCGCCAGAATGTGCAGCGGGTAAATCCGGGCAAACCGGTTAATCCAGAACAGCCCGGACGGAATAGCCTTCGGTGCTTCGCCGTTGCGTACGATCGATACAATCAGCAGAAAACCCGTCAGCACGAAAAAATAGCTGAGCAACGAATTGGCGTATTCGAGAATGTGGCCGAAGAACGGAATCGACAGCATCGCTTCGGAATGGCCGAAGTGAAACAGCAGCACGATCATGGCCGCGATGAAGCGAGTAAATGTCAGTTGGGGGAAGCGCATAATGGTAACATAGCGAGACGTATCAGCAAGGTTACCGAACTCCCCCCAACTTCGCAATGAAATTTAGTAGATGGAGACTGCTACTCTACGCGGTAGGCCACCAGCTTGTTGCCAAAAAACGTAGGGACAACCAGCAGCTTGCGGCCGGCCACGTACTCAATATCGGCCGAGTTGATCTTTTGTTCGCGGGTGTCGAGCAGTTGCTGCTTGGTTCCGTCGGCACTGACGTGGAAGACCTGGCCATTCCAGTCAGAAACGAAGTAGTTCCCTTTTCCTTCTGGTACGATGCCATCCGTTGCGGCCATGCCATCCGCAATGGTCATCATGGTTTTGGTGTTGAGGTCGAGTGCCCGCAATGCACCGATTTTCGTACTGCCGACCATCAGCCGGTTTTTGTCGACCGCCAGCACGCCATTGGGATTATTCAGTTGATCGCCCTCCATCAAAACCTCCCATTTGTCGTCTTTCAGGCGGTACAGTTTATTGAAGCGGCTGTCAGAAACGAACACCGTGCCGTCCTTCGCTACGGTTACGTCGTTCAGAAAAGCGGCTTTGGTATCGACCGCATCCCAGGTTTTTTCGGCCTGACCGGTTTCAAGGTTGATAGCCACCAGCCGATACACGTCGGTTACGTACAGACGATTTTTATAAATCCCCATGCCTTTGGGCGCATTGAGCCCTGACGTCCAGCGCAGGTTTTCGATCTTACCATCGAGCGACACTTTCGAAATGAACCCGCTCCCATCCAGGGCATCCGCTTTTCCGTCGATATTGGCTACGTATAGCACCCTGGCTTTGTCGTCGTAGAGCACCGACTCGGGTGTGCGGAGAGTGGTGTCCGTTTCCCAGGCTTTCACCAGCTTCATGGGCTTCGGCTTGAAAGCAGGTGTGAGGGCTGCCAGACCAAGGCCAGCCAGAATTGCGGTTAAGGTAACAATCTTCATAGAACCACCAGGATAAAAAGAGATGACACAAAAAATCAAAAAAATTTTATTGCAAAAAAAAGGGCACTGATAGTGTATACGTTTCAAAAATGGTGGAACCATAGAATTTTTCCAACCAATACCCTAAGAACTCCTGCTTTTTAGCAAAACAAACTGAAAATGAACTCGTTTACTACCTCGCACACGAAACCAAAATACGGGTATGGAACAACAACAGTCTCTTGCTGCGTGGTCACAGGTACCAACGTTGCCGTTAAAGGAAAGCATCCGTGACATGATCCGGCTGCAACGCGACTATCAGTTATCTGATGAATTGTTCTGGGAAATCTTCAATGCCAGAGTACTACTCAACGAGCAAATCGACGTCAACGCCTTCGTTCAGGCCATTGGACATCCGCATGCCAGGGCCTGATCGTGTGTCATCATTCGTCATGCTGGTTCTGAATGACCGGCATGACGAATGCCGCACACGTTGTTACGTTTAGGTATCAAATTGCGCTCTTCCTGCAATTATTGTTTACAATTACGTAATTTAGGGCCGATCTGCCACATATCTGCCCTACATGATTGTAGAAATCAATCCTTCCTCACCTGGGTTATTCGCTGGTCAGCCTCTGACCGGTGTTGACTGTAAGTCACTTACCGAACATCAGGACAGCCGCGGCTCGTTCACCGAAGTTTTCCAGCAATATTGGGGTACCTGCCTGACGCCAACGCAATGGAGCCTGGTTCGTTCTGAACCGAATGTCTTTCGGGGAATGCACCTGCACCTGCGGCACGACGAATATTTTTGCCTGATCGAGGGCCATTGTCTGGTCGGTTTATACGATGCTCGCCCCCATTCGCCAACCCGCAACCAATGGGCACTGTACGAGTTGTTCGGCACGGATCTGAAAGCGCTTGTTTTCCCGAGGGGTTTACTCCACGGCTGGTATTTTTTCACGCCATCCGTCCATTTACAGGCCGTTTCGGAATCATTCGTTAACTACGGGCACGACGACAACCACGGTTGCCGCTGGGACGACCCCGATCTGGGGATTCCCTGGGGTATTACCGACCCGATTCTTTCGGAGCGGGCCAGTAACTTTCCTCCGCTGCGTCATCTGCTGGCGGATTTAGCCAACGATGCACCTTCCAGCTAAGCCAACCGGGCAATTCTGACAGGCTGCGTCCGCGCAGGGCCAGCCACGACAACCGCATGTGATTTCGATCCTGGATCAGGTGCATCAACGCCTGATCGACCACGGACTCTATGCCGCCCGGCTGCTCCAGCAGAGCACTCCAGGGTTTTAGTTCTTCATACCGCTGTGCTGTACTCCAGCCAGGGTGCCCTCCGCGCTTAAAATACAACAGGGTCGGCAGCCAGCCCGCCACCGGCCGACAGTCGGGCTGGGCCAGCATCTGCTGCCACATGTACCGATCGGTAGGTATACCGGCCGGGGTTGTTTGCCAGCCGTGTGGCAATGACCGGTAAAAGTCGAGCGTGTGCCCCACAGCCGACAAAATTGCCTGTACTGCTGCGTCGGCTTTTACGGGTCGGTACGGAACGAACAGCCGCTGATCGCGCCGGACCTGATAGAAGTTCGTAGCCGCCAGGTTTCCGCTTTCCAGCAGCCGGCTTAACGTTTGCAGGTGATTCGGCAGCCACAGATCGCGGTCGCAGAGGTAGGCAACCAGCCGCCCGCGGGCTTCCTGCAACGCTTCATGCCGATAGACCTCTCCCCGGCGTGGGTGCTTTGGGTAATCGAAGAAACGAATCCGGGCATCCTGCCGGATCAAGTCCTGTATGGTATCGCGGGTCTGATCGTTTACTCCATCACCGATGATGAATACTTCCAGGTCGGGCACGGTTTGCCGCAATACGCTGCCAATGCAGAACGGCAGCAACGGCCCGCGGTCCGTTGTAGTAGGAATAAGAACTGTAGCCGTCAGGCTCATGCGTTTTTTTGGCTCAAAGCTATTAATTCTTCCAGTACCCGCACCACCTCAATGCCCTCGGCCAGATCGCTGACCGGTGCATCGCCCCCCCGCAAGTACGTCAGAAAAGCGGCCAATTCCCGTTGCAGCGGGGATACGGCTTCAAAAAATCGGCGCTCGTGTCGGCGGGCATCGGGCGGGGTTTGGTCAGTTCCCCACCAGATATCCACGTAATCGACCAGTTCGTCGGCCAGTACGGCTACACCCCTGGTACCATGAAGCCGGATCTCCCGGCGTTTGTCGGCGTACCGGGTCGATACGTCGATCACAACTCCGGGGCGGTCGCCCAGCAGGGCCGTCATCCCCCGAATTGCGCTTCCGTGCCGCTCCGCAATGGCCGCCCTGGGCGGGGGTATGTGTCCGAGGAGTTCCAGAGCGATGGTTAGATCATGGGGAGCCAGCGTCCACAGACTATCAGTATCGGTACGCGGACTAGTCCAGTTGGTACGTGTCGTTTTCAGCAATAGTACGTCGCCCAGTTCGCCGGAGCGGGCCAGTTCGCCGAGCAGTTGTACACCGGAATGATAACGCCAGATGTGCATCAGGAAGGTTGGCGGCAAAACCAGCGCACCAATGGCCTGTGCATCGGCCAGAGACGTCGCCAACGGTTTTTCCACGAAGATGGGTTTGCCGAACGTAGCGATCTGCGTCAGCACGTCCCGGTGCGTAGTGGCCGGTGTCGCCACGATAAGGCCATCGCAGACACGAAGGGCGTCGGACTGGTCCGTTACGTGCAACGCCCCGTGTTGCAGCGCCCACTGACGCTGGTCAGCATCGGGGTCGCAGACAGTTACGCTGGCCCCGAGCGTAATCAGATCGTTCAGTATGTTCCGGCCCCAGATACCGCAGCCCAGCAATCCGATGTGCAGCATACCGGTCAGCTTAATCGAACATCAAACAGCTCCCTCGACCGGGCATACACGAAAGCGACAACCACCAGCGTGACAATGCCCCCCAGCATGACAGACGGTACGGTTCCCAGCAGGCTGGCCGCCAGTCCGGACTCAAAAGCACCGATTTCGTTGGACGAGCTCACGAAGATCCCGTTAACGGCCGCCACACGTCCGCGCATGTGGTCGGGCGGAAAAATCTGCAGGATCGTCTGCCGGATAATCACGCTGACGCTGTCGAAAGCGCCGGTGAGGGCCAGCATAACCAGGGACAGGTAAAAATTCGTAGAGATCGAAAAGATCAGGGTGGCCGCGCCAAAACCCGCAACGGCCAGCAGCATATTCCGCCAGGCATTATACGTGGGTGGGTATTTAGCCATGAGCAGCATCGTTACGACAGCCCCCACCGATGGTGCCGCCCGCAGAAAGCCCAGCCCCTCGGCACCTACCTTCAGAATATCTTCGGCAAACACGGGCAGGATCGCCACTACGCCACCGAACAGCACCGAAAACAGATCGAGCGAGATGGCGTACAGCACAATACGGGTGCTGAACACGAACCGGAACCCTTCCTTCAGGCTCTCGCGAAACCCGAGCAAAGGTTCGTCACTAACCGGTACGGGTCGGCGTTTGATGAAGGTAATCAACAGAAAGCACACCACCAGCAGGCCAATAATAACGATCAGGGTATTATCCAAACCCACCCAGTTATACAGAAACCCCGCTACGCCCGGACCGACAATGGCCCCCGCCTGCCAGAACGAACTGCTCCAGGTGGCCGAATTAGGGTACAGCGCCCGGGGCACCAGAAATGGCTTCAGCGATGAACTGGCCGGAGAATAGAAGCCCTTGGCCGTACCAATCAGCATCAGTACGCCATAGATTACCGCCAGCCGCGCCGTCTGCGTAAGTTGCTCGACCAGCGAAGGCTGAAACGCCAGATACAGGATAACGGACCCCAGAATGATAACCAGCAGGCTGTACTGCAACAATCGTTTTTTGTCGTACCGGTCGGCCAGATGCCCCCCAAACAGCGACAGCGCAATGAACGGAATGGCCTCGGCCAGCCCGACGAGTCCAAGGGCCAGCGGGTCGCGCGTCATCTTGTACAGTTCGTACCCCAGAATGACCTCCTGAATCAGCAACGTAGCCGTAATCAGGAAGCTGTTCGTGACGAAATATCGAAACTCAGGAATGCGCAGAGACGCGTAGGGATCATTGGGAAGCGGAACGGTCGTCATTCGTTTAATCACCAATTCAACGTTGGTTACGTTGATTAACCGATTAATCCTGAATTTTGTGCCGAAGTACCCAAGAATCTGATAAAGCCGTCTACGTCGCTCCGGCGACTGTGCCTCATGAAACTAAAAATCTGCTGCATCAGCAGCACCGACGAAGCCCGCACCGCCGTAACAGCCGGAGCCGATGCCCTCGGGCTGGTAGGAGCCATGCCCAGCGGTCCCGGCGTCATTGCCGACGATCTGGCGCAGGCCATCGTCCGCGTTACGCCCCCGCCCATCGCTACGTTCATGCTCACCAGCGAAATCACCGTCGACGGCATCCTTGCGCACCATCGCCGGGTCGGTGCCAACACCATTCAACTCGTCGATGCGGTGCCGGCCGGTACGTATGCGCAACTGCGGGCGGCACTCCCGGCCGTTAAACTGGTTCAGGTCATCCACGTGCTGGACGACGTCAGCGTTGACGAGGCCCTCCGGGCTGTCGACGACGGAGCCGACGCCCTCCTGCTTGACTCCGGCAACCCGAATCTGGCCGTGAAGGAACTGGGCGGCACCGGCCGGGTTCATAACTGGCAGGTTAGCCGAAAGATCGTTCAGCAGTCGGCGGTGCCGGTTTTTCTGGCGGGCGGTCTGCGGCTCCACAACGTACAGGAAGCCATCGATACCGTGCAGCCGTTCGGGCTGGACATCTGCAGTGGCGTCCGCACCGACGGCCATCTGGACCCCGCCAAACTGGAGGCCTTCGTAGCCGCCGTGCGCTGAGCGACAGGGGTTAACAAAAAAGCCGCGCCGGGACTGTCCTGGCGCGGCTTTAGGTATGGATACGAATCTGTGTACTCAGGCGAGCCTTAGGCAATCGCGATTTCTTTCACAGTCTTCTCTTCTTTTACTTCCACTTTGGGCAGATCAATTTTCAGAATACCGTCCGTATAAGCGGCCTGAATCTGATCAGCATTTACGTTTTTCGGCAGGCGGAAGCTGCGCTCAAACGCGCTGTAGCCAAACTCTTTACGCGTAAATTTCTCGGTAGTTTCTTCCGTCTTTTCTTCGTGCTTGTACGCGATAGTCAGGCGGTTATTCTCTACGTTAACTTTCACATCCTCTTTTTTCAAGCCGGGAGCGGCCAGTTCGAGGTGGAAAGCGGTTTCATCTTCTTTCACATTCACCGCCGGTACGTTCGGCCGTTCATTCTGATAACGGGCAATGACCGGACGGCCAAAGAAACGGTTAAAATCGCGGGCAAAAGCCTGGTCAAACAAGGTAGGGAAGTTATTATAACGAACTAAAGTTGCCATTGTCGTAGTGTTAATTGGTTGTTTATAATCAAACACACCGATCTATTGGCAAACAGTATACCACTGCCGAAAACATTATATTTTACAGACATTATGTCTTGTTTTGGGTTAAAACCTCGACCAATCCAGACAAAATGACACAAAAGGAATTTCTGAGCCTGTCAAAACATGAGTATACTTATCAACAAGTATACATTCAACGTACCTACTTTGAGTAGTTGACAGCAGCACTGTTTACTGATCTATTGAACTCATTTAGAGGGGGGCACGAAGAAACTTAACAGAGCTTTGCTTTTTTTCATCATATATAAACCCCTAATTTTAGCCCGCTAAATAATATAATACCTACCATTCCTACATTTTTATCCTATGACGCGACGTTTCCTGCCGCTGGCTCTGCTATGCATCTGGGCTGGTTTTTCAACGGCCACGGCCCAGCAAACAGCCGCCGATTTTTTTGAGAACGGGATTACCCGTAGTAAAACCGGCGATTTTACGGGCGCTCTTCAGGCTTTCAGTATGGCCATCACGATGAATCCGGAAAATGCAGCCAGCTATTACAACCGGGGTCTGGCCAAAGCTAATCTCAAAGATCACCGCGGGGCTATTCTGGACTACGACCGGGCCATCGAGCTCAATGCCAAAGATGCGCTGGCTTACCTCAGCCGGGGGGTCAGCAAGAGCAAACAGGATGATCACCGGGGGGCGCTGCTCGATTTCAGCCGGGCCATCGAACTCAACCCCGACGATCCGCAGACGTACTACAACCGGGGGGTCAGCCGGAGCCGAATCGAACAGCACCGGGGCGCCCTCGCCGACTTCACCAGAACCATCGAACTCGAACCCAACAACGTACCGGCGCTTTATGCCCGGGGCATTACCAAACAAAAGCTGGAGGATTACGCCGGTAGTCTTGCCGATTTCAGCAAGGTGCTGGAGATGAACCCCCGGCGTGCGCAGGCCTTCGCCGGTCGTGGGGTGTCAAAACTTGAGCTGAAAGATTACACCGGTGCCATCGCCGACCTCAATTCCGCCATTGAACTGGGTCCCGAAGATGCCGAATCCTTCTACTACCGCGGTTTTGCCAAGGCTAAACTCGAAGACTACAAAGGGGCGCTGGCCGATTACAGCCGCACCCTGACTCTCAACGGCGACAACTTCCGGGCCTACTACGGTCGGGGTTTCTGCCGCAGCAAACTGGGTGATCAGAAGGGCGCCATTCAGGATTTCAACACGGCCATCGAAGCGAACAACACGAATGCCGACGCCAAAATCTATTACAACGGGAAGATCACCCGGCAAACCCTCGACAACCTCCGCAACGTAGTGCAGGAACGTAATAAAATCAACGCCCTATCCGACGAACGGGCCGAAGCCTACTACAGCCGGGCGGTCAGCAAGAACAAACAGGGCGACGCCAAAGCCGCCATCGTCGACCTCAACAAGGCAATTGAACTCAGCCCAACCTATGCCGAAGCGTATTTTACCCTGGGCATGATCAAATCGGCGCTGGGCGACCAGAAAGGAGCCGTGATGGACTTGAACAGCGCCATCAAACTGAACCCCCGCTATGCCGAAGTGTATTACGTCCGGGGTGTCATCAAACATGCCCTCGGCGACGAAAACGGCGGCTGCCTCGACCTCTCGAAAGCCGGCGAACTGGGCTACACGCCGAGCTACAAAGTCATCAGCGATTATTGTAATTAGAGGGAGAAAAGGAGGAAGGGGAGGAAAGGAGAAAGGGGGGGCATCCTGATCTCCTTTCTTTTTTCCTCGAAATCTGGCTAGCGTACCAGTACGATGCGGCTCTGCTTTTGTTTGGTTACGGTTGCTCCGCCGGGTTGTCGGAGTGCGTAGTCAACATTCCAGGTGTAGATGGCCGTTGGGCAGCGTTCGCCTTTGTAGGTACCGTCCCATACAAACGGCGGGCTGGTGGTCTGAAAGATGATTTCGCCCCAGCGGTTGAAGACCGACAGCGACCGGAACGTAATGTCCCCACAGGCAAAGGGCTCAAGCACATCGTTCAGTCCATCGGCATTGGGCGAGAACGCATCGGGAGCCGATACGGTGCACTCACAGCCACTGTAGTCGACCATCACGGTATCGGTGACCGTCGCGCAATCGTTCGTCACCGACGCCCGAAACACATCCGACGACGTTACGGTCCGCGCTACCTCGCTAAACCCATCCAGCCACCGAAACGTACCCTCGGCAAACGACGGGATTAGGGTGTACACCTCAGTCCCGCACAGTTGTTTGTCGGATCCGAGATCCAGCCGGGGTGGCGGAACGTAGCGCACCCGGATTGTATCGCTGGCGGTGCAGGTGGCTTCGGATACCCGGACGGTATAGGTCCCGGCCTGGCGCACCTGAAACGAATTCTGCCCACTTCCGTCCTGCCAGCGGTACAGAGTGGCATCAGGAACGCGCAGCGTCATTGTCTGACCCTCACACAGGGTTGTGTCGGGTCCTAGGCTGTAATCGAGTTTGTAGTTGACGGTAACAGTATCGCGCAGTACCTTACAGGGCGTCGTTACAACTACCCAGTACTTGTCCGGTCTGGTTACCTGCAACGTGGGCGACGTACTGCCCGTACTCCACCGGTAGGAGGTCGCACCGGGGGTTTTGGCATCGAGCAGATACGTACTGTTCCGGCCGCATAAAGTCGTGTCCTTGCCTAGATCAAGCCGGATGGGCTGTAACGATACGTCGTCGATAAACAGGTAGTAATAGCCCAGCGTGACGGGGAGGGTGGCAAAATTCCCGACGGTAACGTACTTCTCTCCGCCTTTGGCCACGAAGCAGCCCCCCATATTTTCCCATTGAAACCGTCGGGTAAGCCGCTGCGGCAGATTGTCGATTACTTTCGCCTGCCCCGCCGTTACGAGCAGGGCTTTTTCGGGCGACGAAAGGGGCTGACTGGTAAAATACGCCCCGAACGACCCCACCGGATATCGATTAGGTGTGGCCGACGCTACGTAGAGGTCAAACTGATAAGCCTCCCCGGCATCGAGGGGCTGTTTGAGGGGTGTAGCCAGGTACTCGGCCCACCCAAAGTCCATGAACAAACGGGCCAATCCCCGGCCTGAGTGGGGCGGCAGTTCAATCTGGTCTGTGGGAAAACAATAGTGGTAAAAATCGGGAGTAGCCCGGTTAGGGTTGAACCAGGGGGCCGCTTCAAAAAGGAGGTTATCCTGCCGGGGGCAGTTCTGGAACGTTTCAAACCCTCCATTCGGAATCAGTTCCTGTCCGACCGCCCCAACCGGCAGCAGCAATACCAGAACCATCATCCAAACCAACGTCCGGCTCATCAGAAAACAGCAGCTTACAAGGCTATCAACGTATACTTTTTTTGATAAACAATTGTAAACTTACTAGCTCTGAATGGATTTTAAAATAGCTTACTGTAGAAAGATTTGACAGCTTCTATGCTGACTTACTTGTAGTTAGGCAGTGACCGTGCTATCGGGACGAACGCTGATACGTTCTGACTGCTTTTCGACTGGTTTTACGTCAATCAGATGCATTAAGGCTTTATCAGTTTATCAACTGCTTCGGTCAGCGAACCTATAAAGTTGATAGGCTCTGGTTTGTTGTTTTCGAATACGAAGTCGTTAAAACTTGGGGATGAATACGGCGAAAAATCGCCGACGATGGCCAGACGAACCCGGTAGTTTGAAAACTTCTGACTTCCGCCGTTTTGATGACGATACCTGTTGCAACGATCTCGGCGAGCTGTAGGCCGTTTACGTGGTGTGTTTTTATGTCCATTACCCTGGTTTGACAAGGTTGATTCTGGCGTCAAACTGATCAATCGTGACCAACAATTTCTCCAGCAGCAAAGCGATATCTATTTCCAAAGGAGGGCGACGCCATCGTACGGTTTGACCTTTGCTTTTGGTATTATACCGGGGCCAGAAATCATAGTTATAATAGTAATCCGAGGCTTGTTTCAGTAGTGGGTCGTCGTGGTACGGTAGCAGGTAGCTGTTTTGCTCGTCCTGGTAAGCAAAATCGCCAAATAGATTGCGCCAATCAACCAGGCGTTCAAGTGTCGATAGGTCTACTTTTTTATTTGCAATTAAAGCAGCCAACGCCTGCGTGTCATAAATGATAGCAACAGACGGCTCAAGCCCCTCTATCCTGGTCAGCCAGGCAATAAATTGCTCCGGCAGCGTCAACTGAACCTGAAGGGTGCTTATCAACTCAGGGATTGACTCAGTTGCGATCATATTGCCTGCCTGATCGGTCAACAGACGATCGGTACTATCCTCATCCGTATCCGTGTACCAGATCAGAAACAGGGGATTCGGCCAACGGGGCGACGTATAGCTGATGACAAAAATCAAATACTCCTGACTCAGAGCCTCGAATGGCTCAGTGTTGTGGGATTGGCTCATCGGGTGACGCTATAAATTCAGCTAGTCTATTCCATCCAAAAGCTGTCTTATTGCCAAGATATTATCCAGAAGCAACGGCTGTGAGGCTATGCACCCAACGCCCCTGGGGGCTGATGGCGGGTGCACGAACCAACTGAAGACAAACTACTTGCGGCCTTTACATCCCCAGTTTTGTTGGGTTGTCCTCCGCACTCCGGCGGGCAACCTGTCGCACGAAGGACGGCAGCGCGGAGCGAACTTTGCCACCTAAGTAATGGGGTATTTTTGGTTTCGCCAATCGTTATTGTCTTGCCACATCGTTTGTAAAACTTCACCTGTGATGATGTCCCTTTGGAGAAAAACTCTTTCGGTAGGATATTCTTGACTGCATTGTAATTTGTTCAGCCTTGCTCCTAAAGGTGTACTACGTAACGCCTTGATTTGCTTTACATTAAGGGTAGTATTTCTCAATTCTACTTCTTTTAAATTTGGGAGGTTGGCTTTTGTAAAAAACTCTAAATATCTTTCATAGCTTACTTTATCACCTGAAACACGACTGTCGTGCAGGGACTCAGTGAACCGTAAATACTTTAATGCCTTGAAGCAACGAGAGTGTGTGAGATTTTCAATAAAGTGCTGATTGTCGTACCAAAAACTTTGCACATCTAATCTTAGCAGAGGATGACTTTCAAGTTCAAAGAATGCCTTGTTTGGCGAATTAGGTACAACCAAATGTTTAAGATTAGGCATGGCATCTAATATTCTTCTACATACTCCTTCATCATTCTCAAATGAGCCGCTTAAAGCTGGAATATGTATATCCCCATAGAAAGGTTGCAATTTGAATGCCTGAATATTTGGAAAGATAGTACCATCTAACAGAGTGTCAAGATAGTAATAATACACCCCATTTGCCTGTTCTAAAGCAGGTTGGCCAATTGAAATGGCCCCTATTTTTCCACATAATTGGGCTTCTTTATTAGGGTAAAGAATCCGTCAAGATGCTCATTCAAATCACACCGTAACCAAAGTTCATAGAGTTCATTAGATGAAATTTCAGCATACTCAACAACATAGTGATGCTCAGTATGATACGAGGTTCGTTTGTGATTGTAATTCCAATTCTCTTGTAATTCAAGTGCTTCAACTTCTTTCAGTTTTGAAGCATAAAAGAAATCTAATAAGTCTTTTGAGAAGTCATTACAAAAATTCATCGTAGTAAAATTAACCTAACCGGGGCGTTCCCTTTGTCAACCGAAGCCGCCCCACGCGGGGGCAGAAACAAAACAAGCTGAATCACAGCAATTTGTCTTTCCAGGGCATTTACCCTGTCGGCCGCAACCCGGACCTGGAGACACTGGCTGAGACAGCACCCAACGCCCCTGAGTGTTGATGTATGATAACGCTATATGACTGAACGCGAAAACTTCCAGCCTTTACACACTCAGTCTGTTGGGTTGCCAACTTCCCTATGGGACGTGCTGCTTGTCGCCGGAGACTTGGCAGATCATAATTTATATCGCACCTACTCGTCGTAAGCTACCAATCATACGGTCATAGCGACGTTGAAGCGATGTACCGGTTTTTACTTTAAAAATTTCACTAATTTCAGATTCTAAAGATATGGGTTCTATTAGGCCCCAGGTGGCTACTGAAAGCTGCCCGAAATTAATGTCTTCTTGATCATGAAGTTCGATATACCAATCAGCATTAGGCAGATGTTCGATGTACGTTTTGCCAACATAAGATACGATTGCATCAAGTAGTCTTTTATTTTGTGGTAAAAACAAATCTCCCGGTTTATATGTACCCAGCAAATGGGTTTCTACAACTGATAATGACGAGATTGAACCATCAAGTTTTGCTGATAATCCTGCTGGTAACTCTTCAAGCCATTCTGAAATACGCTCGTCAACAAATTCGGCCCAACGGTCAAGTTCATCTATCCTTGAATTAATTTCCTCCTCTGTCAATGCAGGATGCAATACCACTTCTGGTTTAGGAAGAACTACTTCAACGACTATACCTCCAAATCGAGCCTCATCTGCCCAACATTGTACTCCATCAATGTAGCACTCGTGCGAATCGTACAATTCAAGGGTGTCCACATAATAACCCTCGCAGCCACCACTTAAAGCAATATTTCTAAAGCTTACAGCTTGACCTTTCTTGTCAATTGTCTTAGGCTTACATCTACGGCACACAGCATTTGGATAACGTGGAGTAAATATCATTTGCTGCTGACAGATAGGACAAACATATGTACTATTTGCCTCTTCTATCTGTTCGCGTTCTTTTGCTTCTTGTAGCATCCGCATCATTCGTGAACCAAACTCCTCATTCGTTTCCTCTGTAACTTCCATTGCCTTTAATTTGAATTATTTAGGCTTTTATGCTGTCAACCGAGGGCTGGTGCATACACAAAAACTGACCATTAGGGCGCGCTGCCTGTCGCCGAGACGCTGGCAAACGAGCATTTGATGAACCTTCACCCAACGCCCGCGAGGGCTGATGGTTGAACAAGCTACTCAACTAACCGCAAGTCGCTCCAACCTTTACACCCTTTCCATTGTTGGGCTGTTTACTCAACTTCGGGACGTGCCGCCTGTCGCCGGAGACCTAAAATCTGCTAATCCTTTACGTGTCTAATCAATTTTGCAAAACCTGTGTCCTCGTATAATAAAATACTCCCACAATACTGAGATAGATGTTGTAAGAATTCAATTATTGCTTGGTCATCCCCACGTTCAAAATGAAGGCAGGTCACTTTGTCGGTGTCAACTTCAACATTTTCTATGTAGATCGGTGTTTTTAGATGACCGTTCTTAAACAAACTACAAGCCCATTTTTTGGTGCCGTTCTCTTCAATCATTCCCTGGTCTACTTCGTAGGAGGTTTGAAAGGCTGCTGATTTGACTTGTTGAAGCATAGGATAGTCAAACGGCGGTGTGCTGGCAAGAACGAGGCCAACCTCTGTCGCAAAGGTTTCCGTTTGATTGTCCTCTTTATTGTCATAAAAGGACCGTTCTGGAAAACCAAACTTTAGTACTCCCATATACTCTTTTTCTACCCAATCTGGGACATATTTTGTCGCCCGAAAGCCCGAATTTAGAGCACTCCTTGGACACTACACCCAACACCCCTGAATGTTGATGGCCTGCAAGCTACTTCACTGAACGCACGTAGCCGCTGCCTTTACACATTCAGTTTTGATGTACGCATGTCTTCTAAAGCACTCATTATCAAGCTGTGCCTAAATTAGTAAAAAGACCTAAATCAGCACCCGTGATCCCGAACTTAACCAGCTTTTTCTTCATCTGACGAATCTGCTGCTGACGCACCTGCTCACCATCCCGTACCAATTTACCCGGATCATAAGCCGCACCCGTCGTCAGCATCTTGTACACCACAACTGCCAACTTCCGAGCCGTGGCGGTAATCGCTTTGATGCGACCCGCTTTGTAAGCAATCCGCTGGAAAAACGCGGTCATCGGATTCGGTTTCTTCATATTGCCCAGCGAGTTAGCCACCATCCGAAACGTATTGGGCAAGGTTGATTTATTCTTCAACGTTTTACGTGACAACACCTTCCCACCTGATGCTTTGTTGTTAGGGGTAAAGCCCAGCCACTTGGCAAAGGCTTTGGCCGAATGAAACTTTGCGACTGACTCGCCCACCTCGGCCATAAACGTCAACAATGCATCCCGACCAAAGCCTGGTATGTTACTCAGGTCAACTCCTAACAGCTTATGAGCATATTGTTCAATGGGTAAACGCGGGGTGTTGCGCGATTGGCGCAGCTTCACCCGGCCAACCGTGGGGTCAGCTACAACGGTTGGTTGCTCAAGCCCCTTGGTATGGTCGATGAAGTGTTGGTCAAGCTCTTTGTCTAATTCGGCGATTTCAGTCTGTAAGTTTAGGTAGAGCCGGTAGTTACTGCGAACTTCGAATCGCATGGCCCCATTCCAATTGCCCCGTAACAACTCGATAATTTCGGCGGGCTTCTTTTTGCAGCCAGCATCGACTAAAGCCGCCAGCTCGATGGGATCTTCCTGACCTTGGCAGATGGCGGCAATCACCCGCAGGCCAGACACCGAATTGGTGTCAGTTAGGACCGCATCGAGCCGTACGTTACCGGCTCGTAGTGCTTTCTGAATACGCCGGATGTAGTCAGCCGCATCCTCAACCAAATTCCGGCGCAGCCGGACCAAAGACCGAATGAGGGTGGAAAACTCATCGGGCAGGAAGATAGGCGGTAGTAGCCCCAGACTGTGCAAGGTACGAATGTGAATAGCATCGGAGGTGTCAGACCGCGCGGGCGGCCCCGTTGAAGCGACGATAGTTTTTGGTATTTGCCCCTGAGGTCACCAGCACCTCGAAGCCGGTTTCCTGAAGCACATTGACCAGTGCTCGTTCATAACCACCGGTTGCTTCTAGGGCCACATGCCTGACTTGATGGTCAGTCAGCCACTGAGTCAGCCGAAACAACTCTTTAGTGGAGACCCCAAACTGCTGAACATGCTGCTTGGGATCGTCGCCGATGGCTACCACATGGAACTGGGAGCCAATGTCGATACCGGCCACCTGCTGATGGATGACGGGCATAGCCAGATAGTCAGGCTGCTTTTTCATAGTTGAAAGGAAGTAAGCAGTTGAACACAAAAAGCTATCAGCGGGCTATTTTAATATAGACAATAATCAGAATGTACGGAGTAGGAGACTTAGCTCCTCTACCAGTTGGGTTCTCAAAGCATCCAAGGGCAAGCCCTTGAATGACGAATAGCTAAATCGGGCAGTTGGACGGGTTGATCAGCACCAACAAACAGAGACGACTTTCCCACCAGGGGCTACTGACAGCTAGGTAAAGATAGGGCCAAAAGGGGGCTCTTAGTTCTCATGCGTTCTTCTGGGTTCGTTCGCCCGCGAACACGGTGGCTGTTGGGCTGCTCGCTTTCCTTCGGGACGTGCAACTTGTCGCCCGTAACATGGCACTACATTTAGCTGAAATTTATAATGGTACAAAGCGTGGCTCTGGAAAATAACGAGTGTCAGCTTGATAGTTTTTCACAGTGAACTCGTCAATATTCACAACGTATCTATTTAACTCTTCTCTTGCTTCATCCAATGTCATTCTAGCTGGAAAACGAACTCCATCAAACTTTACCTCGCTTGCCTTGACCAAAAAGTTGTACTTAAATTCAAAGTCACCTTCATTGGATAAGGCAACCTTACCTGTCCAATTGATTGCATACAAACCGGATTCTTGCTTTTCAAATTCGATGGTATGCCCACAAACAAAATCGTGATCTAGAATGTAAGCGGCAAAACTTCGGTCTTCGTTTTCCCAGTAGCCTTCTAATGGGTCAGGGCAATAACTGGCATTACCAAGCCGCTCGAAAGTGAATGGTTCTACACTATTGCCTACTAAGAATCCCGTTTCCCATTCATCCGTCGAACTAATCCAACAAGCTCCTGAGTTAGCCCACATTCCTTTTGATTCCCAAAGCAGATGGTCTTCATCCTCAAAGTTTCCATCATAATCTGAGCAATAAGCTTCAGATTGAATATCAAAGTCAAAAAACAGACCTGCACCTGGAATAAGCCGTGCTGTCCAATCAAACTTAGTTAAAGCATGACCATTAGGAAATAAGCCAGTGTTTAAGAAAATTCGTCCTTTCATTCGTTTCTTTAATCAAAGCCGTCCAACGTAAGCGTTCATGTTGTCGCCGGAAAGCTGGAGATAGAAGCCCAAAGCTACCTCACCGGGACGTTTCTTCTGTCGCCCGACCCCTAACTAATTAAGCTGTCAAACGTACAATAACGTGTTGGGTGGGCGTGTCAGCAAGCGGCTTAGACTGGCCACCCAACAATATAAAGGGCGCGATTTTGCGGAACTACTTGTGCGTAAAGCACTCACTATAACCTACTTTTAGTTCCGTAATTTTTAGTAACCTTTTATGACTATTTTATTTTTTAAATCAACAGCTTAAGTTTAACAATCACAAATTAAAGTATAACCAAGTGATTAAACGGTATGTACAACAGGTCCCGGTGCAACGTAACTGGGACATTGAGGGGTATTCTAACTACTTTTTCGGCGACGACAACGAACTCTATCGCATTACGAAACGGGGAGAACTCCGGCGTATTCGGCGCAGCATAAAACGCTACACACAGGGTTACGTTCTTAAAAGTCGGTTCTATAGCCTGTCGCAGTTAAGAACAATGCTACGTCGGCATGATCTTACAGGTCGTCCAGAGGGCTTTTGAAGGTACTGATTCTATCGGTGGTTACGTGGGTGTAGCGCATGGTTGTCAGGATATTTTCGTGGCCCAGTAACGCCTGAATATTCCGAATGTCCATCCCTGACTCAAGGAGATGAGTAGCAAAGCTATGGCGTAATGAGTGAATGCCGCCTTTCTTTGTAATTCCCGCAAATCGCACTGCATCACTGTAAACCTGTTGAATAGCCCGGTTTGCTATAGGTTCACCTGTCTGCACTTCCTCAAACAAAAATCGCTTAGGCTTGTACCTAGTTAGATATTCGGCAAGAATGATGTCAAGTTTATTGGTCAACATAACAACCCTGTCTTTTCTGCCTTTTCCACTACAGACAGTTATCAAATGTCGATTTCGATCAAGGTCTGTCAAGCGCAGATGAGCCACTTCGCTAAGACGCAAACCCGTTCCGTAAACAACCTGAAATAACGTCCGGTACTTAAGGCTCGTTGTTGCCTTGAAAATCGCCTTTACTTCGTCAACGCTGTAAACTGTTGGTAGTTTCTGAGGTTGCCGTGGGTACGGAACGTCATAAAACTCTTTCTCGCGTTGCAGCACTTTTTCGCAGTAGAATTTCCAGGCGTTTATGTGTACGTTCAGCGTACCACTGCTCAATTGTTTTTTCTCGATCAGAAACAGGAGGTATTTCTGATACTGCGTCTTGGTCACTTGCTCAATTGGCTTATTACCGACGTAGCGAATTAACGTAATTAATGCCTGTTTATAGTTTTTGAAAGTCTTGAAGCTGTAATTACCTACCTTCAAGGCTTCACTAAGTGCCATAATAACCGGGTGCCGGTCATACTCGCGCCTGGGCGGCATATATCGGAAAGGCAATCGATGTGAGTCAGTTGTTCGCTTGCTCGGAGGTGGCCATGCCGGATTCGTTGCCCGTTCGATCTCGGCTACCGTAGCGGTAGGTTTGTAAAGCCGAACCACCGCTTCGTCAAACCGGCAGTACTCTTTGCCGAATAGCTGCCCGATTTTTACTACAGTTTCCCGACTATTGGGAACGACCCATGCTTTTCGTGAATAACTCCATCGACGGCCGGGTACTTGTCGAATTAGATCGTTACCGATAGGGTCTGCTGGAAACGAGACCGTCAGCAGCGCCGGGTCGCGTTCGTCAAGGTGAATGGTTATCATGTACGTACGGTAGGTAAGCTGCAAAGATGCAGCATTCTTCCGAAACGTATAGCGGACCGGTCTCTACTCAAATCGCAGGTGTTTCACCGACTCGCCCGATGAGGCCAGTTCCTGCAAGGCGTCGATGCCAATCTCCAGATGCTTGTTGACGAACTGGGTCGTGACAACCTTATCGCTTTCTTCGGTTTTGACGCCCTCCGGCACCAGCGGATTGTCCGATACGAGTAGCAACGCCCCGTGCGGGATGGCATTCACGAAGCCGACGGTAAAGACGGTGGCCGTTTCCATGTCGATGGCCATCGCCCGGATTTCACGGAGGTATTCTTTGAAGGTTTCGTCGTGTTCCCAGATGCGCCGGTTGGTGGTGTAGACGGTGCCGGTCCAGTAGTCGAGTTCGTGGCGCTTGATGGTCGAGGAAACCGCCCGTTGCAGCCGGAACGACGGCAGGGCCGGAATCTCGGGGCGCATGTAGTCGTTGCTGGTGCCTTCGCCCCGAATGGCCGCGATGGGCAGTACCAGGTCGCCGATCTGCGTTTTTTTCAGCCCGCCACACTTCCCCAGAAACAGCACCGCCTTGGGGTGAATCGCCGTCAGCAGATCCATGACCGTAGCGGCCATAGCGCTGCCCATCCCAAAGTTGATGATCGTAACGTTATTGGCGGTGGCGGTCTGCATGGCCCGACCCAGGCCGTAGATCTCAACGTCAAATTTCTGGGCGAACAACTCGACGTAGTTGATGAAATTGGTCAGCAGAATGTATTCGCCAAACAGCTCAATGGGCGTACCGGTGTAGCGGGGCAGCCAGTTCTGAACGATCTCGTCTTTGGTTTTCATTATCAATTGATTGACTTGTTGAATGATTGAGTGATTGAATGGAGAAGGCCAACGAACTAATTCAATCATTCAACAAGTCAATCACTCAATCATTATCTTCGCGTATGGACACGTTGAACCTGCCCGCGTTTGGCCACAAAATTAAGCAAGTCGAGGGGAAACCCTATATTTTCGATGAGCTCCGGCGCAAGTACGTCCGGTTGTCGCCGGAGGAGTGGGTGCGGCAGCACATCGTTCATCTGCTCATGTCGCACTACGCCTATCCGAAAGCCCTGATCCGCACCGAAGGCGGACTCACGCTCAATTTAACCCAGAAACGGACGGATGTGGTCGTGTTCGACCGGGAAGGCAAGCCGTTCCTGCTGGTCGAGTGCAAGGCCCCGCACGTACCGCTGACGCAAGCCGTGTTTGACCAGATTGCCCGCTACAACCACGTACACCGGGCTCCCTACCTCATAGTAACCAACGGCCTGACGCACTACTGCTGCTGCGTGGACCACGAAACCGCGGCCATTACGTTCCTGGATGATTTTCCGGCGTTCGACCGGGCTTTGTAAGTACCGACCGGCTATGTTCCGGTTTCAGCGTTTTCGGCTTTCTTTTCCACCTTCACCTCATCCTGCACCGCTTCGGCCCTCAACTGGCGGTTCTCCCGCTCAAATACGTTCATCAGCACAATAAAGTACGATAGCAGCAGCGGACCAATCACTAAACCCAGAATGCCGAAAATAGGGACGCCCAGCACGATTCCCGTCAACGTAACGAGCGGGTGGATATCGCCCATGCGCTTGGCCAGCATGATCCGAAGCAGGTTATCGATGTTGATTATCACCACAATACCCACGATCAGGATACCGACACCCTCGCCGGTATCGCCCTGCGAGAGTTTGATGAGTCCGGCCGGTCCCCACACCAACGGCGTACCCAGCACGGGAATAAAAGCCATGAAAAAAGCCACTACCCCCCAGAATGGCGCATCCGGAACGCCGAAAATCCATAACGTCAGACCCGTCAGGACACCCTGCACCAGCGAGACCAGCGCCTGCCCCAGTACGTTCGCGTTGACGTTGTTCTTGAGCGACTCGCCCAGTTCCTTCTGCGTATCCCGTTTGAACGGCAGATATTTCTGAAGCCCCTTCTGAAAGCTCTCCTGCTGCACGAACATAAAATACAGCGTGAAGAACATCAAGCCGATGATGACGATGAAATCCAGCGCTCCTCCCGCAATGGAAGGTAACAGCCGACTCGCGTAGGAGGCTCCCTGCTGCAAAATCTGACGGACATTCTGCGGACTGGTGACCTTGATGCCCGTCAGTTCTTCGCCTTTATGAATCAGGTTGAGAATATCGTCGACGTTCTGGCTGTAGTACTGTATCCGCCCAATAAGCAGCAGACTCAACGTCAGAAATGGCATGATGATGACAACCGTCGAAAAAATGATGATCAGGGTCGTTACCAGCGACCGGTTCCAGTGCCGTTTGAGAGCCAGTGCCGTAAACCACGGCCGGAACACTACGTAGAGGATACCGGCTCCTAGAAATGCGGTTGCATACCCGCGTAGCCCCGCTACGATGAATCCGGCTATGACGACCAGACTCGTGATCAGCAGCAGGCGCTGCTGACGGGGGGTGTATATGTTTGCCATTGAGATGAGTAAATCTTGTTAGTGTAAATGAGTAATTCAGCAATAAGTTTAAAAAAGTTAACCCCAAATCCAACAACTCACTGATTACTATAAGCTTACCCTATCCAACTGACCTACACACCCCGTCATGTATTCTAGCACTCGGTTGCGCTCAGTGCCAGACCGGCTTCCGATGTTTCCTTGTACTTGGTCGACATGTCCCGGCCGGTCGCTTTCATAACTTTTATGACCGAATCGAGCGAAATCTTCTGCATGGAAGCCGCCCCCGACGTAGCCAGCAGAAACGCGTTATACGCTTTTACAGCCCCCATCGCGTTCCGTTCGATGCAGGGAATCTGCACGTAACCGCCGATGGGGTCGCAGGTCATGCCGAGGTGGTGCTCGATCCCGATTTCGGCTGCTGCTTCGATGGCTTCGATGGGTTTGCCGGCACACTGGGCCAGAAAAGCCGCCCCCATCGCCGAAGCGGTACCGATCTCACCCATGCAGCCCATTTCGGCGCCCGAAATACTGGCGTTGTGTTTCACCAGAAACCCAACGGCCGCAGCGGCCAGCATCCCCGCCCGGAGTGTGGCGCGGTCGTAGTGGAAGTGGTGCCGGGCCAGGTACGTCAGCCCCGGAATCACCCCCGACGCGCCCGAGGTGGGAGCCGTCACGACGATGCCCCCGGCCGCGTTTTCTTCCGACGCGGCCAGGCAGTAGGCGTTCAGAAAAATCAGAAAACTGTCCGACGAATGAGCCAGTCCTTTGGCCTGCTGGTACAACACGGGCGCTTTTCGGCGCAGCCGGATGGAGCCGGGCAGTTCGCCTTTTTGCCGCAGGCCACGCCGGACAGCCCTGTGCATAAACTCCAGAATCTGATCAATCCGCTGGTTCACCTCCGACCGCGACCGTCCGGTCAGGGCTATTTCGTTACGCAGCATCAATTCATCGAGCGTCAGTTTATGGGCGGTCAGCAGCGCCTTCAGTTCGTTCATGGTGCCGTACGGGTACGGCGGTGGAATGGCCGCGGGGCCGGCTTCTGGTTCACCCTTGCGCAGAATGAAGCCGCCCCCGATGGAGTAGTATTCCTCTTCCAGCAATACGTCCTCGCCGGCCGTGAGCCGGAGGACCATCGTATTGGCGTAGGCTGACTCGTAGCGCTTCTTCTCGAAATGGATATGCTGCGGCCCGACGCCCAGCGTTCGTTCACCAACCGCTACGTCGTAGTGGGCGGCCAGGTCTTTCAGGAGCGTCAGCAGCGCGTCCGGATCGGTGGTTTCGGGTTGCCAGCCGAGCAGTCCGGCCACGATGGCGCGGTCGGTGCCGTGGCCTTTGCCCGTGGCGCTAAGCGATCCGTAGAGGTAGATATGGATGGCATCGGCCCGTTGCTGCTGTTCGGCGGGCAGGACACCGATCCGCTGCCGAAAATCAAAAGCGGCCTTCATAGGGCCGATCGTATGCGAACTCGACGGCCCCGGCCCGACCTTGAACAGGTCAAAAACAGAGGTCGTTATGGGTGTTGTTGTCATTGTTGATGAAGTAAAAAAGGCACCGAAAACCGGTTCAACCCGTCACTGATCCAGCGCCCGGATCTGATCGAGATAGGCAGTCGGCAACAAAATGCGCTGCACAACGGAGCGGAGTCCTACGGCATTAAAGACCTTGTACAGGCTCATGGTGTAATTCAGCAGAGGCTTCGCTGGCAGGTCGAGCAACCGGCTGACCTGCCTGGGTACCAGCAGAGCCTGGGCCTGCCGGAGCAGATCGTAGCGCCAGTTGCCGAGCTGCTCGCGGTAGCGCCGGAACAGCCGGTCGGTATACTCGCTGCGGACCAGGTCGCGGTTCAGGTGGCTCTCCCGGTCAATCTGCCAGTCGGCATACGTACCGGGCAGATCGGGCACGTGCATCCCCGCTCCTACCGCCCGAAACGTACTGAACACTTCGTCTTTCTCGGTCGGGGTCAATGGTCGGTGCAGGAGTTCAAAGGCACGAACGGAATAATCAATCAGCATGTATAATACGTCGCGGTAGGCCCAGTCGGGAATCTGATAACCGCGCTTCTGCTCCACGCCTTTATGGATAGCCCCCATCCGGCTGATGGCCTGGCGGGCTTTTGGGCCGGGTGCAAAAACAATCTCCTGGGCATAGCGCACCGTCGAAAACAAGCGGGCAATCGGATCGGCGGGCAGCTTCCCCGTAAAAAACAACCAGTCGACGGCCCGGTTCAGAGCGAACTCGGCCGCTGAACCGGCAAAAACCAGCAATATGACGTCAGCGTCGCCCCAAATCCGGCGAACGATGGAGTCGGGCTGCACGAACGGTTCAGCCGACTCTGAAACAACTGGATAGCTCATATTGCTAGAACAACGAATTCGACCCTTCGATTCTTTTTTTTGTTTTCTTCTGAATCATTGGGGGCCGCCGGGCGAGAATCGCCATAACCACGGTGCTGCAGCCGGTTTTCAGCGATCCCGCTACGAATTAAGTAGTTGGTAATCACTTTTGCACGGTTTTCCGATAAAAACTGGTTGAGCCGCCGGTCGCCTACATTGTCGGTATGGCCGGCGATTTCGATCATTAACTTAGGCGTCGTGGCCAGTGTCTTGGCCAGCTTATCCAACTGCGGATACGATTCGGGCCGCAGCACGTAGCTGCTTTGATCGAAATATACATTATCGAGCCGGAACGCCTGATTGACCTGTAGGTTCCGAAAAACACTGTCGGGCTTCGGTTCTTTTTTCGCCACCACCTCAGGTGCCGCCACAACGGGTGCAGGAGCCGCTTTCTCCAGCCGGACAATGTATTCGTAATCGGCGCAGGTATCGCACGAAACGACCATTATTTCCTCCGCTTCGTAATACCCCTTGACCGAGGCTACTACGTTCAGCGTGTCCGTCCGTTCGAGCACAAACACATACGGTTTTCCCGGCTGACTTTGACCTGCGTACCGCTTCCTGGCCACCTGAGCGTCAACGCGAAACTGCGCCGGCAACTCAGCCGACGTTTTATCATCAACGGCTTTGATGGAGAAGGCCGTTTTAATTGGCGTTTTCGTCAGCGACTGGGCCAGAGCATACGACCACGAGAGGCAAAAAGACAGAACAAGCAGAATCAGAGCGCGCACGGTACAAATCGGGTAGTTTACCCAAAGTAATCTGCAAAAAAAGTGCCGTACTCTACATCAGGATGTTATTCTGCGCGGTAATGGGCGCGGGCAAGCTGGTTTCGTCCAGCATATCACGCATATCGATCTCGATCGTTCGGGAGATGTTGCTGATGGGTACGTCGTTGGCACCCCCTTCAAACGGATTGGCGCTGCTGTCGCCCACCCGGTCGAGCGACACAAACACCCAGTTGAGTAACGTAGCAAACGGAATGTTGAACCAGACCGTGTAACCCTCCAGGAACGTCCCCTGCCCCATCGCGTTGAACTCTTTCAGCAAACCGAACGGCACGAGCAGAATGAACAAATACAGCAGGATCGACGATATGGACGAGAAATTGCGCGGATACGGGAAGTTCTTGATTCGCTCGGCCCGGCCCTGCAGGTCGTAGAAGGTAGTGACGACCGTTTGCAGCTGCATCAACTGGAAGTCGTTCAGGTCGCCCCGCAACGCATTGATGTGCTTCGATTGCAGCGCCATGAGTTGCGTAGCGCGGTTTTTCTTGGTCAGTACGTAGGTATGTTCGTCGTCCGAGAGGTAATTCCTCAATACGGCATCAAGTTTTTCTTCGCGCTCGGGAATGGTGTACAGGCGCTGGTATTCCACATTGTTGACGTCGTTCTGGCTTTCCCAGGTTCGTGGCTCGCGCAGTTGATACCGCAGGGCGGTCAGCCAGGCGAAGTGTCGGTAGAACAGTTGCCTGACGTCGTCGGCCTGCTCCGTCGACAGGAAATCCCGGACCATTACCCCAAACGCCCGGCTGTTGTTGATGATACCGCCGTAGATCTGCCGCCCTTCCCAGAGCCGGTTGTAGTTGGCGTTGTTTTTAAACCCGACAATAAAGGCCACGGCTGTACCCAGCATGGCCACCGGCACCCACGGCAGGGCCAGGAACGTGAAGTCGAAAAAGTGGTACAGAACCGTCGGGATGATCGACAACAGGGTCAGTTTATAAATGTCCCGGCGAGTCCAGAATACGAATTCAGCGAAGGTATAGCGTTTACCGGCGTGCATAAAGGATAACGTAGTGACTGATGGAGCCGAAAGATATCAAATGCCCTACGTTCTACCTATAGCCGTCACTTTATCAACCCAATACGCCCTGCATTCAATCAGCCCTCTGCAGCGACACCTGCACCCCTTTTCGCAGCGTATTGTGAATTTCGGCAACCGTGTCGACGTAGTGAATCAGGTCCTGAATCTCACTCTCGGGGCTATCGGACTCAATCTGCACCCGGTAGCTGATGTTTGACGCCGGGTCGCCTTCCCCACCGAACTCGCCGGTGACCGTTACATCGACCGATTCGATGGCCATGTTCCGTCGGGCGGCCTCGCGGTAGATGTCGTTGCAGAAGCAAGTGGCCAGCGCCAGAAACAACAGTTCTCCGCCGTTAACGGATGACCCTCCGCCCGCGGGTTTGCCGGGGATAGTGATCGTCTTCTGATTCCCCTGGGTGTTAACCGTTACGTCGTTTTGCTGACGGCTGTTTCGGATGGTGGCCGTTATGTTCATGCCTGGCTGTTGGGTTTGCAGTACGTATTGACTAATTACGAAAGTGCCTGGGGTGGTGGACTGCCGGCGGGCCGCGAATGATCCTCCGGTAGCGGCACAAACTCCTGATTGTCGGAAGGAGGCAGCAGGATTCGGCCTTCTTTCCAGTCGGCCTTGGCCTGCTCGATCCGCTCTTTCCGGGACGACACAAAGTTCCACCAAATGAAGCGTTCACCCAGCGGTTCGCCACCTAGCATCATCAACGTAGCGGACTCTTTGGCAACCAGTATCGGGTCCACGCTTTTCGTGAAAACCAGCATTTGACCGGCCGTGTAGGTTCGTCCGGCTACCTCAACACTGCCTTTAGCCACGTAAATAGCCCGCTCAGCATGTTCCTTCGGCAGTCCGAACCGCACGCCGGGTTGCAGTACGACGTGCAGGTAAAACATCGGTGAATGCGGTTTCACACCGTTGCGTAAGCCGAAGGCATCGCCCGCGATCAGCCGCATCCAGACACCGGTTTCCGTGAAAACAGGCAGTTGATCGGCGGTGTAGTTCGTGAACGAGGGCATGGCTTCTTCGTCTTTTTCCGGCAAGGCCACCCACGTCTGAATCATTTCCAGCGTACCACCGGCGAGGGCAGCCGGATCTTCAAACCGTTCCGAATGGGCAATACCCCGACCGGCCGTCATCCAGTTGACTTCGCCCGGCCGAATCACCTGCTCCACTCCCAGACTGTCGCGGTGAGTCACCTGCCCGCCAAACAGATAGCTGACGGTCGACAGGCCAATGTGCGGATGCGGCAGTACGTCCATCGAATGAGCCGACTGCGGCTGAATGGCCACCGGACCCGCATGGTCCATAAAAATGAAGGGACCGACCATCCGGCGCAGTCGAAAAGGAAGGATCCGGCGCACCTCCATCCCTGGTCCAATGGCCGCCTGGCGAGCCTCGATAACAATGTCCAGCATACCTTGAATAAACTGATAATTTTTGAAGAAGCAATATTCCCCCTCCTTGTCTCTAGGGCGCTCAACGGTCGAAGGCCTGAGGTAGTTTGTCTTATTTCAAGATCGTGGAAAATACGTATAAGCCTGACCGTCACCGGCTAGCTCGTCCTGGAAGATCCAGCTTATGATAAAGCATACAAATTGATAATCAGCTTTTTTACTCTAAAATAATATGATAGTTTACCGTAAAAACGTAAATTTACTCAACTGATTTCCACCGTCGTTGTTATACCGTTTTCCACTGTACTTATTTAATGCACCCATCTGACACGCAGCATTCATTCTCATATTTTGAGAGCGACCGGGGTATGGTGCAGCAGATCCAGACCTTCGACTGGTCGGTGACTTCCCTCGGCCCAACTCGGGTATGGCCCCGTAGTTTACTGACTACGGTTGATACCCTATTGAGTGCCGACTATCCGATCTGCTTGTTTTGGGGAAGCGAGTACACCTTTCTGTATAATGATGCCTTTGCGCTGCTCACTGATCGAGCCGAACGTGAGCTATGCATTGATGCAGCGGCTGTCTGGCCGACCCTGTGGGCTACCGTGAAGCCGCAGGTCGATGCCATCCTCAGCGGCAGCACCGCCGGCCGGCTTACCAATATCCCGATTCCGATGAACAAGGCTGGCCGATCACAACCCGCCTACTGGGATCTTTCGTTCGGCCGGGTCAAAGAGAAAGAAGCCATCGGGGGTGTGCTGCTAACCCTTCTCGACACAACGCAGCAGGTACTGACCCACGATTCCCTCGAACAACTCCACTTTTCGCTGGATTCCTGCGAACTGGGCACCTGGGACCTGAATCCAGATACCCTGCGGTTCAGCTGCAATCAGAAGACAAAAGAGATTCTGGGCCTGCCCCAGATCGATAACAACAGCCTGCAGGCCGCCCTGAACGAGATTATAACGGCTCCCGACCGCCTGAACGTGCAGGAAGCGCTTCAACAGGCTTTGCGTCCTTCTTCGGGTGGTCATTACGATGTAACGTACACCATTGTTAATCCGCTCACCAGCGAAACCCGAATCATTAGATCGAGGGGTAAAGCGTACTTCGACCGCGACGGAAAACCCATCCGGTTCAACGGCACCAATCAGGACATAACTTCCGAAGAACAGTTCAGAGGGCGGCAGGAAAAACTACAGCAGCTCGTCGAGAATGCCAAAGACTTTATGGGTATGGCTACCATCGGCGGGCAGATGACGTACATGAACGCGGCCGCCCGGGCGCTGGTTGGCCTGACGCCGGAACAGGACCTGACCCAGATTCAGATTAAAGATTTTTATTCGCCCGATCAGTTTCAGGTCGTGAAAGAGGTCATCATACCTGCGCTCGAAAACGATGGGTACTGGTCGGGGATCGTCAGGATCCGACATTTTCAGACAGGCGAGGAAATTCCCTGCTACGGTAACTACGCACTGGTACATGATACGGTTACTGGTAAGGTTATCTCCCGCGCCGTAACACTCCGGGATTTGCGCCCGGAACTCGTAGCCCGCAAAGAGCTGGAAGACAGCGAAAAGCGGTTCAGGAACCTGGTACAGGAAGCCCCCGTAGCCACGGCCATCTACGTTGGTCGTGACATGAAGATTCAGTGGGCCAACGATGCCATGATCAGCCTGTGGGGCAAAGACAAATCGGTCATCGGTAAAACCGTGCGCGAAGCCCTGCCGGAACTGGAAGACCAGCCTTTTCATGGGTTGCTGGAACAGGTATACACCAGCGGAAAGATGTACCAGGCTACCGAAGATCAGGGCGATCTGGTGGTCGATAACGTACTTCAGACGTTCTATTTCAACTTTAGCTACAAGCCGCTGCGGGATACGGAAGGCAATGTATACGGCATCCTGAACATGGCTATCGACGTTACGGAGCAGGTGAAGACCAAGCGTCGGCTGGAGGAAAGCGAAAAGAACTTCAGGAACCTGATTATGCAGGCGCCTGTCGGCATCTGCCTCCTTACGGGCGATAACTTCCTGATCGAACTGGCTAATGACCAGTACATGGAGCTCGTGGGTAAAAAGCTGGATGGGTATCAATACCGATCCATCTGGGACTTACTGCCCGAAGCCAAAGAACAGGGGTTCCCGGCTTTGCTGGAGCAGGTAAAGCAAACCGGCAAGCCCTATTTTGGGCATGAGCAGGAAGTAATTCTTCTGAGAAACAACAGGCCGGAAACCCTGTTCATCAATTTCGTGTATGAGCCTCTCCTCGACGAAAATGGTAAAACGCACAGCGTCCTGGTCATTGCCATCGACATTACGCAGCAGGTTACGTCCCGGCAATTGATCAAGGAAGCCGCCGACCGGGCCCGGCTGGCCGTCGAATCCGGAAAGTTAGGTACGTACGAAGTCGACGTTCAAACGCAGCACGTCATTCCGTCGCCCCGGTTCAACGACCTGTTCGACGTAGACGGCGCAGCCGGGCAGCCGGACTACGTCTCCCGGATTCACCCCGACGATCTGCTCCAGCGAAAATCAGCCCATGAAAAAGCCCTCGAAACGGGTCTGCTGACGTATGAGTGCCGGATAAACCGACGCGATGGCACCCAGAACTGGTTACAGATTTTCGGGCAGTATTACTTCAACGAGGAACAGCAGCCTACCAAAATTATCGGTATCGTTCAGGATATCACCCAGCAGAAGCTCGCCGACGAAGAACGCGAAAAGTTTCTGTCGATTTCCCACTACAGCCGCGACTTCATCGGCATGTGCGATATGCAGATGAAAACACTCTTTGTCAACAAAGCCGGTGTCGACATGCTGGGCATGGAAGGCAACGTACTGGAAATCAGCTTATGGGATTGCTTTTTTCCCGAAGACCATGCGTATCTGCGTGATCACTTCTTTCCATTAGTCAAACAGAAAGGCCACGGCGAGGTGGAGATTCGGTTCCGCCATTTCAAGACCAATCAGCCACACTGGGTCATCTACAGCGTGTTTATCATTCACGACAGCAAGGGCGAACCAGCCGTAATGGCAACCATCAGCCGGGATATTACCGAGCGAAAAACCATGGAAGCCGAACTGGAACGGCGCGTTAAAGAACGTACCTCCGAGCTGGAACGACTCAACGAAGAATTACAGCAGTTTACCTTCGTATCGAGCCACGACCTGAAGGAACCTCTGCGGAAAATTCAGCTGTTTGCCGGCCTGGCGCAGCAGGAAGTCGGTCAGGTTGATACGCCGTTAGTAAACTACCTGGAAAAGGTAAAACTCTCGGCTAATCGCATGTCGGGCCTGCTGACCGACCTGCTGAACTACTCAACCCTGGCCAACCCGGAACGAACCGTTGAAGACATTGACCTCAACGAGGTAGTTCGGGACATTGAAGACGATAACGAACTGTTGATTCAGGAGAAAAACGCGGTGCTTCGTACGAACCGGCTTCCGACGGTTCAGGGTGTTCCGTTCCAGTTGAAGCAGTTGTTCTACAATCTCGTAAACAATGCACTGAAATTCAGTAAATCCGGTGTATCCGTACAGATTCAGATCATCGCGGCTGAATTAACTCCCGACGAAAAACGCGCCATGCAGCTACCCGAAACCGATACGTATTTCAGAATTAATGTTATTGACAACGGAATCGGTTTCCGGCAGGAGTTTGCCGAAAAAATATTCGTGGCTTTCCAGCGACTGAACGATAAAAAACTCTACTCAGGCAATGGCATCGGCCTGTCGATCTGCAAGAAAATTGTCGAAAATCACAAAGGTAAACTAACTGTCCGGTCGGCTGTTGGTCAGGGTACGGTGTTCACCCTGCTTCTTCCCCGCAAGCAATAGCGCCGTTCTGTCGGGCGACTCGCGAAGCAGGTACGTCATAACGATCAAACACCCAAACACAACGGCCCGCCAGAAATCTGGCGGGCCGTTGTGTTTGGGTGAGCAATGCCTTAATTGATCTTCAGTACGGCCATAAACGCTTCCTGTGGAATCTCTACGTTACCGACCTGACGCATCCGCTTTTTACCCTTCTTCTGCTTTTCGAGCAGTTTGCGTTTCCGCGAAATATCACCACCGTAACACTTGGCCAGTACGTCCTTACGAAGCGCTTTCACCGTTTCGCGGGCGATGATTTTCTGCCCGATAGCCGCCTGGATGGCAATCTCGAACTGCTGGCGCGGCAACAGTTCCCGCAATTTTTCGCACAGCTTCTTTCCCCATTCATACGCCTTATCGCGGTGAACAATGGCCGACAGCGCGTCGACCCGGTCGCCGTTGAGCATGATATCCAGCTTTACCATGCTCGATTCGCGGTTACCCAAAAACTCGTAGTCGAGCGAGGCATAGCCACGAGAAATGGTTTTCAGCTTGTCGAAGAAGTCAAACACAACCTCGGCCAGCGGCATCTCGAACTGAAGCTCGACCCGGTCGGCAGTTAGGTACACCTGGTTCTTCAGTATACTCCGCTTGTCCATGCAAAGGCCCATAATCGCCCCGACGTACTCGGCTTTGCTGATGATCTGCGCTTTGATGAACGGCTCCTCAATCCAGTCAATCGTACTCGGATCGGGCATTTCGGCCGGAGCCGACACCACCAGCGTTTCACCCCTGGTCGTGATCACCTCAAACCGAACCGACGGCACGGTCGTGATTACGGTCATGTCGAACTCGCGCTCCAGTCGCTCCTGCACGATTTCCATGTGCAGCATCCCAAGAAAACCGCACCGGAAACCAAAGCCAAGGGCCGCCGACGTTTCGGGTTCCCAGACCAGGGCTGCGTCATTGAGCTGAAGCTTTTCCATGGCTTCGCGCAGGTCTTCAAACTCGCTGGTGTCTACCGGGTAGATACCAGCGAAGACCATCGGCTTCACCTCTTCAAACCCCTGAATTGGCTTGCTGGCCGGCTGTTCGATGTGCGTGATGGTATCCCCCACCTTGACCTCTTTCGCCACCTTGATCCCGGAGATCAGGTAGCCTACGTCGCCACACTCGATAACATCCCTGGGTTCTTTGTCCAGGCGGAGCGTACCGATTTCGTCGGCGAAGTACTCTTTGCCAGTCGCCATGAATTTAACCCGGTCGCCCTTTCGGATGCGGCCATTCACGTTCCGGAAAATAACCTCGATACCCCGGTAAGAATTAAACACAGAGTCGAAAATGAGAGCCTGTAACGGACCGTCGGGATTCCCTTTCGGGGCCGGAATCCGTTCAACAATAGCCGCGAGGATTTCCGGAACGCCGATACCCTCCTTTCCGCTGGCTGGGATAATTTCGTCGCGTTCGCAGCCGAGCAGGTCCACCATCTCGTCCTTTACCTCCTCCGGCATAGCCCCCGGCAGGTCGATCTTGTTCAGGACGGGGATGATCACCAGGTCGTTGTTCATCGCCAGATACAGGTTTGAGATCGTCTGCGCTTCGATACCCTGCGAGGCATCGACCAGCAGCAAGGCGCCCTCGCAGGCTGCAATCGACCGCGACACTTCATACGAGAAGTCAACGTGGCCCGGCGTATCGATCAGATTGAGCGTGTACGTTTCGCCCTGATAGGTATAATTCATCTGGATCGCGTGGCTCTTGATGGTGATGCCCCGCTCGCGCTCCAGATCCATATCGTCCAGCAATTGCGCCTGCATATCGCGTGCTCCGACGGTCTTGGTAAATTCGAGAAGCCGGTCGGCCAGCGTACTTTTGCCGTGGTCAATGTGGGCGATAATGCAGAAATTCCGGATATGTTTCACGTAGCTGATTACGGTTTATAACGTACTATCCATAACGTAGTTGTTATAGGTGTACATTCATAAAACACAAAATTAGACAAAAATGTCCGTTGGCATACTGCCAAAGTTGATTTAGGTTTATCAGGTCTTTTATGAAGCCCGGCAGGCTCGGTTAAACCGGCACCCAAACAAAAACCGCGGCATCCCAGATGCATCGCGGTCTTTGCTCGGCTTCCGATTCGTAATTCGTTAACGGGGTGGCTGATTCTCCGCCCGCTTCGACCGGTTGGCCGACTCTTTCCTGCGCGCCCGGTCTTCACGGCGCGTAGCCTTCTTTACACCACGCGGTGATCCCGAGGTTGTCAGTTCTGACTGAGCACTGTCGCCGGGCACAATTCCCAGCATACCCGAGCCGACTGCCGTAACGGTCATACTGTTGACATTGCTCGTGGGGGTGTTGACGGTCTGTCCGCTGTAGTAACCGGCCCCGGTTGAGGCCGTCGACCCTCCACTCTGCCCGCCAGTCATCGACTGAGCCTGAACGGAAAGCGAACCCATAGACACCGCGATCGCTCCTATCATCATACCTGCTTTCATATCCGTGTCTGTTTAGCGTCTGTATGAGATAAACCAGCCAGCGCCGGGAAAGGCCAGCCGACGGGGGTGATCTGAGTGAATGGCACCCGGCCAATGCCGTATAAAACAAACAACGCCGGTCTCATCGCGGAGCCGGCGTGTCTAATTACACTTCATCAACAAACTAAAAACCAAATTTCGCGTTTTTATTCGAAAAATCGAATAATCAGGCTGTAGGAGGGGGACTCGAACCACCCACGGTGCAGTTAGCCACAGTACAACATCTGGTGGTCAACCCCAGTCGTCCCGAAAGGAAGAACCATTCTGGACGGCATTATGCTGCGTTTATCCCGTTATCACCACCCCCGAGACAGGAGGGCACGTCTGCCAATTTCGACACCCTACAGTGTGAGAAACTTTGTCAAATTAGCCGGCGTGTGACCCCGTTCGACTAACTTGACATTGCAAAGTTAATACAGATGCAGTCCCTATTGCAAATTTTTTATGAAAATTTCGTAAAATTTAGAAAATACGTAAAATAAGGCTATTTTTGTTGACACTTCTCAAATTCCACGTAACTATGTCGGAGAAAAATTTAGAAATTGATAATGTTGACCTGAAGATCTTAACCTTACTAATGCAGGATGCCAACATGCCGTACACTGAAATTGGTAAGCGCATCTTCGTATCGGGGGGCACCGTACACGTCCGAATGAAAAAAATGGAGCAGATGGGAATCGTAAAAGGTTCTCAACTGGTCATAGACTACACCAAGCTCGGTTGGGACATCAGCGCCTTTCTGGGAATTTACCTCGATAAAAGTTCCTTGTATGAAGAGGTGGCGGTTGAACTGATGCGAATTCCTGAAGTGGTCAATATTCATTATACTACCGGCGTCTACAGCATTTTCGCCAAAATCGTTTGCCGCGACACCCAGCACCTGCGCGAAGTATTACACGACAAAATTCAGAAAGTGCAGGGCATCCAGCGTACCGAAACGATCATTTCGCTGGAGGAGAGCGTCAACCGACCGATCCCCTTCGGAGACATCAAAGAGTAACAGGATCTACAATCTACAGCTTCACCCGGTACACCCAGAACGGATAATTTACCTTATTCTGACCACTATTGAATTTTGGCAGCCGCTCGTACTGCGCGACCGTTACGTACAGGTACCCGTCCCGACCGACCGCGTAACTATCGGGCCAGCGCAGCCGCTCGTCGGTCACGAGGGGTTCCAGTTTCCCGACGGGGGTGTAGCGTCGGATTGTTTTGGCCGGCGAATCGCCCATGTACACATTCCCGGCGCGGTCGGCGATCATCCCATGTGAAAAGCCGGCGTCGCCCAGGTCCTCCACCCCGGCCGCTACCTGATCGGGCGTCAGGGTCGAATCCGTCAGAAACCGGGTCTGGATACGGAACAGCCGCTTCTTCGTGATCGGCCGGTAGTAGAGATACGTAAAATCCGGCGTCAGAGCAATGCCATTCACGTTGCTGGAAAAAGGCTTGCCGGACTGGTCGCGGACTTCCTTGCCATCGATGGTCATCACTACGTTCGGATCGGCGGTCGTAGACGGGTGTTTCTGAAGCAGACTTCGACTCTTTCCGGTTTTCAGGTCGAGTACGACAAGGCACGCCCGGCTGGGATCCGACAGATAAGCCACCTGCCGACGGGAATCGACCTGTATGTCGTTCAGCCCGGCCTGAGTCAATGGCAAGTCGTCAAACCGATACACGGTAGTGACCCGGTTGGTACTTAGGTCAATACGTAACAGTTTTACGCCAGCGGGTTTGGGCTTACCCAGATTCGGATTGGCGGGGTCGAGCGCCCAGAGGATATCATCGTCGTCGATAAAAAGCGCCTGCAGGCTGATAAAGTGCTGCCGGGGAGCGGTCGTATCCCAGCGGTTCCAGTCGGCATCCGGATACGGTCGGCGCTGCCCGTCTGCGGTGACCTCAACCAGGCCATACTGATACTGATCAGTCCAGTGCGGAAAGCTCACAAACATCCGGCCGGATTTTGATATGGCCAGCCCAACCGGCTGATAACGCCCGAACGAATGGACCTGCTCCAGCACCCGGCCGTCTGACTGAGCAAACAGAGCCGACATGGCAACGCACCCGATCAGCAGCAGCAAAAGAGACTTTTTCATGACGTGAAGCGTACTTTTTCAGATGATGAACCCCCGTTAGCCGGATTTGTTGACCATTTTTTTACAACATTGTGGACAAAACTTTGGAGCACCTTGTTATATAGATCAACGTAATTGATTCATGCAACCTAAGATTCACGCTACTACCGTTGTTGGCATCCGACACAACGGGCAGGTTTCACTCGGAGCCGATGGGCAGGCAACCATGGGCAATACAGTCGCCAAAAGTAATGTCCGCAAAGTACGTACCCTGATGGGTGGTAAAGTCCTGGCGGGCTTCGCGGGTTCAACGGCCGACGCCTTCACGCTCATTGAACGGTTCGAAGAAAAGCTCAACAGCTATGGCGGGAACCTGAAGCGGGCTGCCATCGAACTGGCCAAAGACTGGCGCACCGACCGGTACCTCCGGCGGCTGGAAGCGATGCTGATTGTAGCTACCAAAGAAGACCTGCTGGTTATTTCCGGTACCGGCGACGTACTGGAACCCGACAACGACATTGCCGCTATCGGCTCCGGCAGCATGTACGCGCAATCAGCGGCCGTTGCATTGAAAAAACACGCATCCAGCCTATCGGCCGAGGAGATGGTGCGCGAGAGTCTGCACATTGCCGCCGATATCTGCATTTACACCAATCATAATCTGACCGTCGAAACGTTGTAACACCGGTTTGACATCCGTGCCTCGTTGTCGCAACCCTTGGTTTTATCCCGGAACCAACCACATTTAATTATATTTGCTACGTTTATATACGTCGCCCGATGAATCTTATCCGACAAGTACTACCGCGCACAACAAACCGACGCATCGCGTTAGGGTTTGCGGTTGCCCTGGTAATGATTGCGGTAGGGTTCCTGATGTCTTTCTACAGCTACACCCGCAACGGGGATGATAGCGCTGAAGTACGGCGTACGTATCAGACGATGGGGCAGCTGGAGGACATCCTCTCGACGGTCAAAGACCTCGAAACCAGCGTACGTGGGTATATGCTCAGTAACGACAGGTCGTTTCTGGAGCACTACGAAGCAGCGCTCACCTCGTTGCCCGTACGCATGAGAACGCTGCGGAAAAGCCTGGCCGACCACCCGTTGCAGCAGCAGCGGGCCGACAGCCTGGCCTGGATGATCGAAGAAAAGATGGTGTATGCCAACCGTCTGCTCCGGGAAGCCGACAACATGGATTCGCGCAGCAGACCGATCTACCTGCGGCTGGGTAAAGTGAAGATGGATCAGATCAGGCAGGCCGTCGCTACAATGATGGAAACCGAGCAGGCACTGATGAAAGAGCGAACGGCGCAGTCGGCCCGCTCCTATCGAAACACACTGTTGATTATCTTTGCCCTGTCGGTGCTAACGTTCATCAGCCTTATTATTTCGTACACGGTGCTTGAGAACGAACTGGACCAACGCCAGCGTACGGAAGATCAGCTCCGGTCGTATGAGCAGGAACTACGGGAAAAGATCCGGCAGTTGGAGGCCTCCAATGAAGAGCTGGAGCGTTTTGCCTTTGTGGCCTCGCACGACCTGCAGGAGCCGTTACGCAAGATTCAGTCGTTTGCCAACCTGATTTCCGAACGGTATAGCACGCTCTTTGACGACGACAGCAAGATGTTCCTGCGCAAAATCACGCATTCGGCTGAGCGAATGTCGCGGTTAATCAAAGATCTGCTTAACTTTTCGCGGGTATCTAACCAGCGAACAGGTTTCCGCCCGGTCCGTCTGGGCGACATTGTGCAGCGGGTGCTGGACGATCAGGAGCTGCGGATCAAGGGGTTGGATGTTGATCTTTCCGTTGATCGGCTGCCGGCAATTGAAGCCATACCGGTTCAGATGGACCATCTGTTCACGAACCTTGTGTCGAACGCACTCAAGTTCACCCGGCCGGGCGTTCGGCCTATGCTCAGGATCAGTGCCCGGGTGATCGACGGGAGTTTGTATCCCGAACTGATTCCTCAGAAGAGTTACGTGGAAATTACCGTCGAAGACAACGGCATTGGCTTTGACGAAAAATATTTAGACCATATTTTTAAGGTTTTTCAGCGACTGCACGGCAAAACTGTCTTTGAAGGAACCGGCATTGGTCTGGCTATCTGCAAACGGATTGTGGTTCATCATAATGGCTACATCACCGCCCGCAGCCAACCGGATCAGGGCTCGGTTTTCGTGGTGGTTCTTCCCGAACAGCAGTCGACTTTAGACTATGAGCAATCAACTTCAGGTGAAACCTATTCATATTTTGCTGGCTGATGACGATGAGGACGACCGGTACCTCACTCGGGAAGCCTTTCACCAGCATTTTCCGGTCAGCAAGATGTCGTTCGTGGAGGACGGTGAAGAGCTCATGGAATTTCTGAGTTTTTCCGGTCGTTACGCCAACGCTGGCCACAACCTGCCGGAACTGATCCTGCTGGACCTGAACATGCCCCGAAAAGACGGCCGCGAAGCCCTGCGTGAGATCAAAGCCAGCGATCAGCTGCGCCACATTCCGGTGGTGGTCCTGACCACGTCAGACGCGAAGGACGACATCGAAACGTCTTACTACAACGGAGCCAACAGCTTTATTACCAAACCTTCGACGTTCCAGCGGCTCAGCGAAGTGACCAAGGCCATTGGCCAATACTGGTTCAACGTAGTGACCATCTGCGAACACGAGGTAGAAGGGAAGTAAACGTGTACGGCGGCCGGCACTCCGGTAGTTTGTGCTTATGTTGGTCCACTAAATCGTCGGCCGCCTTAAATCGTACACCAAAACCTCACTTCCCCGTCAGGCCGACTAACCCGGCGAGGATTTTCTCCAATTGGGCCGTAACGGCCCGGTTCTGCCCAACCGTATATTTATTGACCAGTACGGCGAATGTCATCAGCTCGCCATCGGCCGAGGTGAAATAACCGGCGTAGGCCCGTACGCCTTCAATCGATCCGCTCTTGGCTCTGACGTTTCCCGCAGCCGCAGTCCTCCGAGCCAGCGTCCGCACCGTACCGGTTTCGCCAACCACGGGAATAGTCCCGTAAAACTGCGGAAATACCGATTCACGGCTCATCGCACTCAGAATCCCGGTCATGTTATCGGCCGTCAGGCCACCCACCGCCGACAGCCCGCTACCGTCTTTGATGCGGAAACCATCCAGGTTTACGCCTTTTTTGCGCCAGAACTCGGTTATTACTTTCACAGACGCATCCGTAGAACGAACGGATTTATCGAGTGCCCGGGCCGTTGTGCGGAGCAGTGCTTCGGCGTACAGGTTGATACTCTGAAAATTGGTTTGCTGCGCCAGTTCGAGCAAGGCCGGTGATTTCTGCTGATGCAGTATGGTTCGTTTACTCCCCTCTGCCGACACCGTAGCGGCCAGCCCCCCGCCTACCGACGACACCGGCCCCGCAACCGCTACCCCGTCGCGCTGCAGTTGGTCGCGCAGGGCAAACGCAGCAAAATAAGCCGGATCAGGCAAGGCGCCCTTAACGCTGAATTCACTGTCGCGGGCCGACGTACTGAGCGGCACTTTACCCGTCAGCCATTGCTGCGTGGCAAATGGCGCGCCGTAGATGTTTACCTGATCGCCGGTGCCGACCGCATCGGTCGTAACGCTGTTCGTAAACGTCATGTACGGTAAAGCCGGGTCTGTGCGCAGCACCCCGGCCGCAGCACCAACCGTCCGGCCGGGCTTGAAAAACACGCGGTACAGGTTTTCGTTGATATTGAGCGCACTCAGGCTGGCTCCGTAATAATTGCCCAGATCACCGTATGGCCACGTATCGGGCGTAGTGAGGTCGTCGTACAGCGTCGCATCGCCAACAACGCTCCCCTGTATCTGCCGAATACCCGCCTTCCGGACCGCATCCGACCAGATGGCCTGCACCGTAGCCAGGTCCGGGTAGCCCGTAAATCGCCAGCTACCCAGCGATGGATCGCCCGAGCCCCGAATGTAGAGATTGCCCGTCAGCACACTATCCTTAACCGTTCCGTCGTATTCAAGGGTAGTGATGTACGAATAGCTGCTGCCCAGCACTGCCAGGGCCGTACCCGTCGTTATCAGTTTCAGCGTGGAGGCCGACGGCAAACTCATACGGGCATTGTAGCCAATCAGTTCCTGCCCATCGCGGGCGCGCCGAACCGACAGCGCTACGGTGCCGAAGCGGGCGGCCGGTCCGGACTGGAAGGCTTCGACGGTAGCCAGCAGACGCTGGGTTGCTACGGTATCGACCGAGCCGGGCTGAACGAGCGGCAGATCCTGCGCCGACGAAATCGTGACCGACCAACTCAGAAACAGACTGACACAGAGCCAACGGAACGTAAACAGGGGCATAAAGTGAACTAAACGGTAGTTAGGCGATTCGGGCTTCATTTCGTAAGTTTGCAAACTTACAGAATTCATGCCACCAAACTTGTGTTAATTAAACCAATACGACACTTCGAACCAACGCAGAATAGTAAGCTGTACGCATGAAATTATCATTTCTGGGGGCCGCCCGGCAGGTAACAGGCAGTATGTTCCTGCTAGAGGTGGATGATTATCGCATCCTGATCGATTGTGGGTCGGATCTGGAGCGATCCAATGGCCAGACTCCCCCGATTACACCGCATACTGGATTTTTCCCTTTTGAGGCTTCCAGTATTAATCTCGTCCTGCTGACCCACGCCCACGTTGACCACTCGGGCAACCTGCCAAATCTATACCGGGAGGGCTACGAAGGCCAGATTCTTTGCACCGAACCGACCTATGCCCTCACCGAGGTGCTGCTTCGGGATGCGGCTACGCTGAATCAGAAGCGAATCAACGAACTCAACGCCAGCAAAAAGCAGCGCGTCAGGGACCGCCAGGCGCAGATGATGAAGGATCTGTACCTCGAAAAGCAGGTCCGGGAGACCATGACCAACGTCGTGCCGATTGCGTTCAACCGGCGCTTCAAGGTAGCCGACGGGATCGACGTAACGTTCGTTCCGGCGGGGCACCTGCTCGGCGCTGCGCACATTGTGATCAACGTACTGGAGAACGGCGAACGCAAGAGCCTGTGCTTCTCGGGCGATATTGGCCGGCGTAACTACCCGCTGCTCGTCGATCCGGCACCGGTGCCTCAGGTTGATTACCTGGTCTGCGAAAGCACGTACGGCAACCGGCTCCACGAACACAAGATGTCGCCGATGGACGCGCTGGCCGACGTTATTCAGCGCACCTGCATCGATATTCCCGGCCGACTGATCATTCCGTCGTTCAGCGTCGGCCGGACGCAGGCGCTGCTGTACACGCTGAACCGCCTGTACAACGAGCGCAACTTTCCGCCGATCAAGGTCTTCTCCGACAGCCCTATGGCTTACGAGAGTACGAAGATCTACATGCAGAATATCCGGCTGATGAATACGGAAGCCAAGGAATTTTACGAAGAAAACGAAGCGTTGTTCGACTTTCAGAATTTTGAATTCCTTGAGTCGTCGAAAGCCAGCAAGGCGGTTTCGAACTACGGCGAGCCGTGCATCATCATCTCATCGTCGGGGATGGTACAGGGTGGTCGGGTCGAATACCACGTAGCGGCCAACATCAGCAACCCGTATTCAACGATCCTGATCATTGGCTACT
Source organism: Fibrisoma montanum (assembly GCF_003583365.1). GTDB lineage: Bacteria > Bacteroidota > Bacteroidia > Cytophagales > Spirosomataceae > Fibrisoma > Fibrisoma montanum. The sequence goes on from NZ_QXED01000006.1 coordinate 113,013, forward strand.
GCGCCGAAGGGACGCTGGGCTGGCGGCTGCTCAACGGGCAATCGACACTCACCATCAAAGGCAAGGAGCACCAGGTGATGGCCAGGATCGAACGGACAGACGTATTCAGCGGTCATGGCGACCGGAACGACCTGATGCAGTTCGTGCAGATGCAGTCGCCCGAAACCCTGCGACGCCTGTTTTTAGTGCATGGTGAGTACGAAAGTATGGAAGCGTTCAGAGACACCCTCGCCGAAGCCGGTTACCCACAGGTAGAAATTCCCCGGCGCGGACAAACGTATGAATTGTAACAAGGAGGAAAGGAGAAAAGGAAGAAAGGAGAAAAGGGGGCAATGGCTTCCCACCCTTTCTCCTTTCCTCCTCTCCTGCTCTTCTCCCTTTTTATGAGAACATATCTTGATTTTGAAAAGCCCATCGCCGACCTTGAATCGAGGTTAGAAGAAACGAAGGCACTGGCCCAGAGCAGCAACGTCGACGTTAGCCAGGCGGTTGAGGTGCTGGAGCAAAGCATCGAAAAGCTGCGCCGGGAAATCTTTCAGAACCTTACCCGCTGGCAGCGCGTTCAACTGTCGCGCCACCCGGACCGCCCCTACACACTCGATTATATTTCGCTGATGTGCAGCCAGTTTATCGAACTGCACGGCGACCGTACCGTTCGCGACGATCCGGCCATGATCGGTGGTTTCTGCGAACTGGACGACCAGGCGGTTATGATCATTGGCCAGCAGAAAGGCCGTAATACGAAGCAACGGCAGCAACGTAACTTCGGTATGGCCAATCCGGAGGGCTACCGTAAAGCCCTGCGGCTCATGAAGCTGGCCGAAAAATTCAACAAGCCCATCATCACGCTGATCGACACGCCGGGGGCTTTTCCGGGCCTCGAAGCCGAAGAACGGGGTCAGGGCGAAGCAATCGCCCGCAACCTGAAGGAAATGTTCATGCTGAAGGTGCCGGTGATCTGCATCATCATCGGCGAGGGCGCATCGGGCGGGGCACTGGGTATCGCTATCGGCGACCGGGTGTTCATGCTCGAAAATACCTGGTACTCGGTGATTTCGCCGGAATCCTGCTCCTCTATTTTGTGGCGGAGCTGGAATTTTAAGGAACAGGCCGCCGAAGCGTTGAAGCTGACTGCCAAGGACATGGCAACCTTCAACCTGGTGGATGGCATTATCGACGAACCGCTGGGTGGCGCGCATACCGACCACGGCGCAATGGCCCTGCATCTGAAGGAGGTCATTCTGAAAAGCCTGGCTGAACTGAATGCCCTCGACCCCGATGAACGAATCGACCAGCGGATCGACAAGTTCTGCTCGATGGGCGTTGTGGTCGAGTAAATGAATGTAGTGAGGGTTAGAAAGCTACAGTCTCTTTTACCCCAACCCTCTGAAGGGGGCTTAGCGCTGCTAGAGTTAGATAGCTGAGTTTGGCGGAGCTAAGCCCCCTTCAGAGGGTTGGGGGTAATACCTTATCTGACAGCTATCAAACTGGCTGGTTCAATACGCTTTCCAGATCGGCCGGTGAATAATTGATGTTCTTGAGCGTTTTGTGGTCGACGTCGCGGTAGACCAGATACCGGCCGTCCGATTCGATGTAGTGGCAATCCACACCCTGGCTGCGGTAATGGGCGACGGTTGCTTCGGCTTCCTCAACCGTCAGGCAGGCCTTACTCATGTTCGACCGCTGCACCTCTTCGAACAATGCTCTGAACTTATCGCCCAGCCCAAATTCAAGCACTGCCCCCGACAATACGTATTGCAGATCGCAGAGTGCGTCGGCCACCGCTACGATATCACCAGCTGCGATAGCATCCCGGAACTCGTCCAGTTCTTCAGCCAGTAACGAAACACGCAGCCGACACCGGGCCTCGGACGGAATCTGAGGGGTGTCCAGCACGGGCGCATGGAATGTACGGTGAAATTCGGCGACCTGATTGAGGGAATCGGGGGATTGCATAGGATGTCTTGTTTTCTTCGTGCAAATCTCCGTTTCCTGCGGCTCTAAACAAAGCCTTCCGACGTAGCGATTCGCCTTTAGTGTTCCGGTTGACCTTAAACCCCTGCAGGCGGTCGGGGTCAAAAATCAGCAATCAGGTTGCTTTTCAGGAGCTTGATGGCAATCGCCAGCAGAATAATTCCGAATACTTTCCGCAGCACGTCCAGGCCGCCGGGCCCGATGCGCCGACCCAGCCAGGCCGACGATTTCAGGACGGCGTAGATCAAGATCAGGTTGAGCAGAATGCCAACCAGGATATTGACCGTCTGGTATTCAGCCCGGAGCGAAATAATGGTGGTGAGCGTACCGGCACCGGCAATCAGCGGAAACGCAATCGGGACAATATGAGCCGCCCCGCCCGCTTCCACCTCCGATTTAAAGATCGTCCGGCCCAGAATCATCTCCAGTCCCAGCAGGAAAATAATGAGCGCTCCGGCTACGGCAAACGACGATACGTCCACCCCAAACAGGCTCAGAATGCGTTCGCCTACGAACAGAAACGACACCATCAGCACCCCCGACACGATGGTGGCCTTTTCGGACTCAATCTGCCCTACTTTTTTACGCAGGTCAATGATGACCGGCAGGGAACCGACCACATCGATGACCGAGAAAAGAATCAGCGTAACGGATATAACCTCTTTAAAACTAAGCATACACTTACCGAGCAACCTACGGGCACTTCGGCTGTTCAGGGCCGGTAGGTACGTAAAAACGTTTTTAATTGTTCCCGCTCCTCGTCGTCAATAGCCGGGAAGTTAGCGATGCGGAACGTAGTGGTTTTCCAGTCGCCGTAGCCATTGCCGAGGGTGATACCCGCCTGCTGAGCGGCCACCTTCACGGCCTTGATGTCGGTGTCGCTGCCGGCTACGGCAATGACCGTGTCGGAGCGCAGGACCGGGTTCTGAATGAGCAGCTTCCAGGGCGAATCGGCTAGCTCCTGCTCAAAAAACACGTACCAGTCGGCCGCTTGCCGGCGAATTCGCCTGTCGACCTCGGCAATGGGCGGTACGTGTTGAAGAACCCGCATCAGCAGGTAGATTCCCAGTCCGTTGGGCGTGTAGGGAGTCTGGAACTTAGCGAAGTTTTCGTGAATGAACAGCAGACTGTTGTAATGGTCATTTTCGCCGATGATCTCGGCGCGTTTCAGCGCATCGGGCGAATAAACGAGTACGGCCAGTCCGGCGGGCAGTCCAAAGCATTTCTGCACCGACGCAAACCAGACGTCGGCCAGCGGCCAGTCGAACCCCAGCCCCGCCATCGACGACACCGCATCCACGGCAATCAATCCCGAAAACTCGCGACGAAAATCAGTCAGCGTGTCCATTCGAACCTGCGTACCGTTGGAGGTTTCGTTCTGCACCACACACAACGTATCGGCCAGTTCGGGGTCAAGCAGCGGTTTGATCCGGTGGGCGTATTCCATCCATTTTTTTCCGAACGCGCCCCCGTAGGGATGCAGGCTGGAGGTAGCCGTCAGCGACTGCGCAACGATCTCCCAGCACTCCGTTGCCGACGATACGAGTGCTACGTGGTAGTCGGCCGGAATGTCCAGTTTTTCGTGCAGCAGCCGAACGGTTTCTTTCACTACGTCCATAAAGCCTGCGCTCCGGTGGTTCAGGCTTACAATACCCTGCTCCACAGCTTCCTGAGCGTACTGAGCCACCTGCGGATACACCTTAGACGGACCAGGATAGAAGGTTGGCATATCGTGCTTACAACGTTAAAAGGTAACGAATGGCCAGTTCGTAGCCGGTCAGGCCCAGGCCTACAATAACGCCTTTGCACTTGGGCGACAGGTAGCTGTGGTGCCGGTACGACTCACGGGCGTGAACGTTTGAAATATGGACCTCCACGGCCGGTGCCGTCACGGCCCCCAGCGCATCGGCCAGGGCAATTGACGTATGGGTTAGCGCCCCGGCGTTGATCACGATACCGTCGATGTCGAAGCCCAGTTCGTGAATTTTATCCAGCAGTTCACCCTCGTGGTTTGACTGAAAATAGCGTAGTTGCACGTTGGGAAACTGGTCTTCGATCGTTTTGAGATAGTCCAGAAACGATTGACTGCCGTAAATTGCCGGTTCGCGCTTCCCCAGCAAATTGAGGTTGGGGCCGTTAATGATCAGAATCTTTTTCATGTTTGGTCCGTCGTTTACTGTTTTCAGTGATTGAACCGGTCCCGTAAATCGTATCCCGACAACCCTTTACCGAAAACCGACCGTGTGGCAAAGTTATATAAACGCCTTTAAGAACTACCTTACGCTCGAACGGTCGCTGTCCGAAAACTCGGTCGAAGCGTATCTGCACGATGCCGAGAAACTGTACGAATACATACTGCTGACCGAGCCGGCTCTCTCGCCCATGCAGGTATCAGAAAAGCAGTTGATGAATTTTCTGGCGTATCTGGGCGAACTTGGGCTGTCGGCCCACAGCCAGGCCCGGATGCTGTCGGGGCTGAAATCGTTTTTTAAGTACCTGCTGCTCGAAGGCCTCATTGACCACGACCCGACCAAGCTTCTGGAAGCGCCCAAACTGGGTCGTAAGCTCCCCGATACGTTGAGCTTTCCGGAAATTGAAGCGATGCTGGCCGTTATTGACCTGTCGACGCCCGGCGGCACCCGCGACCGGGCCATGCTCGAAGTGCTGTATAGCTCCGGCCTGCGCGTGTCCGAACTCCTCGACCTGCGGCTGACCAACTGCTATTTCGATGCGGGCTTCATCCGGATTCTGGGCAAAGGCAGTAAAGTCCGGCTGGTTCCGATTGGGCAGGACGCTATGCACTACACCCGAATTTACATCGACCACGTCCGTAGCCAGCTTAATGTTCAGAAAGGAGCCGAAGATCTGGTCTTCCTGAACCTGCGCGGGAGTGGGTTGTCGCGGATTTCGGTGTTCACAACCATTAAACGGATAGCCGACGAAGCCGGGATTCAGAAGAACATCAGTCCGCATACGTTCCGGCACTCGTTCGCGACGCACCTGATCGAGGGCGGTGCCGACCTGCGGGCGGTGCAGCAGATGCTCGGTCATGAGTCGATCACGACCACCGAAATCTACACCCACCTCGACCGCGACTACCTGAAGCAGACGTTGCGCGAGTTTCATCCGCGGGCCGCCGGCAAGGGGCACAGGGCCAGGGGCTGACACTGTGGGTACGCCCCTGGCTTCCCCACGCCCTTGGCCCCATGCCCTGCTGCAAAAAAGTCCCCGCTATCAACCGACGGCGGGGACTACATATCCACTTTACTAACCCAAAACCACATGGAATCGGTACTAGGCGTCGGCCATTGATTTTTCGCCGACGAACTGATGTTCGGTATGCTTGAAAAGCAGATTGAAAGAAGTCAGGCTTCCGTATATGCGGGTGATGTATTGCTGGATGTTTACCTTTTCTTCATCGTCGAGCGGGCTGGCATTGACCCGTTGTTCGAGTACCCGGAGCCGGTCACGTACCATCACAATCTTATGAAAGAACGTATCGATCGGAATTTCTTTGGCGGCCAGGTCGGTCCGGCCCGGTTTCAGGATCAGCTTGCCGCCTTTCCACTTGTCGCCCAGCGGCACCACCTCCGTCTGATCGGCCCACCGCTGCAGCACCCGCGACAGGGTCTGCTCTACGTCGAAAAGGCTGACCTGATCGCGGTCGAGTTCTATTAAGTCAAGTACGTCGAAGGGCGAATCGAACTTGAGAACTTTTACGCCGTGCTGGATGAACGTAACGACGTAGCCGGTTGATTTTACGTTGATCACCACCCCATCGCCAAATTCGGCGTGGTGGACGCGGGAGCCAATGCCCAGAAGGGTCGTCATGCTGTTGTTCTTAGTAGGGTTCGTTGCAGGTAAAACAAACCCCGTGCCAGATTCCAGCCGACGCTCCGTAATTTATGCTGTCTGGGCTGTTTGCTTACTGCTCATACAATTCGAGGGGCAGGCCATCGGGGTCGGCGAAAAAGGTGAAGCGACGGCCCGAGTGCTCATCGACCCGAATCGGCTCCGTATCGACACCGTGCTCATTCAGATGCGCGACGGCGGTGTCGAGGTCCGCGACGGCAAAGGCCAGGTGCCGCAGCCCGACGGCTTCGGGCCGCGACGGGCGTTTGGGCGGATCCGGAAACGAGAACAGTTCAATCTGGTAGCGGTCGTTGACAGCCAGGTCCAGTTTATACGACTGTCGCTCGGCCCGGTATACCTCCTGCAGGATGGTTAAGCCCAGCACCTCCGTATAAAACCGCTTCGACACGGCGTAATCTGAACAAATAATGGCAATGTGGTGAACAGCCGATAAAGTAAGCATGTGAGTCAGGGCGTATAAAGCGTATCGGCCGCGAGCGTATCTACCTGGGTTCCGTCGATTTCCGTTACCGGATCCTCGCCGGGCAGGGCCCGTTCGACCTGTTTACGCCGGTTCCAGGGGGCTGTTGTCCGGCGGGCCATGTCGATGGCAAATAAGGCAACGATGGCCGTAAAAACAATGAAGACAATGATGAATAGGCGTCGGTTACGGTTCATGCTACTCGTTACTTAATTGTTTGGGAGCAATCTGAAAATCAATCTGGCCCGTTCGTCCGGAGACTTCCGCCCAGCTCAGATCCTCAAACCGAACGGCCACAACCGCCCCCTTGCTCATTGACCCTACGTCCTGGTGCGTCAGAAACTCCGCAAAATACGATACGTCGGGGTTATGCCCCACAATAAAAGCCGCCGTGCACGTATCGGGCAGGGCATTTACCGCGGCCAGGTACGCTTTGGGGCCACCGTCAAACAAATCAGGGTCCTGCCGAATCTGGTCAACGTCGTAACCAATCTGCTCGGCAACGCCCCGGGCGGTATCGCGGGCCCGGGGGGCCGTGCTGCTGACGATTATATCGGCCCGAACGGCGTGTTCGTGCAGGTACCGGCCGATGCGGGCAGCCGCAATGATTCCCTCAGGTATCAGTTCGCGGTCATGATCCCGCTGAAAGCTGGCCCGGTCTTCCGCCTTGGCGTGACGAACGATGTAGAGTGTTCGTTGCATGAATTTTACTTAATTTGTGGCCCAATATCGGACCATGTACTGAATACGTTACAAAACTAACGACTTGTTGAAGGATGGCGAAACATCCATCAATCAAAACAGTATTCGTAAAAGATGGTTTATGTTAGTAGGTTGGTTACTTATAAGTATAAATACTAAGCGGCTGGTGGAGTGCGCGCAGAGTTATGCGATTTCAAGGTGAGAATTGTACATTATCGTTCGGGCTTTCGTTTGAAGGTGATACGGTCTGGTTAAACGCAACAGTTTGGCCACAGCGGCAGCCATTGCATGACGTACATCAGCCGCATCCCCGCCTTCGTTTTACCACTCAGTTGCCTCAGAAGGACATCCTTCAGCTTCAGCAGTGGCTTACGTCCAATTCGGATGAACCGCTGCATTTTACCGATCCCATTCGGCTGGTCCGGCGCGTCAAAACCGGTGAACACGACGAAACTGTCCGGCTCGAACTGGATTATTACTTACAACCTGAGCCCGCCTGGTGGGACTGGGAGGTATCATTTCCACTTAAAATCCGGCTGGAGATGCGTCCCGCAGAGTTCAATTATCTGACCAACGCCCTCAACCGCGAACAATGGTCGAGGGATCTGACCTGGTAAGCGCTCGTGTTGAACCTTTCGGAAGTTGTCGTTAGACAAATTTCAGCGTTTTCCACATAAGGATGTATAGTATGTATATACGTCGAAAAGGGCTGTTTTGTAGAAGGCAGGGTTAAACAAATACCCGGCACAGGCAGCATGCACCTCGGCGATTCAACGCACTTTTGTACCTTTGCCCCACCAAAACCATCCGGTAGCCAGTTGGCATGAGTTATTTACCAATACAGCAACTTCTTCAAGCTACGCCGGGCACAGACGTGACCGTCAAAGGCTGGGTCCGCACCAAGCGCGAAAGTAAAAACGCCGTTTTTATCGCCATCAACGACGGCTCCACCATCAACACCATCCAGGCCGTTGCCGAAGCCGGCCAGCTGCCGGACGATCTGCTCAGGCAGATTACGACCGGTGCCTGCGTGGCCATTACGGGGCAGCTCGTCGAATCCATCGGCTCGGGCCAGAATGTAGAGGTTAAAATCACCGACGTGCTGGTGTATGGCCCCGCTGATCCGGAAAAATATCCGCTGCAGCCCAAGCGCCACTCGCTGGAGTTCCTGCGCGAAATTGCCCACCTGCGTCCGCGGACCAATACGTTCAGTGCGATTCTGCGGGTACGGCACGCCCTGGCCTTTGCGGTGCACAAGTATTTCAACGACAACGGGTTTTACTACCTCAACACCCCCATCATCACGGCCTCTGATGCGGAGGGAGCAGGCGAGATGTTCCGCGTAACAACCCTCGACCCCGTGAACCCGCCCCGCACCGAAGACGGGAAAGTGGACTACAGCGAGGATTTCTTCGGCCGTGAAACCAACCTGACCGTATCCGGTCAGTTGGAAGGAGAACTCGGGGCATTGGCATTGGGTAAGATCTACACCTTCGGGCCGACGTTCCGGGCCGAGAACTCCAACACCACCCGCCACCTCGCCGAATTCTGGATGATTGAACCGGAAATGGCTTTCCATGAACTGGAAGATAACATGAACCTGGCCGAGGAATTTGTCAAGAGCGTTATTCGCTACGCCCTCGATCACTGCGCCGACGACCTCGCTTTCCTGGACAATCGCCTGAAAGACGAAGAGAAAACCAAAAAGAAAGACGAACAGAGCGACCTGAGCCTGCTCGAAAAGCTGCGGTTCGTGGTCGACAACCAGTTCGAACGGCTCACCTACACCGAAGCTGTCGATATTCTGATTAATTCAAAACCGGCCAAAAAAGGCCAGTTTCAGTACGAAGTGAAGTGGGGCATCGACCTGCAATCGGAGCACGAACGGTATCTGGTAGAGCGCCATTTCAAGAAACCGGTCATTCTGACCAACTACCCGCGGGCGATCAAGGCGTTCTACATGAAGCAGGACAGCGACCCCGCCACCAACAGCCGGGGTGACGTCTTTGGCCCAACCGTTCGGGCCATGGACGTACTGTTTCCGGGTATCGGCGAAATCATTGGCGGCTCACAGCGCGAAGATGACCTGGATAAACTCGTTGCCCGCATGCAGGAAGTAGGCATCGAACCCGAAGCGCTCTGGTGGTACCTCGATACGCGCCGGTTCGGTTCAGCGCCCCACGCCGGCTTTGGGCTTGGTTTCGAGCGCCTGGTTCAGTTCGTAACCGGCATGGGTAACATCCGCGACGTTATTCCGTTCCCACGGGCGCCGAAATCCGCCGAGTTTTAAAAAGGTTTACGGTATTTGGTTTACAGTGATTGACGCCCGCCCTCTGCTGAAGTCCATAAGCCAAATACCGTACCCTGACTCCTGTAAACCGAATACCGGTAAGACCGTATGATTCCTCTGCTTATTTTCCTGGCCATGGTTCCCGGCTTTGTGGTCGTAGGGGTGTACCTCGAACGCAAAGTGTCGGCGTTTATACAGGACCGTCTGGGACCGATGGAAGTAGGAAAATATGGTTTACTTCAGCTATTCGCCGACCTGCTGAAGCTGCTTCAGAAAGAAGACATTGTTCCGACAGCCGCCGACCGCCGGTTGTTTCTGCTGGCACCGGCAGTCATTTTTGCCTCCGTTTTTGCGGGCTTTGCCGTACTGCCCCTGTCGCCCGATTTGCAGGGCTCCGGCGCTGCGGTGGGCGTTTTTTACCTGATGGCAGTCGTTTCGTTCGACGTAGTCGGCATTTTGATGGCGGGCTGGGGATCCAACAACAAGTATTCGCTCTTTGGCGCGATGCGGTCGGTTGCCCAGATCATCTCCTACGAAATTCCGCTCGGGCTGACCATTTTGTGCGCCGTTATGATCTGCCAGACGCTCAATCTACAGGAAATCAGCTTTCAGCAGGGCATTTACACCTACGAACCAAACTACCTGTTCGGGATTCAGGCCCTGGGGATTGAGGTGACCGAATGGGGCGGCATTTTCAGCTGGAATATCCTGCGTAATCCGTTCCTGCTGGTGGCCTACGTGATCTTTTTCATCTGCACACTGGCCGAATCCAACCGCGCTCCGTTCGACCTCCCCGAAGGCGAATCAGAGATCGTGGCCGGCTACCATACCGAGTATTCCGGCATGCGTTTCGCCCTGCTCTATCTCTCCGAATACGGCATGATGCTGCTGGTGTCGTTTCTGGGGGCTATTTTATTCCTCGGTAGCTGGAACACTCCCCTGCCGAACCTCGGCCCCATTCGCCTGGCCGACTGGACCAGTGGCGAACCCGGAACCGTCTGGGGCTACATAACCGGGGTGTTCTGGCTGCTGTCGAAAGCCCTGTTTGCGGTTCTGCTCCAGATGTGGGTCCGGTGGACTTTTCCGAGGGTTCGGGTCGATCAGATGATGTTTCTCTGCTGGAAAGTATTGACTCCGGCCGGGCTGCTGCTACTGCTGTTGTCGGGAGTCTGGCGGCTGCTCATGGTATCCTGATTCAAATTTGTCTCCCCAAAACAAAGTAGTACCTTTGCGGTCTTTTTAGTATACAATGGGGGTATTACATCCTGAACCAAACGAAGATATAGCCTGGCGAGTGGCCTGGCAGTCAGCGGTTTTCCGCCGGAAAGTTGTCATAGGCATCGTTGCTTTAGTGCTTTTACTGATTGCATTTCCTTTCTTTTTTCAGGCCATCGAACAGCACACCGGCCCCGTGCTGAACGACTGGGTACTGAGTCAACTACCCGCCCGGGATATGTCTCTGCCCATCTTCCTGTTGATCTGGTCAACGGGCGTTCTGCTGCTGGTTCGGGTTCGGCGCGACCCGGCTATGTTCATGACCTTTGTTTACAGCTACCTCATTGTGAGCCTGTCGCGCATGGTAAGCATTAGTCTGGTTCCGTTGAATCCGCCGGTGGGCTTACTGCCGCTCATCGATCCGATCAGTAATGCATTCTACGGCCGGACGTTTATTACCAAAGACCTGTTTTACTCGGGGCATACCTCTACAATCTTCCTGATGTTTTTGTGCCTGCGTCGACGGTGGGACAGGTTGTTTGCCCTGGCCGGTTCGTTTGTGGTGGGCCTTCTGCTGTTGATCCAACATGTACACTATACCGTTGACGTAGTGGCTGCCCCGCTCCTAACGTATCTGTTCTTTCGATTGGCCAAACGTATAGCGTTGTCAGGCTGGAACAATACTGCCCCGGTTAAGTCTCCGGAAAGTTCAGCTACAACGGAATAACCCTACTCCCCTCTCTATCCCTACATCTACATTTGACAATTTATTCTCCCGGCAGAAAAATCTGAATCAGCCTGTTCGTAATATTGGCTTAACAAATCGGAAGGTACATATATGCATATAAAATTTTAAATCTATAGTTTTTGTATTTTTTCCGAAAAATTAAGACCGTTTACGAAAAAGATGGGTTCATTTGTAGCCAGCCCCTTTTCTTTGCCAGTTCTAATAAAAACAGCGCTTGAAACTGCATTTGGTGACTTTTACAGCCTAGATGAATCGATCAAGTGTAGCCGATAAATTAGCTTGCTTCACAGCGCACCCAGTTAACAATTCCTTAAAACAAAACCACATGAAGAAACAGCCGCTCACTAAAGGAAGGCCATCTGATTAAAGTACCATTAAACAGAAGCCTGCCCGATGGAGCTAACAGCCTAATTTTATAGATTTGGCTTGCTACCCATCGATTAAACAACACGTACAAATCAATCAGTTAATTGCCGGGCTGTTGGTCCGCACAACGGTCCGACCACCGATAACCAGTATGAGAAAATTAAACTGCCCGCACTTTACATTAGGAGAATCACTAACGCCCGATCAACGTGATTTTTTTAACAGGCATGGCGTCATTATTTTCCGCAATTTCATAAACCCCGAGACGGTTCAATTATTCATCAGGGAAGTTGACCGCATTGAAAAGCAATGGCTAGCCGAAGATCGCGATAAGGTGAATGGCGTACCGCTGAAATTTGGTCAGGACGAAGCGGGCAACACCATTATCCAGCGTATGTGCTTCCTGTCGCAATACAGCAATGCCCTCCACGAGTTTCTGCAGGACCCCCGCCTTCAGACCGTGGTTGAACTCCTACATCCGTACGAAGGCCGCATCGGCGAGGTTGAGAAAGATGGCCTGATTCTGAATCACTACGTCCGGACACCCAACAGTAAGTTTTCGCAAATGGGCTGGCATACGGATAGCCCGCGCGACATTTTCCTGGGTCAGCGCATCATGCCCATGCTGAACGTTGGCATTCACCTGAATTCAACCCCGTTTGAAAGCGGTGGCCTGCGGGTGATTCCCGGTACGCACAGGCAGGGTATATTCCGGATGCTGTTCCGCAAACGGTACTTTGTCGACAACAACCCCGACAAAGACGAAGTTGGTTTTGATATCAATGCCGGCGATCTGACCGTTCATGACGGGCGTTTATGGCACCGGGCGCAGCAGTCGCCCTATTTCGGCGAAGCCAGCCGCCGTCGGGTCATGTACGTGCCGGTCGTGACGGGTAAGTACATGCCCAAAGACGAGAACAGTAAAACACCGTTCTACCACCGCTTTATCTCTAAAGTTAATATTTAACGAGTTTTCGGTTTACTGTTTCTGGGGGAAACACAGCCCGGAAACAGTAAACCGAAAACCATCTTTCCATGCCCTACGCGCTTGTTACGGGAGCCAGCAAAGGTATCGGCCTGGCCATTGCCGAAGAACTGGCCCGCCGGAAATACAATGTCCTGCTTGTGGCCCGGTCTGCGTCGCTGCTACAGCAACTCGCGCAACGGCTGACGGCTACCTACGGAGTACAGGCCGATTTTCTTCCCGTTGATCTGGCTACGACCGACGCTGCCCGGCAGATTTTCGACTGGTGCCGCGAGCGATCCTATTCGGTTCAGCTACTGGTTAACAACGCGGGCTACGGCCTGAGTGGTCCGTTCGACAACTACACGGCGGCCGAGCATACGGATATGATGACCGTCAACATGACGGCGCTGGTGCAGTTATGCCGGTTGTTTCTCCCCCAGCTTAAAGAGCAGCCCCGCGCCTACATCCTGAATATCGGCAGTTCGGCGGCTTATCAGGCAGTGCCGCTGCTGAGTGTTTACGCGGCCTCCAAAGCCTTTGTGGTTAGTTTTAGCCGGGGCCTGCGGCAGGAACTGCGCCGGACGTCGGTGTCGGTTACGTGTATTTCGCCCGGCGCAACCGACACCGAATTCGTAAACCGGGCGCAGATTGGCGAAAAAGGCCGGAAAGCGGCCCAACAGGTAAACATGACCCCAGCCGACGTAGCCCGAATGGCCATCGATGCCGCCCTGTCCGGCAAAGGGGAGGTCATAACCGGATTTATCAATAAGCTGGGAGCGTTTGCCGCCTGGCTTTTGCCCAAAGGGTTCGTCGAACGAACCGCCGGAAGCATCTACGAATAACTTGCGGCACTTTATTTGCACGAATGCCGTTGTACTCCAAGCAGAGTACTTATCTCATACGCATGTTATTTTCTGAATTACCACTGATTTCACCCATTCTGACAGCCCTCTCCGAAGAAGGTTATACGAATCCAACCCCCATACAGGAGCAAGCCATACCGCCCCTGCTAAGCCGCCGGGACCTGCTCGGCTGCGCTCAGACGGGCACCGGTAAAACCGCTGCCTTTGCCATTCCTATCCTTCAGTTGCTGCACGAAGACCGGAAGCAGCAACAAGGGCCACGACGCATCCGGGCGCTGATTCTGACACCCACCCGCGAATTAGCCATCCAGATCAACGAGAGTTTTGCGGCCTATGGCCGCCACCTCGACGTTCGGCATACGGTGATTTTCGGGGGCGTTTCGCAGCACGCGCAGGTCAACACCCTTAAGTCAGGGGTTGATATACTGATTGCCACCCCCGGTCGCCTGCTCGACCTCATGAGCCAGGGATTCGTTTCCCTGCGGAACATCGATCTGTTTGTGCTGGACGAGGCCGACCGGATGCTCGACATGGGCTTTATTCATGACGTCAAAAAAGTAATTGTCCGTCTCCCCGAACGTCGGCAGTCGCTGTTTTTCTCGGCAACGATGCCACCCGACGTAGCCAAACTGGCCGATACGATCCTGAACAAACCCGTAAAGGTTGAAGTAACGCCGGTTTCGTCCACGGCTGATACCATTCAGCAGTCGGTATATTTTGTTGACAAAAACGACAAGCGGAAGCTGTTGGTACACGTACTGAACGACAACCGCATTGCATCGGCGCTGGTCTTTGCCCGCACGAAACACGGCGCCGACAAGGTTGCCAAAGATCTGGTGAAAGCCGGCATCAAGGCAGAAGCCATTCACGGCAACAAGTCGCAGAACGCCCGGCAGCGCGCCCTCAGCAATTTCAAATCGCGACAAACCCGCGTACTGGTAGCGACGGATATTGCCGCCCGGGGTATTGACGTCGAAGAATTATCGCACGTTATCAACTATGAACTGCCGAACGTACCTGAAACCTACGTTCACCGCATCGGCCGGACCGGCCGCGCCGGAAACAACGGCGTCGCCCTGTCGTTCTGCGACGAAGAAGAAACCGCTTACCTGAAAGACATCAACAAGCTGATCGGCAAGCAGGTACCGGTTGTCAATGATCATCCGTATCCACTGGATGTAGCCGCAGCTACGGTAACGCCCGCTGCCCCGAAACCCGCGCCACGTCCGAATTCTGGTCGGGCACCCGGCGCGTCAACTGGTTCAAACAGCCGGAACAGCTCCAGCCGAAACAGGTTCCGCCGGTCCTGACAGGCTGAAACCCGTAAATGAACTTAAAGACTCCACGCCGTTTGCCGGACAAAGCAACGTGGAGTCACTTCGTTGACACCCACCGGTAAATAGCCCGGTGCCAGGTGCGGAGAAAAACGCGGATTAATACGTAAGCTGGGTTGCAACGCCTGGTCTGAGCCACTGAAACCGCTTGGTTAGTCCTGCCTGGGCCAGCGCCTTCTTAACCTCGGCCGGAGACTCTGAGAAATGGGTCCACCCTTCGACATGCACCGGCATTAGAATCGCCTTATCAAACGTTCGGGCGGCTTCTATTGCTCCCTGGGCGTTCATAGTCAGGTCGATTGGTCCAATCATATCAATTCGGGCGGCACCCAGGTTCAATAAGGCTGCTCCAACCTGAAATTGCCGGGCGATCTGGGATAGTTCCTCGTACCATACCGTATCCCCCGAAACGTAAAAAGCGCGACTGTCGGGGTGGTCCTGGCTCAGCACGAAACCCGTCACATGACCACTGTAGGCCTCGGCCCCATGTGGGCCATGACGTGCCGGTGTTGCGGTGATGGTTAGCTGCTGGCCGGTTGCGGTCCGAAGCGAGGCCGTTTCCCAACTGGCCAGACCAACTGCATTGGCTCCTAAGTTCATCGCGCTTTCGGGTGTGGTAAACACCCGGCCAACGGTCGACAGCAAGGCTCGTCCCGTTTCGTCCAAATTGTCGCTGTGCTGTTCGTGGCTGAGTAATACCGCATCAATACGGCCCAATGATTCAATTGTTCGGGCTGGATCGGTCGTTTTAGAGAGTGTCACAGGCCCCAGGTGATAATCATTACCCGCAGGATCAAAGGTCGGATCGGTCAAAAGCCGAAGTCCATCAATCTCAATCAGAACGGTCGGTCCTCCAATCAGCGTAAGTTGTACATGGTTCATTCGTCTGTAGCACCGGCCGTGGGAGTTGGTTACTGGCCGGGCGATGAACAAAGGTAGCCCACGCCCGGAAACCAAATCCGATCGACACCTGTTGGTAACCAGGATACGTTCTGGTAACCGGATGACCTACAACGACTTTGAGAACTGCGCGGTGAATATCACCATTGGTATGCTCGCTGGTAAGTGGAAGCCCGTTATTTTACAGCACCTTGCCGCCGGCGAACTGCGTTTTATCCAGCTGTGGCGCCTACTGCCCCGAGTTTCCAAGAAAGTGCTTCTGGAACAGCTTCGCCAACTGGAAAACGATGGACTGGTACAACGGCATGAGCACATCAAATTCCCTCCTGAAGTTGGTTACGCCCTGACGGTCAAAGGCGAATCTCTGATCCCCGTTCTACGGCAGATTGACCAATGGGCCAGGGTAAACCTGGGCGATGTCAAAGTTATGCCTTAAAAGGCCGTCGGTTGTCAACCGGTTGAGCCGACTCTCGATCCTGCCAGCAATGATCGGGTTCATTGAGCCTCGGCAGTTCAGAAAGTGCGCACATTGGTTTACTTTCCTGCACCATCCGGTACAACCTCAACCGACCACATCGTAAATCACGACCGGGAGGGCTTTGTTTTTGAGCGCTACTTCCCCGATCAGGTTGCAGTTGAACGACTCTTTGACGATCTCCTGAGCGGATTCGGTGATGACGATCTGCCCCGGCTTGGCAACGGTCTGGAGCCGCTGCGCCATATTGACCGTATCGCCGATGACCGTGTAATCCAGTCGACGCAGGGTAGCCGAGCCGATATTCCCCGACACCATCTCGCCGGTGTTGATGCCAATTGCTACCTGCGGCCGATAGTCGGGTTTGCTGGGTAGACTCCCTTCAATGGCGGCTACCTGATTCCGAACGGCGAGAGCGGCTTCAATGGCGCGGTCGAGGTGGTATTCGCCCTGGAACACAGCCATCACCGCGTCGCCGATGAACTTATCGACGTAGCCGCCCTGCGCGATGATTTCCTTCACCATCACATCGAAGTAATTGTTGAGCAGCGCCACGACCGTATCGGCCGGTTCGCGCTCGGAAATGGACGTAAACCCACAGATATCGAAGAAAGCAACCGTAGCCTCGATGGTTTCGCTGGCGGTCAGCGACTGTTCAAACTCCACCCGGCTCATGAACGTCAGCACGCTTTCGTCGACGTACATCCGCAGAATGTTGTTCTCCTTGATCGCCTGAAGCGTCTGGCGGAGTTGCGCGACGTGCTGAATGGTTTTCTGCATGGTCACCTCCAGATCGTCGAAATTGACCGGCTTGGTCACGAAGTCAAAGGCACCCCGGTTCATGGCCATCCGGATGTTATCCATGTCGCCGTAGGCCGACACGATTACGGCCTTCAGCACGGGGTTGGTTTCGTTGAGCTTCACCAGCAGGGTAAGGCCATCCATACCCGGCATGTTTATATCACTGAGTACTACGTCGGTATCGGGGTGTTGCTGAAGTAGCCGTAAGGCCTCGGCACCGTCGTGGGCGAAAATGAATTCGTACTGTTTTTCGCGGATCTGACGTCTGAACTTCTGTTTGATGAGCAGTTCGAGGTCAGTTTCATCATCGACCACCAGAATTTTTGCCTTCATACCACGCTTTTAAGTTTTTCTTTGAGCGCCTGAAAGTCGAGCGGTTTGGATAACAAATCATTGGCTCCGAGCGAAATCGCCTGCTGCCGGGACTGATCATCGCCGTAGGCCGTTACCATCAGTACGGTAGGCGGAGGAGTTGGGTAGTTCGTCCGGATGTGCCGCAGGAGCTCAAAGCCGCTCATTCCCGGCATGTTGATATCGGACAAGATCAAAACGATTTCTGAGTGATGGGCCGTTAAATAATCAACGGCCTGTTCGCCGGAGTAGCAGAAAGCCAGTTGCATTTCGCCGGATCGTACTTCCCGACGGAACCGCTGCTCAAATAACGTCTGTACGTCCGTTTCGTCGTCAACTACCAGTATTTTCATAAAGTGCTGCTATAAGGGTAAAAATACGAAGGCTTTCTGGTCTTGCTGGTGCAATTCTACGGGAAAGTCCACTTAAACCGGTATGCGAATAATAAATTCCGTTCCTTTTCCCTCCTCAGTTTCGACCTCCATCGTTCCGCCGTGCCCTTTGGTGATGATGTCAAAGGCCAGCGACAGGCCCAGGCCGGTCCCTTCGCCGGTGGGCTTGGTCGTGAAAAACGGCTGAAATATTTTTGACCTCACCGAATCAGGAATACCCACTCCGTTGTCGCGCACGCGAATCTCTACGTCCTCATCGCACCGGTTTGTACTCACCGTTACGGTTGGCTGATACTGGGCATCCGGGTTGCGTTTTTGTTTCTGCTGAACGGCGTAGAAGGCGTTGGTGAACAGATTCAGCAACACCCGGCCCATGTCCTGCGGCAGTACGTCGACCTTTCCTACGTTTTCGTTGAGATCAGCAACGAGGCTGGCGTTGAAGTTTTTATCCTTGGCCCGCAGCCCGTGGTAGGCCAGCCGCAGGTACTCGTCGGCGAGGCTGTTGAGATCGGTGGGCTCTTTTCGCCCTGATCCGGCCCGGGAGTGCTGCAGCATGCCTTTCACGATGCTGTCGGCCCGCTTGCCGTGGTGAGCAATTTTCTGCTGATTCTGCACCAGATCGCTGATGATTCCCCCCACGTAGTCGCGGTCCGAGTCGGATAAGTCGACTTTGGCCAGCTCGTCGTTGAGTTCCTGGCACAACTCGACCGATACTTCGGCGAAGTTGTTAACGAAGTTGAGCGGATTCTGAATCTCGTGGGCGATACCGGCGGTGAGCTCCCCCAGCGACGCCATCTTCTCCTGTTGGATCAACTGGGCCTGCGTGGCCCGGAGTTCGGTCAGGGTTTCTTCCAGTTCCTCTTTCTGACGTACCAGTTCGGCGGTACGTTCGGCGACCATACTTTCGAGCTGGGTATTCTGCGCGGCAATGAGTCGGTTCCGTTCTTCTTCTTCCAGGCGTTTCTGCCGTTCTTTTTCGAGGGCTTTCTGCTGGCGCTGGGTACTGACCCAGGCCGCAATGACCCAGCCGAACGCCAGCAGTTGCGCCATGTCGAAGTAGTTGTTGTATTTCTTGTCAAAGGCGGGCGCAACCAGCTCAATGAAATCAACGACGATGTTGACCAGCACCAGGGGGAATACGGCGGAAACGATGTTTCGGGTGGGGCGGAACTCGGGCCGAGGATAGACAAACCACAGCAAGCCAAGCAGAAACACATGCCAGGCCCACTGAAAAACGTGGTCTTCGTCAATTATGACGTCAACTACCAGGAGGGCAAGGGCTGCGTACTGGGCCCGGAGCAGCGTACGGTCCCAGAAGGGCGCCAATCCGGTATTCTGGGCAAATTTGCGCAGATGCCGAATCAGAAGAAACGCAATCAGAAAAGAATCTATTGACATGCTGTTACCGCTAAGCCAGGTAAGGTAGGTTAATGGTGGCGTACTTGCTTAGCTGGCAGACAAATTAATTTTTTATCGGTAGTCGTACAATCATTTCGGTGAATTGGTTGGCTTCCGTTTGCACGGCCATCTCGCCGTTATGCCCTTTTGTGATGATGTCGTAGCTCAGCGAGAGCCCCAGCCCTGTTCCTTCGCCCGTTGGCTTCGTGGTAAAAAACGGCTGGTAGATTTTATGTACGATCTCCGGCGGAATACCCGTCCCGTTGTCTTTTATCCGCAGTTCAACCTTGTCGTTTTTGAGGCAGGTACTGACCTGAACCAAAGGCTGATAGCCAATGCCCTGCTGGTTACGTTTCTGTTGTGTGGCATAAAAGGCGTTGTTAAACAGGTTGAGCAACACCCGGCCTATGTCCTGAGGTACCCCCTCCACCTTGTCCAGCTTCTCATCGAAATCAGTAACTAATTCGGCGTTGAACGACTTATCCTTGGCCCGCAGCCCGTGGTAGGCCAGCCGGAAATACTCGTCTGCCAGGGCGTTCAGGTCGATTGGCTGCTTCTCTCCGGTCGACAGCCTGCTGTGTTCAAGCATAGCTTTAACGATAGAGTCGGCCCGCTTACCGTGGTAGGTAATCTTTTGCATGTTCATGGTCAGATCACTCAGTACCTCAACGAGGTAGTCGTCCGCCGTACCGTTCAGTTTCTGCTCCAGATCTTCCTTTAGTTCGTCGATCAGCTCAACACTTACTTCCGAAAAGTTATTGACAAAGTTGAGTGGGTTCTGGATCTCATGGGCAATGCCGGCCGTTAGCTCCCCCAGCGACGCCATTTTTTCGGCCTGAATCAACTGAGTCTGGGTCTTCTGTAAATTATCCAGCGACTGCTGAAGCTCAGCCGTACGTTCAGACAGTAACTGGTTTTTTTCAGCGACCAGCCTGAGGCTACGCTGATTTATGTTGTAAAAAACCAGGGCAATCATTAATTGAATAAGTATCAAGCCGACGATTACATTCAGGCTAAACAGAAGCTGGTAATCGGGCAAAATAAAATTGGTTAGCACGACCTGCCGGCTCTCCAGCCACCACAGTATCATCAATGCGGTCAGGGAGGCTACGGTAAAAATAATTCCGCCCCGGCGTCCGAGCAGAAAGGTTCCAACGATTGGATACGCAACCAGCCAGGCCATAATGGGTGAGTAGTAAGCCCCCGTTGCCAGGCAATTAAAAAAAACGGCGCCGAAGGAAGAAGCAATGAAAGCATAGCCGACCATCCGGTAGCTGAGCAGCTTCCACTTGAAAAAAAACGGCAGCACCAGCACAATGACGAAATCGATCAGCATCGAATATACGCCCGGCCAATAGTTCATCGACCAACTGATCAGTACGTAGTTAAGGGAGAACAAACTCGTCAGCAACGATGTGTTGACGACGATGCGAGCCTGGCGGTACTCGTCGTTGCTGCCGGTGAAGCTAGGAGGAAAAAAGTAGTTTGTAACGTTATGTAGCATAGTAGATAGCTTGGACAAATCCACCAACAGCGCCCTTTTCTAAACCCGTACTGGTTTTGATGCCCGACGGAACCCCGTCAGTTTATGAAACAAATACACGACTTCGTGCAGCAGCCCAAACAGCCAGGGCACTTCGTTAGTCCAGGGCAGCCCCCGTTCGTACCGACGCCGGTCGAGCCAGCGCAGCACAGCCAGAATATTCGGCTCATGAAGCGGCCAGACTTTGCATAATTCTACGTTCGCACCGGTGGCCGTAATGACTCCGTTCACAGCCCGGCGGGCCGCTTCGTTAGCGCCTTCCATCGTAGCCAGATCGGTATGCGTCCGGACGTAGTCGGCGGCCAGAAAGAGATTTTTGATGTTCGAGTAGGCTTCCGGGCGTTTGCTCCACGAGTTGGGTGTATTGACCAGCAGCGGTTCGGCATTTCGGGTTTTGAAATCATGGGGAGCAATTTCTGTATCCCTGATATCGCAGTCGAGATGGGTTGTGATAATCATGGAGCGGTCCAGCACCTTCTGGCCGTCGACGTTCAGGCTTTTCTCCATCTGATTCCATACCTCGTCGATAATTTCCTCCATAGAGCAGTCGCAGGCAGATTTACCGTTCAGTCCTTTGGAGAACCAGTCCGACACATCGACCGACAGAATACCTTTTACCTCCCCATTACCGTACTGACGGATGTCAAAATTTTTCCAGAACTGAAGCTGTGAGATGGCGGTCACGGCCCAGGGCGAATCGATGAAGATCACGTGACCTTTCGTCAGTTGCACATCTTCCCGCAGGTAATACTGAATGCCGCTCATCCAGTTTAGGCTCTTGGCCCGTTTGGCGGCCAGATCGTCGATGAAATCAAACGCCGTATCCACCGCGATCATGTTGTCATTTACCAGCTTGGCCATACGCTCCAACGGAACGGCCGCAATGTAATAATCGGCTTTGATGAGCTTTTCCTCCCCGGTCTGGGTGTTCTTTACCATCACACCCTTGATAGACCGGGTTTCGCGGTCGCAATGAAAGGCTGTCGCTTCGTGGTGGTGGTAGTAGGCAACGCCTTTCTGCTTCAGGTAGTTGAGCCAGGGAAAGAGCCAGGCTTCGTTGGTAGGACCGTTCAGCACCCGGTCGGCATGGCCAGTCGGATTGAGCATCAGAAACAGGAGTTGCAGCAGCATGTCCCCGCCGGTTTTGGTGCTCATCAGTTTCGGCTGAGCCGCCACGAGCGTATGCGTCAGGCCACCCACAAAATACTCTTCATACGGGCTGGGCTGGCGACCGTCAGTTTCCTGATCGGCCTCCATAAACTGCCACCAACTGATTCGCTCGTATTCCTGCTGTCGACGGTCGTAACTGCTCGACATCACCTGCCACAGCTTATCGGCAAACAGTTTCTTATCAGCCTCGGTAACACCCGTGTTGGCGTGCGTAACGGCGTTGATTAGTACCTTCAGATCGGCCCGGTTCTTTGGAAAGTTAACGGTGCTGACGATGGGCGGCTTACCAAACCGAGCCAGCATAACCCGCTCCGACTGCACCAGATTATCGAAAACCCCGTTGACATTACCCGGAAATGGAATGCGTTTCATGGTATCGGTAATGTGCTTATAGAACCCAGGAAAGAACCGGAATCCGTGTTCGCCCGGCAACGGTTTCCGGCCCCCTTTAGCGGTGTGCTCGGCGTCGACGCTTCGGGCTTTCCCCCCGACATATACCGGCTGTTTTTCATACACAGCCACTTCGAAGCCGCGCTCAATTAACTCATGGGCAGCGCTCATACCGGCTACTCCACCGCCGATTACGGCTACTTTTATGTTCATGGATGAGGGTTAATTGAAATAACGAGTGTGAGTAAAACGTCTTTATAGATAGCGGTCTGCCATTCGCGGACAGACGAATTAAGCTTGTATTGGTAGCCGCACAATCATCTCGGTGAATTGGTTGGCTTCGGTCTGTACGGCCATCTCGCCGTTATGCCCTTTTGTGATGATGTCGTAGCTCAGCGAGAGCCCAAGCCCTGTTCCTTCGCCCGTTGGCTTGGTTGTGAAAAACGGCTGGTAGATTTTAGTCAGAATCGATTCCGGAATACCCGTGCCGTTATCCTTGACGCGCAGTTCGACGTTCCCGTTCGCTGCGTGCGTACTTACCCAAACCTGGGGCTGATACCCAGCAATCGACTGCTTAGCTTTTTCCTGCGTTGCGTAGAAAGCGTTGGTTAACAGATTCAGCAGTACCCGGCCAAGGTCCTGCGGCACGGCCTGGATTTTGCCCAGCGACGGATCAAAGCTGGTGACAAGCGTAGCGTTGTACAGCTTATCCTTGGCCCGCAGCCCGTGGTAGGCCAGCCGCAGGTATTCATCGGCTAAGGCGTTCAGATCGGTCGGTTCCTTCTGGCCGGTACTGACCCGACTGTGCTCCAGCATGCTTTTGACGATTCCGTCGGCCCGTTTACCATGGTGCACAATTTTCTGCAGATTCTGCCTGATGTCGCCCAGCAGTTCCTGCTCCAGTTGCGCGTCGCGCTCGGGATTCTGCTGCTCTTGTTCCAGCTCCTCAATCAGCTCAGCCCCCAGCTCGGCAAAATTATTGACAAAGTTGAGCGGGTTCTGGATCTCATGGGCAATGCCGGCGGTGAGTTCGCCCAGCGACGCCATCTTCTCGCGCTGAATCAACTGGGTCTGCGTGGTTCTGAGTTCAGTCAGCGTTCGCTGAATTTCCTCTTTTTGCTGCTCAAGCAGCCTATTGGCTTTTTGTTTGCTCCGGTAGGCGTTGTAGGCAACACCCGCCAGCAGCAGCGTCAGCACGAGGCCGCCCCCCAGCCCCACCTGCCTGGTATTGGCAATAGCCGCTTCTTTCAATCGCTCGGTCCGCTCCAGTTGCTGCTTCTTGTCAAACTCATAGTTGAGGGTCAATTCGGTCGTTTTCCGGATGTTTTCCTTATTCCGGATCGAGTCGCCAATTGCCGAGGCTTTACGGTCCGCCAGCAGGGCCTGCCTGTAATTACCTGACTTTTCGTAGCAGTCGGACAGCGACTGATAGGAAGCCTCAATCTGTTCATCGTAAATATCGGAGTCAGACAATACCTGAAACCCCTTTTCAAAATACGGGATGGCGGCCTTACAGTCGCCCCGCATTTTCAGCAGCGTACCCATAACTGAGTGTACCTGGTAGGTTATCAACGGCTGACGGGCCAGGCCGGCAACGGCAATCGCCTGTTCAGCCAGCGCCTGGGCTTTGGCAAACCGTTCGGCCCGAGCGACTGACGTCCGAAGCGCCATCGAATGGGCGGCTTTCGACATGCTGGCAGCCTCGATACCCTGATCGCCCTGTTGTTTGCCAAGTTCGGCCGATTTGATCGCATAGCGATAGGCCAGATCATACTCCTGTTTTGTGTCGAACAGCGTCGCCAGATTGGAATACGCGTATAACTCAACGTTTTTAATTCCAGCCGTCTGAGCAGCTTTTACCGCTCTGAAAAACGATTGCTGAGCCCTGCCATAGTCTCTGAGTGCTTTATAGGTTATCCCCATATTCGTCAGCACATAAGCCAGGCTACTTGCGTTATTCGTCTGCTCAGCGATGGCCATCGCTTTCTGCTGGTACGTCAGCGCACGCGAATAATTCGACTGCATCTGATAGGCGATGGCAATATTCTGATAATAGCTGCTCAATGACGCATGGTTAATTGCCTGGCCGATCTGAATAGCTTTGTCGAGGAAGAAAATAGAACTATCGTATTTACTCCGCATGCCATACATCATACCGTATCCGGAGTATACATCGCTCAGAAGTGCCTGTTCATCCAATGACAACAGGAGTTGTTCGGCTTTGAGCAGGTTTTCCTTCGCTGCGGTAAAATCGCCCTTCATGCTATAATTGTTGGCCAGTCGGGTAAGCGCTTTGATCTGCCCCTGGGCGTACTCAAGCTGTTTTGCATCCGCGATAACTGTCTTACCCAGTTTTATGGCAGCATCAATATCGTTCCCGCTCAGGATATACACCTTGCGGTTCAGCAGATTGATGCGCCCCGTATCGGTCGTCGCCCTCTTAATCAGGCGGTCGAGACTATCCAGTTTTGCCGTTTGCGCCCACGTGAAGCCGCCACCAAGCGACAGGAAAAGTACCGTAGCAATGAGTTTCATGGTCGAAAAGATTGAAGCCAGTCATGAACGTTTAGAAAACAAACTTACTCGTACCAGCATCAGACGAGGCTTCTGGTACTTATCACTGATGATCAACGGATTGACAAGATACAACCCGATAAGCTATAAATAGAAGATCGAGTATCTATAATAGCAAGAAAGATGTGGATGGCTGGACGAACGTTTCTTTTTTTGCTTACTTGGTAACTCGTTAGCCCATTTACCCTGCCTATGGATATCCAGCGTGCCGAAACTTTCCTGATGGATCAACTACGGACTGGCTTGTTGCCTACGCTGTACTACCACGGCCTGCACCATACCCTCGACGTAGCAGGGGCCGCCCTTGACATTGCTCAGCGGGAAGGAATCACGGATGCGGAATCGCTCACTTTGTTAAAAACGGCGGCCCTTTACCACGACAGTGGGTTCATGACTACGTACCAGGGCCACGAAGAAGCGGGATGCCGACTAGCCCTCGAAACGCTGCCGGACTTTGGTTACTCCGACCAGCAGATTGTAACAATTTGTGACCTGATCCGGGCCACAAAGGTACCCCAGCAACCGCGAACGCACCTGGAACGAATCCTGTGCGATGCCGATCTGGACTACCTGGGGCGCGACGATTTTGAACCGATTGCTCATACCCTGTATGAAGAGCTGAAAACCCGCAACGCCGTAGCCGACGAAGCGGCCTGGAACCAGATGCAGGTCCGTTTTCTGACGAATCACACGTACTGGACGCCCACCAGCATCGCCCGGCGCGAACCGGGTAAACAGGCAAATCTGGCCCGACTGCGGGCTCTGACTGATTAGCCGACCGGTCGGGTTACGGTCTGATTCAGTACCCGGATCCGCTGACAAAGGGTGCGAACGATGCTGCGCAGTACTTCGCCCCGCTCTTCCATCAGGTCGTAGAAGTCCTCCTGGTCGATGCGCAGCAGCCGCACGTCGGTCAGGGCTTCGGCAGTGGCCGATCGGGCTTCAGCGTCCAGCAGGGCCAGTTCGCCGAAAAAATCCCCGCGTTTGAAACGGGCCAACTGCTTACCGCTGTCGTAGATACCGATTTCACCCGCGTAAATAACAAACATCGACGACCCCAGATCACCCTTATTGAATACGGTCTGTCCCTCCGCATACGTCACCTCATTCATGATCGGGGCGATGCTGCTCAGAACATTCTCGGGCGTCTGGGCAAAGAGACTGGTTCCTTTCAGCACCATAATCAACTCAATTTCAGGAATACGGCTGTTGGCCGCGGACGAATGGCTCATAAATCGCGACGACAAGTCGGGGAATCGTTTCAGTAAATCGCTGAAGTTGCGGGGCTGCTGCGTTTGCAAATGCTGCATAGCCGCCACCACGCTATCCCGCAGCAACGGAATAGCATCCAGGTAATGCAGAATGGTTGACGCCGGGCTGACGCCGGGCGTCCATCGGCGCAGGGCGACACTCACCGTCCAGTCGGAAAATAAAGTCTGGCCCTGCTCAATTATAAACGGCAGAATGGCTTTCTCCTCATGAAGCGGCCCGAGAGCCGCGTCGATCAACCGGATACGTTCGGCGCGGGGCTGGTCGTCGATGAGCGCCTGCATGGTCTGGTACACCGGTCGCGGCACCAGGTTGTCGAGCCGTTCGAGGGCGTTGGCCCGCCGTTCGCGCGACGGGTGCGCCACCCCAATCCGAACACTGTCGAGTACATTCCGGTCGTGCCGTTGCTCCAGGGCGTAGAACAGCCGTTGCAGCAGCAGCGTCAGCTCGTAATCGAGCGTATCGGTCAGTTCCGCATCCTCGCCGTAACTGCCATGCAGCAACCGGTGGGCCAGGGCAACCTCCTGGTCAACAAGCCGTTCGAACAGCTCGTCGTCGGCGGGATGTCGACCGAATCGGCTTAACGCCCGAAGAGCCGTTGCTCGTACGGCCAGCGAAGGCTGGCTGGCCAGCTTGATCAAGAGCTGCCGACTGTGGTTGGTCCGGATTCCTTCGCAGATACCCGCAATCCGGGCCGCCACGAGTCGGTCAGGCGACCCCTCAACCGTTCGGGTAAGCAGCGGCAGCACATCGGCTCCCATGGCTTTCAGGCTGTTGGCTGCCGTTCGGCCATACGTACCATCGCTCAGCCGATCGACGAGTCGCTGCGTAAGCTCGGGATCGCGCAGTACCCCGGCCGTTTGCAGGGCCGCTTTCACTACGCTGGTATCGCTATGCGTCAGGCAGTTCCGGACAAACGGTACGTAGGCCGTGAGCCGCAGGGCCTGCACCACCGATAAGGCCGCTTTCAGGCTCAGCACCGCACTTTCTTTCGTCAGGGCCGTCAGGCTACCGAGGGCATCGGCGTTGGCCGGCTGGATTTCGAGCGTCCCGCGAATGGCCCCCTGCCGGATCGCGATGTCGGAATGATGCAGCAGCGGAGCCAGCATGCTCACTTCCGTATCGGCCCGGCGGCTGATCAGGTACGAAGCCCGTTCGCGCAGGGTTGGTTCGGTATCGTAGAGCGCCTGGTGGTATAGCAGCTGCGTCGGCACGGGCCAGTCGAGCGTAGCGGTTGCGTCGAGGGTCCGGCGACGTACGGCCGCGGTCGGGTGATTCAGCAGCATGGGCGTCTGCTTTCCCAATTGGGGCGGATTATGCCGTTCGAGCCAGCCGATAGCCGCCACCACTTCGTCGGGGTTAGCGCTCTGGAGTGTATCGGCAACCCGATTGAGCGCTTCAGTAGGAATGGCAATCTGGTCGCTCTCCAGAAAACGCCGGGCAATGGCGTCATTCAGTTCCGTTACGTAGTGCCGGTACGTGCGTTGCAACAGCACGAGGGCCGTGATCATCAACGCGATCCACGCCACGGGCATCCAGAATTCCAGAGCCGGCAACGCATGGATGATGTACAGCAGCACCCCGGCCAGACCAATCCCCAGCGGTTCGTACATCCCTTTCGCAAGGGTGTGACCATGCAGCCGCTGCTGGGGCGACAGGGGCTGGAACAGGACCAGAAAAACCGGATCGAACAAGGCCCGGCGCGCCACCTCGAACACCAGATACAACCCACAGAAATAAATCAGCAGCCGCGTGGTATCGGTTTGAACGGCCGCCATGGCCTCCAGTCCCAGCAGCCCCACCAGGGCCGTGAGGGGGAGTACAAGCAGCGACCGACGCACCCCAAACCGGTCGAGGGCATGGCGCGACAGCAGCAGTTTTACGATCATGGCAACGCCGTAGGTCAAGGCCAGCACAATCCCAACGTACCGGATAACATCCTCCTGGGCGTGAAACCGGTGCTTCACGTTGACAAAGAAATTGTATTCAATCTGCGTGGCCACCGTAGCAATGGTCGCCACGCTCAGGCACATCATAAATACCAGTTCACTACCACCGAAAAGCTGCTCGACAAACCGGGGACGCGCCCGCTTAACCACCCGGGCGGGCCGGTGTGGCGCATAAACTTCATGGGACTGGATGGTTAGCCGAAGGGTGTAGAGGGCTGCCCCGAACGCCACAAAAGCAACGACCAGCAGCCGAAGAATGTCGGTATGCGCGTGGACCAGTACCGCCAGGATAGCCCCCATCGCTTTGGCCGGCATATCGCCGGAGCTAATCACGCTGAACAGCCGTTTGCTCTGGCGGGTATCGAACACCACCGCCGAAACGCCCCAGAACTCCAGATTGGTGAGCAGGTAGATAAGTCGGTACCCTACCATAATGGTCACGGCCGCAGCCACCGAATGACCGACAATCACCAGCACGCCGATAACGGCCGTCATAACTACCACGGCGATCAGTGCGCGCCCGGCCAGGCGGCTCAGAAGCAGGTGATGCTCAACGTATTCGTACAGCTTCCCCACCGCCATCATGGCAATGGCCGATGCGATGTAGGCAATCGGAAGACTCGCTTCGGGGTTATTCTCCAGCAGAATAGCATTGGCCGCTACGTACACCAGAATGGTACCGATACCCAGCAGAAAATTGTGCAGAAAAAACAATCCAACCGTCCGCGTTTCTTCCTGCCGCACACCCAACGCCCGCTGAATCCACGACATCTGAGAGGGAGTTTCTATTACGTTGTTTACGCCAGCGTCCATTGGAAAGAATAAGAAAGGCCTTCGGAGCAGCCACTACCGACCGAAGCAGCCGTTTTGTTAGCAATTTACGCACAAAACCACAAGGGCAAGCTACCTCCGCGACTTTTGCAATACCGCGGCCAGCCGGCAGAAACCCGTTTTTCCTTGTTTATCAGCTTTTTGCAGCCGACAGCCCCGGATCAATCACCGCGCTGCTTCTGGCCACGGTGCCCAGTTCGGCGGGTAAGTGAGCCATAATTTCGTTCCGGAGCGCGTTGATCAATTTACGCTTCAGAAAGCTCCGGTGCATGACCAGACTAACCTCCCGAACCGGCTGGGGAGCGACAAACGGGCGAATTTTGGCCCGCCGTGCGTCGTCCATGTCGATCGTAGCCAGGTACGGCAAGAGCGTAAACCCGTCCTGTTTATCGATCAGTTTGATGAGAGTTTCGAGGGAACCGGTTTCATAACGCAGGGCATTGGCTCCGTTTGCCGGGCGGTTAGCCCCGCACAGATTAGCCACCTGATTCCGGAAACAGTGCCCTTCGGTCAGCAACCAGAGCCCCTCCGTATGCAGATCGGCCGGCGCAATGGCCGACTTGGCCGCCAGAGCGTGGGATTCGGCGGTGTAGACCAGAAACGGTTCACGAAACAACGGAATTTCGGTAATCCCGTTTTCGGTGAGGGGTGTCACCACAATACCCACATCGATCAGGCCATTTTTGAGTTTTTCGATTACCTGCTCCGTAACCAGTTCCTGAATCTGCACCGACACGGCCGGATACCGCTCCACAAACTCCCGGATAAAGTAGGGCAGCAGATACGGGGCCAGCGTTGGAATAATACCGATCTTCAGGTCCCCCCGAAAGTTGTCTTTCGACTCATTGACGAGTTCGGGAATGCGCCGGGCCGCCCGCAATACGTCCCGGGCCTGGGCCAGTATGGCCTGACCGGTTTCGGTCGGCACGACGGGTTGCTTTGACCGATCGAAAACCAAAACACCCAGTTCATCTTCCAGCTTCTGAATCTGCATACTGAGCGTTGGCTGCGTAACATGACAATGCTCGGCTGCAGTGGCAAAATGCCGGTGGGTATCGACCGCTACGATGTACTCCAGTTGCGTCAACGTCATAACGTGTATATTATATCAATAAAATCTATGCAAATCTAACTTTTATCAATCAAAACAAATTGAGACTTATTTTACTTTTGTTCACGAAATAGCCCATTTATTCATGAAAACGTATCAATATATTGTTTATATTCTCTTACTCAACAGCGTAGCTGGCTTTGCCCAGCGTAATTCGAACCCACCGGCCCCGGGCTTTGATCTCGCCGGCTCTGACCCGCGCGCCGTTCAGATTGCCGATCAGGTCATGAACGCGATGGGAGGTCGGAAAGCCTGGGACAATACGCATTTGATTGCCTGGAATTTCTTCGGTAGCCGACGATTGATCTGGGACAAATGGTCGGGTAATGTCCGGATCGATAACCTGAAAGACGATCAGACGGTGATTCTGAACGTCAACAATGACAAAGGCCGGGTATTCCGGAACGGGAAGGAAGTAGATGAGCCCGATTCGGTGGCGAAATACCTGAAGCAGGGAAAAGGAGCCTGGATCAACGATTCCTATTGGCTCGTGATGCCGTTTAAACTAAAGGATTCGGGCGTAACGCTCAAGTACGCAGGCGAAGAAAAAACAGCCGATGCCAAACTGGCCGACAAGCTGCAGCTAACCTTCAAAGGCGTTGGCAACACACCCGACAACAAGTATTATATCTGGGTCGACAAGCAGACGCACCTGGTTTCGCAGTGGGCGTATTTTCCGAAATACACCGACGAAACGCCCCGCTTTACTCTGCCGTGGGCTGATTACCAGAAACGGGGCAAAATTCTGCTGTCGGGCGAACGGGGCGAACGCGACCTGACTGATATTATGGTCTTTACGGGTCTGCCGGGCGAAGTCTTTACCGATTTTACCCGGCCCGATCTGAACCGCTATCCGCAGGCCGATCAAGATTAATTCCTTGCAACCATCAGCTTAGAAAAGCTGTTTTCCACGTATGGAAACACCTGCGTTATCATCACCCACCACGTACCCGTCGACCGGCGGCCCTGCTGCGGCATCGGCCCAGCCTGGCCGCACTGGCGTTCTCATCGTAAACCTCGGTACGCCCGACAGCCCGTCTGTGCCCGACGTTCGCAAATACCTGCGGGAGTTTCTGATGGACGGCCGGGTTATCGACATTCCGGCGGTTCCGCGTTTCCTGCTCGTCAACGGCGTCATTGCGCCGTTCAGAGCCCCCAAATCGGCTAAAACGTACCGTCAGCTCTGGACCGAGACCGGTTCTCCACTCAAGTACTACGGGCAGGTCATTGAACGCGAGCTACAGCGCGAGCTCGGCGACGCCTACGTAGTAAAGCTGGCGATGCGGTACCAGAACCCGAGCATCGATGCCGGTCTGGCCGAATTTCAGCGGCTGGGCCTTACCGAAATCGTTGTGATTCCGTTCTTTCCGCAATACGCTTCGGCTACCACCGGCTCGGTATACGAGAAGGTCATGGACGTGCTGAAAACCTGGCAGGTGATGCCGCAGCTTCGGTTCGTCAACCGGTTTCTGGAGCATCCCAAGTTTATCGAAGGCTTCGTTCAACTCGGTCGTAAGCACATGGCCGAGCATGACTATGATCACTTTGTGTTCAGCTACCACGGCCTGCCCGAACGCCAGATCCGCAAAGGCGACGTAACGAAAGACGTTTGCCGGCTGGGCGATTGCTGCTCGTCCCTGCACGCCCTCAACCAGCATTGTTACAGGGCGCAGTGTTTCGAAACCACCCGTCGACTGGTGCGTGAACTGGGCATTCCGGACGGTAAACACACGACCTGCTTTCAGTCGCGCCTGGGTAAAGATCCGTGGATTCAGCCCTATACCGAGGATGTGGTTAAAGAACTCGCGGCCAAAGGTGTCAAACGCGTACTGGCGTTTTCGCCTGCGTTCGTAGCCGACTGCCTCGAAACCACCATTGAGGTAGGTGAAGAATACAAAGAATTGTTCGAACAGAACGGTGGCCAGCACTGGCAGCTGGTCGAAAGCCTCAACGACAGCTCCCTCTGGGTTGAAACGCTGGTCGATCTGGTCAAAACCCGCTGATGGTTTTGCCGGACTGGGCGCCTAACAAAAATGATGCTTGATACAAAAGACCGGGGTCGCCCCGGTCTTTTTTGTTTCCTACGTCCGGTCCGCTACGTTTCGACCGTTTGGCTCAATGCCTTATCTATTAGCTTGCTATGGGTGCTACGTGGTACTTTTCGCGCCTTCAGTCAAATTTTTGTTACCGTTTATTCCATAATACAAAAAAAACATACCGGAAAATAAACAACTGGATTAATTATTGATAAAAGCCTAGGAAACCCATCCAGTATCGATTGTAAAAATTTTATCTGGCAAGCCACATGCGATTTCTTTCGTTGCCTATTCAGCGCATACGCCGGTATGCTATGCTGTCTCTGACTACCCTCATGGCCGTCAGCCTGTCGGCGGCCTCAGACCCACCGGCCAATACGCCACCTGGAAAGTATGCTTCCAAGCCGTATGTTTCGCTGCTCCGATCGCCGGGGAATCCGCTTATCCGCATTCCGCTGGCAGCCAACGACCCGATCCGGTTTAGTCTCACGGTCAACAAACCAACGGTTCGGTTAGGGGAGGAAGTTGAGCTGACCATTACGGCCGAACTGCTGAACGTATCACCTAACCTCATGTTTTTCTTTCCCGGCTCCAACGCCTTCAGCCTTAAGCTGTTGCTGCCGCCGGGTTTCCAGCAGACCGGGGGTACTTACGTCGACTACGTTGGCGACGAACTGACGTACCCAGCCAAACCAACCGTAACCTACCGACTCAAAGGCCACTTCACATCGGTAACAGCCGGTTCTGGCTTCCGGCTGCTACGCAGTCAGCGGCAGGCCGGCGACCAAAGCCAGTTTGTGGAGAAAGCCCGGCTTCAAACGGAACCGTTTACAGGCAGTCAGCCCCTACCCCGTCGACAACCTGCTGTGCTCTACGTTCTGACCCCGTCGGAAGGCTCGTCGGCGAATGCCCGTACGGCCGCATCCAATGTCAGCTACCGGGGGTTCTTTGAGTTTGCGCACTGTGATATCATTGGTGGCTGGGCCATGAACGACAATGCCCGCCGGCGGTCAACCAGCGTCGACATCTTCATTGATAATCAGAAAGTAGCCACCGTCCCGGCTGATCAGATCCGGCAGGACGTAGCCGATGCGTTCGACGTTCGGGATTACAACCGCTATGGTTTTCGGTGGGAAATGCCGGCCAAATACAGAAACAACCGAGCCATGCGAATCTCGGCCCGCTTCAGCGGCACCGATACGGAACTGACCCTCAGTCCCCGCACCACCGACGTTTGCCAGGGTTCGGGGCCCGTAACTCCGCCGGTCAGTCCGCCGGAAACAGAAACGCCGGTTACGCCCCCGGCCAATGCCCGCTACCGGGGTTTCCTGGACTGGGCGTCCTGCGAGCGCATTACGGGCTGGGTCATGAACGAAGGCACCCGGAATCAGTCGGCCAGCATTGACATTTTCATTAATGATCAGAAAGCCGCGACAATACTAGCCGATCAGCAGCGGCCGGACGTAGCGGCTGCGTTTGGCGTGAAAGGGTTTGACAAGTTCGGTTATAACTGGACGATTCCCGACCGCTATAAAAGAAATGGCCGGTTAACAATTACGGTCAAAGGTGCCGGCTCAACCCAGGAATTGACCAACAGTCCCCGTACGACCGCGGTATGTGAGAGCACCACTCCGGTGCAGGACAGTTGCCGGTTTATGGTCGCGGCCAGTTCCGTTACGGCTACCTGTGGCAGCGCCGTTACCTTAACGGCTGCTTGTCAGGGTGAGGACTGCAACGCCGTAAGCTACACCTGGACCGGCAACGGCATCACTAAAACTGGCGCTTCCATTAGCGTTGATGCACCGTCGACCAATGGCGCTTACTCCTACACGGTGACGGCCAGTCGCCCCGGTTGCGCGACGCAGACGGCGGTTTCGACCGTCACGGTCAACGGCTGTGTAACGACACCGCCCCCAGTCAGGGACAGCTGCCGGTTTACGGTCTCAGCCAGTTCCGTTACGGCTACCTGTGGCAGCACCGTTACCTTAACGGCTGCTTGTCAGGGCGAGGACTGCAACGCCGTAAGCTACGCCTGGAGCGGTAATGGGGTGAACAAAACCGGCTCAACTGTCAGCATTGATGCGCCGTCGACCAATGGCACGTACTCTTATACGGTGACGGCCAGCCGTTCGGGCTGTGCCACGCAGACGGCCGTTTCGAGCGTCACGGTCAGCGGCTGTGTAACGACACCGCCACCGGTCAGGGACAGTTGTCGGTTTACGGTCGCGGCCAGTTCGGTAACAGCCACCTGCGGCAGCGCCGTTACCTTAACGGCCGCTTGTCAGGGCGAGGACTGCGGAGCCGTTACATACAACTGGACCGGTAACGGCATCACTAAAACTGGCGCTTCCATTAGCGTTGATGCACCGTCGACCAATGGCGCTTACTCCTACACGGTGACGGCCAGTCGCCCCGGTTGCGCGACGCAGACGGCGGTTTCGACCGTCACGGTCAGCGGCTGTGTAACGACACCGCCCCCAGTCAGGGACAGCTGCCGGTTTACGGTCTCAGCGAGTTCCGTTACGGCTACCTGCGGCAGCGCCGTTACCTTGACGGCTGCCTGCCAGGGTGAGGACTGCAACGCCGTAAGCTACGCCTGGGCCGGTAACGGGGTGAACAAAACCGGTTCGGTCATCAATTTCAACGCTCCTTTAGCCGACGGTACGTATTTCTACACCGTAACGGCCACTCGAAACGGCTGCGCGACCAAGACAGATACTGCAACCATTTCAGTCAACGGCTGCACCCCGCCATCCAACGAGGAGTATCCTATTCTAAACAGCCCTTATCCGGCCGATAAACGCCCTGTTTTGCAAAACGAGCGGGTTCGGGTAGCCATCGATCTGGGTGTTGGGGGCGTAATCCGCGAAGTAACCGACCTGGAAGTCGGCGAAAATATGATCAACTGCATGGTCAAATCCGACGGCGTACGCGATCCGGGCCGCGATGATCAGATTTCGCTGTATAGCCTCCCGGGCGACAATACGGGCTGGAAACAAGGCAAAGGGCCACTCCTTCAGGACATCGGCTACAACCCCGTACAGGGTGGAGATCTTGCCGGCAACTTCTCTCCGATTCTGGGCTACGGACGTACTGACAAGATGTTGTATTCGAAAACACGGGGACTGCACTGGGGGTTGAACAACGAACTGGGCGACTACATTGTGGAGCAGTGGATTCGGCTTGATGGCAACATTGTCCGGCGGCACGTCCGCATCACCGGCGACCGAAAAGATGAGACCCGGTACAGCGACGCCCGTCAGCAGGAATTACCGTGCACGTACACCAACAGCGCCTACTATCAGTACTACGTCGTGCAAGCAGATCCGTATACCAACGGCGAACTGATCAACGTCAATGCCCTGTCCAACATCGGCGGCACGCAGGAAAGCCTGAGTCAGCACAACAACCGGCCGGTTTCGGGTCCCTACGACATCGATGCCTCGGAACCGTGGATTGTTGCCGTCCGGCCCAGCAACAACCGGGGTCTGGCGCTGCATACACCGTTTTCGCATGAATTCAGAGCCGGCCTGTTCGGAGAGATCGGCTGGGGACCGGCCGAGTCGAGTAACGCAGGGTACATTGCCAACGGTATTACGATGATTCTCGACCGGAACGGGGTGTATGAGTTCGATATTAACATGGTGGTCGGTACGCTCCCCGAAATCCGTTCCATCATCAATACGTTGCCGCGCTCGGAAACAAAGCCCAACTACGTATTTGCGGGCCAGGGCAAACGACACGGCTTTTTCTACCGTAAAGGCTACGACCAGGGTTACCCCGTCGGGGATGAACTGATCGTTACACCCACCGACAAGCGGTTCCGGATCAATTCGCCAACGAAAGGATACCGAACCAGTGAATTCAAAACGGTCTACGTCCGGATGCGGGCCAGAACGCGCGAAACTCAGATGGTTTTCGACTGGCGCAAAGTAGGGCAAACCGAACTGCAGGCCGCTCAGGCCGGTCAGCAGGTGACGTTCACCATCACCGGCGATAACCAATACCGGACCATCGCCATTCCGGTTGGCAATCACCCGGAGTGGAACGGTACGATTGCAGAATTCGGCATCAAGTACGTCAACCCGACCGAAACGCCCGTCTACAATCAGGAATTTGGGATTAAATGGTTGTCGGCTGACAATCTGGGCAATGAATAGGAATACAACCTGATACGTAAAAGCGGCACCGGGCGGTGCCGCTTTTTTTTGTCCACAAAAAAGCCGGACAGGCTTGCTGTTCGGCTTTCAAATAGGAGCTGATTGCTACGCTTAGACCGATGCAGCCTTGTCAGGTTGCTCCAGCATCGGTACAATGATGGTATTCATACGCTCGCGGACAAAACTCTCCTGGAGGTACGACGGCAGCTTGCTGACCAGTTGGCGGTAGCCGTCCAGTCCGAGCGCCTTGGCAATGTATACTTCATGGACTGAGTTGACATGCGACACGATGCTCACCAGGCTCTGGTGGAAGAGCTTGACATCGATCTCCGAATCCACGAACCGCTCGATTTCGCGGTTGGTCGACGAAATACGCAGACGACTCAGCATATCAAAAAACGTAGTGTAGCCGATCTGGCGGGCTAGTTGCTTGTACTGCTCCACGCTGAACTTCTGCAGAATCTCACCCGTCCGCGGGCTGCGCAGCGCCGTTTTGGGGTTGTTCTGAATCGCATTGCGCAGGGCCTTCACACGCTGGTCACGGGTGGTTTTCAGAAACTGCGCCAGTTCAAGCTGAGCCGAGTTCTCCCGCGATGGTAACGTCAGATCAGACCGACCGGCCGTCAGCTTGAAGTTAGCCATCGGCAGGCGCTGAATGCGGTAATTATTGATCGGACCAAGCGCATAGTAGCCGATGGAAGCCGGGTAGTACCCCCGAACGACCATGTTGCCGATCCGCTTGCGAATCAGTTCCTCGTTGCTGACGTTGATACCCTGCACGGCCAGAAACGCCCGGGCGCTGAACAACGCACTGTAATACGCCTGCGGAAAGGTCCAGTGCAGCGAACTTTGCAGATACTGCTCGTCGTTCACAACGGGCGTAATCCGCAGGGCGTACTCAGCGCTCCAGCTATTCAATAGTAATTTCTCCAGTGCCTTCCGTTGCTCATCGGTCACGCGCCCCCCAAACTGTTGAAAAATGGGAAACTTCGCTACGTCGAACAGGTCGTTCTGGTACTGGATATGATAATCCATTGCAAAAAAATGGTTCAGAAACACCTGTGCCGGAATTGATTTCCGCCAGTTTTCGTCCATCGGCATAGTGCCCGACGAAGCCGGCGCGAGAGGTGCCTTAGGGTCTACGGAATGCATCGTCACGTTGGTTGTTTGTCTCATACTTTACTAACAAAAGGCACGTTCCAATCGTTCGTTTTTGAGCATTATTTTCACTATGTAACTCTAATGATTATCAACTACTTAACAACTACTTTTACTAATCATGAATTACCATTTTTTCGTTTGTTTTTCTTAGCGTAACGAACCTGTTTCTAGCGGGAAGCACGTACTTTTGAGGCTTGGTTCAGCGTTGCAGATAAATGATCAAATACATTCGGAAAGCAGTCGTTTCAATCAGTTGTTTCTTGTGCTTTATGCTGGTTCTGCCAGCGGGGGTTTGCGGCCAGTCCCGACCCATGTCGACGAGTACGTCGGATGTGGCTTCTCTGGAAGGTAATGTCGTTGATGCTGACACCCGGCAGCCGATTCCGGGTGCGACCATCCTGGCCCGCACCGAATCCGGCAAGGTAAGTGGCGAACAGACCGTCCCAGCCGATGGCGCGTTTCATTTTACCCTCGATCCAAAACAGACCTACGTACTGGTGACCAAAGCCAGCGGCTACCAGCCAGCCGAAGAGCGCCTGGCCTTTACGTCGAGCTATACCAACCGGCTTTACGGCAAGCTGATCCGGCTAAAACGAACCGATACCCCCACCCCTGCTACCCAACCAGCAACTTCGCGGCAGGAAAACGCACCCCGCCCAACGCCCCCTGCCCAAACGGCCGGTGCCGCCACGGCGACCAATACCGCGACCGTGGCTACCCGCCCAACGCCCCCACCACCGCTGGTGGCCAAAACCGGCGAAACTACCCAGCTCCGCGCCATCCAGTTTGTGCAGAGCAAGCCGGATTTGCTACCCGAAGCCCAGCCCGCCCTGGAGCAGCTGCTGGCCTTCATGCAGAACAACCCGACTGTTGAAATTGAGCTATCCGGCCACACAGATAACCAAGGTAATTTTGACAAGAATATGGCGCTGTCGAAGGAGCGCGTGGACGTAGTGAAGAAGTTTCTGGTGAAGAACGGCATCAAAGCCCGCCGTATTTCGACAAAAGGCTATGGCCCAACACGTCCCATTGCCAGCAACAACAGCGAGGAAACCCGGCGGCTGAATCGGCGGGTCGAAATGACGGTGCTGAAACAGTAGCTTTCGGCAGAAACTGACAACAATGCAAACACCAGTGGGTTTTAACGTATGAGCCAAAGCACAGGCTTTAACAACTCAACGTGTTTGCCGTTATGAAGAATCGCCCCAATACTAACCCGAAAACGCCCGGAAAACCGGCATTCCCCCTCGACGAAACCGACGAACCGATCGGCGATGTCCTGGACGAGAACACAACCCTCGACGTGATCATCAGCCCAACCGGTTACGTCACCGAATTATCGGATACGGTCGATGCGATGGACGGAGCCGCTGTGGAAGTGATTGACATCGTGAACCAGGCCGACGGTACCGACATCGAACTGACAATTATTGAAGAACCGACCGACCAGCCCGGCATCGACAGCGTGGACCGCTTCGTTGAAATTAAGGGCATTGGTCCTAAAGTAGCCGAACTGCTGAGTCAGGCGGGCATCCGGAGTTTTGCTCAACTCGCCGAAACGCCGGTCGAACGGATCCGCGACATTCTGTCGGCGGCCGGTTCCCGCT
This sequence comes from Fibrisoma montanum, assembly GCF_003583365.1. GTDB lineage: Bacteria > Bacteroidota > Bacteroidia > Cytophagales > Spirosomataceae > Fibrisoma > Fibrisoma montanum. Next base: position 151,923 of record NZ_QXED01000006.1, read on the forward strand.
ACCGGATTTTCGACGCGGCTACGTGGCCCGAGCAGGCCCGGCAATTGGCTCAGCGCAAAACCGATGGGGTGAGCAGGTCTGTGGAGTAAATCTGTGCTTATTGCCGCCCCAGCCATAACCCACCGATCACCAGTCCCGTACCGATAAGGGTATAAAGCGTGATGGGCTCGCCCAGCAACAGGTACGAGTACACAAAGCCGAAAATCGGGCACAGAAACAGCCAGAGCGACGCCCGGACGGGGTCTTTCCGAATGAGGAAAAACCACAGTTGCAGCGCCCCGACCGATACCGGAATAATCAACCAGAAGACCGACAGCCAGAAACGCTCATCGTAGTGTGCGTCATTGAAGTCGGCCGTCAGCACCGTGAGGGGCAGGAGTAAAATCCCGCCCAGCAGCACCTGCCAGCCGTTAATTACCAGGCTCGGCAACTGCCACGATACCCGGGCGTAGTAGACCGTTGCGGCTGAAACAGAGATCATGCCAAACAGCAGAATAAGCAGCCCTTCGACGGTAGCGTGAGCCTCTTCCAGCAATGGGTATGTAGCCACGGCGACGCCCAGCAAGCCAAGGGCCAGGCCCGTAGCTTCGAACCAGCGTAGGGGCCGCTTCAACCAGACCGCCGACAGCAACGTAATGAACAGCGGATTGGTGGCCGTCGATAAGCTGCCAATACCGGCTGAGACTTGTTTTAACGCCAGTACGAAGGCCCCGAGGTAGATGGTTGTGTTGAGCAGGGCAAAGATGGTCAGGTGCCGCCACTCGGCCCCTTTCGGCCAGGCGCTACGTTCCTGCTGAACACCGGTTCGCTGGATACCGTAGGCCCAGACGAGCATTCCGGTTCCGGCGATGAAGAAACGGACGTTGGCCAGGATCAGCGGATGCACCGACTGCACGCCGAACTTGGTAGCAGCCGAAGCCGACGCCCACAACATGGCAAAAAGAAGCCCGGGGAGAAGTTGTCGCACTGGCTTTTTACAAGTTACGCATTAGCAGCACAGTGAAGACAGATTAAAACTGACGCGCGCGTCAGATGCGGATAAGCCTCCAAAATGTCATGTATCATTTCACCGTGCCCCATTCGCTCCACAACTGGCTCTACAGTTGTCCGAGTTCTCTTCATGACCGTACTGTTTTCGGCAAATATACGTTCAAAACCCAATCCGGCCTTTGCGGCCCTTTCCGCTCTGGCCGGCTACCCACTGCTTCATTTCGTCGATCTCTTTCTCGTAGCCACCCGACAGAATTGGAAAGCGCATCCACGAGCGCGGATCGAGGTTATGATCGTCCAGGTGGAACGAGGGCGCGTACCGTTCACGCTTCCACTGGTTGCGGCTCCAGAGCTTAAAGAACCGCTCTACCCAGATCATCAGTTTCTCGCGGTCGTACACCCCGGCAAACCGGACTTCCAGCCACTTGAGCACTTCGACCGGCGGCTGCTTGTCTCGAATCCCCGCCGATTCGATAGCGTTCAGTACGTCGTACGGCATCAGGTCGTCTTCGTCGGTCTGCTTCTTGTCCAGCGGCCGTAGCTCGGCAGTTGGCTGCAGGTTGTTGACCCGATGCAGCCCTTCAATCCTGATGGCCGTTTCGGGCGACGGCGTCGATGCGATGTTCAGCCCGGTGGTTTCGAGCCAGCGCAGCCAACCCCGCAGAAAATGTTTGTCGATGCCCGTAATCGGCGAAATACTGCCCGCTGTGTCGCCATCCATGGTGGCATAGCCCACGGCCGCTTCGGAGCGGTTCGACGTACTGAGCAGCAATGCATTTTTGAGGTTGGCCAGCATCCAGACGCCCGGAGCCCGCACCCGGGCCTGGATGTTCTGCAGGGCCAGATCGTCGGTTTCCCAGGTCAGCGTCCGGCCGATCTGCTGTTCGATCAGGCTCGTGTACGTCTCGACCAGACCGTTGATGTTGATGTTAAGAAACGTCGCCCCGATGCTCTCGGCCAGTTCTTTCGCCGACAGGAACGTATCTTCCGACGAGTTTTCGGTGCCCTGGTAGATCACCGTCAGCAATTTGCCGACCATCTCCTCCGACGACTGACAATCCTGCAAGGCCGGTATATAGCTTAGTTTCTTTTTGACCCCATCCAGCCCCAGGTTCTCGACGGCCATCCGGATCATCAGGAACACGGTTGCGGCAATGGACGAAGAGTCGGCCCCACCACTGAGCGACAGTACGTAGCCCTGCGAGCGGCTTTTGCGCAGGTAGTCGAACAGCCCAAGCGCCACGGCCCGGGCAAACTCCTCTTCTTTGAGGAAGCCGGTGCGTTCCCAGGATTCCAGCTGGTTCTGGTGCATGACCGGAGCGATTTCGGGCCAGTCGAACGTACCGGGCACGCGCAGGTTTGGGTAAGCCAGCGCGATGTTGGCCCGGTTCTGCACCTGATTCAGGCGGGTGTTGTCTATGTCGATCACCGCCGACACGATCAGATGGTCTTCGTAACTTAGCCGCGGCCCCGACACCAGCAGTTCGCCGTTGGAGGCCACCATGGCGTCGCCGTCGTAGATGGCCCGGCCTGCTTCGTTGCCCAGCATGTTGGTGTACACGTAGCTGACGCCAAACGACCGCGACGCATCAATCACGAACCGCTCCCGCGTCTGCGACTTCAGGAACGAGAAATGGCTGGCGCTGGGGTTCATGATGATGTCGACGCCCCGTTCGTAGAGCGTCCGGCCGGGGCGGTTGGCGATCCAGGCATCTTCGCAGATTTCGAAGCCAATCCGGACTGCACCGGCGGCCCCACCCGACAGCTCATACACAATATCCCCGAACGGGTAGGTAAACTCCCCGACTTTGATTTCGTCGCGCACAAAGATCGGCCACGGCTGAAACCAGCGCGCTTCGTAGTGAATGCCGTTGTTGGCCAGGTACTGCTTGGCCGTAAAGCCCAGAATCCGCTTGTTGGCCACCAGCGCCACCACGTCGAACGTGCGGTTGTTGTGGCGCATGGGCAGACCGACCGCTACAGCAATGTCGTTGGTGTATTCAACAATGTCGAGCAGCGAAGCAATGGACTGATCCATTGTGTTCTGCGCAAAAAAGGCGTCCTCGCAGCCGTAGCCCGAAATGCAGAACTCGGGCAGGCACAGCAGACTAACGTTCTGCTTTTTGGCGTCCTCAATGGCGTTGATGATGTTTTGCTTATTATGGTCCCAGGCCAAAGGCGTCTGGTTCAGTACTCCGGCGGCAACTTTGAGTAATTTCATTCGGTGCAATGAGCGAAAGAGTGACCGGGTCGCCGATGCGATGAGCGAAAGAGCGTTACCCTGCGTTATTTATCGAATAACAAAGATGGGACGAAAATAGATTATTTAGTAAGCGACGATTTGTAGCAAGCTTTACCAGGAGCCCACGTCTTCAATCAAAGAACACATTCGGGCAGCGCTGGCCTTTGCCGCCGATAGTGAACGGCGTACTCGTTTGATGGCTGCCTGATGAAGCTATTGCTTGATGCTAACTTGTCGTACCGTCTCGTGAAGAAGTTGGCCTATACATTTCCAGACTGTTTACATGTCACAAAAACAGGCTTGCCGATTCCGGCCGAAGACATAGCCATTTGGCAATGGGCACGGGTTAATAATCGAATAATTGTGACTAACGACGATGATTATTATAATTTAGCCAATACGTATGGATTTCCGCCGAAGGTAGTCTTGCTGCGCCTGGGTAATCAGTCATCGGCAAGTGTAGCAGAAACACGGCAAAAGCATCTTGATGACGTTCAAAAATTGAATGAGTCAAATAAATATGGCCTACTAAAGACATTCTAACTGTTTCATCAAACCTATCCTGGTTTATGGTGTAAAATACGGCTTTTATCCACCCGATCAAAAATCGCCGTAATCCACCTGTACGCACGTCAGACCCAGCGTCCGACGCCACATGTCGACTACCTGCTGGCGATCATCGACCACAAACTCAACGTAGTAGCGCCCTACGACGTGCTGCTCGAACAGTTCCTGCTTAATGATCGAATCTTTCCGGTTGTCCTGCCTGGGGCGCATGAATAGCTGATAATCAGTAGGTGCCCAGCCGAAGTGCTGACAAAGCCAGTCGGTCGTTTCGCGCCGGCAGACGGCATCGCGACCTGAAAAGAACACGATCGCATAACCCGCTACACGCATGGCCTGCACCAGCCGGATAATCGGCCATTTGGGTGTATCCAGCCCCACTTTAGACCAATCATAGGGCGACCGGTCGCCTTTTTCGGCTACGGTACCGTCGATATCCACCAGAATGCAGCGGGGCAGCGATTCGTCCTGAATGCGCCGATGAACGGCATCGCGGGTAAGCGTTACTGGCCGGAATTTGAAGTTTTTCTTCAACACGGCCAGTTGCTCGGCCTGCTTCCGGATGACAGCCTCCCCTACCGAATCCGACCGTTCGGCATCACGACGGATGCATTCGTCCACCGGTACGTCGAGCAACTGATACTGAACCTCCACCGCGTCGAAATGCGCCGACAGCAACCGGTTAAACTCATTCAGGTAGCTCAACTTCAGGTTGGTGTTGTCGATCAGTACGTGCCAGTTACGGTTCAGGGCTTCGAGGATAGCCGTTTTCTGCAACTCATTCACAAGCTGTTCGATTCGATTTTTCTCGTGATCCGGCCAATTTTTCCAGTACTCCCCCAGCGGCACCGGCAGCAGGCTACGTCGAAGATCGTCGCGGTTGATCCGCACGTAGTTAGGATTTTCTGCGCAAAACTGCCGGGCAAAGGTTGATTTACCACTGCCACTCAGACCAGTCAGGATCAGGACTTTTTTCATAATTCTATCGAAACGTATTGCTCTTCGGCACCCGGAAAATTACAGCCTCCGCTTGAGTTTATCAGTAAACTTCACAAAAAAGCCCGCTTCTATGCAGAAGCGGGCAACGATTACAAAATGTTTACCTATTGCTTTGCCAAACGTTTTTTCATCAGGCATCAGGCTGTAAATGATACGGCGTCTCTTCCGCCCGCAACCGACGCTGGAAATACAGAAAGGTAGTAAACCAGATTACCAATCCATTAATGGACGGTAGAGGCCGATGGGTTGACGTGTAATTACCGCCGGTCAGTAACGCCGGGCTTATCCGTTGGCGACCTGGCTCATTTGTCCACCTTTACTTAACGACGTACGCAACAGATAGGATCTTTCCAGCTTCTCTCGAATCCATTTACGCGTTGGCCAAAGAAGGCTTATTACGCCAGGAATGGACACAAAAGAAGCAATCTTCAAAAAGTAGGTGATTTCACCACTTTCCAAAGGATTACCCGAGTAGATTATGCCTAGTATACCACCAAACCAGCCAAATAGAAGCAAAACACAGAGGACCATAATGCCAGCTTGCAAAGGTAGGTTGATAATAGTCAGGTTGACATACAGTGAAATCATGGTTTGAGTGAAGAATTGCCACATCAAATACGCCACCGGATAGCCCACCAGAACGAACACCCACCAGGGAGAAATATGCAAACCACGAACCATATTGGCAATGTCTCCTCCGTGAGCAAACGTGCGGATCGGAACGTAATCATACAAATTGCCCAGGTTCATCAGATGAAACCAGAAAGTAAAATAATACAGATAGGGGTGTTGTTTGATCCGAGGCTCTTTTAAGAACAGCCCTCCCAGCACAAACATCAGGACCGTTCCAATGCCAGGCCCAGCAAATGCACATAAGGCCGCCTGAAAGTCATGTCCCTGCGCAAACATCCGGCTGTAGTCTACATTCTCATCAATGTTCCACAGCAGCAACAGGTTTCTCCAACTGGTCCCACCATAGTCGAGCGCGAATGGATTTTCCTTTTCACCCACCAACCAGGCCATTATTGAATGGGCATATTCGTGGGGAAACACCGCTAAATAATGGCTTAACCAGATAAAGAGAAGAGTAATAACTATAAAAAAGGAGGGTGAAATCGTTTGTCTGGTCATATTACGGACGTTAATCAGGCTTCCAATCCGACAATTGCTTTACGTATTGATGAGTATGTGATTGCTGCCGTTAGGCGAAAACGTCATCAAGCCAGTCCAATACCCGTCGGTTCAGTAACGACCGGTTCATCAGTTCACAGTGATCACCAGCGCCCCGATCGGCTGAAAACGTCAGTAAGGTTTTGGGGCAGGTAAGCGATTCGTAGAACGCGGTTGCTGCCGTTGAAAGCGAATCGTTCTGAGCCATTGTCAGTAACGTCGGGCAGCGAATCAACGACTCACGACCACTCATGGTGTATAAGTCTAATGAAGTCAGGTACGCCCGCAGGTCGTTAACGCCATTTACCCAGAAACCCCGCTGAACGACGCTCCAGCTCAGTTTTCGGTTATTGGTAAAAAGATGCCAAATCTGATCCAGTAATTGCTGATCCATTTTCCCCAGATCCGCGACCGCTTCAGGCGAAGCGCCCAGTACGTTGATGATTAGTTGGCGAAAACTATCCGGCAGACTGGGTACGCCCGGATCGGCAATACAAGCGGCAATCCGGGCATCGCCCGACGCGGCCCGTGGTGCGAGATACCCGCCTAAGCTCCAGCCGCTGATCGCGATACGGGCTACGTCCACCAGTGGAAGCGTTACAGCTACATCAATAACGGCGCTGACCACGGTTTCCCAGTCCGGCCGGAGCGAAACCCCCTGTTCAATCAGCAGTTCGCCCTGCCCAGGTCCGTCAAACAACAGGCAGTGATACCCCCGATTGAGGGCGGCAACGGCCGAGGCAAAATACATGTCTGTAACAGTGCCATCGTAGCCATTGGTCAGAATCAGCAGAGGTCGCACCGAATCCGGGTAGTCCACGGCCGGGATGAAATATGCTGGCAAGCTTCCCTTTTCAAACGGAATACGCATGGGCGTTACCGGCGTTTTCGATAAAGCCATCGCCTGGTCGAAAGCGGCCGTTTGTTTGCGAAAAGCCTCGACCAGTCCTGGATCGACCGGAAATCCAAAAATTGGATGTTTAGCCGTTGCGTAGCATTCGCTGGCTTTCAGAAACAGGTCGCGGGCGACAGCCTGCCTGCCTTTGGCGAGCGTATCGATTGCTTCGGTACTAAATCGGTCGCCAGCCGCCACCCAGGCTTCGTAAAAAGCCGAATCATCGCCGTCGCCGACGGCCTGCGCTACGGCCGTAATTTCACCGAAATCAATCCCACCATATGGAATAAAGCCTAGTGCCCAGGTACCAAACTCGTCATGAAAGTCACGTTTGAATAATAATCCCATCGGTATGAACAGGTAAAAGGCTCATTATACATGAAAAAAGTACGGGCACTTTTATACACTACGACAGCGCCTTATACATCCCTCAGAAGCATTAGTCTGATCCTACCACATTTGCTGGTTACCGAATTGGTGAGCGGTTAGTCATTGTCCGGGTTGCCACCGCAGGGTCACCAGCCGCCGGGAAACCGTGCCAGACAGACGCTCACAGGAACAGGGTCAACTTATAATGAAGTTTAAAAAAAGAGGAAGGTTACACCTGGATGAGCAGGAGCGCTTATTGTCCTTTGAGCACTTTGAGGGTTTTGGTCTGGTCTGCCGTGCTCACCCGCAGCAGGTAGATTCCCGCCGGGGACTCACCCAGCTTCAGCCGTTCCTGATGGGTGGCCTGTTCGACCAGCACCTGCCTATCGACCAGCACCTGCCCCCTCAGATTCGTCAGCACCAGACGTACCGACGCCTGCCGAACACCCTCAAGTTTTACCGTAAATTCCTGGCCTACCGGGTTTGGATATACCGTTACCTGCCACGTAGCGGGGCCTTCGCCAATGGACGCTCCAAATCGGGCGCTGACCGGACCGGAAGCCCCCATTGGACAGATGGCCCGCATATCCCAGACGTAGTTGTCTTCCTGATATGCCCCCGTACTGGTCCGCTGACGTACCCGAAGCAGCAGCGGCTGGGCATCGGCGGCCTGGCGCAGTTCCCGGTCAACGAACTGGTTAGGGTTGGTCGTCCAGCCCGTGATGCCCGCAGCCATGTACTCAATGGGCGAGTTGTTGCCTCCCTGGGTCTGGAAGGTGATGGCTCCTGCGGCACAGTCATACAGCGGGGCCACTAGCCGCAGCTGGCCGGGTGCACCCACCGGGCAGGTGGCCCGGATATCCCAGACGTAGCGCACGGTCTGCCCATTCTGGCGGGCCCACAGGGTAATGGGCTGGGCATCGGCAGCCTGGCGCAGTTCAAAATCAACAAACTGGTTAGGATTGGTGGTCCAGCCGGTGATGCCCGCGGCCATGTACTCGATGGGTGCGGCCGGCGCTCCGGAGCTATCCCCTCCCTGGGTCATAAAGCTAAAGGCTCCACTGGGGCAGTCGTACAGGGGCGCTATCAGTTGGAACGCAGACGGCGTCGCTGCCCCGCCTAATAGGCCTCCCGACCTTGTATGAACAGAGCTGAACTTCTGGATGCGAGCGTTACCATAATCGGCTACGTAGATGGCCCCGGCCCCGTCTACAGCTACACCAGTTGGGTAATCCAACTGATTGGCCCCGTTGCCAGACTTACCATCACTGGCCCCGGCGACGGTGGTGCCGGAGGTGGGTCCAGAGGCCCACTTCTGGATGCGATTGTTACGTGTATCGGCCACATAAATGGCCCCTAACTCGTCGACATAGACGCCACTTGGAGAATGCAACTGATTGGGCCCGTTGCCGAATGTACCATCGCCGACCCCGGCGACAGTTGTGCCGGGGGTGGTCCCATTGGAGCCGGGAGGAAACTTCTGGATGCGATGGTTACGCGTATCGGCCACATACAGGGCTCCGGACTCGTCTAAAAATATGCCACCTGGATTATCTAACTGAGTGGGGCCCGAGCCTTGCGAACCATTGCCGGCAACGGTTGCGACGAGGATGCCATTGTTGGTGGTAGGAGTATATTTCTGGATGCGATGGTTTTTCGTATCTGCTACGTAGATGGCTCCGTCCCCGTCCACAACGACGCCACCTGGAGAATCCAACTGACGGACATCCCGGCCTTGTCCCTGGCCCCCAGCGACGGTGGTGCCGAAAGTGCCCGTAGTGGAGCCGCGAGGGAACTTCATGATGCGATGGTTGGCACTATCCGACACATAGATGGCCCCCTGCTCGTCCAAAGCTACACCCGTTGGATACCCCAACTGATTGAGTTCCGAGCCGTATCCATTCCCGGCGACGATGGTGCCGGCGGTGTCACTGCTGGAGTTGGGAGGAAACTTCATGATGCGATTGTTGACTTGATCCGCCACATAGATGGCCCTGGAATCATCCACAAAGAGGCCCCGCGGACCATGCAACTGACTGGTTTCGTTGCCTGGTTGTGACGTGACCCCGGCGACGGTGATGCCCACGTGGGCCACAGGAATTGCGGGAGTCAGAGGGGTGGGGGGAACCTCCACAGGGACCGGAGGGACGCTCGCGGGGAGAAACTTCTGGATGCGGTAGTTTTCACCATCCGCCACATAGATGGCCCCGGCCTGGTCCACAAAGACACCAGTTGGATGACGCAATTGATTGGCCCCGTTGCCTGGTTTAGTACTATCCCCGACGACGGTAGTACCCTCGCTGGCCCCGCGGCTCCACTTCATGATGCGATTATTAAGATAATCTGCCACATAGACGGCCCCAGCCTGGTCCACAAAGACGCCTGCTGGAGCATTCAATTGTTTAGGCAACGAGCCGAAATCATTGCCCCCAGCGACGGTAGTACCCTCGCTGGCCCCGCGGGGCCACTTCATAATACGATTGTTACCAGCATCCGCCACATAGACGGTCTTGGAGTCGTCCACAAAGACACTAGTTGGGTAACGTAACCGATTGACCTCATTGCCGAATTTACCATCGCGGGCCCCTGCGACAACGGTGCCGGGGGTGCCCATACTAGAATTACGAGGAAACTGCATGATGCGATGGTTATTCAGATCCGCCACATAGATGGCCCCATCATTATCCAAATAGACGCCACTTGGCGTATTCAACTGATTGGGGGCCGAGCCTTGTCCAGTGTACCCGGCGACGATGGTGCCGGGGGTGCCCATACTGGAATTACGAGGAAACTTCATGATGCGATGGTTATCCCGATCCGCCACGTAGATGGCCCCAAATGTGTCCACAAAAACGCCAGTTGGATATTTCAACTGAGTGAAGTCCGAGCCGTAACCCATGCCCCCGGCGACGATGGTGCCGGCAGTGCCCACACTGGAGTTGGGGGGGAACTTCATGATACGATTGTTAACTTGATCTGCCACATAGATGAACCCGGCCCGGTCTACAAATACGGCTTGTACCGTATCCAACTGATTAAGCTCATTGCCTTTTCTACCCCCGGCGACGGTGGACCCAGTGAGCCCCTGCTGGGCTCTAGCGTTGGTTGAACAGGCCAGCCCAAGTAGCCACAGCAGGGCCACAAGCCACCGCCCATGCCCCGACCGGGTAAGGCTAAGGGTGGGTCGGCTCCACCCAACGCCTTGGAATGAGTACCGGGACCGGCGTAAAAGGGATAGGCTTAAAAGGACCGTCCAGCGGGCGGCCTGAGCAACAGAAGCAGTAAACGTGGTCTTCATGAGTTTGCCTGGGTCTAACGTAACGAGAGATGATAGCTTGGGTATTCGGGTTGAGGCTCAACCGCAGTAAGCAGACAAAGCGGCAACGTATGCCCAATCGGTCAGTGTCGACTGGCAGTCGCCTATTGTTAAGACGAATATGGAGTTGGGGTATGGGGCGTTGGCAGGCTGGCGTGGTTCTTTCCACTCGATAAACTGTTTGGAGTTACCGGTCCAGCCCGTGATGCCCGTAGTTTTGTATATGATAGATGCAGTTGGCGGGTTAAATTCGAAAACTTGCCACCAGCAATGCCCAGATAGTGCTTACTGTAATGGCCTATCTGCGAAAGGCCCAGCTCATCACCTAAGAATAAAACCAGTTAGTTATCCCGGTTAAAGTCAAACCAGACCGTCCTGCCTTCATTATTTTCAGCTCACATAATGCCAAACCGAAGAGCTGTGACGTTTTCTGCTTTCCTCACAGTTCTTCAATACTTCTATTAGATTTTTGTGAAGGTACCGCCTGTGAATTTATACTCAGAGCAATCATAATAAGTATTCGGCTCCGTTGACACATCACAGTATTTACCGAAATCATATCTTTCATCGCGAAACTGTTTGAAAACGTAGTCACGTTCGAACAAAGCATCTGGGTTGATGATACGGCCTTTCACATCATCTTTAAAGAGTTCTTTTACACCTTCATCACTAATATTTTTGTCCTCAAACCGGAACTCATATTCCATGACCCAAGTAACGCCCAGACCATTATCGTAGTACGCTCTATAGTAAGCCGCAGAGACATCCGTACTGTTAGCATATATGTCGCTAATTATTTTACGAGGATCTGTACCATAGGTGTATTCTTGCCAACCTGTAGAATGTAGATGCAGTACACCGGCTTTTCTTATGATAGCCTCCCATATTAATGTTTTGAAGCTGTGTTCTGCTGGTGTGATGAGGGTGACGAAGTCAGCACTTTCTTTGACCGGAAAATCATATTCTGCCAAATCTCTAAAGGTGTATTTTCTTTTGTTGAATTCAATGCTTCCTCCATTCTTAAACGCATCCCTTAAGTATCCGTAGTCTGCGTAGCCATTCGACGGCTTCGGGTCTTGCAGAACAGACAGGCGGTTATCAACTTTATCATATATCTCACCTAAGATTGTTTCAAATTCACCAAATGCAGCATCTACCGAACCTCCTTTGCTTTTTTCGGAACCCCATTTCTCGTATTCTTCGGCGGCAATCGCAATGGCCGCTCCTAGACCGGGTATTTCTTCTGTAGCTGCCTCCAAGAATTCTATACCTATTTTAACAAAGACATCGATAAGAATATCTTTCCAATTGGCGGGGGGCGTTTTACCTCCTTTTACATACTTATACACACGAGATAGATAGTCGTTATTACGCTTGTGAAGTTCCTCGTACCAAGCCTGCATTTTTTTTAAATTAGCTGCTGCCTGGGGATACAGAGCATCATCTGGTGGTGCGCTCGCCCCCCCCAGGTCACCACCCCCAGGATTTACCCGATGATCGGCACAGCCGGTAAGCAAAGAGGGCATAACAGCGGCACTGGTAGTCGCAATAGCAGCATCACGTAGCCACCTCCTCCGATTTTGTTTGTTGGGTCTGTTTTGTGATTTCATGGTAATGATTGTTTTAATAACGTTGTTTTTTATGGTAGGATAAACAGGCTCAGGCGGGCCATCTGGCAAGCAGCCTGAGAGACGTAGGCAGCAGGCATTGTTATCATACGTTGGATTGAGGTTAATGTGACGAGTAATCCAGAGCCATAGTATTAGCGGTGGCACTGCGCCCAGTGAAAGCCCACGTGAGACATGGCTTATCAAAACTCGATGACTGCGCTTTTCTGGGGAATTACATTGGTGAACAGCTCGGATGTGGTGGGCGTGAAGAGAGAGACAGGCTGCTTAGTCAGGAAATTATCGGGTGCTGTACCCAGTTTCCTAAAGGCAGGAAAGGAATAAGGAAGTCCTTCCAGGAACAGGCCATCGGAGTAATTGACCAGCTTTTTCCTGTCCGGATTGGCCACCACATGAAAATGAAGATGCGGGGCTATTGAATTTCCTGAATTCCCTAAACGACCCAACTCCTGACCGGCCGTTACTTTTTGCCCTACCTTGACCCGTATGGAGTTGGGAATCATGTGCGCATACATAGCCAGCGTACCATCACTATGCTCAATGTAGACCACATTACCCGTTATGTTGGTAAAATCTATTGGGTAATCTATTTTTCCCGGCGTGCCGTTATTAGCGAAGCCGTCTGCTGTAAATACGACCGTCCCCCCCTCAGCGGCCATGACGGGCAGGTTATAGTTATACCAGTCTTCGTTTTTATCACCCTTGTTTTTGTAGGGAAGCCCATCGACAACCTTGGTGAAATCAATAGCGTACCGCTGGGGATTATTGCCAATAACATACCCATTCTGCGCGGGATCAAACACCGGCTGGGGAAACAGGAACAGGGCTCTTGTGTGGAGGGAGCTGGGGTCAGGCGCATCTTCGGTAAACCAGGTGCCGGATGGTACCGGAAACCCAACGCGTCTTTGATCCGGATATTGACGATCTATCTTTACCTGGAACGTACTGACACTCGTCCTGCCGGATTGAGACACCTGAAACCGATTGGTCAGTACGTCCACATCCCATCCGCTCCTGGGGTAAGGAAGCCAGATGTGGGCCAGATAAAAACTATCTTTTCTTATCGAAAAATCCGTAAACGTCGATAGTACTTCATTGCCCCGCATCACGTCGATTTTTTGCAGTGTACTGCCCGGGGGCGTGTGCAAATGCAAATCGTAGACCAGCCATTCGCCGACCGTATTCGTCACTTTAACGGGTAATGAAGGGAGAGCGACTGATACCTTGGGGGTACCATCTGGATTGACCTGATGATCCTGGCAACCCAGAAATAATCCGGCGAATAAAAGACAGATTATAACAGTTATACGATAGGTCATAGTGTCATCAATAGGTTAAACTGAGTTGAAGAGTTGTCAAAGAACATGCCTGTGCACTATTCTAAAATTTAGTACCTTTTATGTCACTCGTTTCTTCAACTAAAGCGCCAGAACCAAAAAGTTTTTGAGTAGTACTCATCTCAAGACCGTTAGGCGTGAATTTGCCAGCACCCGCACTGTTAATATATGTAGTACTAATCGCAGGTAATTTGAATGCATCTCCGACTAAAGTAACTTCAAAACTTTGCCTCCATTTAAGAACAGCTAAATCGTCTGTAAACAACAATGTATTAGGCATACTCCCTTTACTTACTGATACAGTACCGACCCTTGTATTTGTTGTTGCATCCAGCACGCCATTACGTGTGATACTCTCTGTAACGGTAACCTTATAAATGCCTAAATAAATAGAATTTGGATCCGGCTTAGGATCCGGCTCAGGATCCGAATTAGATTTTGAACAGCCAGCTAACACAGAGCCAACCAATACGAAAAAAGCAACGAGTTTTAAGTTTGTAGTTTTCATGAGTTTGTTAGACTAGATAATGGTTTTGGGTGTCTGTTAAGGAGAAGCGAACCCAATTGATACGGTCTGTCCGGAGTAGCCCAGCGCCACCCTCCAACCAGGATCAGGCAGACAACCGCACGGCTTGTGCGGGTAGTTAGTTGTCTGTGCGATTGAATGAGGTAGCCCGGAACGTTTCACCGTCAGAACGGTTAGGGTTGGGTCAGACAAGAAATAAGGAGAATCCGTTCGTTAGCGATTGATGATCTGGGCCCCTTGTCTCCCCATATCCCGCAGCCCATAGGCGAGCTCCAGGAAATCAGGACCGGGTTGTTTTTCCTCGGGATCTTTGACATAGATAAATGTGGCCACCACGAGCACGGTGGTTTTGGTGTTGGGGTCATAGCGCAGCCTGGACAAATAACTTGGCTTAAACCCATCATGACCAAATCCCAGCCCCTCATCGAAGGTCAGACCGAGGCCGTAACGCTCGTTTCCGGCATCCCCCGGCAGCATCTTCTTCATTTCCTCCACGGTGGCCGCCGAAAGGCCGGCCTGTCCGCTGATGAGCAGTTCCATCCAGCGGGAGATGTCAGCCGGTGTGGACACTATGTGACCATCGGCTACTGCATTAGACATATTGCTCACTGTCGAATTTATCACTACCCGGCTGCTACCAGGAGGGAACACGTGCAGGAACGATTCAATAAAGGGGGCTCTTATGCGCTGATCGGTTCCCAGCACTACGCCATAGGTATTGGTCAGCTTGAGGGGCTCAATAAAGGTTTTGGTGATATACTCGTTGAAGGACATGTTCGTGAGTCCTTCCACAATTTTGGCCAGCAGTTGATAGCCCGAATTTGAGTAGTAAAACTGCGCATTGGGAAGGTGGTTGGCCAGCCTGTTCTGGGATATAACCCCAAAAAGTTCATCGTAAGTAAAGGTATGATTGGGATCATTGAGGCCAACTGGAGCCGGCTCCGTGATGTAATCGCTGTAGCGTTTGCGGGCATAGTCCTGCTTGACGGTGTCTGGAATATTTTGGTTGGTTACGTCAAAGACGCCCGCCCGGTGCTGGAGCAAGAGCTTGATAGTGATCTTTTCTTTATTGGGTATGTTGTAGGCTGGCGTGTTGGGCAGGTACTTGGTAATGGTGTCGTCAAGCGCCAATTTTCCCTCCTGTTTGAGACGCATGATGGCGGCCGCCGTAAAGGTTTTGCTGATGCTGGCGACTCTAAAATGGGTATTATCCTGCACCAGGGGAGTGATGTTGCTGGAAACCAGATACGAACCCGACGGATTCATGACCCGCATGAAAATACCGCCCTGCCTGATGTCCCATTTGGTACTATAAAGCGTAAAAATGCTGTCGGTGAGTTGCTGGAGTTGAGCTTGCGTATTAGCGGGTTCCGGCGCTCTATGATCCAGTACCGAACAGGATTGGATCATAGAGCTAAACAGCACAAGTGTAAAGATCAGAGTTGGAAGTAAGCGACGTTTCATAACATGAATGGTTTAACAGTACTGATTTTGTAGGAAATGGAGTTGCACGACCAGTCAGGCAACTGACCAGTGCCGAGCCAGGTAACAGCGGAAGGGTTAGCCTGCTTAATACCTGAGGTATATTGTCAGGTATCAATGGACAAAGACAAGAGAAAGCCGATGAGGCTGACTAGAAAGCGGTAACAAGTTTGACCATACGATGTACGTTGAGTGTTTTTAAAGGGTATCAATCAACAGTACAAGAGTACCAGCATTGGCAAAAAAACAGGTGGAGGATTGTTCCGAAAAGGTGGAGAATTGTTCAGGCCCTGGCTGAATGGCGAAAATTTCCCGGAGAAACGCCGAATTCGTCTGAAAACACCCGGCTGAAGTACTTCGGGTCGTCGAAGCCTACGGCATACGCCACTTCGGAAACGGATAAAGACGAGTCCGCCAACAGTGTCTGGGCTTTGCGAAGGCGCAAGGTGCGCAGGTATCGATTGATGGACATGCCGGTCAGTGCCGTCAGTTTGTTATGGAGGGTCGTGCGGCTCATCCCCACTGCCTGACAGATGTCATCAACCGAAAGCTGGGCATTATCTACGTTTGCCTCCAGGGCGGCCCGCAGCTTACTTAAAAACGCATCCTCCAGTGGCTCGTCCGGCTGGTCAGCGGAAGCCGTAGCAGGAACAGTCTCCATTTGCGTGTGGCCCAGTGCCAGCTGGCGGTAATGCCGTTGCAGCAGTCGGCGGGTCTGAATCAGATTTGACAGCACGACCAGCAGTTCTTCGCGCAGGAACGGTTTGACTAAATAGGCATCTGCGCCCCGTCGTAAGCCGGCGAGCCGGTCGCTCACGGCGGCCCGGGCAGTCAGCAGCAGGATGGGAATATGGCTGGTTCGCTCATCGTTTTTCAACGTATCGCACAGGTCAAACCCATCTTTAACGGGCATCATTACGTCGCTCAGAATTACGTCGGGGCTCTTCTCAAAGGCCAGGTCGATACCCACCTGCCCGTTTTCAGCCCGGATCACCTGGTAATCGGTCCTGAGGCAGGTTTGAATGTAGGTGGCTACGTCGTCGTTATCCTCTACCAGCAAGAGCAGTGGCTGATTAGCGGCAGAAGGAAGTCTCTCTGGTTCGCTCCATTCCATACGGTCAGGGCTGATCAGAACCGGAGCTACCGATAGCTCCTGAGCAGGTCCCGCCTGGATGGGTCCAGCCTGGATTGGCCCCGCCTGGATGGGCCCGGCCTGTCGGGTGAGTGGTAAGCTGACCACAAACTCAGCGCCGACACCCGAACGGTTGCGAACGGCTAGTCCACCGTGCATGAGCAACACCAGCTCCCGCACCAGCGATAGCCCGATACCGGTGCCATGAACCGGCATTTCGGACTGATTATCTACCTGAAAGAAGCGGTCGAAGACCTTGGACAGGATCGATGGCTCAATACCGGGTCCGGTATCGCTGACGCTGAATCGAATCCAGGGGGTATCCAGATTATTCGTTGGCGTAAGTTCTTCATAGTACCCTTCCGGGCACAGAGGTTGCCAGCTATCCAGGCGCTTCAGCTGGTAGTCGATTTGGCCGCCTTCGGGGGTAAACTTCAAGGCATTGGTCAGCAAATTCGACAGAATATCCTGCAGCTTGTCTTTATCAAAATCGACGTCGCATTCCTCTTCCCCAAAAACACGCAGTTGTATGTTCTTAACCCTGGCCATCGACTGGAACGATTCGATGATGTAGCGGGAAAAGGCCGCCAGATCGGCCCGCACCGGGTGCAGATGCATCTCGCCGGCTTCGAGTTTGGAGAGGTCCAGTAGCTGATTGATCAGCCGAAGCAGGTTAGTGCCGTTGCGCTTGATTAAATCAGCCGCCTGCCGCAGCTGGTGGGGTTTTTCGTCCGGTTTGTATTCTTCCAGCCCGGCGGCCATACCCAGGATGACCGTCAGTGGAGTGCGAAACTCATGCGAAATGTTGGCAAAAAAGTGAGAGCGGGTCTGGTTGAGCCGGAGCAGGTCCTGCGCCTGCTGCTCAATGATCTCTTTATCGTGCTCAATACGGGCGGTTGCCAGTCTAACCTGGGTTTCCAGTCGGCGTTGTTCGGCCTGATGCTGCCAGATTCGCCACCGTAACCAGGCCCAGATGCCAGCCCCCGTCAGCAAAATCACCAGAACCAGGAACCAGGACCGTAAATAAAACGGGGGCACCGCTATCAGCTTTATTTGCAGCGTGTTGGTTGACCACTGACCGTCAATGGCCTGCGCCTTGATCAGCAATTGATGTTCACCATAGGGCAGATTGCTCAAACGCAGCGTTGGCTCCGACTGGTAGGTCCAGTCTTTATCCAGGTCTTCGAACCGGTACGCATACAGGTTCTTTTCGGCATTGGCGTAGTTGAGCAGGGCAAAATCCAGTACGCTGGATCGATCATCCGGCTGAATGGTAATAGTCTGGCTCGTTACTACGTCCTGCGTTTTGTCGACGACCTTATCGGTTGCCTTGTCGTACTGCCGAAACGAGGTGACCCGCACCAGTAGCTCAGGCATGGGTTTTTGAGCCTGGAAATCCTGCGGGTCAAAGGCCGTAATGCCGTTCAGTCCCCCAAAGTAGATACGGCCGTTCTTGTCCTGGAAATGGGCAATCCGGTTGAATTCGTTATGGGTAATCCCATCTTCGATCAGATACGCCCGGGTCGTCAGTCGGACGGGGTCAAACTGCATGATGCCAAAATCGCTGCTCAGCCAGAGGTGGCCCCGGTGGTCGGGATACACGGCATAGATGTTATCGTTAGCTAAGCCTTCGCTACGCCTAAACTGCCGGTACGCTCGCTTTCGGCGATCCCACCGGATTAGTCCGGCATTAGCGGTAGCCAGCCAGTAAACGCCCTCGGCATCCTGGTAGATATGTTGAAAGCTTTCGGCAGGCAGATAAAACCCCCGCTTTCCTTCACTCCCGTAACGGGCCGTAATACCTTGTTGCGGATGGAGGATGTATAAGCCCGTGTTGGCGCAAATCCAGACGACGCCCTGTCGGTCAGGAGCGATGTGCAGTACCTGCGCCTGGGCCAGTTCGGTAAACTGATTATACTTGATGTAGGGCGTCAGCTGCCCCTGTACCGTGTCAAATAGGTACAATCCTCTTCGGCCACCTAACAGCCATTGTCTGGAGTCCAACGGGTAAATAGCCCAGGCATCCCAGAGTTGAGGCAATTCGGTCACCCTGGAGCGGCCGGTAGCCGGCTCGTAACGAACAAGCTTATTCCGGATCCCGCTATAGAGCGTGCCCTGCCCGTCCTGCGTTAACCCATACGACAATGCAAACTCATCGCTGTTGGTCGTGAAGGTTTTGGGAGGGTAGTGTTTCCTGGCCACTCCGCCCCATCGTGGGATGCTATACAAGCCAAACTTCTCCAGACTGGCAAAGACCTGATCGCCCAGAACGGTAATCCCCCGAACAGCCGCTACCCGTTTGTCCGTCTTATTATCCTGATAAAACAGGCGGTGGAAGTAGTTCTCGGCCAATTTTACCTGATACACGCCAAAACTGGTACCTAGCCAGAACAACCCGTTCCGATCGCAAAAAAAGCTTCGGTTAACAATCGGCTCGGCCGATAGCTGAGGGGCAATCGTCAGAACAACGCCTTTGGTCGCATCCCGTAAACTCGTTCCATCCCAGATTAACCCGCTACGGTCAACGGCGTAACAAACCGGGAAAAGGAATTGGTTTGATGAAGCCAGTAACGAATTCGGCAACTCTTTCTGGTGGCCCGACTCATCTACGCTATAAAGGCCCCCGGACGCTGGCTTTACCGGGTCCCGGGCCACATAGAAAAACTCAATACCGGCGTTTCGCTGACCATAACAGATACGAATTGACCCCGACTCATGAGCAAACTGATGCACAATACGTCCATCAAGCGTTAGCTCAATCACAAACTGATCATCGGCAACGGCCCAAACCGTATGGTGGTTTGTAGCCTGAAAGGCAACCAGCTTTTTAAATTGCGGCACGGCCACGTAGCGTAGACCAGACCGGGGATGGTACGAAATCAACTGGGCCGGTTGACCGTCGGTGAAGATGATCGTGCCGTTGCCGCTGCTGAGCAGGCGATACCGGTCATCAGGCACCGTCGGTGGGCGTTTTTTACCGAATTTTTCTTCAAAGGAAATGGCCTGACCGGTCAACGGATTAAACAGCGTAATCTGCGACTGACCGTTGGCGCCCATAAGCCACAGATAGCCTTCCGCATCCTGAGCGATGGATTGTATATCATCAAAATCGAGCCCGTTCCGTTCTTTCGTATACGTGGTAAATTTTAAGCCATCGAAGCGGTTAAGACCGAACTTGGTGCCGAACCACATAAAGCCCTGCTTGTCCTGCAGAATGGCGTTCACCTCCCGGTGCGACAGGCCCTGTTCGGGTCCATAATAGTTTACTGAAGCCGTATAGGATTGAGCCTGCACATACACACTGCCCCAAAGCCATAGCACCATCACCAGACCGGTTAGGCCTATGCGTATTTTATCGACTCCCAAGGCAGTAGTCTTACTCATGTTGGTTACTAAGCAGCCTTACCAGCCTGTCTACTAACTATATTTTTTAACTAGTGAAAAAGGCGCTCATATATACGGAATAACTAAGTCACACAGTTTGCCAAGATGTATAAAAGTCGGAACGTAAGTAGTGAACAGATACGCTTCAGTTGCTGCAGTTCGACCGTGTGTTGCACAAAAAGCCCGGCTTTGTCGGGAAGCCGGGCGGAAGTTGGTTGATACGTTTGTGCGTAAACTTTTAGCTCATTATCGATGTCTGCGGTCGGCGAGCTACTACGAGTGGCTGTCTGTACGCCTTTGTACGGCGTAACTCATCAGGCATCAGGCTGTAAACGATACGGTGTCTCTTCCGCCCGCAACCGACGCTGGAAATACAGAAAGGAGGCAATAATCAGTACGGTATACACCAGGGCGAGGATGTACGCCCCATACACAAAGAACTCCCGAAAGCTGATGGTCGCCTGACCGAAGTTTTTGTACAGCAGCACGGCCACACTGCCCAGGTACCCGTACCAGTCGGCCAGCGTCACGATGAAGCCAACCGTGCTGACGTAGCGGAAACTGGCCACCAGCCGTTCAAAATATAGACCATTGCAGGGTACGTAGCCCATGTACAAGCCCAGACCTGTCAGCAGAAACCAGACACCGGGCGACAGCACACCCGACATGTAGAGCCACGTACTGATGCCTACCAGACCGGCACCGGCCAGCATGATGGCGTTCAGCAGGGCGAACGCCCGAAAATTATCAGTCACGCGTTGCAGCAGGGCCATGACGATCAGAATACCGACCGCAATCAGCGTTTCGGTTTGGGTGAACACTCCAGGGTTGGACACGCCCGCATCGTTCAGAATCTCAGGTCCGAAGTTGTCGCGGAAGTCGCGGAAGGCCGTCAGGAGTACGTAAGACGCGATGAGCAGCACCAGCCCCGGTCCAAAATTGCGTACAAAGGCCTGCCGCTCGGCCTGGTTCATGGGTTTGCGTTCGGTTCGCAGCGCCCGGTCCTCGTCGGTTGGTGGGGGAAGCAACGTCAGGCCATACACCGAGACCAGCATCGGTACTACAAACAACGCACCCGTTACGAACGGTAGCCAGAACTCGGATACGCCCCAATCGGCCTTGATGGTCAGGGCCACGGTCTTGACGAAACCCGACGCAAAAATAAACGAGGCCGTCAGTCCGGCCACCAGCGCGTCGGTTTGGCGTCGCCCTTCGAGAAAGCCCAGCGTAATGCCGTAGACCATACCCAGCGGGAGGCCGTTCAGGAACAGGAAGATGATGTTGTAGGGGGCCGGCACGGTAGCAAAGCCGAACAGGGCCAGCAGTGCCGCGCCTACCAGCAGCAGCATATTTCCGGCCCGCCGGGCAGGCGACATCTCCGACACAAACTTGATACCCAGCCCTTTGGAAGCCGCATAGCCCAGCACCTGCGCCGTCACAAGCCAGATTTTGTAGCTTATGCCCGCGAATGCCATTCCCTCGAACGTAACGGCCGTGATCCCCTTGCGGAAGGCGTACATGCAGGCGTAGGTACAGAACGCGGCCGTCGCCCCGAAGAGCATAAAGGCGGTGGGATTGCGGAGAAAAGCAGGTGAACGCATAGGGCTGAGGGTTGTGTGCTGATGTCAGGGAGACAATATAATACAATCAATCCTGTTGCCACTTCCAATCCATATAGAACGCTGATTTTTAAGATTCTTAGGATTAAAAATGATTTTTGCGGTCGTTGGCGAAGACTTTGCGTTTGTGCTGTGGCTGCTGACCGAAGTTGAGCAGTAATCCTACTTCTATGTGGGTGGCTTTAAGATAGTTCGTAAGCTGCGCTTCATGTTATGGAGCTAATCCAGCAGCCGCCTTCAGTTCAACAATAACGCAATCATTCACGATTAGATCGGCATAATACAGGCCTACTTTTTCGCCATCATAATACACTTCAATTGATTGCTGAGCAGAACAAAAAAGCCCCATTTTATCCAGTTCGAGCCGCATTGCGTTTTCATAAACCTTCTCCAAAAATCCAAAATCCAGTTTATTATAAACTCGATAGAAGGCCTTTAAAAATAATTGAGTAATCTCAGAGTGCTGATAATTATCGTTCATGATTGTTACGGCTACATAATAAAATCATAAAGTAACCATAACAACCATAAACATCAGCGTGCTATTCCTGATCAAAACCGATAGTTCACGGCCAGCCAGGCGCTCCGCCCGACGCCGTCAACGCCCGAGCCGTGTGTCCGGTACGCTTCATTGGTCAGGTTCTGGAGTTCGGCGCTGATCGTGACATTCCGCCAGCGGTAACCGCCATTCAGGTTGATGACCTGCCAGGCTGCCGTACCGTTTTTGCCAATGCGGTTATCGTCTTTGTCGCCCTGCGCCAGCCGGGTTTGCGCGCCCGCGTAGAGGAACTCGGCCCGTGCCCACCAGCCATCAGCAGGCTGATACGTAACACCAACGCGACCGTTGAGGGGCGGAATGCGCCGGAATGGCTCGGCGGCCGTTACGTTCTGACCAAAGGTGTAGGTCATGCTGCCGTACGCCAGCCAGTTGCGGATAAACTCATACTCAGCGTCGGCTTCAAATCCGCGGATATACGATTCGGCGCTGTTCTGCTTCAGGTACACCGGATATCCCTGAATTGAATCCCGCCCCGCCCGCACGCGGCTGATGAAGTTTGTCAGGCGGTTGTTGTACGCCAGCAAAGCCGCCGAGAACCGGCTTGTGCGTACTTTCACTCCGGCTTCGGTGTTCAGCGACCGCTCCGGCTCCAGGTTGGCATTGGGTACCTCGTACCGGAAATCGACGATACCCAGTGTGCCGAGGTCATCGACGTTGGGCGACCGGAACGCCGATTGCACCGACGCAACCAGGCGCACAGCCGGCAGCACGGCAAACGAAGCGCCCAGGTTGCCGACCAGCGCCGATGGCTGGATCGAGGCTTCCCCCAGGGTTTCGTTGGGTGTTGTGATCTGGAACGCGTTGTAGCGCCCACCGGCCGTCAGCGTCAACCGGTTAAGGGTAAAGGTGTGCAGCGAAAACAAGGCCAGACTGCTCATTGTAGCCCGGTCAGGGTAGAGCCCGCGTCTTTTGGTAACGGCCCGGGTCTGCGTGTTGACGTCCTCGCGGCTGCTCTCAACCCGATCGTAGTACCACTCAACGCCGTTCTGCATCCGCCAGACCGAAGTCGGCTCGGCATTCATCAGGAGGGTCAGGCCCGTAGTAGCCGTTTCGTCGCGTTCGTACACGGCCGTGGGGTTAGCGTTTCGCTGGCTCTGACGCCCTTCGATCTGCCGCTGCCATGAGGCCGTCAGCTGCACCGATTGCAGAAACCGCCGGTTATAAAAGCCTTCGAGCCGGGCGTAGGCCAGTTGCCGCCGTTGCGGGTCAAATTGATGATAGGCGAAGTTTTCCAGTTTAACGCGATGGTACAGGGGCACGCTGTCCTGCTCCAGATCCTGGTAGGCCACGGTAGCTACGTACCGATCCGACAGACGGAATTTTGCTTTGACATCGCCCGAAATCTGGCTGTAGCCGGTGGGCGTCAAACGGCCTAACCCCTGCCCCGCCACCAGATCGCCGAACTTCCGGTAGGCCAGTCCGCCGAGCACCGCTACATTGGCCGACTGATAGCCGACTTCTACCCGTCCGGTGTACTCCATCCCCTGCGTGGCCGCTTTCAGGAATACATTCCCCGTAAATCCACCCTGCTCGGCAAACTGCGGGCTTTTGGTCAGCACATTGACCACGCCCCCAATGGCATCGCTGCCATAAGCCACGGACCCCGTACTCCGCACGACTTCAATCTGCCCGACGCTCTGCGGGTCGATGGTGTTCAGGTACTGGTTTGGCCCCGAGCGGAACGTAGCGTTGTTGAGCCGGATACCGTCGACCAGCAGCAGGGTCTGCTGACCGGTCAGGCCCCGCACGAACGGCGAACCGCCCCCGTGATTGGTTTTCTGCAGAAAAACGCCCGTGACGCCGATCAGTGCTTCCGGCACCGACCGGGGTGCCCGCTGGCGCAGGTCGCGGGGGGTCACGACCGAGATAACTTCCGGCCGGACAAACTCCGGCGCTTCGGTGCGCTGGGCGGTGGTAACGAGCTGTTCGTTGAGCTGAATAACCGCAGGCTGTACGTTTATCACGACGGGGCCGGCCGTTCCCGCCGACCACGTCACCGACTGCTCAGTGGTTCGGTAGCCGACCGAGCTGACCCGCAGCTGATACGTACCTTCGGCCAGGTTAGTAAACACAAAACGGCCCTGCCGGTCGGTCTGGGTCCCCCTGGCTGAGGAGACAAGCTGCACCGTAGCGCCGACCAGGGGCGCGTCGGTCCGGGCATCACGAACCACCCCCGTACCCAGTTGACCGTAGCAGACGCTGGCCAGAAAAGAAAGTAAAATGGTAAAGATTCTGAACATGTCGAGTAATGTTTTGGCTGTTAACGCAGCAAATAAAGACGCTGCCGATCGAGGAATCCGCTGTGGCTCATTAACGTTTTGTTAATATTAATCCGGATTCAGTTGCCGGTTTCCTGCTGACGGTAATGTTCAGCCCGCTGGTCGGCGCGGTCGTCCATCTCGGGTCCTTTCTGGATTTTCCGCCAGTCGAACGTTTTGTTATACGGCTTCATGGCCGTTTGCGGATCAAACACCCGCCCGTCGGGCAGCACGACCTCATAAGGCCGCAAATCAGGCTTGTCGGTGAAGAAATCCTGCAGCAGGGATGCCGTCTGGTCATACTGGTTCACATACGGTACGTTCAGCAGGTTATAGATCACCTTCAGAATTGACCCGAAGTTGGCATGGGTATGCGACACGTAGCCGCGTTTCACATACGGCCCGGCCAGCATCAGCACCGAGCGGTGGGCATCGATGTGATCGACCCCGCCCTGTGGATCGTCTTCAGTGATAATCACGAGCATGTTTTTCCAGTACGGTGTCCGGCTCAGAAAGTGCAGAATCCGGCCGGTGGCCAGGTCATTGTCGGCCATGTAGGAGTGCAGGTACGGGTAGCCTTCGCCCGCCCGCGGCCCGGCCCCGTGGTCGTTCGGCAGCATGACCGTCAGCAGTTGGGGTAATGTTTCTCTGGGAGCTTTACCTTTGGTCGGCAGCCACTTAGCCGTAAACTCCCGCTCAAACTGATCCATGCGAAACTGGTCGGGAATGTTGGTATTATAACCGGCGAAGTTCCGCGATGTATGCCGGAACGCAGCCGCCGGCATCGGAAACGCGACCGGATGAGCCGCGCCGAAGGTGGTGTCGTACTGCTCTTCGTAATTCCCGGCGTATTCGTTTACCTGTCCAAAATTGTAGAACGTCACCTTATTCCGTTCGAGGGCCTCCCACAACCCACCAATCTCGTTGTAATCTTCGGGGTCGATGGCACCCGACGCTTTCGGGAATCGACGGCCGGGTGCTTTTGAGAACGCATCGAACCGCCCCGCCGAGGCCGCGTTGGCTTCTACCCACTCGTTCGGAATGGTGCCCATCATCCAGTGGTGGCCGTGGATGCTGGCGTCGGAATCGCAGTAGAAATTGTCCGAATACGCAAACTGCTGCGCAATGCGGCTGTGGTTCGGCATAATGTCTGCTTTCGTAATATCGAGCGTATCGCCGGGCCGATCGGTGGTACGTCCGCTGTTGCCACGATCCGTCGCGATTCGGTTTTTGATTGTTACGCCCGTGCCGAACCGGGCCAGCGTGGAGTCGCCCCGGCCGGTTTTGAGCTGTCCGAATACTTCGTCGTACGTCCGGTTTTCCTTCGTGATGTACACAATGTATTTGATTGGACTTTGCCGCACTTTGGGCAGCGGAGGCAACGGATTCCGGCCGTTGTCCGCCACGGCAACGGTCTGGTACGTGTTGCCCAGCACCTGCCGGGTGTACGTGGCGAGCTGAGCTGCGTCCGGCACGGGGACAGCCTGAAACGTACCGAGCTGAATATCGCCGATGTAAGTGCCCTGCGGGGGTTTTACGAAGGTTCGACCGCCGTTCGGGCCGGCACCGTAGCCCCGTGCCGACGTAACGTACACTGTTTTTTCGTCGGGCGAGAGCGCCACCCGGGTTGGTCCCCAGCCGGTGGGAATCAGGCCACGGACTTTCCGGGTTGGCACATCGACGACGGCCACGGCGTTGAGCGCCAGCAGCGCGACGTACAGGGTTTTCTCGTCTTTAGTAAGCGTCAGTCCGAACGGCATCAGCCCCCGGTACCGATCCAGCTTTGCATCTATTTTGAGTGGAATGGTCCCCACCAGCTTACGAGTCCTGTAGTCAATGATTGAGATATTATCGTTGGTGGCGTTGGAAACGTAGGCAAAGCGGTTCCCCACCACGACCGAGTTTGGGCTGGACCCGCCCACCACCTCAGCCTCTTCAATCATTTCGCCGATCTGCACACCCGTTTTTAGCTTACTGCTTACTTTACCGGTTTTCAGGTCCACTACCCAGACGCTCATGGCTTCATCGGCCAGCGGATCGCCCAGACCAGGAATTTTGCGACCGTTAATTTCGACGCCCTCCCGCGACTCTTTGGTGTGCGCGCCGTAGGCCGGGAATTGCAGCATCATGTTATCTTTGTTGGTCGGCGTCACGCCCGGCACTTTGGGGTATTCGTACAGCCCGACGTTGGCCACAAACGCCAGCGACCGGTCTGCACTCACGGCCAGCCCGAACGGTTGCCGCCCTGTCGGGATTGACGCGGTGATCTGCTTCGTCCGCAGGTCGATGCGTACCAGGCGGAAATTGGCCCGGTCCAGCACCAGCAGTTCATTGCCGTTCAGCAGCAGATCGGATGTAAAGCTGTCGGTATAGCCGTTGCCATCCAGCGCGATGCTATCGATGGTCTGCAACCGTTCGATGTCGTACACGATCACCCGGCCTTTGTCGCCATTGCTGAGGTACACCGTTTTGTTGTCAGGCGCGAAGGCCACGCCCAGGAACGTAGCGCCATTGACCGGCGACTTGATCGTACCGGCGTAGTCAGGAATTCGGGTAGTTGTTAGCGGGCCGTCGAGCTTAAGTACCGTCAGTACGCCATCGTGGAGCGTAACGGCTTTTTTCCCATCCGTCGACAGCGCCAGCCCGAACGGGTCGTTGGTGATCCGGAGGGTCCGGCCAACCGGGGTTACGTAGCGACCACTCGGCAGCACGGAGCGCCCGGCGGTGTCGATGACGCAGAACGCCGAACGGCCCGGCACCTGAAGGGTCTGGTAGGTTTTCTGGGCACTGGCAATAAACGGC
The DNA here is from genome assembly GCF_003583365.1 of Fibrisoma montanum. GTDB lineage: Bacteria > Bacteroidota > Bacteroidia > Cytophagales > Spirosomataceae > Fibrisoma > Fibrisoma montanum. The sequence goes on from NZ_QXED01000006.1 coordinate 179,195, forward strand.
AAAACGAGAACGGCAAGGAAGAGGTGCTTCATAGTGGTGACAGGTCAGGTAGTGAATTGCCGCAGATTACGGAATTTCCAGAAACTTCTCTTTAGTAATCAGCGGAGTACGTTACGCCAAGCGACTTTCGAGGTGGTTGTAGCACTTCTCCAGATACCGAATGGGATCAGGCAGTACAATCCCCGTTTCTTTTGCCTGCTCGTCCCAGCCCCGAACCTGCAGGATTTGGCGGAAATACGGATTCTTTTCAAAAGCCGTGGCTTCATCAGTCGACATGGGTCCGCCCTGAAACTCCAGCGTTTTCAGACTGGCTTCCGACAGCCTGGCCAGATACTCCGGCTTTTGCGCGACCAGATACCGCTTGGCATTGACGTGGTGTTCGATCAGTTGCGCTACCTTCTCCGAGAAACCGCGCTGACGCAGGTAATCGGCTCCCAGCCGTTCGTGGTCAACGGTACCGTAGCCGTCCATGTAACCGCCCGCCATGTCGGGGGGCAGCAGGTGCCCGATGTCGTGCAGAAAGGCCGCAATGATGGTTTCGTCGTCGGCCCCGGCGCGTTCGGCCAGGCTCGCACACTGGAGGGCGTGTTCCAGCTGCGTAACGGGCTCGCCAAAGTAGGCATCGTTGCCGCCCTGTTCGAACAGCGTCGACAGGTCAGAGATAGTTTGTTCAATCATGTAGGTAAATTGATGGGTATGCTTCGGGGTTTGAGGTCTGACGGGTCAACAGTTATGCCGGGCTGTCGGATGCTTATAGTAAGCCTGAGCGGGTGTTGGGCCTACTCCTGGGCCAACAAGGAGCGTAGCCCGGCTATGCGTCAGACGTACCGTACGGACGCGAGTCGGGTTACGCATACGCGACATACGTCCGCTCGACGGTGCCATCGTCGTAGAGGTCGATCAGGGCGTAGCCGGCTTTGGTTTGCTGGTGCGTATCGGTTTTCCACCAGTTGCCGCTGACGGCCCCGTTGCAGAGGTACGATACGCCGTTGTAATCGACTCGCTCAAGCAGGTGCGTGTGCCCGCTCAGGGCGGTTTTTACGTTTGGATACTGGTAGAAAAGCTTGATCAGGTCACCGAAATCGGTGTGCATCAATCCGGCCGGGATGGTTGTCGGATTACTCTGCTGGCCGTTGAACGCAAATACCGTCGTGGTCAGAATCGGGATATGCGACAGCACGAGCACCGGTGTTCTGGCACTGGTTTTGGCCAGATCCTGCTTCAGCCAGTCCATCTGTTCCGGGTCGAGATTGCCCGTGTACCAGCTCCCGTCCGGCTTCAGCTGCACACTGTCGAGCACGACGAAATGCCAGCCGTTGCGGTCGAAGCTCCGGTAGCGACCACTGATCCGCATCTGATCCACGGCCCATTTCTTGCCGTACTCCGGCTCAGCCTTCGCGTTTTCGTAGCCCCACACGTCGTGGTTGCCGATGCAGTACTCAATCGGCAGCGAGCTGTTGGCTTTCACCACCTGATGCCAGGCATCCCACTGGGCCTTCACTTTGTCGCGACCTTCGGCCAGGGCATCCATGATCGTATCGCCCCCGTGCAGGATAAACTGCGGCCGGTCAGCCTGGTTCTGGATGTGTTGCAGACAGGCCGCAATCCCGTTCATGGGTTTGGACTCGGGCAACACGTGCGTATCGCCGATGTAAGCCAGCCGGACACTCCGTTTTCGGGCCAGACCCGGTGCCAGGGGTTCAGACGTTGTGGACAGCGGCAGCAGGGCAGCCGATTTGAGCAGGTCTCTGCGGTTCATACGGTTTACGGTTTCGGTATATGGTTTTCGGTAAGAGGCTGGTAGTTACCCCGCTCCTTACCGAAAACCATATACGGTCTACCTTCTACTAATCGGATCAGACTACACTAACTGATTACTTGTCCCACCAGACGGGTGTGTTGATGTCGTCGGTTCCCTGCCGGGTCACGGCCTCGGTCCGGTTGGTACCGTTCAGCGACTGTTCGTTCAGTGGGTACGGATAGCGAACCGGTACGCGGTTATTGTTGAGATTATCCGGTCCCGGCGTCACGGTCGGGATACCGGTCCGGCGCCAGTCGAACCAGGCTTCCAGCCCGTTAAAAAACAGGGCGACCCACTTCTGCGTACCGATTTTCTGCAGCTTCTCCTGCTGCGTACCGGTGTAGGCAACGCCGGGCTGCGTAAAGTACGTTGCCGGCGGGGTTACGTTAATCCCGTATTCGGTCGGCACGATCGCTCTGTAAAAATCGAAGTTAGCCCGGATACCGTCAAGGTAATACGTCTCGGCGCTGCCGGTCGTGATCAGGCCTTTCTCGCGGGCTTCGGCCAGCAGAAACTGCAGTTCGGCGAACGTCATCAGCAGGCCACGCATGACGTTCGGGACGGGTGCGGGCGTGCTGCACACGAGGCAGGCAAACGACAGCCCTACGCGTGATACGCCCTGCGGGCCACCGTTGTAGCTCAGCGCCGGGGTATCGCCCAACCCGTTCGGAATGCCCGTGTATTCAACCCGGCCGGCCGACGAGGGCCGCTCAACCGGACGCGCAAATATGGGCAAACGCGGGTCGTTCAGGGCGGTCAGCCGGTCAACGAGCGGCTTGCTGGCCCGGAACTCATCGAACGAACCTACGCGTGAGCCGTAGAGGGGCCACTGGTTCGGGGCCGTGGCCTGATAAACCAGTGCGGCATTATCGGCGTTGCTTTCGAAAATCGGGAATTTTGCTTGATCACTCAGGATTTCCTGCAGGTCCGGACCAACGTTCCGGCGATTGGAAATCCGCATCAGATACCGGATCCGGAGCGAATTGGCCAGCTTCCGCCACTTGATGATGGCCCCGGAACCGCCCCCGAACAGAATATCGCCACTGATGGATTCTGAGCTGGTGCCCAGTATCTCGTTGGCCCGCTTCAGATCGGCCAGGATTCCGTTGTAGACCACTTCCTGCGTATCGTATTTGGGCGCGTACACCCCGTCTGACTTGGCTTTGGTCGCATCGGCATACGGAATGTCGCCGTAGGTATCGGTCGCAATTGAAAACAGCCACGACTTCAGCACGAGCCCCACACCGAGGTAGTTGTTCTGCTGGCTGGCGGTGGCCAGGCTGATGATGTTCTGCACGTTGCGCATGTTGCCATACACGCTGTTCCAGACGCCGTTGCGCTCCCCCCAGAGGTAGCGGTCTTCGTTCACAAACTGAATCTTGGCCGTATGCTGCACCACAATGTTGCCGATGCCCCAGGCTTCGTTGACCTGATCGTTGATCGTATTGCGGATTACACCCGCCAGCAGCAGATCGGGCGACACCTGCGTGGGTACGTTGGGGTTGTTGTTGATCTGCTCAAACTCATTGTCGCAGGACGTAACCACCAGCAGGAATAGAATGGAGAGGATATATGTTATTGATTTCATAATTCAGATGTTAGCGGATCGAACGCCGACACTCATGAGTATCGGCGTTCGATCCATTTGTTACAACTTCACGCCCAGGTTAAAGCCAAAGCTCCGGGTGGTTGGAATGGCCATGTACTCGATACCGGGCAGGGCCGTTCCACCCGCGTACGACAGCGTTTCGGGGTCCACGTGGGGTACCTTCGACCAAACGGCCAGGTTCCGGCCGACCAGCGTGAACGTAACGCCCCGCAGCGGTACGCGGCCCCAGATACGGTCCGGGATGGCAAACCCAAGCTGTACTTCGCGCAGCTTGACGAACGACGCGTCGTACATTACCCCTTCGGCAATGTTCCGGCCACCCGTCCAGGCGGTGTGCCACTGCCGCGAGTTGACTTTGACGTCGTTCGGCGCAAACGTAGTTGTCCCATCGGTGTTCGTGCTGACCACTTTTACCCCTTGCCCAATGACACCGTTGCCGGGCAGATTCAGGTTGTAGCCATTGGCGCGGCCTTCGAGGGTTTCGATAATGATGCCACCCTCGCGCCCAACGGTCTGGGTTTCGGAGTATAGTTTACCCCCCTGCCGCATGTCGAACAGGAAGCTCAGCCGCAGGTTGCGATAGGTCAGGCTGTTGTTGATACCCAGCAGAAAGTCCGGGTTATAGTTACCCAGTTTGATCCGGTCGGTCGTGGCGATGGGACGTCCCTGGCTGAACACCATCTGTCCAACGTACTGGCCCGTGGCGTCGTAGTAAGGCTTGGTTGGATCGGTGTTCTGCACGCGGGCGAAGCCGATGCCGTACATATCGCCCATGCGCTCACCGACGCGGGCTTCAATGCTTACCCGGCGGCTGGCCATCACGAAGTTCTGGATGTTGTCGGCCAGGCGAATCACCTTGCTGCGGTTGGCCGAGAAGTTAAAGTCAACCCCCCAGCGCAGGCTGTTGGGCAGTTCAACCGGCACGAGGTTCAGCGCCACCTCTACCCCATTGTTCCGAATCAGACCGGCGTTGATCGCCCGGCTGTTGTAGCCACTGGTAATCGAGAGCGGGATGTTCAGAATCTGGTTGCGGGTGTTGGTCTGGTAATACGACACGTCGAGCCCTACCCGCCGTTTGAACAGCTTCAGTTCAACCCCGCCCTCAAACGAATCGCTGATTTCGGGCTTGAGGTTGAAGTTGGCCAGCCGGTCGGTCTCGCCATACACCTGGCTGCTGCCAAACGGATCGCTGGGGTTGTAGGACTGCGTGAACGTAAACGCATCGGTATCGTTACCCACCGACGCGTAGTTCAGGCGGGCTTTCAGGAATGAAACCGACTGGGGAAGGGTGAACATATCACTCAGCACCGCGCTCACCGCCACGGATGGGTAGAAGTACGAGTTGTCCTGCGTCCCGAACGTGCGGGCGTATTCCGGAAGGGTGAGCGCACTCGACCAGTCATTGCGGGCCGTTACTTCCAGGAACAGGTAGTTACGGAACGCTACCTGCGCTGAGCCGTAGAGCGAGTTAACCCGCTTTTCGACCAGGCTCTGCGACGTTTGCAGGGGTATCCGCGAATTGGTCAGGTTATAAATCCCCGGAATGTTCAGCTGCCCGGCGTTGGTTTCCAGGAAGTCGGATTTCTGCCGGAGCTGGTTTCCGCCGAACGTACCCGACACGGTCCAGGTCTCGTTGAACTCTTTGTTTGCCGTGAACAGGAAGTCGGTGTTCCGCTCTTCGGTGATGATGCGATTATCGCGGTACTGTCCGAAGGGAAACCGCTGCGTACTGAACGCCCGTTTGTATTCCCGTTTTTCGCTGCTGTAGTCGATGGCCGTACGCCCCTGTACGCTTAACCAGGGAGTCAGATCGTACTTCAGCGACGCATTACCGATAACGCGGTCGTACAGCTGTCCGTTGGTGTTTTCGTAGACGGTCAGATACGGGTTATCGTGGTAGTTGTAGTTCCAGCTATACTGACGAACCCCCTCCTGGCCGCGCATCCAGTAGTCTTCCATCGGCTCAAGCTGCACCGACGGCGGCAGCCAGCAGTTGAACAGATACATGATGCTTTCGGTACCGTAGCTGATAGAAGGGCGATTTCCACTCTCGCCTTTGATGTAGCTCACGAAGGCATTGGCCGAGAATTTCGGCGTAAAATTAAACCCACCGCTCAGCGAGGTTGTGTACCTCTTGAGGTCGGTGTTGGGCACAATCCCGGTCTGGTTCAGCATGGTATGGGCGAGCCGGAAGTTACCCGCGTCGTTGCTACCCGTCAGGGCGATGCTGGTGGTATTGGTACGGCCCGTTTGCAGGAATTTCCGGAGGTTGTCGGTCTCAGCAACCCAGGGCGTCGGCGTAATCACGCTGCCCGTTGGCGCATTCAGGTCGCCACCCCGGAAGTTGGTAGGCTGGCCGTTGAGCGTCCGGGGTGAATCGTACTGGGGGTAACTTTTGTTCAGCGAGAACGCCGGTCCCCAGGCTTCGTCGGTACCGTCGGTCAGGCCGGCTCCCCCACCGTTGACGAAGGCAAAATCCCCCCCGTTACCGTTTCCCTGACCGTATACGGTCTGGTATTCGGGCAGCACGAGCGGAGTTTCAACGGTCTGGTTCGTATTGATTTCCACCCCGATGCCTTTGTTACCGCGTCCCGACTTGGTTTTAATGACGATCACGCCATTGGCCGCCCGGGCGCCGTAGAGGGCCGAAGCGGCTCCGCCTTTCAGTACGTTGATCGACTCAATGTCGTCGGGGTTGATGAAGCTGGCTCCGTTCCCAAAATCAACTTCGAGGTTGTTCCGGCCCGACCCGCCCGTAAACCCATTCGAGATGGGCACCCCGTCGATGACGTAGAGCGGCTGGTTCTTATTAAGATCTACCGAGCGTTCTCCGCGGATGGTGACCCGCGACGACCCGCCGATACCCGATGGGCTGCCTACTACCGTCACGCCCGCGATCTTGCCGGCCAACTGGTTGGTTACGTTGGTTTCGCGGGCAATGGTCAGGGCACTTCCCTGTATCTCCTGGGTGGCGTAGCCAAGCGCTTTTTTCTCGCGCTGAATACCCAGTGCCGTTACCACAACCTCGCCGAGGGTCTGGGCATCGCCCCGGAGCGTTACGTCAATCGTCGTCCGATTACCAACGGTCACGTCCTGGGTTTCGTAGCCAATGTACGAGAACGTCAGAACAGCCGTTGACGGAGCGTTGATTGAGTACTTACCATCAGCTCCGGTGGTAGTCCCGGTTGTGGTTCCTTTTATAACAATAGATACGCCCGGCAGCGGCTGGTTATCATCGGCGGATGCCACGCGCCCGGTTATCGTTTGCGCCACGGCCGACAGGCCCGACAGCAGGCAAAACAAAAACACCACCAGTAGCCTGCGGTTGACAGGAACTGATGGCGTCAAGAGACGTAAAAAGATGGTCATAAGTCGTTTACGGTTTAGCGTAATTAGGTGCAAGCACAAAAGTACTTAGCTACTATTACGTCAGTACTGATTGTGAATCAACGATTTATGAACTCAGTATTAAAAGACTTCACAACTACTTAACACACCTGATACGTTTAATTAAAACCTGATTGATAACTGCTTCCGGGCTTAGCCTAACCCCCTGCAAACAGAAACGGTGAAGATTTCTCCCACCGTTGTCTGCCTGCGCTGTTAACGGGTTTATTTCAAAAGCCACATCATGGCGTTGATGTCATCCGATCCGCCGTACTGAGTGGTAAGAGCGGCTGAGTAGTTCGCCTTGTTGTACGAGTTTTCGGTGGTTGGGTACTGCCACCGCTTCGGTATCCGGCCACTGTTGCCGGTACCGGGGCCCAGCAGAAACGTTGGTACCCCTGTTCTGCGCTGGTTGTACCAGGCTTCCATGCCCGAGTTTTGCGCAAACGCCAGGTATTTCTGGGTCAGAATCTGCTTCTGGCCATCGGCGTTGTTGCCGGCGTATTTAACAGCCGGCTGTGCGTAGTAATCGGCAAAGCTGACGTTTACCTGGTAGGTGTTGAAGTTCCGATAACCACCGTCGGCCGAAAAATACACGTCGTTGCTGCCGTCTTTCAGACCATAGAACGCCCACGATGCCTGAATGCCCTTTCTATAATACTCTTCGGCATTGCCCGACGCCCAGCCGCGGCTGATGCCTTCGGCAAGGTTGAACTGAAGCTCCGGGTAACCGATGAGGATGTACGGCTCGGCGGTGTAGGTGCTGTAGTAGCGACGGCGATTCTGGAACGAATACTCACCCCGATTGGCCTTCGACGACATGTCGGCGAGGTCCTCGCCCGACGATGCCCCGACAAACGCAGCGAAATCGGTTGGTTTCACCCCGGCCGCGACCTTGGCCGACGCGGGTTCAGCCACGATAAACGTCCGTGGGTCTTTCAGCGACGTCAACGTACCGAGGTACGTAGCAGCCATGTTTTCGCGGGTAGCGTTCTGCCCGAAGTTGTCGGGGTTCCGGGTGTACTTGTTGAAGCTGCTGTTGTAGATGTACTGCAGGTTATCGTCAGCACTCGCCATCAGCGGGTACTTCGTTGGGTTACTGAGTACCTCCGCAAAGCGCTGCTTCACTTTCAGATCCGCGTCATTTTCCTTCAGGCTCAGGCTGATCAGCACCCGTACTTTGTACGTATTGACCACCTTCTGCCACTTGCCCAGGGTGTTGCTCAGGTAAATGTCTCCCTGCAGGTTGTTGTCATTCTTGGCGATCAGCGCAGCCAGGTCATCATTCGCCTGATCGAGCCATTGGAGCGCCTGCACATACACGTCCTTCTGTGAATTGTACGTGGGCGTCAGGTTATCCAGCCCTTTCAACGCATCCGTCAACGGCAGGTCACCCACCCGCTGAGTCATGTTCACGTAGAAGTACGCCCGGAAAAACTTGCCCAGCGCCGAGTACGGATTCACATCCGGCAGACCGGCCCGCTTGGCTTCTTCCTCCATTTTCACCACGTTTTTCAGCGTGGTGAACTGAAGCCCGGTGGTCGTCCAGGCGTAATCGTTGGTTGCGTAGTAGTTGTAGTTACTGGCGTAGAACTGGTTCCAGCGCTGCTCCGGTCCCCACGGTCCGCCCGTAACGTCCTCATACATATCATTTACGACCCCGTTGAACACCAGCGAGGCCGGGGCGTTAGTTGGCCGGTTGGGGTCTTTTTCGAGCGCGTCGAACGGCTGCTCACAGGCCGTCAGCGTCAGACCCAGCGCCAGACTGGCAAAAATATATCGGTTGATTGTCATGACTTTCGGTTCTCAGTTTACGGATTAGAATGTCAGATTCAGGTTGATACCGTACCGGCGCGTCGTGGGTGTTTGCAGATCCGAAATACCACCGTTCACGAACTGGTCGAGGTCGAGGTCGTTCCGTTCGGCGAAGTACAACAGATTCCGGCCCACCAGCGACACCGTTGCCTGGCGAACGCCTACGCGGTTAAGCAGCGTACTGGGCAGGGTGTACCCAATCACTACCTCGCGTAGTTTGGCGTAGCTCCGGCTGATGAGGAAGGCTTCGGTCTGGCCGTACACCCGGGCAATGTAATCCTGGGCGAACGTTTTAGTCGTGTTCGGCGTGAACTGCAGCTCTCCATAGTTCGTGATGGCCCCCGTTTGCGGATCGTACTTGATCACCGCCCCGTTCGATACCTGAACACCCTCCCCGACGTAGGCTTTCACGCCAAGTACGTCCTGCTTGCGGGCGTCGCCGATGGCCCCCTGCGCCGTTTCCAGGTTACGGCCACCCTGATACGTCTTCTGTTTGATATAATCACCGATGACACCACCCACGCGGCCGTCGAACTGGAAGCTGAAATTCCAGTTTTTGTAGGCAAAGCGGTTGTTGATCCCCCACACGAACTTAGGGTTAACGTACCCCAGAAACTGTGCAACCGGGTTTACGATGGGGCGGCCACCGGCATCGTTGATGAGCTGGCCGTCCGGCGTGCGGTAGAACGCACCCGAATAGAAACCATCCACCCGATCACCGGCCGTCAGGAAGCGGTTGCCGCTGCTGCTACCCACGAAATAACTTGAAGCCAGGGTGTTGATTCCACCTTCAGGATACACTTCGCGCAGCTTTTCGGTGTAGGTTGAATAGTTGGCTGTTACATCCCAGCTCAGCCCGTTTGCCATGCGCAGCGCCTTACCCGTAACCGACACTTCGATCCCCTGCTTCTGCGTCCGGATACCATTCACCAGGCGGGCATTGTAGCCGGTTGTTTCCGAAGTCGGCAGGCTGAAAATCCGCGGACCATCATTACTGTTGAAATACACCCCATCCACGGCAATCCGGTTGTTCAGGAAACGAACATCCAGACCGGCCTCAAACTGCGAGGTTGAGTTGGGCTTCAGGTCGGGGTTGCTCAGCGTATTAGTGAAGTAGGCGGCCGGCCGGTTGTTGTACACCAGCGGTACCGAATACACCGCCGAGTTCTGGTACGTCGGGCCACCGTACGACGACGAGTAATTGTCGCCGTAGCCGAGCGGATACGACAACCCCGGCGTGGTGCCGATGGTTGACTGCGTCAGGGCGTCTTTCACGTTGGCGTACGACGCCCGCAGCTTCAGGAACGACACCGCGTCCGGCAGCTTGATGTAGTCCGACACCACCGTACTCAACGCTACCGAGGGATAGAAGTACGTATTGTTTTGAGCGGGCAGCGTCGAGAGCTTATCCACCCGACCCGTCGTTGACAGAGTCACCAGATCACGGAAGGTAAAGTCAGCGGAGTAATACGCCGACAGCACGCGCATGTTGGCCGTGTAGTTGGTGGCAATGACCGGGTTCGCTGAGTTGGCGAAATTGTAGACACCCGGTACGTTCAGGTAGTTGGTACTGGCAAAATCGGAGTTGTAGTTCAGCACCCGCAGTTCGCCACCGGCCAGGGCGCTGACGGTAAGGTCGGGCGTGATGGACTTGTTGTACTGCAGCAGCACCTGATTGATGTTGTCGAGCAGGTTCCGCCGGTCTTCGCGGTAGTCGCCCCGGCCTTCTTCACGGCCGTACACCGTCATTGAATACGGAAATTTTTCGTTGCGGAGCAGGTTCCAGGTCGTCAACTGCGCCTTACCGGTCAGTTGCAGACCGTCGGCAAGCTGGTAACGCAGCGAGGTATAGCCGTAGAGGTCGTTTTTATAGTGGCCGCGCTGCCAGTACTTGGCCATGAACCAGGGGTTGTTGTACCGCTGGTATTCGGCGTAAATCTGCTGCGTACCTTCCTTACCCGGCTGCCAGATCTGCTTCATGTCATCGACGTTCCAGTCGGCACCGCCCCAGATGTTCATGTTATAGATGAGGGAGTTCGGACCGTAATTCACATCCGGGAAGTTAGGCGTTGTCTGACGGCTGAAGTTCAGGTTCGATTCAAAGCGCAGTTTCGGAGAGAAGTTCAGCCCCAGCGACGTATTGAAGTTCGTGATGTTCAGTCGGGTGTTCGGTACCAGCCCCCGCTGGTAGTTGTGCGACAGCGAGAAACGCAGGTCGTACTTCTCGGTCGACGACGATACGGCTACGTTGTTGGTCGACAGGATGCCCGTTTGCAGGAACCGGCGCAGGTTATCCTTACCGCGTGGCGTCCAGGGCGTCGGCTGGCGGTTGCTCGTAAATTTAGCGCCGTTCGGAAACGTCGTCGTGAACGTTTGCCCGGGCACTACGGGGCTGTCGTACTGCGGCAGCAGACGGCCATCCAACGGCGGCCCCCAGATGTCGTAGTCTCCGTCGTTCAGGCCGTTCCCTTTCCCGTCGCCGAACGCATACACGCCATGGTCGCCGGGACCGTACTCATCCTGAACCTTCGGGATGGCGATGAATCCGTTGTCGAACTGCTGGCTGGTGTTTACCTCCACCGAGAACCCACGCTTGTCTTTCGAACCCCGCTTGGTGGTGATCAGGATAGCGCCGTTCTTACCCCGGAAACCGTACAGAGCCGACGCTGAAGCGCCTTTCAGAACGGTGTAGGTTTCGATGTCATCGTTGCTGATGTTCCAGGTGTCGGAGTTGATCGGTACCCCGTCAACAACGAACAGCACGTCCGTGTATCCCCTTAGGGCAATCGTCGGCCGGCGCAGCAGTTCGGCCGAGGCACCGATGGTCAGGCCGGCCACCTTACCAACCAGGTTGTTGATCGGGTTCGGCTCGCGGGCTTTTACGAGCGACGCGCCGTCGACCGTCTGGATGGCCACCCCCGTGTTGCGTACGTCTTTTTTAATACCGAGCGCGGTAATCACAACCTCGTTCAGCGCTTTGGGGCTGCTGGCCAGCGTCACGTCGATAGTACTGCGGTTGCCAACCGTAATCTCCTGCGAATCATACCCAATGAATGAGAACGTCAATGTAGCGTTTGACGAAGGAACATTGATTGAATACGTACCGTCGGCGCGAGTGGTTGTACCGGTGGTTGTACCTTTGAGTACGATAGACACACCCGGAAGGGGTTGCTGATCATCGCCGGAAACTACCCGACCGCTGATCGTTTGCGCCAGGGCCGAAAACCCCGACAGCAGGCAAAACAAAAACACCATAATCGGTCGGCGCGGAACGCAACGGACTGGTGTTGAGTAAAGTAAAAGAAGCTTCATACATTTATGGATTTACCCGGTGCTGATTTCCACAAATGTACTTAGACAGTATTACGCGTATATTTATTGGCTATCAATGGTTTATGAACAGCCCTTGGATTTAGTTCACATAAATATAACACCAGCGGCTACCGCTTCTACTTATACGGCCACCCCGAGCCACTGCCGGATGCTGGCTTCGGCATAGCCCGCGCCGGAGGTCATGCCCTTCCCGCCGATGCCCGTGATGATGCGGATGTGCTCGTCAACATCGTATTCGAAAATCTCTTTGTCGGTCTGGCTGTAGAAACCGGCCCATTCCTTCCGGATGGGCTCGACCGGGAAGCGGACAATCCGGCGGGCTTCGTTCAGGATCAACCGGTTGATGTGGGCCTGGGTATGGTAGCCGAGGTCTTCAACCCGCGTAGCGGGGGCGTATTCGTGCGAATCGCCGATGATAAACGACCCATCGGTTGCCTGCTTGAACAGAATGTGAATGCCCCACTGCTTCAGCTCGGCCAGGTAGTCGGGTGTGGTCAGTCCGGCGTAGGACGGACACTCGCGAAACGACTCATACCGCCGGATGGTCAGGCCGGTCAGGATGTTGCCGCGTAAGGCCACATCAGGCATCGGCTCCGTCATCAGCATCTGTAATTTACTGATGATCAAATCGGCGTCGGCAAAAATATCGGGGAACAACAGCCGGACTTCGTGCCCGCTGCAGAGCAGCAGCCGGTCGGCCTGAAACCGCTGCCGGTTCGTCTGGCGCGGCCCGGCAAGCGTCACGATAGCACCGTTGTAGTTCGACTGGCAGTCGATCACCGCCGATCCGGACTGGTACGTTACCTTGTATTTCTGGCAGATGTAATCAATCAGCCGGTGGACCATCTGCTCCGGTTCCACGCTTACCTCATCGGGAAAATACAGTCCACCCAGCACATAGTCTGGTTGCAGAGCCGGGTACTGCGCCAGACACCGGGCTTTCGTCAGCAGTTCGCAGGGGTAACCAACGCTCACGTAGCGGTCGTGCAGTTCGTTGATGAGGGCGAGTTCATCGGCATCGGAAGCGATGTACACTGACCCATTGGCCCGAACGGTCAGGTCGGTTTCCTGCTGGATGGCTTTGTAGATCTCCAGGCTCCGGCGACCGTAGTCGAACCAGCGCCCGGCGAGACCGGAGGGCACCACCTGGCCAAAATTACGCACGGTAGCGCCCGCAGGATACGCGTCTTTTTCGAGCAGCAGCACGCGCTGGCCGGCCCGGGCGGCATGGTAGGCATGAAACGTACCGAGGGCTCCGGCACCGACAACAATCAGGTCGTAGAAAGCCATGTTTAGGAAGGTTATCGTTCGAGGGATGAAGTTCAGCCGGTTAGCCCGGCGATTCACGGGTTGGAACCGCCCAGCCAACCGGCTGAACCAGTACTGCCGGAATCAGACAACGGCTGTCTCGCGGGTAGCCAGAAGCTCAGGCAGTTCGCGCAGGGAGGCTAGCAGGTAGTCGTGCGGATACGAGTCGAGCTGATCGCGCGTATGCGTACCGTTGGTCACCCCCAGATTAAGCGCGACCCCGGCTGCCCGGCCCGACAGCAGGTCGGACGGCGTATCACCGATGTTGACAACCGCCTTCACGGGTTTCACGTTCAGGAGCTGCATGGCCCGCTCGATCATGTTCGGATACGGTCGTCCGCGCTCTACCTCATCGCTGGCAATCGACACCTGAATCAGGCTATCCGGGCCGCCCAGCCGCTGATCGTCGAGTCCGTCGAGCCAGCCGAGCTTATCCAGAATAATGTCGGTTACGACGCGGTAGAAACCCGTAGTCAGGGCGATCTTGATGCCCCGCTGCCGGAGGTACTCAAACACCTCCAGACACCCTTCCGTAGGCGTAGCGCCCTGCGTCAGGTAATGGGTTTCCAGGATTGTCCGGAAAGCGTCGTACGACGCATCGACCTGATGCGGTACGTCGGGGTGGTTTTCGCCCAGTCGCTCCTTCCAGAGCGTCTCGAAGACATACCGTTTCGACAAGCCCTGCATGGCCAGAATACGTTCATCGCTCACGTACAAGCCGGTTTCGGCAGCTGCCCCGGCAAAACACCGCTCGACCTCGTGATGGTCTGTCACGGTCGTCCCGGCCATGTCAAAGACCACTAATTCAATTGGTTGCATACAAACTGGAAGGAGAAAAGGGACGGTAAACAACGGAAAAAATCAGATACGGTCCGCCAGACTGTCATTAATAAATTAAGAAAAACGGAAACGTACATCATGACATGCGTTAACATAACCGCGTTGTGTCCGGGTTATGTTTTTGCTGGTTTGCCGAGCTGGTTCATTCGCCCGCCCCTGCTCAACAGGCTTCCGCCGACTGGTTCAGCCAGCGAAGCGAGTCACCTCCTCCATAACTACACTAGTACCATAGAAAAACTAATTAACCGACCTCGTTCGCAAAACGAAACGGATGGATGAGAAGAAAAAGGATGTGGTTAGCAAATCCATTGTTGCCAACCAGTCAAAACAGAAGCATTTTTGGCTGAACGGAGAAGGCGAACCCGTCCAAACAGCTTTTCTTCTATCCACACCATTTTTATCTAATTCCATGAAGACTACTTTATCTACCCTGCTGTTAGCGTTATACTGTTCAGAACCTGGTTAAAGACGTACCCCAGTCCGGCACGTCATTGTGTACGGCAAGGTGAAAGGAGGCCGTTTTGCAGCCACTGACTGGACGGATTATGCCGACGTGAAAAAGGCGCTGAACCTTAAGGATTAACGTCAGGACAGGACCAGCAGGCCAGGTGATCCGTTCACGATGGGTACGTAACGGGAACAAAGCTACAGGTTTAGCTACCTGAGCAACCGGTTGGCAGGGCCTATCCATCATAAGCTACTGCCAACCGGCAATAAGTACAGGAAAGATTACTTTGACCGCTTCGTTGCCAGTACCCCTTCAGACACGGCTGGCGTATCAATTTGCACCACGGCCTTTTGCGATCCGTAGTTGAGGGTAACCGGCTGTTGGTACTGCTGCGTTGCGCCCTTTACCCGAACCTGATAGGTACCTTCCGGCATGCCCAGCATGTCGAGTTGAAACCGGCGGCCGGGTTCCCAGCTTACTGCTTCATACACTACTTTATTCTCAGCCGATAGCAGTTGGATCGTTATACGCTCCTCAGCCGGGTTAACAACGATCAGATGCACGGCTGGTTTGGCGGCTGGGACGTAGCATTGAACACGCAAAGACGACGCATCCAGAGCGAGACGAGCACCAGCCTTCGAACGAGCAGCCGATAAAGCGGGGGCCTGACCCGTCGGTTCAGAGTAAACAACCGGCAGGTTAGACACCGTTACGGCTGAAGCTACCAGTTGGGCATCCACCAGCCGGGCCAGTGTCTGATCCAGCCGCCGGATATTTTTAGGCGACAGTTTGATAAACTGATTGGGAAGCGACTCCTGATAGATCTGCTGGCTATCGCTGCCATAGAAGCGGATGATGGTACCACGAATGGCAGGGTCAGTTTTCAGGCTCCAGTGCCCCTTATGCTGAGCATTGACCGGCGCATACTGGCCACTGGTCTGCGCCAGCGCACCGTGGTTGCCTACAAACTGTACTCCTATGATGACGATCAGGTAAACGGCATGTGTGAATAGCGATTTCATGGCTTTGGTTGGTTTTGATTACGTATCAAAGGTCCCCATTCGCCAACGAAACAAGGCTTGTTTTTTGGCCAGAAATGTTTGTTTTCAGGCCATTATTCACACGAACTACCGACCGACCTTACCGGCCGACGACACCTTCCTTTTCCCGCAGCGACAGGATCAGGTTCGTCTTCAGGTCGTGCAGGTTTTTCTCCAGACCAACCGGATACGTATGCGGGTTCACGAACCGCTTCACACCGGAGTGCAGGCTCTTCATCTGCGTCTGCACCCGCGCCCGGATCGTATGGATGTCGGGGCTTTCGTAGACCCGCTTACCCGCCCGGAACACCGGCACGAGCAGGTCTTCCGACAAATGCGTCGGTTCGAAACGCCGTCGTTTAGTAAAATCCAGCGGGTCAATCATCGTCACGGTCCCTTCTGCCGCCCGTTCCTCGTCAAAGATCATGTCGGCCAGGAAATTGGGCGTTCCATCGGCGGTCAGTTCATAGAACCGACGTACCTGCTGGATACCCGGCGTTGACGTTTTGATGGCCTGCTCCGACAGTTTGATTTTGTATTCCCATTGCCCGGTGGTTTCGTTGCGGAGCGCGGCCAGTTTATAAACCCCGCCCAGCGCCGGCTGATCGTAGGCCGTCACGAGCTTGGTACCAACGCCCCAGACGTTGATTTTAGCGCCCTGCTGCTTCAGGCTGTTGATGATCGTTTCGTCCAGATCGTTGCTCGCTACGATGGCCGTATCCTGAAAACCCGCTTCGTCCAGCAGCTTGCGGGCCTCGATACTCAGATACGCCAGATCGCCGGAGTCCAGCCGGATCCCGGCCAGTTTATGCCCGCGAGCCACCAGTTGCCGACCAGCTTCGATCGCGTGCCGGACGCCCTGCAACGTATCGTACGTATCAACCAGCAGCGTTACGTTGTTGGGCAGCACTCCGGCGTAGGTTTCGAACGCCTGCAGCTCGTTGTCAAACGACATCACCCAGCTGTGGGCGTGGGTGCCCCGCACGGGAATGTCGTACAGCTTGCCGGCCAGTACGTTGGAGGTAGCGTCGCAGCCGCCGATGTAGGCCGCCCGGCTGGCCGTCATGCCCCCATCAACGCCCTGCGCCCGGCGCAGACCAAATTCCAGAATGGTATCGGTTTCGGCCACCAGCCGCAGTCGGGCGGCTTTGGTCGCTATCAGCGTCTGGAAATTGATGAGGTTCAGCAACGGCGTTTCCAGGAGCTGACACTGGAGAATCGGGCCGCGCACCCGCACCAGCGGCTCATTCGGAAACACGACCGTTCCCTCCGGCATAGCCTCCACCTCACAGGTCAGTTCCAGATTGGCCAGATACTCCAGAAACCCTTCGTCGAACAGGGGTTGTCCGTCGTTGCCGGTCAGGGTCCGCAGGTAGCGAATGTCCTTCTTCGACAGGCTGAACTCTTCCAGGTACCCGATCACACTCGCCAGTCCGCAGGCTACGGTAAAGCCCCCCCCGAACGGATGTTTTCGAAAATACAGGTTGAAAACGGCTTCTTTTTCGGCGGTACCGGACTTCCAGTACCCGTAGGCCATCGTGACCTGATAGAGGTCCGTAAGCAGGCTGAGCGAGGTGTCGTATAATTTATTGATCATGCCGCGAAGGTAGCGGGATTGGGCTAATCAGAAAATTTTCTATGGCCCCAAACAAACTTTTAACTAAATTGGTCTGATAATTGTGAGGGGCAATTTGCATCTGTTCCTCCACTCAACGTAACCTATTGACTCATAGCCCAAAGTGTACCACCCATGCAGAAGTTAAGCCTAACCCAATCGCTGCAGCAAAAACTGTCTCCTCAACAGATCCAGTTCATCAAGCTGCTGCAAATACCCACGGCCGAGCTCGAAACGCGGATTGAAGAAGAACTGGAAATTAATCCGGCGCTTGAAGAAGGAATGGGCGAAGAGTCGGATACAAACGAAGATGACCCCTTTGCCGA
Source organism: Fibrisoma montanum (assembly GCF_003583365.1). Lineage (GTDB taxonomy): Bacteria > Bacteroidota > Bacteroidia > Cytophagales > Spirosomataceae > Fibrisoma > Fibrisoma montanum. The sequence continues at coordinate 196,717 of NZ_QXED01000006.1, forward strand.
CGAGTTTGACGACGACTACAAAGACCGCAACGACGAGCTCGACATCGACAATTACCTTCAGGGCGAAGATTATACCGGCTATAAAATGCAGGGCGACGGCAATTACGGCGACGACGACCGGGAGATGCCGCTCGCGACCAGTTCGAGCCTCATCGATTCGCTTCTACAGCAGTTCGGATACCTGCAACTAACGGAAGAACAACGCATTATCGGCCTTCAGCTGATCGGTAGTATCGAAGCCGACGGCTACATCCGCCGGTCGATGCAGGCCATCGTGAACGACCTCGCCTTTTCGCAGAACGTCTTCACCGACGTCAAGGAACTGGAGGAGGTGCTGAGAAAAGTTCAGACTTTCGACCCGCCCGGTATTGCCGCCCGGTCGCTGCAGGAATGCCTGCTGCTGCAATTGCACCGCAAAGACACCACCGATCCGTACGTCGTGCTGGCCATCCGGATCATCGAGGATTTCTTCGACGAGTTCTCGAAGAAGCACTACGAAAAAATTCAACGGCGACTCAACATCAGCGACGACTCGCTCAAGAAAGTCATCGATATTATCATCAAGCTGAACCCTAAACCCGGTTCGGTGGAAGGCGAAGAAGGCACGGCCCAGTACCTGATTCCGGATTTTATTCTGACCAACAACAACGGCAAGCTCGAACTGACGCTCAACTCCAAGAATGCGCCCGAGCTACGCATCAGCCGGTCGTTTGCCGAGATGCTCGATACCTACGACAAGAGCAGCAAGCAGAACAAGTCCCTTCGCGAAACCGTAACGTTCGTCAAACAGAAGCTAGACGCGGCCAAGTGGTTCATCGACGCCATCAAGCAACGGCAGCAAACCCTGCTCAAGACGATGAACGCCATCGTGCAGTTCCAGTACGATTTCTTCCTGACCGGCGATGAATCCAAACTCCGGCCGATGATTCTGAAGGACATTGCTGGGATGATCGACATGGACGTATCGACCGTTTCGCGGGTAGCCAACAGCAAATCGGTGCAGACCGAGTTCGGTATTTACCCGCTGAAGTACTTCTTCTCGGAGGGGATTTCGACCGATACGGGCGAGGACGTCAGCAGCCGCGAGGTAAAAAACATCCTCAAGGAACTGATCGACAACGAACCCAAACTGAACCCGCTGTCGGACGATAAGCTCGAAAAAATTCTCAACGACCGGGGCTACAACATCGCCCGCCGGACCGTAGCCAAATACCGCGAACAACTCAATATTCCGGTTGCCCGGCTTCGGAAACAATTGTAAATCCATTTTTTGCTTTATGTCGACCCGCCCGAGTGAACTGGTCATTACAGTTTACTGGTTTTCAGGCGGTATATTTGCAGGGCAGATCGGTTGCGCCGGTCTGCCCGTAAACCGACAACGCCCCTTTTGATTTTGAGTACGCGAGTAGCCAAATTTCTTTCCATCGTTTTCCATCCGCTGCTGATGCCAACGCTGTTGTTTGGCATTTTGCTGTATCTGGCCCCCGGGGTCCTGGGCGTCGATGCGTTCACCGGTACGTTGCGGGCCAGCCTGCTGGTGTTGCTGTTCATCGGTACGTTCGGGGTTCCGGCCCTGTTGATTTACTACCTGTACCGTAGCGGCTTTTTGAGCAGTCTGCACATGGACGACCGGCAGGAGCGCCGAGTACCGTACCTGCTGACCGGTCTGATCTATACGTTCCTGACGTTCCTGTTTGCCTTCCGGATGCAGCTGATTTCAGTGGTAGCCCCCGAAATTGCGATCCTGCTGGGAAGTACGGCCGTTTCGGTCCTGCTGGTCGGCATCATCAGTTTATTCTGGAAGATCAGCGCTCACAGCGTCGGTATCGGGGGCGTCGTGGGCACCCTGGCCGGGGTTATGCTGAAATTTAGTCAGACCGACCTGTTCATGGCGCTGCTGGCAGTAATCATTCTGGCCGGTGTGCTGGCCAGCGCCCGGCTTCAACTGAACGCCCACACGCCGGGGCAGATCGGGGCGGGTCTGGCCCTCGGGCTAACCATCAGCCTGATTGCCGTGCTGTGGCTCGTTTAACGTCCCCTACCCGCTCCGGTACGTATCGACGTCGTCATGGGCATTTGAGCAGCGGAACGCCCCCGGCTGGACCGCTAGCTCTCAATGGTTTGGCGATCTCCGCTAAAAACCGTATGCTTGCATACTATCTTTAGACGATACGTCTTATGTATGAATTCCTGACCTACGAACTGCAAGCCGGCGTTTGCCGCCTTACGCTCAACCGCCCGCAGGTGTATAATGCCCTAAGCCAGGGACTGATCCACGACATCACGGCCGCCATTGAAGCCGCCGGTGCCGACGAGAGCGTGCGGGTCGTGGTACTGACCGGCGCGGGCGACAAGGCATTTTGCTCGGGCGCGGACCTCAAAGAAGGGGTTGCGAACGCAGCGGCAGCGGGCGGTTCCATGCAACTTGGCGATACACTGCGCAGTGGTTACAACCCAATGATCAAGGCCATCCGAAACCTGCCCAAACCGGTTATTGGCCGCATCAACGGCGTAGCGGCCGGTGCGGGGTGCTCACTGGCCCTGGCCTGCGACGTTGTGATCTGCGCCGATGATGCGTATTTCAGCCAGATTTTCGTTAATATCGGTCTCATGCCCGATGCCGGCTCTACGTTCTTTCTGCCACGGCTGATCGGTCCACAGAAGGCGTTTGAACTGTGCAGCACCGGCCGGCGCGTGTACGGCCCCGAAGCCGCTCAGCTCGGCCTCGTCAGTCGCTCGGTGCCCGCCACGGAGTTAGATCAAGCCGTCGACGACGTAGTGGCTTATTACGCTACGGCCCCCACCAAAGCCATTGGTGCGATGAAAAAGGTCCTGAATCAATCCCTGTATTCGGATCTGGATCACCTGTTGGAGCAGGAAGCTGAAAATCAGGACACCCTGGGCCGTTCGCACGATGCAGCCGAGGGTATCGGTGCGTTTCTGATGAAACGTAAAGCAAATTTTTCGGGCAAATAGATTGACAAGCGCCTTTTTTCTCCCTACTTTTGCACTCCCAATCAACGGGAAACGCATTTGTACCGGGGTCGCGCTCGACATCAATTGGATAGAAGCCCCTGTAAACATGCAAAACGCATTCGTAGCTCAATTGGATAGAGCACCTGACTACGGATCAGGAGGTTTGGGGTTCGAATCCCTACGAGTGCACAGAAGTTAGTCAAATTCACCAAGGTGCCCGGTACAGACCACGTATCGGGCTTTTTTTGTGCCCCGCTAACTGGCTGTAAATCAATTCGCTTCTTTTTGATCTATGCTTACCCATACCCGTGGTGGCAAAAGTGGTGGCACCTAAACTCGTTGGTGGCACTTGGTATTGTCTAACATCTTCACACCATTATTCAATTGTTCATAGCGCATTAATTAACCAATCCACATGCTCTATGAAAATCAATCGTATGGAAGTTTCTTTTTGGTTACACAATTCAAAGCAACGGGGTTTTGCACAGATCTACTGTCGTATTAGTGTCAAAGGGGAGCGGGCCGATATTGGCTCCACCGGCATTACCATCCACCGCGACCACTGGGACCCGCTTACCTCGACCATCAAGGGAGCCGATCCGACGGCCCACTTCAAAAACGAACAGCTTACCACCATACGGCTTCAGTTGATGGCCCTCTTCAATGACCTCTTCAGACGAAAAGCCCCCATTACGGCCGGAAAAATTAAACGCTTGTACCGTAAAGGCGGCAATGACATTGCTTTTATCACGGCCTTTGAACTCTATCTGAAGGAAGTGAAGGCCAATCCCGACGTGACTGACGAAACCTGGACGGTCTACGACACGGCCCGTAAAAAGGTGGTTGATTTTCTCATCATCGAAAAAGCGCTGGACATGCCTCTGGAGGATTTTGATGCCGCCTGGCTGAAGAAGTTCCGGCGCTGGATGAAGTCCATTCCGGTTGGCGACAAGGTTGGCCACGCCGATTCCTACATCCATAAACATGCCACCACCATCAAGCAGGTAACCCGCTGGGCCAAGATCAATCACCTGGCCGGCGATAACCCCCTGGAGGGGCTAAAACTTCCCCAGGTAAACTATGACGATCCGATCTACCTCACTGAAGCCGAATTTGTCCGGCTGAAAAATCACCGGTTTACCAATCCTCACCTCCAGGCGGTTGCCGATGTGTTTATTATCTATTGTCGAACGGGGTTTCACTTCGGCGACCTGAAAGACTTTGTGAAGCGGTATCGAACGGCCCTGCGCCGGGGCATCGACGGCGAGGTATGGCTGATCAAGGACCGGATCAAGACCGAGGTCACGGCCCGCGTTCCCCAGTTTGCTGAAGTGGCCGACATCGTAGCCAAATACGGCGGCTGGGAACACCTGCCGCTGAAGTCCAATAAGACCATGAACCTGCAGCTCAAGGTGATTGCCGCTGAACTGGGTTTGCATCCGGATCTATCCACAAAAGCCGGCCGCAAGACGTTTACGGATTGGTGTTTCAACACGCTGGGCTTAACCACCGATGCCGTCAAAGTGATGCTGGGTCGGAAGAGTGCGATCGGCCTGGAGGTATACGGCCGTCCGGACGAACGCCGGGTCATTGCTGAGCTACGCGAAAGCAAGACGTATCAACAGGAGCTTCGTAAAGCCTCCTGACACCCGCCCAGGCGAACAGGCGATGCTGCTCTGACCCGCTGCTCAAGATCACCGCGTGGGGATACTTATTTGCACCATTACAATGCAAATACGGGGGAACAGCACCGCCTACTCGACAGGTCGGTGCCGCTCCCCACGCGGTAATTAATCTTGAGCATCGCAAAGGTAATGAAAAAGCCCGGCTGGAGCCGGGCTTCTATATTGTTGTAAGCGTCTTTCAGCAACAAGCTGATCTGCACAAGAACCGCTCTGGTCAAATCAGCTAATAAAACAAACACTTGTTATGTTAGCCTAGCCCCTGTATTCTAATGAGCCAGTAAAGCCAAATCATTGCACTTCTGCTAACTTACCGTTTATCGCTTCTGATCAACAGCAACAAAACTGATTGAGTATGCCCCTCAAGCCTTGGCTCCACTTAGTAAATTAGTTTTATAGAGAAAGTAGCGCTTCTACTTTTATGGAAGCAACTCTATTTCTTCTGTAGATCGATGCACTACCATTCACTCGACAATCTGAGAACGAGCATGATGCTGATGGGACTAGTGCTCCACGCAGCCGGCCCGTACATGAACACTGCCTACTTCCCGGATGATCCCAAAGCGAATCATGAAGTTTTTGACACCCTATTCCTCTTCATTCATACGTTCAGAATGCCCGCTTTTTTCATCATGTCCGGCTTTTTTTCTGCGCTGCTGGTTGAGCGTCGGGGCGTGAGTTTGTTTATCAAAAATCGAGCACACCGAATTCTACTCCCTTTTCTTGTTGGCTATTTTACGGTTAATATTCTAATTCAGGCAGCATACGTTTACTGCTTTTCAAATCACACCATCGCACCCGTCATCGAATGGTTTTCAACCGGTACGTTTCTGCTGCCCGTTATAACGCCTACTGTTCACCTGTGGTTTTTGTACTTCCTGCTTATATATTACCTAGGCGTGTACGTAGCTGTACGACTAAACGGCTCTAAGCCCTCGCTTCCCGGTCAGGCCATCAGCCGCTGGCTGGTATCCAGTTGGGCGATTCCGGCCTGGATTGCCTTTAGTGCGCTGTTTTTGTGGTTCATGCCGGGTGCTACTTTTTACACGCCTAGTGACCTGACCCCTAGCCCTATCATTCTGGCGGGTCTATTTACGTATTTCGTTTTTGGGTGGCTGTTATTCCAACAAGCCCACCGGTTAGCCTTACTGAAGCGACCGGCTTGGTGGCTGCTGCTGGGGGGACTGGTCGTGTTCGTATTCTACGCGAGGCTGATGTGGCAGATCAACGCCAACACAGCCCTTCCGACAACCTACCGCGTTGATCTTTCTATCCTCTCGGCGTCCAGTACATGGTTAATTTCATTCGGTCTGATTGGCCTCTTCGAGCGCTACCTCAACCAACCCTCCGCTGTTTCACGTTACCTGGCCCAATCATCGTATTGGGTCTACATCATTCACCTGCTGATCTGCGTCTACATTCAGGTCTGGCTAATACCCATCGAGTGGTCGGCCTTTGAAAAATATGCCCTCGTGCTGGTCATAACCGTTGTTCTTTCCCTTGTCAGCTACGATTTGCTGGTCCGTGACACGGTTTTGGGGCAGGTTCTAAACGGGCGTCGTGCAACCCCGATTTGGCGTATGCTGTTCCAACAACGGCGTAGCTCGGTAGAAGGTGTGTAGTCACATTGCAGAAAGAGGGCATCTTTACACTCCAATTCGTAAATCAATACAGGCTACTCCTGCACTACTTAAACTCCTTGATACTGGTTGAAACTCTTTGCCGGTGAGCTAGTCCGTAGGACGAATCGTTTGTAGCGAGGCAACTGTAATCTAGAACCCAATGAAAACTGAATCGTGTCGAGATCATCCAACGACTTAAGTAATACTTCAAACTCTGGCATGCCCGTACGGTACATTTGGAAGGCCCCCTTCAGCGCTTCTGTGTACTGGTCCTGGGTGATCCAAAGAGTTTGCATAAGCGTCTTCGATTTAACCTCATAATGGATTGGGCGCAGCAACAAGATTAAATTTGATGCGTTCAACCTTGTTTCTATGAACCATTTTATACATTCGGCTCCATTGCCTATAATTATTCAGTTCTTTCGGAACGCACTTTGTAATTAATAATTCATATACGCTCAATACAATCATTGTTGTTGATTGAACAAGTTCTGGAGCTTGATCAGGCATGCGCAGTTGGTTGAATGCACCATACCCTTCTTCTGCTTTTACTATTACGCCACGATGCAAATTTGTACTGTGCACCTCCTCTGACCATGGCTTATAACAGTAATCGTAAAAATCCCGCCTATTTAGATAGTTAGCCAATCTAAACGTACTTTTTGGCCCATTATATAAAGCATGCCATTTAAGATCATTTATATCTTTTGTATTGTCTTTAGTGTATATATTGTATTCTTCTTTAGCTTCACGATAGAGTGGACTATTGATCAAACGTTTTATATTTTCTAGCTCTGCACTTGTGTCTGGCAGGTCCTCATCTCTTATGTATTTTGCGTGCTTTTTTAGGTCCTCCATCTGGATTCTATATTCTTCCGTTCCTGGAGTGTGCTTCATTAAAAAATTATAGGATTTGTAATAACCAACTAAGAAATAAGCTGCGGCCCTTTGGGCTATATTTTCCGGCTTCTCTAATAGATACTCCAAGCTAAGGAATGCTTCAAGAATCACCCTGAGCTGAACTTTAGACGGAACAATTGCACTGGCTTTTATTTGTATAGCCATTGAATCTAAATGCTCCAGTATGTGCCTAAACAGAAGCGCGTGAGCAATATTTAGCTCTGTGCTTTCAGGCAAGATCTTTTTGTTTTCTTTTAGTATCCAATGAAGTATATGCGTACCGTAACACACCATTTCATGTATTGCATCGTGATAGGTATCTAATGCAGATTGAATACTAGGTTCTGTTGGCGGCAGCATTTCAAGCTTTGGGACCGTTTTCATTTTGCTGGTTAAGCTTTTCAGTTTTTATATCGAATGTGCTTTTATCAATCTTCATTCTATAACTAGAATAGTGTTTATAACCATGTTCATCAAGTAAATTCTGGAATGATAAGATTTCTTCATCCGTTACTTTACAGCCGTAATAAATCTCTTTAATGCATCCTTTGTCAAAATCAAACAAGCATTGACCATCGGTCCCGAAAAGGATGGCTCTGACCTCCTCTTCGTAAGACCAGATATGTGATTTGGTGAAAATCCAATGCCTCAGTATTTCTTCTTCGTATTCATAATAGTTTTTCGCTATTATTCTTTCTGAATAAGCCACTTCCCCAATCATCATAGTTGTCAAATGCCTTCTTTGAAAAGGATATATTTCAAACCCAATGCAAATTCCCTTGTGAGCGTCAGCATAATGACTCCACATCAGTGTTTTACTTGGGCTTTTGCTAAAGCAACAAACTCCAGTTTGTTCTTTAAGAGAGGAAAAACCTTGTCTTCGAAAATCAGCGAATTGGTCACCAATCTCATTAGCCCTTCTGGTTAATTTCCGTCTTTCCTTTCTACCTCTAGATTTAAATTTATTATTTACCCAATTTTTTGCTTGTGTTCCGTGTGCTTTGAAATCAATCAAGTCTTCCATCATATCAAAAGGATCATTAAATCTATCCGGGTTACTAAAGTTTAGCTTATGCCCTTTTATTATCAATTCGGCCGTATTTAGCTTTGTATAATGGTAGATTACTTTTGGTGGCAGGTCAAATTTTTCAAGTGTAGTATTAGGAACGTCGGCAAAAAAGCTCCCCGAAAAATTTTCTACTTTTCTATCGTAATAGGGAATCAAGATTGGGATAGGAGGAATATTATACATTGATCTATTAAGAAGATGATTTTATAATTATCCGATTACAATCCCCCGATGCTTTAAATACGTATACAGCGTAGGTTTTGAAATTCCGATCTGCTTGGCAATTTCCTGCACGGTGAATTTTCCTTCCTTATAGAGGCTCTCGGCAATCCGGCTTTTGTTCTCTGCTTCCTGTGAAAGCCCTTTTTTTCGGCCGAGGGTCTGACCGCGCCGGCGGGCTGATGCCAGACCGGCATTCGTACGCTCCCGGATTACCTCCCGCTCAAACTCGGCCAGGCTGGCGAAGATCCGGAACACCAATCGCCCCTGGGCAGTAGTGGTGTCGATGGGATCGTTCAGACTGATCAGGCCAACGCCCTGCTTCTCCAGGTCGGATACCAGTTGTACCAGGTGCGCCAGTGACCGACCGAGTCGATCCAGTTTCCAGATCACAACCGTATCGCCCTGCCGAACGTGCTCCAATAATTTCATGAGCTCCGGCCGGTCAGCTTTGGCACCACTGGCTTTCTCTTCGTAGATGCGATCGCAACCGGCTCCTTTCAAGGCGTCGAGTTGGAGGGATAACTTCTGATCCTGGGTTGATACCCGGGCGTAGCCGATTTTCATCCTCAAAGCGTTAAAGAAATGCACTTCAAGATACAAAAAATTTAACTAATTAATTTAACCAGTTTATTTAACGCTTTGACTGCTATGTTTGGCTTGTCTGATCGTAGCGGTTAGCCGTAAAAAGAAACGACCGTTTTTTTGAACCATCAGTGGCACAAAAAAAGAAGACCGGCACCAGGCCAGTCTTCTTTCCGATTCTATCCACACCATTTCAGGCTCCAGTGAGAAACCTGATTGATTGTGGCAATTTAACACCTAAACGAATATGCAAACATCCATCAACGAGATGCCCGACTGGATTGCCGCCACGACCTGGGAGATGAATATGACTGAAGAGCTGGGCGGGCGCTGGCAGATTAAAAAGTACAAACACGAGATCGGCTATAAACCTGGCGAGGACAAGCCACCTAATACGCGGGAGGTGCTGATGGCTATTGCTGAAAACACCATGTTTCTGTATGCCGATGTGAATGAGTTATGGCACGCGGTCGGCCGGGACTTCGTGATCCTCGAAACGATCGTCGATATCGCAGCCAGGGAGTTCATGCCGCTAGAGGTTGCGGCCGTCAAGTGGTCCCGCTGGTGGACGGACTATAAATAACAGCATCCCGACATAGGGCTCTGGCTCAAACAATAATGACTGGACACACATGATCCAGTCATTAGCTATTCCATCTATTATTCTATGGTCAGCTTAAGCTTATCCCCCTTCTTGTTTACGCGCTGAATGAGTCTCTGCTCTTTCAATTTCTGAGCAAGCCAGTAGTTAGCAGGATTGTAGTCCCAAGTTTTTTGTTGGTAAGAGAATGTGCTTGCATACATGGGTCCTAAGGTTTCTAAGAAAGCTTTGTAGTTAAACGACGTCAATCGTAGATGATACATTTGTAGTATCTTGACTCTGGTCACTGAGCGAATACTTTCCTTGTTGATCAGGTGGCTAAGAAGCGTTGCAGACACCGTAGGTACCGGATTGTCGGTAATAAAGGTTATTAGCCAGTCCAAAGAACCAGTATAGGCTATCAATTCAGTAGGCTCTATGAAATTAATTAGTAAAACTTTTCGCGACATGGAGAGTGAGCTAGAGACGACCATATATTCTACTAGTCGAATTGATATTGAAAATTTCTCGTCTGACTTTTCAAGTTCGTCGATATTTTTTTCCAAGAAAGACACGCTAATTGCCCGATCAATATTAAATACTGCATCGAGCGATAAGGACCTAAAATAAAGCGCGCCCGTATCACATAGTGCGGCCAATTTATCTCTCGAAACACTTGCCAAGCTAATTTCATATTCAAAGTACACATTTGGAATAAGGCTACAGATTGTTCGGTAGGCCGAATCACTAATAGCATTACAGTTCATTAGTTGCGAAAACAACTGATCATACAGTTGTTTTTGCTCATCTTCAATTTCTTCTATGTTACCCAACATAGCAGCGTTCTCATCCTTCGACAAAAAGGAAATCAACTCTGAACTAAGGGTTAAGTCGTTGGTATCAAAGACTATTGCCACATTCGCCCAGGTTGCAGCCACTTTCCCTTGCGCAAGGAGATCGGGATACAGGTCTATAGTTTTCAGTTCAGACAGCTTAGAGAAGGTCGTCGTACTTTTTGTCAGTATCTGTTGTTTGATAGGCAAACGCAACGAGTCATCATTGAGCAGCGTCAGTAACGTAGTTTCGAGTTCGTGCCTATTTTCCGGTAGGGTGAGAAATACCTCAGTGACGTATGCTTCCCTATTGGCATTAATATACGCAATCATTGATGTCAGACCGGTATCCAGCAGGGCACTAAAGTTACGCTGTGCAAAAGCTACGGGGTCGTACTTACCTTTCTTCTTAACCAGCAGCGCAATCATGAAATCATTAATTTCATAATGACTCCCTGTGTAGATAAACTCAATCAAATCATCCGGACAAAGCGTTTCGTACAGAGTTATAAATTGAAGATCAAAGTCCGTAATTAAGCTTTTTAGATTGCCTTTTGCCGAAATTTTATACAGAAGCTCAGGCTTATCGACTAAATATTGACCAATGCTTGTCGCGGCATTCAGATTGATAATTTGTTTCGTGGGAACGTGTTCTACCAGTAGGATGTAAAATGCTTCTTTGTCAGCTGCGGATACCTGTAAGCTGGTTTCGATGAAACGCCAGCAATTTGGCCACTGCTGAACCAAGGCAGGCAGTAGATACCGGGGTTGAAGTGGCTTTTGAAGCAACGCGAGCAGGAACTGTATTGATGCTTCGGATTCCGTGGCGAACGTAGCAAACAAATAATTAAGCTGGGAAGTGTACCGGCCTTTACCCAGCATATAGTCAAGCAGCGATAGATTGTAGCAAGCAGGGTGCGAAAAATCAGTAAGGCTTAGTTTGGAAAGTATCTTCTCTAAATTGGTTAGGGGCAAATCAAACGCTTTGGGCCTGCGAGTTTTGACCGCTAACAGAAAATCGTAGTCGTTTCGACTCAGGGAACCTTCGTAGAAGATCGAAACATAATCAAGGTAGCTTTCGTCGATATAGCCAGTTCTGAGCATAAGGCTTAGAAACATCGACTGTCGACTCTCGTCAGTAAAAAGTTCGTTGGTAGTGTTAGTTAGCAATTCTTTAAAAGTTGCTTCCTGGCAGGATCGCTTTTGGGTTTCGAGTGCCTGTATGTCGATTGAAAGATTTTTGGCTGCTTTGTTATTTTTAGCGTTGATAGTAGCCAATCGTTGTTGAAAGGACTGGGTAGGATCGACTTCCTTTTCGATGACTTCAAACTTTTTAGGCAGATTGCGATTATAGCCATTGTAGTTATATTGAAGTTCATTCTCAACGAGCAAATTGAATTTTTCCTCTACTACCTGCTGAATTGAATAAGTATAATACTTGTGCTGGAATTCTTGGAACCCCCCAATCGATTCAATGACTTTTAGTAAGTACACTGATTTCAATTCATGCTCATCTTTTAAGGCAACTCTCTCCAATATCCTTAATTCTTCTTCCTTCTCTTTGATTTCGGATTCTATCGTAGAAATTGTTGATTTAATCAGTGTTTGTTTTTTTTGAAAATGACCATATAAAACACCTTGGCCTTGACTGAGCGCCACAAAATCGCTCGGATAGCAATTTTTGTAGACTAAAAGGGCCAGCAGTTTATTTTTATCCAGTGAGGGGTGAAGGGAAGCGTTATACAGGTAAAATTCATTGGTGACGTTGTACAATAGCCGCATGTCATCAATGAAAAGTGCGATATCGTCGATTAATGGCTGATACCACCCGTAATTATTGGCGTTAGAAATCGATAATAGTTTCTCACTAGAATTAGAATAGTTGATGACAGGAATGATCGGAATGATAAAATCAAAGAATTTTGCCCGGTCTTTGTCGTTAAACATGTCATCACGTACTGCATACAGAAAGACAATTTTCCGGCCTATTGTCTTTGAATCATTCAGGATCGTGTTAATCTCACGAAGTTTGGTGAAAATTTCCGGCTGGTTAAAACGGTCAAGGTCTTCAATGACAACTACGTTGTATACGGTCTTTTTAAAAAAGTAAATGATTTCATCCAGGTGCTGATTCAGGATTGATGGGGTAGCTAAGGCATCTATTTCCAACTCAGCCTCAAACACATTGATTTTATTTAGTCTAATCCGAGCAAGTAACCGGATACCTTTGTAGACTGCCCACGCAATACCAGCCAAAAAGATAAGCATCGGAACATAGGCAGGAACCTCTAGGTAGGTCAGCCAGGTATACGATGGCATGTTTTTTATTTGCTTGGCAAAGCTGTCCGGGAAGCCTATTGCGTAAAAGGACAAAAGCCAGCCACAGATAGCCAAGGCAGAGAAAACGCGTGTTGACCGCGAGTAATGTTTGATTTTTTTAAAACGAGAATCCGGTATGCTGGCATCATCTTCCCGGTAGAATAGCTGCTGAAGAATGCTAGCTTCGATTCGATTTAGATCTACAAGTGAAGCGTGTTCAGTTGTTAAAGTCTTCGCTGGCTGCTGGTCATCTCGGAATGTAGCTAAGGAAATGTTCAAAAACTCGTAACCAAACCCACCGTAATCGAGCTCAAATGTGCGGATGACGCTACTTTTTCCCGAACCGTAGGGACCTGTCAGGGCCACATTATGGATACGTTTATCATGCGGCTGGCTGAGTGCCCATTGGATTGCCTCACCATATTTTTTGTTCTCAACGGAATTAATTGGCGTTAGCGGGGCAAATGGAGGTGGAGAAACTGAGGTTGATGGAATCGATTCTATACGACGAATTAACTGTTTCAGTAAAGTAAGTACGCGTTGTCGTAGCTGTAGTTTCATTTAGAGAGATTGATTGTAAGTTAATACAGGCCCGGAGGGTAGGCCGGGCCTGTGCCTATGTAATTACGCAACTGTTATCTGCATGAGCCGTTCGCCTAACTGACGAATAGCCGCTTCGATCTTCTTGGCTTGCTGCTTGGACGGATTTTTAACCCCTGACGCATATTGACGCATAAGCGCCTGATTGATCCCTGCCAGCTTGGCAATGGAGTTAATTTTGATAGCGTCAAAGACCTCGAACAACACCGCCACATCGTATTCAAAATTGAACGTTACCTGCTCTGCAGTGACGCCCTGCCATTCGGCCATGTCCTTGCCTTCGTGCTTCAGAAAATCGGCCAACAGCATCCTCATGTTGTTAGTGATTTCCTCTTCGTTGGCTCCTACAGTCGCGTAGAAGAAACCGGGCGCTTCCATAGTTGCACCTAATTCAGTGTCATCAGCGCCTTTTTCGATGACAATGACGATGTGCTTTTCCATTCGGGTAATGTTTAGAGTGTTGAACATATAAGGCGTTGACTCGTAACTGATCATTCGGCGGAAGCCCTGAAGGGGCCGGGACTATTTCAGCCCGGCCTGCTTCAGAAGTTTGTTAACTAACCCCGGTTTCAGGTCCTGCTTTCCGTGATCGGGGACTGACAGGTTATGTTGAAAGTTGGGGTTCTTGAAGATCCGGTGGCTTCCGGCTTGTCTGACCTCTACCCACCCGGCGGCTTCCAGCCTTTTGATCAGTTCACGTGCTGTCATATCGTCCTCTTTTTTTCATGTTCTAAAGGTAGCTTTTTTGCTACTTTCAGGCAAGTAATTTGGTAGCCTTTTTGCTACTAATTTCAATAAAAAGCCCGCCGACAGAGTCAGCGGGCTTTCCGGAGGCAGATAGTTATAAATTACACTTATTTGGCCGGCGTCAGGTACCCTACTCGCAGGAGCTCCTCGACAAAGCTTTTTTCATCCGAGTACGTGAGTACCTCGCCGTTCCATTCCTTGAGCCGCTCGGCAAAGCCGGTCATGTAGGCGGGGCGATCCTGATCGGCCGAGAAGCGGCCCCCGGCCTTCATCGCGTCTATGATTTCGGTAGGCGAGGAGCCTTCGATCTCCTCGCCTAATGCGGTTTTGTATGTCATGCGGCTAACTCGCTGATGCGGTTGTTTAAGTAGGTGATAACTCCGTCCTGCTGAAACGACCGCAGGCTCTCGAAGGTAGCGTTTTCTACCCGTTGGTTGCGGCTGTATTCAACCAGGTTATGTAAAAATAAGACCCAGTTCGAGATCTTCTCAAACTCGATCGTACCGCTGTGCTGGCGGAATTCAATCGTCTTGTGGCGCAGGTAAGCCTGCAGGTTTACCTTGTAATACCGGGTGTGCATTACCCCGCAGAGGGCGTTCATCGTGCTGGCCGATTCGATTCGGCTGAGCTGACTTGCAAAACTCAGGCAGTAGCCGTTGTTGCCGGCCCGGCGGCTGATCGGCATAAAGCTATCAATTACCCGCTCAAACCGGCTGTAGTTGATCAGCAGGTTTTTCGTGTGTGAGAGGCCGATGTGTTCGGCGTCGAAATGTACGTGCAGGCCGCAGGAGCGGTTGATGTAGGCGTTTTTTTGCTTCAGCACCCGGCAGACCGTCTGGAGTTGGTTCAACCCGTCCTGGCCTTCCAAAATCGGGCTGACCAGTTCGAAGGTGTTGTTGCCGTTCAAACTACCGTCGGTTACGATTTTCCAGTGGGCGCGGGTGGTGTGGTTGTAGCCTTCTACCGCTACGTCGATGCCTGCCTCGCGCAGGGCGCTGGCCAGCGTGTGCTTTTCTACGTTGTACGCTTCAATCTCGATACCAAAGCGCCGGTTGAAGGCTACGAATGCAAAGCCCTGGGGGGCCTGATTCTGGCGGCTCCGCACCTGCTCGGGCCAGTATTTAGCAAAGACGTTCTGAACAAATCCGTAGTTGCCTCCGGTCAGGTCGGTTACCTGCCGCCGGGTGAGGCCCAGGGCTAATAATTGCCGGATTTTTTCGGTCTTGGTTAGGTTCGGGTTGGTTAAAATCGCTTGCGTATTCATCTGACTATCTGCGTGTTATTGTTGAAACAAAGCACGCACTTCAGTGCCCGACATGCAAGTGACACTACGCAGATTCCACGCACAGTCCATGCATCCACTGGACGTGTCCAATGCCCAAAAAAATCTTCGATTTTCTTAAAAAAAAGTCGCCTAAATGCTTGTTAAGTCAGTTAACAATACTACCTTTGTTAAGTCACTTAACAATCACAAGACGACATGAATGAAGGGTTTATTAAACGAATTAAGGCCGCCATTGCCGCCACCAAAAAAGAGTTAGCCGATAAAAAGGCTGGTCAGCCCGACAGCGAATTGACCGAAGAACAGGAAAACGAGCTGTTGGAACAACTAGGGAAGCTGATCTCGCTTCTCCAACAATTTGAAGAATAAGGGAACGGGGCCAACAGGCCCCCAACCCTTCTCTTATATAACACTTACAATCACTCTCTGACTTGAGCCATGGAAATTCAATTAAACAAAACCGAACAACTCCTGACCGACAACCGGGCGTTGATCAACGAAGCCCGCTCGTTTCTGGAAGCGAACGGCAAACGCTACGACTTATCCGAATGGGTAACGTTGAAGGAGTACGCTAAACGGCACAACCTCGAAACGATTAGCGTCGTCTCCAACTGGATCAATCGCGGTCGCATTCCGGCCGAGGATATAATTGAGGTAGAAGAACTGAACGGCCTGAAACTCATCCGGGATAAGGTCTATCAGTAACCTTCGACACTCGAAACGTCTTGTCTAATTAAAAAAGCCTGGCTGATCTTCGGCCAGGCTTTTTACTGTATTGGGGGTATCTGAAGATCTAATTTATTCGTAGTTGTCCTTATAGATCTTCTCCAGCTTTTCATCGCCAGGAAAAAGAAGAAGCAGAAAGGCAACGAAACAGCCTTTACAATAACGAATAAGTGATTTCATTTTTTCTTTTTGGCGATTTGCTTGGGTGTAGGCACCGCTTTCGGAGTCGCAGTAAACGGAGTGGCGAATAACATCCCAGCCCCTTTGGTAAAAGCCCTGCCGAAATCAGCCATTGGGTACCAGTCGTCCGTCACCATATCCGATTCGTTTGTACTAACCTTGTTGATGCGCAGCACGCCAATCCGTTGCTGTTGCAAAAGCCGGGCGGTCGGCGCATCGATGCGGGCGGAAGCCAGGAGCGGGCCCTGCCGCGTATGATAGCCTTTCACCAAAAGAAGATCCACAATTTTATCTTCGTCGGCTGACTTACGGCCGTATAATTTTAGCTGCAGCAAGGCATCTTCGGGAACATCATAGCCCCGGTCAGGATGAATCCGAGCGTAGAACAAGGTTGTATCAACAGCTGTAATTTTCAAAAACAAATAGTGGTTTTGATTCAAGGACTTGACCGGCGTTGACGAAAGGGCCGACATCACCAGCGAAAAATCAGATTCGCCGACCGTCATCATTCGGCTACGCTCACCGGTAAAAGGGTCTTTGTGGGTGTACACTCGAGGTTGGAGCAAACAACCGATCAATGATGTGGAAATAAGCAGTAGAACTATAAGTTGTTTCATACAGGATTTGGTTAAGCCCGAAACTAACCAAATCCTGTATGTATACATATACGTTACCAATCGGTAACATCGAAAATTAACTAATAGGTTAATTTCTAAAGCTTAGTCGCAGCCTGGTCACAGCTTGGTCGTGGTACGAATTTGCTGGATTCGGTTTGCCTCCTGCTCAAACAACCGGTAATTCTGTACAATCGGCCGTTCGGCATACTCACGCATCACCTCGCGGGTTTGCTGCAACTCCCGAACGATAGCCAGGCCCATTTCGGCACTGAAACCAACCGACTCCGCCCTGTTTTGGGCCAGGCTGCCGCCCGTCAGGCCCGTGCCCACCACCTGATTTAACGCCGAGAAATTACCCGTCTGCTGGGCCACGTCCATCATCCTGGCCAGGTCAGCTACCACCGGGTTCTGGAGGGCCTTGTTGCTAATAATGAACTCCCGGCCGGCTTCCCCGGCGAGGTACCGCCGTTTGCCCATCGAAAACATCGTGGGTTCGTCCACAAAGCCCGACGGCCCGTCACCCAAACCCGTAAATCCGCCAGCTGCGAAGGCCGGTGTTGACGGACTCAGGGCCAGTACCTTTGCCGTTTGAATCGCGGCCATCCCTACGGCTCCGGCAATCTGGAAGCCTTTCATAATTTTGGCCGCGATGCCTACCCCCGGAAATATACCTTCGAAGGCTGACAACGCGCCGGCACCGGCATTAATGGCCGAAATTTGCTTTTGCAGGTTCATAGCGATTTCGGCAATGGCGTAGGCCCGCTGGGCTAAAAAAGCCGCTTTCTGCAGAACGGTTGATTCTTTGAGGAATTTTTTATGGCCTGCCAGCGTCTCCGTCCAGTTGTTGACCATCACCCCGTAGAGGTCAGTGACAAACTGCTTTTGCTGATCATGATTTTCTTTATCCCGTTTCTTTTTGTCTTTAGCTTTCTCATCGGCATCCTCAATTTCGGCTTTCTTGATGGCCATCCGGGCCTTAGCCTGTTGCCGCTCGTTGTCGGTTAGGGCCTGGTCCAGATCCATCATTTGCTCATTATAGGTTTTGGTCGCCTTTGTGATCAGCTCTTTGTTATCAAAGAACATGGCACCGAACGATTGGTACCAGCCTTCATAAAGGGTCTGCTTCGCCCGTAAAAACGTCTGTTCTTCAATGATTTCTTGCTTCTTTGCCTCTTCTTTGGTCAGATTACCGGCCTCCAGCTCGTCCGTTATAGCCTGCAAACGAATTTTCTTTTCCGACTCCAGATCCTCAATGGCCAGCTTAAGAAGTTGCTCAGACTCCAGCGCCTGCATTTCCTGCTCTTTCTGAAAATACTTCTTGCGGACGCCGGCCAGGTCGGCCTCAAGCAGTTCCTCAATCGAGCGTTTACGTTTCCACTTAAGATTGGCGGAGGCAGCCGACTGGTCCACTTCCTGTTTGGCCACATCCGCTTTGAAGCGAAGCATAGCCAGCTCCCGCTCTTTCTCGTCGGCAATGGCCCGAATCTGGTCTTCCCGGATGGCGTTCTGAGTGTCTTGATTAGCTTTTTTTCGTTTGAGTTTTTCTTCATTGCTCAATCCTCCACCCCCACCTCCAGTTGCTGTAGCCGTTTTACTACCGCCAAGCTGCTCTTTTAGCCCGTTAATAGTATTCAGGGCATTCTGGGCGGTGGCAATCTGCTCGCTGAACTGCTCGTCGATCACCCGGGTATTCTCTCCCATCTGCTGAGCCAGTATAGCCGAGAAACTGGCCGAATTCCCACCGGCCTTGAGCATGGCCATCATCTTATCCCACAGCGTAGGATTCTGAATCATCTGGGTTTTGAGCAGTTCCTTCTCAATGATGAGTCGCTGCAGTTTTAGCCGGGCCATGCGGGCCTCGGCATTAATCTGCATCTCGAGCTTTTCTTTCTGCTCGTCGGTCAACTGATTGTAGTTGGCGAGTTGTCCGTTCAGTTTCTTATACGTCCCCTCCATCTGAGCGGTGGCCGTATTGAACTTCTCCGACAGTTTGGCCCGGTCCCGCTCCAGGCGAATAGCTGCGGCTGTATTATCCGAGTACAACTTGACGGCCGCTACCAGGCCCATGACGGCCGTAACCACCAAACCCACCGGATTCATGCGGAGTACGGCGTTCCAGGCGGAGGTAGCCGCCGTGGCCAGTGTGATGCGGCCCGTGGCTAAGCCCACCGCTACCGACCAGGCTCCCTGCGCGGCCGTCTGAATGACTAGCCAACGATACCCGAGTTCATACGCAGCTTTATTCAGCAGGACGGCCGTTGTGTTCGCTGCAGCTGAAACCGTAGCCCGGATAAAGTTGGCGTTTAGTACAACTAATGCGTAGGCAAGCGAACCAATGGCTACTGAGTTCTCTTTAGTCCACTGCCAGGCGCGGCCCGTGGATAACCCACTTGTCAACAGTTTGAGTAACGTTGTCCCCGCACTAACGACGGCAGAAAACGCTGGTTCTACCTTAGAAAAAAGGGCTACCGCCAATCCGCTTGCGGTAGCGGAAAGTTGCGCTAGTTGGTAATCAAGGGTTGCGTTGTTCTTAGCCGCCTGGCCAAAAGCTTCCTGAGTCCCTGTGACTTTTTTGGTCAGTTCAGTAATTTCCTTCCGGTGCCCAATGATGTGCTGAGCCGCCACCAGGTTTTCTTTGCCGAACAGCTTGGTCATCTCGGCCGTGCTGAGGTTTTTCTTACCCAGGTTCTCCAGGGCCGTTTCCAGTCCCACCACCTTCGGATTCGTTTCGTTAGCGCCTGATCCCAGCGTCAATAGCACGTTCCGCAGCCCGGTACCGGCTTCTCCCCCTTTCAGGGCGATTGTCGACATCGACTGCAGGATGGCGTTGGTCTGCTCAAAGCTGAGGCCCTGTGCCGCAGCTACGGTACCGGAATTTTTCAGGGCCGCCCCCATCTGGTTGATTTCGGCACTCCCCTCTTTGGCGCCAGCCGCGATGACGTTGATGAAGCGATTAGCCTGATCAGCACTCTCGCCAAACTGGTTCAGCGATTCGGCCGTCACCGACGTAGCTTCCGCCAGATCGATTTTACCGGCCTGGCTGAGGGTAATCGCGGCCAGAGTCGTTTCGGCCAGCAACTCCTTCTGGGCCAGCAGTTCGGGCTTCGCCGACCCCATGAGCTTATAGGCCTCCAGCATTTCGGCGGCCGATTTGCCCAGGCCCGGACCCATCTGCTGGGCCTGCTGGTTGAGATACGCCAGATCCGCTCCGGTCAGGCCCGTCACGGCCGACAGTTCCTGGCTGGCGGAGTTGAACTCGCGGTACGCATTCACGACAGCCGGCCCCAGGCTGGCGATCTTCTCCAGCGTTGAGGTGATGATGTTGCCACCCACGATACCCGCCGTCAGGTTGGCAAATGAGAACTGCTGCTTGAAGCGACCCCAGGCCGTGGTCGTTTCATTGACCCGGCCGGCCATCTGGCGCTGGGCCTCCAGCAATTTCTGGTATTCAGCCAGCTTGGCCCGGTAGAGTTCCGGATTGTCTTCCTCGCGGAGTTTTTTGAATTCGATACGCGCCAGTACGACCGCCCGTTCGACTTCCTTCAGGCTGGTTTTGGCCTGTTGGCCATTGATCACGAGGTCGATGACCGCGCGATCCTGTTGGGTTTTTGCCATGGTGATTGCTCTGTTGAGCAATCGGCCGGAAAACGGCCAGGCCTCTGCTTAAAGTGGTAAGGATTACACCCGAACGGTGACCGAATCAGTCAGGACCTGTTCGAGGGCATCCAGGGTAACATTGACGTAGTATTTACTGAGCAATTCGCGCAGGCGGTAGGTTTCGTAGCCTTTGCGCCGGCTATACCAGCGTTTGGGCCTGCGCTGGGTGGGCTCGCCATTGGCACGCACCCTACGGTATTTTGATTCAGCGTAGTCGATGCCGTTGCCTACGCCCATGTCGACAAAGCGGCCGTAGAGCAGAAAGCTGATGCGCAGGCCACTGATGCCCCCGCCTTTTTCTGCATACACCCGGCTCTGCCAGTCGCTCCGCAGGCGCATCGTGCGGCCGTAGCTGTTATTCGACGACTTGGCGTATTTGCCCCTGGCGTCGCGGAACCTGTTGCGGTACTTACGCTGCACGGACCGGTACACCTTATCGTCGAGCTCACCCTGCCAGCGCTGGATGGCGATGTCGTTCCAGGCCAGAATCAACCCTTTCAGGTTTATCTTTTCGTTTATGCTCAGCTCCTGATAACTAACCGGTTTCGCCATGGTTACACGATTACGTTATAGTCGTCCCCGGGATCGAGCTGCACGAACCCTTTGTACTGATCGATAATCCGCTTGGTGGAGTCGTACTCCCGTTTTTCGGTCACAAACGGCGTGGGTAGGACCATCGATGAGCCGTTGCAGACAACCGTCGTCAGGTAATCGAACTGCTGGCCGGCCCGTGGATCGGAGCCGTAGCCAAACGGACCGAGCCGGGCATCGTAGCGATAGTCTTTCCGCTGCCGCAGCGTAACGGCCAACCCCTGGGTAATGTAGGGCTGGGTTTTCTGCGCATTGGCCCAGAACGACAGCGTCACTGTCGTTTCGATATGATAGGCCGGCACGCCTGCCGGCGGGTCGGTAACACTCTTGTGAGTAACCGCCATCGACACCCACACCAGCGGCAAATCAGCCTCGGCCGATAGCTCCAGGCCTGAAGGCAGGGTCAGACACTCCAGACGCACCCGCACGCGCCCCTCACTACCGGGCGACTCGGCCGACAGTTTGGTTACCAGATACGACCGCCGGATCTGGTCCTTTAAGGTCAGACCCACCGGCTCGTGCAGCTTTAGCTGGGCCAGTACGGCCACCGGCAGCAGGAGCGGCTGTGTGATCGGCTGGGCCTGGTCCCGAAAATGGTAGTAATCGCGCAGGCCCGACCGCCACAAGCCTGACCGGCCGCCCAGGCTCGTACTCTGTTTGCCGATCGGTTCCTGCTTGCCATTCCGGATATCGGGTGTTCCCAGGGGATAGGCATTGCCTTTAGTGTCGACACTCATGCCCCGGTAGCTGATCAACTTGAGGCCAATGTTGTTTTTACGTTTACCTTCCTGGTCGAGGTACCGCTCCGAAGCCTGGTACGCCCCGTCGACGGTGTTGCCCGCTTGTTTGACCGTCGGAACAATCCAGTGCCCACCGGCCTGGGCAGCATTCACGATGGGTGAGGCCTCCAGGATGGCCTGCGTCGTACCACAACGCAGCTGCAGCTCGTCCAGCCCTTTGCCGATCACAAACGGGGCAGGCCGTACTACGTTGCCCTTCGCGTCTTTATAGAGCTCATCCTGCTCGTCGATAAAATCAATCACCCGAAAACCCCGGTCGAGTGCCTTATCGACGCTATACCGACCGGTTTGGTAGGCCGTCAGGTCCTGCACGGTACCGGACTGCACGGTTTTTTTAAACTGGACGATGGTGCAAATCCGCGTGTTGGCATTGAACGTTATGGCCAGGCCGTAGCGGCCCTTGATCGCTTTCAGAAAATCAGACACCGACATATCGGGCAGGTGCATGCCGGCCGTGACGGTATGGCCCAGCGGAGCCGTGATGCTCCGCTTCACCTCCATAGCCGTCATGCCCGTCACCGTCAGCATCTGCACCTCGGGGTCACTCAGGAAGTTTCCTTCGATCCGGTAACCGGCCAGGTTCATGATCCGCTCCAGTACCCAGGAGAGGTAAAACTGGGGGCAGATGGGATAGCCGGTTACTGTAGACGAGTCGGTTAAAAACTGGCCATTAAACGCATTGACATACACCTGACGGACAAAGCCGGGTACCTTGCGGGTATTCTCGTACTCGTTGGTGATATCGGCTTCGAAGAAGGAGTCGTTGCGGATGGGAAAAAACACGCAGGGAAAAAGGCCTGGCTTCAGCTGAGCCAGTTCGTACATCCGCTGTCTGAGCGTTTTCAGGGACAGCTGGCCGCCCGGCTGAATGCCATCGCCCAGATGAATCCGGTCCGGCAGGGCCTCCAGCAGGCTGAGGTTACGCAGTTTGTCGTAGGCTTCCGAGGAGTCTATTTTCAGGAATCCGTCGCCCTTATCGTCAACAATCCGGTAGCTGAGCAGGCACCGACGATACAAGACCCCCTCCAGATTGACCGTAACCGGCAACTCCATCTCCGGATGGGTGGAGTCGGGACGAAACTGAAGCTGCAGAAACCGCAGATTGCTTTCGTTTAACGGGAATTTGATCGGGTAGCTGAACTCACCCGGCAATTCGTCATCGGCCGTCCAGGCGCATACCTGCTCGGTCACCAGCGCCTGGCCGGGGACTAGTTCCAGGGTAAGCCCAAGGACGTTGGTGATGGCAATCATAAACTGGTAAAAGTTAGTTATCACCTACTGACACCGGTGTCGGTAGGTGACTAGTGGTTAAAGGGAAGCAAATGGCACCTAACCATTATCGCCGAAACGTATTCGTTGGATAGATATAGGGCTGGTAACCTACGCCACTGGGTGCTTCGGATACGGGTCCAACGTGGCTGTTGGTTACCGAAAAGGGGACCGTTTTAGGTGAACGGTCAATCTGAAAGCGACTAAAGCCATCAAACACACAGTTCACGAAATACGTCGTCTGGGTTTCGTTGTACAGCCGAACCGCATCAACCTGACTATTTTTAATCGTTACATTGATGAACCGGACGTTGGTAGCTGGCACCGTTCCAAACCCAGATGGGTCTTTCCGCTCGTCGATGAAAACGCCCGGCATCTCAGGGAATTTAGCCGCTACGTTACCTTTCCCCGAGTTCTCGATTAAGACGTTCCGAATCTCCAGGTCACCGCCGTGCCCCACGATGATCAGCCCGATGCCTGAACTATTCCGGATCTCATTGTCGTAAAACGCTCCGGAGGAAAGTCCACCGATCTGTACACCGTTGTTCTGGTTGGCGGCAAACGGTGACAGCCCCGAGTTACTGACCCGGTTATCGTGCACCCTGGCCCCTGGTGAGCAGGAGTACTGGATACCCTCGCAGCCCGTCGAGTCGGTGATGTTATACGCAATCTCCAGACTCGAGATGTAGTGCGGGTAGAGGTAATACACCTCCTCTTTGCCCGCTACGCGCCGGGTTCGTCTGACGCCCGAATTCATGAACGAACTCCCGACGTAGAAGCCCTCCCCGCGCACGTTGTGGATGTAGTTGTGGTGCAGATACACCCGACCCATGTCGAAGTTGCCCCGCTGGGTGCGCACGTCGTCGGTGGGATCGGTTTTGGCCATCAGGCCGGCAAAACCAGCGCTGTCGACCTCCACATGATGCACCTCCACGTTTTTAGTAAAGCCAGAGAGTACCAGGGCACTTACATCTTTGTACTGAGCCGCCAGACGAATTCCATATTTTATCGAGTCGACGCCATCGCCGGCGATGACGATTTGATCACAACCCTCAAACGTAAAATTCGCCTGATTGGCAGTGTTGCTGCGGTGGCGAACAACGCCCTGGTAGTTGCGGAATACGACGGGCTTTGCGGCCGTGCCTACCGCGTTAAGGATTTTCAGGAACGTATAATTGCCGCCCTGAATGCCGACGGTATCTCCGGGCAAAACCCCCATTTTGGCCAGGTCATACTGACCAGACTTCGAGATGATCACTTTGGGTACCCAGGGCTTGGGAACTGGCTTTACGATAACTACCGTATCACGGCTCGGAAGCGGAGACACGACGACGGAATCTTTTGGCGTTGGCACCGGCGGCTCAATAACAACCGTGTCCGGTATTGGCGTTGGTACTGGTTTTGCAACTTCAATGAGGATGCGCTGGCCAGGCTGCACCCGGATCGTGTCGATGGTCTGGGCCTGGGTGAGTTGAGCTAGCAGAAGGCAGACAAGCAGGAAAGGTTTCATGAGGGTTACGATGGATTGATAGGTGAAACGTTAGGGTATTAAATGCAGTACTGGCGAAACTCTGGACCATAGCCTGGTGAACATCAGGCCGTGCCCGGTGGCATTCGGGTGAACATACGGGGGGGAGCTATCGACCCAGTAGCTCGACGGGGTTGCACCCGGCGACCATAGATCGCCCATATTTACCAGTATTACTCGATTGTCATTAGTGGCCAAAACCCGGGCCTCGGCTTTCGCGCGGCATTGAGCCAAAATTGATTCATTCGCATCCGAGCGCGGTGTAATGCCAATGACGAACATAAGTGCCCCCGGAAAGTACGTCTGCTTTTCAGCGATCATCTTAGCCAGGTTCGCGTCGTACACATTGGCATCATTGTC
Organism: Fibrisoma montanum; assembly: GCF_003583365.1. Lineage (GTDB taxonomy): Bacteria > Bacteroidota > Bacteroidia > Cytophagales > Spirosomataceae > Fibrisoma > Fibrisoma montanum. The sequence continues at coordinate 221,859 of NZ_QXED01000006.1, forward strand.
GTTCATCATGGGCTCATAGAGTATGATGTCCGGTTGGATGATGTTACGTATTTCGCCCTGGGAGCGCATGGCCTCGATCTGCGACGAGGTAAACCCGCCGTTCCCTTTGCCAATAATTTCCCAGGTCTTCCCCGTCACTTTCTGAAGTTCAGTACGAAGCCTGGCGTCGAAATAATCCTCCCAGCTGGACGGCCCCGATCCATTCAGAATACTGTCGTGAATCTTCAGAATGACCTTTTCGGCATTCCGGCCAAAATCCATCGTGGTACGAACGGCCGCGCTGACGCCGACCCGGACCCAGAAATTCTGCGTGGTTGTAAAACTGCCAACCTGGGTGATGGCAATCGTTTCGTTATTGTAGACCCAGTTGTTGATCGTGAATTTGTAGGGCTGATTCGGCGTCACATAAACCGGGTCATAGTTGGCCGCAAACCCGGCGATGTTTAAGGGCGAGTTCTGCCACTGCAGCGCGATGTACGTGGGCTCGCTTACACTCACATTGATTTCCTCGAACCAGGTCTTGTTACCTACCTGGGGCGTATAGGAGAAATAGGCTGTGTTATTGTTGATGGTGAGCGTTTGCGTTTGGGGGGGGGTTACGGTGAGGCTCTGCGCGTAGGTCGTGTAGGCCTGGTTAACCCGCATACCCTCCCGGCGCATACGATCCTTTTCGGGCTGCATGATGCGGGCCAGATAGTGACTATTACCTACCGTCACCGGCACCGTGCCACTGATGCTGACTGGTTGCGTCTGATACGTAGGAAATCCAGGCTGCTGAGCCTGACTAGCTACACCAAGCAGAGCGAAGGCAATGAGATAGAGTACGCGTTTCATTTAGTTACGGGGTATAAGAGGTGTTACGTACCAGGCCGCACCATCCCAGAGCGTTAGGCTTGAGCCGTAGCTGGCGTCGGCGGTAATGATGAACAGCACGGGCTTTCCGGCCTGGACCTGGGCCTGCGCCTGAGCAAACGTGCTGACCAGGCTCAGTGTCGGTTTGGCCGCATCGACCTGCGTTTTGGTGTAGACACTGGCCGCATCGGCCTTTTGGCTGATGCTAAGCATCTGGGCCGTTTTTTCGGTGTTATAAGTCGACTGGTTGACCTTCCCCCCCAGCAGCTCGTCAGTTTGCGTTTTGGTGTAGGTTGTCGTCAGGTCGGCTTTCTGGCTGATGCTAAGCTGCTGCTGCAACTGATCCGCTTCGTATAGCGCCCGGTCGACTTTCTCGGCCAGCATCGCATCCAGGCCCGGAATGTCGCCCATGGTAACCGGCTGGTAGTTGGGTACCGATATCGTCAGCGGCATCTCGTCGGTGGTGCGCAGATACACCGTATCGGCCCGCACCACTCCACTGGGAGGTGCCTCTTTCCTGAACAGTAAAAACCCTTTCAGCTGCACCCGGCCCGACCAGCTGATCTCCTGCCAGACGGCGGCCGGCAACGTGGCGGTTTTGCTGTAGCGAAGGGTTACGAACGGCCCGTTATAGATTACCGCCGGCTGATCGGGAACCGGCAGAATCCGGCCTTCAGGCCCGTCATAGGCGCGGCACGTCACAAATGGCGGGTCGGCGGCAAAGCGCAGGACCAGATTGATGGGGTTGCCCCGAAAACCCGTCACGTTGACCGTCGGCGGCACGTTCGTCAGCGTCTGGGCGAAGGCACTGACTGACAGCAGAAGCCACAACAGCCCCGTATTGAGTGCGTTCATCTGGTTATTGACTGATTTGCTCGTAGTTGCTTCCATTCCAAACAAACCCCCAGTGCCGTGTCCCGCCCCCGGTGGGCAAGAGAATTCCGTCCCCAAACTGCCCGAGCGTGTTCTGCATTTGCGCCGTGCCGGTCGCGTTGATCTGCACGTTGGCCGTCGAGCTGTTGTCATACCGCTTCACCACAACGATGGCCCCGACTGTCGAGGCCGGATCGAGGTTGACAGCGATGGCCGTAGAGCCATTATCGACGGAAATCACCGTATACCCTGCGGTGGGCGCAATCGTGGACGTGGCCGTAATTTTCTGGTAGGCGACCGATGAGCCGCCCCCGCCGGTGGCGTTCAGCACGCCGTTCGTTACGCTCAGGCCTGTGCCAATCTTGACGACGCCGTACTGGGTCGAGCTGGCCACCTGGCCAAAGCTGGCCAGCCCCATCAGCAGGCCAGCCAGCAGAAGTACAATGGCTCTCATTACTTCTCCGAAATGGTTACGATCTTATCGGCGTGCATGGTGCCGGTACCATCGGCCCAGACCATGTACCACTGATTTGCTTTCCCGTAGATTTCGTCAGCCACAACGAGCACTCTTCGGGCCGTATTGGCTGAAAAGCTCAGTGCGTTCATGGCCGCGTACGTAGCGGCCGTCTGGTACGGATCAGCGTCCGTAATGCCGTAGCCGGCCAGCGTGGTGGCCGTGTTGGCTTTACCATTCAGCGCCGTCTGGGTGGCCGTACTGATCGGTTTGTTGGCATCGGACGTATTGTCGACGTTGCCGAGTCCGACGTCGGCTTTCGATCCCGACGTGGCCACGGTGGCCAGGCCCGTCACTTTAGCCGCGGCAAGTGAGGTGATCCAGGCCGGATTGGCGTAGGAGCCGGTTAGTTGCGGATACAGCGCATTGCCCCGGGCAGTGGTCCAGTACAGGTTGGTCCCCTCGGCTACGTTTGTGGTGGTCAGCGTGACCGTAGGGCCGCTCTGGCCGTTGACGCTGGTGATAGCGCCACCCGTGGCCGCCGTCACCTCGGAGACCAGGGCGTAGGGCGAGAAATTACCGGTGTTACCTTTCTGGCCCAGGCGGCCGGCGCTGTTCGCTCCGATGCGCAGGCGGGTTGATTTGGAGGCCGAGGCTGTGTCGCCCTTGGCGACCTCCAGCTGGGCGAAGGCGCTGACCGACAGCAGCGAGAAACAGAGTACTTTGATAACAGTTTTCATGACGAGTTACGGGGTTTGTTTAATTGGAAAGCTTTTTATACACCGTCACCACAACGGTACCGGAAAAGGTCTCGCTGGGTGGACCTCTCAACACACACGTGTTATCGTCGAAAGCTTCCACTCGCCAGAGTGGATCGGCGGTCGACCGATCGCTCGGGTAGCAATCCCCCACCAGCAGTCGACTGGCTCCCGAGTGGGGCAGCACGTGCCCGGAAGCGACGTTCTCCAAGGTGAAGAATTTGGTCAGGTTGCTGCTGGGCGGAGCCACGAACGATTTGGGGTCCTTGCTGATCAGCAGCCAGCCGGCGTACCGCACAGTGCTGCCCATCCGGATCTCAATCCAGCTCTGGTCGGGCAGGGCGATGGTGTTGGCCCAGCGAATCAGCAGCTGCTTGCCGGTTTTGCTGACTGACGGCTGATCGGTCGGGGCCAACAGCGCAGCCTTGTTTTCCTGATAGGCTGATACCGATACGGTCGCGGCCGTATCGGTGCCCATCAGGGTAATGACCCGGTCGAAGGGATTACCCCGGTAGCCAGTCCACCCCTTCAGCTCGGTTTGGGCGAAGCTGTTACCGGCCAGCAGCAGCAATATGATGAGCAGCTTTTTCATTGTTTTTATGGTGTTACTACATTTCTGGTGTGTCCAACAGCGGGAACAGGTGATTCCGGCCTTTGCCCGTCCGTGATTGTCACAGCTTGCGAATACGAATCAGATCCATGTACGCCCCGTTGCTGGTGCTGCCATTGGTAGCCCCGATCCCGATGGTTGACAACATTCCGTTCCAGTCCGGATGACTCGTGGAGATGACAATCGTCTGTTGACTCCCCGTCGGGGTGACGCTGATTGTTTTGGTATAGCCGTTCGAGTTCTCTGGACCGGGCTTTTCCCAATTCAGATTCAGCGCGGAAAAGCCCTGGCCAATGAAGGTGATCTCCAGCTGAGTAATCTCACTGGCTTTGTAGCTCCGGTAAGGAGCCGATATCTTGCCAATGAAGCTGGTGACGTTATTGTCGGTCTTGGCATCCCCGACATAGAAGCGCCACTTCCCATTCTCCTTTCTGAACTTGGCGTCGAAATTCCACCACTTGACGTTGTCCTTGGTGAAGTCGAAGTCAAACGAATAGTCCGGCCGAGGCAGATCGTTGTAGATGTGGCTGCGGGCCTGGCTTTCGGTGCCCACAATCACGTAGCCGTAGTCTTCGTAGACGCCCGGTGAGTCGTAGTTGACCAGCGGGGCTCCGTTGATGTAGCCCGCATCGTTGCCGAACTCGCCGGCGTTGAGGTCCCCGAAGTTGAACAAACCCGCTTTGAACGAACTGTTCTGGGGCTGATACAGCGTCAGGCCGATGCCGGAGCCGGCCACGTCGTAGCCGCCTACCCAGTGCTCGGTCGTGCGCACCGTCGGGGTGAAATAGCCCTGATAGTTGCTCCAGTTGGTAGCGCCCGCTCCGCTGAAGGGATTGCCGGCCAGCGATACTTTGTGGTTGCGCAGGCGCGGTATGGTATAGATACAGGGGTTCTCCTGCTCCCGCGATTGCCAGGTGGTTTGGCTGTTATCCCGCTCCAGCACCGTATGGCGGGCGAAGTAGCCCAGAATCGGCTTACCCGGCTCCAGCCAGATCCACTGCTCCAGAATGATGTTGCCATCTTTATCATTGGCTCCCCATATCTTCGGTCTGACTTTGACGTACAATCCCTGCCCTCCGCTGCGGTGGGTAAAGGTGGAGCTGGCCAGAACGGTCGATTCGTTGAAGAACGGAGCCTGACTACCCCCCTGCACGGTGTTGGCGCCCGTGTCAAAGCCGTGCCAGCCGGTGTTGTCGCCCCCGATCTGGTATTGAACACCCGGCGTAAAGTAATCCGAGCCAACCTGCATCTGCCGGCCTTTGTCGGAGCCGATGCCCCGGCCGCCCCCCAGATCAACCAGGTAGTCGTTGACCAGCCCCCGGCCGTCGCTGTTACTGGATAGATGACAGACGCAGCCGCCAACACTCCGGCGAATCTTGACCGTCACCAGGCCATTGTTCAGGGTCTTGTAGTCGGCTCCCGACCAGCCCTGATCGGCGTAGCTGATAAATTCGCCGTTACCAGGACTGGGACCAGGCCCGGGACCAGGATTGCCGCCCGATCCGCTGTTGTTGATCACCGCCCAGCTCTTGTTGGCAATGGCCGTCATGCCGTTGTTGCCCGGGTGACGCTTCACACCCGGACTAGCCTGCTGCCAGTCATTCTGGGCCGTATAGGCGCTTCCCTCCCGGATGTCCGACAGATCGACGAAGCCGTAGCCTTTCTGGGTCGCATAGTTCTGCAGGACCGCATTGACGTTCTCCTTGCCGTTCCAGAAACTGTTGCGCAGGTAGATCCTGGTGGTCGGAGCCGGGTTGTGGGCGGCAATGAGCTGATCCAGTCCCGAGCGGAAGGCCGCTTCGTTGAATTGGCCGGCATCGACGTTCTCCGAAATCGAAATGTAGATATGGGTCGGTGGCAAACCACCGAAGGCGGTATTAACCTCATTGGTAATTTGGCTGTAATTGTAGCCCGACTGGTACTGCTGTTCCCAGAACGACCCGTTGCCCGAGGCCAGATACTGCACGTCCGGCGAACTCTGGCGCATGAGCGCTACGAGCTTATGTACGTAGTCATTGGCCTGCGTGGTGGCCGCCATACCCCAGGCGTTGCCCTCGCCAATCGTAAAGCCCTGACTGCCTTCCTGACCCGGTGGGGTGTTGGGGTGCTTGGTGATGCTGTTGCCCTGGAAGACGACCCGGACAAAGGTGGCCCCACCCGTTGGCGGAGGATCGTTACCCGATGAGCGGGTAAACAAGAGCTGCTTAGTGGCCGTCACCGGACCAAACACGTAGCTATGGGTCACCCCATCCGAGATCCTGCGCCAGGTGATGCGGATCGGTACCTGCGGCATATTGTACAGACTCCACTCCTGGGTGTATTCGCCCTGGTTCTGAAGCGGCCCTGACGGATAGTAGGTACCCGGCGTCAGGTTCTGGCCGAGGTTGGAGCGGATCTGGGGCAGACTGCCCGTTACCGGCTCGAACTTCAGTTCGACGGGCTGACCCGGGGCCGGAGCCCCTTCGATGCTCAGCTGCTGATTGCTGTTGTAGGTAAAGCGGGATGAAAGCAGCGGATTCGTACCGGTGGGCGGCTGGGGCTTCTCCAGGGGCGGTACCGTGCCGGCCGGAATAACAATGCCGTTCTCCTCAACAATCAGATTCAGCAGGCCGCTGCTGGCATCGCGCTGGTACTGAGTTTTGCCACCCGGCACACTATACGTATTCGTCGGTACCGAGCCGAGCAGGTAGTACTTGATCTGACCCGTGGCCGGATCACGGCGGGCCAGGCGCTGGGGCGTCTTTTTCTGGGCGATACTGGGTAAGGCCAGCAAGAGCCCTACCCAGATAATCAGCAAACGTTTCATGATAAGTTACGGTGTTCGTTGGTTGGGGATTACGAATTGAAGCTGTCGTCCTCGACGGTGACGATGGTGGCCCCGCTGGCGCTGGGATAGATCTCCTGCCAGGCTGAGTCAACCGTATTCGCCAGGAGGCTGAAACTGCCCAGGTCCTGCTTGGTGGCCTTGTCGCGCACCACGCCCCGGTAGGCCGTTGTCGAATTGCCGTTCGTCTGATTGTAGCCGTAGAAGGTCTCACCCAGGCGGGTAGCCGCCGAACAGGTTTCCCAGAACGAGCCGGGCGTCTGACCATTCTGCCAACCCGGGTCCTGCGCCGGATCGCGGTCGGTCACCACCGATACCTCGGTCTCGGCACTGCCCGTGCGGGTGACGCGGATCAGCAGCGTTTTGATGGCCCCCGCCCCGGTCTGCGGATCGGCATTGGTGCCGTCGTAGTCGTAGCGCACCTCGATTTTGGTGATGGCATCGGCCACGGACGTATCGCGCACGATGAACGACTTTTCGGCCGTAGCGTTGGTCGAGTCCTTGACCACCAGAATGGCCGATCGGGTGTCATTGGTAGCCGTGTTGTTACCCACTGTGACCAATCCCTGCGCCGAGGCCGATACCCCGCTGACGACCTGCTTGAGGTAGTAGGTGTAGGGGGGCGTGCCGCCGGTGGCCGTAAACTGACGGGAGCCGCCTTCGGGCACTTCGTCCGGACCCGGCAGGGCGAGCGCCGAACTCGGTGGCGTGTCGGTCAGCGTCAGCTCGTAGTTCTGGGCCGTTGCCGTTACCTGAATCTGAGCGTACTTGACGATGCCGCCCGGGAAGGTTACCTTGATCAGGTAGGTACCCGGCAGGATGTTGTTATAATCCCTGCGCGACCAGGTGAACGCCTTGGGGATATCGACGTCGAAATCATCCATCGTCCGCTCATCGGTCTGCGTCCAGGCGTACTGGCCGGCCAGTTTGGTTACCTGCACCAGCGGAGGCTCGCCCTGGTCGGGATTGGCCCCTACAGTCAGCGTCTGACCCAACACCCGCGCCCCGGCCTCCAGCTCAGTGGTCTGGCCGTAGGTGAAGGTGAACGTCTTGTCGGCAGAGCCGTAGGCGTTGGTCGCCCGCAGCGTAATCGTTTCGGCGTCGCCTGGTACCAGCCCGGGGGCCGTACCGGTGAAGCCCCGCAGGCCGTCGAAGATGAGCCAGTTCGGTTTTGAGACTACCGTGTAGTTGGGCGAGCCCGATGCGGCATCCGGCGTGAGCACCCACGCGTAATCCTGACCCGGCTCGATCTGGTTCGGTTTTACGCCATCCTGCCAGACCGGCGCGGCCCCATCGGCCCGCACGTAGACGAAGCGGGGCACGAACGCCCCCTGCCCCTGCACGTTGACCCGCACTTCGAGGTTCATGCCATCGTCGATGTCGGGGTAAGCGAAGCTGTGGGTGAAAAGGCCATCCGCCTGGGCGTTCATCTCAAAGACACCCGAATTGGGCCAGTTCGTGCCCTCGATACCCTGCATGCGCACCTCCAGCTTGGTACCGGGCTTGGGATTGAGTACCTGCGCCCGGATGTTGAGCTGCGAGCGGTCGGTGGTCAGTTTAGGCTCCACCTCACCGACCGAGGGTTCTACTTCCGGCTGGAAGATGGTGTCGTCATACTGGTCGGTCAGGGTAAATTCTTTGAGCGACCAGTCGGTAGCGCCTTCGGGCTGGTAGTAGAGCTGGTAGTCCCCGGCAATCAGCGTGGCCACGTTCGAGAGCTGCTGGTAGGCGCTGGGCTCGGTGGGCCGGTAGTCGGTGATGCCGGCCCGGGCCGTGTAGCCGGCGGGGCCAAACAGCCGGTAGGCCATGCGCTTAGACAGCGGGTCCATCCACACGGCCATCCAGCCCGTCGAGCGGGTGATGCGGATGTCGCGCACCGAAGCCGGCCGGCCCGGCACGACGTTGGTCGGCGGCTGAACCACCACCACGCCCCCGCAGTCAGCATCGGCTGTAGCGAAGACCACCCCGTTGACGTCGATGATGAAGCCTTCCTTTTTGGGCCGAAACGTGACTTCCAGCCGGGCGGTGTAGCCCAGGGGCGGAATAAAAAACTGCTTTTCGCCGGTGCGCTTGTTGCGGGCCCGGCCGACAGGTCGTTTCACGATTAGTAGGAGTTTAAAATCAGATCCGCATAGGCCGAAATTCCCGTGCTGGTACCGTCGGTGACGGTCACGTTGTCACCCGAAGCGGTGACCGACAGCCCATTGACTGAGTTGACGGCGCTGATCAGCCAGCCCGTACCCGAGATGTAGGCCGCGTTGCTGAGCTGGCCATTGTAGCCGGACCGACCCATGACGATGTTGCCCACCGCCTTGGAAGCGCCCGATCGGTACAGCGCCGGTATGGCCCCGACGTTGGTGACGCCGGCCGGCAGCAGGATCTTGAGGGGCTGACCCCGGGCGATGATATCGCCGTTGGCGGTCACGTTAATGCCGCCATTTGCCGAATAGCCGCCCAGGTCGTTGTTTTCCAGGGTGGGTTTAAGCCCACCACTGCGGTACATATCGACCTTGATGGCCAGGCCGTCCGCGCCCCGGAAGTGGTTGCGGGCGATGTAGGCTCCCACCGTGCCGAAGGGGCCGTAGTTGCCCGATCCGGTGGGCGTTTCCACGCCGATCGCGTTGCAGTTGATGACGTAGCCCGAGGTTTTGGGGCTGCGGTAAATGAACTGGTTGTCGGTGATCACCAGCCGGTGGGCATCGCGCACCTGGTTCTCGGTAGCCTCACCACCGCCCAGATCCTCGAAGATGTTGCCGGTAATGGTCACTCCGTCGGAGTTCAGCAGGTTCCAGTTCCGGGCCCCGTTGCGGGTGGTGATGTAATTGCTTTTAAAGACGACCTGCTTGTTGCTGATCTCAAAGCCCTGGTAGTGGGCAATGCCCAGCCCAAACTGCACGTCGGCAATGTTGTTCTCAAAGGAAATGCCGACCGCATTGGTGTCCAGCGACCAGATGCTGAAGGCTCCCCAGTTGGGATCACAATTGTCATATACGGGCGTTCCGTTGGCCTGGTAGCTGATGATGTACTGGGGGGTGCGAACGGCCACGTTGCCCGTGAAGCGGAGATCACGCATCTGGCCCTTACCGTTGCCGTAGAACCCGCCGTCGTAGATGGTGTACTCGCCGTTTTTACAGCCCTCGACGTAGTTGCTGTAGCCGTGACAGTTGCGGCCGTGCTCAAAGTCGATGCCCACGTCCTGCATCCACTTGACGATGTTGCCGTCGACCTCACAGTTGTAGCTGACGCCGGTGTAGATGCCCGAAAAGCACTGGTAGATAAAGTTGTGGCTCACACGGGTGCCGTTGCCGTCGAAGCCGTTGATGCCGTGGTCACCGTTGTAGAGGAGATTCCTGGCGACAATGCAGTTGTCAGCGCCGACGATCCCGACGCCAAACGCGGCTCCCCGCCAGCCGTGAATCTCACAGTCGTAGATGCGGATGTTATCGCGCTGAATGGCGCAGATGCCGCCCATGGTGTAGCCCTTCACGTCGAGGTGAATCGACTGAATGGTGACGTTCTGATCGGGCAGCAGCAGGTAGCGGCCGTTGTTGCCCCGGACCGTGATGGAGGGCGCAAACTCCCCGCCGGCGAAGATCCGGGAGGCATGGCCCGTGCCGTAGGTGATCACGTTCTGAGGAATCTCTACTTCACCCGTTACGCGGTAGTTGCCGGCGGCTACAAACGCAATCTTGGTAACGGGATCATTGGCCGCAGCCAGATAGAAGGCCCGCAGGTTCTGGGTGTCGTCGGTGAGGGAATCGCCCTTGCACCACCACAGCGAGTTGAGGGCCGTGTAGCCCACGCGCTTATAGCGGTACCCCGTCAGGCTGTTAATGATGACGGTAGCCCCGTTGTCGGGGGTGGTGAAGTCGTTATCGTCGCGCCGGAAGACGCCCTCCTTATTTTTGTCAGTGACGATGTAAGCGGCCTGGCTCTGGCCGTCGAGTAGTCCGGCCAGGCGGATCTGGGCCATGCTGCGACTCTCCAGCTTGCCGATCAGGGCCGTGCGGGCAGCGGCCGACAGGGGTTTTTCCTCGTCGGAGGTGTTATTGGCCCGCTCCAGGCCGACCTCCAGGGCGGTGGCCGAATAGGACTTAGGTTTGAACAGGCTGGTGGCCTGCTCGCGGGTGTAGACGTCGTACTTGGGTGCCAGCTGGCCCAGTCGCTGCTGAAGGCCCACCACGCTCTGGGTATCGATAAACATCCGCTGGGGCGTCTCACCATAGCGCAGGATGAGTTTACTCGAATCGGGCAGGCCGACGATGTTTATCTGGCCCTGCACGTTGGGCCGGTATTTGGCCGCTTCGGTGAGGTTGGGAACCAGCCGCTGGGCGGTGGCCGAAAACGTTACTAAAAACAGCAGCAGGCTGTAGAACACGTTACGATTCATGTATTTGGAAGAATAGTTTACCGGGGAATGGATTCAGATTAGGCGGTACGATCGCGCGGAGCTTGAAGGGCTGCTCATTGATTTTCCAGCCGATGGCATCGTTGCGGGTGCCGTCCTGATTGTAGGCGGTGATGTAGAGCTTAGTGTAGTCGCCAAAGGGAATGTCGTAGAGCTGATCATGGACGATTCCGCCGGGCGGTTGCAGCTTCCAGGTGTTGGTGATCACGTCTGGGGCATCCCAGCAGCGCAGTTCTTCCCACTCCCATTCGTCCTCTTCAGGTTCATCGGGCTTATCCAGGGCGTCGAGTTTCTTTTTGAGATCGACGATATCCAGCTCGGGCTGAATATCTTCCCGGACGAACGTTCTGGGCGTCTTGAAGACGATTGGCCAGGTTTTACTGATTGAATCGTAGTAGGTGATGGCAATGAGCTGCGCCTTGCCGTTGAGTATGCGTAGACTGCGATGCGAATAGAGCCCTGATATGACCTCCTCACCGGTTTCACGGCCGGCTTTTACCACCGCATCATAGGTGTCAGGTGGTGGCGGGAACACCCGGGTGTAAGGCTTTTCGCCATTGATCTTAAAGCCGTCATCTTCCAGGGCAATGGCCAGCCCTTTCGGGTTCGAGCCGATGGCGATTGAGCCATCATCCCGCATCATCATGTAGCCGACGATCTGGGAGCCGTCTTCATTAGCGAAGAAGATACCCCGCTGCAACTCGTCGGCCTGAAAAACGACGTTGGCCTTCAGGAAAACCGCATCCCGCTGAGCTACCGGATTGTTGAGCAGGGTTTCGTCGAAGCCGTATTTGAGGAAATCTTTTACCTGCTCGGCCGTGGCCAGCTCATCCTTCTTGGTGGCTGAATTGTAGGTCTTCAGGTTTTGAAGCCCTATCTCCTCAGTCGTGACGGCTGAATCGGGCGTGTAAATTTTGCCGTACAGCTGATCAGCTGTGCCCTGCTTCAGATAACCCTCGTTGCGGTGATCCGGAATAGCGGCCTTCGCCCGGATGTTGTTAAACTCAGCCGTGGTGACCGAGCGCAGGATATCGGGTACGGTGTTGTCCCGGCTCTGCACGACGGTCGGCTGTTCGATGGTGATGTTGCCGGCCGGCGTAAAGCCCTGCGGGGGAAGCGCATCGCCTGGCTCCTCGTCCTCTTCCGTGTAAAATTCATTCCGGAGCTGCTCGACAAATTCAAATTTGTGGGAGAACAGCGTATCACCATCTTTAAGCTGACGGATGGATTTGCTAACGATCGAAATGGGTAGCTGCCGGCCGTTTCGCAGCAGCAGGCGCCAGGGCGACCGGTAGAAGTCGTTGAAAAGCTTCAATTCGTCCAGCCGGCGAAAGCCCGAGGTTACCTCAACCTGCTGCTGCAGGGTGATATCATAATCGACGAACTGGCCATCTTGCACCTGGTAGCCGACCGGCAAATACCGTTCGGCCTGCTCATAGAAGCGCTGGAGTTCACTGGAGCCTTTGCCCCAGGTAACGAGCGTTTCAACCACGCCCAGCGAGTTCTGATAAACGAAATAGCGACGATACGGCTCGTGGCGGTACCAGATGATAAACCGGTAGGGCTCACTGTAGTCCGCGTCAGATGTTTTGATTTTAACGTAGTATTCGACCAGGCGTTTGCCGCCCGGGATGTTGTCGAACACGTCGAGGTGCCCCGGCCCCACGGCGAAGGTGATCTTCGCGCCCAGCGGCCAGGTCTGATCGGCGTAGGGGGATATAGTATCAGTCGAGCCGTCGTCAAACTTGCGGAACACGTCCAGCTGCAGGCCTTCGACCGTGGCCCGAGTGTTTAAGAACGTAAGGAATTGGGGTTCATCGGGCCTGACGTACCTCGTTTTGGACCCGAAGCGCAGGGCTTTGTCATCGGCCGGCGAATCGCGCTGAACGAAAAGCTGCAAATCAAATCCGGCATCGGCTTTATGTACGTAATCCGCTCCGCCGAGGTAGGCTGTCCGGATCTCGGATTTTTGCATGCGGCCGATCTGGAGGGGTTGCCCCCAGGCCTCGCCGTAGGCCACAAAGTATTTTCGCTGGCTGTTGAACGAGCCACTCGGGTTGAGAAAGCCCCAGGTTGGCCAGTCGGGCTGCAGCTGGCTGTGCAGGATGCTGCCCACGTCGATGCGGGCCAGCCCGTCCTCATCCGTTTCGATGGGGTACCCGTTGCCGAGCCGCTCAAAATGGGCGTCCTGGGTGCCATCCGTGCCGGCTTTCTGCACCCAGATTTCAGTGTAGATTGAGTACTGGGTCCGGTACTGGGGATCACTGCCCTCGTTGGACTGGGTGATCTTACAATTCGAAGAGGTTGTGGTACCGGAAATGGAAAAGGCTTTGCCGGGCCGCAGGGCCGTAAAGACAATGGTGCGAACGGCCCCCATAATGGCCGCATGGCAGGTAAAATCCTCCCGGAAGGAAAAGTACTCCTTGAAAAAAGGCTCCAGACTAATCGCGTAGTCTGCCGAGCCGTCGCCACTGGGGATTTCGTTGGGCTGCACCGGGTTGTCGCGCACGACAAGCTTCTCGGTGCGCCCGTTCCAGCGCAGGTTGATCACGGTACCTTCCGCGAGCGGTCCCGATAGCTCCAGCAAACTGATCGCGCTGGAGCCGGTCGTAATCAACCGGCCTGATCCGGAGAATGTAAACGACATGCGCCCCCCTTTGGTAAGTGCATAGCGGTCGGGGGTGCTGACAACGGTGACGGGCATGGGGCGAATTTGCCCGCCAGGCTAGTGCTGGGCCGCGACACCCGCGATGACGCAGAGCTACAAATCAATCCAGTCACCCGGATCAACGGCTACCTGGGAAGGAAGCCAAAGCTCAAACGAATACCCCCAGCCGACGGCATTGGGAACCAGGTCAGGAGCCGGCTCGCCCCGGAATTCAAACTCGGGTTTTATGTTTTTGCCCTGGAATTTACCCCCTGGGGAAAGGCAATCCCGGCGCAGGCGAAACAATACGCTACGGGCAATTCGCCGGGCTTCGTCCCGGGCCCGACGCTCGTCGAAGACGTCGCCTTTTCGGCATTGCACCAAGACGTTTACCCCGCCCATGATCTTAGCCTGGTAGTTGTCATGAGCCGTGTCCAGATCATCCAGGTAGGGATCGACAAGGAGAATGGGAAACTCAATCGTGCGCTGCGCCTTTCGGAGCTCGGCCTGGTTTTCGTCGAGCACGTAGAACCGGCGCGTCGCGTCGGAGTGCCGGATGGCTTTGTGCAAACTGGCCAGCTCGCTGAAGTAATCGATGTACTGCTGCTCGCTCATTTTTTCTTTAGTTTTTCCAGTTCAGCCTCCAGTTCGGCCGCCTGGCGACTTTGCTCGTTGAGCACTTTCAGGGCCAGATAGACGTTGGTCTGCTCAATCTGCTCAATTTTGGTCACGTCCAGTTTGGCCATGCCGATCGCCACATCAAGCCAGGTCGCTTTCTGGGGCTTGCCAAACCGCACTTTCGTGGGTACCTGGTCGGTGGGTTCCTCCTCGGCCGGAAAAACGTATTTGAACGCCCGCTGCAGCAGCAGCATCGTGCACGAAAAATTAAACTGAACCAGCGACAGCAGCGCCGGATCAAGCTGCTTAAACCGGGTAGCCCGGGCCTCGACGCTATAGGCGTCAAAGGGCTGTCTGACATCGTGGCCAGGCAGCGCATCGGGATTCACCGGCCGGTACAGCACGGCCGTCAGTTGCGCCCAATTTCGATCCTGGTAGGCTTTGTAGGCCGAGATGAATTCAGCAAACGTCGACGTACCCAGGCCGGCACTGGGGCCGGCGTAGACCGTGCGGTGCCGCAGCCATACCGACGGTCGGCCGAATTTGAAGTCGTGCAGCCGGAACTGGGGCACCGGAAACTCAGCGGCCGGATCGATATCGCCCACCCACAGCAAGGTTTCCAGCAGGCTGTTGCCCAGATCAACCGTGTAGACAATGGCCTCATCCTCGTAGCCTCTACGCTTTAGAAACGCCCGGTCAAACAGCCAGCGCTGGTCCCGCCGTTTCATGCCGTAGATTAGCTGCAGGGCCGGAAACAACACCGAAAAATTACCCTCGACCTGTTCCCGGACGCGCATCAGACCAATCGCCTGGTGGGCTGTCACCTCCGACCAGTTGGATGGGCCTGTAAAGCGCTTCAGGGTGTTGCCCAGGTACAGATCGATCGTGTTCATGCCGTAGGGGTTGTCGTTTTGCGGGCCGGCAGAGTGCGGCCGTTCCGGGCTTTCTGTGAGGCTTCCAGCGATGTTAGTCGCTGATCGACAGTCTTGCCCCAGTTGTCAACCGATTGAGCGAGCTGAACGTTACTGAGCGAGTTCTGATTGAACGCCGTCAAAAGCTTCTCCTGCTGCTGGTCTTGCTTTTCAGTGTGTTTCTGCACCACATCCAGCAGCGTCTGGTCTTTCTTTTCATTTGATTTCCAGAGTGTGTACAGACAGAATACCAATACGGCGGCAAAGGGCGATACTTTCAGGATTTCGGGAATAAGCGTAGTTGCATCCATTGTGCTTGGGGGTTAGGGGTATAATCGTGAATAGCGGGCGAACTCGCGGGCGAGTTTCAAATCGTAATCGTCGTCGAGCGTATCGGGCCGGCCCCGGAAGTTGGTGCCGTTATAGCCAAGGGCTAAATCAGGCCAGCGGTGTTCACGCAGATCATCGTCCAGGCGGTTGCTGATCAGGAATTGGCAGACGGCGTCGAGTTGTTTGCCTTCCGACTCCTTCATGGCATCGACAAACTGGTGAATCGAGCCGTACCCACAAACGCGGTGGTTGAAACCCATGATCTGGAACATACCCCAGCTGCAGGCTTTCATGGCCGCTTCGGGGGCCAGTTCCATGGCCTGACGGAGCCTTGCGTAATCCCTGGCAACACCCTTGTTATAGGGATAGGTTGGATCGTAGGGGTGCGACAAGGTTGGGTAGCTGCGGTCATAACGACCACCGGTCAGTTTGCGAAAAATGTGGCCTTCGAAACGAATGACAACGCGGCCATCGCGCAAAAAGCCAAGGCCGTTGCTTTCCACTGCCGCCAGTGTCCGGACTTCAGCCACACCGGTCCTGAGCAGCCGGGCCGCTGACTTGAAGTCATCCAGGGTGAGAAGTTTGCTCATGGTCGGGTTTCGTTACAGCATCAGAGCCAGGCCAAGTACAAACCCAACGCCTGCCCCAAACCCACCCCATTTCCACTGGCGTGATTGCAGCGTACGGACGTAGTTGACGGTCGCCCTGGCAATTTCGTCGGCCGTCCGGAGGGATTTACGGACCCGACGAGGTAACGCGGTTAAGACTTCATCAAAGGCTAATTGAGCCAGGCGCAGGCTGGTCTGGGCATCGACGAGCAGACTCTGCTGCACGTTCATCTGCGTAGCCAGCGCACCCGCCCGGCCGGCGTCGTACTGACCCAACCGAACCTGATCATCGAGTTGCTTGCGGGTCAGCCGGATTTCCAGCTGCAGCGAATCCACGGCCCGTTTGGAACGAATACGCAGCGTATCGGCCAGCACGAGTCTGGTTTTGATGCGGGCGTAGAGCAGCGTATCCATGGCTACACCGGTAGCATACGGAAAGGGCTGATCTTTGACCATCGCCTGCACGGACTGGGCCCGGCTATGGCAGTACGATAGCAGAATCAGCATCAAAGCGCTTAAGAGCGTCTTCATAATCAGTTACGGTTTGTTTGGCTTTTTTTTGAATGCGGGTAACCTGGTTGCTGCTCGTTTCAAGCTGGCGTTCCAGGTGCTGCCGGTGGGTGTCCGGCCGAACGACCGGTGACGCTGGCGAAGCCACGGGTTTGGGTTTGGGTTTGCAGCCCGACAGAAACCCAATGGCAGCCACGGCCAGCACGACCAGCAACGTGGCAATGACTGTGCGGGCCGCTCTGGTCATCCGGGAGGTAATTTCTTCATCTGGTAGCACCCAGATTTTAGCCAGGCGAAAAAGATACCAGCCCACCAAAACGACGGTGAGTACCTTAAGCAGATCAATGTGGAGGGTTAACAGGGCTTTCATAGACTGGCAGGTTAGAGAAGTACGACGGCGTCAGTACTGGCCATGCCGGCACCGCCGTCCTGATCCGACGGGGGCGTCGGAGGCATGAGCTCATCGATGGCCTGGCTGAAGGTTGACCAGGCCAGATCCGTTTGTTTGCGAAGGTTGCCCAGCACCCAGTCCAGTTCATCCCGGCCGGGCGGCTGGAAGTACTGCGCGTTGCCGAACTGGGTGCCGTAGTTGACTTGAACGTTCACCCCGTTGACCTCGATGCTCAGATTCGGAATCGCTTCCAGCATCGTCTGGTAGGCCATCGCCCGGAGCAGCTTTTTGCGGATGAGTTTTTTCTGGGTATCGGTCACCGTTTCCGGCAGGGCCTGTAGCCGTACCAGCGCTGATCCTCCGTATTCGTCCTCGACGGCCCGTATATAGGGCCTCAGCGCCCAGAACGTCAGCCAGCGGTCCTGGATCGGGTAGAACCGACTAAACTCCTCAGGGGTCTTAAAAATGGCCTCAGCGAATTCGTCCGCGTAAGGCGATTCATCCCACCCCGGAAACTCATCGGGGTTTTTCGACACCAGCGTGATCAGCTCGTCCAACGACCGCCAGCCCACTTCCAGCAGCGCCCGCTCCAGCTTTTTGGTCTGGTATTCGTAGGCGGCCTTGCGGTCGGGACTCCCCGGCACGGTAATGCCGTCGTCGCCGATCTGCACCTCAGCGAAAGGCAGATACTCGGCAAAGCCAATGCGGGCGACGGCGACCCGGATCAGGTGCAGTGCCCGCTTGCGTTTGCGGTTTTCCGGCCCCTCCAGATCCTCGGGCTTTTCATCGGCCAGGCTGATCAGCTGCTCGGTCAGGGTGTCGCCCAGAAAACGCGGCAGTAGAGTTTCCTGCGTCGATTCCAGTTGCGGCAGGACGTCGTCGAGCGTGAAGCTTACGTTCACGGCTACGTACTGACGAAACTGTTCGGTATCTCCAGTGAATAAACCCATTACTTCTCTTGCTTGTCTTTCGGTTTGGTTTTGGCTTTCGCTTCCGGTGTAGCGATAATTTTCTGATCCCGGAAGCGGAACCGCAGGTTAGGAAAGCGCCTTTTCCACCCGTTGAATTCAGCCACAAACTCCAGGGGTTCGATCAGCATGCCCCGGAACGGGGAGAGCTGCTCCAGGGCAATCAGATACGCCTGCTGCTTGTCGGAGCCGCCCGAGCGTGCCCCCATCTTCTGGCCACCGGCGTAGCCCACCAGCGTCGGGTCGACGTTCAGGGCGTAGAGGATCTGGGCGGAAGCCTCGAGGTTGTCCTCAATGTATTTGCCATCTTTCATCGAATCGGTCACGGGCGTGACCGTTACGAAATCCTTGGTAACTTTTCCGTCGAGTGATACCTGAACGGTCGTAACCAGCGTCGTGGCCGCGTGATCGACGTCGGTGAGCATCTTGGTGATGCTGTCGATCCAGCTTTTGCGTAGTTTGAGCTTCTCCTCGTCCGAGGCCATCGTGTACTTATCGCCCCACAATTCCTTCCAGTAGTCCTTGTCCACTTTGACGTGGTACTTCAACGACATCTGGTTTTTCATCAGGTATTTCTTGAAGGACGGCACGGCCAGGTGCACATCCATCCAGCCTGATTCAACGATGCTGTAGTGATGCGCCAGGCTGTAGAAACGGGTGCCCGGCGTGGGGTAACTGATCGGATAAACGACGTTGTAGAAGCTGCTGTCGCGCACCCAGTCGACGCGGTCCCAGCGGTGGGGATCGAGCGCATCGACGCGTTTGGTGTTGAGGTTTTCAATCGTCGTGTGGGGCCAGTCGGCGCTGACGTACACGTAGGGCATGTTGCCGAATTCATCCATGCGGGCCCAGCGACATTCCTCGGCGTTGAGCGGGTGCATCTGCACGATTTTCTGCCGATTCTTGGAGATGATCATCTCGGGAAACCCGTTGAAAAACCAGGCCGCATCGCCGGCCATTTCCCGCAGATAAAGACTCATCATCGTCGAGGTGATGAAGGCGAGAATCTCCTGCGTCACCGGATCATTCTGGGGCAGCGGCCGGTCGATTTCTTCGCCATCATCGTTGATGTCCTCCAGTACGGCCATTATGCCCCGGCCGGTGAGCATCGAGGCTACCTTGCCCAGGGTGGCGGGAATGATGGTGCTCTTGTTGTAAAGCTTAAAAATGCGCTGCGGAAAGTCGTTGCCTTCGCCCCAGGGCATGATATCCCCGCCGGCCGTCGTGTAGCGGGCCAGGTCGGGTTGTACAATGGTCGGCGACGTGCCCGGCTGCAGGCCCGAAGCGGCTGAATTGCCGGCCGAACGATGAGGCCGGTCGTTCTCCAGGGCGAAGCTGATACCCAGCCTGGGGGATAGGGCCACATCGAAACCGTCGCCAGGGAAAAATTCGTACGCGCTCATCAAACCAGGTCCTGATTGTTGAAGTAGAGAATCAGATCGAGGTGAATGGATATGATGTCGCGGGTACCAAGGGGCTGCACGTTAACTTTCCAACCCCTGGATTTGCCGGCACGACGCGTGCTGACCAGAAACGCTTTTCGGATTTCGCGGATCTGGCCCCCGGTGCCGCGTTTGCGATCGGCTGTACAGTAGATGAGGGCAAACGGTTTAGGGCGATTAGGCCCAATCGTTGCCCGCATCTGCTGCACCATGTCCTGCACCTTGATCATGAGGTGGGCAAATTGGCTACAGGCCCAGCCCGCAGCCGCGACACCCGCGATGACGCAGAGGGACTGACTGCATCAAAGCCGTTGCATCTTCGTAGCTTTAGACAGACAAATTCAGCATCTCAATTATAATGTCCAATAAAGCACCCACGACCGATGAGGCCTTCGCTATGCTCATGACCAGTGATTATTACTGGTCGTTTACGGGTTTATCCCACCAGCATAAGCGCGTGATGCGGGTGCGATGGAGAAAGGATCAGGTGAGTGCCGAAAAAAAAGAGGAATTATTGGAGAAAGCCGGCTTCTGCATCAAGCAGGAGAAACTCTGGCAGCTTCCGGAGTAGAAAGAAGCTTGAATTTATCTACTATGGCTCTTAAAGCCAGTGATAACGATAAATATGAGACGATGAAACGGGAGACGAGAATTTGAGACTGCGATTGGAACAGATTGATAATTATGGCGACTTTTAACTAAACGTCATTCAATTCGGGCGTTTTATGATTCGGTAAAAGAGCAACAAGAAAGCAAGCTATACTGTAAGTTCGGGCCATGAACTGGATAACCCGCGAACGACCCAAGATTGACCGCCTGGCTTGCCCCTGGCTCATCAAACGATTCATCGACCAAGAAGCCACTATTATTTTTGTTCCTAATGATCAAGTTATTGCCCAAGCCCAAACCCTAAACGCAATTCCCTTCGATGTGCCAGGAGTCGAGTACACCCATTACGAGGATCGTTGCACATTCGATTATTTCCTCCAAAAACATGACCTTACCGACTCCGCTTTGCAAGCAATAGCTCCCATTGTTCGTGGGGCCGATACCGATAACCATGCTATAGCGGCACAGTCGGCGGGGCTTTGGGCCATTTCAGCAGGGCTTGCCTTCAATATCCAGGATGATCAACAACTGCTCTCCCAAGCCATGTTGATCTATGATGCCCTTTATAGCTGGGCGAAGCATCTTCAGGCAGTCAAACACACCCAAAGCCCAACCGAACAGCTCCTATTAGCGGTCTTACAAGCCTATCACAAACCAGCCAGTAAGCGAAAACTACCCGTTTGGGTGCAGGAGTTGAAGTGCTTGATTCAGGATCAGATTGATACGAATCTTTCACTCAGCCTGAATGAGTTATCGGAAAGCCTCGACGTTAATCCGGCCTATGTGTCGCGCACATTTGCCCGCTATTTCGATGACCTTTCCTTTGGCGAATATATTCGTAAGCTCCGCATCAAAAAAGCCATCCAATTGCTGGAAAATACTTCCTATACCCTAACCGAAATTGCTTATCTGACGGGTTTCTCCGATCAAAGTCACTTTACCCGCATATTCAAAAAAACGATGGACCAAAATCCGTCGGATTATCGAAAAAATAAGCAAAAAAGTAAAACCAATACAAACAGGTAGAATCTATTCTATTTTTGGCCCTATCGAGCCCGTATCCTTGTCAAAAAGATACTCATTCGATGCATAAACTGTACTGTATATGTTCAGTCGGGCCAGCGCCTAAAGCGGCCTTTATTCTTCTCTGTATTATGGCGTTATGGTCAGTAACGCCCTCAGTCAGGGTCTTAGCTCAAGCACCCTTACCGCCCACCACACCCGTATATCCACGCATGGTTGGCTATTTAGGCGTATTACATCCGCTTGTGACTTGGAATGATACGGGAACCGAAACTAATTTTGACCGCTATTATGCAGTTGGCTTTCCCATTGGCTTGAATCTATGGAAAACCAAGTTGCTTGGTTTTAGTGTAGAAGTGGTTCCGCTAGTGCGGGCTGAGCAGGGGACTAGTAAGGTCACCAACGTACTGTTTCATCCCGGTGTGTTAGTAAACTTGGGCAAAGATTATACACTAGCTACCCGGTTAGCTTTTGAAACATCGGGGCGCTATGGATTCACACCCGTACTCAATAAAATCGTACGCAAAGGTCCAACCAACAGCTACTTTGTGGCTGTACCGCTACCCGTTCGTTTCGGAAATAATCATGGCCCTTCGCTGACGGTAGGATTTCAGTTTGGTATCGTCTTCTGATTCATATACGATGGAACCGCACCTTGTTTCGTACACCCGAAGGGAGCTAATCGCTTATTTTCTGCGCTTAGGTACCGTTGGTTTCGGGGGGCCACCCGCTCTAGTCAGTGCCATGCACCGCGACTTAGTGATGGAACGTCAATGGGTCTCAGAAGAAGACTACCGAGAAGGATTAGCCTTGGCTCAATTAGCGCCAGGGCCGTTGGCGGCTCAATTAGCCATTTATATAGGCTACATTCATTATGGTGTTGCTGGAGCCACGTTTACTGGACTGGCTTTTGTGTTACCCTCCTTTGCGATGGTGCTAGGGGTAAGTTGGGCTTATGTAGAGTTTAACGGCTTGCCCTGGATGCAAGCTATCTTTTATGGCATTGGTGCCGCTGTGATTGGCATTATTGCCATTGGCACCCACAAACTAGCCCTAAAAACCGTGAGTAAAGATGCTCTGAGTTGGATTTTGTTTACGGTCTCAGCTCTGGCTACAGTTATTGCTGAACAAGAGATCCTATGGCTGGTGTTATTGTCAGGTGGTATTTATTGGTTGGTCAAAACCAGGGGGCCTATTCGTTCAGATTCAGGAAGTAGTTACGCTCCGTTGTTGCTACAACTTTTCGCCCTGCCATCTGATTCGATCCTGTGGCAATTAGCGCTCTTCTTTATGAAAGCGGGAGCTTTTGTTTTCGGCAGTGGGCTGGCTATTGTGCCCTTTTTGTATGGAGGGGTGGTAAAAGAATATGGCTGGCTAAGCGAACAACAGTTTCTGGATGCGGTCGCCGTAGCCATGATCACACCTGGCCCTGTGGTCATTACGGTGGCCTTTATAGGCTACCTAGTGGCTGGATTTTCGGGGGCCTGCGTAGCCGCCATAGCCACGTTTCTGCCTTGCTATTTGTTTACAGTACTGCCAGCCCCTTATTTCAAACGCTGGGGCAAGCATCCCGGCGTAAAGGCCATCGTGGATGGTATTACAATCGCGGCCGTAGGAGCGATAGGTGGAGCGGTAATTGTACTAGGGCGAAGGCAGTTAGTTGATTTGCCAGCATTTCTGATTGCTTTAACTTCACTTGGCTTACTGTACCGATATAAAAAGCTGTCTGAACTCTATCTTATTGGGGGAGCTGCTTTAGTTGGCTTGTTACTACGTTACATTGCCTAAAGTGCTTATTCTCAAAATACGCTCCTTTTATAAGGATAGTTGCTAGAAGTTATAGCACAGGTCATGCAGTTCGCCCTATGAATTTGAGCAGTAACCCTTTTGTATAACTTGTTGTTTATGAACGGTT
Organism: Fibrisoma montanum; assembly: GCF_003583365.1. Lineage (GTDB taxonomy): Bacteria > Bacteroidota > Bacteroidia > Cytophagales > Spirosomataceae > Fibrisoma > Fibrisoma montanum. Next base: position 244,610 of record NZ_QXED01000006.1, read on the forward strand.
ATTAGCTGCAATTTCAGACTTGTAACGCTTCTTACCGCCTTTTTGAAACAAATATCGACGGTGTACTACTGAAAAACAGGCAGTTATCCGGCATATTTGAAAATAAACATTACTCTGCCACACGATGCCCTCCATGCCGCGCACTGGGGAGAAAAGCAATTGCACAGGGGGTGGGGTATGGGGCGGTAAATGAAGAGGGGTTGATCTGATGACCAACCCCTCTTTGAACCTCAGATTGTGCTTGTCTAACGGCCGAATAGGCTGTCGAAGGTGTCTCCGCTCGAGCCGAACTTATGCAGCATGTGGGCACCCGTGAGCAGCGTATCCACCGCATCGGAGAAGTGCGTGGTCTCCCGCTGATCCAGGCTCAGATTCTTCTCGTCGCTCTTATCTTTCTCGAAGCGCTGCGAGCCCTGCTTGATCTGGGCCTGCTGCATACTGATGCGCAGGAACTCGGTGTTCTCCCGGTTGAACATCGCCCGGTAGATCTGGGCATCCCCACCGCGCAGGGCACGTCCCCACAACTCATATCGATGTTCAGGCGTCGGGGTGTGGCCAATATACTGATGCTCGACGTTCCAGCCCTCACGGCCCAGGTAATCAGCAAACACCTCCATGGCCGATACGTCACTGATGGGTGAGGTACCAATAGCCGTGTGGTCATAGAAGTAGTTGACTGTACGCGTTGGGTGATGCCTATAGTACCGGCAGAACAACCTGGCCAGGTCCTGCACCCGCTCGGGTGTACGTACGTATAGCTCCTTAAGCATTCGATACTCCCGGCCAGAAGGCTGACCTACCACCAGGGTGTTGATCTTGGCGCCATAGTCAAGGGCTACATCCAGGGGCCGGTACTTATCGACGTCCAGGTCCTTGCGTGAATCGTCGAGCAGGCCCTTACCAAACTGATCCGTATTCAGCGAATTGACAAACCCGTAATCGATCAGATCATAGAAGTGGCAATCGTCGAGATCGGGATAGAACGGGTTTTCCGACAGAAAGGGCCGCCGGTTCAGGATGGCCGTATCGAAGATGAACGGAGGCAGCTTTTCGCGGAGCCGGGCAATGTTTTTCGCCCCAAAGCCGTGGATGTTGTCCAGCGTCGAGGCTTCTGAGAAAAAGACTGTATTGATCCGGGCTTTATTCCACTGCTGCTGCAGCTCAGCAATCTCCGTCAGGATGGCATTGCGCCGGGCCGGATACACCAGCAGTTTCTCGTACAGGGCGTAGATGTTGGCCCGAATCGAGAGAATAAATTGAATGCGGTCGAAGCCCAGATCTTTCCACTGCTGCTTCATCCGCTTTTCTTCCTCCAGAATCCACATGGCCGACTTCGACGTCGGCATGTCGGTACAAAACAGCAGGGAATGAAACTCGGGAATGCCACCAAAGAAGCGCTCATCGCCCCGGTTGGTCATCAGCAGTTCGTTATCGAGCTTGGGCTTATCGAGGAATTTGGCCTCGTCGCCCGCAATCCAGTGCACGGTCTTACCATTGGCCGAACCAGGCCGGTCCTGGCTGACCATGCTGGCCACGGCCCCGTTTTTGAAAAAAATGCAGTGCTCGGCCGTCAGGGGCCCAACGATCGGTTGTTTAATCCCCAGCTTTTTGGGAGGGCGCTCTCTGATCCAGAAATCCCGGCCGCGGACCATGCCCATCTGCTCCCAGCCTTTGATAACCGGCGGCAGCGTACGTTCCAGCAGCTGCAGATACGTAGCGCCCACGAAGCAACCATGGCTCCTGGGCATGACCTCGACGTTGCGGAACGTTTTGGGGGCAATCAGCCCTTCGGACTTACCGGTACCGCGGCCCCAGACGGCATACTCTTCGTTAGCGCCGACCAGCATGCTCCGCATCTGGGGCTTGTTGTAATGCTTGCTGATGACGCGCACATCGTCCGACAGGCCCAGGGCGTTCAGATCGACGCCGGCCAGACGAGCCGCGGCCGACAAATCGTCGACCAACAGATCATCCATTCGGTAGCTCTTAGGCAGGGTCTTCTGGGGCGTTGCTGCTGACATCTTCGTAATCGTCAAAAAGGTCCTCCTGCTTTTTCTTGTCGGCCGCCAGCAGCTTCTCCATCATGGTCTCCAGTGCCTCGTCGCTAATGACCTGGCCACCCAGTTGTTCGGGGTTGAAGTTGATGATGTTGAGAATCGTCGTATTCTCGACCGGCTGCTCCTCCTTATCGGCCCCAATGAGTTTGGTGTAGATCTTGCGGAAGCTGGCCAGCGCTTTCAAATCCCCACGTTCTTTGGCCAGGCGCATGTCATCCTTCAGCTCCTCAATGAGGCATACTTTTTCGAAGGCCAGGTTAGGAGCCTCCAGTACCGAAAAGAAGCGTTTGGTGTCGGCCAGGTAGTTGCGGGCCGTGCGGCTGGTAATGCCCGGAATGGCCTGCAGGACGGCATTGATCTGCTGGGTAGTTGTTGCGTACTTACCCGTATTGAGCAGCCCAAAGATGAGCTGCCACCGATCGAACTGCAGCTTCAGGTCGGCCGGCAGTTGAATTTTCTTGGGGTCGTCTTCGGCCCGGGTGTCCCGGGCCCAGCGCAGGATGAGGTCAAATTTATCCTCACGACCCGTTTTGTCATCCAGCGGTGCTAAGTCAGTCGTCATAGCTGGATGCGGTTACTCGTCACGTTTCGCCCGCAGGTGATAAACCCAGTTCGGTTTATCAGTATCATTAGCATCGGGATACCGTTTGACCAGGTGCAGCTCAACACCCTGGCGGGCCACTTTGCGCACGAACGCCCCGAGGAGCTTCTGCTCAATGTCGGGGCTAACCTCTTTGTGGGTGAAAATCAATACCGGCTCGTCCTCGTCGTCGAGGTCGATGGTAATCAGGTCTGGTTTTAAGTCCATACAGGTTACGGATTTTAATAACTATCCACACTCAGCACATGGAGTGTGGATAGCTCGAACGGCCGCCCTGTAAGGCGGCCTAATAATTGGTGATCAGAATCTCAGTTCGCCGGTTTTTCATGTTCTGACGCTCACCGATTTCAATCACGTTCAGGCCTCGCCCCCGGGCGAGCTCCAGGATGAACGGGTGATCAAATTCAGAGATCGCAAACCGGCAGTTGGAAGCCACCAGGCAGTCGAACAAATCGATGGAATCCTTCTTGGTGAAGGCTTCGTAGTTGCCACCTTTGGTATCCAGGTACGGGGGATCGGCGTAGATAAAGGCCTTTTTGTTACCCCCCGCTTCGGCGTACCGATCCCGCAGCGAGATGCGGCTGATGACCTGGCGGAAATCGCAGTTCATGAGTTGCACCCCCTGCAGCTGCTGCTGCACCTCCTTCAGCCGCATCAGCACCAGCCAGTAGGTATTTGATCTGTCAAACTTCAGGGTCGTCATGCGGCCCATAAAGCTGAAATTCGAGAAGAACAGAAACCGGGCGGCTTTCCGGATGGGATCGCTTTCGGTGTGCTGCTTCCAGTACTTCCACAGATCCTCGTGGATGGGCATCTGCTCCCAAAAATGGGCCAGCTCTTCCTTACGGTGGATGATGACGTCAAACAGATTGAAGACTTCCGAATCGTAGTCATTGACGATGTTGTGCTTGGCCCGGGGCTTGTTGAAAAACATACCACCGGCCCCGAAAAACAGGTCGATGAACAAGTCGTGGTCGGGAAAATGCGGATGGATTTTCTCGGCGATTCGCCGTTTGTTTCCTGGTCGAGTCAGGATCATTGGCTTAATTGGGTTTAGTTATCGATTGATTTTAAGTTGATCCAATCCTGGTTAGCGCATCCAGTTGCATCTCAATGGTATGCAACTCAGACTGGTACTGCGCCAGCTTTTGGGTGTACGTCTGCATCTGCTCTTCTGAAAGCGCCCCCCGGAGCTTTTTAGAATAGCGGGTGATGTACGTCCGTAGCGTGAGTCGACGCGTGACGAGCTCTTCCGGAGCCAGTTCCGCATCGACGGCCGCCACTTCGGGTAGATAGCCATGTTGGTCGTAGAAATTTCGCCGGCCGTAGATGGTGTCGAGCTCATCCTTAATGGCCAGGATTCGAAACGCCCACCCCTTCAGCTCCTCGCTTTCAGTGACCCCCGAGTTAAATTGATTACGCATCCGCTCCTTCAGAATCGTGCGTTCATCCATCAGCCGTTTCGCCTGCTCCAAACTGCTTACCAGGGGTTGTGGGTAGGCCGACTGACGCGCCTGGTGCTCGGCCGACAGCTGCTCGTGCTTAGCCTCGAGGGCTTCCCGGAGCTTCTGCCGGTTATAGTCATCGGGTCCCTTCTTGAGCATGGCCAGCAAGAAACCCGTACCCAGGTGTTTCTCGTAGAGCATGACGCCAACTTCGTATTTGGGAGCATCCAGCCAGGCGGCCAGCTCATCAAGAGTGTCTTGCATGGGACAGGGCTTTTTAACAAAGAAGCCCGGCAAAACCGGGCTTTTTTGCCATTAACACCACCTTAAGCATCGGCCTGGTCAGAACCAGTCACGACTGCTGTTTTCGTTAGTCTGAGGTAGGGCACCTGCTCAGGATACTGCAGCAGGAAAGCCAGTTCCTCGGCCGACAAGTCCGCCAGGTCGAAATCCCGCCCGGCGAACTTGATCGGCATGCTGTCGGCCAAAACCAGGCCGACGATTTGATACGGTTTTGCCTTCGTCATAGCGGATTTAGACGCCCGGCGTGAGCGGGACGGCGGCAGCGTAGACATAGATGTACGGCGTAAAGCAGGTAATCTCCAGTTCAGTGCCCCGGCCGCGACCCGACGTGGTCGTGGTTTTGAAGTTGGGCTTCACCGTGCAGAAGAAGCGGGCCGATCCCAACTGCAGCATCTTGCCGTCGGGCAATTCGACGATGAACAACAGTTTGTCGTTCTTGATGTCGTTGATGAACTGCAGGGCGTCATCGGTAATGCCCGGATAGAAGGCTTTGAAGGTCGGCTTGAAGCTCATGCCGTCCTGCTCACCGTTCGAGCCGAAGTCAACCTCACCAGTGTCCTGGGTGATGTACAGCTTGTGAAAAAGCTTGCCGGTTTTCATCACGTGGGGCGTCGTCAACACGTACTGGTTAGCCGGCGCAGCGGCCGGCGTAGCAAACGTCTTGATGTCGTCGATGCGGGCAAAATAGCAGATCTGGGCAACACCGCCCATGTTGACCTCGGTACCTTCAGGGCCCAGCAGGTCTTTGTAATCGAGTGGCACGTTCGTTAGCTGTCTAGTGTAAGTTACGGTAGACAAAACCCCCGTTTGGGGAGCCTATACGTTGTCGCCAGGCTCCCAAAAGGGCGGCTTTGTTTAGCTTTTCTTGATGACTTTGCGCAGGGTGCTGACGCCCTCTTTGACCAGTTCAGCAGCTAGTTTGGCGTCCTCGCGGAGTACATCGATGGTAATCTCCTGACCTTTCCAGCTGAAATCAGTGAGCAGTTCGTAGGTCTCTTTGCCCACCGATACGGTCGGAATTTCTACCGATGTCGTTTCCTTGTCGGCCAGCTTCTGCTTGAGCTCATCGATGATGGTAGCCGCTTCACCCAGGGCAGCAGCCTGCGATTCATTTACGTTTTTCAGAGTCGACACCTGCCGGCTCAGCTCAGCCACCTGAGCTTCTGCTTTCGTCAGGTCCTCTTTTACCAGTTTGACCACTGAAGGTTCTTTTTCAAGCGTTTCGACTTTTTTCTGAAGCTCAGCGATGGTTTTGTCTTTGTCTTGCTCGGCCATGGTAGGCGTACCGGGGTTCCGGCGGGTTAGGGGTTAGCCAGGAGGCATTTTGCCTGGCCTCCTGGCGTTGGGTTCGGTTTAGGAATAGTCGGTCGGTGCAGGAGATGGTGATTTACTCCTGGTCGTTGACGAAGAGCAGATCCAGGTCGGCAAAGTTGAAGGCCAGGATCATCTTCATCACCGTCGTGTAGCCGTGCAGGAACGGTACGATCTGACCCAGGCTGTTAAAGTCGGCCGTCTGGTCAGTGCCTACGTAGAGGTTCCGGTTCACGTCGGTAAAGAGCCGGCGCGAACCACGCATCCAGGACTGAGGCTTGAGAATCCACAGACCGTCTGATCCGAAGATGTACATGCCCGACATTTTCTTGCCCGACGCGTCGACAACCTGCATGAAGTCAGTACCGTTGGTGAACGTCGTCAGCAGGTTCTGGCAGTAGTCGTCGTACACCCCGCGGCTGCAGCGGATGATGCCGCCCAGCGCCCGGATCTCCTCGGGGATACCCAGGTAGAAGTCAGTGATCTTCCGGAAGGCGTTGGTGCGGTCGATCGTACCCGTAGCAATCTTGTTGCGGGCGGGCAGGGTGGCGTATACCTCCTTAATGATCGTACCGGGGCCTTTGGCAACGGCTTTGTTATTGATGTTCTTAAACTTAGCCGCGTGGCTCACCGGTGTCTGGCCGGCCGTAGTTGCCGTTACCACCTCGAAGTAATCCTTGTCGTACAGCAGCGTTGAGCCCACCGTGTAGGCCGTGCCGGCATCATACGGCAGGATGTCCTCCGAATCGATACCGTTGTAGCTGTTGTCGTTGATTTCCGACTGCAGTTTTTTGATCTGCTCGGCCCAGTAATACTCGGCAAATCCACCCGGATACTCTTTGGCGTTTGGCGAGAGGCCCTCAGAGAGGTACGTCTTGCGGAGCTCTTCCGGTACAATGCGGAAAATCTTCATGCCGACCCGCGGCACGAGCTTACGGATGCTGAACTTGCCAGCCAGGCCTGACGGATCGACGATCGACGTATCCAGGGGCCGGAAACCGTCGTTAGCCGCGTATTTAGGGAGGTTGCGTGGTGCGGTCAGGTTGCGCACGACGTTGAGGTCATTGACGATGTCAAGACCGTTGAACACCGACAGACGGATCTGCCGTTCATACGTCCCCGCGTAGTTACCGATCGCGGTGATGTCGTTTTGTTGGGTTACAGTTGCCACTTTCCTTTAGCTGTCTGAGTTACAATGGGTAGTGCGGCCTAAACCCGGCCGCCGGGTGTTTCCTGGGGGCCGGGTTATTTGCCTTTCAGCTTAGCCTTCTCGCGGGCCAGCTCAGCGTCGGTGTCGGAGATGTAGATGACCTGGTCGTCGCTCAGCGCTTCTTCGGTTTTCTGCACTTTAGTAGGCACCACGCCCGGCTGGTTGCCGAATTTCTCGGCCTGTTCCTTGAAGCGATCGCGCTCTTCGGTCAGCGTTGTGATTTGCGCTTGAGCCGTGGCCAGGTTGGCTACCGATTGCTCAGCTTCCTGCAGATAGGTCGTCGAGATCACTCGCACGCCTTTGATGTTGAGGCCATCCAGTTCGGTGTTGGCAGCATTCAACTGCTCGTCCGTAATGGCCGAAGCCTCCAGGCCGGCGAGGGCCGTCAGGTTCTTGTGTTTGTTGCCAAACATGTCGTCTTGGGTTTGATTGGTTGGGGTTGGTTCTGCGCCCTCAGCAGAAGCTGGAGCGGTATCAGGAGCCGGCTCGGTCGGATCAGTATCCGCTAAGGCCGGCGAAGAATCAGGGGTAGTTGAACTGGCTTTCGTGTTTTTTTGGCCAGCCGGGTTGGATTGAGCCTCGGCGAGTTCGATGACTTTGTCGATGGCCGTATTCAGATTGCCGAAGCCGTCAATCAGGCCCATCTCGAGGGCATCCTCGGCTGAATACAGCTTGCCGGTGAAGGGCTCATCTTCCTCAGTGGCCTGGATTTTGTCACCCCGGCCCTGGCGGACGGCCGCTTCGAAATGAGCAACCGACTCGTTCAGCTCCTGCTCCAGTAGTTTGGTATCGCCCTTGAGCGCATCCCGGTACGGTTTGTTTTTGTCCTTCGAGCGGGGGGCATAGACGGTGATTTCCTTAATGCCATTTTTCTTGAGGCCTTCGCTGTAGTCGCGCAGCCGGCAGAAAACGCCGATCGAGCCGATCTGGTCGGTGGGCTGGGAAGCCAGGATGTAGTCAGCACCACACGCCAGCCAGTAGGCGGCCGACGCCATCATGCCGTCATTAACGAGCACGACAGTGGGCTTGACGGGGTTACGAACCGTGTCGTAGAACGTAGGGGTTCCGCTCAGCTGCCCACCCCCTGAATCGACAAGAATCACCGCACCCAGCAAACTGTCATTGGCGTAGACCGCCTGCAGTTCCCGGGTATAGTCTTCCGTACCGTACGATCCGCAGAAGCCTTCCTTCATGATGGCCCCGCGCACGTCGATGATAGCTACGCTGTTGGCTGGGATGTCCGGATCGTCGAAGACGAGACCAGCCGAATGACTGGCACTGGCGCGGCCGGATTCAGCGGCAGCCTTCTGATAGCGAATCAGGTCACCCGCCGAAATTCGAGTACGGCCAGAGGAGGAGATTTTGGTTTTGGGCGTGAGCGCATACCCAATGGGCCGCTGCTCATCGTCGCCCACGAGCATGGAGCCGGCAAACGTACCGTCGAGGTACGCATTGATCAGGGGCAATTGACTAGCTGCAAAGCTTTCATCAATCGCCCAATCGTGTCGCAGGAGCGCCGAAAGCTGTCGGAAGTGCCGATTCATAGCCCGAAGCTCCCGGTTTGGCCCTAGGCCAGCCGCGACACCCGCGATGACGCGTTTAGGGATTTCGGTGTAACTTGCATTACCAGGCCGGCGTACTGGTCGGCCGCGCCTAATCGCCTAACCTCAAAGAATGCTACCATCGTAACCTTCGCTTCGATCCGTCGGGGCCGTCACCGTATGCCATATCTAATTCCAGGAGCCCTTCGCGCCCTGCCTGCCCAAACGCCCCGCGACCGCATCGGCGGTCCGACTGGTCTATTACCTGATGGGTAATACCCGCACCACGCTCAATTTTTCCGATGAGCTCTTTATGCGCGACTTCGCCGTTAAATTCCAAGATTTTAGTGGCCAGCTACTAAGTACTGACAGCCACGATCGTTTTGTGAGCGACCTGGTTCATTCCGGCTGGCTGCTGGAGCAATAAAAAAGCCATGCGTCAGCGACACCTGGCTTTCTGATCAAATTTGTATGAAAATCCAAAAATCTTTGTTAGTTATTGACTGATGATTGGGGCCGGCCTGAGCAGATTACCCGAAAAGGTAATGGTCGAACCGCGCCGATCGCCGGGCTGATCACCCGTAGTGAATCGATATTTGAACGTGAGGGGCTCAGTGAGTGTGCCTACGCGTCGCCACAGGCCAGTGTTATCCTGCACCTCGACGACAAAGCGGTGATCACTCATCTCCCGCAGCTGGCCGCGGACCAGGGCTGAATCACCCGGGAAAAACACCGAGATCGATACCGACCAGACGGGGCCGTTATCGTCTTCCTGCTCATCTTCCACGTAACTTTTGGTGCCCTGCGTCCCGTATAAAGTAAACCAGGTATAGCCCAGCTTGAATAGAACAGGGTCGGAAAGTGGACCGTCGGTGGCCGGGATGGGCATAGAAGCGATGCCCACCACCGGCACAAAGCGGACGAGGTCGTTGCCGCCTATGTTATTACCACCGATGAAGTAGAGGTCCGTCATGGGTTCAAAACTGCCCATGATCGCAGGCCTGCACCGCGACACCCGCGATGACGCAACTAATTTTATCGACGTTTAATGGTATAATCCGCTTTACCCAGTACTGGCCGTTTGTCACGGTTCCTGCGTCTATAGTGGGGCGGGTGTTTGGGCGTTTCCTGCCTGTCCAGAACAACCTGTTCCTTTGTGGGCTTTGCAAGTTGGCGAAGCTCATCCAAGCTTGCAGTTGGAAAAGCCTTCTCGACAGCTGAGGCAAATGCCCGGCACTCCTCAAACGTTATCAGTAAAGTGTCGGCTAAGATTTGCTGCGCCTGAAGCAGACTTTCCGCTAGAAACGAATGGCTCGATCCGTTTGCTCCCCCAATGATGATTAGCCACGGGTTTTTGCCTGGCGACAGGTTTTCCATTTCTAATTCAAGGCTAGCATACAGTATAGAAATTAGTAATCCGTGGCGTTTTTATCAGCAATCCAGTTTACCCAGGCACGACCGGTCCACCGGCCGCAGCGCTCTCCTACCACTACCTGGTCGCCATCCTGGTATTTGACGTAGTTGAGGATTGAGGTTTCCACGTTGGCTACGTGCTCAGGATTGGCTACGTACACCAGCAGGTGAAATTCGGCCGAGTGGTAGGTTTTGTTTTCGTAGTACGGGGGATTATATACGTGCCCTTGCACGGTGCCCGGGCAGTAGCGGGTATGCCCAAAAATGGATTCGACGATAACAAAGACGATAAATAGCAGGACAATAATGCCTACAATCGATTTACCTGAATCATCCATACGGCCGGTAGTTTAGCGTGAACTAAACCTACCGGCCGTGAATGATCAGTACCGCGACACCCGCGATGACGCATTAAGCCGCCATCGCCGTAATTGGCTGAAAATGCAGCTGTTGGCTGATTTCCACGTCAAACTCATGGCCGCCTATCCCTTTGCGGTGACGAAGGTAGACCTGCCGTAGACTATGTTCTGACAGCTCGTCTTCCGAAAAGTCGTAGCGATCAGTGAACTGCTTAATGCGTTTCATAGGTAACTCATCCGGAGCGGCTTCGCAGTAGCAAACCATCTCGTTGAGGATGATGTAATCCACGAAATTGGAAAATACGTTCAGTTCAGCGATGTTCAGCAGGTACTGGTGGCGTGAGGGATGAAATTTACAAATGCCAACCCCGATATCAGCGGTGAAATCCTCGGGGGTTAAAATTCGCAGCCCTCCTGATCTGGGTCCCCGGTGTGAACCAGGGCGACTGTGCGTGCCACTCCAGAGACAAACTTTGCGTGCCTGAGCTAACATGTAGAGCATTAAGCCTGCGCCCTCACAATGAGCGGAGACCAACATAGGTTGAGGGTTACCGGCAGCGTCCTGAAGCTTGACGGCGATGTACTTTTTGACCCGGGGTAAAACCGGAAGTTCAAAAAGTACGGGATCAGAAAAGTGCATGTTACGGAGAAATACGGATCAACTACGAAAGATAAAGAGTTTCCTAAAGATATTTTAAATCCATGTTACCACGTAGGAACATAAATTTTTCTGTTTCTCCGTTTAATAAAGGAATCAGCCGTAAGAAGGCCTTTTCTGCGCAAAAAATCAGGATTTCAACCTATGCAATTAGTGAGTGTATCAGGTTAAAATTCAATTTAAAATTTTGTACTTAGCTTTAATACTGAGGTGTTACACTTGTAAAAAGATAATTATCATTACCCCCATTCCTCAGCGGGATCCAGCTTTTCCAATCACTAACATAGTCACCACGTACCTAGCACGGTGGAGGCGGATATGAAGCAGAGATACCCAGTGCGGTTTACATAATCGGTTCTCCGGGCGATGGACCGGGAGGTGGCAGGGGAGACGGTCCAGGAGGTGGTGGGGGCACAGCACTGATGCCAAAATGATTCTTTATCATTTTCAAGTCAGCAAGGGCGGTAGCCAAATCCCGTTGCAACGCTTTCAACAACTCTATTTGCTCAGCATTCGATTCGTTTTCCATGATACAAAAGTTTAGTTGAACACAAGAAATCACATGGCTGATAAATTCCCTCTACCAAAGTCAGACGAGTCTTTAGGCTAACGCTCATCATTTTGTCCATTAAGCGCTGATAGTAGCTACCTGTTAATTTATGAATTTATCAACCAGAAGTCAAATAGAGCTGTGATAATTCTGTACAAGCCAGGCATCATTCGGTTGTGGGATTGATCATCTAAGCCACCCGGTCATACTACAATGGGTCAACTCAACAACAGGGACTGTATAATGCCCACTGCTACGTTGAGAGTGAATCTCATTTTTGTTACCATCAATTAATTTAAAGTTTATTATTTATAAATTTTATTAATTATTTAACATTAAGTATATTGTATACTAAGCTAATAGTTTTAATATTGTTATAATTATTAACGTATATATTCAATAACTTAATCAAACAAACTTCATGAAAAACGCTTTTTTTACCCTTCTAGCTTTAGGGCTCTGTCAATTGACAGCAAAGGCTCAGCTAACAATTAGTATCACTGGCCCAGATAATAGTCCGAGCACTTGCACTCGGACTTTAACAGCCAACGTTTCGGGCGGTTCAGGCAACTACAGTTACACATGGGGAACTACGAACTCGTGTACACCGCCTAATAATACATCTAACTCTATCACAATCACTTGTGATAACAATAGTGTTGCTTATGTTTTTGTTACGGATAATGTAACTGGCGATTTCAATCGTTCAGTCAATGTAGCGGTAAATAAAATTATCCGCGGGCCGTTTAATGTATTCGTTCCGAACGTTTTTACGCCCAATGGGGATGGCATTAACGATACCTGGGGACCTGCCGGCGCAGACCCAAACCAACGAAACGCTCCCCTGAACGCCTACTTCGCACATATTGAAGGAGTGTGGAGTCAACAGCGCATGGTACAAGCGTTTAACTCAGATTTTTACGCAAACCCAGGCCAAACAGATGGTATTCTAGGCAATCAAGCAACTTGGAATGGAGGCAGCTACGCCAGCGGCTCCTATTTCTATACTTATGTTAGACTACAAAACTGTACTAACTCTCAGGAATACTTTACGAATGTCACTTTACTTAGATAAGTCAACTGATCATGAAAAACATTCTCATTACTCTCAGTCTGCTTTTTGCAGTACAAAGCATGGCTTGGTCACAAAACTTGAAGGTTTTACTTACGACCGGCAAAATTGAATATAAACCAGAAGCCAACTCAAAGGTCCGCACTGAATACAGAACCTTGAAGGCAGTTGTCCCGGATGGGAGTGGCGACTATACGTATACATGGGGAGCTTCAGAGCCGCAATACATCATTAGCGATAGGTCAACCGGCCAAGTAACGGCCTTGCTAAACGAAGAAGATGTACAATACCGGGTTTTCGTTGAAGATAAGAAGACAGGTAAATTAGGTTATGCTGCCATCAACTTCAAGAAAGTTCCTGTCGGAAAGTCAACCGTTCATGTGACTGTGTATCCTAATCCATCAGCAAATGATTTAACGATCCGTTTAGAAGGACAAGAATCAAAGAAGGTACCAACAAAAGTTGAGCTATTCAGCGAGAAGTCTTCGATCGCCATCCGTTCGGTTCCAAAAGATCAACTATCTTCAAGTCAGTATGTGATGAGTACATCTAACCTTGATCCAGGTGTCTATTATGTTCATGTACATTACGAAGACGAGCCAACACCCCAGCAAGTCCGTGTACTGATTAGTCGTTGATTAAACAATTTCAAAGCAAAACGAGTAGACAGAACTGTCTGCTACTCGTTTTGCTTTATCCATGTTTGTCATGAAAGCAATAGTAACCTTACTGGCTGTGGGAATGGTTTCGTGCATGGAATTATACCCAATACCTGAATCTCAACCTGTATTACCAGACCCACCGAGGCCCAGCACTCCACCAGTGTTTACTCCAAGTTGCCCTTCCTTGGATAAGAAAATACTTGGATCATGGAAATGCACAACCACTCGTTTGCTGAATGCTCGCGGGGGGAGTACCAATTATTCAGGACGTATAACCCTCAATGCGGACATGACCATGTTAGACCCAGATTCATTGTTAGGTTATAAAATAGAAGATGAGCCAGTTACTCGCAGGGCTTATACGCTAATTGGTGACTCGCTTATACTTTATGTCGCAGATCGTCTTGAACGGCAGGTGGGCGTAATTTTGGCGCTTCAAACCGATCACTGTGATAACCCTAAGTTTTTAACAACTGGTACTGGTGGTGCGATCACCGTACTAACTCGATAAAGAAAAGTTTATCTTGGTTGATTAAGCCGGTATTAGTTTCTAAATGCTAGGTGATCGCTAATTCATTAAAAACTTTGCGTTGTAATTTAGGTCTGTTTCCCATACTTTTTATGGGCTAAATTCGAATAACTCCATCTGCCCATCCCCCATGTACAGCAGGCCCACTTTAGGCTGCTCGTCTTCACTCTTGCGGGCGTAATAACCATCACCTTGGCAGGCCGACCGCCGGCGCAGGACGTTGCCGTCGACGAGCTTTTTGAGCACCTCACAGTATCCACCGATGGCATCCTTGTCAAAGTCGGCCCGGCGATTTTTCATCGTTACTACCCGTTTGTTTCCTTCGGTGATTTCTTCGCTTTCGGCCGGAATCGTGAAGTGCCGGCATGAGTAGCAGGGTTCGTTGGCTTTTTCCCATTCGTCATGGGAGCTCCAGCCGTAGCCGCTTTGGCCGAACCGGTTCATGATCCGGCTCATGTAGCTGCGCCCACCGCAGATGGGACCAACTCCTCGCTGAACGCTGGCCGGGTTAGTAAGCGGCCGGCCGCAGATTGCACAATTTGCCATGGTGCTGTACAGGGAAATGAACAGTGGATTAGCTATTTACGCCTGAGCATTTCGAACAGGTCATCAACACTATCCCGGCTCTTTTCACGTATCATCGATTTGGTCGTACTGAAGATGCTGTCGACGATTCGGCAGACGGCGTGATGTTTGGCTAGCAGATCCCCTATTGTATCACCTGGCAAAAGCTCATCGGCCTTCTGGGCCATTAGCCGGTGCAGGGTCGTGTGATCGTTCAAATTAGCCTCCACGTGCTTGCGCAGCGTATTGGTTAGCACGAGTTCGGCAAAGTAGAGCTGCAGCTTGATCATCAGCTCACCGGCCGCCGGGTTGCTCGTGTACATGGCCAGGTCTGACTTGCTTTCCGGATTGAACAGAATGTACTGCGCGAGAGAAAACGGATTGGGGTTCTGAGATTCCATGAACTAGGCGTTTAAGCGTTAAGAAATACCGCCAGGAGCGGTCAAATTTATATCGGGTAAAGCGCCAGTATGGCGCATGAACTGGGCCATCACATTCGTTGTCGAATTCATCATGCTGATGGCTGTAATCGGATCGTTGGTGCCAATGGCGGTCGACAGCCGATGCGGCTCCTGAGCCTCCTGAACGGTTAAAATGAATGCGTCAAAGCCACTGTCTAAAGTGAGTTCAAGCACTTTAGTGACCAGTTGCCGATACCGCTGCTGATACTCATCGTCGATTGATTCGCTTTCCCGGCTTACCGTGAAGTTGGCCTTAACGGCCCGTTCCTCAGACCCAGGCGGTTGGCGTTTTGTGGGTTCTTTAGTCTTCTTTTTCATGCCCAGTGTCGGTGAGTGAGTGGCCAGCATCGTTTTGGTTGGCAGGGTCACTGGCCAGGTCTTTTTTCAGCTCCCAGTAGCTGAAAATCTGGTTGAAGGCGATGTCGCGGTTGATGGTATAAATCGAATCGTCGGGCATCACAAACAGCAGTGATCCGTCGCGTTTGTTGGCCAGCACCTGGGCCCGGCCGTGATCGGAGTCGAACGTACCCAGCAGAGTGTACAGGGTTCGTCGCTGCTGCCGGTTAGGTCCTTTTGGCAGGTGTACGGCCGCGATGGGCACGATGTCGTCCCGCTTGGTTACTGAGGCCTCCTCGGCCGGGGGGGTCGGATTTTCTTGATTACTCATTGGTCGAATTGGGAGAAGAATGAAGAATATCCCCGCACAGCACATACGGGTTCGGGTACGTAGCAAAATCCCAGTTGTCAATCATCAGGCTATTGCGGAGCTGGCACTGCATGATGAAGCCCAGGTCTTCGAAGCGACCCATCAGCCACCACTCGACCTGCCCACCACCATCGAGACCTTTAGGATCTGGCGGGTAGTCGACGCCAACGGCTGCCAGGTACTGCTCCCGAGAAATCTGATAGGTGGCTGCCGGCACCTCCCGGGTAATCGTGCCGTTTTTATCGGCGATTTGAGCGGTTTGAAGCATGGTTTTAAGGGTTACATGTGGTCATAGAAATGGGAATCAAAATCTCGATCCTTATCCTCATCCGAGGAGTTCAATTGCCCAATAGGCAGGCAAAAGCCGATGGCTACGACGACAATACAGACAATAAGGCCGAGTACCAGGTCCAGCAAGGGGACCTGCGAATCATTGGTTTCCATGAAAAAAGGGGGTGTGTTATGTTGCTGATTGTTGATTACGTCGCCAGACGTGAACATTCCAGCGTTTAACCGTGCGGGCCTGGCCCGATTCAACCCGGTCCCAGACTTTCTCCTCGGCCGTGCGGGGCCGCTGAGCCTCCCGATCCTCCAGGACCAGGTTGATGATGCGTATTCGTTCCGTAATCCATTCGACCGGTGGCCGGCTGCGATCGCCCGCGCAGGCCGCATCGTGGTCACGCTCCAGGCCGGCGCGAACCTTGATCAGCAATCCCGTTGAAAACAGGCCGTAGAAGCCGAGTATCGATACCGGTGTACCGGCATTGAATTTTCGGAGTATTTCGTGGCGGAAGTCTTTAAGCGAGCTCATGCTGATACCATATTGTTATAGGCTTTGACGTAAAGCCCCCATTCGACTATGTATGGACAAGGCTTTTCAGGATGCTTATCACGAAATGCCTGTTCATCAAAACCGTACATGGTAACCGGCGACAAATCGAACATATCGACCAAATACCAATTGTCTTTGATCCAATGTGCATCCGGAAGAAAAGGTGAGTAAACTAACGCTTCCTCGGTCGGGTGATTAATAGCCTGGATATACAGAATGCTACCACTAGCCAAACAATAAAGCCGGTCTGGATCATAACGACAGTTAGGCTTTTTGGAACGGTCAAGGTTATAGCCCAAGATCATATTCTCCTGAGTTAGGAGTCCCGCTTCAGGCAGCCAATTATACCACTTCCACGTATTGACATTACGCTTGCGGTTACGTAGCTCCCAGGACGAAAACAGATTTAGTATCATGATGCTTTAGGGATAAATCGTTCGAGAAACAGCCTGACCCACAAGCGGCCGAATTGGCGCCAGATCGCCTAACAGGTAAGGTTCACTTGGATGCCGGTAGTTTACCATTGCCTGGTCGAGCCGGGCCAGGAGATCCTGCTCATAGCCCGTCAGGTTCGTGGCCAGCATCTCCTGGTAAAGCGCTTTGGCAACGGGTAGCGGTATACGTAGATTGTAAGCCTTTAGCGGATTTCGGGTCCGCCAGACCAGCAGGCGCTGCGTATTCCAGCTCTCCAGATACGGCCGCAGCACCAGCATGCTAAGGGGCTGGTCAGCCAGGGAAAGTCGGTGGCAATCACCGGTGCAGATCCTGAGAAAATTGATCAGCACTCGGATCTCAGACGGAAACACCTTCAGCCTCAACATATACGTTAGTCAAGACTGTTCACTTCCCGGAAATGAACGAGTGGAAGGATTTAGCAATTCTGCTTCCTGACTATAAGCACCCATTGCTGATGGGGCTATGGCAGATGCATCTGTAATCATCGGAAGAATCTGGGCAAACGGTTGCAGGGAGCGCAATACGCGACCGTCTTTCAGCCTAATCTCGGTCCCTTTGTCATAAAGACCGGTTATTGTGACAATTTCGGCCACATTAATCAGCATCATGCTATAACTAGTCTCAACAGACACGAGTAGGGCAATGAATTGCGGTTTCATACTTGTTGGGGTTTTGTAGTAGATATAAAATTTTATTTTCGGCTTGACGGATGCCTGCCGTACATCTTATTCAACTGATCGATGGCCAGCTGAGCGCCTTCCTGGGTCGGGGAGCTGTGCACCTGATGAATCAGCGCATTCTCGATGTCCGCGTTGAAGAGCTCAGGCTGAAAGTCGGCGTGCTTGGCAAACCAATCGTTCATGCACGTGGCCGAATACTTCTCATATCGGCTCTGGCAAAACTGGGTTAACTCCTCCAGGGTCTTGAAGGTGTACTTGCTGTGATCAAGCTCAGCCATATACTCCGCCTTCCGTACGTTCTTACGCCGATCCTCCACCGGTGGCATCGTGCCGGTTTGAATAAATTCGGTGTAATAAGCATTCAGAAACTGATTCAGGAACGTGTCCTTCTGTACCCAGTCAAACGTCTTGAAATCGTTTGAGCGCAGCTCAATGAGTTTCTTGTGGTATTCCTTGGGCAGGGCTTTGTTGTTCTCAAAAACCAGAATGGCATCACAACGCGTGAGATACGGCAGCAACGGGTTCATGAGCTTCCGGTGCAGGAGCACCACCTTATTTGGATTCTCAAAGCCCATACCCTTGCTATAGCCGTCCATCAGGCCTACTTTGTTCAGGGGATGACCAGGGGTCAGATACAGCTCCCAACGATACGTACTTCCGATGGGATCGGCTTCAAATTTGGGTGAGCCGGTATTGGGTCTGCGGGCGTAAGTCGCCGGTTGATTCATCATAGACGGTGTTAATTACAATTGATAGCGGACGTTGCGCGGGGCGCTAGGAGCCCGTATTTGACTTGTGCCGCGTGTTGATATGTGGATAAGTCGGGGGCCGTTTTTCGATTTTTTTTCGCGTGCTCCTAACTTAGTTAACCGTTAACCAAGGTTGACAACAGTTGAGACCTTGGACTAACCGGGACTAACTTTTTTACATACTCTACCCTAACCGAATAACTGCATAGCCGGGGCCAAAAAAAAGGTGGTCAGTAAGGGCAATAGTTATCCTGCCAGGCGCTGATTTTGATTTTTTTCAGCGACATTGCAGGTACGGGATGCGCGTACGATTCCTCACAGGCCTGATTTGCAACTCAGGCCCGGCATCCTGGGGCGATATGGTCCGCGGAACTAAGGGGGCGAGTGGATGTGTATCATGAATGTTGTAAATATGATAGAACCGGATCAGCCTGGGGGGACTACCCTCCAGCGCTGACTTCAAGCCAGCCGACGCTCTGTCGACTGCTGGTAGCGGGGGCCGGACTCGAACCGGCGACCTCGGGCTTATGAGACCCACGATCGGACCGCCGAAGCGGCTACCTACTGCTCCACCCCGCTTTGTATAATTAGGCGCGTTCTGCTAGATTTGAAGCTGTCGGCCCGGATCAGGCCACCGTGCGGTTCCCCGCCGGGACGCGGCCAGACCGACAGGCTTTACAATCGATCATTTACTCTTGTACGCTTCCTGCGACCGCTTCTGCCTCGGCCGCAAGTCCTTATCCGAATAGCGAAGCCTGGCAGGGTTGTTCTGCCTGGGGCAGCTTCTCCAGGGCTTTGTCTACTCGGATCTCCAGATTGCGGGCCTCGCTAAGTGCCAGGCCTGACTTCGTCCGGAAATATCGTTTCCGCTTCGGCGGTCCGATGGGCCTCACGCATAAGACGTACGTCCCTGATCAGCTCTTCAAGCTGTTGCGGTGTTGCTTCCATAGATTGGGTGATTTTGTAGGCGTTGGAATCGCTCTTCGCGGATCATGGCCGCACGGTCGTGCAGCATGGGAGCGAGTGTAGACAGGATTGTACTGGTAACGAACGTGCAATAAGCAAGCTGGTTGATGGTCTGGGGCTTTACGTGCTCATCGATCAGCCTGAAAGCTTCCTTCAGCAGGTAGCACTCATGCATTTTGCTCTCATCGCCTGATTGAATAAGGGCTGTCAGGAGCGACTCCACGTAGCGGGTCAACCCATCTGCAATTTTTGGTATCCGTCGGCCGAATTCCTCATCCACGCCAAAGTGCTCATAAACCATCCGATGGTAACCCTCCTCGAGCAGTTCGCTCATCGTCTCGAATTCAATTTGCATGGCAGCCGATCCGGATAAGGGTGTTAAACTTTGGGTAGAAGCTATTCCAGACCGTGAACCGCTTCAGCCGCAGGGCCTGCAGCGTTTTGCGAGCTTCCGCTTCGGTTAGGCTACCTGGGAAGGACATCTTTTCCAGGGTTTGGAAACGATCGATGCGGGCGTCGATCTGGTCGATGAGCTGCCAGCGTTCGGCTTTGCTCAACGCCTGATGGTCGGTGGAAATCAAATCGTCCGCCGAAAAACTGGCGAGCATTTGGGCTAGAGTGACCATATAGTTAAAGGTTTAACGGTTGTTTAGGTCTAGGTCGCCAGATTTGCAAGATCATCACGATGGCATGCAGAATCAGCCCCAGGGCGATCAAAAGACGCAGTTCGTAGCTGTGAAGGCTGGCAAAGTCAAGTAGCCGGGTTATCATAGCGCTTCCAGAATGGGATAGGTAACAGGTTCAGTTGAGCGGCCCGGCCGCTCCGAGCGAACCAGCTCCCGGATGCGTTGTGTCTGGTATTCGGCTAGGGCATCCCTGAGGGCCGGGTCATCGTCCAGGCGCTGCACCAACCGGCCGTCTTCGTCCAGCAGGCAGATGCCTACGATTTTGCTGGTTTCAATTCGCTCCAGCCAGGCGCGTTCGGTGTCGATAGTAGTGGTCATGGTGCGTTATAAAGGGTTTGCCTGCCGAATGGCGTCAATGGCTTGTTCTGACCGTTGATTCGCGGTAAGGTTAAGCACTACCGGCTTATCTTCCATATTTGCTTCAGACAGGCGGTGGTACTGACGCACGACGCAGTGCAGCAGCTCGGTGAGGTTCTCCCGAAGCTGGGTTTCGCTCCCACCGTCGTACGCCCCAGCTATTTTCACCAGCTTGATCAGCACACCAGGTGCTATCATGCTGTAGTAACCCATGGGCAATTCTGTATTTATAGAGGCCATAAACATGTACTGGCTTAAAGGCTAGTTAAACAGGCTCAGCGTCCCGTTCTCAGGGGCTGATTTGCGAGGCTTTGAGGGTGCCTTTAAACCAAACATGGGTGCTGACTCGGGCATAAGCCTAACAAAGACATCTCTCAAAGGAGCTTTAGCCATTCGTAGGTCATAATCAGCCTTACTAGCAGTTTCCCACCAGTAGCGAAACAGACCTATCTTTTTAAGCTCAAGGATAATTTCGGCCCGCAGCATAGGAGCCGCGCACCTGTAAGCAGCCCACAGCGCATTCTTGCTGGGATTGATTGTCGGTTGCTTCCGCATAACACCTACTGTTTTGTAACGCCCGTTGCATAAATTGGTAATAACCATTACAAAAAATGGTAATAGCCATTACTTGTTTTTGTAGTAATCATCACGAATATTTGTGCTGTATAGCACAAAAAATTGTTATGATTACACCCAAAAATCGGCACCATTTGTACAGACATTCTACGGTTGTGCGTGTTGTCTATCACGAATATCCGATGCAATTCTAATTCATTGGAATATTGTTTCCAAATTCTTTAGAATATTTTTCTAAATATTAGAAGGTTATGCTTGGAGAAAAATTAAAAAAGGCTGTAAATCAGTCCAGACTTACAGCTGATGAAGCAGCGAGAGGCTTAGGTGTAAGCGTGTCTAATCTATATGTGCTTTATAAAAAAGACACATTCAGTCTAGACTACGTGAAAAAGGCTTCTGAACTGCTGGGCGTCCCAATGTCATATTTTTTGGGAACAGAGATTGAGGGGGTAATAAAAACTCCAAAACGTAATGACTCTGAAGTGACAGCTCTAGGAGCTATTGCTGATGAGCTTAGAATATTAAGGGAGCAGCTACAAATTAAGGACCAGCAGATTGCTGGCCTACAACGCACAGTAGATGTGCTAGTGGGAAAGTCTGAGGGTGCCATCGTTGAACCGCTTTTCGCCGGGATGGATGACTTCGAACGGAAATTACTTCTTTATAGACTCGTTGGAGGTTTACAGATGAAGAAGTATAAGCAATCCTTACGTAGATCCAGGCCGGTGGCAAAGTTGGTGGCACCCCGTTAGCCTACGAGGTTAACACGGTGAATTTTAGCTTCTTAACCGCATTCCGTACGAATCCCTACGAGTGCACATTGATTATCAGCCAGTTACTATTTCAAATATAGTGACTGGCTTTTTGTTTTCAAAAAATTCTCAATAACAAATTACTTCTAGTAAATTAAAAAAATGTTTAGCTTAAATTAATTGTATTTATACAAATATGTAGTTATTATAATATTTATAAGAATACTTTTTTTCAAAAATTATTACAAATTCAATGCAACAATTTCTAAGTATTCATAAATTGTAAAATAAAATACTTAAGTTGCAACCACAAAGAAAATAGTATTGTCATAAAAAAAGCACAAAATACCTGTAATTTATATAAACATGTTAATTTATTAATTTTTCAAAAATAACGATTGCTGGTATGAAGCACATGTTGAAATTCAAATTATCTATAAGTTAAAATGTAAAACTTTTTCAAGTTTAATATTTGAACACATCACAATTTTTAGTGAAGGATTAATTTCAAACGAAGAACAAGAAGAGGAAATGGAAGCAAATGTTATATCGCTTAGGGATTTTTCAATTTCATATAACAGTTTAAACAATGATTTTTCAGTGGTCCGAGAGAACCTTATTGATGATATTGAAGAGCTTACAAAAAGAGGATATAAAATTATCATTATTGAAGGCAATGAAGGAAGTGGCAAAACTAATTTGCTTTTACAATATTCAAAAAAATACAATCAAAACACATTTACTTACTTTATAAACCCTTCATGTAGTTCAACATATAAACAAGACTACTTGATGGAGGATATAGGTAAACAATTGTATTTTTATGTTAAATCTGAAATTCCAGAAGATAACCTAATTATTGATGAGGGAAATTTCACAAATTTACTTTTTGAATTATTAAAATTGAATGGTAGGAAAAAACATCCAATATTTTTTGTATTAGATGGATTAGACCAAATCGAAAAAACGGATTTAGAACTACTAAAAACGACTTTACAAGCATTACCATGGAATACAAACAATTTCTATTTTATACTATCAGGTGACTCAAAAAAGATATTAAATAGTTTTAATAATATAAATCAAAATAGTACAAAAACCCTATGGGTAACAAGATTCACATTTGAAGAATGCAAACAATTTTTTAATATTAATAGTGATAATGAAAAAAGGTATTTAAGGGGAATTTATGACACATGGAAAGGACATCCAGAAGATTTAAGTCAAATTAAAGCAGTAATTGATAGTGGTGTAAGTTTGGAAGAGTTTGCAAATAATGACAGCATTAATGAGAAAAATGATTTGCTAGAAATATTGTGGGAAAAAAGTAATTTGAGTAAGTCCACTTTTGATGATGAAATAATTCAAACACTCTCAATCCTGACATTTAACGATAACGTTCAAAGTATTCAGAAAATAAGTGACATATTAAATAGCGAATTTAAATTAATTGAAAGTCGCCTAAAGAAATTATCATTTCTTTATATAAACAATGATAATGTTTATTTTTCATTTAAGTCATTTAAAAGCTTCTTGTCTAAAAAATTAAAAAAATACGAAAGAAATGCTTCGTCTATTTTAATTAATTACTATACAAAAAGAAACGATTTTGATTCAATTACAAATTTACCATCATTATATGATAGAGTTAAAAAATGGTCAGATATTATTGATATTTTATCAATAGAAAATTTTAAAGTTGTTATTAATAATAGCAGATCATTTTCTGAAATAAAAAATCAAATCACTTATGGCTATAGAGCTTCAATACATTTAAAAAAATCACCAGTAGATCTGTTCACTTTTTCGTTATATCGTAGCACTGTAATAGGGCTGCAAAAAAGTGATACAAAAGAGCAACAAATCAAAGCATTAGTTTCTCTTGGAAAACAGGATGATGCTTTTTCAATAATTTCGAGCACTTCTTTAAAAGAAGATCGACTCAAAATGCTCATAAATTATGTTAAAGAGTGTAAGCGACAACGCTTAAATATTGATGATTTGCTTGTTGAAGAAATTAAAAACTCTTTGGAAGAGGTAGATAGAGAGTATTTAAGAGAGAATGTCATAGAAATAGTGATAGGTCTTGCATACTTTCTTCCCGAATTTTCAGTTAAAATCATTGAAAAGGTTAGTGGTTTAAAAGCTGATGATAATTCCTTAGAATGGTTATTAGGTTACGTGGCAACAATTGTAAATTCAAACAAAATTGACGAAGAAAACGAAGATATATCAGTATCCAAAAATTCAGCAAATTCTCCTAGCAACGCTTTTTTAGAAAAATTTGCAAAATCAATTGGTTTCGGCATTGCTGATGTGGCTGAAGAAAATGTTATTAATTACATTAATGAAATAGATTCATTAACAGATAAAGTATATCTAATTAGAAACTGGATCAAAAAAAATCAAACTGCTTCAAATATTTATGAAATTATAGAATTTGCTATTTCTATATTATTACAAAGTTCATCAAATCAGAAACCAACAACAACAATATTGTTAGATATATTAAGTCCACTACCATATATAATAGATGACGCAAAAGTTCATTTATTAATAGACAAAATAGACGAATTAAGTCCTATAATTAATAGTCCTACAAGCGATAAAATTAAAGTCGATGCTTTGATAATTGAGAGTTTAATAAATTTTAACCTTGAAAAAGCAAATGAAAGAACTATTCTCTTAGAGAGTTATATAAATAATTTGACTGACTATTCAATTAAAGTTGAAGCTCTCGCAGTTCTTTGGGCACTAGTATTTAAAGCAGAAATTGATGGAAATACAAATTTAGATGACTTTATTTTAGATAAAAAATATGCACAAGATTCATTAATTAATTCTATCAAAGAACTACTTGAGTCCGTTGCTGATCATCATGGAGAATTGAAAAGCGTATTGCAAATTATTGCTGATAAAGACTTTGATTTAGCTATATCTATTGCAGAGATGTTAAATACTGAAGAAAGAAGATGTTTAGCAATAGAAGATTGTTTTGAGACTTATACTGAAAAAAATTTGATTAAATTTTGGGATGAAAAAACATTATATCAACAAATAAAAAAGGTAACAATCAACGAAATCTATTCTAATATAGTATATACAATATTCAGTTCAGCTAAAGATCAACAAGATGATACAAAAAACAACTTGAAAAAGATTGAAACTTTAGTACCTTTAATCAACAAAGTAGATGATGTTCCATTGAAATGCGCATTAATTACTGATGCAATCAGCTTACTTAAGCTTGAACCTACTGAATACACAAATATTAGGCCCAATTATAATAGGTTTATTAAAACACTTGAAGTTCATTTACAAACAATATGGAATAAGATTGATATTCCTTGGAAAAAGACTGTTGAAGGTTACAAAATTTGCTCAAAACTAGCAAAGTACAATAAAGTATTAGCAGAAGAATATTATTCACAAGCTGGACAAATCTCAGATGAATACTTAGTTGATAATGAATTTCATGCAAAAATATTCTTGGAATCAATAAGATTAATGATTAGATTTTATGGTGCAATTGTTGCGAATGATAAAGAGTATAAATTTGATAAAATTGAGAGTTTAATTAATCAATTACCCTCACGATTTGAGAAAGCACAATTATGGTCTGAACTTGCGGTAAGAACTAAGTTGGTCAATGCCGTTGAATTAGCCGAAAATATTGTCTCAAAAAAGGTAATTCCTTTAGTTAATTATTTTTACGATAAAAACGATAAGAATGATTATTTTAATATTTTAGCAATTTGTGCTTCAGCTATACATCAAACACAACCCGAAACTTTAAAATTATACCTTGATAACGTTCCAACCCACAGAAAGGAATGGATTATTTCGATTGTTTGTTACACACTAATAACAAAACAACATGAATTAGATCCTTATCATTCTACTGTTGGCCATTCAAAATTCAATTATCAAGATGCCACAGAATATATTAGCCTCTTGAACAATATTGACTCTGACGTAGAATTATACCAGCATATAAAAAGATTGTGTTACATTGGAAAGAAATATTCTAATAATTTTGTTAGAATACAAAAAGTAAATATCCATCATAGCCTCACTAAATTGATTAAAAATAAACTACCTAACTCAACAAGAGGAATTGTACATGATGGGTTTTCAATAGCTTGTGAAGCTTGTATTGAGCATTTTAACGTTAATACAACTACTCAAAGTATAATTAATAATTTTGATGAATTAGCATTGCGTACTTCAAAAATTCCAAATACAACTGATAGAGCTTATGTTTATGGTATACTAGCAACAGAATGTACAGTTGTCAAGAAGAAAAAAGAATTTATTGCACTAGCATTCAATGAAGCAGATAAAATTTTATCATTGAAAGAAAGGGTTGCAACAACTTTTAGGCTTTTAGAAATAACTAAAGAATTTAGCCGAGAAATATTAAATGAAAGAATTAATCTGATTAATGAAGAAATATACAAACTTGATTCTTCTGAAATGTTTCCATCATTTAGAAGATTAATTGACATTACCTATGGTGTTGATAAAACAGTAGCTCAAAGAGTAATATCGTCATTAGATTCAGATCCTGCAAGAAAAAAAATGGTAATTCCATCGAATAATCATTTTGAAAATTTAGAATTAGAGAAAACAGTTTCAAATGATTATACTCAATTTAGCCGTATCAAGAATAGAAAGCAGATGTCTGAAATTGCATTTGATTTATTAGGTGAATTAAATTCTAATAAACGTTTAAGTAAGGACATTAATCTATGTGATTCAATAATAAGATCCGCTTCAAAAATTCCTTTTCTATTTTCATTAAATTTATTTACGTTTTACACTCAAAATGCAATAAAAAATGAAGGCACTTCTAAAAATTTATTAATTCCTTTCTTTGAAGCAGCTTATTCAAATTCACGATTAACGTTTGATTTAATTTGCAATATCAGTGATAAAAATAATCAATTAACTTTTAATCAGTATAGTCATAAAAACAGCTTTCTTGCTCAACCGGGTACAAGAGAAGCTGCAATGAAGTACATTGGATCAATTATAAAAAGTTCAGCATCAAAAGAGATTTATATTGTTGATCCTTACTTTTCAATAAATGACATAACTTTTATTAAAAATATTTCTGAGTGGAGTTATGATTCAAAATTATACGTCTTAACTAGTGTTGAAGCAAAGGAAGAGTTTTCAAATTATTCTTTTACACAAGCTTGGAATAATATATCTTCAGAAAAGACTCCTAATGCTCTCTTTGTAAAAGCTTCTAATCAATTTAAAGAAACTCCTTTTCATGATCGATGGATTTTGCTATTAGATAAAAAAATTGGGATTAGATTAGGAACCTCAATTAAATCTATTGGAATAAAAAAAGTATCTGATATCTCATTAATGAATGAAGACGATGTGCTTGAAAGGTATGAAAATGTTGTATTACCCTTAATGATTCATAGAGTTCGTGAATATGAAGAACATTTAGTCAAATATGAATCCTTCGATTTTTAATAATTAAAACTTTTAACTATTGAAATATTTTTTTTTATATGAGCTGTTCATGTTTAAAAAAAAAACAATGAATTGTTTAACATAACCTACTTAAACACATTTATCAATACCTTTCGTAATTATAGGTTACCGTATTGATTAGTTTGTTATCAACATAACGAGCAGCTTTTTCCATCTTACCCTCAGTGTCGTAGGTAAGTTCAAATTTGATTACAGCATTTTGAGGGGTATGCGTTCGATCAAAGTAGGTTCCTCCGACTGCATTATTAGCGCCCATGTAATAGGCCTCAGCTATTGGCATTGGCAGGTTGGCAATTTTGGCATAATTGGCCTTGTTATCATAATTCATCGTTTCGACAACCGCTCCGTTAATTTGACTCCATTCTACAATGTTGTCATTTCCATCATATTTATAGGTGTCTACCGAAGTATTGCCCGCTGTAGTAACACTTTCTTTGACAGGGCGATTCTTGGCATCATATTCCAATATATAGGTTTTCACCCTGCTGCCTTCAATTTCCTTAAATTTCGGAACGGTATTTGGCTTATTGCTGGTGCCGGGTCTCTACGTCATCTTTGCCGGACTGGCCAGCCCGATAAAGCCTAATCGTCTAAAGCAACGTCAAACCGCATCAACCAAAGATCAGACTAACGGTGCCCTACGTCAAACGTCATAAGCAGCTCGTCTTTTTTTAGGCCTCACGCAGCATTGTAAGAACGGAAAGCTCTACAACTTATCGTCGTAAGTGTCTCCACCTAGTAAGGCAAAGGCTTCCTGTTCTTTTTTGGTTAAACCGTAACCAATAGCAATCCGTAAGCTGTTAGGGCTTGAAGAACGGTACGTATCCGATTTGGTTAGTACCAAAAAGCAATCTTCGTTGATATGCGCTACCCAGATTGGTTTAAGCCCGGAAAAGTCTCCTCTCGATTCAGTAAATTGCAACGGTTTAAGGGGCTGTTTATAGTATTGTTCTAAAGCGGTTTTGACTGAGTCAAACTTACTTTCCTTGTTGCTCAGAAACATGACGACTCCATGAGAGGGGCTGTCAGGATACCGATTGGATTTGCTATCAAATCCCGAAGTGTCAAACCACCATTCCGTTTTAATGGATTGTGTCGAATCAACAAACCGATCATAACCAACACCAACAGTACGTCCATCAGGATACTCCTTCTGCAACTCCGCTACGGTTATGGGAAAACGAATGGAGTAGCCGGCCAGTTGGGTCTGAAAAGGTTTAGGCGTGTGGCCATGTCCGCACCCGCAAAGCAATAGCAACAAACTTATTCTTAGATACATCAACTTTCGTTTCAATGGTTTGTGGGGGTTGGATGAGCAGCACCCAGTCTTTTTACAACTATGTTGAACTTATTGATAATTATGGCTTTGTCGAGTCATCTTCCATGGTTAAATACCATTTGACGGACTTTTACTGTTTCTTGAAGTCCTTTAGCCAAACCCAAATGTAACTAAACATCGTAAATAAATCTACTTCTGTATTTCAAAACGACAATACTCATCACCCACGAGTCCGCACGTATCAGTGGCCGCTTCAGATGAAGTGTCTTTTTATTTTCATGCAGGTTTAGCTCCTCGCCAGATGCATTCCGCTCATACAAGCGGCCTCCAACATTACCAATCTATTAAGAGTGCCTCCCTACCGTTCGTAATGGATGGCGCCTGTCTACTTTTGGGGTTTCAAACCGACTTCTCAAATCAAACAAGTCACTTGACTAAGGGTCCATTCCCGGTTGGTCGGGTGTTTTTGATACCCATGAACAAACAACTTCTGTCGGCCCTATTCCTATGGCTCTGCTTGGCTTATCTGGCCAGCGCTCAGTCTGCAGGAAGCTACTCCCCTGCCCAGGCGCATTCGCACAACGATTATGAGCAGACTATTCCGTTCTGGCAGGCTTACGACCAGCAGTTTGGCTCGATTGAAGCCGACATCTACGCCCGTGACGGTCAGCTTTACGTAGCCCATGCTCCGGCTGATATTAAGCCCTCCCGGACGTTAGAAGCGTTGTACATCAACCCAATGGTCGAAAAAGTACGGGCAAACAAGGGAAAAGTGTACGCCGATGCTGGGTACGGTTTACAGTGGCTGATCGACCTGAAAACACCGGCTTCGGTGTCGTTACCGCTGCTGGTACGTTCGCTCAGCGCCTATCCCGACGTGTTTGGTCCGGGCGGTCCGGTAAAGGTGGTCGTGAGTGGCAATGTGCCGAAACCCGATCAGTTTGCCAGTTACCCTAACTGGATCCAGTTCGATGGTCGGCCAGATGCTGCCTACACGCCGGAACAACTGGCGCATGTCGGTCTGATCAGTCAGGACTTCAAGAAGTACACGCGCTGGAATGGCAAAGGGCTGATCGTCAAAAAAGAGCGGGAACAGATTCAGCAGGTTATCCGGCAGGTACACCAGCAAGGTAAAAAAATCCGGTTCTGGGCTACCCCCGACAACGTAAACACCTGGAAAGCGCTGATGAATCTGGGCGTCGACTACATCAACACCGACCAGATTGCCGGTCTTGGCCATTTTTTACAACAACGCCAGACGGCCGAATACCTGAACCCGACCCCGCATACGCTCTATCAGCCGACCTACCGCAACAACGACAGTCGCAGCCGCGTCCGGAACGTGATTCTGCTGATCGGCGACGGTATGGGGCTGGCCCAGATTTACGCCGGACTGACTGCGAACCGGGGTGATTTGAACCTGGCTAAACTCCTGAACATCGGGTTTTCGAAGACCAGCGCGGCCGATACGTACATCACCGATTCGGCGGCCGGCGCAACGGCGATGGCAACGGGACACAAAACGAACAACCGTGCCATTGGCGTTGATTCTACGGGTAAATCCGTATCGGCGATTCCAAGCCTGATCCGGAAATGGAACATGGTGAGTGGACTCATCTCGGCCGGCGCCATCACCGACGCTACGCCAGCCGCGTTTTACGCCCACGAGCCCGATCGCATGTTTGAGCGGGAGATTGCCCATGATTTCCTGCGCGAACCGGTCGACATCCTCATCGGGGGTGGCTATCGGTATTTTAAAGAAGAAAACGTGCTGGATACGCTCCGGCAACGGGGCTATCAGATCGGCACGGCGTTTGACCAACTGGCCAGTCTGAAGCGCCCGTTTGTGCTGCTGGACGATCAATCGGTCGTAGCGATGAACAAAGGCCGGAAGGACTTTCTGCAGAAAAGCCTGCAAAAAACGCTGAACGAGCTGAAGGCTAACAAGGCGGGCTTTTTCGTGATGGCCGAAGGTGCTCAGATTGACTACGGCGGCCACTCGAACGACGTGCGCTACGTAGTGCAGGAGATGCTCGACTTTGATCAGACCATTGGCGATGCCATTCGGTTTGCGGACTCGAACGGCGAAACGCTGGTGATCGTCACGGCCGACCACGAAACGGGCGGGCTCAGTCTGCTGGATGGCGACCTGAAGCGCGGGTACGTTGATGGCCACTTCAGCACCAACGACCACTCGGGTATTATGGTGCCGGTCTTTGCGTACGGGCCACACTCCCTGGATTTTCGCGGTGTTTATGAAAACACTGACATCCAACGAAAAATCATGACTATTTTGCAACAGTACCAGTCGTCTAATTAACCGTTCTCTCACAAGCATTCACCCCGAATGAAACCTATTCTTTTACTCATAGCCATTGCGTCTGGTCTGCTTTCGGCTCGGGCGCAGACGCACAAAGACTACCCGCCATCGGTGTATCCGGATCGGGTCATTCTGGGCTGGCAGGGCAATCCGGCTACGTCCCAATCGGTCAACTGGCGAACCGACTCGACGGTCAGCAACGCAGTCGGAGCCATTGCGGAAGCCGACCCGTCACCTGATCTGGCCACCAAGGCAACAGTTGTGCCGGCCACCACCGAACGCGTCGTGATTGACGACAAAACGGTACTCTACCATACCGTTCACTTTACCAACCTCAAACCGGCTACCCAATACAACTACCGGGTGGGCGATGGTACGCACTGGACGGAGTGGTTTCAGTTCAAAACAGCGCAGGACAAACCTGCTCCGTTCTCATTTCTGTACTTTGGCGATGCGCAGAATGACATCCGGTCGCTCTGGTCGCGGGCCATTCGCGGGGCGTATTCCAAACTGCCAACTGCGAGCCTGATGATCCATGCGGGCGATCTGATCAATAATTCGAATATCGACTGGCAATGGGGCGAATGGTTCGAAGCGGGCGGCTGGCTCAACGGCATGGTCCCTACCCTCGCCACGCCCGGCAACCACGAGTACTTCAGAAATGAGCAGGGCAAGCCGAGCGTATCGAAACACTGGCGCCCTTCGTTTGTGCTGCCCACGAACGGCCCCGCCGGCTTTGAAGAAACGGCGTATTACATTGACTATCAAGGTACGCGATTTATTTCCCTGAACTCGCAACTCGCCATTGTTGATTCATCAGCGATGAAAACCCAGGCAAACTGGCTTGAGCAGGTCTTGAAAACCAACCCCAATCGCTGGACGGTAGTGACGCACCACCACCCCGTTTATTCAACCGCCAAAGGGCGCGACAACCGTACTTGGCGGGAACGCATGGAGCCGATTTACAAGCAATACAAGGTCGATCTGGTACTGCAGGGCCACGATCATACCTACGGCCGGGGCTTGAATATGCCGCTCGGCAAGAGCCGAAAGCATCCCGACGGCCCTATCTACGTCGTGTCGGTCAGCGGCCCAAAAATGTACGACCTCGGCTTGCAGGACTGGATGGACCGGGCGGCTTCGAACACGCAGTTGTACCAAACCATTACGATCAACGGCGATAAGCTGACGTATCAGTCGTACACGGTAACGGGTGAACCTTACGATTCCTTTGAGCTTGTTAAGAACAGTAAAGGCCAGAACACGCTCACCGATCAGTCGCCGGTGCTACCCCCCGAGCGGCTCGAACTTCCCGTCGAGTACCAGAAACGCTACAAGCCCGAACAGATGGACGAGTATCGAAACCGGTTTCAGGAGTACAAAGCCCGGAAACAGGCTAAGAAAGACTAACGAAAATGGGGGCCGGTTTTGAAAACCGGCCCCCATTTTTATGAAAGGTATCTGCGCTTATTTACCCGCTGTCGGCTGCGGATCCGCTACGACCTGAAATGACGTATTGGCCGTGAACGTACGACCATAGGCATCCCGGGCCTGCACCTCAATTTTGTGCTCACCCACGGCTAGTTTACCACCCAGCCGGGCTTTCCACAGGTGCGTAGACGGCACCGGATTGGAAGGCCGGGTCCCAACCAGCGGTTTTTCGGCGGTATCCCAATGGTAACGTACACCACTCATGACCGGATCAGGCTCCTCAGCGTGCTGCATGGACCGCCAGTCGCCACCGTCAACCCGGTACTGCAACGAATCGCGCTCACTGCCCTGGAAGAAGTTGGCGTATACATCGTAGCGCCCGTTCTGCCCTTCGGTAACAATCTTAGGCGCATACAAGCCAATCTTGTGGCCCTCGGGCTGACCAGCGATCCGGTAGTCAAATGAGTAGCGATTCCCCTCGAACGTCAGGAAGCAATACCCCTTCGGCGTACCATCGCGCATGGTCGACACCGGAACGCCCTGCTGGTTCATCTCGCCCGAATACCAGTCGCCGGAAGTCGTGCCTACGTTGTATTCGTGATGCGGGGTGGCCCGCTCAAAGCCGTCTTTAGCGCCGTGAAAATAATGCTGCTGTACGTGCGTATGCGCCGACAGCGACAGCGTGTTCGGAAACGACTTCAACGCAGCAAACAACCGCTGCCGGTCGGCCGTCCGGAAGGTTTCATTGCCGCCTTCGCTGAAAAGCGGAATGTGGTGGCAGAGCACAATGAGGTAATCCTTCGGGACGTGTTTGAGGTCGTTCTCCACGAACGTTAGTTGATCGGGGCGCAGACCACCCTGATAACCCGCTCCGTCCCGGGGATCGGGGTACAGGATATTATCCAGTACAATGAAATGGACTTTACCCTGATTAAAGGCGTAGTTGTTCGGGCCGTACATCGCTTCGAAACTCTCGTCGGACAGCGTATCGGCCTTTACGTCGTAGTTCATGTCGTGGTTGCCGAGCACCTGAAACCAGGGCAGGGCCAGCCGCCGGATCGCGCCGTTATAGGCTGGGTACAAGGTCGGGTTGTCGCCTACCTGATCGCCCAGACTAATGCCGAATTGAAAAGGGGTCGTTTTACCTTCTAATTCAGCGATGACACCCCGTTCAAAGAAGTCAACCTGTTGATTCGTGTACACCTGCGGATCACCAAACACCAGCACCTGGTAATTCGCGGGCTCCTCGGCCTTGCGCAACGCAAAATCCACTGATTTGGGTAACTGGCCCGTTGGCGCCACACCCGCATATTTCAGCGACGGCGAGCCGGCGGGTTTGTGCCGATAATAAAATTGAGGCAAATTCTGATCATTCGTCGGCAACTTGTAGCCGGTCGGCTTGATCACAAACAGGATGTCATCACCATCGACGGGCAGCTGATACCGGCCGTTCTGGTCGGTGAGCGTGACGTCGTGGCCGTTCGATACGGCGACATTCGCCAAACCCGGCTCGGCCTTTTCTTTTTTACCATTACCATTACGATCCTCATACACCAGCCCGGTGGCGGTTTGCTGAGCCCACGCGGGTATGCTGCCGATCAGCAGTGCCCCTAGTGTCATACCGTACATGATCGAGAACTTCATACGTTGTGTTTATTGGATTAGTAATAATTGTTGCTGCGTTGGTGGAACAGACTACCGGCTCGCCAGCGTTTCGACACGGCCCATGAAGGGATCGGTGAAGCCCGCGCTTCCGGTTTCGACCCGCCCGGCATACCGTTGGCTGAACGTATCGTGTCCGACTACGTTTACGGTGAAGTCGTACCAGTGGTGACTCGTTGACAGATTGATTGTGATGGATTGCTCGGCAGCCCGGACCAGTTGAATCGTGCGCGGAGTTGTGCCGTACGCATTATCGATCAGTTGAACCACATAGCTATAGACCGGGTCCGTGTTGTGCAGCGTCACGACGAGGTTACCGGTAAACCGCTTTTTCGTATCCAGTTCATAGAGACAACCCACTTTAATCGGTGGATTACCCCGGTCACCCTTAAACTCCCGGTAAAAACCGTTCGGCCCCTGCACACACAGATGAAGCGGACCGTCCAGCGGCCAGCCCTCGGTCAACGTATCGCCGGGAGCCACCGTGTACGACCGAACGTGCAGGTCCTTGCCGCCACGTTCGTAGACCTGAAACGGCGCTCCGGCCGACCGCTTGCCGAACTGTTTGTTGCCCGCCGATAGTGCCAGGATAAACTGCCCGTTCTTCGTTTGCCCGTCGGCGTAGAGTTCATAAGGCAGCGCGGTGGATGGCCGCACCCCTGTTTCCTGTTTGGGTAAATGCGCAGCAGCCGTCGGGCTGGCGATGCATTGACGAATATCCGTTTCGGTCAGTTTCTGGAAATTCGTGGGTACGTCTTTGAACTGCGCTTTATGAATACCTTCGATGAACGGCTCTTTAGCGACAAACGTGGGTAGTTTGATCGTCTCGCCTTTATAGGGCCGGAACGCCGACGACAGGTCTCCGCATACGGTACGTCGCCAGGCGCTGATGTTAGTTTCCTGTATTTTACGGCCGGTTTTATGGCTGATCAGATTCTCCAGCATCTGCAGCGTAGAGGTGTGATCGAATACTTCCGAGCACACGTACCCACCCCGGCTCCAGGGCGAAACAATCACCAGCGGCACCCGGTAGCCTAAGCCAATGGGGCCGGTTCGGCCACCGTTCGGCCGTTTGGCTTCCTGGTCGGCGGTCACAAACTCCAGCCGGGTATCAATGCCCTTGCTGCTCCGGCCGGTTTCGGGGCGATCGGGGTGAGCGGGCACAAACGGCGGTATGTGATCGAAATAACCGTCGTTTTCGTCGTAGGCCAGAATGAAAATCGTCTTTTGCCAGACCTCCGGCTTCTGGGTCAGGATGTCGAGCATTTCGGACAGGTACCAGGCACCGTACCAGGGCGACGACGGATGGTCGGAGAAGTTTTCGGGAGCCACCACCCACGACACCGTGGGCAGGGCGCCGTTCTTCACGTCCTGCCGGAACTGGTGCAGTACGTCCCCTTTCGGTACGTTTACTTTACGTTCGGTGCCTCCGTCCTCATACGTCATCGCGGTCAGGCTGTGATAATCCGGATCGCCCGAATTCGTCGTGAACGCCCGTCGGCAAAGCGCCTGCTCACGTTCGGGAAGCTGGCTGAATTTCTCAGGCGAGTAGGTAACCAGATCCTGTTGAACGGTCTGCTGCCACGCCCGCTGTTGATCCAGGTTTTTCTTAACCGACGTATACGCCGAATCTGTTTCGGCAAGCTGGCTCAGTTTAGCTTCCAGTGTCCGCAGGCGTTCGGGCAGGGCTTTTTCTTCCTGCTGGATGTACCGGTAGTAGGCCGGATGGAACCGCACGCGATACTGACTAAACCACTCGATGGGATTGTCGGTAAAGTTGCTCAGCCAGCCGTCGGCTTCACCCGCCAGGCCCGTAGGCAGGCTAATCTCGTTCTGGTAGATTTTCCAGGAAACCCCGGCGTCCTGAAGCCGTTCGGGGAAGGTCGTCCAGCTTACTTCGGCCCCGTAATCCACGTTCTCATTGCGGACATTGGCCATAGCCG
Organism: Fibrisoma montanum; assembly: GCF_003583365.1. Lineage (GTDB taxonomy): Bacteria > Bacteroidota > Bacteroidia > Cytophagales > Spirosomataceae > Fibrisoma > Fibrisoma montanum. Next base: position 280,255 of record NZ_QXED01000006.1, read on the forward strand.
CCGGATCGCGCGGGTCGCGGACCGTACCCGTCCAGAAATACAGCCGGTTGGGCGTCGTACCGGTGAGCGACGAACAGAAGTTCTGATCGCAGACGGTGAAGGCATCGGCCAGGGCGTAGTAGAACGGCAGATCCTGCCGATTGTAATACCCCAGCGTCAGGGGCATGTCTGCGTAGGTCTTACGCCCCGACCGCTTGGCGTCGAGCCACTTATCATACCGACCACCATTGAGGGCGTCGACCTGATTCTCCCAGGAGTGCGGCAACGAACTCATCCAGGTAGCCTTGGTGTCGTGCATGTTCAGCCGGAACGGCGCGTAGGTTTCGCCTTTCGCGTTCGTCTGAAGCCAGACCGGGTGGTTGTTCGGCAGCGTAAACGCCCGGGGATCGTTGAAACCACGTACGCCCTGCAGCGCACCATAAAGGTGGTCGAACGAGCGGTTCTCCTGCATCAGAATTACGACGTGCTCGGCATCGAGGTACGTCGTTCCGGGCTGAGGGTCAATGGCAAACGCCTTGTGAATTGACTCTGGCCAGCTGCTCAGTCCACTCGTAGCCAGCAGGGCCGCTTTCTTAAGAAACTCCCGTCTTGAATCCATCATCGTTACGCCGAATGTCGGTCTGGTAGCTTTTAACGGCTCTAAAATACGGAATGCGTTACGTAAGCGAACGTTGCCTGTGTTACGATTACGTTATGTTACAAAGTTGCACCCTCAAGTGCCCCGGGCAGCCTGACTACCAGGCGTGTGTGCATCACTTCGCAGTCAGCGCTTCTCTTTTTGCTACCTTCTGCCCACTTTTACGGAGGAGTTACGTACCTTAACCAAACCTTATGCATGGCTATGAACGCACGATACGTCTTCCTGCTGCTGTTACTGATCGGCCTTGGCTCGCCGAGTGTCGCGGGGCCTATTAAAGGCAAACCCAAAAAGGTGCTGAACGTCCTCATCATCGACGGTCAGAACAACCACGTACAGTGGCCCAAGATCACCTTCATGATGAAGCAGTACCTCGAAGAAACCGGAAAATTTACGGTCGACGTAAGCCGGACCTACTACACCTGGAACGGCGACGATCTGGTGCAGCAGTATCAGATTCCGGGCGTCGGCAAGTCGGTACCGCTGCCCAAGCCGCGCATGGACTCGGCCTACCACCCCAATTTTTCGAAGTACGACGTAGTGATCTGTAATTTTGGCTGGAATGCGGCCCCCTGGTCGGATGCGACCCAGGCTGACTTTGAGCAGTACATCAAAAAAGGCGGTGGCCTGGTTGTTGTCCACGCAGCCAACAATTCGTTTCCCAACTGGCCAGCCTACAACCGGATGATCGGCCTCGGCGGCTGGGGCGACCGCAGCGAAAAAGATGGCCCCTACGTCTACTACGACCAGAACGGCAAGCTCGTGCGGGACACCAAACCCGGCAATGCCGGCTCCCATGGTGCACAGACCGAGTTCATGATCACCGTCCGCAACCCGAAGCACCCGATCATGAAAGGCATACCCGAGCGCTGGCTGCACGCCAAAGACGAACTGTATGACCGGTTACGTGGTCCGGCTGAGAATATGGACGTACTGGCAACGGCTTTTTCGCCTAAATCAAACCGGGGCACCGACCAGAACGAACCGATGCTGATGACGATCCAGTACGGCAAAGGCCGCATCTTTCATACCGCCCTGGGCCACGCCGATTATTCGGTGGCCTGCGTAGGCTTCATTACGACCCTGCAGCGGGGTACGCAGTGGGCTGCAACCGGCAAGGTGGACATCCCCGTGCCCGACGACTTCCCGACCGAACAGGCAACCCGCCAGCGTGCGATTGCAGAAAAGTAATCCGCAGAAATGCTTCGCCGTACTATCGGTCGACTGCCTTATAGCGTAAATGCAGACTGGAACTGGTAGGGTACCCCGAACTACCAGCCAGTTACTTCTTTAATGCCAAAATAATGTCCCCTATCAGTAAGGATTGATTGCATCCGCCCTTTGGATACCATAGCGATAAGTCGTCAGTTTCAATGGTAATTTTTATATAAATAATCCGTAATCTAACCAATCCCATTTTTTTATGAAGACCAATTCATTCGTTGCCGGTCTGCTGTCGGCAGTAGTAATCGTTAGTTCGCCCCTGATGGCTCATTCAATCGTGAATGACGGCCCTGACAAGACCGCGAAAACGGTAGTGGCCAAAGCGGTAAACTATACCGTCGACACCGAGCAGAGTTCACTGACGTGGAACGCCAAGAAAGTAGGTGGTGAACATACCGGAACTCTGAAACTGGCCAAAGGGCAACTGACGGCAGAGGGCAACAAGCTGACGGCCGGTAATTTCATGATTGATATGACGACCATCGTCGATACGGACATTACAAATCCATCCGGTAACAAGCGGCTCACCGACCACCTGAAATCCGAAGATTTCTTCTCGGTGGAAAAGAACCCAACCGCTACCTTCAAGATTACGAAAGTAACTCCTGTTGCCGGTGCGAAAGCGGGCGAACCAACCCATACCGTCACGGGCGACCTGAGCATCAAAGGAACCACCAAATCAATTTCCTTCCCGGCCGCGGTCAACGTATCAGGCAACCGGGTTGAAGCGACGGGTACAGCTACCGTAAACCGGCTCGATTACGACATCAAATACCGGGCAGCCATCATCGGCACCGCAGCCGATAAAATCATTGACGACACCTTCACGCTGAACATCAAGCTGATAGCCAACAAAGGCGATAAACTCACGGCCGAGAAAGTGAAGTAACATCTCCAGAATGAGCAGTGGCGGTTAGTGCGGTAGCTGTGGGGTCAGGTTCATGAATCTGATACCACAGCTACCACACTAACCGCCACTGCATTTACGTTGATGAACAAACAAAAAGTGTCGGGTTTATGAACCCGACACCACGCACACTACAACTTATTGCTAATTTATAAACCCAGCACCCGCTTGTTAAAGGCTTCGTCGGCGCCCGTACCGGCGAAATCGTCGAACGCCCGCTCAGTCACACGGATGATGTGATCGGCAATGAACGGCGCTCCTTCGGCGGCTCCCTGCTCGGGGTGTTTCAGAGCACACTCCCACTCCAGTACGGCCCACCGGTCGTAGTCGTACTGTGCCAGTTTTGAGAAGATCCCCGAAAAGTCGACCTGCCCATCGCCGAGTGAACGGAAGCGGCCGGCCCGCTCAACCCATCCCTGATAACCACCATATACGCCCTGCTTACCCGTTGGGTTGAACTCGGCGTCTTTAACGTGATAGGCAAAAATCCGCTCGTGGTAGAAATCGATGAACTGCAGGTAGTCGAGCTGCTGCAGCACGAAGTGGCTTGGGTCGTAGTTTATACCGGCCCGTGGGTGGTTGTTGGTATGCTCCAGGAACATCTCGAACGTAACGCCGTCGTGCAGGTCTTCGCCGGGATGCAGTTCATAGGCAACATCCACCCCAGCTTCTTCGTAGGCATTCAGAATCGGCAACCAGCGGTCGGCCAGCTCCTTGAAGCCGGTTTCAACCAGACCAGCCGGACGTTGTGGCCAGGGATAAATAAACGGCCACAGCAACGCGCCTGAGAACGTAGGGCTGGCCTTCAAACCAAGGTTTTTACTGGCTTTAGCCGTCATGATCAACTGATCGGTTGCCCAGGCCTGCTGTTCTTTCGGCTTGCCAGCCAGTTCGGCCGGACCAAACCCGTCGAACATGGCACCGTACGCGGGATGAATGGCTACCAGTTGTCCTTGCAGGTGCGTGGCCAGTTCCGTGATTTCGAGACCTACATCGGCCAGTTTACCCTTCAGCTCATCGCAGTACGTCTGGCTGTCGGCAGCCTGTTTGAGATCAATCACCCGCGGGTCCCAGGTTGGAAGCTGGATCCCTTTGTAGCCTAGCCCGGCCATATAGCGGGCAATGGAGTCGAGGGAGTTAAAGGGTTCAGCATCGCCCATAAACTGAGCGAGAAAAATGCCGGGGCCTTTCATTGTTTTCATGTGCTTAAAGAGCGAAAGAGTGAATGAGTGAATGAGTGATCAGCGGACTCGATTTTTTCGCTCGTTCACTCTTTCTTTCAGTCACTCTATATTTCAGTCGCTCGCTGTTTTGCGTGATTTTGATAGAATTTTCAGTAACTGATATCCTTCATCAATTAAATCTGCCAAGCGATGCTCAGGCATAAGATCAGTAGAAACAAGCGTTTCGAGCCAAAACAACGACTCATCTAGCTCCTCAATCGTTACGCTTAGCTTAGCAAAATATTCTTTCTGGCTTCTCCCCCGGCGAACGGCCCGAAAATTGGCAGCAGCTGAAGAAGATGAGCGAATGAGCTGCTGACCGAAATGTTGGCCATCATAAGAGCCGGGCAGCGTGCGACAAACTTTCACACATCGGACCATGAACAGTTTTAGCCGTCGTTCGACATCGTCCAGAAACTGACTCTTCGTGTGATTTGAGTAGTCAAAAGATGATTCGCCAACCTCTCCATCGTCCCAACCAGCTTCCCAATTTTCCATTGGATCATTCGCTCATTCACTCTTTCGCTCTTTCTTACACCTCCACCCAGGCCTGCTTGCGGTTGCTTTCCAGAATTCGCTCGCAGATGAGCAGTTCGCGGTAACCGTCAGCAAAGGTCGGGAAAGTCGGGTTCTCGGGTTGTTTACCGGCCTCAATAGCCGCGTACACCTCCTTGAACATCTGCTTCGACGTATCCGGGAAGCCTTCGTTGTGGCCACCGGGGAAGCTGATCACCGACCGAACATCCGGATGCACCAGCGCCGGGTCACGCATCAGCATCTCGTTGTAACCGTCGCGGTTACCGATCCACATTTCGTTCGGCGCTTCCGAATTCCAGGCAAACGTCTTTTTCGATCCGGCGATTTCGAGCTTCAGCTGGTTCTTGCGGCCTGCCGACACCTGCGACACGGTGATGACACCGCGATTGCCATTGTCGAAACGCAGCAGTACGTTGGCGTGGTCTTCGGTGTTGATCGCTACGTCGGCGTAATCTTCGGGTTGGAGCATCTTGCCCGAATACGTTTCGACCGGCTTCAGCGGCTTCTTGCGGGTTTTGTGAATGGTGTTGAAGTCGGCCAGTACCGCCGTCGTCTTCAGGCCCGTGATGTACTCGATGATGTCCATCAGGTGCGAACCAATGTCGGCAATGGCCCGCGAGTCGCCCGATTTGTCCGGCTCCAGACGCCAGTTATAGTCGGTCTCGTAGAACAGCCAGTCTTGCAGATACGAACCGATGATGCTGTATACATCGCCGAGTTCGCCCTGCTCGCGCATCGCCTTCATCTGCCGCGCCAGCGGGTAGTAGCGCAGGTTGAAGTGTACGGCGTTGACGAGGCCCGTTTCTTTGGCCAGCTGCACCAGCTCCTCGGCTTCGTGCAGGTCTTTAGCCAGTGGCTTCTCACAGATGACGTGCTTACCGGCCAGCAGCGCGGCCTTCGACTGCTGGTAGTGCAGGAAGTTAGGCGTACAGATGTGGATCGACTGGATGTCGTCCTGTTTGAGCAGGTCGTCAAACGTATAGGCACGTTCGATACCGAGCTGATTGGCTTTTTGCTGAGCCAGTTCCAGGTTTACTTCGCAGAGGGCGGCAACGTCAACATTGGGCAAGCGACGGAGGGCTTCGATATGGGCGGGACCAATGAATCCGGTGCCAACAACACCAACTTTGATTTTTTGCATTGAGGGGAGTGATTGGGTGAATGAATTGTTGAATGATTGAATTACGGTTTGCGTTGTACAAACCGTGAGTTTTTTCGGGACGTGGCAAAAATAGAGAGTAGTTCAGTAGCTTCCTGCATCAGGCTTGCTAACTTAGCTTCAGGCATGATATCAGCTTCAACCATCAACTCCAGCCAGAATAACGATTCATCGGCTTCTTCAACAACAATGCTCAATTTGGCGAAGTATTCAGCTTGGCTACGAGCGCGACATACAGCCCGATAATTTGCTGCCATTGAAGTTGCCGAGCGCAAATACTGTTTACCAACTACGCGGGCCTCTCCTGTTTTGGGCAAGGCCCGATACAGCCGAATACTTCGAATAGCAAACTGTTTGGTACGCTGCTGCAGTTGCTGTACAAAGTCGATCTTGTCATTCATATATAGTTACGGAGGGTTTGATGATTGGTTACAACATAATTGAGTGGTTGAATGATTGAATTGTTGAATTGGAGCATGTAAATCAATTCAACAATTCAATCATTCAACCACTCAATCATTGAATAAACTTCGTCCACTTCTCGGCCGATTTGTTGGACGCCAGTACGGTCTCGATGAACGCCAGACCACGAACACCGTCCTGAGCACTTGGGAAGTCGTAGACGGGGTCGAGTTGCTCGCCGTTCATGTGCGCTTTCACGGCATAGGCGAAGTTGCGGTAGATGTTGGCGAAAGCTTCAAAGAACCCTTCGGGATGACCGGCCGGCAACCGGATGTGCGCTTTAGCCGCGGGCGACATCTCCCCTACGTTCGGGCGAAGCAGCCGGTGGCCTTCCTGCGATTTGTAATGCAGCGTGTTGGGTTCCATCTGGTGCCACTCCAGACCGCCCAGTTCGCCGTAGACGAAGATTTTAAGCGAGTTTTCTTCGCCATTGCTGATCTGGCTGGCGTGCAGCACCCCTTTGGCACCGCTGTCGAACCGGAGCAGCACATTCCCATCGTCGTCGAGCAGGCGACCCGGAACGAAGGTGGTCAGGTCGGCGCACAGTTCATCGATTTTCAGGCCGGTGATATACTCCGCCAGGTTTTCGGCGTGGGTGCCAATGTCGCCCATACAGCCCGCAGCGCCCGAGCGGGCCGGGTCCGTTCGCCAGATGGCCTGCTTGTAGTCGTTGCCTTCCTCGTACTTCGACAGCCAGCCCTGCGGGTATTCGACAACCACCTTACGGATCGTACCCAGCTTACCGCTTCGAACGATCTCGCGGGCTTCTTTCACCATTGGGTAGCCCGTGTAGTTGTGGGTCAAGGCAAACACCAGTCCCGACTTTTCAACAATCTGAGCCAGTTCTTTAGCCTCCTGGAGGTTTAGCGTCATGGGCTTGTCGCAGATGACGTGGAAACCGTTTTCGAGCGCCATTTTCGCCGGTGGAAAGTGCAGGTGGTTGGGTGTGACGATGGAAACAAAATCCATCCGTTCCCCTTCCGGCAGCTCCTTTTCGCGCTGAATCATTTCCTCAAACGAATCATAGATGCGGTCGTCGGGCAGGTAAAGTGATTGACCGGTACGTCTCGATTTTTCGGGCGATGCACTAAATGAACCACAGACCAGTTCAATTTCGTGATCAAAAACGGCAGCGCGCCGGTGAACGGCCCCGATAAACGCGTCGAGGCCCCCCCCGACCATGCCCATTCTTAATTTCCTATGCATAGGTTGTGTTGTTGATTATGAGCGGTTTAAGAAATGATAGGATGAAAGACAGAAAAATATACTGTAGATTCCGGCCCGATTTAGCCATTTTTTGTGGCGGGAAATTAGCGGTTTTACTTTTTTTTCGGAAATTTTGCACAGAGAGCGGCTTTCTGTTGGTAAAACTGCAACGATTGGCGCTTTACTGTTGAAACTAGTTTTCATCCAAACCCCTCTTCTGCATACAATGAACCTAACCGTCAATCAAACGCGGCTTTTCTACGCAAGCTGTTTCGCTCTGATCACCACGGCCTTTTCGTTTAGTATCCGGGCCGGTATTCTGGCCCAGTTAGGGTCTGAACTGAACCTGTCTGCCGAACAACTGGGCTTCATCAACTCCATGTGGTTTTTGGGCTTTCCCATTTCCATGATTCTTGGTGGGTTGGTGTATTATACTGTTGGCCCTAAAACAATCATGCAGATTGCGTTTGTGTGTCACCTGCTGGGCATTCTACTGACAATCTACGCTGGTGGGTACACAACCTTGCTGATTTCTACGTTCCTGATCGGGATCGGCAACGGCTGCACCGAAGCGGCCTGTAACCCCATGATTGCCGACATGTACTCAGGCATCACCATGAACAAGATGCTCAACCGGTTCCACATGTGGTTCCCCGGCGGCATCGTGGTGGGTAGTCTGATCTCGCTGTTCATGGGGCCTGAGAACCTGAACCTTCCCTGGCAGGCACAGATCTGGGTGATTCTGGTTCCGACGCTGTTGTACGCGTTCCTGTTCTTCGGGCAGACGTTCCCAACCGCGAAAATGGCTGACTCGACTTCGCTGACCAGTAACTTCCAGGCGATGCTGACTCCGCTCTACTTCTTCATGTTCTGCTGCATGGCCCTCACCGCTATCAGCGAGTTTGGTCCGCAACAGTGGGTGGGTTTGATTATGAGTAAGTCGGGAGCCAGCCCGCTGCTGATTCTGGCCCTGGTAACGGGACTGATGGCCGTTGGCCGCTACTTTGGTGGTCCCATCATTCACCGGTTCGACCAGACGGGCGTATTGCTCGGTGGAGCGGTTTTTGCAGCCATTGGTATCTACCTCTTCAGCAGCGTTACGGGCCCAATGGCCTACGTAGCGGCTGTTTTCTTCGCCATTGGCGTATGTTACTTCTGGCCGACAATGATTGGTTTTGTGGCCGAACGGATTCCGGCTTCGGGTGCCCTTGGCATGTCGGTTATGGGCGGTGTAGGTATGTTCTCGACCTCCATCTTTCAGCCCATCATCGGCGGCTGGATTGATGCTGAGCGGGTCGAAAAACAGGCAGCGGGTCTGACAGGCGACGCGCTGGAACTGGCGGCTGGTCAGGCTACGCTGGCCAAGATGGTCACCTTCCCCGGCATCCTGATTGTTGCCTTTATCGGTCTGTATATCTTCATGCGCAATCGTCGGCCGGTATATGTCGATGAAAGCAAGGTAGCGCAGCAGCCGCAGTTGTAATCAGCTATGTGATAGTCTGATAAAAAGCCCCGGAGCAAGTATGTTTCGGGGCTTTTTGATTTACTTGCCGTACGCAAACCCGATCCACTATGAAACGTTTCCTGTTCGCCTGCCTGTTCATCTCTTCACTTGCCGGTCGGGCGCAATCGCCTGCGTTCATCACCGACAGCCTCGACGCGTACATCAGGCGCGGCATGGCCGACTGGCAGATTCCCGGCCTGGCCATCGCCATCGTGAAAGACGGGAAGGTTGTAGTTTCCAAAGGCTACGGCACTCGGGAAATCGGTCGCACTGAGCCGGTTGACGATAACACGCTGTTCCTGATTGCGTCGAACACCAAGCTGTTTACGGGTACGGCCCTAGCCAAACTGGAAGACGACAAAAAACTGTCGCTCAACGACAAGGTCACCAAATACTTCCCCGACTATAAACTCTACGACCCAGCCGCTACGCAGCTCGTCACCGTCCGTGACCTGCTTTGCCACCGGCTCGGCACCAAGACTTTCCAGGGCGATTTTACGTTCTGGGACACTAACCTGCCCCGCGCCGAGGTCATCCGGCGGATGCGGCTGCTGAAACCACCGGGGCAGTTTCGGCAGGATTACGGCTACTGCAACTCGGGCTTTGTAACGGCGGGTGAAATCATTCCGAAAGTAACGGGGCAATCGTGGGAGCAGTACGTCGAGAGTACCATCGTTCAGCCGCTGGGCATGACCAATACGTACATGCTGACGGCTGGTGCCGAAGGACGACCAAACATGGCCCGCCCCTACACAACCAGCTTTACACTGGATGGCAAACCGGTACGTCTGCCCTACGACAACGTTGACAACCTGGCCCCGGCCGGCAGCATGGTATCGTGCGTGAAAGACCTCAGCAAGTGGCTGATGATGCAGCTCGACAGCGGGCGTTTTGCCGGCAACCAGATGCTGCCGTGGCGGGTTCTGCAACGGACCCGCGATGCCAACACCATCCTGGGCAGCCGTAAATCAGCGGTGTATCCGCGGCATTTTCAGGCGTATGGGCTCGGCACCATCATGTCCGACCACAACGGCCGACAGGTGTACGCGCACACGGGTGGTGCGTTCGGTTTTGTGACCAACACCTGTTTCGTACCCGAAGCGAAACTGGGCATCACCATTCTGACCAATCAGGATAACCAAAACTTCTTCGAACTGCTGCGCTACATGATTCTGGATGCGTACCTGGGCGTGCCGTACACCGACCGCAGCCGGTTCTTCCTCAATCTGACCAGACCCGAAACCGAGAAGCAGGTGCAGGAACTGAAGGCATTGGCCGACCGGGTAGCGAAGAAGAACAAACCGGCTCTGCCGCTGGCAAACTATGCCGGTACGTATCAGAACGAGCTGTACGGCACCATCACGATCCGGCCCGATGGCGATGGCCTGAGCATTGCGTTCGAACATCACCCCAACCTGACCGCCCGACTCGACTACATGGACGGCAACGAGTTCAGGATGACGTACTCCAATCAGGCGTTTGGCGTATTTCCAACCAGGTTTACGGTCAATGGCAACACCGTGCAGGGCGTTGAGATAAAGGCCAGTGATTTCGTTGAGTACGATCCGTATCCGTTTACGAAGGTAACGCGGGGCCAATAGTTACTAACCCGTGCAGGCAACAGAAGTTGCCGATATCAGAGCAATGCAAGTTCACAACAAGGCTGACATCAGAACTTTTATTGCTGTAGTCGAATAACGTAATCCTAGTTACAGTACGGTTCTGGGAGAAGTGCAAACGAAACAATTCTGAATTTTTGTACTTTGTTAATCTAACGTTAGAATACTTTAAACCCTAAATCAGATGGTAGAGATATGGCTTTTAGTTGGTGCGTTGTCGGTATGGTATGGCTATAAGGCTGTTAAAGCGAATCCTAAAAAACCAGATTGGGGCAAGGCTCTTGCAGCCACCGCTTTTTGGCCGCTTTCTATTTTTGTGAAGAAATATTAGCATCCTACCTGAAGCCTTCTTTCTTCAGAAAGTACAAAGACCAGATTCATATAAAGAGATTTGAGCTTTATACTTTCTGAAGAGCCGCTTTATAAATACACTTACATTATAAAATTTATTTTATATATTGAGAGACATATGGATGAACTGTTATGACGCTAATCTAAGATAGATACAAATGAGGTCGTATTATCCTTAAAGATCTTTTATAAAGAAGTGGGTGTATTGATGGTATTATCAATAGCTTGCTTCGGGAATCTTATCCCATCCCTCGGGCGGAATTTTAATAACAGCAGCTGATACTTCCTTATCGATCTCAACTTTTGATAGGCTCGGTTGGCTACAAGAGAAGCGAACGTAATACCTCTTAGCTAAAGCGCTTTGCTCCCTTTGACCAGTTATTCCATAATTACCCAGATGATAACTCGTTTTGTATCTCTGTCCATTTACTTCGTAATGTAAATTCAACGAAACCCCTGTTTTAGGTGATCCTGAAGTTCCATAAGGAACGGCGACAGTAACCCGGCTGCACCTTGATAACATTATTCTTGTGAAAGCTGGTCTGAAAATAGCATAGATTGATACACCTATTATTAGGTAAAGTACCCAAGCGTTCTTTCTGATTTTCATTGAGAACTTTGAAAATAGTAAGCAATTATTCAAAGAATAGCTGTTGTATAAATGTCGTGGCTGTTGCAAAGTCTGGAATGGCCAGCAATGGCTCGATCCGCCCGCCAACTTCTGGTAACTGACCACCTGAAAATGGCCGGTTCTCCGAGCTACCGTAAGCGCGTATCGACTTTTACAACAGCCACGCCACTTATATAACAACCAACCATGCCAGAAGAAGACTTCGTAAAAGGTTTTCATGAACTAAAAACTAACTTGCTTAAAAGCTATTTCAATCCCTCTCAAGATGGATTTGGTGAATCCCATATAGCCAAAATGGTTGATTCACTAGGTGTAGATAGTAGCGAAACGAGTACTCTCTATCAAATTCTTGATGGTGCCTTAACAGATGCTTTGTATACAGTTTTGCTAGGCTTAGATGGCGAAGCATCAATTGGTAATAATAACCAGCAGATGTATAAACTATTCGATGAAGCTGGTAATGAACTCACTAAAAGAGGAGAAATAGAGGGATACGCTTGGGAATACTTTCACAATCGGAAGTAGTATTTTATACTTTTCTAAGCGTGTTCGATTTAGGGTACACTCGTTGATTCTACATTTATTTCACTAACATAAACGACTTAACTACTAAAAGTTATAGCTGTGAGCCTATAAGTGTTTGAAGTATTTTTATACTTTATTTAGGCACAACGAATGGTAATTCATTCCAACCTTGGTTAGGGATGTAACGTAATGTATCAGGTACGTGAACACCCCATTTGATACGATGTACCGTTTTATCCCTACAATACACTTGTACCAATAAACGTCTTTTTCGTAATTTATCTAAGTCAACTATCCACGCTTCGATCGTATCGTAATTATTGACGCTTTGATTTGCTTTTACAAGTTGAGACTCAATTTTGTATCGATATTCAGCATGTGGCATCCCTCTTAATGTATATACTCTCACTATAGTAGCCACAGTGTAAACAGAGCACTTAGACAGCATACGATCTCGGTTGGTATTCTGCAAGAATAGAGCAATCAATGCTCCGCCGACTATTATAGTATATATCAGCGCGTTGATCTTCTGACCTTTTGTCATTATTCTAAGAAAAGTATTAAATTTATATCCCGTACAGTTATTAAATTATTCATATAACAGTTGTATAACTATTATGGCTGTTGTAAAAGTCGATACGCGCTTACGGTAGCTCGGAGCACCGGCCATTTTCAGGTGGTCAGTTACCAGAAATTGGCGGGCGGATCGAGCCATTGCTGGCTATTCCAGACTTTTGTAACAGCCACGGCACTTGTACAACAGTATTCAATCGGTTCATTATGGGTTATAAACAAATAAGTCTAAACAGAGATCCCAAAGTTTCTGGCATTCGAGGAGGAACCGATCAAGCGTACTTCTCTGATGCGTTTTGGCAAGAACACCCCGAACTGGATCAATTTATGTTTGGGGATGACAATTCAGACTACATGGCTGGTTTACAGCCAAACTTCCCTGTGAAAATGGAAGGAATAACTCTAAACTATGGGGCAAAGCTTACTGACTTTGTAAGTGTTGGTGCACTCTTACGAGGTTATGTTGTCAGTGACCGCTTAAAGAACCTTCTACAACAAGCTCGTCTGCCTAATCACAAATTCTACGAAGTCACTTTTCATCAGTTTAATCGAAATAAAGAGATCATCAAACAAGTTGGTGGCTACTGGTGGCTTTATTTTCAAATGGAGACTGGCGAGCAGAACGTCAATTTTGAAGCCTCCGTGTTCGATCACAACGTACATGATGAACGTTATCCAGGTCAACTACTCTTCCCCAACACATTTACTACTTATCAGCAAATCTTTAATCAGTACCCTCCAGCCATGCGGGCTTTAAAGCTAGTGTTGAAATCGAGTTTTGATCGTAGTCAAGACTTATGGGGAACTCGCTTCTTAACATTAAGCAATTATATATCTGAGGAGTTATTAACAGAATTTAAATCTACCAAGATCACGGGATACAAGTCAGATGAGCTGAAAGACGACTTATTCTTTGAATAATCTCTTTACATAAAGTTAGTGGCTGTTGCAAAATTCGATACGCGCTTACGGCGGCTCGGTAAACCAGCCATTTTCAGGTGGTCAGTTACCAGAAATTGGCGGGCGGATCGAGCCATTACTGGCTATTCCAGACTTTTGCAACAGCCACAAATGTTATGTTATGTGGTTTTAATCATAGATGACAAAACTTTTACGGTTAGGCTCATCTGAGATTAATGTTATTTCTTCAGTTATTCTGCGAATGTTGTTTTAGGAAAATCAGCTGGCAATCTCTCCCATCCCTCCTCGGGAGCACTTTCCACCCAAGTAGGAATCGAATGAGTCCAATCGACTTCGTTAAGCTCCGGTGCTTTACAGTTTACTCGCACTAGAAACCGCTTACCAATGAAGGTTTTGGGATCTAGGTTTGAATTAACCATCTCGTTCAAGTTTCGAGGATTAATCCACCAAGTCCCTGTAAATTCTTTCCCTCTAAAAGAATAGCGATAATTAACCTTTTTGTTTAAGACTATGGTACTATAGGCAATAGTATATCTAGGACACTGATCGATGGTATTACGTCTGTTCCAATTAAACAGGATAATGGATAAAAATATCACTGTTATTAGAGTGAGATAGATTCCCCATTGTGGTTTAGTCTTAGTCAAAAGAATTTGTCTGCGTTTCACAACTGTTGTATAAGTGGCATTATGTTAGGTAGCACTACGATAGCACAGTTAGAATACTTCCACCTAGTAGAATAAAGGCTTGTAGATGAAGATTACGTAATACTAATAAGGGCAAACTTAAATAACTTACTAATAGTAGTAGCCGACCATCTTTACCTAAATGAGAAGCTATAGGATCAAAGGTGAAATAGTACAGGATTGCGCTAAGCACTACTGTTATCCAGAATATTACCCAAAATTTAGGCTGGTGTTGAGTTAATGCTCCCTCAGTATAGAGTTGGAACCAAACTTTGAGGTTATCAATCATTTCATTTTGTTTTTCCATACGTTGTCTGATTTATAATATCTTATATATTAACCAATGGCTAATATATGACAAAGTGAGCACTATCATACAATCCCTCGCGACCTTATTTACGATCACAACACAGCCGTATCAATGCACTCCCGGCAGTGCGAAAAAAGGACTTTGAACAGTACAAGCCCGACCAATGTCGACAGACTCTGGCCGGGCCTGGTGGTAATAGAATCTACTCTGACTTGATCAGGGTGGCTTTCCGGCTCTGAATCAAGTTAAGTGTATACGCCATCGCCCGGTCGTGGCCAGTTGATACGTCCTCGACGGTTGGTTCCACAAGGCGAAGGGATGATACCTTGCCTGAGATCTGTATCAATTTACGAAGGTAACGCAGGGGCAGTAGTAACGTTCTTCGGTTTCTACAGAAGGTGAACTACCATCAACTACTCAATAGATGAGCCTGTCTGCGGAAGGCACTTGGGGTACTTCCCGTATACTTCCTGAACTGTTTACACAGGTGGCTTTCGTCGGTATAGCCAAATTCATCCGCAATCTGGGCCAGGTTCAGGGAACTATACAGCAAGCGGGCTTCAATGAGTCTGATTTTATACTTGACAATATAGTGCTTCAGCGATTCGCCCGTCTGCTTCTTGAAAAACAGGCTTATGTACGCGGGGGCGTAATGAAATACGTCGGCCAGGTGGTCGATGGTGAGCTTTTGAGGCTGATAGATGTGCTGCCGAATGTACATCAGGATTGCTTCCACAGAGTCGTTTGTCTGAGCACTGGCCATCGGGTGGTGGCCAAACAGATTGCGGGCCAGAATGATTAGCATACTTCGTAGTAAGCTGTCCCGAATGAGGGCAAAATAGGGCGACTGCTCCCGTCTGTATTCTTCTTCCAGCACCGTCAGCAGATGGTGTAGTTTCTGCTTCTCCTGTTTATCCTCCACTATGGTGCCACGACTTTGGGAAGATGTCGTCAGCAAGGTGGTTATGATCGGCTGCCAGGGACTCTCTTTTTCCCCTGCGGGGTCTTTATGAATCGATTCGTTGAAGCGAATAAAGCAGAACTCGGTTAACGCCTGAATGGAAAAATGATGGTAATCTTCAGGCCCCAGCAGAAACACATCCCCCTCGTTATAGCCGAACGTATTGCCGTTGATGTTATGGATGCCGTGGCCCTTTAGTATGAAGATAATCTCGAAGTAGGTATGCTTATGAACCGCGTGCGTCCAGGCTGTCGCTTCAAAGTGGTAGATGTTAAAGGGAGCATGTAAAATGTAGCGTTTCATAGGCTTTTCCGTGAGCAATAAATCTACCAGTAAAGAATGGATTTTTACAATTTATCAGCAAGCAGCCTCTCGTAGCTTTGCCGCAGTACGATCCGTTATTCTTCCAGGACAATATGCGAACGAAACAACTGGCCTTGCTAATTATCAGCGTATTAGCAACAAGCTTTCACTCTCCCAGGCCCGAACCCAACGAATGGGTCTCCCTGCTGGACAAAGACCTGACCCAATGGGAAAACTACCTCAGCTACGCCCATCAGTCCGGCTATAATGGAACTGTACCGAAAGATGCCTCGGGCGCTCCTATTCAACCGATTGGGTACAACAAAGATGATACCCACGTATTTTCGGTGCTGACGGAGCCCGGTGGTCCTGTCTTACGGATAAGCGGAGAGAAGTACGGTTGCCTGTTCACCCGCCAGTCGTACCAAAACTATCACCTGACGTTGCAGGTCAAATGGGGCACCCAGAAATACGAACCCCGCAAAACCAAATTGCGCGATTCGGGCATACTCTATCATTCCATTGGCGAAGCGGGTGCTGAATACTGGCGTTCTTGGATGCTCTCGCAGGAGTTTCAAATCATGGAAGGGCACATGGGTGACTTCTGGTGTCAGGCCAACTCGGCTATTGATATTCGTTCTTTCCAATCTGAGGGCGCCATGAACCGGGTGGCCGACGAAAAACAACCCTTCGGCATTTTCAGGAAAGGTGGTGATTCGTTTTGCCTACGGTCAGCAAACTACGAAAGTCCCGCCGGGGAGTGGACAACCCTGGAGCTGATTTGCTTCGAGGGGAAAAGCCTTCATATAGTCAACGGCCATGTGGTGATGGTGTTGAAAGACTCCCGCTATACAAACCCCGACGGGCAGGACGTACCCATGAGAAAGGGCAAGATTCAACTACAGAGCGAAGCCGCCGAAGTTTTCTACCGGGACATTCGTATCAAGCCCCTGACAGCTATGCCCAAAGCCTATGCAGCGCTATTTTAACATGAATTATGGATGCGTACTCGCCTAAGCCACTAAGACAGATAGTAAACTGGGGCATTTTGTCATCCCGACGAAAGGAGGGATCTTTGGGTGAGGCTAAGAATTCATTCCATTTACCGAAGATCCCTCCTTTCGTCGGGATGACAACAACCGGCTTACATGGATCAAATGCTTATCCGTAATGCACGTTAGTTTAATTCTGTTTTGGGTGGGTTCTAAAACTACCCGAAGGCTCGATGAAGTAGCTAAAGCACAAAGCCCTGCCAAAGTCGATAGCTCTGGCCGGGCCTGGTGGTAATAGAATCTACTCTGACTTGGTCAGGGCAGCTTTTTGACCCTGAATCAGGCTACGCGTATACGCCATTGCCCGGTCGTGGCCAGTCAATACGTCCTCGACGGTCGGTGCAACGAGGTGGTCGGGAACGATGCCCTGTCCCGGCTTCAGGTCGTTCGGGAGGTTAGCCATGTGGAAGCCAAACATACCGATGCCGAGGTCAATTTTTGAGTTAGGGAGTTGGGTAATGGCAAAGATTCCGCTGCTGTTCAGGCCGTAGCCGCCACCCGTTTCCTGCCCGATGAAGGTAGCCCGATTATCGGCGTGAGTGCGGGCCGCAAACTCAGTGGTTACAGAAAAGCTGTTGCCGTTGACGAGTACGTACAAATTACCATGGAAGGCATCGCGCTCCGGTTTCACGGTTTTCAGGCCCCGCTGGTGGGTAAATACATAGCCATCGCCCCGCTTCTTTACCACCAGCCACCGCATTTTCAGGTACAGCTTCGATGTCCAGACGGGAAACGAGAACTTTTGCTTCTGCCGAACGCTGATGTGGTCGTAATAGCGAAACGGTTTTGCGGCCAGGTACGCGTAAAGCTGAACGCCGTACGACTCTTCCCCACCTTCGTTGTTCCGCAGGTCGAGCACTACATTTTTTATCTGCCACTGCTTAATCTGACCAAACGCTTCTTTCAGGAACGCTGAATAGTCCTGCTCGCCCTTGTTGGTGTAAAACCGCTCGATGGTCACGACAGCGGTTTGTGGTGAGGAACCGCCGTTTTCCAGAAATGTAATCCGAAATGGCTTTTGACCCGCCGGTTTATGGGTTTCGGCGTAGGCTTTGATGGTTTTCTCATCCACCGGTGATAGCGTCGCTGTCTTCTCATCACTGCCAGTCCGGTACGTGACTGTGAAAGCGTCGGGGCCTCCGAAGTGCGTAGCGTAATAGCCCGAAAAGAACTGATTCAGGTCTTCGTACTTGCCACCAACCCGGTTACCGTCCGCGAAGGTCATGTTAGACAATAACTTCTGGACAATCATCAATGTGCGCTGCCCGTTAATCGACGTAAGCTCCGCGCCGTTCGGTACACTGGCGTTGCCGTAGTTACCAACGACCCACACCTTTTCGCCCTGAAAATAGAGCTTCAGCGGAAACAGCTTATCGGTGAAGAACGGGTAATGCTCATCCCGCCCCGACACAATCCATTTGATGTGTCCGTCGCGCAGGGCGACCAGCAGCGGCAGCATCGTTATGTAAAACTCGTGCTGCGTCATCGGGCGGTTGAGTTCGGCCGACGTTGCCGCAAAGAGGGAGTCAAATGTGGGCTTCGGCGTGTAGCGGTACATTTCCGGATGGGCTTCGTTCAGGGCCGTCCGGAAGCGGGTAAAATCGGCCTGGAGTTGCTCGGGCGTTAAGGTCTGCCCCCGCAGCGACAGACATAACAGCATACTAAAACAGATTGTGAGGAAGGGAGTTTTCATGACTATCGTTCGTGATTGACGACGTAAAGCTGGTCGGAAAAATCCGCGCCCGAAACGAAGCAGCTACCGAAAAGACGGGATTAGCGACCGGAGTGTCGGTTTCATTCGCCCAACCAAAGCTTGAAATCGCCCGCCTTTTCGCGGCTCACAATCACTTCCTCATCGAAGACCGGCTGTAGGTTAATCTTCAGCTTGCCATTGAAATACAGGTGTACCTTGTCGACGGCCCGGAGTTCGGTAATCACCTGACGGTTCAGCCGGAAAAACCGCCGGGGGTCAAGCATGTGGCTCAGTTCGTCGATGGTGTAGTCGAGCAACCACTCGTGGTTATCGCGCGTCTTCAGAAACGACATTTTGTTTCGGGTGAAGAAATACGCGACCTCCTCTATGCCGACCGAAAACAACCGCTGACCCTGTTTAATCATGAACCGGTCCCGGAACGTAGCGGGCGGCTGGGTCGTACTGGTCAGCGGTGGAACCGGCGTCGGTGTAGCACTCCGTAGGTAATCGAGCAGATTAGCCAGCGAATCATCCAGGCCACCGGTACCGGTTTCGCCCGTATGCCCGACCAGCACCTGCCGGAGGGCCTGCAATTTGGCGAGGGCCTGACGCAAATCGTCTTCCTTGACGGGCTTCAGCAAATAGTCGATACTGTTAACCCTGAACGCTTTAATGGCGTACTCGTCGTACGCTGTCGTGAATATAACGGGGCTTTTTACGGCTATCTGGTTGAAAATATCGAAGCTCTGACCATCAGCCAGTTCAATATCCATAAAAATCAGGTCCGGTCGCGGGTGGGTTCGTAGCCACTCCACCGACTCCTCCACGCTGACCGTCATGCCGACGACACGTGCCGCAGGGGCTACGTCAGTCAACAAGCGCTGGAGTTTACGCGCGGTCAGTTCTTCGTCTTCAATGATGAGAATAGTCATAGCGGGTTTCGGGAATAAGCGGCACCATCACCTGAAAGCAATCTTCCGTCTGCCTTACAACCACATCTGGTTGACCCAGCAGCCGATATTTGGCCGTAATATTGGCCAGACCGGTCTGGTTTGAGGGCACTACCTTCTGTTTCCGACGTACCGAATTGATAACAAACAGGTTGCTGGCTTCGTCGGTATAAATCCGAATCAGCAAGGGCTTACTGGGCAGGGCCGCGTTGTGCTTCACGGCGTTTTCGACCAGCAGTTGCAGTGTCAGGGGCGGAATCAGAAAGGTGTTATAGCGTTCATCAACGGCCACATCCAGCTCCACACTGCGTCCGAACCGCATTTGCAGCAGGTGAAAATAGGCCCGAATAAAATCCAGTTCGTTGGTCAGACTGGTGAGCAGTTGCTCGTTGGTTTGCAGCACGTAGCGGTACACCGACGCCAGTTCCTCAATGAATCGCTCGGCCTGTTTCGGGTTCTCCCCTACCAGCGACGACAAGGTACTTAGACTATTGAACAGAAAGTGCGGGTTAATCTGGGCTTTCAGCGAGTCGAGCTGACTTTGCAGAGCCTGTTTCTTCAACTGCTCGGCTTCGTAGTAGGTGACCCACCATTGGCGGTAAAGGTAACGGCCTTCGTAAATAGCCGCCATGGGTACGGTGAACAGAAACGGAACCAACGTATTGATCCAGTACGCCCGTTCGGACATTGGGTAGCCCCAGAACTGCGTCACATCGTAGACGTACATGATGAGTACGCGCTGCACAACCGTCGCGACAATAAACCAGGCCACCTGCGTCAGTATCCGTGGTCTTGTCTGGTTCAGGCGTGGGTACCGCTGGCGCGCCCACACAATACCCAACCGTACGGTTTCCCAAAGCAGTATGCACTCAATGAGGCTGACGCCCAGCGCCATCCAGCGGCTGATGTGGTTGGCATCGTTGGCGGGCTGGAAGAATATAAAATTGGAAACGATGGAAATGAGCGGTACGCCCACTAACCGCATCCACCGGTCGTTCAGTTTTTCCATGGCGTTAAAGATGCCAAGATGCCATAAATCTCACTGAAGCGAAAGGCAGCGGTTACCGAAGTGTCGGAAAGGCTGACTCAACAGGCTAAAAATGGTCTCTGCGGGAGGCTAGTACAGCCACTTCACCGCTTTCTTCAACACGCCCGGTACGCCCTCCAGAATCCGGTCGACCCACACGTTCTTGTTGACGCGACTGGCCGTTGGGTACGGGTATATCTTGTTGAAGAAGTCGCCCGCGGTCAGTTTGTGCTGAACCGCCAGAATCAGTTCCTGGGCCAGTTCACCGGCGTTGGGTGCAATGACCGTTCCGCCGAAGATTTTGGTGCTGAACGGATTAATCGACTGGGGCTCCACGAACAGAATCATTCTGGCGTACTCGTAGTCTTCAACAACAGCCCGGTCGTCCTGAGCGAACTCGTAGACGATGCGTTCGAACGCGATGTCGCGTTTTTTAAGGTCCTCTTCCAGTAAGCCGAACGTAGCAATTTCGGGGTCTGTGAAGGTCACCCACGAGAAGTTATCATAGCTGAGTTTCTTGTCGAACGGTTTGCCGCCCGGACTAATCAGGTTCGTAATCAGCGTCGATGCGTGGAGTTCGGCCGCGTGGGAGAAGTATCGTGCCCCAGCCGGAGCGCCCGCGGCTGCATCACCGGCGGCAAACACGTGCGGGTTGGTCGTTTGCAGGTAATCGTTCAGCTTCAGCCGCCCTTTGTCGTCGAGGTCAATGCCGGCCGCGGGCAAGTTCAGGTCGTCGAAGCGGAACGTCCGGCCAATGGCTACCAGCACCACATCGAACGGCACCTGCTCGGTTTCGCCATCGGCAAGGGTCACTTCGGCTGTATGCGCATCCGTAAACGCCGTTACTTTAGCGCCTAGCCGGAACGTAATGCCTTCTTCCTCCAGCCGGTTTTGCAGAATGGCTGATGCGTCGGGCAACTCTTTACTCAGAATCCGGTCGTCGGAGCCAACCACCGTTACGTTGCTGCCCAGCCGCCGAAACGCCTGGCTCATTTCCATACCGATCGGCCCCGCCCCCACCACGAGCAGGCGTTTGGGCAGTTGGTCCAGTTCGAACAGGTTCTGGTGCGTGTACACGGTTACCTGCTCAACCCCAGGCACATTGAGTGTTTGCGGTAACGAACCTGTACAGAGCACAATATTTTTTGCGGACGTTCGCTCACCGTTCACCTCAATCTCCTGCGAGCCAACGAACCGGGCCGTGCCTAGCTCAACGTCCAGCCCTTCGGCCTTGCGGAAGTAAGCTGCGTTCTCGTGCGCCCGAATAATGTCCTGCCGCTCGCGGACGTACTGCATGACCGTAGCAAGGTCAATATCGCCGTCGACCTTCATGCCGAAACGGGTCGACTGCCGGGCCTGGTGCACCATCCGGCTGACGTGAATCAGGGCTTTGCTGGGTACGCAGCCGTCGTTGAGGCAATCGCCCCCGACGCGGTGGTCGTTCCGTTCAATCAGCAGGACGTCGAAGCCCAGCCGTTTCATGCCAATCGCGACGCTCAGGCCAGCCGAACCCGCCCCGATTACAATCAGGTCATAGTGTTGTTTCATGGTGGTCAGGTCGCTGGTGGGTCGTTTAATCCTTCTTAAAGTCCGCCAGCGTGCCGCGTATGGTGGTGTTCAGTTTGCTGTTATCAAAGGCTGCGTTACCGTCCTTGTCGATGATTTTGCAGCGGAACGTCACCAGAAACGGTGTGTTTTTCTTGTCAAACAGCATTTTAGGCAGCAGACTCAGCGACTGACCCGGTTTCACCGTAACGGGAAAGACAACGGGCGTGGTGGCCTGTTCCTTAATCAGGATTGGCTCCGGCTGACTACCTTCGGCTATTTCTTTGCCGTCAATCGAAACGGTGTAATGCGTATCGGTGATGTTGTAGGGAAACTTGTTTTTGTTCACCACGTTCACCTTAGCCGCTACATCGGTCTGCTTCAACCCCAGTTTACCAAAGTCGATATCTTCTACTTTGATTTCGGGGATGTAATATGTAGGCAGCCGTTTTTCGATGGTTTGCGTAAACGTTCGCTCGCCCAGAATCGGTACATCCAGATCAAACGCGGCCCGAACGCCGTAGGTCGTGCTGTCGATACCTTTTTCTTCCAGTGTTTTCAGTACCGTCGTCAGCTTTTTGCTGAGCAGCTTCATCGGCAAAGTAATGAGCGTGCTGTCGCCTGATTCAACTTCGATGGGTTTGCCGTACGTTTCCTCAATAATGGGCGTTTTGGCCATGTACACGGTGTACTTGAGGTTGTTCGCTTTAAAACCAACCGGCAACGGGTTGTCGATGAGCATCTTCACGTTCATGCTGATGACGTCGTCATCGATGTTGGTGATTTCCAGGGTGCTTACCTCCAGCCGGGGTTTCAGGGTGTCGTCATAGGCCCCTCCTTCAGCTTCAGCGTTGTTCTTCAGACGGTTATACCAAATATACGCGCCAATGCAACCTAAAAGCAGCAATCCAAGTGCTATTAACCATCCTTTTTTCATATCGCTGTCGCAAATGTGTCTATCGCTAAACTGACAGCAACGATGAAGGGTTATATTTTTTATATTGCTGTCTCCAATCACCCAATACGTTGCTCATGCTTGCCGAATCAGTTAAAAAGACCTATACGTTTGATGAGTACGAAGCGCTCGAACGAGCCGAAGGCGTGCGATATGAATTCTATGACGGCGAGGTTGTCGCAATGGCCGGTACCACCAAGCGGCATAATCTGATCGTTAACGCACTGTCAAGGCTTTTATATTCTTTTGCCCGACAAAAAGGATGTCAGGTGTACACAGAAAATGTCAGGCAGCAGCTCCGCACGGGCGAGCGGTACGTTTACCCGGACGTGATTTACACCTGCGATCCAACCGACCTGGCCAATGATACGGATACCATTGTTAAATCGCCCAGTTTACTAATCGAAGTCTTATCTGACTCAACAGAAACCAAGGACGCCCACGATAAACGGCTGGAGTATTTCAAGATTCCGTCGCTCCAATATTACATCATTATCTCGCAGCGTAGTCCACTGGTGGAGGTATATGAACGAGCAGTAGACTTCTGGAAATACCGCGTGTTCGAAGGCCCTGACGCTCAGTTTCAGCTTGAACTACTGGAAATTACGCTCACTCTTCGCGAGATTTACGAAGGCATCTACCAGGAGTAAGCCAGCTAAAACAAGGTGGGGTCAGGTTCTCAAACCTGACCCCACCTTGTTTTAGCTAACCAGCCAACTTATTTCATCTTCACGATCGTTACCCCGGCACCACCTCGGTCGGCGTGTTCATCTTCCATGCGGGCAACCTGTTTGTACGTCCGCAGGTGATTTCGCACGAGGTTCCGCAGTATGCCGTCACCTTTGCCGTGTACGACCCGCAGTTCGGGGTAACCCAGCATCAGGGCGTTGTCCATAAACCGGTCTACTTCGCCGAGGGCTTCTTCGCCCCGCTTCCCCCGGATGTCGAGGTTGAAGCTGAAGTTCATCATCTTCTCGTTCAGGTCGAGGTTACCGCCCACGCCACGTGGTTTTTCGTCGCTGGCAGTCGCTTCTTTGAACACCTTACGGCTTACTTTTTCCAGGCGGTTCAGCTTTATGTTCGATTTCAGATCGCCGATGCGGATTTCGGCATCTTTGCCCCGCAACGCCAGCACCTCGCCGATGGCATTCTGACCGTTGATCCGGACGTAGCTGCCGACGGTGATCTCACCGCCCGCCGTTTCGAATTCTTCCTGCTGCTGCGGCTTGTCAACCACCAGCGTTTCGGGCTTCAGTTCTTTCTGCTCGAACTGCTCCAGTTGCTGCCGGACCTGCCGGGTTGCGTCGCGTTCGGCTTTGTTTTCCTTAATCTCCCGGATGGTATTCTCGATCCGCTGATTTGCTTCCTGAACCAGTGCTTTGGCCTTCTGCTTGGCGTCGTTCAGCAGTTGCTTCTGCTCGTTGTCAAGCTTAGTTTTCAGCGCATTGTACTCGGCCAGCTGCTGGGCCAGTTTGCGCTGGTTGATGCTGACTTCCAGGTTCTTCTCCGCAAAAACGCGCTTTTCGATGTCCAGTTCCTTGAGCAGCTTTTCAAAATTAACCTGCTGCGTGCCCAGCTTCTCCTTCGCCCGGTCAACCACCGTTTTGGGCAAACCAATCTTGGAGGCAATCTCAAAGGCAAACGAGCTACCCGGCCGGCCAATTTCGAGGGCGTACAGGGGTTCCAGATGCTCACCGTCGAAGCGCATCGCTCCGTTGACCAGCCCCGGCGTTTTGTCCGCGAACAGCTTCAGGTTGGTGTAGTGGGTGTTGATCACGCCATAGGCTCCGGACTTGTTCAGGTCTTCGAGAATCGCTTCGGCAATGGCCCCGCCCAGCCCCGGCTCCGTACCCGTACCAAACTCGTCGATCAGAAACAGGGTCCGCTTGTTGGCCCCCACCAGAAACTGCTTCATGGCCGTCAGGTGCGAGCTGTACGTACTGAGGTCATTCTCCAGCGATTGCTCGTCACCAATGTCGATGAACAGGTTCTGAAACACGCCCATTTCCGAATGCTCCATCACAGGCACCAGCATGCCGCATTGCAGCATGTACTGCACCAGCCCAATGGTCTTCAGCGCTACCGACTTACCACCGGCGTTCGGACCGGAAATGATCAGAATGCGCTGCTTCTCGTCCAGCCGGACGCCGAGCGGTACTACGCTCTTGCCTTGCTTCTGAAAGGAAAGGTACAGCAGCGGATGGCAGGCATCGACCCAACTCACCAGGGGCCTGTTTTGCAGTTTTGGTAAGGTAGCGTTCAACTGCACCGCCAGCTTTGCCTTAGCGCGGATAAAGTCAATCTGCGCCAGAAAATTAACGGCTTTCTGCAACTCGGGCAGGTGCGGACGAACCTGATCCGTCAGGGCCAGCAGGATGCGGAAAATCTCGCGCCGTTCTTCATACTCCAGCTCGCGGATTTCGTTGTTGGCATCGAACACTTCGGCCGGTTCCAGAAACACGGTCTGCCCCGTCTGCGACTCGTCGTGCACAAAACCCTTGATCTTGCGCTTGTGCTCAGCCGCAATCGGAATCACCAGTCGACCGCCCCGTACCGTCAGGCTCAGGTCGTCAGGAATCCAGCCGTTTTGCCGGGCCTGCTTCAAAATACTATCCAGGCGTTTGCGCAGGTTGTTCTGCTCGGCAATGATCTGCCGCCGGATGCGGGCCAGCTCAGGGGAGGCTGAATCGCGGACATTGCCGCGGTCATCAATCACGCGCTCCAGGGCATCGGTCAGCTTCCGGTCAACGGCAACCGGCCCGGCCAGTTCTTTCAGGAACGGAAACGCCCCCTCCTCGTCCCGCTTTTCGAGAAAGCGCAGGCAATCCTGGATGGTACGCAGGGCCAGCTTGAGGTCAAAAAATTCGGCTTCGGTCAGGGCCAGGCCTTCGATACGAGCCCGGCTGAGCTGCGACCGAACGTCGATGTAATTCGATTGCGGAAAATCAGGCTCGTACTGAACAATCTGCTTGAACTCGGCCGTCTGGCGAAGCAGCTTATCGATCAGTTGAAAATTATCGGTAAAGCGAATCTTGTCGACGTAGTCCTGTCCCAGCGGGCTGACACAGGCCTCTTTCAAGCGTTCGCGAATGGCATCGAAACCTAACTTACTTTCTAATTTATCAGGGTAAAGCATCTAACAAAAGTATGGCGTAGCGGGGCCAGAATAGCCCACGTAATAAATAACGTTTTCGGCAAATCACTGGTTCGTCAGCATTAAAAAGCCTTTAGAAAAGAAGATACCAGACAGGACATTATAGTTTTTCAGTATGTTTGGGCATACTAAATCGCTATGGTAACTCGTCCATTTTTACCTTTTGTAACAGCCCTTGGGCTATTTGTTTTGAGTGTCAGCAGCTTAACCAGCTGCAAGCAGGGTCAGTCAGCCGATACGACTTCGGCAAACACCAGCGCCGGCGCGGTGGCCACCGCCGAAGGCTCCGCATCGGTCATTACGGCCGCCAACACTACTGAACCTGCGGCCACCCCGGTAACCGACCCGACAACGATCCCGGCCGAAAAGATTGCCGACCCGGCTACCATTCTGGGCCGTCAGCAGGTGCCTGTGCTTTGTTACCACCAGATCCGCGACTGGCGGCCCCGTGACTCGAAAAGTGCCAAGGATTACATCATGCCGCCGGCGCTGTTCAAGGAACAGATGCAGATGCTGGCCGACAGCGGTTATCACACCATCCTGCCCGATCAGTATTACGCGTACCTGACCACCGGTGCCCCGCTGCCATCAAAGCCCGTCATGATCACCTTCGACGACGGCGACCTCGACCAGTATACCGTAGCTGCCCCGATTCTGGAAAAGCACGGTTTTAAAGCCTCGTTCTTCATCATGACCGTAGCCATTGGTCGCAGGGGCTATCAGCCGTACATGGACAAGCAGCAGATCAAGGACCTGTCTGACCGCGGCCATACCATCGGTGCCCACACCTGGGACCATCACAATGTAAAGAAATACCAGGGCGACGACTGGAAAACCCAGATTGAAGAACCGAACCAGAAGCTAGAGTCAATCACGGGCAAACCCGTACGCTATTTTGCGTATCCCTTTGGCTTATGGAACGAGGCCGCCCTGCCGGAGCTCAAAAAACGGGGGTATCTGATGGCGTTTACGCTGGCCGAAAAAAAACGCGACCCGCAGCTACCGCTGCTGACCACCCGACGAATCATTGCCGGTGGCCCCTGGAGTGCTAAAACCCTCCATCGAAACATGGTAGGTAGTTTCCGGTAAGGTACGTCCTGCGCTAACTCCGCTAAACATTCTCAGTCAGTAATCGTTACAGAGTTGATATCATCTTGATCAACTACCTATTATTACAACGATTATGAAAAAGCTCATGATGCTGGCCGCTGCGCTGGTTTTCTCGGTAGCAGTCGCTACGGCTCAGGACGTTAAAGATAACGCCAAAGAAACTGGCCGCCAGGCAAAACGTACGGCAAAAGCCGCCGGCAACAAAGTTGAACGCGAAGCGGACGAAGCCGGTGACAAGATCTCGGACGCGGCTCAGGAAACCAGCCAGGACGTAAAGCGGGGTGCCAAAAAAGCAGGTCGGAAAATCGACCGGGCCGCTGAAAATACGAAAGAAGACGTAAAAGACGGCACAAACAAAGCCCTCGACAAAACCGACCGCAAGCTGAAAAAAGCGGAACGGAAACTCGACAATTCAAAATAAGTCAGCCAACGATCTGACTGCTATTCAGGATGCCACCGCTCGAAACAGCGGTGGCATTTTTGTGTAAAACCAGCGCCCGATGCAACGAAAAATAATACGCTCTGGTCTATACGTTGACATGATCCCATTTGTGGTGTTACTTTGAGGTATGAATGCATCCATTTCAGTATTATTGTTCGGGATCACCCGCGACATCACGGGTCAGTCGGCCGTATCGGTACCGTTAGCCGACGGAAATCGCGTGGGTGATCTGCTGCTACAGCTTCAGCAGCAGTACCCTCGCCTGGCCGACATCCGATCGCTGCTGGTAGCCGTCAACGGCGAATACGCTGAACCCGATACGGTCATCAACAGCCGGGACGAAGTAGCCCTGATTCCGCCCGTTAGTGGTGGTTAAGCCGGGCGTTGCCCCGGCCTGGATTGTGCCCGCTCCATCTGTTGCCTTTCACTCACTGACCCTTGTTAGCCATGATTGCCATTACGACCGACCCCATCGATGTTGCTTCAGCGCTCAAACTGCTGCAGGCCAGCGAAGCGGGGGCCATAGACCTGTTTCTGGGCGTTGTTCGCGATAATACGCAGGAGCGCCCCGTCGATCACCTTCAATACGAAGCCTACGACCGCATGGCAATCAGCGAAATGCAGAAAATTATGGACGAAGCCCACCAACGCTGGCAGTTGCTTCGCCACGTGGTTATTCACCGTAAGGGAACGCTTCGCATCGGCGAAATTGCCGTACTGATCGGAGTAGCTACACCGCACCGCGCCGACGCCTTCGACGCCACCCGCTACGTAATCGACACCATCAAGCAAACCGTTCCAATCTGGAAAAAGGAAATCTTTACCGATGGTGAGGTGTGGGTCAATGCCACACCGTAACGATTACTTGATACGGTACGTGCCTGCAATCGGGTAGTGATCCGAGTAGCGCACGTAATTGATGGTTTCGAAATCGACCGCATCGAAGTGCTGCGGATCAAAGAACTGGTAGTCGATCCGGATAAAGCCCGGCGGGCGGTTATACGTAAAGCCAAACCCACTGCCGGCAGCCTCGAAGCTGTTGCGTAATATCCGACGCAACCGCTCATACACGACGCTGTAGGGCGTATCGTTGTGGTCGCCGGTCACGATTACCGGAAACTCACTTTCGGTGATGTGACGCTCGACCTTACGAACCTGTTCACGACGCTCCATAAAGCCGAACCGCAGGGCGCTCAGAATACCCCGGGTTTCCTGTTTCACCCCCGTCAGTTCGTCCTGCCGAAGCACCTTACCCACCCTGATTCCCATCGAGTGCAGGTGTACATTGATGATCCGGATCGTGTCGTTACCGACCTTGATGTTGGCCCAAACCAATCCGTTCCGGCCATTAAAAATTTCCCGCCCCGAGTGAATGATCGGGTATTTTGAAAAGATCGCGACGCCAACGTCGCCATAATCTGTGCCGAGCAGTTCGGGATACAGGACTACCGAATGCTCGTAGCCCGCGTTCCGCAACCGGCGGACCATGTTATACTCGGGCAGTGTGGTAGACGAACAGAACTCCTGAAAACACTTGATTGGCGCATCGTAGCGCAGCACATAGTTGAGGGTTCGGCGAATAGGGGGCGAACTCCGGTGGCGTGACCAGTAATCGCTGAGGTTGAACATCCCTACGTTGTAACTGAACACTTTAATAACCGGATGATCGGGCGTTGATACGGCAGCGTCGCCCGCCGGCTGATGCCACTGGAAGGTCCGCTGCCCGAACAGAATAATGCCCAGGATCAAAACCAGGCCCGACAGCCAGCTTCGCCAGGGTCGGGTAGCCAGCCAGAAAAACACCACAATCAGGTTAAAAACCCAGACTACCGGCAGGGTGATCATGATCATTCCGGCCGACCAATGTTCAACCGGAAGCTTGTATAAAAGCCAGTAAGCCAGTAGCGTATATAAAACCAGTAGCAGATTGAACGACCAGAACAGCGATCGAAAAAAATACGCAATAAGCTCCCCAACTCGAAAACGCATCAGTAATCGTACGTTTGGCATCAGACCTCACCGACGCACACAAGCCCAAAAGTACGGCATAATTAACAGAAACGTACAATTATCCCGAATCAGCCCCCTGAATACAACCACCATACGGCCTGATGGTATCCTCTACAACGCTTTGACGGGCGGCTGCTCCTGCGGGTAGGCGTCTGGTATCGGCGCGTTTGCAATTCGCTTGTAAATCTGCTATATTTGCAACCGTAATAGGTTTTTCTGTTAAGTAAGCAAGGGAGTCGCACTCCCTTTTTTGTTAGCCCTACTGCATGGATGACAAAACGCGTATTGCGGAGTTGATTCAGCCGTATTTACAAAACGGCCAGTTTTACATTGTAGATTGTCAGGTAGCCGGTCGCCAGGGTGGCCGTATTAAAGTGACCATCCTGCTGGACAGCGACACGGGGATTACGATTGACGAGTGCGTTGATATCAGCCGCCGATTCGGGGCGCAGCTCGACGAAACCGACCTGTTCGACGGAGCGCCTTTTACGTTAGAAATTTCGTCGCCGGGTGTAGACCATCCGCTGACGTTTCCACGCCAGTACCGACGGAATGTCGGCCGACGCCTGAAACTGACCCTTACTGACGGTACGACCCGAAACGGCGTACTCGACTCGGTTGCCGATGATCATATTATTTTGACCATCACACCGGAGCAGAAATCCAAAACGCAGAAAAAGAAGGAAGCTAAGCTTGGCATTGAAGAACTAACCGGCCCCGTGCCGATTCGCTTCGACGCGATTCAGAAAGCAAACGTAGAACTATCATTCAAATGAGTCAGCCAGCCGGTGAAACCTTTATAACCTATCCGCCCGGCCACTGACTGATCAACTGATTAACTTGCAAACTACCATGACCAGTGGATTACTGATCGAATCATTCGCGGACTTTGCCCGGTCTAAAAATATTGACCGGCCCACCATGATCGCCATACTGGAGGACGTGTTCAGAACGATGATCCGCAAAAAGTTCGGCACCGATGAAAACTTCGACGTAATCATCAACGCCGAAAGTGGCGACCTTGAAATGTGGCGCACCCGTGAGATTGTCGATGATAACTCGGAGGATATCTGGGATTATGACAAAATTCCTCTTGCCGAAGCCCGCAAAATTCAGGACGACTTCGAAGTCGGCGAACAGGTGGCCGAAGAGGTGAAACTGGAAGATTTTGGCCGGCGGGTGGTGCAAACAGCCCGTCAGACACTCATCCAGAAAATCAAGGACTTAGAAAAGGAGTTACTGTACCAGAAATACAAGGACCAGGTTGGAGATCTGATCACCGCCGAAGTCTATCAGTTACTCAAGCACGAAATTATTCTGGTCGACCCTGAGAATAACGAACTAAGTTTGCCGCGTACCGAGCAGATTTCGAAGGATCGGTACCGGAAAGGCGAAACCATCAAAGCCGTCGTGAGCCGCGTGGAAATGATCAACGGATCGCCCAAGATCATTCTGTCCCGCACGTCGCCGGTCTTTCTGGAGCGGCTGTTCGAGATTGAAGTTCCCGAAATCTACGACGGTCTGATCTCCATCCGGAAGATCGTCCGCGAACCGGGCGAACGGGCCAAGGTAGCCGTAGAATCCTACGACGACCGGATCGACCCTGTAGGTGCCTGCGTGGGTATGAAAGGCTCCCGGATTCACGGCATCGTTCGTGAACTGGGTAACGAAAACATCGACGTAATCAACTATACCGAAAACCTCGAACTGCTCATCAGCCGGGCCCTCAGCCCTGCCAAGATCAGTTCGATGCAGATCGACCGGGAAGCCAAACGCGTTTCGGTGTTTCTGAAACCCGATCAGGTGTCGCTCGCTATTGGTAAAGGGGGGCAGAACATTAAGCTGGCGGGTCGGTTAGTGGATATGGAAATCGACGTATTCCGCGACAATGAAGGCCAGGAAGACGACGAAGACGTTGACCTGTCGGAATTTACTGACGAAATTGACGAGTGGATGATCGACGAACTGCGCCGGGTAGGTCTCGATACGGCGAAGAGCGTACTGGCACTGAACCGCGACGAACTTGTTCGCCGGACGGACCTCGAAGAAGATACCGTCGACGAAATCCTGAGCATTCTGCGCCGGGAATTCGAGTAACTTTCAGGTGCCGGATGGCGATCAGCCCGATGGCCGTCAGCATCCTCAACCTGGGGTCAACGACTGCCATCGGGCAGCCTGCGGCCATTTTAATGACTACGTGGGATTTTTATTTAACAAACCGGTGTTCTTAGGATACCAACAAGCATTAAATTTGCCGAACATAAACCGAATTTATGGCAGAAGATAAGTCAATGCGCCTTAGCCAAGTGGCAAAAATCCTCAACAAAGGTATTTCCTCTGTTGTAGGTAGTCTGTCTGCCAAAGGGTTCAAGGTTGATAGTAATCCCAACACCAAAATCAACGCAGAGCAGTTGGAGGTGTTGGCGAAGGAATACAAATCCAATGAACTCCTGACCGGAGCTCGCCGTTCCGAATCGTCGGTTGCGGTCGCCGAGCCACCGCGCCGTAAGGAGGAGGATGTTATATTGTACCGTCGTGATGACGCAGGTCGTCCTATTGTGGACACTCCCAAACCCGAAGCATCAAAACCAGCGGAAACGCCACGGCCCTCTACTCCACAGCCAGCCACACCGTCTACCCAGTCTGTAGGAACGGGACTTCCTGGTCTTAAAGTAGTTGGCAAAATTGATCTGAACGCCCGACCAGGGACATCATCGTCTCAACCTGCGCCGGAGCAGCCTAAGGTAGTCTCTCCGCAGCCTGCCCCCGCGCCGACTGTTGAACGTACCCGTCCCACGGAGCCGGTCGCTCCGCCAAAGCCGGCCCCTACGGTACCTGCAGCAACTCCCCCCCAGGCGGAAGTTGCTAAACCCGTAGAGAAGCCGCAGCCTGCTCCGGTTCAACCGCAGCCGGTTGCTGTAACACCACCGGCTCCACCGAAACCGGTTGAAACACCGAAACCCGAAGCACCCCAGCCGGTTGCTGCGCAGCCAGTTGCCCGTCCGGAAGAAAAACCGGCAGCTCCGGTTGAAAATCGGCAGCCCGCTGCTCAACAGCCTGCTCAGCCGACACCAACGCCACAGCAGCCGGGCAATCAGCAGCGAACTCAGCCGACTGGTAATGCACCCCAGGAACGGCGCGATGACCGCCGGGATGGCCAGCGTCCTCACGGACAAGCCGACCGCCCCGCTAATCAGTCGAACCGCCCGGCCAATCAGCAGAATCAGCCCCGGCCGGAGCAAAACCGTCCGCGCGAGGAGCGTACCCCTACGCCCCCTGCCGCCCCCGTTACTGATTCCGACGAAACGAGCGTAGAACCTGAAACGATTCGGGCCGCCGGAAGCCATCAGCTCGGTGGATTGAAGATTCTAGGTAAGATTGAATTACCGGTAAATAACCCGCGTCAGGGCGGAGGCAACAGTGCCGAAGACCGTAAGAAGAAGCGCAAGCGGATTCGCGGTCGCGAAGGCGCTGTTGGTGGTACCGGCCAGCCTAACCAACCGGGTACACCGCGCGAAGGCGGTCAGCCACAGGGCCAGGGTGGCAACAATTTCCGGAATGACCGAAATGACCGCGGCCCCCGCGAAGGTGGTCAGCGGGATGGTGCTCCGCGGGAAGCTCGCGATGGGCAGGGTCAGAACCAGGGAGATCGTAATCAGGCACCCGCCAACCGCAACACCAATCCAAATCAGCAAGGCCAGGGTGGCGGTGGTAACAACACCAATAACCGCAACCAGGGACAAGGTGGCGGAGGCCGGAGTAATACGAATACAAACAACCGCCCGGGTCAGGGTGGTGGAAATAACGCCAATCGGGGTGGTACAGGCCGCGACAACAACCGTCGCGACCGCCGGGAAGCTCCTTCAGAAGCCGACGTACGGGCAAGTATCCGGGCTACCAACGCCCGGATGGCCGGCAACCAGCCTAACCGCGGTGCCGACCGTCGTCGGGATCGCCGGAATGAACGTGCCGAACGGAGCCGTCTGCTCGATGAACAGGAACAACTCGAAGCAAAAACGCTGAAAGTAACCGAGTTTGTTTCAGCCAACGACCTGGCGTCGCTGATGAGCGTATCGGTGAACGAAGTCATCTCGGTGTGTCTGAACCTGGGTATGTTCGTGTCGATTAACCAGCGACTCGATGCCGAAGCCATTACGGTAATTGCCGACGAATTTGGTTTCGACGTACAGTTTGTCTCGGCTGAAGACGAAACCGAAGCGGGTGTCGACGTTGAAGCTGACGATCCGCAAGATCTGGCACCACGAGCCCCGATCGTGACCATCATGGGTCACGTTGACCACGGTAAAACGTCTTTGCTTGACTACATCCGCCGGGCGAAAGTGGCCGCCGGTGAAGCCGGTGGTATTACGCAGCACATTGGTGCGTACAGCGTGAAAACCGCCGACGACCGCATGATTACTTTCCTCGATACGCCTGGTCACGAAGCGTTTACGGCCATGCGTGCCCGCGGTGCGAAAGTAACAGACGTTGTTATTATCGTGATTGCGGCCGACGACAGTGTCATGCCACAAACCCGGGAAGCTATCAATCACGCTCAGGTAGCCGGCGTTCCGATTGTGTTTGCCTTTTCGAAGGTGGATAAGCCGGGTGCCGATGCCGAAAAGATTCGTCAGGAACTGGCCACAATGAACCTCCTCGTTGAAGAGTGGGGTGGTAAATACCAGGCTCAGGAAATTTCGTCGAAATCCGGTATGGGTGTAGACGATCTGCTGGAGAAAGTCCTGCTCGAAGCCGAACTGCTCGAACTGAAAGCTAACCCGAGTCGTCGGGCGCTGGGTACGGTTATCGAAGCCTCGCTCGACAAGGGTCGTGGATACGTCTCGACGGTGCTGGTTGAAAACGGTACGCTCCGCCAGGGCGATATCATGCTCGTGGGTGCCCATTACGGACGCATCCGGGCTATGACCAACGACCGTGGCGAACGGATCAAGGAAGCCGGTCCGGCAACTCCCGTCCAGATTCTGGGTCTGCCCGGCGCACCACAGGCCGGCGACAAGTTCAACGTGATGGAAACGGAGCGCGAAGCCCGCGAGATTGCGAACAAGCGCGAGCAACTGCTGCGTGAGCAGACGTTACGTACCCGCAAGCACATCACGCTCGAAGAAATTGGCCGCCGGAAAGCGATCGGTAGCTTCAAGGAGTTGAACGTGATTGTGAAAGGTGACGTGGACGGATCCGTCGAAGCCCTCTCCGATTCACTGTTGCAGCTGTCGACGGAAGAAGTTCAGGTGAACATCATTCACAAGGCCGTTGGTCAGATTTCGGAATCGGATATTCTGCTGGCTTCCGCATCAGACGCCATCATTGTCGGCTTCCAGGTACGTCCGTCGGCCAACGCTCGTCGTCTGGCAGAACAGGAGCAGATCGAGATTCGTCTGTACTCGATTATCTACGACGCCATCAACGAGGTGAAGGACGCCATGGAAGGTCTGTTGGCACCGACAACCGAGGAGGTGATCACAGGTAACATTGAGGTTCGCGATGTGTTCAAGATCAGCAAGGTGGGTACGGTAGCCGGCTGTTACGTAACAGAAGGGACCATCAAGCGGAACAACAAGATTCGGGTGATCCGCGACTTCATCGTGATCCATACCGGCGAAATCAGCGCCCTGAAACGCTTCAAGGACGACGTTGGTGAAGTACGGTCGGGCTACGAGTGTGGTCTGAGTGTCAAAAACTTCAACGACATCGAAGTAGGCGATACGATCGAAGCCTTTGAAATCAAAGAAGTGAAGCGTACGTTGTAAGACAACGTTCTACATACCACTAGTTTACAGCCCTCCGGACTTCGAGTCTGGAGGGCTTTTTTATGCCGATTGTCTAGCCGTCAAACCGATACTCCGATTTTTCAATACCGCCCGATTTCCACGAATACATTTGTGTCACTATCTTACACAGCGTTACGTTAACCTAAACCATGACAGCATACCGACCCGGTTTGCACCTCCTGTCAACCTTTTCGTCTTCGCCGGAGCGCCTGAGCGATGCCGCTGCCTGCCGGGCCGCGTTCGATCAACTCATTGACGTTCTGGAGCTCAACAAGGTTGGCGAGGCCTATCACATCTTTCCGAACGGCGGGTTCACAGCCGTGGTTTGCCTGACGGAGTCGCACGTATCGATTCATACCTGGCCGGAACTGAGCCTGGCAACCTTCGACGTCTTTCTGTCAAACTACCTGCGCGACAACTCGGCCAAAACCCGCCGGTTCTACGCCGATGTACTGACGTATTTCGCGGCCACCGAACTTTCTAAACAGGAACTTACGCGATGACAGAAGCCGTTCCTTCCGGTCAGACTCCCCAGTCGGCCACGCTCCACTGCCCCGGGTGTCAGTCTGCAATTACGTACTACGACGTAAAGAACAGTTCATTTTACGGCTGCCCGACCTGCCACACCTTTTTCGAGTATGCCTACGAAGGGCCACCTAAAGTAATGGCCACCTTCGCCGGCACGACGACACTCATTCCCATACCCATCGGGACCGAAGGTTATCTGGAAGGTCAGTTTATGCGGGTGGTTGGGTTTATGCGTAAAAAAGAAGCCTCAGCTCCCTACGAGTGGACTGAATACATGTTGTTGCGGCAAAACGGCCAGTATGCCCAGTTAGCTGAGTACAATGGCCACTGGATGTATATTGAACCGACGAACAAAACATATACCGAATACCACACCACCGGAAACGCGTATTACGTCGATACGGAGCAACGTCAGTATCGGCTTTACAACCGGTATCAGGTAACTTTACTGGATGCTGCCGGCGAATTTGACTGGAACATCCTTACTGATGAACAATTAACTATTTCTGAATATATACATCCCCCTTTTATGCTCATCGGCGAGCAGGCAAAGGCTCACTCCGACTGGTACGTCGCCCACTACGTTCAGCACACCGACCTGATCAAGGCTTTTGCTCTTGCTGCCGACGCCTTGCCAACCCCGTATGGCGTGGGGGCCATTCAACCGGCCGATCCGAAAGGGCGCTGGGATGCGTTGCTGTCCTTTACGGGTATGGCCGTTGTACTGGTGTTGCTGATTCAGGCGGTTATCAGTTTTAGTCGGCCGCCCCGGCAGGTATTCAGCGCTTCGTACCAGACCGAGCCGACACAGGATTCTGCTTCGGCCGGCTTCAAGCCTATCATAACGCCCTCGTTTCCGGTCGACGGTCCTACAATCCTGAGCATTGATCTACGCGCCGTACTGGATAACCAGTGGCTTGAACTACCCATGTCGCTGATTAATGAACAGACAGGTAAAACGTACGAGTGTACGAAAGCGCTGGAGTATTATTCTGGCCGTGAAGGCGGAGAAAACTGGTCAGAAGGCAGCCGAACTGATGAGGCTGTGCTGTCGCGTATACCATCCGGACGCTATCACCTGAACATCTACCCGGCCACGGCCCCTGGCAGTACCGTTTCATTTAAGGTGTCGGTCAAACAAAACCCAATGATGTGGTCCAACCTGATTATTCTTCTGCTACTGCTCAGCCTGTATCCGGTGATTCTCTACTGGCGTCGGCAGTGGTATGAACAAAGCCGTTGGACCAACAGCGATTTTTCGGACATAGAAGACAACTAATCGCTTATGCTGAACGAGATACGCAAGATCAGGTATTACGCGGTCGCTGTCCTTGTGGCACTGGGTATGTTTGCCTGGGCCGGCTTTACAGGTACCCGCCTGCTGGGCGACGATGATGAACGCGTCGAAACCAAACAAGGCTACTACGGCCGCTCCGGCAGTTCGGGCGGTTATCGACGAACCGGATTTTATCATAAATAACCCTTATCCCACATGGAACTTAAGTACATCACGGCCTCTATCGTTTACTCACTACTGGGCGTAATCATCCTTTTGATTTGCTTCGTCGTCATCGAGAAAGTTGCCCCGGAAAACCTCTGGAAAAAAATTGTTGACGAGCAGAACGTAGCCCTGGCTATTCTGGCGGCTGCGTTCATGATCGCCGTATCCATAATCATCAGTTCGGCCATTCATGGTTAGCGAAGACGAACGGGTAGCCGTACGACCGGGCTTGACACCCCTGCACTGGCTGCTGCTGGTGTCGGTGTTTATCATCGCTACCTGCGGCCTCATCTACGAGCTGGTTGCCGGTACGCTGGCCAGTTACCTGCTCGGCGACTCGGTCACGCAGTTTTCGACGATCATCGGGGCGTATCTGTTTTCGATGGGTATCGGCTCCTGGTTGTCGAAATACCTCGACGGCAATCTGATAAAATGGTTTATCCGCATTGAAATTTTAGTCGGTCTGGTCGGCGGATGCAGCGCTCCTTTGTTGTTTGTTCTGTTCGAGTACGTTGCGTCGTTCCGTCTGATTCTGTACACATTGGTAGGCCTGACGGGGATTCTGGTTGGGTTGGAGATTCCGCTTCTGATGCGGATTCTGGAGAATCAGCTTACGTTCAAAGACCTGGTTTCCCGGGTTTTCACGTTCGATTACATCGGCGCGCTGCTGGCGTCGCTCATCTTTCCCCTGATTCTGATTCCGCAGTTAGGGCTCATCCGGACGTCGCTGTTCTTTGGCCTGCTGAACATTGGTGTAGCGGCCTTTCTGTTGTACCGGTTTTCAGAAACCCGATCATTTCGCCACAGCTTCAGTTTTATTCTGCTGGCGTCGGTTGGGCTACTCACCACGGGTTTTGTCTACGCCGACCGCATCATGACCTATGCCGAAGGACTGGCGTTTCAGGATACGGTGATCTACAGCAAAAGCACAGCGTACCAACGGATCGTACTGACGCGCAACAACCGTGAATTACGGCTGTATTTAAACGGGAATCTACAGTTTAGTTCGGCGGACGAGTACCGCTACCACGAAGCGCTGGTGCATCCGGCCATGCAGGCCCGTCCTTTCGCCAGCAACATCCTGGTGCTGGGCGGGGGCGATGGGCTGGCGGTGCGCGAGTTATTAAAATATCCGTCTGTTCAACGGGTTACCCTGGTTGACCTTGACCCCGGCATGACGAAGCTGTTTCAGCAGAATTTCACGCTGGTGCAGTTGAATAACCGTTCGCTGCTGTCGCCTAACGTTCGGGTTATCAACAACGACGCGTTTACCTGGATACGGCAGGACACCACCCGCTACGATGTCGTCATTGTCGACTTCCCGGACCCTTCGAACTACTCGATTGGTAAATTATACAGCACTACGTTCTACACCGAGCTGGAAAAACGGCTGGCTCCCGACGGGTTGGCGGTGGTGCAGTCGACCTCCCCCTACATAGCAAGAAAATCATTCTGGTGCATAAAGAACACGCTGGCCGCCGTTGGCTTTCAAACGATTCCGTATCATACCTACGTACCGTCGTTTGGCGAATGGGGGTACGTGCTGGCGTTGCGAAATCAGCATTGGCGGGTCGGTGGGCCATTACCGAAAGGGCTGCGTTACGTTACCCCATCGACCATTCGCGACATGCTCTACTTCCCTCCCGATATGGCGGAGGTGCCGACGGAGGTGAATAAGTTGAATAATCAGGTGTTGGTTCAGTCGTTTGAAGAAGAGTGGGCACCGTATGGACACTAATTCTGACGCCGTCGGTCGACGGACGTTTTTAGCTCAGGCGGGGGCCGGTATGGCGGTTCTGCTGACGGGAGGTATTGGCGTATCGGGTTGTGCATCGGCTCGGTCAATCAGCCACATCCAGGGAGGCATGGCGGGTGCGAATCACCAGTCGGGCCACCGCCTGCGGGCGATCAGTGAACTGGTCAGGCTTCCCGTTTCGGAGAAGCTGACGACAAACGTGCTCATCGCAGGGGGCGGGATTTCGGGCCTCTCGGCTCGCCGTTGGCTGCAGCGGCAGGGCATCAGCGATACGTTACTGGCTGAGATGGACGGGCAAACCGGCGGCAACGCAGCGTACGGGCAAAATTCTGTTTCTGCTTACCCCTACGGAGCACACTACCTGCCAATCCCTGACCTGCGCAATCAGGAACTACTCGATTTCCTGACCGAAAGCAGGATCATTACCGGTTCAGATGCGCAGGGCCTGCCCATCTACGACGACTACTTTCTGTGCCACGATCCCGAAGAACGGCTGTTTATCAACGGCTTCTGGCAGGAAGGGCTTGTGCCGGAAGCCGGCGTACCGGAAAGCGACCGGGACCAGATCAGGCGTTTTTTTCAGCTAATCGACCGATTCAAAACAGCCAGGGGTTCGGATAACCTCGACGCATTTACGATCCCACTCGATCGATCATCTACCGATGAAACGTTTCGCCAGCTGGACCGCGTATCGTTTGCCAGTTACCTCGATACAGCGGGCTTTACATCACCTTACCTGCGGTGGTACCTGACGTATTGCTGCCGCGACGACTACGGCGCTACGCTGGAAACTACCTCGGCCTGGGCGGGTATTCACTACTTTGCCTCCCGCAAAGGCCAGGCGGCCAATGCCAATGCGTCGTCGGTGCTGACCTGGCCGCAGGGCAATGGTTTCCTGGCTGACCAGTTACGGGCCGGAGCAGCCTCGCCAATTCGCCGGAATCTGCTGGTTTACGAGGTGCGACTGAACGATACCGGCGTAACTGTCGTGGCCTTTGACGCCACAACGAACCGGAACGTAGTGATCGACGCAAACAAGGTGATTCTGGCAACGCCCCATTTTATTACGAAACACATCGTTCAGAAAATAGCCCCCGAACGGAGTGCATGGACCGGCTTTCGGTACGCACCCTGGGTTGTGGCAAACTTAACCCTCAATGGGCTGCCGCAGGGCCGGGGAATGCCGCTATGCTGGGATAACGTTCTTTACGGCGCGTCATCGGTCGGGTATATTACGGCTAACCATCAGGATTTGCGGGACGGCCCCCGCAAGGTCATCACGTACTATAAGCCACTGACGGATACCGAACCGGACGCAGCGCGTCGGCAAGCCTACGGCACCACCTACGAACAATGGCTGACACAGATTATGGATGAATTAGAAACGGCTCACCCGGGCCTGACACCCTATGTATCGGAGGCAGACATCTGGGTGTGGGGACATGGTATGATGGCTCCATCGCCGGGATTTGTGTGGGGAAACGAACGCCGTCAGGCCGCTCAGCCCATCGCAAACCGGGTGTTTTTTGCCCATTCCGATTTGAGTGGCGTTTCAATTTTTGAGGAAGCCTTTTACCAGGGCATCCGGGCGGCTCGGGAGGTAGCCGAAGCCGTATGAAACAGCCGTGGATCAAAAGCCCGTGGTTCGACGGCCTCTACGTGCTGTCTCCTCCGTTTGTGGCGCTGCTGATTGTTTTTCTACTCCCCGATCGGTTCAAAACCACGGACGACATGCCCGTTATCGGCTGGGTAGTTCTGGTTCTGCTGATCGACGTAGCGCATGTCTACAGTACGCTGTTTCGGACGTATTTCAACAAATCACGATTTCAGCGCCAGCGGATACTCTTCCTGACGGTGCCGTTGCTGTGCTACGTCGCGGGGGTTCTGCTGCATAGTGCGGGGAGTTTATGGTTCTGGCGCTGCCTGGCTTACCTGGCGGTTTTTCACTTCGTTCGGCAGCAGTACGGTTTCATGCGGATCTACAGCCGCACCGAAACCCGGCCAGGGTGGTCGGCCGCCCTCGATACGTGTATGATCTACACCGCTACGTTGTACCCCATCCTCTGGTGGCACCTAACCCCCGACCGGCATTTCAACTGGTTTATAAACGGCGATTTTATCCAGGGCGAGTTTGCCGGGTTAAAATGTTTGGCTGAGGGCTTATACGGGTTGCTGCTGAGCACCTACGTAGTCAAAGAGGTCTGGTTGTGTGTTCACACCCGTTGGTTCAACTGGCCCCGCAACCTCCTGATTGCGGGTACAGGCTTTTCCTGGTACTTTGGTATTATCTGGTTTAACGGCGATCTGGCGTTCACCATGCTGAACGTTGTCTCGCACGGGATTCCGTACATGGCCCTGATCTGGATCAGTGATCGCCCCGGCGTATCGTCTGCTAAGCGCACCGCGGTCCGCTTCCGGGTATTGGCCGGACGGACTTGGGTAGTTTTTGTTGGTGTACTCGTTATCCTGGCGTATCTTGAGGAGGGTTTATGGGACGGGTTTATCTGGCGCGAACACACGGCTGTCTTCGGCTGGTTTCAGGCCTTACCAGCCGTAACGGACCATCAGGTCCTGGCGTTGCTGGTTCCGCTGCTGGCCCTTCCCCAAATGACGCATTACGTGCTGGATGGCTTCATCTGGCGACGAAACCAAACGGCATGAAACTCGTTACAATTAGTGATATACACGGCCGGGGCGATTGGGTACATGTGGATGTAGCCGCCTACGACCGGGTACTCTTTCTGGGCGATTACGTGGATAGCCATTCGCTCAGTGACGGTGTGATTCTGAATAATTTTCATCAGATCCTTAAGCTCAGGCAACGGTATCCCGAAAAAATTGTCCTTCTACTTGGTAACCACGACGCTCAGTACCTGCATTATCCAAAATACAGTTGCTCCGGTTTTCGGGCCGCCATGCAGCCGATGCTTACCGACCTGTTTCGGCACCATCAGGATGCATTCCAGGTAGCGTATCAGGAAAGAAGGTACCTGTTTACGCATGCGGGGGTGACCAACGGCTGGTTTACCAGGGCGAAACAACAACTTGACGATGCCACGATTCTGGACCGATTGAATAACCCGGAAACGGTCGCCGACGGTCTGAACCGGCTGCACCAGAACCCGGACTTTCAGCCGATTCTGTTTGAGGTGGCGCCCGTCCGGGGTGGAGACGACCCGTTCAGCGGACCGGTCTGGGCGGATCGATCCGAAACGCTGGCCGACCACCTGACGGGTTTCCATCAGGTAGTTGGCCATACGCCAATCAGTGATTTTAGAACGGTTGGCGACGAAACGAGTTCCATTACCTATACCGACGTCTTGCAAACGCAGACGGCGTTTTATAATCTTGACCTTTGACGAACGTTAGACTAATAGACCTGGATGCTTCAGTAAATAGAGCAGCCGTTCGGCCGTCCGATTGTCTAACGTTCTGAATTAACCCATCGCTTCGGCGAACTGTCTGAATGAGTTTCCTGTATCCGTCGTTTTTATTCGGTCTGCTGGCCGTTTCGGTACCTATCGCCATTCATTTATTCAATTTCCGCCGGACGCGTCGGGTGTTTTTCTCCAACGTGGCCCTGCTGAAAACTGTCCAGACCGAAACCAAGTCGTTTCGGCGGCTGAAACATTGGCTGATTCTGGTAGCCCGCTGTTTATTTCTGGCGTGTCTGGTGCTGGCCTTTGCTCAGCCTTTCATTCCCAGCAAAAATAAAATTGGGCTATCGAGGCAGGGTGTCACCAGCCTGTACATCGACAATTCGTATAGCATGCAGAACGAGCGTAACACAAAGCGGTATCTGGATATTGCTATCGGCCGACTCGACGAGTTGCTGACTCTTTTCCGCAACGCGGCTTCGCTTCAGTTGCTAACCAATGATTTTTCGGCGGCCGAGCAGCAGGCCGGCTCGTCGGAGGCCATCCGCGATCGTGTTACGTCAATACGGTTTGCGCATACCCCCCGCACCCTGGAAAGTGTGTACAGGCGGCAGCGTAATCTGCTCAGTTCGCTTAGCCCCAGTGGCGGCAATCAGTTGTTCTGGTTTTCTGATTTTCAAAAAAGCACCGTTGGGGACTTATCCCGCCTACAGATTGACACGACCGACCGGCTGTTTCTGGTGCCGCTGGATGCACAGGCAACTAAAAATGTGTACGTCGATTCGGTCTGGCTCAGTACGCCCTTCATCCGGGAAATGCAGAACAACAGCCTGAACGTCAAGCTCAGCAACGGAGGCCGGGAAGAGGTCCGCAACCTGCCAATCCGACTGTATCTGGATGATACACAGACGTCGACGGCATCGGCTTCCATTGCACCGGGTGGTTCGGCAACGGTTTCGCTTAACTTCAACGTAACGTCGAAGGGCTATCATCGCGGCCGGATTGTGTTTGAGGATTACCCCATTACGTTCGATAACCAGTATTTTTTCGTCATCGAAGCGTCGCCGGCGGTTCGGGTCATGCACGTGTATGAACAACGGGCCAATACGGACTACATCAACACGGTTTTCTCGAACGACAGTCTGTTCGTCCGCCGTAGCTTCAACGCCCAGAATTTTGACGTTGGGCAGCTAAAAGAAACGGATCTGGTGGTGCTCGAAGGCGTTTCGCAGGTGAGCGGCACCCTGCGTAGTGAACTGGAGCGCTTTGTCCGGCAGGGCGGTAGTCTGGCTATCATTCCCTCGCCTTCGCCGGATGTCAGCAGCTACAGTCCGTTCCTGAGCGCGTTGGGCGTAGCGGGTGTGCAGAGCGTCGGGGCAGCCGGTGCCACGCCTGCGCTGCTACCTTTATCGGAACCCGACCGCCGGAATCCCTTCTTTCGGGATGTGTTCCAGCAGACGTATCAGTCCGATCCGCTGAACCTGCCGAGTGCAGCCCCCGTCTGGCGCTGGAATGGTGGCGAACGGCTGCTGAGTCTGCGCGACGGCAGTCCCCTGCTCACGCAGGTACGGGCCGGGCAAGGCTACGTATACGTGATGGCCAATCCGCTGGCCAGCCAGTACGGCAACCTGGCCGAACACGCCCTGTTCGTACCGGTCATGTACAAGATGGCGGCTTTGAGCGTCCGGCCACAACGGACAGCCTACTCGTTTGACGAGAACCTGATCTCGTTGCTCATCAGCAATCCATCCGAACGAGCGGTGTACAAACTCAAGCGTGATAAGCTGGAGATAATTCCCGTTCAGCGACTGGTTGGTAATCAACTGCTGCTGGAAATGCCAAAGAGTAACGAACTGGCTACCGGTCAGGAAGTAGAGTCGGGCTATTACGAATTACAGCTCAACAACGGCCCCGGAGCCGGTAAAACGGAGCGCTTGCTGGCCCTCAATCATGGC
Source organism: Fibrisoma montanum (assembly GCF_003583365.1). Classification (GTDB taxonomy): domain Bacteria; phylum Bacteroidota; class Bacteroidia; order Cytophagales; family Spirosomataceae; genus Fibrisoma; species Fibrisoma montanum. The sequence goes on from NZ_QXED01000006.1 coordinate 324,838, forward strand.
AATCAGGAATCGGCGATGGATTTTTACTCGGCCGACGAGCTTCGCCGGGCGTTTGCCAACCAGCCGAACGTCGAAGTCTTCGACAGCATTCAGGATGGTGATTTTGTGCAGGTACTGGAGCAGGAAAATCTGGGCCGGAGCTTGTGGAAGTACTTCCTGATGGCTGCCTTGGCCTTCCTGCTGATCGAGGTAGCGCTGGTGCGGTTTATGAAAGGCTAATCAACACTTTTCAGCCTGCCAGCTCCAGCAGTCGATGCCCTTTCGGCACCGGCTGCAACTGCCCCTGTTCGTTCAGCAACCCCATGCGCAGCAGCCAGGCTTCAAATTCGGGGGCGGGACGTAGTTTCAGCAGGTCGCGGAGGTACAAGGCATCGTGGAAACTCGTGCTCTGGTAGTGCAGCATTACGTCGTCGGCACCGGGAATACCCATGATGAACGTAACGCCCGCCGTACCGAGCAGGGTCAGCAGCGTGTCCATGTCGTCCTGGTCGGCTTCGGCGTGATTGGTGTAGCAGATGTCGACGCCCATCGGTAGCCCCAGCAGTTTGCCGCAGCAGTGATCTTCCAGCCCGGCCCTGATGATCTGTTTGCCGTCGTAGAGGTATTCAGGGCCGATGAACCCCACCACGGAATTGACCAGCAGCGGCTCAAACGCCCGCGCTACGGCGTAGGCCCGCACCTCGCAGGTTTGCTGATCAACGCCCTGGTGCGCATTGGCCGACAGCGCACTCCCCTGCCCTGTTTCGAAATACATGGCGTTCTGCCCCACCGTACCACGCCCCAGCGACCGCGTTGCGTCGAAGCCTTCGCGCAGGAGGCTCAGGTTCACGCCGAAGGAAGCATTGACGCCTTCCGTCCCACCTATCGACTGAAACGCCAGATCGACTGGAGCGCCCTGTTCAATCGCCTGCAGCGTTGTGGTCAGGTGGCTGAGAACGCACGATTGCGTTGGAATGTCGAATCGCTGGCGAATCTGGTCAATCATATCCAGCAGACGCACAACGGTCTGGATGTGATCCGTAGCGGGGTTGATGCCGATCACGGCGTCGCCGGAGCCGTAGAGCAAACCGTCAACGATGCTGGCGGCAATGCCCCGATAATCGTCCGTTGGGTGATTAGGCTGCAACCGGGTCGAAAACCGACCGCGCAGGCCGATCGTATTCCGGAAACGCGTCACCACTTCACATTTGGCCGCAACGGTAATCAAATCCTGATTCCGCATCAGTTTCGATACGGCAGCTACCATCTCGGGCGTCAGGCCGGGAGCCAGCGCCTGTAAGGTTGCCGTATTGGTCTGCTCCGACAACAGAAAATCGCGAAACCCGCCGACGGTGAGGTGTCGAACAGGCGCAAAGGCATCGGCATCGTGGGTGTCGATGATCAGGCGCGTCACATCGTCCCGTTCGTATGGAATTACGGCTTCATTCAGGAACGTCGTCAGGGGCAAATCAGCCAGCGCCATCTGAGCCGCTACGCGCTCCTCGGCCGACCCAGCCGCCACACCCGCCAGTTGATCGCCTGACCGACCGGGCGTCGCTTTAGCCATCAGGGCTTTCAGGTCCTCGAAAACGTAGGTTGTCTGACGAACGGTATGGCGGTACGGCATGAGCTAAATTCTTGGTAAGCAAAGACTTCAGCCGAATGCACAGTTTCCGGCTGATACACCAATCAAACAAAAATCTCCTTAAATTGGTAATAAAAGTCTAATCAATCTAAACCAACCAATATGGGAAAAGGAGATAAGCGAAGCCGCCGGGGTAAAATTACCATAGGGTCTTACGGGAAAACCCGGCCTGGAAAAACGCAGCAACCACCACCGCCAAAGCCCACTCAGGAAACCGCTTGACGGTTCATCAACGGTAATCCGTGCAGGCATCGCCGACCTCAGCAGGTCAGCGATGCCTTTTTTTGAACTCTATTGCGGACTTTTGCGCGCTACACCGTCAAAAAACAGCAGCGTTTCGACCAGGTGCGTTTCCCAGTATGCCCATTCATGGCCACCGTCAAATTCTTCGTACTGATGCGGAATGCCGTCGTCCAGCAGGGCCTGGTGCAGTGCGCGGTTATGCTCGATCAGCAGATCGTCGCGGCCGCAGTCGAAGCGAATGAGCGGTAGCCGGTCGCGGTTGAGACGCATCAGAGACAGGACTGATTCATCCTCGGGATTGGCCTGCTGATACGCTACCAGCGGTTCCTCCACAAACAGTTTGATCTGCTTCAGATCCGTGATAGACGACAATCCGCTGATGGCCCTGAACCGGTCGGGGTGGCAGGCTCCGAGCCGCAATGCTCCGTAGCCCCCCATCGACAGACCACTGATAAACAGTCCGTCTGGCTCCAGTCCCACGCCTTCGGTTACAGCCCGGGGTACGTCGTCCAGAATCCAGCGGTCAAATGCATTACCGTCGTGGGGCAGGTAGCCGCTGCCGTCGCCCCATAACCCATCGGAGGGCATCACCAGGGCCATCGGTTGCATGCGGCCGTCGCGAATGAGCCGGTCGGCCGTGCGGTGCGCTCCGCCTTTCTGGGACCACACCCAGTGGCTGCCGTACACGCCGTGCAGGAGAATGACGAGCGGCATCGGATGATTAACCCCATCGGGAAGCCAGAGTGTCATATCACCCCGACCGCGCAGGTTCGGCGATTTGACCGTAATGAGCCGCAGCCCATCGCGTTCAAATCGCGGATCAGAAACTTCAATGGTTCGGAATGGCATACGTCAGAACACAATTACCCCCTTCGCATTACGTCCGGCGAGCATATCGTCGAACGCCTGGCTCAGGTTATCGAGGGCGTACGTACGGGTGACTAAATCGTCAAGAATCAGATCGCCTTTCTGGTACAGGTTCAGCAGAATAGGCATGTCGATTTCCGGGCGGCACTGGCCGTAGAGCGGATTGATGTAAAGTTTATCCCACTCAAACAGGTTCATGTCGATGGAAATGGTCTGCTCGATACCACTTACCTGACAGGCCACACCCGCGTTGCGTACCATCGCCAGGGGAGCCGCACCCAGCGCCGGAATGGCTGTACACTCGAACGCATAGTCGGCTCCGCGTCCCCCGGTCATGGCCTTGACCTGCTGAGCGGCCTGCAGCAGTCCTTCGTCGGCGCGGTCGGCCAGCAGGGTGTGCGTGGCGCCGTATTGCCGGGCCATGTTCAGGCGGTTCTCGTTTACGTCGACGGCAATGATCATGCCCGCTCCGGCGATCCGGGCACCCTGGATTACGTTCAGGCCAACGCCCCCCGTACCGAGCACCACCACCGACCGCCCCGGCTTTACCTTTGCCGCGTTCACGACCGAGCCATAGCCGGTCATGACCCCACAGCTTACGATAGCAGCCGATGGAAAAGGGATGTCGACGGTAATGCGAACGGCGGCTGCCTCGCGCACCAGCGTCCACTCCGACAGCGTACCGAGGCTGAACGACCGCTCGATGGGTATACCGTCGAGGGTGGTGCTCGCCAACGTAGCATGGCCGCCACTGACCCGATTTCCGGCCGTAACGGGTGAATTTACTTCACAAATGTGCTGGTTGCCTTCCTGGCATTGAAAACACCGGCCGCAGGGAATGGCCCAGTTGAGGATAACCGAATCGCCGGGTTTGAATCTGGTGACGGCCGGGCCAACCTGCCGGACAATACCCGCTCCTTCGTGGCCCATGACCAGAGGCTTTCCCCATGCCATGGAATCGTAGTCGGTATGGCAGAGCCCGGCGGCTTTCAGTTCGATCAGGAGTTCGTCGCCCTGTGGCTCCTGCACATCGATGCTTTGAATGGAAAACGACCCATTGCCGGTGGCAATAGCGGCTTTGGCTTGCATGGTGGTTCGTCAGAATAGTCGGGTAAAGCTACTCAACGAATCAATTGCACCCGTCCGCTCCGTCGACTAATTTGTCCGCCCGACAGGCGAATTTCGAGCTGGTAGGCATACGTACCGGTGGGGAGCGACTGTCCGTTCAACACCCCATTCCACGGACTCAGTGGGTCGTCGGTAGAGAACACAATGCGGCCCCAGCGGTCGGCAACCGTCAGGCGAAAGTCGCCGGGGGGCAGCTTTCCGACCGGTCCGAACGTATCATTTACCCCATCGTCGTTTGGGCTAAACGCATCGGGCAGGTACACCGCGTCGGCCACCGCCTGATTGGGGGGTGTGTAGCACAGTTCCGGCGACGGACTCTCGCCCGGGCAGTTGGACGTGGGTACAACCCGGAAGCAGGTGATTTCGGCCGAATCGAGGGTCACATTCGTGGAGGGCGCATTACCGGACAACGTACCGGGCAGTTTCGTGTAGACGCCATTTCCCAACCGCCGTTCAACTGTTAAGGGAGTACCGCTCGGATTATCAATCCGTAACTGCCCTGTTTGAGCGTTCAATAGATCCAGCCCGCGCACGACCGCCGGTTGGTTCGGCACAAACAGCCGGGTCGTGGTGCCTCCACACTGGCCGTATCGATGGAAGCCCTGCACCTGAATCCGGCGCGGGGAAACCGTGGAATACGTATGCCCGATTGCCACGGGAATGGTTTTCAGGGTATCGACGCGTCCGTCGTCCCAACGCACGACCATGTAATCGTACCGCCAGAAATCCATCTGCGAATCGCTCACCCGGAGCGTCACCTGCGTACCACAGGCGGTCAGGTTTACCGTCGGCGGAATGGTATCGTACACGATGACGGTGGCGCAGGCCCGGAGCGGCAGCCCTTCTTTCTCGGATAGCTGTAAAATCCGGTATTCCCCCGGCTTTTTGTAGGTGTAAGTGCCGGCCGTCGTCACCGGCATTTCGCGCTGCCCGTCATATTCGTACACGTACCGAACGTTCTGCACCCCAATCAGGTCACTACCGGTCTGCACGGTCAGCGGTACGCAGCCGATTCCGTTCCGAACCCGCAGCGAACCCGTGAACGAAGTCGACGTAGCGCATTGCGCAAACACTACGGACGAGCCACTGATCATCAGCAGTAACCCAAGTACAAGCCCGATGCCAGTCACTCGTCCGTTCATAGCCGTCAGCGCGATTTAGCCTTCGTCGTTTTTTTCTTTGGCGTCTGCTCAACGGGCTCCTGTGCAATAGCCGGGGCTGGCGATGGGGCCGGGGTTGGCTCAGGCTCCGGACGGGGCCGGCGACCTTCCCGGAAAATCACAACGCCAAACAAGGCCAGCAGCAGCACATTACAGATCAGGTCGATGGTATCGCCGGTCTTCGCCAGGGGCGGCTCAAACCGGAATTCGACCGTATGCCGGCCAGCCGGAATCCGCATCGCCCGCAACACGTAGTTGGCCCGCATGTGCGGCACGGGTTTACCATCCAGATACGCCTGCCAGTCTTCATGACCCCGGTAATAAATTTCGGAGAACACAGCCAATCCGTCGCGGGCGGCATTCACTTCGTACGTCAGTTTATCGCCCCGGTAGCTCGTCAGTCGGATGGTGCTGCCGGACGGATCCATCGTAGCGGGAAGCCCGGTCAGTTGTTCCGCGAATCGCTTGTCGACCACGGCCGTATCGCGCGGATTCAACGTTTTCATAGCCGCCATTTCCGCATCGGCGTTCTCAACCGGCTGTACTGTCCGGACAAACCAGGCCGCTCCCAACACCTCCGGATTCTGCTGCGCCACCGGTGCCGGTGGCTCCTGCTGCTGCGGATTGGCGGATGGTTGTCCCTGCGTGATGACGTACTTGGCGTTCAACATGTTCAGGATGTTGAGCGTGTTGACCGGAAATGCGTACGTAATCAATTCGTTATAGCGACGCAGCCGCGCTACGTTATAGCCCCCGATCGACCGGTGAAAATACGACGCCCGGTTGCTCTCCATGAACGAGCCGGTCTGGTCGAACACCCGGTAGCCGAGCGATTTATCCTGCGAAATCTGCTGGTCGGCGGCAGTGGGCTGGTACGGTATGCTCAGTTCCGTTTTCGCAACAAAATCTGAGTTGTTCAAAAACCGCTTGTCGACCGCAAACAGGTCGAATACAACCACAGCAAACACCAGCGGGTAGAAAACAGACGGCTTCAGTTTGTTGGTCACAAACAACCAGACAGCCCCTGCCGTCAGCAGAATCAGAATAATCGACCGGAAGGCATCGCCCCGCATCAGGCTGATCCGGTCGCTGACGAGTGCCCGCACCATGTCGTTGGCGACGCTCGCATCGCCGAAGATGCGGGTCAGTCGATCTACGTCGAAGTCCGACCGGAAATCGAAGAAGGACCCACCCAGCACCGCCAGAATAAGCGCTACGCCCGCCGTCAGGCCGAGGCTAACCAGCAGAGGCTGCTTCAACTGCGCAAACGTCAGCTTCTGGTTTATAATGGTCTGGATAGCCAGCGCTGCCCCAACGGCAATGAACAGTTGCGCCAGTGTAAAAGCCATCGTCATGGCCCGGAATTTGTTCAGATACGGCAGGGTGTCGAACAGCAGGTAGTTAAAAGCCGCGAAGTTCTTCCCCCAGGTCAGCATAACCAGCAGCACGGTCGCGCTGAGTAGCCACCACCGGAGCGGGGTCCGGATGATGAACATCCCGAGCACAAACAAAAACAGCAGGGCTGCTCCCGCGTAGGCCGGGCCACCCACGGCCGGCTGATCGCCCCAATAGGTCGGCGCTCCGAGTTCGACAAACTGCCGGGCTGCGGCCGGGTCTACCCCTTTGTTGACCATCGCCTTGTAAAACTCCGAATCAGCGCCAAGCCCTCCGCCAACGGATGCCCCACCGGAAAAGTTGGGAATCAGCAGCGTCAGTGTTTCGGCGATGCCGTAGCTGTACGTAAACGCATAGTCTTTATCGAGACCGCCTTTCGACTCGCTGCTGGTCGACTGTCCGTCGGGGTTTGTAGTTTTCGCCGTCAGCTCCGACGCCCCCCGGATGGTTTCTTTTGTGTACTGGTTCAGCACCAGCAGCCGCTTGCCGAAGCTGCCGGCCGCTACGACGCCAACAACCGCCAGGGTCGCCAGTCCCAGGGTAAGTTGCCGCGTCTTGCCCGCCCGAAACAGGGCAATGGTTTCATACAGCACGTACAGACCGATGGTCATGAAGAGGTAGTACGTAATCTGGATGTGGTTGGCTCCAAACTCCATACTGGTAAACAGGCCGGTTACGGCCGCTCCGACCCAGTAGCGCCCACGCAGGCAAAGGACCACACCCGCCAGCATACCGGCGCCGTAGCCCAGCGCAAACAGCTTCGATACGTGTCCGGCTTCCAGGCTAACAATGCTGAACGTACCCAACCCATAGGCAGCGGCTCCCAGCGCCGACAGCCAGGGGTTGCACCCCAGCACAACCAGGAGAATATAAGCCCCCAGCATCATTAAAAACACAATGTTGGCATTGGCCGGCAACCACCAGACAACCGTACTGACGGCTTTGTAAACGAAGATATACGGATATTCAAAATCAATCATGTAGGCCGGCATCCCGCTGAAGACGGCATCCGTCCAGATCGGTTTATCGCCGGTGGCTTTGGCAATTTCGCGGATTTCGCGGGCAGCGGCTGCACTCTCCTGCACGTCGGGCATAGCCAGCGTTTTACCCGACAGCACCGGGGCGAAGTAGATGGTAGCGAGTACCAGCAGCCCCAGCACCGCGATCAGATGCGGCCGAAAGCGCTGAAAAAAGGTAGGTTGATTCATAGAGCAAACGATACGTAGCCCAAAGATACAGGTTTAGGGGATAACGGCAGGCGGGGCAGGCGGATTGTTGGTCAAACACGTAGATACGCAACACATGGCGTCTCTACATTCTGCATCTCTACGGTCGGGACAATCTGGCCAAAATATGATTCCCGGCTCTGGGTACAGATAGTCCCGAAATACATCCCATTCGATCCATACTCGTAACCAGCCAGACGTGCCGTATCAATACGGTACCGGCGTTGGAACAACCGCCCAACCGGATCATCAGAAGTAGACTATAGTAATGTGTAATTAGGATGAATCGGTAAAAAGCAAAAAAAACAACCGATTCTGTTTAACAGAATCGGTTGGAAATTATATGGTTCGTAGAGACGCAACCTTTTGCGTCTCTACTATACCGACAAAATATCTTTTTCCTTGGCGGCAAACACATCATCCACCCGGGCGATGAAACTGTCGGTCAGCTTCTGAACGCGCTCTTCACCCTGTTTCACGGCGTCTTCCGAAACGCCTTCCTTGGTCAGTTTGCGAATGTCTTCGTTGGTGTCTTTGCGGATGTTGCGGATGTTCACTTTAGCCACCTCGACTTCCTGCTTTACCTTCTTGACCAGGTCGCGCCGACGCTCTTCGGTCAGGGGCGGGATGCTCAGCCGGATCAATTCGCCGTCGTTCATCGGGGACAGGCCCAGATTACTGTTGCGAATGGCTTTTTCGACCTCGCCGATAATCTTCTTTTCGAACGGCTTGATGGCTATGGTCCGGGCATCGGGCGTATTGACGGAGGCCACCTGGTTAAGGGGCGTCATGGACCCGTAGTATTCAATCTGAATGCCGTTCAGCATATCGGGCGATGCCTTACCGGCGCGGATTTTGGTCAGTTCGATGGATAGGTGCTTGAGTGCCTTCTCCATCGTGTCTTTCGCGTCTTCGAGATATAGCTCGATGTCTTCCATTGGTCTGGCTTTCGGTTTATGGTTTACGGTTTTCGGCGCATGGCAGTACTACCAAAAACTGTAAACCGAAAACACTGTTTTGATGAAATCAGTGAATCAGCGTGCCTGCATCTTCGTCGCCCTGCACCACCCGGAGCAGACTGCCCTGCTGGTTCATATTGAAGACGATGATCGGGAGATTATTTTCCTGACAGAGCGTAAAAGCCGTCAGATCCATCACGTTCAGTTTCTTTTCGTAAACGTCCTGAAACGAGATGCTTGTATACCGTTCGGCGGTTTTGTCCTTCATCGGATCAGCCGAGTACACGCCATCAACCTTCGTTCCTTTCAGCACCACGTCGGCTTCAATTTCGATGGCCCGCAGGCTGGCTGTCGTGTCGGTCGTGAAGTAGGGACTACCGGTTCCGGCCCCGAAGATGACCACCCGCCCTTTTTCAAGGTGACGTACGGCCCGCCGACGCACGTACGGTTCGCAGACCTGCTCCATCTTGATGGCCGACATTACCCGGGTGAACATCCCGTGCTTTTCGAGCGAACTCTGAATGGCCATGGCGTTGATGACCGTCGCCAGCATCCCCATGTAGTCGCCCTGCACCCGGTCGATACCCGACCGCTCGCCCGACACGCCCCGGAAGATGTTACCTCCGCCGATCACGATGGCCACCTGGACACCCATGTCAACAACTTGTCTGATTTCTTTACTGTACTGCTCCAGTACGGCGGGATCGATGTTGTAGCCGCTGGGGCCGGCCAAAGCTTCTCCGCTCAACTTGAGCAGAATTCGTTTGTACTTAGTTGGCTGAGACATTCGGAAAATTTTGCGGGCAAAGATAGGGAAAGGGAGGAAAGGAGGAAAGGAGGATGGGAGAAAAGGATCGGAAGGAGGAAAGGATGGGAAGGAGGAAAGGGAGGAAAGGACGAAAGGGAGGAGGGATCGAGCTTTTGCCCGTTCTTTCTCTTTCCTTCTCTCCTCCCCTTTCTCCTTTCCTCCTCCTTTTAAAATTCAATCAACACCTGCCCTTTTTCGACGCGGTCGCCTTTGCCTACGCGAATGGTCCGGATGGTTCCTTCGCCGGGGGCTTTCAGCACGTTTTCCATCTTCATAGCCTCCAGAATCAGCAGACTGTCCCCTTTTTTGACGTCATCGCCGGGCTGAACGCTGATGCCTACGATTAAACCCGGCATGGGTGCTTTCAGGTCGTTGACTTTCGAACCGGCCGCACTGCTCATCCCCATCTGTTCCAGCAGCAGATCGAAGCGGTCTTTCAGTTTGACCTCGTGGATACGGTCGTTGATTTTTACCCGAACGGTCTTCTCGGCGGCATTGAATTCGAGCACTTCAGCCCGAAACGATCGGTTTTCGTGCAGGATGTGAAAGTGCCGATCAGAAAGCCGAACAACATCCCAGGCGTAGGACTGACCGTTGATGGTTGGACCTTCGGCGGTGAAATCAATGGTAATCGGCTGATCGGTAAGGGTTGTCTGGTACATACTCTCAAATACGTTTACGTTGTTGATTGATTTAGTTAGCGGCCCTGGGCAACCGCTTTGTCAAGATTTATTGATCAGCCAGATCCCAAACAGACAAATTCCCATGCCGGCGTATTGCACCAGATGGACCTGTTCGCCGTCCAGTACGCCCCACAACAGGGCCACGCCGGGCATAAGATACGTTACCGACGACGCAAACAGGGGCGACGCCAGTTGGATGATCCGGTTGAACAACACCGACATAGCGCCTGATCCAAGAATACCGAGGCAAGCCAGTGCCGACAGCGCCAGCGACGCATTGGCGAGGGTAATGCGGCTGAAAAAGTCGGTGGTGAGCAGAATCAGCACAGCTACCGGCCCAATGAAGGCAAACAGCCAGGCCGTCGACACAACCGCGGGCAGATGGCTCAGGTATCGACCGATAAGGTTAATGTTCGTGCCGTAGCAAACGGTAGCCAGCACGATCAGCAGGGCATACCCGTTGACGGAAAACGAGCCGGTAGCACTGTAAAAAATCAACAGTATTGAGCCTCCGAGCCCAATCAGAATTCCCAATACCTGCGTGGGACGAATCACCCGCCCGAAAAACAGAGCGCCGGTAACCAGCGTGAACAAAGGGCTTAAGGCATTGAGTGCGCCCGCCAGCGAACTGTTCAGGTGCGCGCCGGCAATGGCAAACAAGAAGGCCGGAAACAAAAAACCCAGCAGCCCGGCCACCACCAACGCTACCCATCGGCCCTGTACAGACTGCCGGACGTCGGCGTTACGTGCCTGAACGCCCAGAAAAGGGATGAAGAACAGCAGCGCAAAAAAGATACGTCCGGCGGCTACCTGCTCCGGCGGAAAAACCGTCAGACTCCGCTTGATCAGAATAAAGGAACTGCCCCACACGAGTGCCAGCACAAACAACAGTCCCCAGACCAGCAGCGGACGTTTTTGATCAACAGCAACGGGGGCAGTCGTTGTATTCATGTAGTCGATGGGCACAGAACCGAACGTAGCGTCCGGTTCTATCAGGCTAATTCAGCTTCGGCATACTGCTCGGAAACCTCCTCCAGAATGCGAAGCAATTCGGTATACGTACCAGCCTGCACCAGTTGCATGCGGTACGCTTTAAAGTTATCCAGTCCTTTGAAGTAGTTGGCGTAATGCCGGCGCATTTCGAAGATTCCGGTGATTTCACCTTTCCAGCGGATCGAGAAATCCAGGTGCTGCCGACAAACGGCCACCCGGTCGGCTACGGTCGGCGCGGGCAGGTGCTCACCGGTTTTCAGAAAATGCTTGATTTCGTTGAAAATCCAGGGATAACCGATCGTAGCCCGGCCGATCATGACGCCATCGACGCCGTACCGGTTTTTATACTCCAGCGCCTTTTCGGGGCTGTCGATGTCACCGTTGCCGAAGATGGGAATCCGGATGCGCGGATTCTCTTTGATCCGGCCAATCAGCGTCCAGTCGGCCTCGCCTTTGTACATCTGTACCCGCGTCCGGCCGTGAACAGTAAGCGCCTGAATGCCAATATCCTGCAGCCGTTCAGCTACCTCCAGTATGTTTTTCGTGCTTTCGTCCCAGCCGAGCCGCGTTTTGACCGTCACGGGCAGGTGCGTCGCTTTCACAACGGCCTCGGTCATGCGTACCATTTTAGGAATATCCTGCAGCAAGGCAGCTCCGGCTCCCCGGCACGCTACGTTCTTGACCGGACAGCCGTAGTTAATATCGATCAGGTCTGGGTTGGCCCGGGTGGCAATTTCAGCGCAGGCACCCATGGTTTCCACATCGGAGCCGAACAGCTGAATACCAATGGGCCGCTCATATTCAAATATATCGAGCTTCTGCACACTCTTGGCGGCATCGCGAATCAGTCCTTCCGACGAAATAAACTCGGTATACATCAGGTCGGCACCGTTTGCTTTACAAACCGCCCGAAACGGCGGATCGCTGACATCCTCCATCGGGGCCAGCAGCAGCGGAAAATCCGGTAAGTCTATGTTGCCTATTTTAACCATATTAGTATGCCTGGGGCCAGGGACAGCAGGCCTGGGGTAATCGCTGCGCTGCGTGCCTGGCCCCTCACCTATTTTTTAACAACCTTTTCAAACGGTAGGTTTAGTACAATACGTAGCTGAAACAAGTTCAACGCACCGATTGTGCAAATGAGTCTGTAAATTTACGAGGAATTATGCAACCAATTTATACATCCAACCACCCATCCTCGCGTCCGCCCACGCTGGGTGGCCTGATGATGCTCGTGGGATTTACGCTGCTGGGGGGTGTTTTCAGCGCCGTTCTTGCCTTGCTGGGCTTCATTGCAATCAAAGGCATCGGCCTGACTGAGGCCCAGGCGTATCTGATGTCGCTCGCAGCCCGGCCGGCTTCCCAACCGAACGGCTGGTACGAACTGATGGCCCTGCAGGCTGTTAACCACCTCGGCACCTTTCTCCTTCCTTCGTTAGCCTATTGGTATTGGGTCGAACACCGAACCTGGCCGCAGTTCAATCGTCGGCCGCTTTCGGCGGTGGCCGGACTTGGCTTAGTGGTATTGGTCGTCATCGCGTTTATGCCTTTCAACGGGCTGGTGATCGAATGGAATCAGAACCTGCGGCTCCCGCAGACACTCGCCCCGATCGAGCAATGGATTCGCGACAAAGAGAAAGACCTCGAAGGCGTTACCAAATACCTGACTACGTTCAGGACTCCCCTTCAGCTCATCGTCGCCCTGCTCGTGATCGCCATCATTCCCGCCATCGGCGAAGAAGTGCTGTTCCGGGGTATTCTGCAACGGAACCTGGTCGTCTGGACCGGCAACGTCCACGCCGGAATCTGGCTGGCGGCCATTCTGTTCAGCGCCATTCACGTCCAGTTTCTCGGCTTCGTGCCCCGGATGCTGCTGGGTGCGCTGTTTGGGTATCTCTACGTCTGGTCGGGCAGTTTATGGGTGCCGATTCTGGCCCATTTTGTCAACAATGGTTTTACGGTGCTGATGGTCTACATGTACCAGCAGAAGATGGTCCCGGTCGACATTGAAAGCACTGACGCCGTACCGGTAGCCGCAGCCCTGGCGTCTTTGGCGGTGTCGTTAGGGATATTATATTACTTTCGTGAACGGAACCGGGCGATTCCCTGACCGGTCGTCGGTTTTCAGCGTACGGTATACGCTGATTCGATGATCTGACCCGAGAAAAAACTGACGTACACCATAAACCGACAACCGCCCGGCAAACACAACATCATCATGACTGAAAACTGGGAAAAAGTGTATGTATCCCCACTGCCCCACCGGGCCGAGCTAGCCAAAGCGCTGCTCGCCGAACACGACATACCGGCGGTGGTGGTCAATCGGCAAAGCAGCAGTTACCCAACCATTGGCTGGGGGAAAAGTGAAGTACACGTACCGGTCAGTCACGCTGTACTGGCCAAAGTAATTCTGGAGAATGAAGCAACGTTTAGCTAAGATGTCCAACCTCCAGCAACGTGTCATTGCGGCCGTTGTGGGGGTGTTGGTAATTTTTTTCTGCATCTGGTACCAGGACTGGACCTTCGCCCTGCTGTTCTGCGTCATTAGTGCCCTCACCCAACTTGAATTTTACAGGCTGCTGGGTCTCGACGGCTTCCAGCCCCTGACCGTCTACGGCACGATTGTCGGCTGTTTTGTCTGTGCCCTGGCTTTTTTTATCGAAAAGCGGATGATCGGCTTCGACAACTATTTTCTGATCTGCCCGGCCGCGTCGATGATCTTCCTGATCAAGCTGTACAAAAAGCGCGACATGAAGCCCTTCACCAACATCGGCTTTACGTTCCTGGGTATCATCTACGTAGCCGTACCATTTGCCCTGCTGATTGTGCTGGCGCTGCGGGGCGGCACCTACCACCCCACCCTGATTCTGGGTTGCCTGCTGTTGCTCTGGGCCAGCGACATCGGAGCTTACTTTGCCGGAACCAAGTTTGGCCGACGGAAACTATTCGAGCGGGTATCGCCCAAGAAATCGTGGGAAGGTGCCCTTGGCGGGGCAGCCGCAGCCGCCCTGATTGCGCTGGGTCTGGCGTTCTACGCGCCCGAACTGCGGCCGTGGCAGTGGTACTGCGTTGGCGCTATTATCGTCGTAACGGGTACATACGGCGATCTGGTCGAATCGTTGTTCAAACGGAGCATTGCCATCAAAGATTCAGGGAGCAGCATTCCGGGCCACGGCGGCTTTCTGGACCGGTTTGACGGTCTGCTGCTGGCGGCCCCCTTTATCACTACCTTCCTGAAGCTGTTTGCCTAATCCGGGGGTACTATAGGGGTAGTTTATGAACCGGTAAGGAGAAAGCAGGCAGGGTACCTGGCTTACGTTCATTCTATAAAAGACGCCTTTGCTGCGTCCGCAGGCAGGAATTCCTAACTTTTCTTAAATTATTCACTATTATATCGGACATTACCAATTCATTCGTTGTTTTGTATACTAGTACAGTCTTTCTGACCCCCGTTGGTCTTTTGATATGAAACAAGCACTGACTCATATTGTAGTCGGGCTGGGTCTGCTCGTGATGACGGGGTTCTTTACCACCGCGTTTGGGCAGGGTCAGGATCGACAGGTTACGTTTACGGGATTTATAACCGGTGGCAAGTCCAACGAGCCGCTGCCGGGTGCCTATATTTACATTCCTAAAGCCGGAAAGGGCGTTTTATCAGCCCAGAACGGGTATTTTGCCCTGCCCGTCTTCCCCGGCGACAGTATCATTTTCAGCTACGTCGGTTTTAAAACCCAGTATCACATTATCCCCCGCCGTCTCGCCGACGTTACGTACTCGGCGGTGGTTGCGCTGCAGGAAGATGTAAAAACACTGGCCGAAGTAAAGGTGTATCCGTATGCTACGGAGGAGCTGTTTAAGAACGCGTTCGTTAACCTGAAGCTCCCCGACGAGCAGGAACGCGAAAACCTGGCCAAAAACCTGGACCCACAGGCCATTCTGCGTCAGGCGGCTACCATGCCGATGGGCGCCGTGGCCAACCACCAGAACTTTGTCAATCAGCAGTTCTTCGGGCGGGAAAACATACTCAACCGCAGTCAGGCCACTACGTTTGCGTTCACAAACCCTTTTGCCTGGGCTAATTTTATCCGATCGGTCAAACGGGGCGACCTCAAGAACAAGGAATGGCGGAGCGAGCTGAATAAAGCCCCACGCGAGAACGTATCCCGCAAAGACATCTTGCAGAACGGCAATTAAACCCGCATCCCGGCTACCCCTCTTTTTGTCGCCAATCCGGGGTTACTCCTGACCGGATTTCCACGTCTTTAAGTGCAGATCGGTACCGTCGAACTCAGCGTATGTTCGGGCGGAGACCCATTCGCCAAGGTTCACGTACCGGCTGCTGTCGGTTACGGCCAGATCAAGGGGCAGATGCCGGTGGCCAAAGATGTAAAAATCGTGGTGTTGCCGCTTCTCCACTTCCCGGCAGTACAGCATCAACCACTCACGGTCTTCGCCCAGGAATTGGTCTTCCCCTTTTTCCGTATTGCTGATCCGGCTGCGGTGCGACCACGCGTGCGCAAGCCGAATACCCACGTCGGGATGCACCCAGCGGAACAGGCTCCGGGCCAGATCATTCTCAAACACTTGTTTCAGGCGCTTGTAGACGTAGTCGCCGGGGCCAAGTCCGTCGCCATGCCCAATCAGGAAACGCTTCCCCCCGATGTCGTACTGCCTTGGCTGCCGATACACCGGAATGCCCAGTTCCTGCGTAAAGTAATCGCTCATCCACATATCGTGGTTGCCCGTGAACAGCACGACCCGCGTCCCGGCATCCGTCAACTGGGCCAGTTTACCCTGCAACCGGATAAAGCCTTTTGGAATGGCCCGCTTGTACTCGAACCAGAAGTCAAAGACATCACCTACCAGAAAAATAAGTTCGGCATCGGCTTCAACGCTTTGCAGCCAGTTCACAACCGCCTGTTCCCGTTGGCGGCTCTTCTCGGGCGGGGGAGCACCCAGGTGAAAGTCAGAAGCAAAATAGGTCTTTCGACCGGCAGGCAAGGTAATCGTTTCGATAACGGACATTCGTTCAGTGCAACGCACAAAAATAGCACCCCGGCCCGAATTGTCGGTAAAGGTTCCTGGTCTGAAACCGAATTCCTCAAATTGTAGCGGGAAATCAAACAACCCGGCGGGCAAATTGGTAGTATCAGAAACGCTGAATTTACGACATACTCGTTATGAAAACCAAATTACTCTGGCTGGCCATTCCGTTGGTGAGTCTTTCCTCTTGCTTTCAGGGCGATAATGGTAATACCACCGACGACGCCAACGATGCAGGTGGTACGGGTAGCCCTTATCTGGCCCGGGAAGTATCGGGTGTCTGGCTGCTCAGCACCGACCACCGCTTCGCCTACGATGCACCGTGCAACGTACTGGATGAAGGCATGATTCAAAGTACGTTTAATGTAGGACTGACTGAAGAACTGTCGGTGACGGATGCCCGCAACGGCTGCACCTTCGAGTGGGAAGGCAATCAGGTAAGCGTAGCTTTCGGTGGTCCGAAACCGTATCCGTCCATCTACCACGCCGAATACATTTTCGACAAGATGTATCAGCCCTCTAAACAGGGCATCACAACGGGTCAGATGGGCGATGTAGGCGCGGCAACCCTGTTCGGCCCCGACCCCACAGGAACCGGCTCCGAGCGCCCCCCCGTTTTACCGACCAGTCCGGCCGGCCGCGATACGTTGGCCCAGAACGATACGGCTACGACGGTGGCACGCGTTCCGCCCCAGGCCACGGTGTTTACTGAACCGGCTACAAATACAGCTACCGGCGTTGCTATAACGGGCGTTGGGGATAAGGCCCTCTGGGAGCCGGCTAAAAACACGCTGCACGTCCTGTACAACAACCATATTCTGAATCTGAAAGTCCAGACAAAAGAGAAGCCGGAGGTTCGTATGAACAAGGCCGTTCAGCTGGCTGGTGTGATTTTGTCTCACTTCGACGACAAAAATGCCGATCTGGATGTGGCCGAGTAAGGGAGGTAGTTTTATTAAAGTAGCTTTTACGCATTATACCTCAAACTCCCGAAGGGGTTTGGGGCAATACAAATGAAGCCTGAATTCATACACTACAGACAAAAAAGGCCCGCTACGTAGTGGGCCTTTTTTGTCTGTAATGTATAACATTTAGTCAGTTAGACCCAGCCATTGCTTAGCCGTTGCGTACTCATTCCAGTTGGCCGTTGCGAGAGCCTCCTTCGGTACAACTACCCAGCGGTATTCACCCGCTACAGGCTGCCCGCCTTCCTGCTCGATGCTGATAATGCCTTTGTCGTTGAGAGCATGGTAGGAGAACGAAACCAACTGACCGCCGATTACTGCCGGCAGAGTTTTGATCTCCCGGGTAACAGCATCGCGGTAAAACGCCACCACCATGCCATCGGCGACGATAGACGATGTGATCGCATTATCAACAAAACCAGCGACCCGCAATCCCGGATTTGTCGCATTTTTGGTCCAGTTTTCGGCTTTAACGGCTGTCCAGTCAGATGCCGACGTTACGGTATTGATGGCTACTGTCTGCGTAGGCGTTACGATGTCGGATTGCGTCTGGCAGGCATTCAGGGCCATCTGGCCGATAACTACAGCAGCAGCCAGCCACCCTTTCTTTTGTACAAATTGCATAGGTCTTTTTTCAGACCAACGCCCGGATTGCGATTATCGTATCCTCAGACAGGAATCTGCTCAAACTTTATGGCGGGCTGACTGGCATCCTTAAACGCCTGACGGGGGCGGATGTTCAGCGTCTGGAACAACTGCTGATCCAGATCGTCGCCCGGGTTAGGGGTTGTCAGCAGCTTGTCGCCCGCGAAAATAGAATTTGCGCCGGCCAGGAAGCACAGCGCCTGTTCTTCGACGCTCATCCGGACGCGGCCCGCCGAGAGACGTACCATGGCTTTCGGCATGATGATGCGGGCGGTAGCAATCATCCGTACCATTTCCCATACCGACACACGCGGCTGATCTTCCAGCGGGGTTCCTTCGACCGGTACGAGGGCATTTACGGGCACGGATTCGGGGTGTTCGGGCAACGTAGCCAGCGTGTGCAGCATACCAATCCGGTCGACATCAGTTTCGCCCATGCCAATGATTCCGCCCGAGCAGACCGAAATACCGGCTTTGCGGGCGTGTCCGATGGTTTCCAGCCGGTCGTCGTACGTACGGGTGCTGATGATGTCTCCGTAGAACTCTTCGCTGGTGTCGAGGTTGTGGTTGTAAGCATACAGCCCGGCATCTTTCAGCTTCTGCGCCTGGCTTTCGGTCAGCATACCGAGCGTGCAACAGACCTCCATGCCCATGGCATTAACGCCCTGTACCATATCGAGCACCTTGTCGAAATCGCGGTTATCGCGAACTTCCCGCCAGGCCGCACCCATGCAGAAACGCGTGCTGCCGGCTTCTTTGGCCCGTTGTGCGGCTGTCAGCACCTCATCGACCTCCATCAGCTTATGCACCGTTACGCCCGTATGGTACCGGGCGGCCTGGGGGCAATAGGCGCAGTCCTCCGGGCAACCGCCCGTCTTGACCGACAACAGGGTACAAACCTGCACTTCCTGAGGATCGTGGTGCTGGCGGTGGACCGTAGCAGCCCGGTATATGAGATCAAGAACCGGAGAATTGTATATTTCGGTGATTTCGGCGCGAGTCCAGTCGTTACGTATAGCGGTCATAGTGTTGCAAGTCGAAAGCCAAAAATAGGTAGAGTTCGTCAGTTTGCCAATCTTATCCGTAAACCAATCACCTACCTTGTACACAATTATTGCTATATTCGTGTAATAAATATGTAAGTTTAGTTGTAAGTCAATCGACAAAATAATTACGTTTGGTACCGAAATTTTCGGGCTTTTTCGTACAACTCCATTCCATTACACTGTTTTATTGAATTATGAAAATCGCGGTATGGCACAACCTGCCTAGTGGCGGTGCGAGCCGGGCGTTACACCAGCACATAAAAGGACTAGCTGAGCGAGGTCATCATATCGAAGTTTGGACATCGTCGCTGGCCGACAGTCGTTTTCTGGACGTAGACGCGTACGTTGCCCAGACGCATATTTTGCCTCTGACTATTGCCACCCGCTTGCGGATCGAATACATTGATGACGTCCGTTCGCTGCTGTTTCTGAACAGCACCCGCATCAAGCGGATGATGGCGTTCTGCGAAGCCTGCGCCAAAGAGATTGAAGCAGGTGATTTTGATATTCTCTTTGCCAATTCGTGTCACTTCTTCAACATGCCCTTTATTGGGCGTTTTGTCAAGCGGATTCCTAAAGTGCTGTACCTACAGGAACCGAACCGCAGTCTGTACGAAGCCTATCCCAATCTGATCTGGAAAGGACTACCCTCTATTCAGCAAAATTTACTTAAACCTTCTTATTATTCCTCCTACTGGCAGGATTTGCTCAAGACGCACCGCGCCCGTGTACTGGTACGTGAGGAGTTCATGAACTACCAGAGTTACGACAAGATTCTGGTTAATTCGTATTTCAGCAACGAAAGCCTGCTGCGGGCCTACGGTGGCCCCGGCGAAGTCTGCTACCTGGGTGTCGATGTGGACCTGTTCCCGTTTCTGGACATGGCGCGGGAGAACTTCGTGATGGGGCTGGGGTCGTTTCACCCGCCCAAGGGCGTCGATACGGCGATTCGGGCGGTGGCCCGTATACCCGAGTCGATCCGGCCTAAACTGGTATGGGTCGGCAACATTGGCAACAAGGATTACATGGCCGGTCTGATCACACTCAGTCAGCAGCAAGGCGTCGATTTTGAACCCCGCCAGTACGTACCGCACCGCGAACTGATTCAGCTGCTGAATACGGCGTCGTGTTTGCTCTACACCTCAACGCTCGAACCGTTCGGCTTTGCCCCGCTGGAAGCCAACGCCTGTGGCCTGCCCGTAGTAGCCATCGGCGAGGGTGGGGTACGGGAAACGGTAATCAACGGCTACAACGGTCTGCTGACCGGACGAAATCCCGGCGAAATTGCCCGGGCCATGGAGCACGTATTGACCGATGCGGCCCTGTTCGAACGATTATCGGCCAACGGACGGCAGGTTGTTCGGGAACGGTGGAGTGTTGACGACGCTGTCGACCGCCTGGAGAACGCCCTGATGGCGAGCTGCCCCGTACCGCAGCAGGAAGGCGTAGGGCAGCAGGCGTAAGCACTACGTTCAATGTACGCCTGCCCGACGGGGTTTCAGCCCAAACAGCACCCGTGTTATACGAAACGGACGAATCAGCAACAGGTAGATGGCTATTGAAACCAGGCCCGAGGTTAAACTGACAACCAGAAAGCCATCGTAAACCCCCAGGCTGGTTTTCAGGATGTAGTAGCCGATAACGACGATGACCGTCTGGTGCAGAATGTAGAATGGATAAACCGCTTCGGTCAGGTGTGGTAAGATGGGACGGTTTACGTTCAGGTAACGGTATCCATACGCTACCGTCATCAATACCGAAAACCAGGTCAAGCCCAGTTTGTCGAAACTGAATAGCGTCGTAAGCAGCACCGAATCATCAATGCGGTTGTAGCCCAGCGCCAAAGGAGCCGCGTACAGGATGCAGGTACAGATCAGCGTGGCTACCACAAAGTATCGGCGTTGGTCCGTAATCGTCTGCCAGAAGCTCGGCCGGCTGATCAATACATAACCCAGCCAGAACAGAATCAGGTTTTTCATAAAATACGCCCAGTCGTCGGTAAGGGCATGGGTTTCATCAGGAAACAGACCACCCAGCGCTACGTCGTTCACCAGCAGAGGAACTACCAGCCACAAAGCTCCTCCTTTCCTGGCAATCAGCCGGCCAATGCGGTCGATGAAGCGTTGTCCACGTTCCGTGTTTAGAAACCAGAACACCGGAATGCTCAGAATAGCATAATGGAACAGGTAGGCAACGAACCATAAGTGATGCCAGCTAAAGGCCCCACCCGTTCCACCATCTTTGTACGATTCGAACGCAAAAACGTTTGGGTAAAATTCAGCGTAACTACCCACGAAACGTCCACGAAACAGCCATTCGTAATAAATCTGGGGAGGTACAATCACGAATATGCCGAATACGACCGGAATGAAAAGCCGCTGAAAACGCTCGCCAGCGTATTTGCCATAGGACCTTTTACGGAGAGCGAAGAAGCTGCCTGCCCCGGAAATGAAAAACAGCAGTGGCATCCGCCAGTTATGAAGCCAGCGCATAATCTGCTCAAATACAGGGCTGGTTTCCTTGCTCTGTATGTGCCAGCCCCAGCTCACGTACATCATACCGGTATGATAAAAGAGGAGGGTGATGATCGCAATTATACGCAGCCAGTCCAGGTCGTACCGTCGACCTGAACCAAGCAATGAATGGGATAAGATGGGAGGATTTGTGGAAGCCGTGACCATTTTTGTGGGGATTTGAATGATGCACAAAAGTGGCCCTCGCAACCGCAAAAAAACCTATTTTCCGATAATTATGAAGTTCATGCCGACCGGGACGAAGTTGCAGCAGCCCGAAACTGGGCGGGGGTCTGGCCGGTAATGCGTTTAAATGCCGTGTGGAATGCTGATGTAGAGTTGTACCCCACCCGTTCGGCTATCTCATCAATCTTGAGGTGTGCGGTAGCCGGGTCCCGAAGCAGAGCCTGGGCTTCCCGAATACGGTAATCAGCCATCATGTCAAAAAAACTCTGCCGCAACCTGTCGTTGAGCAACTGCGAAAGGAGGTGTGGGGTGGTGTTCAGCTGCGCAGCCAGCCTGGGCAGCGACAAATCGCTTTGCAGATACGGCTTTTCATCGGCCATCAGGCGGTTTAGCTTCTGCAGAACCGCTTCTTCCATTTCCTCCGAGATGGATGACTTCTCGTACTTTTTCCGGGATTCGCCGACTGCCTCGGCTTCCTTCGCGGGCGGTTCAGATTGAAAAAAGCTGGAACCCCGCATCACCAGAAAGCTGGTTACGTAAATCGTCAGGGCTATGTACGATGCCAGCAGATGATCCCCCAGGTCGTTGTAAAACTGCGGCTTCACAACGACGATCAGCACCGGCACCAACGCAAACAACCAGCTTAGGTACCGCAGCATCGGTAATCGGGCTGCGGTTTGCGTAGCGACGGACTTCCCTGCTCGCCGAATGGTCAGCAGGGCCATCACTGCATAAATCACGCAACTCACCAGGGTCAGCTCATTGATTAAATGCCGAATGCCCGTAAAATCCTCGTCCAGATACGATCCGGAGGGCACGTACATGATTTCAGGGTGCCAGGAGTCGATGTATGAGTTGTATTTGAATTCCGGAGGCTGATAGACCCAGGTCACGGCATTGACCAGCCAGATCGCAAATGGCAGTAAATGCCACCCCCAGCGCCGGGGCAGTCGCTGATAAATGCGGCTGAATACGTAGCAGTAAAACAATGGCCCCAGCACAAAATTGAACGGCTCAGCCAGATCGACCGTCCACAAGACCTGGAATGTGTAGTTGGTGTAGTTGAGAAAAATTTCGGCACTGATGGCCGATAGAGCCAGATTAAACCACCCCAGACACCGGTTGGCCACCATTCGCCCCCGGCTGCCGGTCAGGAAAAACAAGCCCAGAAACAGACCTTGTGCTACTCCAAGCAGGATAATTACAGCGAACAGATCAAGGTTTGGGGGCAGTGTACGCATGAAAATCGAAGATAACCGCTCTAAATTACAAAAGCGGGCGGTTTAAACCGCCCGCTTTTGTAAACGACTTGCCTGGTCTTAGCGAATATCGACGTCAAACGGGAGCCGCATCTGAATCCCCTCCATTGTGCGGAGCTTCTTTAGATACTTGACGTAAGGCGCCAATTCACCGAGTTGGGTTTGAATGTGAGCATCTTCGCTATCGCTGAACGAGCTGAACAACTGCTCAATGAATTCCTTCTTGCGGGGCTGGTACCGCACGCGGTAGTCACCTTCTTTGAGTTTGGCCGACTGAGCCGCAACTTTGATAGCATCGTCGAGGCCACCCAACTGATCGACCAGTCCGATTGCTTTGGCCTGCTGACCCGTCCAGACGCGCCCGCCCGCAATGGCTTTCACGCTGTCGATGGGCAGTTTGCGGCCGTTGGCTACCTTCGTCGTAAAGATGCGGTAGAACCGGTCGGTACCGCGCTGGAGCACCTGCTTCTGAAACGGCGTCATCTCGTGCGTAACGGCCGGGAAGTCGGCGTTCGTGTTGGTTTTCACCCGGTCGTACGTAATACCGAGCTTATCTTTAAAGAACGTTTCGGTATTGAACAGCAACGAAAACACACCGATCGATCCCGTTATGGTGTTCGGTTCGGCAATGATCCGGTTGCAGCTCATAAGCATGTAATAACCGCCCGAAGCCGCGTAGTCGGACATGGAGCCGATAACCGGTTTTACTTTTCGGGCCAGTTCCACTTCCCGATACATGGCGTCGGATGCCTGACCACTCCCTCCGCCCGAGTTAACGCGGAGTACGATGGCTTTCACTTTTTCATCGAGCCGGGCTTTGCGCAGTTCTTCAATTACCGTTTCCGAACCGATGGTTCCTTCACCACTCTCGCCGTCGGTGATGTCGCCCGACGCCACAATCACCGCAATCCGGTTTCGGCTACTGCCCAGTTCAGCATCGGGTTTGTTGGCATCTTCGTACTTACCGAGCGAGACGTAATTGATCTTTTTCTTTTCGTCGATGCCCAGTTGTTTCCGGATCTGACTTTCAAACTCGTCCTGATAGCCTACGTTGGTGATCAGCTTAGTACGCAGCGCATCTTCAGGCTCTTCAATTCGCAGGTTGTCGGCGTATTGCTTCAGCGAGTCCACGCGTACTTTCCGGCTCTCAGCCACCTTCACGAGCATGTGGTTGTTCACCGAGTTCAGAAACGACGACACCTGAAGCCGGTTTGGTTCACTCATGTTGTCGCGGACAAACGGCTCAATGGCGCTCTTGAACTCGCCTACGCGGAAAATTTCCGGCTTCACGCCGAGTTTCTCCAGCGTACCTTTGAAAAACGTCAGTTCGGCGTTCAGGCCGTTCCACTCCAGACCACCGGTTGGGGTGATGTAGATTTTGTCAGCGACCGACGCCACGTAGTAGCCTTTCTCGGTTATGTTTTCACCGAAGGCGTACACAAACTTTTTCGAGGTTTTAAAATCGATCAGGGCGTTACGCACTTCCTCCAGCGACGCCCAGCCACCCTGTGGGTATTCACTTTGCAGATAAATACCTTTGATGTTATCGTCTTCCTTGGCTGCTTTAAGGGCCTGTTTGAGTTCAACCAGGCCAATTACGTCGCCTGTCGAACTAAATGGTCCAAATCCGTTGAAAGGGTTATCAACGCTACGTTCTTCAATGGGGCTGTTCAGGTTAAGCTTCAACACCGAATTCTCTTTCACTGTGGTTTTCCGGTCGGCCGTCGACGAAATTGCCGATCCGATGCCGATTAACAGCAGAAATCCAACAATTGAGAACAGTAACAGGCCTACAATCGTGGCCAGTACGTATTTAAAAAACTGTCGCATGTATGGGTTTTACGCGTTGGTTAATCATTGGATGAATAACAAAAGTAAGAGCACTTTATGCGTCACATTATGCAAAAAATGTTGAATGTACAATATGGCGGATAAATGGTACCAAACAAAATAGCCCGGCGTTAGCCGGGCCAGTTGATAGTCAGTGCCAATTGGTTGTTGCCGTACGTTCTGAACGGCAGGTAATCCATTACGAAGGCATTTCGGCGTAATCCTCCATAGACGTCCGAATCACCTCAAGGGCTTCGTCGCGGCCGTAGATGCTGGCCAGTTCCATGATTTCGGGTTCACCCGGCAAGTTCTTATAGGTCAGGAAATAGTGACGCAGGCGCTTGACCACCGCTTCCGGCAGTTCACTCAGTTCCCGATACTGACCATACATGGCGTCTCCTTTCAGAACGGCAATAATTTTGTCGTCAGCCTCACCTTTGTCGATCAGCCGGAAGCCACCGATGGGAATAGCCTGCAACAGAATGTCGCCGTGGGTAATTTCGCGCTCGGTCAAGACGCAGATGTCCAGCGGGTCACCATCGCCCATTTCGACCAGCCGACCCGACCGCTCCGAGGCCAGTTGAGCAATCCGATCGCCACAGTACGTCCGGGGCACGAAGCCGTACAGGGCCGGAATAATATTTGAATACTGCTGCGGGCGGTCAATCTTGAGGTAGCCCGACTCTTTGTCAATTTCGTACTTGACGGTATCGGTCGGTACAATTTCAATGAAGGCCGTAATAATTTCAGGAGCATTCTCGCCCGCCGAGATACCATGCCAGGGATGCGCTTTTGAAGGGGTTTTAGCCATTAGATCCAGTTGAGTAACGTCAAACTGTGCTTGCATACGATTTTAAAGAAAAAACTGTAAAAATCTTGGTTTATCAGGTTGCTTAAACGCACATTCCGCCCCTGCTTTATCAATTTGCGTTACGCAAATTGATAAAGCAGGGGCGGAATGGCTATACGTGTCAAAAATACAAAGTTACATCGACAACAGCCGTTTTTATTTTTAAACGGAGACGTTGTCGGCAAAGCCGATCCGCTCGGCAATCTGGAAATCGGCCGTTTTATGCTGATTCTGCCGCACAAGCATTTCGCCTAGGAAGCCGGTCAGAAACAACTGTACACCAAGAATAATCGCGACCAGCGCCAGAAAAAACAGCGGATTGTCCGTGACGTTGCGGTAACGGATCTGGTGGGCGATGTTGTACAGTTTCTCACCGATCAGGTACGTCGTCAGGACCGTACCGACAAAGAACGACAACGTACCCAGCCCGCCGAACAGGTGCATGGGGCGTTTGCTGAACCGGTGTACGAACGCAATGACCAGAACGTCGAGAAAGCCGTTGATAAACCGCTCCAGGCCGAATTTGGTGCTACCGTATTTACGGGCCCGGTGCTGCACCACTTTCTCCCCGATTTTCCGAAAGCCGTTCCAGTTGGCTACAATGGGCAGGTTGCGGTGCATATCGCCGTAGAGCGTGGGGGCAATGGATTTGACGACTTTCTGCTTATAAGCTTTCAGGCCGCAGTTGAAGTCGTGCAGCTGAACGCCCGAAATCCAGCGCGATACGCCGTTAAACAGTTTGGTCGGCAGGGTCTTGCTGAGGGGATCGTAGCGTTTCTGCTTCCAGCCCGACACGAGGTCATACCCCTCCTGCGTAATCAGCCGGTACAGTTCCGGTATCTCGTCGGGGCTATCCTGCAGGTCGGCATCCATCGTAATAACGACCTGTCCCCGTGCGGCCAGAAAACCGGTTTGCAGGGCGGCCGTTTTCCCGTAGTTGCGGTTGAACCGGATGGCCCGGACGTGCGCATCAACGCTCGCCAGTTGTTCGATCACATCCCAGGAGTTGTCGGTACTGCCGTCGTCGATGAACAGAATTTCGTAGGTATACTGTTGTTCCGTCGCGACCCGCGTGATCCAGTCGTGCAGTTCGGGCAGCGACTCATCTTCATTCAGCAGCGGGATAAGGACGGTAAGTTGCAAGGTGTCAGTCATGAATGTATCTCCACCGGAGACAAACTATAAACGCAAAGTTCGCAAGGATTCGCGCAAGGGCTGCAACAACTCATCAGAAAATCAAATAAAACGGCTGTAGCAGCGCCCGGAACGCAGCCGTGTACGTCCGGCCGTCCGGCTCATAGATGTCCAGCGTTTCGTCGGTAACGGCCTCAGCGCCATACCTCAGGCCGGAAATAAGTCGAAAAACCGGCTTGCGGGCGTGGTGCCGCAGGTGTAATCGCCTGAATGGCCGCAGGTTCATTGCTTCAGCCAGTTGGGTTAGCACGCCCATCTCGTAAGGCGGCAGCAGCACCCACCACTGTCCATCTGCTTTCAGTAACCGTCCGACAACCTCAATCAGTTCCGGAAACGGCAGATCATCAGTGTGCAAAGCCCGGTTGACGGCCCCATCCGGCGACCGAAGGTGATTGGTGTAGAAGGGCGGATTGGTCAGAATACGGTCGTAGCGTTTTTCCTCCCCGCCAACTGCCTGTATCCGGCTGTGAATAACCTGAATACGTTCCCCCAGTGAACTGGCGGCTACGTTCTCTGTGGCCTGACTATAAGCCGCATCGTCCAGCTCGACCGCATCGATAAAGGCATCCGGATTTCGCTGGGCTGCCATGAGTGCCAGCAGGCCCGTTCCAGTACCGATGTCAAGGATTCGGTCGGCCGTTACGTCGGCGAGGGCCCCCAGCACACAGGCGTCCGTGCAGACCTTCATAGCCGTCCGATCCTGCTGAATGGTAAATTGCTTGAAGCGGAACATTACTTTCGGCCAAAATCAGCCGGGTTTTCGCCCCAGTATTCGGTTTCCCACTTCAATACGGGGTTGGCGAAGCGATGTGTCCGGAGCCACGTTTCGGCTCGTTCGATCAGGTCGAAGAGGATTTCGTTACGTGACGTTTCCTCCAGTTTTGTGTTTGCTTTCTTTTTGCTGACCCAGCCGATGGCCGTCCGGGAGTCGGAATACACGGGAATGTTACTCCCTTTCTGGTGCAACAGGGCCAGCGCATGCACGATCGCCAGGAATTCGCCGATATTGTTGGTCCCGTCGGCGTAGGGTCCCATGGTAAACAGCTTCTGCTTCGTGGCCAGGTATATACCCTGATATTCCATATCGCCGGTGGCGGTGTTCCAGGCCGCATCCACGACCAGACTATCCTGAATAGGGCTACCCACCAGTTCCGACAGCTTTCCCTGTTTGGCGGGCTTTGGGGTAGCGCCAATGTGCAGATGCGGTTTTTCCTGGAACGCCTTCAGGGCCGCCGGCTTGGTATCGAATGACTTGTACAGCGCCCCATCAAAACCGGCCGTCTGGGCCTGACAGTCTTCCCAGCTATCATAAACCCCGGTTTTCCGGCCGCGCCAGACAACATAAAATTTTGGCTTCTTCGCCATGTAACATCAACTAAGTGATCAGCAAAGATACGGAGCTCTCCCGAAACAAAAGCGGCTCTGACTACCTCGTCAGAGCCGCCTGGCAGGTCAGATCAGGTTTACTCGTCGTCATCGCTGTCGCCGGGCCAGAGCAGGTAGAGTGCCACCCCGGCCAGCAGCCCCCATCCAATAGCCCGGGCTACGTTATACGACGTAGGGGCCGGCATATCAACGATACCGTTCTCGTCGGTAACGGCCGGCTGTTTTACGTACCGCCCTTCCGACGGAATCGACATAGCTTCAAAATCATGCGCCAGCCGGTTCAATCCGACCTGAAGGTCCAGACCGCGTACGGATACGCCGTGTCCGACGCCCGCAGCCGCCGGATTCAGATTATTCAGCTTCGTTACCGATGCTTTGGCGGCCTGCCAGTCGATGGTAAAGTAAGCCGGTGGTCCGTGGAACTCCTGCCGTTGCGACGCAACAGCCGTCACCGAATTCTGATCGGTCGTAATGAACGCATCACCGGCAATCAACGTCCGGTCGCTATCACGAAACAGCGAGATATGACCGGGGGCGTGACCAGGGGTGTGAATCACCCGCCAGCCGGCCAGTTCCGGAATCTCAGCACCGTCGTCGATGGTCCGAAGACGGTCGCCCAGATCGGTAGGGCTCGTCGGGAACATCCACGACATATACGCCATGGCCCCACCACCAATTGCCGGGTCCGGTGGTGGATAATGTGATTTGCCACGTAAAAACGGCGTTTCCAGCGTATGAGCGTAGACGGGCACATCCCACTCTTTCAACAGTCCTTTCAGCGCTCCGGTGTGATCAAAGTGACCATGGGTCAGTACAATAGCCTGCGGTTTGGCACCGGGCCCATACAATTCTTCGGCTCGTTTTCTGATTTGGCCCGCATAGCCCGGCAATCCAGCATCGACCAGCACCCAGGGATTGCCGGGGCCGGGCGTACCGATGAAGAATACGTTTACGAACAGGATTTTCATGCCCCGAACGTCGTCGGTTACGTCGTAGGGGTTCATAGGCATCCCACTTGCATCAGGCGTTTCGGCCACGGGCCGATCAGCAATTGGCGTTGTTTCCATAACGTTTGGCGTCAATGAGTTTATAACATGACGTAACGGTGGGCTGGTTGGAATGTTCAATACTCCAAGCCAATGGCCTACTTGCGAAGTAGAGTGTAGAACAAAGGAGAAAAGTTATACTCCCGCCGGTCAACCTTTCCGCACTAAGCCCAGCAGGAAGATAAGCGTCCAGACCACCGTCCGCGACCAGTTGACCTGAATCAGCCGTTCGATGGTGTCTGATACGTTCATCCCGGCGCCAAGCTGGTTATGCAGCGGCACCGCCTGAAACGCCGTCGAGAACCAGGTAAACCCCACCAGCAAAGCCGAAATCAAGGCCAGCCACGAAAAGCGACTGACTACCTCCCACCCTATCACGGCCACCTGCGCCAGCATAAGCGGTCCGACTACCAGCGTAATCAGGGTGGTGTATTTCGGGTGCCAGATGGCCAGTTGTTCCGGACTCATGTACCGAAAGCTCGGATAGATGATCAGTTGCACGAGCCAGATCAGCACAACCAAACCAAAATCCACGACGAGTCGGGCGGTAGGCATAGTTTAATGAGAAGTCATTGTACGTACGTAACGCGTTGGCCGCTGGTCAGCAGGCGACGGTGATAGTCGATCTGCCCCAGGTGGTAATTCAAGTGCCCGTTCAGGTGCGTCAGAAAATAATGAGTTGTCATGGGATAGCCCAGCACCTCCTCGGGGTAGGGTTCGCTGAGAACCTCATCCGACAACGCGGCCAACGTCCGGCTTACTACCTCGCTCGTAGTGGCGAGCCGCGCCAGCAGTTCAGTTTTCGGTACGTGTCTGGTGGTAAATTCTGCCTCCCGGTCGCGCACGTAGTCCGTCCCGCCCAACTGCTTACCGATATACGTATTCAGATTCCCGATCAGGTGCAGGCACAAATACCGGCCGAATTGCTGATGCCTGGTGCCAGTTCCCACAACCCGGCTTCGTCGGGATAAGCCTCAATCTGCTGCGCCAGCCGCTTCAGATCCCGGGTAAACAGCACGACAAACGTTTCGATTAGCATACGATGTGTAGTACAAGACCTGCTACGCCCGCTCTTCCCAGACCTGACATACGTTTACAATCACCTCGACGGCCTTTTGCATATCCTGCACCGACACCCACTCCAACCGGGAGTGAAACGCGTGTTCGCCCGCAAAAATGTTCGGGCAGGGCAGCCCCATGAACGACAGCCGCGACCCGTCCGTACCGCCCCGGATACTACGCCGTTCGGGCGACAGGCCGGTCCGGCGAATGGCTTCGAGGGCATTGTCCACTACGGCCGGATGCTGATCAAGCACCTCTTTCATGTTCCGGTACTGTTCTTTCACGACAAACTGCGCGGTCGAATTAGGGTAGTGGGTCAGTACGTTGTTCAGTCGGTCCTGAAGATACGCTTCCTTTTCGTGTAAGCCCGCCACCGTAAAGTCACGGATGATCAACTCAACCACGGCCTGGTCCTGGTTGCCTTCCATCCGGGTCGGGTGAACAAAACCCTCTTTACCCTCGGTCATTTCGGGCGACATCGTGTCCTTAGGCAGGGTAGCCAGAAAATCGGCGGCCATTTTCAGCGCGTTTTCGAGTTTTCCCTTTGCGAAGCCGGGGTGCGCACTGACGCCCTGGATCGTGATCCTGACGGCGTCGGCCGAGAACGTTTCATCCTCCAGCGTTCCGAGGGCTTCGCCGTCGATCGTGTAGCCGAACTGAGCCCCCAGTTTCTGAATATTGACCTTTTCGGTGCCGCGCCCCACTTCTTCGTCGGGCGTAAACAGCAGCCGGATGGTGCCGTGCTTCACCTCCGGATGAGTCATCAGATAATTGGCGGCATCCATAATTTCGGCCACCCCCGCTTTGTTGTCGGCACCCAGGAGCGTTGTGCCACTGGCCGTAACAATATCGTTGCCAATCTGCTCCCGCAGATCCGGGTGATCGGCCACGCGAATGACCGGCAAAGGCTCGTCGGCGGCCCGGCGTTCCGGCAACACGATGTCAGTTCCGTCCCAGCGCTCATGCACCATCGGTTTCACACCGGCCCCGGTTACGTCGGGCGATGTGTCGACGTGCGAGCAAAAGCAGATAACTGGTACGTCAGCTTTGTCGGTATTAGCCGGAATGGTCGCGTAGACGTAACCCCATTCATCAAGTTCAGCATCCGAAATGCCCATCTCGTGTAGTTCCTGCACCAGAACGCGGCTCAGGTCTTTCTGCTTTTCGGTCGATGGGTTAGCCGTCGATTGCGGGTCCGACTGGGTATCAATCTGTACGTAGCGGAGAAACCGCTCGAGTGCCGTGAAGCGATAGTCATTCATATCGTTTGCCGTTATTGGCGTCGGCTGCAAATGTAAACGTAAGTTTGGCTTACTTTGCGCCGACGAACATTCAACCGCCACAAATGTCCTCGATTCTGTCTCAACCCAATCTGAAAAATATCATCTTCGACCTCGGCGATGTGATCATACCGATCGACCTGAGCGCTCCTCTCCGCAACTTTGCCATGCTGGCCAACCTGCCTGAAGACGACGTACGGGCGCTCTGGAATCAACACAACATCGGGATGCAGTACGAAACCGGCCTGATCGACGACGACGCGTTCCGCAACCACGTCCGGCAATTGCTCAACAACCGCAGCAACAACCCCGATACGGAAGCAGCAGACCACTGGGCGGATGAAGTAATCGATACAGCCTGGAACACCGTCCTGCTCGAACTACCCATCGAACGGATTGAGCGGATCAGGCAGCTAAAAGATCGGTACCGTCTGTTCCTGCTCAGCAATACCAGTCCGATTCACATCCGGCAGGTAAACCGCATCCTGACGGAACTGGGCCAGCCCACTCTGGAGGAACTCTTCGAACGTGTTTTTTATTCCTATGATATCCGGCTGGCCAAGCCGTCGCCCGAGATCTACCAGCACGTACTGTCCGAAGCGGGTATTGCAGCCGAAGAAACGGCTTTCCTCGACGACAATGCCGCGAACATCCGGGCCGCTGCTGAGTTAGGTATAACGGCTGTGCACGTTCAGCCGCCGTTAACGATCATCGATTACCTGAAATACGTATGATGTAGCCTATATGATGTATTCACCTGAATTTATACATCCTACCTCATACATCATATCTCCTCAATGAACCCACGCATTCGAAGTTACCTTATCCACATCGGCTTGTTTGTGATTACACTCATTACTACCACCCTGGCGGGTGCCGAGTGGATCTATGGCCGGCTGTTTATTCCGCTTGAGTACATTGATCCGGCAACAAAACAACCCGTTCGTATGCCAACCCTCGGCTGGCCGGAGTTTGTAGCTGGTTTTCAGTTTTCGATTCCGTTTCTGGCTATCCTGACGGTTCATGAATTTGGTCATTATTTCGTAGCCAAAGCCAATCGGGTACGGGTCACGCTGCCTTATTACATTCCGCTGTGGTTTGGCATTGGCCAGAGCATCGGCACGCTGGGGGCGTTTATTCGCATTCAGGATTACGTGAACAGCCGCCGGAAATACTTCGACATTGGCATCGCCGGGCCGCTGGCCGGTTTTGTGCTGGCGCTGGTTGTACTGTGGTATGGGTTTACGCACCTCCCTCCGATCGATTACATTTTTACGATACACCCGGAATATAAAAAATGGGGGCTGCGCTACGGCGAGTACGCCTATCTGAACCTGCCGAAAGGCACCGCCGTCAGCTTGGGTAATTCGCCCCTGTTCTGGTTTTTCAAGACCTACGTAGCCGACCCGGCGCTTTTGCCGCATCCAAACGAGATCACACACTATCCATTCCTGCTGGCGGGGTATCTGGCTCTGTTCTTTACCTCTCTGAACCTGATCCCCATCGGGCAACTGGACGGCGGGCATATTCTCTACGGCCTGATCGGCCGGGAGCGCTTTCAGTGGGTAGCCCCATCGTTGTTTATTGTCTTTATATTCTACGCAGGTCTGGGCGTTTTCAAACCCACTGATTTCGCGGTATCGACTGACGAGGCTTTCTTCTCGGAGATGCTCTACTTTGCCGGCTACATTCTGTTCGTTTACATCTGCTGTTCGCGCATCAGCGAAAACCGAATGAACAGTCTGGTGATAGCCCTCAGTATCGTAGCGGCTCAACTGTTGTTTTCGTGGCTACGTCCGGACTGGGAGGGGTATTCCAACTTTCTCGTCTTTACGTTCGTACTCGGGCGTGTTTTAGGCATCCATCATCCCGAAACCCAGCTCGACGAGCCACTTGACGTAAAACGGCAGATTCTCGGCTGGCTGGCGCTGGTGGTGTTTGTGCTTTGTTTCAGCCCCCGCCCTTTCATACTCAACTAATACGTTCGGGCAGGACGTAGCCTCCTACCCGAACGGTCAGGCTCAGCCGACTACAGCAACCCTTCGTCGGCAAAGCTGAAATACGACTTGTCGGTAAAAATCAGGTGATCCAGCACCGGAATGTCGAGCAAACGCCCGGCGTCCTTCAGTTTTCTTGTCAGGTCCTTATCGGCCTGCGAGGGCGTCAGGTTTCCCGACGGATGGTTGTGAAACAGGATCATGGAACTGGCCAGATGCTCGATAGCCTGTTTGAAAATCAGCTTGGGGTCGGCTACCGTTCCCGAAACCCCTCCGGCACTGATCTGCACCGGACGCAAAATCTCGTTGGCCCGGTTCATCAGCAGAATCCAGAATTCTTCGTGCGGCTTGTCCATCAGGTGCGGTATCATCTCATTGTAGGCATCGCGGGAGCAGGTCACCCGTGCCCGCTGGGGCCGGTCCTGCTCTTTCCGCCGACGGCCCAGTTCCAGCGCTGACACGATACTAATTGCTTTGGCTTCGCCGATTCCTTTGAATTTTGAGAGGTCTTTGACGCTCAGCCTGGCCAGGTCATTCAGGTTATTACTGACACTCTGAAGGATAATTTTCGATACGTCGACGGCCGTCAGATCGGTGGTGCCGGAGCCGATCAGGATCGCAATGAGTTCGGCGTCGGAGAGGGCGGCTTTGCCCTTGAGCATCAGTTTTTCGCGGGGACGGTCTTCTTCTGCCCAGCTCAGGATTTTGCGGGGATTATCGTAGGACATTAATTCGGATTACGTTACGGATGGAATACGTCCCGAAAATGCATAAAAAAACCTTACCCGACATGCAGATAAGGTCTGATTTGTAAATGCAGGGGCGGCCTCAGTAAGAGCCAGCTACTGCATAAATACGGGAAAACCGGCCGCGATACGACGCAAATCCTTAGGCAGTTGCCTGAGCCGGAGCCAGTTTGTTAACAAAACGAGCCAGCTTCGATTTGTTGTTAGCGGCTTTGTTTTTGTGAATAACGTTACGCTTCGCCAGCTTGTCCAGGGCTGATGAAACTTTCTTGAACAGTTCAACTGCCATCGCGTGGTCAGTCGTCGTGCGCAGTTTTTTAACTAAGTTCCGGGTCGTTGTGTGCTGATAACGAT
This sequence comes from Fibrisoma montanum, assembly GCF_003583365.1. Taxonomy (GTDB): domain Bacteria; phylum Bacteroidota; class Bacteroidia; order Cytophagales; family Spirosomataceae; genus Fibrisoma; species Fibrisoma montanum. The sequence continues at coordinate 359,326 of NZ_QXED01000006.1, forward strand.
TCAACAGCCGCTTCTTTGCACTTGACCGGATCGCTTTCTTAGCGGATTTGTGGTTTGCCATTTTTATGCAATAAATTTCGTAGTCGCCAAATGAGTCCGCAAAGATAGCAGAATTAGTCAAAATCAGCAACAACTCCGCTCAAAAATCTTAGTTTAGCGACTGGTAGTCATTTGGTTTACGGTTTTCATTTTTCGGTAGTACGTCCCTGTTTCGGTAAGTACACCCCGTAATCAGAAAACCGTAAACCAGTAACGTACCTGTTCTACTGCCGGATATCGGCATTGACAACCAGGATCTTCTCCCAGGCTCCTTTGTTCCGTTCGATGAACTGGCGATACGCTTCGCTTTTCTCATACGCAAGAATATCGTCTTCACTCTGAAACGTCAGGTAATGCATTACGTCATAATCAGCAACGGCTCCATCTGGCAAAATGGTCCGGCCTGACGAGTAATTTACGATCTGTGGAATTTCATGTTTTAGGGATGCAAAACCGTGCATATGCTGCTCAACTGCTTGATTTTCTACCCCTTTTTTGAATTTAACGCACACAATTCGCTGTTTCTGCGCTTTGCGGGCAGGTGAATAGGCGCCGTAGATTATCAGGGCAAAGGCCAGAAAGAACCCCGTAACTAATGCGTATCCAATGGCTTTACGATTCATTATTTTGGCAAGTTATGTTTTTAACAAAATTTTATTCCGAATGGGGTGGTCGTTTTATCTGAATCTTTAAATAAATTCAAAGAATAGTACCACAACACCACAAATGTACTTAACTTTTATTTTGCAACTAATGTTCCGTTACTTTTTTATCATTTGTTTCCTGCTTCTGGGCACCGACACCGCTGGTGCATCCACCGGCTTGCCATCATCAACGTCAATCGGTTCTGGTAATCAACCCATTATACTTGCCCCCCGCTGGGGCTTTTACGCGCATCAGCAGATTAACCGGCTGGCCGTTTTTACACTCCCCGCCGATATGATGCCTTTTTTCAAAAAACACATTGGTTTTCTGGCCGACAACGCCGTAAATCCCGATAAACGCCGGTACGCTGTCGTCGGCGAAGCTCCCCGGCATTTTATCGATCTGGATGTATACAGTGATACGTCGGCGACAACCCTCCCGCGCCTGTACCGCGATGCTACCGAGCGGTATGGGGCCGATACGTTAGCCTTGCATGGTATTGTGCCGTGGCAGATTCAACTAACCAAGTACCAGTTAACCGAAGCGTTCCGGCAACGGGACGTCCGGCGCATTCTGCGCGTAGCCGCCGATCTGGGGCATTACATCGCCGATGCCAACGTACCGCTTCACACAACCCGCAACTACAATGGCCAGTTAACCGGCCAGCAGGGTATTCATGGCTTCTGGGAGTCGCGTTTGCCAGAGCTGTTCAGTTCCAGTTATGATTTTCTGACGGGGCCGGCCGAATACCTTTATTCACCCCAGAAAGCGGCCTGGCGGGCAGTGTTCAATGCGCATGCGGCTCTGGATTCGGTGCTGCGGTTCGAACGGGAGCTGACCGTTGCTACCGGCGACACCCGTAAGTTCAGCTTTGAGGAACGGAATGGACTGACCACGAAAGTCTATGCTGCCGATTTTTCGCAACAATATCATGCTCTGCTGCGGGGGCAGGTCGAGCGGCAGATGCGGGCGTCGGTGAAGATGATCGGTGATTTCTGGTACACCTGCTGGGTCGATGCCGGTCAGCCCGACCTGAAAGCACTGGCCAAATACCAGTTTACGGAACGGGAACAGCAGGAAGACGTAGAAGAAAAAAAGAGCTGGCTGAAACGACTGTTTTCAGCGCGGGACGAATAGACGGTTGTAACCTTAAACCCCTGGAGGGGCTTAGCGCTGCTACTTCAGGATTTAGAGTAAGCAGCGTTAAGCCCCTCCAGGGGTTTGGGGGTTTAACGTAAAGAACTACACCACCAGCTTCTTCATGTACTCGGCGTCATTTTTCATGCTGGTCATGACTGCCTGTGGGTATTCTTCCTGCTCAACAATGAAGTACTTGATGCCGCTGTCTTTGGCAACGCGCAGGGTCTTTTTGAAATCAACCGCACCTTTGCCGAGGTCATTCTGCACCGGTTTGCCGTTCTGCTTCGTATAATCTTTGATGTGGCACAGTTCGTACCGCTTACCATACTTGTTCAGGTGCGCGATCGTGTCCTGACCCGCTACGTCAATCCAGCACAGGTCCAGTTCGAACATAACGTTTTTGGGATCAGTATTGGCCAGCAGATACTCCTGCGGAATCTGACCGTTGAGCGGCTTAAAGGAATAATCGTGGTTATGATAACCGAATTTAAGCCCGCTTTTGCGCACCAGTTCACCGTCCCGGTTGAAACCGTCGGCAATACGTTTCCAGTCGTCCATGGTCTTCTGCGCACCAATGTACGGGCACAGTAGATAGCTCAGTCCAGCCTCGCTGGCCATGTCGATGCTTTTTTTCAATTCGTCGGGCTTACCGGCCTGCGCCCCATAGTTGAAGTGTGTACTGACCATCGTCACGCCCTGATCGTTCAGGAACGATTTGATTTCTTTCGGCGACATGCCCCACAGAAACCCCTGCGGCCCGCTGTAACTTTCAAACTGCTTGTAGCCCATCTGCGCTAGTTGGGTCATAATGCCTTTTGGATCTTTGGGCAATACGTCCCGAACGCTGTACAGTTGAACACCAAAGGTTTTGAATGTCTGGGCGGGTGCACCGGCCAACAGGTCGGTCTGGCTAAGGGCAAAGGCGCCGGCGCTCAGGAAGCCGGCTTGTTTCAGAAATAAGCGACGTTGCATACAGAGAAAAGGATTTATAATACTAAACGCAAAGGTTATTAAGTTTTGGCAAAATCAACACCGGATTCTTTGCGACCTTTGCAATCCGTTTTTCGTTAGAGCATACATGGAACGCATGAGTTCATCAAAAATATATTTGCAGAATGGCCGCGATGAAGCCGTCCGGCGGTTTCACCCCTGGGTGTTTTCAGGCGCTATCGGGCGCTACGAAGGCAACCCGCAGGATGGGGATGTCGTTGAAGTCTACGACCGGAAGGGGCATTATCTCGCAACGGGCCACTACCACGACGGCAGCATCGCGGTTCGCATTTTCTCCTTTGCGGCCACGGAAGAAGGCCCGGTTACGCCCGATGTCGACTACTGGACCCGCAAGCTGACCGGCATCCGGAGTGTCCGGCAGGCCATAATTCCGGCGGATACGAATTGCTACCGGCTCGTTCACGGCGAGGGCGACGGCTGCACCGGTCTGATCATCGACGTCTACAACGGCGTGGCGGTTGTGCAGGCGCATTCGATTGGTATGCACCGCGAACGCCAGCTGATTACTGACGCCCTCAAACAGGTACTGGGCGATGAACTAACCGCCGTTTACGACAAAAGCGCCGAAACCCTGCCGGAGCAGTACGGCCAGACCGTACAGAACGGCTATCTTTTCGGGCGGGTTGAAACGCCCCATCCAGTGCTCGAAAACGGGCATACGTTCATGGTCGACTGGATTACGGGTCAGAAAACTGGTTTCTTCCTCGATCAGCGCGACAACCGCTACCTGCTTTCGCGCTACGCCAAAGGCAAAAAAGTGCTGAACGCGTTTTGCTATTCGGGTGGCTTTTCCATCTACGCTCTGAAGGCCGGTGCCCGGGCGGTGCATTCGGTTGATGTGTCGCAGAAAGCCATTGAACTAACGAACCGGAACGTAGCGGCTAATTTCGATCAGGCCGATGCGCACGACTCCTATGCCGACGATGTCATGCACTTTCTGAAAGCACGGACCCGCGCTTATGAAACGCCCGACGAAGATGAACCATCGGCCGAGGATGAGCAGTACGACGTAGTGATTCTGGACCCACCGGCCTACGCCAAAAGTTTGTCGGCACGGCACCGGGCCGTCCAGGGCTACAAACGCCTGAACGCCGAAGGCCTACGCCGGGTAGCCAAAGGCGGTATTCTGTTTACATTCTCCTGTTCGCAGGTGGTGGATCGCGAGTTGTTCTACAATACCATCGTAGCGGCTGCTATCGAAGCTGGTCGGCAGGTCCGGGTGCTGCACCACCTGAGCCAGCCCGCCGACCACCCGGTGAGTCTCTTTCACCCCGAGGGCGGTTATCTGAAGGGATTGGTATTGTGGGTTGAATAAATAAAGAGAGTGAAATGAAACAATTTTGAACAGTTTTTAGCTTATCGAGCTCCGATTTAAGTTTTATAACTTTCAGTACGCTACGTTATGTCAACTAGTCGTCGGTTCAGGCACCACACGTATTTATTGATAGGCTATTTTTCTGGTTTTACCCTGTTGATTTTTCTTACGGGTTTCTCCAGAACTACAGTGAAAACAAGTTCACTTTCGGCCGTTTCAACATCACCTTCTGTTTCGTGGGCGTATCTGCGAGCAGTCGCCCGCACCGAGGGGAATACCAGTTTAGTCACGTTGCTAAAACAATACAAGCAACTGGCACCTATGCATGCAGTAGCTGTTGATTGCGAAAGCAGGAATCCGTTTGACGAAGGCTGTACAAATGGGCTACTTAACCAAACCGACAGCTCACTAAGGGCGGTTCGGCTTGATTTTCCGTTGCGGATAAATCGTCAATTAGTAACGGTTTCCTGTGTAGCAATCTATCACGTAACGGGGAAAGTGCTGGCCTCAGGCGCTACGATGTATGGTTCGGCCGCACCTCAAAAAATCAATAATTATGCGGCACCGGTTGCTGCTTTATCCGAAGATACGATTCAGTTTATCGGTAATCTCAGCTTTCGATATGATTCAACCGCAGAACGAACGGTGTCGGCTGCCCAGGAAGCGCGAATAGCTATAACGAATGGTAAAAATACCTTGGTAACCTATCGCAGAAACATAAAGCAGCCAGTCAGGTTTTTACAGGCAGACGTAGCGTACATTACGTTTTCATTGAATCCTTCAACCGGTTATGGGGAGGCCAGTTTACAAGTCAATGGTGTTTCAGGACCAACCCACAAATATGATATAAAGCCCCAGCTATAATTGACTTAGCTGAAGTTTCTATTTTCAGGTTGATGAATGCATTATCGTGTAGTGCAGGCTATAACCTGTCTGGTCTTGAACTCGCAATACCAAAAAATCAGACAGAAGCCTGTGCTACATGAGCGCTTTCCGCTAATTTTGACCCATCAGTACACAATTGTCTCGTTGCATAAATCGATATAGCGTTTCGTATGGCTGAACTAATCCGAATGCCCAAAATGAGCGACACCATGACCGAAGGCGTCATTGCGGAGTGGCACAAAAAGGTGGGCGATAAAGTGAAATCCGGCGATATCCTGGCCGAAGTGGAAACTGATAAAGCCACGATGGACCTCGAATCGTACGAAGAAGGCACCCTGCTGTACATCGGCGTAGAAAAAGGCCAGTCCGTACCGGTCGATGGCGTAATTGCCGTTATCGGTGCCGATGGCGAGGATTACAAAGCCCTGCTGAATGGATCAAGTGGTGGCAGCCAGGCGCCGGCCGAAGAAGCCAAACCGGCACCGGCAGCGTCAAACGGCGCAGCCCCGGCTCCGAGCGGCCCAATCAAGCAGGACGAAGTGGCGAAGAACTTACCCGATCAGGAAGCCGTTTCGGCCGCACCAGCCGAAGACGTGAATGCCGCGGTAATCCGGATGCCGAAGATGAGCGACACCATGACCGAAGGAACCATTGTCGCCTGGCACAAAAAAGAAGGGGATACCGTAAAATCCGGCGATATCCTGGCCGAAGTGGAAACTGATAAAGCCACGATGGACCTCGAAGCCTACGAAGAGGGCACCCTGCTGTACATCGGCGTGAAAGAAGGACAGGCCGTTGCGGTCGATGACATCATTGCCGTCGTTGGTGAAAAGGGCGCTAACTTCAAGGTTCTGATCGACGGAGGTGGCTCAGCAGCCCCGGCTCCCGCAGCCAGCCAGCCGGCTGAGTCCGGGAATGCAACCGCTCAGCAGAATCCGCAGGCAAGCCAGCCCGACAATGCCGCCACGGACCTGTCGTATGCAGGCGAAAACGAAGAAGTAGCCGGCTCAAACGGCCGCGTCAAAGCGTCTCCGCTGGCCAAACGTATCGCCGAAGAACGCGGCATCAACCTCGCTCAGGTACAGGGCAGCGGTCCGGAAGGGCGAATTGTAAAAAGCGACGTTGAGTCCTTTGTTCCCCAGCAGAAACCCGCTCAGCCGGCCCAGGCTCCGCAGCCGGCTCCGGCGCAACCGCAGGCCGCTCAACCGGCTCCTGCACCAGCTGCCCAGGCTCCATCCGCCGGCGGAGACTTTGAGGACCTGCCTATCAGCCAGATGCGCAAAACCATTGCCCGTCGTCTGAGCGAGAGCATGTACACGGCTCCTCACTTCTACCTGACCATGGAAATCAACATGGACAAGGCTATGGAACTGCGGGGTACGGTCAACGGCATCAGTCCGGTCAAGATTTCCTTCAACGACTTCGTGATCAAGGCGGCTGCCATCGCGCTGAAACAGCACCCGAACGTAAACGCATCGTGGCTCGGCGACAAAATCCGGAAATACCACTACGTCAACATCGGCGTGGCGGTGGCCATCGACGAAGGGTTGCTGGTGCCGGTGGTACGTAATGCCGATCAGAAGACGCTGTCGACCATTGCGGGTGAGGTGAAAGACCTGGCCGGCAAAGCGAAAGATCGCAAGCTGCAGCCAAAAGACTGGGAAGGTAGTACGTTCTCGATTTCGAACCTGGGTATGTTCGGTATTGATGAATTCACGGCCATTATCAACCCGCCGGATTCCTGCATTCTGGCCGTTGGAACAATCAAGCAAACCGTCAAGTTTGACGGCGAAACACCGAAGCCAACCAACGTAATGAAAGTGACGCTGTCGTGCGATCACCGCGTCGTTGACGGTGCTACGGGTGCCGCTTTCCTGCAAACATTTAAAGAACTGCTGGAAAACCCGATGCGTATGCTGGTGTAAACCGGAATTTAAAAATCGTATATACCAAAAACGTCGACTTAAGTAAGTCGACGTTTTTGTTTGAATATAGGTACTGATTTACAAGAATTAGTAGCCTGTTTTCATCAGAATACCGTGTGTACGGGATCAGCTTGCTGCTTGATTTTTGGGTCGGCGACCGCGCGGTTTTGGCACACGCGGCTCGTCGGAAACCTCCTCCAATCGCAGTTCGTAACCCGTTGTTCCTTCTTCGTAATCAAACGGCTTTACCGAAAACCCTAGTTTATTTGTCGTGTAATCGACGCCTTGTTTCTGCAGAATGCCACTCAGCGGAATACCGTATGTACGGCCTACTTTCGACAGTTCAAATGTGTTCTCGTTATCGTCGGTTGTTGGGATCAGATACAGTGATTTTAACTTCCGTTTACCCTGGGGCGTACCGATTTTAAAACGAGCTTCAGACGGCCTGAGACCCAATCCTTCGATGGTTTTTAAAGGAAAAACCAACTTACCAGCGCTTGAAATAGACCCTTTTAACGGTTCTGCTTTGGCCACTTTTTCGGGTGCAGGCAAGTCATTGTCAGACGGCGAGAAAAAATGAAGAGGTTTATTTTTCATATCAATGAAACGCTAATTTTTGTGTGTCCATACAAGATTAATAAAAGAATTTAAGATTGCACAATCTAGTCTTAAATAATGTAATTTATATTCGATAATCACATCTAAGATTAAAACAGATTGTGCAGCAGGTAACGGTCTGGAATTGCAATTAGTTGTAATAAGCAATTCCAGGCTTTTTTGTTATAAATGAACATCAGGTTCATTAGAAAAGTAATTTAACTAGGTGTCAAATCACCTTTTTGATATCATTTGATACTAATTTAATTCACCGATATTTCGTGATCAAATTCACCAACAATTTCTATACCAATGCGCAATTTTACTCATCATTAATATCTAATAGTTAGCGAACAATACCATTGAGCCTTCTGTTTTACCTCTGAGGGTTAGCCACTTTTTGCGTACCTTTGTTTTATACATTGTCTTTGCTGACAAGCACATGCTCGATTCACTGCAAACGCCAGTAAAACCGGTTGAAGCCAGTAGTTCGCCGGTTCTCTATACACCTTCATTAACGGCATACGTTCGTCGTAAAACCATTACGGTAAACATAGGCGACGTACCGATGGGGTCAGCGTATCCCATTCGGGTCCAGTCGATGACAACCATCGACACGATGGACACGCTCGGTTCGGTTGAGCAGTCTATCCGCATGATTGAAGCCGGCTGCGAATACATTCGCATTACGGCCCCCAGCGTGAAGGAAGCGCAGAACCTGGAAAACATCCGGAAAGAACTTCGGGCACGGGGCTACACTACGCCCCTCGTTGCGGATATTCACTTTACGCCAAATGCCGCCGAACTGGCCGCCCGGATTGTAGAGAAAGTGCGGATTAATCCCGGTAATTACGCCGACCGGAAACGGTTTGAACACATCGATTATACCGATGCTTCCTACGCGGCCGAACTGGAGCGTATTCGCGAAAAATTTCTGCCGCTGGTGCGTATCTGCAAGGAATACGGAACGGCTATGCGCATTGGTACCAACCACGGTTCTCTCTCGGATCGTATCCTGAGCCGTTACGGCGATACCCCCGTCGGGATGGTAGAGTCGGCGCTGGAGTTTCTGCGCATCTGCGAAGACGAGAACTATTACAACATCGTGCTGTCGATGAAGTCCAGCAATCCGCAGGTGATGGTACAGGCGTACCGGCTTTTGGTTCAGCGGCTGGACGAGGAAGGCCTGAAGCCGTATCCGCTGCACCTGGGGGTTACGGAAGCGGGCGAAGCCGAAGACGGCCGTATTAAGTCGGCCGTAGGCATTGGTACGCTGCTGGAAGATGGGCTTGGAGATACCGTTCGCGTGTCGCTGACCGAGGAACCAGAACGCGAAGCTCCGGTAGCCAAGGCGCTGATTGACCGGTACACCAACCGGGCCAGCCAAAGCGCTCCGATACCGGCCATTACGACCTACCCGATCAATCCGTTCCAGTACACCCGCCGGGCTACACACGAGACCGCCAATTTCGGCGGCAGCAACGTACCACGCGTTATTGCCGACTTCAGCCACGTAGCCGTTACAGATCATGAAGTGCTGCGGCCTGTTGGGCACTTCTACCTGCCTGTTCCCGATAAATGGCGGATGAACGACCTCGGCGCGGACTATATCTACACGGGTTCTCAACCGGCGCAGTTTATGCTGCCCAACGGATTAAAGGAAATTCTGGATTACGCCGTTTGGCAAACGGTACCGGATCAGGTCAATAAATTTCCATTGCTACGTATCGGGGAGTACCTCAATACCGGGGTCCGGCATGGGCGATTAAATTTCGTGCGGGTGACTCTGGAAGATTTACTATCTCCCCTGACGGAAAGCAATCTGCTGAAGGCTCTACAAAACGACCCGACGGTTGTTCTGCTGGCCCAAACCGACAACGCCCATGCGATGCCTGAACTGCGCAGACTATTCGTCGAACTGATCAATAGCGGTGTCACCGCGCCGGTTGTGCTTCAGCGCAGCTATCCGGACGTACCTTCCGAAGATATTCCCCTCTACGCAGCCACCGATCTCGGCGGTTTGCTGGTCGACGGGCTTGGTGATGGCGTGATGCTCTCTCCCACTCTTACGGAGGCTGAGCACCCAGCGCCCGACGCGATCAAGGCGCTTAATAACGTAGCGTTCGGCATTTTGCAGGCCGCCCGGACCCGCATTACCAAAACCGAGTACATCTCGTGTCCGTCGTGCGGCCGTACGCTGTTTGATCTTCAGGAAACCACGGCTATGATCCGCCAGCGCACCGACCACCTCAAGGGCGTCAAGATCGGCATCATGGGCTGTATCGTAAACGGCCCCGGCGAGATGGCCGATGCGGATTACGGGTACGTCGGCATTGGGCGAGACAAGATCGCGCTGTATCGTGGCCAGCAGGTCATCAAGAAATCGGTGCCGGCCGATCGCGCCGTTGACGAACTGATCGAGCTGATCCGCGAGGATGGACGCTGGATTGAAGCCGAGGTCGTAACGGCCTGAACGAGCCGGAAACCGGTGTTTTTCGGCTTGTCTGACCCGGCTAAAATTACCGCAAAATAGTTGCTCCAAGCGGGAACAATCTGCTTAAACACTTCCTTATCAATGTGAAGCAACACCAGAACCTGTGAGTAGAATCAGTGATTATTTCAAGTTAGGCGATGTTTTTCGGTACTTCCTGCGCGTTTTCCGCAAGCCGGACCCTAATCACCCGACAAGTGTAAACCTGCGCATGATGCATGGCATTAACCGAATCTCCATCATCATGTTCACCATTTGTTTACTTGTGATGATTTTTCGCGCCTGTACGCGATGAACAGTGAGAGCATACGAGACTATTGTATAGCGAAACCAGGAGTCACTGAGTCGTTTCCATTTGACGAGGTGACGCTGGTTTTCAAAGTAAGTGGTAAGATATTCGCCCTGTTATCGCTGGACAATCAGCCGTTAACGCTGGCGCTCAAATGCGATCCGGAGCGGGCTCTACAACTTCGTGATATGTTCCCGGCCGTACGCCCGGGCTATCACATGAATAAAATGCACTGGAACACGATTACGCTGGATGGAACCGTCCGGACAAATCAGATTCAGGAATGGATTGACCACTCTTACGAACTGGTAAAAAAAGGATTACCGAAAGCCGTACGGGAGCAATTAAACTGAGCAACACACTTGTCTGCCTGCGGGCAAAATGCGTAATTTGAGGTTCTAAACCAGACTGAGTTATGGAAGTTGCGCTGTTAAGTCTGCTGTTTATCCCCTATTTAGTTATCCGCTATTACCTGACTGACCACGACACGCCGGCCGACAAGGATCTCAAGCGTTTTCAGAAAGGTATCAAGCTGATTCAGAGCCGGAATTTCGTCGAAGCTCACCGGTTTTTCGACGAAGCCGTCCGGCAATACCCGAAATCGGCCGTTGCGTATGCGTACCGGGGTAAATGCCAGCTTGCACAGGAAAATTACTACTCGGCCATCTACGATCTCACGCAGGCAGTCAGCCGCGACAATACCCTTGCCGATTGCTACTTAGACCGCGGTATTGCTCATTATTACGTCGAACAGTACAACGAAGCCTTCCGGGAGTTTGATAAAGCCGTCTGGCACTTCCGCGATGAGAACCCGGATGCGTACCGCTGGCGCGCATTGGCCCGTATTCAGGTGCGGCAGCTTCCGCAGGCCGAGAGCGATCTGCGCCGGGCCGTATCGCTGGGCGACGAAAACTCATTCCATCTTCTCTGCCAGCCGCCCTTCACCCGGACGGTTTATCAGCAGAAATAAAGTACGGATTTCGGTATACAGTTTTCGGTGGGTAGCATTTAGCAGCTACCTCCAGCTGAACCCAAAACCGAGAACTGTATACCGAACCCCGTAAATCGCTTACCGCCTTGCCTGGGTTAACTCTTTTGACCGCTGCGCGGCTTTCTGAGCTTCATCCGCTTTTCCACCCCGGCGGTACGCATTCGCCAATTCTGCGTACAGATCAGCCTGTTCCTTAACGGACGGCTTTAAGGTCAGCGCTTTGTTAATCCACTTCACCACCGTCGGTACGTCGCCGGCATCCGGGCTGTTCCGGTTGAACAACCGCGAAATGTACAGGTACTCAGGCACCGTCAGCGGATTGGCGTTGGCCTGGGCATCCATGCGTTCGGTCGCTTTAGCCGTCTGACGGGTCCGGAAATAGGCATTCACTTCCGGCAGCAGGGTCCGGTTGGCTGCTACGCGGGGCTCGATTCCCGCCTTCACCAGTTGCTGTTGAATCTGCAGAATCTTGGCCGGCGGATACTGGGCACCCCGGCTGCTGTACAGCGACGACATCAGAATGTTTTCGGCAACCCGTAGCGTAGGCTCCGCACCGTAGGCTTTCCGGTACGTATCGAGGTGCCCCATCATGTGTTGGAAGATAGGGTTTTCGTAGTCCAGAATCAGCTTCTGCAACACCAGCCAGTTAGTCTGATTGGCAAACGTAGCCGGACTTTGCTGTTTGGCATAGTCATTCATGGCCGCCATGCCGGCTACGGTGTCGCGCGTGACCCGGGCGTACATCGCATAATCGATCAGGAAATTGGCCGACCGTTCACCCTGCTGGTAGCGGGCTTTCATCGTCTGGCTACGGGCCTGCGGATTCACGGCGTTGGTACCGTGGCGGATCACTTCGTCGGTGGAGTTGTTACTCATCGCGAAGTGGATCAGGTTCTGCTGCGGATCGAAATACAGAAACAACGGCAGCGACGGCACAAACAACTGGCGTCGGTCCAGAAACTGCTTCGTAGCCGGGAGGCCAATGTCCAGCTTGGTGCTGATAAATTTATCGTTGTAGAACCGACCCACCCGCGCGTCGTTCAGCGTTGGCACGAAGCTTTCACAGACGTGGCAGGTCGGTGAAAAAACCTCCACGAACACCGGTTTCCCCGTCCGCCGGGCTTCCTGGAAAACCTTTTCCAGCGGAGTAGCCCGAAACTGAATACCCGCTTTCTGAGCCACGGCCGCGTGGACAATCAGAAAAAACAAAACCACTACTTTTTTCATACAGGCGACGCTTACTGTTGTTGCTTTTGCGCCCGAATCTCTTCCTCCAGTCGTTTGCTCAGAATACGGCAGGTGTTTTCAATGTCGGTCGCCATGCGCTGATCGCCGGTAGCGCTGACGGCTGTATCAGCAATACCACTCATGATTTCGATCAGGAAGCGCTTCATATCGACCACCTCCATATCCTTCGTCCAAAGGTCAATTTTGAGCGTACTGTTGTGATAATGATCCCAGAGCGCAATCGCAATGGCCCGCGTGTCGCTCAGCCCTTCGTTGGGGTTATCGGTTGCATCCCAGTAAATTTTATCGGGAACACTCTGGTCGTCTAATTCAACGCTAAAATGGATGTCAGATTTTCTCATACAAAAAAATTGCCAACGTGTATTACGTTGGCAAAGTTAACGCCTATCGTCGAAGGGATTGCTATTGTCGGTTAAACACCCGCTTCAGAAGCTCCGTTACGCGGGCCTGCGGATTCTCGCGAATCCGTTTTTCTTCCTGTGCAATCAGCAGAAAAAGTCCATCCACCGCCCTGTTGGTAGCATATTCCGTCAGGTTCGGGTTGGCTTTCTGGACCAGCGGCAGTTTGTTGTAGGTGGTCACCAGATCACTGTAGTACCGTGTTGCTTTGTTCTGGGCCAGCGCATTATCCACAATGGGCGTAAACTCGCGAACCAGTTCAGCACCCGACGTCCGGCGCAGGTACTGCGTTGCGGCATTGTCCTGCCCCCTCAGAATCCCTACGGCATCCTGAATGGTCATCTGCGTAATGGCCTTGAGAAACACCGGTTTTGCTTTTTTGGCCGCATCCTCAGCGGCCCGGTTCAACGACAGTTCGAACTGATCGACCTGTTTGTTGAACCCTAGCTGCCGCAGCCGGGTAGCTACCCGCTGAGCTTCGGGTGGAAACGCAATTCGGATGAGTGGATTTTTAAAATATCCGTCGACTGCCGAGGCCTGGTCGGCCCCCTTGCCGACACCGATCTGTAAGGCTTCTTTAAGGCCCTGGGCAATTTCGGTAGCCGAGAGGTTACCATCTCCGCCGGTAGCGGTCGTAATTACTTTTTCGAGAAATCCGCCCAACCCGTTACGTTTCTGGGGTTGAGTCTGGGATGAATCCTGGGCCAAAGCCGGTTGGATAAAGAACGAGGCCAATACAAAGGCCAGCCACATCTTCCTGTTCATGCAATACAACGTTTTTACGTACTTTTGATCGCGTTCGGAAGCAAACGTTTAATGCGCGCTTCCCTTGATTAATACAGGCTTGAGCCTGTGCTATAGTATGACCAACACCATACGGGCCGAAGTGGTTACGATCGGCGACGAAATTTTGTTCGGGCAAATCACCGACACAAACACCCAGTGGATCAGCACCGAGCTTACAAACATTGGTATTCGCACCGTCCGCAAGTCGTCGGTGGGCGATCAGGCCGAGGCCATTCTGGCTATTCTGCACGAAGCGCACCAGCGCGCGGATGTCATTATCCTGACGGGTGGGCTGGGACCGACCAAGGATGACATCACTAAAAAAACGCTATGTGATTACTTTGGAGTCGGATTGGTCCGCAACGAGGAAGCACTGGCACTGGTCACGGGCTTTTTTGAGAAGCGAGGCCGCCCCATGACTGACCTTAACCGCGGTCAGGCCGACCTGCCGGCCAATGCAGTCTATATCCAGAACGACTGGGGCACGGCCCCCGGGATGTGGTTTGAACACGACCGGGGCGACGACCGGGGGCGGGTGTACGTATCGCTGCCCGGCGTTCCGTTCGAGATGAAAAACCTGATGACCCATCGGATTCTGCCCCGGTTGCAGGCCTATTTTCAAACCCCGGTCATCAAGCACAAAATCATCCGGACAGTCGGTATTGGCGAGTCGTTTCTGGCCGAACGCATCGCCGATTGGGAGGATAGCCTGCCCCCGCACATCCGGCTGGCGTATCTGCCCAGCTTCGGCCAGGTGAAACTACGGCTGACGGCCACGGGTCAGGATTCGGCCCAGCTTGACCGCGAATTAGCCGCTCTGGTCGATGAGGTCATGCCCCTCATACAGCAGAACGTATTCGGCTTTGATGACGACGAGCTGGAGAGCGTGGTAGGTCGATTGCTTAAAAGCAAAAACCAGACGCTGAGCATCGCCGAAAGCTGTACCGGTGGCTTCGTGTCGGCCCAAATCACAAAGGTACCCGGCTCTTCGGCCTACTTCTGGGGCAGCGTTGTCAGCTATAGCAACGCGATTAAGAGCAGTCAGTTGGGCGTAAAGCCCGAAACCCTGGCGCAGTATGGTGCCGTCAGCGAAGAAACCATCCGGCAAATGGCCGAGGGCGTTCGGAAAACCCTTGGCACCGACGTCGGCATTGCCACCAGTGGAATTGCCGGTCCGGACGGCGGCACGCCCGATAAACCCGTCGGTACGATCTGGATTGCCTGCGCCACAGCGCAGCGTACCGTGACCCGCCTGCTTAAACTTGGGCAGTATCGCGACCAAAATATTCAACTCACCAGCACGTATCTGTTAAATTTGCTCCGTGAAGAACTCGTAAACCAATGATGCGGGATAAATGATGAACATCGATTCGCTACGTTCGTTTTTCTTTTATCACTCATCATTCCTTTTATCAGTACAAACAAATGGCACTCATCGACATGGTTATGCCCAGAATGGGCGAAAGTATAATGGAATGTACGGTCATTACGTGGCTCAAAAAGCCCGGCGACCGTATTGAAATCGACGAATCTGTACTGGAAGTGGCTACTGATAAGGTGGACACGGAGGTACCGGCCCTGCACAACGGCATTCTGAAAGAAACGCTCGTCAACGAAGGCGACGTCGTGGCGGTTGGCGCTCCCATCGCCCGGATTGACGTTGAGGCCTCCGTCGCTCAAGACTCCGGAGAGCCCATTCCGGCAAAGACGCCCCCCGTTGAAAACGTCGAACCGGCACCCACTGAGGAACATGAGGTGGCACGGGAACTGGAAGCCAGCATTTCGTCGATGAGTAGCCGCGGCTCCGAAAAAGCCGTAGCGGCATCGGCTACAGCGCTTACGACCGACGCGCCCGTGTACGAAAACCGGTTCTACTCGCCCCTGGTGCTGAACATTGCGAAAGAAGAAGGCATTTCGCGGGACGAACTCGACCGCATTCCCGGCTCTGGTGCCGGCAACCGCGTAACGAAAAAAGATATTCTGGCCTACGTGCAGCAACGGCCCGAGGGTACTGAACCGGAAAGCGCCCCTACGGCCCCCGAACCGGCCCCAAAGCCCCAAACCGCAGGCCAGTCAACGAACGGGCACGCCAAACCTGCTACGTCTTTGAACGGGCAATCGGATATCATCCAGATGGACCGGATGCGCAAGATGATTGCGCAGCGCATGGTCGAGTCGAAGCAGATTTCGCCCCACGTCAGTTCGTTCGTTGAAGCCGACATGACTCCGGTCGTGCAGTGGCGTACCAAAATCAAAGATCAGTTTAAGCAGCAGACCGGCGAAAATCTGACGTATACACCCCTGCTGATAGAAGCGGTGGCAAAAGCCATCCGGGACTTCCCGATGATCAACGTATCGGTCGACGGCGACAACATCATCGTTAAGCGGTCCATCAACATTGGCATGGCGGTGGCTCTGCCGAGCGGCAATCTGATCGTGCCGGTCATTCATGACGCCGATCAGTACAACCTCATCGGTCTGACCAAGAAGGTGAATGATCTGAGCAAACGCGCCCGCGAGAACAAGCTTACCGCCGATGATCTGGCCGGGGGTACCTATACCGTTTCCAACATCGGTACGTTTGGCAACGTCATGGGCACACCGATCATTCTGCAGCCGCAGGTGGCCATCATGGCGTTCGGTGCCATCGTGAAAAAGCCCGCCGTGATTGAAACGCCACAGGGCGATCTGATCGGCATACGGCAGCTAATGTTCCTTTCTCACTCCTACGACCACCGGGTCGTGGATGGGTCGCTGGGCGGTCAGTTTGTCCGGCGCGTGGCAGATTATCTGGAGCAGTTTGATATAAACCGAACATTATAAACGTTGGATGCCAGCTGTTGGCTATCAGACCAGCTACGACTAAGAGCCTGGTAGCCAACGATCAACGTCTACAATTCTAACAAGCATGAAACAACGCATTGCCATAGACATGGACGATGTCATGGCCGATACCCACGCTAAGTTTATTCAATTGTATCTGGCAGGCGAAGCGCCCCGCTATACGCTGGAGCAGCTGAAGGAGAAGTCATTCCACGAGCTGTTCGACGAGAACGAATATCAAACCATATCCCGTCGCGTCTACGAACCGGGGTTTTTCCGTGATATTCCGGTCATGGAAGGAGCGCAGGACGTTATTGCGGATCTGATGCAAAAATACGACGTCTATGTGGCGTCCGCAGCTCAGGAATTCCCCAATTCACTGCGCGAAAAATGGGACTGGCTCCAGGAGCATTTTCCGGCTATCTCGTGGCGCAATTACATTTTCATGGGCGATAAGAGTGTACTGAACACAGACTTCCTGATCGACGATCTGCCCCGCAACATCCGTACGTTTCAGGGACATGGGCTGTTGTTTACCGCCCTGCACAACCGCGACGAAACCGCCTACCAGCGCGTTAATGACTGGAAGGAGGTAGCGGCCGTTCTGTTATAATGCAGCCGGTTCATACAAAAAAAGGGTACTCGACTGAGTACCCTTTTTTTGTATGAGTTCACTGGCTTAAGCCTCTACCTCTTTGTCAATAACGCGATCATGACCGACCTCGTGCTGGGCCTGATTGCTTTGCTTCGGCGACCGCAGCTCAATAATCCGCAGTTTGTGTAAGACTTTGATCACCGGGTAGGTAGGATCAAACTCAAACCATTTAGCGCCAAAGTTAGCGGAATTAGGCCGCTTGTGGTGGTTGTTCTGGAACAGTTCGCCCAGCATCAATACGTCCAGCATGAGCGAATTCTTCGAATGATCGTGGTTATCAAAGTTCGAATACCCGTATTTGTGACCGCTCCAGTTCACGATTGCGCCGTGAATCGGTCCCATCAGGAAGTGGATCGGCAACAGGAAGAAAAACGCCCAGTGCATATCCAGGTAGATGTATGCGAAAATGTAAAACAGGCTATAGAGCACACCCCAGCCGATCCGCGATACCCACGAATCGCCTACTTTCTCCATCCAGTTCCAGACGGGGTAGTTGCGGTCGAACTGCCGCTCGACCGTCTGGTGGCGGTGCAGCACCGCGTTATAAATGTCTTTCGTCTTCCACATCATCGTGAACACGTTCTTGGTGTGATGCGGAGAGTGGGGGTCTTTGGGCGTGTCGCTGAAGGCATGGTGCATCCGGTGGAGCACAGCATAAGCCCGGGGGCTGAGGTACGACGATCCCTGCGAGACGTACGTCAGGAAATAGAAGAACCGCTCCCAGAATTTGCTCATAGAAAACATCTTATGAGCCGCGTAGCGATGCAGAAAGAATGTTTGGCAGAACAGAGACAGGTACCAATGCCCAATAAATGCAGCCAGTACAATCACAACGTAATATAGTTAAAGTGAATAAAGACAGACTTGGAAAATCTATACAAAACTAACGTATTTCGCGCGGTTTTGTATTTCGACAACCGAAAAATACCAAATTAATTTATGGTTGTCGCGTATTGGAGCAGATTGGCGCCCATTCGTAAGGCCTGCTGCCGTACGGGCTCGGGATCGTTGTAAACACTCTGATCTTCCCAGCCGTTGCCCAGATCACACTCGTAGCTATAGAAACACACCAGCCTCCCCTGGTAGATCAGGCCAAACCCCTGGGGTGCTTTGCCGTCGTGCTCGTGCACCTTCGGCAGGCCCGTAGCAAACTTGTACTTCTGCTGATACACCGGGTGGTTGAACGGCAACTCGATGAAGTTTAGTTCCGGGAACACCTTTTTCATCTCCCGCCGGATGAACTTGTCCATCCCGTAGTTATCGTCGACGTGCAGGAATCCCCCCGACATCAGGTACCGGCGCAGGTTCTGGGCCTCTGCGTCCGTGAAAACTACGTTGCCGTGGCCGGTCATGTGCACAAACGGGTAGTTAAAAATATCGGGGCTGCCCGGCTCCACAATGTCTTCTTCGGGGAAGATATTCATCCGGAGGTTCGCGTTGGCGAACTTAATCAGGTTCGGCAGCGACGTTTTGTTGGCGTACCAGTCGCCCCCGCCGTTGTACTTCAGTTTAGCAATTTTGTAGGCATACTGCGCCCTGGCCGTAGCCAATGAGACAAACCCAACTACCAGGAAACAAATTAATTTTCTCATCTCGTCTTATACAGGCGCCAATTACGCGGATTACACCAGCATCCCATCTGGTCAGGGTCAGATCCGGGTAATCGGCGGCAACACTTTCTACGTGTTCAATATAGTCAAAATCTGGCAAGCTACCAGCGCGGCCGTTTCGGTTCGCAATCGATTTTGTCCGAGTGTTACCATACGGAATCCTGCCGTAGTAGCCGCCTGCAATTCCCGTTCCGAAAAGTCTCCCTCCGGCCCAATCAGTACGGTATACTGCCCACCCGAGGTGGCTGCCCGCAGCAAATGCGCCGGTGGCTCATCCGTGTTGGCCGACTGCTCGGGTAGATGCGCTATAAACCGCTGATCCTCCCCTACGGTTTTCAGTAAGTTATCGAATGAAACAGCTTCGTCCAGCTGGGGCAGCCAGCTTTGCAGCGACTGCTTCATGGCGGCTACGGCAATCTTTTCCAGCCGCTCCAGTTTGAGCACCCGTCGCTCGGAATGCTGCCCGAAAAAGAAGCTGATCCGTTCGATACCTACCTCAACGGCTTTTTCGACAAACCACTCAATACGGTCCAGGTTTTTGGTTGGCGCTACGCACAATCGAATGGAAAAGGGCCGCGAAGGAGTGCTTTGCTGACCCGTGATCCGGAAGGCACACTGGCGGGGGTCGGCTTTGGTAATAACGGCAGAAAACCGGTTTCCGTGCCCATCCGTCACAGCAATAGTGTCGCCCACACCCAGGCGCAGGGTTTTGACCGCATGGCGGGATTCATCGTCGGTCAGGCAGGGAACCGTCTGGACGTCGGGTTGATAAAACAGATGCATACTCACCCAAAGATACGGCCAAAATCAACGGGCTGGATTGACACCGAGGTAGGAATAAGCCGCAGCAACGGCCAGACCCAGCCACGACTTGCCCGACGCGGTCAGCGACGGCACTACGTCGGCATGCTGCATATACCCGACAACCAGGGCGGCCAAACCACAGATGAGCCACACGATCACGTAGGCGACCGAAACGCCCGTTACGACATTTTGGGTGGTTTTGGTCAGGTCTACCGGGCGGATTTTAGCGGTCAGCGCCAGGGCAGACGGCGGATCGTCGGGTTTGGTTACGGCCAGTACGGCCACTACCAGGGCCGACACCAGCCCACCCACCAGATTCAGGATGGTAGTAAAGCCTTCGGTCAGGTTTGGCCCGTACTGGCAGGTCGAATTCGGCCCGTGCTGCACCAGACATTCGACCGTTATGATCGCGACGATGGTGGCGTAGGCATACAACCCCAGCAGAAGAATGGCAATAATACCCCCAAAAATAAGTCTGGCCATGGGCGTAGAAAGTAGATACGTAGTCTATTTCCCCATCCACTTTTTGAAGTCGCTCACCTTTTCGCGGCTCACGATGGCCTCCTTTTCAAACGCCGGGCGGAGTGTTAACGCCAGCCGGTTGCCAAAGTACGGCTGCATCTGTTCTACGGCCCGGTGGGTCAGAATTAGTCCACGGTTGATGCGGAAAAACTGGGCTGGGTCGAGCGCGTCGGCCAGTTCGTCGAGGGTGTAATCGACCAGAAATTTCTGATTGTTGTGCGTCCGGAAAAAGCTGAACCGCTCGTCGGTGTAGAAGTATGAAATCTCGCCGGTTTCGATCGAGAGCAGCCGCTGGCCCTGCCGAACCAGGAATCGCTTGCGGTATTCTTTCGGTTGCTGCTGCAATTGTAGTTCGCGCAGCAGTTTATCCAGGTTCAAGGGTTGAGCCGTGGCCTCCTGCGCCTGGTTGCGGCCATGCAGATCGTAGAATTTTTTCAGACTCCGCTGAAGATCTTCGCGCTGGATGGGTTTCAGCAGGTAATCGATGCTGTTGACCTTAAAGGCCTGGAGAGCGTATTCATCGTAGGACGTCGTGAAGATGACCGTACTGCGCACGTCGACCCGCTCGAATATCTCGAAACTCTGCCCATCGGCCAGTTCAATATCCATAAAAATCAGGTCGGGGGCGGGGTGCTGGTTCATCCACTCAACCGTATCTTCAATGCTGGCCGTAACGCCCGCGATATCGAGCGTCGGGTCGACCTCCTGCACCAGTTTTCTCAGTTTACGAACCGCTAAATCTTCGTCCTCCACGATTAATACATTCATACAGTTACAGGGGATAAAAGGGGTAAAACAACGGTAAAATAACCACCATCGTCGCTGACGGTCGGTTCGATCTGGGTTAAGAGACGATATTTAGCTGAAATATTAGCCAACCCAACTCGGTTGGAAGCGACCCGAACGGATTTCCGCTGCAGGTTATTCCGAACCTGCAACTGACCGGATTCGTCGACCCGGATATCAATAGTCAGCGGACGGCCCACGTGGATAACATTATGTTTGACGGCGTTTTCGATCAGCATCTGGAGCGTCAGGGGCGGCAGCTGGTACGTTTCATACGGTGCCGCTACGGCTACGTTCAGCTGAATGCCGGCCCCGTAGCGGGTTTTCAGCAGGTGGTAATACGACCGCGTGAACGCCAGTTCCGTTTCCAGCGTCGTCAGTTCGCCTTCGTTGGTCTGCAGCAGGTACCGGTATACCTTGGACATCTCATCGACAAACTCCTCGGCTTTGCGGGGTTCGTCGGCGATCAGCGATGAGAGCGAGTTGAGGCTGTTGAACAGAAAGTGTGGGTTTACCTGGTTTTTCAGGCTTTCGAACTGGCTTTGCAGATTGGCCTTTTTCAGCTGTTCTTTTTCGAGCATGTTCTCCCGCCATTTGTTGAGCGAGTATACACTTTCGTAGACGCCTACCGAAACGAGGTTAGCGGCTATGTTGAACAGCATGATCCGTTTGAGCGTGGCGGGGTGAACAGAGTACCCGAACAGATGGAAGTGGTCGTACAGCCAGAGGCCACCCAGAATGGCCACGGGTGTAACCAGCAGGAACACCAGCAGCAGGAGCAGCACCCGCTGGCCTGTCTGCCGCAGGCCCGGAAACCAGCCAACGACACTCTTCGTCAGCGAATCGAGCGAGAAATGACACAGAACGCCGATGGCCAGGTTTAGGGCCGTAGCCCCCACAAACGTCTGCCAGTCGGCGAGGTAGCGAGGTCCCAGCAGCAGGTAGCTGACCAGCGGAATGAACCACGGAAACAGCAGCAGCATGTGCCACTGCATCCGGGCATTCAGACTGAGCCACCAGGGTGCCCGCTGTTTGGGAGGAAGTGTCATCATGAAACGGCTACTGATTTAGGCTGACTGATCAGCGGCAGCAGCACGGTAAAGTGCACCCCGTCGTCGTCGAGCACGATGTTCTGATCGCCCAGCAGGCGGTAACGGGCCGAAATATTCGACAAGCCAACCTGGTTGGACAAGACCTTTACGGTACGTCGCTGCAGGTTGTTACGTACCATCAACCAGCCCGGTCCGGTCGTTTTGATTTCAATATGAAGTGGGCTGTTAGGCATGGTTGCGTTATGCTTTACGGCGTTTTCGACCAGCATTTGAAGCGTTAAAGGTGGTAAATAACTGTCAAAACTGGCCGATTCCACGTCAATACTTACCGAAATGCCCTTTCCGTAGCGCGTATTGAGCAAATGCGTGTACGAATAGATAAACCGCAGTTCATTGTCCAATGTTGTCAGCTCCCGTTCGTTGTTCTGAAGCAGATACCGATACACACTTGACATCTCATCCACGAACGTTTCGGCTTTCTTCGGATCGTCGGCGATCAGTGATGAGAGCGAGTTGAGGCTGTTGAACAGGAAGTGCGGATTCACCTGGCTCTTGAGCGAATCGAACCGCGACTGCCACTGTGCCTTCAGCAACGCTTCCTTTTCGGCATAGGTCTGCTGCCATTCGCGATACAGATAGATGCCTTCGTAGATACCCACGTAAATGCAGTGGTAGAAAATCTGAATGCCGGTTGTTTCGACGTAATCGAACAGGTCGGGAAACGCCAGCCCTTTCCCGGCCAGCAACCGATGTACCTCTACCCGCAGCAGTACGGCAAAGTTGACCAGCAGCGGAAACGCCAGCCCAATCCACAGCAGCCGCTCCCTGGTACGTGGCAGTCCCGGAAATCGGCGCTGGATGGCGCGTACGGTCCAGCGCGTCAGGTTCCAGCAGATATACCCGGCCGTCAGCGCCACGGTATTGAACTGAAGGATGGCGGACAACGCCAGATCAAAATAGATATTCAGCCGGAAGAAGATTGTCCCGAACAGAAAAAGTACAATCGGGCCGAGCACGCGCAATCGGGTATCGTTGTAGTCGTTCATCGGCTTTCGGGTCTGGGGCTGCCTGGTTCGGTCGGTTACGGTGTCAATACACCGGAAACGGTAAGTAAAGGCAGTGTTACCCCGAAATTTACCTCCGTTTGTTCAATACTGACCGGAGTGTTGCTCAATAACCGATATTTTGCCATCAGGTTGGTCAGTCCCGACCGGTGGGTCTCGAACCGGCGGGTTTTGCGCTGTACGTTATTGACCACCTGCAACTGCCCCCCCGGCGTTGTGCGGATTGAAATGCAGAGTGGCTTGTCGGCCAGCATAACGTTGTGCTTGATGGCATTATCGACCAGCACCTGAAGACTCAGCGGGGGTAAACTACTGTCCAGCAACGCCGGATCAATGGCCTGCTCAACCTGCAGGCTACTTCCATGCCGGGTTTGCAGCAGGTTAATATAGGCCGTAATAAAATCCAGTTCCGTTCGAAGAGGAACCAGATCGCGGGTATTTGCCTGTAATAAATACCGGTACACCTTCGCCAGCTGATCGACGAACTGTTCGGCCCGTTCGGTGTCCTCGCCAATCAGCGACGAGAGCGAGTTGAGGCTGTTGAACAGAAAATGCGGATTGATCTGGTTTTTGAGCGTATCGAATTGATGCTGCAGGGCCTCGCGTTTAAGCAGTTCCGTTTCGGCCTGGTTTTCATGCCACTTCGTATAGGTATAAAGCATGGTCAGGGTGAGACACAGCGATACGTCGAAGACCAACCCCAACGCCCAGATTGGCTGCACTGCCCCCCACGAAAACCGGACGCCGGTCAGCGGAAACAGGCTGTACACCCAGACGTTGAAGACCGCCAGCAACACCGTTAATAAACCCACCAGCACGAGCATCACCAGCGATCGGGGGAGGGTTTGCCGGACATCCGGAAACCACTGGATCGCGCGCCGAACCGTTAAAGTCAGCAATATGACTGAAATCCAGTATAGTACGAAGATGATTGCCGTACCCACCACGCACACCCGGGTATCGTCGAAGTACCGCGTTCCGATGAAGTAATAGTTGCCGAGGGGAAACAGCAACGGCATCATCAGGACGTGGTACCACCACTCCGGTTTGGAGAAAAAGGAAAGTGCGCGGTTAATGAAAACGTTCATACTGACTATTATCAAATTTAACAGAATTCGGCAAAACATCCGCCCGGGCGAATGCATGAACTGCGTATCTGCCCGGATGAATTGAGGATAAACCCTGATGAGTTGTATCCCGTTTGTCACAACGGTGATGGCCATCATAAAAAACTCCCCGGCGACAGGGTCGCCGGGGAGTCAGCCTTCTATCCAAACTCTATGTAGTAATCCTAGAATTTTGCGCTCAGGCCAAGTTTCAGGGCTGCGATTCCGTAGCCTACTTCGCCGAACACCCCAAATTTTTCGCTGAACCGGTAGCGGCTCCCGATGTGCAGACCCAGGAACAGGCCGCTGTTGTAGGGGTTGTAGTAGTTGTCTGCATAGCCGGTGTTATCCTTGTACGAAGCGGCCCGGAAGCCCAGTGATACCCCGGCGTACGGGTCAAATTTATCGTTGCTGATGTTCAGCAGTTCCCCGGCATGGTACGAAGCCCGGGCACCGATGTACATGAAGGTGTAGTTCCACTTGTAGCCACCGTAGTTGTAGCCGTAGCGGGCGAAGTCGAACGAGCCCCCAACGCTGATCTGATCGGTAATGCCTTTTTCGAATGAAGCACCAATGGGCAAGCCGCCGGCTGTGTACGCTCCCAGACCGATACCGACATTCAGGAGGTTATCGCCGTTTTTGTACGACTGAGCAAAGGCGCTGGTTGCAAAGGCGCTCAGGAACAGCGCAGTAGCGAGGGTAAGTAGTTGTTTCATTGTAGTTGTTGCTGGTTAAAAAAGAGGAAGATTCTGTTTGTTTTTTGTGTTTGACGATACAAAGGTGGTGGGCAAAGCGCGCGTCTGCCATATAAATTCACCTCAAGTGCTTCCTTTCCTGTATGAATTGTTATCTGTTGCATTTGAACCGGCAGGAAAGCTCAGGCGATACGGGCTGGTTGCCGGATAGGCCACGCCGTCGAACGCATTACACCGTCAGATTATCCATGTATTTCTGGCCCGAGCCGGTGTTCAGCAACAGGACGTGTTCGTGCGGCTGAATCCAGCCCTGTTCCTTCAGCTGGAGCAAAGCTGCCCAAAGTGCGCCCCCTTCGGGCGCGACAAAGAGCCCTTCGTGCCGGGCCAGCGCCCGGGTTCCCGCCAGCAGCGCATTTTCGGAAACGGCGAGGGCGGTTCCCTTCGACTCCCGCAAAGCAGCCAGGATCAGCGGCTCACCGATGGGTCTGGGAACCGCCAGGCCATTGGCCAGGGTAGGCCGCCCTTCATAGTGTTTGCTGTTGGGTTGAAGCCCCCGGTACGTAGCCACCACGGGACAACACTGATCGGATTGAACCGCAACCAGGCGAGGCAGGGCCTGGTTCGGTGCGAGCCAGCCTAACGCCTGCATTTCGCGGAAGGCTTTCCAGATTCCCACGAGTCCGGTGCCGCCACCAGTCGGGTACAATATTACGTCGGGCAGTTGCCAGTTCAGTTGCTCGGCTATTTCATACCCCATCGTTTTCTTGCCTTCCAGCCGGTAGGGTTCTTTCAGCGTCGATACGTCGAAATAACGGCCATCCCGGTTCAGCGTCTGGACTTCGGCGGCACAGTCGTTGATAAGACCGTCGACCTCAATGAGCCGGGCATTGTAGAATCGGCATTCATCCTTGAACGAGTCCGGTGTGTGACGGGGCATGACCACAACCGCTTCCAGGCCCGCCCGGGCGCAATAGGCCGCCATAGCCACCCCCGCATTACCGGCGGTTGGAATAATGCAGGCCTGTTCGCCGTTTTCTTTGGCCTTGGAGATGGCCATGCTCAACCCCCTGGCTTTGAAAGAGCCCGTAGGATTCAGCCCCTCATCTTTCAGAGTCACCCGCTCCAGGCCCGTCAGAGAAGCCAGCCGATCCAGTGTAAGCAGCGGGGTGAAGCCCTCGCCCAGACTCACCTGGTGTTGGGGGTCCAAAACCGGCAGTACCTCCCAGTAGCGCCACATCGTGGCGGGCCGGGCCAGCAAGTCGGCGGGGCGGAATCGGTCCGGGGCCAGATCATAGCGGCTCAACAAAGGCATGCGGCAGCACGCTGAAAGCGTTTGACGGATGAAGGCAGACTGTTCCTGGCCACACTGGGAACAGTGTAACGCCTGAAGCAGAGAACGGGGCTGGGTCGCGGTCATGATTTTTCGGTTACGAGCCGAAAATTGTCTGCTCGCAGGGCCACAGGCAAATAGCGTTTGGGTATGGGTTATTCCCGGAGCGCATAATGGCGTTCCATAAACCGAATAAAGGTGTTGACCAGCGCGTTGTTTTCAGTGCCTTTTCGCTGAATGAAGGAAAATGTCCGATGGATCGTTACGTCCTCAATCGGCACATGAATCAGCTCTCCCCTGACCAGTTCTTTCTGAATGGCCCGCTTCGGCAGAAAAGCGAGGCAGGTATCGGCCAGCACAAAATTTTTCAAGGCTTCGGTGCCCCCTAACCGAATCCGAATGGCGAGAGAAGCCAGGTGTATCCCCCACTGTCCCAAGGCATTCTCGACCGCCCTCAACGTACCGGACCCGGATTCGCGCAACGCTACAGGAATGTCAGGCAAGTCGCGAACGGCCAGTCGTCGGTCTTTCAGGGGGCTGTTGGCTGAGCAAACCGCTACCACCTCGTCGGTCATAAACGGTGTATAGGTCAGGGTGTTGACAGGGTTCAGGCCTTCAACAATCCCCAGATCGATCTCATGATCGAGGAGCGCCTGCCGGATATTCGCCGAATTCCGGTTGAGCACATTAATCTGCACCTGCGGATATGCCTGCAGATACGCCGACAGCACGGGCGGTAATACGTACAGGCTGATCGTCGTGCTGCCACCAATGGCGAGTTTGGTGGGTGGAAAAAACGTGTCGTTCAGCAGCCGCAGTTCCTGATGGAGCTGCTGTTGTACCTGCCAGACGTCGGTCAGTTTAGTGTACAGCAGTTGACCGGCCTGGGTCAGGCTGATGGAGTTACCGTGGCGTTCGAAGAGGGCGGTTTTATAGAAATGTTCGAGGGCCTTGATCTGTTTACTGATGGCCGACTGGCTGATGAACAACGTCTGGCTTGCCTTCGTAAAGCTCCGCAGGCGGGCAACTTCCATGAACATTTGGTGTTGAAGTGATAACACGGAATCAATCAGGTTAAAGCGGATCAGCTACACGACAAACAGGGAAGAAAAGCCCTCAGAAAACTTCAAAGTACGGATTTTGCCGGTCATTAAAAAGCGCTGAGTGTGGCTTTTCAAAGCAATCAGGGTAAGGTTATAGCCACTCCCACGCGCTTTGGTACGTGTTGAGGGCTTCAGCGTAAGCGATAAAATCGGCGTAGAACGGCAGCCCGGCCAACGTAGCGCTATCGCCGACGATCACGAGTTTTTTGCGGGCCCGCGTCATCGCTACGTTCATGCGCCGGATGTCCGACAGAAAGCCAATATCACCTTCGGCATTGCTGCGGACCATCGAGATATAGACGATATCCCGCTCCTGCCCCTGAAAACTGTCGATGGTGTTGACCGAAATAGCATGGCCATACGGCCGTAATTCCGGCGTGTTCGCGATCTGCTCGTTCAGCAGACTGACCTGCTGTTTGTAGGGCGAAATGACGGCGATGGTCGGGAAGCTCTGCGGTACGTACCGCGTACTGAGGTCGGTAACGAGCTGGGTCAGATGCCTGACCAATAGAGCCGCTTCTTCGGGATTGGTGGAGCTGGTACCGTCGAGCTTTTCGTCGAAACCGCAACCGGCCGTATCCACAAACACTAGCGACGTATCGCCGTCGAACAGCGCATGGCGGGCTACCGACGCGTGGGCCTTGAGGCTGTTTTCGTAAAACACCTGCGACGAATACCCCATGATATGCTCGTGCATCCGGTACTGTTCGTCAAGCCGCGAAACGGCTTCGGGGTGCAGGGCCACGCATTTTTCGAGCAGGGTCTCACTCAACCCACGCCGGGCCGCTTCGGGCGATTTGATGGTCGGGGGCAGTTGACAGTGATCGCCGGCCAGGACGACTTTCTGCGCTTTCAGAATTGGAATCCAGCAGGCCGGTTCGAGGGCCTGCCCCGCTTCGTCGATGACGACGGTATGATACGTCAGATTACGGACGGTGTAGTGGTTGGCACCCACCAGCGTTGCGGTGATGACCTGCGCCCGGGCAATCAGATCGTCGATGACGTACTGTTCCGAATTGGCGACCTCCTTCATGATCCGGTGGGCTTCATCGAAGAGGGCTTTCCGTTGCTCGCGTTCGGCTTTCCCAAACTGACGCTTGTATTTATGCGCCATGTTCCGAAATTCATTCGCCTGTTTCTTCAGCTTTTTGGCTTCCTTCATATACGGGTGTTCGCTCACCTTATGGTCCAGCGTAAGGGCCATCAGCCGCTCCGAAACCCGGGCCGGGTTGCCAACCCGCAGTACGTTTATTCCCTGGTCGTGCAGTCGCTCGCTCAGCAGATCGACGGCGGTGTTGCTGGGAGCCACCACCAGCACTTTCTGGTTGTCCTGCCCGATCAGCGCTTTAATGGCCTGCACGACCGTAGTGGTTTTGCCCGTTCCCGGGGGGCCGTGTACGATTGCCAGTTCGTTGGCCGCCAGAATCTTGTTGACGGCCGCAACCTGGCTGGGATTCAGCTGGGGCAGCAGACGTTCAGGAACATCCGGGTGGAACGTCGGCGACTGCTGGCCGGTCAGAATGCTGATGAGCCGATGGGACGATTTTTCGCTTTGTGTATTGGCCGTTTTAAGGGCCTGCTCCATTTCGTCGTAGCTGTTGTCGTCGAACAGCAGCTCAACCCCCAGCTTTCCATCGCGCGACCAGTCGGGGAGTTCATCGGTCCGCAGGCTGAGTTTAAGCCGATTGCCACTCTGGTGTGAAATGGTGCCTTCGATGCGGTCGATTTTCGGATCGTGGTTGCTGAACAGGACAGCGGGCATGCCGAACCGGAATTGATGCGGAATCTCCTGGTGCGTAGTGCGTTCAAGTTCGACGGTCAAGTAGTCACCCCGGCCCAGCTCCGAGCCCCGGATGGCAATTGGATACCAGGTTAACCCGTTGGCCCGGCGTTCGGCAACGGAGGTAGTTTGGGTGAGTTTTTGATATTGATTCCGGTCTTCGTCTCGTTCGAGCTTTAGTAGGTCAAGCAGCTGGTTGAAATAATTCATGTACAAAGATCCTTATTTACCAGCAATCCTCAATTTTCCTGAACTAGCCTGACCGCAGTACCGGCGGCCGCTGCCAGGTAAGGCCAATCGGTCCGGAGGTTCAGGTACCCATTGACCTTGCTGAAGCCCTTCTGTTAAGGCAATGCAAGCCGGCAGACACACATTTCGTACAGCCAGATCACCCATTCAGCGGTTATCCGCGGCACTTCATACCAATTTAGTTGATCTGCCTGCCTGTATTTTGGATGTTTGTATCCGTTGGCTACCCACACGAAGACGTTCCATACATTCCAGAAAGTACTGCAGCCTATGGGCGGGTAGGATTATTAGGCATTAAAATTGCCTTGTTCAATGATGATAGACTAAAGACTCATCCGAAAAACAAGGATTGGCTGTCGAGCGGTCAGTAACCGATGCCGTAATTTTTTTTGACATCCCTTACAACCCTTTCCGCTTAAAAAGGCTCTTTACAAGCACACATAGACTCTTTACGTTAACCAGAAACACTCCACATCATGGTCACTCAGGGAAGACACGTTCTGAGAACAATACGAAATCCGATCGCCCGGGACTATATTACCTTTATCGAGACCAGCAGCGAGAGCAAGGGGCAGCATACGTTACTTGAAGTGATTCTCCCCCCGAACGGCAACGTACCGGCCCATGCCCAGCACCAGCACGAAGAAACTTTCACGTGTGTGGAGGGCGAACTGACGCTCCTGATCAACAGACAGTACGTTCACCTGAAGTCCGGCGAGTCGGTAACCATCCTGCCCGGAACACGGCACCGCATCACGAACCGGTCCGCTCAGCCCTGCCAGTTTCGGTGGGAAATCGCTCCGGGCTGCCCCAACTTCGAGCAATCGATCCAGATTGCGTATGGTCTGGCCTGCGACGGCCAATACAGTCACCGGACGGGCGTTCCGAGGAATCCGTTCGCGATGGGCTACCTCTATACGCTCGACGATGCGGGATTACCCCGCTGGCTGCTGCTGGCGGCTCCGGTCATGCGCTGGCTGTCCCGTAAAGCGGTAGAAAAAGGGGTTGCTGCCACCCTGCATCGGCGGTACGTCATGATTCGCTAACAACACTATGCTACTGTTCCTACATACATTTCGCCGATGGATCGGCCAGCTTACCGGCTACCAGCCCGGCTATACATCGCCTTCTGAGGCTTACCAGTTCTCGAACCTGGAGGAGATGTCGCAACGTACGTTCATTATGTAAACTGCCGCGAACCGGCAGTTCATTCATTTGGTTTCGCCCGGCTTCGGTCTCTTCGACAGCCGGGCGTTTTTGTGTAGCAACTGACACCGCAACTACATCAGTCCAGCCAGCGGTTATACCAGTTCGGACAGACTGCCATTGCCAGTCTGTCACCAACCCGGCATCTTTGGTAGTATAACCAACTACATCCGCCAACCAATGTCTTTCCGCTTAGCAGTACTCGCGGTTTCACTTAGTGTATCAGCCCTTGCCTTTCCCTGTCAGGCGCAGTCGGGCAAGAAAATGACAGTGGGTCTGAGAATTGGGGCCAACTTCTCCCAGTTGAACACCCTGGAATTCCAGGCACCCCGATTGATGCAGAATGGTATGCCCGTATTGTCGGGCGGCCAGGTCGTTTACGATTTTTTCCAGTCAAACAACTCACGGACAACAGGCATCGTCGGGGGCGTGTTCGTGCGGCTGGGCAACAAGGTGTTTCTGCAGCCGGAACTGCTGCTGTCCTCGAAGGGTGGTACGTTCGATCTGGTGCAGACGGGCCTGATGACCCAGCAGGTGAACGTTAAGTTTACCACGTTCGACATCCCCCTGCTGGTGGGCTTCCGGCTGGGGCCGCTGCGGTTCAACGCCGGCCCGATTGCGTCGGTGACGGTTTCGGAGAACAACAGCCTCAAAGAAGCGTTCAAACAATACACCACGCAGTCGATTGACAAAACCGCCAAACAGGCCGTGTTCGGCTACCAGGCCGGCGGTGGCCTTTCACTATTAGGGCTGCAGCTCGATCTGCGCTACGAGGGCAATCTGTCGGATTTCTCGTCGGTCGGTTTCAAAACCCCGAACAACGACGCCCGCTTCGTCGGCAAAACGAGCCTCTGGCAGATTACGGCCGGTTTTGCGTTCTGAACACCGGGAACGGCCATAGTAGCCAGAAGCCGGTTTTTGTCATGCCGACCAAAGGAGGGATCTTTGGTAAGTGAAAAAGAACAGAGCCTCACCCGAAGATCCCTCCTAACGTCGGGATGACAAAAATAACCTGACTGTCCTTCAGTGGATTAAACTAGTACGTATCCATAATCCACAGTATCCGTTGACCACTGCGACCGCGACGTACTGCGGTCGTTTTTGTTTTGGTCGGCATTTACGCCAGACCGAGACAACGTCGGCTGACAGGCGTGAAAATTCGGTTCATCGTTCTGTTTTTCCGGTTGACTGGAGTAGCCCATAGAATACGCGCAGTACAGCGCCAACTTTGACCTGTCAAACAAATACAGACCTCAATTTTAACCAGCCATGACAACTGAAATTTCACAGCCCATTGCCCAATCCGGCGCTATCCGGTACTTCAGCGGATACCTGATGCGCGTACACGTCAGCAGTGAGCAAACCAACGGGGCTTTCTCACTCGTCGAATTCAACATGCGCCCCGGCTCCGAGCCCCCCATGCACATCCACGAACGGGAGGACGAAATGTTCTACGTCAAAGACGGTGTGCTGCGCGTAACGGTCGGCGAAAAAACCATCGAGGCTACTGCCGGTCAGACGGTGTTTCTGCCCCGCCAGGTTCCCCACGCCTACACCGTCATCAGCCCGACGGCCAACATCCTGGTGTACCTGACGCCCGGCAACTTTGTCAACTTCTTCTACGAGTTGAGCGAAGCCGCTACGGAAGCCATCATGCCGCCGAAGCCCGAGGGGCCCATGCCGGCCGAAGCCATGCAGGTATTCCTGGACGCATCGACCCGCTACGGCATCAGGTTCGTATAGTAATCGGGTTTCAGGAGGCAACGGTTCAGGTTGCTCAACTCTGAACCTGAGCCGTTGCCTCCTGAAACCTACCCAACCAAACCAATTTCAGCCAACAACAAATACACAACATGAACCGCACATCAACCCTTTCTCTCTGGTCAATACTACTTGGCCTCCTTCTGTTCGCAGCCGCCTGCGATAAACCCAAAGACGGCGTGGAGCCGCAAACCGGCCAGCCCGGCAACGGTACGTCGGTCCCGAGCTTTGTGGGTAAAAAATGGCAGATGACCGCCTTTACACTTGACCCGGCCATCGACCTCGACGGCGACGGTAAACTTGATTCGGACCTGACCAGGTTTCTGCGCGCCTGCGACCTCGACAATACCGTTACGTTCGAACGGGGCGGCAAGATGACCGGTGATGCCGGCCGGCTCCGCTGCGACGATAGTACGGACCCGAGTCCGGTTAAGCCCAGCACCTGGTCGTACGACGACCAATCGAAGAAATTACGGATCATCGACGGTCAGAACCCAACCGACGTATCGGAATGGACCGTTGTGGAATCGTCATCCAGCACGCTGAAGGTAAAGGTATCAATCACGGAAGACGGACAAGCCCACGCGGCTTTCATGACCTGGAAATCAGTGTAAACCATGAAACGACTCATCCAGATCCTTCTTCCGAAGCCTCGCCGGCGGCCCGTTCACCGGCCCAGGCCCCGCACCCAGGTATGGTGGGGACACGAATAGACGCACGTCAGTAACAATACCTGTAGTCATCCTGAGCCAACCCTCACACCCGGCGACTACCAACACCAATCACGACCAGCTATGAAAATTGTACGCCTTGAACTCGAAACCAACGACCTGCTCGCTACGCAGCAGTTTTACGCCCGGCAGTTGCTGCTGCCGATGGTCAGCTACACGTACTGGAGCGCTACGTTTCGGGTGGGTTGGAGCGAGCTGGTGTTCCGGCAGACGGACAAGCCTGTACAGCCGTACCACTTTGCTTTTAACATCCCGCTCTATGCACTGGAGCAGTACCAGAACTCGTTCCAACTCCCCTACATCGATACCAGCCCGTCGCACTGTAAAGTAGCGTATTTCCCGAACTGGAAAGCGCGGGCCGCTTACTTCTTCGACAACAACGGTAACCTGGTGGAGTTTATCGAGCGGCAGGATGCAGGCTTTGCCGAACCGGCGGACGACATCTTCCAGGGTATCAGCGAAATCGGTCTGGTAACCAACGACGTACCGGCCACGACCCGGCAACTGACGCAGCGATTCGGCATCGGACAGTTCATAAAAAGCCAGCCGTTACCCGACTTCAATGCCATCGGTGATGACTACGGTCTGTTCATTCTGGCTAAAACCGGCCGCAACTGGCGATTTACCGACGTACCGGCCGTTGCGCAGCAATGCAAGGTTGTGTTTCAGACCGATGATACCGCGATCCATTCACTACGAATTTGACCGTATACGCCTACCAGCAAAAAGCCCCGACCGTCTTCGGTCGGGGCTTTTTGCTGGTAGGCACATGAACACATTACGCGGCTTTTTTCAGCGCCATTACCCGTATAGACCGGCTTCTTTCAAGGGTTACAATCAGCAGTTCATCGGCGGCTTTTTCCGTTTCAGGCGGCTGCTGATTGCTTCCGGGCAGGGTTGAGCGCCATTTTTGACCCGTCGACAGACACCTTCCTTTTTTTGACCTTTTACCAACAAATACGATGACATCCAAAAAAATTCTGTTCGCCACCATGCCGATGGATGGCCACTTTAATCCCCTGACGGGCCTGGCGGTTCACCTGCGCGACCAGGGCCACGACGTTCGCTGGTACGTAGGCGGGCACTACGGTGCCAAAGTGAAAAAGCTGGGCCTGATTCACTACCCCTATCATGAAGCCAAGGTGATCAACCAGGAGAACCTCGACGAGGTGTTCCCCGAGCGGCAGCGCATCAAGGGAACCATCGCCCGGCTGCGCTTCGATTTCAACCATGTTTTCCTCCTGCGAGCTCCTGAGTACATTACCGATGTTACGGCCATCCACAAATCGTTTCCGTTCGATCTGCTGGTGTGCGATACGATGTTCTCAGCCGCGCCTATGCTGCGCCATATCCTGAAGGTTCCGGTGGCCACCGTAGGCATTGCACCGCTTAGTGAAACGTCAAAAGACCTGCCGCCTGCCGGCCTCGGCCTGGAGCCGGCCACTACGATCTTTGGCCGGCTAAAGCACGACTTCCTGCGGTTTTTAACCACGCGCATTCTCTTCAAGCCCTGCAACGATCTGTACAACGAGATCCGGCAGCGCTACCAGATGGAACCCGCCCGTGATTTCGTTTTCGACTCGTTTATCCGCACGCCGGACCTGTACCTGCAAAGTGGGGTTCCCGGCTTTGAATACAAACGGAGTACCATGAGCCCCAACGTTCGGTTTGTCGGCCCGCTCCTCCCCCATTCGAGCGGTCTGCGGCCTAACTTCGCGCACGCGGCCAAACTCAAGGGCTATAAAAAGGTGATCCTGGCCACGCAGGGCACCGTGGAGCGCGACCCGGAGAAAATCCTGGTACCCACGCTGGAAGCGTTCAAGGATACGGATTATTTAGTGGTCGTGACGACCGGGGGCTCAAAAACGGGCGAACTCCGGGCGCGCTACCCCCAGGCCAATGTCCTGATCGAAGACTTTATCGACTTCAACCTGATCATGCCCCATGCCGATGTCTACGTCACAAACGCAGGCTTTGGTGGCGTAATGCTGAGCATCCAGCACGGATTACCGATGGTGGCCGCCGGTATTCACGAAGGAAAAAGCGAGATCGCGGCCCGCATCGGCTACTTCAAACTGGGCGTAAACCTACGCACCGAAACCCCAACGCCGGACCAGATTCGGGCGAGCGTCGAAACGGTAGTGACCGACCCGGCGTATCGGCGGAACGTAGCGCGGCTGCGGACGGAATTCGCTCAATACGATTCGCTGGCTCTGAGCGAACAATACATTAACGAGCTGCTGGCGAAACAACCGCGAAAGCCAAAAGCCGTAGAAGCGATTTAAGCTCAACTACACTCATACTACAAAGGCCGCTGGTATTGACCGGCGGCCTTTGTAGTATGATCATGTCAATCGTCTCCATCAGTTACCCAGCCGAAATGAGGCTGCAACCTGCTCGTACGCCGGCCGAAGCTGTTCAAACTGATCCGTTCGGTACGTAGCGCTGATGCCGTAACGGATGCCGTTTCTGTAGGCGTACCGCGTCACGAAGGTCATGCCGCCGGCCGTGGTCGTAACTTCGTAGCCAGGCAAACTGCCCAACTGTGCCTCCTGAATAGCAGGCGTAGCGCCCATCAGTTTGCTGGCCGCGTTCGCATTATCAACGAACTGTTCTTTAGATAGAGTCGGTTTCTTGTGCGCAAATACGAACAGTTGCCAATTAGGGTCCGCTTCCTTGTAGAGTTGCAGGCCATTCACCGCCGACGCAGCGGCCGATGTACTACTCGCCGAAAAGCCTTTTCGGAGCGATTCGGTATTGGGTAGTACGTCGTACATATCCAGCGGTTGCGACACCCATCCCGTCGGCAGCGTTATCTGATACCTGAACAGATCGTTCGCAACCGTCTTATTGCCGGCAGACTGAGCCTGTGCGTGGCGTGTAGAAAGTATCAATCCCAGCCCTATGGCCAGGAGTACTAGCTTGTTCATGAGTTGATGGGGTTAGCAGACGCAGTCTGTTCGCCTTCGCCAACGGGTTCAGGACCGGTAAAGAGCGAGAAACTGGTAATAACTGCCGACTGCCCGGCTGCCGGTTCCTGATCGTACTGGAGCCGTACGGACACCGGTTTTTCGTTGCGCAGCAGGTCGTAGTATAACGGAAACTCCTCGGCCGGCAGGCGGGCACTGGCCCGGAACGTACCATCCGATAGTTTGATAACGTCTCCCGTTGATGCCGCCTGCCGGTCGGGCACAAAACTCAGGATGAACAGCGTCAGCTGGGGGGCACTCCCCTCAAAGCGCAGGTGGATGAACTTGGTCCGCCAGTCGGGCTGGGCCGGGGTCTTGCCGCGGCCGTGATCAAAATGCAGGTCGTAGGTGCTGATTCTGCCTTCTACAGTTGCCATATTGTTTTGGGATCGTTTGTAAACAGTTAATTAGCCGGTACCAAAAGATACTCGTTTACGCTGTTTCCTGTTTTTCGGCTTTCCGACGTACGTAACAGGTGAAGTTCGGCTTCGGTAGGTGTAGCCGTAATGTAGAACTCGACGGTACCGATACTGCCCGATGGTTTCGGTGTCAGGTTCTCCAGAATCAGCCGCTGGTTGTCGGGCGATACGCTCCAGGTACCAGTCGTTGGGCCACACCATACCAATCGGGGCAGGAATATCTTCCTGCCCCGGCTTGTCCTTACTGACGATTCCTGGCTACTTTGAAAAATTAACCGACACCTGCATGGTACGCCAGGCCTCGACCCGATCACGATCGTGGTGATACGTAGGCTTGGTCATCTTGGCGTAGGTAACGGGGTTTTCGAGCATAAGCAGCTGAATCGGCGCTACCAGGAACGGTGGCTGGTTAGCCGAAACCGCGTAATTCAGTTGCAGCTTGAACATCACGCGATTCGGGCGAATGTAAGGAGGAGGCAGATTCGGACTCACCGCAATCGTACTATCCACAACAGTGGTTTCGCCCGGCGAAATCGGGTCCGTAATGGAAGCTCTGGTCAGCCGGTAGGTTGATGTAGCGAACGACGGCGTATTCACCCGCCGGAAGTCGATTGATACGTTGTAGAACAACGACCCACCTGACGAATTGGTTGTATGGCTAATCGCCTTGCTTTTCGGTAACGAAACCGGCTGACCATTTGCCGTGCTGGTAGCCAGCACCTCGTTGTTCTGCCCCATGAAGTAAATTGTACCAATCTGAAATTCACAGGCATACGGACGGTCTTTCCCGTTGAGCATTTGACAGCTAGTGGCCGCTACCCGGGCGCTTTGCGTAGAGTCAGGCGTGACTACCGGCGTCGAACAAGAATCGATCAAAACGACTAAAAAGCAGAGAAGAATTGCAGTTTTCATTGGGCAAAAGGGGTTTGGTAGGCACTCGGCGAGGGCCTGGTTGAACAAAACTTGAATGAACAGTTGATCAGGATTTTAGTGGATAGTCGACAAAACGCAGCCGGCGGGAAACAACGGTTTTCGTCAGCGGTCGATTCGTTTTATTTACCGAAACATACCCGTCTTGAGGGTTTTGGCCACGGCCGTACCGCTTCAATACCAGTCCGGCCGGGTATATAACAGGATGACGTCGGGCAGGTCGCACGTTACGTTCCCGACGGCCGCCAGGGCCCGGCCCCTCTTGCCGGATTCAGCTGCTCGTCGCGAATGCGGTAAAGCACAATATCGTGCTGCCAAATCACCCTCTAACCATCGAGATTGCAACCGACGATCGGGCTCAGCTTACGTTCGGAACAACCTGCAGCGCAAGTTGGTCCGGGTAGCGTCCAACGGCGTTGGGCTTAGCAACATTCTGACCCAATACCGGGTGATGGGCCAGCCGGCGCCGACCATTATCGACAACGGCCAGGAGTTTTCCGTTATCTTACCGTTGATCGGCGAGCTGACGTCGGTGGTGTCGAACAACTCCGCCACC
Source organism: Fibrisoma montanum (assembly GCF_003583365.1). GTDB lineage: Bacteria > Bacteroidota > Bacteroidia > Cytophagales > Spirosomataceae > Fibrisoma > Fibrisoma montanum. Next base: position 397,238 of record NZ_QXED01000006.1, read on the forward strand.
CCGGTATAATGTCCCCAAAGCTGCCCGGTTTTGATTGTCCGCCAACGTTTTAATAGTTTCGTGCCGTAACCCTCCTGCCGTCAGCGTATGCAGCGCGTTTTGTTCAATATTAACCGGATCGTAAAGCCGACCGACGAGGAAAGAGCCGCTTTCGAACGCATTCTCCGTCCGCGTGTCCTTGCCAAAGACGAGCTCTACGTCGGCGAAGGCGATGTCTGCGCCACCCTTGCGTTCATTGAGAAAGGCTGCGGACGGCTGTACTACGAATTTGACGGCTGGGACGTATCGAAAGAATTTGTGTTTGAAAACGGACTACTGGGATCCTTTGTCAGTTTTTTCAGCCAGCGTCCTTCCAATGTCAACGTAGCGGCCCTCGAAGAAACGCATATCCTCGAAATGCGGTATGCCGACGTAATGACGCTTTGTCAGACCTACCCGGTCTGGCAGCGCTTTGGTGTACTGCTCCTGCAGGATCAGCTCACCCGCCTGGAACGCCGGGAAACATCGCTGCTGAAAGATGCCCCCGAAGAGCGCTACCGACGGCTGATTACCGAGCATCCCAAGGTTCTCAAACGCATTCCGCCGGACTACGTTGCCAGCTATCTGGGCATAACACCCGAGACATTGGTCGTTTACCAGACCCGGCAGGAGTCCTCGGCTTAACCAACCGGATGTCGACATTTATTGCGATTAATTATATATCTTAGACATTTATTTTCAACCAGGTGCTACCCACGGTGAATCCCATAGCTCGTATTGAAAACGCCGATGGCGAGGTCTACGCCGTCCTGAGTTACCAGCCCGACCTGAACTACCTGTTGATGAAGTGGATTGGCTTCTGCACCGACGACGAGTTAAAGCAGGCTACTCTCCACATGCTTCACTGGCAGAAAACAGAAGGAAACACGTACGGCTGCCGTGTTCACGTACACGATACCAAGGAGTTTGACGTAGCGTGGGTCGGTGCGATTGACTGGATTGTCAACGATTTTTTTGCCAACGCCTACGACGCCGGTCTGCGGCTCAACATCAGCGTTTTGTCGCCGGATCTGTTTTCCAAACTGTCGTCGGAAGCGCTGTTTCAGCAACCGGATTCAAAAGTGCCTACGCACCTGTTTGAGACCCTGGAAGCGGCCGAATCCTGGATTCGCGACAACGGTCCGGGGCTGGACCAGTAGCTGGTTCTGATTATTTGTACGTTATTGCAACGACTAATTTACGGTTCGACATCGCCTTTCCTGACTCATTACCCAGCCTGTGATAACCGTACGACATACCGAATCGATTCGATTGCCGTTAACGGACGTCTACGGATTGCTGGGCTGTTATCAGTACGATATCCTCTGGCGAACCAATCTGAGCGAACTGGTGCAGGACACGCCGGGACTGGCCCGGTCGGGTATGCGATTCCGCCAGGTCATTCAGTTGCTGGGTCAGGCCATGACGCTCACGACCGAGGTAACCGTAGCGGCCCCCAACCGACGAACGGCCTGCGAAAGCGTCGGCGGGCCGGTGCAGTTGTGGGAGCAGCGTATCGTTGAACGCACGGAGAAAGGTACGCTCGTCACCTACGAACTGAGCATTGAACTGAAAGGCTGGCAACGCCTGACGGCCCCCCTGCTGGTAGCGCAGTTGCAGCGGCAGGTCAGAACCGATCTGGAAGCGTTCAGGACTCTGGTCGAAACGACCCCCAACCCACTCGTTGAACTACCCCGGCAACTGGCCGCCCGCGCTTCGCTTACTTCCCCATCCACTTCTTGAACTCAGTGGCCCGTTCGCGGCTGACGAGTACTTCCTCGTCGGTAACAGGACGTAGCGACAGCTTCAGCTTATTGTTAAAGTACGGGTGAATCTGCTGTACGCTGTTGATATCAACAATGAACTGGCGGTTAGCCCGGAAAAAATGGCTGGGGTCGAGCATCGATTCCAGTTCGTCCAGCGTGTAGTCCACCGAAAATTTCTGGTTCGACCGCGTGCGGAACAAACTAACCCCCTCTTCGGAATAGAAGTAGGCAATGTCGGACACTTCGACCGGCATCCACTGCGAGAGGTGCTTCACCAGAAACCGCTTGCGGTATTCGGCGGGCTGGATCTGCTGCCGGAGCTGCTGCACCAGCGCATCAATGGCCATCCGTCCCTGATCGGGCGTACTGACCATCTCCACCCCTTCTGAATCGGTCTGGCTCCGGAGCCGACGGTGCTTGTCGAGACTGGCTTCCAGTTCCTGCCGCTTGATGGGTTTCAGCAGGTAGTCGATGCTGTTGACCTTGAAAGCCCGCAGCGCGTATTCATCGTATGATGTCGTGAAGATAACGGGCGCATTGACAGACGTCTGTTCAAATATCTCGAAGCTCTGACCGTCGGCCAGTTCGATGTCCATCAGGATCAGGTCCGGCGTCGGGTGATTCTGCAACCAGTCTACCGATGCCCGAACGCTGGCCGCCGTACCCACGACCTGAACGCTCGTATCTACTTCCAGCAGGAGTTTTGTCAGCTTGCGAACAGCCAGTTCTTCGTCTTCAATCAGGAGTACGTTCATCGTCGGTTGGTGTTAGGTTGGGGTGTTGCGGGTGGAAACGTGTTTAAAGATACGTATAGGATTAGCCGTGATTCAATGCCGTAGTTGACCAATCCGCCAAACAGCCGGTTGAACCGGCGCGAACGAGCGCTGAATTGTATAGGCGAATCAGACCGACGCCGGCCGTAGCAGCGGGAGCGTGACGGTAAAGAACTGACTATCATCCTGCACCACAACCTGGCCCCGGCCCAGCAGTTCGTACTTGGTAGCGATGTTGGCCAGCCCAACCTGATTCGACAGCACCCGCATCCGCCGACGTTGCAGGTTGTTTTTCACCACCAGTTCGCCCGTGGGTTTCGTTTCAATCCGGATGTGCAGGGGCTGATCGGGCAGAATCACGTTGTGTTTCACTACGTTCTCAAGCAGCAGCTGAAGGGTTAGTGGCGGCAGCAGATACGTACTATACTGGGTGTCGACGACCTGTTCAAGCTGAATGTGCTCGCCGTAGCGGGTGCGCAGCAGGTGAAAATAGGAGTTGGCAAACTGCATTTCAGCCGCCAGTGTGGTCAGTTCGGATTCGTTGCTGCGGAGCAGGTAGCGGTATACGCTGCTCATCTCCTCAATGAACCGCTCGGCCTGTCCGGTGTCTTCCTCAATCAGCGACGAGAGCGTATTGAGGCTGTTGAACAGAAAATGGGGATTGACCTGGTTCTTCAGCCCTTCGAACTGACTTTGCAGGTTCGCTTTTTTAAGGCGTTCGGTCTCCTGCAGGGTTTCGGTCCACCGTTCGAAGGTATACGTGCTTTCGTGAATGACGTTAGCCACGATGTTGCCGGCAATACTCAGTGTCATGGCCCACCGCAGCCGGGTTGCGTCGAAGGTGTAGCCCGGAAAGCCGATCCAGTCGTACCCGTAAAAGAACAGCAGCACGGTCGCCCACGACATGAGGATATGCGCACCCAATGCCAGCAGCAGCCGCAGCCACGTATCCCGAATTTCCGGGAAGCGGTTGCGCAGGTAAATGGCCGGTACGGCGTGCAGAAAGTAGATCGGCGTCCAGACAAGCACCGTAACCAGCGTCGACAGCAGAAAGATATCCAGCCGCTGAACGTACTTGATGCCGAACAGGAAATAATTCATCAGCCCATAATAAACCGGCAGGAGAGCCAGCGCAATCCAGGTATCCTGCTTGGTAAACTGGGGCATCTTCATACGTTTGTAAGCAGCGTTTCTTTACTTTTTAACGTGTTCAGCGTGCGTTTTCCTCAACTTCCGCCGATCAGGCGGCATGAACCAGCGCGTCGGCCTGCTTTTTGGACAGCACCGGCACCCGAACCGTAAAATAGCCGTTGTCGTCGCTGATCATCACCCGGGGCAACGCAAGTGCTTTATACCGGGCGATGAGGTCCGTCAAGCCCGTTGGCCGGGTCTGTATCTGTACGTTTTTGCGCTGAATGTTGTTGATCACGTCGATGTGGCCGTCGTCCGTTGCCCGGATCGTGATGGTCAATGGCTGATCCGGCAGCAGTATGTTATGGCGCAGGGCGTTCTCGACCAGCGTCTGGAACGTCAGGGGCGGCAGCAGGTTATCAGCCAGTTCGTCGCTGATGGTCACCTGCCAGCGCAGGGCCGTTCCGTGACGGGCTTCGAGCAGGTGCAGAAACGACCGGATAAAGGCCGTCTCGGTCTGGATCGACACCAGGGGTCGCTGTCCGGCCTGCAGCAGATACCGGTACACGCTCGCCATCTCGTCGAGAAACTCCGTAGCCTGCTGTTTGTCTTCACCGATCAGGGCCGACAAGGCCGACAGCGAGTTGAACAGAAAGTGCGGATTGATCTGGTTTTTAAGGGTATCGTATTGATTCTGCAGCGCCACTTTCTGCACGATTTCGGCCTCCTGAACGGCATCACGGTATTTGTTGAGGAAGTACAGCGTTTCATACACGGCCCCCGTTACGACAACGGCCAGTTGCCCAACCAGCAGATGAATGACAAACTCGCGGGTAGTGAGGGGAGTACCGGCCCAGGCCGTCTGGGAGGCAACCGCCACAAAAAGAAACTGCGCCAGTCCGGCAATTCCCATGTAGCCGAGAAACGTCAGCAGAATGCGGATTCGGGTCTGTTTAATGTCCGGATAGCGCTCCCGGATTTTCAGCATCCACCCGACCAGCCGCTCCCACACCAGTTGCACGTACAGAATACCCACCAGCGACCACCCCAGATACCGCCACAGGCTGTCGTACTCCTCCCAGTAGGCTGCATTTGCTACCAGAAGCAGAACCGGAATTATGATTCGCTGAAGCCATTTGTCGTTTGGGTATTCCATACTACACCAGTCGTACACTGCCTGTACACCAGCAGCTATTCATGTACTACGTTAAGCAATTAGTAGTAAACGGGCTGCTCCGTTTGTGATTATAAAATTAAAAAGCAGTAGTTTTTATTCAGCGGTAAACTGGTTGAACCGACGAAAGGGTTGATTGGAGTGCATGTATGCGCTGATGAATCTCCGACCATTAATCAGGGCGCAATGTCAGCCGGGGATTCCTCAGGCAATGCATGGCCTAGATCAAACCCACCAGCGTCAGGGGAAATATCTATAAGAACAGTGTACGCTAATTAAAGCTTTTCAAAAAAAGTTTATCAAGTCTACTCTTTGGTTACTATTTTTATAGTATAATAAAGCTTATGAATGGCATGTTTAAGTTTTTAATCTTTGGTTGTGCATGGGCACTCGTCTTATTAATAACTAATGTGGCTTGTTCACAAGATGCTTCACACGATAAGTACTGGTTTAGTGCAGGTGCAGGAAAGAGCCAGTTTCCAAGCGGAATGCTTGCAGTAGGATATGAATTTAAGAACAATCCGACTCACCTTGTTGCACGATACACGATTAATACTCAAATCTTTTCGGACATCCAGCCGAATATCAGAGTAAGTGAGATCGGACTGCTGTATGGGATTGGAATGGGGAAATTTCGTTTTTCAACCGGATTGAGTGGTGTTTGGGGTACTAACCGAGGAAAATATCTGTACTCCGATCCAGATCCGCTGATATATGGTTCAACGTACTATGAACCAGTTAAATACACTACCATAGGCTTGCCGGCCGAAATTCGGTTCATTACTTCGTCTAAAGATGTAGGAATTGGTGTGACTGGCTTTGGCAACTGGAATGCGAAGCGCTCATTCGTCGGTTTGAACCTATCTGTTTACGTCGGCAGAATGAAATAACTTAAGATGTATTGAGTACAGCGATCTTATTGGTTCAGGGGAATTGTCTACAAAATCACGCTGTACTGCACGTATTGCTTACCAGGCGTACTGAATTTAGTACAGCTTGGTGATAGCAGACGCTCTTTTAAAAACCTCACTCAAAAACAGGTATCAATTTGAACCTCTATGATGACCACTCTTTACGTGCTAACTCAATCATCCATAGTAGACTTGCTACATTTGGCTGGAAACTTTTTTAGGCAGATTTGGGACCAAATTCCAATTTGACTCTTGTTAAAAACTCGTGTGTGACGAAGCCCTCAAGGGATGGCTTCGCACCGGCAGGCCGTCGAATCATCGTATGCAAAGGGATCAATTCAAGATGCTACCCGTGAGTTGGGGGGTAAGCCTGGCCGAATCCCCAAATGGAGGCACTGATGGCAACGGGCTAAGCTCGCGGGTTGCTACGTAGGAGACTGTAGCAAGGAATTGGTCCATAAGTAAAAAAAAAGTTTGACGCTCAAAGTCAGGTTAATCAGACTCTGAACGCCAAACCTTACCTGTTACCCTACTAATTTACTCTTCCTGAGCGTCGCTGGTGAACGAATAGAGCGTATTATCCAGCGACAGCGCGTTGCTGTTAAAACTCCGGATAAAGTTTTCGACCACTTCGTCGGTAATTTCTTCCGTGTTCAGGCAAACGTCAAGACTAATCCCGTAATCAAACTCAGTATCGATTTCGACGTGTTCCTGCACCTTCACCGTTTCGGTTTCCTCGATCTCTTCGATGATTTCGGTCAGGGCCATTTCGGCTTCCTCTTCATCTTCGGGCGAAATGCGGTAGCCGGGCTGCCGATCTTCGGGCGGTACGTATTCGGGGAACGTCTTTTTCACCTGATCGACGGCCATTTCGTACACCATGCTGCTGTGGTGGAGCCGAAGGGTGTAGATCAGCGCATCATAAATTACCTCCTCTGTTTTGTACTGACCCGGAAACTGCACATGCACGCACTCACCGGATTCCAGTACGTCCAGGTCATCATCCTCAACGTAAACAAACGACCTACCAGCCTGGCGGCATTCATCTTTGAGGGCTTGTATTTCCTGGGGGTCATACCCCTCGTTTTTATACGTAGCCATACGCTTACTCGATTTGCAATTAGTTAACCAATAAATTTCGTAAAGCTACTGTCTCATGCTCCTCTTAACAAACGTATGTAACAGACTACCTAATTTTTTAATATGGCGATGAGCGAACGGTCTGCCCGCTTATCCATTGTTGCACAACCACTTCTGCCAGCTCAACGGCCGTGAGCAGCGGCTGGGTATCCACCCGGGCAAACGTATCGGCGGGCTGGTGAATACGCGGCATCTGCCCGTTCTCATCCAGCGCACAAAGACCCAGCGCCGGGATACCGGCCCGCACGAACCAGACGCTGTCGAAGTCGGCCGTATGCCAGCGGCCCAGTTTCGCCCGCCCCCGGAATAAGCCGGATTCGACCTGCGTTCGGGCTAGTTTCGTGACAACACTGTCATATTTTATAACCTCGACCGTACCGGTTTGTTCGACCACGGTCAGCATTCCGGCCCCCAGCGTATCGAAGTTGACGACCATTGTCCGGTCCCGCGTCCATCTCGTTCGATGCCGCCGAACGTAGTGCTGCGCGCCAATCATCCCCACTTCCTCGGCGCTGGTCAGCACCACTTCCAGGTCCAGCCCGGGCAGGCCGGCCTGCCGGAGCCGGTCGGCGGTGGCCAGCGCGGCCGCTACCCCGGTGGCATTATCACTGGCCCCGCTGGTGTAGCCGTGCAGGTAATACCCAATGGTACTGAGCAGTGCCTGCCCCAAAAAATAAACGATGCATCCGTAGCGGAGGTATGTCAGCAGCGGCAAAGTATTCCCCAGGGCTTCGAGCGTGGCCGCTCCGGCTGCCACACCCATCAAACTAAGCGAGACGATCAGCGAGGCCCGAAAATTACTCACCTGACGGGCACCGTACAGCAGCGACACCGGGGCCGTATCGTAATGCGCCATCAGAAGCACTTTGTGTGTAGCGGCCGGAGCGGGCCAGTGTCCCACTACGTTGTAGGCGGTATGCTGCACCGGAAACCGGGTGACGGGCGAGTACCGCCAGTTGAAAAACAGCCAGGCCAGCCCAGCGAACGCCCAGGCGACCCCCACCCCTACCCACCGAACTACCGGACTCCCGGCCGATACCAGCACCAGCCCCAGCAGCAAACCGCCGATCAGCCAGTAGACCACCGTTACGTAGGTTTTCGGGGTTCGGAACGGCTCCGTGCGCACGGTTGCGCCCATCTCGGTCAGGTACGAGCCGATCAGGGCAGCCGCTTCGCGTTCGCAGGGTGTGGCAGCGCCACGGTGGGGCAGGTTTGTAAGTTCCTGCAGGAAAGTCAAGACCGGAAAACGCATACTGGGTATGATTTACAGGGCCTTATAAAAAGCAAACGTGCCGGGCGTTTCTACCCGACACGTTCAGTACCCGCCATTTATTTCACAAACAGCATCTCCCGGTATTTGACCAGCGGCCAGTCTTCGTCGTCGATGATCAGTTCCAGTTTGTCTACTTCGTAGCGGATCACCTCGAAGAAATCCTTTACCTCAGTAGCATACATCCGGGCCGTGGCCACCGTATTGCCCAGATTGTTGGCTTTCTTACGGGTTTCGGTCATGGCTTCGACTTTTTGCTTGATCACGATCACGCGGGTCGAAATTTCGCGCAGCAGATCCTTCAGCGGTTCAGCTTCGGCATTCATCCCCAGATCGACCAGCGCCCGGGCGGTTTCGGCCAGCTTATTCTGGTACTTCAGGGCCGTCGATACGACATGGTTCATGGCCAGGTCGCCGATCACCCGCGATTCAATCTGTACTTTTTTGATGTATTTCTCCAGTTCAATCTCGTAGCGCGATTCTACTTCGGCGTGGCCCATAACCCCGGTCCGCTCAAACAACGCCAGCGATTCCGGCTTGACGTAGACAGCCAGCGCTTCGGGCGACGATTTGATGTTCGACAAACCCCGCCGGGCAGCCTCCTCGACCCACTCCTCGGAGTAGCCGTTGCCTTCGAACAGAATCCGCTTCGATGCGCGGTAATACTGCTTCAGGATGTCGACGATGGCCAGTTCTTTCTTCTCGCCGTTGGCCAGCCGAACGTCCAGATCCTGCTTGAACTTGGTCAACTGGTCGGCTACGATGCTGTTCAGCACGGTCATCGTGGACGCCGAATTGGCGCTGCCGCCCACCGCCCGGAACTCGAATTTATTGCCGGTAAAGGCAAACGGCGACGTTCGGTTCCGGTCGGTATTGTCGCGCATCAGCGACGGAATCCGGTTCAGCCCCAGTTTGTAATACACGTTGTCGCCTTTGTTGAGCGAGATTTCGTTTTTCGTTTCGAGGTCTTCGAGCGCTTTGGTCAGCGTTTCGCCGAGGAAGACCGACACAATAGCCGGAGGGGCTTCGTTGGCCCCCAGCCGGTGTTCGTTGCCGGCCGATGCGATGGACGCTCGCAGCAAGTCGGCGTTGTCGTGGACGGCCTTCACAACGTTGGTCAGGAACGTCAGGAAACGCAGACTTTCTTTTGGTTTCGTACTCGGTGCCAGGAGGTTAACACCCGTATTGGTACCCATCGACCAGTTGTTGTGCTTCCCGCTGCCGTTAATGCCCGCAAACGGTTTTTCGTGGAACAGCACCTTGAAGTTATGCTTCTCGGCCACTTTTTCCATCAAATCCATCAGCAGGGCGTTGTGGTCGATGGCCAGGTTCACCTCCTCGAACGTAGGAGCCACCTCAAACTGACCGGGAGCTACCTCGTTGTGGCGGGTCCGCACCGGCATACCGAGTTTCATGGCTTCAAACTCAAAATCGACCATGAAGGCGTTGACCCGGGGCGGAATGGAACCGAAATAATGGTCTTCGAGCTGCTGACCACGGGCCGGCGAGTGCCCGAACACCGTCCGGCCCGCCAGCACCAGATCCGGCCGGGCGTAGAACAAGGCCCGGTCCACGAGGAAGTATTCCTGCTCCGGGCCGAGTGTCGCGGTTACTTTATCGATATTCCGGTCGAAGTACTGCCCCACGGCCGTAGCGGCTTTGTCCAGCGCGGCCAGGGATTTCAGCAGGGGGGTTTTATAGTCCAGCGCTTCGCCGGTGTAGGAAATAAAAACCGACGGAATGCAGAGGGTTTTGCCACCGGCCCCGTTGTCCATCAGAAAAGCCGGCGACGACGGGTCCCAGCCGGTATAGCCGCGGGCTTCGAACGTATTGCGCAGCCCCCCGCTCGGAAACGACGACGCATCCGGCTCCTGCTGAACCAACGCCCCACCCTTGAATTTTTCAATGGCTTTGCCGTCTACGGTGATGTCGAAGAACGCGTCGTGCTTCTCGGCCGTTTCGCCCGTCAGGGGCTGGAACCAGTGCGTGTAGTGGGTAGCTCCTTTCGATATCGCCCACGATTTCATGGCGCCGGCCACTTCATCGGCAATGTCGCGGTCTACTTTACCACCGGTTTCAATGGCTTCGGTGATGCGCAGGTACGCTTCCGGCGACAGCAGCGCCCGCATAACTTCTTTATTGAATGTATTGATACCGTAGTAATCACCTACTCGTTCGGCCGGTGGGGCTACAGCAATCGCCTGGCGGCTCTGGGCAATTTCCAGCGCCTTGAATCGAAAATTAGACATTCGCGGAAAGGATGGTTTTGGCTACAATACGTCAAACTTAGTCACCTTCCGACTGTTTATCAACAGCCTTGTTAAAACGTACCGGGCGGAGGCATGCTTCATGAACCGATGTTTCCGGCTTATCTTGCCGATCGGCTCAAGCCAACAGGACCCGCTACAAAAATTAAAAGCGTTCTGACCCGGTAGGGCACAACCAGACAGGGCCTGTTCTGGTTGCTACATACGGGTATGAGCTGGTGCTGATCAGGTCTGCCCGAACATCAATTCATACAGCATGACAAAGGCAATCTACATCGCTTCGGTTGAACCGTATACCGGTAAGTCACTAATCGCTCTCGGCCTGGTTAATATGTTGCTGGGTAAAACCAAGAAAGTAGGCTATTTCAAACCCATTATCTCTCAGCAGGCACCCGGCCGGAAAGAGATTCATATCGAAGCGATTCTGGACTACTTTGCGTTGCCCATCAACTACGAAGATACTTACGCCTTCAGCCGGGACGAAGTGCTGCAGCACATGGAATCGGAAGGCCGGGGCGACATGCTGAACACCATCATCAGCAAATTCAAACAGCAGGAGGAGCGCTACGATTTTACCGTCATTGAAGGCAGTGATTTTCTGGGCGAAGGCATTGCGTTTGAGTTTGAATCGAACGCATCCATTGCCAAAAACCTGGGCGTACCGGTGCTGATTGTCGTCAGTGGCGAACACCGGTCAACGGCTCAGATTATCAGTGCGGCCCTGAGTGCCCTGCAGGGCTTCGAAACCCGCGAGGTACAGGTGCTGGGAATCGTGGCCAACCGGGTGAAGGCTGAGCAGGTAGATGACGTCCGGGAACTGCTGAAAATGCAGCTGCCTACCGACATCATGATCACCGTCATCCCCTGGGAAAAAGGCCTGCAAAGCCCGACCATGAAGGAAATCAAGGACGGCCTCGACGCTACGCTGCTGTTCGGAGAAGAGCTGCTTGCCAATCAGGTCGACAATTTTGTGACCGGCGCGATGATGCTGCCCAACTTCCTGAACTACATTAAGGAAAACGTTTTGATTGTGACGCCGGGCGACCGGGGGGACATTATCATTGGGGCCATACAAGCCAATCTGTCGGCCAATTACCCCAAAGTAGCCGGAATTGTGCTGACGGCCGGAACCGTGCCGGATGAGCCCATCACCCGCCTGCTTGAGGGGTTGCAAACAGTCATTCCGATCCTGAGCGTACAGAAGGGCACGTTTGAAACGACAACCACCATCGGCGCCATCCACTCCCGCATCACGGCCGATAACCGAAAGAAGATTGAACTGGCCATCAACGTATTCGAGAAGTACGTGGACACCCAGGCGCTGGACGACAAGATCGTTACGTTCCAGCCGGAGGGCATCACCCCCCACATGTTTCAGTACCAGTTGCTCAAAACGGCCAAGAGTCAGAAGAAACACATTGTTCTGCCCGAAGGAAATGATGATCGGATTCTGCGGGCAGCCGCCCGGCTGATCAGCCAGGATGTGGTGAGTCTGACGATTCTGGGCGATCCGGCCGAAGTCATGACGTCGATCCGGCGGTTAGGGCTGAACCTGGATACGAATTTGGTCAACATCATCGATCCAGCCCGGTCCGACAACTACGAATCGTACGCAGAAACGCTGTATGAACTGCGCAAAGCCAAAAACGTGACCCTGGACATGGCAAAGGATATGATGCTGGACGTATCGTATTTCGGTACCATGATGGTCTACAAAGGCCATGCCGACGGTATGGTATCGGGAGCGATCCACACGACCCAGCATACGATTCGCCCGGCGCTTCAGTTCATCAAAACCAGACCCGGCGTTTCGCTGGTGTCGTCGGTGTTTTTCATGTGTCTGCCGGAGCGCGTATCGGTGTTTGGCGACTGCGCCGTGAATCCCAACCCGACCGCCCCGCAGCTGGCTGAAATCGCGATTTCGTCGGCCGAAAGCAGCGCCCGCTTCGGGATCGAGCCCCGTATTGCCATGCTGTCGTATTCATCCGGTACGTCGGGCGAGGGCGAGGATGTCGAAAAGGTCAGGCAGGCTACGGAGCTGGTTCGTCAGAAACGGCCCGATCTGAAAATAGAAGGGCCAATCCAGTACGATGCGGCTGTTGACCCCTCGGTTGGCAGCCAGAAACTTCCGAACTCGGAGGTGGCGGGCCGGGCCAGCGTGCTGATCTTTCCGGATCTGAACACGGGCAACAACACGTACAAAGCGGTACAGCGCGAAACCGGGGCGCTGGCCATCGGTCCGATGCTCCAGGGGCTCAACAAACCCATCAATGACCTGAGCCGGGGCTGCACCGTCGATGACATTTTCAATACGGTGGTCATCACGGCCATCCAGTGCCAGGACGAGGCACTGTAACCTTGACCGGATTGACGTACTTTTGCGGCATGCACATTCTCGTTATAAACTCCGGCAGTAGTTCGTTAAAATACCAGCTCTTTGCGATGCCCTCCGACCAGCCCCTGTGTGTGGGGCAGATCGAGCGGATTGGCCTCGACGGCTCGTTCGTTCGCCATCAGGTTACGGGCGCCGACCGCCTGGAACGTACGGAGCCCATCGCCGATCATGCGGTTGGTCTTCAACGGGTGCTGGAGCTGTTGTCCGATCCGGTCTCGGGAGTCATCAGTTCGCCCGATGCCATCGAAGCCATCGGCCACCGGGTTGTGCATGGTGGCGAACGGTTCGCGCGTGCTACCCGCATCACGCCCGCCGTTAAAGACACCATCAAGGCGCTTTTCGCCCTGGCTCCGCTGCACAACCCCATCAATTATCAGTGCATCGAGATTGCGGAGAAGACATTCCCCAAAGCGGTTCAGATCGCGGTGTTTGATACGGCTTTCCACCAGACTATGCCCGAATACGCCTTTCGGTACGCCATACCGGAGGCCTTATACCGCCAGGAAGCCATCCGGGTATACGGTTTCCACGGCACCAGCCACCGGTACGTAAGCAAGCAGGCCACCGCCTGGCTGAACAGGCCGGATGCCAAACTCATCAGCATCCATCTGGGCAACGGCAGCAGCATCACCGCCGTTCGGGCCGGCCAATCCATCGACACGAGCATGGGCTTCAGCCCGCTTGCCGGGCTGGTGATGGGCACCCGATCGGGTGATATTGACCCGGCGGTTATTTTCCATCTGATCAGCCGCGGCCACAGTCCGGACGATGTCAATCGGCTGCTGAACAAGCAGTCGGGTATGCAGGGCCTGACGGGGTTCAGCGATATGCGCGACATCCGGAAAGCCATGGAAGCGGGCAACCGGGAAGCCGCGCTGGCCTACGAACTCTACGCCTACCGGGTACGAAAGTATATCGGTGCCTACGCGGCCGTCCTGAACGGCCTGGATGCGCTCATTTTTACGGCGGGTATCGGCGAAAACGACGCCACGATGCGGGCTATGATCTGCCGCGACCTTGGTTTTCTGAACGTCTACCTCGATTCCGATAAAAACAATTCATCCGCCCGCGACCTCCGCGATGTCAGTACACCGGATTCGCCGGTTAAAATCCTGATTATCCCCACCAACGAAGAACTGGAAATCGCTCAGCAGAGCTACGAACTGCTGCAGGTAGCCTGACCAATAGGTCCAAATGCAGCAAGGGCGACTAACCGAAAGTAACATTCGGTAGTTATAGGGAGACAACCGGGTACGTACATGGCCAACCCCAGCGACAAAGCCTCCCATTTGCCCCGACTTCGCCCGAAAGAAAAAGAGGGCGACCGGCGTACCACCTGGACCGAACTACTCAACGATCTCGTCTTCACGGTGATTATCGGGCAACTGGCCCAGCGGCTTCAGAAAGACATGAGCGGGCCGGCGTTCGGCCAGTTTCTGCTGCTATACGTACCAGTCTGGTGGCTCTGGAACGGAGAAACACATTACTCAACCCGGTTTGACAACGAGCGCGACGTCGTTCACCGGCTTCTGGTGAGTCTGCAACTCGTGGGGCTGATCGTGCTGGCCGCGGCTATTCCCAACGCGCTGGAATCCGGCTCCCGAACCTACGCCCTGACCTACGCAGCCGTACGAATGATTCTGTTGATTGAGTACGGCCGCGCCTGGTACTACGTGCCCGAAGCCCGTCCGTACATCCGGCACATCGTTACTGGCTTCGGCATCTCAGTAGTACTCTGGATTGGGTCGGTATTTATGCCGGTTTCGTACCGCTACGTGTTGTGGGGCATCGGCCTGCTGATCGAGTTAACCACCCCGCTTACACCCACCGGTGGCCGGCTGCACCGCCAGTTTCCGCCCGACGTGCGGCATCTGCCCGAACGCTACGGTCTGTTTACGCTGCTCGTGCTGGGGCAGTCCGTGACGGGTACGACCCAGGGGCTGATCGCCAGCGGCTTTGATGCAATTCCCTTGCTGACGACCGTACTGGGCGGTATTGTTATTATCGGTCTGTGGTGGGCGTATTTCGACCGTCTGGACGATGACGCGGTGCGGCAGGTGAGCGAAGGCGGTACAGCCCGGCTCTATGCGGCCTGGCTGTATCTGCACCTCCCGCTAACCATTGCTCTGACGTTAATAGGTGTGGGCCTGTCGTACGTGATTCAGGCCTCGGCACAGGCCGAACTCACGGCCAGTGTCCGCTGGCTTCTGGTCGGCTCAGTAGCCGCTTATCTGCTGACCGAGGCCGGTATCAGCCTGACGACTCTGAAAGCCGGGCCACCGCACGCCAGCTTTGTTCGGGGCATGAGTGTACGGGGCGGAGTGGCGGTTCTTCTCCTGGTGGTTGGCCTGTTCTGGCCGTTCAATGCCGTCTGGCTCATGGGCTTCACCGCCACCCTCATCGTCGGACTGATTCTCAGCGACTACTTCGCGCCGGAGCCACCCGGCAGCGAAGAGCGCATCAACCAGGAAGCCGATACCGGTGGGGTTGAGCAGGATGCGAGCAGATAGTGGTTTGTGGTTTGTGGTTTGTAGTTGTGGTTAGGGGTTCTTGGTTTGTGGTTAGTGGTTTGCAGTTGGGTGTACACTACCCTGATTCAATACCCCAGTAATCCACAAACTACGAACCACCAACTACCAACCACGAACTACAAACCACAAACCACAAACTCAATTCGCTGCGAATTCAGAATCTTTCGTGCCTTCGTTGAATTTGACCTTGTCGACGGTCATCTGGCGCTGCTGTCCACCACCCGATTGCATGATTGTGGTTGGGTATTTCAACCCCTTGAAATCTTTGTAATCGCTGTAGGTTGTAGTCTGCTCGACCTCGTTACCGCCCCGTCCCATACGCTGTTTTGAGATGGTCTGGACCTTCAGGCCGGATTCCGCGTCGTAGAAGTCTGTCCAGGAAACACTCCCGTCCGATGAGGTGTGTACTACTTTGTGGGCGTCTTTGCCGTTCACCTTTTCTGTACCGGCAACCGTGCTTTTTATGCCGGCTTCGGCAGCCCGCAGTTCCGGAAACAGCATGCTTTGCAGGATCATGGGCTGCGCGTCGGCGCCCTCGATGGTCCGGTTACCCTGCATGCCGCCCATGGCCACCTTTGAGCCATCGCTGGTCATTTTCATCACTTCCATGCCGTTGGCATTCACCACCATGGCAAACTTATTGGGCGCTTTCGACTTCCGGGTGATCATAATCGGGTTCCCGTTGAAATCCGACGACATATCGACCCGCAGGTCGGTAATGCCTTTCACCATATCCTTACCGCCAATGGCCGCGAGGTATTTGTCCATTACGTCCTGGGCCGAGGGTGTCGTCTGGGCCAGGGCCGAAAAGCTGATTAACAGAAACAGGCTGAGGGATACCGTTAGTTTTTTCATTGTATTGGCTGATTAAACGATGTTGCTGGCTGTATGGACCTGATTGCTTCATCCACGGGTCGGCCGGGCCGACTAATCAGGCAGGGGTTCATGGACTGAGGTTCGTAATTTTTGTCCAATCTATCATTATTTGCATTATATCACCAAAAAATTGACTAACGTATTGGGGGATTTACGGGGGCAAACTTGTCTTACTCATGATCGTCCCTTAACCGAATGTCCGCTAACACGTTTCCTTTTCGTCCGCCTGGGGAAGGTACACCGCTATCGAGTCCGCTCGCCGAGTCGTCGGTGCCGGGCATGTATGACCAGGACCTGTTCATACGAAAAACGTTCGAGCAGGATGCCCGGCAAGGTTGTGAGCAGTTGTTTCGGCTCTACTTTGCTCCGCTTTGCAGCCATGCCGTCCGGTTTGTGTACAACCGCCAGGTCGCCGAAGACCTGGTCGCCGATCTGTTTTATCAGTTTTACGCGGACCGGCAGTATGAACGCGTAACGGGTTCGTACCGGGCCTACCTCTACCAGGCCATTCGGAACCGGGCGTTCAACTACATCCGCTGGGAACTGGGCCGGCAGGGCGCAGACGAACCCGATCCAGACAGACCGGACCTGGAATCCGGACAACCCGATCAGCTCCTGTTACAGGACGAACTCTACCAGACCCTGGAACGAGCCGTTCAGGGGCTTTCTCCCCAACGGCAGCGCGTTTTTATCATGAGCCGGTTCGACGGCAAGTCCTACAAGGAGATCGCCGGTGAACTGGACCTCTCCCCCAAAACGGTCGAAAATCATCTGCTACGGGCCTTGTCGACCGTTCGGGCCGCGCTGCGTCGCAGTAATCTGTTAAGTCTGGTCGTGGGGATTCTACTGACTACACTGCGCTAATTCTCAACGCTTTTATCACAGGTTTATGGAGCCAACCAAAGAACTAGTATACACGTACTTTGCCGGATACGCTACGTCGGTGCAGAAGAAAATCATCGGCGAGTGGCTGGACCGACCCGACGCCCGCGAGCAGTTTTTTCAGTGGCTCGACGAGTGGGAACGCAGCTATCCGCAGTACAGCCCCGATTCGGCCGCCGTACTGGAACGGCTTCGGCAACGCTTCGACGATCCGGCCCGGACTACGTCGCCTTTCCGACACGTTCACCAGGCCGAGCCTTTCTCCCGGCCCTGGCTACGCTGGCAATGGGCCGCGGCCGTGGTCATACCGGTGCTGGTAGCCGCCGGTCTGTATCGTACGCAGGACTGGTGGAACTATCGAACCATCACCACCACCGCCCGCCAGCTACGTACCGTTACGTTGCCCGACGGTTCAACCGTGGCCCTGAATGGTCAGTCGATGCTGCGGGTCCCCCGTTGGGGCTACGGCTTCCTGTCGCGTCGGGTGCAGTTTCGGGGGGAGGCCGTATTCAGTGTCCGCCATTTACCCGACCATCAGCCCTTTGTTGTGCAGACTCCCGAAGGCGTGAACGTGGAAGTGCTGGGCACCGAATTTTCGGTAAGCAATCGGCAGACGAACACGGACGTCGTTCTGAAGAAAGGGAAAGTAAAACTAGCCTACAGGTCGGCCCAGCAGGTTCAGAAAAACCTGATTATGAAGCCCGGCGACTGGGTGTCGCTTGATCAGAAAGGTCGGCTCAAGCTTCGGCAGCAGACCGATTCGCTCCAGTTTGCCGGCTGGCGGTACCGTCATTTTGTCTTCAACAGCACGCCCCTACCTGAAGTCTTTCGGCAGATGCGGGAGGTGTTCGGCGTAACGGTTCATTTCAAAGACCCCGAGCTGGCCCGGCGCACACTGACGGGCACCATTCGCGCCGGTTCCTCCGACGAACTGGCCGAAGCCCTGGCTGAGCTGCTCGACTTACACGTTACGCACAGTAACCAAACCCTTGTCTTTTATCAGAATACCGATAAACCCACGAATCAATGAGAAAACTGCTACCGTTTGCAATGACCTCAGGCTGGCTTCTGATCATAGCGACCACTCCTCTACTGGCGCAGGCTCTGGCGTCTGTACAACCCAACGCAGCCACCTGGCAGACTACCCGGTTGCACCAGAGCGCTACCCCGCAAGGTCTCTCGCTGCGTCAGACCTTGCTGCAACTTAAGCAACATTACGGTGCCGACATCCTGTTCGAAGAGTCGGTTATTGCCGAAACCGACGGCAGACCCGCGGACCCCGTCAGCCTCAGTGCCCGGCTCGAAACGAATCTGACTACGTTGCTCAAACCGCGCGGGCTGCGTTTCAAAAAACTCCGTTCGGGGGCTTACCTGATTCTGTCGAACAAAAAGATCGAGAAAACGAGCTTCGTTCAGCCCACCTTACTGCCCACTACGTCGGCGGCTACGTCCGTGCCGGTCCCGGAGAGTCTTTCAGGCTTGCGGACGATCCAACCAATGGAAACGGTGCTGGCTGAGGTTCGGATCGTAGGCCGCGTCACGAGCGAAACCGGCGAAGGTTTACCGGGCGTGAGCGTAGTGGTGAAAGGGTCGACCCGCGGCACGAACACCGATGCCAACGGCCGCTACCAGATCAGCGTACCGGACAGCAAAGCAACGCTGGTTTTCAGTTTCGTAGGCTACGTCAGCCAGGAAGTTGCGGTCGGCAGCCGCACAACGGTCGATGTCCAACTGGTGGCCGACAACCGGTCGCTGAATGAGGTGGTAGTGATTGGTTACGGCGTGCAGAAGAAAAGCGATCTGACCGGATCGGTAGCCACCGTACCCGTCGAAGAAATTCGGAAAGTGGCCGTTACATCCCTCGACCAGTCGCTGCAGGGTCGGGCGGCCGGTGTTCAGATTACGCAGAACTCCGGTCAGCCGGGCGGTACGACCACCATCCGGATTCGGGGCGGCAACTCGATCCAGGGTGATAACGAGCCGCTGTATGTGATTGATGGGGTTCCCTTCAAAAATGACGGCGCCAACAACGGCGGTAACTTCAACGTCCTGAGTACCCTGAATCCAAGTGACATCGAATCCATTTCTGTATTAAAAGATGCTTCGTCTACGGCTATTTACGGGTCGCGGGGGGCCAACGGCGTAGTAATCATCACCACCAAGCGAGGAAAAGCCGGTAAGTCGACGGTCAATTTCGAAACGTACTACGGCGTTCAGAACGTCCGGCGTAAATACCCGGTGCTGAACGCCCGCGAATACGCCCAGTTTGTAAACGAAGCCAACACCAATGAAGGCCGGAACCCCGTCTACACCCAGGCGCAGGTTGATGCGTTCGGAGAAGGCACCGACTGGCAGGACGAAATCTTCCGGTCGGCCCCGATCCAGAATTATCAGCTATCGATTTCCGGTGGCGACGAGCGCACGCAGTACGCCATTGGCGGTGGGTATTTCAAGCAGCAGGGTATTGTGGTCAATTCAGACTTTGACCGGTATTCATTCCGCATCAACCTCGACCGGAAGCTGACCAACCGGATAAAAATCGGCAACAGCCTGACCGTAAACCGGACGGTGGCCAACCAGTCGCGCTCCGACGGTGACCTGGGCAGCGCCGGTCTGGTAACCATAGCCGCCCTGCAGTTTCCGCCCATCATTCCGGTTCGCAATCCGGACGGCAGCTACTTCACGACCGGCCCGCAGTTGAATTTCACCGCCGACAACCCCGTGGCCCTGGCCCGCGACAGCAAGAACCGCAACACCGCCTTCCGGACCTTCGGCAATGTGTTCGGCGAGTACCAGATCATCGACGGGCTGACGTTGAAGGTGCTGCTGGGCATAGACGCGATTCTGCAAAAACAGGATTCGTACTTACCCCGGAGCGTAACGAGCGGCCTGTCGCAGGGTGGCGTCGGTTCGCTGTTCAACAGCCAGGCCGTTACGTGGCTGAACGAGAACCTGCTCACCTACAACCGAACCATCAACGACGTGCATAGCCTTGGGGCGCTGGTAGGCTTCACGCAGCAGGCCAGCCGTACGGAAAATAGTACGGCCGCTTCCCGGAATTTCGTCAACGACAACCTGAACACCGGCAATCTCGGCTCCGGATCGGTGCCGCTGACCCCTTCGTCCGGCATCGGTACCTGGGGACTTCGGTCGTACCTGGCGCGGGTCAATTACGGCTACCGGGACAAATACCTCGTTACGGCTTCGTTCCGGGCGGATGGCTCGTCGCGTTTCGGCGCCAACAAACGGTATGGCTATTTCCCATCGGCCGCTCTCGCCTGGCGCCTGTCAGAAGAAAACTTCCTGAAAAGTGTTCGTGTGCTGAGCGATCTGAAACTACGGGCTACCTACGGCCTAACCGGCAATCAGGACGGCATTGGCAACTATCCGGCCTATTCGCTGCTGGCTACGCAGAACTACACCCTCGGCAATGCGGTCTCGACCGGCATTGGCCCCAACCAGATTGCCAATCCGGATTTATCGTGGGAAACAACCACCCAGGCCGACGTGGGCATTGATCTTGGTCTGCTTAACAACCGCATCACCGTGACGGCCGATGCGTACCTGAAACGGACCCGCGACCTGCTGCTGAACGTAACGATCCCGAGTACGTCGGGCTATTCGAGCGCCATTCAGAACCTGGGCCGGGTTGAAAACAAGGGCTTTGAACTGAGCATTTCGTCGGTGAACGTAGATCAGGCATTCCGCTGGACCTCCGATCTGAATTTCTCGCTGAACCGCAACAAAGTGCTGGACATTGGTGGGGCACCCCAGATTTTTGCGGGGCAGGTTGCCAACATCGCGCAGAACGTCAACTCGGGCATCATTCGCGTCGGCGAACCGCTGGGGTCCTTCTACGGATACGTGACGGATGGATTATACCAGTCCACCGACGAACTAGCCGCTCTGGTAGACCCCCAGGCCCGGAAACCGGGCGATCGGAAATACCTCGACCTGAACGGAGACAAGCGAATCGACGACAA
Source organism: Fibrisoma montanum (assembly GCF_003583365.1). GTDB lineage: Bacteria > Bacteroidota > Bacteroidia > Cytophagales > Spirosomataceae > Fibrisoma > Fibrisoma montanum. The sequence continues at coordinate 418,355 of NZ_QXED01000006.1, forward strand.
CGACCGTACCATTATCGGTCGGGCGCAGCCTAAGTTCCTCGGGGGTCTCAACAACACCTTTTCGTACAAAGGACTGGAGCTGACGGTATTCGTCCAGGGCGTTTATGGCAACCAGATTCTGAACGCCAACCGCTTCGAACTGGAGTACCTGAACGGCACCAACAACCAGAACCGCGACATGCTCCAGCGCTGGACGCCAACCAACACGAACACGGACATTCCGCGGGCGTCGACGACCCGGCCAGCTAACCGCATCTCGACCCGGCAGATTGAAGATGGGTCGTACCTGCGGCTGAAGAACGTTCAGCTAGCGTACAACCTGCCGGCCACAATCGTGAAGAAGCTCAACATTCAGTCGCTGCGGGTGTATGCCACCGCGCAGAATGTTGCCACCTGGACAAGCTATTCGGGCTACGATCCGGAGGTGAACCGCTTCGGTCAGGACAGCCGCAGCCAGGGCTTCGACTACGCCAGCTACCCGGCCGCTAAAATCTGGATGCTTGGTTTAAACGTTGGTTTCTAACCCTTTGCTTGACAACCACTATGAAAAAGATACTCTTATTAAGCCTCCTGCTAACGACCGGGCTAAGTGGCTGCGAAGTGCTGGAACAGATCCCCGAGTCGAGCTTCACACCCGACAATTTCTATAAAAACGCGGACGACGCCCGAGCCGCCGTCAGCAGTGTCTACGATCCGCTGAACAGCTCCAATATGTTTGGGCAGGTAGTGTGGATTCTCCAGGACCAGGCCACCGACGATGCCGAATGGGGCGGTGGGCGTTCAACGGCGAACCAGGCGAAAAACGACCTCGATAAACACACGTTTACCCCGGCCACGTCCACGTTCCAGTCGATCTGGACGACAACGTACCAGGGCATTAACCGGGCCAACGCGGTCGTGGAACGCCTGCCGGGCATTACGATGGACGAAACGCTGAAGGCCCGCTACGTTGCCGAGGCCAAGTTCATGCGGGGGTTCTACTACTTTACGCTGGTTCGGTTGTTTGGTGGTGTGCCGCTGGTTCTGCAGGAGACAACGTCGCTGAATAACCTCAACGTAGCGCGGGCGTCGGTCGACGACGTGTACAAACAGATCGTCCAGGATTTTACGGATGCCGAAGCCATCCTGCCCGCTACATACACGGGGGCCGACCGGGGTCGGGCAACAAAAGGAGCCGCCACGGCCTTTCTGGCCAAAGTTTATCTGACCCGACGCGACTGGGCCAATGCCGTAACGAAGACCAAGCAGGTGATCGATTCTGGTACGTACGACCTGTGGACTACCTTTCCGGAAGTGTTCCTGATTGCGAACAAAAACGGGAAAGAGTCTGTGTTTGAGATGCAGGCGCTGGGGGGTGGCTTCAACGAAGGCAGCCTCATGCAGGGCTACATGCGCCCCCCGTTTGACCGGGTAAATGGGGTGGCCGGTTTCGGCGACGATCCCCCGACCGAAAACCTGTACAGAACGTACCGGGCCGATGACCGACGCCGGGATGTGACCCTGAGACTGTATTCAGCAACGAGCACCCCGGCCGCACCGGCCAGTATTACGTTCCCGTGCTACGTCTACAAATATTTAGACCCCTCAGCAACGGGCAATGGAGAAGGCACCAACAACTATCCGATTCTCCGCTACGCTGATGTGCTGCTGATGTATGCCGAAGCCCTCAACGAACAGAACGGCCCGACACCGGAGGCATACGCAGCCATTAACCGCATCCGCCGACGGGCGGGACTGGCTGACCTCAGCGGGTTGACCAAAGACCAGTTCCGCGACGCTGTCCTGCTCGAACGGCGGCTCGAACTGGCGTTTGAAGGCCACCGCTGGTACGACCTTGTCCGCACCGGTCGGCTCATCGACGCCATAAAAGCCCAGAACCCGACCATTGTCGTTCCGGAAAGTCATCTGTTGTACCCCATTCCGCAGACGGAACGGGACGTTAATGCGCAACTGACGCAGAATCCCGGCTATTAATCTACCACCCGTTGATTAGGCCCGCACCGACTTTGCCTTTTGTAAACAAGCATACCTTTCGACCGTATGAAACGCCTTACTTTCTTTATTACCCTTACGAGCCTGGTGCTGCTGTCCGGCTTTGCGCCTACTCACCGCCCAACCGCCACCCGCCGGGCCGATGTGATTATCTACGGCGGTACGTCGGCGGCCGTCATGGCGGCCGTGCAGGTCAGGAAGATGGGCAAATCGGTGATCGTCGTATCGCCGGACAAGCACCTCGGCGGTTTGTCGGCGGGCGGGCTTGGCTTCACCGATACGGGCAACAAGGAAGTGATCGGTGGGCTGTCGCGGCAGTTTTACCAGCGACTGTACACTTATTATCAGTCGCCGGAGGCCTGGAAATGGCAGAAACGCGACGAATACGGCAACAAAGGCCAGGGTACGCCCGCCATCGACGGCAACGCCCGGACGATGTGGATCTTTGAGCCGCATGCCGCCGAGCAGGTGTTTGAGGATTTTGTCAGGGAAAACAAGCTGACCATCTACCGCGACGAATGGCTCGACCGCTCCGCGAAAGGCATCTCGAAAAAGTCGGGTGGGATTCAATCGTTCCGGACCCTGAGCGGAAATGTCTATGAAGGCAAGATGTTCATCGACGCGACCTACGAGGGTGACCTGATGGCGGCTGTGGGGGTTCGCTACCACGTTGGCCGCGAAGCGAACAGCGTCTATGGTGAGAAATGGAACGGCGTGCAAACGGACGTGTTTCACCACCGGCACCATTTCACAGCCAACATCAGCCCCTACAAAGTGGCAAACAACCCGGAGAGCGGCCTGCTGCCCGAAGTGTCGGCGGAACCGCCGGGCCAATACGGGGCCGGCGACAATAAAATTCAGGCGTATTGCTTCCGGATGTGCCTGAGCAATCACCCCGATAACCGGATTCCGTTTCCTAAACCGGAAGGCTACGACCCCGCCCGCTACGAACTGCTGGCCCGCGTGTTTGATTCGGGCTGGCGCGAAACGTTCAGCAAATTTGACCCGATTCCGAACCGCAAAACCGATACGAACAACCACGGTCCGTTCAGTACCGACTACATTGGCAAGAACTACGACTACCCCGAAGCGACCTACGAGCGCCGGAAGCAAATCATTAAGGAACACGAGCTGTACCAGAAAGGCCTGATGTATTTTTTGCAGAACGACCCGCGCGTACCGGCTGATGTTCGGGAGAAGATGCAGCAGTGGGGCTTACCCAAAGATGAATTTGTCGACAACGGCGGCTGGCCGCATCAGCTTTACATCCGTGAAGCCCGGCGTATGCTCGGTGAGTTTGTGATGAAAGAAGCCGACGCCCTGGGCAAAACGACCGTTCCAAATCCGATTGGCATGGGGTCGTACACCCTCGACGCGCACCAGGCTCAGCGGTACGTTAAAACCGATGGATTCGTGCAGAACGAAGGCGATATCGGCGTTCACCCCGACAAGCCCTACTCCATCGCCTACGGGTCCATTCTGCCGAAGGAACAGGAGTGCAACAACCTGCTGGTGCCGGTCTGCGTGTCGAGTTCGCACATTGCGTTCGGGTCGATTCGGATGGAGCCGGTGTTCATGATTCTGGGTCAGTCGGCGGCTACGGCCGCGGTGCTGGCCATTGACAACAAGGTGTCACCGCAGCGGCTTCCCTATCAGAAATTAAGGGACGTACTGCTGAAAGACGGTCAGCGGCTGGAGTAAAAACGGTTTAACGCTTAGTGTATTCATGAAAAGAACGCTTGTCTGGCTACTTCTGATTAGCTCGGTTAATCAATTGCCTGCCCAATCCATCCGAACGGTCGACGTCTGCGTGTATGGCGGTACATCGGGGGGTGTCATGGCCGCGTATGCCGCCCGAAAGATGGGCAAGTCGGTAGTCCTGATCGAGCCGGGTCGTCACCTCGGCGGCCTGACCACAGGCGGTTTAGGCTACACCGACATTGGCAACAAATACGCCATTACGGGATTATCACTCGATTTCTACCGGCGACTCGGCAAGCATTACGGCAACTTTGAGCAATGGATCTTTGAGCCGAGCGTAGCCGAAAATCTATTCAGGGAATACATCAAGCGAGGGGACGTACCGGTCGTGTACGGCCACCGTATCGTTTCGGCGAAGAAGGTAAACGGCACGATTCAGGAGATTACCCTCGAAACACCCCTGTCGTCGGTGCAGCCGGTCAGCACAGTGCGGGCGAAGATGTTCATCGACGCGACCTATGAGGGCGATTTAATGGCCAGGGCGGGGGTAAACTATACCATTGGCCGCGAAGCCAACAGCCAGTACAACGAAACCTGGAACGGTGTCCAGATCCTGAACGGTCACCAGTTTGCCGACGGCGTTGACCCGTATAAAGTGCCGGGCAAGCCGGAAAGTGGGCTGCTGTGGGGCATCAGCCCCGAACCGCCAGCCGCACCCGGCACCGGCGACAAGAAAGTTCAGGCCTACAATTTCCGCATCTGCCTGACCAGCAACCCGGCCAACCGGATTCCCATTACCAGACCGGAGGGCTACGACTCGACGCGTTACGAGTTACTCCTGCGGGCGATGGAAAAAGACCCGAAGCTGACGTTCAACCGGATTCTCAAGCCCGACCGCATGCCGAATCAGAAGACGGACATCAACAATTTCGGCCCATTTTCGACCGACATGATCGGGATGAACTACGATTTCCCCGAAGCCGACTACAACCGCCGGGCGCAGATTCAGCGGGAACACGAACTGTATAACAAAGGGCTGCTGTACTTCATCGGCCACGACCCCAGAATGCGCCCCGACATTAGAGAGCAGATGCTGACGTTCGGCTACCCGAAAGACGAATACACCGACAACGGCAACTGGTCACCCCAGATGTACGTCCGCGAAGCCCGGCGGCTGATCGGTGACTACGTGATGACGCAGGCCAACTGCGAAGGCAAAGACGTCGTGAAAGACGGCGTCGGTATGGCGGCTTATACGATGGATTCGCACAACTGCCAGCGCGTAGTGATCGAGAAAAACGGCATGAAGATGGTCAAGAACGAAGGCAACGTTGAGGTGGGGGGCTTTCCGCCCTACCCCATCAGCTACCGGTCGTTGATTCCGAAGCAGAACGAGTGCAGGAACCTGCTGGTGCCGGTCTGTCTGTCGGCCAGCCACATCGCCTACGGATCGATCCGGATGGAGCCGGTCTTCATGGTGCTGGGCCAGTCGGCGGCCGTAGCGGCCAGCCTGGCCATTGATCAGAAACAACCCGTCCAGCAGGTCAACGTAGCGGCCGTGCAGAAAATCCTGATCGAAAACCCACTGCTCGACGGCAGCACACCCGACGTAGTGGTGGACAACGACAACGCGGGGCAGGTGACCCTGACGGGCGACTGGAAGAACGAAACGCGCGGTAGCTACGGCCGGTCGCTGGTGGTTGATGACAGCAAAGGCCAGTCGGCCAAAGCCGTCCGGTTTTCGCCTACGTTGCCCAAAGCAGGGCAGTACGACCTCTACGCTTATTTCCCCCGCCGACCCGACGCCAGTTCACAAACGACCCTGCTGATTCACGACGGTACCAGAACGCAACCCGTTACGTTGAAGAAAGAAACGATTCAGGTGGAAGGCCAGACCGCGGGCGCGTGGGTGAAGATCGGTACGTTCGCGTTCCCGGCCGGCAAGAAGGCCTACGTCGACGTCACGAACCAGGGCGCCGACGGTGTCGTTGTGGCCGACGCGATGCAATGGATTGCGGTTAAATAAGGATTTACTAATCCAATCGGCCTTTTACTTGTTTATAATCCATCAAACGACACCAAACAAGTAACGAAAATGGGCTACGTATTTAACCGGGACGAATCAATAGCCGTCAATATAAATAGAATATTAGCTGAGCTGGTTACGGGTGCTATTGAGTCGCTGGAGGCTCCTGGCGAATCGAAGGCAGAGTCGGTTCATGATGTCAGAAAACGCATCAAAAAGATCAGGGCGCTTTTCAGACTGGTCAGGAGCGAACTCGACAAGGACGTTTTCCGGCAGGCCAACACGCACTACCGGGCGATCGGTCAGGCGCTTTCCCATTTAAGGGATGCCACCGTAATGATCAAAACCATGGAGAAACTTCGGGAAGCCAATCCGGATCAGCTATCCGCCCGGGTTTTTGCCACAATCCGAAAAGCCCTGAACCAGAAGCAGGACCAGGTATCCAGGGAGTTTTTCGACGATGAACGCAACATTCGGGGGGTAGTCGATGAATTGCGGCAAGCGCCACTAACCGTTCCGGGCCTGTCTGAGAAGCATCATTCGTTTTCCGTTATTGCCCCAAATCTCAAAGAAATCTACCGGCGTGGCCGCAAGGCTCTGGCACTCGCCACGCAGGAGCCGAGCATTCATAATCTGCACGAATTGCGAAAAGAAGTAAAAAACCTCTGGTACCATACCCGGTTAGTGGAGCCGGTCTGGCCCGGACTTTTTGGGGCTTACGAACATGAATTTGATCGATTGGGCGAGCTGCTGGGCGATGACCATGACTTTGGCGTACTAGCCGACGAGATTGAGTCCGGCAGGCTTCTGGTACGTAACCGACAAACGAAAGAAACGATAGTACATTTGCTGCATCAGCAACGAGCATCGTTGCAGGAGCAGCTTTTCCCTTTAGCAAACCGGTTATTTGCCGAGAAGACACGTGATTTTGTCGGCCGGTACCGGCTGTACTGGAAGCTATGGTGGGACGAGGTATCTCAGGAACAGGTAGCGGATAACCTTCAGACGGCTTAACGGGATGGGAATGGAAATTGAGCGCAAGTTTCTGGTCAACGGAACCGACTGGAAACAAGAAGTATCGGGTCTGTTTTACCGCCAGGGGTATCTGAGCAGTCAGCCGGATCGGACCGTCCGGGTACGTACGGTAGAGGATAAGGGGTATCTGACCATAAAAGGCAAGACCTCAGGAGCCAGCCGGAGTGAGTACGAATACGTTATTCCGTACGAGGATGCCGTAGCGATGCTGGATCAGCTGTGCGAAACGCCCATCATTGAAAAGGTTCGCTACCGGATTCCGTACGAGGGCTTAGTCTGGGAAATCGATGAATTTCAGGGCGAGAACCTTGGCCTGATCGTAGCGGAGGTGGAGTTAACCGACGAAAAGCAGGCCATTCAACTCCCTCCCTGGGTTGGGAAAGAAGTAACCACGGAAGCAAAATACTACAACGCCAATCTGTTTAAACACCCCTTTTCGAAGTGGATCGATTAATTGAACCACGCAGTTTGTCAGCCGTATGCGTTTGAACCTGAATGCTATCTGGAAGTGGTGTTACGCCACTTCCTTTTTTCTATTGCTGTCCGCGACCAGCTTCAGCCAGTCCGGGGCCAGACCGGGTCAATCCAAGGCCATGCTCACTAGTCAACCTACCGTCGAGACGGGCGTGTCGGAAGCCCTGGCGCGCTTTCGGAAACAAACCATCAGCGGGCTGGCGTACACCTTACAGTTCGATATTCCGGCTCACAAAAACGCGCCCATTCCGGCATCCGAAACCATTTCGTTTGCCTGGAAACCCAACACCCAACCGCTCCAGATCGATTTCAAAGAGCAACGCGACCACCTGACGCGGATTCTGGTCAATCAAACGGAGATACCGGTCCGCTTTGAAAACGAACATATTCTGATTGACGCCAGTCATCTGAAACCGGGGTCAAATACGGTAGCCATTCAGTTTACGGCGGGCAACCTCTCCCTGAACCGCAACGATGACTACCTCTACACCTTGCTCGTGCCCGACCGCGCCCGCACCGTATTCCCCTGCTTCGACCAGCCCGACCTGAAGGCCTCCTTCCAGCTAACGCTGACGGTACCGGCTAATTGGCAGGCCATGACCAACAGCCCCTTGCAGAGCCAAACGCCCTCGGGCGACCGCCAGACCTTCCGCTTTGCCCCCAGCGAAACGATCAGTACGTACCTGTTTTCGTTTGCCGCCGGCCGGTTCGAGCCGGTTACTCAGCAACGGAATGGCCGGACCATGCAGTTTCTGCACCGGGAAACGGATTCGACCAAGATCCGGCTGAGCATGGAACCGATTTTTACACTTCACGGCGATGCGTTGAGGTTTCTGGAAGACTACACCCAGATTCCGTATCCGTTCAGGAAGTTTGATTTCGTAGCCATTCCCGATTTTCAGTACGGCGGTATGGAACACGTCGGGGCAATTCAGTACCGGGCGTCAAGTTTATTCCTGGACGATGGAGCCACCCGCGACCAGAAACTGAGCCGGGCCACGTTGATCGCCCACGAAACGGCGCACATGTGGTTTGGCGATCTGGTGACCATGCGGTGGTTCGACGATGTGTGGATGAAAGAGGTGTTTGCCAACTTCATCGCCGACAAGATTACCCAGGTCAGTATGCCCGAAAGCAATTATGACCTTGAATTTCTGATTGCTCACTTCCCGGCGGCTTACGACGTAGACCGGACCGAAGGAGCCAATCCGATTGGGCAGCCCCTCGCTAATTTGCAGGAGGCCGGGACGCTCTACGGGGGTATCATCTACCACAAAGCCCCCATCATGATGCGGCAGCTGGAGCGGCTGATGGGTAAAGAAGCGCTGCGCAACGGACTGCGGGAGTACCTTAAAAAATACGCGTACAGCAACGCGTCGTGGCCCGATCTGATTACCATTCTGGATGCCTACACCCCCGCCGACCTGCAACGCTGGAACCGGGTGTGGGTCAACGAGACGGGTCGCCCCCGGTTTTCGTATCAACTCAAAACAGCGAGCAACAAAATCGCTTCGTTCGTGATTACCCAGGCGGGCGAAAACGGTGCGGACCGGCTGTGGCCCCAGCTGTTTGAGGTGGCGCTGGTGTATGCGGACCGGGTAGAGCAACTGACCGTCGACATGAACCAGAGGCAGGTAGCGTTGAAAGAAGCCGTTGGTAAGGCGGCTCCCCTGTTTGTCGTCTTTAATTCAACGGGGCAGGGGTATGGGCTGTTTCCGGTGGACGAGCGGATGGTGTCGGGACTGGACAAGCTCAAGGACCCCGTAACGCGGGCGGCTGCGTACATCAGCCTGTACGAAAACATGCTGAGTGGGCAATCGGTAGCACCGGCGCAACTGGCCAGGGTTTATCTGCAGCAGCTGGCCCACGAACCCGAAGAACTGAACATCCGGCTGCTGACGAGTCAGTTGTCGGATCTCGTCTGGCGATTTACCCGACCCGACGACCGGCTGGCGCTGGCCACGGCGGCTGAGAAGGCAATCTGGCCCCTGATGCAGCAGGAGACGCACGCCGGTAAAAAGAAACTGTTGTTCCGGTGTTACCAGAGCCTGGCGCTGACTACCGAAGCCCGCGACCGGCTGTATACAATCTGGAAAGATCAGCAGGCACCCGCTGGCGTGACGCTCACTGAAGATGATTATACGAGCCTGGCGCTGGCCCTGGCGGTACGGGATTATCCGGCGGAGGGGTTGCTGGAGCAACAGTTGAAGCGGATCAAAAACCCCGACCGCCGGAAGCGGCTGCAGTTCATGATGCCGGCCCTATCGCCCGATGTTGCCACCCGCGACGCCTTTTTTGCCTCGCTGAAGGACGTATCCAACCGGGAGCGCGAAGCCTACGTAACGGCCGCCTTAGGGTATCTGCATCATCCGTTGCGGGCGGCTACGTCGGCAAAGTACCTGCGGGCCAGTCTGGATCTGCTGGAGGAGATTCAGCGAACGGGCGACATTTTCTTCCCCGAATCGTGGCTACGGTCTACGCTGAGTACGTACCAGACCTCCGAAGCAGCGAACCTGATCCGAACGTTCCTGACGGAACATCCAGCCTACAACCCTCGGCTGAAAGCCAAGTTGCTGCAGGCCGCGGATGGACCGTTCCGGGCCGCTACACTGCTCTACCCGAAATGACGGTACGCTGGCTTTTGGGGAATCAATGCGGGCAGTTTCCACAACCGGTTCCTTACTCTTTTATCCAGAACTCGGCCAGGTACACGAGCGCTCCGGCAAGGTAGCCGATCAGGGCCAGCCAGCTGATCCGGCGCAGGTACCAGCCAAATTCCAGCCGTTCCATACCCATCACGGCCACGCCCGCGGCTGAGCCGATCACGAGCATACTGCCCCCCGTACCGGCGCAGTACGCCAGAAACTCCCAAAGTTTAGCGTCGGCCGGGTAGGTTTGCAGGTCGTACATGCCCATGGCAGCCGCTACGATCGGTACGTTATCGACCACGGCCGACACCATGCCGATCAGAAGCACGATCACATCCAGATTACCAACCGATTCGTTGAGCGATTCGGCCAGGCCGCGTAATACACCCGTTGCCTGCAGGGAGCCTACCGCCAGCAGAATACCGAGGAAAAACAGCACACTGGGCGTATCAATTTTACTGAGTGCGTAAGAGGCCGAAAAGCGTTGCCGGTCAGCCTCATCCTTATCCCGGTGAATCAGCTCCGAAACAAGCCAGATGAAGCCCAGCGCCAGCATCATGCCCATGTAAGGCGGCAGGTGCGTAACGGTTTTGAAGATAGGCACCCACAACAGCCCCCCCAGGCCAACGGCCAGCATCAGCCGCCGGTCGCGCCGGGCTTCAGGGGTTACATACGGCCGGCTGATACCCTGCGTCGCCGTCGCGACCGATGCCTGCGTGTCTGCCTTATACATCATCGTCAGGATGGTCAGGGGGGCCAGCAGCGACACCAGACTGGGCAGCAGCAAGGTTTTGATGATGTTGGTGGTCGTTACCTGCCCGCCAATCCAGAGCATGGTCGTCGTTACGTCGCCGATGGGCGACCAGGCTCCGCCGGAGTTGGCGGCCAGAATGACCATACCCGCCATTACTTTCCGCTGCTCCGGGTCACGAACCAGTTTCCGAATCACCGACACCATCACAATAGACGACGTCAGGTTGTCCAGTACGGCCGAAAGGAAAAAAGCCAGAAAGCTAATGATCCACAGCAGTGTCCGCGTGTTGCGGCTGGCAATCCGGTCGGTAATAACCGTAAAGCCGTCGTGGGCGTCGATCAGCTCCACGATGGTCATGGCTCCGATCAGAAAAAAGAGTATTTCCGAAATTTCAATCAGATGCTCGCCTAATTGCTCGACCACTTCGGTTACGTCGTGACCCGCCAGGGCATAAATTGTCCAGCAGACAACGCCTGTAATCAGCGCCGTAGCCGTTTTATTAATGCCGATGGAATGCTCAATAGTGATAAATAGATATCCGACAATAAAAATGAGGATTAGTGTTAACGTCATGTTGAGTGAGCGAAGGTTTTACTGTATGTTATAGGTAAATCAATGGCAAAGGGCCATTATAACCAGGAAAGCCCGTATTTTGGAATGGCAAAATTGTCGAAAAAGTTAATAATCAGAGTGCCTTTTCTAGGCCCGGACGGCATGGCGCTGTTCCCGTTTATTCTGGTGCGACGGCCTGATCCCGGCCCTACGCTGCTTAATCACGAACGCATTCACCTGCGGCAGCAGCTCGAACTGGGCATCGTGCCGTTCTACCTCTGGTACGTGATCGAGTACCTTATCCGTCGCTGGCAGTACAGCGATCATTACACCGCCTACCGCAACATCAGCTTCGAGCGCGAAGCCTTTTCCAACGAGCACAACCTACAATACCTAACCACCCGAGCCTGGTTTGCGTTCAGCCGGTACCTGCATACTGTTCAGAAAGCGTGAAGAAACTAAACGACCAGGTTATTGAACCCGGCCCCGGTAGCCAACAACACCGGCCATCATCACCAGCGACGACAGCACGACCACCAGCATGGGTATCCCCTCCCGGAACCCTACCAGCCGCAGGTCTTCCGGAATGTTCAGGTACAGCAGAATGGTTATCAGACCCCGCGGGGCAATCCAGAGCAGAGGGCGCAAACTACCCCGGTACGTCAGCCGGAGGGTCAGCCAACGCCAGGCGATAACGATGAGTACAAACAGGGCGCTCACAATCAGGGCGTCGGGATCGATCAGTTCGCGGGGCACAACAACGTAGCCGAACAGCAGAAAGAAAAACGTCCGCACTACAAACGCCCCCTCGGCCGTCAGGTTTTTAAGCTGGTCAAGTTCTTTCTCGAACAGGTCATTCTTCAGAACCTGATTGAGCCGACCCCGAATGAACAACTCGGTATTGTTGAGAAACAGGCCAAAAATCAGAATCAGCAGCAACGACGACAGCCGGTAAATCTCCGCTATGGCGTAGACTAGAAACAGTACCGAAATGATGGGCAGGAACTTGATGCGGTGGTTGATCCGGCCGATCAGATACAGCAGTAAAAAACAACATCCCAGCGACACCAGCGCCATCACGACCGTATCGCGCGTAAACATCCAGACAGCCCCCAGCACCGAATCGCGGCTCAATAAGAGAAAATTAAACGCCATCACGCCCAGGATGGCCGAGAAGGCCGATTCGTATACCACAAATTCGCCCTGCTCGCCCGACAGATTCGACAAACTGGGTACGGCCACGGCACTACTCAGAATGGAAAACGGCAGCGCCGTGATAAGACAATGGTAGAACGTATCGTTCAGGAGCAGATACAGGGCGCCGGCCAGCAGCAACGTAGTACCCACAATTTCGACCAGCGACGAGAGCAGTGTTCGCCGGAGCAGGCCGTATTTTTCGGGGTGAAGTTCCAGATCGAGCCCCCCTTCCAGTACGATCAGGATCAGCCCGAGTGTTCCGAGAATCGGCAGAATGGCATTGGCAAACGGCACCTGAACACCTAAGTAGCTGGTTGCCTGTCGAATCAGCACACCCAGCAACAGAAGCAGCAGCACCGACGGCGTTTTGAACCGGCTGCTGAACAGGTCGAAGGCGTATGAAATCAGGACCGACAGGCTTAAAACAATAATCAGATACGACGAATCCATGTGGCAAGTTTAGTGGGCGCAGGGCTTGGGGCCAAAGGCGTAGGGTAAAAAAGCACAGTTTCCCAATCTTTACCCTTTGCCCTACGCCCCCTGCACGAAATCCGTCGCGATCTTGGCCGACAGCAGACAAAGCGGAATCCCCCCGCCCGGGTGAACACTCCCCCCTACGAAGTACAGGTTTTCGAACTCGCGCGAGAAGTTGGCGTGGCGCAGAAAAGCCGCAAACCGATTATTGCTGCTGTTGCCATACAGGGCACCCTGCGAGCTGGAGGTTCTGCTCTCAATCGTCCGGGGGTCCAGAACGGATTCGGTTTCAATCAGCGAACCGACATCAACCCCCAGGTTGTGACTTAGTTTACGAATCACATCCTGCCGCGCCCGGGCGATGATCGCGTCCCAGTCCTGACCGGTGTTGTTGGGCGCATTGAGCAGAATGAACCAGTTTTCGCAGCCGGGGGGCGCATCGTCGGGCTTGTGCTTTGACGTGATGTTGAGGTAGATCGTTGGGTCGTCGTACAGTTCGTTACGCCGGAACAGGTAATCGAACTCCGTGCGGTAGTCGTTGCTGAAAAAAATAGTGTGCAGCCCCAACTGAGCAAACTCCCGCTTGATACCCCAGTAAAAAATCAGTCCCGAACTCGACTTGGGCTGGCGCAGAATCCGTTCCGGCTGCTTTGCATTGGGCAACAACTTCCGAAAGGCGTTGACAACGTCCATGTTTGTCACGCAAAGGGCAATGGGCGCGGGGCGCGGGGCATGGGGTTCGGCCCCCGGAGTGTTGACAGCCGACGGCTCTGCGCTGAGGCCTATTCCCTCAGCCCCAAGCCCCATACCCTCAGCCCTGACCCCCACCACCCGTTTCCCCTCCGTCACGATCTCCGTTACGCGGGTGTTGTAGTGGAACCGGACGCCCAGCTCTTCGGCCAGGCTGACCAGGCTGTTGGTGATGCTGATCATGCCGTCTTTCGGAAAAAACGCGCCGATGTTGTATTCAAGATGCGGAATGATGTTCAGGGTCGCGGGGGTCTGGTACGGATCGGAGCCGTTATACGTAGCGTACCGGTTAAACAGTTGTACCAGCTTGGGATGCCGGAAACGCCGTTCGTTCGCGCCGTTCATGGTACCAAATACGCCCAGCTTCGGCAGGTTGAGGTAGCCACGCAGCGCATCCCGGTTCAGCCAGGTCGATGCCTTGTGCAGCGACCGGTGCAGAAACAGCTTTTCGGTTACGCCGTATTTCAGCGCGCTGTCGTTCAGATGTGCCAGCAGGTGCTCACCCGGCTCACCCAGTACAGTTTCGACTTCGGCCGCAAACCGGTCGTGATCGGCCCAGGCCGTCAGGCGCGTACCATCGTCCCAGAAGTAGCGGCAGGTTTCGTCTAAGCGAACGTACTGAAAATAGTCGGCCGGGTTGCGCCCCGCCAGCCGGAATAGCTCCACAACCAGATGCGGCATGGTAAACAGCGACGGTCCGGCATCAAAGCGGTACACGTTCCCATCCGCTCGCGTATGTTCAAAACTCGATAGTTTGCCGCCGGGGTAGGCGTTGGCTTCGTAGACATCGACTGAATACCCTTTTACGGCCAGCCGGATAGCCGACGCAATACCGGCAATGCCGGCACCAATAACAACAGCGTTTTTACTCACAGAAACGAATGACTGTATTTCACGACTAAAAGCGCCGGTCTAACAAAAAAGTTTTGCCGGGCCGGTTGTGTTCCTGTCTGTCAGCCGAGCCCGGTTGGCGAATGCAGCCGTTTACCTTTTGGCGTAGTAATACAGATTGACGCTTGAGGCTCCGGCTTTTTCGCTGATGGTGAAATACCCCCGACCGTCGCGCCCGAAGCAGATGGCTTCGCCCTGGGGTTCCTGACGGTAGGGCAACGTACGGGCCGACTGTTTCTGCATCGCATCGGCAATGCTTTGGCCGTCCTGCCGCTTCCAGTACACGATCTGAGTATAGGTTCGCAGTACAATCTCAGTGCCATCGGGCGAAATAGCGGCTCCCGTAACGAAGGTGTACGGCAGTTCGCCAAACGGCTGAGCGGTGGTCACTTCGTTGATATTCTGCGGGTAAGGCAGCTTGTATAACCGTACGTTAGGCTCCCGCTTCGAGATGATCCAGATGTCTTTGGTTTTCGGATCCACGAACATCGCTTCGGCATCGCGGGGTCCGTCGGGGTATCTGAAATTGATGCGTTCAACCTGGGTAATGGGTGTCTGGAGGTTTGCCGGTTCGGGCAAGCGGTAGATAAGGCAGGCCGGGTGTTGCCCGTTGTTATCGCCGATCTCGCCAATGTAGAGGTAATTGACCCCATCCTGCGGTCCCGGACCACTGGCCATTTCTTCCCAGTCGCGGTTCGATGCGTTCGGAACGGCCAGCTTTCCCTTAACGGCACCATCGTGCCCCAGCAGCACCAGTTCGGGAGGGCTCCCGCTGTCCTGCTGAATCCAGAGGTTACCCGGCTGGCTGCGGCTATCCGCCATGCCTGAAGCCTCGTCGATCTGTCCCGGCGCGACTGGCGTAGTGGTCGGATCCGACGAGAATTGAACCTCCGATGAACCGGGCGTTGTCAGTTCACAGGAAACCAGCGCCAGCAGGCTGATCAGAAATACGGGGATACGCATGTAAAGCTGTCTTGTTGATTAAACCATCAAAGTAACGAAAGAAACCCATGAATTAGCCGTGAATTTGAGCATTTGGCTGTTGTCTTTTCGTTAAACTCCTGTTATCTGCATAATAAAATTTTGTAGTTTTGAGTTTCCCCAACTCGTTCAACGCATGATTTGTTCTTTCCGCAGTATGATGCGTCGGTTGACGCTCATTTTGTTGCTAGGTTTTTCTGGTGGGCTTCCCCTCAGCGCACAGGACAACGCAACAGCATACCAGACCCCGCCCAAAGCCCTGGCCGACCTGGTGAACGTACCACCAACGCCCGGGGTCAGCGTTACGTCAAAAGGTGACTACCTGCTCATTCTGGAACAGGCGCTGGCACCATCCATCGCCGAACTGTCCCAGCCGGAACTTCGTCTGGCCGGTCTGCGGCTGAATCCAGCCAACAACGGTCCAAGCCGGATTCGGTACATCACCGGATTGAAACTCAGAAAAATGGCGGGTAAAGACGAGGTGGCGGTCAGCGGCCTGCCAGCCTCCCCCCTCATCAGCAACGTACAGTGGTCGCCCGACGAGAAAACGTTTGCCTTTACCAACTCGACCGATAGTAAAATCGAGCTGTACGTAGCCGATGTGGCGACGGCCACAGCCAGAAAAGTGAGTGAGCTGGCACTCAACGCCGTGTATGGCGCTCCTTTCCGCTGGATGCCCGACAGCAAAAGCCTGCTCGTCAAAACAATTCCGGCGTCGCGCGGGAATGCACCTGAGATCAGCCGCGTCCCGACGGGGCCAACCGTACAGGAAAATATGGGGCGTAAAGCGCAGGCTCCTACGTTCCAGGACCTGCTGAAAAACACGTCTGACGAGCGTCAGTTTGAGTACTACGCCACATCACAGGTAATGCGGATCGGGCTTGACGGCACAACGCAGCCCATTGGTCCGGTTGGTCTGGTAGCCTCGGCCGAGCCGTCGCCGGATGGTCAGTACGTGATGCTGGAAGCCGTACACCGGCCGTTCTCCTACCTCGTTCCGGTAGGACGCTTTCCGCTCCGTACGGACATCTATGCGATTGGTGGGGCGCTGGTCAAAACGCTGAACCAGGGTGAACTGCACGAAAACGTCCCCTACAGCGCCGACGGCGTTCCGACGGGACCCCGCAATTACGAGTGGCGGAATGATACACCGGCTTCCGTGTACTGGACCGTTGCCCAGGACAACGGCGACCCGAAACAGAAAGCCGACATCCGGGATAAGGTTTACCTGCTCGAAGCCCCTTTTTCGGCTGAGCCGAAGGAAATTTATGCCGCTACGTTCCGCTTCGCCGGCTTTGAGTGGGGCAACGAAACCACGGCCCTGGCGTCTGAACGCTGGTGGCAAACCCGCAAAACAATTACGAAGGTTGTGAACCCCAAGACGGGTCAGGCTACCGTGCTGTTCGACCGGTCGTATGAAGATCGCTACTCAAATCCCGGCCAGCCCGATATGCGCCGGAACCAGTATGGCCGTGAGGTGCTGAACCTCCAGCCGAACGGCGAACTACTGATGCTTGGTTTCCAGGGCGCATCCCCCGAAGGCGACCGACCCTTTGTCAGCAGCCTGAACCTGAATACCAAACAGACAAAAGAACTCTGGCGGTCGCAGGCACCCTATTTCGAGCGGCCGGTTGCCGTTATCGACGCGGCAGGGGGCGTCATCCTGACAACCCGCGAATCGCCCGAAGAAAACCCGAATTACTTCGTTCGGAACCTCAAGAAACGGATTGCGCCGATTCAGGTCACGTCGTTCCCGCATCCTTACCCGCAGTTCAAAGGCGTACAGAAACAGCAGCTTCGCTACAAGCGCCCGGATGGTGTAGACCTGACGGCGACGCTGTATCTGCCGGCCGGCTACAAGAAAGAGCAGGGCCCGCTGCCTACGTTCCTGTGGGCGTATCCGGCCGAGTTCAAAAGCAAAGATGCCGCCGGACAAGTGCAGGGCTCTCCGTACCAGTTTAACCGGATCAGCTACTGGACCGGCGCTGCGTTCGTAACGATGGGCTATGCTGTACTCGAAAACGCCAGCATTCCTATCGTAGGGGAGGGCGATAAAGAACCGAACGATACGTATGTAGAGCAGCTGGTATCCAGTGCAAAAGCCGCCATCGATGAGGGCGTTCGGCTGGGGGTTGTCGATGCGAACCGGGTTGGCGTGGGTGGCCACTCCTATGGTGCGTTCATGACGGCCAATCTGCTTACCCACAGTAATTTGTTTAAAGGCGGTATTGCCCGGAGCGGAGCCTACAACCGTACCCTGACTCCCTTTGGCTTTCAGAACGAACAGCGTACTTACTGGCAGGCTCCGGAGGTGTACAATACCATGTCGCCGTTCATGAACGCCAATAAGATGAAGACGCCCCTGCTGCTGATCCACGGCGAAGCCGACAACAACACCGGAACGTTCCCAATCCAGTCGGAGCGGTACTACAACGCGCTGAAAGGCATGGGAGCCACTACCCGGTTCGTGCTGCTCCCCTACGAGAGCCACGGCTACGTAGCGAAGGAGTCGCTGCTACACATGCTGAACGAAATGAACGGCTGGCTGGAGAAGTTCGTGAAGGAGCCGAGCAGCCAGACGGCCAGCCAGCCAAATCGGGCTGGTAGCGGGAAATAAGGCCTGAATGGCCCGTGTTGGCCCAAAATCAATAGAAATAGTCCCAAAACTGAAAGTGATTCTCACACCTAACTGCCACCTTTGAGTGTGTTTTAGATGCCCCTGTCAGTGCTCCGAATCGAGACACGGCAAGCATGAAACAGGGGACAGTTAGGCGTACCGTAAAGGGGCTAATCAATGATTAGCCCCTTTATTTTTTTTCTCATTTCATGTTGCGGGGAACACTTCTTTTACCAATTTTATCGTCCGGTAGATAACCAACCTGTATGTATTTAAAATAAATCTACTAGACTTGTATAACTTTTAACAGTACGCCTTAACAGGCAGTCTGCCTACGTAGCAGGAACACTCACTCCAGGACCTATTCTGTTCAATACAAAAGGATACAGACGCTATGGAGAAGAACCCCCGGATTGATCCAACTCGGTTTAAACAGCTGGCCGAAGATTACGTAACCCTGGTAAATGCCCGGCTTGCCGGCTCGATACCAAACGGTTTACGTGAAAAGTACACCCGTTTGATTAATACGATCTACAAGCCCCAGCCTCCGTTTAGGTCCAATCCCGGACAGTGAGGCAACTGTTCAGGAAGGACTCAGGCCTGCCAGCCACAGGCGGCTTTCGGCTTGCTGGTTTAACCGATTAAGTCGCCGGGTTTGGTCAGCAAGTTTCTGGTTCTTTTGGGGCGAGGTTAGTCGGCGCCCCTGATGCTCCTTCTTGTCAAGTCGCTTCATCTCCCTGACGAGTATCTCCAGTTCAGTCTGCATAGCGATAGCGACATTCACAAGCTCATCAAGCGGACATTGGCCCAAAAACAGAGGCCTCTTGTCCGACGAGACAATATTTGTTGACTGGCCAATGCAGGCTATCAACTGATTGTAATTTATATAGAAGTTGGTCGACGCATCCAACCAATCTTCCAGAATTCCTGCTGAAATCGATTTGTTACCCGAAGTAACAGCAGTTTTTGAACGGTAAGGCTTCATCTCCACTACTTTGTTTAACTTTATAGCTATTTTGTAAGGGCAATGTTAAACAAAACTTTTTATTTAACAGCTTGTAAAGTATACAAAATTGATTTAGCGGAGTATTCTTTACGTATAATGTACAATCAAACACAAGTTAATCATAATTCATAATCGTTAACTTTTGATTTTCAATAGGTTATATGTACCTTTTTTTGATTAACCAAGCTTATACAATTGTACTGACCTTTTCCTCTGTTTATCAAGCGGCTTTCCTCGTCATTGACTGCTCCTGCTTCATTACTACTGTCTGTAGTTTCGGCACACCGCATGCACGCTTTGCAAGCCGTCGTACCACGCACTTTTGTGACTCCGAAAAGCGGATAGCCACCCTTCTCCGTCAATAGGCAGGTGCGTACTGTTTCATGCGAAGCAACCAGCCACACGGCATAGGTACCCGTTGCAAGGCCAATAACTGGTCAATTCAGTAGCGCGATGGCAGGTCAGTCCTCGGGATGGTGCTTTGCCCAAACAAGTCGTTCCTCCGGATGATTCATGCAGGTGAATCAGACTAATTACCTACCCCACATTGATGTAGCTTGCGGGTCAACAATTCCTTCTCGGCTGGCGAAGGAGTCAGTTGATGAGCGCGCTGGTAGTGCTGCCGGGCACGGTCGGGCTGCCGGTTTTGCTCGTACAAATCGCCCAGAACGGCATGGTAATACTGGTTTGTCTCCAGCCCGCTCAGGTTCGATAAAGCCAGGATGGCGTTTAGTGGCCCCTCTACGTTAGCCAGGGCCACGGCCCGGTGCAAGGCCACCACCGGCGAGGGCTGGTGCTGAAGCAGCAGATCGTAGTATAGCAGGATCGTCGGCCAGTCGGTGGCGTCGTACGACGGGGCTATGCAGTGCAGCATGGCAATACCGGCTTCCAGATGGTATTCGCTCAGGTTATCGCCTTCGGCAGAGCGATTCAGGTATTCGTGTCCTTTCTGGATCAGGTCGCGGTTCCAGCGGCTCCGGTCCTGATCGGCCAGCAACACAATAGCTCCGGTTTCGGTGGTACGGGCGTCAAATCGGGCGGCCTGAAAACACATCAGCGATAGCAGCGCCTGACCAGCCGGCATCGCCGTACGCGGATTCTGAGTCAGCAGCAGACACAGCCGCATGGCCTCTTCACACAAATCCCGCCGGATAAGCTGGTCGGGGTGAAGTGAGTTATACCCTTCGTTGAACAGCAGGTACAGGCTTTTCAGGACGGCATTCAGCCGGGACGGTAGCTGAGGTCCACCCGGCACTTCGAGCCGGATACCGCCCGAACGAATTTTCTCCTTAGCGCGGTAGAGCCGTTTTTCGATGGTATCGGGCGTGGTCAGAAAAGCACCCGCAATTTCTTTGACGCTAAGTCCGCACAGGATTTTCAGACACATAGCCACCTGCGATTCCATCGCAATCGACGGATCACAGCAGGCAAACAGCATCCGAAGCTGGCTGTCGTTGATATCGTCCTCAAAAAAATACTGATCAACCATAGCTTCTATTGCGTTCTGCCGATGGTCACACTCCAGTTCGGCGCTAATTTGCCGAAATAGGTTTTCGCGTCGTACCACATCCAGCGCCTTATTCTTCGCTACCCGATAGAGCCAGGCCCGGGGGTTGTCCGGAGTGCCCTGAAACGGCCAGCAATACAGGGCCTGCATCATAGCATCCTGTACAATGTCTTCGGCTAGCTGGAGCCGATCGAAGCCAAGCATGCACGTCAGCACCGACGCCATACGGCCCGCTTCATGGCGGAACAGGTGAGCGACTAACTGATTGGGTTCAGAGGAAGGGGTCATGCTGCAAAAAACCGTCTTTGTGCCACCGGGCGGTGGCACAAAGACAAGTTACCGGAATTCAGTCATTAGTCAAACTTCATAATCTGCCGGATTTCGAGCAGCCCTTCGCTGTCGAAAATAGGGCAGCCCTTGGCCAGTTCGGCGGCTTCATCGATGGTGTCGGCGCAAACGACGGTGTAGCCACCCACAATCTCCTTACCCTCCGTGTACGGTCCGTCGGTAATGAGTTGACCGCCCTTGCTCATAACCTTGCCGAACGGCAGCAGAGCCTCCGTACCCAGCATTTTACCCTGGGCCGCAATGCCGCCGATCCACTGGTTCCATTTCTGGATTTCAGCCTGGATTTCTTCGGGCGACTGTTGAACAAAAGCCGTTTCCTGTGCGTACGGCGAGTGGAAAATGAGCATAAACTTTTCCATGATACGTGATTGACTGGATTGTGATGGATGAATAAACAGAAAAGAACAACTAGGTAAACACTAGGTAAAATGATGACTGTTGCTGGTTTTCTGGTCGACTTGCCACAGCCGTGATGGGCTCGTTGACCGGGTAGGCGCTCAACAAACAAGGTCCCGACCCATCCGGATGGACCCGAACAGTTCAACGGAGCGAGCGCGGGGAGCCGGCATAGCCAATACAATGCCAATGACAGGAAAACCGGCAGTGGCATACCCGATGGTGGTGACGCTTTTCATAAAACGGGTTCGTCAGACAGTACATCAATTTATTTTTCACCACTAAGACGAACGAGCCATACGAAACCGGACAACTAGCTGACTTTATTTAAAAATATTTTTACGCCAGAACCCTTTTCCACCATAACCTACTGTTAACCAGGAATATGTATTCATACCGATAGAAATAAATTTATTGGCTTCGGCCCGTAAAACGTATGGTTTTATAAAATACTATCCGTCTTTAAGCGTCCGGAAGCCCTTCCGTATTGCCGCCTGGCAAGCGTCTTATTCGCTGCAAATATTTATTATCTTCTTTTCATATGCTTTGGCAGGAAAATTGTCATGTATTCCGTTTAGCCACAATTGATATACATAACTACGCTATTTTGTTTACAATCTATTCATTTACAACTACATAGCTATTCTTACCATTTATTCCCCAGCCTACTTACCTGTTTGCAAGACTTTTGCATAGATCGGATTAGCCTGAAAACCATCCACGGGCCATTCATCCGTATGTCTGAAAGTTTACTTCACACTTCTGCACTCGTTACGTGCCTACAGCCTTCGCCGGCATGGGCTTGCTCTGAGCGTACGCTGCTTCGTCGAATCTACACCTGCTGCTCTTCATAGACACTCAACTTTTCACGCAAACCGACTCACTTAAGATGAAACACATCTTCTCCTGCCTGCATCCAAGGAATTGGCGGCTGTGGGTAGCCGGCCTTTTGGCCCTGATGGTGCAGATGGCCTGGGCAACGACGCCCGGAAAAGCACCTACCCGCCTGATGGCGCCCATGGCCCTTGGTCTGGGCGACCGCGTTTTCGATGATCTGAACAGAAATGGTGTTCAGGATACTGGTGAACCGGGTATCGCCAACATACCGATTCGAATTTATCTGAATGGTGTCGAACGGGGTACTACTACTACCGACGCAACAGGTACGTTTGCCTTCACCAACGCCAACGTCCAGGGTGGTCTGCTTCCGAATACTGTTTACGAACTTCGGATTCTGGGGGCTGATTTTCCGGACGACCGGTCACTAACGCTCCGGCAGCAGGGTAGTGATAATGCTGCCGACAGCGACGCTCAGCTCGTTGGCGGCAATGCGGTCATCTACGCCGTCACCAGCGCCAACGATACCCCAACCAACTCATACGATTTTGGTTTTACGGCCGGCAATCCCGACCTGGCTATCAGTAAGGTAGCGGACACGCCACAGGTCTCGTACGGATCGAACGCATCATTTACTCTTCAGATCAACAACATCGGTCAGGGAACCGCCACAAACGTAGTTGTGCGGGATACCCTTGATCCCGGGTTGGTTTACGTGTCTTCAACCCCGGCAGCAACGGTCGATGGCAACATCCTGACCTGGAATCTGGGCAACGTAGCACCGGGCAATATCACGAGCCTGTCGGTGACAGCCACTGCGCAGGCCGATGGGGTACTGTTTAATGCTGCGGGTGTCTCCACCACCGATACGGAAGATTTCACCCGGAATAACAGCACCCGGGCCTGTATCTCGGTACCGATTGTGCTCTGCCCCGACGAAGCTTACGTAGCCCAGATCCCGGCAGAGTTCACCAATGTGGAGTGGTTTAAAGACGGAGGCACAACGCCAATTGCTACCGGAAACAGTTTTACGATTGTTGAAGCAGGAAGTTACCGGTTTACGACAACGACGAATATCCAATGCCCGGCGGGCGGATGCTGCCCGATCGTGGTAGAAAATGGAACGATACCGGATCTCGCCATTGCACCGGCCACACCGGCTATTTGTATTGGCGAAACGGTTTCGCTGACCGCTACCGGTTGCACCAGTGGCACAATTGCCTGGAGTACCGGCGAAACAACAGCCAGTATTCAGGTAGCCCCAACGATTACTTCGACGTATTCGGTTACCTGTACGTCGACTCAACGCGGTTTCTGTACGACCTCAGCTTCGACCACGGTTACGGTTAATCAAATTCCCGAGCTGGCTCTGACCTCGGCCACCATCTGCGCCGGCGAATCGGCCACGCTGACAGCCAGCACGGGCTTCGCTTCGTACACCTTTAGTGCAGGCGCCACCCAGATCGGTACGTCCAACCAAGCTGTGGTGAGCACCGCTGGCACCTACACGGTGACGGCCACTACGGCGGAGGGTTGTACGACGGTCGCTACGGGCACGGTCATTGTCAATCCGATTCCGGAACTGGCCCTGACCTCGGCCACCATCTGCGCCGGCGAATCGGCTACGCTGACAGCCAGCACCGGCTTTGCGTCCTACACCTTCAGTACGGGCGCCACCCAGATCGGTACGTCTAATCAAGCGGTCGTCTCAACGGCAGGCACCTACACGGTGACGGCTACGACGGCCGAAGGTTGTACGACGGTCGCTACGGGCACGGTCATTGTCAACCCGATTCCCGAGCTGGCTCTGACCTCGGCCACCATCTGCGCCGGTGAGTCGGCTACGCTGACAGCGTCAACTGGCTTTGCGTCCTACACCTTCAGTGCGGGCGCTACTCAGATCGGCAGCAGCAATCAGGCTGTGGTGAGCACCGCTGGTACGTACACGGTGACGGCCACCACGGCCGAAGGTTGTACCACCGTGGCTACGGGTACGGTCATCGTCAACCCGATTCCCGAGCTAGCTCTGACTTCGGCCACCATCTGCGCTGGAGAGTCGGCTACGCTGACAGCCAGCACCGGCTTTGCGTCCTACACCTTCAGTGCGGGCGCCACCCAGATCGGTACGTCTAATCAAGCTGTGGTGAGCACCGCCGGTACGTATACAGTCACGGCTACGACGGCTGAAGGCTGTACGACGGTCGCTACGGGCACGGTCATCGTCAATCCGATTCCGGAACTGGCCCTGACCTCGGCCACCATCTGCGCTGGAGAGTCGGCTACGCTGACAGCGTCAACGGGCTTCGCTTCGTACACCTTCAGTGCGGGCGCTACCCAGATCGGTACGTCCAACCAGGCGGTCGTCTCAACGGCGGGCACCTACACGGTGACAGCTACGACGGCCGAAGGTTGTACCACCCTGGCTACGGGCACGGTCATTGTCAACCCGATTCCCGAGCTGGCTCTGACCTCGGCCACCATCTGCGCCGGCGAGTCGGCTACGCTAACGGCCAGCACGGGCTTCGCTTCGTACACCTTCAGTGCAGGCGCTACCCAGATCGGTACGTCCAACCAGGCGGTCGTCTCAACGGCGGGCACCTACACGGTGACAGCTACGACGGCCGAAGGTTGTACCACCCTGGCTACGGGCACGGTCATTGTCAACCCGATTCCCGAGCTGGCTCTGACCTCAGCCACCATCTGCGCGGGTGAATCGGCTACGCTGACAGCCAGCACCGGCTTTGCGTCCTACACCTTCAGTGCAGGTGCTACCCAGATCGGCAGCAGCAATCAGGCTGTGGTGAGCACCGCTGGTACGTACACGGTGACGGCCACCACGGCCGAAGGTTGTACCACCGTGGCTACGGGTACGGTCATCGTCAACCCGATTCCCGAGCTGACCCTGACCTCGGCCACCATCTGCGCCGGCGAGTCGGCTACGCTAACGGCCAGCACGGGCTTCGCGTCCTACACCTTCAGTGCGGGCGCCACCCAGATCGGTACGTCCAATCAAGCGGTCGTTTCAACGGCGGGCACCTACACGGTGACAGCTACGACGGCTGAAGGCTGTACGACGGTCGCTACGGGCACGGTCATCGTCAATCCGATTCCGGAACTAGCCCTGACCTCGGCCACCATCTGCGCCGGCGAATCGGCTACGCTGACAGCCAGCACCGGCTTCGCTTCGTACACCTTCAGTGCGGGCGCTACCCAGATCGGTAGCAGCAACCAGGCGGTCGTCTCAACGGCGGGCACCTACACGGTGACAGCCACTACGGCTGAGGGCTGTACGACGGTCGCTACGGGCATCCTGACGGTGAACCCTGTACCCGTAGCAGCCATAACGCCGACGAGCGCGACTGTCTGTGAAGGCGAAAGCGTGACGCTCACGGCCAGCGGTGGCACCAGCTACCTATGGTCGACAAGCGAAACGACGGCGACCATCTCGGTGACGGCAACCGGAGTTTACTCAGTAACGGTTAGCAACGAGCAGGGTTGTTCGGATGTCGCCAGCACCACGATCACGGTTAACCCGACACCGGTGCTGACCGTCAGCTCGGCCACCATCTGCGCGGGTACATCAACCACGCTGACCATAGGCGGCTGCGAAGGCGGTACGCTGGTCTGGTCAACGGGCGACAGCTCGGCATCTCTGGTGGTGGCACCGACCCTGACTACGACTTACTCGGCTACGTGTACGTTTGCAACGGGCTGCTCGTCAATCACGGCCGCAACCGTGACGGTCAGCGACGCCCCAAGCTTCACGGCAGCACCGGCGGTTACCCCCGCTACGTGTAACGGCGCAACGGCAAACAACAACGCGCGGATCACGCTGACGACGCTGGTGAATACCGAACGGGCCGACCTTGTGGCAGGCGCTACCTACGCGGGTGGTCCGGCCTACGGCGCATCGACCAACGTATTGGTGGTGAATGGAACGGTAGTGTTTGAGAACCTCCCGAATCCGACTACAGCTCAACCGTACACAGTCCGGTTGTTCAGTGCGGGCGGTAGCTGCTTCATCGACGTTACGGTTACCCTCCAGCCGGCCGATTGCCAGTGTCCGGCACCGAAGTGCGTACCGGTGGTGATTCAGAAGATAAGCCGACGCTAGTTTCAATAGCAATTACGTTTCGGAAACCGGCCACTGTCAAGTGGCCGGTTTCTTTGCTTGTAGACTCCTTCGTACTTTTGCACCATGACACAAATTGGTCAGGATATTCAGGTTGCCAAACAACTGCTGGAACAGAATCAGGTCGTTGGCATCCCCACCGAAACCGTCTACGGATTAGCCGCCAATGCCCTCAGTCCGGATGCGGTGCTGACAATATTCCGGGTAAAAAACCGGCCCGCTTTTGACCCCCTGATTGTTCACATTGATTCGCCGGACAAACTCGACCGGTTGGTTCAATCCATTCCGGAACCGGCCTTTCAACTGGCCGAAGCGTTCTGGCCGGGGCCGCTGACGCTCTTGTTACCCAGAAAAGCCATCGTGCCGGACCTCACTACGTCGGGGCTGGATACGGTAGCGGTTCGCATTCCTGACCATCCGCTTACGCTCGATTTGCTGCGCGCACTCGACTTCCCGCTGGCAGCCCCGAGCGCCAATCCATTCGGGTACATCAGCCCCACGTCGGCCCAGCACGTAGCCGATCAGCTTGGGGACCAGGTGTCGTATATTCTGGACGGTGGGACCAGTCAGGTTGGGCTGGAATCAACGATTGTGGGTTTTGAAGCGAATCAGCCGACGATATTCCGGCTGGGCGGCATTGCTTTGGAAGCGATTGAAGCGGTGATTGGCCCTGTAGCCGTTCGTAGCCATTCGACATCCAATCCCAAAGCGCCGGGTATGCTGAGCAGCCACTACGCCCCCCGCAAGCCGCTGACGTTGCTGGCGGCTAATCTGCCGCCAACTCCAGACGCAGCCGGTGGAGCGCTGGTTTTTACGACCCCATTCGAGGGCATTCCCGCCAAAAACCAGTACGTCCTCTCTCCTACCGGCGACCTGAACGAAGCCGCCCGCAACCTGTTCAGCTACCTTCGGGCGCTTGATAAGCTACCCATCCGTCAGATTTACGCCGAGTTGCTTCCCGACGAGGGCTTAGGACGGGCTATCAATGACCGGCTGCGACGAGCTGCGACTCGTTAGGGAGTATCCAACAGGGAACTTCGGCCCTGCAGGCCGCCCGTATGCACGGCTACCACAACGGAACCAGCCGGAAAGTAGCCGGTACGAGCCAGATCATACAGGCCGAACAGCATTTTTCCCGTATACACCTGTTCAATACGTATTCCTGTTTTCTGTTCAAAAACCCGCATGAAAGCGAGTAGTTCGGGAGTTGTTCTGGCGTAGCCGCCACCGTGATACTCCGTCTGGATACGTAGGTTTTGGGGGGCGTAGCCTAGCAGCCGTTCTACCTCATCCCTGAGGAAACTTCCCCCTTTCAAGGCGGAAAAGCCGACTACAGTGGTTGACGATGAGGCCGAACTGGCCAAGCCCGCTACGGTACCGCCCGTACCGACGGGGCAGCAAACGAAATCCGGCGTTCGGCCCAACTGCATCTGAATGTCGGGTAACAGTTCGGCCACGCCCCGAACGGCCAGGGCATTGGTTCCTCCCTCAGGCAGTACGTAAAAACCAGCCGGCATCCCGGTTACACGAGTCACAAAATCAGTCTGCTCCGACGCAGTGCCCGAAGACGTTACGTCGCGGTAAGCTGACCGGCTAATCCCATACAGGCGCATTCCGGCCCGGCGGCAAAAAGCCAGGGTCGATGTATCCCGCTGCGGATATTCTTCACCCCGAACGATACCGATCGTCCGGAAGCCGAATACCTGCCCGGCCGCAGCCGTTGCGTACAGATGATTCGAAAACGCCCCACCGAACGTCACGAGCGTATCGAGGTTCTGCCGACGGGCGTCGAGCAGGTTGTATTTCAGCTTGCGCCATTTATTGCCCGACACCAGCGGGTGCAGCCGATCGTCCCGCTTCATATACAGGTGAATCGGGACCGGATCGGGAAAGGGATCGTCGAGCCGCTGCAGGGGCGAGTCGCGGACGAAAGCCGCCAGTTGCCGTTCCAATTCATCCATAATACCGTACTTTTGCGGGATAAAAACGGCGTAAATCTGCATAAACCGTGGCTGACGAGGTAGAAGAATTTCTGGAAGAGGACGAGTTATTTGAACATCATCGCATTGTAGTCGACAAGGGGCAGGGGCTGCTGCGCGTAGATCGGTTTCTGATGGACCGGCTCCCCAACGCCACCCGAACCAAAATCCAGGCGGCTATCGACGCCGAATCCGTCCGCGTCAACGACCGCACGACCAAAGCCAGCTACAAGGTAAAGCCGCTGGATATCATTACGATTTCGCTGCCGCACCCGCCCCGCGAAACCGACCTGGTCCCGGAAGATATTCCGCTCACGATTATCTACGAAGACGACGAGCTGCTGGTGCTCAACAAACCCGCCGGTATGGTGGTCCACCCCGCCTTTGGAAACTGGACCGGAACGGTGGTAAACGCGCTGGTGTATCATTTTCAGAACCTGCCGACCACGCAGAACGGAGTGGCCCGACCCGGACTGGTTCACCGGATTGACAAGGATACGTCCGGTCTGATGGTAATCGCCAAAACCGAGTACGCCATGACGCACCTGGCCAGGCAGTTCTACGACCATACCATCGAGCGAACCTACAACGCACTGACCTGGGGCGTTCCTACTCCGCCGGACGGTACCGTTACGGGCTACATCGGCCGCAGCGTGAAGGACCGGAAGGTACAGACGATTTATGACGACGAAAGCAAGGGCAAATGGGCCGTCACGCACTACAAGCTGCTGGAAGACCTGCGGTACGTGGCGCTTGTGCAGTGCAACCTTGAAACCGGACGGACGCACCAGATTCGGGCCCATATGAAGCATATCGGGCACCCCCTGTTCAGCGACGCCATGTACGGCGGGGACCGGATTCTGCGCGGCAACCCCGTGGGCAGCTACAAATCGTTCGTCGAGAACGCGTTCAAGCTGTTGCCCCGGCAGGCACTCCATGCGAAATCGCTGGGGTTTGAGCACCCCCGCACCCGCCAGTGGTTACAGTTTGATTCGGAACTCCCCGACGACTTCCGGTCTGTGCTGGAAAAATGGAGAAACTACGTAACCGTGTAACAAACTACCGCTTGGTGCCGCTCATCTGCGCCGACTGCGAGTAGCCAGTTTCGTTGTTGGCATCAACAGCCGTGTAGCTGATTGACAACTGGTTGTTCATGTTAGACCCCTGCCCAATCACATTAACCTCCCCGTTATACCGATTGGTGGCGTATAAATACACCTTCTGTCTGGAAATAACCAGGTTACTCCCCATCCTGATTTCGGCTTCCATGCGCAGCCCTGACGAATCCGGGAAGGCAATAAGAACCCGATTGTCGTCAATTGCAGAAATATCTACCTGACTAATCTTCCGAAAGCTACGAGGGTTTTTAATATTGGTTTCCGTTATGGACACCTGGCAATCCCAGGATCCTTCATAGCGCTCGGCGGCAGTCATCCCCTTTGGGCGGCAAGTTGCTACAAACAGACCAACACCTACTAATAATATAGCTTTTACTTTCATAAACGGACAAGCGTTTGACTTACGAATGGCTAATTTACGTAATTCGCCAAGCGGGTCGGCAGCTTGATTTCGTTTACGTACCAATATTTCGTAAGTGGTCGCTCACCCGGTATCCGGCAGGCAGCTTTAGCAACCAATCAGACATTCAATTGTAAACGAGCGCATTACTTTAACGTGCCCCCTCATTTTGCCGCCTTGAGCGGCCCGGCTTCTGTACGGGAGCGGCCGTTCAGACGGTCACAGACGTAACGAACGGCCGGGGCCACTCTGTCTGAACGGTTGCCGTATCACCAGGTTTTGTACAAGACGATAGTCAATGCATACAAGCCGTACGTAGTCGCCGATTTATCCCTGCTGTCGGGGAGCTTTGTTTGCCAAAAAATCGTTACTTTGCTTAACGATGCCACTTTTTATTACCTCACTGAATTCCGGCAGTAACGGCAATTGTTACTACGTCGGAAATGCCCACGAAGCTGTTCTGATTGATGCGGGCCTATCCTGCCGACAGACCGAAAAGCGGATGCAACGGCTGGGTTTGCCGCTGCAGCAGGTCAAAGCTATTTTCATTTCGCACGAACACACTGATCACATCAGCGGAGCTGCCCAGGTCGCCAGGAAATACCGACTACCTGTTTTTATTACGCCCCGAACGCTGCGGCAGTCGCGGCTGGAGCAACCCGGCCTCGATATCCGTCCTCTCCGGAGCAACCAGCCGGTTTCGATCGGCGGCATTACCATTACGGCCTTTCCCAAGCTCCACGACGCCAGCGATCCGCACAGCTTCGTGATCGACTACGAATCGACCAGAGTAGGGGTGTTTACCGACATCGGCATGGCTTGCGATCAGGTCATTCATCATTTCAGCCAGTGCCACGCTGCCTTTCTGGAAGCGAATTACGACGAGGCTATGCTCGAACAGGGCCGGTATCCGATGTACCTCAAACGCCGGATCAGCGGAGAAAAAGGGCACCTGTCCAACCAGCAGGCGCTGGCTTTGTTCCGGGCGCACAAGCCGTCGTTCATGAGCCACGTCCTGCTGTCGCACCTTTCAAAAGAAAACAACTGCCCCCAGTTGGCCCGGGATCTGTTCGTACCCCACTGCGATGGAACCGAAATCATCGTGGCTTCCCGATCCGAAGAAACACCCGTGTTCACCATCGGTGCCGTTCGGGAGATCGCCTGATTACGGGTCTGTCAACGCTTTGACGCGTAGCCGATCCAGAATCGCCCGATCAACGCAACAGCGTAACTAAACACTATATTCCATACCTTCGTCCCCCAAACCACTCCTCTTATGATCAGTATCCGTCCTGGTGTACGCGCTGATATTCCTCAGGCTTTTGCGCTCGTAACCGAACTCGCTGTCTACGAAAAAGCAGCCGATCAGGTTACGAACACCGCCGAACAGATGGCCGACGACGGGTTCGGCATTAATCCACTGTATGGTTTTCTAGTAGCCGAAGACTCCGATACCAACCAGATTGTCGGCATAGCGCTTTACTACTTCCGGTATTCGACCTGGAAAGGCAAGCGGCTGTATCTGGAAGACATCATTGTAACGGAACGCTACCGGGGCTACGGCATCGGCAAGCTGCTTTTCGACGCCACCATTGAAACCGCCCGCGAAACCCACTGCACCGGTATGATGTGGCAGGTGCTCGACTGGAACGCGCCCGCTATCGGGTTCTACCAGCAGTTCGGTACCCGATTCGACGACGGCTGGACTAACTGCCACCTGGATTTTTAGCCACGAGCACAGGGCGTGGGGCAAAGGTCAATTAAGCACCCTTATTGACCTTTTACTCTAAACCCCTCGCTCTACGCCCCCCGCCCTTCGTCTAAAAACCCTATCTTTGCACTGGAATACTTAGTTAAGCATGACGGATCGTCAACGTAAAGCCCTTCGCCTTGTCGGCTGGACCCTCCTGGGTCTTATTATTCTGGCCGGTATTGGCGCGGGAATCGCTTACTCCAAACGCGAAAGTTTATTACAGGTTGCTCTCAACCGGGCCATCCGCAAGGCCAAACGCGATTATAACCTCGATGTACGGATTGGTTCAGCCACCTTTACGGGTTTCTCCTCGCTGGCGTTCACCAACGTTTCGGTGGTTCCGGCCGAGCGCGATACGCTGGCCCGCATCCGGAAAACAGAGGTTAGTGTCCGGTTCTGGCCGTTGATTCTGGGGAAAGTGAGCCTCGCCGGTCTGTCGCTCGAAAATGGCCTGGTGCAGGTTATCCGGCGCGACTCCCTGACCAATATCGATTTCCTGATCCGTCGGCAGCGCGATTCCACCAAAACCACCGCCAGCCGACGCGCCGACCTCTCCGACGTAGCCGAAAACCTGATTGATAACCTGCTGTCGAAGATCCCTGACGATCTGAACGTGCAGAACCTGGAGTTTCGGGTGCAGGATAAAAAAGATACCATTTCACTGCTGACCCAAACGGCGCTCATCGACGATGAAGACGTTTCGTCAACACTCCTGCTCAATGGCGGTCAGGCAACCTGGCACGTAACGGGTACCGCCGACCCCGGCGACCGCGAATACGATCTGGCGCTGTATGCGGACAACAAGCCGCTTGAATTGCCTTATATCGAGAAGAAATTCAACCTGAAGCTGCAGGCCGATACGCTCCGGGCCGAACTCCGCGACGTTGACCGGTCGGGGGGCGAATTTCGGATGGAAGGCATTGGGTCGGTCCGCAACCTTCGGCTCAATCACCCAGCCATCGCCCGCACGGACGTAGTGGTTGCCAAAGCGGCCATGGACGCCAATCTGTTCGTGGGCGAGAACTACATCGGCATCGACAGTTCCTCAACTTTGTACCTGGGGGAAGTCAGTGCCCACCCCTTTGTCAAGTATACGCTGTCGCCAAACAAGGTCTACGAACTGCAGCTACACACCACTCCGCTCGATGCCCAGGCCCTGTTCAACTCGTTTCCCCAGGGGCTGTTCGAGTCGCTGGAAGGCATGAAGGTATCCGGCAAACTGAAATACGATCTGGCGTTTCAACTGGACGCGTCGCTGCCCGATTCGGTAAAATTCAATTCCAGTCTGACGCCCGAGAACTTCCGAATTCTGAAAATGGGGGAAACCAACTTCACGGCGATCAATCAGCCGTTCGTTTATACCCCCTACGAAAAAGGCAAACCCGTTCGCGATATCGTGGTTGGGCCGGAAAACCCCGATTTTACCCCGCTGAACGCCATTTCCCGCGATTTACGCAACGCCGTACTGACGTCGGAAGATTATAATTTCTTTACCCATAAGGGCTTCAACGAGAAGGCGTTCCGCGTATCGATTGCTACCAACTTCAAGGAAAAGTCGTTCAAGCGCGGGGCCAGCACCATCTCGATGCAGCTCGTCAAGAACGCGTTCCTGAACCGGAACAAAACGCTGTCTCGGAAGGTCGAGGAGATCTTGATTGTCTGGCTGATTGAAAACGAACGGCTGATCCCCAAAGAGCGGATGTACGAAGTATACCTCAACATCATTGAGTGGGGACGTAACATCTACGGCATCAGCGAAGCAGCCCGGTATTATTTCGCCAAGTCGCCTTCCAACCTGTCGCTGGGCGAAAGTATCTTTCTGGCGTTCGTGATTCCCAGTCCGAAACGGGCGCTGAACTGGTTCAACCCCGACGGTACGCTGCAAAGCCGCAACGTACGGGGGTATTTCCGCATCATCGGCCGAATCATGGCCCGGCGCGGCCTGACTGAACCGGACAGCGGTGCCTACGGATTCTACGGTGTTCGGCTGCGCGAGGGCCTGCGCCGGGAGGTGGCCCCGCCGGATTCCCTGTTCCAGAGCGACAGCCTGATGACGGAACCCGACGAAGGCAGCGATTTCAACAATTTCCTGCGCGACCTGTTCAACGGCAATCGGAACGACCAGCGCGAGGATACAGACCGGCCAACGGTTCAGCCGGAACGTAGTGCGCCCACTGAACCGGTGACGGCCCCGACCGATACGGTCAAAACCCGCCGACAACTCCGGCAGGAACGGCGGGAACGTAAGCGTCGGGAGCGTGAACTTCAGGAGCAGGCAAACGGGCAGCAGGAAGACGGTTGACCTTTCCTACTCCAGCAGATCAGGACGGCGGGCCCGGGTGCGGGCCAGCGCCTGCTCGTGCCGCCACTCATCAATTTTAGCTTCGTGACCAGACAACAGGATGTCGGGGACCTTCAAGCCTTCGAACTCCGCCGGGCGGGTGTACACCGGTGGCGCCAGCAGGTTGTCCTGAAACGAGTCGGTCAGGGCCGAGGTTTCGTCGTTCAGTACGCCCGGTAAGAGCCGGATGATGGCATCCGACAGCACAGCCGCAGCCAGTTCTCCCCCCGACAGCACATAATCGCCGATGCTGATTTCTTTGGTCACAAACTGTTCGCGTACCCGCTCATCAACCCCTTTGTAGTGACCGCAAAGGATGATCAGATTCTGTTTCAGCGACAGCGTATTAGCCGTTTTCTGCGTTAAACGCTCCCCGTCGGGCGTCATGTAAATAATGTCGTCATAGCTGCGGTCGGCCTGAAGCGACCGAATGCAGCGGGCAATCGGCTCGATTTGCATGACCATACCGGCCCCACCACCGAAGGCATAATCGTCTACGCGCCGGTGTTTGTCCGTTGAGTAATCGCGGAGGTCGTGCGTGACAACCTCTACAAAACCACCCTGCTGCGCCCGCTGCAGGATGGAGTGGGCAAAGAAGCTGTCCAGTAGCCGGGGCAGGCACGTAATAATATCAATCCTCATCCGTATCGTCCCGGTCGCCGTTGGTTTCGGCTTTAGTCGTGGTATCGTCTTCGAGGTAGATGGCCAGCAGTCCATCGGGCAGCGTTACGTTCAGGCGCTGATTGGCCCGATCGATGGTGTGTACGATATCGCTGTTGATGGGAATCAGCACTTCTTTCTGCTGATAATCCATAGCAATCAGGTCCTGGGCGTTCATGGCATACACGCCCCTGACAATACCCAGTTCGCCCTCCCGGCTATCGACTACGCGGTAGCCGACAATCTCGTGAAAATAGAAGCGGTCTTCATCTTCGATTGGTTCGAGGTTTTCGAGTGGCAGGAACACGCCACAATTGATGAGCCGTTCGGCCTGCTCAATCGTATCGACATCCTCGAAGGCCACAATCGCCCGGCTTCCTTTCACGATCGCAATGGACTCGATAAAATAAGGCAATAGTTCACCTTTGACATCGAGCAGAATGGAGTCCAGGTCGGCGTAATCCGAAGGCTCATCGACGTCCAGAAAAATGACCAGCTCCCCGTTAACGCCGTGCGTCTTGGTGATGTGGCCTACCTGATAGCAATCGTCTTTCGTCACAGTTTTAATCAGACTTTGTACGGCAGAAGTTGCTGCCGTGGTATTTACAAAAAGAGCCTGCTCAACTGAACAGGCTCATTGATAACACATTCTTCGGTCGATTTATTCCGCAGCGGTCGTATCCGTTGAGGTTGATTCTTCCGTTGCGGCCGGCGTTTCTTCGGCTGCTCCTTCTTCAGCGGCAGGTGCCGCTTCAGCAACGGGCTCTTCTACCTTGTTTTTCTTGGCGATAGCCTCAGCGCGGGCTTCATTTACCTTACGCTCAGCTTCCAGACGGGCCTCCCGATCCTGTTGCTTCTGCTGCTGCTTAACGTCAGAAGCGCCAGTGACGCGGCCTTCCTTGTCCTGCTTCCAGGTGCTGAATTTTTCGTCGGCCTGCTCCTGCGTGATAGCGCCTTTGTTAACGCCTACCTGCAGGTGCTTGCGCAGCATAATACCCTCGTGCGACAGAATTGACCGAGCGGTATCGGTCGGTTCTGCACCAACCATGAGCCAATGAACGGCCCGCTCCGACTTCAATACGACCGTCGATGGGTCGGTGTTGGGGTTGTACGTACCGATTTTCTCGATAAACCGGCCATCGCGGGGTGACCGGGCTTCGGCCACAACGATGTCGTACATCGCCATCTTCTTGCGTCCACGACGCGATAAACGAATTTTAACAGCCATTTTTGCTTGCTTGTTTTTGATGAGGGACGCATCCCTCCGGTAAAACGTGGCCGCAAAAGTACGGAAAAATGCTGGAATAGTGAACGGCGACGGCTAAGTTTATTTGTAAATGTCAGCCCCGGCTGGTCAGCCGTCTGCCTACCGGCCGGTACCCAGCTTCGCAGCTGGTTCTTTCAGGCCATCAACCAGCTTGTTCAGCAGTACGTTCTGTTGCTGCAGATCGTAGATGTATTCCCAGAACATCACTCCCGCTAACCCCTTCTGTTTGACGTAGTCTACCTTCGGACCAAACGATTCAGCATCGGCGTAGGAGATAAACGTGCGTGAGGTCGGGTTCCACAGGTACGGCGCCTTCGCATCGGCATCCCAGTACCGAACGAAGCCATTCTTGTTGATGTACTTGGCAACCAGTTCATCGTAGCTGAGAAAGGAGTGCTTCCCCGCTGCGGGCTGGAACAGGCCATTGTCGACCGGCTTCACATCGGCCCAGCCACGGCCGTAGAATGGGATACCGAGCACAATCTTTTCTACGGGAACACCGGCCCGAATGTGGCCATCGACCGCCGACATGGAGCTATTGCGCGACTGATCTCCTTTTTTCGACTGGTCCAGCGGGCTGTGGTGCCCCGTCACCTTATCGTTACCGTGGTACAGGTCGTAGGTCATGATGTTGACGTAGTCGAGGTACTGCTGTGCTTCACCCAGATTGGTATGACTAACAAAGGCCGTGTCGCCCCCCGTAGCCGCCGTCAGCAGGTAATGATTCCGGCCGGTCCGGTTGTCGAGCCGCCCCTGCTCGTCGAGCCGGTCGCGAATGGCTTTCAGAAACAAGGTAAAATTCGCTTTGTCTTCGGGTCGGTAGATATTGCCCGCACCCACCTGAGCCGGGTACTCCCAGTCGATGTCCACCCCGTCAAGCTTGTGTTTTTTAAGGAAAGCGACAGCACTGTTGGCAAACTTCCGACGGGAAGCCTCTGTCAGGGCCGCGTCTGAAAAGTACTTGCATCCGCCCCACCCCCCTACGGAGATCAACACCTTCAGGTTCCTGTTAACCGACCGGAGTGCGGTCAGGACGGCCATATTAGCGGAATCCCGGGGGGTAATGGCTGCCAGTTCGCCGTTTTGAGCCGGTACGGCAAAGGCGTAATTGATATGCGTCAGTTTGAACGGATCAATCTGTTCTTTCGTCCAGCCTTTATCTGTTACGTACCCAATGACAACGTACGATCGGGACGATTGAGCAGACTGGGCCTGCCCGGCAATACCTCCGCTGAGGAATAGAGCAGCTATGAACAGACCTGTACAGAATGAGCGGAAATTTTGCATGAATAAATGGGATATATCAGGAGCCTTGTTTACGAACAAACGTGTATTCTGAGGTTTAGAGCGGGTGTGGCCTGAAGGCTGTTGGGCGTTTTTTGTTAGCCCAACGACAGATTTTGTCATCCTGACGACAGGAAGGTTCTTTGGTAGAGGCTATAAAAAGCGATAGGCTGTACTATCCCTAACTACCGAAGATCCTTCCTAACGTCAGGATGACAAACAATACTATTCACCCCTACTGTTTCGCCATTGTCTGGCTCGGTAACGCCCAGTTGTTATCAAAGAAGCCCGCGGTTTTGATGCCTTTGGCACCATCGGCGAGCATGCTGACGTCGAACACCATGTAATCCGGGAAACCACTGGCACCCGCAAAATACTGATTGGCGTTGGCAGCTTTCAGACCCGGCATACCGGTACCGGTTACGACGGCCACCGATGCTATCTGACTATCCTGGCGCGGCCAGACAAAGTAAGCCCCGAGGCTGTCGCCGGTATAGCGCTGGCTGCCTACCATCAACTGCCCGCGACTCACCTGAATCGGGCAATTGGCCAGCAGGGCATTCCAGGCCCGGTTTGTCGTCTGATTTCCAAAGAGGATTACCCCCCGGTTGGCGTACCGGGCTGGGTCAAAGGCCTTGTCGGGGATGACATCCACGGCTCCGTTGCCCCGGTAATACCAGGTTTCGGCATCGTAGCGGGCTTTATTGTACGCCCACGCGTTTTCCTCGGCCGTGCCGGTTGTTCCATACACAAACACCATGCGGTGATTAAAGGCGTCCTTAAACGTTCCGTTGCGGTGAGGCCCTTTCTGAGCCAGATCGAGCCGGCTGGCTGGCGTCCAGCGGTCGCCTTCCCGACGCAGTACCAACGTATCGCCGGCACTGGCCGTCGTATGTTCGATAGCGGGCTGACCATCCAATGTAATTTTTACCGGTGCTTTCGCCCCGAATTCGTTCAGCGCCAGCTTCAGCACCGCTACGTTCGATGTTGTACCGGTAATCCCCTGCCGGCTCCGGTTGAGCTGAATCCGGCTGTAGTCGAGCGGCTGTATCTGCTGCTCAATCGACGCCCAGCGGTAAGCCGAAGAAATGCCGGGATTCGCCGTGGTAAAATCAATGGCATTGACGGTTGAATCGAGGGGTAACTGGTGCCATTTGAAGAAGTCGAACAGTGGTTTCCAGTCAACACTGTGGTCGCCAAACCAGTGGCTGCCACCGGGGTATTCGTAATAGCTTAGATCCGGCTGTATTTCCCCTAATAGTTTGCGCATCTGGCGGGCGTAGGTAACGGGCACGGTCCGGTCGGCATCGCCGTGGAATACGTACACGCCCAGCGGCTTGTAGTTGCTTACCAGCTTCAGTACATCACTTTGGTTGGCGGCCCGCAGCAACACCTGTTCCAGCGGGTTACTGCTCCCGTCCGGAATGACCCCGTCTGCCGAACCGTATTCTTTCAGGGTCGGATAACCCGCGCAGGGCGCAATGGCCGCCCACTTGTCGGGATAGGTAGCGCCCAGAAACCAGGTGCCGTGGCCCCCCATCGAGTGCCCGGTCAGGTAGATTTGCCGGGGGTCTGGTTTAAACTGCTGTTTCGCCAGCGCCAGCACTTCCAGCGCATCCAGACGCCCCCAGTCTTC
Source organism: Fibrisoma montanum (assembly GCF_003583365.1). Taxonomy (GTDB): domain Bacteria; phylum Bacteroidota; class Bacteroidia; order Cytophagales; family Spirosomataceae; genus Fibrisoma; species Fibrisoma montanum. The sequence goes on from NZ_QXED01000006.1 coordinate 457,111, forward strand.
CCAGTTGAAGCCGCGCGGCCGACGGTTCGTAGCGGCTACCAGGTTCCCCCAGTCTTTAGGTTTATAGGCCCGGGCCTGCCCGCTGGCTTCAACCCCGGCCCCGTGGACCGACAGGAACAGGGCCGATGGCGTACCGCTGGCTGCGGATACGGACTGGGGCGTTACGGCGTAATACTGCAGGCTGCCGTCGATCTGACTGATAAACGTTTGGCTAAACGAAGCCCCCGGTGCAGCGGCATCGATCGATACGGTGCTTTCGTCCAGCGTTTTACCTTTCTGCGTAAGACTCAGGCGGCAGGATTGCGGCCCTCTGGCCGTTACGCCACTCCCGTCGAAGTTGAAGGGTACTTTGCGGCTCGACATGGCCGGTATGGCAGGTAGCGTTGTCGATTGTTCCTTGCCCGCCAGATTACTCGTCAGCTGGAGACCCGTTAGCGGGCTGCCTGACGCATTGATCACAACCACAGCGCCCTGGAGCGACGTATTCGACTCACCGAGCCGGATGCTTGGCAGGGTTGGATCGTCGGTACGCAGCAGAACGGTCCTGGTCGGAAACTCCAGATTCGCCGTTACGGAAATACCCCGAACGTAGAACTCGTTGAGACCTTTTTTGAGCTGAATCGGGATGTGCAGATACCCCATACTATAGGCATCGCCCATGTGCAGTTCGCCGTTCACGTACACGTTGCTGTTGCCCTTGATGTTCAGCAGCGCCACCCGCTCGCGATCCGATGGGTACGTCAGGTACGTGTACCCACCGCCCCCACCGATTCCCCCCCGCAGGCTACCGGGAGTTACGCCGGGGCCGGCCGGAGCGCCCCCGTTGCGGAACGCATTGTTCCGCAGCCGGAGCCGGTTCAGGCTATCGGCCGTAACGGCCAGCCACTTCACGTCACGACCCTGCTCATCGCGGCCAAACACGGCCCCTTCTGCCGGCTGCTTCAGGGTGTTCGTGTAGAGTTGATGGGCCAGCGGATCGGTGTAAATAGCCTCCCGACCGTAGCGGCTTCCCGTCAGGGCCACCAGGCCCTTCGTAAACTGATAACCACTCGACGTGCTGGTGGGCTGAGTTGTCTGTGCCTGCGTTTGCCCGCCCAGCAGAAGCCCAAGTAAGGCGCTGGCAATTCGTTTGTTCATAACCGGTACGTTCATAGGTGCTATTGCTTCGATGCCGTCTGGGTAGGCATCTGGTACTGAAACCTGGTATTGACCGGGGCCCCGAAATAGTTGACGTTCAGGAAGTCCAGTCGTTTTTGATGCAGCGCCAGCCGCCGTTTAAAATCCGCTACGTTTTTCCGGTCTTTTTGGGTCCAGCCCACTTCGGCCAGCGCGATGGCCCGTGGCCAGACCATGTATTCGACGTATTCCGGCGTCAGCATGTATTCCGTCCAGACGTTGCCCTGCACACCGATGATGTGTTTAGCTTCCTCGGCGTTCAGACTGTCGGGCGTGGGCTCGTAGCCGTACGTTTTTTCGAGGGTTGTGAAGCCGCCGATGGCGATTGGCTGCGTTTTCGGGTCGGCCTGGTAATGGTCCAGATAACAGAACCCACCCGGCGTCATGATAGCGTCGTGTCCCTGGCGGGCAGCCGCAATACCTCCTTCGGTGCCGCGCCAGCTCATTACCGTAGCGTTCGGCGACAGACCGCCTTCCAGGATTTCGTCCCAGCCGATCATCTTCCGGCCTTTGGACGTAATGAATTTATCGATGCGCCGGATAAAATAGCTTTGCAATTCGTGTTCGTCTTTCAGCCCTTCCCGTTTCATCAGGTCCTGGCAGAACCGGCTTTGTTTCCACTGGGTTTTCGGGCATTCGTCGCCCCCGATGTGAATATACTGGCTGGGAAACAGGTCCATTACCTCCGTCAGAACGTCCTGCAAAAACGTAAATGTCTCTTCGCGCGGAAACAGTACGTCCTCAAACACCCCCCACTTCGTCGCGACGGGCACAAGTTTGTCGGGATTACTGCCCAGTTCCGGATAACCCGCCAGAATGGCCATCGAATGTCCCGGCAGTTCTATTTCAGGAATGACCGTTACGAACCGCTCCTGCGCGTAGCGAACTACCTCGCGCACTTCGTCCTGGGTGTAGAAGCCCCCGTACGGTGTTCCATCGTACCGGTTCTCGCCGTAGCGACCCACCATCGACTGTTTCCGCTGCGAACCAATCTGGGTCAGTTTTGGGTATTTCCTGATCTCAATCCGCCAGCCCTGGTCTTCGGTCAGATGCCAGTGAAAAACATTCTGCTTATGGAGCGCAATCAGATCGATGTATTTTTTGACGAAACTAACCGGGAAGAAGTGCCGCCCTACATCCAGGTGAAGTCCGCGGTAGGCATAACGGGGCTGGTCTTCGATGGTACAGCAGGGTACTGACCAAACCACATTCCGGACGGCCGCCGGGCTGAACACCTCAACCGGCATTAACTGAAGCAGCGACTGAAGCCCGTAAAAAAAGCCGTTGGGCTGCTCGGCCGTGATCACAATCTGTTTGGGCGTAACCCGCAGGGCGTATCCTTCCTCACCTAACGTTTCTCCCCTGGCGGCTTCAAACCGAATGGCGGCCTTACTGGTCTTACCAGTCGTAACCGACGGGGTACGTCCTGTGGCTTTTGCTAACTGACCGGCCAGCATATCGGCGATGGGTCGGATAGCCGCATTGTCAACCGAAATCTGTACTGTGTTCGGCAAGGTAAACACCCCCGCCTTTTCGTCTAGTTTGTTGGGTTTAGGTACTATGGCGTACGTTGCTGACTGAGCCAGTGCCATTCGACTCAGCACAAGAATAGAACAGAGAATAATTAATTTTTTCATCAAAGAAAGTGCTTAAACCATTCAGGGGCATAATTTATAAAATAGTTTCTAAAAAATTTTAAAAACTAAATGATTATTGGCTGCACGCTGCCCATTCAGAATAATATTGGGGCGTTTGTCGACCAATGCGTTTTATTTACTTGCTGCAAGCGATTCATTTCGTTGCAGGAAGAGCGACCAGCTGTAGTCTGCGTAGTACCTGATCACCGACCTGCCGGCCTTGCTCCTGGCCGTTTTCGATGGCTTCGCGGTAGTGGATACCGCCGTATAACCGACTAATCGCAGCTTCGTCGGCCGCGTGATGAAACGACATAAACTGCCGGGAGGGAAGCCCATACGCCACTTCCGTACTGTCCGTAAAGGCCTGGTTTGGTCCGAACAGCTGCGTTAAGACCACCGCCGAAGCCGTTGAGATGACACTATGCCCGCTGGGGTACTCGGGAAACGGGGGCGTTTGCAGCAACGGCTTCCAGCTTTCGTCGATGTGCGCGTTGATATACGTTTCGGGGCGGATTACGTTATACCGGTATTTGTCGTCCCAGCAACCGATGAACCCATCGAACAGAGCCACCGCCGTCAGGAAATAAGCGGCACTGGTTTTGAGCAGATCGGCTCCGGTCTGGCGGGCTACCTGACCGGCAATGGCCAGCCAATGCCCACCGGGCGACAGTTTTTTGCTCGCAAAGTTCATGTGCCCCTGCGTGTTCAGGTAGAATGGATTGCAGTCCCAATAATTGGCAATCAGCCGCTGCTCCGGGCTTAGCTGATTACCCACATCGCGTACTTCGCGGGCTGATTGGTAGAACCGGCTGTCGGGGGTCGTGGCAAATTCGGGGGGTGCAGCCAGTTTGTACTGCGCGGCCGAGTCGAGAGTAAGGGGCCGGATGCGTCGCCAGTACGGTTCTACGGCCGCGATATAGCCGGGTGGAGTAGGCAGCCAGGCCCCGGGCTTCTTCTGCGGAGTGTACCGCCGGAGCGAACGCGTCTGTTTATACTGGTCGGCCGCAGCCCAGGCCAGAATGTGGCCGGCCATCTGCCGACCCACTGCCCGCGAGGCCGCAATGGTCTGCGCCGGGTACCCCTGCCGGCCGACCTGCTCCCAAAGTTTTTCGGCTAACTCGTCGAGCCGTTTTTCCGAGAAAACTAAACTGCGCCCCACCACCAGCAACGCTTCACTAGCGGCCAGCGCGGGCTGGACACCGGTCAGCGTCAGCGAAGGAGGTGGCGTCAGCCCGGGTAATTGCCCTGCCGCCGACCGATACGGCCCACCCTGGCTCGCTACCAACGTTTCGTAGGCAGCCGCGTGGGCATACAGGTAAATCCGCGATGCTACGGGTGGCGAAAAAATATCGGCTACAATAACCTCCGTCAGCGCGTCATGAGCCCGGTGCAACAAGTGCCGCTCAAAGACATCTCGATCGGCAGTCTGCCGGGTCCAGCCTAACGTAGCCCGGCTTGACGTAGCCCGGCCTAACGTGGCCCGGCCGGGCGTAGACCAACCAGACGTAGCTACCAGACTGATTATCACGAAACAAGCGATCTGCCAGGTTTTCATCGTTCAAACCCAATCAGGGGGCCATCGTTTATGGTGAACAGAATCCGCTTCCGCCCGGAACCGGTACGCAGTTGAACGCCCGTCCGCACATCCCCACCAGCCCACAGGCCGGTCTGCCGAGGGGCCTCCGCGCTGAACCTGCCCCGGCCATCGCCCCGTAGGACAACCCCAAAACTGGCATCGCAGGGACCGTGCTGCACCCGGTACGGATGAAAATTGCCCGCTATGATTACGTCGGTTTTGCCGTCGCCGTCCCAGTCGTCAATCAGGAGACTACCGGCGCGTGAGAACTGGGCTTCCAGCGGAAAAGGCATAAATGAAAACTGGCCATTGCCCTGGTTGAGAAAGACCCCGGACGCCAGTTCGTAGGCCTCTACGGTGGTTGCGTTCGCCAGGGCCTGTTCGCCAAAAATGGTTTCGACCGTAGCGTCGGCGTACTGGTGGTAGCGGGAAAACCGCTTTCGTAGGGGCACGACCTGATCCAGCAACTCATCCCGCGAAGCCGCCGGATACGGTTTTCCCTGCACGTAGTACACCCAGACCGGATCAAGTACGCCGTCCTGATCAATGTCCCCGGCCACAACCGACATAGGTTCGGCCAGGCTGGCCCGAAACGGGTTGTTCAGGCCCGCATTGCCAGCCACGATGTCCGTATCCCCGTCGTTGTCAACGTCGGCCAGGCGCAGCGCAGCCCACATCCCTTTACTCTGGCTTAGGCCCGCCTGTTTGGTCTGATCAACCAGCTTACCTGGTTGATTACGAAACACCCGCACGGGCATCCAGTCACCGGCCAGCACCAGGTCAGGCTGTTTGTCGCCGTTGAGATCGGCCCAGGCCGCGGTCTGCACCATCCCCGCCTGTCGGCAAGCGGGAACAACCTCGTCCGTTACGTCGGTGAAGCGTACGGCTCCTCCGGCGGGTGTGTCGTTGCGAAGCAGGTAGCTAACCGATGGCAGGGGAAACGACCCCGCCTTACCCCGACCGCCCACGAACAGATCCTGGTCACCATCGCCGTCAAAATCGGCCGCAGCTACGGCCATTTTGCTGTCGCGCATGACCGGCAACGCGCCGGTTACAGCCGGACCGAATTTGCCCCGCCCGTCGTTCAGATACAGCCGATCCTGGTATTCGGGCGACCCCGCTTCGTATTCATTGCCTCCGCTGACGACATACAGATCGGCATCCCCATCGCGGTCGGCGTCGAAAAATAAGGCGTTCACGTCTTCGTAGGCTGCCTCCGCCTGCCAGGGCTGCTGCGGACTGCGGGTAAACGTACCATTGGCCTGCTGCACCCACAACTCGCCCGACTGCCCAACGGCCCCGCCCAGATAGAGATCATCCCGACCGTCGGCATTCACATCTCCGGCCGCCAAGGCCGGCCCCAACCGCGACAGCTGGTACGGAATCAGCACCTCCACCTTGAAGTCAATGAAATCGTTTTCCTGGTGGCGATACGGCAAAACGGATGCCATCGGGAGCGGCCGGAACCAGGGCATGGGCTGGGTAGAGGCCGAGGCTGGTGTGGCCTGCGTGTCGGCCTGTCTGATCGTTAGCAGTTGATCAACTGGTGGGTTTATCTGCCGGGTCTGCCTGCCGTCGGGCCAGTAAACGGTTAGTCGTTTAACGGTCGTCTCGCGGCCCAGGCCAAAATGCAGGACTGTCTCGACCGAAGCCTGATAGCCCCGCGTCGGCGATACGGTTTGTAGCTGCCGTCCGGCGGCCGTTTCGAGCACGACCCGCGCACCCAACGCCTGGGTGTTGGCCCCCGCGCCTACCAGCCGTACCCGTAGTGCATGAGCGGCATCCGGTTGCTGATCGGCGTTGTTGCGGTACAGCGACGCGGGTTCGTTCTGGTGGCAGACCACCAGGTCCAGATCACCGTCGCCGTCAAAGTCGGCGTAGGCAGCCGCTCCCGACACGGCCGGCTGGTCGATGCCCCAGGCCGCCGACTGGTTGCTGAACGTCAGATCGCGGTTGTTGCGGAAGACGTAGCTGGTCAGTCGGTTCGACGGCATTTTTTTGACCAGATCCAGCGTCTGGAAGTTGAGGTTACCCTTAGCGGCTTCTTCCAGTTTGGCGTCGGCCACGGTATACTTCATAAAATCCAGATCCGTAAAATCGCGCAGATAGCCGTTCGAAACAAACAGGTCCTTCCAGCCGTCGTTGTCAAAATCGGCCAGCAAGGCCGACCAGCTCCAGTCGGTGGCCGAAATGCCCGCCAGTTGCCCGATTTCGCTGAAACGAAGCTCGCCCTGCGCATCGGTGCCCTGGTTTAACTGCAGCATATTGCGCATCTGCTGCCGAACGTATCCACTGTCGATCAGCAGCTTGTAGGCATCGTACTCGTCGGAGCCTTTCAGCATCTTCTGGCGGTGATTGTCGGCCGGGAGCATATCCAGCGTCACGATGTCGGGCAGCGTATCGTTGTTGTAATCAGCAATGTCGCAGCCCATGGAAAATTTGGAGGTATGGGCCATGCTGGTTCGAATCACCTCCCAAAAGCCGGTATGCTTACCCGATGCGTCGTGCTGATTCAGGTAGAGGCAATCCTGTTCAGTGTAGTCGCTGGTCGTGTACAGATCGGGCCAGCCGTCGTTGTTCACATCGGCCACACCAACGCCCAGTCCAAAGTTGATGGGATTGTTCAGAATGCCCTCCGCCAGCGTTACGTCCGTGAATTTACCCTTGTCATTCCGCAGGAGCCGGTTGCCGTAGCGCATGTCCGGCGTCGCCCGCAGCTTCCGGGTACTCAGCAACGGATTGAAGGTATGATTGGAGTGATTCAGGATAAACGCGTCCAGATCGCCATCGCGGTCGTAGTCGAGAAAGGCGGCCTGCGTTGTTTGGGTGCCGGGCAGATCAAGGCCGTACTGACGAGCCTGTTCGGTAAAGTGTGGAACAGCCGGCTCATTAGCCTGATGCTGAACGCCTTCGTTGATGAACAGCTCATTCACCAGCTTGTCGGGCCCGAACTTACCCGAGTGGCAAACGTAGATATCCAGCCGGCCATCGCCGTTGATGTCCACCACACTGACGCCCGTGCCCCAGGTACCGTTGCCGCTGACACCCGCCTGCTGCGTTACGTCCGCGAACTTCCATTTTCCGTTCGGTTCGGAGCGGTTGACGTAGAGTGTATGCGGTACGGTATTGCCCGAAAAAAACAGATCGGGTTTACCGTCGCCGTCGAAATCACCGACCCCCACGCCATTGCCATTATACAGGTATTCGTACCGGAAGATGTGCAGCGAATCCGTTTCGACCAGCCGGTTCGTAAAGTCAACGCCGGTTTCCGCTGCCGATAGCCGCGAGAAGAGCGGAGCTTCGGCCGGCCGCATGGCCCACCACACCGGAACAGCCAGCAGGATTGACAACGCAATGGCGGATAGTCGGATCATAGTACCAATCGGGTTAGTCCAGGCGCAGATTTTCGTCGCCGGGTTCGTAGGTCGTGTAAATCAGAATCAGGGTCATCATTTCCTGATTACTCCGCATCTGTCCATCCGACGTAATGAGTTTGGCCGGCTTGTTCGGATTCATGGGATTTGCGTCCGTGTTGTCGTACGTCCCCACCACGTTCACCGTCGCGCCCGTTGGCAGCACAACGGGTTTCTCATAACGATACAGTTCCTGCCAGCGGAAATCCCAGTCGGGGATGTGAACGAGTCGCAGCGTATCGGCCCCAGGACTGGTTGCATAGGCTGTAAACTCCTTACCAATCTGGTGCATGTGGGGCCAGGCATACAGCAACGTAATGGGTTTGTTCCGGTACGCCACTTTCAGGCTACAGGTCTTTGCTTCCCCCCCAAACAGAAACAGCGGGGGCGTGATTTCATCCTGACCGATACCGCCCGATCCCAGACTAATGACATTGACGACGCGTTTGATAGGCTCCTTCTTGAAGAAGAAATTCACTCCGTTGATGGTTTCCTCGTCTTTGCCGGCCGGTCCGAAATGCACCGTCAGCAGCACGACGCCCCGTTTGGGCATTACCCAGCCCATATCCTTTGGGTACGTTTCGACCGAAGCGCCCGGAATCCAGCCGCCGTAGTAGGTCATCTTTTTCTTGTACGGCAGCCACTCCTGATAATGCCAGGCGTCTTCGGCATTCAGGTCCACCTGCTCGATGGTGTTCGTCAGCGAAATAGCCGGGTCATCCACCGGGTGAATGGCAAAGTTGGCGTGATGAATCGCTTTCTTGTTGGTCGACGTAAACTCCAGGGCTTCGATATTGGCTTCCTGAGCCAGCTCGAAGGGAATCTTGAACACCATAAACCGCTCGGTGCCGTCGCCCCGGTGCAGAAACGGCTTGCTCACTTTCAGCGTCAGATCAGGTGGGCGGGTGTAGCCGGTTCCCGCCTGCACCCGGGCCAGTACCTGTTCTTCGGCTTCCTTACGGACCTTACCCTTCGGCAGCCCCGCATCAATCCAGTTCGTAATGGCGCTGATCTGCTCGGACGTCAGGCTGCGCTTGTTGGCAAATGCCACGTAGTGATCGTCGGCCCGCCAGGGTGGCATGTAACCGGCGTTGATTACCTTTTTGATGAACGTAGCCCGCTTGGCCACGTCTTCGTAACTGATCAGCGAGAACGGAGCCGCTTCGCCCGGCCGGTGGCACACCGCACATTTGGCGTGAATCAATGGCTGAATGTCCTGATAAAACGTTTGCTTCTGGGCATACGCCGTCGGCACCCAGAGCAGAGTCAGCAAGCCAACCAGTTTACCAACCAACACCTGTTTCATAGAAAGCTAAAACGACCAACCCGCCGACGTCGGCGGGTTGGCACTAAACAACGAAAATACAAAAATTATCCGGATCGGTTCATACAGACCTCGTCTCTGTTACGGACGATCCCACCACACCCGACCGGTGGCATCCTGCAGGTCCCGGCCAAAACCCGGTTCCTTCGCCATATCGTCGTAAGCCGCTTTGCGGTTCGCGTAGTTGGGCTCCGTTGGACTCGGAATACTCAGCGGGGCACGCCGGGGTACCGTCAGTACGGCACCGTTCGAGATCAGATTCGGCAGCATAACCGTCGAGGTGGCATTCGGGAAGCCCGTCCGCTTCCAGGTAGCCCAGCCTTCGCTCGGCTGACGGAGGAAGTGAAGGTACTGCTGGCTGGCGATCTGGTCCAGCGCTTTCGCCGGATTGAACGCTACTTTCGGCTGGGCCAGATAGGCCGTTTTTTCAGCCGCGGTCACTGGCGTGTAGTTCGTCAGCTGGCCTCCCTGCGCTACCATATCATACCAGTCGATGGATGCCGTTACGCCGGTTTCGTACCAGGTTTTCGCGTCTTCGGTCGTAATGCCCGTAGCGGCCATTTCGGCCCGCATCAGGCAGAAGTCAGCATAGTTGATCACCGGGAAATAGTTGCGGCCAGTACCAGCGGTTCCGTTTACGGCATACGACGCCTGGAACAAACGGGGCTGAATGTACGACAACGTATCGAACGTCTGGTTTGCGCCATTGACGGCCAGTGTACGAACCGTGTAATACTGGCGTACATTCTGCTGGACCGCCGACTCGTCCGGACTGGTGAAGCTGCCAATGTAGCGCCGGGGCGACTCTTTCGTACCGGCGGGCAGCTGCCGGTTGGCAATCAGCAGGTCGATGTTGGCCTGCGAATAGCCGTTGGGCGTAAAGAACGCATCGATGCGTGGATCTTTCGCTTCATACATGAAGTCGACCAGGGGTTTGGAGGCCCGCAGCACTTCCGGGAAGAAGTTGGAACCCGCGTCGCCCGTGAAGCCGGCCGGGGTAACAAACACCCAGCTATCCGCATTTGAACTCATCAGATCCGCAGCGGGTGAACTCAACACCTCCTGGGCAATAGTTTTCAGCTTTGCCGGATCGCGCTTGGCCAGCCGGGACGCGATTTTCAACCGGAGGGCATTAGCCGCTTTCACCCACTGCTGCGTGTTGCCCGCGTAATACTGATCGTTCGTGCCAAGGGCTACCTGGGGAGCCGACTGCGGGGTTTTCAACGTCGTGATGGCTTCTTTCAGCTCCGCATCGAGCGTGGCAAACAGCGCCGGCTGCGCGTCGTACTTCGGGGTTTGTGTTCCGCCGTACCGCGCCTGAAACGCTTCGGTATAGGGAATGCTGCCGTAGATATCGCTCACGTAGAAGGTATAGTACGCTTTTAGTACCCGGGCAATCCGGATCATGTGTACGTAGCGCGGCTGCTCCTCGGCCGGCAGGTCGCCAACCAGCTTTTCAACGTCGGTCAGGGCATTGCCGATGCCGGTGTACAGCGAACCGTACCGCTGGCCGAAGTTATCGTACACCTGCGTGAAGTTCTGGCCGTTGCCGGTTACGCCCGTCGAGTATTGCATCCAGGGCATGATGCGCCGGTAATAATCGTAGAACGCTTCAAAATCGCGGTTGTGAATGTTGATCGTTGCGTTCAGAAACTGGCTGCCGGGTGGAACGCTCGTCAACCCTTCCGGATTGATGTTCGTTTCCACAAACGCTTCTTTCTGACAGCCACTGAATACCAATGTACCCACCGTCAGCAGACCAGCAACGTATTTTTTATAGGGTGTAATCATAATTGTGTAATGTCCGATTAAACTGATGTACTGTGATTAGAGGCCTACATTAACCGTTACGCCAATGTTCCGGCTGAAGGGCAATCCGCCGTATTCGGCAAACTCGCCGGCCCGGTTGCTCAGCAGCCCCTGCGGGTTGATGCCATCTTTCGCGGTGCGGTACAGGTAACCCAGGTTACGACCAACCACACTCAGGCGCAGCGACTGAACTTTAACCTTGTTCAACACCGTAGCCGGTACGTCGTAGCTTACGGAGGCTTCGCGCACGGCTACCCATGAGTTCTCGAATACAGAATATTCGCGGATACCCGATCCCCAGTTCGACAGGTTGTCGTAATAGGCAAAGGCCGGAATCGGCTTCAGGTAGCCTTTATCCACGGCTTCTTTATAGGTCATGCCGCCCAAATCAACCTGCTTGCCATCGACGGTTGCCGTTACGCCCGTGTTCAGTACGCCATCCGGAATGATACCATCGTTGCGGACATTGCCCTGGGCATCGGTGAAGGTGATACCACCCGACTCGGTGTCACGACCGAACAGGCTGTTCTTGAACGTACCGAAAGCCGATCCGTACTGGTGCGTGGCCGACGCCATTACGCCCCCAATCTTGGAATCCACCTGGAAGGTAGCCGAGAAATTACCGAACTGGAAGTTGTTGACGTTGCTGAGCAGGAACTTCTCCAGTAAGGTTCCCAGGTCTTTCGAACCCTGACCGGCCGCTCCGCTCCGCAGATACGTCAGGTAGCCGCCGTTTGTGCCGCTGGCAGCGCCAATCAGCTTCCGGCCCTGTGCGTCGCGGGCAAAGGCATACGTTGAAACGATGGTGCCATAATCACTACCCACCCGGGCAATGGAGCGCACATCATTCCCGAACGCCAGGCTCAGCTCGTACGTATCAACCCCGTCGACCAGCTCCAGAATTTTGTTCCGGTTGCGGCTGAAGTTGAACGACGTATTCCACTGGAATTTGTTTGTCTTGACGGGTGTGCCGGTCAGCAAAATCTCCACCCCACGGTTCAGAATCTTACCGGCATTGACCAACCGGTTCGTTAACCCGGCCTCCTGGGCTACAGGTAGGTTAAAGATTTCGTTCCGGGTCAGTTTGTTATACACCGCTACGTCGATACCCACCCGGTTGTTGAATAACCGCAGATCAGTGCCCACTTCCCATTCCCGGGCCAGACGGTTCCGCAGGTTATAGTTGGGCAACACGTTGTCCCGGAAGCCATATTGCTGAATCTGGCCATTGATTGAGTTGAAAATGCTGCCTGCGGAGTAGAAACCGGTCTGGTTGGTAATCCAAGCATCGGTATCACCACCCGTGAAGCCGTAGCTGGCCCGTAGTTTACCAAACGTCAGAGCTTTAGGCAGTTCTTTAACCGACTGCGTGAAATCCCAGGCCAGACCAACAGACGGATAATAATACGAGTACTGACCCGATCCATCGGCGTAGGTCAGGGCCGACGAGTAGTCGATCCGGTTCGTGAAGTTCAGGAACAGCGCATCTTTGTAGCTCAGATCACCGTAGGCATAAACCGCGTCCGTACGTTTAGAAGCAGCTAGACGGCCCTGACCTATATCAGCCACTACAGGGTTGATTGAATTTGGCAGGTTAAACTGTCCCGGAATCCGCAGGCCGCCATCCGTACGTAGCCGGAAGTCCCGACCGCCGATGATGCGGTTCGTTTCACCACCTACCGTCAGGTTCAGATGAAACAGCGAACCAAAATCCCGGCTGGCCGTCAGTAACGCCTGAATACGCGACTGGTTGTTGGCCTGAGAATACTGCGAGTATTCACCCCCGCCAAAGCCAACCCCCGGTCCCAAGAATTTATTCTCAGTAGCGTACAGTTCGTTCTGAATGTTGGCCCGCACCAGGGCTGTCAGCCAGGGCGTAACGTTCGCCGTTACGTCGATGTTGCCGCGGAAAATCTTTTCGTTGCGGTACGTATTATACTGGAAGGTTTCCCACAGGAACTGACTGATACCATAAGGATCAGCGGTTCCCGTTTTCCGACCACCCAGGGGCGACTGATAATTGTCGGCCCAATAATCAATATCCAGCGTCCGGGGTCGTGCGTACACAAATCGGAAGACCGGGTTGTAGGTTCCACCCTGCCGGATTGGATTCAGGTTATCATTAATCGTGTAGTCGGCAGCTACGTCCAGGTTGAATATCTTGCCCACCCGCTGCGTTGCCCGGATGTTGAAGTTGTTGCGCTTCAGTTCGGCACCGCCCGGCATGATTGTGTTGTTGAACAGATTGGAGTACGACGCCCGGAACGAACCCCGGTCGTTGGCGCCTTCAACGGCTACGTTGTGGTTCGTGTACCGCCCCGTCTGGAAGAAATCCAGCGGATTGTTGGCTTTCCACTCAACCATGCGGCCATCCAGATCGCGCACCATGCGGCCGTCGATCTTCGGACCGAATGAATACGCCCAGGCGCTGTTCTGCGACTGAACCACCTCTACCCCATCGGCTGCTTTGGGGAACGTAGGCGAAAGCCCGGCACCGTACTGGTTTTGCACGTCAACGAACCGATACGCGGTTTCAAACGACGACGTGTGGTTGTACGATACGCCCAATCCTTTCTGATCGCGTCCCTTTTTGGTTGTGATCACAACCACACCATTCAGGGCTTCCGATCCGTAGAGGGCGCTGGCGGCCGAACCTTTCAGTACCGTTACCGTTTCAACGTTATCGGCGTTCAGGTTTTTCATGATGTTGCCGAAATCCTGCGCAGCTCCCCACGAGTCGGCCCCCGTTGTAGTCGGCCGAATCAGCACCCCATCAACTACGAACAGCGGCTGCGTATTCGAACTGAGCGAGGCATTTCCGCGAATCCGGATACGGGACGACGACATAGGACCGCCTGAGCCCTGGTCAATCTGAACCCCGGCTACCTTACCCTGCAGGGCGTTCACCAGGTTAGGGGTGTTTGCCCGCAGCAGGTTCTGACCCTGAATTTCCTGGGCGGCATAAGACAGTTTACGCGCTTCCTGCTTAATCCCGAAGCCCGTAACGATGACTTCGTCGAGCGACTTGGGATCTTCCTTGATTGTAATGGAGAGGGTTGCCGCGTTGCCGACCGGCACCTCCTGGCGCAGATAACCCACCCCCGACACGACGAGGACAGCGTTGCCGTTCGGGACGTTCAGCCGAAACGCACCATCGGCGTCCGTACTGGTACCGGTGGTCGTTCCTTTCACGAGCAGGGATATTCCCGGAACACCCACGCCCTTGTCGTCTTTGACGGTACCGGACACGGTCAGTCTGTTCTGTGCGCTAACAAGCGAGCTTATGAACAGGAAAAGGAAAAGTGGTAATAATCGATTCATACACCCGTAAGATGATGGTTACGTTAACAAGTTGACTCGGTAGTAATAATTAGATAACTACGCACAATCTTACGATATTTTTGCAAAATTTGCGACGAGTTAATAAAAATTTTTAAAAACAGCCATCGGATAGTAAAATAGTTTGGGTTAGTTAGAATACGCTGTTAACTCACTTATATCCGTAAATAAGCACTTAACCTTAATGACGACCCTAGAAGACGAGTTAGTACCCCGAAAATCAGTTGTCACTCACAAAAAGAACCAGCGGCTTAAAAGCGTTTTATCATACCTGTATCAGGAAGGAGCCTGTACACTGGCGCAATTAGCCGACGTTTCACACACCAGCATTCCGTCGGTCACCGGGCTGGTTGACCAGCTCCTGGAAGAAGGCTGGGTCAGTGCCAACGGCATCGTAACGGGCAACAACGGCCGACGGCCGACTTTATTTGGCTTACGACCCGACGGCCACTACGTCATTGTGCTGGACAGTAATACGCACGACACCCGTTTGCTGGTGGTAAATCCGTTGCGCCAGATCGTTTTTCAGCGCACGGTCGACCGGCGTCTGGAGGACACCGCCGGGTTTCTGGATTTTCTGGCCCGGTTCGTAACGGAAACCCTTACCGAGTCAGCAATTCCCAGATCGGCCATCCTGGCCATGGGGCTTGCCATTCCGGGGCTGATCGATGCGCGACGGGATCTTAACCTGACATACAGCAGCCTGAATCCAACCGATCAGTCGATCACGACCTGGCTGGAAGAACGCCTGGATATACCGGTTTACCTGATCAACGACACCAAAGCCACGGCCCTGGGCGAAAATCGATTCGGGGGCGGCCTGGGTAAAAAGCACGTGCTGTCGATCAATATCGACTGGGGCGTGGGCCTGGGCATTATTCTGGACGGCAAGGTTTTCCAGGGGGCTTCGGGCTTTGCGGGTGAACTCGGCCACATCCAGGTCGACCCCGACGGGGACCTGTGCTACTGCGGAAAAGTAGGCTGTCTGGATACGATCACGTCGGCGTCGTCGCTGGTCCGGCGGGTACAGCGGGCGGTGCTGGACGGGTGCGTATCGCAGTTGGCCGCTTACCAGAACGACGTTAGCCAGATCACGATCAACCACGTTATCGAAGCGGCTCACCAGGGCGATGCGTTTGCCATTGACCAGCTGCACGAAACGGGTTATCAGCTCGGTAAAGGGCTGTCGATCGCGATCAACCTCTTCAATCCGGAAGTCATCATTGTCGACGGTGTGTTGGCGCAGGCGGCCATATTCATTACCAATCCCATCGAACAGGCCATCATCAAACATTGTCTGAGCGGGTTCCGCAACGACCTGACGGTCGAGGTAACGAAACTGAACGGCGCGGCCAAGTGGCTGGGTACACACGCGTATGTGATGGAAAACGTATTTGCCGACTTTTAGCCGATGCCCAGACGCCCTCTCCCGACCCGGTTTTCCACCGTATTTCTGTTTCTGCTCGCCGTTACGTCATACGGGCAGGCTCCTTCCGCCGATCGCATCAGCCGACACATCCGCTGGCTGGCCGCCGACAAGATGCAGGGCCGGGGAACCGGCAGTCCCGAAAACGCCAAAGCGGCTGCCTACATCGTCCGGCAGTTCCGGAAGGCAGGCCTGAAACCCCTGGGTACCGCTGGCTTTTACCAACCCTTTACGGCTGAAGTCCGCCGGGTGGTCGTGCCTGACAGTCTGCGAAAAGCGGCCAACGTCATCGGTTTTCTGAACAACGACGCCCCCCACACCATCGTGATCGGCGCCCATTATGATCACCTTGGCCTGGGTCGGCAAGGCAGTTCGCTGGCCGAAAAGCCGGAGGGGCAGATCCACAACGGCGCCGACGATAACGCGTCGGGCGTAGCCGGTCTCTTGGAACTGGCCCACTACTACGCTAAAAACGACGTAAAGGAACCGTACAATTTGCTGTTCATGGCCTTTGGAGCCGAAGAACTGGGTCTGCAAGGCTCGCGCTATTTCCTCAGCCAGCCGACCATGCCGCTGGTCAATCTCAACTTCATGGTTTGCATGGACATGATCGGGCGGTACAATCCGGAGCGGGGCGTCGGCATTGGGGGCTACGGCACCAGCGATGCCTGGCCGCAGGTCTTTAAAGGCGTGGAAAGCCCCATCAAGTTCTTCACCGATCGGGCGGGTAATGGGGGCTCCGACAATGCCGCTTTCTACGCCAAACAAATTCCGGTGCTGTTTTTCCATACCGGCGGCCACCCCGACTACCATAAACCCACCGACGATGCCGACAAGATTGACGCGTCGGCCGAGGAGCAGATTCTCAAGCTGTGCATCCGCCTGCTGGACAACGCCATGCAGCAGCCCAAGATGACGTTTACGGCCGTGAATTAGTGGTTTTTTCAGTTTGTAGTTTGTGGTTTGTAGTTCTTCCGGTGTCAACCAACTACAAACCACAAACTACAAACCACAAACCGAAAAACTACAAACCCAATAACCATCCCAACTCCCCGGCGCCCATTTTTACATGAACCGACGTACCTTCCTCCACCAATCGACCCTGGCTTCTGTTGCGGTATCCACGGGTTCGGCCCTGAACTTTTCCGGCCGCGACTTACCTACGGTCCGTGTAGCCGCCAACCAGCGCAACTTCCGCAGCCAGGCCGTTGAAGACACCATCCGGATGGTGCGCACCCAGATTAAAACTACCGAACTGGGCTGGCTCTTTGAAAACTGCTTTCCAAATACGCTCGATACAACGGTCGACTTCTCGATGGTCAACGGCCGGCCGGATACGTACGTCATCACGGGCGATATCGACGCCATGTGGCTACGGGACTCGACGGCGCAGGTGTGGCCGTATCTTCCCCTGATGAAGCAGGACGAGCCGTTACGTCAGTTGATTGAAGGCGTTATTAACCGACAGACGCGTAACATTCGTAAAGATCCGTACGCCAACGCCTTTTACAAGGACGATACCAAAGTCGGCGAATGGAAAGACGACAAGACCGACATGAAACCCGGTCTGCACGAACGAAAATGGGAGATCGATAGCTTGTGCTACCCCATCCGGCTGGCCTATGCGTACTGGAAACAGACGGGCAGCGTTGCACCGTTCGACGCCGACTGGCAGGACGCCATGCGGCTGGTGGTGCAGACGTTCCGGGAACAGCAGCGTAAAACGGGTAATGGCCCTTACAAATTTGAACGAACAACCAGCTGGGCTACTGATGGCGTTCCGCTGAGCGGCTACGGTTACCCTGTTCGGCCCGTTGGCCTGATCTGCTCTACCTTCCGGCCGAGCGACGATGCGACCATCTTTCCCTTTCTGATTCCGGCCAATTTTTTCGCCGTGACGTCCCTGCGGCAGATGGCCGACATGCTCACCGCCCTGAACGGTAACGCTACGCTCATCGCCGACGCCCGGGCGCTGGCCGGTGAGGTAGAAACCGCCCTGAAGCAGCATGCCGTCGTGCGACACCCGCGCTTTGGCAACGTGTATGCGTATGAGGTCAACGGCTTCGGCAGCTATAACCTCATGGACGACGCCAACGTACCAAGCCTGCTGGCGATGCCATACCTGGGCAGCATGCCCGTATCCAACCCAATTTACCAGAACACCCGCAAGCTGGTGCTGAGCCAGGACAACCCGTTTTACTTTGAAGGCAAGGCGGGGGCGGGCATCGGCGGACCGCACGCGGGCATGGACATGATCTGGCCCCTGAGCATCATCATGCGCGGGATGACCAGTACCGACGACCGGGAGATACGCACCTGCCTGAACACGCTGCGTGCCAGCAACGCCGGTACTGGTTTCATGCACGAGTCATTTCACAAAAACGATGCGTCAAACTTTACGCGCAAGTGGTTTGCCTGGGCCAATACGCTGTTTGGCGAATTTGTCCTGAAAACATTCAACGATCGTCGGCACCTGCTGAGTTAGCTGTAAACCATACATCTGACCTACTAGGTATCACTTTATTAGTCAGAATTTTAATACACTAACTTTTACCATCTCTCCTTTGGTGGGAATGATAAAAGCCCTCCTCTTCCGAAGACGGGGATTTATCCATAACTCAATGCATCAGTTCTTGCTATGAAACGATTTGGCTTGCCTTTACTCACCGCCCTGCTCGCTTCGGCTCCGGTCTTTGCGCAGCAGCATTCCGATCAGAACCATTCGAAATACGTCTGGCCCAAAGACGAGCAGGTCCGACAAAAGCTGAGCCAGTGGCAGGACGTTAAGTTTGGCCTGCTGATGCACTGGGGCACCTACAGCCAGTGGGGTATTGTGGAGTCATGGTCACTGTGCCCTGAAGACGAGGGCTGGTGCGAACGCCGGGGACCACACGCGGCTAACTATACGGAGTACAAACGGGCGTATGAGACCATTCGGGCGGAGTTCAACCCCGTCAAATTTAATCCGGAGCGCTGGGCTGAAGCGGCAAAAAAGGGCGGTATGAAATACATGGTGTTTACCACCAAACACCACGATGGATTCTGCATGTTCGACACCAAACTGACGGACTACAAAATCACCGATCCCAAAACGGCTTTTGCCACTAATCCACGTAGCAACGTCACGAAAGAAGTGCTGGATGCCTTCCGGAAACAGGCGTTTATGGTCGGTACGTATTTTTCGAAGCCCGACTGGCACACCGACAGCTACTGGAAACCCTATTGGCCACCCAAAGACCGGAACGTCAATTATGATCCGAAGAAATACCCCAGCGAGTGGAAGAAGTTTGCGGATTTTACAAACGGACAGATTCAGGAGCTGATGACCGACTACGGCAAAATCGACATTCTGTGGCTGGATGGGGGCTGGGTCCGGCCGTTCAACACCATCGATTCGACCATTAGCTGGCAAGGGGCCATTCCCTTCGATCAGGATATCGACATGGCCAGGATTGCCCGTGAAGCCCGCCAGAAACAGCCGGGTCTGCTGGTTGTTGACCGCACCGTAACGGGCGAATACGAAAACTACGTCACCCCCGAGCACCAGATTCCGGATCAGTACATGCCTATCCCCTGGGAAACCTGCATGACGATGGGTGATAGCTGGTCCTACATCCCGAAAGAGAACTTTAAATCGTCGCGCAAGCTGGTCCAGATTCTGGTCGACATTGTGGCGAAGAACGGTAATCTGCTGCTCAACATCGCTCCCGGCCCCGATGGCGACTGGCACGAAGAAGCCTACAGTCGGCTGACCGAAATCGGCAGATGGCTGGACGTAAACGGCGAATCGATCTACGGCACCAAGCCGCTGGCACCCTACCGGCAGGATAAGTGGGCTTTCACGAAAAAAGAGGACGTAACCTACGTATCATACCTGCCTGCGGAGTCGGAAACGCAGCTTCCGGCCACGGTAACCCTGCCGATCGTGCCCGGCAAAACCTTGACGCTGTTGGGCACAAAAGCTGCTCTGAAATGGAAAAAATCAGGTGCCGGCGCTACCGTGGCCATTCCGGAAACTAGTCGAAAGCAGCTCGCCGGTCAACCCGTCTGGGTGTTCAAATTGAGCTGATTAATCAATGAGATACCGGCTGCTCAGGCTACTTCCGTCAGCCGGTTTTCGCTGACCAGCGGCAGACTGACCACAAACCAGTCGGCCTGCTCCTCGATCTGAAGTTCGCCCTGGTTGAGAAGCTGGTACCGGCTCGCCAGATCGGTCAGTCCGGCCCGAACGGTATCGACGCGCAGGTTTTTGCGCTGGAGTGTATTGGCTACGCTCAGCCGCTGGTCCGCTGCGGACGCGATGCGAATCAGCAGTGGCTTATCGGGCAGAATTTTATTGTAACGCACCGCATTTTCGACCAGTACGTGCAGGGCCAGCGGAGGGACCAGCAGCAATTCATCCGCTGGTTTGACGGCTATTTCCAGCTCGATGCCATCGGCATAGCGGGTCCGGAGCAGGTGGCCAAACGACCGGATAAACGCCAGTTCATCGCGGAGCGGCACCAGTTCGCGGTCGCTGGCCGTGAGCAGGTACCGAAAAACGGCCGTCAGTTCATCCAGAAAGGCATCGGCCCTGGCCGGACTTTCATTGATCAGCGACGAGAGCGAGTTCAGGCTGTTGAACAGAAAGTGCGGGTTGACCTGGTGCTGGAGCGAGGTGAGCTGGCGTTGCAGCGAGACTTTTTCCAGTGTATTGGCCTCAATTGTTTCGCGCTGCCACTGCTGCAGGATGTACCAGCCTTCATAAAGCGCGATGTAAAGAAAATGGTAGAATATCTGAACGCCAATGTTGCGGCTCAGTTCGACGGGGGTCGTGTAGGGCTCAAACGTTCCGCTGATCAGGAAGCGAATAACGTGGCGGATAAGCCAGGCGATGATCACCAACAGCGGAAAAACAGCCAGCAACCGCATCAGGCGCTGTCGGGTATTTTCCAGACCGGGGTGCTGACGCTGTAGGCGAAGCACCACCCAGCGAGCCAGATTCCAGCAGAAAATGCCGGCGGTTATGGCGATGAAGGCATTGGTCAGCAGTTGTTTTACCGGCAGATTGAGGTACAGTTCAAGCCGAAAAAATACGCTGACGAATACATACAGGCCAACCGGACCCAGCAGACGAAGTCGGGTATCATTCAACGGTGTCATAAAGCAGCCCGGGTTTCGACGCGGTTGGCCAGTAATGGGAGTGTCACCACAAACCGGGTATCTTCTTCCCGGATGGCAATTTCACTCCCAACCAACAGACGATATTTAGTAGCGATGGAGTTCAGTCCCACCTTTGTCGAGTGCACGGCAATGCTCTTTCGCTGCAGGTTATTCGCTACGATCAGCGACTGCCCCTGGCTTATAATGTCAATTTTCAGCGGTCGGCGGGTCATCGTAACGTTGTGCTTGACGGCGTTTTCAACCAGCAGTTGCAGGGTTAAGGGCGGCATTCGGCAATCCAGGCAGGCGTCGTCTACACTGACCCGAAGTTCAATACCGGCCCCGTAGCGCGTTTTCAGCAATTGGAAATACGACTCAATAAAGGTCAGTTCGTTACCCAGCGTCGTCAGTTCCTGATCATTGGCCCGCAGCAGATACCGATACACCGTACTGATTTCATCCACAAACGCTTCGGCCTGCCGGGGATTATCGTGGATCAGCATCGACAACGAATTGAGGCAGTTGAATAGAAAATGCGGATTAATCTGCGTTTTGAGCGTATTGAGCTGGTATTTCAGTTTATCCTTCTTCAACCGCTCGTTCTGCTCATACGTCCTCCGCCAGGCCCACAGCAGGTAGTCGCCTTCATAAATAACGAAGTAAATACAGTGGTAGAAGATCTGAATGCCAATGGCGTAGGTGTAGCTCGGTAAGGTTTGCGTAATCCGGACCGCGTCGTTGAAGGCGACGTGCCCGAGCTGCCGAATCAGCCAGGCCACATTGACCAGCAGAGGCATCAGGAGCAGCATCCACATCAAACGCCGACGGGTATTATCCAGGCCGGGGAATTGCCGCTGCAATCGAAGCACCACCCAACGGGCCAGATTCCAGCACAGATACCCCGCACTAAGCCCAATGAGATCCGACCGAAGCAATCGGTTGGCTGGTAGTTCAAGATACCAGTTCAGCCGGAAGAAAAGCGTCCCCATCAGGAACAGGATGAGGGGGCCAATGATGCGGAGCCTGGTATCGTTAAAGGCTTTCAAGGTTCATTCGGGCGGTATACGTACGCAAGATAACTATTTCAAAAATAGCATTTGCATTGATACACCCGCATGCGCTCCGCAACCCTTACCGTTTCCCTTTCGGCCGGAAGCCGGCGGGGTAGCGCGACCGCAGATCGTTCGAGGGTTCAATCCGGATTTCGACCCGCCGGTTGGATTGCAGCCCGGCCGAGGTCCGGTTACCCGCGATGGGTCGTAGTTCGCCGTAGTATTCCAGTGTTACGCGGCTGGGATCGGTCAGGCCGGCGCGAACCAGAAACCGTTTGGCCGCTTCAACCCGGCGCTTGGAAAGCTGCTGGTTGTAGGTATCGCCGGCCCGGGCGTCGGCGTGTCCGATCAGGATGATGCGGCAGTTCGGACGAGCGTTCAGGAGTTCGGCCACCTGCCGCAGGGCTTCCTGCGAAGCCGGCCGGATGATCGCCTTGTCGGTATCGAACTCAATGTTACTCAGCAACGTATCGCACTCGCTCTTCAGTTTCGAACGCATCAGCGACGACACCAGACTATCGAGGTTCATGGCTACGCCCCCACCCGACACGACGCTCCCCTCCGGCGTATCAGGCTGTTTGTCAAACAGATCGGCCACCCCATCTTTGTCTGTATCCGTATACAGGCGGGGATCTACCGGATCGGGCATGTTGGCTCTGGCAATCGAGTCGGCATCGCTCAGCGTCGGATTGTAGGGCGGCTTAACCAGGTCGGCGGGGTCCGTCCAGCGCAGGTGATACGTACCCTGAGCCGCGTCGTAGGTGCCGTCACGCCCAGCTTTGGTCGCATTTCGGCCCAGTTTATACGTCAGAGTCACGGCCGTAAACCCCCACTTATCGAGGGGTGACGTACCTTTCTGAAACAGAAAAATATTGGCGGAATTATCGTTGTAGCCCGGTACGTCGCTCCCAACGGTCATGTCGAGCTTTTCGGTATTGACGTGGTTGTAGGTATAGTCAAGTCCCAGATCAAAGCGGGGGGTCAGTTCGTAATGCAGGTTGAAACCAACGGGGATTACCAGTTCGCGGGTGAACGTCGTACCGGACCCTTCCCAGCGGCCTGCCGTTCGTGAGCTGTAATCCAGCCGGTCGTTGCTGTAGCGGATAAGCCGTCCGTCAGCCAGGCTGTAAACGTCCGTGTAAAACCACATCATACCCGCTCCGGCGTGCAGGTCGGCCTTCCAGCGACGCAGCCTCCGGCTGCCCAGCAGCAGTGATTTCAGGTTGACCGTCCCGTTCAGCGTTCCCTGAATGAACAGGGGCGTCCGGAAATAGGCATTATATACCTCGTTTTTTGAACCGCTGAGCTGACCAATGGTAGCGTTTACGTAAGCGCCAAAGAGGTGCGATACCTGTTTATTCAGCGACAGCCCGAGCCCCCCGGTGATCAGTTCTTCGCGTCCCAGCTTGAATGGACTGCGGTATTGCCGGAGGTCGCCGTAGAATTGCGTTACGCCCGGCGCCAGGGTTACAGACCAGGTATTGAGTTTGTATTCGCCTTCGTAGGGTCGGTTCTGCGCCCGGGCAAAGGGAACAATCAGCAGGAAAAGCAAACAAACGTTGAGATAACTCTTTCGCATAAACCTCCAGGTTTGGTTCAAAGTATACGGGTAAGTACGTTGGAAACTGCAAACAGACCACACGCTACCGCAACACCACGAACGTCGAACTACAAACGCCAACCTACGAACTACATCCAAAAAAAACCTCGACGGTACAAGCCTGTAAGCCGGATTCTGTCACCGGGCAGCTGGCTGTCCGGCGTCTTATCATTTATCTGGGATGATCGTCACCGATCACCTCGTTCGACCTACCCGCGTCGGCATCCGGTTAAACCGGAACGGAGACGAGCAGCCTCGCATCCGACGCCTATTTGGTCTTTCAGCCCATAAGGTTTGTCCTGCCCCGCCGGTCGCCCGCCGGGCGGTGGGCTCTTACCCCACCATTTCACCCTTACCGGATCAATGAATGATTGAATGACTGACTAATTGAATGCACTCATTAAAAGCACGAGCTAATTCAATCATTCATCGAATCAATCATTCACTCATTGATAACCGGCGGTATATTTTCTGTGACACTGGCTGTCGAATCCCCGTCGCCAGGAATCCGCCTTCCCGTTAGGAAGTATGGTGCTCTACGCTGTCCGGACTTTCCTCACCCGACCCAATCCAGGGGACTGGCCGGGCGCGATAAGATGGCTTGTACCGCTGAGGCAGGCGCAAAGGTACGCATAGTATCATTGCAACCCATCTACTTTAACGTCCAGCCGACCGCGGGCGTTCACGACGGCCAGCAGGGCGGTTGGTGTCAGATACACCTGATCCGGTCGGATTTCGTCGATCTGACCGTTGAGTATAACCCCCCGGGCGATTTGATTGTTTTTAAGCCGCTCCTGCACCATCCGCTGGAGTTCGGTCAGCTGAGAGCCGACCGGAATGGTTAACTGCTTCTCCATCATACGGGCAAAGGTGCCCTGCAGCAGCCAGTTGGCCGTTCGCTGGAGCCAGCTTTTTGTATCCAGATCGTAGGTAATGTCCTTCAGCGAAATCGTCTGCGACTGGGCATCGTAGTACGGCCGCCCCTTCAGGTAGATATCGCCGGTGATGCTGCCGGCCAGGCCGGCTTTGATGATCAGGTTTTCGTTCTGGCCGTAAAGGTCGATGCCGGTGATCCGCACGGTATAGCGCCCATCGCTGAACGAATAGCTCTTCCCCACAAACTCCTGGGCCGCCAGCCGGGCCGCTTCCTGGTAGGGGGCTTCGCTGACCAGACCGATCCGGAAGTCGTCTTTTACCTGCGGCACCACCACCAGGTCGGGCAACGTAACGGCGGGCCGTACGTCGGGTTTCGCACCGGTCGTAGTGAGGGTATACCCCTCAATGCCGATGGTGGTCCGCACGTACCGGTTCTCAAACCGAAGGGGCGTAATCAGCACCCGTTTGGGCACCACCATCAGGTACGTCCGGTATTTTTCCGACAGCAGATACGGTTCCCGCAACGTATTCCAGGCTTTCAGAACGGGGGTCCGCAGGTCTACGTTTTTGCGGATTTCCTTATCCAGAGCCGCCGTGACGGTCCCCATATTTTTGTCGATCATCCGGCTCACCAGCGACGTAATGGGAATATCCAGCCCAACCACACTTACCGTCGGTTTGCGCACCCAGCCGTAGCCGTCGGCTCGCGTCTGGGTATGCACCGACCAGTCGGGGTCGAGGTCAAATCTGGTCAGAAACCGCAGATCAATGTCAAATTCGGTATCCCGAAAGGTGGTCATTCCCAGCACCGAGACCCCGGCTTTCACCCAGATGCGGAGCGGCACCGTAAAGTGAAACAGGCTATCCTCCACCGATTCGCCACCGGCCATGACCAGAATGGTGCCGCGTTTCCAGACCTTGATCATGTACTTGTCCTTACTGGCCGGGTCGTTCAGGGTGTTGGCTTCATAAAGCTGACCGCTGACTTGCGCGTTGATCTGCCGCTCCACGTCGGCGAGGGCGATGGCCACCGGAACGTTGACGGTCGATACCAGTTGTTCGTTACGAACCTCCATTTTCGTAGTTGTGTAAGACGCTTTGGGCGCTTTCGGATGAACCTGTTTGCCCGACTGGCAGCCTGCCAGCCACACTACCAACAGGCAACAATACACAGATACCCCGGCCACCGTAGTCCATACTCTGTTCAACCATTCGCCCCTTCCTACAAGTGACCCTCGTCTACCCGGGCCACGCGCCTTATTCATCTGTTTTAGTGGTGTCCTGCTGTTATTTGATCGTAACTTTTGTGGCTCCATAGCCAAACTTCTGTTTCTGGGCATCTTCAAAAAACCGTACGTTGGGGTGCTGCCCCAGCCGCCGGTGTAGTTCGGTTCGCAGGGCTCCGCTCCCCACGCCATGAATAAACGTAATCTCGCCCATGCCGCTGGCAATGGCGTTTTCTAGTGTTTTCTCAAACGTCTGCAGCTGCAGTTCCAGCAGCTCGGCGGGCGACCGGCGGCCGGGTCCCTGTGGCAGCAACGCTTCGACGTGCAGATCCACCACCGACGACGGTCGTTCGACGGCCAGGCTACCCGCATCGGATTTAGGTTTCAGCATCTCCTGTTTCAGCGCTTCGGGCTGGATGGCTGCGGGCGAGGGCGCCGGTCGGGTTGCGCTCGTCGGCGACGGATTCGCTTCATCGGCATCCAGCTGGAACACATGCCCCGGCTGGTTCAGTACCGGTACCGTCGCCTTGTTGTTGAAAAACGTAGCGGCCCGGCATTTGAGTCGCTTCACCAGCGGGGGGCGCAGACTCGTCCGGCCCGGGCGGAACCAGAGCGCCTGTAACACAAACGTCGGCCAGGTATCAAATTTGGCGTGCACGTACAGGTCGTTCAGTTTTAGCTGCGATTTGGGTTTCAGGCTACCGCTCTGCAAACCGTTGAACTGCACCCCACCGCTCGGCGCGGCCGCTTCTTCCCCAACTACGTAGGCCAGTTCCCAGTCGGTGTTGTTGACCACGTGTAGGGCATACTCGCGGTCATTCTGGGGCACGAACGCGAAATAAACCCCCTGATTGGACACAATGGTCGAAGCCGCCGGCTGCCGGGGCATTATGGGCTGCTGGGTCGGCGATTTCACCAGCCGTTCGGCTTCGAGGGGCGATACCACGACCAGTTCCGAGCGCATGACCGGTATTCGAAACCCATCCTCAATTTCTATTTCAACCTGATTGCCGGACAGAAAGCGCGTTATAACGCCCTGTTCTTTAGCCCGCAGCATTCGTACTTTGTCGCCGATGTTCATAAGCAATGGAAAGGGTATGATTTGCCGCCCGTTAACGCGGATTACGCAGATTGATTTATGGCTACCAGACGAGCCTTTGCGTACGCTGTGTTATCGGCGGCAACTCTTAAAAATACAACGGATGAAATTTGACGCCTTTACGGCTCAACTCCAAGGCAGGGGCCGGAATTTTTACGCTGTTGGCTAAAAACAGCAACGTCCGCACCAGTTTCCGGTTCGACCGGATGCGGGCAAAATCGACATCCAGCGACAGAAAATACTGCCGGTACGGTACGTAGCCCCGTTCGACACTGCTGCTGGGGTAAGCGGCCACCATGTTTTCAACACCGTAGCCGACCGCTATGTTCAGCCAGCGCGGAAAACGGGATTCGTCCCGGCGGGGCAGGAACGACGCTACGTTGGCCGAGAACCAGTACGTCTGCCCGTTGTAATCCTTGAGCCATTCTTCGCTCAATCCCTTGCCAAGCAGGTTCGGCCGCACGGCAGCGTAGCGGGTCTGGTGAAACGAGAATTTAGGCAGAATCCGCTCCTCGCCCCACACCGCAAACTGACCGGCATACAACGCCGACCCGAGCGTATTGGCCACGATGTCGCCGACTGAAAAGCCGTAGCCGGGCGCGAAGCCGTCGAGGATTTCGATGGGTGTCTGGAAGATAAAACCGGTCAGGGCACCGTACCAGGCTGCTTTCCGGGGCGATTGACCCGCCCAGCGGTACCCCTGCGCCGACATCCGGGCGATGTGGTAGGCCGTGTAGACGTGCCCGATCTTGTCGATCTGTTTCCATTCGCCGACATCGTCGAAAAACTTGAAACGGGTCAGCGGATCGGTGTACCAGGCCGTGCTCAGGCCGTAGAGCGACCCTGCATACAACACCGATTCGCCGATGAGCAGTGTCCGCATCCGGGCTTTATAATCAGGCTGCCGGGCCGTCGAATCCTGCGCCAGAAGGGACTGGGGAGTTCCCCCTAAAAAGACGAAGCCGAACACCAGCCAAAGCGTTTTCATACCCACTTTTCTAAACCGTATCAATAGCCGACCAGTGATTCCTGGTTGTCAGGCGGCTTTGCATTCACCGACAAACTTCGGCAAACAAACCCTTCGTTCGAACCATCGACCGTAACTTAATAAGAATTAAAACCCTTGACCGACCCAGTTGATTACGGTTAAACACGTTATGAACTCAACTTATGTGGATTGTTTTCGCGTTGCTGGCAGCCCTGGCAACCGCTATCGTCATTACGCTTTCCAAAGCAGGGATTAAGAACGTCGATTCGAGCCTGGCCTTTGCCATCCAATCCGTTCTGATTCTGCTTGTCTCGTGGGGTGTGGTCCTGTTTCAGGGCAATTTGCCGGATGTGACCAAAATTGAACGACGTGCCTGGCTCTATTTGCTCGTGGCCGGTGTTATTACGTGTGTATCCTCCCTGCTTTCGTTCCGGGCGCTGAAGCTGGGCAATGCCTCCCAGGTGTCGTCGCTGGACAAGGTGTCTCTGGTATTTGCCATTATTCTGGCCGTTGTTTTTCTGAAAGAGAAAGTCAACTGGCAGGTTATCGCAGGCGCTTCCCTGATGGCTATTGGAGCCGTTCTGATCGCCATGGCCCGGCAGTAAGGCCCTTCGTTACGAGCGCATCGAATGGGTAGGTACACGGCCTATAAAACCGTACCTTTGTCTTGTTTAGTATCATTACCTCATGCCGTCCGTAAACGAGAAACTTGAACTGGCCTATAACTTTGTGCTGCACACCAACCGCAACGTTTTTCTGACGGGAAAAGCGGGCACCGGCAAAACTACCTTTCTGCACCAGATCAAACAGGCCAGCGCCAAGCGGCTCATGGTGGTTGCACCTACCGGCGTTGCGGCCATGAACGCGGGGGGCGTCACGATCCATTCGCTGTTTCAGCTCCCCTTCGGTCCGATTGTGCCGGGCGCTATGCAGCGCGAAACCCGGAAGTTTACCCGCGAAAAAATCCGGCTCCTGCGGACGCTCGATCTGCTGGTGATCGACGAAATCAGTATGGTGCGGGCCGACGTACTCGACGGGATCGACGACGTACTGCGCCGGTACCGCAACCGCCAGGAGCCGTTCGGTGGGGTGCAGTTGCTCATGATCGGCGATATGCAGCAGTTGCCGCCCGTGATCAAGGACGAGGACTGGGCGCTGCTGAAACCCCATTACCAGACCGGCTACTTCTTCGGCAGCAAAGCCCTGCGCGTAACGCCCTACGTATCGATTGAACTGACGCACATTTACCGGCAGTCCGACGCGCAGTTTATCAATCTGCTCAACGGCATTCGGGAGAAGACCATCACCCGCACGCAGCTTGACGAGCTAAACCAGCGCTACGTTCCCGATTTTTCGCCCGACGAGAAAGAAGGCTATATTACGTTGTCGACCCACAACGCCAGTGCGCAGCAGATTAACACCCAGAAGCTACAGGCGCTTAAAGGCCGCAGCCGAACCTACACGGCTACGGTAGAGGGCGAATGCCCGGTGCACACTTTTCCGACCGAAGCCGAACTGGAACTGAAAGTGGGGGCGCAGGTCATGTTCATCAAGAACGACATCTCCCGCGACAAGCTGTACTACAACGGCAAGATCGGACGCGTAGTGGACCTCGACGATGATGTGATCTACGTCCGCTGCCCATCCGACGATGACGACATTGCCGTGTACCCGGTTGAGTGGACCAATGTTCGCTACAGCCTCGACCCGGCCACGAAAGAAATCAAAGCCGAGCCCATAGGTCGCTTTGTGCAGTTTCCGCTGAAGCTGGCCTGGGCCATTACGATTCATAAAAGCCAGGGGCTTACGTTCGAAAAGGCGATCATCGATGCGTCGGCCGCGTTTGCACATGGTCAGGTATACGTGGCCCTGAGCCGCTGCAAATCCCTCGAAGGTCTGGTGCTACGTACGCCGATTCCGTCGCACAGCATCAAAACGGAGCAGACGCTGGAGGATTTCCACGAGCAGGTGCAGCAGCGCATCCCAACGGCGCAGGAACTGCTCGACTCCAGACGTACCAACCAGGAGAGTCTGCTGCGGGAGCTGTTTTCGTTCGAGCTGGCGGCTTCGCTGCTGTACCGCGCTCAGAAACTGGTTCGCGACAACGCCGACAACCTGCCGGACGAACTGAGCGCCGGACTGAACCAGCTCAATGACCTGCTGCGCGAAAAAGCCCGCGAGGTAACGATCCGGTTCCAGCAACACCTGTCGGCCTACTTCGCCGACAACCGCCTGCCGGAAGAGAACGGGGCCTTGCAGGAACGGGTCATCAAAGCCGGCGCTTATTTTCAGGCCCTGATCGGCGACGAACTGCTGCCGCTGCTGCGTCAGTGCCCGACCGATTGCGACAATCAGCAGATCCGGGAGGCCGTTGTGGAGGTGCTGGACGAACTGGAAAAAGAGCTGTTTATTAAATCAGGCAGCTTTCAAAGCTGCCAGCACGGATTCAACGCCCTGACGTACCTGCAGGCCCGCAACCGCGCCGAACTGGATTTCCAGCCGGCCCGCCGTAAGGTAGAGGTCCTGGCTACCGACGGCTCAGCCGGCAGCAGCCTGTACAAAGCCCTGATGAAATGGCGGAACGATAAAGCCGGTGAACACGACCTGTCGGGCTACATGGTGCTGCCCCAGAAAACCGTTTATGAACTGGTCAAACTCCGGCCGACGACCACCGACGAACTGCTGGCGGTGAAAGGATTCGGCAAAACCAAAGTGAAGCAGATCGGCGAAGAAGTACTGCAGATCATCCGTGAGTACGCCGGAAAACCTGAACGCCGGGAAGCCTCCGCCAAAAAATCGGCCAGTCCGAAACCTAAGAAAGAGAAAATTGACACCCGGGCCATCACACTGGCGCTGTTTCAGGCCGGTCGCACCATCGATGAGATTGCCGCCGAACGAAGCATGGCCGTGTTGACCATTGAGGGGCATCTCGCTCAGTACGTTCGGCACGGCGAGGTATCGCTCGACGCGCTCCTGCCCCCCGACAAGCTCAAACGGATCCGGCAGTATTTTGCGAGCAACCAGCCCGGTTCATTGAGCGAAGCCAAAAACGCGCTGGGCAAGGACGTTACGTACGGCGAACTCCGGTTCGTGCTGAACGCCCTGCGCACCGACGACTAACGTAACGCCCTTCCCGGTATCTTAATAGCCGCCATAGAACTTCCGCAGGCCCCACTCAATGGCGGCCAGCGTCAGCACAACGAAGAACAGCCAGCGCCAGTTGATGATCTCGTCCATCTCTTCGGTGCTGCTCAGCCGGGCCGGGCGCGACCGGGAGGTAAGGTCGTTCACCAGATTATCAACCTGGGCGGTCGTGTAGAATTGGCCACCCGTCTGGCCCGACAACTGCCGCAGCAGGCCGTGGTCGGCGGTGGTGTTGAGCGCTTCGAGCTGCAGGTCGCGCACAATGAACTGCCCCGCCGACTGCTCCGTGCGGTTATTCACCGACGTACTGGCCCGGTAGCGATACGCGCCTTCGGGCAGGCGGCTGATCTCGAAGCGGGTGTTGGCGGCCGTGGGGGTGTAGTTGTACGACCGCGTCAGGCCTTTCTCGTCGGTGATTTCGAGTCGCACCGGCCGGTCGTACACCCGTTCGTAAATGTCGTTGTACAGCTCGGTTTCGAACACCACCTTTTCGCCGGCGATGAATTCGTTCCGTACCGGATACACCCGCAGTTTGCGCCGGTCTTCCTTCACCGAAATCAACTGAATGATTTTCTGCATCAGCTCGTCAACCACCTCCTGCTTGTCCGTCAGCGCGTATTCCTCCAGTCGCCAGCCCCAGATGCCCTCACCCGCCAGTACGGCCGCTTTACGCGGACCCGTTACGTTGACCGCCAGCAACGGCTTGGTCGTGCGGACATTCCCGACCTGTTGCCAAAGCACCACCTCACTGCCCGGCTGTAGTTTAAACTCGCCATAAGGCACCAGCATCGGGGGAAACTTCTCCAAAATCTCGATCCGGGCCGGATCCAGGTTCAGCTGCCGAAAATCCGGGTTGAACAGCCCCGTCACCTTATCGTTCTGGTTCGGCTGGGCCGTTACCTGCATGACCGGATTCGAGGTGTTGAACGGCCCGAGCGACGACTGATTCCCCAGCACAAACAGCACCGGGGTGTTCTTGGCGAACAGACGCTGCAAGACCGGACTACCAACCCCGCCGTTGTCGGGAATCTGGTGGGCAATGATCAGGTCGTAGGTTTTATCGGTAGGGACCGTAGCAGCGGCCGCGTCGGTAGCCCCCGTCAGTACGCGAACGTCTACTTCATAATTCTGATTTTTTTCGAGGATGCTCCGCAGCGCTTTCACGTCGGGGTGGGGCGTCAGGGCCAGCAGCAGCACTTTCTCTTTGCCGTCGATCACGTCGAGGTACACATCCTGCCGGTTGTTGCGGGTACTGAACTCACCCGGCTGGGGCAGCACCTCGACGACGTAGTGCTGAACGCCCTTCTGCGCGGCTGTTGTCTGGAACGTCACCTGACTAAAGCCCTGGTTGCGGTTCAGGTTAGCCGTTTGCCGACCCAGTTCGCGGCCGTTCTGCCGGAGCACGACCGTGGCCGTGCCGCCCTGAAACCCGTTACTGACGACCTCGGCCTGAATCGGAAACTGGTTACCGAGGTAGGCAATGCGGTTGGCGATAACGGCCTTGAGCTGTACGTCCCGCTTGGGCACCGTATCGCCCAGCCCAACCGTCTGCACGGCAAACGGGTACTGCCCGAACGTCGGCGACAGCCCCTGGTTGAAGATACCATCAGAAACCAGCACGACGTCGGTCAGGTTACGACCCTCGTAGTCGGAGCGAATGCCGGCCAGCAGCGACGACAGATCAGTGCCCCGGCGGGTAAACGGAATCTGCGTCAGGTCGGCGTCGGTTACCGTATCGCCCAGCGTCCGTACCGACACCTCCAACCCTTTTTCCGTCAGTTGCTGCCGAAGCGTTTGCAGCGCTTCCAGCGACCGGTTCAGGGCCGGGCGACCAGCCGCGGCCACTGACTCCGAGTTATCGACCGCCAGCACGACCTTCGGTTTTTCGGTCATCGTCCGGATGCTTCGGATCAGGGGGTTCAGCAGCAGAAAACAAATCAGGCTCACGACCACGAACCGAAGAGCCGCCAGGGCGTAGGTCGTGGTTCGGTCGAACCCGCCCACCGGGCCGGACGTACTACCACCGACGCGCGACGGCCGTAACAGCGGAAGACGTTGGTACATCAGAGCCGCATAAGCCGCCCCTACCAGCAAACAAACCAGAATCCACCACGGGGAGGATTGGAAAATGACGTTCATAAGTTAGGGGGAGGAGAGGAGGAAAGGGAGGAAGGGGAGAAAGGGGAATGACTTGCGCCAGCATCCATCCCTTTTCTCCCTTTCTTCCCTCTCCTCCCTTTCCTCCTTTTTTACGTTAACATTCCTCCGTCGACCTGCAGCACCTGTCCGGTGATGTAGCGCGAGAGGTCGGATGCCAGGAACACGGCGCAATCGGCCACCTCGTCGGGCTGCCCCCCGCGTTTCATCGGGATGGCCTGCTTCCAGTCTTCCAGGGCTTTTTCATTCAGTTCGCCGGTCATTTCGGTTTCGATGAAGCCCGGAGCAATCGCGTTCGAGCGAATGTTCCGTGAGCCCAGTTCGAGCGCGACCGACTTGGTAAAACCAATTATCCCCGCCTTCGATGCAGCGTAGTTGGCCTGCCCGGCATTACCGCGCAGCCCCACCACTGAAGTCAGGTTAATGATTGAGCCGGATTTCGCCTTCATCATCGGCTTGATGGCCGCTTTCGTCAGGTTAAAGACCGACTTTAAATTAACGTTAATTACGGCGTCCCATTGTTCCTCCGACATCCGCATCAGCAAACCATCTTTGGTAATACCGGCGTTGTTGATCAGAATGTCGAGTTTACCAAAATCGGCGACGACCTGATTCACCAGATCCTCGGCGGCTTTATGGTCGGAGGCATCGGACCGATAGCCTTTCACCGACCCGCCGAACGCCCGGAGTTCTTCTTCCAGAGCCTGGCCTTTCTCAACGCTCGACAGATAGGTAAACGCCACGGCGGCTCCTTCCTGGGCAAATCGCAGCGCCATAGCCCGGCCAATACCGCGCGACGCGCCCGTAATCAACGCTACTTTTCCTTTTACTAAATCCATGTGGTAAATGAAGCCCGACTGATACGGCGGGTGGTTATAACGAACAATCAGGCCAAAAATAGCGGTTTAGGGGCAAACGGCAAGGTAGCCCACCGCTACTTAAAGACATACCGTATGGCAAAGTTACCCGTCAGGCCGGCGGTTATGCTGGCATTCCACACCTTGTTTGGTCCGTTCGTATCCGCAAAGTTTACGGAAGCACTCCCCAGCGAAGTTTCCACGATGAACCGCTGCCCGGCCATGTAGGCTAGTCCAGCACTGACGCCGGCCCCGTAGCTGTTGAGGGCGTCGGTGTCGTCAGCCAGATTCAGGTACGCGTACGACGCATTCACGCGTGTGTATGGGGTTAGCCGCGTTGAGGTCCAGTACTGCTGGTAGTAAGGCGAAACCCCGACCGACCAGGCATGACCGGTTTCGTTGAGCAATTCTGAGCGGAACGAAATCCACGTCAGGGGTACGCTGATACCGAGCAGTTTGTTTTTTCCGATGAAATAACCCATCGATGGACTGAGCGAATACGTTGTGCTGGAGAACCGGGCCGTTTGGCGGATGGCGGTCTGGTACTGGTCGGCCGACTGATTACTAACCGCAAAGCTCCCTTCCACCAGCCAGCGCCCCGCGTCCGTTTGTGAATTGGCTCGTTCCCGCTGCCGACCGGTCTGCCGCCCGGGGCCCGTCCAGTACACCAGTCCGGCGTCGAGTCCCGCGGTGTTGAACGGCATGGAATTGGTGCTGGCCGCAAGCTGCAGGGCCAGCCGGTTGGTGAAGAAGTACGTTAATCCGGCCTCCAGACGGGGACTGAACGCTACACTTCGGGACCGGTTTTCAATCGACGTTACCTGTGTGCCGCTCGATTCCAGACTGATCTGTCGCACCCCGCCAACGGCCACGGACAACCCCGCGCCGGCAAACACATAGCCGGTCGTAAACTTCCAGTACCGGCGCACAAACGGGGTCGTGGTGACAGTCAGCGAATTGTCCCGGGTGGTAAACGACCTGCCCAACAGACGCTGATCCTGTTTTATGAACCCGGCGGTAGCTCCGACCGACAGGCCCGCCAGCCAGTTGTCGGCCACGAATCGGCCAACCGTCAGATTAACAGCGGGCCGCCAGCCGATTACCGGCTCATCGGTTGACTCCGTTTGGCCGGAGTTTATCGAAACCGTTCCGGTCAGAATCCCATTTCCTTTTTCAATTTGTGCGTGAAGTAAGCCGCCCCAAAGCAGCAGGGCCATTGTGAATACCTGTTTTTTCATAAAGTTGATCCTGAAACATCAGCTGGGCAATGTATTATTTTTCAGCACTCCAACATATGTAGCACGCCTTAATTTTTACGAAGGAAATACCGGGAATTCCAGCACAAGTCAAAACAGTTGAGTAACTTTCCGGCACTCACTCCCATCGACTTTTTGTTATGCTGCGCTCCCTACCTGTTCTTTTCGTCTCGCTCTGGCTGACCATCTCCGTGGCTGCGGGTCAGAAAATTCACGCCCACAATGACTACGCGCAGGCTCAGCCGTTTGTGAATGCCTATGAGCAACGCGCCGACTTTATTGAAGCGGATGTATGGCTGCGCGACGGCGTGCTGGTTGTTGCGCATGACAAAAACCAGGTTGCCACCGCCCCCACCCTCGATTCGCTGTACATAAAACCCATCGTCCGGCGGTTTCAGCAGTACAAAGAACGCGTCAGCCCTGAACGCGACTACACATTTGCCCTGATGATCGACGTGAAGGATGAAGCAGCCGAGGTGATGCCCAAACTAATTGCGTTGCTGCAGGAAACCATGGTTTGCTTTAACCGACAGGTCAATCCGCTGGCCGTTCAGGTGATTGTCAGCGGCAACCGACCCAAAGTAGAGACCTATCTCGATTACCCGGCGTTTATCCAGTTCGACGGACGCCCCAACGAAATCTACGACACCGAAACCCTGCGGCACGTAGCACTGGTCAGCGATAGTTTTCGCAGCTACTCCCGCTGGGACGGCAACGGCGACCTCTCCGACGAAGACCGGGCCAAACTGAAGCGGGTTATCAAGCGGGCCCACAACGACGGTAAACCCATCCGGTTCTGGGCCATCCCCGATACGCCCAACGCCTGGAAACAGCTCAAACGACTGGGCGTCGACATCATCAATACCGATAAGGTCGCCGAAGCTGTACAGGCCATGCGGTAATGGCGCGCTGTTGAGTTAATCGGAACCGTTTACACGTTGTCACGTACGTACCGCCCCCGAACAAACGTCGGGCGGCTCCCTCCCCATTGCCTCACTAATTCCGGGTCAACCGGCCCCCTCTTTATCACTTCCCTGTTAAACCCTGACCTGAGCAAGGCATACACGTACTGCCCATTAGCAGAAACTGTACGGACATTGTGAACGAGTGCCAGGGGTTATAGTGTGTAGTAATAGCCGCAAAGCTACCTGGCCGACAGGATCGTTGGCCGGGTAGACTTTGTTTACCCCAGCCAGGTGGTACAATACGGTTAACGATTTAAATCTGGTTACGCGTGGAAGGATTACTGCTACTCATTCTCAATACGTTGCTTGGCCTTCTGACCGCTGTGATTGTATTAAAAGGGGTGGTTGTTGCCATCGAGCAGCGGCAGGCCGTTCGGAAAAAACTTGAGAAAAAACGAAACAAAAGCCGGCTTAAAACCAATTAAGTCTGTGTTCACATAATCTATTTACTCTATGTTCTATCACGACAAAAAACTCCAGTACAAGGTGCGGGTCGAAAAGCCGAATCCGCAATTCGCACGGGCGCTTCAGCAAGCCATCGGTGGTATAGAAGGCGAGATTCGGGTTTGTCTGCAGTATTTGTTCCAGGCCTGGAATTCGCGTGGGCCGCAGCGGTATCGGGATATGCTGCTGGATACGGGCACTGAAGAAATGGCGCACATCGAAATGCTGGTAACGGCCGTAGCGCTGAACCTCGAAGGAGCGTCGAGCGGTCTGGTAGATGAGATTATCGGCAACAACACCATGATGAAGGAGGTAATGGGCGGCATGGATCCTCGACATTTTTTGTCGGGTGGCCTTGGGGCGATGGCGGCCGATGCAAACGGCGTACCGTTCAACGGATCGTGGGTGGTTAGTTCCGGCAACATTGCCGCCGACATGTATGCCAACGTTATGGCCGAATCGACCGGTCGGGTGCTGGCAACGCGGCTGTATGAGCTGACCGACGATGCCGGAATGAAAGACATGCTGTCGTTTCTGATTGCCCGCGATACGATGCACCAGAATCAATGGCTGGCCGTGCTGGAAGAACTGGGCCACGGCGATATGCGCAACGTTCACCCGATTCCCAACAGCTTCCCGCAGGACAAGGAAGCCAAGGAATTCAGCTACGTCTTCGTCAACACCAACGTCGATCCGGACGAACCATCGATCGGGCAGAACCGGCGCTGGACCCAGGGCCAGTCGATCGATGGCAAGTCGCAGTTCCGCGAGGAAAAAGCGAAGCCGTACGGTCAGGAGCCAAAGCTGGGCCCACCGGCTGCCGAAGGCCACGCGCAGGTTGAGCAGCTTCAGCAGGCCGGCGAAAAAGTATAAATCAGTTTTTGTTAAAAAACCCACCTCCTTCATCGGTCATCGTTCGGTTGAGGAGGTGGGTTTTTACATCGACCCGTTATGATCAGACCAGTCAGTTATCAACTATCGCCCGATTCGGACGAGACCGGTATCAACCGCGACTCTTACAAAGAATACCCGACCGACGACGAGCCCGTTGACTCCTCCTATGCCGAAAGCCCTGATCCTGATGAGTCGGGCAAGGTGCTTTATCCCGGCAGCCACGCCGACAACTACGATCCGGAGCATACGCCCGACCGGAACGTACCTGACGATGGACCCAGTGGCGAAAACACCACAAACGGCGGTGAACGGGGTGGCGGTCTCTGGACCAGTGGCGGTACAGTGACGAGCGGCTCCGGCTATAACGATGACGATGTGTAGCCAATGTTCGTTATTGCCATACACGGCGGAGCCAAATCCCTTACCCCTTCTGAGCTTACGCCCGGTCAGGAACAGGCGTACCGACAAGGCCTTGAAGCGGCTCTGAACGCCGGTTGCAATGTACTGCTCAACGGCGGCACCGCACTCGACGCCGTTGAGCAGGCGATAATTGCCCTGGAGGATAACGACCTGTTCAACGCCGGAAAAGGAGCGGCCTTCACCAGCAACGAAACGAATGAGCTGCAAGCCGCCATCATGGACGGTCAGACGCTGGAAGCGGGGGCCGTTGCCGGGCTGCGGAACATCCGTAACCCCATCGCCCTGGCCCGGAGCGTTCTGGATGCATCAGAACACGTATTTCTGATTGGCGACGGTGCCGAAGCCTTTGCCCGGGCGCAGGGGCTACCGTTCGAACCCGACGAGTACTTCTTTGCGCAGACCAGCTACGATGAACTAAAGCACCAGCTGCCAACGAAAAGTAAGGGCACCGTTGGGGCGGTGGCGCTGGATCAGCACGGCAATCTGGCCGCAGCTACGTCGACGGGCGGCCTGACCGGACAGCTGCCCGGCCGCGTGGGCGACAGTCCGCTCGTTGGAGCCGGCACGTACGCCAGCAATTCAACCTGCGCCGTATCCTGCACTGGCGACGGCGAGTACATGATCCGGCGTGTGGCGGCCTACGACGTTTCCTGCCTGATTGAATACAGCGGTCTGTCGCTGCACGATGCCTGCGGGCGCGTCGTTTTCGACAAACTAAAACACCTCGGTGGCGAAGGGGGGCTGATTGCCCTGAACCGCGCCGGAGAGGTAGCCCTTCCCTTCAATTCTTCCTGCATGCTCCGGGGCTGGCGCAACGACGCCGGCAACGGCGAAACCAGTATTTTCTAAGTCCCGGCCAGGACAGGGATTTACGAAAACGTTTTGTTCCGGAGGGTGAAGTTATTGCCGTGAATGAGTACGTGCACGAGCATATTCTCGATAAAAATGTCGTGTTTCTCCTGCGCTACGGTCAGGTTGGCATCCTGCAGGCTCCGGCCGTCGATAATCGTTACCAGCCCCGAGCCGATGGTTTCGAGCTGATTGCCGTTCCGGATAATCACACCCGTATCCTCTTCGAGGCCGATGCCGATGTGGGTAGGATTATTGGCCACGGCTACGGCCAGCCGCCGGAAGCGTCCCCGTACGAGAAAGTGCGTATCGATAATGACATCATGCACCAGACAAAGACCCGGAAACAGCCGCACTTCAGGCGTAAGCCCCTTTTTACGCAGGCTGGGGTAAATCATCAGGTCTGACATGGCCATGGCTCCGGCGCTGGTTCCGGCAATGATAAAGTGATCGTTGACGTACCGCTCGTGAATGAGCCGGGCAAACATGGTATCGCGGAACACCGTGGTTAGCTGCAACTGATCGCCCCCGGAAAACATAACGCAGCCCGCCCGGGCAATCCGATCCAGAATTTTCCTATCGTCGGCTTCCTGGGGTGAAGCAACGTGCATTACCTTCACTTTTTTGTGCCCCAGTTTCCGGAACGCTTTCACGTAATCTTTGCCCACTTTATCGGGAATGCTCGAAGCCGTAGTAATTACTTCAATGGGGGCATCAGGATTGTTTGTTTCGGTCAGCACACGGTACAGAATGCCCGATGTCACAAAATCGTGGGGTGTATCCTGAACGTGCAGCGTTTTTTTCTTGATGCCTTTGTCTTCGTTTCCTCCAATCGCAATTAGTGTTCCGTGAATGGTCATACCAGCCGCTTAAGTTGAAAGTATCGGTAAAACTAATGCGGGGGGCCATAGGTTACCGGACGCCGGTCAAAGTTCGTAAGCCGACCCGCTGCAAACGGATCCGAGCCGTAGACGAATCTGCCGAACGTAATTCACGCGACTGAACGTTGGGGAACTTAGAATCGATAATAGGGCGGCATCGTGACGGTATCCCACCAGTAGTGCCGCAATGCTTCAAAATAGGCCTGCCATTCGCCCCGGGTGGCGGGTTTGGTGATGAACGAGTTCGCCCCCAGATCGTAGGTTCGGACGATATCTTCCTCTTCGTCGGAACTGCTGACGACAATGACCGGGAGCCGCTGCCGAAGCGGATGCGCTTTCAGCAGTTGCAGCAACTGCCAGCCATCTTCCCGCCGGGGGAGGTACAGGTCCAGCAGAATGAGCCGGGGGAGTTCGTGCACGGCGCAACCATCGAGATAAGCCAAGGCCTGCGTAACGGAGTTGACGCAATACGTCTGGACATCGGGCAGTTGCCGGCAAGCCAGTCGCTGCATCAGAGCCTCATCATCGGGGTTATCCTCAACGACCAGCATGTACGCCTTGCGTGCCTTGCTACGGCTTATGTCATCAATAGGGATCTGCACGATGAATGAAGTGGGGAAAGTGTTGTTACACGGCAGTAAAAGTCCACAAAGATAGCACTCTACTTACTTTAGCCATACAATGCGCCAGAACAAACCCTGCGCCTTTACCTCATAAATTGCCGGTTGTCATATCCATTCGCAGCTCATTTCAGTTACATCAGGACCACTGGCTTCCAGATCAGTCAGCCGACCGGAAGCTGCGGTTGCATCGTAGACCATTCAGTAGCATAGCGTGTTTATGACAGCACCGAAAGGAAAATTGATACCAATTGGCGGAGGGGAAGCTAAAGGGCCGGGCACTGATGCTACGTCGAGCGAACTCCACCAGACCAACTTCTTCGAATCGGGTATACTTGAAGAGTTTCTAGCCGAAGTAAAAGGTACCGGATCGCGCATTGAAATCATTCCGGCGGCATCCGAGTTGCCGAACGAGATGGGCAGAGAATACCTGGACGCGTTTGGGCGGCTGGGTTGTAAGAACCTGCACGTCATGCACTTCGAGTCGCCCGAAGAGGCCGATAGGGACGAAAACATCAGGCGAATTGAGAAGGCCGACGCGGTGCTGTTCACCGGCGGTGACCAGACGAAGCTGATCGAAACCTTGCAGGATACCCGGCTCCTTCAATGCATCCACGACCGATATCACAACGACAGGTACTTTGTCATTGCCGGAACCAGCGCCGGAGCTGCCGCCATGCCGAAACTGGCAATTAAAGAAGGCAAAAGCGCCGAGTCGCTCATCAAAGGCCTTGTTGAAACCGAAAAAGGCCTCTCGCTACTGCCCAGCGCCGTGATTGACACGCACTTCATGCAGCGGGGCCGCCTGCCGCGCCTGACCGAAGCGCTGCTCCGCAATCCGGGCCTGGTGGGAATTGGGTTATGCATTGATACGGGCGTCGTTATCACCGGCGGCAATAAATTAAAAGCGATTGGCTCGGGCGGAGTGTTCATCGTCGAATTGGATGAGGTCAACGAAACCAACTACCACGAAATCCCTGAACTTGAGCCCGTATACGTTAATAATCTGCGGATCCATATCCTGGCCAATGGTGCGGGATACCAGATCAGGGAACGGTTGTTTACAACCGAAACCGTACAAGAGAAGCGCTAATGCCATCCTTAGCGCTTCTCTTGTACGGAGCCCACTACCGCCTTTTCGAAGCAGTTCATTATTGCCTGGTAAAATACACCAGTCGGTTCAGCGGTACGTCGATGGTGATTGTCTGGCCGCCCTTGTGCTTCTTATTCAGGTCGTCTACCCAGTTGCCTTTGGGTAGTTTCAGGGTGCGGATGGCCGCGGTTCCGGTGGCTACCTTATCCACGACCGGAGCCACCAGATACCGGTCGCCCAGCATGTACTGATTACTGATGCCCTCAAAGCCCTCGCCGGGAAACGCGTATTCCATGTGGCGCACAATCGGTTCGCCGTCTTTAGCGGCCTGCTGAGCCAGGGAGTAGATGTAATCGCCCATGCGGGCATGCAGCAGAGCCGCCTGCCGAACAATACCCAGGTGAGTAGAATCCAGTACGCGCCAGGGAGCCACCGAAAACTGCATCATGGGCATAAGCGCCTGCACCTGGGCCGACCGGATCAGCAGTGCCTGATCGAACTTGCCGTAGTCGATGTTTTCGAAGGTTTGAATCAGTCCCCCGCCAATCAGATCCGGGCAGGTGAATGGGTGGCCGATCAGCCCGGCCGAAATCATATCGGGCACCAGCAGCTTCAGTTCGTCCCAGGAATAGCCCTTGTCCTGCAGGCGTTGGGCCAGCGGCTGATTGCCGTTCTTCCAGGCCGCCCGGAACTCATTAAAATCAAACTCGGTGCCCAGCTTCCCGAAAGCCTCGGCCTGTTGCTGGCCGGTTGTGTTGGTGTCGTCGTTGGGGAACACCCGTGAGCCTTTGTGGTAGAAGTCGAAATCGCCCGCGTCGAACTTGAACCCGTCGATACCGTATCGGGTTTGCAGACTCTTCAGCTGCGTCCGCAGCCAGTCCACCGCTACGGGTTTGGTCAGGTCCAGGCAGGCGCTATAGCCATTCCACCACTTAATCAGGGCGGGGGTGCGGTTGTCGGCGCGCAGCACCAGCGCTTT
Organism: Fibrisoma montanum; assembly: GCF_003583365.1. Taxonomy (GTDB): domain Bacteria; phylum Bacteroidota; class Bacteroidia; order Cytophagales; family Spirosomataceae; genus Fibrisoma; species Fibrisoma montanum. The sequence continues at coordinate 499,353 of NZ_QXED01000006.1, forward strand.
CTGGCGGAGCAGGTGTTTGAACTCCTTGCTGTCGGGGCTGACGAACGGCGTAAGCCACAGCATGACCCTGAAGCCTTTGGTGTGGAGGTAGTCCACCATCCCTTTCGGGTCGGGGAAGGCCACCGGATTAAACTCAAAATTACCGTAGTGGTTGCTCCACTTGTCGTCAATCATGAACACCCCGGTCGGGAAGCCGTTCCGGATCACGTCATCGGCGTACTTAATGATATCCTTCTGGTTCTGCTCCGTTCCCAGCTCAATCCAGGTGTTGTACTGGGGCATTTTGAACATAAGCGGGTTCGGCGTTTTGCCCGATGCCGGAAAGTGTTTGCGCATGGCCGCCAGATAAGCCTCGCGCAGGGTCTTACCGGCCGCTATGGGTTCCATCTGTTCGTGGTCGGAGTACAGCAGCAACGTACCGCCCTTCAGCTCAAACGCAAAGGGCTCGTCGCTCCATACGTAGCGGCCTTTGCTCGACAGCAGCAGCGGAGCCGCCTGGTTGCCCCGGTTATCGACGCGCAGATCCTTCCGTTTTTCGTCGGCCAGGTATGGCTGAAAGGTAATGTCTTTGAAAGGCGTACCGGCAAACGCCTTGGCTGCGTAGGCCCCGTACCACCGCTCCCCGTCGAGGGGCTTCACTTCGGTAGCATGCTTTTCCGCATAACTCATCAGGCAGGGTAACAGGAAGCAGAACAGCAGGATATTCTTTTTCATCGGAGGTTGTATGTTCAGTATTGATAAACAGGAGCTTGCCGTTGGGCAGCGGCTATTCGTTCAGTTTGAAGTAACAGTACAGCGGCCAGGTGTGCGGGTGTGAGCAGTACCCCTGAAAGGCTTTACGCATGTCGGGGATTCTCAACCAGAACTCATACAGGCCTTCCCGCAGCATCGACGAGTTCATCTCGTCGGGCGCTGTCCAGTGGCCGACCCAGTATTGCGGGAAATGCGTAGCGAAATTGGCAAATGAAAACTTCCGCATTAGCCGCCAGCCTTCCGCTTTGTCGAAGTCGGCCAGAGCCGCAACCACCGGGTATTCCAGCGAATACCAGATGCCGCCGTCCTCGCCGTGCGGTCCGTTATCCCAGAATTTCCTCTCCCGGTTGCGCAGGCCGAGTTTTTCCGGCGCACCCAGCTTGCTGTACACGTAGCGGTAGATCTCTTTTTTGCGTTCGGCCGGCAGACTCGGAATCTGCAGCAGGTAGCCCTGTGGTTCCATCGTTACGTCCTCGACGCCAAACCGCAGCTTAGCGTTAAGATACGCGCGGGCCGAAAACGTACGGTTGCCCAGATCGTTCAGATACGCTTTTTCAACGGCATCGTGGTAGTCTTTCATGGCCTTCACGAGGGGCGTTGCCCCGGTGCCGCCTGCCTTGTCCAATTGGGTGATGAGCTTCGGAAACACCGCCAGCACCATAGCCGAGTTCAGATGCGATTCGGCCGACCAGATGTAGCGGTTCGGTGAGTACAGCAGAAAAAACGAATCGCTCCAGTCGGAGTTGAGGATTTTTACCAGCCCATTCGGCCCCACCCCAATCTCGTCACGCAGATACACAAACTGCTTTAGTATCAGGTTCAATACCGTTTCTGTTTTACCGTGTTCGGCTGGGTACAGCTCCACCCGTTCATTCAGGAAACCATAGTCGCGGGTGATGCGCAGGTATTCAGATAAGGTGTTGAACAGAAACAGCTGCTCATCGCTTTCCTTGTAGATGCCCGGTTGTGTGTAGCCGAAGCCGCTATTGCCCCGCTTGACTTCGCCATCGGGTTCGGTGTGCTTCAATACGTACCGCAGGCATGATTTGGCCAGTTCGGGGTTGGTGTAACAGGCGGGTAAAGCCGCCTGCAGATGGTCCCGGTTCGCGATGTTATCGCCGAAATGATAGGAGTATACTGTGCCCTGGGGAATGAAGGTTTCCCGGTAATAGACGCTGTATTTTGCCGAGGCCTCCATCATGTGCGCGTTCCAGAGCATTTCCCGTTTCATCACCTCGTCCTGCTCGGCAGAGAGGTCAGGCAGTCTGGCTTTCCACTGCCGGGCAAACAACCCGTCGGTCTGGGGGTTAAGATCAGCGCCCGCGAAAAGGTCGTTTACCTGCTCCGGTACCGACCTAAAATTCGGTTGGTCGTGCAGACCGATCACCAGTTGAAACAAACGGGTTTCTCCCGGCCGGAGCGTAACGGTAGCTTCGGCCCCTAGTGCGTTCGAATCGGTACGGACGGTGGCGGCTACGGCATCCTTATCTGGTTTGACGGCCATAAACACGGTCGGGGGCGCTACGTCGTACAGATACCGTTCGTTTTCGGCGGGTGCCGACAACAGCGTAGTGGCCTGATGCGACAGGGCAGCGACCGCCCATTGCCTGCTTTTATCAGCCGTGAATCGGGCTTTGTACAGCATAGGGCGCTTGTTACCGGGCGTCATCTGCAGGTTCATCAGGACGTAGTTCACCGGCAGCCGCTCCGTATAGACCAACGTCCGCGCCTGGGAGCCGCCGTTTGTCAGCGCTACAGTTACCACAAACGCCGGGTTACCCGCGTTAATTTTGGGCGAGGGTTTTACCGAAATCGTGCGCGTACAATGCAGACCCGTATCGAGCGCATACGTGTACCGGGCGAAACCGACGCCAAACTGCCGTTGGGTAATGGTGGGGTCGACCGCCATCGATTTCAGCCCCAGCAGGTCTATTTTGCGGGTCTGCCCGCCGTTCTGGATTGACAGGCTGGCTTCGGCCCGGCCGTAGTTGGGTTGCGGGTCATCGGCGTTGATACGTGCCCAGGCCCGTTCGGCAGTGATGAACTGGTACGTACCGCTGACGTGCGGAATCAGGGTCATCCGGTAGTTCCCCAGCAGGAAGTACGGGTCCTCGGGCAGTTGGGCGTCTTTGCCGTCCTTGTCGACGGCCTGAAACGGCAGCCGCCCGGTGTACTTGTAAACGGGCAGTCCCGCCGACGACGAAGCCCATTCGCCAGGCTGGGCTTTGCTGCTTACTGACAGGAGTACGAAGAGCAACGCAAGCCACTTGGAGCGGATCATTACGCTGCGACCGTCGGAACGGGCAACCGGGATTTCATTCATTCCGGCACCGACGCTAACCGGAGCGGGCATTGTGGTATACGAACGAAACGAGAACGTGGTTGACTGCATACGGGTTATGTTCCCTGCGCAGAAGCCTGTGGTTGGATCATGAAACCTTACCGACTGAGGCAGGAGTGGCCTATCGCTTAGAAGACAATACAGCCGCGGCTTCCACTTACAAAGCGTCGGTTTTTGTTCCCAATGGCCACCCAGACCAGTATCAATTTGGCCGCTACCTAATGGATTTACCCGATCAGCCGCCGTAAAAGCCCTGCTCGCGAACGTAGCGCTGGACTAACGGCGTATCGTCGGGGTTCGTACGGAGGCCGGATGAACGAACGGCGAACGTATTGTGGGCGGTCAGGTCAAGAGTGAATGCGAAAGCCGTGAAGCGCCAACCATAGTCTGCTTCCGCGGGCTACGTAGGGCGGGAAAGATGTTCATACACCGGTTTACGGTCAGACAGATTGATCGTTCATGAGTTTATGAAAACCTGACTCGTAAAAAAGCCGCTCCAGTTTAACTTGTAAGCGGCTTTTCTAAGCGACAACTCTACTACATCGAAGCGTCTGCAGATAGACCCGGCCGTGGCCGTCACATCTTGGCTTCTACCTGCATCGGCAATCCGTATTTCTCGTCCAGCTCCTTGAGGGCCTGAATGATCTCTACCGACTTGCTGACTTTTTCGGTCAGGTGAACGATCAGGCAACCCGGCTGGGCGTGGCGAATGGCGTAGTCCAGCGCTTTCAGTTCTTCGGGAATAAATTCGATGGATTTGTCAGGCGCTTCCCCCCGAATGCCCTGACTGACCAGTTCTACGATTTCGTTCGGATGCCGGCCCCGGTAGTCTTCGTCCAGGCGAATGATGATCTTGTCGAACAGCCCGGCAGCAATCCGTCCCAGTTCGATGAGGTCTTCGTCGCGCCGGTCGCCGACCCCCGTCAGCACGCCGGTCTTGCACGTAGCATCGACCTGGTTGATATAAGCCCCGAGTGCCGACAGACCGTGCGGATTGTGCGCGTAGTCGACCAGTACCGAGAACTCGTTGAACCGAAAGAGGTTCATGCGGCCGGGCGTATTTTCAAACGACGGGATGAACGTCCGCAGCCCCTGCGCAATCCGGCTGATCGATACCTGCGTGGCATACGTAGCCAGCGCAGCGGCCAGACTATTCTCGATCATGAACGTAGCGGTGCCGCCGAACGTCAGCGGAATATTGATTACGTGCTCCACGCGAATCCGCTCCGGTCCATCCAGAATGGTGATGTAGCCTTCTTCATAAACGGCCGCCATCCCCCCTTCCCGAACGTGCCGCAGAATCCGGTCACTGTTGGGATTCATACTGAACAGAGCCAGCTTTGACCTGATCCGTTCGCGCATCTGGTACGTGTATTCATTGTCGGCATTCAGTACGGCGTAGCCATCGGTCTTCACCGTTTCGGGAATCACGGCTTTCACTTTGGCCATGTCCTCAACGGTCCGGATGCCGTGCAGGCCGAGGTGGTCGGCCGCTACGTTGGTCACGATACCGACATCGCACTGATCAAACGCCAGGCCGGAGCGCAGCATACCGCCCCGGGCGCACTCCAGTACCGCAAACTCAACCGATGCATCCTTCAGCACTTTACCCGCGCTGATGGGGCCGGTGGTGTCGCCCTGCTCAACCAGATAATCGCCGATGTAGATCCCATCCGTGGTGGTATAGCCCACCCGCGCGCCCGTTTGCCGAACGATGTGAGCGGCTAGTCGCGTGGTGGTGGTTTTTCCGTTGGTGCCCGTAACGGCAATGATCGGAATCCGGCCTTTAGCCTCGTTGGGAAACAGCATCTCGGCTACGTAGTTGCCCACGTCGCGCGGTTTTCCCTCCGACGGGTGGGTGTGCATACGGAAACCGGGACAGGCATTTACTTCGATGACCGCGGCCCCGGACGCTTTCAGCGGGCGCGTAATGTCCTCGGCAATCAGGTCAATGCCGCAGATGTCGAGTCCGATGGCCCGGGCGGCCCGCTCTGCCATGAACGCAATTTCCGGGTGCACGATGTCCGTTACGTCCACCGACGTACCGCCCGTGCTCAGGTTGGCCGTCCGCTTCAGGCAGCACGTCTCCCCTTCCGCAATCACCGACTCCGGCGTCAGGTTTCGGGCAGCCAGAAAGTCAAGGCTGCACTCATCCAGGTTGATTTTTGTCAGCAGATTCAGGTGACCGTCACCGCGCCGGGGGTCTTTGTTGGCCTGCTCCACCAATTCGGCAATGGTTGATTTACCGTCGCCGATCACCTGGGCCGGCACCCGCTCGGCAGCCGCGACGAACTTGTAGTCAATGACCAGCAGGCGGTAATCCTTTCCCCTGGCAAACTGCTCCACAATGACCTTCTGCGAATGGCGCTTTGCCCGGACAAAGGCCGTAAACAACTCCTGTGTGCTCTGGATGCCAGTCGTTACGCCCCGGCCATGGTTGCCGTCCAGGGGTTTCACCACCAGCGGGAAGTCGATTTGCCGAAGCACGGCTTCCAGATCGCGCTCCGATTCGATAACCTCGCCGAACGGCACCGGAATGCTGGCTTCGTCCAGAATTCGCTTGGTTTCGTTCTTGTCGCCGGCCAGGTCGGCTGCCAGCATACTGGTGTGCTCCGTAGCCGTGGTGTTAATCCGCTTTTGCTGCGCTCCGTACCCCAGTTGCACGTAGGAGTCGTTATCCAGCCGGATGTAGGGAATACCCTTCCGCACGCAGGCGTCTACAATAGCCGACGTACTGGGTCCCAGTCGATCCGTTTCGTTGATCCGGCGCAGTTCTTCCAGATCGTGCTGAAGGTCGTAAGGGCGTCCTTCAATCAGCGCTTCGGCGATGGCCACTGCGCACCGGGCTGCGTAGATACCCGCCCGCTCCTGCTGGTAGGCTATCACAACGTTATAGACGCCCGGATCGCCGGTGCCACGCGTGCGGCCAAAGCCGCAGTCCATGCCCGCCAGCGACTGGATTTCGAGCGCAATGTGTTCGATTACGTGACCCATCCACGTACCAGACTTGACACGGAAGAAGAACCCGCCCGGTCGTCCTTCGGAGCACTCGTGGCTGTACAGACTCGGCATCAGTTGCTGAAGCCGCTCGTAAAAACCCGTGATCCGGTTGGTCGGGTAGTCTTCGAGCTGCTCCAGGTCCAGCTTCATAACAACAAGATTAGGGTACCTGATCGACCAGTAGTTTGGTCCGCGAAGGGTACGAATTTCCAGGATTTTCATAGCAGTTGAGCAGATAAGGCAGCAGAACGTAGTAGCGGTACGTTCGCTGATTGTTGAGGTTGAGAGTCGATTGGCTGACCCGGTTAAATCTGGCAGCGCATGATCAAACGTTATCTGTGAAGTTCGTAACTATGGTTTTGTTGTACTAGCGCTTACTCAACGGTAAACCGATTCACTTGTTTTACCGAATTTATCAGCCTCTTAGGGAATGGTCTTTGAAACAATTCAACGTATATGGCAACTAAGAATAAAAATAATATAATTTTTTGTTCAATCGAAAAATAGAGCGCCTATTTACGTAGTTTCTTAGTTAGAGGAAAGCAGCCCGTTTCAGTATTCAGTACCAGGAGCCAACGTTTACCATGAAAACTGTCAATCGGTTAATCATCAGTTGTTTGCTTTTGGCGACCTTCACGAACTGCCAGAAAATCACACCTTTATCACCAAAGGAACTCGATGATAAACTGGAAAACATCACGAGGTGTCAGCCGCCCTCCATTGAAACGAACCTCATCGGTACCTGGCGGTTCGAGGCTACCTACGGTGCAGCCGAAAACTCAGTCAGGTATGGAACGGTTACGTTTGATCAGCAGGGCCGTATGATTGACCCGGATCATCTGTTCGAAGCTGTCGCGCGTGATCACCCAGTACTTAAGAACGAGTACAAAGCCAATGTGCGTAAGAACCTGATTGGCAAGGAAGAAGATTATGTTCAAATAGTTTCAACGACAAGATATGGTACACGCACGTATTATTTCTTGCCGGTGCGTAACGAGTGTAATCTCATCAACCTGGTCGAGAATGGCGGCACCAACAAAGGGAGCGGCATCTACCTGAAGAGACTTTGAAGTGACCCTCTTTCGAACAACTACACCCTGTCAATTTTAGGTTCGTCGATGGCAACCGGGCACCAGGATACCCGCGGTTCAGCCGGGTGGTGTTTTCACGCCGGACACTCTACAGCACGAGCCCCCGGAAACGAACCGACAAGCTGCGGACGTTACACAAACTCACGCCAGTTGATACTGTCGAGGTATGGCGCCAGTTCGCTCGTGCTTTTGAAAGCGTATATGTATTTCAATTCATGATCCCTCCACCAGCTGGCCTCTACGTAGAAGTTGCCCAGGCTGTACAGCATGATGTATTGCCTCCCGTGCATCCGTGGCATCAGGGGTATTCCCGCCTGATACAACACCACACACTGGAGCCTTTTCGACAACTGTTCGTATTCAGACAGGCTGATTGGCATACGCGTTTGACTCTTAAACAACACACAAAATCGGCGGTTTTGCCTGCCACCAGCCGGGGCCTCGCGGCACGAGTGTTTCAACGGATTCCCCGGCAGCCAGCTGCTGCACCATCCGGGTTAGGTCGGTCGGCTCCGGTTTCCCGTCCCGCAGGCAATACACGCCGGGTTCGTACAGATTCTCACAACGGGTCAACATACAATGCCAGTCGTACATCCCAAACACTGCCCACGCTGTAACGGCCTGCACGTCGGCCCCTTCGCAGCGAGCCAGCAGGGCCTGCTGCCAGCTTTCGCCCAGCCATCGCATCTGCTCATCGACGCTGCATCCCAGGTGTGCTTCGGTAACAACCAGCGGGATGTTATACCGCTGCCAGGCCTGCATCAACAGCTTGCCCAGACCCAGCCGCTGCCCGGGTGCCGCCCGGACAACCTCCGTATCGACGTATGCATGCCGTCCGTTCCCGGCATGCTGATGAGCCGGATAAGCCCTGACGTTATCATCCAGGTATCGTTCGCTGGTAACGTAGTGGTTTATGCCAATAACGGATGGAGGACAGGGGTTTTCAACGTGAAACCATAGATTCTGTTCGGATGCACCGGCCCAGCGCAGGTACGACCACATCGGGTGATCGGGCGTTACGTGCCCGCAGAGCAAATCCCAGGTCAGCCACCGGCGGCAGTTTTCAAACTCCGCCTGATAGGCCAGTCTGGACGTACTGTGCGTGTAACCCAGATCATCCGTCTGCACGAGCTGGGCATTGGGCTGCACACACCGAATCTCGCGCATGGCCCGGACCGTCGCCCGGCATTCGCGCAGCAGCAGATCGACAAACAGGCGATCGGAGCTGGCGTGCGGGTACCAATGGCCATATAGTCCCGAAAAGCGGGCCGTTGTCAGTGGTTCGTTGATCGGCGTGTACATCTCGACCCACGGATACCGCTCAGCCACATGCCGGGCGTAGCGGGGAAACTCGCGCTCAAACGCCGACCGTTCGAACGTAGCATAGTGCGGACCGCAGCCGTGATGGACCAGCCCAACCACGGGCCGAATGGAACGCTGCTGTAACACGGCCAGGCGTTCGTCGGACCAGCGCCAGTTCAGGTCGTCGGGCTTAAATGGCGCCGTTCGCTCCCACAACACCGGATAGCGAACGGTTTTCACGCCCAGACGCGCCAGACAGTCCATGTCTTCGGGACGGTGGTGGTGGCCGGTTCGCAGTACCTGATCCTGGTATACCTCGCCAACCCGATTGACGGTGCATTCAATCCCTCCCCACATAGCCAGCGAGGGCTGGCTGCTGGTCCGAAGCTTGTCGGGCCTGCCTGCAAATCGGTTGCTCATGAGTTCATTGCTCAGTTATGATCCCCTGCAACTGTAGCTGCATAAGCCGCTGCATCTGCTCCCACGTATGCTCCCACGACTGTTCCCGCAAAAACGTATCGATCGCGTTCCAGTCGGCATCCGGCTTATTTCGAATCAATTGGTCGATGGTTCTTTCGAACGCAGCCGCTGAATCGGCGATGCCCACCTGCTCCCAGCCACCATACGTCCGCACCACATCCCGGATGGGCGTGGATACCACCGGCAGGCCAGCCGCCAGGTATTCCGGTGTTTTGGTCGGGCTGATGTACCGGGTAGCCGTGTTCATCGCGAAGGGTAGCATGGCCACATCCCAGTTGCTGAAATAAGCCGGCAGCTGTTTGTAGTCCTTCATGCCCAGGTAATGCAGGTTCGGACGCCGGGGCAGCGAATCAGGGCAAATCTTCACCACCGGTCCGAGCAGGATAAACTGCCAGTCCGGTCGTCGCCGGGCCAGTTCGTCCAGTAAGGCCAGATCGAGCCGCTCGTCAATCACCCCACAAAAGCCAGCGCGAACGCCGGAGATGGAGCACTGATCGGCGGGGTCGGGCACCGATTGCCGGGCGGGCCTGAAATGCTCAAAATCGATACAGCTCGGAAAGGCAAACACCCGTGGGTGCCGCTTCTGCTTGGCTTCGAAAAGGCTGTAGCCCCCGGGAAAAACCAGATCGGCCTGCCGGAGAAGCTGCTTTTCCTGATCCAGCAGCAAAGGCGACGCCCCGGCAAACGCCGACAGCTCGTCCATGCAGTCGTAGACCGTCAGCTCCGGCCGCAGGTGATTGCTGAACAGATACGCCATGGGGGTGTAATACCACGCTACGTAGCGGCTGATGCGCGCACCGAGCAGCAGTTCGTCCAGCAGTTGCCGTTGCCGCTCAATGGCGGTCTCCGCGTCGATGCCGTGGGGCAGATGCGGCACCACCACCCGCAGCCGGTCATTGATGACTTTAATCTCCAGTCGATACGCCGTTCCCCATTCCGGTTCTTCAATAAACCAGATTGGCCAGTGGCGGCTGGCCCGGCTCAGGAGGTGCTGCGGACGTTGGTAAACAAAGTTCCAGCGCAGGTGAGAGAAACAAAGCAGGTGCTCCACAACGCCTGACGTTTGTTGCTTACCGTTTGTGGATACCCCTGAAACGCGCGTTGACGACAAGCCAGCGGTACTGGCCGATTCATTCCTGTATGTCATAGCTGAACGCTGAGTAGCCGACTCCCTTGTGCACATGGAGCCGGTGCCGGGTAGATAACCCGAAGGTGCCGGCTGATGGCCTGAGAATGAATCAGGTTTTTAGATAATGGTCTGTATTAACGTATGAACCCATTCGGAACCATACGCTAATTCCTTACCAAAAGGTGTGTGGAACAAACCGAAAGTCACCAAATTGTGCATAATTTTACTTGATGCTCATGCGGTATTTTACCTAAAATCAAAACCGAAAAGAAAATTCTACTAGTCCTATAGGCTTTTTTTATTTTTGCCTCCTCAACTTTTGTACACAACTCTATGAAAAATTCGTTCCGTAATTCCAGAATACTCGTGATCGAAGACAACCCCGACCACTGGTTCTTCATCGAAAAAGCGATGGAACTTTGTTTGTCGGAGGTTTCAGCGACTCATATCACCACCGAGCAGGCATCCATTGACTACATGAACAGTTGTCTTCATCAGGAATGGGATCTGCCTACGCTGATTCTGCTGGATCTATATTTACCAAACCCGGAAAATGGGTGGCGTGTACTGGAGCACATAAAACAAATGCCGGCGCCTGTCAACCAGATTCCGATTGTTATGCTGAGTAGCTCGAACCAGCGCGACGACATTGCGGAAGCGTATCATAAGGGCATTTCCTCTTACCTGGTTAAGCCGACTCAGCTGGAGGAGTGGATAAGCTACTTCCAGAAACTACGTTCGTACTGGTGGGAAACCGCCACCCTGCCCAAGATGAAGTTTAGCCTGTAAGACCGTACCGGCTCCTTAGTGAGCCAGCGCAACGATGGAGAACCAGTATTCACACAATTGTTCGAGCGTTTGTAGGAGCCGGTTTGTATCATTCGATACGGATACCACCGAATTTGCCTGTAGTGCGTAGGCCTGTTCTATTTCCTGGCTTGTCGGCAACACCAGCATAACAACGGGGATTGAAGTAAGCCGGTCGTTTTCTTTGATTCGGCGGAGCGTCCTGACCCGGTCTACTTTCGACGTACGGGCATCGATCAGGATCAGCACGGGCAGTTCATCCTCGTCCGTGAATTCCAGCATTTCGGGCAACATCCCTCCCTGGCTTACAACATGCAGGGTGTAGTGTCCCCATTTCTCATCGAGCAACTGCTGAAGCAGCTGCATATTGGCGGCATCGTCGCTGACCACCACCACCGACCGCTCCTTGGTAGCCTCGTCCTCCTGAATCAGTTGAATCCGCTCGTCGGCACCGGCCGGCACCAGATCCGCTTCGACCAGGGCGGTTTGCAGCACCTCAATAACCTGGTTCCACCGTCGGCGGCTGACCGGCAGGGTTGTTCCGTCGGTTAGCTGAACGGCTCCCGCCATCTTTGGCCGCGGGGGCGCCTGAGCCGATTCCACACATTGTGGGTTTACCAGCGCCGTCTTATGAACGCGAATAAACGTGGGTAAGCTTGCTTCAAAGAAATTCAGCGATTTGGCAGCCAGTACTTTCTCACCGTTTCTAAAATAAACCCATGTGTAGTTATTGGCCCCAGACAGATACGTAATTAAAAATGGGTGCTGAATAATTTTACGAACCATACTCATACGTAGTTTTCATAACGTTTACCTAACCAGTCGACACGATCAACCAAACGGAAATCGTAGCGACCGGTACATCCGGTACGCTGACAACCAATGGCTTTCTGGTCCAGGGGTTCGGCTATACTGCCGATCAACCTGGTCAGTTGTTATAAAAATACATAGGATACCGTAAAACCTGGTCGTAAGGTGGCCCTTAATTCACTAAATGTTTGTATACGGTCATCATTCCGCGTTCGGACCCAGCCCCCGGCAAAGCTGACCAGTTCGCCCTCCAGAATGAACCGGGTACCAATCAGATACGCCAGCCCGGCGCTCAACCGGGCCCGGTACGTATCCGTCACAAACGAGTCGTCGCTCCATTCCCAACCCAGCTCACCGGCTGCATAGGGGGTTAGCCGGCGGTTGCTGACGTACTGCTTTACGAACGGGTGAATGCCTACCGTCCACCGCTCCGACCGCACCGACTGCTGATCCGGTGCTCCGAGGTACTGATCGGTCAGTTTGCTGTAAGCGACCGGCGTAGCGAGTCCGACCACCAGCCGTGTATTGACCAGGTACCCTACGGATGGATTTATCGAAAAACCGCGTCCTGTCTCCTCCCTGAACACCTCCGCTACGTTCTGGCTGGGAATCAGTTTCCGATTGCTGGTGGTCAGCTCAAAGCCGCCGGCTACCAGCCAGTTTGACCGGACAAACTGATTCGGCGGAAACACCGGATTTTCCATCGGCCGGGAGGGTGGCCGACCCGTTGTTGCCAGCAGGCCCACGCCCAGGTTGGTCACCGTCAGCGGAAAGGTGCTCGACCGGGTGATGGCTTCAATGCCCCAGTAATTCGTGATGAAGTACACAAAGCCGGCCTGTAGCTCAGGTGACAGAAAGAACCGGTTTTCGCGGGTTTGTGAGAACCGCTGTGTGGTTGCCAGCGACCGGGACACAACCCGCTCCCAATCGCCCGACAGCCCGACCCCAAGATACACCCGCCAGTTGAACGACCGATTGCCGGACGGGGGGCCCCAGTAACGCCGGGCAAAAGGCGTTACGGAGACTCTGCTCTCGAACCGGCTGTTGCGGGTGTCGAAGTTGAAGCCGGCTTTCGTGCTCGTCCTGCTTAAGTCGGTGGTTACCTCGGCCCCTAACAAAAAGTTCTTTCGCGCAAATACGCCCCGGCTGGCGAATAACTGCAAAGCCAGATCATCCGCGTTGTTCTGGTACTGGCGCGAGGTAGTAAACTGACCGCCGAAGCCGCCCGTCCAGAACCCACTGCCCTTTTCCGTTTGCGCCTGCACTACCGGGCAGGCTGCACAAAGCGCCCAGATCTGTAAATAAGTCGATGTTTTCATGAGGAAGACACGTCACTACGTTAACCCTACTGCACTGAACCCCATTTATTTTTCGACAAGCCACCAGAACGCTAAGCCATTTATTCACAATGAATTCCAACAAAAAAGGAGCCGAACGCATGGTTCGGCTCCTTCGTATTTATTCAATGGTAACTATTCTTATTCTACCACGGCTTCCGGTTTCTTCACCGAGATCGTCAGCGTCTCACCATTACCGTCGTAATCGGCCAGAATTACGTCACCATCCTTCAGTTCACCTTTCAGGATTTCTTCAGCGACGGGGTCTTCGAGGTAGCGCTGAATAGCGCGGCTCAGCGGACGGGCACCGTACTGCGGGTCGTAGCCTTTTTCCGACAGGAAGTCTTTTGCTTTGTCGGTCAGCTCGACTTTGTAGCCCAGGTTGGTTACGCGGCCCAGCAGCTTGCCCAGCATGAGGTCAATGATCTTGTGGATGTCTTCGCGTTGCAGCGAGTTGAACACAATCACATCGTCCAGGCGGTTCAGGAACTCCGGCGAGAAGGCTTTCCGCAGGGCGTTCTGAATCGTGTTCTTCATCAGCTCATCCTGGTTCTCAGACTTGTTGCGGGTAGCAAAACCTATGCCAGAGCCGAAATCTTTCAGGTCACGTACGCCGATGTTCGACGTCATGATGATGATCGTATTCCGGAAATCCACCCGGCGTCCCAGACCATCGGTCAGGATACCGTCGTCGAGCACCTGCAGCAGGATGTTGAATACATCCGGGTGCGCCTTCTCGATCTCGTCGAGCAGCACGACAGAGTACGGCTTCCGGCGGATCTTCTCGGTCAGCTGACCACCTTCTTCGTAACCTACGTAGCCCGGAGGAGCGCCGACCAGTCGGCTAACGCTGAACTTCTCCATGTATTCCGACATATCGATCCGCACGAGTGCGTCCTCTTTGTCGAACAGGTACGTAGCCAGAACTTTGGCCAACTCCGTTTTACCAACCCCCGTTGGACCGAGGAAGATAAACGAACCGATTGGTTTCTTCGGATCTTTCAGACCGACCCGCGTCCGCTGAATGGCTTTCACCAGTTTGTCGATGGCCGACTGCTGACCGATTACTTTGCCTTTCAGTTCCTCGCCCATGTTGATCAGCTTGCGACCTTCATCGAGCGATACACTGTTGACCGGGATACCCGTCATCATGGCTACGACTTCGGCTACGTTTTCTTCGTTCACCGTGTAGCGACGCTTCTTGGTATCTTCTTCCCAGGCCTGCTTGGCGCGTTCGAGCTGGTCGATCAGCCGCTTCTCCTTATCGCGGAGCTGAGCGGCCTCTTCGTACTTCTGGCTCTTGACAACCTGGTTCTTTTCCTTCTTGATGTTCTCAATCTGCTCTTCGAGCTTCAGGATATCTTCCGGAACGGTAATGTTGGAGATGTGTACGCGGGCACCGACTTCGTCCAGTACGTCGATGGCCTTATCGGGCAGGAACCGGTCGGAGATATACCGCTCCGACAGTTTCACGGCCGCTTCAACTGCCTGTGGCGTATAGTTGACGTGGTGGTGATCTTCGTATTTATCCTTGATGTTGTTCAGAATCTCGATGGTTTCGTCGATCGACGTAGCATCGACCATCACCATCTGGAAACGACGGGCCAGGGCACCATCTTTCTCGATGTACTGACGGTACTCATCCAGCGTCGTGGCACCGATGCATTGAATGTCGCCCCGGGCCAGAGCCGGCTTGAACATATTCGATGCGTCGAGTGAACCAGAAGCGCCACCTGCGCCGACGATGGTGTGCAACTCGTCAATGAACAGGATCACCTCGGGTGATTTTTCCAGTTCATTCATGACGGCCTTCATCCGCTCTTCAAACTGGCCACGGTATTTGGTACCGGCCACGAGCGACGCCAGGTCGAGGGTAACCACGCGTTTGCCGAACAACACCCGCGATACCTTCTTCTGCACGATGCGCAGGGCCAGGCCCTCAGCGATGGCCGTTTTACCAACGCCCGGTTCGCCGATCAGGATCGGGTTATTTTTCTTCCGGCGGCTCAGGATCTGAGCTACGCGTTCGATTTCTTTTTCGCGACCAACAATGGGGTCGAGTTTACCAAGTTCGGCAAGTTTGGTCAAGTCACGGCCGAAGTTATCCAGCACCGGCGTCCGCGACTTTTCGGAGCCTTTTGGATCTTTACCTGAGCTGGAGCTGCCACTGCCACCAAACATACCACGGTCGTTGTCGTCGTCGTCGGTTTCGGGGCCCATCACCGGACGGCTTCCCGAAGATTGATATTCCAGCATCTCCTTGATCACCTCGTAATTAACGTTGAACTTATTCAGAATCTGCGTCGCCACGTTATCTTCGTCGCGCAGAATTGACAACAGCAGGTGCTCCGTACCAATGAGTGGGCTCTTAAAGATTTTAGCTTCCAGATACGTAATCTTCAGGGTCTTCTCCGACTGACGGGTCAGTGGGATATTGGCCAGATTTTTAACGTTATTGGTGGCCGTTCCTTTGGTGGCTTGTTCAATGGTGATGCGGAGTTCATCCAGCGAGATGCCCAGTTTTTTCAGCAGCCCCACGGCTACTCCTTCGCCCTCGCGGATCATACCCAGCAGCAGGTGCTCCGTGCCGATGTAGTCGTGGCCCAGGCGTAAGGCTTCCTCCCGGCTCAGCGAGATCACTTCCTTGACGCGGTTTGAGAATTTTGCTTCCATTCGCTTTGGGTCTCCTATCGTAAGCGTAATATAGGCTTAACGAAGTATTTTCAGGTTTTGTTCACCCGGTTTAAGGGTTCGTCAGTTGGTGGTTGCCTGATCTGTTTTCAGTTTATTCGCCGGAAAAGGGGATAAGCCAAATCAACCAAACGACCGCTCATGTAAGTAACAATTAAATCACGTTAACCATTCCAACGCGCGCGGCCCCTGACAAAATAATAAATCAAGTATGCTCAGGTTTGGTACAAATTCCCGGCCAAAGTTCTGCTCGTACGGCGTTGCGTGATAGAATACATACGTAACTGCCTGATTCGGCGGATGTAATCGGGACCGGGCGTCAAAAACGCCGGCCGGCGGTTCCTTATCGTACCAATCTGTCAGACTGATGGCCAGCGGCCGGCCAAGTAGTTTTAGACAAATTGTCAGCAGTTCCCAGTTCAGGTCAAATAAATACGTCCAGCCTTTCCGATATACCGGCTCGAAGTAGGGCGCGTAGTACTCAAAAAACGGAGCTTTGCCGTAAGCCGCCTGCAGGCACCGCCAGTGACGATCCTGCCAGGACTGACCATTGTCCACCCGCACATCGCGAATGAGTTGCTTATGCGTACCCTGCTGCACCGGTACCGTGAGCGCATCTACCTTATTTGCCGTCAGGACGTAGCAGCGATTTCTGTAACTTTGCTTCTGATACTGTTCGGCGGCTTCAATGTGTACTTCACCGTACTGAAATAAACCCGTCATGTAATCCAGACAGGGCAGGTAATGCAGCTCAAGGAGAAGTTGGGTTGGTACAGCAGGAGCCGGTTGGTACTTTTCCAATAATAACAAACGTATCCGTCACCAATTAACGTAAAAAAACAATACCTCCAACGGTTTTTACAAAATTTTAATTAAAGGGCGTTTTCGTACGTATAACGAATTCTACCTAGTTGTCGTCTATCTTTTTGCGAATGATCTTTTTCCGTTTGTTATCCCGTCTGCCGCTTAGTGTCCTGTATGGCATTTCTAACTTCTTGTACTTTTTACTGCTGTATGTTATCCGGTACCGCCGGCGGGTAGTCGACCAGAACCTGCGCCTGTCTTTTCCCGAACGGTCGGACCAGGAGCGGCAGCAGATTGCCCGGCGATTTTACCGGAACCTGACCGATCTGCTGGTCGAGACCGTTAAAATGCCGACCCTCTCCCCGGCTGATCTGAAACGTCGGGTGCGGTTTACGAACATTGAACTGGTCAAGGACCGGCTGGCAGCGGGTCAGGCGGTGATCGGCATGGCTTCCCACCAAAGCAACTGGGAGTGGATTCCGTCGGCGTCTGTGCTGAACGGTATGCCCACCGACAGCATTTACAAACCCCTGAACAGCCCTTTCTTCGAAGAGCTGATGCGTTCGATTCGGTCTAGTTTTGGGGCGGTACCGGTTCCGATGAACACCCTCCCCCGCCGGATGGTAGCCCAGCGGGATGTTGCCCGGATTATTGCCCTGGTAGCCGATCAGGTGCCGGATCAGCCCGAACATGCCTACTGGATTGATTTTCTGCACCAGGATACGCCTTTCTACCCCGGCTCCGAACGGCTGGCCCGCAGCCGGAACCTGCCCGTTTTCTACACCGAACTGGTGCGGATTCGGCGCGGCTATTATGAGGTAACGTTTACACTCATCGGCGAGCCCCCGTACACGAACCTGCCCGAAGGAACAATTTTAGACCGGTACCGCGACGCCCTCACCAGAACCATCCAGAACCACCCATCGGACTGGCTCTGGTCGCACAAGCGCTGGAAACACTGGCGGGGCAAGTACACAAAGATTGAAACCAAGCTGACGTAGTGATTCGCGGTGTAACATCATTGTCAGAAATTTGGTAGTTTGACAGGCCACTTCGTTTCCCTGAGCCTCATGAACACTGCCGCTTTTACTACGCTGATTCTCATTGGCTTTCATGTCGGTTTCAGCCAGGACATCCCCACTTCTACGGGCCGTACCTTGCTGATTACGTCCGTACGTACCGGCAATACCGACATCTTCGCGGTTGATCCGGTAACGGGCACCTCGATCAACCTGACCAATGCCCCCCGGTCGGAAGAACGCTACCCGGCCTGGTCGCCGGACGGCAGGAGAATTGTCTTTACCTCGAACCGGAGCGACGGCAAAACCTATGACCTCTACATTGCCAACGCCGACGGTAGCCAGACCAGGGCCCTCACTCACCTGCCTGCGGGTGCGGTAGCGTACTGGCCTAGCTTTACGTCCGACGGCAAGTACATTTATTTCAACGAAGGCAACACCAGTCAGATCTACCGGGTTCGGCCCGATGGCAGCGACCTGAAAGCGATGGCGCAGGGCCGCGACGGCAACATTTCGCCCGACGGAAAACAGATTGTCTATACCCAGCAGGGCCGCAACGGCTTCGGGGTATGGGTCATGAACGCCGACGGCTCTGACCGCAAACAGATCATTCCGCATGAAAGCCAGATTGGGGGTATTGCACCGGTCTGGTCGCACGATGGCCGGAAGATTGCCTTCTCAGGGCAGGTCGGCGACTACGCCGAAATCTTTGTGTGCAACGCCGACGGCAGCGGCCTGGCGCAGGTTACTGATTTGAAGAAGATCAGCAGTTCGCCCGCGTTTTCGCAAGATGACCAATACCTGACGTTCCGCGTAACGGAAGAAGCCTACTGGCGGGATGCGAAAACGCGCGAAAAGACGTATCAGGAAAAGGAAGCCGACAAGCGGCCTGTCTGGCTGGTCAAAACCGATGGTACCGGCGCTCAACTGCTGGAAGTGCTGCATTACCACTGCGCCATGGACGGCAGCCGCGCCGAGTGGAAGCCGCTGGCGAAGAAGTGAGGGGTACTCTTTCGGGCATTTACCATAAATAATGCACCGGATTTCTGATGTGTTCGTCGTAAATTCTTGTTACGGCCTGCCTCTGCTCAGTCGACGGAGCCGGACGCTCAAGCGCCTGTACGTTGGAGGTCAGGTGTTCGGGTTTTGACGCACCGGGGATAATACAGCTCACCGCATCGAACGTCAGAATCCAGCGTAACGCATCCGGGGCCAGATTGCCGTCGTCCGGAAAAACGGTACGCAGGTCATCCACGGCCGCTAAACCCGTTTCGTAATCCACACCCGAGAAGGTTTCGCCCTTGTCGAAAGCCGCTCCCTCCCGGTTGAAATTCCGGTGGTCATCTTTCGAGAAGGTCGTGTTCCGGTCAAACTTCCCCGTTAGCAACCCGCTCGCCAGCGGTACGCGGACGATGATGCCGACGTCACGCCGTTTCGCTTCCGGGAAAAACAACTCCGCCGGCCGTTGCCGAAACATATTGAAGATAATCTGTACACTGCATACGTTGGGGTACTCAATAGCTTTCAGCCCTTCTTCTACCTTTTCGACACTGACGCCCAGGTGCTGAATCTTCCCTTCTTCCTTCAGTCGGTCGAACACCTCAAAAATCTCGGGACGGTAGTATACGTCGGTCGGGGGGCAGTGCAGCTGGATCAGGTCCAGCGTTTCCAGCCTCATGTTTTGCAGACTATCTTCCACGAAACGGCGTAGGGCATCGGGCTGATAGGCTTCGTTCACGTGGGGCTGCAGCCGGCGACCGCATTTGGTGGCTACGTAGATACGTTCCGACCGCGAACGCACGAGCCGGCCCACGGCTTTTTCGCTTTCCCCGTCGCCGTACACATCGGCGGTGTCGATGAAATTGATGCCCGTGTCAACGGCGTCGTTAAGAATGCGGTCGGCGTTGTCGTGGCTGAAAGGGTCGCCCCATTTGCCACCGACCTGCCACGTACCTAAACTGATTTCGGAGATGGTAAAACCGGTTTTGCCGAGTTTTCGGTATTGCATACGAGTTGAGTCGTTACGAACGTACTGAAAGGGTTGAACACAAACGGTGCATTTCTGTTTGGTCGGCTCACGAAAAATACGTTGACACGAGCCCCACGATCAGCGCCAGTCCGAAGATAATCAGCAGTCCAACCAGGATGGTACGTAGTAAGCTGCCTGGTTTCTGAGGAAGGTTAGTTGCCATTGTTGATCCGGTATCGTTGCAGCAGCAGCCCATACAGCACAGCCGCTGGCTGCACAAACGTAACCGTAGTAACCAGAAAGACCATGTGATGGCGGCAAACTTTTCTAAAAAAATTAGTCCGCTGCCCGACAATCGGGCGCCTGCCTTACGACGCCCGGCAGGTTTGTTTTCTTACAAAACCCTCGCCCTGGGAGCACCCGCCAGCCCCAGTACACCAATGGCCGCGTAGGCCCCGAGGATGGCCAGCGGTACGCTGCCGATACCACTGCCGCCGGCAGGTGACTGACTCAAAAACAGGGACAACAGGGAGAGCCCCAGCCCTCCCCCCACGAAGTAGGACGTAGTACCCACGCCCGATGCCAATCCGTGGTAGGCTTCGGGCACCGGCTGCAACGACAACACCGTCAGCCCCGAAAAACAGAGCGCGATGCCAAACCCATTGACGCAGGCAATTGAGCCCAGCAACAAACCTACGTTGGCCGGCGCGAACTGCGTTTGCCAGAGCAGTAGGCCCGTACCCAGCAGCATGAACAGCATACCCAGGCGGGCAATTCGACGTACCGGCAGGCGTTTCAGCAGGACCGGCATGAGAAATTTGCCCGTCAGCGCCGACAGCACACTAAACGGCAGGAGTAAAAGGCCGGCCTGAGCCGCGCTGAGCTGACGGTCTTTCTGCAACACCAACGAAATCAGAAACAGGTAACTGGTGAAGATCGCCCCCAACAGCAGCATCTCGCCAATGGCCAGGGTTGACTGCCGTAGCACCCCAAACCGGATCAGCGGATCGGGCTGGGCAGCGTTACGTCGCAGGAACTGCCAGGTGCCCAGCCCCACAAAGACCGTCAGCAGCAGCAGCCATTCGCCCTGAGTACGCCAGTTGCTCAGTTCATGAACAATGTACGACAGGGCCGTAATGAGCAGCGTCAAGAGCAGACCCGCGCTGAGGTCAGGAACGGATCCGGGTGCTTCGGCATCGTCGGGAATGTAGCGGTAAGCCAGCACCATACACAGCAGGATAATCGGGACATTGATAAAAAACACCCACTGCCAGCCGAACGACGAAGCAATCAGACCCCCGACCGATAACCCACTACCCGACCCAATGGCGGCAAATGAACTGAAGATCCCGATGGCCCGACCCCGTGCCTGGGCATCCGTATAGGTATTGGTCACAATTGAGAGGGCAGCGGGCATGAGCAGCGCAGCCGCTACGCCCTGCAGGGCCCGGAAGGCGAGTAAACTGACAAACGTATCCGATAGACCAGCGCCGAGCGAGGTAAGCAGGAACAACCCCGAAGCCAGCAGAAAAATGCGCTTGCGGCCCACCGTGTCAGACAGTCGTCCGCCAACAATCAGCAGGCCGCCATACAGCAGTACGTACAGTGTTTGCAGCCATTGCACCCGGTTGGCCGACAGCCCGAATGAGGTCTGGATGAGCGGCATTGTCAGGTTGATGATGGCGATGTCCAGAGCCTCAAAAAAGACGCTGATGGACGTAATGATCAGGATAAACGATTGTCGTGTTGTTTCCCGCATAGTCTGCACTTTGTTTTACGCAAAGGACTAAACTGCCGCAAAAACAAAAAAGAAACGCTAAATTTTTAGAACAGATACACTAATTTTATCTTATTTGTAGAACAAAAGAATAAATCAACCCGTTCGAAATGGCCATTGCAGAACAAGCCGGACCAACCCCGCTGGAGCTGGATGAAAAGGACTTACACATCTTACGGCTGCTACAGGATAACGCCAAACTGACGGTACGTGAGGTAGCTGCGCGGGTTCATCTTAGTCCCACGCCTACCCACGAGCGCATCAAACGACTCGAACAGCAGGGCGTCATCAGGCAGTACGTTGCCCTGCTTGACAACCGGAAGGTGAACCGCAAATTGATGGTGCTGTGCCTGGTATCGTTGAAGGAGCACGATAAGCAAACCGCCCACGCGTTCGTGAGCGGCATCACCGAATTCAAAGAAGTGGTCGAGTGCTACAACATTGCCGGTGAATACGACTTCATGCTCAAGATCATCACGGAGAACATGGAGACGTACCACGATTTTTTCATCAATTACCTCGGCGAAGTGAAAGGCATTGGGAAAGCCCAGAGCGTGTTTGTGATGGATGTCATTAAAGACACCCATCTGGTACTCTGACCCCAACAATCCAAGTTTGGGTTACAAGCCTGAGTTCAACGTAAAGCTGTCAAACTGAGCGGTCTGGCCGGCCGTTCCTTTTGCCGTTAAGCCAACGCGGAGAGCCCGGTCCCAGGGCGGCAGGTACGCTCCGTCGATCGAACGGTCGCCCACGGGCGTGAATGATTTCCCATTGTCCGTACTGTAGGAGAACGAAATCTGGCTGCCATTCTCGACTTTTGCCAGCAGCGTTATAGCCGACGCATTGCCGGCCTGCGCCGTGCCCAGCGACTGCTCTTTCCCTTTTTCAAGCTTCCATACCCGCACCTGCCCGTCCTGAACCGATACGCCAACGGCATTGTCATCATCGCCGATGATGGCCAGTCCGGCCTGAGCACCGTTCGCCTGGGGCACGACGGTTGCCTGAGCCGTATAGTTAGGTGATAGGGTGCGGTGGCCAACGAAGTCGCCAAATTTGTCGGGTTGAGCGGTTAGCTGCAACTGGCCTTTACGCACCTGAATAACCGGCTGGCGAAAAACCGACCAGTTCCACGCCGTCGACAACTCAGTGCCGTTGAAATCATCCCTGAACAGACCAGCCGCCGAGGCAGCCGGTGTTGCCTCCCGTTTGAAGGCTATCCACCCATCGTCGGTGAAGCGAAACTCGCGCAGCAGCGCCTGTCGCCCGACAAATATGCCCCCCTGCTGGCTGTAGGCATGGTACATGAAATAGTGACGCCCATCCTTCTCGATGGGGGTCCCGTGCCCCGGACATTTCCAGTTCGGCTCAACCGTCAGGATGGGGTTCTGGCTGTATTTCTCCCAGGGGCCCAGCAGGTTTTTAGCGCGGGCGACACCGGTACCGTACGTGCAGGCGCGGCCGCAGCAGCCGGCAGCCGCATACAAGGCATAGTAATAGTCGCCGTTCCGTATCATCGACACGCCCTCAACCAGATTCGCTTCCCAGGGAGCATCGTTGCGAAACAGTTCCTTTTTCTCGCCGGTCAGGGCGGTACGTTCCTCGTTGAGCGGCTGGGCCCAGATCGGCGTCGGCTGGTTAACGCTGTTGCCGTCTTCTTTCCAGATCAGGTACAGCTTGCCGGTTTCGTCGCGCATCGGGAAACCGTCAATTGACCCGTCTTTCTGGCAGACCAATGGGCCGTGATCGCGGTACGGGCCTTCGGGTTTGTCAGCGCTGGCCACACCTACGCACAGATTGCCGTCTTTTTTATGGGCGGTATAATAGATGTACACCCTGCCATTTTCGGGAGCGATCTCAGGTGCCCAGAAGTAATAATCGGCCCAGTCGGGTTTCTTCTCGAATACGAACCCTTTGGTTTCCCAGTGAACAAGGTCACTGGATTTTAACAGCGGATAGGCCGGGAACCAGTTCGACGAAGTCGCCGTAGCCCAGTAGGCGTTACCAATTTTAGCCACCGACGGATCGGGGTAATCGCCGGGTATCACTACCGCTGGCGATTGAATAGGCTCCGCCTGCCGGCTGACGCTACGGGATGGCGCCGAGCTTTTACAGGTCAGAAAAGCAAAACAAAGGATGCCGTAATAAATTGATTTCCGAAAACTATTCATGGTAAATACTGCCCCTATTGAACAACTAGACAACAAAAGGAAAACATCGGGCGATTGGCTGCAGGAAGCGTCGCCAGGCCAAACCCTGAGCAACGAACGTAGCCGTTAGCCCTACCCGTTACGTCAACGCCTGTTTCAGCGCATCGGTCAGAGCCGCTACGTCGCGCTCGTCGTTGTAGACGTTGGGCGAGATACGGAGTGCCCGGGCCCGCACCGATACCGATACGTTCCGCGCCAGCAGCGCCTGCTGAATGGCCAGCGGATCGGCCTGTTGAGGCAGCCAGACACCCACGAGATGGTGGCATCGGCCCGCTTCCGGCTCAATCTGACACCCTAATTCCTGCCAGTCGGTCAGCGAATCGGCCAATATGGTTTGGCAATAGTCCTGAATCCGATCGGGTTGCCACTCCAGCAGTTGGGTAAGCGCGGCCTCCATCATCGGCGAATGGATAAAATGGCTTTGTTCGCCCATGTTGTACCGATACGCTTTCGGGCGGTACGTCGGCTGGTAGTCGGTCAGGCGGTGAAACTGGTCACTATCAATCCGCGCCATCCAGCTTTCTTCGAGCGGAATGCCATCGTCAAACGCGTCGCTGAAATACGCAAAGCCCGACGAGTACGGCCCCATCAGCCATTTGTAGCCCGCGCAGATCAGCGCATCGGGCCGAATCTGCCCGCAATCGAACGGCAGTGCGCCGACGGACTGGGTCCCATCCACGGCCAGCCACGCGCCTGCCTCCCGGGCGCGCTGCCCGATGGCGTCGAGGTCGAACCGGATGCCGTACATCCAGTGAACGGGCGGCACCACAACCAGAGCCGTATCGGCGTCAATCGCTTCCAGGATGCGCTGATTCCACTCGGCACCCAGCGGAAACCGGTTTGGCATCCGCACGGTATGAATACGCAGGCCCAGCTCATCGCTCACCCGTTGCCAGGCGTAGACATCGCTGGGAAATTCACCATCGATCAGGATGATACGTTGCCCCCGCGCGATGCCCGGCTTACGGGGCAGGTTCCGGGCCACAACGGCCATACCATACGACACGGACGGAATGACGGCCACCCGCTCGGGGTCAGGGTTGTGGATAAGTTGCGAAAACAGCGCCTTCGACGCAGTAGACGCCGACAGAAAATCGTGGGCGGTGATGCCGAACGGATTGATTTGTCGCCGGATTGCTTCCACACCCGCCTGCTCCACCGACCGGCTGAACGGCCCGCGGGTAGCGCAGTTGATGTAATGCGTATGGTCAGGTAAGGCAAAGCGCTCTTTCTGGCAAACAAGTTGGGTTTGTTGCTGCAGCATTCGGGTACGTTTACCAGTTAATTACAACGGAATGTTGCCGTGCTTTTTCTTTGGCAGGCTCGCGACTTTGTTCTCCAGCATTTTGAACGCCCGGATTAGCTTCAGACGAGTCTGGTCGGGGTAGATCACCTCATCGATGTAGCCCCGGTGCGCGGCCCGGTATGGGTTGGCAAACTTCTCGGTATAATCCTGCACCTTCTCCTGCAGCTTGGCCTGCGGGTCTTCCGCTTCGGCAATTTCCCGTTTGAAGATAATCTCGGCAGCCCCGCTGGCGCCCATCACGGCGATTTCAGCGCTCGGCCAGGCGTAGTTCATGTCGGCGCCGATGTGCTTGGAGTTCATGACGTCGTAGGCACCACCGTAGGCTTTGCGGGTAATGACCGTCACGCGCGGAACGGTCGCTTCGCAGAAAGCATACAGCAGTTTGGCTCCGTTGGTGATGATAGCGTTCCACTCCTGGTCGGTACCGGGCAGGAAGCCGGGCACATCCTCCAGCACCAGCAGCGGTACGTTGAACGAGTCGCAGAAGCGCACAAACCGGGCCGCTTTGGTGCTGGCGTTAATGTCCAGTACCCCGGCCAGCACGGCGGGCTGGTTACCCACAACGCCGATGCTACGGCCGCCGATCCGGGCGAAACCAACGACAATGTTTTCCGCAAAGTTTTTGTGGACTTCCAGGAACGACCCCGCATCGACCAGTTCGTCGATTACCTCACGCATGTCGTATGGCTGGTTGGGGTTGTCGGGAATGAGGGTATTCAGGTTCGGGCGGCTTTCGTCCTGCGGCTCGTAGGGCAGCATCGGCGGCTCGTCCTCGCAATTCTGCGGTATATAGCTCAGCAGCTGCTTGATGTGCTGAATACAGGCCAGTTCGTTCTGGCAGGCAAAATGCGTAACGCCCGACTTCGTGCTGTGCGTACTGGCCCCACCGAGTTCTTCGGCAGTTACCTCTTCGTGCGTAACGGTTTTGACGACGTTCGGGCCGGTCACGAACATATACGACGTGTTCTCGACCATGAAGATAAAGTCCGTGATGGCCGGCGAATACACGGCACCGCCCGCGCAGGGACCCATAATGGCCGACAACTGCGGAATGACGCCCGACGCCAGGGTATTGCGGTAGAATATATCGGCATAGCCCGCCAGCGACAGCACGCCTTCCTGAATCCGGGCCCCACCCGAGTCGTTCAGACCGATTACGGGCGCGCCGTTTTTCATGGCCAGGTCCATCACCTTGCAGATTTTTTCGGCGTGGGTTTCAGAAAGGGCTCCGCCGAAGACCGTAAAATCCTGAGCGAATACGTAGACCAGCCGTCCGTCGATGGTACCGTAGCCGGTCACGACGCCGTCGCCGAGGTAATGCTCTTTATCGAGGCCAAAATCGCGGGTCCGGTGCATGACGAACTTGCCGATCTCTTCGAAAGAGCCTTCATCGAGCAGCAGCGCGATGCGTTCGCGGGCGGTTAGTTTTCCTTTCTTGTGCTGCGCATCAATGCGCTTTTGTCCACCACCAAGCTCAGCCTCTGCGTTCTTGCGGGCCAGCATGTCGGTTTTTGACAGATGATTGGTTGAGGATTGATCGGTCTCAGGACGGGTTTCAGTTTGCATGAGGTTGGTATTGGCGAACTATCGATAAGGCAAAGTTAAATTTTCTTTACGATTCCAACCGATTAGAATATACTTGAATCTATGTTGCAAATTGTCCGCAACCTCCTTCGCCTATGCCATACCATTACCTCGTCCGACGGTACAAAACCGCTCTGCTGCTCCTGAGCCTGATCAGCCTGGATAGCTGTTACATCAACTCCGGTTCTGATCCGGCCGTCGACCGGCGGGAAACGTACCGGCCCATCTACAGCACCTACGACCGGGTTCGAACCGTCGAAACCCTGGACCCGCAGCCCATTCGTACGGCGGGCAAGATTTACATCAAAGACCAGTTTCTGTTCATCAACGACGTTGGCCGGGGCATTCACATCGTGGACAACAGCGATCCGGCCAGCCCGACGAAGGTGTCGTTCGTTGCCATTCCCAGTGCCCGCGAACTGGCCATCAAGGACAGCATTCTGTACGTCGATAACATCATTGATCTGGTGGCGCTGAACATCGCCAATCCCCGCAATGTCCGGCTGGCAAAGCGGGTCGAGAATGCCTTCACCTATGCGGCTTACCCCCCTATGCACAACGTGCGCTTCGAGTGTCCTGATCCGGAAAAAGGCCTCGTCATTGGCTGGGAAAAAGCGGAAGTAACCAATCCGCAGTGTTTTCGATAAGTGCCACACCTAACCGTCAGTCTATTCATGAAACCTATCCTTTTTGTGCTGCTTTGCGCCGTTCTGCTGAATGCCTGCTCCGAAGGCAGCAGCGATTCTGTTTCGCCGGGCGCGGGCACGGGCGGCTCAACGGCCCGCTTCACCGTGGCTGGCAATAACCTGTACATCGTGACCAACACGAGTTTGCAGGCCTACGACATTACCCAGAATACCAACCCAAAGCTGGGCCAGAAAACCAAGCTGGGCTTTGGCGTGGAGACCATATTTCCGTACGGCAATCACCTGTTTATCGGTACCCAGACGGGCATGTTCATTTATGCAATGGGTCCGAACGGTCAGCCGAGTTTCGTGTCGCAATACAACCACGTCATGAGCTGCGATCCGGTGGTGGTGCAGGGCAACTATGCCTACGTTACGCTGCGCAGTGGTACGGCCTGCCGCAACCCGGTCGCGGCTAATGTGCTTGACGTACTGGATATCACCGACCTGCGAACGCCGAAGCTGATGCGCTCCTACCCCATGCGAAGTCCGCACGGGCTGGGCATTGATGGCAATCTGCTGTTTGTGACGGAGGGCGATTATGGCCTGCGGGTACTGGACGCTACCAAACCGCTGGACATCAGGGAGGTTCAGTTCCTGACCGACGTTAAAGCTTACGACGTCATTCCGAAGCAACAGCGGCTCATTGTTACGGGTAAGGACGGCATCTATCAGTACAGCTATGCCGACGAAAAGCAATTGAAACTAATCAGCAAACTTCCCGTCGAGACAACATTATGATCCGGTTTCGTCTGCTGTTGATCATCGGTTTGCTGACTCGTTTCAGTACGTCGGCCCTGGCGCAGGTACCCTACGTAGCCGGGCCGGATACGCTGCGCATCCGGTCGCTGGAACGCGGTCCACATTGGGTGGTCAGTGTAGCTCCGCTGTCGTTTTTCGATCTGGAAAATACGTTTACGGTCGGGGTGGAACGGTTGCTGGCCGGCCGACACTCCCTGTTAGCTGAGGTAGGCTACGGACCCCGCGCCCTGAATATATGGCGACCCGGCCGCGTGAACGAATCAGGTGGCAAGGAAACCTGGCGAGGCCGCGCCGAGTGGCGGATTTACCTGGGCAGCGGCAGTCACATGAAACGGCCTCCTCACACCCGCGTCGTGGCCGTCAGACCGATGGGCCGCTACGTAGCGTTCGACTTGTTCTATAAACAGGTCAACAGCTTTGAAACCGGTACCATGGGGCGGGCCTGCGAAGACGGCACCTGCCAGTATTACCAGCAGTTCCGGTCGCCGGTGCGAAAGTCGGTATGGGCCGGTCATGTGAAGCTGGGGCACCAGCGGTTTCTGGACGTATCGCCGGATAGTCGGTTGCTGATTGATGTGTATATTGGTCTGGGTCTACGTCAACGCACGATCAGCCACGATGAAGAGTCGCTCCCGGACGATGCCGGCCAGCGCTGGGTTTCGTCGGGCGGTTTTAACAACGGCCTTGACTACCTCTTTACGCCCAATGTATCAACCGGCTTCCGGATTGGCTACGCGTTTTAAGGCAAGCCGGGTGTTTTAATGTGTTACCAGCTTACCCCTAAACCTGTCTCTTTTCACGATGAAGGTACGTTACATGTTATCCGTCGGGCTGATGCTCACCCTGGCAACGGTAGACCTTGCCAGGGCGCAGGACTCAACCGTTTCGCTTCAGCGACCGGTCCGGACCGTTATCAAGCTGGCTCCCCTGGCTCTGGTGGATCAGGACGCCACCCTTCAGGCTGGTCTGGAATATCGCACCGGCCAACGAACGTCGGTACAGGCGGAATTCGGGTACGGCTGGAAAGGGCTGTCTCTGCTGGAAGCCGATCTTGAAGATTTTGAGAAGGCTGAAGTCTGGCGGGTGCGCAGTGAGGTTCGTTTCTACACCAACCGCTACCGAACCAACCGACGCAAAGGCATTGCCGTAAAAAGCAGCTTTCCGCTGGGTAACTACTGGGCTATTGATGGGCTGGCGAAGCAGATCAATATAACGAAAAAAGATTTTGAGTATCAATCAATCTATTCCAGCACGGCCCCTAAATTCATTGGACTGATGTCGATCAGCCGCTACGTGCTGGGCACCCACATTAAGATTGGCCGTCAGTTTGCGTTCTACGACCCGCACCGACGTACCTTCTCCCGCACGCTGTTCGATATCTACCTCGGAGCCGGTATACGCTGGGCCATCAACGACGTTCGCCGGAACAGCCCAACGTCGATGGGTATGGACTGCGGCTGCGGCCCCGGTCGGTCGTTTGACGACACAGACGGGCAGTGGACGCCGAGCCTCACGGCCGGCCTGAAAGTAGGTTTTGGGCTTTGAGCGGGTTTTCGGACCTTTGCCCGAAACGTTGTATCCGTAAAACCTTGCGCTGGCTTTTTCTGACTTTACTGCTACTAGTCGTCGGCCATGAGTCGGCTCTAGCCCAACCCTTCGGCGGGCAGCGGGTATTTCCGTTTCTGGACTTACCGACCCATGCCCGCGTCGCGGCACTTGGCGGGCAGGTCGCTACGGCAACAAACCCCGACGGCGTCTATTTTCTCAACAATCCGGCCCTGGCTGACTCCGCCAAACGTAACGAGCTGGCCATTAGCCTGATGCCTTACCTGGCCGCGGCCAAATACTATACGCTTCAGTACGCTGTTCCGGTACAGACCAAAAACTCCCGGTGGGCGCTTGGCTTACAGTACCTCACCTACGGGCAGTTTACCCTGACCGACCCGGTTGGTAACTCGCTCGGTACGTTTACGGCCAACGACTACGCCCTCAGCCTGACCCACGCCCGCACCGAAGGAAATTTCACGCTGGGTGCCACGGTCAAAGCGGTGGGGTCGGCCATTGAAACGTATTCTGCGTTTGGTGTGCTGGCTGATCTGGGCGGGATCTGGCGCCACCCGAACGGAAACCTTACGGTAGGGCTGGTCGCCAGAAACGCAGGGTACCTGCTTAAAAACTACGGCCCCGGCGACGCCGACCTTCCCTTCGACCTTCAGGCCGGTGTAACGATTAAACCCCGCTACGCGCCCGTCCGGCTGACCCTGACGGCTCATCACCTGCATCGCTTCGACATTGCCTACAACGACCCGAATCTCAACGTTCAGTATGATCTGAACGGCAATCCGATTCCGCAGCCAGTCGGTACGGTAGAGAAGATTGCCCGACACCTCAGCGTTGGTGCCGAGCTGCTGATCAGTCGCTACGTACATATACTCCTGGGCTACAATCACCAGCGCCGGCAGGAAGGCAAGCTGACAACGGGGGGCGGAGGGGCCGGTATCTCGTTCGGGGCGTCGGTGCAGGCCCGTGGCTTCCAGCTCACGTACGGCCGGTTCAGCTACGCCCCCGCAGCCGGCGGATCGAGCCAGCTGTCGCTACGGGTCGATCTGGACCGGTTTGTGAAGTAGTAGGGTATTCTATCTTCTGTAGTTTGCTATAGGTTCGGTAAGACGTGCCGTCAGACCTTTTATCCTCTTGTGCTTTTGGTAGCTTTGGTCTGACGGTACGTCTGACCATCGGCCCATCAGCACAGATAGGTAACCAAACGCAGCTATCGTCAAAAACCAACAGCATGTGCAGCGGCTGATCGGCAGTTTTTACCCGCCCGAAAGGTAGCGCCAACGGCTCCCTCCCAGCGTAAACTTAGCGTGTAGCTCATTGCTGTCAGCTAATTCAATAACTTCGGGCCATCAATTACAACATACGATCAAGGCATCGCTTATGCGTAAACGAGTACTGTTCACTGTCGGCTCATTCAACCAAACGTCGCAGATGCTCCAGATTGCGAAAGCATTAGGCGACCAATACGACTGCTGGTTCAGCCAGTATTATGCCGACTCACCCATCATCAACTGGGTCATTCGCCGGGGGTGGCTGGAACATACCATTATGGGCCAGCGGTTTAGAGCTGCAGCCGAAACTTACCTGCTCGACAAGGGTATGCAGATCGACTACCAGGGACGAAAGCACCCCTACGATCTGGTGGTACATTGCTCCGATATGATCATGCCGCGGGTGCCCCGTGGTACAAAGAGTATCTGGGTGCAGGAGGGCATGGTCGATCCCACGACGCCCCTCAGCCACATTGTCAAGGTGTTGAAACTACCGCGATACCTGTGCGGTGACACCTCGCTGAACGGTTCCTCGAACCTGTGCGACGTGTATTGTGCCGCGTCAGAGGGGTACAAGGCTTTTTTCACCGGAATGGGTACGGACCCCGACAAAATCTTCGTGACGGGCATTCCTAATTTCGACGACCTCGACAAGTTCCGCCGGAACGACTTCCCCCACCGCGACTACGTGATGGTAGCTACGTCGGACATCCGCGAAACGTTCCGGACGGAAGATCGCCCGGCGTTTATCCGAAAAACCGTCGAGATGGCTGCCGGTCGACCGTTGCTCTTCAAACTCCATCCGAACGAAAACCGGGAGCGGGCCGAGGCCGAAATCCGGGCGAACGCACCCGACGGTACGTTGGTGTTTCAGGAAGGCAACACGAACGAAATGATTGCCAACTGCCAGGAACTGATCACCCAGTATTCGACCGTCGTGTACGTCGGTATGGCGCTGGGCAAGACAGTATCCTCGTATTTTGATCTGGATGAGCTTCGCCGGCTGACCCCAATTCAGAACGGCGGCACCTCGGCGGCCAACATCGCGACCATCTGCCGGGACTTCCTTGAATTTGCCGGGCCACGTAAAGAATTTGTTAAATCGTATCGATTCGAGCCGGTGCTGAGTCAGGCAACAGATCTTTCGTAGAAATTAGCAGGATTATTCGACATCATTGGTGTTAAGCCGACTGGTTGTTTTATGAGTAACCTCACCATCGTTGTTATCGTCCAGGCCCGGATGTTGTCGAGCCGCCTGCCGGGCAAAGTGATGCTGCCCCTGCTGGGTAAGCCGCTCCTGTACCGGATGATTGAACGGATTCAACAGGCCGAACTGCCGTTCACAACCGTTGTGGCCACCTCCACCGACCCAACCGACGACGTGATTGCCCGGTTTTGTGAACAGGAAGGCATAGCGCACTACCGGGGCAGCCTGACCAATCTGCTCGACCGGCATTACCAGATTGCCGGGCGCTGGAACGCCGACGTTGCCGTCAAGATTCCGTCGGACTGTCCGCTGATTGATCCGCGGGCCATCGATCAGGTTCTGCGTTTTTTTCTGGCGCACCCGACCGACTACGACTTTGTCAGCAACCTCCACCCGGCAACCTGGCCCGACGGCAACGATGTGGAAGTAATGACCCGCGCCTGTTTACATACCGCCTGGGAGAAATCCACTAAACCACTAGAACTAGAACACACTACACCCTACATTTGGGATACCGCTCCCGACCAGTTCCGCCGGGCGAACGTTACCTGGCCCACGGGGCTGGATTATTCCATGTCGCACCGGTTCACGATCGATTACCCCGACGACTACGAATTTATCCGGGCGGTGTATGAAGCGCTTTATCCGGCGAATCCGCGGTTTTCCTGTGATGACATTCTGGCGCTGCTGGCCCAACGGCCGGAACTCTACGCCATCAATGCGCGCTACGCCGGCGTAAACTGGTACCGCCATCACCTGGACGAACTCAACACGGTTACCGAAACCCAAACGCGACACGAATCTGACAACCCAATCTATGCAGCACAAAACCATTGAGCGCCTGCAGCAAACGGCTTTCCGGGTCCGCAAGCACATTATCCGGATGTCGACCGACGGCGGGTGTTTTACCGGCGCTTCGCTTTCGGCCACGGACGTTATTGTTTATCTGTACGCTGAGTTCCTGAACGTCACGCAGGAGACGCTGAACGACCCTAACCGCGATTACCTGTTCCTGTCGAAAGGCCACGACGTACCGGCCCTGTACGGCACCTTCGTCGAACTGGGCTGGCTGGCGGCCGACCGGTTGCAGCATCACCTCTCGGCGGGCGACCACCTCTACTGGCATCCTAACGTCAACATCCCCGGCATTGAGTTTCATTCGGGGTCGCTGGGACACCTGCCATCGGTAGCGTTGGGCGTTGCCCTCGACTGCAAGCTGCGGGGCACCGATAACAAAGTAGTCTGCATTCTGGGCGATGGCGAGCTGAACGAAGGCTCCGTCTGGGAAGCGGTACTCGTAGCCAATGCCTACCAGCTCGACAACCTGCTCTTCCTGGTAGACCGCAACTTCTTTCAGGCCAATATGCCAACCGAAGAGCTGATCCCACTGGAGCCGCTGACCGACAAGTTTACCGCCTTCGGTGCGGCCGTAAAACGGGTTGATGGCCACGACTTTACCGCCCTAGACGAGGCTCTGTCGACTTTCCCGTTCCAGACCGGCAAGCTGAACGTACTGATCGCCGACACGCGCCGGGGCAAGGGGCTGCCGAGCATCGAAGCCCGTGCCGACCGCTGGTTCTGCAACTTTACGCACGACGAAGTGGACGAGCTACTCGGCGAACTGCACGGCTCAGCCAAAGCCACACTCGAATCCGAAACATTGGTAGTCAGGTAAATTTAAACGCAGAGTTGGGGAGAAAGCGCAGAGGGCGCAAAGACTCTGATTACTCTGCGAATCCTCTGCTCACTCTGCGTTTAGAAACATAGACAAATGAATTACGAGCAACTCCTTACCCAAACCGCCTTAGCCGACGACCGCTACGTTGTCATGACGGCCGAGAACCGGGCGTTGGTTCGCAATATGCCCACTACCCTAGGCCGTCGGTTCATCGACACCGGCATTACGGAGCAGTGCATGATCGGAGCGGCTGCGGGCCTGGCCCTGCGTGGCCGGATACCGGTCGTTCACGCGCTGGCTGCGTTCCTGTCCATGCGGGCCTACGAGTTCATCCGGACCGATGTGGGTATCGGCAACCTGCCGGTCAAGCTGAGCAGTTTCATTCCGGGCTTCCTGTCCGACGGCAACGGCCCGACGCACCAGGCCATCGAGGACGTAGCGCTGATGCGCGGCATTCCGAACATGCAGGTGTTTTGCCCGGCCGATGAGCAGGATCTGCTGGCCATGCTGCCGACCATCTGGGCGTCGTCGACACCGTCGTACGTCCGGATCAACACGCGCCCGGCTGCGTACCAGCATGAGCAGCCGTTCGAGATCGGGAAAGCGGAGGTGGTCAGCCGGGGCACCGACGTAACAATACTGGTCTACGGTATGCTGTTCGAGCAGGCGCTGGTGGCGGCTCATCAGCTCAGAGATGCCGGACAGTCGGTTGGTCTGATCAACATGCGCAGTTTGAAGCCGGTTGATGAGCAGGCCATTCTGGAAGCGGCTGCAACCGCACAGGTACTGGTCACGGTTGAGGATCATTTCCTGACGGGCGGTTTATACAGTATCGTCGCGGAAACCCTGCTGAAGCACCGCACTACGGCCAGGGTCGTGCCGTTTGCCCTGAAGGAACGGTGGTACAAACCCGCCCGGCTGAATGAAGTGCTCCAATACGAGGGCTTCACCGGTTCGCAGTTGGCAGACCGTATTGCTGAACAGTTAACCGAGAGTTTAACCAGTTTGTAGTGTGTGGTTAGTGGTTTGTGGTTTGTGGTTTGTAGTTGGCTAACGCCGGAAGAACCACAAACCACAAACCACACACTACAAACCAAGCCCCACAACCCCATGCCGAACACCATCCGATTTAACGAAAACTACCCCGACATAACTGTCTCGGATCAGTACTACGAACGCGGGCTGGCCGTCCAGAAACCCATCACCCAAACGCTGGCCAAAGGACCGGGCCAGTTCACCAAAGGCGTTGCGCCTAAGTACCTCGACCGGGGTCTGGGCTCGCACGTCTGGGATGTGGACGGGAACGAATACATTGACTTCAACGCGGCCATCGGCCCTGTTTCGCTGGGCTACTGCTACCCGGTCGTCGACGAGGCTATCCGGCAACAGCTGACCAAAGGCATTACGTTCTCGCTGACATCGCCCCTGGAGGTTGAGCTGGCCGAACTGGTGCGCGAGGTCATTCCCAACGCCGAAGCGGTTAAGATCAGCAAAACCGGAGCCGACGTCTGTTCGGCGGCTATCCGGGTGGCACGCGCGTTTACAGGTCGCGAAAAAATATTCTGCTGTGGTTACCACGGCTGGCACGACTGGTACATTGCCGTAACGAGCCGCAACGCCGGGATTCCGGGCGCGATTCAGGATATGACCTATACGTTCGAGTACAACGATATTGAGTCGATCAAAGCCGCCCTCGACGACACCGTAGCGGCTTTGATTCTGGAACCCTTCATTTTTGAAGCCCCGAAAGACGGCTTTCTGCAGGAGCTCGCCGAGGTCTGTCGGCAGAACGGAACGCTGCTTATCTTCGACGAAATGTGGACGGGCTTCCGGATTGCCCTGGGTGGTGCTCAGGAGTACTTTGGCGTAACGCCCGATCTGGCGGTGTATTCAAAAGCCTGCGCGAACGGTATGCCCATCGCCCTGCTGACCGGCCGCGCCGACGTCATGGAACTCTTCAACGGCGAGGTGTTCAGCTACACGACGTTTGGCGGAGAAGCCCTGTCGCTGGCGGCCTGTATCGCTACGATTCACGAACTGCGCGACAAGAACGTACCGGCCTATCTGGACGAAAAAGGTGGCTTACTGAAAGACGGCTACAATCAGATTGCCCATGAATTCGGTATGGCCCACCTGACTAAGTGCATCGGCTTTAACTGCCGCACCCTGGTGACCTTCGCGCCCGAAGCCGGCAACGGGCTGGAGGTTAAAACGCTGATGCAGCAGGAGATGATCAAGCGGGGCATCCTCTGGGCGGGGTTTCATACCATGTGCTTCAGCCACAGCGACGATGATATTCAATACACGCTGTCGGCCTACCGCGACGTCATGCCGATCATGAAAGACGCCATTGACAGCGGCAATCTGAAGAGCTACCTGAAAGGCGAGGTACTGGAAGCGGTGTTTCGCAAAACAAGTCATTACAACATCAAGCCGAAAGCAACGGCGGTTTGAGTACCGGTAGGGGTTGATGTAGATATGGTGCAAAGGTTCATTGATCAGACTCTGAGCCGACAAGGTCTAACGGCACGTCTGACCCAACTAACATTAAGCCCAGATGACAACGAATCAACAATAAACCGGTCAGACGTACCGTCAGACCTGCCGGTCGACAAGGTCTGACGGTACGTCTGACCGGCGAGCGTTCGAACCAGTGTTTACCAGACAGATGCTTGATCAATTTTTGTTAACCGGCCGGGTGGCTATCGTAACGGGCGCAACCGGCCTGCTGGGTAAGAAGCATAGCGAAGCCCTGGCCAGTGCCGGAGCCAGCGTAGTAGTGGCCGACCTGAACGAGGGCTCCGCGCAGGCGTTTGCGGCTCAACTGGGTGATCAGCACCTGGGCCTAGCCCTTGACGTAACAAATGAAGCCAGCGTACAGGCCGTTCGCGACCGGGTACTGGACCGATACGGCCGCATTGATATTCTGGTCAACAACGCGGCCCTGAACGAAGCCGTTGAAAACCCCAGCCTGGCGCTTGAGCTGACAGCCTTTGAAAACTTTCCGGTGGCGCAGTTCCGGGCATCACTGGACGTGAACGTAACGGGGGTGTTTCTGTGCTCGCAGGTGTTTGGCAGTGTGATGGCGCAGCAGGGTAAAGGCAGCATCATCAACATTGCGTCGACCTACGGGCTTGTCGGTCCCGACCAGAGTATCTACCGCGATGAGGCCGGTGAGCAGACGTTTTTCAAAACGGCCGCCTATCCGGCCACGAAGGGTGCAGTGGTCAACTTCACGCGCTTTCTGGCGTCGTACTGGGGCCATAAGGGCGTTCGCGTCAATACGCTGACGCCGGGGGGAGTTGAAAACAACCAGAACGAAACGTTTGTCCGGAATTATTCGGCGCGAACCGTACTGGGCCGCATGGCGCAGCCCGACGAATACCAGGGTGCAATTGTGTACTTAGCCAGCGACGCATCGTCGTACATGACCGGCAGCAACCTCGTCGTCGATGGAGGCTGGACGGCGATTTAACTAGTTCGTGGTTTGTAGTTTGTGGTTTGTTGTTGCTCTGCAAGGCTGCCTTCAACCACAAACTACAAACCACAAACTACAAACCACGAACTACAAACCGATAAACCAATAAACCCCAGACTACCTTGACACAGGAACTACTCGAACGTGCGGCCCGTATCAAACTCCTGCTGACCGACTGCGACGGTGTATTGACCGATGGCGGGGTTTACTACGGGGAATCCGGCGAGGTGCTCAAAAAATTCAACATCCGCGACGGTATGGGGGTGGAGCGGCTGCGTGTCCTGGTCGATGTCGAGACCGGCATTGTCACGGGCGAAACCTCGCCGTCGGTGGTTACCCGGGCGCAGAAACTACGTATCGTTGAGTTACATTTAGGCATAAAAGATAAACTAGCCCTGCTGTCCGACATCCTGGAACGCAAGGGCCTGACGGCCTCGGAAGTGGCCTTCATCGGCGACGATGTTAATGACCTGGCGGTGCTGAAGGCCGTTGGTCTGGCGGCCTGCCCGGCCGATGCGACCCGATTTAACAAGGAGATTGCTCATTATTGCTGCGACACCAAAGGAGGAGAAGGCTGCTTTCGCGAAGTAGCTGAATTCATTATTCATGCAAAACAAAGTATCAGCGTTCAACCAACCCAAATTCTCTCAATGCATGAGAACAGTCCAGCTTAGCTCCGGCCGACTCATTGGTGCCGGTCAACCCACGTACGTAATCGCCGAAATCGGCATCAATCACAACGGGTCACTCGAACTGGCCAAACAACTCATAGACGAGGCCGTTGCGGCCAAAGCTGATGCCGTGAAGTTTCAGAAACGTACCCCCGAACTCTGCGTCCCCCGCGACCAGTGGGAGGTCATGCGCGATACGCCCTGGGGCCGGATGTCGTACATCGACTACAAGCGCAGAACCGAATTTGGGGTGCTGGAATACACAGCCATCGATCAGTACTGCCACGAAAAAGGCATCGACTGGTTTGCATCGGCCTGGGACACCGAGTCGGTTGATTTTCTGGAGCAGTTTGATCCGTGTCTGTACAAACTGGCTTCGGCCTCGCTGACCGACTACCCGCTCATCGAACGGATTCTGGAAACGGGTCGCCCGCTGATTCTGTCGACCGGGATGTCGACCATGCAGGAAATCGAGGAAGCTATCGAACTGGTTCAGCAGTTTGACGCCGGGTATCCGCTGCTGGTCGCCCACTCGACTTCGGCCTACCCCTGCAAGCCCGAGGAGTTGAATCTGCGCATGATCCCGACGCTCCAGCACCGCTACCCAACTCTGCCCGTCGGTTACTCGGGTCACGAAACAGGACTGGCCACGACGGTAGCCGCTGTGACGCTGGGCGCTACGTTTATCGAACGCCACTTTACCCTCGACCGCGCCATGTGGGGCTCCGACCATGCCGCTTCGGTTGAACCGCAGGGTCTGCAACGCCTAATACGCGATGTCCGCGACGTTGAAACGGCGCTCGGCGACGGCATCAAACGCGTCTATGATTCAGAACTCGGCCCAATGAAACGCCTGCGGGTGAACATCAGCCCGGCGTATTCAAAATAGGCAGTTGGTTTGTGGTTCGTGGTTCGTGGTTTGTAGTTGCTGACGCACAAAACCACCAACCATAAACCACAAACTACAAACCACGAACTACGAACCACGAACCCTGTTCACCATGCCCCAGGAAGACGTACTTCGCATCACCACCGCCATACTGATTGGCTGGATCGCGATCATTGTGATCTGGGAGCGGGTTGCGCCGTATCGGAAGGGTCTGTCCCTGTTTCGGGAAGGGTTCTGGGTCGATCTCGTCTGGTATACCCTTATCCAGAGCTACGTCCTGAAAATCCTGATCTTCGATTACATCATTGCCCCGTTGCAGACCCGCTTCGACTGGTCGGACTGGCAGTTCGTGCGCGACTGGCCCATCTGGGTGCAGGTGTTGTTTTTTCTGTTTACCCACGATCTGTACATTTACCTGTTTCATCGCTGGCAGCACGCCAACCCGTGGCTCTGGCGCACGCACGAAGCCCACCATTCCAACAAAGAAGTGGATTTTCTGGCCGGTTCGCGGTCACACGTACTCGAAATCATCATCAACCAGACTATCGAGTTTGCGCCCATTCTGCTGCTGGGGGCCGATCCGGCCGTGGTGCCCATCAAAGCCCTGCTGGATGCCATGTTCGGCATGTTCATTCATGCCAACATCCGGGTCAATCTGGGGCCGCTGAAATACATCATCAACACCCCGAACCTCCACCTGTGGCACCACGCTAACTACCGCGAGGTGTTTCACGCCAATTTCAGCACCAAGTTTTCGTTTTTTGATTACCTCTTCGGAACCGTGTATGACCCGGGCCACGCGCCCGGCGACAAACCCGAAAACTGGGGCTTGTACTACGATTTTCCGAAAGATTACTTCCTGCAACATGCCTTCTCGGTCAGGCGCTTCGACGAACGGGCTCTCTTACGGTATCGATGGTTCTCCCGGTATTACTATCTTCGCCCCAATTTGCTGCGGTGGCTGAGTCGGCGAAAATCAAACTCCCAGCCCAGTCAGGAGCGGGTCGATACGTATCCGGCCGACTAAGCAGCGAGCCGCAGCTCTTTATCAGCCAGTCAGCGCGGCCTATCGAAGCGTAGCACAACCATGGACCAGTCAGCCATTATTGCCTTACTTGAGGAGCAGGACATACAGAAAATTCGCTACGCCTTCGCCGATATTGACGGGGTGCTGCGCGGCAAAATCATTCACCGCAACAAGTTTCTGGACGGCCTGACCGACGGCTACGGCTTCTGCGACGTCGTATTTGGCTGGGATTGCACCGATACCCCCTACGATAACGGCACCGTTACGGGCTGGCATTCGGGCTACCCCGACGCCCCCGTCCGGATCGACGTATCGACCTTCCGGCAACTTCCGTGGGACGATCAGATGCCGTTTTTCCTGGCCGATTTCAGTCGCTCCGATGGCAACGATCTGGCAGCCTGCCCGCGGAGCCTGCTCAAACGCATCGCCCGGCAGGGTGCGGATATGGGCTATCACACCGAGTTTGCGCAGGAATTTGAATGGTTCAATTTCCGGGAAACGCCCCAGACGTTACAGCAGAAAGGCTTTCGGCAACTGGAACCGCTGACGCCCGGCATGTTTGGCTATTCGATTCTGCGCCCGTCGCTGGAAAGTGATTTCAACCACGACCTGTTTGATCTGCTGGCTCAGTTCGACATCCCGCTCGAAGGCCTGCATACCGAAACCGGCCCCGGCGTCTACGAAGCCGCAATCATGCACGATGAGGTTGTGCGGGCCGCCGACAAAGCCACCCTGTTCAAAACGGCGGTCAAGGAGATTGCCTACCGGCACGGCCTCGTCGCGACGTTCATGGCGAAGTGGAACGCCGACCTGCCCGGTTGCAGCGGCCACATTCACCAGAGCCTGTGGACACCGGACGGCACAAAAAACCTGTTCTTCGATCCGGCAAAACCCGACCGCATGAGCGACCTGATGCGGCAGTACATGGCTGGCCAGCTGCATTGCCTGCCCCACATTCTGCCCATGTTTGCGCCAACGATCAACAGCTACAAACGGCTCGTTGAAGGGGCCTGGGCGCCCACGACCGTAACCTGGTCGGTCGACAACCGGACAACGGCCCTGCGCGTGCTCAACCACAAGGAAGCGTATGCCCGCGTCGAACACCGGGTTGCCGGGGCCGACTCCAACCCCTACCTGGCTATTGCTGCTTCGCTGGCGTCGGGCCTGTACGGCATCCGGCACGGACTGGAACTGGATATTCCGGCTACGGTCGGCAACGGCTACCAGGACAAACAGTATGGTACGTTGCCGGCGAACCTCTGGGAAGCGACCCAGGCCATGAAAACCTCCCCCGTTGCTACCGAGTTATTCGGCGAAGGGTTTGTCGATCATTTCACCCGCACCCGCGAGTGGGAATGGCGGCAGTATGCCCGCCAAGTCAGTGACTGGGAGTTGAAACGGTATTTTGAGATCATTTAGTCAATGCGCATAGTCAATTATCCCGCTATAATCCGGGAAGCCTGGAGAGGCTTCGATGCCTCCCAAACCATACAAACCATCGAGGACATCAGCGCCCGCGTTTCGACCAACCACGTATTTCGGGTCCGGTTCGACAACGGCGACATCGTCATCGCCAAGCTGTCGTATTTCGGTAAGTACGAGCATTTTAAGGAAGATCACCGCATCATTCAGGCGCTGGCGAACAACCTACTCTACCCGTTCGAGAACGTACTGGCCAAGTCGCTGCTGAAGAACAACCAGGTGTACACGTACCGCTACAAAGAAGGGCTCGTTGATGCCTGGGTGGTGTTTTACAATCCGATCCGGACGATGAACAAAATGCCTCGTCGGCTTGAGGAGCACCACATCCGGACATTGGGTACACAGATCGCCAAATTTCACAAAGCCTGCGCCCGGGTCAGCAGCGTATTACCGAAATCATCGAAGACGCTGCGGTCCGATATTCAGGGACTGCTCGACATTCTGGATTCCGAATCGGGGCAGTTTGAGCACCGCAACCACGTGGATACGCTCCGCGAGCAGTGCGACATTTTCCTGAAAAACCGGCAGAAGCTCGTGGCCGGCACCGTCGAAACCATGCCCGTGTTTGTAGACTGGAACATCGGCAATTTCTCGGTTACCGATAATCTGGAACTGTTCTCGCGCTGGGATTACGACTGGTTTCGCATCAGTTACCGCGTCATGGATTTCTACTTTTTCAGCCGCGTTACGTCCGACGTCGGCGACCGGACCGTGTTCAGCTACTTCATCGGCCCGCTGATGGAAGACCGGTTTATTCTGTTCCTGCAGGAATACCACAAGGTCTATCCGCTGACGGAGAATGAAGTCCGGTTTATGAAAGAAGCGTATCGTTTCTTTATTTTAAACTACGTAATCAAGTACGGTCGGTATTTTTTTCACCGGACCTACGCCACCAAACTCCAGCGCGAAGCGTACGAGATTTATTTTCCGTCAATTGATCAGCAGTTCGATGCGGACAAAATCCTGCGGGCGCTGAACATCTAACCCCACCGGTACGGTATGCAGTTTGACGACTTCAAAGCGATAATTTCGAAGTATAAGGTCATTTTTTTTGATGCGTTTGGCGTCCTGAAGACGTACAACGGCCTGATTCCGGGCATCGAAAAGACCTTTGCTTACCTGAAAACTCAAAACAAAGACTTCTACGTGCTGACCAACGACGCATCGCGGAGCCCTGACCAGCTGGCGGAGTCGTATCACCTGCTGGGTCTGCACGACGTAGTGCCGCAGTGCATTATCTCGTCGGGCATGCTGGCGCGGGAGTACCTGGAGTTGAAAGTTGACCACGGTACGGTGGCCTACCTGGGTACGGCGAATTCGGCCCATTACATTGAAACGGCCGGTCTGAAAACCCTCTCGATCAGCCAGCTTGACCTCAACACCATTTCGGAAGTGAATGCGCTGGTGATGCTCGACGACGAAGGATTCGACTGGAATACCGATCTGAACAAAACCGTCAATCTGCTGCGTAAACGTAACATCCCGGTCATCGTCGCCAACACCGACGCTACGTATCCGGTGTCGCAGAATCGGCTGGCAATTGCCATCGGCGGGGTCGCCCAGATGCTCGAGACGGTAGTGGGTAAGCAGTTTATCCGCTTCGGCAAACCCGACGCCCAGATGTTCATTTTCGCGTATGAACACATTCGAAGCCCCTCGACCGTCACGAAAAAAGACATCCTGATGGTCGGCGACACGCTGCACACCGACATCCTGGGCGGCAACAAATTCGGATTGGACACGGCGCTCGTACTGACCGGCAACACCCAGGCCGAAGACGCCGAGATCCGCATCCGCAGCACCGGCATCATCCCGACCTACGTTTGCGAATCGGCGGTGATTGATTAACGTATCCGACGAACCCGATTGTTAACGACTCCCGGTAAACAACCTTACGAACTGTGCAAGCCTGGTTTTTTCTATTCATCGCTGCCACCTTCGAAACGGCCTGGACGTATTCGGTCAAGTACATGAAATTTGCGGATCTCAGGCTGTTACGCTGGCATAACTTCTACAGCCCGCAGATCGGTCTGCCCATCCTGGCACCCATCATCGGATACGTCGTGTTCGGCATTGCCAACATCTACTTTTTCTCGATGGCGATCAAGCAGATTCCGACCCCAACGGCTTTTGCGGTCTGGACCGCTACGGCGCTGATCCTGATCAAGCTGACCGACGTGTTGTTTTTCAAAGCCGACTGGTCTCTGCCCGAGCTGTTCTTTCTGATGCTGATCGGTATTGGTATTGTGGGTTTACGGGTCTACGCCACGGCCTGATGCTAATCAAAGCGGCTTTTAATACGTGTCACCTTAATCTAATTAGAGCGAAATAGGATGGCGGAAGAAACTGGCAAACGCATCTACACCGTGGATGATACCTCGCACTGGAAAATCGCTCGGAGGTAAAGCACGAATTTGTAAATGGCCTATTGATTGAAATACCGGGAGAATCGAAGAAAACCAACGAAATTGGGGGCAATATTTTTGTCAATTTAAAGCTGGGCTTGAAAGTAAAGCCACACAAAGTATAGAACCACGACGTCAAGCTACGGACCGTCCCAA
Organism: Fibrisoma montanum; assembly: GCF_003583365.1. Classification (GTDB taxonomy): domain Bacteria; phylum Bacteroidota; class Bacteroidia; order Cytophagales; family Spirosomataceae; genus Fibrisoma; species Fibrisoma montanum. The sequence goes on from NZ_QXED01000006.1 coordinate 543,032, forward strand.
ATCGCGAGTACCGCTATCCTGACATCATGGTCGTCCCAACCAACGACGCTGACGATACACACGTTGTTCATAAAGCAGTAATGACGGTTGAAGTAACTTCGGAAAACTCGTCGGGTGTTGATCATGACGAGAAGTTTCACGAATACGTAGGCATGCCTTCGATCGAATACTACCTGCTTGTTTGTCAAGCCGAGTCATTGGTTGAAGTCCACCAACGCACCGGTACAAAGTGGGAATACGCCTTTTACACTAACCTTACCGACTCATTTGAGGTAACAGCACTCAGCCTCACTATGCGTTCGAGTGACATTTACGAAAGTGTATTTTGGTTCTTCACCATCTAAGCAGGATTAAACCAAAAAATCCTGCTCAGTTCGCACAATTTGTCATTTCCTGTGTTTCTTTGAAACAGTCCCTTTGTTGCGGAGACTACCACTCCCAACGAGACACCTGAAACAAAACGGTTTACTGTTTCATAATGACCCAGTCACTCAAAGATTTAACCCCCCGGCAAATTGTTGCCGAATTGGATCAATACATCATCGGCCAGCACGACGCCAAACGGAACGTTGCCATTGCGCTCCGGAATCGCTGGCGCCGGATGAACGCGCCGGACGACATGCAGCGCGAAATTACCCCGAACAACATCCTGATGATCGGCGCTACGGGCGTTGGTAAAACGGAGATTGCCCGGCGGCTCGCGAAGCTGGCCGATGCCCCGTTCACCAAAGTAGAAGCTTCGAAATTTACGGAAGTCGGCTACGTGGGCCGCGACGTCGAAAGCATGGTTCGCGACCTGGTCGAGCAGTCGGTCAATATGGTTCGGGCGGCCAAAAAAGAGTCTGTTCAGGTAAAAGCGCAGCAACTGGTTGAAGATGCCATTCTGGACATTCTCATTCCGCCCGTCAAGCCGACTACTACGCACATGGGCTTCGAGAACAACAACGATCCGGACGCCGAACTGAACGAACGGACCCGCGAACGATTCCGCGAAAAGATCCGCTCCGGCGAGATGGACGACCGCAAGATCGACATCGAAGTGCAGCAAAGTCAGGCTCCGAATATTGGCGTCATGGGCGGTACGGTCGACGAACTGTCGATGATGAACATCCAGGAGATGATCGGCGGCATGATGCCCAAACGGGGCAAAAAGCGGAAAGTAACCATCGCCGAGGCCAAAAAGATCATGCTGGAGGAAGAAGCCGCCAAACTGATCGACATGGATGAAGTGAAAGAAGAAGCCATCCGAAAGGCCCAGGATTCCGGCATCATTTTTATCGACGAAATCGACAAGGTAGCTTCAGCGCGGAGCAACGGCTCGGGCGGACCGGACGTCAGCCGCGAGGGCGTGCAGCGCGATCTGCTTCCGATTGTGGAAGGCAGCGCAGTCAACACTAAATACGGCGTCATCCATACCGATCACATTCTGTTTATCGCGGCCGGGGCCTTTCACGTTTCCAAGCCCAGCGACCTGATTCCCGAGCTGCAGGGCCGTTTTCCGATTCGGGTGGAGCTGCAAAGCCTGTCTGAAGACGATTTTTACCAGATTCTGAAGGAACCCAAAAACGCCCTGACCAAGCAATACGTAGCGATGCTGGCGGCCGAAGGCGTCGAGTTAACCTTCCAGGATGATGCCCTGCGCGAACTGGCCCGGATTGGCTTCCAGGTCAATTCAGAGGTCGAGAACATCGGTGCCCGGCGTTTGCAGACCGTCCTGAGTCACCTCTTAAATGACTTCATGTTTGACATTCCGGACGTGATCGGGGCCAACGCCCACGTAGTAGTCACAAAGGAACTGGTGCTGGAAAAACTGACCGGTCTGGTGCAGAACCGCGACCTGAGCCAGTTTATCCTGTAACCGCGTTTGCCGAACGGGTTTCGATTAGTTTACATCCGTCAGGGTCATCACACTCCGGCCGGGCATCGTCACGATGTCGGCCGGAGTTATGCTTTCTTTGGTAACGCAGTTGTCAGTCGGCGAACTCAGATACCGCCGGAGGCTTCGGGGCAGCCCCGCCCCTGCCAGTTTGATAGCTATTGGCTCCCGGCTGCGGTTCATCAATACGAGCGTGGTTGACCCGTCGGGATGCCGGAATGCCAGCGGCAGTACGTCGTCGGAACCGCTCGTGCATTCAACCCGTACGGCACCGGGCCGGATGTACCGGTAAAACTGTTTGGAGGTAAAATAGAACCGGTGCGGCACTCCCTTGTAGATCAGCGTTTCGTCAATCCAGTAGTCTTCCTGCACGCTCAGCCGCCACCATACCCAGGCCGATACGTTTCCAAACCGGAGGGCCGTGTAGATGTTTTCGGCCAGCCCGAATGCGCCGGGCAGGGTTTTGGTTTCGCCATCGGCAAAAACGGGGGCCGGCTCCCAGGTATTCGAATACCCGGACGTTTCGGTCATCCAGAGTGTTTTACCGCTGCGCTGCGCCAGCGCGTAGGTGCCGCGCCAGTTCGCCGGATTCTTGTCGGTAGGCTTTACCCCATCGTTTGTGTACCCGTGAACGGCCAGGAACCGGGTGTACTGCAGCACCTCCTTGCTGGCGTGGATGTTATCAAAATACTCACTGATGCGGGGGAAATACTGCACATCCTCCGGCCCGAACAGCCGGGTTGACACCGGCTGCCCGTCTGCGTAGGTAGCATTGGCCAGCTTCCGGCCGACCAGCGCCATAATAGCGGGGAGTTCGGTTGGTTTGAACACGCACGACGGAAACGACTGGGCAAAAGCCGGCTCGTTCTGTACGCACAGGGCATATAACTCAACCCCAATCTGCTGGTAGAACTGCCGGACGTATTCGACGCAGTAGTCGGCCAGAGCTTCCTCCATACCAGGCTTAAGTCGATTTTTAGGATCCCCCTGCCCGCGCAGGCTCCCGTTCTCCTTCATCCAGGCGGGCGGACTCCACAAGGTAGCAATGAACGTACTGACACCGAGTTGTTTTAAGCGGAGCAGATTGGCCGTTCCTCCGCTGACGTCGTTGGCTTTATCAAAGTTATAGGGCCCGTCGGGGGTTTCCTTGAATCCATACCCGACCTCACCCCGGTGAATGGTAAGGCCCAGGTCGTTGACCAGCCGTTCGGCCTGTTTTTCAGGATTGTAACCGCCAAAACCGACCATGGTCTGAAACGTTTTCGTCGTATCGACCGTAACAGCAACGGCCTTATCCGCCGTTACCTGCGCTTCTGTTCCGGGCGAGCAGGTCATCAGCAAACATGGTCCAATGAGCAACAGCCAGGTGTGCAGGATACATTTCATTGATGATTCAGGAACTGGGTTTACGAATGAATGATCCGGGAAATTAAGCAAATCCGGCGGGCCAACTTTCCTGCTCTGTCATAAAGAAAAGGGGAGAGACCCTTACGGCATAAGCCGAACCAATCGTTCGATGGCCCGGTCGGTGTCCGAGCGTTTCACGGCCGGCGGATCAAAGCGGTTGAACGGCCGAAGCTCGAGCACAAAGGAAGTTTCGACGGATTCCTCATCCAGCGGGGTAAATAGTTTGTAGCCAAGCAGGTGAATCGGCATTAACCCGTGCCGGGCCTTAAACCGGGCGAGCAGCGCCCCTAGAAACGACTCGACCGCCTGCTCCGTACCTCCATCGACGGGTACGAATTTGACGAATCCAAACGTACGGTCAACCAACGTCTGCTCATGGGGTTCGTAGTGACCTTCGCAACTCGAAAACGTTCGGACCACCCCCGTTCGGTTCAGGGCGTCGACCAATGGCCGGATACGCGGTTCCAGGTCATCCAGTGTCATTGGCCCTGCTGCCTTGTCCGATTCCGCTGCCGCCATAGCCCAGCCAGATAAATGGTTGCGACGGCCGCCAGCAACCCCGACAGCCCAAAGGAAGCGTCCAGGCCAGCCTCGCCGGCAAAGTGATTGAGCAGCCAGCCCGACACCACCGCCCCCAGTCCGATACCGGCTTCGAGCGCGATGTACATGGTTGCCATAGCCCGGCCGCGCGTAGCTTCGTCGCTGAGATCGGCGGTCCACGCCTGTACGGTGGGTGAGTTCATGCCCCACGACATGCCAAAACAGATACCCGCGGCCCAGAACCAGACCGACGCGTTCGGGTCACCGGCGTCGACCAGCGTCAGCAGAATCATGGAAACAACCAGTACCGCAGTCGACAGCGCCAGCACGGGAACCCGTCCGTAGCGATCCGACGACCGGCTGAACGTTAGCCGAACAGCCAGTGACGCAATGGTATAGACCGTAAAAAACAACCCTTTGTTGGTGATGCCGAGCGACGTACTCAAAGCCGGGGCCAGCGTCAGCACGGCCCCCGACGAAAACGACTGCAGCAGCAACACAATGAACGGCTTGGTGGCCTGCCGGTCGAATACCTCGTTGGCTTTCAGCTTGAGCAAACCAAAGCGGAACGGCTGACGTACCGGCAGCGTTTCGGGCATCCGCAGCAGAATACCGATCGACAGCAGAGCAAACATGGATGACACCCAGAACAGAACATTGATCGAAAACGCATCGGCCAGCCAGCTACCGATCGCCGGTCCGAGCGACATGCCCGTAGCTGTGAACAGCCCCAGCGCGCCCATAGCCTCCCCCCGCCGGTCGGCAGGCACTACGTCGGCCACGTACGCGGCCGTTGCCGTGGGTTTGGTGCCGGTCGAAAAGCCATGAACAAGCCGGAGCATCAGAAAGCCCCAGACGGTCAGGAGATACGGATAGAGAAAGCCGCAGACAAAACACACCAGCGACCCAAAAGCCATGACCGGTACGCGGCCGATGGTGTCGGTCAGCTTACCGCTGAACGGACGCGACAGGCCCGCCGTGAGCGTAAAGAGGGCGATGATTAGACCCACGTATTCGCGGCCACCCAGCCGGGTCAGGTGATCGGGCAGCTCGGGAATAAGCATCTGGAAACTGGCCGAGAACAGAAAGTTACTGGCACACAGCAACCAGAACGGCAGCGTATACAGGCTTGTGCTACGGAGGGTGGCTGAAGAGGGATTGGACGAGGAGGTAATCAAGTGCGAAACCAACTAGTTTCACACAAAAGTACCGGCAAAATGTCGATCCGTCTTTACCGATGCCTAAATAATTCAAAAGACCAGGCTGAACGTACTGCCCTGGCCCACGGTTGATTCGACCGTTAGCTGCCCGTCGTGAAGCTGCATGATCTGTCGCGACAGGCTTAAGCCAATGCCCGAACCGGTTTTTTTGGTCGTATAGAAGGGGATGAAAATCTGCTCCATGGCTTCGGGTTCAATGCCCGGCCCGTTGTCGGCTACCTGAACAACAACGCGGGCACCATCCTGAACGGCACTGATCTGAATGAGCGGATCGGGCTTGCTGCCTAAACTTTCGATGGCATTGCGCAGCAGATTGATCAGCACCATCTCGATCTGCCCTCCATCAGCCCGGATGCTCAGGTTTGACGTAGCCACCGATATGGTGATGGGATACCCCGGTTTATCGGCCTGAACCAGCTGCGCTACGTGGCGGAGCAGTTTCTCAACCGACACTTCGTCAAAAACCGGTTGGGGTATCGACGTAAAATGACGGTACGCATCGACAAACCGCATGATGCCTTCACCCCGCTGCTCAATCGTCATCAGTGCATCGCGCAGATCCCCCACAGCATCGGCATACGTAGCATCGAGCGGCCTGTACGAACTGCCGCTTCCATTCAGATTCGGTTCGGCCGGAGAAGGCTCGGCCAGATTCGGCTCGGCGGGCAGCGGCAGCAGATCCGTTTCAACGATGTCGCGCATTGTACCAGCCAGCGATACGATCGGCGTAATCGAGTTCATGATTTCGTGCCGCAGCACCTTCGTCAGGTTTTGCCAGGCTTCCAGTTCCCGCTGCTGCAATTCGGTACGGATGTTCTGCAACGACGCTACGGTCACCAATCGGCCACGCAGCCGCACCGACGCACATCGAATCGATAACTCCCGGTCGGAGCCGCTCAGCCGCGACCCGGTCTGGTAAACGATGGGCGCGGCTACGTTGACCGACGGCCCGCGCTCCGACGACTGCAGCAGGTCGACCAGATCGGGGTGAACGTTCCTGAGGTCGTTAAGGTGCCGAAGCCGGTAAATCCCCAGCAGACGCAAAGCAGCCTGATTGACCAGCTCGACCTGCCCGGCCGTATCGAAGGTCAGCAGACCGACGCTGACGTGCTGAACAATCGTGTTGAGATAGTGCAGGTTAGCCTCTTTTTCGGCGCGGGCTACCCGAAACGCATCGAGCACTTCGTTGAACTGGATGTTCAGGTCACGAAAGCTGGGGCCAAGATCATTGTCGGTCCGGAATGCAACCGTAAAATCGGAGTAGCGCACCGATTCCAGAAACCGCGTCAGTTTCCGATTCAGTCCCGTAACGTACCGATAAAGACTAACTGAAATCACGATGTGCGTAATCAGGAGTGGCACCAGCAGCAACCCACTGGTTTCCTGAAGGTACACGTATACCATCAGACCGGATAACAACACGATCACGAGTAAACGCCAGGCTAGTCCTACGCTAAAATGCCCCATTGCTTGTGGTTTGTAGTTCGTGGTTTGTAGTTCGTGGTTGAACTGGGCGGAACAACTACAAACCACAAACTACATTACAGTCCGTATTTTTCTAATCGCCGATACAGCGCCTGGCGCGACAGGCCGAGCTCTTTCGCTACGTCGGTAATGCTCCCCTGATGTTTGTGCATGGCCTGCTGGATCAGTTGCTTTTCCATATCCTCCAGCTGCATGGTTTCCCGAACGGGATTGTCGCGCAGGGAGTTGTCGGGACCACCAACCGTAGCGGTGGCCTTGAGGGCAAAATCGGCTGGTTCCAGTACATTACCACGCGCCAGAATCACGGCCCGTTCGACAGCGTGCTGCAGTTCACGAACGTTGCCCGGCCAGCGGTATTGCCGCAACTGACTCACCAGAGCCGGATTGATGCTCGTCACGGGCCGGTTGTATTGCTTGCTGTAAAGCTTCAGGAAGTGTTCGATCAGCGGCACAATATCGTCCTGGCGTTCGCGCAGGGGCGGCAGCGGCAGCTCGATGGTATTGATCCGATACAGTAAATCCTGCCGGAACGTCCGGTCGGCCACACGCTCGTTGAGGTCAGCGTTGGTGGCGCAGATGAGCCGGACATCCACCGCCCGGGGTTTGTTGGACCCTACGCGGGTTACCTGACGCTGCTGCAGCACGGTCAGCAGCCGGGCCTGCTGCGAGGCCGTAAGGTTCCCAATTTCATCAAGGAAGATCGTACCGCCGTGGGCCTCTTCGAAACGACCGGCGCGGTCTTCGCGGGCGTCGGTGAAGGCGCCTTTGACGTGGCCGAACAGCTCGCTCTCAAACAGCGTCTCGCTCAGCGCGCCGACATCCACGCTCACGAACGGCTTATCCCGTCGGTTCGACTGCTGGTGAATCTCGCGGGCGACCAAATCCTTACCGGTTCCGTTTTCGCCCAGAATCAGTACGTTGGCATCCGTGGGAGCAACCCGCTCCACCGTTTCCAGCACCGGACGCATGGCCGGCCCGATCAGGGTTTGCGAACCCGGTCGTTTGGCGGCAGCCTTGCTCTTCCGGCCCGACTCGTCGTCCGACTTTTCCCGGTTGCGCTTTCCTTCGATAGCCAGCCGGATGGTTTCCAGAAACTTGTCGTTCTGCCAGGGTTTCAGCACGAAATCGGCAGCGCCGGCCTTGATAGCCCGCACGGCCATCTCAACGTCGCCATAGGCCGTAAACAGAATGACTGCTACCTGAGCGTTCAGGTCCAGAATGCGGTCGAGCCAGTCGAACCCTTCTTTACCTGAATTGACATCCCGCGTGAAATTCATGTCCAGGATGATTACATCGTAGGAATTATTGCCGACCAGAAACGGCAGGCGCTCAGGATTCTTTTCGATGTCCACTACCGAAAAATGCCGTTTCAGCAGCAGTTTTGCCGCCAGCAGCACATCGGGATCATCATCAACAATGAGTATTTTGCCCTCTTGCATAGACCAAAGATAAACGTATCGACGTGATAGTTGCACACAAGGGTGTACGAGCGGCTAAATTCCGGTTTTGTTGCGTTATTTTGCCTTACCAGTTTAACTATTGGTTTCCGCTTCCGTAAACTGACCGTCTACGAAACGGTTACTACGTCGGCATTGAGCGCCCGACATCATCAGTACCATGTTGACTTTCCAGGAACACCTTACTCATTCATTGACCGACCGCTGGTTTTATCTCCTCGTAGCTGCCGGCCTGCTGCTGAACGCTACCGGCTTATACCCGCCTATTCTCGAACCCGACGGGGCCTTATACGCCAGCATCGCCAAAACCATGGCCCTGAACGGCGATTTTGTCAACCTGTTCGCGATCGGCCGCGACTGGCTCGACAAGCCCCATTTTCCGTTCTGGATAACGGCGTTCAGTTATCTGGTATTGGGTGTAAACACACTGGCCTACAAACTTCCGGCCCTGGTGTTTTTCGGACTCAGTACGGCGTATACCTACCGATTTACCCGGCTGATGTACCCCAAACCGGTTGCGCAGGTAGCCACCCTTGTTTTCCTGACGGCCTTTCACGGTATTCTGTCCAACAGCGACGTTCGGGCCGAACCCTACCTGACTGCGCTGGTGATTGGCCCGGTGTACCACTTTTACCGCGTGTATCAGAACGCTCCGAAGCCCTGGCTGCATATCGTGCTGGGTTCGTTCCTGACTGGCTGCGCCCTGATGACCAAGGGGCCGTTTGTGGTGGTGCCAATCGGTGCCGGCCTGGTGCTGCACTGGCTGCTGACGGGCCACTGGCGGGAACTCCTGAAGCCCCGCTGGTACAGTGTGGTGATTCTGTCGGCCTTGTTTACACTGCCCGAAATCATCAGCCTCTACCGGCAGTTTGACCTGCACCCCGACAAAGTGGTTTTCGGCAAAACCGACGTATCCGGTGTCCGCTTCTTTTTCTGGGACAGCCAGTTTGGCCGCTTCTTCAACACCGGACCGATCAAAGGATCGGGCGATCCGTTCTTTTTTGTGCATACGCTGCTCTGGGCATTTCTGCCCTGGTCGCTTCCGTTATACGTCGGCGTTGGTACCGTACTCCTTAAACTGGCTCGTCGGCACAACCCGCTGCCCGAATACGTGTCGCTGGGTTCCGGGCTGGCTACGTTCCTGTTGTTTTCGGCCTCGGGGTTCCAGTTGCCGCACTACATGAACATCGTCTTTCCGTTCTTCGCCATCCTGACGGCCCAGTTTCTGGTCAGCCTGTCGCCGGCCAGCCTCAGGCGCTGGACCCTCGGCCAGACGGTTATCGGGGGCTTGCTCGTCGCCCTGATCGTAGCGGTATTGCTGCTGTTTCAGCCGGGGCAACTCGGTGGAGCGCTGACCTGGGTAGCTGTTGTAGCGCTGGCGACCACCCTGCTTTTCCGGGGTCATGACTTACTCGCCCTCATGGGCCGCATGACGGGCGTGATGCTGCTGCTGGCGGGCGTACTGAACCTGTTCTTTTACCCGTCGCTGCTCCAGTACCAGGCCGGTATGGTGGCGGCTGAGTACGTCAACACCCGACCCGACCTGCCACCGACAACGGCCATTTACGGCTCCGGTACGTACGGCGAAAGCGCCTGGTCGTACGAATTTTACGTCGACCGGCCGGTCTGGTACGCCCGTCCCGACTCGGTGCTGCGTCAGCGGGTTCGTCGGGAGCCGGTGCTGGTGTTTACCTCCGCAGCCTACGCTGATTCCCTGCGGGACCGGGGATTTGCCCCCCGCACGGTCGCCACCTTTCCATACTACCACGTCAGCAAACTCAGCTACCCGTTTCTGAACCCCGCCACCCGACCGCAGACACTACGCCCTTACGTCCTGCTGGAGGTTAAAAATTGAGTAATTGACCTGCTGAATGACAAAATCACAAAAGCGGACAGGTATTCGTCCGAAAGCGGACAGCTTTATCAGGCCATCAGGCGTAATACCGCTGACAATCAGTAGCTTTGTCTGGTTGGCACGACAATTGGGTAGTTATGGACGATGATCGAGCCGCTTTATAGATTCAATTATTCAACAACTCAATCATTCGACATTAACAATGGATCGCGTCTTACCTAAACGATTTTGGACTCAGCAGCGCATTCTCATCGCCGTAGGTACAATACTTATCAGTTCCCTTCTGGCGTACACGTTTTTATTCGCTGACAACCGCTCGAAACTGAACGTTGAGCGTGAAAAAATAACCGTATCGACCGTATCGACCGGCCCATTTGAAGATTTCATCGCCGTAACGGGTGTCGTTCAGCCCCTGAAAACCATCCGGCTCGACGCCATTGCCGGGGGGTATGTGACCGAGAAACTGGTAGAGGGCGGCAGCATGGTGAAGCAGGGCGACGTACTGCTCCGTCTGGAAAACCAGAACCTGCGCCTGAACTTCCTGCAGTCGGAAACGGAGGCCAACCGACTCGTCAATGATCTACAGAATACCCGCCAGCGCCTGCGGGTGGAGCGATACACACAGCGGAAAACCTTATCCGACCTCGATTATCAGATCAGCCAGGCAAAAGACGTGTACGACCGGCAGGCCAAGCTGTTCAAAGACAAGGTAATTTCGGAGCAGGATTACACAAAGGCCAAGCTTGACTACGAGCGCCTGATCGAGCAGCGTAAGATTGAAGTAGAATCGCAGAAATACCAGGAAGAGAACGCCAAGACGCAGATCCAGATGCTCGAAGGCACCCTGGCCCGGACGCAGAAGAACGTAGCCCTCTGGCAGCAAACGCTGAACAACCTGGTCGTGAAAGCCCCCGTGTCGGGTCTGCTGTCGTCGATGGACATTGAGGTGGGGTCAAACATCAACCAGGGCCAGAACATCGGCCAGATCGACGATCTGGACGGCTTCAAAATGCGCGTCGGCGTTGACGAGCACTACCTGAACCGCATCTTCACCGGCCTGAAAGGAACGTTCGAATTCAACGGCGAAAAGCACGAACTCGAAATCACACGCGTCTTCCCGGAAGTGCGTAACGGCCGTTTCGAAGTGGATATGGTCTTTACGAAAGGCGCCCCTAAAGGCATCAAGCGCGGCCAGTCGTCGCCGATTCAGCTTGAGTTAGGTAAGGCCTCAAAAGCTACGTTGTTGCCGGTTGGCGGCTTCTTCTCCGACACAGGCGGCAACTGGGTATACGTAGTGGGGAACGACGGCAAGCGGGCCGTAAAGCGTAACATTACGCTGGGCCGCAAAAACCCCGAATACTACGAAGTACTGGAAGGCCTGCAGCCCGGCGAACAGGTCATCACGAGCAGCTACGAGAATTTTGGGGAAAACGAGGTGTTGGAGTTTTAATAAGAGGGGAAGAAAAGGGAGGAAGGGGACGAGAGGGAGGAAAGGGGCAACGCCCTCGTCACTTTTCTCGTCTTCCTCCTACTTTCAAAATTTTTCCAATCGAGTCTTTATCAGATTTTGCAACATTGACGAGATAACTCTACTCTTTGAAATCAGTAACTGACCTGTTTCAGCATCGAGTAGATTGACAGCAACAGCTAAATGAATTTGCGTTCGTAATTCACCATTTGATCCTTTGGCAATGCGGAGAAAACGAATAAACTCTTTGTTGGCGTGGCGCTCGAAACCTTCCGCAATGTTGGAAGGAACGGACACGGACGAACGACGCATCTGGTCACGTAGACCATAATCTTTACAGTCAGCCAAAAGCTTATAAATGCCAACAGCTTGGGCTAAACCTTCTTGCCAAACGATCAAATCTTCAAACTGTTCAACTTTTGCCATGAGAATCAGGAGTTAGTCAACGATGGGAATTTGAGAAAAGCAAAACTACCCAAAAGAGGTAATTCCCTCTTCTTCCCTCGTCCCTTTCCTCCCTTTCCTCCAAAAAAATATGATACAAACCGTTAACCTCCAGAAACTCTTCGCGACAGAAGAGGTTGAAACCACCGCTCTGCACGGCATTTCGATGGACGTCCGCGATGGTGAATTTGTGGCCATCATGGGTCCATCCGGCTGTGGGAAATCCACGCTGCTGAACATCCTGGGTCTGCTCGATAACCCGACCGCCGGCGAGTACCATTTCTACGGCACGGAAGTGTCGCGGATGTCGGAGCGGCAACGGGCCCAACTCCGCAAAGGCTCCATCGGCTTCGTGTTTCAGAGCTTCAACCTGATCGACGAGCTGACGGTTTATGAAAACGTAGAACTGCCCCTGCTGTATCTGAAAACACCCGCCGACGAACGCAAGGCCCGCGTGGAAGAAGCGCTGACCCGCATGAACATCATGCACCGGCGCAACCACTTTCCGCAGCAGTTGTCGGGGGGGCAGCAGCAGCGGACGGCCATCGCCCGCGCCGTGGTAGCGAAGCCCAAGCTGATCCTGGCCGATGAACCGACGGGTAACCTCGATTCGGCCAACGGCGAAGAGGTTATGAAACTCCTGATGCAGTTAAACGACGAGGGTACGACCATCATCATGGTGACGCACTCACCCTACGACGCTGGTTTTGCGCACCGGATCGTGAACCTGTTCGACGGTAAGATTGTGACCGAGAACTTCCACGTTTAGCAGCACGAACAGCAGGGGGGCTTAGGGCGTAGGGCATTGGGTTAAGATGCGCCATCTCACCCTAAGCTCCTCGCCCCAAGCCCCTTGCAGTTATGCTACACAACTACCTCAAAATTGCCTTCCGCAACCTGTGGAAGCATAAGACATATACCCTTATCAATACGGTAGGGCTGGCGGTGGCTTTTGGGAGCTGCCTGTTGCTGTTTCTGACGGCCTACCACGAACTGTCGTTTGACAACTTCCACACGAACGGCAAAAACATCTACCAGCTTTATAATCAGACCGGTTTGTCGAACAAGGGCGTACCGATGCCGGCACCGCTGACGACGGCCCTGAAAAAAGAATTCCCCCAGGACATCAAGCATATCGTCCGGGTGGTTAGCGGTGGAACGATTCGTTACGGCGACAAGTCGTTCAGTAAAACCGTCCGGTACGTAGATGAACCCTTCCTCCAGGTATTTTCCTTCCCGACGCAACGGGGAGCGCGGCCCGAGTCGGCGCTGAGCAGTCTGAGCAGCGTTGTTCTCACCGAAACGGCCGCTAAAGACATCTTTGGTAGTGAAAATCCGATCGGCAAAACCCTGTCGCTTCAGGACGAAACCGGCTGGAAACCCTTTGTGGTATCGAGCATCGTAGCCGACTACCCCGACAATTCCAGCTTTCGATTCGACATGCTGGTTCGCTTTGAGGCCGACCCTACCTATCAGCTCAACAAAGACAACTGGGACGATAGCTACCACACGGTGTTCCTACAACTGGCCGACAACGTGACCCAGGCCTCATTTGAGCAAAAATTGCGCGGTGTTGTAAAGAAATACTACGCCGGAAACCTTAGCAACCTGAAGCGCGACGGCAGTCAGCCCGACGAGAACGGTGACCTGTACAGTCTTCGGCTGCTGCCCCTACGCGATTTGCATTTCGACCCGGAAGTAGGAACCGCCGAAGTGCCTCCCGTAAAGAAATCATACCCCTACCTGCTGCTGATTGTAGCGGGTTTCATCGTTGTTATCGCCTGCATTAACTTCATCAACCTCTCAACGGCCCGGTCGCTGACACGCTCGCGGGAGGTTGGCATGCGAAAAGCCCTCGGTGCGCTCAAAAGCCAGTTGTTTCTTCAGTTCTGGGGCGAAGCACTGCTTATCAGCCTGTTTGCCCTGACCCTGGGCGGGCTGCTGACCTACGGGCTTCTCCCGGTTTTCAAGCAGGTGTTCAGAAGCACGACCTCCTTCTCTTATTTCCAGCAGCCCGCCATTCTGATTTCGCTGCTGATCGGGTTTCTCCTGATCACCTTCGTAGCGGGTGGCTATCCGGCCTGGTTCATGGCCCGGTTCAACACGATCAAGGTATTGAAAGGGGGCATCTCGCTGAACCGGACGAGTATCTTGCGCAATACGTTGCTGGTTGTGCAGTTTGCTATCGCTACGCTGCTCATTACCTGCACCGTAATTGCCTGGCAGCAGATTAACTTTCTGCGGAAAATGCCCCTCGGCTACAACGAAGATCAGGTGATCAGCATTCCGATCCGGGGCAGCATCAACGGCCGCCAGATGTTACGTCTGCTCCGCGATCGCCTGTCTCAACAACCCCGTATTCTGAGCATTACGGGTGCGTATAAGAATTTCGGTCGGGGGCTCGACGGCTCAACGGTTACGTCGATCATGGGCTTTGAGCACAACAACCATTCGGTACAGAGCCACTGGCAGATTGTCGATTACGATTACCTGAAAACCCTCGATCTGAGGCTGATCGCAGGCCGGGATTTCTCGCGTGAATACGCTACCGATACCACTACCAGCGTCATCATCAACGAAGCCATGGCGAAGGCGCTGGGCGACAGGAATCCCATCGGAGCGCTCATGCAGGTCGACTCCGGTCGGGCGCCCCTGCAGGTTGTCGGCGTCGTGAAAGACTACCACCACGAATCGCTGAAGCGGAAAATTCAGCCGAATACGCTGATTATGGATCAGGGCTGGCCGATCGGCTACGCACTGGTCAAGATAGCGCCCGACAACGTACCCGCAACGATGGCCATGTTGAAAAAGACGTGGGAGGAACTCGACCCGAATTCAACGTTTCAGGGTAGTTTTCTCGACGAGAACACCGACCGGCTCTACAAAGCCGAAGAACGGCTATCGCAGCTGTTCATCAGTGCGGCTATTGTCGCGATCGTTCTGTCCTGCCTGGGGTTGTTTGCCATTGCGGTGATGGTCATGACGCAGCGAACCAAAGAGGTTGGTATCCGGAAAGTGTTGGGCGCGTCGGTACTGAGCATCGTCGCCCTGCTGTCCAACGATTTTCTCAAACTGGTGGTGGCCGGTATTGTGATTGCCTCGCCGGTAGCCTGGTATTTCATGAACCAGTGGCTGCAGGATTTTGCCTACAAGATTGACATTGAGTGGTGGGTCTTCGTGCTGGCCGGTTTACTCGCGATTGGTATTGCCCTGCTGACGGTCAGTTTCCAGAGTGTGAAAGCCGCCCTGATGAATCCGGTGAAAAGTCTGCGTACTGAATAGCGTGGGGGTTGGGGCTAAGGGCGTAGGGCATGGGGTATAACTGCCCTTAGCCCCCTGCCCCAAACCCCCAGCCCCCTGCCCCACGCCCCAACCCCCTTGCCCTATGCTCCGCAACTACCTCAACATCGCCGTTCGGAATCTTCGCAAGGACCGGACGTACAGCGCCATTAACATCG
>NZ_QXED01000007.1 GCF_003583365.1 Fibrisoma montanum
CCCAAGCCCCATGCCCCGTGCCCCCTGCCCCACGCCCATTACCCCCACGCCCCACCACAGTAACGGCCAGCGGAAAATAAGCTTTGTAGTCCCGCTCGAACGACAGGAAATCGTAGGTGCGCTGCTGAAACCATTTGCCGCACAACAGAAAGAAAATTAGGCCCGCAACGGAGTCGTAGTAGCCCGCGCCGTTCAGGACCAGCACCTCATACGTACTGCGGGTAAACGCAACCAGAATACCCAGCAGAATGGGTACGTCGATGTTGACGACAGCCTTGCGCAGGCTCCGCCATACGGATTCAAAATACCCCGACGCCGAATAAAACACGACCGGCAGGGCCAGCAGCAGATTGATTCGACCGAACCAGTGCTTAAACGTAGGATCGTCGAGCCCCAGGTACTCCGGAAAGCTGAACAGCATAATGTTACCGGCGCAAAACCCCGCCACCCCCAGCCGGTAGAGCAGCGACCGGTACGACGGCTTTTGGCCTGCCTGAACGACATCATTGAGACTAATCAGCGGCTCATACCCCAGCGAGGTCAGCAGTTCGACCACCTGCCGGAGCGTCAACCGGCTGGTCTGGTACGTCAGGTGAACCTGTTTTTTGAGAAAATCGACCCGCGTCTGCGTGATACCGGGCTGAATGCGATACAGATGCTCCAGCAGGTACAAACAGGACGAACAGTGTATGGTCGGTACGTAAAATGTGACGCGGGCGATCGTGCCATTCGTGAACGTCAGGAGCTGAGCGGCAATATCAGGATGATCCAGAAACGCAAACTGAGCCTGGCGCGGGCTGGTACCCGGCGTCTGGTTGTAGTCGTAATACTGACAAAGCTGGTGGTCACTCAGGATGGCATAGACCGTACGACACCCGTCGCAGCAGAATGGTTTTCCGTCGGATTCAATGGGGTGATCAGAACAGGGAGAGCCGCAATGGGCGCAAACGGTGGCAGTGGTCGTAACCATACAACAGACATGGAATATAGCCGCAAGGTCCGCATTCCTGCCGCGTCAGGGGATGATAAAGCTCAGGGTGGGTGCTGATTGCGCTCAGCGGAGACGCACCGGGAAAGCGCCAATTTTAGCTCCATGATTACGCCCGAATCACTCATCCGAAAATACAACGTACCTGGTCCACGCTACACCAGTTACCCTACCGTACCCTACTGGCACACCGAACGATTTGATCGGCACCTGTGGCAGCAACGCCTGAACACGGCCTTTGCCGACAGCAATTATACCGACGGCATCAGCCTCTACATTCACCTGCCCTATTGCGAAAGCCTCTGTACGTTCTGCGGCTGCAACAAACACATCACCCGCAATCACGCCGTTGAGACCCCGTACGTTGACGCCCTGCTGACGGAATGGGAACAATACTGCGACTGGTTTCCCGAGCGCCCGCGCCTTGCCGAGTTGCACCTGGGGGGCGGTACACCCAGCTTTTTCTCCCCGCATGAACTGCATCGGCTGCTGGCGGGTATCCTCCGGTGGGCCGATCCCGTCGACGAACCCGATTTTGGCTGGGAAGGACACCCGAACAACACCACCCGCGAGCATCTGCAAACCCTTTATGACGTCGGTTTCCGGCGAGTCAGCTTTGGCGTGCAGGACTACGATCCGGTTGTCCAGCAGGCCATCCACCGCCCCCAACCCTTCGCCAACGTCGAACAGGTGACGCGCTGGGCCCGCGAGATTGGGTACACGTCCATCAGTCACGACCTGGTGTTTGGCTTACCGTTTCAGCGGCAGGAGTCAATTATCCACACCGTACTGCAAACCCTGCGGCTCAGCCCCGACCGGATTTCGTTCTACTCCTACGCCCATGTTCCCTGGATTAAAGGAAACGGCCAGCGTGGCTTTCGGGACGGGGACCTGCCCACCGCCGACGAAAAGCGGGCGCTGTACGAAACCGGCCGGATGCGGCTCGAAGCGGCCGGTTATACTGAAATCGGCATGGATCACTTCGCGCTGCCGCACGATTCGCTGCACAAGGCGGCTCAGGCCGGTACGCTCCACCGCAATTTTATGGGGTATACCACCGCCAAAAGCAAGGTGTTGATCGGGCTGGGGGCTTCGGCCATCAGCGACGTAGGGACGGCGTTCGGGCAGAACGAAAAGGAACTGGCCCGCTACCTGCAACGTATCCGGGCGGAGGAGTCACCCATCTTCCGGGGGCACCTGCTTAGCGACGATGATCAATTCATCCGCTACCACATCCTGAACATCATGTGCCGCTTCGAAACCACCTGGACGCTGGCCGACTGGTCGGCTAACGACTGGCTGGCCCTCTCGGTGCGGCTGGAAACGCTACGTCAGGATGGCCTGGTTGAGTTCGACGAAACCGGTCTGCGCGTTCTGCCGCAGGGTCGCCCGTTCCTGCGCAACATCGGCATGGCGTTCGACCGGTATCTGAACCAGCCGGTAGCAGAAACCGGCCGGCTGTTTTCGCAAACGGTGTAAGCACCCGAAATCACCAGCGACACTCCCTGTTTAAACCTCTGCCTCATGCTGTCCCATCTGTCCGACGAAGTCATTAACCACATGCTGACCAACCAATGGTATGGTCGCCTGGGCTGCGCGGCCGGCAACGATGTCCTGGTCGTTCCGGTCACCTTTCTCTACGATGGTCATTTTATTTACGGCCATACCCGCGAAGGAACAAAAACGAAGCTGATGCGGCAGAATCCGAATGTATGTCTGGAAATTGATGAAGTCGTATCCCCTACCCACTGGCGTAGCGTTGTCGTACACGGTCAGTTCGAAGAGCTGGCGGGCGACGACCGAACGGAGGTTTTGCACCGACTGGGCCCGCGAACGGCCCCGTTCTTTGCCGATGAAGTACCCATCTGGCCCGACGGACAACCTGATGCGTTAGCGTCACCTGCCCTGCCGCCGACGGTTGTCTACCGGATTCGGATCAGCCGGAAGAGCGGGCGGGCCGAACGCCGGCAAACGTTGCAGTCGGATTCAAGACTGCTGTAGACGTTGGAGCCAATAGGAACAGAGTTTTTAGGAACATTAAATGAAACTACTTACGTAAAGTAAAGCTCATCACCTGATTGACTGGTTGCGCTTACTTTTTTGATTTAGCAGTTTTATCCAGCTGATAATTAGCAGACAACTGTTGCTTCTCGTAGTTGATAACCACTAATTTCTGACCATTCGCCTGCTTTTCCTGAAGAAGTACTTCGTTTATGTGATGCTCCATAAAGACAGCTTTAACGGCTTTTCTGTCTCTGGTAGGCTGACCATTGAGCAGATACAAAATTGCTTTAGATGGGCCATCAAATAAAGGCACGCCCCCAGGCAGACATCCCTTCTCAATAACTACTGGTTCATCGGCAAGCACAGCGCAAGCTGAATAGAAATCATGATCGGCCTTTGTGTAGACATAATTAGCCTTTCTCAGTGGGCTACTCAGCGGACCCATTGGCTCAATAGCGGGCCTGCAGGACAAGCTCCCCGTCAGCAACAAAACGGCAAAAAAACCTCGTAAGCAGTTGATCTTCATGGTGCGTTGGTTTTGACTACAAGGCAAACGCCCATGTATGATTAATTGATATAAGGAAAATGAAAAGTTTAGTAGCTGGCGATCCAGTGTGTTTTATGATAAACAATACGCTCACAATTCGGCCGCTACGGTTGGCGCTGGCGACGGCAGGATTACTTTCCGGCTAGGTGACAAGGTAGCTCGTCCGTAGAAAAACCAGGTGGCTATTCCCCATAACGTGACCAGAATACCGGTGTAACTACTCACGACCGGCTGGCCCAGATCGGCAGTGAACACCAGGTCCATACTGCCATGAGAAAGCGCGCAGACGACTTCAGCGCCCCGCGCCCCCTGCCCCACGCCCATATAATACGGTGGCCGGATCAGCCAGGAAATGGCGTAGACCCAGCCAAAATAGTGGAGAACAGGAAACCAGAATCGTCGGGAAGCGGAAAAACCAGACTGCATAGGACGGTGGGGAACATCCTGCCACGGCCGGTATGGGTCCGCGCTGACAGGCGTTGGTAGTTGGCTCAAACCTACCCGCCTTTCCACCCCACACCGATGATCTGCGTCAACTCCTTGCCTGATTGTCAACAAAAAGAGCCACCAGTCATTGACCGATGGCTCTGGTACTTTACACCTAACGGATTAATTACCGAGTTGTTCTTCGCCGGGCTTGAATTCAACTGGCCGCTTTGGCTGTTGTTTCTTCGCTACCCGCGATTGCACAGCCGGCCCCATAGGCCGTTGCATCTTATAATTCCAGTTTGAAAAATTAGAGTTTGGATCAACCGGGACGGCTATGCCTCCCTGCTGCGTAGCGCTTAACGGCTGGTTTTTGTAATCAGCCGAAGCAACCCGCTGCGGACCCTGCGCCGGAACAATCACCGCCGTACGATTCTCCCATTTCCGGGCTTCGGCAGCTTTGTTCGGGTGTTTATAATTATGCGTCGAATACGTTACGTCCCGTTTCAGTTTTTCATCCTGAGCCGTAGCCGTATGAATCGCTACCACGCCTGTCAGGGCGGCAGCAATCAGCAACATACGTTTCATAACAAGTCTGTGGTTTTGTTGTACTTGTTACGAATAAACAAAAAAAATAGCTACTATATTTATAGTTTTTACTATTTTTTCTTGTTTACCATGCGAATTACTGATTCTTCATGCGTATAATCTTCTATTTTTGATAAATGCACCCAATGAATATCTTTTGTTTCGGGGGTATGACGAAACGATTCATCGGGATTGGCAATCATTTTAAAACGAATATCATAGTGGAAATGCGCCGGTTCTTCTTTCCGCTCCGGAATCAAATGAATATCAACATCATAGATAGCCGGACTTGCCAGCCGGACCGAGGTGAGTCCGGTTTCTTCCTGAGCCTCCCGCAGGGCAACGTTGGCTAGATCCGGGTCACCGTCGGCGTGACCGCCCGGCTGCAGCCACCGGTCCAGTTTTCGGTGATGCACCAGAACTACCTGCTGACCGTCCGGACTGACGATCCAGGCTGAACCCGTTACGTGCCCAATGGCCAGTGATCGCTCGAAACAGTCGGGATGCTGCTCCACGAAGGTAATGGTATCGCTGACCATGGCCCGCTCATGATCGCCCAGCGCCTGGTCTTCTGTATTCTGGTACTCCCGAAGTAACGAAAGAAGTAATTGACGGTGCATTGGTTGAGATTCTGCGTAAAAAGGCGCAATTTCGTGGCGTTTTCTAAAAAGGTTTTACCCGATAGATATTTATGCGTAAAATTTCCTTGAGTGTTGCCACGCTCTGCTTAGCCGCTCAGTTAGCCACCGCCCAGATCAAGCTACCGTCACCGAGCCCCGGTGCTACCATCATGCAATCCGTGGGTGTGTCGGATTTCACCATTAAATACTCACGGCCCAGCCTGAAAGGCCGTACGCCTTTCACCGGCGATTTTGTACCGTACGGCAAAGTATGGCGGACGGGCGCTAACCAGGCTACTGCCTTCACGACCTCAACCGACCTGATGGTGAACGGCCAGATGCTGCCCGCCGGTACGTATGCGATCATGTCGATCCCGACCCAAACCGACTGGACGCTGATCTTCAACAAAAACACCGCCGTTACGGAGCAGAACTACAAGCAGGAAGACGATGCCCTGCGCGTGAAACTGACGCCGTCGGCCAGCCCGGAGAAGATTGAAACGTTCACGATCAACTTCAGCGATCTGACCGACAGCACCGCTAAGCTGAATTTCATGTGGGCGAACGTGAAGGCCTCGGCCGACATCGCCGTGAATACCAGCGCCAACGCAGCCGCTAACGTAGAGAAGGCCGTTGCTGAAAAGCCCGACGATGCCGCCGTTTTGCAGGCAGCCGCCAACTACAACCTCTCGAAAGGCCGGAACCTGGAGCAGGCGCTCGGCTGGATCGACAAGTCCATTGGTCAGAAGGAAAACTTCCGGAACCTGTTCATCAAGTCACAGATTCTGGGGCAGATGGGCAAGTACGCCGAGGCTCTGCCATTAGCCCAGAAAGCTCTGTCTTTGGGCCAGTCGGCCAACGACCCGGTTTTCCCTTTCTTTAAGGATGGTATCGAAAAAACCATTACCGAATACACCGCCAAAGTACCGGCTATGCCCGCTGTAAAAGGCAAAAAAGGCAAGAAAAACGCGTAAGCGTTCAGTCGCTTTCTGCATGCCAACGCCCAGCCATCATGGCTGGGCGTTGGCATGTTCAGGGCTTGCAAACCGGACTACAAACCTACCTGCGCCGAAACCTTCACGGCAAACGTAGTCGCCTGCGGCACATCGCGGTACGTGAGTCGGTGCAGGGCCTCAATCCGGAGCAGCCTGAATACATTTTCGACGCCATAGCCGACTTCTACATACGGTACGTTCCGCCCGGCGGGGCTGCCAAGCGAACGAATGGGTGCTATCGGCTGCCCCGCCGGGTCGTAGGCAGCCAGTATCCGGCGGTTCTGGGCACTGAGCGATCCCCACAGTACTTTTCCTTCCACGAACGTCCGCCAGTTCCACCGCCGAATCAACGGCAGGCGGTTGGTCAGGGCTCCCTCGAATTTGTGCTCGGCCGCCACGGATACGTAGCGGTCGGAGACAAACTCAGCCGGATTCATCAGGTTGTAGGCGTTGCGGTTGTAGACCGGCGTGGGGTTTCCCAGATGCACCTGCAACAGCGGATACGGTACGGCCGATGGCGTGTAGCCGGCCTGTACGGTATACTGCATACGACCCAGCACTCCCCATCGCAACTGGTGCGACCAGTCAAACTGCCACTTGTCATAGCTGGCTACCTGCGCTCTGTTGTTGTCGGGATGATACCAGCCGTGGGTGTACCGCAGGGTCACGATGGGGGCCGTTTCGCCGGCCCGGCGCCGGATGCGACGCGAGTTAACCCGGCGGCTCGGCAGCCGACCCGGTGCGTAGCGGGTTTCCAGAAACACTTCGTCCGTTACGTAGCCTACGCTGGGCGTGGGCAGCGTAGTGTCGTCTACCGGCATCCGGAACGCAAAAGGAAACGTTGGCCGGAACGTCCGCTCCCGAACGCCGATTGTCTGCGTAAAGGCCCGGGCAACATCGCGCTGCACCGACAGGCTGGTTTCTTCCTGATAATAGGCCCGCGGCCAGTGGCCAAAGCGGTTGACATACGTCAGGAACGGATTATCGGCCACATCTTCGGTCCGTAACCCCAACTGCTCCAGGTCATAGCTGCTCCGCAGGCTGATCATGGTCAGGGGCTTGCGGGTCGGGATGTAATGCACTTCCCAACCCGACTTCCAGACCTTATCACGGGTGCCGTATGCCACATACCCCGCCAGCAGCCAGCGTCGGCTAAACAGGTTGGTCGTCCGCGCCCCGATCCGCAGCCGATGCCCTTCTATGTTGTTGTAGGCCCATCCCGAAAACAACGAGCCCACCTGCACAGACTTGCCGACGGACAGGAACCCACCGTTCGACAGGAAGGCTGCGGCCCGGGTATACGCTTTCACCAGCGGTACGCTGCGGACGGTATCCAGCATGGCCTGGAACGCTACGTTTCGGGTCGAGTCCGCACCCAGGCTATGCTGGCGGGCGGTCTGCCAATACTGATCGCTGCTTTCGTTCCGGTCCTCGGCCGTTTCGATCTCCGGTTCGTAAAAACCAGCGGGTTTCGGTTGCCCCACTACGGCCTCCTGCACGGTCGTGAGGTAGTCGACCGTAGCGCCGAAGGTATTTTTGACCACTTCGCCAACCGACACCACTACGTGGGTGCGTTCGGGCAGCCAGGCTTTCAGCGAGTCGCCGAGCAGCTCGTACGATTGCTCAATCTGTACCTGATTGATGTAGTTCAGATTGGCTTGTGGGCCGATGGTGGCGTCGATCTGCACCAGCGCATAGCTTACCGTATCGATCCAGACGCGGCCCTGCATCACCAGATCGCGGGGGTTCCTGGGGTCAAAGTCGATGCCAAAGCAGGTATGCTGACCAATCTGGGCCGTATCGGCCAGAAAGTACCGGTACGCCCCGCGGCCATTGTCGGCCAGGGGTGACATGAATTCCTTGTTGAAGATCCCCACCGCGTTCTGGTAGAAATTAATTGTCGAGAAGCCGGCCCCCGTGAACAGCGCCACGAAACTATCGTCGGTCAGGCCAACGCTGTTGATGTTGGTTTTCAGGATGTGCTCTTTCTGGCGCTGCGGCTCACGCCGACCATACAGCTTTGACACCGACTCCGACATGAACACCGGCAGCACCATCGCCGAATCAGGCACTACGGTACCGGGCGCCTGTTTTTGTTTAAGCGCATCCAGTACAGCCCGCACAGCCCTGCGTTCCCGAAACGGCCTGGCCATATCAGTGATGCTGATCGCCAGCTGGCTGTAGGCCTGGTATTCATAGGCGTTCGCCCGCCGATAATCATTCTGTTTCCGGCGGTCATTGACCAGGCGCAGCACCCGGTAAGCGGGGTTCTCGCCCGCCCGAACGGTCACTTCGCCCAGCGTAGCGGTAGCCGCAGCCAGGCTGATGTCAACAGTCTGCGTCGGTTTGGTTGGGTCGATAGCCAACTTGGCAGCCTGGAACCCCATCGCCGAAACGAGCAATGTATCGGCAGGCTGGCGAAGAATTAATTGATAGCGACCGTCGGGATCGGCCTGCGTCCCGATGGGCTTGCCGGCAACGGCTACGTTTGCAAATGGAATGGGTTGGCCCGTTGCGGCTTCAGTGATTCGGCCAGTGACCGTTAGCTGGCTTTGAGCGGGTAAAGCTATTCCCAGCCAAAAGCTGAATAAAAAGAGGATAAAACAAGCGTGTTTCATAATTCAGGTATGCATCGTGGCAAACTTGCCGACTTCTTGAGAAATTGTTGAGATGGTTAAACCCAAGCCAGCATTTTTGATGATTGACCTGCCAGATTGCCGCCCTGAACTGATCAGTACGTAGCTGGCCGGTTTGCCGGCTTTCGATCTGTCTGACAACTGAGTCGACTTACACCCTCATGCGTATCCGCTACGTTTTTGCAACCGGCCAGGAAAGACGGCTGGACATGTTCATGAACAGGCCCTGGCCTCTGGCAGGCCGGAGATGACCCACGACCATTGAACCCACCTGGTTTGCGTTTTATTTTTCGGTTGCTGCTTATGGCAAACTTGTGGTAATTTCAGGTAGGAAAAGCAACCACCACCCAACCATTTCCATGACTAGAAACCGATTTGTCGCGGCTCTCTCTGCCCTGCTGTCTGCCCCTTCGCTGGCCCTTACCGGCCTATGGAAAGCCTTACCACCAATTAAAGGCTTTAAGATTACTGCGGGTGAAGGCCGTAAGCATGGTCACATCACACTCCGGGGCGTTAATGTCAATGTGATTGATGTGAAGATTTCGGGTAGCGACACCGACGGTGGTCTGGCGGTTTTTGAACAGACTTCCCTTTCGCCGGGACGCGGCACCCCGTTGCATGTTCACCCGGCGCAGGACGAAGTGTTCTACGTACTGGAAGGGACGTATTATTTTCAGGTCGGCGACGAGAAACATACCCTGAAAGCTGGAGACAGTATTTTTCTTCCCCGTAAAGTGCCCCATGCCTGGACGCAGGTGGCCGAACGGGGCAAGATGATCGTGATGCTACAGCCAGCGGGCAAACTGGAGGATTTTTTTGTTTCTCTGGCGGGTATGGATCATGAACCTTCTAAAGAAGAATTAGGCAAGCTGTTTGCCAACAACGAGATGCAGGTTGTGGGACCGCCCTTAAAACTGGATTAGTGATGGTGTATGGGCAGCTTACTACGTCCGGCAATCCAGCCAAAAAAACAGCGATACCGTCAGGAACGGTATCGCTGTAGTGTGTAACCTTCCGTTGCTGCAGCGACCGGGCCGCCCGCCAACGTTTGCGAATAGACTTTATTAACTTTAGCTGTCTGACTCGTTATTACCTGTCAACGACTACCCGGTAATCAACCGGCCAGTTTTACATTCAGTACTTCCTGGGCTAATTGCCAGCGTCCCGATCGTTTACGCCAGATGCGCAGATACGCCTGCTGCCGGCGCTGGTACGTAGCGTAGCCGTACACAAACCCAAAATCGCCCGAGGGAGCTACCACAGCCCGTACGGGTCGGTAGTCGACCTGCTGGGTGGAGGCATCGGCCACCGTCCCTGCCGCCTTCCCCACATTGGGCGCAAAACCATCCCGCAGCAGTCGGACGGAATCCGAAGTGGGCCACACTTGCCGGTACGCATCCCGCAGGCTGTTCGCACGGGCGATTTCAGCAAAGGCCGTTTCCGTTTGCAGCAGTTCCCGGCCCAAAGCGGCCGTGTCGGCGGCTGCGGTCACTTTAGCAGCAAATTGGGCGGGGGGCTGCACGTCGGGCACCGGTACGTCAGGTTGCCCGTGAATGATACCGAAGTCGACGAGGGCTTTCCAACTGCCATCGGCCGTTTTGTGCCAGACGGTCGTGTAGTGACCGTGCGCTACCGGCTTATCGTCCATCGAATGCGGGCGAATTTCGAACGGACCAGTCGTGTACCCCAGTGACCCTGACTGAGCAATTTCGGCGTAGGCCGGTCGCCAGAGTAGTTTGCCGGGTTCTGACTGCAGCCTCGCATACGCCGGTCGGCCGGGACTGAATCGATTGGTTTCGTAAATTACCGATTGCTCATCGAGGTTTTCCAGGAACGCATCCCGAATTCCTTTGTCGATCGCACGCTGGGCAAAGGCCCGTTCAGCGGCTACCAGCGCCTGGTAATCCGACCGAACGGAAAGTGGTTCGGTCGGCAGCATGGCTCCTGCCAGAGCCGCTATGGCAACCCATACGGTATGCATACATTAAAAAATTGAGTTTATACACGGAGCTGACGGCTCAGCTATGATCCAAAGGTCGGGTGGCCCGGGTTGTTTTGCGGGGTCAATTCTCTGAACGACCCTGGATTTTATGCGAAAGCCCCAACGGGCTGTTCCATCTACCGGCTTTTTCCGTAGAAGGCCTTCAGGTTATCGCGGTAGTTCCGTGTCCATTTGAGTACCTCCCCCGATTGCATCCGGACGACATAGTCGCCGTTGTAGTGCGTTTCCACTTCCTTAATGTAATTGACGTTGATGATGTACGACCGGTGTATCCGTACGAAATCCAGCGGATCGAGCTGCGTTTCCAGGTTTGTCAGGCTGTCGTAAATCGTGTAGTGGCTGCGGCCGGTGTGCAGCGTAATGTAGTTTCCTTCGGCGTCGAAGTACCGGATGTCGGCGGTATCGACAAAAAACATCCGGCCATTTTCCTTCACCAGCATCCGGCGGAGGTACGTGCCCGAGCCAGCGGGCGCAGCCACGGTATGCAACTGGCTCAGCAACGCATCCATATCAGGCTGGCTTTGTAGCCGGAGCCGTTCCTTGGCCCGTTCCAGCGCCTGAAAAAAACGCAGGTCGTTGAACGGTTTCAGCAGGTAATCGATCGCGTTCACCTCGAAGGCTCTCAGGGCGTACTGATCGTAGGCAGTCGTGAATACCACGACGGGCTGGTGGTACGTCCAGATTTCGCGCAGTACGCCAAAGCCGTCCAGTTCGGGCATTTGAATGTCCAGAAAAATCAGATCGGGGCGCTGTTGCAGTATCATCCGAACGGCTTCGGTGCCGTTGGCGGCTTCGGCCGTAACCACAACCGACGGATCTGTTTGCAGATAGACCTGCAGTACCTCGCGGGCCGACAGTTCGTCGTCAATCAACAGGGTTCGATACGGTGTCATAAGATTGAGGAAGGGGTACTCCGGCAACTACCGGAAAACTTATGGTTACGGTTGTGGTACCGGTATGGGGTTGATCAAAACGCAGTTGTCCGGCGTCGCCATAAGCCTGCTGTAGCCGCGACAACGTATTGGAAAGGCCCAGTCCGCCCCCCTTTCGGGTCGTTGAGCGGATAATCCCCCAGCCATTATCAAAAACGGATATCAGCAGTCGCCCCTCGTGTTCCCGGGCCGTAATACGTATCAGTGCATCCGTGGTCAGGTCGGCAATTCCGTGCGTAATGGCGTTTTCGACCAGCGGTTGCAGAATCAGCGACGGTACCAGACAAGGTTCCACAACCGGTTCAATGTCGTATTCGATCGTCAGCCGGTCCCGAAACCGAATCTGCTGAATCGCCAGATATTGCCGGGTCAGTTGCAGCTCCAGCCTGAAGGACAGGAAGTTCTCGTGCTGGTGGGCCAGTACGCCCCGCAGCAAATCGCTGAGGGCCGTTACCATATCGATGGCCAGCCGCGGCTGGTTACGAACCATCAGGCTCACGATGGTATGCAGCGTATTGAACAGGAAATGAGGGTTTAACTGCATCTTCAGCGCCTGAAGCTGCGCATTGCTTAACTGCGACTTGAGCTGCTCGTTCGCCAGTTCGGTTTGCAGGTGCCGCTGGCTGAGCGCCTGAAACCGGTAGATGTAGGCAATGATACTGTATCCGGCCACCAGCAGGAGGTACTGAGCAAACGAATTGGAGAAGTTGAAAAAGAAAGCCACCAGCATGCTCCGGATGGTAATGGCCTGCCCACTTTCGTACAGGTAGGCCGGCGTGGTCAGCACGTATACTACGGAGAACTGAACGAAACTCAGGCCCGAGAGGGCCAGAAAATGAACGGTTACGGGCTTAAACAATCCCCGCAGCCGGTGCAGGTTGTGAAACGGAAAACGCTGGGCCAGCCAGACAATGAAGGGAGTGGCTCCCCACCAGTACAGCAGCTGCAGCAGCCACACCAGCGACTCGACGTAGTACATCCGGCTGTTGGGCGTAATCCACCACACCATCGTGGACTGCCAATAGCTGATAATTCCGAAGAAACCCCAGTACACACCCGCGTACAGCCAGAACTGGCGACGAGTCAGTGGAATACCGGACTGGTGGAGCAACCGATCAACAAAGCGCATAGGGAACGTACCGGATGAGGCAAACATAGCACATCGGTACGCGGATGTCAGCCAAAACTATGTGGATTTGCTGAATTGCAGTGTCAACGTACGTAGCAGCCCTTTGAACGGTTGCCGGACGCAGCAGTCGGAAACGGTCGGGACGTTTTTATGCCGTCCGGTTCGGATTTTCATTGACGAATGCCGACCACGCCCCTTTTTTACTTTTTTTGCTCGATACGAGCGGGATGGCATTTTCGTGAAAATGGTGGCAAACCGCAATGGCCAGCGCATCGGTAGCGTCGAAAAACTGGGGGTTCAGATCGGCCTTCAGCAAGTGCCCTACCATGTGCGACACCTGATCTTTGGACGCGTTGCCGTTGCCCGTAACGGACTGTTTGACCCGCCGGGGTGCGTATTCAACAATCGGGATGTTCCGCGACAGGGCAGCCGCCATCACTACGCCCTGTGCCCGCCCCAGTTTCAGCATCGCCTGTACGTTCTTCCCGAAAAACGGGTCCTCGATGGCCATCTCATCGGGCTTGTATTCGTCGATCAGCCGCAGAATGGTTTCGTGCAGTTTCTGGAGCTTCAGCTGGTAGGTGCTATATTTGCTCAGGTGAACCACGCCGTACTGCATCATCCGCATGACGCCCGCCTGCACGCCAATGATGCCGTACCCGGCCACCTGCGTGCCAGGGTCGACCCCCAGAATGATTTTTTCGGTGGCGACGGCGGAAGAATTAAGGGATGCAGTCATACAGGGGCGTTGGGGCTTTTTGCAAAGTAACGAGTTCCAGCACGTTTTGCAGCTACTATCGTCTCAAAAAATCGTCTTTTGGATTAAAATAGCCGTTTTTGCGGGGATTCTCCTGTACATTGGCTACGTACTCCGCCGGCAGCCCTTCGACCTGTCGGTTGTCCGGAACCAGTGGCACCAGGTGAGCCGGCCGGGTTGGTGGGTCGCCGGGCTGCTGCTGCTCACGCCCATCAACTGGGGACTCGAAGCGCTTAAGTGGCAGCTTCTGGTCCGGCGGGTGGAGCCGATCAGCTTTCGCGCTGCTTACCAGGGTGTGCTGGCCGGGCTCTCGCTGGGGTTTGTGCTGCCCGCGCAGCTGGGCGATACGGCCGGGCGGGTCCTGTCCCTGCGAACGGGCGAGCGGGGAGCGGCCATCGGGGCGTCGCTGGTATCGGGCGGGATGCAGTTCTACGTAGCGCTTGTGTTTGGCACACTGGCCTGGGGCTATCATCTGCAAACCGTGCCCGAACGCAACACCCCGGCCGGCCGCTGGCTGCTGGCTTTGTTGTCTATCCTCTCACTGGGCGGCATTTTCTTTGGCCTGACGTACCGGCGACTGATTCGCTGGTCGGTACAATGGCCCCGGCTCAACCGGTGGTCGACGTACTGGTCGGTGATTGGCCGGTACAGCAACGGCGACATTGGTCTGGCGCTGGGCGCGGCTACCCTCCGGTACCTGGTTTTTTCACTCCAGTTCTACGTCGCGATGCGGTTGCTGGGGGTGATACTTCCGGGGGCTGCGGCAGCGGCCGGCATTGGCCTGGTTTTTCTGGCCAAAACCATCACGCCCGCCTTTAATCTGCTCAGCGACCTCGGCGTGCGGGAAGCGGCTTCGCTCTGGGTATTTGCGCCCACGGGTACACCGGCCTCCCTCCTGCTGACCATCACGCTGACGCTCTGGCTGGCCAACGTACTGCTGCCGGTCGTGGTGGGCCTGCTGTACGTATGGCGGCTAAAACTGGCAACCTCATGACCATTCTCCTGCTGATCATAAGTTTATCCTACGCCCTGTTCACCCTGCTGCTCTGGCTTACTTGGTGGCGCATGCCTTACCTGCGGCCCGCCCTGCCAGCCGGCCTCGGCCCGCGCATAACGGTCATTATCCCCGTTCGCAACGAAGCCGCCAACCTACCCTTTCTCCTCGACGACCTGGACCAGCAGACGTACCGACACTTCAACGTGATCGTTGCCGACGACTCCTCGACGGACGAGACCCTCGCCATAGCCCGAGAATGGGCCCAACGGGCGTCGTACGGGCTGCACCCCCTCCCCTTGTCTGATGAGCGAACGGCCTCCCCCAAAAAACGCGCTATTACGCAGAGCATCGCCAAAGCCGACGGGGAACTGATCATAACGACCGACGGCGACTGCCGCGTTGGGCCGCACTGGCTGGAAACCTTCGCTGCTTTTTACCAGGAAACCGGCGCTGCGATGCTGATTGGGCCCGTGACGTTTGCAACGGATTCGTCTATTTTTGGGTCCTTGCAGATAGTAGAGTTTGCAAGCCTGATCGGATCGGGAGCCTGTACGCTCGCACTCGGCCGGCCAACCATGTGCAACGGCGCAAACCTTTGCTACCAGAAACGCGTTTTCGAGCAAGTTGGCGGTTTTTCGGGGGTCGATCACCTGGCATCGGGCGACGATGAGTTTCTGATGCACAAGGTTGCCGATCAGTTTCCGGGACGCATTCAGTTTGTCAAAAACCGGAACGCCATCGTCACGACGGCAGCCCACCAATCGTTGCGGGCTTTCTACCAGCAACGCAAGCGCTGGGCGAGTAAGTGGCGGGCTTATACAAGTTGGCTGCCGACCCTGCTGGCCGTGTTTATTTTCATGGCAAATGCGGCTCCGGTGGTCGCGCTCGGCGGCTGGCTGGCCGGCGAATTCAGTGCACAAACCGGGCTTATCGTCTTGTTGAGTAAGGTTATTCCAGAATTTTTGTTTTTACGGTCAGTTCTTGTTTTTTTACAAAAAAAATCATCAGTCAAACTAATCCCCCTGACGCAGCTGATTTATCCGTTCTACGTTATTCTGTTCGGATTGGCAGCTCAGGGAAAAGGGTACCGGTGGAAAGGCCGGGACCTGACGTAACCGGGTCGTTCGGTTGTCAGCATACAGCGTACGGTTTAGAGCCGCCCTTGGGAAAGCACCCTAGACCGTATCCTGTCCATCGATTACCGCAGACCGTAAACAGAAACCACATTGTCTTTTTTTCTGCACAAAGCCAATTTCCTGCTCCGTACAGTCTATCCGGAGTTCTGGTGGAAGGTCGAAGATGACGTTGAGCCTACGATCTATCTGACGTTTGATGATGGCCCCATCCCCGACGTAACGGAGTTCGTGCTGGAGCAACTCGACAAATACGCAGCCCAGGCCACGTTTTTCTGCATCGGCGACAACGTTCGGAAACACCGCGAGATCTTTTATCAGGTTATTGAAGCGGGGCACATGATCGGCAACCATACATTCAATCACCTGAACGGCTGGAAAACCGACGACGAGCAGTATCTCGAAAATATCCAACTGTGTCAGGAGCAGATCGGCGTCGAAACCGGGTTGTTCCGCCCGCCTTACGGACGGATCAAGAAAAGTCAGGCAACCCTGCTGCTCGACACGTACGCGGTGGTGATGTGGGACGTTCTGACCGGCGATTTCGACCAGACCTTATCCCCCGAGGTCTGTTTGCGGAAGACCCTCCAGTATACCGAACCGGGCTCTATCGTCGTGCTTCATGACAGCCTGAAAGCCTGGCCGACCATGCGGTACGTTCTGCCCCGGACGCTGGCTTATTTCGCGGAGCGGGGCTATTCGTTCCGGGCCGTTCCCCAGCCTGTGTATGCAGGATTCTGAACCACTCCTTGTCAGTGTTCTTATCGCAGCCCGCAACGAAGAGGCCACACTCCCGGCATCCCTGCGGGCTGTTTCGCGTCAGGAAGCCCCCTCGACCCGTTACGAAGTGCTGATCGGCAACGACCAGTCGACCGACCGGACCGGCGAGGTAGCGGCTGCGTGTATCGCTGACCAGCCGCGATTCCGGCTGTTTACCATCGAGCCCTCAACGACTGGTCTGGCGGGTAAAGCCAACGTACTGGCGCAACTGGCCCACCACGCCCGCGGCCACTATCTGTTCTTTACCGATGCCGACACTCAGGTTTCAGCGGACTGGATAGCGGCCATGCGGACCTCGCTGGCTGAACCCGGTGTTGGACTTGTTGCGGGCGTCACGCTGCCACGGGGCCACCGGCCATTTCATCACCTCCAGACCGTCGACTGGCTCTACAATCATACCCTGACCTACCTGGCCGGAAAGTTCGGGATTCCGGTTACGGCTATGGGTAATAACCTGGCTGTATCCCGGGCAGCCTACGCGGCTGTCGGGGGCTACGAAGCCCTGCCCTTCTCCGTAGTTGAAGATTTCACCCTGTTCCGGGCCATTGTGAAGCGGGGCTACGGGTTCCGGTACCGGCTGGATGCCCACGTGCTGGCCTATACGCAGCCTGTCGATACGCTCGGCGCGTGGCTGCAGCAACGCAAACGCTGGATGCGCGGGGCATCGGCACTCCCACTTTGGATGGTGGCTTCGCTGTACGTCCATTACCTCGCCGGACCGCTGCTGCTGCTGCTGGCCCTGATTGCGCCCGCACCGGCCCTTGGCCTTTACCTGCTCCGGTTTGGCCTGCAGACCACGACAATTTTTTTTGGATTACACCGCCTGTATCAAACGAACCCGCCCGCCCGGCGGTTATGGCCGTATGCGGTGCTGTTTGAGTTGTACCAGCTCCTGATGGGGCCCCTGTCGGTTGCGTACTACTGGCTCCCGACCCGCATTACCTGGAAAGACCGACGATATGATTAGACACGTTGCCTGTGAGAAGCAGACCCCGCTGTTTGATACGGCCCGGCGTTTCTCATCTAACGTCCAGATACGCAGACTATGATTTTGATTGACACCCACGCCCACATCTACGACGAACAGTTTGAGCAGGAGCGCGACGCGATGCTCGAACGTGCCGAAGCCGACCAGATCAGCCAGATCTGGATGCCCAACTGCGCCCGCGAAACCGTAGCCGGGATGATGGCCCTGGCCGAGCGTTACCCCGAGCGCTGCCTGCCGATGATGGGCCTGCACCCAACGTATGTGAACGATACGTTCGAGGCTGAACTGGCGGCCGTTGAAGACCAGTTGAACCGCAACGCATTCATGGCCGTTGGTGAAATCGGGCTGGATTTCTACTGGGATATGACCTTCGTGGACCAGCAGTTCGAAGCGTTCCGGACGCAGCTTCGCTGGGCCGCTGACCAGCAGTTGCCTGTTTCGATGCACACCCGGTCCGGAAACGATCGCAATGCCTTTGCCGAAGCCGCCGACGTGATCGAACACCTGGCGCTGCCGGGACTGACGGGTGTTTTTCACTGCTTTGTCGGTACCCTCGACGAAGCCCGCCGGGCCATTGATCTGGGTTTCAGACTCGGTATAGGGGGAGTCGCTACGTTCAAAAACGGCGGCCTGGATAAGATATTACCCCATATCGGCCTCGACCACATCGTTCTGGAAACCGATAGTCCGTACCTGGCTCCGGTACCGTATCGGGGCAAACGCAACGAACCCGCCTACATCCGGATCATTGCCCAACGCGTGGCCGACCTGATGCAGATCAGCCTGGAAGACGTAGCGCGGCACACCACCGCCAACGCGCAGGCCTTGCTGCCGGCTCTGTACGCCAACTTATTGCCCGAATAGACGGTTCACCGGTCCGCCAGATTGGTTGGGATGATGCTGCACAACCGCGATTCTGCCGCAGTACCATCCCAACGTTGCGGCCGTGAACAATCTGGGAAATCTGTGGCATCTTCGACAAACAAAGCACTACTTTTGCGGCTCACTTCACAGCGATGCCTTACAAAACTGTCCGAATAAACCCTGCTTTACCCAACAAACCGCGCGTGTCGGTACTGGTCATTTACACCGGCGGTACCTTAGGCATGGTATACGATCAGAAATCCGGCCAGCTCGTTCCGTTCGATTTTGAACAGGTGCTGGACCGCGTACCGGAGATTCACCGGCTCGATTTTGAGATTACCCTCATTACGCTGGGCGACATTCTCGACTCGTCGAACATGAAACCCGCCGTCTGGATCGAACTGACCCGGATCATTGAAAAAAACTACGACCAGTACGACAGCTTCGTGATTCTGCACGGCACCGACACGATGGCCTACACGGCCTCGGCGTTGAGTTTCATGCTCGGTGGGCTGAACAAACCCGTTATCCTGACGGGAGCGCAGTTACCCATCGGCGTGGCCCGCACCGATGCCCGCGAAAACTTCATAACGGCCCTCGAAATCGCAGCGGCTCAGCAGGAGGGTCATCCGATCGTGCCGGAGGTTTGCATTTATTTCAACTCCATGCTGCTTCGGGGCAACCGGGCAACCAAACAGGAAAGCGTGCAGTTTAACGCCTTCCATTCCGAAAACTATCCGCATCTGGCCATGGCGGGTGTCAGCATTGACTACAACTACCCGTTTATTCGTCCGTTCGTATCCGGTCAGCCCCTCACGGTGCGCACGGCGATTGATTCGAACGTAACGATTCTGAAACTGTTTCCCGGCATCACCCAGCAGGTAGTCGAATCCATCCTGGGGATACCGAATCTGCGGGGCGTAGTATTGGAAACGTTCGGGGCCGGTAACGCGCCTACCGACAGCTGGTTTCTGGACGCCCTGAAAACTGCCATCGACCGGGGGGTAGTGGTGTTCAACGTATCGCAGTGCGAAGGCGGACGCGTTACGCAGGGGCGCTATCAGACCAGCAAACTGCTTGATCAGATCGGTGTCGTCAGTGGCTCGGACATCACAACCGAAGCGGCCATTACGAAGCTGATGATTCTGCTGGGCCGCGAATCCGACGCCCGCCGGATCGGTACGCTGCTGGCGACTTCCCTGAGTGGCGAGATGAGCGAGTAGATAGTGTGTTCAAGGGAAATGGTTGCTTTATTGCGCCAAAACCTGCACTTTTGTGATCCGATTATACAGAGGGGTGTCCGAGCGGTTGAACCGGGCGCCGGCCGGGAGTACGCCAGGAACGTGTGTATACGTCTAAAGCGTATCGAGTCTGGCCCTCCGATTGAACAGAATAGTGATACAGAGGGGTGTCCGAGAGGTTGAACGCAGAAACCGAGATTCAACCGCTTAAAACACAAGGTGTTAGCAAACACCAGCGCCAGAAAATGAGACAGACGTTAAAGCCCTGGAAGAAACCTAAGCTCTATAACGCAAAAGGTAATTTGAAGGAGCGCTGGTTTGTCTACTATTACTACATCCATCCCAATACCGGCAAGTACCAGCGGATCCGCGTTTATCAGGACCTCAACAACTTCAAGACCAAATCCGAACGGACGGATTACGCCAACGAACTGATTCGCGGCATCACTGAGGATCTGGAGGCCGGCTATAATCCGTTCCAGCTCCAGAACGAACAGCAGCTGACCGGGCTGGACAACCTTCAGCAGGCCGTTCCGGTCTATTTAGCGCACGTAAAACGTACGTTAGGGCCTAAAACGCACACCGGTTACAAATCCACGATCGGAGCGCTGTTAGCCTGGGCAGAAAAGACCAGCCTGCATCTTAAACCGTTTAAGCTGCTGAAGGCTGCGGACGTGCAGAAGTACTTCGACTATAGCCTGGAAACAAAGGGCTGGGCGGCTTCAACCTTTAACAGTGAACTGACGGTTACCCGAGCGTTCTTCACCTGGCTGGTGGACAAGGAAGTGATCAGCTTTAACCCGGCCAAACGGGTTAAACGGCTGCGGGAAACGGTCAACAGCCATACCGCCTACAATGATGAGCTGATACAGAAAGTGACTGATTACCTCAAACAGTCGGACACCCCTACCCATAAACAACTTTACCAGTTCGTTCAATTCCTCTACTACACCTGCCTGCGGCCGAAAGAACTACGTAGCCTCAAGGTCGGTGATATACGGTTAGCGACGGCTACGATCCTGGTCGGTGGTGATCGGGCCAAAGGCAAACGATCGGAACCGGTCGATATCTCCCCAGGGCTTGAGGAGCTGATCCGGCAAATGGATCTGATCGGAAAGCCCGCTGACTGGTACGTATTCGGCAATGCCGGTAAGGGCGTACCTGGCAACTACTTTGTACCGGGCCCTGGGCCGAAACCAGTCGGTGTCAATCATTTCTCTGACCTCTACCGGGACATCATGGATGAGCTGAAAGTGGCCAAGGAATACACGCTCTACGGCTGGAAGCATACCCGTAACGTGCATCTGTGGATGGAGACGAAAGACCTCATGCGGATCATGCGGCACAACCGGCATACTGACCCCAAAGTAACGATGCGCTACCTGCGATCGCTGGGCCTGCTGATCGACACCCGACTGAAAGACGAACGTCGTATCTGACCTCGGCAACTTGCCTTTTGCCCGGTGCAACTTGCCTTTTGCTCCTCAAAAAAGTTGCAGAAATTGGCAGAAATAGTTGTGTTTTTATTTGTGAATATACTTCACAGATAGTACCTTTACAGAGTAATCAAAACACAACAGGAACATGCTTCAAGGATTTATCAACCAAGTTCAGAGCGCGATCAAACAGGTCGAAGATCGCCTAACCGCCCAACAGCACCTGATGCGGCAAGACCAGATCGATCAGGCACTCGATTACCTTGACGACCTCTACTGCGAGTACTACATGCTACTCGGTATCGACCCGCCAAAGCTCACTAAATACGACTAACAACACAGCCCCCGGCAACGGGGGCCTTACTATTAGGAGACTATGGAAACCAGCACACAACTCAATAACCTGCTTCAGCGCATCGCTCAGCAGCATACACCCGACGAAATCAACGCGGTTCAGACTGAGATTGACCAGCTCTGGCCGGCGCTCAGTGAGGAGCAGCGGGGTCAGATCCGCAAGGCAGTGCAGGCCAACACCGACCAGGCACTAGGCCAGGTTCGTGAGATTATCGACGATACCCGAAACTACCTCGTCAGCCAGGGCAAGGCGTTTGATCTGGGCGAGTGGATTACGATCGCCAGCTACGAACGGAAGTACGGCGTCAAGAAGAATACGATCATGAACTGGATTGAGCGGGGTATCATCCCGGCCGAGTGCGTGATCGTGATTGAAGAACTCAACAACATCAAGCTGATCAAGAATCAGCCCTACCGATCCTCAGCTGAGGCAGGCGCGTAAGATCGCCTGTTTAGTGTTTTGATTACGGACACCCTACTGGCCTTGCTGGTAGGGTGTTTTCATAAAAAAGCCTGGCATCATCGACACCAGGCTTTACCGAACCTTCTTTTTAACCATAACTCTTACTCAACTCAATAAGTACTGCCCGAGCGTGCGGGCTTCGTCGGGTGACATCTTAAGCACATCTTCAATTTCACTGTCCGCACTCAGGAGCGTAATCACTACGCCATCGGCCACGGTCTGAAAGCTGATCCGGTCGAGTGATCCGGACTCTTCAGCAAGTTGATTTTTGACGACTACCATGATTATATAGATTGATAGATTTGCTTACCCTTGTGCCAAATCATCCGTAACACCTGCCGACGGTTTTCTTCCTTCGAGCGGTAGCCGATATGCACCCACGCGGCATTGCCTTTCTCATCCGGATTCTCCAGAATCAGCTGGTCGAAGTCAATCGTAGCCCGCGCCCAGTCAAATAGCTTCCGGTTGGTGACTGTCCGCAGGCTGTCACAGTCAAAGTCAACAGCTTCACCGGTCATGTGGCTGGATCCTTTCGCCCCACCAATGGCTTTGTTGAGGGCTGGACTTCGGTAAAAGCTGGTGATGGGCAGTTTACCGAAGTGGTCGAAGATGGGGACGATGACCATGCGGTACGTACGCACCATGTTGCCGTAGTGTTCGGCGGTTGGTACGTTGGCGATGCCCTTGCGAATGGCCGTTTGGCTCTTGATGGCCTCTTGAAACGTCAGGTAGGCCCCAAAGTCAGGAAACAGATCACTTACGCGATCGGGTCCCAATAGGTTACTGGCTATGTCGAGATCACTCATCGCCGTCTGCGTTTAAGATCCTTTTTTATTTCCTCCTGATTACTCAGACCCGTTCGCTGGTTGCGGATCACCGTCGAGTCGGTCACCCGTTCGTGCTGTTTGAGATCGTTCATCTCGTGACGAAGCGACTTGACCTCATTGCGGAGCGACTTGACCTCATCGGCCATCGCCTGCAAAGCTTCCGAAAACCCTACTTGAACCCGCTGGCCTTGCTGTTGGCCCTGTAGGTAGGCCACCACCGTCGTCAGGATCAGCATGAAAGCCAGGCCGCGGCCTAGGTCGAGTAAGGCATCCTGACGACGTTCCAGCTCAAGGGCACGTTGTTCCGCACTGTAGGTGTCGGGTACCGGCCGCTGGTAGTAGCTCAACACGACCCCGCCAAGCATGGCACCGATGAAGGTGGCGAAGGTTTCCCAGGGCCAGGGGTTGAGCCGGGGAGCGATGAAGCCGAAGGCGCTCAGGCCACAGCCGAGCATACCGACATAAATGGCAATTTTCCACACACGCCCTTTATCAGGCGGAGCCAGCAGCAGCATCCCGTATTGAAACAGGGAGCTGAGGCTAACCAGTACGAACGGAATCAGCATTGCGTTGTTCATTGTTAAGGCTTGTCATCATTCGTTGAGTTATTCTGTCTAGTCATCTGGTACGCCTTCCACAGCCGCTGCACGAAGTCGCCAAAGTTTGCGCTCTCATCAAAGTACTTTTTCAGCAGTCGGAGCCCCTTTTCGGCCGGTATGCTGACCAGAAACCCCGCAAAGGCGACCACCAGCACGTTCCAGTGGTTCGACAGGGCAAGCATCGCCAGCAGGCCCACGAAGACAATCGCGGCAAACTGCGAATACAACCGTTGCAACAGCGAGTAATTCTCCCGGTTTTTGGTGTTGACAAACTGAAAACCGGCACCCACAAATATGAAAAATAGTACGAAGGCCAAATCGACCGGCCGTACAGCTCCAGGCAACTCCATAACGTTTTCTTGATCTCTTAGCAGGTTAGGCTGTCGGCGGGTGGATAGCATTCGGTACTCTATAAATCAGGCAAAAGCTCTGCCTCCAGCTCACGGATCCGGCGTCGGTAGCCAAACAGAAAACACCCTCGGCGCTGATACTCCCTCAGCTTGGACCGGATCCGCTGCTGTGAGGCTTGATACAACCGGATGCTGACGGCCTGGGCCGAGTCCAGCTTTCGCAACTCCTTCAGCTCAATGAGTCCCCGCAGCAAGGCGTCGTTTTCGCGGGCACTATAACAGATCGAGTCCTGACAGTAGGCTACGGACAGCCCGCTGCTGATCAACAGGAGACTGACCACGAACAGCGCGGTATGTTGAATCCACTTTACGGGCAATTTCATATCGGATTTGCTCAGGGGCTTGTTTAGCGGTTTGGATATCGGTTTGCAAACGGGTCGAGTCAGCACGGAGCCGGCTGATCGTCTGCTGAGCCTGGCTAAGCTGAGTCTGGGCTTGATCAGCCCTACGATCATTACGGCTGCACTGACGCATCGACACCAGCAGTAGAATCAGCAGCAGGACGGCCACAAAGACCATGTTCTCCCACAGCCACAGGCCGAGGGAGCGGAGAGCAGGCCAGGCTGACTTCGTGAGCCAGCGGCCGATACGGGTAAGTAGGATCTGAATCATCGTTGGTGTCGGACGGTTATGGTTTGATCGACATCGAACATACTCTGTTTTTTCCCGACGGCTTTCCCGATCCGGCTACCTACCCGCCTGGGTCGTTCGCAAACATCGGGTTGCCGGCAGGCCAGCACATCACCCGCCTTTCGTTCGGCAATGTCCCGGTAGTAGCGGTAGAGTTCCGCGCGTTGCTGGCTGGTGATTGGCTCGGAGTGGTTATCGGTATGCGTCACCAGACCCGCTTCGGTGATATGCACGTTGGCGAGCTGCACGTAATTGGCCCAGGTAGCGTACAGCAGAAACGGCAGAACGCAGTCGTACAGCTTCTGATCCGCTTCCGACAGGGGCACGGACGGTGTTTCGTCGTCGGGCAGGTAGGCCAGTAGTGCCGTTCGCAGACCGTCCCGGCGTTCAACCCCCAACAGATCCGTTAGCCAGCCCGACACGACGTTTTTCTGAATGTGGCTGAGCTTATCACTCGGCTCCCAGCCGGCTGGTAAACCAAATTCAAGCCGGTAATCATCCGGCTTGCTGAACGGATGCAGCATCCTTGAAGTAGTTAAGGTTTTCGATCGTACAATTCGCGGCCGGCTTGGGATCCCGCCAGTACATCAGCAGGTTCTCAAAACAGGTTTTGACCTTCCGTTGGAGTTGGTTGACGTTCTGCTGCAGCATCTGACTGGCCACCTTCAGCTCATCAGCCGAAAACATGATGCCACCCTGCCGGCGCATGTTGGCCAGCTCGTTGGGTACGCGCATGTTCCGGGCAATACGGGCCTGAACCCGGTCATTGGTGGAGTTGTACCGATCAGCCAGGTGCGCCCCAGTCACGTCGAAGAACTTCATCTGCTCCAGTTCGTCTTTATCTCGGGCCTTGATCGTTACGATGCTGCCTGAATTCTCCGAACCCTGGTGTTCGCTGAGCTGATACTCCAGCGTTTCTTCATCCGGAACATCCTCCTCCGATCCCAGGTAAGCAAACAGGCCCGAGATGTTGAAGCCGTTGACGGTTGTTTTCCAGTCGTAGTTGATCAGCTCCCGTTCGGTCTGGATACTTTTTTCAGCCCGAAACCAGCGCGGTACCGGATAGAAATTGCCCCGTAGCCGATTCAGCGGTAGATACAACAACTGGCCGTAGTACTTGGCCAGCCCGCCCGCTTCATCGATCTGAGTCATGACGACTACCGGATCCGGATTGAACAGCGGAAGAACCGTATGCTCATCCCGGCGATTCTTGAACAGCTCAGAGCCTTTGTAGGGAAAGATGCCGGCATGCGTGATGTTGTTGAAGTCGTCAGGCTCCTTGAGCCGGATCTGCTCAAACGGTACGTGCCGAATGCCCGCGATTTCACCCAGGCCATTGTAGGAGATCAGCAGCGTGATCGTTTCAAAAATACTGACGTCTTCGGCAACATCGGCCAGCACCTGGTCAAGCGTCTGACCGTGCCGGTTAACGACCATGTCGGCCAGCGTCCGATCCGTAAAGCCATTGCCCTGAATGAACTCCGTACGCGCATCAATGCAGGCTCCGGCCGTGTCCGATTCATCCAGCAGCTCCAGTAGCTTCTGAGGGAACAGGTCATCTTTACCG
This sequence comes from Fibrisoma montanum, assembly GCF_003583365.1. Taxonomy (GTDB): domain Bacteria; phylum Bacteroidota; class Bacteroidia; order Cytophagales; family Spirosomataceae; genus Fibrisoma; species Fibrisoma montanum. The sequence continues at coordinate 25,914 of NZ_QXED01000007.1, forward strand.
AAACCCAAAAAGCCAGCCACCTTTGATTTGGTGGCTGGCGGTCGTTTAGCAACTTTGGGAATCTTAGCCCTCATTACTCAGTCGCTGAATTAGCAGTAGTGGCCGTTTGCTCCCCGCCGTCTCCGACTGATCCGGTGGCCTCCTTTGTGTCAGCGTTGGCCTGATCAGCAGGTTCGGCCGCATTCTTTGACGTTGCTGGTTTAGGGGCCGTAGATGTGGCCGGTTTTGCGGTCGTCTTCGCCCGATTTGATGCGGCCGGCGATTTAGCGGTTGACGCTCCGTTGGCCGGTTTCTTTGGCTCCTCATAGTCCGGATTGCGGACTATGATATCCTTGTACTCCGGATACTTTTTCAGGATGGCTTCGGCTTTCTCATCGGTGAGGAGCTTCACAACCCCCTGCTCAACGCCCGTGTTGATATAGATTGTCTGTTCACCGACTACCTGAAGGTGACCCGAATCCTCACGGATCATCCATTTGCGTGATTTGCTCATAACAGGCAACTGATTTTGTTTGAGGTGAATGCGTAGGGTGATTAGTACGTCGTTCCAGAAGGAAGCACACGTCTGGCAGCGTTCGCCCGGTTCCCCTACCAGCCGGGCGTATTCGATTTTGACCGCCTGTCGGTCTTCAGCCGACAGTAAGCCAGTCGAATACCACTGGCTTACTATGCGGTGCAGTTCGGTAAGCTCCATTAGCTCACCGGCAGTGCAATGCTGGTCAGGTAGGCCGGTGTATCCACCAACCCGCCCTGATCCTTATGCACAAACTCATGCGGCATACCCGGTTCGTCGGCAGCCGTGAGCGTCACCACCAGTGCCCCTTTTGCGGAGGCATCGTTGGGATTGTATTCAAAGGCCGTCATCTTCATACCGGTTAGCAGACCCATCACCTCCCAGGGACCGTAGGCACCCCGGCGCTTATAGATGATAAAGAAATCTTTCCGACTACCCAGCGCGTCAATTTCCTGTTTTGCCTTGGCCGAATTGTCGAAAATGGCAAACACGAACGTATGGGGGAAGGTGTTGCCGAAGTCTCCGGCCGTAAAACCGACACTGGGACGGTTTGACAAATCAAACCCTTCGTACACCTTGAGCTTTTCACCGGTTTTCAGCGTCAGCTCATTCAGGATTTTGGGGTTAGTCGGATCGAACCCGATCGCTGACACCTGGTCGTCGTACATGCCGATGTAAAAGCGCTCAGCAACCCCCTGGCTCAGTGGCTTATTGCAGTCACGGAGCAAATTTTCTTTGATTTTCGATGGACAAGCCATGTTCGTAGAGTTGGACACTCACCCTGGAAGGTGAGTGTCAGTGTAGAGGGTTGATGATTTAAAACGCGACGGCTACGTACTGCTCCTCACCTACCTGCGTGTCGATCTTGTACAGCAGTTTGGCGTACCATTTCTCATCCTTACGCTCGTACCAGGCGTCGAAAACGGTCGGATCCGAGGTGTCCACGTCGAGAGCTACCTGCAGGTTGTCTTTCACGGTCAGAATAGCGCGGTGCGGCTCGGTGTACTTGCCACTGATGAGGAAGTCCGCTTCGATGGCTTCATCGACGGCATCCATGATCAGGATGTTAATGCCGCGGTAGCTCAGGTTTTCCGAGCCTTCCAGCATGCGAAGTGTCGAACTCTCCAGCTGTGGGTTAGCTTCGAGTTCGTCTTCGAGGTTTTCGTAGATCGAGCGCGTTACCATGAACACCTTGTCCCGCTTGGGCACCTGCTTCATGACCTTGGCTTGGGCTTTCCACAGACCGGCCAGGATCTTACGGCCATCACCCGCGGCCAGCTCCTGAGCAGCTGCGTTAGCCCCGGCGTTCTTGGCGATCGTAAACGACTTGATGGTGCTGGCTGCAACGCCGTCTTTCAACCGCTTCCAGATGCCGTTGAACTGGTTGTAGTTCTTCACCTCATCAGCTCCACCAGTCAGATCGGCAGCCGTGATGTTCATCCGGGAGAGGAATACCATCCGCATCAGATCCCGACCCGCGGCCCCTTGCAGAGCATCCAGCAGATATTCCTCAATCACCGTGTCGGTGATGTCGGGCTTATCGTTACCGGATTTGAGCTGTTCTTCGTGAATGGTGCCCTTGAGGTCAACCCAGCACTGCGAATACCAGGCTTTGACGTTTTCGGGGTTCCAGAACTTTTCGGTGCGGTTGATCTGCTTATCCTGAATACCAAGACCACAGCCAGGATCGGCAATGGTGATCTTGTTAAGCGGATGGATGTAGATGACCTGCTGTTTGACTTTTACTCCGAAGATGACTTTGAAGAAGTCTTCGAGTTTACCGTAGGCAACCGATGGCTTTACTACGTAGTCCATCGCCTGTTTGCCTGCGTACTGAATGGGAGTACCCTGCAATAAGCTCATTTGAATTATCCTTTAGCTGTCTGAATGAAAAAGTTTTGATGATCCTGACCGATGGTCGGCTACTTGGCCGCGGCCGTTTTTGCCTTAGGCTGGTACTTGGCTGCCTGCTTAGCCAGCATGTCTTCGCGCTCCTTGTCCTGAGCCGTCTTCTTGCGCTCCTCGGTCGTCTTGTCAGTGGTCAGCTCATTTTCGTGATCGATCGGCGGCTCGGCCGATAGCTGATCTTTCAGCACGATGGCCACCCGGCGCCGGAAGTCGTCGTCCTTCGTCCGCTGCGCCTTGAGCTGCGCAATCTCTTCTTCGAGTTGCTTGATGCGCTCAGCCGAAGCGACCGGAGGATCCGTGGAGGTTTCTTCGGTGGTGGTTTCGGCCGCTTTGATGTCGGAGATCGCTCCGGCCGTTACGACGATGATCTGACCATCGGCCGTTTCATACTCACCGTCGGCGGGCGTTTCGCCACCGATAGTCACCGTGTCACCCACGGCCGGCGCTTCACCGGTTGAGTTGGTTACCAGCGTATCACCGTTTTTCAGGCTCACATCAAGGGCTACCAGATCGGTACCCTCGGCAAGAGCCAGCAGGGAGGTTAAGCCACCGACGATGGCTTTCCGCAATTTGGACATTTGGTTGGGGGTTGTGGCCGCGGTTGCAGCCGGTTTAACAGGTACAGTCGTTGAGGTCGCTGCCGGTTTTTTACCGGGTCGACCCTGGGCGCGAAGCACGAAAAGAGGAGGTTTGACGCTGGACGGCTGGTAGGCTTTCAGGCTGGCCACAACCGGTGCGTAGATGCCGGTAGCAAAGCCGTGGATAATGGCTTCGTCGGCGGTCATGGTCGTTTCCGCGGCCAGCATCTCAGAGACTACGATGTCGGACAGGCCGGTTTTGTCGGTGTAGAAATCGACAAACTTCTGGCTCTCAGCCTTCAGCTCCTCCAGGTACTCGGCAATCTCATTCATGTTGCCGTAGGTACCTCCCATCGGCAGGTGAATCATGAAGGTGGAATGCTTGGAGATGAGCCGTTCCGTGCCTGCCATGAACAGCACAGTGGCCATGGAGCAGCACTGGCCAATCACGACGGTTTCAATGGGCTTGCCGAGCGTGGTAATGTAATCGTACATCGCCCAGCCTTCCTCACAGCAGCCGCCTGGTGAGTTGATAATGACTTTGAGCTTGTCAAATTCACCGGCTGCGGTTACCTGCGTGCGTAAACGACCCAGGGAAGAACCCTTTTCATCTTCGAACCAAAACCAGTCATCGGGCCATATATCGCCCTCTACGTACACGGTCGCAACTTTCATGGCGGAAAGTTGCGACCCATAGAGAAAAACTATACCTTTCGAATAGTGATAGAGCTTACTTTATCCCGATATGGATACCCAAGGCAAGTTTAATGAGTTAGTGGAGCAGGTAGAGGCCGGTCAACCAATACGGAAAGCCATGAAAATGGTAGGTATGACCTGGCGCATGTACTATAACGCCTTATCGGTTGAGCAGCGGGCTCAGGTAGGCGAAATCCGGTCCCGACAGTGTAAAAGTTGCCAGTCCGACACCCAGGTAATTCAGGTAAAAGTGTCGGACCGGCGCAAACGGCAGGTGCAGGCGATGTGTCGGGAGCGGGGTATAACCATCAGCCGGTTAATGAACTCACTACTGACGAAAGAACTACTGGCCTTTGCCGCCCGACCGCATTCTTCCAATTAAATGTTGCCGCGGGCTTCGACGTAATTGGCGTCCGCTTCAACCCGTTTGATATCTTCGACGGCCACCCGAATACTAACCCCCTTGATGGCTTCCCGAACGGCCGTAGCCAGTGCCGCATTGTCGCCGGCCATGGTTACCCCACCGTATTCAAACCGCGGTTGCGGGCTGTTGGCAACGCCTGGGAACGGTTTGCCCCCACCGGCTACGTTCATGGCCGATAACTGGCCGTAAAAGCGGGCCGTTGATCGTTTGTTGATCACGGCTTCTCCTCCTTCCAGTTCGACACTCCGATTACCGAGCTGGTATTTTACGCCCCCATTGGCGTGGCTCGGCCCATTCACCACCCCACCTTTGGCAAACTTCTGGGAGTCGATCACGATCTGCTGAGCAATACCGTTAGCCAGTGCGATCGCAGCCAGGATAGGCCCCAAGATCGGACCGGCCTCGGCAAAGGCTTTGGTGACGGCCGATGCGGTGTTAATTACGTTCTCCACCGACGCAATCTTCCGGCGTTTTTCCGCAGCATCCTTTTCGAGTTTTTCCCGGCGTTTCTGGAAGTTGGCCTCCACCGCAGCCCGTAGTTCGGCATTCGCTCCGGCACTACGTAAGGCCGCTTCCTGTTGCTCGTCGAGAGCGGCCGTGGCCGCTTGAATCTGAGCGTTGATGAGGTTGGAGATAGATCCAATGGCCTGCTGGGTAGTGTCAAAGATTTTGCCTATCAGTTCGTTGTTGAACTCATCGGTAGCATCCTTTTCGGCTCTCCGGTATTTAGCACGAATGGCTTCTTTCTGCTTCTCATTCAGCTCCTCATTGTCCAGCTCAGCTTCCCGTTGCAGCTTCAGTTGTTGCAGGCGAACCTGAAGCTCCTTTTTGGAGCCGGCCCGCACCAAAGCCAGGCGTTCATCGATCTCTGCCTGGGTGTTGGCCCGGGCATCGGCCCGAAGCTGTTTGTCGAGTTCTTTCCGCTGCTGAATAGCCTTAGCCTGAATCGCATTAAGCTGGTTGAGGTATTCCTCCTCACTGATGGCATAATATTTCTTCTGAACCTCCAGCAGTTTGATCTGCGTTTGCTCCTCCAGGTTGATACGGTCTTCTTCCAGCTTCCGTTGCCGTTCAATGGATTTGACACCCAGATCAAACCGCGTTTGCAGCCGGCGCGTTTCGGCTTCAGCCGCCCGCTGAATGCTGTTTTCTTCAAACTGACGATCCAACTGTTCAACGTCGGCATTGTACTTGGCATCCAAAGCCCGAAGCGTTGAATTCAACTTTTGCTTTAACTGAACATTGGTTTGGGCTGCATCGACCGCGGCCGACTTTTCACGGTCCAGCCGGGTTTCGAGCAGCTTCTTTTGCAGCTTCAGTTCCTCCTCACTATTCCGGCGTACCAGGGCCAGTTGCGCATTGAGCCGGTTTTCGGTGTTATCGAACGCAATCTGACTTAACTCCTGGGCATGCTGCACACGTAACGCCAGAATATCGGCATTGGCTTTGGCTTCGATGAGTTTACGTTGTTTGGCGTTACCCTCGGCTCCGAGCTTATCAATAGCGGCCTGTTTTCGAATAACCTCCTCCTGCAGTTTGAGCGTATCACGGCCAGCCTGCTGAGCCTGCAACAGTTGCCGTTCGATATCCGCTTTAGCTTCATTAGCCGCCTTCAACCGGGCTTCCTTCGCCTTCTCAATGGCTTCCTGACGAAGGCCGTTCAGTGAGTTGTTCAGCTCCGTCTGCCGGCCAAATGATTCTTCTTCCAGCTCAGCCAGTTTGATCCGCTCCTCAGCCAGTGCCTTTTGATCAGCCCGGTTTCGGATACCGATACGCTGTTCACGTTCGAGGTTGGCGATGCGTTCTTTCTGGAGCTTGAGGGACTGCTGCAGGCCCGAGTTTTCCAGATCAAAGGCTTGTTTGGCAGCCGCAGCCCGGACACGGGTTGACTTGGTTACGTCCTCCGAGATGAACTTCAGCCGTTCGATTTCTTTGCGGTTCTGGGCTCTGGCCACCGACAGCCGGATTTCAGCTGCTTCAATGCGCTGGTTCGTTTTCTCAATCTCAATACCGGCCGCGGCTGCATCCTTAATGCTTTGCGTGGTCGCAATCGCATTCTTGCGCAGGTCGGTAAAGATGTTGGTAAACTTCTCCCAGCTCGTAAAGGCGTCGATTACGATTCGCGTCGCTCTGGCCAGCCCATCAACCAGGGCAGATAAGGCCAGTTCGCCCGCTTTGATGTACTGGGAAAACTTATCCATAACGCCCTGTGACTTGCTCAGCAGGGCTACCAGCCCGGTCAGAAACAGGATGATCGGTACGGCACCGAGGGCGATCAGCGCACCGCGGCCGGTAAAGATCCCCTTAGCAAAGGTTTGGGCACTGGCTGCACCGGTCTTGAACTTATCAGCGGTTTCACCGATGTTGGTGCCCATTACGTTGAGGTTGCGGATGTACTCAACGGCCACCTGTTTGGATCCGGACAGCTTTTCATTACTATCCTTGATGCTGATGACGAATTCACGGTTTTTACTGAGCGCGTTGTCAATAGCCTCCTCGTAATTTCCCACGTTCCTTCGGGTGTCACCGACGGCTTTTTCCTGATCTTTGAGGGCATCGGAGATCTGCTTCATGGTGTCGACCATCTTGCCACCGATATCCACGTTCTGTTTCTCCTCCTCCGACAGGGCGTTATACTGAATCGTCAGCAACGAGAGGTTAGCCCGAAGCTGATTGATTGATCCGGCCTGCTCTTTCTGCACTTTATTGGTCAGCTCGAGGATGCGCCGTTGCTGAGTCAGTTCAGTCGAGACGGTCTTCTGAGCGCGGGCGTTGGCTTCCTGGGCACGGGCGTATCCTTCAGCCGACAACTTACCTTCCCTGAAGGCTTTTTCCACCTCCCTGGCTTCAGTTTTCAGACTGTTGAGTTCCTTGCGGAGGGCTACGGCCCGGTCTTCGGTCTTTCCCTCATCAATCTCCACGTTGATGAGTATTTCGTCGTCTTTTTCGTCAGCCATGATTAGAACAGTGGGATCAGGGTAACCACGGTTGGCGTGGCAGACCGGTAGTTGTTGACCTTATTGAGATAAAAGTACGTCGGGTTGATATCGAGTGAGCCCGCCCGAACCCGGCCCAGCTTCACCGGCCTGGCCAGATCAAGCGTAGCGATGTCGGTCGGTCGGAGCTGCATCGGTACGTTCAGCAGCCGCGGCCGTCGCAGCACCTGCGTGAGCGTTGAAAAATACCGAATGATGAGCGTGACGACGTAGGGCTGTGCCGGCAGCGGTCCAAACGACAGCGAAAAGTTGTTTTCTGTCGTTTTTAGGTAGTTAGGCCGAACGCCCCAGAAACAACCGGTCAGCGTAACGGTCCGGTTGGCGGTTTGTCCCTCGGCCGATACGGTGATGGTGGACACAGACACGATTTTGGACGGCTCCATCACGATCAGCCGCGGGGTTGTTGACTTGCGTTCAACCTTCAAACTGGCCCCTTCACCCGACACCGTTCGAGTTTCGATCAGGATCGGATTACCATAGCCCGGCACGGATCGTGGTGAGTCAATACAGGGCGAAAACGGCAGTTCAAACAGAGTTGCTTCGGCCGGCAGGTTGGCCGCTGGTGAGGTAATCGAGCCGTTGCCGTAGCCTTTGTAGGCCTTATCCTCCAGTTCCTTCCATTTACACCAGCTTAGTTGACCGTATGGATCCAGCTTGACAACATGCTCGGGTTGACTAGACTCCTCTACCCGGTTCGACCAGTCGACAGCCTGACTCATGTTGGCCGCTACATCGTCCAGACGGACCAGGCGAAGCGTACGCCGTACCTCATCGACATCAAACGTGCCACACTGCATCAACGCAATGGTCTTCAGCAGGTCGATACAGGGCATATCGGGCAGATTCCTGGCTACAGGCCAGGAATCGCCGTTTCTAACGGTACTGTCGGGAATAAACGAGGCAAACGTAGCAAAGTCGTCGAGAGAGGCCCGGTACTCAAAATTAACCACGGCCGTTCGTTGCCGGATCTGCAGGCGGATCTGCAACTGATCACCCGCCCGGCAGTCGACGTACGTATCCAGGCTAAGCGTATCAAAGCCCGCCCGGGTGAGGTTATAGGGACCGGTAGCGGAGAAATAAGCCTGGCCTGCTTCCACTCCGTTTTTCTCCACCGACAGAATGGCTTCCATGGCTCCGTAGTTCACCGTCGTCTTAATCTGCTGGCTGGCCTGCACCCGTACGCGCATGGGTACATCAGCTACGTAGGACAGCAGATCTGGTTTGAAGTTGTTGGCCTTGCCGTCCCGAAACTGCGAGGTCAGACTACCGTCGCCTTCGTTCATAAGAGGCAGGATGATGTTCAGGCTTTTGGCCTGCACCTGGTTAGGTCGGTTATCCGGCCGAAGGAACCCCGGAATATTCCAGTAATAGTACGGGCTGTTATTGGGCACCGTCACCCGGGCCGTTCGGTCGTCTACCCACTGTTCATCCTTGTTCTTGGGTTCATCCTCTACGAACGGCAGTGCCAGGCGTACATACAGGGGATCGGTGAGCCAATCCCCTACCGGCTGGTATCCGGATTCGGCCAGCATCTGACTGACCAGTGTACTGACGTACATGGCAGGCTGCAAGGTGTCGAATGGAAACATGCCCTCATTCATCGACCCGTAATCAATGCAGGGATAGACAACGCCGTCGGTCGCTCCGGCCAGCTCGTTGATGGCGTCGAGCGTGTACGGGTGGTTGTAGCGGGTCAGGTCCAGATCAGTAAGTCGTTTAGCCTCCAGCTGGTCAAAGAGTGACCGAACGGCCCGTACCAGATTGATCTTCCACCCACCCTGAAAACTTTGCAGTTCAGCGTTGCCCTGGAAGGTAACCTCCCCGCCGTCGATCAGCTCGGCCGGTAGCAGCCGGTACGGATGCACCCCACCGGCATCAAGTTGTTCAGCTCCCTGCAGCAGCCGACGGATCAGCACTGAATCAGGTAGGTTGAACATATTGGATATAGACGATTGCAGGGTGGCCGGTTTGGTCAGATCATTTGCCTGTAGGGTCAATGCAGCATCGACCTCAGCCACCCAGGTTTTATTTAGATACAGACCGTCCTGCATTAGTGATTGTCGTTAATGTTGTTCCGAAATGGCCCTTTGTAGGGACGGTGCCGGGCGGGTGGTGGTGGCCACCGGGTAGCCGGCCACCTACGGCCACAGTCCAGGCAGTGCCGGTCATAGGGAGCTGTTAATCCACCGGGCACATCACACCCTCTTATCGGACAGATGAGGTATTTATACAGTAGTTTTTTCATGCGCGTTGGAGTCGTCGGGCTGGTAGAATTAACGTAGTTTCCATTCGGCTGACCCGGCTGGCCGTCGAATACACCGGGAACGTACCGGGTTCGATTTCAACCCGTACGGCGTGGAACCGGTTGGCCTGATCAGGAGCGAGAATATACACACCCGGTGAGCCGTAGATTGTGCTGACGGCTTTGGCTTCCGAGCGGGAATAGATCACCGTCCGGATCCGGAGCAGCTCGGCCGCTTCCTTCTGATTGTGAAGGGTCAGACCGGCCTGACGACGTGTGCCGAGCGAACTCACAGCTACCTGCTCCTCATACTCAGCTTCCCAAAGCCAGTACATCCAGCCGGTTGGTGCCAGCCAGGTCAGATAAATACCCGGCTTGCGGCACCCCTCAACCGTCGGCTGGGAAGGCGTCAGCAGCAACCCGCGAAAGGTCAGATCAAAGGTGATATCGAACGTTGCCATTATGCGGTTGCTCCCAAAGCCACCCAGGGCCGTGGGTTGTTTTTAGCCGTCCAGCCCGTTGTGATATCGAGCTGGCCAGTGGTGATCCCATCTACTGTTTTTGTTCCCAGCACAAACGGAGCCGACGCCCGGCCCCCGTTCAGTGACAGCTTCCCAGAAACGTTATCGGTCACCCGCAGGGCAACCGGTGTTGTACCGCTACTAATGAGAGCCAGGTAGTATTTCGTGCCGGCCGTAACGTTGACGGTCTGGTTGAACGCCGTCCGCTTAAAACCGTTTGATCCAAAGTCTGTTGTGGCCAGCGCGTGTGCTAAATAGTTGCCAGTAGCGTCCATCAGCACAAAGCCATTTTTGATGGTGGCGCCGTTCGCCGTCAGACTGGATCCGGGCGTCGACACCTCGTACAAGACATGCGTTACGGCGAAATCCCGTTCGGCATAGACCTCGAATAGTTGCGTTTGGTTAGTCGTACAGACCTGCACACCGTTGATAGCGGCCTGATCCGTGCAGGCCCAGGCTGCATTCAGCGAACGCAGGAAAGCCGGCACGTAGCCCGTGGCACCCGACACCGTAGCGTTAACCTTGTTGTTTGCATCATCATAGGTAAACGATATGCCCGAGTGCGTTCCCCCGGTCAGCAAGGCCGCGGCTGCATCCTGAATGGCTTCCGTGTCGGGTACGGCCACCGTCTGCCAGGCGGAAGCATAGTCCGTACCTGACGACTTAACCAGCACCTGACCCGTTGTGCCGCCCGTGGGTAAGCCGTTGGTGGCTGCTCCGGTTGCGGCTACAGGTTGCGGCCGGCCAGGTGCATAGACTTCGAACTCGGACAGCTGGAGTACGGTAGCCCCGTTGCTGGGATCGGTGCTGAGGGTCGTTGCCCGTAGCCGCACCTGATCGGCTTCGATGGGTGCGAAGAACAGCCGCTCGGTGTAGGTTGCGGATGTGGGTGCGCTCTGGCCAGCCTTGGTAACCACCGTCGACCAGGTGAGCCCGCCGTCGTTTGATATCTCAATGACGTAGGCGATCGGCCAGCCAACACCGATATTGCCGGCATCGGTGCGCGGGCTGACCACCACCTCACCGATTACCTGCCGGTAGCGCAGATCCACGCCTACCCATTCGTCCTGACCCGTGTTGAAGTTGCTGGAGTAAAAACCCGACGTACTGCCATCGATCAACGCACTGGCTGGAAATAGCTCGGTGCGGGCGAAGGCGGTTTGGCCACTGCCATAGTTGGCAAACGTGCGCTTGGGCCACAACGTACCGTCGGCTTTTCGGTTGCCTTCTACGGTGATCACCTGCCGGTTGCCGCTGGTCGGGTGCGAGACGAACACACTGCCGGCACCGAGCGTGTTATTTCGCATGTACCGACGCAGACTGACCGAGGCACTGGCCGCGGTCGCTTTAAGATCAAAGTCGGCGCTGAATCCCTGAATACGGTTGTTTTCAATGTACTCAGCATCACAGTAGGTGCCATCCGAATTAAACACCGTGATGCCTACCGTACCCCCGGCCGTGGCCAGCAGCCGGTTCCCCCGAACGATCAGCTCCGGTTTGGTGGTGGCATCTCCGAAGACGGCTCCGCAGCTGATGCCATTCGCAGCCGGCACCGTCCAGGTGAGCGTATTATTCTCAATGCGTTGCTGCCGGCTGGCCGTTACCTGCCATTCGATGTTGGTATTGATAAAGTTGCAGTTACGGATGGTTACCGAACGGAAAGCCCCATCCGCAGGACCAACCAGCTCCCGGGCGTTCGGTATCGTACATTCAAACGTACAGCCATCATAGGTTACGTCCTCAGCGCTGCCGGCTTCGATCACGCCCGAACCGTAATGGCGGACCAGCTTCATACCGGCCTGGCTTACTTTCAGGTGGCAGTTGATGACCTTGAACCCTTTGACGTGGCCAAAGGTCGTCACTACCCCGCCATTGCTGCTGTTCTCCAGGTAGCTGTTAACGATCATGCAGTTGACACCTCCTTCATCATCGAAGTCAACATCCCCGCAATTGATCACGTTGACAAAGCTGGCCACGATGTTGTTGCCCAGGCTTCCCCATATCCCTCCACCGGAGCAGTTCTTGATCGTTCCGCCAATAATGCGACCAGGACCCGCAGGCCGGCTTTCAGTAAGCGATCGAAAACCACCGACGTAGCCGGCTGTAGTGCCCTGGTTGGCTCCTCCATCCCAATGAATGCCGTGGCCGTAGCCGGAAATTTCCGGTTCGATGACTTTCCAGCTGGTCGTGTAGGGAAACAGCAGGAAGGATTCGACACCCCCCTGCTGATAGTTGATACCGGCTTCGACGTTAGTGCCCTTTGGAAGAACAACCTTGATGTTGTTGCCAAACGGGAACCTTCCGAGCGTACACCCGACGCATTCATTATCCTTTAGCGTCACATCACTACAGCCGTGAGCACTCAGCACCCGCACCCGGTAGGCGTTGTTACCGTTCGTATCCCCCGCACACACCCACTTACCACCTACAATGCTGAAACCCTGTTTGCTGTTGCCGTCAAAGACGAAACCGCTGTCCTGAGTCCAGTTGGCACCGGTCGGCAGCGACACGTTCAGCGTGGAGCCAGAAAAGTCCAGCGTTACCCGGTCGGCGGGTATGTTAAGCACACCCGTACGTAATTTGTACGTACCGGGAAACATCTTCCACGTCGCTCCAGCTGGCAACTGAGCCAGGCGAGTTTGTAGCAGCGTGGTAATGTCGATGGTTCCGGTCGTATCAACGGCGGTGGCACCCATGCCCGGTGAAAGCGCATGGATGCCAGCCACTAATTCAGGATTTCGGATTTGTTTGGCGTGTTGCTGCACGGGCGGTAAGCCATTTAAAAGTTAAACAACGTACACAAAATCGACCCGATCGTTCGTGTCGAGCTGATAACCAGCCGCTGATCCAACCCAGTACAGTTTATCGCCGGCCAGGATTGCGTTGAGCGCCCGGGCAGTCGTGCCGCTGTCACCCGAGAAATAGGCTTCACCCGTTTTGACACCGTTGCCAACGTTTACCGTTAGCCCGTTTACCTTGACTTCAACGAATGATCCCTGTGCAGGCGTAGCAGCAATACCCGTGTTGCAGGCCAGATCAAAATCATTGGTCGTCAGCAGAGCCGCCATGTTCTTGTTCTGGGCCGTGGGGGTTGCGTAGTACGTCGAGCTGAAAAGCTGGAAGGTGATGTTAGTCGTTCCCAGCACGATGTTACCAGTATTGCTGATGCGCCAGGTTGTCCGGGCGTTGGTCGTACCTTCCTCAACCGATACGGCCATACCTGCCGTTACTTCGCCGTTGTTGTCGGCATCCGGCGAACGAGCCCAGGCACCCGCAGCGGCTACCCAAATGCCGTTTGCCGTCTGGGTGGTCTGATCTTTCACCAAAACGCGATCGCCGGCCAGCAGCGTGATGCCATCAACCACAATTAAACCCGACAGCGCGGCCAGGTTGCCGGTCGTTGCGACCCGAACGGATGGTTTGAAGTCCAGACCGTACAGGGAATTGTCGATTGTGGTTTGCACAAACGAACGCGATGCCGGATCCCCGGGCGCGGAAGCGGTTGAGATGTCGAGCATGCCCGGCGTGACTTTACCGCGAATCTGTTTGAAATGAGGCTGTGACATTGTTTTTAAGTTAGCTGTCTTGAATTATAAAAGGGTAAGTAAAAGCTCATCGGAGGTGTCCAGCGGCACCCCGCCTATGTAGTCGAGGTACGGCAGACTAATCGTATAATCCCGGCCTTTGGTCATCCGCACCCCGTTGACGTATAGCTGAGAGCGTAGTTCACTACCACCGATGTTCCAGCGCGTTTGATTGGGCTGGGTCACAGTTAGCAGCAGCGGTTCAATGACGGTGAGGCCCTGAATGATGGCCGTTCGATACGGCCGGAGTTCGACCCGTATTGGTACCAGATCCCCTACGACTACGTGAATGCGGTTTGGTTCGGGATTGCTCATCAGGCCCGAGGTCGTCAGCGTCAGACTACCCAGGGCCAAGCGCTGCCGTTCACCACCGATCACACCGTCAATTTCCAGATACCGGCTCCCGCGGTTCAAAGCCTTGACGACCGATGCCGACACTGAGAAGATCACCAGCGGGGGAACGGCTTCCCCCTGGATGATGTAGCGCGGCTTGGTATCCCCTTCCCGCTCATACAGCAGCAACCGGGCGTCCAGTTGCGATGCATCCTGTTCAGTGTCATCTTCTTCGAGAGAGAGTTGCAGGCTAAACCCTTCGTCGGGATCCTGACTGATGCTGATGCGTTTAGCTCTGAGGTCGGCGGTAATCATGATGCTGCGTTACGTTTACGGGCGAACAGTCGACCGCCCCATCCTTTGACTTCACCGGACATCTCCCGACCGTCGACCGGAGATTTCCACGTTACGATACTGGTTTGGGTATTTAGCTCATGCGGCCGGTAAGCGAAGTACAGCTCCCAGCCGGTTGACGGACTGTCAACGCCCGTAACAAGGGGCACGGCCTGAGCCGCCGTATTACCATTAGCTCTCCACAGCTTGTGCGGCCCTCCGGTGACGAACTGACCATTAGCCGGATTCTTTACCGGGATGTCGAGTATGTGTTGGCGCTTGTCGGCCAGTAACACCGTGGCGTTGTACTGAGCCAGTTCGTTCAGGGCTTCCTGATGGGCATCGCGTGAGCGCAGGTGTACCCGTGGGTGCAGGTTTTCGCCGTTGCTCTGCGCTACGTCGATGACGGTACCAGCGCCCCAGAAGTACATCCCGTGGAAGTGCAGCCTAGACAGGTACGTGATGTTGCGGATAACTTCGGGGTGGAGCGGCAGCTTGGTGTTACGATCGTTACCGGTACCAGATCCGTTGATGGTCCAGGGCACCCAGGCGCCATTGAGGAACTCGAAGGTGTCTTTGTCGAGGTAGTTGAATTCATAGATTGATTCGGTCTGCCAGTAAAACTTATGATCCTGCCAGCCCTTTTCATTCAGGATCTTCCAGTTCAGAGCCGCATGGTAAGCCATCGTGTAGGGCCGGGTCAGCAGCGGCTGCAACTTATCGTACCAGTCGTCAATGTTCTTGAGGCTGTCGGGTGAGTTACGCGTGATGCTGAAGAACTGGTTGTAATCACTGCGCTTGACGAAACAGTAGTTTTCGTAGTTGTAGGTAATATGGCGTTTAAACTCGGCCGACAGCTGGCCGTTGAGGTTGTAGGTCTGGCCGTTGTTGAGGGTGACCGTACCGCCATTTCCAAAAGCGTTTAACTGGGGATAGAACCCGCCGTTGTTGACCGACGAAGCCAGCACCTCATCCAGATTCAATGGACTGTCTTTTACGTCCAGAATCGGAGCCAGGGTCGTATCATCGCCATAGAACGGTTCCATGCCGTTGCAGTTCTGCCGAAGGTATTTCGTAGCAAACAGGATCACGTTGTTCCACTTCTGGATCAGGGCCGAGGTCAACGCCTGGTCCCCTCCCCGGTTGTAGCACTGCCGTACGGTTTCGGTCTGGCCGGTCGCGTAATTGAAAAACGAGGTGTCTTTCATCGCATCCGACATCAGGTTATAGTCGTACTGTGGGTTGCCCGATCCTGTTGAGAAGTAGCCGTATTCAAGGTTGTACGAACCTTCCTTGACAGTCGCTACGCCATCGATCAGCCCGTTCTGCGGCACCGAGTTAAACAGGTTCAGCGAACCGGTCAGCGTATTACATACCTGCTGAAGTGGTTGCGTGAGCAGCGAATGGCTGTTCTGTGGATAGCCTGAGAAGCTACCACCACCGCCGTATTCAAAGAACAGTTCGGCATCCTTGGGCGGTGTATTGCCCCAGGGTTGATTTGCCGTGTCATTGTACGCCCGGTAGCTGATCATGTTATGGCCACGGGCTTTGAGCGACTCAGGCGTTTCGTTCTGACCGCCGTTATTGAAAGCAAACACCTCATGGGTGCGCTGCTTCCAGCCGTCGAGAATAGGTAGGTGCGGCTTATCCTGAAGCCGGGATACCTGGTTATAGACCGGCGTAAAGGTGAACGGCCGGGTGAAGCGCTGAGCGTCATTAGTAGCCGACGGCGTTGCGATGACATCACCCGTTGTCTGACCCTGGGTGTAGATGATCTGGGTCGACACGTTAGCCGGCCGGTTGAAGGTCAGCGATATCTTCCGTTCAGGATAGCCTGCAAGCTGTTCCGTTGGTCGGAACTCAATCTCATACGCAACCAGGGGCTGAGGAATGGAATAGCCGAACCGGTGATCCGGGAAGGGAAACCCACGGTTAGCCGTAAAGCTCATGTTGGCCCACGGGGTGAAGTTTTCACCTGGCACCCGGTAGCGAAACTGAGCCCCATTCTCAAAGTCAAGTTTGGCGAAGTACGAATCATCGCCGTCCAGCGTACCCCAGCCAATAGACGTGATTTCGGCGGCTTTGATCGCAAAGCCAGCCGACTGCTGAACGCCTGGCTCCGATACGAGCTGCACTTCACGGGTGTAGTTACCCGGCGTGAGCGTCTGCGGAAACTGCACTTCGTACTGGCTGCCGACCAGCGTACCCGCCAGCCAGTTGTTATCGGGACTGCCGGCCGGGTCATAATCGAACTGAACCGGTCCAGTAGCGACGGCCCGCAATTTGAGCTTACGTTGACTCTGCAGCAGGGCCTCATCGTAACTAAAGGCGCTGATGGAGCCGGTTGAGCCCGTTGCCGGATAGTCCTGTTTGGAGTAGTTGGCCTGGCTGGTCAGATCGATCGTAGCCTGAATGACCTGGGTGCCGACGCCCGAATCCCATTCCACCTCATACTTACCCGGTGCGACGTTTTCAATGTAGTTGGATGTACGGTTGTACTGCTTACCATCTCCGGTCTGGCTGCCAAAGTCACGGAAGGCGGTAAAAGCGGTTGATCCGGACCAGACGCCATCTACCCGGCGTACGATCCGGCCGCGAATGCTTCCGTTACTCTGACCCATCAGAAACAGGCCAGCTCCGTTGTAGCTGTGGCCAGTACGCTCAATCGATGCTGACGTACCGGCCCGACTGACCGTCAGGATGAAGTCAACATCAATTACTGCATTGCTGGCATCCGTAGCCCGCAAACGGAAGAACTGTTTGCGGGTCGTGGCCGTATCATCGTACTTGGCGAACGGTGTAGCGGCATTGGCCAGCACCAGCGTTGAGGTGTTGAAGGTAAAATCGTCTTCGTAGATGCTGCTGTAGTTGCCATTAGCCAGTTTCTGGTAGAGCTGGTAGGTGATACCCTCACCGGTAAAGGCATCGTTTGGCAGATCGTAGCTGAAGGCCTGCCCTTCGGTAGCCTGCTGATCAGTAATGCCCCCAACGTATTTTAGTTCGTTGGCTCCTCCACTCACGGCATACCCGTAGGCTTCGACTTCGATCAGGTGCAGCGGATCACCACCCGTGAGCTGGACACCGATATACCGACAGGTGACTTTCTGCGGTAAGGTCACATCCAGACTAGCCCCGGCTTCACCAGTCTGGTAGGTGTACTTCACAGCGCTGTTAAGCATACTGGAGAGTGTGCCCGCTCCGTCGACGTGTGGCTGGTTGCTGAAGTAGTAGTAAAAGTCGCGCAGGCGGGCCTGTGCTTCGGGCGAATCGGTCCGGTTGCGAATGATGATGCGCTCAATGACGAACGCCTTGCCCAGATCACCCTCCCACCACGATTGCGGTTCGCCTAACGTGTGGTTGTTGGTGCCCAGGTTACCGTCATTAGCCAGGCTTGCCTCACCTCCTGATAAGGTTGAGGACTGTCGGGCGGGCTTGTTGAGCAATAGATTGTTATTGCCAGGGAACAGGCGGGCGTAATTAAAGCCGCCATCCGCAATCAGGTGCGTCGCTTCGATGCTGATCAGCGTACCGGGAATCGTGGCCGTTACCCGTACAAAGTAACCATCACCGGTAGGATCCGGAGAGCCTCCCCATACGAACTGATGGCTATAGGCATCCTGCTCCCACTGATAATCACCCTCGCTCATCGGGTGGTAGTTCTCGTCAGTCCATGCCGGTGTCGTCGGTTCCAGAATTTCAACCTTAACCTGAACGTTGCCACTCCCCTGCACCAAAGCCACGAACTGTTTCGTGCTGTTATTACGGTAAAAGCCTAACCGCGTGATGGTACTGGGCACGGGCTTGGGCTTAATAACGATCTGGAACGTCATGGACGACGACGCCCCGGCTCCGTCGACAGCCGAATACCCTACGTTATAGGTGCCGAGGGTGGTTGGCGTACCGGTGATCTTGTTGGTAGCCTTATCCCAGAGCAGACCAGGCGGCAAACCGACGACATCATACTTGATGTTGAGGGCTGAACCGTCCGGATCAAAGAAGCTGGGTAGCGTCTGGGTGTAGGCGATGCCTTCAGTGCCGGTCTGCGTCGTGATCGATGGCGGTACCGGTGGCTTGTTGGCCAGCAAATCTTTAAGCTGCTGCTGGGTAGCCAGCGCGAAGTCGTAGTTCGGCAGTCCATTTTCCGTTTGCTGGGTGTAGAAGTACATCCCGATGGCCGCATTGCCGACCTGATCCAGAAAAAACGGCTGCTCAACGGCCATACCATTGCGGATCCTACCGGTGCGGGAGGAGATGTTCCCGCCCAGCGTCATGATCAGATCCCAACTCGGAATCAGAAAGTTTTTAAGGATCTTCGAAAACCAGCGTGTTGACACGGCCCGATCATACCCGGGCGTTTGCTCATTTCCTTCGGTGCCGGCATTAACTTCCTCCTCGGTAGCATAGCGTACCGTGCCCAGACGTTCCGTTGTAGCTGTTGGCACGTTTCCACCATTGCCCGTTGGGATACGTTCATCGACGTATTCTTTCAGAGCTTCGGCCGCAACCGGCAGCGTATTGCCGGTCGTGATCTGATCTTTACTGGTAACGATCTTTGGGGTCCACTTCTCTTTATGAGTCGCTGGTGATTCGCCTGGGTCGGTGTTGGCTACGGCCTGAGCCAGTGAGCCGTTGAAGATTACCCACTGTTCAGCTAGATACGCTGCGTTGGGGTCAAACTCCTGAATACTGGAATCGGTCAGGTCCTGCAGCAGCGTACCTACCCGCTGGGCACTGTTAGCAGATTCCTGAACTTCATTGGCTACGACCGTGGCCCGGTTTCGTAGGTTGGATAACGTTTTTTTAGACACGGTAATGGACGATTAGCGGTTTGAACTGCTCTACGTTTTCTTTTTTCACGCGAAGCACGGCACGACTGACGGCCGGATCCGGATCAGCATCCAGCCGAACCCGTTGCACATACGCACTGGCCGGTAGCTCATGGGTGACTACCGACCCTACCAGGACACCTTTAGCGGTTTGGTATTCAATGGTCAGCGTGTACGTCAGCTCCGGTTCATCGGAGATGGTTGGCAGCCAGACCATAGCATCGAAGTAATAGCCCCGAAACACAATCGGCTCGGGTAGTTCGGTGATCCACCGTCGTGTATTGGCATCTCCGGCCGTAAACACGGACAGATCACAGCTCGGGCCTACCGGATAGATGTTGGCGGAATAGGTAACCGCACCGTACTCCAGATCGACACGGCCGGCCTGGGTAATGCTGGCAAAGGATAGGCTGACCTCATCGGAAAATTGAGTGTCGGCAATAGCGGGCGTGTTGTCAGCAACCAGCACGGGCACCGGCTCAAAGCGGATCCGGTTGCGGATGTCGATCACAGCCCGCTGCGTAACGGGGTCGACCTGCGTTTCGATGAGCGAAAAAGAACCATTAGAGGCTTCTACCTTGGTTTCAATCAGCTCCCATTCACCCGATACCGGCGATTCAATCACCACCTCGTTTGAAGCCAGGGGCGTTGAGAAGTTGGTCAGACTACCTTCGGTGTCACCGAGTACCATCGCATAGCCCTGACCTGATGCCGAGCGTTCGAGCGTAGCCGAAAACTGACCAATGCCGGTAAATACACCCGGTGTAGTGACGGTAGCCATCGTGTAGCCAGGCGCGGTCACCTGCAGGGTGTAGACGCCCAGCGGTAGCGGGCCGATTGGCACGGTGATCGGGCCGACGGTTTGCCCCAGACCCGCTCTCTCGACGATGCCGAACGCATTGGTAAGGGGCGATACCGAACCGAGTAGCGTAGCGGTAACGTCCAGGCTACTGGCGTTCAACACGCGAAGGGTGGCACCCTGCACGGGCGTTCCATTGGGTCGGGTTACGATCAATCGGAAGGTGGCCAAGGCTAAGCAAAGATTAGAGATCGAACATCGGCAACGAGCTGAGCCTTGAGCGGTGGCTTCAGCAAACCCACGATCCGTTTCCGGTTCAGCACATCGCTCAACACCCCGCCTGGGTTGTAGGGGTTAGGCACCTTAATGCCCTTACGGGCAATGTTGAGCGCAATAGGATAAGCAGCCCGAACGGGCAGACCCCGGCGTTTGGTCCAGTCCCGAAGTGCGTCGACCATCTCACGCGATGGCTTACCGGATCGGTTGGGACCGCGGCCGTTCTGCTGGAAACGGAAGTATGCTGATCCAAGAAGTTGCAGCTTGGCACGTCGTCCGTTCTGGGTAGCCAGGTGCCGCACCGATGCGGCCGAGCGGCCCGATGCCCGCAGGTTCTTCCGACTCTGCGAATCCCGTACATCATCTGCCAGCCGAGGCCCGAGCTGGTCTAATACGTCGAGCGTGTTCAGCATGAGAGCGGATCCAAAGGAGTGGCAGTAAACGTCAGGCGCAAGCCGTCCAGAATGCGGGTAGTCAGCTCAATACCTTCGGTGAGCTGCACGGGAGACAGGCGGGCTACTTTGCGGACTTCCCGCAGGTATTGCAGGGCGTAGGCCCGAAGAAACGCAATATGGGTGCGGTGCGTGAATGGGGAGTCATTCTTCGAAACGGGCACCAGCACCCATAAGCGTATACTGTACGCTATTTCATCAGCCCCTTGTCCGTCAGTAGTCACGGTTCCGCTTAAATACCCCTCATGGAATAGAAGCGGTGGCTGATCTTTCAAATAGCCCGCGGCCACAGGGTTCAGGTCAGATTCCTCACCAAAGGCAAAGGTGAGGCCCTGTTGAGCGGCAATCGTTTCGAGTTGGTCCAGCATAGACCAAAACTACTACGCAGGGGAGGTAGGGGACTTGGCCCGGAACTTAGCGACGTGGGATAAATATGTATTTTTCTGCTGTTCAGCGTAGAGCGCTAACATCGCTACGTCGAAGGGTAACGATCGGACCTGCTGTAAAGGGATGCGGTGAATGTCGGCAATCAGGCGTTCGGCAAAATACGAGTCGAGGGCATCCATGGCCGGAACCAACTGGCGGGCCAACTGAATTTCCATCTCCGTTTCCGAATCGTCTTTAAGCTGGGTTGACCAGTATTGGTCAAGTTCATGTAACTGGCCAAAAAAAAAGCGGCTAGGGGCAACAGATCCGTGCAGGGCAGGCTGGCCAGCCGCGGCCAGAACGCATTCGCCTGGCTGATGTCTTTGTAGTTCTCACCGGTAACGACCGGAAACAGATAGATCGACAGCAGCGGCTCAGCAGCTACGAGGTAATTCTGATAGCCACCAAGCGATTCACGGTCTTTCAGCTCATCATCCAGATCCCACTTCTGGCCCAGTGACTCAAGCCCGATGTTAGTCGGTACGTCAATCACTTGGCCATCAATCCGGAGCTGAGTGGGTGCCGGCATGTCTGTGAAATCCGGCACTGACAGCAGAAAGCTCAACGGCCCATCAATGATGTTGCCCAGGTTCGGAATGCGGACCGGCCTCAGCTCATCGACCGATAGCCCGGTCAGGATCGTAAAGATCTGCCGTTCGGTCAACTCATCCGCTTTGGCAATGAGTGACAGAGCCTGGGCAGTAGTGACCTCGCTCCATCTGGCAGGCAGGGTAAGTTGAATCGGTTCGTGACCGGCACGGGTGGCTTTGAGAGCGTACATTCGTCAGGCTTTGCGTTTACGTTTCCATTTTTTGGTTGGCTGAAAAACATAAACACCATTCGGCACACCAGCGGCCGGTGGGTCAATGTGTAACCAGACACGATCACCAGCATACACTGGCTTACCATTAATGGTAGTGGTTAACGGTTTTTGTTGGTCGGTGCTCATGACTCTTCGTGTTCAGCGGTCAAATTACATCTAAGGTATATACCATTCTCATCAGCACTCCAAGCCGTATAGTCTATTGACCATGTCAGCCCCCCTGTAATGATATCAGCCAATTCTTCGGTTAACAGTTGTGACTCTTTTTTACCCTCACCTTTACGCCTAAGATCTACTGGTTTGTTAAGCCCAGAATTTATTAAAATCTCAAATAAATCTATACCTGTTCCAGCAGTTGGAATAGCTGGGAATTCTACAAAGTAATTCACAAAATATTCCGGATACTCTTTGGAGATTTCGAACTTATGAAAGCCGTAAGTTGACCAAAATAATAATGTTCTAATCATTGTCTTACCAGTTGGTTGCTGATTTCACCCGAACTCGTTTGGCCCGGGCGGTTGGTTTCGGTGGCTGATGCCTGAATTGATGATAGGCTAGTGCCAGCGCCATCACACAGTCATCATGCAAACCCTCCGGTGCGGCATAGCGGATGCCCGTTCGGGTATGTACGTACTCAAAGCTATACAATTCATCGGCTAATGGCGTATCCTTTGGGAAGGTTACCTCTCCCCGCTGCAAGCCCGCGGCCAGTCCTTCAATGAGCTGCTGTTTGCTGATCTGGGTAAACTTGTAGCCTTGTGTGTTGCGCCGTCCTTTCTGCACATCCTCAAGGATCGGATCACCGACGCCCGTACTATCGATCGTCGTCGGCACATCGGGCAGTGCCCGAATCGTGTCTTTGGTCTGGCCCCAATCTTTCCGGAAGCGGTCAAGCCGGCAGGTGCCACCGTTGCTGTCCAGTCCGACGATCGCCGTCCAGTCGACCTTACGAGCCAGGTCAATACCCAGGCTGGCCAGAGAGCCACCCGACAGGCCGGCGCGTTCGGCAGCCTGCAGGAAGTTGTAGCCGAACGGATTGGATCCGTCATCGACCGGTTCAGCCAGGTACAGTTGATCGAATACGTGCTTGGGTAGATCGCGCTTGGCCTGCAACACTTCCCGGCGTGAGAGTATGCCCGCGGCAACAGCATCCCAGGCAGTGATCTTGAAGTATTGGTAATCGGGATCGGCGCCGTTCTTCGCCCGTTGAGCCAGCTTGTAACCCCAATCCCGGCCGCGTACGTTACCGATGAACTTGCACTTACCCCGGGTGGCCGTGAGCGTCGATCGCAGGGCGAACCAGGCCTCCTCTTTGGCGCGGGTGAACTCATCGAAGACCGCGGCCTGCACATCCTCACCATACAGGCTATCCGGATTGTCAGCCGATTTGAAGACTAACACGGCACCGTTCGGCAGCGTTAGAGTGAGTTCCGATTTGTTTTGTTTGAAGAAGTTCCACTGGTGGGCTGCTGAGGATTTGACCTGTCGGCACAGCCGTTTGAAGGCGATTTTTGTCTGAACGAAGACCGGCGCTACCCACCAGTACTCATTACCGTCACCGCCCTGCAACGCCTGCTCAAACAGCCACACGATGTGACTGGCCGTCTTACCGACTTTAGTCGAGGCTTCGGTGACGGTGAAACGGGCTGGACTGTCAATGATCGCCCGCTGGTAATTGGTCAGGTAAGGCCGGGCGTATTCAATCTCCATCGGTCAGATCATCGTCTTCATCTTCGCCGGCATCGTCCGCTCCGGCCGTGGCCATGAAACTACCTCCCAGATCAAGCGTTACTTTAATTCGTTCGCCTTTCGCTCCGGTTATTTCGGTGCGGGCCAGCTTGGGCATAACGAATTCGGTCATGCTCATAACGATCTTCAGAAACTCCGCCTTGTCTTCTTTGTAGACCGCGTTCAACGCCGTCGTGATCCGTCCGGCCTGCTGGTTAACGATGTCCTGCCAGAAGGCCCGATGCACCTCGGTGGCCTTGTTGGGTGTCCCTTCCTTTCGGCCAGCCGCTGTGGGTCGTGGTTTACCTTTCTCGAATGGCATGTTATTTCATGTTAGTTTAACATACCAGGCCAGTAAGCTGCCAGCATGTCAATAGTCACCTTTAGCTGTCTAAAATTACTCATTGTCGGATATCTGCCGAACGTCCCTACTAAATAGCAATAGAGTGGAAAGGGATTCAATATATCGAACCAATGCCCGATAACGATTAATGATGTTTTTGCGATGATACAGCCGGCCAAATAAGTACCGCTGGCCTTTATCATCCTCATAGAGCATAACCAGGGCTTTGGCATCAAACCGCTTAAAAAACAGCTTTACTACCTCATCATCCGTTAGTTCTTTCACCGGCAGATTCTGGATTTCGTTGATGCGACGAATGCCCGCTTGGGTGTCGGTTGGGTAGGTTCGTTTGTTTTTCATCGCTCCATTTTTTATTCATTCGGCAGCTTAACATTTTCCTTTTTACAAAGATCCTCCAGTTCAAAAAGCAGATGTTTGCCGACATTTCGCCTATTGATGAATGCTTGCACCGTTAAGCCATTATCTATGCAATCCTGTAACGTAAAATCCGGTCGGCCATTCGGCGAAAAACCGTTAAGCAACTGTCTATATAGCTTCATGGATACATCACTTCTGCGCCATATTCCCCTATCAGTGTCCGCACCCTGTTTTGAAAGATTTTGATTATTCTTAGGCGCAAACCCCCTATCCAATAAATCCCAGGTTAAGCTCATAAACGTGTTAATGTTCATGCTGGGAATATAAATGCGGTTCACTGGTCGCAACAGCTTGGTTTCATCACTGGTGTATGTACCAAGTTGTATTTTAGGCGGCTCATCGGTCTGAACGGCAAAGTGCAGCTGGCAGCCGGCCACAATCATTTTTCCATCATCCACCTCCACAATCCAGTTGGATGATCGGGTGGGATTAAATCCCAAAGCCTCGCTGCACTGCCGCACCGTGCACTTACCCCATACGGCCATGTACTCTTTCCCATCGGGTGCCACAAACCAGTTGTCCAGGGTGAGGAGGTAGTTTTTACCGTTCTGTATCATGATCAATCGTTAGTTAAAAAGTCCCATAGGTGGGTTACTCCTCCCTCCAGACAAGCAATGTACAACTCAAAGGCGTTGATCTTAACGCCCATGACTTCAGAGGTTAGCACCTGCATAGTCTGGCCACGGATGGTTACCACGGTCATGTACTCACGGCTGGGGTGCGCGTCGATGACGACGAACGGTTCGGAGTCATCTTCAGGGGTCTGGCAAACATCGCCTACTTTCCAGTTTCGTGGGGTTAAAGAATCAGACATGTAATTACAATTTGAATTGAGTAAATGAGATCCGCTGACTTTCAATGATCACGCCCTCAGCCTTGGTCAGTCGGGTAAGTTAGCTACCTGATTGCAGCCGTCGCAAAACGCGAAGTTCGCCTAAATCCATCCAGTGCGTTACCCGTTCAAGTACAACACCTTCCGCTTCGCAAACGTACTGGTCGCCTTGTTTGTGGCAGTAGCCGATTAGCATTTCGTCCTGATAGCCGATAGCTAACACTTCGCCGTCTGGCTGTTTTTTGGTAATTTCTACCCATTCAATGTTTGGCTGTCTGGTTGTCATCGTCGTCTAAGTAATAAGGTTCATCATCAAACTCATCGTCATTCTTACCCACATCGGTTCCGATGTACCCACAGCCAGGACAGTAAAAACCTGCTGGCTGTGGGTCGGCGCTGTAATCGTCATCGTCATAATCGGGCAGCATACCCCCTCCACATTCAGGACATTCAAGCATGATGGTTAGCTTGCTTCTTTGTTAGCCTTCTTAATACCAAAAAACTCTTTCTTATTGACGATATACAGCACGGCTACCGACTCACCGGTAAACAGCTTCAGCAAACTGTCGGCATCAACACCCATCGTTACATGCCCGCCTTGACTGCAAGATTGAGCACTAACCATTGTTGTGCTGCACCGAATGTCCATGTCACAATCGGCCATTTCATCCATGACCATTAAATCAGAATTGAACGACATAGTATATTGCCATTAACGACAGGCAGACGATTAGTTAAGCCAGACAATCAAATGCTGTGGCCGTTCATCGCTTCGATAAACCGGCTGGTAGGCCGTGGCCACCATGAAGGGATAGCCAGGCGTGAAATCGAATTTCCAAATCGTATAAGGTTTCATCAGAATAGGGCAAGTTGTTGAGGTTTTGATCCGCTTGTTAGTTTCTGCTGATGCCTTACAGCCTCCTCATGATCGCCGGGCCAAGTGAGCATGTAGCCCGATCCATTGGCCAGTACAATGTTGGGATAATGAGTACCCCGGCGTACACCCTGCTCTGAAAAGTTGAAGCAGGCAACGTCGGGCTGTTTCTTCCAGAAGCGCATCCGTTCGATAACGGTCGCTGCATCAATCGTTGTCATAGCCGTCCTGCGAGAATATCAGCATGTAACTGTCGGTACGTTTCAGAACTATACTCGGGATCTACTACCGGATCCATTAGCGCATTAACAGCCGCCTGGTTGCAGTCCCGGCCAAAGGCTTTCATGAGCTGATCAATGACCTGAATGCGGGTCTGTCCAGTTCGCTCGGTGTACTGCTGCAACCGTACCTGGTTGAACGCAACCAGCCGCTCAATGCCGCGGCTGTCTCCAATCGTCGTATAGCCCATCAGTCCTGATCTTTTTTACCTGACCGCTTAAATACCCAGAAATACGAATGAAACTTCCGGGCGTGATTCTGAAAGTTCACGGCTCCGTTGAAGCGGTTCTTGGCCAGCAAAATGAACAAGTCCACAGGTTTGAATCCGGCTTCCTTGGCCAGCTCGAGTACTTCGTTATGGATGAAGTAGTTCTTGCGGCCATGTACAAAATCCTGACATTTAAAAACGAGCATACCATAGGGACGCAGGACCCGGGCGAACTCGTCGAGAGAGGCTTTGTAATGCTCACGAAGCTGAGTAATCGTGCGGTAGGCTCCGTACTTCTTCCCCATCACGTACTCATCGCTGGTCTTATGGTTAGTTACCACAAAGGGAGGATCAAACATAATCGACCGGATGGTGCCGGCAGCCAGCGGTAGTTGCCGAGAATCGGCAACTACCGCTTCGGGCTTCTTGGGTGCAATGTCAAAACAGTACTCCGGCCGCGGAATGGCCGTGTAGAACTGACCATAGCCGTAAGTGGCATCAACCTGAATACCTTCCGGCAAATGCAGCTCAATGATGTTCTGTAGCAATTCGTTCTGATCGTAAGACACCGACATGATCTGCTGCCGAAACAGTTTCTTCTGTTTGGCCTTTGATGGCGTCGGTTGCAGCCAGTCGATCGAAACCTCACGGGTGCAGTCAGTGGTGAGTAATGGTGGGGATTGCTCTATACAGCTCATACGTCTTCAATGAGAATAAGGGTACGTTGCTGGGTTTTATCCAGGGCCCGAACCTGTTCGTATCTGGATTCGACAATGACCTTGGGACCATCGTCGGTAATGATGCCGGCAGCCTTGATCGCATCGACATGGTGTTTGTAACAGCCGACCAGGTTATCATAGTCCATAGTGGGGTTCAGACTCATGCGGGTAATCGTCATGCGGACCTGACCTTTGTGCTGATTGGTCGTCAGCGACCGAAAGAACCAGCGGTACTTCTTGATGATAGCGGTCTTCTTGGACCAGTGCGAACGGAGCATGCCGCCTTTGCCGTTCAGCGAGGGTACGTGTTCAGGAATGATAAGTTCGGTTCGCATCGTCAATCTGGTTAGTAGCATCGGCCGTCTGGTTCGACCGTCGGATCAGTTCAGCATCCACCAGGGCTAAGGCTTCCTGTGAATTCTTCTGGGACGCATGGAAGGCAATGTCCTGCAACAACTCCAGCTCGAGGGTCTTGACGTTCTTACGTAGCCATTCCAGATACATCCGGTCGGTCAGCTTCAGTCCATCGAGTGAGGTCGGACGAATCTCGGGCCTCTTGGTGAGCTGGATCAATGCCTTGCGCTGATCGTCGGGCAAGGCCGGCAGTACGCCCTGATCACGACCGTTCAGACTCCCCTTGTACTTGCTGGCCTGTTGTTCACCCCAGTTCGCCTTTTCGGTCAGGTACTGCCGAAAGAAGTGATTGATCACACTGATGTCGATCCGGTTGTAGATGGGTCCGTAGTGACCGGTCTTGGCCCGCTTCAAACACAACACCAGGTCTTTTACGGTTTCGTTGGGAAACAGCTCCAACCACAACTGAGCGCATTCAAAGAGTTGCATCGGTGTCATCTGCAGGGTGGTGTTCAAACTATCGTTGAAGAAGCGAAGCAGCACACAAACCAGCTTAAGCAGTGTCGGCTGACCGAGCGTCTTTTCAACCTGGCGAACCGTCGGCGAGGTAGCAGCCACCTCCAGGGTGATGTTTCGTTGGAGGGCCAGCAGCGGCACAATGGCCGTTTCGGGTTGCGCCTTAGCTATATCCAGCGCCGAAGTATTCTTCAACAAGTCGATCAATTTCAGCTCCGGACTCGGCTCGGCTTTGGTTATGCCGGTTGGCGCCATTCGTGCGGGAAGTTCTGCCTTGGCCATTGGCTTGTTTGTTTGGCGATTGTTTGTAATCACGAATCCACTTGTTAGCAGCGGCTTGCCATTTCTTCATCGGGTTGCGGCCTACCTTCCAGCCGTTCGATTCGTAGTGGTCGAAAAAATCCTCGGCCAGCCAGTCCGGTCCCATCATCAGGTTGAAGTGCCGTTTGATCTGCTCCAGCGTCGGGCGAACCATGGGCGAACGGGAAGAAGGGGGGGCCGCGGAATCGGGGGTTGATGGGCTTTGTTTGTCGTCGAGAGATGAGCCAGTCACCTCCTCGGCTTCCACTTCCAAAACCTCACCATCATCGGGGAGCGCATTCTCGAACGAAGTGAGAGAGTCTAGAGTCTCTTTTGTCTGGAATTCATTATATATATGGGAGACTGTCAAATTTTGATACTCTTTTTGACATTCTTTTTGACATTCTTCGGTTGGGAAAGTGTCAGAAAGAGTATCATTTTTTGACATTCTTTTTGACACTTTCAACCGGTAGACAGCTCCCGTTCGACTACCACTTCCTACCGTCGTTACATCGATCAGACCCAGGTCAAACAACCGGTTCCGACAGCGTTTAAAGGTGTTCACCGACTGGCCAATCTGAGCCGAGAAACGGGCGTCCATCAGCCGTAATTCATCCGGCCACTGATCGCGTTTCCCCTGTGAACTGAACTCGTTCAGCAGCGCATAATAGACCCGAGATTCGTTCCCGGTAAAGGAATGCATCCGGTCAGCCTGCCAGAAACGGTTCATATAATCAATGTAACTCATAGGTAAAAATGGATTAGAACAACGTTCCCTGCACGGGTGGTTGAGCGCTCAGCTCATCGGTCCAGAACTTGATTACATTATCCAGAATCTGCTCAGCATCCTTCGACTGGTTCAGTAGCTTCGTCGCATCGTAACTCTGACCGGCCTTGCGTGCTTTGAAGTATTGCTTTTGCAGACTACGGGTCGTCGTAGCCGTTGCCACTACGTTACTAAAGCCATCCAGGTAGCGGGTAACTTCCTTACGGATGGTTTCTACGCGCTCAGCTTCCTCAGCGTTACCACTGCTGGCCAGGCGCACTTCGATGGCCAGCAGTGTATTAATGATTTCGTAGCGCTCCATTACTTCTTCCGGCGTTTTGGGCTGCGTTTGCTCATCTCCTGTACGTCCTGCTGATAATCCGGATCCGCTTCCGAAAGCCGGTTCCAGGCGTCATCCTCCGACTCCTGCGGCTGCTCCTGAACCGGTTCAGCCTCCTCGGTGGGTTCGCCTGGCTCATCATCCTCAGCCGTCTGATCCGTAGCCATCTCAGTAGTTTCCTCCGTCAGCTCCTCCTCCGTCAGCTCTACTTCCATCTGCAAGTCAGCACCGGTCAGCGGTACGGTCTTGATTTCCTCCTCCGTGTCCGGATGGGTGTAGACCCAAACCTTACGGTCGAAATCCTTTGTCTTGCGGGCCAGTACCATCTTCGTGGTGTAGCCGTTGATCACGTCCCTGCTGAGCAGATTGATGCTGGACTGCACCGAATCGATCTTTGCCTTGTAATCGGAGGTGACTGCCTTCTTTTCGTCCTCCAGCTCCACTTTCTTGAGCTGCTGTTCGGCCAGCTTACGGCTTAGATCATCGCGTTCCTGAACGGTGTAGAAATGCTTGTAGGGGATATTTTCAGTTAGTTCTGCCATGATTAAAAAGGTTTTTCGTGGAGGAGATCGTAAAGAATCGAGTTAGTATCTGATGGGAAATCGGCCTTGTAATACATCCAGTAGCAGAAGTCAAGGTGTTCCTTGGCCAGCTCACCGCGATGCTTGCCGAAGTTGAAGCGTAACCCGCCGTCGGCATCGTAGTAGAACTTGCCCGACAGATCAGCCACCCTACATCCGTGATTGGTGTAGACGGCCAGATCCTCAATCGTGGTCGGCAGGTCGGTGTACCGCAGGAGCTGAGCCAGAAAGACGTTGACCGTTTCGGTGATATCGACCCGGGCATCATGGGCCTGCTGCATCTGTCGCTTACAGTAGAACTCTACGGCTGCCGACAGGGTGCGGGGTTCGCGGATCTTGTAGAGGTTACCCACGTCGACCATGCAGAATACGTTGACGTCCCAGGTGAAGCCCGCCCGCATAAACTCATTAAAGAGAAACGGTACGTCGAAGGCGTTGGAGTTGAAGCCACCCACATCGCAGCCGATAAAGTGAGCGAACACCTCTCCGGCGATATCGCGGAAATACGGCCGATCCGCGACGTCGGCATCCGTGATCCCGTGAATGGCCGAGGCAGATGCCGGTATGGGCTGACCTGGGTTGACCAGGTAGGAAACCAGCGCACCGGTCGTCAAATCGGGTAACAGCGTGTAAAGGGCAATTTGTACAATACGATCATTCTCTTTGTCCAGCCCGGTGGTTTCCAGGTCAAAGAAGACAATCGGTCGTTTCAGTTGAAGCATAGCAGCAGCGTTTCAGGTGAAAGGTTATAGACCAGTAGGCGTCAGCTCACGTAGTGACCACTCAGGCAGTCGAAAGGGGATCAGACCCATATCATCCGGATGTTCGGCAAAGGCATCAAAGCCCGGAAATAAACCGGATTCAGTGCATTGCTTGACCTGGGTGAGTGCCTGGCGATACATGTACTTGCCGGCAGCCAGGAATTCAGCATCCCACCAGAAGACGGCCGGCAGGTAAGGCGGTACGGTTTGCAGCATGACGGTGATGACGCCCGAAAACTGACGACCTGTTACCTGACTCATTACGTCGAGGTACATGCCCTCAGCGAGTTGGTAGCGGTACTTGGCCGCGTCGTAGGCAAACTTCGATACCGAATCCGCACTAGTGGTCTTAAACGATATGATCAGGTTAGCCCCGGCATTCTCCTCCAGCAGAAAGGCGTCGGGCCTGACCTTGACCGGAAGGCCGGTTTCGGCATCGTGCGAGTAGAAGCTGCACTCGGGTACGGCACCCTGCATCAGTTCCGGGAGCAGACCACCACCGTAGAGGTGATAATGCCGCTTGATGAGTTTGATCACTTCTTTGGTGCGGGCATCGATGCAGGTAAACCCCGAATAATCCCGGTACGCCTGCAGCAATGCCTTACGGCCGTCCATCTTATCGAGCTTAAGCCCACGTTTCTTGATCAGCGCCTGACAGTAGGTGATCAACGACCGATCACCCCGCTTGACGTTTTTGAGCTTACGTTCCCAGAAGCTAAGCAACCGGGTAACCCCTTCGGTCGTCGAGAGCGAGGCCCGAGGTTCGACCAGTACCCGGTCAAACTTGTTGGGCTCCAGAAAGGCTAGGTGACACCACGTACCCAGATCAAACGCCCGTTTCTCGGGCCTGATCTTCGGCTCATGCAGGGCACACCAGAAGTGGAGGGGCGTCTTGTGGATCTCCTTCAGGGCGCTGCTGGACAGGTGCGGGCTGGACAGGTATTTGCCGAACGAATCCCGTATCACCTCACCGTTCTGAGCCAGCTTCACCAGGTCAGCACCCACGATCTTACGACGGTTGCGGATGAAGCGGATCACCGTGTTCATGTCCGCATAATCGGCCGGATCGTAGCCGGTGGGATTAAACTCCCCACCGGCTACGGCCTGCTCTAGAGTATCAAACAGACCGGCTTCCATCAGACGTTGATCACTAACGGTTTGATTGACCAGTTATCCGACTTAAAGCTGTTAGTCTTGTTCGACTTCTTACCCAGGTAGGTAATCAACAGGGGGGTACCGCGTTGGATCATCGCCTGCTCATAGGCCACTTCCAGCGCACCCACTAACCGTTTGGATCCGTTTCGGATCTGCCGAACCTCCCCTTTAGGCGTGCGTTCGAGAAAGAAGGCACACGGTAGCTCATGAACGACTTCAGCATCGTTGATGTCCCGAACCAGGGACTTGTCGATCTTGACGAAGAACACCCGCTTGGACTCTCCAATGTTCTCCGGTGTCCAGTAATCCGACATGAAGTCGAGCGGCATCTCATGGGCCGACTCCAGATCAGGCAGGTTGTTGTTGGTCAGATCAAACGCCTGCACATCAAGCGTCTGGGGGGTGGTGGCCAGCGATAATTCGGCCGTTTCGGACTTTGCCATATTGATAAGAAATTGATGATTGATTGATTAAGCCTCGGCCACCGGACCAGTAAAGGACTTAGTTTCTACGGTGCCGGATTTGATGTGGGTAGCGAACTGCTGCATGGCTTCCATGCGGGCCGTGATTTCGCGCTGCTCCTGCAGCTTCATACCAAGGCCAAAGGCGATTAACAGCATCTTGTTGATCGTGACTTCACCCATATCGCCGGCCACAGCCTCAGCACAGTGCTGCATACCCTCCATCAGCGTTACTTTCTGATCAGCGTTTTCCTGCATGGCCTGCTGAATCGTATCCATGATGTGAGCGGTCGTGACGGCATCAATGCCAAAGAATGAACCGATGGTGCCGTTCTCCTTAAGATCAGGCAGGTTAACGAATGAGATAAACTCTAACAGATTGAAAGTCTTTACGGGCATGTCTATTTGGTTTTATGGTAATCCTTGGGAAAGTCGATACTGAGCAGCACTGCAGCCAGGCCGAGCAATGGCAGCAGCATGATGGTGAAGTAGAACAGTTCGTAAAGCTGGCCAGAGAGCGACAGCTTCAACAGGATACGAACGATGCAGATCAGAGCCGGCAGGCCAATTAAACCCAGCCCTAGCCACGAACGATGCAGCATCAACCAGACGCGGGCCCAGAAGCCTAGCAACACCCGCGGAGGTACGGAACGGTTCACTCGGGCATCCATTGGCTCAGGTCGTTTTTGATATCCTCACTCACCAGGCTGACAATCGGGGCGCCCTGGGGGAAGAAGCGCTGGTACGACGTCGTCAGCTGCTCATGCTTCACCCAAACCTTAACCTGCTCCTGAAACGGTAGCCAGGTGCAGACGACCTCAACAACGGCATCAAGAAGCTGATACAACGTTTCTTCAATACGGCTGGCCAGACCGTCTTCATCAATCACGATAACCGGACCTACCTGCACCGCATGAGCCAGCAGCGTCTTTAAAAACGGCACCGACATGATGTTGGCACCCTGATAGACGGTCGAGCTGATCTGGGTGTAATTACCCGTCATTACGTTCTTAATGATGATGGTGCCGGTTTCGCCTATCTGGATCATCAGTGACCAGTTGGTCAGGTTGTAGTCCGGATGAGACACTGACCCGGTGGCTACCTGCACACCGCTGGTTTCAACCCAGACCCGGCGATCACCCAGGCGGGCAATGGTGCGGAAGCCTTCATCCTGCAGATACTGAGCTACGCCAAGCGGCATAAACTTTCCAGGAAAGCCGTTCAGGGTTGGCTGTTCAATCGTAGTAGCAATGAGCGTTTCCATTTACGCGGTGACTTTATGATGGGCGATTCGGAGTTCGAGCGTCTGAATGTGCTGGGTGATCATCACGACCCAGGCATTTTCACCGATCATGTCGATGAGCATCGTGCGGTACATCTGAGCGAAGGCCAACTGGTCTTCCAATGACTGAATGGTGGCCTGCCGGATGGCCTTGGCCAATTCGTCAGGATTGGGAGGGCTTGCGTTTGATTCTTGAAAAGCCATACATTTGTGATGTTTATAAGAAATTGATGCAAACAGACCCGGCCCCTTGGCTGGGTTTTGTCTTTTGGCGCGGCCAACGTTCGGGGAAAGAAGGGCCGGAAGCAGTGCCCCCGGCCTTACCCGATTGTATTCCACACCAATTACCCTCACGGGTTGGTATCGTTATTGGCCGTTCTTGGCCCGCTCTCTCAAAATGGCTTTATCCCGATCAGCCCGGTGGCGGGCTTTGATCTTCTCCCGAAGCAGGTAGCGGTAGTCGTCCTGACCCGAGTAGCGATTGGGTTCTGGCTGGTCGATGTGCTGACCTCCACGGATGATCGTAAAGGAGGCCATAGCTATGCAGGAACTTTATAAGGCCGGTAGGCCTCCATCCATTCACACTCCTGTTCAGTTACTACCGCCTGGCCTACACGTTTCTTTCTGAATGTATCGGGATGAATGCGATGGAAATCACAAAAGGCCGTTACAGCGTCCGGACGCAAGTTTGGAGACACCCGTTCATAGGCTTTTTTAAGCCGTTCACTAAGACTTAAATCCGCTTGTGTTGCTTGGTTAGGAGTAATTTGCATATATTGTGCTATTATTGTGCTTTGAAAGTGCAGTAAATATAGTATAGTACAGCTATACAAGTCAAGTCCTATCCACAAAAATGTTTAGTAAAGTTTAGTGATGCTTGAAACTCTACAGGTAGAAATGACCCTTGGTCAGAGGCTTAAGAAACGGCGAGAGGAGTTAAAGTACGCTGATAGACAGTGGACTTTGGATTATGTCGCCAAGAAGCTCGGTGTAACGAAGGGCGCTGTATCGCAATACGAAAACGATGAGACTAAACCGTCTAGGGACATATTGTTAAGCATAGCTAAACTATATGGTACAACAGCAGAGGAGTTATCGAATGGCAATCGTTCTTTGACACCACGCGCTATGGGCTTGTCACCGGTTCTTCCGGTTGAAAAAACACGGCTATATCTTTCTCAAATTCCGGAGGAAGATGCAGAGCATTATATACCCTATTATGACATTGAGATTACTGCTGGTCTTATTGAGCTGTATTTTGATGAGATTGATGAAGTGCCCGAGGGGTATATATATGCACCTCAATATCGAGGGTGCATAGCCTGCAACGTTAAAGGTGATTCGATGTACGACCGGATTTTTCCCGGATCCCGATTG
This sequence comes from Fibrisoma montanum, assembly GCF_003583365.1. Lineage (GTDB taxonomy): Bacteria > Bacteroidota > Bacteroidia > Cytophagales > Spirosomataceae > Fibrisoma > Fibrisoma montanum. Next base: position 60,959 of record NZ_QXED01000007.1, read on the forward strand.
TACGTCTTTCACTTGAAGAATCTTAAGTACATTGATTTTGGCCAGATCTATTTGATCGTACTGGATGGGTACCGTCTGCTTAAATACATTGATCCTCATCCCACTGATCCAGCTTTAATCATATTACGTTCTCACAATCCCCACTATAAAGATTATCCAGTTGAAAAAGCTGACATTCTAAACCTGTTTCTTGTCAAAGGATACGAAAATCAAAATGCAATCTAATGGGCTTTCAATTCACACCTCGAATAAAAATAGGAAACGTTACCATCGGCCGGCGCGGTGCCTCCGTCGGCACGGGTGTTCCTGGTCTGCGTTACCGAATGGATTTTAAAGGTTCCAGTGGTCAGCAGCAGCCATCAGAACCGGTTGCATCAGCCTACGGTATCAAGTCGGTGATCATCGATCTGGTGTTGTTTGTGCTGGCCTCAACAGTACCGTTCATCTTGGGTGCCATCTTCGGTAAAATCCTTGGTTACGTAGCTTGTGCTGTGCTGCTGTGGGTAGCCCTTCAGCATTTTATGAAGACTGGCGAATACGGACAGAAGCAAGAAACGGTTTACGTGCAGGATAAACGCTACAAGACTGGTCATCGACCGAACGGGACTCGACTGGTTAAGGATGAATCTAACTTCATTGAGTATGACAGTCAGCAGCTTACCCTGCACCGCATTGTCGGTACGGTTCAGCTGCTGTTCACGGCAGCGGTTGCCTTATTTATCTACGTCAGCAAGTAAACTGCGACACGAATTGAGACAAAGACAAAATTGAGACACTAAACACACCTAGTTAATGCATTGAATATCAGATAAATGAATAAACCATACAGAGGGGTGTCCGAGAGGTTGAAGGAGCACGCCTGGAAAGTGTGTATACGTCTAAAGCGTATCGAGGGTTCGAATCCCTTCCCCTCTGCAACCGTGTGTATACGCCTGAAGCGTATTGAGGCCGGGGTTGCGTCCGACTTCGAATCCCTTCCCCTCTGCTAATGTGTGTATACGCCTGAAGTGTATTGAGGCCGGGGTCGCGTTCGACTTCGAATCCCTTCCTCTCTGCAACCGTGTATAAGTTTGAATTGATTTGAGGCTAGGATCGCGACTGATTTTTAATACATCCCCTCTGCAACTGATGTACCGTTTTCATAAGCCTTGTCAACCTTGTGCTGACGAGGCTTTTTTGTTAGCTTTCATTTTCATTGACGAACGCTTGAACTAAACGTGAACCTCCCCGCTGACCATATTCGCCTGCTTTTTGGCCTCAAACTACGCCAGCTTCGACTCGATAAAGGCGTTTCCCTCAGCGAACTGGCCCAGCAGTCGGGCTTGTCCGTGTCGTACCTGAACGAGATCGAAAAAGGGCGCAAATACCCCAAAGCCGACAAGATTTCGGCTTTGGCCAATGCCATCGGGGTCGATTACGATACGCTGGTGTCGCTGAAGCTGAACAAGAAACTTGAGCCCATTTCCGACCTGCTGCGCTCCAAGTTCCTGACCGAAATTCCGCTCGAACTCTTCGGCATCGACCCGTCGGATCTGCTCGAACTGCTCGCTGAAGCACCAGCCAAAGTCAGCGCCATGATCCGGACGTTCATGGATATTGCGCTGAGCTACAACATGAGCGTCGAGCGGCTGTATCTGGCCATGCTCCGGTCGTATCAGGAGATGCACGATAATTATTTCCCCGACATAGAAGCCGACGCCGACCGCTTCCTGACCGAGTTTACGACCCAGCAGCAACCCATCACCGAAGCCCTGCTGACCAACCTGCTTAAAACCCGCTACGACATCCGGCTGGCTTATTTCGATCCGCTCACGCAGCCTGAGCTGGGGCCGCTGCGGTCGGTGTTTCGTCCCGATAGCAAGACCCTCTATCTCAACGCCGGATTGTCGGCGCAGCAACGGCTCTTCACGCTGGCGCGGGAAGCCGGCTTTCACTACCTCACTCTGAAAAGCCGGCCGCTGACCTACTCGTGGGTGGAAGCCGAATCGTTTGAGCAGATTCTGAACAACTACAAAGCCTCGTATTTTGCCGGTGCCATGCTGATCCGGCGCGATGCGCTGGTGGCCCGGCTCAACGAGTTGTTTCAACAGGAGACGTGGAACAGCGACGCTTTTCTGCAGCTCGTTACCGACTTCGGCGCTACCCCCGAGCAGTTTTTTTATCGACTCAGCAACGTACTGCCCAGCCACTTCGGCATTGATCAGCTGTTTTTCTACCGCTTCAACAACGTAGCCGGGCAGAGCCAGTTTGACCTGACGAAAGAAATGCACCTGTCGCGGCAGCAGGGGCCGCGGGGCATGGTCGATGAACATTTCTGTCGGCGGTGGGTCGCCCTGACCAGTCTGCAGGAGCTGACATCCCTCCAGAATCAGAAGCAGTTTGACGGTGCGCTGTGCCGGGCGCAACTCTCGCAGTACGCCGATTCGGGACAGACGTACCTGATCATTTCGGTGGCGCATCCGTTCCAGCCGCAGAATCAACCGACCGTAGCCCGTCAGAACATGAGCGTGTCGATGTGCTTTGCCGTGAACGACACCTTGAAGCGCAAGCTCCGTTTCCTGCAAAACCCCGACGAGGCCATTCCGTTCCGGGTCGTCAACGAAGCCTGCGAACGCTGCGGCATTTTCGACTGCCGCGAACGCGTTGCCGCTCCCCGGGTGCTGCAAAAGAAACGGCAGTACCAGGCCATGAAAAAAGCCGTAGAAACGCTACGGTAGTTTTTTAGTTTGTGGTTCACCGGTAGTGCTGGTCAGGCGTTAGATTCGCGCCAGCTTCCCATGTTTAACCCTCGACCTTTAAACTGCTCCAATGAACCGCATCGACCGCCTGACCGCTATCCTGATTCACCTGCAAACCAAACGGGTTGTCCGGGCGCAGGAACTGGCCGATCGCTTTGGCATCAGCCTGCGGACCGTCTACCGCGACGTCCGGGCGCTGGAAGAAGCGGGTGTGCCCATCGGTGCCGAAGCCGGCGTCGGGTACTTTCTGGAAGGCTATCACCTGCCGCCGGTCATGTTCACCAAAGCCGAAATCAGCGCGTTGCTGTTTGGCGCCAAGCTGATTCAGAAATGGACCGATCAGTCGGTGCGGGCGGAATTTGAGTCGGCGCTTTACAAAATCAAATCCGTTCTGAAGCGGGGAGACCAGGAGCACATTGCCGATCTGGAGCCGCACCTCGACGTATCCGGCCCCTTGACGCCCCAGCCCTACGCCACGGAACTGCTGACCCAACTGCAACAGGCCGTGGTGGATCAGCACGTATTGCTGATTGATTATTTCTCCAATTACAACGACGTAGTTTCCCAGCGGCAGGTGGAACCCCTCGGCCTGTATCACTACGGCTCGGGCTGGCATTTGATCGCTTTCTGCCGGAGCCGCAACGATTACCGCGATTTCCGGGTGGATCGCATCCGGCAGCTAACCAGTACCGGCCAGCGATTTACGCGGCTCGAACGGCTGTCGCTGCAGGAGTACCTCGACCGCATAGCCACCACCCAGCCGACCCCTCAGGAAGCGACAGTGGTGTTTCGGAAAAAAGCCGCCCGGTTCATTCAGGAACAACGCTACAACTTCGGCTTCTACGCCGAAGAAGACCTGGGCGATACCGTCCGGATGCACTTTCGGACCCCGTATTTGCAGGGGCTCTGCCGCTGGCTGATTTCGTACGGCCACTCCGTAACGGTCGAAAGCCCCGAAACGTTACAGACGATGATGCAGAAGCTGGCGGCCGAACTGCGCGACCATTACCTGGGCGAACCGGCCTGGCAGCTAACCGACGACGGATCGGCTACTTAAACGCCGGGATGCCGGTAATCTCCTGCCCCAGAATCAGCAGGTGGATATCGTGCGTCCCTTCGTAGGTAACCACCGATTCGAGGTTCATCAGATGCCGCATAATGGGGTACTCGCCGATGATGCCCATGCCTCCGAGCACCTGACGGGCTTCGCGGGCGACCCGCAGCGCTACCTCTACGTTGTTGCGTTTGGCCATTGAAATCTGCGCTGAGGTAGCCTTGTCTTCATTTTTGAGCATCCCGAGTCGCCAGCACAGCAGCTGCGCAAGCGTAATATCGGTCAGCATTTCGGCCAGTTTTTTCTGCACCAGCTGGTACGAGGCAATCGGTTTGTCGAACTGAATCCGCTCCAGTGCGTAGCGACGTGCCGACTCGTAGCAGTCCATAGCCGCCCCCAGCGCTCCCCACGCGATACCGTACCGCGCCTGATCCAGACACGACAACGCGCTTTTCAGACCGAACGCTTCGGGCAGCAGGTTTTCTTTCGGCACCTTCACGTCCTGAAAAATCAGTTCGCCGGTCGTGCTGGCCCGCAGCGACCACTTTTGCTCAATCTCGGCGGTGCTGAAGCCTTCCATGCCCCGCTCCACAATCAGGCCCCGGATTTTTCCCTGTTCGTTTTTGGCCCACACGATAGCGATGTCGGCAATGGGTGCGTGGGTGATCCAGAGCTTCGAGCCGTTGAGCAGAAAGTAATCGCTACGTTCGATAAAGCCCGTTTCCATGCCACCGGGATTAGAGCCGTGATTCGCTTCGGTCAGGCCAAAGCAGCCAATCAGATCACCTTTGGCGAGCCGGGGCAACAACCGACGTTTCTGCTCCTCCGAACCATACCGGTAAATCGGGTACATCACCAGCGAACTTTGTACCGACACGGTCGAACGCATCCCTGAATCGCCCCGCTCGATTTCCTGCATCATCAGGCCGTAGGAAATATAGTCCAGACCTCCGCCCCCGTACTCGACGGGCAAGGTTGGCCCAAAGGCCCCAATCTGCCCGAATTTGGGAACCAGCTGCGCCGGAAACTCCGCCCGCTGGGCATACTCCTCAATGATGGGCGATATCTCGCGTTTGACAAACGTGCGCATCGACGACCGAACCAGTTTGTGTTCGGCCGTGAGCAGGTCATCGAGTTGATAAAAATCCGGCGATTCAAACGAGTCGGAGCCGTTTCCCCGGCTTTTGGTGCGCTGTGGCTGGGTTGTAGCTTGCATACAAAGTCAACACAAAAAAAAGGCGGCTTGTTGCCAGATCGGCGTTTTTCGCAGCCGACCCAAACCGTCGGCAATGGCTACAAAAGAACGGGCTGAAACAGCTCTACTTGATGATCGCCGTTTTGCGGCCAATTTCTTCATCAGGATTCATTCCGCCCATCGTTCGCCGACCGACCGGCATTAAAGCAGCAGTCTGTACGCCCTCTGCTTAACATTCTAAAACACTAAGTCTATATAGTGAGTTACGTATCTGCATTTTGCACATTCTGTTAAAAAAAACAACGCTATGAAAACCAATGCAATTACACTCGGGGCTCTGCTCGCCCTAACCGTTACCGGCGTTTCGTTCGCCCAGCAAAACAGTTCCATGCGGTCCGGCGGTACTACGTCCATCGGCAAGTACAGCCCATCTGAATTTGACAGCAAAAACAAGCAGGGAGCCCAGGCGGTTGCCGCCGTTAATGCCACCAACGCTCCGCTGTCGCAGGCCGATCAGGATCTGATGAAGCAGGTAGCTATGGGGGGGATGATGCAGCTTCAGGTCAGCCAGCTAGCGGTTGATAAAGCCAGCAGTGAAGACGTTCGGAAACTGGCTCAGGCTGAGGTAGAAGAACAAACGGGTCTGTCGGCCAAGCTGAAAGAGATTGCCTCGGCCAAAGGGGTTACGCTGCCTACCACGCCGGACGCTGAAACCCAGGCCATGCTGACGAAAATGCAGGGACTGTCGGGTGCGGAGTTCGACCGTCAGTACGTGCAGCAAAGCGGAGTAAACGGCCACGAAAAGCTCGACCGGGTGATGTCGAAAGTAGAATCAGATGCCAAAGATCAAAGCCTGAAAAACCTGGCCAAAGCGGCCCACCCCCTGGTGAAAACGCACCTCCAGGTGTCACGCGATGAACTTAACCAGTTGGCGGGCAGCGGCAGCTCACGCTAACTGTTGGCTAATCCGTAGTGCATCAATAGTGTTTAATCAGGCAAAAAGCCAGCTGATGGGCTGGCTTTTTGCCTATCAACTGATCAAACGTTTCAGGTACTATGACTATGCGATTCATTCCAACGAAAGTACACGGTATTCTCGACTACGTCAGCGGAGGTCTGTTTCTGGCATCTCCCTGGCTGTTCGGCTTTGCGGACAAACCCGCGGCCAAATGGGTTCCCCTGGCGGCCGGTGGCGCTGCGCTCGGCTCTTCGCTTTTCACGGATTATGAGCTTGGGGCGGTTCGGAAATTACCGATGACCACGCACCTGTCTCTGGACGTAGCCGAGGGGGCGCTGTTAGTAGCCTCGCCCTGGCTATTCGGCTTTGCCAGGAAAACGTACCTGCCGCACGTATTGCTGGGAGCTTTCGCCCTGGGTGCCGGCCTGATGACCCAGAAAACGCCGAAGCACTGATTTAGTTCGAGGGTCAACGTTCCAGGTTCACCGGTTGACGGCATGAGCTGTTTGCTTTTGATCTGGAGCGTTGACCCTGATTTTTATTGATTTAGCCAGGCTTTGAACTCTTCGGCCCGTTCGCGGCTGACCATTACCTCATCGGTCGGGTCGGGTGTCAGAACCAGTTTTAGTTTCCCGTTGAAATGCTTATGAATGGCCTGGATGCTGTTCATATTCAGGATAAACTGCCGGTTGGCCCTGAAAAAATGCGTTGGATCAAGCTGCTCAGCCAGTTCTTCGAGCGTTTCGGGCAGCGGAAACCACTTCCCATCGGGCCGCACCAGCCGGGTAATTTTATTCTCGGAGTAAAAGTAAGCCACCTCGCTGGCCAGAATGGGCAGAAAACTATCTTTATGACTCACCAGAAACCGTTGCCGGAACAACGACTGCGGCTGATTCAGAGTGCGGATCAATTGCTCGATACCGGGCAGAGGAACAGACAACGCCCCACGACTACTTCGTCCTTTCCTGAATTTCAGCAGCGCCTGCTCCAGTTCGTCGGCCACGATCGGCTTCAGCAAATAGTCGATGCTGTTGAGCTTAAACGCCTGGATGGCGTATTCATCGTAGGCCGTCGTGAAAATGATCGGACATGGCGGTTCAACCTGCCGGAATACCTCAAAGCTCAACCCGTCGGACAGGTGAATATCGCTGAAGATTACGTCCAGATCGGTCTTCCGGCGCAGCTGGTCGACGGCCTGACTGATACTGTCTACAATACCCGTTACCTCAATGGTATCGTCAACATCCTGCAACAGGCGGGTCAGTCGGCGGGCAGCCGGTATTTCGTCTTCAATGATGAGCGCGTTCATGTTCCAATCAGCGGTAACCGTACTGTAAACGACTGACCATTCTCCACCACGTCGGGTTGTTTGTTAATGAGGAGTTCGTAACGATGTCGGATATTTTGCAGGCCAATGCCCGTACCGGCTTCGACATGCTGCCGCCGGTGCAAAGAATTCTGCACCACCAGTTCGCCGGCCTCATTACAGGTCAGCGTAATCTGGAGGGGATGCTGTTCATTCACAACGTTGTGTTTGACGGCATTTTCCAGGAGCAGTTGCAGCGTCATGGGCGGGATAAGCCGGTCGCGGTCGCAATCCGGTACGTCGATGGTCACCTGCAGGCCTTCTTCAAACCGATTTTTCAGCAGAAACAGATACGCTTCAGCCAGTTTAAGCTCATCCCGCAGCGGCACCAGCGTTTTATCGCGGTTCTGCAATACGTAGCGATACACCAGCGACAGGTTTTCGATGAACGCCACCGCCCGGCGCGGGTTTTCTTCGACGATGTAGCTCAGGGTGTTCAGGTTATTGAACAGAAAATGCGGATCGAGCTGTCCTTTGAGTGCCTCGAACCGGGCTTCAACAGACTCCCGTTTCAGCCGTTCGGCTTCCAGCATGGAGGTACGCCAACGCGTAAAGAAGTATTCACCCGTTTGGATGGCATTGATAAACAGCGCCATCAGGCTACCGAACGCAAAGGTCTGCCGGATACTCAGCCAGTCGCCCTCCGTATAGTGATAGTTAGGTTCTTCGATCAGGGTGATTACCCACACGATTCCGCCAATGACAACGACACTGTCAACAACCAGGGTGAGCAGTTGCAGCACAAATCGCAGCAGCGGCCGGTCTTCCCAGGGCAGGATGCGGTTAAGCTGATCGTTCCCCCACAAACTCAGTTCCGAGAGGATATACGCGCCGATCAGGCACGAAAAAATGTCGAAGCAATGCGCTTTCCAGGCGTTCGGCCCTACGTATGGCGGCACTTCGAAGGATCTGGGGTCGACGTAGTAAACGATCAAATAGATGAGCAGGCCCATTATGGGCGTACCAACCCACCGAAACCACTTTCTGAATGGAGAAACCACGGCGTCTGCGTCTGTTTAAGCAACTTAATCTATCCTACCAGATCGGCTGTTTTCGCACAAAACCGGTCAGCAGGCCAATTGCATAGCCCCAGAAAAGCCAGGCCGCAAACACTACGTTGGCATCCGGCGACAGGTTTGGAAATACATCCTGGAAAAACAGCACCGTTCCGGCATCCAGCACCATACCAGGCAGGGCAAACAGCACGGCCGCCTTCACCTGCTCATTATCGTCTACGTTTTTGAACCGATATAACGAATACAACAGCAGCGGCAGCAGTACGGTCAGCCCGGCAAAGGCTGCAATGGTCAGCCACGTATCGCCCGGCACGAAGAGGTACTGCCCGGCCAATCGTACGAAGATAGTCGCCAACAACCAGATAACGAACCCGGCTCCCACAAAAAAAGAAGCTGATTGTGAGCCGGTAACCTTGATGAGCGCCATTACCTCTTTCATAAAATTGCGACCGAGCAGCAGCAATGAACTGGCGAACGTGACTTCGCCAAGCACCAGAAAGACCGCTATGGCACCGGCTTTAAAAACATCGGAAACGGGCAGCGAAATAAAGGGAACAAGTAGTGCCATTGGCCAGGTCATACACGATATAATCAACAGACCAATGCCAACTTTGCGGGCTGTCTGGGGCGAGAATTGATCTAACCAGTGATTCATACGAGTACAGCGTTAACTGGTGAAACTGTGACCAAAAGTAGATAAGTCAATAGTGAAAGACCCAGCGAAACTGCCTGAAGCTGCCGTAGAGCACCCTAAAACGCCATACGACCTAACTGAAACGACATCCTGCAGAGTTGTCGAACAGCTCCTCCGCTGCCGGGTTTGTTAGGCTGAGGTATACATTCAAACGTCCGTACGTAAAGCAGGCAGAATCACGCCATTACGACCAGGAGCAGCCCTGTCTGGGCAACCGTACTGCTCCTGGTCGGTTCATTCCATACCCACCGCCCGATCCAGGTCGAGTTGAGCGACCAGGTAGTCGTATACCGCCTGCAGTCGGTTGCTCTGTGCTTGCCGAAGCGCCAGTTCAGCATCGGTCAGGTCGCTGAACCGGGTCAGTCCCTGCCGATAGCGGCTTTGCGTAAGCTGGTAACTCCGCTCGGCCGCCCGAATTACGCCATCCTGCGTTTTAATCCGATCGCGGGCTTCGTCGGTTGCGTACAAAATGGAACGGACCTCGTTGGCAACCAGCTCTTTATTGTAACGCAGTTGTTCCTGTCCCTGCCAGTACGTGATTCGCGCCTGCTGAATCTTCAGCTCATTCGTCGGGTTGAAAAGCGGGATATTTAGTTGCAGCCCGGCGTACAAAACCAGCGGCCAGCGGCTGTTCTGAAACCGAAAATCGTTCAACTGGGCCAGCGTACTGACTTGGCCGAAAAGCGAGAGGGTCGGTAGTCGCCGGGTACGTTCAAGCTGCTCCTGCTGCTGACTTTGCTCCAGGCTGAGCGCCAGTTGCCGTAATTCAGGCCGCAGGTTCCAGGCCCGGCCAATCGTTACGTCTTCGCCCGCCACAGCATTGGGTCGGTACACCAGCGAGTCGGTCAGCACCAGCTCGGTACCGGGCTTCAGTCCCAGCAACGTACTAAGCTGATTTTTGAGCAGCCGGATCGTCCGGTCAAGTTTCGACAGACTGGGGCGCTGGTTTTCCACCTCCACGAATGCCCGCAACGTATCGGCATCCATAGCCAGCTGAACCCGGTACAGGTTTCGGGCTTCGCGCAACGCTTCCTGCGCCCGCTCCAGACTCCAAAGGGCCAGTCGGCGCTGCTCCTCGGCCAGCAGTATGTTCAGGTAGTGCTTTTTCACCTCCGTCACTTGCCGGGCCGTCACCGCCCGCAGGCTTTCGCTGGCGGCCTTCCGGGCCGTAGCAGCCAGTTTACGGCCGATGCGCAGATCGGGCTGCAACAGCGGCATGGCCAGATTGACGGCCCCGGAATAGGCATGACGTAAGGCGGCCTGAACGGGCTGGAGCCGGTTTTCGTCGATGGCAAAACTACCCGTCACCGGATCGATGGAAAACGCCGGAAAGAAAAACACGGGTGGTTTGATGTTGTAGGTGTATTGCCCAGCGCCGTTAAGAGTCGGCCACCACGATCGGTTTACGTCTTCCAGCCGAACATCTGCTTTTTCGATGTCCATCTTCGCGACCCGAACGTCACCGTTCTGCTCCCGCACCAGATCAGCCGCTTGCTGCAGGGATAGTGAGCGGGAGGCCGGGGGCGTAGGGCTGAGGGCGAGGGCGCCAGGGGTAGAGGGTTGAGCAGTCAGCGTACATGGGCTGAGCATTACCAAAACCATCGCAGCAGAAACGGCTTTGGCCCCTACCCCCCGGCCCCGTGTGCCCGGCCCCACGCCCTTAGCTCCGCGCCGGTTCACCCACGCCAGCAGTCGGGCGACGTCCATGTAGACCGTCGGCACAAAAACGAGCGTCAGCAGCATCGAACTCGACATGCCTCCTACCAAGGCCCACGCCAGTCCGCTTTTCAGTTCGGCCCCGGGTCCGGTTGCCAGCGCGATAGGCAGCATCCCGATGACCATGGCCAGCGTTGTCATCAGGATCGGGCGGAGCCGACTCTGGCCCGCTTCCAGAAGCGCATCGACGAGCGGTTGCCCCTGCTCCCGGTTCTGATTCGCCCGGTCAACCAGCAGAATTGCGTTTTTGGCCACCAGCCCGAGCATCATGATGAGTCCCAGAATGGTGAAGATGTTCAGCGAGTTCATGGTGAACGCCAGTGCGAACAACGCGCCCACAAGGGCCATCGGGATCGAGAACAGCACCACCAGGGGATACACCCAGGAATTGTACAGGGCCACCATGATCAGGTACATGAACAGGATGGCGGCCCCAAACGCCAGTCCCAGTTTGCCGAACGAATCGTCCTGCAATTCAAGATCACCCCCGTAAAGCACCCGCACCGACGGGTCAATGCCGAGTTTCGCAACGGCCTGCTGAATATCGACGCCAATGTCGCCGACGGGTCGACCGACCGCCTGGGCCGTTACGGTCACGGCGTTGTTCCGGTCCTTCCGTTCGAGTACGGCCGGGTTAAACGCTTCGTGAATGTCGGCAACCTGCCGGAGTTCAATCAGTTGCCCACTGGTGTTCTGCAGCGACAACCGGCCAAGTTGCTCGGTACGGCTTCGGAACGGTTCAGCGTATTGAATCCGCAGGGTCACCGACTGATCGCTGACCGCCCCGCTTCCATCGGCCCCGGACTGAATCTTTAGGTCATCGAATCCGGCCAGCGCCGTTCGGATTGCCGAACCTACCGCTTCGGTGGTCAGGCCGTAGCGGGCCAGTTTCTCCCGGTCCACCTCGATCTGCACTTCGGGTTTCTGCGTTTGCCCGGAAAAGCGCACGTCGGCCGTGCCCGGTATGGCCCGCATGACGTCGGCAATCCGCGCAGCTTCGCTACGTACTTTTTCGCGATTGGCCCCGCTGATGATCAGCATGATGGGCGTTGACCCATCCGCGCCCAGAATCCCAATCGGGTAGGCTTTGAGTCGTACGCCGGGCAGTTGAGCCGCCCGCAGTTTCACGTCCTGTGTCAGCATGACCAGATCTTTACTCCGTTCGTCTTTGGGCGAAAACGTCACCGAAAACTCCACGCTGTTGCTCGCCGACGTAACCCCGAAGCTGTCGGGGTTGGAACCTACGTTGGTAAACACCCGCCGGACTTCGGGCATCTGGTACAGCGCCTGTTCAAACTGCCGGGCGAGCGCATCGGTTTGCGCCAGCTTTTGCCCCTCCGGAAACTGCAGCGTAATGCTAATCTCGCCTTTGTCGGTCGGGGGCGTAAATTCAGCCCCGATGAAACCCGTAGACGGCAACAGCAGCGAAGCCACAAACAGGCCAACCGCCAGTAAGGCCGTTGTTTTGCGGTGCCCGAGCGCCCAGGCCAGTACATCCCGGTAGGCGGCCGTAAGCCGGTCGAACCCGCGCTCAAACCACAAGCCGAAACGCCCCATGAGCGTTTTACCCGTCAGTTGTTCAAGCTGCCCGAATCGCGACGCGATCATGGGCGTCAGTGTAAACGACACCAGCAGACTGAACAGCGTTGAACTCACCACCACCAGCGAGAATTCCCGCATCAGGTCCCCAATCAGGCCGGGCGCAACCGATAGCGGCACGAACACCACTACGTCGACCAGCGTAATGGCGATGGCCGCAAAGCCGATATCGTTTCGTCCTTCCAGGGCCGCGGTCCGTTTGTCTTTACCGCGCTCCAGTTGCTGGTAAATGCTTTCGAGGACCACAATCGAGTCGTCGACCAGTATGCCAATCACCAGCGACAAGGCCAGCAATGTCAGCAGGTTCAGCGTGAACCCGAGCAGGCTCATGACAATGAACGTCGACAGCAGCGAAGCCGGGATGGCCACCATGATGATCAGCGACGACCGGAGGCTGTGCAGGAACACGAACATAACCAGTGCCACCAGCAGCACCGCCAGCGCCAGATCGTGGTTAACGGCTTCGGCTGCAGCCAGGGTGAACTCCGACGCGTCCTGAGCGATGGCAAACGACAACCCCGCCAACTTGTACTCCGTCTCAAACTGGCCCAGCAGGTCCCGTATGGCCTGGCTCACCTCAACGTTGTTGGCCCCGGATTGCTTCGTCACGAGCAGCCCCACGGTCGCCTTGCGGTTGAAGCGGTTGATGTTCTCAACATCCTTACGGGCGGCCTGAATGGTCGCTACGTCCCCAAGCCGGATGTTTACTCCTGAACTGTCGGTGAACACCACAATGTTGCGAAGCTGATCGATCGCGTCCGTCTTGCCAACCACTCGTACGGCATACGCAGCGTCTGTATCCTTGATCGCTCCCGCCGGTACGTTCAGGTTCGAGGCCCGGATGGCGTTCACTACCTGCAGCACGGACACGTTCAGCGATTTGAGCCGGGCCGCGTCCAGGGCCACGCGTACTTCGGTATCGGGCAACCCTACAAACGTAACCTGACCGACGCCGGGCGTCTGGGCAATGCGGGGTTTAAGCTGGGTTTTCAGCAGCGTACCAAACGCCTGATCCGGCAGTTGGCTGGTAGCCGCAATCCGCAGCACGGGCAGATCCGACAGCGAGTATTTGGCCACAATGGGCGTTTTGCTGTCGGCGGGTAACGTAGCAACCATCTCGTTGACCCGTCGCTGCACTTCCTGCAATGCCCGGTCGTGGTCGGTCCCCTGCCGAAACTCAATCTGGATGAGCGATACGTTTTCCAGCGACTGGGCGGTAATCCGCTTGATCCGATCGGCGGTCGATACCACGTCTTCAACGGGTTTTGTCAGTCCGGTTTCCACCTCGGCCGGCGATGCGCCCGGATAGAACGTAGTGACCGTAACAAAAGGCGTTGAAACATCGGGCAGCAGTTCGTAGCGAAGCTGGGTATAGGAAAAAGCTCCCAGAATTCCCAGTACTAAAAACAGGACAATAACGAGAATGGGCCGGTTAATGGCGAGCTGAGTCAGTTTCATAGCGATCTTTATTGGGTTACGGTTTTGTTCCGACGTACCGCCGATTGCCTGAAAGCCTCCGGCGCAACCTGCACCAGCTGCCCGTTGCGTAACTCACCCGTTCCGCTGACCACTACGCTATCGCCCGGTTGCAATCCTCCACGAACGAGGACGTATTCACCAGCGTTTCGCTCTGTTTCCACCGGCCGGTGCGCTACCCGCCCGTTGCGAAACAGGTACACGGCCGGCTGGGCCTGCTGCGTAATCAGGGCGGTACGTGGAATGGTCAGCGCCGTGGTGGGCTGCGCAGCGGTTAACGTAACGTGGGCCGTCATACCCACCCGCAACGGATGACGCTTCGCTTCGTTGGTCACCCGGATTTCAACCGGGAACCGGCCTACCTCCCCTCCTTTCAGCCGGATCTGATGCACCGTCCCGGTGAACGACTGACCGGGATACGCTTCGAACCTTACCGGTACGCGCCGACCCGGCCAGAACTGCGTCAGCTCGGCTTCCGGCACGGCTACGACCAGCTTTACCGCCGATACGTCGGTGATGGTCATCAACGGCGTACCGGGGCTGATGAACATGCCGGGCTCTACGTTTTTCTCGGTAACGGTGCCGCCAATGGGCGCTTTGACGACGGCATCACGCAGTTGTTTTTTAAGCGTCAGCACCTGACTTTCCGCGTTCTTGCCTTGCAGACGGGCATTTTCCAGATCGGCCGCCGGTACGTTATTTTCGCGGTAGAGGGTTTCGTACCGAATCAGATCCGTCTGCGCCTTTCGCAGGGCCGCTTCGGCTGCCCGCAGTGAAATTTCGGTTAATTCGGCATCGACCCGCGCGATGGGCTGATGCGGCCGAACCAGACCGTTAAGCCGCACGTAGAGATCATGGATAACCCCCTGGGTAGTGGCGGTCATCTGCACCTCGCGCCAGGCTTCGGTCTTGCCGATAAACTCGACAGGCTCGGCGAACGTTCGTTGCTGCACCCGGGCAACGGCCACCGTAGTCGCGAGTGGCCGACGGGTAAGTTCGAGTTGAGCTTCCTGCTTTCGGCGGTTGCTCATCAGCAGCGCAGTAGCGCTACCGACCACCAGGAGCCCGATTAAAACAGCGATCCACTTTTTCATCTGGTCGTTTTCTGGTTTGACTGACACCACAAACCTATTGCACGACCGGACGAGCGCCGGAAGAAATCGGACCCAGCCGACTCAGTCCGCTACCGAAGCGTAGGGGAACCCCACCGAAGCGTTCCTAAGTTTTAGCCAGGCGCTTCCTGAGGGCATTGAACACCGAGTTCCGGCCCTTTCGGTAGGTAAGCGGGAAAGACCGGAACGCAATTATCGAGCGACTTCCCACTGTTTTTAGTACATTCGCGCACCAAAACCCTGGTACAACAAACCACCGTCCAGCGCATTGTTGCCTGGGCGACGGCGGCCGGAGCCGTCCGACTCATCAACCATCTTCTTATGCAGCAAAAAATCCGACGCGAAGACGCCCTCGAATACCACGCAAAAGGCCGTCCGGGCAAACTGGAGGTTATTCCATCCAAAGAATACAGCACGCAGCGCGACCTGACGCTGGCTTATTCGCCCGGCGTAGCCGAACCCTGTCTGGCCATCGAAGCCAATCCCGAAGACGTGTACAAATACACGACCAAAGGCAACCTGGTGGCCGTTATCAGCAACGGTACCGCCGTCCTGGGCCTGGGCGACATTGGCCCCGAAGCCGGCAAGCCGGTGATGGAAGGCAAGGGCCTGCTCTTCAAAATTTACGCCGACATTGACGTATTTGATATTGAACTCAACACCAAGGACGTCGATGAATTTGTCCGGACGGTGAAGATTCTGGAGCCGACGTTCGGGGGGGTGAACCTGGAGGACATCAAAGCCCCGGAGTGCTTCGAGATTGAGGAGCGGCTCAAGCGCGAGCTCAACATCCCGATCATGCACGACGACCAGCATGGTACGGCTATCATCAGTGCGGCCGCCCTGCTGAATGCCCTCGAACTGGTCAGCAAACAGATCGGTGACGTTAAAATCGTGGTGAACGGCGCGGGCGCGTCGGCGATTTCCTGCACCAAGCTCTACGTAGCGCTCGGGGCTAAACTCGAAAACGTGGTCATGTGCGACAGCAAGGGCGTTATTCGTACTGACCGCGCCGACCTCGATGATCGGAAGCGGCAGTTTGCGACCACCCGCGACCTGAAAACACTCGAAGAAGCCTTTGTCGGGGCCGACGTGTTCATCGGCTTGTCGAAAGGCAACGTAGTGAGTCAGGACATGGTCCGTTCGATGGCCGACCACCCCATTGTGTTCGCCATGGCCAATCCAACCCCCGAAATCAGCTACGAAGACGCCACGGCCGCCCGACCGGATATCATCATGGCAACCGGCCGCTCCGACTACCCTAATCAGGTGAACAACGTACTGGGTTTCCCCTACATTTTCCGGGGCGCGCTGGACGTTCGGGCCACCGAGATCAACGAAGAAATGAAGCTGGCGGCCGTTCACGCCCTCGCTGACCTGGCCAAGAAGCCCGTTCCTGACATCGTTCACCTGGCCTACGGACAGGACAGCCTGATGTTCGGCCGCGACTACATCATTCCGAAACCGGTTGACCCGCGCCTGCTGGCAACCGTAGCGCCGGCTGTGGCTCAGGCCGCTATGGATTCGGGCGTTGCCAAACACCCGATCACAGACTGGGATGCCTACGAACAGCAGCTCGCCCGGCGGCTGGGTCAGGACAATCAGATCACCCGCGTGATCATCAACAAGGCCAAGACAAACCCGAAGCGGGTTGTGTTTGCCGATGCCGAAAACCTGAAGGTGCTGAAAGCGGCACAGCAGGTCCGCGACGAAGGCATCGCGTTTCCAATACTGCTCGGGCAGACGAACACCATCCGGGAGATTATTACGCAGAATAACCTCGATATGGGCGACATTCCCATCATCGACCCGCGTTCGCCGGAGCAGGATGCGCTGATTCAGCGGTTTGCCGACCTGTATTTCGACAAGCGGAAGCGCAAGGGTGTCAACGCGACGGAAGCCCGCAAGCAGATGTATTTCCGGAATTACTTCGGGGCCATGATGGTCGAAACCGGGGAAGCTGATGCCCTTATTTCGGGGCTGACGCGCAGTTACCCGGATACGATCCGGCCGTCGCTTCAGATCATCGGCAAAGAGCCGGGCGTACAAAAGGTGGCCGGGATGTACATCCTGCTGACCAAACGGGGCCCGCTGTTCTTCTCCGATACGACGGTGAACTTCAACCCAACCGCCGAAGAGATCGTTGAAATTACCGAACTGACGGCCCGGGCCGTTGAGCGGTTCAACATCAAACCGCGCATTGCGCTGGTCACGTATTCCAACTACGGCAGCGCCAAAGGCGAAGACGCGCAGAAGATGAACCGGGCCGTTGAAATCCTGGAAAAGAAGCACCCGGATATGATTGTCGACGGCGAAATCCAGGCGCACCTGGCGTTCAACACGGAGCTGCTGCGGCAGAACCATCCGTTCAGCAAACTGGTTGAGGATGGCGCCAACACGCTCATCTTCCCGAACCTGTCGGCGTCGAACATTGCTTACAACCTGATGTCGGAAGCCGCCGGCTTCGACGCCATCGGTCCTATTCTGCTCGGTATCCGCAAACCGGTGCATGTACTGCAGTTAGGTTCTTCAGAGCGCGAGATCGTCAACATGGTCGCCATTGCGGTAGTTGAAGCGCAAAATAAATAATAAGGAGAAGGGGGAGAAAAGGGAGGAGAGGGAAAAAGGGGGTTATCAATTCCCTTTCCTCCCCCTCCTCCCTTTCTTCTCCCTTTTCTCCTCTTCCTCTCATTGTATGGCACGAATCTTAACCGGTATTCAAAGCAGCGGGCGGCCTCATCTGGGCAATATTCTGGGCGCGATCAAACCCGCGATCGACTTATCCAAACAACCCGAAAACGAGTCGTTTCTTTTTATCGCCGACCTCCACTCACTGACTTCCCTGAAAGATGGACCAACGCGCCGGGAATACACCCGGGCCGTGGCCGCTACCTGGCTGGCGTTTGGCCTGGACACGCAGAAAAATACGTTCTGGCGGCAGTCGCGGGTGCCGGAGCATACCGAATTAGCGTGGCACCTCAACTGCTTTACGCCCGTTCCGATGCTTCAGAATGCCACCTCCTACAAAGACAAGGTTGCCAAGCTGGGCGAACAGTCGGCCTCGGCGGGATTGTTCACGTATCCGGTTTTGCAGGCCGCCGACATTCTGCTCTACGACGCCAACATTGTGCCTGTCGGGAAAGATCAGCGGCAGCACCTGGAAATGACCCGCGATATTGCCAGCTCGTTTAATCACCAGTACGGCGAAGAGGTGTTTGTGCTGCCCGAAGCCCGCATCGACGAGCGGCTGATGACCATTCCCGGCATCGACGGCCAGAAGATGAGCAAGTCGTACAACAACTACATCGACATTTTCCTGCCTGGCAATGAGCTCTATAAAGTGATCAAGAAGGTGGTGTCCGACTCAACGCCCCTCGAAGAACCAAAGAATCCGGATAAGGACATTACGTTCCAACTCTATTCACTGATCGCATCCGACGAGCAGGTGGCCGAGATGCGCCGGAACTACGAAACGGGCGGCTACGGCTACGGTCATGCCAAGAAAGCACTCTATGAGCTGATCGTCGACCGGTTTGCCACCGAGCGGGAGCGCTTCAACTACTACATGGACAACAACGAGGCCCTGGAAGCCGAACTTCGGGCGGGCGAAGAAAAAGCCCGTGCTATTGCCAGCCGGACCATCGCCCGGGTGCGGGAGAAGTTAGGCTTTAACTAACCCGTCTGGCGACGCCGGGCTTTCTATGCGGGATACGTATCCCCTACCAGACCTGACCAACCCCTGACTTCATGCAGCAGCGAATTGCCCACGTAACCCTGGTTGTTGACGATTACGACAAGGCCATCGACTTTTATACCAGGGTTCTGGGCTTCGAGCTACTGGAAGACACCCGCCTGAGCGACACCAAACGCTGGGTTATCGTAGCCCCGAAAGGAAACCCCGGCTGCAACCTGCTGCTGGCCCAGGCGGTAGGTGAGGAACAGACGAGCCGGATTGGTAACCAGACCGGCGGCCGGGTGGCGTTCTTTCTGCATACCGACGATTTCCAGCGGGACTTTCAGCGTCTTCGGGAGCATAACGTACGTATCGTTCGCGGCCCTGTTGAGGAACTATACGGAACGGTAGCCGTATTCAGTGACCTGTACGGCAATCTGTGGGACCTGATTCAGCCAAAGCGGTAAGGTGTTACCTTTGCGCTCATCATGCGCGAAACCCTCAACCAACTCGATACTGACCTTTTTCTGTGGCTCAATGGCCATTACGCACCCTGGCTCGACCCAATCATGGTCTGGGCCACGGAGCGTAACACCTGGTTTCCGTTCTACGCGCTGCTGATTGGCTGGTTGGTGTATCAATACCGCCGGCAAGCCATCGGACTGATTCTGACGCTGGTCGTAGCCGTCGTCATCAGCGACCAGACGGCGTCGGCCCTGCTCAAGCCCCTCACCCTGCGGCTCCGTCCCTGCCACGTACCGGACTTGCAGCCGCTGATCCATCCGCTGCTGGAATGCGGAGGGCAATACGGCTTTGCGTCGTCGCACGCGGCCAACACCTTCACGCTCGCGACCAGCGTATGGCTGCTGGTCGGCAAACAGCATCCGTGGGTAAAATGGACGTATCTGTGGGCGTTACTCGTTTCCTACAGCCGGATCTACGTCGGTGCGCACTACCCGCTCGATGTGCTGGCCGGGGCGGGTATCGGCGTACTGGCGGCTATAGTGTCGGTATCCGGTTTTCGGCTCGTGATGAAGACGTTACACGCTCAATCGGCCGGAAAACGATCCGTCGGGGCCCGCAAACCACACACCGAAAACCGGAAACAGTGAATCAAAAACCAGTTTTTTCCGTATCTTTGCGGGAAATTTACCCGCCACCATGGCTTCGTTTAATCCGGTAAAGATTTTTTCAGGCACTCAGTCGACGTATTTAGCCGAGAAAATTGCGCATCATTATGGCAAGGACTTAGGCGGCTACACCTGCCGCCGATTCAGCGACGGTGAGATGTCGCCGAGTTTTGAGGAATCGGTTCGGGGATGCGACGTGTTTCTGATTCAATCGACGCCCCCACCCGGCGACAACCTGATGGAGCTGCTGCTGATGGTGGATGCGGCTCGTCGGGCGTCGGCACACTACGTAACGGTCGTCATTCCGTATTTTGGGTACGCCCGGCAGGATCGGAAAGACAAGCCCCGGGTTGCCATTGCCGCCAAGCTCGTTGCCAACCTGCTGTCGGCATCGGGAGCGGACCGGTTGATGACCATCGATCTGCACGCCGGTCAGATTCAGGGCTTTTTTGATTTCCCGGTCGACCATCTGGAAGGAACGTCGGTTTTTGTGCCGTACATCAAAAGCCTGCACCTCGACAATCTGGTAATTGCTTCACCGGACGTGGGTGGTGCGGCCCGGGCCCGGAATTTTGCCAAGCATTTCAACGCCGACATTGTGCTGTGCGACAAACACCGCAAGCGGGCGAACGAAATTGCGTCTATGCAGGTTATCGGGGACGTTGAAGGCGCTAATGTTGTGCTGATCGACGACCTGATCGACACCGGCGGAACGATGGCGAAGGCAGCCCAGATCATCATGGAAAAGGGAGCCAAGTCCGTGCGGGCGGTGTGTACGCACCCGGTCATGTCGGGCAAAGCGCACGAAAACATTGCCGGCTCCGTGCTGGAAGAACTGGTTGTGGCCGATACGTTGCCGATGCAGCAGCCGAACGCCAAAATCAGAGTGCTGTCGGTGGCCGAACTGTTTGCCAAAGCCATCGGCCGCATCAGAGATCACGAATCTATTAGTTCATTGTTTATTCGATATTAAAGAGCGAAAGAATGAGAGAGTGAAAGAGCGCGGTCAAACCCAGCTTTACACTCTTTCGCTCATTCGCTCTTTCACTCTTTAAATTTTAAAAACCATGAAAAAACTCGAGATTGTAGGGTATAAAAGAGCGAATCTCGGCCGCACGGAATCCCAGGCGATTCGGGCCGAGGGTAATGTGCCGTGCGTATTGTACGGTGGCCAGGAGCAGGTGCATTTTTTCGCACCGATGATTTTGTTCCGTGAGTTACTGTATACACCCGATGTGTACGAAGTCACGCTGAACATTGAAGGTGACGAGTACCGGGCCATTTTGCAGGAGACTCAATTCCACCCGGTAAGCGACGTGCTGCTGCACGCTGACTTCCTGCAGGTGACGGACGACAAGCCGGTTAAGGTAGCGGTTCCGGTTCGTATCGTCGGTAACGCACCGGGTGTACAAAAAGGCGGTAAGCTGGTAACGCGTGTGCGGAAGCTGCGCGTGAAAGGTACTGTCGATAAAATCCCCGATTACATCGACGTGAACGTGTCCGATCTGGATCTGGGTAAATCAATTCGCGTAAGCCAGATTCCGGTAGAAGGTATCCAGATGCTGGAGCAAGGGTCTAACCCGGTTGCGTCCATCGAAATCCCGCGTTCACTCCGCGGCCAGGTTTCGGGCAAGTAAGGTTATCCGTACCGGAATTATTTTCAGACTAATAGATACAAAGGGCCTTTCTGCAACCGCAGGAGGGCTTTTTTGTTTACTGACTGAACCCTTTCAATCAACCCTGTATGCTATGCAATTGACTGAAGCCATTGAACTCATCAGCCACGACCAGCTTGTTACGTCTCAGGCCTCAGTCTGGGCTGATCTGGGATGCGGCCATGGCCTGTTTACAAAGGCGCTGACCCGGTTTCTGCAACCGGGAAGCCACATCTACGCCGTGGATATTGATGAATCGACTTTACCAGCCGCTTCGGAAACCGGTCCCGTAGCCATCCGTCCGCTTCGCCTTGATTTCGCGCAGGATGACTGGCCCTTTCCTCCGCTTGATGGCCTGCTGATGGCAAACTCGCTGCATTACGTCAGCGATAAACGCACGTTCTTACAGAAAGCCATTCGGCACCTTACAGCCTCGGGCCGTTTTCTGATTGTCGAGTATGACACGGATCAGGGCAATCCGTGGGTGCCTTTTCCCGCCAGCTTCCGATCGCTGTCGCAGCTGTTTGAGGAAGCCGGCTTTGCGTCGATTCAAAAACTTCACGAGCGACCTTCGCGCTACGGTAAGGCCAATCTCTACGCAGCGTTTATCAGCCGAGGCTAAGCAGACAGCCATATATGAACAGACCAGCTTCGTTCGGAAGCTGGTCTGTGTACAGTCAGTATGCCGTATCCAATCAATCAGCCTTACCGCTGTTCGTCGTCCTGCTCAGGTTTATTGGGCGTGTCGACATCCTTGTTATCTGCCCCCGTTGATTTTTCCAGATCAACGCCTTCCTGGCCACCAACGGCTTCAATGCCTTCGCGGTTGTTTCGGGTGCCGGGCTCAGCGGGAATGACGGCGATGTAGGGCGCAATGATCAGGGCCACGATCGACATCAGCTTGATGAGGATGTTCATCGAGGGGCCTGACGTATCCTTGAACGGGTCGCCGACGGTGTCGCCCGTTACGGATGCCTTGTGCGGCTCCGACTTTTTGTAGAACATTTCGCCGTTGATCAGTACGCCCTTTTCGAACGACTTCTTGGCGTTATCCCAGGCACCACCGGCGTTGTTCTGGAAAATCCCCATCAACACGCCCGATACCGTTACGCCCGCCAGCAGGCCCCCGAGCACCTCAGGCCCGAAGATGAAACCCACAATAACGGGTACGGTCAACGCAATGGCTCCCGGCAGCACCATCTCCCGGATGGAGGCCTGCGTGGAAATGGCCACGCATTTTTCATATTCAGGCTTGCCGGTTCCTTCCAGAATACCCGGAATTTCGCGGAACTGACGACGTACTTCCTCGACCATTTTCATAGCCGCCCGTCCCACGGCCGCAATGGCCAGCGATGAGAAAATAAACGGAATCATGGCGCCTACGAATAACCCGGCCAGTACGTCGGCCTTGTAAATATCGATGGCCGAAATACCCGAGATACCCACAAAAGCCGCAAACAACGCCAGGGCCGTCAGGGCAGCCGATGCGATGGCAAATCCCTTACCGGTTGCCGCGGTCGTGTTACCGACGGCATCGAGAATGTCGGTCCGGCCACGTACCTCTTCGGGCAGGTAACTCATTTCGGCGATACCACCGGCGTTGTCGGCAATCGGTCCGAAGGCGTCGATGGCCAACTGCATGGCCGTTGTAGCCATCATCCCCGCGGCCGAGATGGCCACCCCATACAGACCGGCAAAATGGTAGGATGTGTAGATACCAGCCGCCAGCACCAGAATCGGCAGTACGGTCGATTCCATACCGACTGATAAGCCCCCGATGATATTGGTAGCAGCACCCGTCGCCGACTGCCGGATAATCGACAGGACCGGCCGGCGTCCCATGGCGGTGTAATATTCGGTTATGGTCGACATCAGCGCACCGACAACCAACCCCGTAAAGATGGCGTAGAACACATCCATCCGGTCGAATTCAACGCCCCGGATTTCGAGGGTACCGGTGGGCAGCATGCTGGTTACCAGGAAGTAGGAGGCAACGATTGTCAGGATAATAGATCCCCAGTTCCCTCGGTTCAAAGCACTCTGTACGTTGCCGGTATCGTCTTTCACCCGCACAAAATACGTAGCGATGATCGAGAAGATCAGCCCCAGCCCCGCAATCACCAGCGGCAGAACAATGGGCGCATGACCAAACATGTTTTCGCTTTCGGGGATACGGATTTCGCGCCCCAGCACCATCGTAGCCAGGATGGTAGCCACGTATGAACCGAAGAGGTCGGCCCCCATACCGGCCACGTCCCCTACGTTATCGCCTACGTTGTCGGCGATGGTAGCCGGGTTGCGCGGGTCATCTTCCGGGATACCGGCTTCGACTTTACCCACCAAGTCAGCCCCTACATCGGCCGCCTTGGTGTAAATGCCGCCCCCAACACGGGCAAACAGGGCAATGGATTCGGCACCGAGCGAGAAACCGGCCAGTACCTCCAGTGCTTTCTCCATCGGCAGACCATTCACGTCGCCGAAGGCACCGCCCGTACCCGTTACGTATGTTGTATAGAAGAGAATGAATAAGCTGCCCAATCCCAGTACGGCAAGCCCGGCTACACCAATTCCCATAACCGAGCCCCCCGTAAAGGATACGTTCAGAGCCTGAGTCAGGCTAGTGCGGGCGGCCTGCGCCGTACGGACGTTGGCTTTGGTGGCGATGTTCATGCCAATGTAGCCGGCGAGGGCGGACGTAAAGGCCCCAATGGCAAAGGCCACGCCGATTACCCAGTCGGAGTTTTCGACCAGCGTACCCGACCAGGCCAGCAAGGCGGCTACAACTACGCCAAAGATGATAAGAACTCGCCACTCGGCTTTTAGGAACGCAATGGCTCCGCTGGCAATGTATGAAGCAATTTCCTGCATCCGGGCGTCGCCGGCATCCTGCCTCGACACCCACTGATACTTGAAGAACATTACCACCAGGCCAATAATCCCCAGGACGGGTACAAGATAGACACTATTATTCATGCGTACGATTAGTAGGTTTTAGAAATATGAATTGCGCCCAAAGATAGAATTTTGGTCTCCATAACCAAACGGGAATCCAAGCACAAGTTGACTTTTTTTAAGGTTTATTTACGTTCTTTTAGGAAACTGGGCGGTTGGGCCACGGCTGATGCGCCTTGTCCGCGCCGGTTCGTTCGTATCGTATACGTATCAACTAGTTTCGGCCCGGCTTTACTGAGTAGTTCCAACACCTGTTCTTCGGCATCCATGTCCTAAAAAGCGCAGCAGCCGTTATCTTTGCCTGTACTGTTAACCCGACCATCAAAACTGTGTGCCCGATCCGCCGACTGTTTACTGCCCTTCCCGGCCTGCTTCTCTCCGTAACGCTATTCGCACAGGTGCCGTTTGGCCCGATCAAACCCACCCCCTCCGGTGAAATAGTGTCTAACCTGAAGAAATTGAACGTACTCGGTACGGCCCTCTACGTAGCCGCTCACCCCGACGACGAAAACACGCTGCTGCTGGCGTACCTGGCTAAAGACCGGCTGGTTCGCACCGGCTACCTGTCGCTGACGCGGGGCGACGGCGGTCAGAACCTGATCGGTCCGGAACAGGGCGAATACATCGGTATTATCCGGACGCAGGAACTGCTGGCGGCCCGGCGGGTCGACGGTCCGGATCAGTTCTTTAGCCGGGCCTATGATTTCGGCTTTTCCAAATCAACCGACGAAGCGGTCCGGATCTGGGGCCGCGACAAAGTGCTGTCCGACGTTGTCTGGGTTATCCGCAAATACCAGCCGGATGTAATCATTACCCGGTTTCCGCCCGATCAGCGGGCCGGTCATGGCCACCACAGCGCATCCGGTTTTCTGGCCGAAGAAGCGTTTAAAATTGCGGGTGATCCGACCCGGTTTCCCGAGCAACTGGCGTATGTAAAGCCCTGGCAGCCCAAGCGGATCATGTGGAATGTGTTTATTCCCGGTGCCTTCCTGAGCAACAAGAAACCCGACGAAGCCGGCAACCTGATTGGGATCGAAACGGGTCTGTATAATCCGTTGCTGGGCAAGTCGTACGGCGAAATCGCGGCCGAGAGCCGAAGCCAGCACAAGAGTCAGGGGTTTGGGGTTTCGGCCAACCGGGGCGCTCGCGTCGATTACCTGCTCCTGAAAGCCGGTGCCCCCGCCGAAAAAGACCCGTTCGATGGCGTTGATATTACCTGGAAGCGGGTACCCAACAGCCAGGCCGTGCAGGCGCAGGTTACTCAACTGCTTGCCGATTTCCAGCCCGATCAGCCGGCGGCTTCGGTACCGGCGCTGGTGCGGCTGCATCAGGCCATCAGCCGATTGGATACCACGAATCTGTACGTCCGGACAAAACGGCAGGAGGTTGAAGCGCTCATTCAGCAGTGCCTGGGTCTGTGGTTTGAAACCAATCCCACTGATTATGCCGCTACGCCGGGCGAAACCATCCGGATTACGACCAACGTAGTAAGCCGGGCCGAGGCCCCGATCCGGCTGCTGTCGGTACGGTATTCAACCGGCAAAGACACGACCCTAAACCTGGCCCTCAAACCCAACGACGTTACGCTGCTGCCTGCGACGGTCACTATTCCGCAGACTCAGAAGATTTCGCAGCCGTACTGGCTGGAGAAGCCGATCGACAAAGGGCTGTTCCAGATAGACAATCAGCAGCTGATCGGTTTGCCCGAAAACCCGCCCAACTTCACCACCAGCTATACCTTCGAGATCGACGGGCAACGCTTTACGTTCAGCCGGCCGTGGATTTACAAATTTACCGATCCGGTCGAAGGCGAAATCTACCGGCCTTTTGTGGTACAACCTGATGTAATGGCGAACCTGACCGAACGGGTATATGTCTTTTCGGACAACACCCCCAAAACCGCCGAAGTGGTGCTGAAGGCTGGCCGGGCCAACGTATCCGGCACCCTGAAGCTGGACGTACCGGCGGGCTGGCGGGTTGTGCCGGCGCAGCAGTCGTTCTCGATCGCCAACAAAGGCGCTGAGCAACGGCTGTATTTTCAGATTTCCCCGACTGCAACCGCCGTAGAAACGCAAAATATTGCGTCGCTACGGGCCGTGATGACGACCAGCAACGGTACGTTCACGAACGGTATCCGCCTGGTGGCCTATCCGCACATTCCGACGCAAACGCTGTTTCCCCCCGCCGAAGCCCGACTGGTGAAGCTGGACGTGAAGGTTACGGCCAAAAACGTGGGTTACATCGTCGGGGCGGGCGACGAAGTACCGGCTGCGCTGCAACAGATGGGATGCCGCGTTACGTTGCTCGGGCCAACCGAACTGAACGGCAACCTGTCGGTCTACGATGCCATTGTGGTTGGCGTCCGGGCCTACAACACCAACGAGTATCTGGTCAATTTTCAGCCCAAGCTCATGGAGTACGTCAGGAACGGCGGAACGATGGTTGTGCAGTACGTAACGGCGGGCGGAAGTGGGCTGCTTCAGAATGGATTGAAGGTGTCTCAGATGGGGCCGTATCCGTTCAGTGTCGGCCGCGAGCGGGTGACGGAGGAAGATGCCCGAATGAACTTCATCAGTCCCCAGCATCCGTTGCTGAACAGTCCCAACAAAATTACCGAAGCCGACTTTAAAGGCTGGATTCAGGAGCGCGGTATTTACTTCGCCCAGGACTGGGACAAGGCGTATGAGCCGATTTTTTCCGTCAACGATACTGGCGAAGCGGCCAAGCAGGGTAGCCTGATCTACGCCAAATACGGCAAAGGACACTATATCTACACGGGTCTGGTGTTCTTCCGCGAGCTGCCCGCCGGGGTGCCGGGTGCCTACCGCCTGTTTGCCAATCTGATTTCGGTCGGGAAGTAAACGGGGCTGGCGCTGCCTCGCTCGGTCAGGCTCGTTAAAAAATCGGTTAACTTTTGAACCAGACCAGCAAGCTGTCGGTATAATTGCCATCGACAGCCTGCCTTTCGAATTACGCACTTGTGAGTTATCAACAGCCTGAACTCCGAACCGTCCATGTGATCCGCTACGTAACGCCCCTGCGCGAAGGCGGCTCGCTCCCGGCGATTGCGGAAGCCGACGACGATTTTCTGTACGTACTCAAGTTTCGGGGGGCCGGGCAGGGTACTAAGGCGCTCATTGCCGAACTGATTGCCGGTGAACTGGCCCGGGCGCTGGGGTTTCGAATTCCCGAGATCGTGTTCGCCCAACTCGACCCCGCCTTTGGCCGCTCGGAACCCGACGAAGAAATTCAGGACCTGCTGAAAGCCAGCGTAGGGCTGAATCTGGGGTTGCATTACCTCTCCGGTGCCATTACGTTCGACCCGATTGTGAACGCCGTCGATGCCAGGCTGGCGTCGCAGATTGTGTGGCTCGATTGCTTCGTGACGAACGTAGACCGCACGGCCCGCAACACGAACATGCTGATCTGGCACAAGGAACTCTGGCTCATCGACCACGGCGCGTCACTTTATTTCCACCACGCCGGTCTGCCGTGGGAGGAGCAGGCAAAGCGGCCATTTGGCCCCGTCAAGGACCACGTACTGCTCCCCCGGGCCTCCGAACTCGATGCCGTTGATGCCGAGTTTCGCTCGGTGCTGAACCCGGCCATCATCCAGTCAATCGTATCGCTGGTTCCCGACGAATGGCTCACCAATGACCCATCCGTTGAGTCCGCTGATGAACAGCGCCAGATCTACAGTCAGTTTTTAGAAACCCGACTCGCCCACTCCGAAGTTTTTGTCAAGGAAGCGCAGCATGCCAGAAAAGCACTTGTTTGAATACGCCGTCATTCGGGTTGTTCCCCGCGTGGAGCGCGAAGAGTTTATGAACGTCGGCGTCATTGTTTACTGTCCGGGCCAGGGTTTTCTGCAGACGATGTACGAACTGCCCGAGGACCGGCTCCGGGCCTTCACCAGCGAACTGGACGTATCTGAACTGCGGGACCGGCTCCGGGCGTTCGAACGCATCTGCGCCGGCCGCTCCGAAGGCGGCCCGATCGGCCATTTGCCCCTTGCTGCCCGGTTCCGGTGGCTCACGGCCACCCGCAGTACCGTTGTGCAAACGTCGCCGGTGCATCCCGGTATGTGCACCGACGCCCGCGAAACCCTCGAACGCCTATTCAGTCAGTTGGTGCAGTGAAGACCTGATCGGCTATTTCGCTCAGCGCCCAGAACTGTAGCTTATTTTTGCGTTCGGCCTCACGCATCATTTCATCGGCACCCGCCGAGGATCCACCCACACGCAGAACGCCATCGCAATGGTCGATCAGCCGAACAGCAGCCGGGTGAAACAGCTCGTTGAAGATTGCGTCGCCAAGTTGCGTTGCGCCCGCCGTTTTGATCAACGGCAGCGCAATCCACTCGCCACAAACAGGCATATGCCCTTTTCGATAAACGGCCAGAGCCGCTTCTTCCATCTGGTGCATGTTTTGGGCAATCAGCGTGGGGTCGTCGTTAGTCCCCGATCGGTATGGCCCAGCAATCAGGATCAGCATGTCAGTTAAGCGATGCGGTGAGTTGCCGGAGCCGCAGGTGCTGCAACAGCATAATCGTCTTACCATCCCGGATCTCCCCGCTTTCGATCATGGCCATTGCCTGCGCCGTGGGAATTTCCATGACGTCGATTTCCTCTTCGTCGACACCGCCCCCACCCCGGCGCTCCGTATTGGCGGAGTACTCAGCGAGGTAGAAAAACAGCTTCTCCGTCACGGAGCCGGGGCTCATGTACGCTTCCATTACTTTCTCGACCGACTGGATCCGGTAGCCGGTTTCTTCCTCCGTTTCGCGCCGAATGGCGTCGTCGGGCTGGTCGTTGTCGAGCAGGCCGGCACAGGCTTCGATCAGCATCCCCGTCGGGTTGCCGTTGACGTAGGTCGGTAACCGAAACTGCCGGGTCAGGATCACCGTATTGGCCTCCGGGTTGTGCAGCAGAATCGTAGCACCGTTGCCGCGGTCGTAGGCTTCGCGGGATTGCGTTTCCCAGTGCCCGTCTTTTCGCTGGTAGCTGAACGTGAATTTTTTCAGAACATACCAATTGTCCGAAAGCAGTTTCTCGTCAATGATTTGGACCCGGTTATTTTGCATACTGTTCATTATTGTTTATTTTTGTTCATTGCTGTGCAAAAGTGATCGTTGTTTATGAATTATCAAAATCGGAAGCGGCTTATTTTGCAAACGGTCGAGCAAAAGGGATCTGTCGACGTTCAGGAACTGGCCCAACTGCTGCAAACCTCGGAGATGACCGTCCGGCGCGACCTGACGCAGTTATCGGCTGCGGGGCTGCTGTACCGCACACGCGGGGGTGCCATGAAGATCAGTTTGGCCACTGATGATTTCCGGTTTGCCAACAAAACGGCCGTTAACGCCGAACGAAAAGATTACATCTGTCAGTTGGCCGCCCGGGAGATTCAGGAAGGCGACGTGATTTTTATGGATTGCGGCAGTACGGTGTTTCGCTTGTGTCAGTTTATCCGCAACAAGCGCATCACCGTCGTGACCAATTCGCTGCCGGTAGTGGCCGAGCTTCTGTCGTCGGACGTATCGGTTAACCTGGCGGGGGGCGAAGTGGACAAGGAACGCCAGGCGATTCACGGGCTGATGGTCGAGCAACACCTGGCCCGGTACCGGGCAAACAAAGCGTTCATCGGCGTGGATGGTGTTTCGCTCCAGAATGGCCTGAGCGCCCACAGCGAGAAAGAAGCCAGTACAGCCACGACCATGGCCGCCCATGCCGACAGTGTTTACCTCCTCTGCGACTCCTCAAAGCTCGAACGGGACAAGTACTTTCAATTTGCTCCGCTGAGTCTGTTTGATGTGCTGATCACCGACCAGGAAGCCAGCGCCGGGATTGTCGAGGCCTACCGACAGGCAGGGATTACGCTGATCAACTGAGTAAGAAACGGTTGGCTGATCATCCGTTCACTCAAAGGTTTATTGTTTTCCCAGTAGTATAGTAGAGATTAGCATAACACCAGACGGTCTGCTGCTTTTGTCGCAACTGGCCGGCCTGTCTATTCCTAAACTCTTACTTTTCAACACAATGGCAACTGACGCAATTGTTACGCTGGAACGCCTGCGGTGCATCAAAGAAAGTGATGGCAGCGGTCATTCCGAGCCCTTTATCTGGCCGGTACTGATCTGGATTGACACCAGCAACGGCAACGTGAATATGGCCGATCTGGTCCTGGACAATGCCCGCGTGGTGATTCGCAACAACATGCGGGCGGGCGAAACCGTCGACATTCCGGCATCGGTCCGGACTTTGCGGGTTCGCTTTGCCGACAACCCACAGCGCTTCATCCTCATTCTATCGGTCGTTCTGTGGGAAAACGACGAAACGCCGGAAGCCGCTATGCGGGCCGGTTTCAAAGCCTTTTCGAGCGGTCTTAAGGAGGCCGTGATCGCCAACCTGCTGGAGCTGCGAGCCGCGCAGGGTAATCCCACGGCCGAAGCCGCCGTCCGGGCAAAGATTGAGAAGCAGGTGAAGGAGGCTGTCGAAGAGGCCATAAAAGGTGGGTTGACAACCAGCCAGAAGCTGCGGGTTAAGCTCGGCACACTGAATCTCGACGACGTAGTCGGCAGTGATACCGAGAGTCTCGGCTCGGTGGGCCAAACGACCTCCACCAGAGCGTTCACGCTGACGTTCAGCAACCAATCCGGCAGCGAGCAGTACGAAATAACGGGTAACCTGGCTGGCAAACCGGTTCCCGTCGATGCCTGTCAGGCGGAGGTCAACGCCGTAAACGGGGCGCTGGCTACCATCGAGAACATCCGGAATCAGATTCGTTCGCTTCAGGAAGAACTGCGGAATGCCCCCGGCCCGCAAAAACCGGGTATCATCGCCATGATCCGCGAACAGCAGGCCGAGCTACCGGCCGCTACGGCCGTTCTCGAACAGGCCCGAAAGGCCCTGCAGGTTTGCCGGAGCCGCCAGGTTAATCAGCCGATTGTCGACGTACCCGGCGGTGGAGTGCTCCTTGACGTTGATGACTAACTACCAGGCAAGTTCTGCTTTGTTGCGGAAGAACTTACCCGTGGGGCCGTCGTTGTCGAGCAGTGCTGCCCAGACGATACCGGCGGCCCCATCCGCTACGGGCTGAGCGCCCATAGCTTCTCCCCCTTCGAAGGTAGCCGTAAAGCCGGGACACACGGCATTGATCAGCACATTGCTTTCTTTTTCTTCCAGCGCCAGTTTCGACGTCAGGGCGTTCAGCGCGGCTTTCGAAACGGCGTAGCTTGTTCCCATCTGGTTGTTGGTTGCCAGCCCAAACATCGGGTCGCCGTGCGAACCGGCCCCGCTGGAAACGTTCACAATCCGGCCGGCGGGACTTTGCCGAAGCAGGGGCAGCAGCGCCTGAATGAGCCGCCACGATCCGAACAGAGTGGTTTCCAGCACCACATGGGCCTGGTCCAGATCGGCGGTTGCCGCCTGTTCGCCGTAGGCCGACGTACCGGCGGCATTATTAATGAGGATGTCGAGCCGACCAACGTCCTCCTGAATGCGATCAGTAAGCTGGCGAACGCTGTCGGGTTCGGCTACGTCGAGGCCATACGGCCGCACATCCAGTCCTTCGTCCCGTAACGTTCCGGCCAGCGATTCAGCGGCTTCCGCCCGGCGGGCGGTCAGCAGCGTCGTAATACCCTGACTGGCCAGTTGGCGGCATACCTCAAAGCCAATTCCTGCGGCCCGGCCTACGCCTGTTACCAGGGCGACCCGATTGTTTAGTGCTTCCATTTATTTTTGGTAATGTGTTTGGGGAAATCTCACTCAATGCTATCATCGGCTATTAAGTTTACGTACTTTGGCCGTTTTTAGCAATAAAATACTCTGACAATTACCGACTGACTCCACCGTATGTGGCAAATCTGGATTGATACCGGCGGCACCTTTACCGACGGCCTTGCGCTCGACCCATCCGGCCTTTTACATCGCATCAAAGTACTCAGCAGCAGCCGACTGCGGGGGCGTTTGGTTGTACGGCCGTCAGCCAGCGGTCAGACGTTCCGTCAGACCGAATCTGAGGACCCCGCCAACCCTCATGCATTCATTCCCGAGCCCAGCGGTCTGACGGAACGTCTGACCGAGCTGGACACTCCTCGCAACCTCTCAACCCCTCAGCCCTCAAGCAGCGGTCAGACGTTCCGTCAGACCGAATCTGAGGACTCCGCCAACCCTCATGCATCCGTGCCCGAGCCCAGCGATCTGACGGAACGTCTGACCCAAGCGCCAGTCCATTCGTTCAGGCTCGAAGCGCCCTGGCTTACAGCGCCTGTCTTCGACGGGTATCGGCTGCGCGTGGTTGAAACAAACGAAGAATTCACGATTCATTCACTGACGGCCGACGGTTCGCTTCAGCTTGCCGATTCGGCCAATGGGGAAATTCGCCTGCCCGCCGGAACAACCGATCTCCCGCTGACCGTCGAGCTGTTCACCGGCGAAGAAGCCCCCGTGCTGGCGGCCCGCCTGCTGACTCAGACACCCCTGAGCCAGCCGTTTCCGCCCCTGGAGATGCGGCTGGGCACCACCCGGGGTACCAACGCCCTGCTCGAACGGAAAGGCGGACGTGTTGCCCTGGTGGTGACGAAAGGCTTCAGGGACTTACTGAAAATTGGTACCCAGCAACGCCCGAATCTATTTCAACTGGCCATACCCCCCGCCGAAGTCCTCTACGAAACCGTACTGGAAGTAGACGAACGCCTGACCGCCGACGGACAAATCCTGACGGCCCTGTCGGATGATACCATCGCACAGCTTATCGAGCAGCTACAGCAGCAGCGACCCGATGCCGTGGCAATCTCCCTGCTGAACGCGTACCGAAATCCAACGCACGAACGCCAGCTCCGCGACGCCCTGGCAACTGCGGGATTTGATGCGATTACCCTGTCGACGGACGTATCAACGGCCCCGCAGTACGTCACCCGCACCCAGACAACCGTAGTCGATGCCTATCTGACACCGGTGTTAAAAACGTACCTGACCAATATTCAGAAACAACTGGCCAGCCACTCGCCAGTCCGTGACCATCCGGTCGGGGCCTATCCAGTCCGGGACCATCCAGTCCGGGTCATGACTAGTGCGGGGGGGTTAGTAAAAGCGGAGTTGTTTCGGCCCAAAGATAGTTTGCTGAGCGGTCCGGCCGGGGGGGTAATCGGTTCGGCGGCCATTGCCCAGCAACTGGGATTCGATAAAGTACTGACCTTCGACATGGGCGGTACCAGCACCGATGCTGCCCGCTACGATAGCCAGATGGATTACCGATTCACAACCCGCATCAGCCAGTTTGACCTGCAGCTCCCCTCGCTGGCTATCGAGACGGTGGCCGCCGGAGGTGGTTCGGTCTGCTGGTTCGACGGGCAGTTGCGGGTTGGTCCGCACAGCGCGGGGGCGAATCCGGGTCCGGCCTGCTACGGTGCGGGCATTCCCGGCCAGTCGTTGCTGCTGACCATTACCGACGTGAACCTGCTGCAGGGGAAACTGCATCCGGCTCAGTTCGGGATTCCGGTGTTTCCGGAAAAAGCCGAAGCCGCCCTGCAGCAGATCATTGACCAGATTGGCGATACCGACCGCCTGACGATCCTGCGGGGCTTTGAACGGATCGCCGATGAAGCCATGGCCGGGGCTATTCGGAAGATTTCGGTGCAACGCGGCTTCGACCCGACAGACTACGCTCTGCTGGTGTTTGGCGGAGCGGGCGGTCTGCATGGCTGCTCCGTTGCACGGCTCCTTGGTATTGAGCGGCTGATTCTGCCGTTCGACGGAGGATTGCTCAGTGCCTATGGCATGGGACAGGCCCGTATCGAGCGCCTGGCATCGCAATCGGTGTTGCAGCCGCTGGCGGAGGTAGAACCAACCTGGCCGGACCTGGCGCTGACGCTGGCTGCGCAGGCGAAAGACGAACTGGCGGCCGATGTGGGCCCCGATGTGCCAATCGACGTAGTGTCGGTAGTGCTGTACATGCGCCTGCAGGGCCAGGAAACTGCGCTTCCGGTTCCCGTAACGGGCAGTTTGAAGGGTTCGTTATCGGAACCGTTTCGTGCCCATTACCAACACCTCTACGGTCACTACCCCGAAGGCCGCCCCATCGAAGTGGAAAGCATTCGGGTTATGGTCAGCACCGCTCCGCAGCAGACCGTCGTGAACCAGCCGCCTGGCAGCCATCGGCAGGTTGTCCCTGCTTTTCTGGCCGGTCACTACCCCGCCTACGACTGGACGACCCTGCACGAGGGCGATACGTTTCGGGGGCCGGCACTGCTGCTCAACCGAACGTCTTCGGCCTTCATCGAGCCGGGCTGGCGAGTAATCGTTCAGGCCGACAAAAACGTCCTTGTTGAGTACATCGCCGATATCGAGGCCCCAGACGAGCCGGCACTCAGCGACCTGGCTCAGACCGAATTGTTTGCCCGGCGGTTCATGGCCATTGCCGAAGAAATGGGCGCTCAGCTCCAACGCACCGCCTTTTCGACCAACGTTAAAGAACGGCTCGATTTCTCCTGCGCGGTGCTGGATCACCACGCCCAACTCGTTGCTAACGCCCCGCACATTCCTGTTCATCTGGGTAGTCTGGGCGTTTGCGCCCGGCTGGTGCTTGAACAACGACCAATCGGTCCCGGCGACGTCGTGATTACCAACCACCCCAAATACGGTGGCTCGCACCTGCCCGACGTAACGATGCTGAGCGGTGCCTTCACGGACGAGGGCGACCTGATTGGCTACGTCATCAACCGGGCGCACCACGCCGAAATTGGGGGTAAAGTTCCCGGTTCCATGCCGCCCGATGCAACCAATCTGGCCGAAGAGGGCGTTGTGCTGGAACCGCAGTACGTCGTAAGAAACGGCGTTTTTCGCTGGGATGGCCCCGATGGTCTGGCCACACGGTTTACGGACGCCCCCTACCCGACCCGCGCCCTGGCCGAAAATCGGGCCGACATCGAAGCGGCTCTGGCATCGCTCCGAACGGGCGAACAGGCCCTCCGCGCGCTCGTCGGGCAACACGGTTTGCCCACCGTTCAGCAATACATGCAGCGGCTCAAACAATCGGCAGCGACGGTGATCCGGCAGCGTCTGACCGCCGGTCCGACGCGGTTTAGCGCACAATCGTCTGTCAGTAAACTACCTCCCAATCCGACAGCGCCAGCTCGTCAAACCTTCGGTCAGACGATTGGGCAGGCCACAGAATCCCTCGACGATGGTCATACCATTGCTGTCCATATTACGACTGATCGTCAGACCCTTACGTTCGACTTCACGGGTACCTCGCCGGTTCACCCCAACAACCTGAACGCAAACGTATCGATTCTGCACAGTGCCATTCTGTACGTACTACGGGTCTGGATCGAATCCGATGCGGCCGATGCACCAATGGCTTCGGGGAGTATTCC
The DNA here is from genome assembly GCF_003583365.1 of Fibrisoma montanum. Lineage (GTDB taxonomy): Bacteria > Bacteroidota > Bacteroidia > Cytophagales > Spirosomataceae > Fibrisoma > Fibrisoma montanum. The sequence goes on from NZ_QXED01000007.1 coordinate 96,670, forward strand.
GCTCAACGAAGGCCTGATGGAACCCGTCCGGCTCATCCTGCCCGCATCCTCGTTTCTCAATCCGGTCTTTTCCGACGACGGCAGCGCCTGTCCGGCCGTAGTGGGCGGCAACACGGAGGTCAGCCAGCGCCTGGTCGATACCCTTCTGAAAGCCCTGGGGCTAGCCGCCTGTAGCCAGGGTACGATGAATAATTTCCTGTTTGGCACCGACGCCTTCGGGTATTACGAAACCATCGGTGGGGGCGCGGGCGCAACGGTCGGCGCCAACGGACGCTCGGCGGTGCATCAGCACATGACCAATACCAAACTCACCGACCCCGAAGAACTCGAACGGCGCTACCCGGTCCGGCTGCATCAGTTCAGCATCCGCGAGGGGTCTGGGGGTAGCGGCCGGTGGCGGGGTGGGGATGGTATAATCCGGGAGATCGAGTTCCTGAAGCCGGTGCAGGCAACGCTCCTCAGTCAGCACCGGGTCGTGGCTCCCTACGGCCTCAACGGTGGCGAGTCGGGAAAGCCGGGCCGACAGACCTTGCTTTATCCGGACGGCACCGCCGACGAACTGCCCGGCATTTTTACGCGGGCAATGCAATCCGGCGACCGAATCCGGATCGAAACACCGGGGGGCGGTGGGGTTGGCTAGTTCCCCGTTTCGTTGTATGTTAGGCCCATGATTGATCAAGTGAAGGCCGCATTCATTGGGGCGGCAATCGGCGACGCGCTGGGCGTACCGGTTGAGTTTATGTCAAGAGCGGCCCTGAGCCGAAATCCGGTTACCGATTACAGAGGGTACGGCGTCTGGCACCAGCCACCGGGCACCTTTTCGGATGATAGTTCGCTGCTTTTCTGTACGGCCGAAAGTCTCTGTACCGGTTATGACGTAGCAGACATTGCCAACCGGTTTGTCCGCTGGTATCAGCAAGGGTACTGGGGCGCCCACGACGAAGTGTTTGATATTGGTGGCGCCACCCGAACAGCACTTACCCGGGTCATTAACGGAACCAGTCCGACCCTATCAGGTGGCCTTCTGGAACAAGATAATGGGAATGGTTCACTCATGCGGATTCTCCCCGTCGCGTTTTACCTCTGTAACGAGCCGTCGATGCAGACCCGATTTGATACGGTCAGGGCTCTTTCGGCCATTACGCATGGCCACTTTCGCTCGGTAATGGCTTGTTTCGTTTACGTCGAACTGGCCATTCAACTGCTGACCGACCCGGACATTCCGGCCGCTTATGCCCGCATGCAGACCCGCGTCAACGACTTCATTGCCGAAAACGCCTTCTCACCGACCGAAATCCGGTTGTTTGACCGCATCCTGCAAGCCGACCTGTCTCATCTCGACGAGCCGGCTATTCGCAGTTCCGGCTACGTAATGGATACGCTGGAAAGCAGCCTATGGTGCCTGCTAACCACCCGATCGTTTGAAGAAGCCGTACTGAAAGCCGTAAACCTGGGCGACGATACCGACACGACCGGAACGGTCACTGGCGGATTGGCCGGACTGGCCTATGGCTACGAGGCCATTCCCACCCACTGGGTCTACAGCCTGGCCAAACAGGAAGCGATTGAGAAACTGGCCGAGCGCTTTGCCGGGCGGTATGCGTAGGTTATTTATGGTAGCGATATATTTGATTGGACAAAAAGGGTACGAAAATTTTGATATACCTGTTTGGATAAATCAATTATCCTCTGTATCTTAGTGCTGTCAATATCAAAGTTTTATGTGTCAGTCAACTCTTTCCCATCCCGAAAATCTGAACGACCTGCAAGCGCGGTTTTCAGACGAAAACGTGTGTAAAGAGTATCTGGCACAATTACGCTGGAAAGGTAAGCCAGTTTGCCCCTATTGTGGTAACAATGGCAAGACTTATAAAATTGTAACTGGCTATAAGTGCTCTAATCCTGAGTGTTATAAGAAATTCAGCGTCTTAAAGGGCACTATCTTTGAGGAAAGCAAAATCCCACTTCGCGTGTGGTTTGTGGCTATCTATATCGTTACGGCTCATAAAAAAGGCTATGCTTCGCACCAGTTAGCCCGTGATTTGGACGTAACCCAAAAAACGGCGTGGTTCATGCTTCAACGAATCCGTTACTTTATGGCGGAAAAGACCTTAGAGGCCCCATTAAAGGGTATTGTTGAAGTAGATGAAACGTATATCGGCGGGGCCGAAAAAAACAAACACGCCAACAAGAAAACGGCGGGTACGCAAGGAAGAAGCACTAAAACAAAGGCTCCTGATTTTGGTATGATAGAACGGGGCGGTCGGGTTGTTGCCGTGACCGTTACCAGCACAACGGCCAAGATTTTATTGCCGATTATTAAAGAGCACGTTAGTATTGTTGCATCCATTATGACCGATGAGTTCCGGGCGTATATGAATCTTCACCATCAATATCAACACGGTATTGTTCGGCACGGTGAGGGCCAATATAAAAGCGGTGAAGCTCAGCTCACACCAACACATTAGAAGGTTACTGGTCTTTGCTAAAACGTTCGATTTTTGGTATTTATCACAGTGTTAGCGTCAAGCATTTAGACCGTTACGTGGGAGAGAGTTCTTATCGTTACAATACCCGCAAAATAAAAGATGGCGCTCGTTTTGAGCACTCATTAAATCGCGTTAGTGGTCGGCTAACTTATCGAAACTTAATTGCTCAGGATTAGCAAAAGTTGACAATCAGTATATTTGGCGCTTTCTTTGCTCGTATTTCTTGTCAAAACGTGATGGGTAAATCAAAGAAGGCGTCCAAACATAAGAACACTACCGTTGTTATCGTTGAGAAAGACGTTAGTGTTTCATTTGAGGAATTTGAGCAAGTAATGACTACACTCATTCAAGGCTCACCTGTTACGAATGAGCAGCTGAAGAAAAAAAACGGGGCCGTTAAAGGTCGGCCCCAGAACCCATAGGCGATTTATCGCCACTGTTTGCAAGGCTTAGGCCTGCATTTGCGCCGACTGGGGGGAATTGTGCGAATTACTCGCTCCCTGTGTCGGTAAGTTGTCCGTCGTTCTGTACATCGGATACGGACTATCCGGGATGGCACTCGATTCTGGCTGTTCATGGCGCTATAGAATCTTGTGTACTGCGCTGGTTTTACTGAAGGGTTTGCCAGCCCCCTATTGAGCTTTGTTAGTGCCGCCGAAGGATCAGTTCGGCGGCACACAGGCTCAATCTCTTATACCACTAACCAGATGGTTTGAATGTATGCTCGTTTCTAGCCTTCGTTCGGTATTTCCAACAAGTAGCCCTCAGCTTGTGTTTTTTCTTCCAATTTTGCCCTGTAAATACGCTCCTTTTCGGGAGTTTCAAAAAAAGCGGGTAGGCCATTAAAAAACGTTTTGGCGTACCCTGACTTAGTTTTTCTGAAAGCAGGGATGCCTAAAATCTTAGTCCCGCGAAGGTTGTTTAATTGGCTAGTGATCGACTCCCTGTAGTTGTTTTTAGCACTCTGCGTCATTCCTATCTGGTCGGCAATCTCAGAATATCGCATCCAATTGTCTGCTTCTTCGATTGCTTTGAGAACAAGTTCTGACCAAGAGATATCATCGGGTTTAACCCATTCCCCTGTGGCGAGTCCCGCTGGTTTTTTTGTTCTATTTACCGGCGTTTCATCGCCACTTTCAGAAAAGTCGAATTTCAGTTGCCCAGAACTTCCAAGTATCAGGTCGATATGCTCCGCTAAACTCTCAACTAACTCTGAATCTTCGTTGTTCTCAATCTCAAGCTGTTTGATCTGTCTGTCAATTTCCTGCTTCTGGTGCTCTAATTCTAATTGTCTGACTATACGTGCATCAATCCGTTTCTTAATCACCGAAAATATCTCTCGGAAACGCCCCTGAAATCTGCTCGGATGTTTTTCAATTGCGAGAAGAGAGCTGAAATCTTTATTTTCCATGACCACATAATTTGACACGCCGTAAAAATAGAAAACCCCGCTGCAATTTCAAAGCGGCGGGGGTGTATTTTTACGGCGTTTTTATTTAAAACGGCTCAATAACAATTCAATTCCAGCATATTCATATTTTATAGTGGGAAAGGTATGTTATATACTTTTTATCCAATCAAATATATCGTTACCTGTAGTTTTCTTGACAACTTGTCAAGTTACAGAAACCAGTCAACTCTCCCAGGCTCCGAGCAGCCGCCGGACGACAATGATTTCGCCGACGTGGTAAGCCGTATGGTCGGCGATGAGCAGGGCTTCGCGGAGGAGGGTTTGCCCGTCGCCGTGCGGAAAGGGTTCGTGTAGATCCTGTTGCGGGTCCTGGAGTAAGCCGATGAACGCATCCCGGTCCTGACGGATTCGGGTGAGGGTTTCGTTCCAGGCAGCATCGTCGGCCGGGGCTACTTCCCCGGGCCAGTACCCCTCCGGCCAGGGCGGTGACTGGTAATCAGGATCGCGGGAAAATTCCAGGATGTCGTGCTGGGTAATGCGGATATGGTCGACCAGTTGCCAGATGCTGTACGGCAGCTTGTCGGGCTTGACACCCCGCAGCGCCGGCGGCAGATCCCGCAGCGCATCATCCAGCGACTGATGGGCCTCGGAGCGGGTCAGGAGTTTAACCAGTTGATTGCGGAGGGCAGTTTCCCCGGCAGATTGTTGCGTAGGTTGAGCCATGAATGTCGGAGTATGGTTTCAGATACTGACTCCCTACGCCCCCCTTTTGTTTGCTGATGCAGCCTCTTTCGTTAACCAGGGAGGTCGCGCCCGTCGATGACTGGTATCCCAACTACGTTGCCCTACAGATTACCGCTGATACACCCGAACGTAATCCACTTCGAATCGGCTCGGGAACGTAGTAAGCGCGGGGTCTCCGCCGTTGTCGCCACCGATGGCCAGGTTCAACAGCAGGTAGTGGGGCTGATGAAACGGATTGACGTTCGTACCGTCGCCGTTGATGGTTTCAGTCAGCTCCACCCGATTCAGCAGTTGATCGTCCACGTACAGGCTGATTGCTGTCTGGTCCCAGTCCATGCGCCAGACGTGAAATTTCTTCGACCAGTTGGGATCATCAAATGACTCAATGGCTCTGGTTGCCGTTCGCCATTTGGCCGTATACCGTTTATCCGTCCCCCAGGCTACGTTGGCCAGCAGCATCTTGCGGTAGTATTCCATGATGTCGATCTCACCGTTGGCCGGCCACTCGCCCGCTACGCCCAGCGTCCAGAATGCGGGCCAGAGCCCCGGCCGGGTGTCGATACGTCCCCGCATTTCGAAACGGCCGTATTGCCAGCTATGCAGACCGGCCGTTTTCAGGCTGGAAGACGTGTATTCGATGGTTGGCCGACTGGTTTTCCAGTTTGTACTGCCTGCCTGGTAGTTAGGATTCGGGCGGCTCTCCCGGCGACCTTCAATCACCAGCATTCCGCTCCGGCACCGGGCATTGTCGGGCTGGTACCACTGGCGTTCATGATTTCGGACAAAGCCCTTTTCGAACGTCCAGTTCGTAGGGTCCGGCGGACCATCCACGGTAAATTCGTCGGCCCAAACCAATTTCCAGACCGTATCCGACGGCGCAACCTGGTTGCGCGCTGTCATCGAAGTGCGGTTCAGGGCGGGACTCAGGCCGTAGCTAACAGCGGACAGCAACAAAAGCAGGAGTAATCGATTCATGATCAGAATTCGTTTGCTCCATTAAAAGAACCGAACTACGTTTACCTATCTAATTCGGCCACTGTTTTACGCACCCATGCCTCGATTTGCGTTTTTACTGGTAATGTACTGTCTCGCACGGCCCGTTTCCGCTCAGAAACAAATCTGCATTACCATCGATGATTTACCGACCGTATCCCGGGTCTATCAAACAGCCGGCGGTCGGGATACCCTGACCCAGCATCTGCTCAGCCACCTTACGCTCCACCGCGTTCCGGCCGTCGGGTTTGTGATCGGCAATCGGCTCCTGACCGAATCCCGCGTCGACTCCAGCCAGATCAGGCTCCTGAACCGCTGGCTGGATGCGGGTATGGAACTGGGCAACCACACCTTCGCTCATAAAGACTACAACGATGTTTCGACCACTATCTATCAGCAGGATGTCCTGGGTGGCGAAACGCTGCTGAAGCCACTGCTGCAAAAGCGGGTGCAGTCGCTACGCTATTTCCGGCATCCGTTCCTGCATCGGGGCAATACGCCGGGCAAGTGCGATTCGCTGAGCCGCTTCCTGATCAGCCGGGGGTATGAGGAAGCGGCTGTTTCGGTCGACAATGGCGATTACCTGTTTTCGGCGGCCTACGATCGGGCCTTGCTGCAACACAACCCGACCCTGGCCGCATCGGTTGGGCGTCAATACGTTGACTATATGATGGCTTGCATTCACTACTATGAAGCCCAGGCCGACTCCCTGTTTAGGCGACCCATTCCGCACATTCTGCTGACGCATGCCAACACCATCAACTCCGTATATCTGGGCGAATTACTGACCCGTTTGGCCGCCGAAGGCTTCGCTTTCATCTCGCTGAAACAGGCTCAGCAAGACCCCGCCTACCGTTCAACAGACACCTTCGTTGGTAAGGCTGGTATTTCGTGGCTACACCGCTGGGCGCTGACTCAGGGCAAAAAAGGCAGCTTCTTCAAAGGAGAGCCCGAAGTGCCCGAAGTGGTTCAAGCGTTGGCATCCGGCCGGTGACGGAACGGGCCCGTACGACAACGCCGGCCCAGTCCTGGTCCGATTAAAAAAATGGGCATTCAACTTTTTACCGCATCGACGATCATCCGGCCATTAACAATTTTTGGTCAATTGAGTTATTGAAGAAAGCATTATCTCACTCAAGTTATGACCACTGATTTGAACAAACCCGAAACGCAGGACAAGGCCGTTAAAAACATCCAGCCGAACATTGGCCTCGACAAGGACGTACTGAAAAAGGACAACGAACTGCTCAATGCCTACCTGTCGGATCTGCACGTATTGTACATCAAAACCCGCAAATACCACTGGAACGTGGCGGGACCCAGCTTTAAGGAATACCACGAGTTTTTCGAAGAGCAATACAAGGCGCTCGAAGAAATGATCGACGAAGTAGCCGAGCGCATCCGGACGCTGGGTGGCAAGCCCTTCTCGACCATGGCCGACTTTATCGGAGGAACGAGCCTGGAAGAAGATCAAAGTGGCGAGGTGAAAACCCGCGACATGTTCGAGCGGCTGCTGACCGATCATGAGCAGATTGTTCGCGAACTGCGGGGCGATGTCGAAACCTGTGAGGAACTAAACGATGCCGGCACCGCCGACTTCCTGACGGGCCTGATGGAAGCCCACGAAAAAATGGCCTGGATGCTGCGCAAATACCTGTCGTAGTCCATCCTGTCACCGAATCAACACCCACAAAACGCGGTCGAGCTAATTGGTTCGACCGCGTTTTGTTTGTTTTTGCCCCGATTGTCGGCTAACATTACAACCCGGCCCCGGTCGTTATAGGCTTTTTCGAGAGCATCCCGGGTCTGACGGTACGTCTGGCCTGATTTGAAACCGTTGCAACTGTAGTTTTTGGTCAGACCTTTTTTGAAACCGTTGATTTGTCATCCCGGGTCTGACGGTACGTCTGGCCTTTTGCTGATCGGTATATTGGTCAGAATATCGGTCAGACGTAGCGTCAGACCTTGTTAGAGCTGTCATTCCAGGTCTGACGCTACGTCTGACCGACTTTCGTTGACTATAATACTGGTCTGACGGTACGTCTGACCCTCGTAAACCTTTTACCGCTATGAACTTCTCCCGACGCCGGTTCCTGGGCGTAACCACCAGCCTGACAGGGGCGGCCATCCTCAGCGATACGCCGGTCGCAACGGCCAATCCTCTCCTGGCTTCCATGCCGATTTCCTGTAATTCATACACCTGGCTCACCTTTTACGAGCGGCAGGGCAAAAAATGGATGGCCGACCCGGACGCGTCGATGGCGGAGTTTGCCAGGGCGGGGCTGACGGCCTACGAACCGGGCCTTTCTAGTATCGACGAAGTACGTACGCTGGCTCCGCTCCTGAAAAAGTACGGGGTATCCATGCCGTCTATCTATGTCAACAGCAGCCTCCACCGGACCGACGAAGCCCGCAAGTCTATTGATGCCGCCCTGGCCATTGCCGAAACCGCCAAAGCACTCGGTACGCGAATTGTCGTGACCAACCCCAACCCTATCAAGTGGGGCACCGATGAAGACAAAACCGACGCCGACCTGATCGAACAGGCCAAAAACCTCGACCGGCTGGGTGCCGAACTTCGCAAACGGGGTATGACCCTCGCCTACCATACCCACGCGCCTGAACACCGGCAGGCCGCCCGCGAGTTTCACCACATGCTGCTGGCATCCGATCCCAAAAACGTATCGCTCTGCCTGGATGCCCACTGGGTGTACCGCGGATCGGGCAATTCGCAGGTTGCGTTGTTTGATGTCGTGAAACTCTACGGCAAGCGCATCGCTGAAGTTCACATCCGGCAGTCGCAGAACGGCATCTGGACCGAAACCTTCGGCGACGGCGACATCGACTACCGCCGGCTGACCAGTGAACTCAAGGCGCAGGGCGTTCGGCCGCTGCTGGTGCTGGAGCAGTGTCTGGAAAAAGAATCACCCAATACGATGGGACCAGTCGAAGCCAGCAAACAGGATCTGGCATCGGCCAGGGACGTATTTGCGGGGTTAGTGGGCTGATTGCGAAGTGTCATGCAGTCCGTTCAAAGACGTTGCAAGGCAGGAACGCCGGCAATTACAACGATTGAGAAGCCGACAGGGTCCTGTAGTAAACGGCAATGGTATGCAAACGTATCGCAAGCTGACCTTTCTGCTTTTATTGAGTTTCCTGAGTTGTGAATTTCCCGAAACAGCGCTTCCTAAAACGCTTGACCTGGGAGCATTTCAGGTTTCTACGCCAGAAGGCTGGTGGGCCAAAAACGGCGTAGGGTACGACTCGCAGGTAGGCGAACTGACCGACAGGGCCACTACGTTATCCTTTGATTACGGTTGGTATTCGTACCGCTTCGATAAGGAAACGACCGCTACGCACGAGCGTACGCAGACTACCATCGATGGCCGCCCCGCCCTGCTTGTGCGCCCGTTGCAGAAAGGCCGGGGCATCATCGGCGTGTTCATTCAAAAAGACACGCTGAATCGGCTGACCATTGTGGGTCACAATGTAAAGGATGAAACCACCATTCTGAACATACTTCGGTCGGTTCGCTTCAGATAACCGCCGAAAGAACCCCCTTTCCCGGCCATAACACGCATGAAACTTCACCTGTTCGGGGCTTCCGGGTCCGGCGTCACAACGCTGGGAACGGCATTGGCCGACGTGTTAGGTTACCCGTATTTCGACAGCGATACGTATTACTGGGAGCCTACCAATCCGCCTTTCACCGTTCGGCGCCGGCCGTCTGAACGAGATCAGCTCATCCGCGATCATCTGGCCGGCCACGAAGACTGGATACTGGGCGGTTCGGTGATCAATTGGGGCGATCACTGGCTGCATGCATTTGATCTGGCGGTGTTTCTGTGGGTACCCCCTGCCATTCGTCTCGAACGATTAAAACAGCGGGAATGGAGCCGATCCGGTGACGTTATTTTTACTGACTCTGTACGGAACAACCAATACAACGAGTTCATCAGCTGGGCATCCGGCTACGATGATGATACCGCCCGGGGCCGAACCCTCACAGCGCACCAAACATGGATGCAAACGCTTTCCTGTCCCTGTATTGACATTCGGGGCGATACGTCCGTTGAGCAGCGGGCGAACAGAATACTACTGGAAATCAACCGATTAACTTCATAACAAGGCCTACTCTCACTGCTGAATTGATTTGCGCAAAAAAGCTATTTAAACTATAGATTATAAGATATGTTTATACAGAAATTTAACTTCCAACAACGTTATGAAAACTATACTCAAATGGTCGCTGGGCGCTGCGGCCGGCCTGGGCCTTGTCGTGGCCTGTACTGATGCCGAAAACATCTTTAGGGAAATGATCCCGGAAACGAACGATCAGCCGACTACCGCTCAGGTACAAGGCTACGTGTTTCGGCCGGCTCTCGTCGATGCTACGGACGCCAACATCCGGCAACTGAAAGTACCGGCGGGTTTCACCGTCACCAAATACGCCGATGGCTTAGGCAAACCCCGGATGCTGGCCGTCAGTCCGGCGGGCCATGTGTACGTCTCAGATCGGGAAGCCGGTACCGTTACGTTGCTGCGCGACTCGAACAACGATGGGCTCCCCGACAGCAAAACAACCGTGGCGACCCTGAAGCAGGCCCACGGCCTGGCCGTTCACGCCGGGAAGCTCTATATCGTTACCGTGAAGGAGGTGTACGCAGCCCCCATGAACCCCGACGGTACGCTCGGGCAGCCGCAGCAACTGATCAGCGACCTGCCCGACGGGGGGCAGCATCCCAACCGCACCATCGCCTTTGGCCCGGACGGTATGATGTACTTAACCGTGGGCAGTACCTGCAACGCCTGCGCCGAGCCAAATCCTGAGCATGCGACCATCCTGTGGGCAAATCCGGATGGATCGGGGCGGAAAATCTTCGCCAAAGGTCTGCGGAATACCATCGGATTCGGCTGGCACCCAACCACCAAAGAATTGTTCGGCCTGGACCACGGCATTGACTGGCTGGGCGACGAAGAACAGAAGGAAGAAGTGAATAAACTGGTGCAGGGAGCCGACTACGGCTGGCCCTACATTTACGGGGAAGGTAAATATAACCCCGCCGACCGGCCCAAAGGGGATACCACGTACCAGCAGTATCTCCAGAAAACAACCCTGCCCCTGCTTACGTACCAGGCTCACAGCGCCCCGCTGGGCATGGTTTTCTATAGCGGCACGACGTTCCCGGCCGAATACCGGAACGACGCCTTCGTAACCATGCGCGGCTCGTGGAACCGGAGCGTTCCATCGGGCTACAAGGTTGTGCGGCTGCACTTTGAAAATGGCCAGCCCACCCGCTTCGACGACTTCGTAACGGGTTTTCTGATCGACAACAATCGATCGCAGTTTGGCCGCCCGGTCGGCATCACTGTTCACACCGACGGGTCGCTGCTGTTCACGGATGACAACAACGGTGTGATCTACCGCGTAGCGTACAAGGGCTAGTCCCTCGTCGTATTTTCCCCGCTTTCCGTATATTGCCAGGGTCTGCCAGTGGGGCAGACCTTTTTTGTTACGCATAACCCAACGTATCAACCCGCAGCCAGATCATGCAGGCGTCTCTGGAACAATACATCCGCGACCGGATCGGGGCCGACGACGCACAGCTGGGCGAGGTGATGAGCCACTTCAGCCCGCTTAAAACCCGCCGAAATCAGCTTTTGGTGCGCGAAGGCGATATCTGCCGTTACTGCTATTTTGTCGTGAAGGGCTGCGTACAGGTATTCGTTTATGACCGTAACGGCGACGAAAGTACCCGCGACATTGTCGTAGAAAACAACTGGGTTTCCGAGTTATTCAGCTTTGGCAACCAGGTATCCGCCCGGGAAAACATCCGCGTTGTTGAGCCTGGTCAGCTGATGGCCATTGGGTATGACAGTTTCCAGAAGATGGTCCAGACCGTCCCGCCCTTCGAACAGATTTACCGGCAGATTGTCGAGCAATCGTACGTCAACTCGGTGTTCCGGCTCAATACGTTCGTGTCGATGGACGCCCTCGAACGCATGCAGTGGCTCAGCGAATACCAGCCCAAACTCCTCGCCCGGCTGTCGAGCAGGCTGGTGGCTTCCTACCTCGGCATCTCTCCTGAAACCTACAGCCGACTCAAAGCCCGGCTCTGAAAACCTTGACAATTGTCAATGGTCAGCAGCCGGTAATCGGCCACCTTTGCATAGGTAATTCACTCTAAATCAACAGATATACCTATGCAAAATCTCCGCGAGCAGGTAGCCGCCCTCAACGACCTGGTGGCCCAGTATCGATACCCGGAAGCCTTCGACCGGTTCTACGACGAATCGGTGCTCAATTACGAAAATGAACTGCCCCCGTTGGTTGGCCTGGCGGCCGAACGCGAAGCCATGACCAATTTTCTGACGGCCGTGGCCGATCAGCCCCATACGGCCGAACTGAAAAACGTACTGGTAGCCGACGATGTATCGGTCAGCGAGTGGCTGTATGACTTTACCCACAAAGACTGGGGGAAACGCCGGTACACACAGATTACCGTGCAGCGCTGGAAAGGTGGCCGGGTAATTCACCAACGTCACCACTACGCTACAAACTAAGACCCGCCATGACCGAATACATGCTTCTGTTCCGCAACCTCAGTGGCGATGGCCAGTACATCACCACGCCCCAGGACATGCAGGATGATATGCCCCGCTGGCAGCAATGGATGAGCCACATCGCCCAACAGGGAAAACTGGTGTCGTCGAAACCGATCGACTACGCCGGGGTGCTGATCAGCAACCACGGAACCGCCGACGGCCCGCATCGGCAGGCTGGCGAGGTAGTGGCCGGCTACCTCATCTGCAAAGCCGACAACCTGGACGAAGCCATCCGCTTTGGACAGACCTGCCCGATTCTGAAGTACCCGCACGGCAGCGTCGAAATCCGCTCGATCCTGCCGTTCGAACTGTAATGGTATTCAACCAATTTATGTAAACCCAAATGAACAAGATCATTAGCCTGGGGCGGTGGCTGTTTCTGCTGTCGTTGACCCTCTACGTCTTTCTGCACTTTGCACTGGCCGATTTCGGCGTAAAGGAATTTGTACCGACTTACCTGCCATTTCCGTACGTCTGGAATTACTTCACGGGCGTCTGCATTCTGGCTTTTATCATCAGCGGGCTGGTTGGCCGCCTTGATAAACTGGCGGCACTGCTCTTTGCGCTGTATCTGGTACTGGTTATTCTGCTGGTTCACGTACCCGATGCGGGCTCCAGCCAACAGGATTTTCAGAATATTTTCCGTGGACTCAACATGCTGGGGGCTACGTTGATGTATGCCGGTGCCTTCGCCCGCGACCAATGGCTGCCCTTTGCCGTCCCTGCTAAGTCAGTTATTCCCCACTGACGATCCGGCGGCCTCTGCCAACAAAAAGCCCCGACACCATTGGGTGTCGGGGCATCATAGGTGGGATACGGAAATGCCTTATTTCGCCTTTGACGCCGTGGCAGCGCCATCTTTGGTGGCTACCGCGTTGATCTCAACCGTAAAGTCGTCGTAGATCGCCTTGTCGCCGATGTTTTCAAAGAAAGACTTCGAGCCATACCGGATGTCGTACTTCGTGCGGTCGAGCGTAGCTTTACCAGTCACGGTCACCGTGTTGCCGTTTGCCTTTACCGTAGCGGGGAAGGTTACAGCGTTAGTGATGCCCTTGATGGTCATATCGCCCGTCACGGTGTACTCACCAGCGGCTTTGCCCGGCGTTACTTTCGTGATTTTGAAGGTAGACGTTGGGAACTTGGCCGTGTTGAAGAAATCTTCCGACTTCATGTGACCAATGAACTTGGCGTTGTAGCCGGCGTCGGTCAGATCGGTAGAAACGATGCTGTTCATGTCCATCGTGAACGAACCACCAACCAGCTTGTTGCCGTCGAGCGTCAGCGAGCCATCCTGAATTTTCACCGTACCGAAGTGCTCACCCGTTACTTTCTTACCGTTCCACTTCAGCACACTCTTCTGCGTATCGAGTTTGTAGGCGGCTTCTTTTTTACCGGGGGCAACAAAAGCCGATGCACCTGCCAGCAGGACAACTGCCGCCAGACTTGCTAAAAATTGACGTGTTTTCATAGGATTACTTGTGTTTAAAAAGGAGTTGTATTCGTTTCAAAAATTGCAATTATCGTCTTAGCCGATCGAGCAACTGACTGAGTTGCGTGGCTTCTTCGTCGGAGAGTTTGCTGTTCAGATCGACCTCGTAATCGGCCTGCACGACATCCAGCTTTTTCAGCAGGTCGAGCCCTTTGCTGGTAATGACTACGTCGACCGCCCGGCGGTCGCTCGGACACTCGGTACGCTGCACCAGTTTTTTCAGCACCAGTTTGTCCACCAGCCGCGACGCATTCGACATTTTGTCGAGCATACGTTCGGTGATATCGCTTACCTTAACCGGGTTCGGGTACTGTCCGCGCAGGATACGCAGCACGTTATACTGCTGCAACGTCAGACTGTAAGGCTTCAGTAAGTGCATCTGCGCGTTCGCAACCCAGTTACTCGTAAACATCAGGTTAACGAGCAGCCGATGATACGGATTACGGAACGTTGCCTGTTTGATATCTGTTTCGATAGACATGCCGCAAATATATGTTATTACATTTGATGTAACAACATTATATACAGAAAAAGTTTCAGCGGAATGGAATAATTTGTGGAGCAGCGATATCGAAGTCGCGAAAACGGAGGGCAGGAATGCCTTCAAACGCGTACCTGAACTCCTGCCGGTTGTTCGGAATATTCGGGAAATACGACAACCGGATCTGAAAGCTGTTGAACGTCAGATTCTCGTTCCGCAGCCGGAAACCAATTCCATAGCCCTGGTATAATGGCCCCCGAAACATCGGTTGATCCTTGAATGAGATCAGGCCCAGGTTGGCAAAGGTGATGAACGCCACCCGGAACCCGAGAAAATTCAGCCTCGAAAAGATGATGTTCTCGTAATTCATCAGGATGCGTTTGCTGCCCCGCAGAAAATCACTGTTCACGCCGATCCCATCAATGTACGTCCCGGTCGACGTGCCTCCGCTGAGCGATATGAACTCGTCGGAAAACCGGTTAATGCCTTTGGTAAAGCGGGCGTTTACGAAGTGGCGCATGTTGCCCATCGGACTCATGTGCAGGGGGCTGAAATAATTTGACTCCAGCGCCAGAATGCCCTGTTCGAGCCCGGTGGTGCGGCTATAGCCCCCGATGCTCGTCAGGGCGTAGATGTAGCCGACCTTTTTGATGTAGCGTCCATACGAAAAATTCAGGCCGGTATACATCCGTTCGCCCAGTTCGGCATTGTCTACGCCCCCTACAATCGATACCAGCCCCCCGACGGGTACGTCTTCGGTGCGGCCAAATCCATAAATCAAGACGTCGCGAACGTATTTACGAAGCGAAAACCCGACGCTGACGAGCGTGGTCCGGCTGTCCTGGTAGAGTTGATTGGTATCGGCCGTTACGGTTGGACGCTGATCATAATTATAGTTTGTTTTGCGCAGGGCCACAATCAGCCGGGCCCGTCCTTTCTCTTCGGTATTCCGGCGGCTGTAGAACATCCGGAACGAGCGGCCAATCCAGATATCGCTGTACGTATACGACAGCGGCACGAGCTGGATGCTATCGTTGCGATCGAACACGCGGTTATTGATGCGGTAGTGACTCAGTTCGAGCGAACCGGCGTATTTGGTATCGGGGGTCAGAAAGGGCCTGAACAGCCGGGCCGATGCCTGCTTGCGGTCGCGGAGGTAGATAAAATCGGCCTGGGCCGTCAGGAAGGTCTTCCCGATGAACGGCACGGTATAGCGCCCCTGGTATTCCAGTTTCTGCCGCGGATCCCGACCGTTATACGCTACCTGGCTGAACAGCTGATGCCCCAGCCCCCGGAAATTTCGCTGCTCGAAGCCAACGCTGAACCGGTCCAGCCCCCCCACGCTGCCGTTGGGTTGCAGCGACCAGACATCCTGCGTAATGACGTACACATCGACAAACTGCCGGCTTCCCTCGCGGGGCACCACCAGAATCCGGGCGTCGTGGAAGATCGCCGTGTTCCGCAGCAGCCGTTCGTTGTCGCGCAGCACGGTCGGGTCGACGGTGTCGCCTTCCCTGAACAGCAGGTACGACCGGCGGATAACTCCCTCGCGGGTATTTCTATGCAGGCCGTTACCGATCCGTTCGACCCAGTTGTTCGTTTTACGCAACGTATCGTAGACCGATTGGCCGAACACGTTCAGCCGCCGAAAATAGATATCGCCGATGATGCGCCCTTCGAACGGCAGAAACGGATTGACTTCAATCTGGTTTACCTCGCCCGTTTGGATGCGGCTGTTGTACACGTCGCGGAACAGCGCATCGTAGAGCTGGCGGGTCAGCCGGTGCTTGTACATGCGCTGTTTCAGACGGGAATAAAAAATGCTGTCGCGCTGCATCAACACGCTGTCGGCCACGGCCGTCGACAGCGGAGTAGCGAGCGAATCGGTAGCCCCTTTCTGCTGATCGGCTTTCGCGGCCGTTGTATCCTGCTGCGCGCGGGCACCCGCACCGACCCCACACACCACGAGCAGCCACACCGGAAACCAGCGCAGAGAACGAACGAAGCGGAGTAGTGTTAACGGGATCACGGACAATTCGACAGCTTGAAAAGCAAATGGTTTAGTTACAACTGTTTCAGCATCCAATAGTCCCGCTGGCGCTCGGAGCCAAACTGGAAATAGTGGAAGCCAAACCGCTCAAACCCTATTTTTTTATAAAACGCCAGGGCGCGCTCATTGTGCTCCCAGACACCGAGCCAGACGGCCCCGCAGGCCTGCGACCGGGCTAGATTCAGACAGTGCTGCATAAGCGCCTGCCCCCGTCCCTGCCCGACATGCGCCCGGAGCAGATAAATGCGCTGGATTTCGAGCGGGCTGCCCTGCCGGTGCGGCCGCGGCATCTGCCGCGGGGGCGTGTGGCGACGCAGCTTGGCGTAACCAATCAGTTCGCTGCCCGATTCGGCCAGCAAAAAGGTGGCCTTCGGGTCCCGCAGTTCCTGTTCGATGATGGGTAACGTAATGGCCTGGGCAATGTATTCCTCCACCAGCTCAGCCGGATTGTACGGAGGTCCGAAAGCTTCGCGCATGGTTTGAACCGCCAGATCGGTAAGTCGGGACGCATCGGTCGGTTCAGCCAGTCGTATGTTCATGGGTAGTAGTCAGTAACTCACTAATATAACTTAAAAACCGGCGTGAACGCTATTTTTGCGTTTCGCTTTCATACACTATGTTTTCATTACGTTACCCGCTGGTACTGGCGTCGGGGTCGCCCCGGCGCAAACAACTGCTCACGGACGCCGGCTTTTCGTTTACCGTCGAAACCAGACCTACCGACGAGTTCTTTCCCGCCGACATGCCTGTAGGCGATGTAGCTGAGTACCTGGCCCGCCAGAAAGCCGACCAGTTTCGGGCGGACCTGGGTGACCGACTGGTTCTTTGCGCCGATACGGTGGTGATTCTGGATAACGAGATTCTGAACAAACCCACCGACGCAACCGACGCGCACCGCATGCTGCGGAGCCTGTCGGGGCGGTCGCACCGCGTCCGGACGGGTGTTTGTCTGCTGGCGCCGGACACAGCTATATCCTTTACGGACGAAACGACCGTCTGGTTTGCTGACCTGACCGACGCCGAAATTGACTACTACATCCGCGAGTGCCATCCGTTCGATAAAGCCGGTTCATACGGGGCGCAGGACTTTGTGGGGCTGGTCGGTATTTCGCGGCTCGACGGGTCATTTTATACCGTTATGGGTCTGCCTACGCACCGGGTGTATCAGGCGCTGAAACCGTACGCCGTCTAGCCGAAGGCTTCGATAGTCTTCCTCGCCAACGGTCGAAATCGGGGAAAGTATATTACAAAAAAGCGTACATTTAGCACTATTTTCACAACAAGCTATGCGCTTTTTATACCTTCTCACCTTCTTTTGCCTGATCTCGACCCTGCCGGTTGTTGGTCAGGCTGTTACAACTCAGCCCGCGTTCCCGACCGCCGACGCGGAAGTAACCTTGATTTTTGATGTCTCCCAGGCCAAAGACGGCCGCGCCAGGGGACTCCTGGGGAAAACCGACGATGTATATCTCTGGTCGGGGGCCGGACGGACCGAAACCGGCAACGCGTTTGAGTTCCAGCCGGCCGGGCAGACGGACTTCGCCAAGCCGTTTGCGCCCGGCAAAATGACATCGCTCGGCAACAACAAATGGCAGATCAAGCTCGTCCCCCGAACGTATTTCGGGGTGCCGTCCGGGACACCCATCCGCCAGCTGGGCGTACTGTTAAAAAGTGGCGACGGCCAGGCGCAGACGGAGGATCTGTTCGTCAGGATTTACGATGGTCGGCTCAGCATCTCGCGGCTTGAACCTACCGGCAAAGACTTTTTCGTTGCCGCCAACACGGCGCTGCCCGTTCGGTTTACGGCCTCCCAGCGGGCGTCCCTGTCTGTTTTGCTGGATGGACAGCCTATTGCTTCGGCCGAGGACCGGGATACCCTCCGCACCACCATCAACACCGGTACACAGACGGGCGTAAAACGTACTGTCATCAGCCGCGCTCAAACCCTGACCGCCCCTACCGGCCAGACGGCCGCCGATACGTTCTACTTCACGGTCCGTCCGGAGCCGCCCGTCGTCGCACTCCCGAATGGCCTGCGGGATGGCATCAACTACAGCGCCGACAACCGCGCTACGCTGGTCCTGTACGCACCTAGAAAGAATTTTGTTTATCTCCTCGGTGAGTTCAACAACTGGACGACTTCACGCCAGTACCTGATGAACCGAACCCCCGACGGCAACCGCTACTGGCTGGAACTGACGAACCTGACGCCCGGCCAGGAGGTGGCGTATCAATACCTGGTCGACGGCACCATCGGCATCGCAGACCCGTATGCCGACAAGATTCTGGATCGTAACAACGACAGGTTCATTCCGGCCACTACGTACCCCAGCCTGAAACCCTTCCCCGAGCGGGCCGTGGGCAACACCGTGTCAGTGCTGCAACCCGCCCAAACGCCCTTCGCCTTCCAGACCACAACCTTTCAGCGGCCCGACCCGAAAAATCTGGTGGTGTATGAACTACTGGTGCGTGATTTTGTGCAGAACCGGAACTACCAGACGCTCACCGACAGCCTGCCGTACCTGAAACGTCTGGGCATTAATACCATCGAACTGATGCCGATTATGGAGTTTTCGGGCAACGACTCCTGGGGGTATAACCCTATTTTCTATTTCGCTCCCGACAAGGCCTACGGCACGAAGAATGACCTGAAGCGTTTCATCGATGCGGCTCATAAACAGGGCATCGCCGTTGTGCTCGACATGGTACTGAACCAGGCCGACTACGAATTTCCGTACGTAAAGATGTACTGGGACGGCACCCAGCCCTCGGCCGACAATCCGTATTTCAACCAGCAAGCGACGCACCCATTCAGCGTGTTTTTCGACTTCAACCACGAAAGTGCCGACACCAGAGCGCTGGTCGACCGGGTGTGCCGCTACTGGCTGCAGGAATACAGATTCGACGGGTTTCGCTTCGACCTCTCCAAAGGCTTCACGCAGAAGAATACCGGGGGCGACGTAGGAGCCTGGAGCGCCTACGATGCGAGCCGGGTTGCCATCTGGAAACGGATTTACGACCAGATCCGCTCCTACGACCCCACGGCCTATATCATTCTCGAACACTTTGCCGACAACCAGGAAGAAAAAGAACTGGCCGACTACGGGATGCTCTTCTGGGGCAATCACAACGGGCAGTACCGCACGGCCGCCCGGGGCGTTACGGCCGGCAGCGACTTTTCGGGCATTTCGTACAAAGCCCGGAACTGGCAGCAACCGAACCTGATCGGCTACATGGAAAGCCACGACGAAGAACGGCTCCTGTTCGATGTGCGGCAGAACGGCCGTACGCAGGGATCGTACAACACAAAAAATCTGCCGACCGCCCTCGACCGGGCCAAGCTGGCCGCGGCCTTTTTCCTGCCGGTACCGGGGCCGAAACTCATATGGCAGTTTGGCGAACTGGGCTACGACGTATCCATCGACGAGAACGGTCGGACCGGGGCGAAACCCGTGCGCTGGGAGTACCTGCGCGAGCCGGACCGGCTAAAATTATTCGACGTTTATAGCGAACTGATCAAACTTAAACTGACCCAGCCGGTGTTTTCAACCGACGACTTTTCGGTTTCATTCGACGGGGCGGTGAAGCGCCTGACCCTGCGGAGTTCGGGCGGAACGGCGTACATCATTGGTAATTTTGACGTTGTGCCACAAACGGTGGAAGCGGGGCTGCTGGGGTCAGGAACGTGGTACGATCATTTTTCGGGACAGGAGGTAAGAAGTACGGGGCAGAACGCTCAACTGATTCTGCAGCCGGGCGAGTTTCACGTGTTCAACACGACCAGAACCGCAGCCGCCAAACCGAACCTGGTTCCGTATACACTCAATTTTCTGACCATTACCGGCGTTGAAGCAGAACCGGCCGATGCCCTGACGGTTGGTCCTAATCCGGTTCAGGCCGAGGTGGTGGTTAGTCTGACCAACGGGTATCGCGGGGCTGTTGACCTGACGCTGACCGATGCCGGCGGCCGTTTGCTCCGTTCGTGGCAGACGAACAAGGCGGGGCAGCAGTGGCAGCAAACAATCAACGTCGCTACGTTGCCGACGGGTCTGTATCTGCTGCGCATCCAGCAGGGCGACCGGCCGATTGTCAGGAAATTACTAAAATTATAGTGCCGCTTCTGGTGTGAGGTCCGCCGGATTTACCTGAAGCGCACCAACGTTATTGCGGAATGAAGATTTTTTGGACTATAGTTTTTTTATGGAGTTTT
Source organism: Fibrisoma montanum (assembly GCF_003583365.1). Taxonomy (GTDB): domain Bacteria; phylum Bacteroidota; class Bacteroidia; order Cytophagales; family Spirosomataceae; genus Fibrisoma; species Fibrisoma montanum. The sequence goes on from NZ_QXED01000007.1 coordinate 117,143, forward strand.
CTGGTCCTGACGTGCCAGGCGCAGATTCGGGTGGAGGTTACGAACTACCCGAATCTGTCGTCGGCCGGCAAGGGGCTCTACATTGCCGGTGAATTCAATAACTGGGACCCTGGCGACCCGGATTTTAAGCTTCAGAAACAGGCCAATGGGCTGTACGCCATCAGCCTGCCCGATTCGCTCACTCACTTCGAATACAAGTTCACGCAGGGAAGCTGGGCGCTGGCCGAAGGCGACAGCGATGGGGGCAAAACACCGAACCGGGTGTACGACCGGGCCAGGCTCAGCAAAACGCCGGGTACGAATCCAAAGTTGATCCGAACCACTATTGCCGGCTGGGAACAGCGACCGTATTATCGGTTTGTGGTGACCGAACTACCGGCCAATACGCCCCACGATGCGCAGTTATTCATCACCGGCGATTTTACCAACTGGAACCCCGGCAATCCCGCCTATCGATTGCAGAAGCAGCCCGACGGCACCTATACCGTTACGGTCTATTCCGACGCCGACCGGCTGGAGTATAAATTTACGCGGGGCAACTGGGAGTCGGTCGAAGGGCGCGAAGTGGGCAAGGCCCGTCCAAACCGGATCGTGTACCGCAGGGACATCCTCAACGACCAGCCGGTTGACGTGCACATCATCAGCTGGGAGGACCTGACGGGTACGTTCAATTTCTACTCGATCTACGACCTGCTGATGCTGTTCTCCTGCTTCCAGGGGCTGCTGCTGCTGATCGCCATCCCGACCATTCATAACTACAACTGGCAGGCCAATCGCCGGCTGGTGCTGCTGCTGGGCATCACGTCGGTACTGATGGGCATCCGGGTTATCAGCGGTTTCCGCGACGTAGCCCAGGCTTATACCAAGCTGCTGCTGGTACCCGACTTCATCTGGTTTATCTACGCCCCCCTGTTTTACTTCTACATTCGTAAACTGCTGTTCAATCAGGATCGTATGGCGCGGGGCTGGCAATACCATTACCTACCGGCCGCGATCCAACTGCTGGCGTATCTGCCGTATTTCCTGATGGAGAGCAAAGTGTTTCAACTCAAAGTGGTAAACCGGGCGTGGGACCTCCAGGCACTGTTTATAGGTTTCGGGTTCCTGGCGCTGCTGTTCAACATTCGCTACTGGATTATGTGCCGGAAGCTGATCCGGGCGTATAAAGACCAGTACCAGACCAGCTATTCCTATGAGCAGAACCTGCAATACCTCAGCAGCGTCCTGACGATCCAGGCCATTTGTCTGACCCTGTGGGCGTTTATGTACGTCATCGTGGGCTTCAGCCGGATCGTTGACTTCGACGTACTGTCCATTGCTGAACGGAACGTGGATGCGATCTGGCTGGTGTTTTCGACGATTACGTATTTCCTGGGCTACTACGCCATCCACCAGCCGGAAGTCTTCAAGCTGCCGGAACCGCTGCCGGTCGGACTGTTTGAGCAGCCAGAGCCGTTACCGGTCGTTCCGGCGCCGGTTCAACCGGTGGCGGAACGTATCGACAAGCCGGGTCCCGCCCCACTGGCTCCCCCCGAGCCCGTTCCCGACGAGGACATTCAGCCGCTGAAGGAACAGGTCGAAGCGTATATGAAGCGCCACAAACCCTACACGAACCCGAACCTGACGATTCATGAACTGGCAACGAAGCTGAAGCTACAGCCACACGTTCTGTCGCGGGTGATCAACGACGGCTTCGAAAAAAACTTCTTCGACTTCATCAACTACTACCGGGTGGAGGAACTGAAGAAGCGGATGGACGACCCGCGCTTCCGCAACTATACGCTGCTGAGTCTGGCCTTCGAGGTTGGGTTCAACTCCAAAACGGCCTTCAACCGGGCGTTCAAAAAGATTACGCAGCAAACCCCCAGCGACTACTTCAACTACGTACGCGAGTAGAACTTCCGGTTAGTCAGGCAATGGGGTAATTCTTGTAGGGTCATTCCTGTGATTATACCCCAAACAACCTCTGAAGGGGTTTGGGGTATAAAATACAAAACGCCACTTGAGGTAGTATAATAACCGGGACATCGAATACCCTAAGCCAGCCCTACCAGACGCGTACAAAATCATTATTTTTTTAGCTTTTTCGACGAGTTGTAGTACCATTTTCACAAAATGGCACTACAACTCATCGCTTTATCCTCCTGATAATCAGCGACTATTTTAACAAATCTTAACAATTGAAGACCTCATTGGCTCCGGAGGCAAAGTGGGACGACCAGCACTATGCAACCTGGTACTTTTGTCAGAAATAGTTGACTGACACACCGGTCGGATTCAACTGAACTTACTGATAAAATCAATTTTCTAACCAACTCATGGAGAAACTATCCCAAGAAGCAGCCCAACCGGGTAAAGTGAATCTTCAGTTCACCCGGCAGGCCGTTGCTTTTGTGTTCGCGCTGTTCCTGAGCCTGACAGCCTGGGCGCAGGACGTTACCATTTCGGGCGTCGTGAAGGAAACCGACGGTACGCCCCTTCCCGGTGTAACGGTTCAGGTGAAGGGCACCACTCGGGGGACTCAGTCAAACGTAGATGGTACGTATCGCATCACCAACGTACCCCCTACCGCTACCCTGGTGTTCAGCTTTATCGGTAAAACCCCGCAGGAGATAGCGGTGGGTAACCGCACCACCCTCGACGTTACGCTGCTCGACGATTCAAAGTCGCTGCAGGAAGTAGTGATCGTTGGGTATGGGTCGCAGCGCCGGCAGGACGTAACCGGATCGATTGCGTCGATCTCGACCGAAGATTTTCAGAAGGGAAACATCGTCAACCCTGAGCAGCTGATCCAGGGTAAACTCGCCGGTGTTCAGATTACGCCCCCCAACGGTCAGCCGGGTGGCGGCAGCCAGATCCGAATCCGTGGTGGCTCGTCGCTGAACGCCAGCAACGATCCGCTCTACGTGATCGACGGCGTACCGGTTGACAATAACGGCATTTCCGGGGCGTCGAACCCGCTCAGCTTCATCAACCCGCAGGATATTGAAACCTTTACGGTGCTGAAAGATGCATCCGCAGCCGCTATCTACGGTGCCCGGGCCGCCAACGGCGTTATCCTGATCACGACCAAGAAAGGCCGGCAGGGCGACCAGCTGCACGTAAACCTGAGCGCCCTGGGTTCGGTTTCGACCAACTCGAAGCTGGTGCCGGTACTGACGGGCGACCAGTACCGCGACGTTGTTACCAACCAGATTGGGGCTACGCCGGAGCAGAAAGCGCTGCTCGGTACGGCCAATACCAACTGGCAGGAGCAGATTTACCGCACCGCCACCAGCCCGGATATCAACCTGAGCGTTACAGGTTCGACCAAGAACGTACCGTTTCGCGTATCGGCCGGTTTTCTGGATCAGAACGGGGTGCTGAAAACGTCGAACTTCAAGCGGTATTCCGGTGCCATTGGCCTGACGCCTACGTTCTTCAAAAATCACCTGAAGGTTGATATCAACCTGAAAGGATCAATCATCGACAACCGCTTTGCCGATCAGGGCGCTATCGGAGCCGCCATTGCCTTCGACCCGACCCAGCCGGTCTACAGCAACCGCGAAGCGTACGGTGGCTATTTCGAATGGCTGGATGCCGCAACGGGGCGACCGAACACCCAGGCTACCCGCAACCCGCTGGGTCTGCTGGAGCAGCGCTTCGACGAAAGCACCGTAAAGCGGAGCTTTGGTAACGCCGTATTCGATTACAAATTCCACTTCCTGCCCGAGTTGCGGGCTAACCTGAACCTCGGCTACGACGTATCATCGAGCGACGGGACCATCTTCGTTCCGGCTACGGCGGCATCGCAGTACTACCGGGGCGGGTCGATTGAAGCCAGCGGAGTCAATAACATCTACTCGCAGAAGCGGAACAACAAAACCCTGGAGTTCTACCTGAACTACGCGAAAGAGCTGAAGAGCATCGCCAGCCGCGTTGACCTGACGGCCGGGTATTCGTACCAGGATTTCATTCGTGAGCAGCCCAGCTATCCGGATCGCTTCGCCAACGGCAACGAATACGCCCCGGCGGGCATTCCGTTCAAGACGCAGTACACCCTGCTGGCGTTCTTCGGCCGGGCCAACTATACGTTCAAAGACCGCTACGTGCTGACGGCCACCATCCGTCGCGATGCGACGTCGCGCTTTAGCCCCGATAACCGCTGGGGTACGTTCCCGTCGCTGGCGTTTGCCTGGAACGTGAAGGAAGAGTCGTTCCTGAAAGACGTAAAGGCGCTGTCGGCCCTGAAATTCCGGGCGGGATACGGCGTAACGGGTCAGCAGGATCTGCCGTCTACCCTGAGCGACTACCCGTATCTGGCCCGCTACACCATCAGCGACCCGACGGCGCAGTACCAGTTTGGCGATGCCTTTTACCGCACGCTGCGGGCTGAGGGCTACGATGCCAACATCAAATGGGAAGAAACATCGGCCATCAACGCCGGTATCGACTACGCCTTCCTGAACGGCCGCCTGTCGGGTAGCATCGACGTGTACCAGAAAAAGACCAAAGACCTGTTGAGCGTGATTCCGGTGCCGGCCGGCTCAAACCTGACCAACCAGATCCTGACGAACGTCGGTAACCTGGAAAACAAGGGTATCGAGTTTGCGATCAACGGTACGCCGATTCAGCGCGAAGGCCTGAACCTGGACCTGGGCTTCAACGTAACTTACAACGAGAACAAGATCACGAACCTGACGAAAGTACCGACGCCGAACGATCCGGGCATTCCGGTGGGTGGCATTGGCGGGGCGGTGGGTAACACCATCCAGATTCAGACGGTCGGTTTCCCCACCAACTCGTACTACGTGCTGAAGCAGGTGTATGACCAGACCGGCAAACCGGTTGAGGGCCTCTATCAGGACATCAACGGCGACGGTAAGGTTACCCTCGACGATCGCTACCGGTACCAGTCGGCCAACCCGAAGGTGTTCCTGGGCTTCACAACGCAGCTGACCTACCGCAACCTGACGGCCGGCTTCGTGCTGCGCAGCAACCTGGGCAACTACGTGTACAACAACGTCAAGTCGTCGCTGGGTACGTACCAGAGCCTGACGAACTCGCTGAACTTCCTGGCCAACGGGTCGCCGAACCTGCTGGAAACCGGCTTCACCCGTCCGCAGTACTTCTCGGACTATTACCTGGAAAACGGCTCGTTTCTGCGCATGGACAACTTTAACTTGGGCTACAACTTCGGGAATCTGTTCAGCGTAGCGGGTAACAAGACCAACCTGCGGGTGTCGGCCACGGCCCAGAACGTATTCACGATCACGAAGTACACGGGTCTGGACCCGGAGATTGCCGGTGGCGTTGATAACAACTTCTATCCGCGGCCCCGCATTTTTTCACTCGGTGTAAACGTAGGTTTCTAAGCTCAGCCACATAGCGTCGGATTTGCGTTGCCGGAGGTTCCGGAGACGCGGATCGACCCTCAAACGAATTGTAAACGAATGAACGCCATAAAACAAATCGCTAAAATCGGATCGCTGGCGCTGGCCCTTACCGTAACGGCCTGCGTCAATGACTTGGATCGTCAGCCGGAATTCGACGTAACGTCGGCCTCGGTTTACCAGGACCCGGCTAATTACAAACAGGTACTGGCCAAACTCTACGCCGTGCTGGCCGTGAGCGGACAGGCTGGTCCGGCCGGTAAGCCCGACATCGGCGGCATCGACGAAGGGTTCTCCAACTACCTCCGCCAGTACTGGATGGCTCAGGAGCTGACCACCGACGAAGCCGTGATCGGCTGGAACGACGGGTCGGTGAAGGACTACCACAACATGACCTGGACCTCCGGCAACGAATTCGTGACGGCCATGTACAACCGGATTTTTTACCTCATTTCCCTGAGCAACGAGTTCATCCGGGAAACGACGGATGCGAAACTGGCTGAGCGGGGTATCACGGGTCAGGCCGCTACCGATGCGAAAACGTTCCGTGCCGAAGCCCGTTTCCTGCGAGCGCTGGCTTATTACCACGCCCTGGACATGTTCGGCAACGTACCGTTCGTGACCGAAGCCGATGCCGTCGGTTCGTTCCTGCCGAAGCAGACCACCCGTCCGGAGCTGTTCAGCTACATTGAGAGTGAACTGAAAGCCATTGAAACGGAACTGGCCAATCCCCGCGCGGCCGAATATGGCCGGGCCGATAAGGCAGCCGCCTGGACGCTGCTGGCCCGGTTGTACCTGAACGCGCAGGTCTACACCGGTACCGCCCGCTGGAACGACGTCGTTACGTACACCAACAAGGTGATTCAATCGAACGCCTACACGCTGGACTCGGAGTACAGCAAGCTGTTTCTGGCCGATAACCAGAACTCGAAAGAGATCATCATGCCGGTTACGTTCGACGGAGCCCGCACCAAAACCTACGGCGGTATGACGTTCCTGATCCACGCAGCCGTGGGGGGCGACAAGATGCAGCCGGGAGATTTCGGCATCAACAGCGGCTGGGCCGGCCTGCGGGCTACCAAAGGGCTGGTGAACCAGTTTGCCGACCCAACGGGCAAGTCCGACACCCGGGCGATGTTCTTCACCAACGGCCAGAACCTGGAGATCAACGACATCTCGACGTTCACCGACGGCTACGCCATCACCAAGTACAAGAACATTACGTCAACGGGTAAAATTGGCGTCGACGAAACGTTCCCCGATACGGATTTCCCGCTCTTCCGCCTGGCGGATGTGTACCTGATGTACGCCGAAGCCGTCGTACGCGGTGGTTCGGGCGGTGATCTGCCGACGGCCCTGAAATACGTCAACGACCTGCGTCAGCGGGCCAAAGCCGCGCCCGTTACGTCCATCAACGCCGACTTTATCCTGGCCGAACGCGCCCGCGAACTGTATTGGGAAGGCCACCGCCGAACCGACCTCATTCGCTACGGCCGGTTCACGACGGCTACGTACCTGTGGCCCTGGAAAGGGGGCGTGAAGGAAGGCCGCGCGGTTGAGAATTTCCGCAACCTGTTCCCGATTCCAGCTTCAGACCGGATCGCGAACCCGACACTTACGCAGAACGAAGGGTATTAATCTGGTTCTGCCTACCCGCTCAGGCATCAGCCATGCCCTGAGCGGGTAGGCAGCAAACCGCTCAAAAAGCACACGACATAAACGCCTTATGACATCATTTTTTCAGAAATCCGTGCTCGTAGGCCTGGCTCTGGTGACCCTGAGTGCCTGCGAAAAAGACGAGGATCGCCTGGTTCTACAGCCGGAAGGTAACATCGCCCTGACGGCCAGCGCCACGACCGTTACGCTCACCAGCGAAAACGCCACCAAAGAAGCCCTGTCTTTCGCCTGGCCGGCGGCTTCGTTCGGTTTCCCGAATGCGGCTGTGAGCTATACGCTCCAGTTCGACAAGAAAGGCAATGACTTCAAAACGCCGGTGAACGTATCGGTAGGCAATGCCCTGAAATACGCGCCGACGGTAGCCGACCTGAACGCAACGCTCATCAAACTGGGACTGACGCCGGGAACGGCCAGCGCCGTAGACGTCCGGGTAAAATCCGATCTGGGCACCTTCACCGACCGGCCGGCCGGCAGTCCGCTGCCGTCTGTTTTTTCCAACGTTACGTCGGTGACCGGTACGCCCTACCGGGTGGTAATTGAGTACCCATCGCTGTGGGTACCGGGCGATTACCAGGGCTGGGCACCGGATAAAGCGCCTAAAATCGCTTCTGTAAAAAGTGACGGCGTATACGAGGGGTACGTCAATTTCCAGAAAGCATCACCGTTCAAGTTCACACCCGCCCCCAACTGGGATAACGACTACGGCGATGCCGGTGCCGGTAAGCTCAAAGCCAAAGGGTCTGACCTGAAAGTCAACGAAGCGGGCTATTACCTGCTCAAAGCGGACCTGAACGCACTGACCTGGAGTGCGACCAAAACCAACTGGGGCATCATCGGCGCGGCAACGCCCAAGGGCTGGGACGCCAGTACGCCCCTGACCTACGACGCAGCCACCGGTACGTGGCAGGCTACGCTCGACCTGAAAGCCGACGAGTTCAAGTTCCGCGCCAACGACGCCTGGACCATTAACTACGGCGACACGGATGGCGATGGTGTGCTCGAGCTGGACGGCCAAAACATGAAAGTTGCAGCGGCTGGTAAATACCTGATCACGCTTGATCTGAGCCAGGCCGGCACCTATACCTATACTCTCAAAAAGCAGTAATTATCTTTACCAGACATCGGCATAGCAAAAGGCATCCGGCTTTCGCTATGCCGATGTTTTATGTTTTTCTCCTATGATTTGTACCCGAATTTTGCTGTTGTGGTGCCTGCTGGCGGCAGGGGCTTCAGCCCAGGTGAACAAACAGTCGGCGGCCGGTACCGGGCGTACGGGCGTTCACTACGAAATCTTTGTGCGTTCATTCGCCGACTCCAACGGCGACGGCATCGGTGATCTCAACGGCGTTACGTCCAGACTCGATTACCTGAACGATCTGGGCGTATCGGCCATCTGGCTGATGCCCATCAACCCCTCGCCGACGTACCACAAGTACGACGTTACCGACTACTACGGCATCGACAAGGAATACGGTACGATGGCCGACTTTAAGCGGCTGCTGGCCGAAGCCCACAAGCGGAACATCAAGGTCATCATCGATTTTGTCATTAACCACAGCAGCAACCAGCACCCGTGGTTCACGGAGGCAGCCTCCAGCCCAACGGCAGCTCACCGCAACTGGTACGTCTGGATGACCCAGCGCCAGATTGATTCCCTGAACCTGGCCACCCGCGAAGCCACCGCCGACTCCGGTGAGCGCAGTCCGTGGCACGTAGCCAACCCCAGCGACCCGGCCAGGTATTACGGTATGTTCTGGCGCGGGATGCCCGACCTCAACTACGACGAGCCGGCCCTTCGTCGGGAGATTTACAAAGCCGGCAAATTCTGGTTGTCGGAAGTAGGGGTTGACGGCTTCCGGCTCGATGCCGCCCGGCACATCTACCCTGATCAGGAGGAACCAAAAAACCACGCGTTCTGGCAGGAATTTGGCCGCGAGATGGCGTCCGTAAAACCGGATGTCTACACCGTGGGCGAAGTCTGGACCACGGCCGAAAAAATCGCTCCGTACTTCAAAGGGCTGACCGCTACTTTCAACTTCGATCTCAGCTTTGCCTTACAGAAGATTGCCGCTCAGGAAGCCGACACGATCGGTGTCGTGGCTATGCTGGCGCGCAACCGGGCTATTTTTGCCAAAACCAATCCGCAGTTCATCGACGCCACGATGCTGACCAACCACGATCAGAACCGCATCGGCAGCGTGCTCAAGGGCAATCTGAATCATGAAAAGGTAGCGGCCTCCCTCCTGCTGACGCTGCCCGGCAACCCGTACATTTACTACGGCGAAGAACTGGGTATGCAGGGCCGGAAACCCGACGAAACCATTCGGGAGCCGTTCCTGTGGGCCGAGCAAAGCCAGGACAAAGCGCGGACACGCTGGATGAAGCCGCGGTTTTCGACGGACTCGACTGTAGCCCCACTGGCCCGGCAGCAGGCCGATCCGCAGTCGCTCTACAATCACTACAAGCGCCTGATCAAGTTCCGGAACAGTCATCCGGTGCTGAACGATAACCTCAGCCAACTGGTGCAGACCGGCATTCAGCAGCCGGGCGTGGTGGCTTTTGTTCGCCAGTCCGGTGGCAAGTCCGTTCTGGTGGTGCAGAACCTGACCGGAAAACCACTGGACGTAGCCCTGACAGCCGGCGAACAGGCCTTCCGTCGGGTCGTTTTCCAAACCATGACGGGGGCATCGCTCAGAAAGTCAACGCTGAGCGTACCGGCCTACGGCTGCGCCGTGCTCGAATAGCAACGCCGGTTTGTGCTCAGGTACAAATCCTGATGGTCTGGCACCAGCACAAGCCAACGACTATACCCTGGTCCCCTCGGGACGGCCTCATCGATGAGGCCGTCCCGGGGGTACTTGTTTTATGCACTTGCTTCTATTGACAGGCCGCACCTACGGCGCTACCGAGCCACACCAATCAGGTCTCTTGAGCCAGTTGGTGAACTCAAATGGCCCCTGCCGAGTTGACGCAACAATACAACGCATCCATGCAGCCTGAATCAGCAAAATTTACCGACAAGGCCCCGGCTGGACCGTTTCAAACCGGGAAGTCGGGGGTTCACTATGAAATTTTTGTGCGCTCGTTCGCCGATTCCAACGGCGACGGCATCGGTGACCTCAACGGTGTTACGAACAACCTCGACTACCTCAAAGACCTGGGGGTGTCAGCCATCTGGCTGATGCCCATCAACCCCTCACCGACGTACCACAAGTACGACGTTACCGATTACTACGACATTGACCCGGAGTACGGCACGATGGCCGACTTCAAGCGGCTGCTGGCCGAAGCGCATAAGCGAGGCATAGCCGTAGTGCTGGATCTGGTGATTCACCATACCAGCATCCGGCACCGGTGGTTTCAGGAAGCGGCCAAAGGTCCCGACAACCCGTACCGCCATTATTACAAGTGGCTCACACCCGCCGAAATTAAAGCCCGTCGACTGGCTACCCGCGACATCACCGCCGACTCGGCCGAGCGCAACCCCTGGCACAAAGCCCCCGGCGACCCCTCGCCCGAGAAATACTACGGTATGTTCTGGAGCGGCATGCCCGACCTGAATTTCGACCACCGGCCCGTTCGTGAGGCCGTGTTTGATATTGTCCGGTTCTGGCTCAACGACGTAGGCATCGACGGCTTCCGGCTCGATGCCGCCCGACACCTGTACCGGGAAGCCGAAGAACCCAAAAACCACGCGTTCTGGGAAGAGTTTGGCCAGGTGGTAGAGAGCGCAAAGCCCGGGGCTTATACAGTCGGGGAAGTCTGGACCCGGCCGGACAGGATTGCGCCCTATTTCCGGGGCCTGAAAGCCAACTTCAATTTTGACCTGCGGCTGGCTATCGAGGAAATTGTTCGCGAGGAATCCGACACAGAAGCTATTCTGACGCTGCTTCATGCGTCCCACAGTGCCTACGAAAAGGTCAACCCTGCGTTCATCGACGCCCTGATTCTCTCCAATCATGACCAGGACCGTATTGGCAGTTTGCTGAAAGGCAACCTGAACCACCTGAAGGTGGCGGCTTCGCTCCTGCTGACCCTGCCCGGCCTGCCCTACCTGTACTACGGCGAAGAAATTGGCATGCTCGGCCTGAAGCCCGACGAATACATCCGCGAACCGTTCCTGTGGAACACCCGCGACAAAGACCGGCAACGTACCCGCTGGCGCCGGGGCAAATACACCAGCAGCCGGACGGTCCGGCCGCTGGCCCTGCAGCAGGCCGACCCAAGTTCGCTGTACAACCGCTACAGGCGCCTGATTCAGTTCCGGAACAGTCATCCGGTGTTGAACGATAACCTGAGTCGCCTGACGCTGACCGGCATTCGTCAGCCGCAGGTGGTCGCGTTTAGCCGGTCGTCGGGCAGTCGCCGGGTCCTGATCATCCACAACCTGACGGGACACCCGGTTGAGGCTGTTTTTTCACCCGGCGAACGGTGGGTGCAACAGCTTGTTTTTGAGACCGTTCAGGGGGCAGAACTCGCCGATGATCGCGTAACCGTGCCGGCCTACGGCTGCGTTGTGCTGGACTAATTGCTTCAATTAATTTGTCCGCTGGTGGAAACAGCGAGTCGTCGCATTATCTTTGCCCAATTTTGTCCGACTCGCTTCTATGGCCCAATCGACCCGTCAAACCGCCCTCAGTGTCCGCCATTTGCTGGGTATAAAAGACCTGACCGAAGCTGATATTCAGCTCATTCTGGATACAGCGAAAGAGTTCAAAGACGTCATTAACCGACCGATCAAGAAGGTGCCGTCACTCCGCGACATCACCATCGCCAACGTTTTTTTCGAAAACTCGACCCGCACCCGCCTGTCGTTCGAACTGGCCGAAAAGCGTCTTTCCGCCGACGTAGTTAACTTTTCGGCGTCGGGTAGTTCGGTAAAAAAAGGCGAAACCCTGCTCGATACGGTCAACAACATCCTGGCCATGAAAGTCGACATGGTGGTGATGCGGCACAGCAGTCCCGGGGCCCCGCACTACCTGTCGAGCCGGATCAAAGCGAACGTCGTGAATGCCGGCGACGGTACCCACGAGCACCCCACCCAGGCGCTGCTGGACTCGTTTTCGATCCGGGAAAAACTCGGCGACGTAGCGGGCAAGCGGGTAGCGATCATCGGCGATATTACCCACTCACGGGTGGCTCTGTCGAACATCTTCTGCCTGCAGAAACAGGGCGCTGAAGTGATGGTCTGCGGTCCAACGACGCTCATTCCCAAGTACATCAACTCCCTGGGCGTCAAGGTTGGTCACAACGTCCGCGAAGCCCTGGCCTGGTGCGACGTAGCGAACGTGCTGCGCATCCAGCTCGAACGGCAGCAGATTAAATACTTCCCCTCCCTGCGCGAGTACTCGCTGTACTACGGTATCTCCAAGCAGATGCTCGACGACCTCGACCGCCCCATCGTCCTGATGCACCCCGGCCCGATCAACCGCGGGGTCGAGCTAACGTCCGACGCGGCCGATTCAACCCATTCCATCATTCTGGATCAGGTCGAGAACGGCGTAGCGGTACGGATGGCGGTGCTGTACCTGCTGGCGCAGTTGTAGGTAATACCCCACATCCAGACAAGCTCTCTTCAAATACACCCGGATTTTCGTTATATTTGGTAAAACGCAGGATTGGCTATGGATCTGGAACTTCGCACGTTGCACCCGCCCCGGTACCGGGAATTTGACGACGATTTCTTCTTCGAGTTGTGTCAGGCAAACGAAACGACGAAACTGGAGCGGGATGCCAACGGAAACATCATTCTTGTGCCCCCCACCGGAACGGAAACAGGACGTTATAGTTTCGAATTATCGGTTGAGATTGGCTTTTGGAATCGCCGTACTAATCTTGGGTATGCCTTTGATTCATCCACTGGCTTTAAACTACCCAATTCGGCGGTTCGCTCGCCTGACGTAGCGTGGGTCACCAAAGATCGGTGGGATGCCTTGTCTGAACAGGACCGTCAGAAATTTGCTCCGCTTTGCCCCGACTTCGTGGTTGAAATCCGTTCAAGCAGCGACGAGCTGAAAGCCCTGAAAGATAAGATGGAAGAATACCGGGATAACGGCTGCCGGTTAGGCTGGCTGATCGACCGCATCGGCAAACAGGTGTTCATCTATCGACAGAACGGCTCTATCGAAATCAAAGAAGGAGCCATTGTTACGCTCTCCGGCGAAGATGTGCTGCCGGACTTAACCATGCAGGTAAATCTGTAGAGCTGTCAAGGCGAACAAATCCGCAAACCGTACTGTTAGCTACGTATCGACCCGTTTACGACATACTCCATGAAAGGCTTTCAATTTTCCGAATTCATACCCCCCGAGCAGAAGGAAGGCAGCAAGTTCGACCAACTGCTCAACATCTTCCAGCAATTGCTCCTGCTGACGTCCGGCGACGTGGAGCAGGCGATGGCATGGATGAACCAGCTCGACCGGCAATACGGCCTCACCGACGACAAGTACGGCATGGGCAATTTCTTCGACGAACTCAAGGAGAAAGGCTACCTGACCGAGGATAACGAGGAAGGCCGCATCGTGATGACGCCCAAAAGCGAGCAGACGATCCGGCGGTCGGCGCTGGAAGAGATCTTTGGCAAACTCAAACGGTCGAAGTCGGGCGGTAACCACAATACGCCCTATACCGGCACCGGCGACGAACTGAGCAGCGACCTGCGGACGTACCAGTTTGGCGATACGCTCGAACAGATTTCCATGACCGAATCCATCCGGAACGCCCAGATCAACAGTGGCGTCGAGGAATTCACGCTCATGGAACGCGATCTGGAAGTAACCGAAAAAGAGCAGAAAACCCAGACCTCGACGGTGTTGATGATCGACATCAGCCACTCGATGATCCTGTACGGCGAAGACCGCATTACGCCCGCCAAGAAGGTGGCCCTGGCGCTGGTGGAACTCGTCAAGCTTAAGTACCCGAAAGATACCCTGGACATTGTCGTGTTCGGCAACGATGCCTGGCAGATTCAGGCCAAAGACCTGCCGTATCTGGAAGTTGGGCCGTACCACACCAACACGGTGGCAGGTCTGGAACTGGCGATGGACTTGCTGCGTCGGCGGAAGAACAAGAACAAGCAGATTTTCATGATCACCGACGGCAAGCCGACCTGCCTGAAAGAAGGGATCAAGTACTATAAGAACAGCTTCGGGCTCGACCGTAAGGTGGTTAGCAAAACGCTGACGCTGGCCGCGCAATGCCGCCGGCTGGAGATTCCGATTACGACGTTCATGATTGCCAGCGATCCGTACCTGAAGCAGTTTGTGCAGGAGTTCACAAAGGTGAACAACGGCCGGGCGTACTACAGCGGCCTGCAGGGTTTAGGCAACATGATGTTCGAGGATTTCCAGCGCAACCGCCGGAAAAATATTAAATAAGCGTGAGGAACAGACACGTATCGATACAAGACAGAGTCGGGGCGGTAGTTCCGACTTTGTTTTTGAATCCCAACCGCCGGCCGATCTGGCGTCAGTTTCGAGAAACTGATGCGTGCGGGTTCAAGCACCCGACCCATCGGCCTACTCCGCTCCAACGTACCAACGTTCTCAGGATCAAGGCACTGTTTGCTACGTTGTTTTTACTCGTTGTCATGGTAACCCAAACAACCGGCCAACCCCTCTCCGATTCGCTGACCGCATACCTGAACCGACTGTCAACCAAGGCCCGCGTCAGCCTGGCCGTCGAATCGCTGGCCGACAGTACACCCTCTTTTTATCACCACGCCGACGAACGCGTTCCATCGGCTAGTCTCATCAAGCTGCCCATACTCATCGAAGCCATGGAGCGGATCAAGGCCGGGCAACTCGACCCCGACGAAATTCACATCCTGACCGACTCCGAAAAAACAGGTGGTGACGGCGTTCTGAAAACGTATTCACACCGCAGCCGCATTGCCTACCGCGACCTCATCCGGCTCATGATGATTCACAGCGATAATACGGCGACGAACATCCTGATCAACGAACTGAGCCAGAACGCCATCAATCAGCGGATTCGGTCGCTGGGCCTGTCGGCAACCCAACTCAACCGGGTGATGATGGATACGGTGGCGGCTCGGCAGGGCCGCGAGAACTACGTGACAGCCCGGGAGATGAACCACCTGCTGAAACGAATGTACCACCATCAGCTGGCGACACCCGCCCTCTGCGACCAGATGCTCGATATTCTCCGACAGAACGAAGATCGGCAGACCATTCCCCGGCTGTTACCGAAAACCGTGGCCGTAGCACACAAAACCGGCATCCTCAGTTACGTCCGGGGCGATGTGGGTATTATCTACGCGTCGCAGCCCTTTGTGCTCTCGGTACTGGTGCAGGGCGTACCAACGGCTGAGGCAGAGCGGATTATCAGTGAGATTGCGCTGATGTGTTACAATCAATATAAAGGGTAACTTTTTTAGCGCTTATTGTTTCTTACTACACCCAAAAATTTGTAGCATTGTAGTAATCTCAACCCTCCAACTTCTTCGTTGTGAAACACGTCTTGCTACTTACCATTCTTCTTCTGGCTGCGCCGGGGTTTGCTCAGTCACTGAAAACAGTTAAAGAGAAAAGTCGCTATCTGACAGAAGAATACAGCGTACTGGCCGATAACAAAGCTGTTCGGTCGGGGCCTTACAAGAAATACTTTCGGGAAGGCAACGTACTGCTCGAAGAAGGCCAGTACGAGAACAACCAGCGGGTTGGCCAATGGAAGTTCTTCGCAAACGGTAAGGAAGAACTCGTGTATGATTACACCACCCAAAAAGTTATGGTCAACGCCCGCAAAAATCTGAGTTCCGCCGGGCTGATCCAACAAGCAGATTCTCTGACAGCGGTTGAGCTTGAGCAACCGCCCCTTTATCTGGCCAGCAGCCAGCAAGTGGAAGGCATTCTGGTGCGCGAATCCAGACTCCCCTTCAATCTGATGAAAGCGGGCACGATGGAAGTCTCTTTTCGGATTGCAGCCACCGTTTCGCCCAGCGGTGCCCACTACCGCATTATACCTTCGGTTCAGGATAAAGAATTCACTACGTTATCGCGGGGGGCGGTCCAGCTTGCCTTAAACGAGGTTGAGTGGGTACCCGCCGTTTATCAGGGACAGTCCGTTACGTGTATCTATACCCTGGAGCCAATAACTTTGCATGGCGTCGCTGTACGTCAAATGATCGTGCGATAACGATTAAAATGGCTAAGCTGATAAACTATTCGCTCCTATTCCTTGGCCTGCTTCTGGCGTTGCCGGGCCTTGGTCAGGCTACCCGAAAAAGCACACATAGGAGTCGGTATCTGCTCGAACGGTTCAGCATACTACCAGGGACAGCCTGTGGCAGTTCAGTATCCAATCGGACCATTTACCATCCAGAGCGCTGCACCGGTCTACAGCGTGCGTGATTACTAATAAAGCCGATGACAACCTTTGCCGACCGGGCCATTCCGTATTACTCGTCGCTGGAAGCTCCAGCCAGCCTGTCTCCGGGCGTTGGCGTCCTGAATCCGTACCGGGAACCGGAAGTGCAACGTATTGTACGAGAGTTCTTCACCAGGTTCTACAGCGACACCACCCCGCGAGTCTACGTACTGGGAATAAATCCCGGCCGGTTTGGCGCCGGCGTTACGGGTATTTCCTTCACCACGCCCCAGAACCTCGACCGATACTGTGGCATACCGAACAGCCTGCCACCCACACCCGAGCTGTCGAGCCGGTTTATTTACCAGATCATCGACGCGTTTGGGGGAGCCGATGCCTTTTACCGGCAGTTTTTTCTGACGTCGCTGTTTCCGCTGGCTCTGGTCAGGAACGGCCGCAACGGCGGGCCAACTAACTACAACTTCTACGACGACCGCCAGACGACCGAAACCCTGTGGCCCGCCATTACCGAAACCGTACGCACGCAGCTAACGTTTGGGGCAGCCCGGCACGTGGCTGTTTGTCTGGGTCGCAAAAACGAAACGTACCTGCGTCGGCTTAATGACCAGCAGGGCTTTTTTAGCCGGATCGTAACGCTCGATCATCCGCGGTACATTTTACAGTACCGCAGTAAGGAAACACCGGCCTACATTGACCGCTACATTACTACGCTGGCCGACTGCCTGGCCTGAAAACAAAAACAGCCTCACGATGAGGCTGTTCCTGCGTTTCCCTGATCCGTCAGGGGTTGGGGTGATCCTGTTCGGAAGCAGTATCAGGCTTTTCTGAACTCGATTGTCATCGTCAGTTTCTCGATTGTGCCATCGCCGTCGAGGTCTTCTTCAATCGGTGAACTCCACTTCATCGTGTTACCGTCTACGCTCAGATCGTAGGTTTCGGGGCCGTCGTCGTCCGTAACGGTGATCTTGCTGCCATTTACCGACCATCTGGCGTTGTTAGCGGCCGGGTTAAAATCGTCGGCATCCTCCGACTGGCACTTGGGCGACGTAGTACCCGAAATCTTGCCGTTGCCGTTAAACGTAATCTTGATGTCGGTCAGGCAGGCAACGAGTTCGGCACCACCCGGAAAATCCTTGATCAGTTCCAGGTAATCTTCGGTGTTTCTTCCATCGGAAAGCTTCATGCCGGAGATTTTCCAGCTCCCTTCCACCGAGTTCGGCTTCACCGGATCAGGGCCGCCATTGTCATTTTTACAGCTTGCAAACCAAAGTGGCATTGCCATCACAAGAGCCCAGGTCAGCAGACGGGCAGGGTTCATTAGTTTCATTGTTCGTACTGAAGAAATTGTGAATGATGAGATACAGCACAAAAGTAGAGGCCGGGTCAGGAATGGCCCGGCCTCCGCTGTACGAACAGTAAGAACCGCTTGCTGAACTGTTGGATATGTGTTTTGAATTGATAAACGATCATACATAAACCCAGCCCATTCCGGCTACCTGTTTCCTGCAGGTTGATTGGATGGGGTCTGAAAGCGTCGCAACCGGGGTATTTTACGTGTTCCGGTGGCTCAAACGCAGCCTTGCTGGACAACTACGCCTTTGGGAATAAGAAAAACTCTCCGTTCTTTGCGAAGCCATTGTGTTACTCTGACACCATTGAACACGACAGGTTTGCGAAGAACTAGAAACTATGCTCGTAACTACGACTCAAAACGTTGAAGGAAAACGTATTGCCAAGTACATTGGCCTGGTCAACGGCGAAGCCATTATCGGGGCCAATCTGGTTAAAGATTTTTTCGCCGGCATTCGGGATGTAGTCGGCGGGCGGTCCGGCGCTTACGAACAGGGACTGCGCGAAGCCAAGAGTATCGCCATCAAAGAAATGATCGATCAGGCGCAACGCCTTGGCGCCAACGCCGTGATTGGCGTTGACCTCGACTATGAAACCATTGGGGGCAACGGAACCATGCTTATGGTCAGTTGCAACGGCACGGCGGTGGTGATGGAATAAGGCTATAAAA
Source organism: Fibrisoma montanum (assembly GCF_003583365.1). Taxonomy (GTDB): domain Bacteria; phylum Bacteroidota; class Bacteroidia; order Cytophagales; family Spirosomataceae; genus Fibrisoma; species Fibrisoma montanum. The sequence continues at coordinate 135,560 of NZ_QXED01000007.1, forward strand.
AAACAGGTCAGCGCTATAATCCTGTCGTAAATAATCGTAATTTTGCGCCTTCAATCAGAAAATTGTTAGCATCAAACGGATATGGGAGTATCGGAACTAAAACGGAAGGGTCGCAAAAACCGCGCCCGTGCGAATAACGCAACGCAGCGTATTAAGCAGTTGCTGAGCAAGCCCGTCGTCAAAAACGTCGACGTAGAAGCCATCAAAGCCTCATTCGCTGAGAAAAAAGCGTAAGGAATAGACGTCGGCTGGTTTGCAGAACGGCTGCGTACTGAAGCCACCGCAAACGGGCCACTGATCGTTATACCCCACCCTTACCCGGTGGGGTTTTTCGTTTTCTGGGCAGCAGCTGGCGCTCCTGCTTTTTGAGTTGCCGACGCACGAACCGGCGGTAATCGAGCTGCACCCGGTACCGCACCGCCTGACCAAACAGCGACAGCCCGCCGTTAATCAGAATCAGGCTGTAGGTACCCCACAAAAACCAATGCCGAAACGGTTGCCCTGTTTGTTTGGCGTACCCCGCTTCACTAAATACGCAAAGCCCGGCGCCAATCAGGATCAAACTAAATGGCGCCAGCAAAAGCCATTTGGTGCGGGTGCTCATCCGTTTTATTAATTTACGGCCCGGTGGTTTAGCGTAATTAGCCATACTATCGCTGTTGCTTCGAGGAATTAAATCCATAACGTTAACGTAATTTGATTTGTTAACATTCGCTTAACAATTTCTTAACATTGCTACGATGGATACTCAAGGGTCGAACCCGTCTCGCGAAAATCCTTCGGCTCACGCAGTCGTTTCCAGCCTTCGCTGATGAACCCCACGCCGTAGCCGATCAACTGCACAAAAGCGGCCTGTACGCTCAGCAACCCTACGTTTATACTGCCTTCTTTGCGGGTGGCATCGATCAGGATCAGGACTGAAAATAACGCCAGCAGACCCGTTGACAACCAGAATACCGGGAGACTGATCAGCGCCCAGACAGGAACAGCAGCGACAAACAGCGTGAACAGCGCCGGAAACGTGTGCACCAGTTTCAGCTCCCCCGGGTAGAACCGGGAGATATTGATGCGTGCCCGGCCAAAAAAGCGGAGTTGCCGAAAGAACTGTCTGAACGATGTCCGGCGCTTGTGATAGATGAACGCGTCGGGAATCAGGCCCGTTTTGAAGCCGTTTTCGATGATGCGGATAGCAAACTCAATATCCTCTCCCATCCGGCTGATGCGATACCCGCCAATCGTTTCCCACACCTTCCGCGACAGACCCATGTTGAAACTGCGGGGGTGGTACGTCCCCCCCAGGTTTTTTTTACTGCCCCGGATGCCACCGGTCGTAAACGGCGACGTCATGGAATAGCTGATTGCCTTCTGAATGGGCGAAAAGTTCGGGTGAGCGGCATCCGGTCCGCCATAGGCATCGAGCCAGTCGGTTGCCAGCCGGTTATTAACGGCCTCGAAATACTGCGGTGGCACGAGCGCGTCGGAGTCGAAAATAACGAAATAGTCTCCCTGCGCCCGTTCAAAGCCATAATTCCGGGCGAACCCCTGCCCGGAATTTGGTTTGAAAAAATACCGGATGGTCAACCGATCCTGGTAGGCAGCCGCAACCGCATCGGCTTTTACCGTAGAGCCGTCTTCAATCACCAGCACCTCGAACCGGGTGTACGTCTGCGCCGTGAGGCTTTCGAGGAGTTCGGCCAGTTCGTCGGGACGATTGTAGACAGGGATGATGATCGAGAATTGATAGGACACGGGTAACGCTGCAGATGCGGTTCTATTGACAGGCTTCCATTAAACTCTCCTCATTCGCCTGGATCACCTGCTCAATCAGATCGTCAGTCAGCGCTACCGACACAAACAGGCTCTCAAACTGCGACGGTGCCAGGTACACGCCCCGCTTCAGCATAGCGTGAAAATACCGCCCGAACAACGGCAGATCGCACGACTTGGCATCCACAAAGTTCGACACGGAGCGATCGGTCATGAACAAGGTGAACATCGACCCAATCTGGTTGATGGTGTAGTTCAGCCCTGCCTTCACCAGGCCCGCCCTGAACCCGTCGGCCAGTCTGCCGCCAATGCCATCCAGGCGGGTATAAACCTCCGGGTGCTCGTTGAGATGACGCAGCATGGCCAGGCCCGCCGACATGGCAATCGGGTTTCCCGACAACGTACCGGCCTGATAAACCGGTCCGGCCGGCGATACGATGTTCATAATATCAGCGCGGCCGCCATAGGCGCCCACCGGCATACCCCCGCCGATAATCTTTCCCATTGTGGTCAGATCGGGGGTAACCCCATAACGCTCCTGGGCTCCGCCTTTAGCCAGTCGGAACCCGGTCATTACTTCGTCGAAGATCAGGATGATACCGTGCTGGTCGCAGAGGGTCCGGATGCCTTCGAGGAAACCGGGCTCCGGCAATACGCAGCCCATGTTGCCCACCACCGGCTCCAGAATGATGGCGGCAATCTGATTGGCGTTGTTGTCGATGAGCATCTCGACAGCCTGCAGGTTATTGTAGGGAGCGGTCAGCGTATCGAGCGCCGTCGCCTTTGTCACCCCCGGGCTGTCGGGGGTACCCATCGTAACAGCTCCACTACCGGCCGCGATCAGAAACGAGTCGCCGTGGCCGTGGTAACACCCTTCAAACTTGATGATTTTATCGCGCCCGGTGAAGCCCCGCGCCACCCGAATAGCGGCCATGGTCGCTTCAGTACCCGAATTCACCATCCGGACTTTCTCCACCGAGGGCACCATGTCAATAATCAGTTCGGCCATCTCAACCTCCTTGCGGGTCGGGGCTCCGAACGAAAAAGAATGTTGAATAGCCTCCCGAACCGCTTCCTCGACTGGTTCAAAGGCATGGCCCAGAATCATCGGCCCCCACGAGTTGATGAGTTCGATGTACTGTTTGCCATCTTCGTCGTAGATATACGGTCCTTTGGCTGATTTGATAAACAGCGGAGTGCCCCCCACCGCCCGAAATGCCCGTACCGGCGAGTTGACCCCACCCGGAATTACCTGTTTAGCCTGTTCAAATAACTGTTCGCTTGTTGTCATAGCCCTGAATGATTGACCGGCTTACCGGTGCAATGATTGAGTTGTTGACGGACTGACCTGTACGGCGCTTACTCGTTCTGTCCGTCAATACTTCAATCACTCAATTAACTTTTACAAACCGTCCTCCGTCCCACTTTACGATGGGAACGACCTGGTTTTCATTACTTCTGGTATAATCGAAGCCCGACAGGATGTAATCGTCGGTGTCGGAGCGCAACGCTGACCGGTTGCGGAAGATCGTGCCATTTCGGGCCATCTGCCGTCCGAAGAACAGCATCAGGTCGTAGCCCTGACTGGCGAAAATCGAGGGAATAATCTTTCGCTGGGCCAGGTATTGCTCCTGAAAATCGGTAACCACCGGCCGGGTCTGATCCACGTAGTCGGGAAACAGCAGGTACAGTTCCCGACGGGTGAACGTAGAGATCGAATTTTTATAGAAATCAAAGGCGCTGGATGTGGCCATAACCGGCACACTCACCCGCCGTCGCCCCAGTGCGTCCAGCAACCGGGTCCCGTCATCATCGTTGCTGCTTGCCAGAAAAATATGCCCCGGTTTATTGATTTCCGAGATTTGCATGGCATCGGCCATGGCCTGGGCTGTTCCGGTTAGTTTTTTCAACTCCAGCGGCTGAACGCCCTGTTTCCGTAGCTCAGCTACGTAAGCCGCGGCCAGCAGCGAATCTTTCCGGGAGGTTCCATAGTAGATTGCCGGCCGCCGAATGATCGAGAGGCCCCGCACAAATTCAACGGCTTTTTCGGCCTGCCGATTCACCGACGGCTGCGCCAGATACGCCATCGGCTGACCCGTCACCAAATCCGAGCTGGTAGCAATTGGGTTGACCAGCAATACGTTATTCTGCCCCGCAAACGACAACGCAATTCGGTTCGGCTCGGCGTAGAGCGGTCCGATGATCAGGTCCGTCTGCGCAAAAGCCGGGCTGTTGATGAGCGTTTGGGTACGTTCGGGATCATTCTCAACGTCATAGGCAAACAAGTTGACGATAATGCCCTCTTCCTTGAGCTTCTCCTTCGCCATCTTGATGCCGTTGTACAGATCGTACACGTACTGATTGGAGCGGATTCGTTTCTGAGCCTCGAATTCATCCAGTCGAAACGGAAACAGAACCGCTACGTTGTAATATCCTTTGGGACGGCTGCGGTCGGGCCGCGCCGTTACGCTGGTGGCGGAGGCAGGCCGACCGGTGTTAGCTCCTGAAGTGGTAGTTCCTGGAGCAGGTGCTGTTTGCGTTGACGCTGTCGTAGTGCCTGGCCGGTCGGGTAGATTCGTCGGCAAACCAAAGCGGTTCGTCAGCCGGTCCGATAACTCCAGATCATCTTTGTCGCTCGACGACCGTTGAATCAGATCGATCAACGCCAGCCCGAGGTTGCGGTTATCCGGAAACTCCTTCTGCATGAGTTTCAGCCGACTCAAATCCTGGATCCGGTACAGAAAGAAACGTTCCAGCCGGTCGATTTCGGGGCGCAGCGCAGGATCACCGATCTGTTCAATGGCCGTCAGCGCATCTTCATACTGTCCCATTTCCATGCCGACAGCCGCGAACAGATACCGGGCATCATCCATTTTCCGCCAGTCGGGAAAACGGTCCATCAGCTGCCGGAGCATGACCCGGGCCTGCGAAAAATTCTTCTGCTTGAAGGCCGCCAGGGCGTAGTAATAATGCGCATACGGCGACAGGCTCCCTCCCCGCTGAATGATGGCGTTGAATTCCATTTTCGCCCGCTCATAGTTTGCCGTCTGCACTAGTTTAACGGCGGCTTTGTACCGGCGTTCCAGATCGGCCGGTACCTGCGCATTCGCTACCGACAGGCCCAGCAAGCCAACGACTAATAAGCTGAGCCAATAAAGTCTATCGTTCATTTTCCAAATCTCGGGTTTAATGCACAAAAGCAACGCTGTAGCGTTGCTTTTGTTAAGCGAGCATCAGACCTACGGCTCGTTAAGACTGCCGCCGGAAGGTCTGACCGCAGCTACAAACACCACCGGTGGGCTCGTCTGACAACTGTGCGTACGCCGGTCAGGCGGTCCGTTATACGGCGTAGCGGTCACAAGCATTATCGGTCTGACGGACCGTCAGACCTTGTAGTGGCTTCGGTTTATTTTTTTTGCTTTGGCCGTTGACCGGTTCCGGACGTACCGTTACCACTACCGTTGTTCCGTCCACGCTTTGCCTCTTCGGCCTGTTTGCGGGCTTCTTCGGCGGCCTGGAGCTGCCGTTGCAGCATTGCCTGGAAACCGCCGGGCTTTTTGCCTTCGCCGGTTGCGTTCTTCCGGCGATTTTCGTCCAGCACCGCTTTGATCTTGTCCTCATCCACAAACCGCCGAATCAGTTGCTGCTGCGTGATCGTCACAATGTTCGACACGAAGTAGTAGAACGTCAGACCGGCCGGGTATGAATTCAACACGAACATGAACATCAGCGGGAAGATGTAGCTCAGCGCCTTCATGTTCACCGGGCCCGGCTGCGTGGGTGTTGTCTGGTTGTTATACCAGGCATAAGCAATGGACGAAGCCGTCATCAGCACCGTAAACAAGCTCAGGTGGCTACCTACGAACGGAATCGTAAACGGGAATTGAATGAACGCATCATAGGTCGAGAGGTCATCGGCCCAGAGGAAAGGCTTCTGCCGCAGTTCGATCAGGTTCGGAAACAGCATGAACAGCGCGAACAGGATCGGCATGGTAGCCAGTACCGGAATACAACCGCTCAGCGGACTCACACCTACCTGCTGGTAGAGTTTCATCTGCTCCGACTGCATTTTGGTCATATCGTCGCCGACCTTCTCCCGGATTTCGTTCAGTTCGGGTTGCAGTACCCGCATCTTGGCCATACTCACGTACGAGCGGTACGTCAGCGGAGTCAGCACCGTCTTCACGAACACCACGAGCAGGATGATCAGCAGACCGTAGTTCGACACAACCTTTTCGAGCAGGTTGAACACCGGCACGAAGAAATACTTGTTGATCGGCTTCAGAATGGAATAGCCCAGGTACACGTTCTGGTCAAATTCCGGCGCTACGTCGCCCAGCAGCTGAAAATCGTTCGGGCCAAAAAAGAATTTGTACTGCCCTTTGCCGCTCCGGACATCAGCCAGCGGAATCTGTACGTCGGCAATGGCCGTCTTCACCGTGTTCGAATCGGCGGGATCGACCAGCGCTTTGAACGTAGGCTTCTGCAACGGGCTGTTTTCGGCTACGAACGCCGACAGGAAATATTTGTGCTTGATGGCAAACCACTTAACGGGCTCTTCAAGCGTAGTTTCCTCGCTGCTCTCGCTCTCGCGAAGCTTGTCAAAGGTTTCGTCCTGCGTAAAATAATCGATGGTGGCCGCCCGGCGGTTGTTCGACAGGTCGTTTTCATACTGCCGCATCTTATCCTGCCAGAGGAACCGGATGTCGCCCCGACCAACGGAATTGTCCAGACCGTTCATCCGCAGACTATAGTTAATTACGTAGCCTTCGGCCGGTACGGTATAGACCTGCTCCACGGCCTGACCCGGTGCCACCTCAACCCGGAAACTGATCGGCTGCCCCTGGCCATTTACAGTGCCCCCCTGCGCCGTAGTCTGGTAATAAAGGCTATGCAAATCGACCAGGCCCCGATTGGTGGGAAGTTCGAGGACCGTCTGGCTGCTCTGAGGGTCAATCAGCACCAGTGGTTTCTGGTCGTAGGTTTTATAATTCTTTAGTACTACCTGTTTCACCCGGCCACCTTTCGTACTGAAGGTAACGCGCATGTCCTTATTCTCGACAACAAAGTCACGCTCCTGCCCAACGGCGGCCTGGGCAAAATCGCCGAAGCGGGCGCGCAGGGCCGACGAATCGGGTGTCGATTGTGTTGTCCCTGCCTTGGCCGTCGCGGCCGCATTGCCCGTCGTTGCCGTTGGTTTTGCCGGCTGCGTTTGTTGCGTCGGGGCCTTTTCCGGCTCCGGTTTCGGCACCAGAAGTTGATACCCGACGAGCATCGCCAGAATCAGGACAATGCCAATTAATTGATTACGATCCATTTGTTTGGTTTTCGGTATCCGGTTTCAGTTTACGGTTTTCTGCGGCAAGCTGGATAACCAGACGTCGCCAGAGACAAAGAACCGTAACCTATAAACCGAAAACCCATAAAATTAGTCCGCAAAATTACGCCATTCGACCGGCTTAATCAACCGCTGCTGGAACGGAGACTTCGGCATCGACGGACGAGGCTGTTTCGGACGACCGTTTTTGCTGGGCGTAGGTCAGGGAGGCCCGTACAAAACCAACGAACAACGGGTGCGGATTCATGACCGTACTCTTCAATTCCGGATGGAACTGTACGCCCACAAACCAGGGGTGGTTGTTCATTTCAACGATCTCAACCAGTCCGGTTTCGGGGTTGATCCCCGTCGGGCGCAAACCAGCCCGCTCAAACTGATCGATGTAGTCGCTGTTGAATTCGTAGCGGTGGCGGTGGCGTTCGCTGATCTGGGTTTTGCCATAAATCCGGTGTGCCAGCGTATCCCGCTTGATCTTGCAGGGATAGGCCCCCAGCCGCATGGTACCGCCTTTATCGGTCACCTTCTTCTGCTCTTCCATCATGTTGATGACCGGGTGGCTCGTATGCGGTTCCATTTCGGTCGAATGAGCCCCTTCCAGTCCCATAACGTTCCGGGCGTACTCGATCACGGCCATCTGCATACCCAGGCAGATACCCAGGAACGGAATGTTGTGCTCACGTACGTAGCGAACGGCGTTGATTTTTCCTTCGATGCCCCGTTCGCCAAAGCCCGGGGCCACCAGCACCCCGTCCAGATGACGCAGCACATCAGCGCAGTGGTGTTCATCCACCAGCGTTTCCGACTGAATCCACTCCAGCTGCACCTTGCACTCGTTCTGAGCACCCGCGTGAATAAACGATTCGGCGATGGATTTGTAGGCGTCTTTCAGCTCGACGTACTTACCGACCAGACCAATCCTGATCGTATCCGTCGGGTTCTTGAGCCGCCCCAAAAAGTCCTTCCAGGCATCCAGATCGGCGTCCTGGTCGTTGTACAGATCGAGCATGTACAGCGCCCGCTGATCCAGTTTTTCCTTGCGCATCAGGAGCGGTACGTCGTAGATCGTTTCGGCGTCGATGGCCTCGATAACCGAGTTGACCTGAACGTTGCAGAACAGCGCGATTTTCCGGCGAATGTCCATCGGCAGCGGGTGTTCGGTCCGGCACACGATAATATCCGGCTGAACCCCCGTTTCGAGCAGCATCCGCACGGAGTGCTGGGTTGGCTTTGTTTTCAGCTCCCCGGCCGATTGCAGATACGGTACCAGCGTCAGGTGGATGACAAGGGTATCGTTTTCGCCCAGTTCAAACTTCAGCTGTCGGACGGCTTCGATGAACGGCAGCGATTCGATATCGCCCACGCACCCCCCGATTTCGGTGATGACGACATCATACTCGCCGGTGTCGCCCAGCAACCGGATGTTTCGCTTGATTTCGTCGGTGATGTGCGGCACTACCTGAACGGTCTTGCCCAGAAAATCCCCCCGGCGTTCGCGGGTGATTACGTTGTTGTAGATGCGGCCCGTGGTGATGTTGTTGGCCTGCGATGTCGGCCGGTTCAGGAAGCGCTCATAATGCCCGAGATCCAGGTCCGTTTCGGCCCCGTCGTCGGTTACGTAGCATTCGCCGTGTTCGTATGGATTCAGCGTACCCGGATCAATGTTGATGTACGGATCGAACTTCTGAATCGTTACCGTTAAACCCCGTGATTGAAGCAATTTAGCCAGGGACGAAGCAATAATGCCCTTGCCAAGTGATGAAGTTACCCCGCCGGTAACGAAAATGTATTTTGCTGATTTGGTGCCCGTAGCCGCCATGACTGATACCTGCTTTGGTCGTTACGGGATATAAAGGTACGGAGGATTCGGGAGGAAAAGAAGCTGGAAGCTAATAAATGTTGGCAAGTTTAACGTAAGAGATTGATGGTCAGCCGGTCCATTTTGACGGGATTTTTTATGACCAGTTTCCCCACGAAACCACTTGAGCATTTAAGCCTGCATAGCATGCCCTTGCCGCAGTCAGCAACGTATCAAGCGCTGTATACCCTTTACGGTTGCCTGCGAAGGAAGGAAGTTAGCCTTCCCTGTACTTGCCATGGCATTGACTAACACTAACAATAATTTAATTAGTAACCTATTTCATAACAAAGAGTATGGATTACCTTAGCAATACATTACTCTAACCTTCGCCAACGTTACATCATATAGTTATGAGAAACAGATTTATATCTCTGGGTAAGCAGTTTCTGTCATCAGGTCTCTTGCTTATTTTGTTAAGCTGCCGGGAAGAAAGTATGAGTGAAGAACCAGGGCCCCAGCCGCTTAATTTCTTTGAAGCAAACGTAAATGGCCAGATTTGGCAACCTTCGAAATTAGATGAAGAAAACTGTATGCAAGCCTTTCAGGGAGCCTGGTCGGCAATAACGGTAAATGGTGAGCAAAAGCCTTATTATACCGTCTGGGCGTATAGAGATTCACGGAAAATCACGAACTACCAAAGTGAAAACGCCTTCAGATTCCAGTTTACCAACGTACTGAAAACGGGCCAGTACGGCATAACAGGTTCTTACAAGAACGTTCATGATTCCTATGCCCTGTTTACTGTAAATAAACCTGACGGATCATACACCAGGTACGTCAATACCCGAAACAAGGGCACATTTACAGTAGAACTCAGCGAATTTTTACCTAAACCCGGCTCAGAAATCAAGGGCATCAAAGGGTCATTTTACGGCACTCTTTACAATGAAACCGATCCTACCGATTCGCTGGTTTTTCAGCGGGGAAACTTTACTCTGCAGAAAATAAACTGGTATAATTTCAATCAGTGCGCTCAGTAGCTAATCCCTGAACTCAAGTCGTTACCAGGACGATCCCGGTGCCTTAGTGTTTCGGTTTACCGATGGATAAATCGGTCGGGCGAAAAGTTGTTTTTTGGTAAAATAGATGAAAGAATTGCACCGGCAAATAATTGTCTGTCAATTGGTTGCCTTAGAACCTCTTCCATTTATTTTCTAACCAAAAACAACAAATTCAATGAATCAACAACCATCAAGTGCGTTTATTGCTGCTTCCTGGGTAGCGCTGCTGGCGGGTATGCTGGCCTACAACATTGGCCTGTGGAATGCTCAGATGGCGTTAAACGAAAAAGGGTATTATTTCACCATCCTCATGTATGGTCTGTTTTCCGCCGTATCGGTACAGAAAAGTGTCCGCGACCGGCTGGAAGGCATTCCCGTAACGAACGTGTACTACGGGATCAGCTGGATTTCCGTTCTTCTCGCCATTCTGCTGCTGACGGTCGGCTTATGGAACGCTACGTTGACCCTGAGCGAAAAAGGTTTTTACGCCATGTCGTTTACGCTGAGCCTGTTTGCGGCTATCGCCGTTCAGAAAAACACGCGCGACAGCCAGGTGGCTGAGAAACGGGACAACCAGTTCGCCGACCGAAACGTCTGATCCAGCGCCCCCCGAAAGCAAGTCAGTACACTAGCGTATACAAAAGGGGACCTTGCTCAAGGCCCCCTTCGTTTTTGGGCTATTCATTATTTACCCTGCGTCAATTCGCGCTCTTCGTAAGCCAGGTTGTATTGTTTCAATACATCGGCCGGTACGCCATCCCACTGGTTCGGCACGTTGCCGACGTAGCCGAGGTCTTTGATACCGATCTGACTGGTAAAGAAACCGGTGGCCGTCATGTTCCGCATCAGGCTGAAGAACGCAGCTCCCTGCGCCATGTCGGGTTTCACCTGTTCCGGATAGGCAATCTGATCAACGATCTCGGTCTGCTGGGCTTTGGTGCACTGCACAAACGACTTGCCGTAGCGTTTTGTGCAGACGTTGTCGAGCCACCGGATCCCCCCGCGCATGGGCGTCTGGTTACGCGGCTGGTCTTTCATCATAAATTCGATGAAGGCCGGCACACCCGCCTGCGACGCACTGCCTGACCGCTCGTCGGCCGGGATGATGATATCCGACAGCACCGTGACGGTCTGGAGTTCGTGGGGCGTAAAAAACTTCTCGGCGTTCAGCTTGGCATCGCGTTCAGCTTCAAACTTCTGCCGCCCGCCCGGCACTTTAATGGGTTTGACATCGGGAGGAGCCGGAACAGCCGCTTCGGCTGGCAGCACCGACGCGCCAAACACGGTCGCCGGAATGCTCTTGAGTATGTCTCTGCGTTTCATAAACGTAGTTTGCTTAGCGTCCTCTGCGAAACTCTCTGCGCGCTCTGCGTTTCATTTTCATTAACGCAAAGGGCGCAGAGGAGCCCGCAAAGTTCGCAGAGTTAGATGTTATTCTGTTTAACCTGATCGATGAGGTACTCCGACGTGCGCATGGAAGCGGCCAGGATCGTCCACGTTACGTTCTTGTCGCCCTGCGAGGGGAACGCAGCCGCATCCACCACAAACAGATTCTTGACGTCGTGAGCCTGCTGAAACTTGTTCAGAGCCGATGATTTCGGGTCGTTGCCCATCCGGGCCGTTCCGACTTCGTGGATAATCTTACCGGGCGCTTCCAGGCCGTAGCTGGACTCAGGACCGGGCTTCGGACCGAGCGGCATCCCACCCATGGCGTGGATAATCTCCTCGAAGGTATCCTGCATGTGTTTGGCCTGCTTGACCTCGTAGTCCGACCATTTGTAGTTGAACCGAAGTACCGGAATACCGTACTTGTCTACTACGTTCGGGTCGATCTCGCAGTAGTTGCTTTCCATCGGCACGGGTTCGCCCCGACCGGCCATACCGACGTAGGCTCCGTAGAACCGGCGGAAGTCGTCTTTCAGGCCGGCACCGTAGCCACCGGCGGGTTTCATCTTGCCGTCGCGGGCCGGAATCTTACCGTTCAGGCCTTCGATACCCCAGCCAAAACCATAGGCCGGCATCCCCATACCACCCCAGTATTCGATGTGGTAACCACGCGGAAAGTCCAGTTTCTTGTTGTCGAGCCACCAGGGCGTAAATACGTGCATCCCACCGACACCGTCTTCGTTGTAGCGTTTGCGGTCCATCAGGGCCGGTACGAACGCCGACCGCGACGCGCCGGTTGAGTCATTGATGTATTTACCCACGACCCCGCTGGAGTTTGCCAGCCCCGTCGGGAAGCGGGACGATTTCGAATTGAGCAGCAAGCGGGCGGTTTCGCCCGCACTGGCGGCCAGCACAACCCGTTTCGCCATCACCGATTTTTCCTGCAGGCTCAGCGTATCGACGTAGCTCACGCCCGTAGCCAATCCCGTTTGTGGGTCGGTCAGCACTTCACGGACCATTGCGCCGTTGATCAGCGTTACGTTGCCGGTTTTCAGGGCGGGCTTCACCAGCACCGACGACGACGAGAAGTCGGCATACGCCTGGCAGGCCCGGCCGCACTGGTTGCAGTAGAAACAAGCGCCCCGCTCGTTGTTGATGGGCTTGGTCAGGATTGACAATCGCGACGGAATCACCGGAACGCCAATGCCCGTGGCCGCTTTCCGAATCATCAGTTCATGCAAACGCGGCTTGGGGGGCGGCAGAAAAATGCCGTCGGGTTCGTTCGGAATGTTTTCAATCGAGCCAAAAACACCGATCAGTTTATCGACCCGGTCGTAGAATGGCTTGAAGTCGTCGTACCCGATAGGCCAGTCTTCACCCACTCCCGTCATGCTTTTCCGCCGGAAATCGTCGGGACCGAACCGCAGCGAAATCCGTCCCCAGTGGTTGGTACGTCCCCCCAGCATCCGCGACCGGAACCAGTGGAATTCGGTACCCCGGGCCGTCGTATACGGTTCGCCTTCAATCTCCCAGCCACCCCAGGCTGCGTCGAAATCGCCGAACGGACGGGTTGTGCCCGCCCCCCGACGCGGTGATTCCCACGGCCACTTGAGCTGAGTAATATACTTGGGATCAGCAGGATCGAAATAGCCACCGGCTTCGAGCAGCACCACTTTAGCCCCGGCTTTGGCCAGGGTATAGGCTGCCATACCGCCCCCGGCTCCTGATCCGACGATGGCTACGTCGTACTGAACGGGGGCCTTTTTGATCTGAAATGGATTCATGCAACGAGTGAGGTTTTGAGTAAATCAGTGACTTGGCACGCAAGAAAATAACGTAAAAATACAACTATCAGGGGAATAGCTATCTTCTGCCGGCCACTTATTCTGTAAAGGGCGGCATTGGGCAGATTTACTTTTATGAATAGGATTGATTGTTCATAAACAAGTTATCGTGACCCATTGCAAAAAAAGGTCACACAGCCTATTCTTGTGCTCTACTCCTTTTCCCCGTTATGAAAACATTATTGTCTCCTGCCGCCGTACTGATTGGTGTGGCGTTACTGACTGGCTGCCAACCTGCGGCTGATTTTGGTTTCCGGCCCTTTCCTGTCAATTCAGCGCCTACGACACCGCAAACCATTCCGACGACCGTCGTTAAAGCCGATTCGACGGATGAGCCGGGCAATCTCCAGCTCACCTCCATTGACTGGCGGATTATATCCTACCTGCACATGGAGGAAAACTATCCGCTTACGGATAACAGTTTTGCGTTTACCCTGAATAAGGGGTTCTACATGGCCCGCATCCAGGGCCGCGAAGGTATATACGACAGCCGTGTAAATGGCCGGTATATGTGTACCTTCAGCCATAACGACTGCGACAGCACCAAGTCGAAACCGTCTTCGCTCTGGGACCGGATTGGTCAGGTTAACCCCTCATCGCGTCGTCTGGTGTGGACCTTTGCCGATCAGCAGAAAAAGCAGGGCTATCAGTTCGAGATGAGCGCCTTGCCCAGGTTCGTCAATGTCGTTTCGGCACCGGATACCATCCGTCTGACCGGCGACAACACCTTCCGCATCGCCGAGACCGTTCCGCAGGATAGCCTGGTTGTTGAGGTTATGATTCTGGAGCCCGACGAACCAGCCCGTCAGCGCGTGATTCCGTTTATAAACAACACAAAAACGCAGTTGCGCGTGAAGGCCGTCAACAATGCGTTCACCCTGCCCGTTGCTCCGCTCAGGCAGCTAATCGAATTCACCAGAAAAGATGTTACCAAACAGAAGGTATATCTTAACGTATCAGCCATACGGCAGGTGATCAAACGCATTGGTACCAAAAAAGTAATGCTGACGTACCAGGTCAGTAACTGGCGACAGGTGTACATCCGATAACTGTCCGTAAATTGCCGGCGGTGGTAGCGTTCCTTTCCCTCCTTAACCAGTATGGTGTCCCGAAAGAATGTCTTTATCTCGTTTTCGCTGGCTCAGCAAAACATACGTGCCCGGCTGTTCCATACCCTGCTGTCGGTTCTCGGAATTGTGATCGGCGTGGCGGCCCTGGTGGCGATTCTGTCGCTTATCGACGGCATGGAAAAGTACGCGCAGGAGCAGATTACCAACACGACCGACCTGAAATCCATCTTTGCCCGGACGGAAGCGTATCAGCAAACCGATAATATATGGGTCAAAAAAGACAGCTACGCCTATCTGGACTACAATCGCTTCAAACAGCTCAGGGCATCGTTGCCCCTACCGGCCCAAAGTTCGCTGCGGGTAAGCCAGTCGCATCTGGTTCGGTTAACGGGCCGCACTAAACCGGTCGGTGCCCGCATCAACGGCATAGCATCGCCCTATCCGACCCGCACCAACATTGCCTACGGTCGCTACGTCACCGAAGCCGATGTAGCAGCTGCCAGTCAGGTTGCGTTTGTTAATCAGAATTTCGCCAGACAGATGCTGGGAGGTCAGTCACCAAAAGCTTTACTGGGAAAAACCCTGACGGTTGCCGATAAAACGCTGACGATCGTGGGCGTTCTGGAACCCCAGCAACCAGATCCGAAGGTTGCAGAAATCTTCATGCCGATCACGTTGTTTTCGCCCGCCGAAATCAGGGAATCTCCTCCCGTTTTTGTTGCCGAAGCCGATGAGGTTACGGCCGTACCAGCGCTCAAAACCCATATTGAGAAATGGCTGAAACAGCAATTCAGGAACCAATCAAGTGACTTTAAGGTAGACACCAACGAATTGCGCGTGCAGCAGGCCGCCCAGGGCTTCCTGGTCTTTCGGGTAGTGATGGGGCTGATCGTTGGTATTTCCGTCTTGGTCGGCGGCATTGGGGTTATGAATGTCCTGCTTATTTCGGTGACCGAACGTACCGTCGAAATTGGCGTCCGGAAAGCGATGGGGGCCAAGAAACGGGACATTCTGTATCAGTTTCTGGCCGAATCGATCACCGTTTCGCTGTTTGGCAGCTTTCTGGGTTTGGTACTGGGTATGCTGGCTACGCTCGTTTTTATTCCCATCATCAAAGCAGTTACGAACGTACCGTTTCAGGCTGCGTATACCCTTAATACGTTCCTGATTATCTCGGTTGTTGCCATTGTGGTGGGTATTGTATTCGGCACCTACCCGGCCCTAAGAGCCGCCCGCTTAGATCCGGTCGAAGCCATGCGGAGGGAGTGAGTTTTAACTGATATGGTTGGGAATAGGCCGTTGACGCATCAATTCCTCCTCGACGACAGTGATATACCCTACAAACTGCCAGTCAACGGCTGACAATTCAAGTAATAGCCGGCCAGGTGCTTCGGGTAAATAATCGTCAAGGCGAAAATAAACTACTCCAATTGGACGGTACCCATCCTTGAAGACAAGCGTTCCATGATCACCGTCGAAAGTAAGTAATATGCGCTGGTCAATAATGGCCATATCCATGACGGCCGTGTCGGGCAACCCCCAATGGTCAACACCAACGTGTTTTATATCCCAGCCTGCCTCTCGGAGCAATTTAAAGGCTGGAAAAGGGAAATTTTCATGAGCCAGCCAACGGTAAGCTCCCTGGCTCATGATGCTTGACGCCAGTCAGGACGACGTCGTCTTTAAGCGTATCGAGCATAAACGCATATACTGCCTGCAACGCTTCTTTGGGCAAATGGGGATAACTTTCGAAGATCATCTGTTCGGTCCAGCCATTCGCTAAACGCCCTAACAATAGTTCAACCGACAGACGAGTGCCTATGATGACTGGCTTACCAGTCAGAATGTCCGGATCAGTGTGAATGTAATCTCGCCAATTCATACCACTACTTTTTACGGCTAAGTTACTACAAAAGAGCAAGCTAATCGAACAGGTACCAGTCTACGCCAAACGCGAATGCCCGGCGCATCCCCAGAAAGTCGGGGGCAACGAAGTAACCGGCCCGCGGAAACCCCTGGTTGGCGTGCGATAGTTTCACAAACAGGCGCGTGCGGTTCACCCGCAGGTTGGCAAACACATCGGCCACCACATACCCTTCGACGGGCTGGCGGTTCTGCAGGTAGAACTGCTGCGTAACGGGCATGTAGGCATCGGCGAAGTAACTCGACTTATAGTGCAGTTCTACACCCGTCTGGACGTAGAGCACTTTGGCATACAGAAACTCGTACTGGAACCGCGCCGTCACGAACAACGGAGGCAGCCGAAGAATATCCGACCGCGACACCAGCGAGTAGTACGCCTGCCCCAGCGCCTGAAACTTCTTGGCCGTGTACTGGTACCCCAGCCCTACCCGCAGTACGCTGAACGCGCCGGATGCCTGCTGCGGTACGGCCTGTTCGTTGAAATAAATGTAATTGCTCAGCAGCTGGTAGTCCAGCCCCGGCTGGAGCCGTAATTTGCCGAGCGGCACGTTCAGCGTACCGTAGGCATGGTTGACACCCCTCAGCCGGAACCGGTTGTTCCAGAAAAAGATGTTGCTCTGAAACCGCTGCTGGAGCAGTGTCGGGTCCGCGAGCATGGCTGTGTAGCCGCCCGTCAGCCATTTGCTTTCAAACTGCCCCTGCAACCGGAAACCACCCCCGATCAGATACTCGGCCTCGGCCGTAATCCGCGACAAACTATCCGGAAAATAATAGCCCAGCCACCCCCCCACGTAGTTTTCAATTACGGGGCGGGGGGCGTATTCCCCATAGTTGTTGCGGGCCGCGTTGATGTTATACCGGCTATACTGCCCATAGACCCGCAACCGGGTGTAGGCCCGATAGTTGAAATTCTGAAAAACGCCTTTTATGCCAACCTGGTTATCGACCGCCCGGAACCGGTTATCCTGCTCAATACGCGACGAATCGGTGAGGATGTCGGGGTAAAAGCCCGGGAAGCCCTGCCGCGGTTCCTGATTGACGCGGAGCGTATCGTCCTGATAGTAGTTCTTCTGGCGTTTGTAGTCCAGCCGGTGGTAGACCTGAAAGCCCTGATCGAGCACAAACTGCTGGTACAGGTGCCAGTCGTTGCGCAGTTCGCGGCCGTTGGCAAAAATCAGCCGCGAGTTGCCGGCATAATCGTACGGTACCTCCACTGTGTCGCGCTCTGCGCCGGGTTCAATCCGGAGCCCGGGCAAAACCCCGCCCTGTTCATCAAGGCTGTGGTTCATATTGATGAAATGCAGGAGCAGCGTGTATTTTTCGTTCTTGGAGCGGTAGTTCGTGTGCGCCAGAAAGCCCCAGTTCTGGGCCAGCAGTTTGTTGGGGTCGTTGGAGCCGCGGGTGCCGAACTGCTTCTGCGAGGTAAACCGCTGAACGGCAAACCCGGCGTTCCAGCGGGGGGTGATGTTCTGGGCGAAATCAAAGCGCAGGATATTCTGATTGCGTCCGCCCAGCACCAGGTACATATCCGTGAACGGCGACTTGGTGTCGTAGTACTTCACCTGCATGGTCTGGTACTGAAACGGCTCGAAGACGTAGTAGCCCGTCTGCGCACCGATCTGCGGGGGCTCCGACGGGAAGATTGGCCGGATGGGCGTGCCCAGATTTCCCAGGTCCTGAAAGAGGTAGCGGCTTCGCTGCACGTAGGTAAAGCGATCAACACCATCGAGCAGCGTATCGGTCGTATACAGTCGTCGGCGATTATTCAGAATGTCGGTTTCGAGTACGTACCGGGTGGTGCGCGGTCCGTAAATTACTTTCGTTGAGTCGTCGATGCCGCTGGGGCTGGAATACGTACTGCTGTTCGGGCCGGACGGCTGCCCGCCGAACGATCCCGGAAACCCGCCCGGCACCCGGATGCCGCCGGGAAGCTGCTGCCCC
The DNA here is from genome assembly GCF_003583365.1 of Fibrisoma montanum. GTDB lineage: Bacteria > Bacteroidota > Bacteroidia > Cytophagales > Spirosomataceae > Fibrisoma > Fibrisoma montanum. Next base: position 153,688 of record NZ_QXED01000007.1, read on the forward strand.
ACGGCCGAACCGACCATCATCAGACAACAAACAACAATCAGAACATATCTAGTCATTCCGACAAAATTAGCGCAAAAACGCCGGATGCGGGTTGGCTTAAGGATTTTTAAGAGTTCGGTTCAGGTAGATGCCCTTATGGTGACGCCTTTGGCGGTACCTGCAGAAACCGATCCGGCAGTTCGTCGCCCAGAAACCTGACGGCAACGGGCAGGTAAAACAACGGCCATTGGCTGCGCTCGTCCGGGGTCAGCAGCGCATCCAGCTTCACCCAGTCTTTCTCGGTCGTCAGCAGGGCGGCCCCGGGCGGGCGATCGCTCATGATTCGTTCCAGTTCCGCCCGCGTATAGACGTAGTGATCGGCAAACCGGTGGTGTCTGACCAGATCGAACGTTCGGCGGACGTACTGCTCCAGCGGACCGGCACTGGCCAGACCCGACACCAGTATCACCCGGCGCAGCGAATCGGTCGGCTGGTGCGCAGCAAACGACACCGGACGGCTATACGACAACCCGGCAAAATAAACGGGTGCCGTGGGAGCGTACCGCCGGATCTGCGCACGAATTTGCTGCTGCTCATCGGCCGACAGCTCGTCCGGGCATTTGGTAACAATGACCGCGTCGGCCCGACTGGCGCCCTGACGCCCTTCGCGCAGGCGTCCCGCCGGAAACGGATAATCGAGGTAGAACGGCCGGTTGTAGTCGGTCAGCAGCAGGTTTATGTGCGGCCGGACGGCCCGGTGCTGAAACGCATCGTCGAGCAGGATAGCCGACGTATCGGGGTGAAGCCCGAGCAGTTGGCGGATGGCGTCGGCCCGGCGTTCGCCAACGCACACGCGGACGCGCTGCGGCATCGGACGGCCAAATTTACGATAAATTTGCAGCGTTTCGTCGCCGATGGTATCGGCCGTATCGGCATCGGTTGCCATCCGAAAGCCTTTTGTCCGGCGGCCATAGCCCCGGCTCAGCGTAGCCAGCACGGCAGTAGAATCAGGACCGGAAACTAACCGTTTAATCAAATACTCGACCATGGGCGTTTTGCCGGTTCCGCCAACGGTAAGGTTTCCAACGCTCACAACCAGCACCTCAGGCTGGTATTTTTTTTTTAATCCTTTGTCATACAATTTATTACGGATATCCGTAATAAAACTATATACTCTACTGAGTGGTAGTAGTAATTGAATGAGGGCCAAGTGCTTTCGCTAATAATTTCGTAACATTGACTTTTTTGAGCAACCAAAAGTAGTACTTTTAGGGTTGCGAACACCGTCTGACACTGCCCGCCACAATGAGCCTAAAAGCCGACTATGTAAAATACACGCTGCATTTTCGCTTTGAAGCGGGTACGTCACGCGGCACCCTCACGCAGAAGGATTCGTATATTATCCGGCTCTGCGATGATGCGGACCCATCTATAGTCGGCTATGGTGAGTGCGGACCTCTGAAAGGGCTGAGCTACGACGACCGGCCGGATTTTGAAAAGCAACTGCATCAGTATTGCCAGTACTTCAACCAGCTTGATCTTCAGCTTTTCAGCTGGAACCTGCCAATCATTCTCAATCAGTTAATCAGTCAGCAATTTCCGAGTATTCTGTTCGGTTTTGAAACGGCCATGCTGGATTACCTGGCCGGGGGGCAGCGCGTCATCCGCGACGGCGATTTTGTGCAGGGCAACCGGTCGATTCCCATCAATGGGCTGATCTGGATGGGCAGTCCGGCCTTCATGCGCCAGCAGATCGAGGAGAAAATTCAGGCTGGTTACACAACGCTCAAACTGAAGATCGGGGCGCTTGACTTCGAACAGGAATGTGAGCTGCTGGCCATGATCCGCGACCGGTTTACGCCGGAACAGATCACCCTGCGGGTCGATGCCAACGGAGCTTTCCGGCCCGACGAAGCCATGGCAAAACTGGAGCGGCTGGCTACCTACGGGCTGCATTCCATCGAGCAGCCGATCCGGGCCGGGCAGCACGAGCTGATGGCCGATCTGTGCCAGCACACACCCCTGCCGATTGCCCTCGACGAAGAACTGATCGGCCACTCGGAATACGTCGATAAATTCCGGCTGCTGAAAAAAATCCAGCCGCAGTTCATCATCCTGAAACCAACGCTGCTGGGGGGCCTTCGCCACTGCGACGAGTGGATTGAACTCGCTGGGCGCCTGGGCATGGGCTGGTGGATTACGTCGGCACTCGAATCGAACATCGGCCTGAACGCCATTGCCCAGTACACAGCTCAGTTCAAAAACCTGCTGCCCCATGGGCTCGGCACTGGTCAGCTGTACTACAACAACTTCGACAGCCCGCTCACGGTCGAAAACGGCCAACTGCACTACAATCCCGCCCAGCCATGGGACGTTGCTCCATTGGACCTGCGTAGTGTGCAATCACGGTAAACTACGGAACGAACTACGTCCAGTCTACCCCCTTCCGGAGCCAGTGGAGCGTCTGCTCCTCGCGGCTGCCCGGTTCGGGCCGGAAGTCATACACCCAGTTGGCCTGCGGGGGCATACTCATCAGAATTGATTCGGTACGGCCGTTGGTTTCCAGCCCAAATTTTGTTCCCCGATCCCAGACGAGGTTAAACTCGACGTAGCGGCCCCGGCGCAGCAGCTGCCATTGCTTCCCGCGTTCATCAAAAGGAAGGTCCCGATTCTGCCGCATGAAATGCGTGTAGATCGGTGCAAAGGCGTTGCCTACGTCCTGCACAAAGGCAAACAGAGCGTCTTTGTGCGGTGCGTCGGTGGGTTTGAGGTAGTCGAAAAAGATACCGCCGATTCCCCGGGTCTCGCTGCGGTGCGGGATAAAGAAATAGTCGTCGGCCCAGGGTTTAAATCGACCGTAGTAGGCCGGATCGTGGCGGTCGCAGACGGCTTTGAGCTGCTGGTGAAACCACCGGGCGTCGTCGGCCACGACGTAGTGGGGCGTCAGGTCAATACCGCCACCGAACCAGTTGTGGCCCGTGCTCATCTCAAAGTACCGCACGTTCATGTGGATGATAGGCACCATCGGATTCCGTGGATGCAGCACGATTGATACACCGGTTGCGTAGAAACTGGCGGGCTCGGTCAGGTTCAGGGTACGTAGTGTGGCCTCAGTCGCTTCGCCGTATACGGCCGAAAAGCCAACGCCCCCTTTTTCAATTACGGCCCCGTCGGCCATAGTCCGGGAGCGGCCCCCGCCCCCACCCGGTCGTTCCCAGTGGTCTTCGCGGAACGTACCGGTGCCGTCGGCCGCTTCGAGGGCTACGCAGATGCGATCCTGAAGGTCCGTAAAAAATGAGGTGATGGTTTCTTTACTGGCAGTTGTTGTCGAAGTCATGGTTTACGCAAAAGTCGCAACGATGCCACAAAGGTCGCAAGAACCGCGCAATCTGCGACTATTCCGACAACTTCAGTGAGTACCGGACCGGCCTTGGCTGATCGATCATCAGCAGCAACCCCTGTTCGGTAAGCTGACGCAGGAGTTTGGTAGCCCGCTGGTCGGAGATGTTCACCAGTTGGGCCATACGCGCGGCCGTGATGCTGTCGTTCTTGCGCAGAAACTGGATCAGCGTACGTACCGCCGGCGACTGGAGTAACTGGTTATCAGCTGATTCCTGCGAAATAATCAGTTTGTTGGTCGGCACCGATTTGTCTTTGCTGCGTACGTAAATGGTTCGGGTGCCCTGTTCATCCACGGCGTAATGCGGCTTGTCGGTGCTTTCGGGTACGTCGATGAGCAGGACCAGCCGCCCATCAACGCGCCTGGTTTCGTAGCTGATTGTGATGGCCGGTTCGACAAAAAAGTCGGTAGCCTGCTCAATTTTTCGCATCTCGTGCAGTTCAGAGTCCACACCGGCAATTTTGCCGTCGTCGGTTACACCAACGATCAGGACACCCCCAACGGTGTTGGCAAAGGCCGTCAGGGTACGGGCAATCCGGTGCGACGCCGAAATTGAGCTTTTAAACTCCAGCCGGGTACCTTCACCCTGCTCAATCAGTTCAGTAAGGTTATAGGGCATGTGATGATAACGCAACGTATTTCCGGAAAGTTATACCAAACGGCGGATTTAGCCGCGGGGTGCACGAACTACTTACTCGTTGCAGCGAGGGTTCAGGTGCCAGCCGGCCCCCCTTCACCCACCGACAGCTTTCTGATAACCAGCGGATCCGGATGGCTAATTACATAAGTTACTATTTTCAATTATATGTTATTTTTAATATACCGATTAAAATATTTAACAAACATAATTACAGGAATTACTTAATTTTACGACGTATTTACCACTGTCTCTTGCCAAAATCTACCAAGTATCATGACTCCCTATCTTGTAAGCAGCCTGTTGGTGAGCAGCTTCCTTATGATTGGTATGTCTGTTCGCCAGTTTTCATTAGCTCGGCGTTGTCCGTCCTGTAAGCAGACCCATACCGTCGAGCGTTCGCGTCGGCCGGTCTGGGTAAAGAGCCTGCTGTTCTTCGTACCTACCCGTGGCTATCATTGTTACGCGTGCAACAAAGGATTCGTTAAGATTGGCTGATGCCCGGCAAGTTTGCCGCGGCCGTCACTGATGAACAGCTAGCCGGTTGAATAGCCCCGAAGTCAATGATTTCGGGGCTTTCTGTATGCCTGGCTACCGGCATCTTTGACAAAATCGGGGGTTAACCGAGCTATGGCTGACATTCATCAGCCGGTCGGCTTCCAGAAATCAGCAGGACACCTGACCAACTTCACGGTGGTTGCGGTCGATTGGGCCGACCTTTACCCTCCGAAACCAACACCGTTCACCAGATGAAACCGACCGTTGCCTGCTGTCTATTTTTCCTGTGTTGCCTTTCCCGGAGTTACGGCCAGCCCGCTACCTACGGCGGAGCGGGTTCGTTCCGGATCGGGTACGCGAGTCTGCATCAGGTAAGCCGGGTGTTTGCCCAAACCGCACCGGCGACGCTTGCTCCGCTGGGTACTGCTTTTGTGTGCATGGGCGGTGAAGGTTACGCCCGTCTGAACAAATACATCGTCGGGGGCGGTGGCTACGGTATGGCCCGCCGGCCGCTTACCCGGAACACGATCCACGCCGAACCGTTCAGCGGGGGCGGCTTTCTGCAGGCCGGGCGCATTCTTCTCGATCAGCCACGCTTCTGGTTGTATCCCACCCTGGGTGCCGGCTTTTCGGCCATTGGTCTGACGCAGTATGAACAAACCCCCACCGGCGAACACCTCAACGAGCGAACCGTCCTGCTAACCAATGTCAACGTTCATCTGGGCCTCGGCATCGACTGGCTGGCTGTCCGAATCGACAGCGACGACCGCGAACGATACGGCGGGGTCTTGATCGGGCTTCGTGTCGGGTATCAACTGAGTCCGCTCGTATCGTACCGGCAGGATGACGACCTGGGGCTGGTCGAGCCGGAGCCCCGATACGCTACCAATGGATATTTCGTGACCCTGACGGTTGGGGCCGGCGGGTTTGTTCGTCGCTGATGAGCAGGCGCCGACTCACACCTCCACTCCAACCATGCAGACTCATCACGATCAACTTATCTGTTGGCTACTGGCTACGCCTGCCGTCGGCCGGGCGACACCCGATCCGTTGCCTCCGACCCGTTCTCATGCTCCCGGCTTACGTTCCACCGGCTTAGCACAGCTACGTCGTCACCAGCTGATTCATGCTTGGGTGTTTGGCGGCTGGGCCATCGCGAACGTAGTCGTCGGGGGAACGGGTATGTTTTTTACCGACGGGTATTGGCACCATTTCCACCACATGAATGCCGCATGGGGAAGCATCAACCTGATCGTAGCCGGGGCCTTCCTGTACCAGGTAAGGCAGCTCCGTGCTACGGCAAGCCGACCGGTACTGACGCAAACCGAGCGGCAATTCCGACGGTTCCTACGTATCAACCTTGGTCTTGATCTGCTCTACATAGCCGTGGGCTACTGGCTGAACCAGCAGGGCGCCGGGTCGCTTACCCATCAGGCGATGCTGCAGGGGTTTGGTCAGGCGATCATGCTGCAGGGCGTTACGTTGCTGAGCGTGGACCTGCTCTCACTTACTATCTGGCTAAAGCGACGGGCCAGGCTGCAACGAACCTGACGTCCGGACAGACGTATGCATCATACCGGTACTGGCCCTGCGCAAGCGATTAGGTACCGCTGTGGCTGAGACAGCCATCCGGCCATGCGTCTGATGAAGATTCTGTCCGCTGCTGATTTTCGTCATTCACCCACGGGGTCGGTCCCGGCTACTTTTGTACCACTGAACCGTTGCTGCGTTTCATCACTGTCCTTTTTACGCTTGACTTCACCCCAACCCGTTATGCTACCAACTACCATGAAAGCCGCCGTAGCCCATGCCTATGGCCAGCCTCTTCAGATCGAACAGGTACCCGTACCGATTGTTACCCCCGGCAAAATCCTGGTTAAGGTGGCCGCCTGCGGGGTTTGCCACACGGACCTCCACGCCATCAACGGTGACTGGCCCGTTAAGGCGACCCTCCCCCTGATTCCGGGTCACGAAGGCGTCGGTACGGTCGTAGCCATTGGTGCGGGAGTTACGCAGGTTAAGGAAGGCGACCGGGTGGGCGTTCCCTGGCTGTATACGGCCTGTGGGCATTGCGAGCAGTGTTTTTCGGGCTGGGAAACCTTGTGTGAGCAGCAACAGAATACAGGGTATTCGGTGCAGGGAAGCTACGCCGAGTACGTACTGGCCGACCCCAATTTTGTGGGCCACATTCCCGACAACCTGTCGTTTGAAGAAGCTGCGCCTATTCTGTGTGCGGGCGTAACGGTGTACAAAGGTCTGAAAGAAACAGAAGTGAAACCCGGCCAGTGGGTTGTGATTTCCGGCATCGGTGGATTAGGCCACCTCGCTGTGCAATACGCCAAAGCGATGGGTATGCACGTAGCGGCCGTGGATATTCAGGCTGATAAACTCAGGCTTGCCCGGGAGGTAGGCGCGGATCTTGTCATCAACGCGGCCGAAACTGATCCCGTCGCCGTGATTCAGCAAACGATCCGGGGTGCCCACGGGGCGTTGGTAACGGCGGTTTCCCGTTCCGCCTTTGCCCAGGGGGTCGGGATGCTGCGTCGGCGCGGAACGCTCTCGCTGGTGGGGCTGCCCCCCGGCGATTTCGGTCTAGACATTTTTGATATGGTGCTCACCCGCAAGACGGTACGTGGATCCATTGTCGGCACCCGGCAGGATCTGGCGGAGAGTTTACTGTTTGCTGCCGAGGGGAAGGTAAAGGTCCATGCCCATTCCGACCGGCTGGACAACATCAATCAGGTGCTGGCCGACATGGCAGCGGGCCGGATTGACGGCCGCGTTGTGCTGCATATTGATTAGCGTACTGTACACTATCATCTAAACAAAAGCCCCGGCAACAAGCTGTTGTCGGGCTTTTCTGTGGAAATGGGGAGCTTATAAAACTTCTGGTGGCACTGCTCAGTAGTGAGCAAGGCGCTATACCGACCGGTAAATAGGCTTTAGCAATCCGAACGCTGCAACGCTTAGAACGCTTTGAACCGATTCCAATCTCGCTTAGAGTTCTAAAAGCTATGTATTGAGACAGACGCCCAACGGAGCTAAGGGCCGCTGATCTGGCTCTGTTATCCTTCCGGAGAAAAGTACACATCAAAGGTGTCAACTATCTTGTTGGCTCAATGAAAGCGGTACTGAGTGCAAGCCAGAACATGGTTCCCGCTGAATGTGTACTTTGGCGCGTGTAATCGTGGATAAATACAACCCCGGTTAACAAGCCAACATCCCTCGGAACGTAGGACAATTCCGAGGGACGTTGCATCACTAAATTTATGTTACTCGATTAAGCCTGCAAATTGAAAGGACACGGGTGTTACCATGTCCTTTCAATTATCCTTATTATTTAATACCCTCTACTTTGATGTCACATATAACTCTGTGAGTAATGCTTTAGAATGAGATAACTGAACGAAAGTTCTATCGTAGGCAGCCCGATCCGAAGCGGTGGGTTGATAATCGCCTGCTTTAGGTTTGGCTTCGAATACTACAGGTAGAACATAATCACCAGCATAAGCGGGTTTTTGAGTTGGTAGATTAGCAAATAGTCGGGTTACTTCACCCACAAATGCCTGACTAAAAACCCCCATTTTTAACAGCTTAACATTGCTAATTTTTCCCTCCTTATCGATGGTAAAGTCTACATACACCTTAGCTTCCTTGGTTGGCTTTTCGGCCAATAATGGATACTGAACCGACTTTAGCACTTGGCGAAAGTCAGAATCATTATTCAACGAAGATCCTCCTACTTGTGACCATGCCAAAGAAGAAGCCATTAAAGCAAAAAACAAGCTGGAAATTAAGATTTTCATAAGAATTCGAGTTTAGAAATTGTGATATAAAGAGCTAACTAACAGTACTTTGAAATGTTCTTTATAAAGATGAATGAACAAACTTTGTACTATTGTATAAGTGCAATTATGTGAAGCTACTCTTCATTCTGTGTTTTTAAGGGGCGCAAGGCTAACAGAACGAAAGTAAAAGCCACTACCGAATCAACAATACTCCGTGTGGGTTGAGTAAAACCAATACTCACAAAAGGATTCCACAAGACAGCGATCACTAGTAGCCCTACAACGGCAATGATAGAGTCCTTGACTAAGATAGCGCTATAAATGGCCAAACCGCAACTGGCAATCCGTAGCATTAAAATCAGACCGTGAGGCAATGATACTCGGGCCAGAGTGGCCAAAAGGATAAAAGCAGCGGTGACCAGCAGAGTAGTTTTATAAATGTTCATAAGTTGAAAAAGCAATTACGTCATCTGCATCAACTGTTGTATAATCTCTTACATGTTAACCAATTACTAAAGTACCATACCCGACACTATCATACAAGCCTTGTATGTTCAGAAAAACGAACTTAATACTAGTTAATATAATTCTAAAAAAACAAAACTTGGGAAACTTATGAATCTTGTCGTCATCGCTAAGCCGAACATCTAAGTCACGTAGATATTCTATCGTCTGCTTAATATTCGGAGTGGCGGGCTTGGGCTCTGATCAGTTCAATGTCCTTGGTAGCATTCCAAAGCGCAACAGCGCCAGTGTGTTTCCAACTGTATATATCATGGCCCGGGCCGACTAAGTTTAATTTTTCCATCACCTTCACGTGGCGACGATAAAAGTACTTATTCCCTACCATAGTCGGGCCTGGTGTGCCACCAGCCGAGAAGACATAGTAGTGGCCGGGATAATTCCGTACGCCTTGTTGCTGGATTAACTGCTCCAGAGGCAACGAAATGTCTATAAATTCACCTTCATTCGTTTTAGCCGTATCGCCGGTAACGCATATAGAGTGCGTATGAACATCGCGCACACGTAGCCGGCGCAACTCCTCACTAGGGCGTAAGAAGGTATAATACATCCATCGGCAAAAGGTCAGCTGTAATCTTAGCTGCCTTCATAGGCGCTGGCTCCTGATGTGAAGCCAGTTTCTCGCCCTCATACACCATGCCGTCTTTCAGATACTCGTTCAGTTCTTTGATGACCTGATCAGCATCGGCCAAACGAGCCTGTGCTGTATCGCCCGTTACAATGACTCGTTTACGGGTGAGTGCATTCTTGGTAAAAGACCAAATCCAGTACGTAACACACCATTGTTTACTAAGATCATCACTCTTAGGTCTGGTTAAGTAAGGAGACTCAAATGGGTATGGCCCATCGGTATTCATAGAATTGTACAACTTCTTCTGCCACTTTTTTACCATTGCTTTAGAAATTGACACAAAAAAGCCCGTAAGTCATTGACCTACAGGCTTTTATTTTGTGGAGACGGAGAGATTCGAACTCTCGTCCAGTCAAGGAACCCGTCGTGCTTTCTACATGCTTAGATGCGCTTGAGATTGTCGGGAATCGGCCAGGTGCGCATCAGACCGAGCCTCATCCGTAGGTGCTGTTGTCTCGCCCGTTGTTAACACCATTATCCGGGCCAGCGCTGCGAGTCGATGCCTCCTGATCCGGCCAGCAGCACGTAGGCCGGGGAGACAATGGCTATTGCTTAATCCTCCGGATTAGGCAGCCATGGCGTAGTTATACTCGCCAGTTATTGTTTTGACGATTTGTTCGGGTCGGGAAATTCCGTCAACTCCCGGCATGCTTACACGCGACCTCTGCAAGCTGTCAATTCCGGTCGTCCCCAAATTGGCATCCACAATGGGCTGCGTGTTAAAGTAGAACGCAAATATACACGGTTTGGTTCGATTTCCGACGCTGACCCCTACACGCCGAAACGGCCGGGCCGTTTCTCCCTCACCCTCAACCAGTAACGCCCCCATACGTGCCCCGGCCCGCTACGTGACCTATGCCTAACGAAATTAAACTTATTCGATTTCTGTTTGTTAAGCGGATATTCCAGGTCTCTGTCGGCCTGGAATATCCCATGCTCATTACGCCATTTGAAACAGACCTCTACCGGCACCTGACCCCGTTTTTCGCCGACCATCAGTTCGATCTGCTGGTGAGCCGAAAGCAATATCGCCGTACACTCCCGACGGGGTTTCAGAACGTGATTCTTTCGCCGTCGTTCTACGGCGACGAAACCATGCTGGAGGTTAACTTCGGCTGCCGCAATGAGCAGGTGGAACAGATTGCCCAGCAGTTTCTGAACAACGTATTCGACTACCGGCCCGATGCCAACACAATCATTATCTCCATCGGTAAGTTTGGCGGGCTGCGCTATTTCCGGTACAAGATTCATACGCCCGACGAACTCGCCGACACCTGCGAACAGATCCGGCAGTTTTTCCTGACCCAGGGCTTTGCGTTCCTTAATGAAGCCAGTTCCCTGGCTACCCTCGATCAGCTGCTGAACGACCAGCCGAATCAGCCAAGCCCTTACGTCTACAATCAGGCGCACCGCTGCTATAAGGGGCTGATTGTGGCCAGACTCAACCACAACCCGCACTTCGACGGCCTGATCGACAGTTACCGGCACCTCCTGATCCGCCAGACGCAGAACCCCTACGAGCAACTGCATTTTGAGCGGCTGATCGCGTACCTTCAGCACTATTCCGCCAACTGATACCCGCTGCCGACCCGGCGCCGTCAACCGTTGCGCGGACTGTCTACTCTTTTCGTTTGATCACGCTGATATTGCCACCCCCTTCCAGATTGCACTGCTTTACGTCTTTCAGCGAATCGACGCCGTTCAGCCGCAGAATCTGCATGAGCTCATCTTCCGAAATAAGTTGCGTTGCCATGTTCTTTCGCTGCATGATGCCGTCTTTCACCAGCACCACCGTATCGGGCTGCGCCAGTTTGGCAAAGAAAACCGACCGGTAGCCCAGCCAGTCGATGGCGAAATCCCAGAACAGCAGTGTCCCGACCAGCGCGATGCCTTCGGTTATGGAGTGGTACTCGCCCGCCATCGAATTCTGGGCAGCATCGGCAATGAGGATCACCAGCAGCAGGTCACTGATGCTGAGCTGCCCGGTTCCGCGCCGAAAAAACCGGATGGCCAGAAATATGGCCCAGTACGTAATGGTACCGCGAATAATGATTTCAAGAATGGAATTCGACGGCACAAACATCTTTTCCCAATCGATGTCGGCCAGCAGCAGGGTTTTCATAACGTATTGTGGGGTGATGGTGATGGATTCACAACCAATTCCGACTTTTGCGGTTCTTTTTTCTTACTGTACAATGACTAACTCCCCTGCTGGCTCCTCCCTCGATGCCGTTGTTCGTCAGCGCATCGATCAGAAAACGAAGCCCCTCGGGGCGCTGGGCCGACTGGAAAACCTGGCCCTGCAACTGGCCCTGATTCAGCAAACCGACACGCCAACGCTGCAAAATCCGCACATTCTCGTCTTCGCCGGCGACCACGGTCTGGCAGCTGAGGGTGTCAGCGCCTACCCCGCCGACATCACCTACGGTATGGTGCAGAATTTCATCGCGGGTGGGGCGGCTATCAACGTATTCTGTCGCCAGAACAACCTGACCCTGCTGGTCTGCGACGTGGGGGTTGCCGGTACGTTTGCCGAAAACACACCCAGCTTTGTGAAGTTCAAGATTCGGCCCGGTACGCGGAACATGCGGTATGAACCGGCCATGACCCGCGACGAGTGCGAAGCGGCCATGGATGCGGGCCGAACGCTGGTGAACGGGGTACAGTACCGGGGCTGCAACGTTGTCGGCTTCGGCGAGATGGGCATTGGCAACACCTCCCCCGCCAGCCTGCTCATGCACCGGCTGACGGGCCTCCCCCTCGATCAGTGCGTCGGTCGCGGTACGGGTCTCGACGACGCCGGGCTGGTGCACAAACGAAGCGTGTTGCAGGCCGTTGCCGACACCTATGCGCATTTGAACGACCCGATCGACGTACTCAGCGCCATGGGCGGGCTGGAACTGGCGGCCATGGCGGGGGGTATGCTGCAAGCCGCCGAAAACGGCATGGTGATTCTGGTCGATGGCTTCGTGGCCACGTCGGCCCTGCTGGTGGCGCGGGCGCTCAACCCCTCCATTCTGGCCAGCTGCGTTTTCTGCCACCTCTCCAACGAAGCCGGCCACCGGCTGATGCTGGATCATCTGGGTGTGGAGCCGCTGCTGAACCTGGGCATGCGCCTGGGCGAAGGAACGGGCTGTGCGCTGGCCTACCCGATCGTGCAGGCTGCCGTCGGGATGCTCAACGACATGGCGTCGATGGATGTGCTTTAACGAAAAAGCCCCGCCGGTCAGGGCGGGGCTACGTTTTCAGGGATCGCTGGTCAACCTTTTACGACCGTGAACGACGCAATGCCTTCGTACGATTTCAGCCGTTCGCGTTTGGTGCTTTTCGGCTTCGCAAACAGATAGAGCGTCCAGTTGCCGGACTTCGGTACGCTGGTCGTCAGCTGGTAGGTATCGTCCGACTGCCGGACGGTGACGGGAATATTCGTCAACTGGCTGTTGCCGGGGCGGCCGACGGAACACATAAACTCGACGTCCGACTCACTACGTAGCGTCAGCGTCAGGGCGTCGCCGGTGCGAATCAGCCCCGTTTTCGGGAAATTCCGGTCGAAACCCAGCCGGAAGTACGCGTCGTACAGTTTGGGAAACTGGTCGAACTGCGCCTTGCTGAGCGCCGGGCTGAGCAACTGCCAGCGCGGATCGGTCGGGAAATGGTTGGCGATGAACGCCGATGGCTCCGTCAGGAAGTAAAAATCGTTGGGTTCGCCGTTGCGGGCGGTTGTCTGCGCCCAGGCCAGATCGAGCAGGTACCAGTCGCCGTCGAGTTTTACGGCATTCCACTCGTGATCGACCCGCTGAATGGGCTGCCCCGCTTCGTTATCGTTCGTGCGGGCGTAGCCTTTGATGTTCACGACCTCGATACCGGCCCGCTTCAGCAGGTGCTTATACAGCAACGCAAAGCCCGTGCAGACGGTCCGGCGCGAACGCAGCACTTTGGTGGCGTAGTCTACCTCCGAGGAATACGTCCGGCCGCTGTAGGTGCTCATGTCATACTTCACGTGCGACGAAATCCAGGCGTAGACCGAGCGGGCCTTGGCCAGTTCGCTGCGGGCGGGGGCCGTCAGGTAATCGCTCAGGGTGTTCAGGTTCCGGGCCGCCGACTCGGGTGCGCTTTTGGCATAGCTGTCGATGGTCGTGTAGTCGATCTCAACGAACTTCGACGGACGCGGAATCTCCCAATCGTGGGCACCACCAACCAGCATGCCATAGCCAAGCTGGCCGGCCGGGATCGGGAACGTAATGGCCGTACTAAAAAAGAATAGAAACAGGGCCGTTAACGGCCGGGTTATATGGTTACGCATACCTCGATTCGGTCTCACAACCAGATAACAAAAATGTACCGTATTTTATTGCTGATTCTGACAAGTTCTGTCCTGTTTATGTCCGATAGTTTCGCCCAGTTTTCCTCGTCTGCCAGCGCCCGGTCGCCCATGCAAACGTACTCGTTCCGATTGCGGCCCGGGCAGGACCTGAAGCAGCAGCTGGATGCGCTCGTTCAACAGCAGCGCATCGAGGCCGGCGCTGTTGTGACCTGCGTCGGCAGCCTGACCGACGTAACTCTGCGGCTGGCCAATCAGGAAGGGCCGAGCGTCTGGCAGGGGCACTTCGAGATCGTTTCGCTCGTCGGTACGCTGTCGGTCAACGGCAGTCACCTGCACCTCTCCGTATCCGACTCAACCGGCCGAACGCTGGGCGGCCATCTGCTCGACGGCTGCCGGATTTACACTACGGCCGAGATCGTGATTGGGGTTATGCCGGATCTCGTATACGTCCGCGAACCGGACCCTACGTTCGGCTACAAGGAACTGGTGGTCCGGAAGCGAAAAAAGCCGTGATCGGCATGGCTGGATTTTCCCACCGTCAGGACGACCTTCGGCCGTGTAGAAACGGCTAATCATAACGCTTTGTAAACATTTCCCCCTAAAAATTGTCCTATTTAGATAGGGGTTATATTAAACAGCATGACGAATGAACGGTTTACATCAGGCAGCGGCTCTCGGACTACTTTTACTTCTTGGCGGCCAGGTTTGCGCGCAGCAACCCGGACAAATGCCTTCCGATACGTCGCGTCAAAACGCGCCGGGTAAGGCAGACACGCTTCGAAACACGACGCCCCCGCCCACCCGACCCGACACCACCCAGTTCAACTCGGCCGACCCGATGGACCCTATGCGTACCCCGCAGCCGGCCGCCACGCCGACCGTTCCGCAAGGTCAACCCCAACCTAGTGACCCGGAACTGCCCGCAGCCGCAACCCGCAACGGTACTGTTCAGGGGCAGCTGGTTGTGGCGCAGAATGGTCAGAACCGTCCCGTCGAATTTGCCAGCATTGGCCTGTTCAGCGCGACGGATTCCAGTTCGGTTGGCGGTGGACTGAGTAATGAAAAAGGCCTGTTCGTTATTGACAACCTGCCCCCGGGCAACTACTACATTCTGGTGCAGTCGCTCGGTTTCGCGGCCAGGACCATACCGAACGTAACCATTACGGCCCAGCAGCCAACGGTCAGCCTGGGCAGCGTTTCGCTGAACGAAACGGCCCGCCAACTGGAAGAAGTGGTCGTGCAGGGCCAGCGCCAGCTGATCGACTACGCACTCGACCGCAAGATTGTCAACGTCGATCAGTTGCCGACGGCACTGGGCGGCACCGCAACAGACATTCTGCAGAACGTACCCTCCGTCACGATCGACGCCGATGGTGTGCTGAGCCTGCGCGGAAGCAGCAACGTACTGGTGTTCGTCGACGGCAAACCGTCCGGCCTGACGGGTCTCGATCGGGAGGCCGTACTGGAGCAGATTCCGGCCAGCAACATCGAACGCGTTGAAATCATCACCAACCCCTCGTCGCGGTACGATGCCGACGGGGCCGCGGGTATTATCAACATCATCCTGAAAAAACAGCAGGCGCAGGGCTTCAACGGCAATGTCCAGCTCAACGTCGGTACCCGCGATAAGTACAACGCGTCCATCAACCTGAACTACCGGATCAAAAACCTTAACCTGTTCGGCAGTTATAATTTCCGCGATGAGCGCCGGTTCAGCTACCGCAACTCCGACCGGCAGAACCTGTTCGAAAATGATTCGACCAGTTTCCTGCTTCAGCGTAACGATGGCTTCCGGTCGGGGGTCAACAATAACATGCGGTTTGGGCTTGACTACAACCTGACCAAACGCGATAACATAACGGCCTCGGTCCTGTACCGTCCTCAGTACGACCGGGACGTCAGTTCGGAAACGATCAATACGTTGAACAGCGACCGGGCGCTGCTGGGGCAGATCCTCCGGCTGACCGAAGAGCGGGAGCCGGAGCGCGGCTTCGACTACGTGTTCGGCTACGCTCGCACGTTCGAGAAACCCGGCCGGAAGCTGAACTTCGACGCGACGCTGTCGACCAACAACAGCATCGAATACACCGACTACCAGCTCTCAACGGACCTCCCGGCTTATCTGATTACGCCCAACCTGCGGGCCGGTCGACAGGAGAGTACGAATGATGAAAACAACCGGGTGTCCGTGCTGCAACTGGATTTTGTGGAGCCGTTTGGCGGCAAAAAACGGTTTGAAGCCGGTCTGAAACAAACCAATCGCTACCAGAACGCCGACTACGTATTCCTCGATTACCTCTACGGCTTCCCGGTGTTGAATACCAACATCAGCAACAACTTCGTGTACGACGAACGCACGAGTGCCGCGTACGTCAACTTCGGCGACGAGTTCAAAACGTTCAGCTATCAGCTTGGGGTACGCACGGAGTATACCAACATCATCACCGACCAGCGGACAACGGCCCAGCGCAATACCCGCGACTACATCTACCTGTTTCCGAGCGCCTTCTTCAACTATAACATCAGCAAGGAACAGAAGATGCAGGTTAACTACAGCCGGCGCATCAACCGGCCGTCGCAGCGGGCGCTGAACCCGTTTATCGACCTGAGCGACCCGCTGAACATCCGGTTCGGAAATCCCTTCCTGAATCCGGAACTGATCAACTCGTTTGAAGTCAGCCACCTCTGGTACGGCAAATCAACCTCGCTGACCTCGTCGCTGTTCTTCCGGCGATCGACCAACGACGTTACGCGCTTCCAGACCCTGCGGCCCGACGGCGTTACGGAGCAGACCTTTCTGAACCTGAACCGTTCGCAGAATTATGGCCTTGAGGTGGTCGTGAGTCAGGACATTCTGAAGTGGTGGAAAGCCAATGGTACGTTCTCGTTTTTCCGGGCCAACATCCAGCCGGGGCCGGGCGTACCGGAAGGGCTGAACCGCAGCAACCAGAGCTGGACCGCCCGGCTTAACTCCACGCTCAGCCCCTGGAAAGGCACCGATATGCAGGTGACGGTCAACTACCGCTCGCCGTTCATCGTGGCGCAGGGCACCATCAACGGCTTTTTCAACGTAGACTTCGGCCTGAAGCAGAACGTACTGAAAGGCCGGGGGTCAATTAATTTCCGGGTCAGCGACATCTTCAACACGCTCCAGTTCAGCAGCGATACGTTCGGGTCCAACTTCATTGCCAGCTCGGTGTCCAAACGCGAGAGCCGCATTGCCTTCATCGGCTTTAGCTACCGACTCAGCCGGCAGGTTTCCCGCGACCGGGAGCGTGACCGCGATGAACGCCGGGACGATCAGGACAACGGCGATGATGAGTTTTAGCGATCAGTAATCCGGAGTATCCGTTCGATCACGATGGTCCTTCGGGGAGTTGCGGTTATGCGTACTCCCCGAAGGATGTGGGTTTACGAATCAGTAGGCGGGCGTCGGCGCTTCCTTTTCTGGTTTTACTACGTATATGACGAACCGGTTCTCTGTGTTGCTTCGGGCCTGGCCCGGCGCTATTTTGTTCATGAGTTCGCTGGGGGCAGCCCTGGCGCAAACGCCCGCTCCCACCAACGTACCCCGCGCAGCCCCGATTATGAGCCGCTGGGAAAAACAACTCACCCCCGACAACGCCTGGCGCGAATACCCCCGCCCGCAGATGGTCCGTCCGCAGTGGCAGAACCTGAACGGGCTGTGGGAGTATGCCATCACCCCCAAAACCGCCCCGGCTCCAACGACCTTCAGCGGTCAGATTCTGGTGCCGTTCTGCGTCGAATCGACGGTTTCAAAAGTTAACAAACCCCTCACCCCCGACCAGCGGCTATGGTACCGCCGGAACGTAACGATTCCCCGCGACTGGAACGGCCAGCGGGTGCTGCTGCACTTCGGAGCCGTCGATTACGAGTGCAGCCTGTGGGTCAACGGCGGACTGGTCGGCTCGCACACGGGCGGCTCGGATGCGTTCACCTTCGACCTGACGGATTTTCTGAAAGACGGCCCGAATCAGCTGCTGCTGGGCGTAACGGATCCAACCTCGACCGACGAACAGCCCCGGGGCAAGCAATTGCTGAATCCCAACGGCATCTGGTACACGCCGGTGTCGGGCATCTGGCAAACGGTTTGGCTGGAGCCGGTGCCCAGGCAGGCCTACATCGACGAAGTGCGCGTAACACCAGAGGTCGATTCGGGCCGCGTGCGGGTTGAGGTGCTGCTGGATAAACCGGCCAACAACCGTACCACCGCCATCCGGCTAACGGCGCTGGACGGCAACCAATCCATTGCTACGGCGCTCGTTCGGGCAGGCCGGGTGGGGTATCTGCCCATCCGCACGCCCAAACTCTGGTCGCCCGACCGTCCGTTTCTTTACAATCTGCGCGCCGAAGTAGTGACGGTCAACGACCCGTTCGAGGGCGTACCCAACAACCAGCGTCCCCGGCGCGGAGCCCCCGCCGAACAGACCGCTTACGCCAACGCGACCGTGACGGGCAACCCGCAGGATGCCGTAACGAGCTATTTTGCCATGCGGAAAATAACGATTGGTCGGCGCCCCAGCGGAGCGGGTTCGGCAGCCAACCAGCCGGTGCTTCTGCTGAACAATGAATTCGTGTTTCAGAACGGCCCGCTCGACCAGGGCTGGTGGCCGGGTAGTCTGCTGACCCCACCCTCCGACGAAGCCATGAGCTTCGAGATTGACTTCCTGAAAAAATCAGGCTTCAACATGCTCCGCAAACACATCAAAGTGGAGCCCGCCCGCTACTACTACCTGTGCGACCGACTCGGGATGCTGGTCTGGCAGGATATGCCGTCGGGCTTTCTGGAAGGGCAGAACGAATCGCCGGGGGATGTGGCCGAACCGCTGCGCCGGTCGAAAGGCAAGGAGCAGTTTGAGCTTGAACTGCGCCGGATGATGAACCAACTGCACAACCATCCGAGCATTGTGACGTGGGTGGTGCATAACGAAGGCTGGGGCCAGTACGAAAACCAGCGGCTGGCGGCCTGGGTGAAAGGTCTCGATCCGAGCCGGGTCGTCAACGCGGTCAGCGGCTGGAACGACCGGGGCGCGGGCGATTTCTACGACATCCACACCTACGAACCCGAGCCCAGAGCCCCGGCTCCGAAACCGGACCGCGTGGTGGTCATTGGCGAGTTCGGCGGTATCGGCTGGCCTGTACAGGGGCACCTCTGGAATCCGGAGATGCGCAACTGGGGCTACCAGACGTATCAATCGGCCGATGAGGTGCTGAAAGCGTATCAGAAAAAGTATACCAAAATCATCGAGTACTACCAGAATCAGGCGCTGTCGGCGGCCGTCTACACGCAAACGACCGACGTAGAGGGCGAGGTAAACGGCCTGCTGACCTACGACCGCGAGGTAATTAAAATTCCGGTCGAAACGCTGCGCCAGATTCATGCGCCTTTATTCAAGAAGTAAGCTGACCCGGCCACCGGGCGTCGTCAGTTGCTGATCGTGCGCCCGGTGGCCGGCTGCGGTCGTTACCCCTAACCCGTTTTGTGTATGAACCGAAGGCATTTTCTCCATCAACTGACCGGTGCCGCTTCCGCCTTGACGCTGGGCCAGGCAGCCGCAGGACGTTCCCCTTATTTCATGGGCTTCGACGACCTGATGAACCACCGCATCGCCGACGTCCGCTACACCGAGGTCCAGTTGACATGGCCCCGGTTTGTGGGCAAAAACGCCCGGCGCGACATCCACGGGTACGGCCCTAAAGTCACGGTTTGTACCCTCACGACGGATCAGGGTGCGAAAGGCTGGGGACTGCCCAACGGTCGGCGCAGCGACGAGGTGATTGCCTACGTGAAAGGCAAACGGATAGCCGACCTGTTCCGGCCGGACGTGGGCGTAACCGACCCCAGGGCGCTGGCCTTCGACGTACCGTTGCACGATCTGGCGGGCGTCATCCTGAACCAGCCCGTGTATCAGCTCCTCGGTCAGCAACAGCCACGACCGAACGCGGCCCGACCCATACTGACCAAATGCTACAGCGGGATGATTTATTTCGATGAACTGGAGCCCAAGGCCGGGCCGGTGCAGACGCTGGCAAACGGAATGGATACCATCCTGGAAAACTGTGCCAGCGATTACAAACTGGGCTACCGGCAGTTCAAGCTCAAGATCGGGCGCGGCAACATGTGGATGCCCAAGGACGCGGGCCTGCAGCGCGACATTGACGTAACGAAACTAGTGGCCAAAACCTTTCCCGACTGCGAGATCCTGGTCGATGCCAACGATGGCTATACCGTCGACAGTACCATTGCCTACCTCAAAGGCATCGGTGACATACCGCTGTTCTGGATGGAGGAACCCTTCGCCGAAACGGTCGCCGACTACCGGAAACTCCGCACCTGGACCCGCGTTAACACCCCGAAAATCCTGCTGGCCGACGGCGAATACAATCCCGATCAGACCTTACTGCGTGACCTCTGCGAACAAAAATTGATTGATGTCCACATCACCGACATCATGGGGTATGGTTTTACCCCCTGGCGGAAATTAATGCCGGACTTGATAAAGATGGGCATTCAGGCGTCGCCCCACGCCTTTGGAGAAGTACTCAAAACCAACTACACGGCTCACCTGACCGGGGGCCTGGGCAACACCGTCACCATCGAGGGTGTTCCCTGCACCAGCGACGATATTGACTTCGGCAATTACAAAATTGTTGGTGGGCAGCTTGTTCCGTCGCCTGCTCCCGGCTTTGGCATGAAGCTGCTCAAAACCGCCTGAGCAGTCGTCCCGACCGGGTTTATCGGCGACCCAGGTATTTGTTGACGGCCTCGACTTTGGAGTGGACCTGGAGTTTTTCGTAGATGTTGAAGATGTGCTTCCGCACGGTGGTTGGGCTGATAAACAGCTCATCCGCCACTTCCTTGTGGCTGTAGCCCTTCGACAGGCGGTCGAGGATTTCGCGTTCGCGGGACGTCAGTACGTCCAGTTCGCTGGATCTGGCGGGCGCCTGATAAAACGAACCGACAATCTTGCGGGCAATGGTACTGCTCATGGGGGAGCCGCCCTGGTGCAGTTCGCTGATGGCTTCGAGCAGTTTATGGGGCGCACTCCGTTTGAGAATGTACGAGTTAGCCCCTGCTTTGAGCGCTTCGAACACCAGCTCGTCTTCGTCGTAGGCCGTACACATCATGAACTGGGTCTGCGGGCAGAGGGGCTTGAGCTGCCGGACGCAGTCGATCCCGTTCATACCCGGCAGGCCAATGTCCATCAGGACGATGTCGACCGGGTGCCCGGGCAAATCCAGCAATGCATCCTCGGCGGTTGCATAGGCCGACTGGCATACAAACCCATCCGCCCCGCCGATCAGAATGCTCAGCGACTGCCGGATTTCGTCCTTGTCTTCAACAATGGCAACGGTAATGGTATTCATACCGCAATACTGGCAGAAATTTCGGGTTTAGGCCATACTTCATTTGTAGTATTTTTAGCCGTTCCACCGGTTCCGTATGGATACGTAATCGTTACGGACGTACCCGCTGGGGAGGATGTTATGGTGCAGCTCCCACCCGACTCGCTCATGCGGTTGTTCATGTTGGTCAGTCCGTTGCGCAGTTTGTGCTTCTCCTGCGGTTCGAAACCCCGCCCGTTGTCGCTTACGTCGATAACCAGTTCCGTATCGCGGGGGTCAATCCGGAGAATAACCTGCGTGGCCTGAGCGTGCTTCACTACGTTATTAAGGGCTTCCTTCACCGTCAGAAAAACGTTGCGCCGATCAGCGCCCCGAACGCTGACGTCGGCCGGGGCCTCACCCGCCTGGATCTTTACCATCAGGGTCGTGTTTTCGATGAATTCACCGGCATACGAACGGATGTAGGCGATGAGACCGTTCAGGCTGTCGTTCTTCGTGTTCAGCGACCAGATGATTTCGTTCATGGTCGTCATCATGTCCGCCGAAATGTCCGAGATTTTCATCACCTCCGGGGCAGTGCCGGCGCCCATGCGGGTTTTGAGCACCTCGCTGAGCAGGCCGATCGCGGTCAGCGACGCCCCCAGGTCGTCATGCATTTCTTTGGAAATCCGTAATCGTTCTTTCTGCTGTCCGTGTAGTTCGGCCTGTATGGCCACCAGTTCCTGCTCCCGCTGCAGGGCCACCAGGGCGTTGTCTTTGGCCCGCTGGCGCTGGCGAAAATACAACCACCCGATTACGGCCAGCGCCACAACGGCCGCTACGGAAATGCCGGCCAGCCAGAGCCACAATACCTGCCGGTTGCGGTCACTTTCCAGCCGTTCGATTTCCCGCTGCTTCTGGGTCAGTTTCTGCTGCGCTTCGGCTCTCCGGATTTTCTCTTCGTAACTCTGAAGCAGCTCTTTGGTCTCCACACTTTCGAGCGAATCGCGGGCCGTGATGTACTGATCGTACCAGTTGAGCGCTGCCTTGTAGTTACCGAGTCCCTCGTGCAGCAGGGCGTAGTTCCGGTAGATATTCCTCAACTCGGGCAGGCCCGCGTTTTCCCGCCGGGCGATGGCATAAGCCGCGTCCAGCAACGATCGGGCGGGAACGTACCGACTCTGCCGGATCTGCACTTGCGCCGTCGCCATCAGCATGTGCAGTTCATGACGCGGGTTTTTCAGCTGGCGGCTCAGATCGAGGCCCAGCCGGTAATGATACAGGGTCGAATCATACTGCCCCTGGTCTTCGTAGAGGTGACCAATGTTGTTGTGCAGGTTAATCAGGAAATCGCGGTCTTTGGGATCGACCAGCCGCCAGGCTTTCTGATAATACGCTTTGGCCAGGTCCAGACTGTCGATGCGGGAATAGATATTGGCAATGCCGAAGTAGTCGATGGCGATGCTGCGCGGATCGTCGGGGTTCCGGCGGTTGATGGCCAGGGCTTTGTTGTAATACGCCAGCGCCTGTTTGTACATGTGCTGCTGCTCATAAATCGTCGCCAGGTTGTTGTAAATAACCGACTGATTGTGCACGTGGTTGATCAGCCGCATGTAATGCGCAGCCCGGTGGTACTGGTGCACGGCCTCCTGCCAGTCGCCACTGATCCAGGCCGTTACGGCCAGGGCGAAATGGCTCAGGCCGATGTTTCGCTTTGAGGTATCCTGCCGGGCCATCCGCAGGGCGGTCTGCGCAATACGGCGGGCTTCGTCGTAGCGTCCGATGTTGTTGAGCGTAAAGGTCAGCAACCGCATGCTCTCAAAATACCCTTTGGTAAATTTGATTTTCTGCGACAGGCCGTACGCCCGGCGGTAGTAGGTCAGCGCGGCTTCGGCATTCTGGTTTTCGAGGAGTTCGCCTTTGCGCAGCAACGAACTGACGTAGCTGGTGTCTTTGGGGTACGACGATGGCGTTTGCCCGCTGACCACGCACACTGCCAGCAGGCTCAAGATGATGAACCACCCTACCGTTACTTTCGAGGATACCTGCGTTGGCATAGTGCGGGGAACTAGCGGTTGATCCCTGTTCAATCAAATATACGCAGTTGGCCGTATCAGGCTGTCAGCTTTTTATGGAACGACCGTTTACCACCAAACAACCGGATACGCGATTGGTGATCAACAGAAGCCGCCAGGCCTGCTCAGTTTTGCATACGTTTCAGCAGACATCACGTAGCCAGGCGTCCTGCGTCAATGTGACAAATAAAACCTGACGTGTTTCCGGTGATCTCCATTATTTTAGCTGTCTTATTGACGATCACTAAATTTACATCCGCTCAGGGCTTTACCCGCCCTTCTTAAACGTACCGTTCACGATTTATGCTACGTTATGACGTTGAAGACTACCTACCCGTTTATTATCTCTTTCCTGCTGCTGGCGACCGTACTGCTTATAAACCGGTCAAATTTCAACAGCATGAAAGAGTACACGCAGCAGGTCGATCACAGCCGGGACGTGATCAACCGCTTCGAACGGTTGTCCAATCACTATAAAAGTTTTCAGATTTACAGCAGGTCATTTGCCCGGATCGCCCCCCGACGGTATTACATCCTGTACCAGAACGAAGCCAAAGAGGTAAAAACTGATCTGGCTTACCTAAATCAATTGGTCGCGGAGGATACCGTCCAGGTCCAGCGCGTCAGGCTTGTCGCCGGGTTGATTGAGCAGCACTGGGATACACTCATGAACTACAGCATTGCGGAGGTGGTGAACATGGGCGGGGGCTGGCGGCTCAACGATCTGTTTGCCGTTCACAAAGCAATTAATGAAGCCATTGCCTACGAGAACAACATCCTAAGTACGCAGAAGGAAGAACTGAACCGGTCAACGGAGGTTACGAGCACGGTATCGATCCTGTTCACGGGGCTTGCGCTTGGCATTCTGCTGGTTGCGTTTGCCTCGAACCTGGTCCTGACTCAACAGCGGCAGCGGCTCGAAGGGCTGCTGGCGTCCATCCTCGACACCTCTCAGAACGCCATTATCAACTTCAGGGCCGTCCGGAACCGGAACCAGATACAGGACTTTACCATCGAATTTGCCAACCCGGCCGTCGACAGTCTGCTACAGATCAAGCCCGCCGATCTCATTGGTCATCGACTGTCGAGCGTATCGTCTCTTGCTACGGAAAAGAACCTCATCAGCCGCTTCGCTCAGGTAGTTACTACGCGGCAACCGGAACAGTTTGAGTGGCCGTACAGCAAAAGCGAGGCAACCATCTGGCTGCATGCCGTACTGGCTCCCCTGAACGATGGTCTGACGGTTACCCTCCACGACATTACGCCGGTGAAGCAGTCTCAGGAAGCGCTCCAGGTCAAGATCCGGCAGTTGAATCAGTCCAACGAGAACCTGCGGCAGTTTGCCTACATTGCCTCGCATGACCTCCAGGAACCCCTGCGCAAGATCCAGTCGTTCGGCGACATCATCCAGGATCAGTTCGCGCCGGACCTGTCTCCGCCTGCGGCAGATTTACTACAGCGCATGCAGGCCGCTTCGCGCCGGATGTCCACGCTGATTCAGGCGTTACTGTCCTACAGCCGCCTGTCGGCCGAACCGGCGTTTTTACCCGTATCCCTCCGTACGGTTGTGGATGAGGTACTGTCGGACCTCGACCTGCTCGTGCAGGAGAAGAACGTATCCATCCAGGTTGACCCGCTGCCTACCCTGACGGGCGATGCCCTGCAGCTGCATCAGCTTTTTCAGAATCTGCTCTCGAACGCCCTGAAATTTCTACGCACCGACGTACCGGGCGAAGTTTCGGTTACCTGCCAACCCGTGAACGGCACCGACCTGCCCGCCGAGCTGTCTGCCAGCAGCAACCAGCCCTTCTACGCCATCGCCGTCAGGGATAACGGCATCGGCTTCGACGAGAAATACCTTGACCGCATTTTTCAGTTGTTTCAGCGACTCCATACCAAGTCGTCCTTCACCGGAACAGGCATCGGACTAGCCATCTGCAAGAAGGTCGTCGAAAACCACCACGGCTACATTACAGCCCGCAGCCGGCCGGGTCAGGGCGCTACGTTCACGGTGTATCTGCCAGTAAGCTGACCAGCCCTGGTGGTGACATGCCGGCTATTCATAAATACCGGCTGGATACTTCAGCACCAAGCCCCTCGGTACCAGAACGCCCTTACCGAAACGTTCTGATACCGAGGGGCTTGTTCATACCGGCGAACTCCCTACGCCAGCACCCTGATCACCGACTCCGAGAAGCGCTCCATCTCTTCGAGCTGCGGGCTGCACTGCATCAGCAGAAAATCCACCCCAACCGCTTCGAAAGCCGCTACCCGCTCGGCCACCTGGTCGGGCGTTCCGGTCAGACCCGAGCGAAGCCCCCGGTTCGATACCGAATAATCTTCCAGCGACACCTGTTTCTCCAGCTGCGTTCCGGCCAGCCACTGCTGGTAGTTTTTGTAGCCGGCGGCCGAGCCGTTTACGTCCGTGATCCGGGCAATCTCGGCTTTCACCGCCTGCTCCGAATTACGCACGATGGCGTAGGCCGCCACGCCAAACTTCATCGGCGGCAAGTCCGGACGCAGCCGGGCGCGTCGGTCGCGGAGATCGTTGATCCGGCGGCCGATGGCTTCGGGCTCGTCGCCGTGCATGACGTACCCGTCGCACTGGCTCGCAATGAGATTCTTGGCCGCTTCGGACTCACCACCCGCGTAGATAAACGGCCGCGGGCGCGACAGTGGCTTGGGCTGCAGCACGGAGTCTTCAACCCGGTAGTATTTGCCCTCGAACGAGAAATGATCCTGTTTCCAGAGATGATCGACAACGTGCAGCCACTCGCCGGTGCGGGCGTAGCGGTCGTCGTGCTGTTCAAAATGAACACCGTATTTGCGGGCCTCGTCCTGCCACCACGACGACACCACGTTCAGCGTCAGCCGCCCACCGCTGATGTGATCGATGTTGGCAGCCTGCTTGGCCAGCAGCGCGGGCGAGTGGAACGTTGGCCGAACGGCTACCATCAGTTCAATCCGTTCCGTCACGGCCGCCAGCGCAGCCGCCGTCGACCAGGCATCCAGCGACGGCGCTTCCTCACCTTTGATGTCGTTGAGGTTCAGTTCGGCGATGAGCGTCAGGTCGTAGCCCCATTCCTCACTGCGTTGCGCCAGGTTTTTGACGTAACTCCAGTCGGCCCGCATGTTCTCGTCCTCGACGTTGCGGAGCCAACCCCCAAACACGGGCATCCAATAACCAAATTTCATAGGTTTGTTCAGTAAGACAGGACCTGCTGCCCCATCGTGTTGTACGCATTATATGGTGATGACCACCTTGCCGAAATGCCGGCCGGCATCGAGGTAGCGCAGGGCTTCTCTGGCTTCGTCGAAGGCAAATACCCTGTCGACAACCGGACGCAGCGCATTGGTTTCGATAGCCTGGTTCATACTGGCGAACATCTCGGTCGAGCCCACCTCGATGCCCTGCAGCCGAATCTGCTTCGACATGATCTTTTCCGTGTTGATTTCGGCTTTCATTCCCCCAATCAGCCCAATCACGGAGATCGTACCCGACACGGCGACGGCTTCGATGGACCGGTTGATGTTATCGGCACCCACCACCTCCACAACATGATCGACGCCCCGGCCGTCCGTAATATCCAGTACCGGCTTTACCCAATCCCGGGTTGTCGCGTAGTTGATGCGGTGCTGCGCGCCGAGCTGCCTCACCCGCTCCAGTTTCTCGTCACTGCTCGACAGGACGATGACGTTGGTACCCGACAGCAGGGCAAACTGCAGCGAAAACAGCGACACCCCGCCCGTACCCTGAATCAGTACGGTATCGCCGGTTTTCACGCGGCCTTCGTCGATCAGCCCGTGCCAGGCCGTCAAGGCCGCGCAGGGTAAGGTGGCCGCTTCTTCGTAGCTCAACGAGGCCGGCACCCGGATGACGTCCCGTTCATCGAGCACGACGTATTCGCTGAGCATCCCATCGTAGCCGGCTCCACCCAGCGAGCGCTGCAGCTTCGCCGGCGTCAGCTTCCCACTGTGCCAGTTGGGCAGAAACAACCCGGCTACCCGGTCGCCAGCGACAAGCGAGCGTACGGCCGGGCCGCATTCCACTACGTCGCCCACGCCATCGGAAACCGGGATGCGGCCTACGGGCGGTCGCCAGCGATCAATGCCGTTAACCACCAGTAAATCCCGATAATTCAGCGATACGGCCTTTACCCGTATCAACACCTGAGTAGGGCCAGGCACGGCCGGGTCCCGCTGCACGAATCGTAGGGCGTCAATGCCATATCCATCGCCAACTTCAACTGCCTTCATCATGCGGCACCGACGGGTTCCAACTGCTGTTCCAGGTAATCAACGAAGCGGGCGTATGGATCGAAACCCACTACGTTCACGGCATCCGCCACGAAATTCGAGAGGGCGTTGATGTCGTAGAACAGCACCTCGCCGGTCTGATCATCTATCAGATACTCAACGCCACCTACGTCGATCTGCGCGGCTCTGGCAATGCGCTCCACATCGGCAATGATTTCGGCGGGCGGTGTGAAGGCTTCCACCGTTATACCTTTCTTCGGGGCTTCCGTCAGGCAAAATTCTGCCTGTGGCTCCTCTGGAATGGCACAGATTTCGGCGGGGCACAGGTTGAAGCTCTGGCCGGTCGTGAACACCTTCATGGCGTACAGAAACTGGCCGTTCAGCGTTTCGACCCGCACGATATGCCCCCCGCGTGGCTGCACGTACTCCTGCACCAGGGCGGTCTGGTCGATACCCAGATCAATGCTGCCCTGTGCTACGGCCCCGATCAGCCCTTCCGACGTATCGAAGCGGACGATACCGGCCCCGGCCCCGCCGATGTTGACCTTCACCACAATCGGGAAGCGGAGTTCGTGGGCCGCGGCCGTCACCCGCGATGCATGGTTCACCACCCGCGTTTTGGGAAATTTCAGCCCCAGCGACGCCAGCAGCGACAGTTGCCGGGCTTTGTTGGTCTCGATCGACGTAGCAACGGTCCCGTTGATCACCCGAACCCCAATGCGCTCCAGGTGCGTCAGGTAGCCGTTGGTATGGAAAATGCCCTGGCCGTTGCCGCGCAGGTAGGCCGACGAACTCATGCGGTTCACGACCAGCGCGTACGGACTGTCGGTTTCGGCCGGATCAAACTGGTGATGGGCTGCGTCGATTTTGACGTACGGAATAGCCCGGCGCTCAAGTTCGGCAAACAGGGGCTTGAACCACTCAGGGTGTTCGTAGTAAATGCCAATTGGCTTCGTAATGTCTGACATGACGTAAAAAGGGTTTACCCGCAGAGGCCTGGCTGTGGGTTACTAACTAAATAGCCTGCAAGGTATACAGCAAATCAATTCGACGGGTTCCACCGAACGTGTCGTAAACGCAAAACCCCACCGGCGGTGGAAACCACGGGTGAGGTTTTGCTGTCAAAAACGAACTGATTCGGGGGCTACTTGGCCGCCAGCGGCTCGTTGGCAGGGGGCGTCACTTCAAACGTAACGACCTTGTTGCGAACCGGTTTAATGGTTTTCAGATACGTGTAGATCGCTCCCAGATCGTTCTCGGTCATGCCGGCATACATCGACCAGGGCATAATCGACTGCTTCTCGCCGGGTTTCACCACGGGCGGTACGTAGCCATGCGCCGGGTCATACGCTTTGAAACGGGCGAGGAACGCTTCCTTCGTCCAGTTGCCTATGCCGGTTTCGGCGTCCGACGTGATATTGGCCGAGCGCACCATCGCCCCCGGCATACCAAATTCGCGGCCACCGGCAAACGCCATGCCTTCGATTGGCTTGCCCTGCTCTACCTTCGTGTGGCAGTCACCGCAGGCGGCTGCATTGACCAGGTACTTTCCGTATTCGAGCGCTGCCGTTGTATCCGGACGCTTCTGAAAATCCGGCTTCTGCGGAATCGTGTTCAGGATAAAGTTCATCGGGAAATCGGCTTCCGAAGCAGGCACCTCGTTGGTGATCGGCTGCAGCGACCGCACGTAGGCCACCAGAGCTTTTACGTCTTCCTGGTCCATGTGGCCGTAGTTCGGGTGCGGCATCACCGGGAAAATCGGCTTGTTCTCGCGGTTGACGCCGGACGTAATGGCCCGGAAAATTTCACCGTCGGTCCATTGACCAATACCCGCCGGCGTAATGTTGCGGGCGTAGAACGTACCCGGAAAACCCATCTCGGGCCCGAAGCGGTCGCCCCCTTTGCCGAGTGTACCGGCTATCGGCGGTCCGGCAAACCGGCTCCAGTCGCGGGTGCTGTGACAGTCCATACACACGTTGACGTGGTTGGCCAGATACCGGCCCCGTTCAATCTGAGCGGCCGTTGCGTCTACTTTCAGGTCGGGCGCGTCACCGACGTCGGGAAGCACAAACTTAACGTAGGCCAGCGTTCCACCGATACCGACCAGCACAACAGCCAGCACAATGCCAAGAATTCGTACTACTTTCTTCATACAGGTAATTGGGTTTTAGTCTTACTTGGTTGTTTTTTCCAGATCAGTCAGCCACTCGCGGGCAAACGCACGGGCTTCCATAACAGGCTCTTTACCCAGCCGATACAGGAATTTCCATTCGGCTGGTTTACTGGTGTAGGCCGCATCGACGAACTCGCGCCGGTAGCCCTGGGTCGTTACTTTGGCGTCGAAATTCACGTCGCTGCACAAGGCAATGAAGTCTTTCAGGCGCTGGCGCAGGAGCGGGCGGTAGTCGGCGTGGGCATCAAATTCGGCTTTCTGCTTCCGGTAGTCGCCGTTGCGCTGTTTGGTTTCGGCCAGCTTCTCTTTTTCCTGCCCTACGTTGCGGGCTACGTCCTGCTTCAACTGCCGGGTGGTGTAGGCCATGAACTGCTTCTTGAATTCGGCCGGCTTGCCTTCCGTAGCGGTCAGTATTTTTTTAACGTCTGCCAGTTCCTTCAGCTCGCGGGCCCGCTGTTCGGCATCCATCGACGCCAGCTCGCTCTCACGCGCTTTCACCTGCATCCGGATGGCCATCTGCAGCATGGCGGGGTCCATCTGGGCGTAGGCCTGCTCCATCATAGTCAGTTGCTCGGTTACGACACCGTCGACGGCGTTCAGGTTTTTCTCCTGCATCGCAATAGCTTCGTCGCTGTAGCGCTCATCGACCCGGTACTGCCCCCTGACCCAGTCGAGATACTGGTTGTTGAAGTCGCCGGATTCTACGTAGCTCCGTACCACCCGACCCAGCGCCCGCACGGCCGTTGCCCGCGACCCCTCCGGGATGCGTTTGGCCATCCGGCGCATAGCTCCGGTGCTGTTGAACGAAAACCACTGCTCAGCCGTAAGATTGGTTAGCACATCCTCGCGGATGTTGTCCATCGAAACGCCCGTATCGGTCAGGACGTCGGTGGTTCGGGCAGCCAGCAAGCCAAACGCGGTGCTGATCAAACCCAGATAAAGAAGCGTTTTCATGAGAGGAAGGCGTGGGCATCTCTAGCTTGTCTATGAGACATTTACGTAGCCCAACAAGGCAAAGATAGAGACAGTCTACCCATCCGACCCCTACAATTCGGTGAACTGAATAAAGCTATTAACTAAACGGTAGAAATGCCGGGTGAAACGGTACTACGGCCGCGCTACGGAGCCAGAAATGCCGAGATGTAGCGGTTCATTTCGGCCTTTTGCGACTCCGTGGCCCCATCCCACATGTCGTTATGGCGGGTATCGGGCAACGCTACGATACGAATGCCCAGCGTCTGCTGTTCGGTTGGTGTGGGCAACACCCCCTCATCGGCCGGCTGATCGCTCGACCGTAGCGACAGGACGCGGGGCCGCCGGGTACGTGGCAGGGGCATCCGGCGGTTATCCAGGGTGATGAGATTCACTACGTCGTCCGGAAACTGCCGGGCATACAGGGCGCTCATGTCGCCCCCGTTCGAGTGACCGACCAGCAGCAACTGCCCAACGTCCAGTTGGGTTTCCCGGCGTTTGAGTTCACGGACAACAAACCGGATGTTCTGCACACCCCGCTGCCAGTTCGGCATCCGGACATCGTAGGGTTTACCCGTCGTCGGCATCGGTTCGTCGGTGGGCAGCTCGTGCTGAATGCTGGCTACCACGTAGCCGTGTGCGACCAGGTTGTGAGCAATAAACGAATAGGCTTTGTTAGTCCCACCGTAGCCGTGGCTAAGAATCGCCAGTTTGCGCGGTCCCGATGAAGCGGCAACCGGTACGTACAACGCCACCGGAATGGGTCGGTGGCGGACCGTGTCGAACAGGGTCAGGGTATCGCGCCGAACGTGACCGGCCGGAGTCTGAGCAGGTAGAGGATAGGCATGGATCAGACAGCCTACGAAAAGCGCCAGGGCAAAAAAAGCAGATTGCATCGATTGGGGCGAGCTGGTTCCTAGTTAGTAGCGTTTGTACTAACCCGGTTCGCCCCCAGAAAGTACGTAGCGATGGCTTCCATTTCGGGCAGGTTGATGGACACTCCGCTCATGTTGGCCGTGAGGGCCACAATCAGATCATTGTCAGGATAGAGCAGCAGAAAAGTCCGGCCGCCGTCGATGGTGCCGCCGTGGTGCACAACGTTCCGCCCTTTGCTATCTGTACCTATGCGCCAGCCGAAGCCATAGTTCGTGTTTGTTCCGTTCAGCAAGCGTTGTGGCGTAAACAGCAGCGCGACCGTCTGCGGCTTCAGATGTGTCCCCTTCAACAGTGCCTGCCCCACCCGGACCAGATCAGTGGGGGTAGATAATAAACCACCACCCGCCCATTTATAGCTGTTATCAACCTGAGTAGCATTAACCAGCCGCCTATTCTGGTGCTCATAGAACCGTACGCGATTCAGCACAATACTGTCGCTGTAGTCGGCCCCCGTATTAGTCAGACCGAGGGGCGAAAAAACGGTCTGCTGCATATAGGTGAGGTAATCGGTTCCGCCGGCTCCTTCAATGACTGCACTCAGCAGGCTGTAGCCGTAGGTGGAGTAGTTGTAGGCCGTACCGGGTTTAAAAAGCAGGCTGTCGTTCCTGAAAATTGCGAGGCCCTCCTGCACCGTCCTGTAGCGTTTCAGGCACTCCAGGCCGTCGTTCATTCCATAATGCCGGATGCCGGCCGTGTGCGTTGCCAGCTGGCGGCTCGTGATGGGATATTTCTTCTGCGGAAAACCAGGAACATACTGCTGTGCGGGCGCGTCGAGGTCCAGTTTACCTTCTTCAACCAGCTTACCCACCGCCAGCGACGTCAGCGATTTGGATACTGATCCGATGCGGAACATAGTCTGGGTTGTTACCGGTAGCCGGGCTTCCAGGTCAGCATAGCCAACCCCCTCGGCCCACAATAGCCTGTCTCTGGTACCGACGCATACCGATACGCCCGGAATGTCCTGTTTGAGCCGTAAGGAATCGACAAACCGCTGAGCCCGTTGAATGGCCGTTCGGTAGGCTTTATCACGCAGCGGTTCGCCGGTTGGGCGCGGCTGTCCGAAGGCGGGAAAAACGAACAAAAAGCAAAGTACCGGAAAGAGCTTCGACATGGTTGGGCGTAATAGGCAGCGTTGCCCTAAAATTGGGTAATTTGCCGACGTTCTCCAAACCCTTCCGGCGGGCAGCCCCACCTTTGTTCAGGTCTTTCCGTTACCGCTGAACCGCTGGTCTTCGCTGATCTGCTCCTGCTCAAAAATCATCTCCCGGATCTTCCGAGACCGTTCCCTAACTTCCCTGGCTTTGTCGAAGAACTGGTCGGCCGATTCGGTCTCGCCGGCGTCGGCAAACGCCTGGGCCGACTGCTCCAGCAGCATCACCGTTTCGTCCAGCCCACGGATGCTGCTCCACATCATTTCTTCGACCGACTGCGTCACTTCCGACAGCAGCGCACTGGCCGTATAGGCGTGACCGGTATGACACCGATACCGGATCAGCTTGCCTTCTTTGAAGCGCACAAGCGCTCCGTGGCATTCGGGACAGGTCAGTGGCGTCAGTTCCCCCTTGTCGATTATACCCATTTCGAAGCCGTTGTCTTGAGCTGCAATGTCAATCTCTGTCTGTATCCTGTCTCGTTCCTCCGCCGACAGTTCCGGTGCGCCGGGGGCTTCCTCCCCGGTTAGCCGACATAGCAATGGGCCAATGTCCGACAGCGGCACAACATGCTCTACCTCAACGTATTCCAGCACACTCTCCGGCATACTTGGGTACTCCGCATCGTCGGGTTCCTGAATAACGCCTACTCCACCCAGCCGTTTGACCGTCCACATCCCCGACGTACCGTCGTTGAGCAGACCGGTCAGCACGACCCCGATCACCCGCGAACCAAACGTGTAGGCCGCCGACCGAAACAGCGCGTCGATCGACGGGCGAAACCGGTTTTCCTTGGGGCCTTTCTTCACCAGAATGTGGTGGTCCTCAATCAGTATGTGATGATCGGGCGGGGCTACGTATATACGCCCTGGTTCTATCGAATCCCCATCGGCGGGATGAACCGCCTTAAGGGCCCCTACGTGCGTAAGGATGTCGGGCAATAAACTCTTGGTATACGGTGCCAGGTGCTGAACCACAAAAACAGATGCCGGAAAATCGGCCGGCAGCGACCGAACCAGTTGTTTCAAGGCCGTAACGCCACCGGCCGATGCGCCAATCACCACAATATTTCGTTTTGCCATAATTGTAAGGGTTCACCTGCCCGGTACGCTCATGTTGGCTATTTTGCGCAGGTTTGTGCTTAAATTGCCCAAAAGGTACGACCTTTATTACCTCTCAAACGTGTCGGTTCACTTGTCAACAAGTGAACCGACAATTAGTTTACCCGTAAAATAACCCCAGTATGGCTCAGGAAGACAAGCCCACCGGCAATCAGGAACCTCGTGTTCATGCCGTACCAGTAGTGGCGATTGGCGCTTCGGCCGGCGGTATTGAAGCCGTGTCGGAATTACTGCGCAATCTATCACCCACAACGGGCCTGGCTTACGTATACATTCAGCACCTGGACCCCGACTACGACAGCCAGTTGGCCAGCATCCTCGGTCGGTCCACCACAATGCCTACCCTGCAGGCGCAGGAAAACATGCGCCTTGAACCGAACCATGTCTACGTAATCCCCCCCAATCAGGATCTGGAAATTGTGGATGGAGTGCTGACGCTCAGCCCCCGCCGGGCCAAGTCCTTTCTGCACATGCCCATCGACCAGTTCTTTATCTCGCTGGCCGAACGGCAGAAAGAAGGGGCGGTGGCCGTCGTTCTGTCGGGAACGGCGTCCGACGGCACGCTGGGGCTGCGGGCCATCAAAGTAGCCGGGGGCATTACGTTCGCCCAGGACGAAACCGCCCAGTTTCAGAGTATGCCCAAATCGGCCATTACGGAGGGCGTAGTGGACATGATCCTCTCCCCGGCCGACATCGCGAAGGAACTGGAACGACTGAGCCGGCAGCCGCAGATTTTTCAGCAGCGGATACCGGCCGAACTTGACCTGGGCGACGAAGCGACCATGCCCTATAAAGTGGAGCAGGACGATATGGCCCCGGCCGAAGCCAATGCGTCGGATGAAGACATCAAGACCATCATTCAAATCCTGCGGAGGGTGATCGGGGTGGATTTCAGCCACTACAAGATTACCACCGTTCGGCGACGGATCATCCGGCGGATGCTGCTCTTCAAACTCGAATCGCTGAAAGACTACGCGCAGTATCTGAAGCAGCACGTCGACGAAGTCAGACTGCTGTATAGCGACCTGCTCATCAACGTAACGACGTTTTTCCGGGACGATGACCTGATGGACTACCTCGCCAAAACCCTGTTTCCGCGGCTTATCAAAGAAAAAGCCCCGCGAGAGGCCATCCGGATCTGGGTGCCGGCCTGCTCAACGGGCCAGGAAGCCTATTCACTGGCTATGCTCCTGCTGGAGGTGCTGGGCGATCAGGGCACCAGCCGGACCATCCAGATTTTTGCCACCGATCTGAGCGAAGGCGCCATTGCCAAAGCCCGGCAGGGCAGCTACACCCGGGGGGAGGTCATGGACGTATCGCCCCGGCGGCTTCAGCGGTTTTTCACCAAAGTCGACGACCATTACCGCATCAACCGGAACGTACGGGATCTGTGCGTATTTGCGCCCCATAACCTGCTCAAAGACCCGCCGTTTTCGCGGCTCGATCTGGTCAGTTGCCGCAATCTGCTGATCTACCTCGACAACGTATTCCAGCGGAGGGCCATCGCTACGTTCCACTACGCCCTGACGCCCAGCGGCTATCTGGTGCTGGGCAAATCCGAAACCGTAGGCGCTTCGGGCTCGCTGTTTATCCAGCTGGAAAAAAACTACAAAATCTATACCCGCCGAAACGACGTAGCCAGCCGGGCCGTCTTCGAAATGAATCCGCGGTTATCGTCCGACGGCGCAGCGGAAACCGCCCCATCCGACACCGTATCGGCGGACAATTCGCGGCAACCGGCGCCGGGCCATGCAGCCGCCAATGATCTGGAGCAGGTCGTCGATGAGCTCCTGCTCCGGCAGTACGTACCCGCCAGCGTGGTGGTGAATCAGGACCTGGATATTCTTCAGTTTCGGGGCTCAACCAGCCTGTTTCTGGAACCCGCCCCTGGTCGGGCCAGTCTGAATCTGCTGAAAATGGCCCGGCCTTCGCTGGCCTTCGAGCTGCGCAACAGCGTCTTCAAAGCCCGGAAAGCCGGACTACCGGTACGAAAATCAGGGCTGGAAGTGAAAATAAAAGACAAGACCCATTACGTCACCATCGAAGCCGTTCCGCTTAGCACCAAAACCGAAGATCAGTTATTCCTGATTCTGTTTGAAGAGATAACGCCTACGTTGCCCTCGGCCACGGACCTGTCCGACAGCCGCAACCGCCGGATCAAGCAACTCGAAGACGAACTGGCTATTCTGCGCGAAGATATGCGGTCGATCATTGAGGAGCAGGAGGCTTCGAACGAGGAACTTCAATCGGCCAACGAGGAAATCATCAGCAGCAACGAAGAGCTGCAAAGCATTAACGAAGAACTCGAAACCAGTAAGGAAGAGATTGAATCGACCAACGAAGAACTGCTGACGATCAATCAGGAACTGCAGGTACGCAACGACCAGCTTGCCGAAGCCAATGATTTCTCCGAAGCGATTTTCGGTACCATTCGCGAAGCGACGCTCGTGCTCGACGAAGACCTGCGGGTGAAAAGCGCCAACAAGGCGTTTTACCGCCTGTTTAAAGTAAACGAAGACGAAACCGAAGGGCGGCTGATCTACGAACTGGGCAATCGGCAGTGGGACATTCCCCAGCTTCGCGACCTGCTGATGAGCGTTATTGACAACGATGCCCAGTTTCAGTCCTACGAACTGACGTACACCTTTCCGGACATTGGCGAAAAAGCCCTGTCGCTGAATGCCCGGCGCGTTGTTCGGCAACAGGCCGCCATTCTGGTGGCCATCGACGACGTAACGGAGCAACTCCAGGCCCGGCGCCTGCTCGAAGAGCGTGAAGCCTGGTTCCGGAACATCACCGACAACGCCCCGACCCTTATCTGGGTGACCAACGAAGCCGGCCAGTATACGTATTTTAACAAAGTATGGCTGGCCTACACAGGCCGCCTGCTGGACGACGTACTGCAACAGGGCTGGGAACATAGCCTGCACCCCGAAGACCGGAGCGACTACGTGTCCGTTCGGGATGCCCGGCTTCAGGGCCGTCTGGCTTCCCAGACCAATTACCGACTGCAACGGTACGATGGTGCGTACCGCTGGATGCTGGAAAACGCCCAGCCTACCTTCAGTACCGACGGCATGTTTACGGGTTTCATCGGTACGGCGGTCGATATTCACCTGCAAAAAGAGCTAAATGACGAACTGGAACAACGCGTGCAGCAGCGAACAGCCGAGTTTCAGGAAAGCAACAACCTGCTGCAGTCGATCTTTGGTATTGCGCCCGTAGCGATCAGTTTCCTGAAACCCGTTTGGCAGGCCGATGGGCAGCTGGCCGACTTTGAGGTAGTGCTGGCATCCGGCGTAACGGGCCAGTACGCCAACCAGACCGACATTTCCGGCAAACACTACGCCGAGCTGTTCCCCGATGCCCGCGAAACCGGCCTGTTTGATCACTTTTTGCTCGTGCTGAAAACCGGCCTCCCGGCCGACTTTGAAACGCACACTACCCGCGATAAATACGACCGCTGGTTTCAGTATGCTGCCGTGAAACTGGGCGACGGTCTGGTGGTTATATCGCAGGACATCACGACCAGCAAGCGGGCGGAACAGGAGATCAAAAAGAACTTTACCCTGATGCAGCACGCCGAAGAGCTGGCGAGGATGGGTAGCTGGGACTACGACCGGACGACCGGCGAGTTCAGCTGGTCGGAAGGTATGTACCAGCTGTTCGAAATGCCCTACGGCAGCGAAGTGTCGCCGGAAACGTATCTGAATCACGCCATTTCGGACGATCTGCCCGTTGCACACCGCATCATTGATTTCATCAGGCAAGGCGAGGGTACGTTTGAAGAGACGATCCGGATAAAGGGCTCCGAACAGATCAAAACCTTCCGCATCCGGGCCAACGTCGTGAACGGCAGCCAGCCGCGGGTTCTCGGCATCGACGTCGACATCACCGACATGCAGCAGGCCGAAGACAAAATCCGACAATACAGCGAACACCTGCAGGCCGTTCTGAACAGCTCGCCGGCGTCCATCGCCTTCCTGAAGGTCATCTACGATCAACAGGGTCAGGTGATTGACTTCCGGGTGCTGGTAAGCAATCAGAAATTTGCCGACCTGGTGGGGCAGCCCATCCACGAGCTGATCGGCAAATCTGTAACTGAATTAACCGACGCTCTGTGGGAAACCGATACGTTCAACAACCTGCTGACCGTACTGACAACCGAACAGCCGATGTACCTCGAACGCTACCACGAGGAGGCTCCCGAAGGCCGCTGGACGGGCGTATCCATCTTAAAAGAGGATAATGGTATTGTTCTGTCGGGGCTCGACATCACGCCCCTCAGGCAGGCCGAGCAGCAGCAGGAGCGCTTGCTCAGCCAATTGAAAAACTCTGAAGACATGATTCAGGAAATGGATGCCATCCGGTCCCAGATCCGGCAGCGGGGAGAGTTTCTGCGGCAGACCTCACACGACCTGCGGGGGAGCTTCGGGGTGATTTCGGGAGCCGCCATGCTGCTTAATCTGATGCATAGCGAGGAAGAACGAAACCACATGCTGAGCATGCTCCAGCGCAACGTGCGGCAGGTCACGCAGATGCTCACGCAGTTGATGGACTACTCCCGGCTGGAATCCGGTCAGGAGCAGGTACGTATCACCGCCTTCGATGCAGCCCAGCTGCTGCGGGAACTTGTCGATAGCCTGAGACCGGTGGCTAACGAAAAACAACTGATAATAACCATCGACGGACCGGACCAGTTGCAGGTTGAAAGCGATGACGTGAAAGTACAGCGTATCGCCCAGAACCTGCTCCTGAACGCCATTAACTATACTGGGTCTAGCGAGACCCGGTCTGGCGAGACCCGGTCTGGCGAGATCGTTCTTTCCTGGCAGCCGGGCGAAACCCAGGGGAACTGGTCATTCAGCGTACAGGACACGGGCCCCGGCCTTCCGGAGACCGTCATGGAGCAGTTGACTCACCAGTCGGCAACGCCATCTGATAAACCTACGAAGAGCGCAGGGAATAAGTCGAGCGAGGGAATTGGTCTGGTTATTGTGCAGCAATTATGCAGCCTGCTAGGAGCCAGAATTACCGTAGACAGCAGCCCGGATACCGGCACGCGGTTTCAAATTGATCTACCCGGCCCGTCAGTCGGCAGTACATCGTAATAGATTGAGAGTGAGCCATGAGGACACCTTTTTTGTACATTGTCGACGATGATGATGATTACCGTTTTTTGCTGAAACAGGTCTTCACGCAGTACCTGCCCCAATACCCGGCCCAGTTTCTGAACGGCGGACAAGCCCTGTTGGAACACGTTGCCACCGACGCCGTCCGGCCCAGTCTGATCCTGCTTGACCTGAATATGCCGAAGCTGAGTGGCTACGATACCCTGCTCCGGCTGAAACACCCGGCCAGTGGCCCCACCTTCGATGGCCCCGTTCTGTCCAGTCAGCATCACTGGCAGGCCGTACCGGTCGTAATGATGACGAACTCGTCGGTGTCCCATGAACTGGAACTGTGCTACGAAGCCGGCGCAAACTCGTTCATCACGAAACCGGCCAATCCCGAGCAGCTCCTCCAGACCATGCGGTCGATCTGCCAGTACTGGCTGGACATGAATCGCCTGCCGGGCACCTGATGCCATACACTCAGTAACCCGGTTGGTCTGCCAACATTCCGCCTGCCCGGCCGGTTGATTCAGCACATAATCCGTGCAAACCATCATGAGTTCATCGAGTCAGAACGGCGGCTTTGGGCTGTCATCGGCCCTGTTGTGGGGCATTGCCGGCCTTGGTGCCGTAGTAGCCGCCCAGGCCCTGATCAGCCGTCGCCGGAAAACCGACTTCCGGGGCCAGACGGTCATCATCACCGGCGGCTCGCGGGGACTAGGGCTGGTCATGGCCCGGCATTTTGCGCGGGAAGGTGCCAAAGTGGCCATCTGCGCCCGCGACGAAGCCGAACTTCAGGAAGCCGAAGCCGACCTGCGTCAGTACGGCAACTTTATCCTTTCGTTCCCCTGCGACGTTACCGACCGCACCCAGGTTGCCGACTTCATCCGGGCCGTTCGGCAGCAGTTCGGCCCCATCGACGTACTGGTCAACAACGCCGGTACGATCGTAGTAACGCCCTACGAGAACGCCACCGAAGCCGACTTCCGGGAGGTTATGGACGCTAATTTCTGGTCGGCGTTCAACACCATCAGCGAAGTGCTGCCGGCCATGCGGGAGCGGCAGTCGGGCCGGATCGTAAACATTGCCTCGTTTGGGGGCAAAGTGGCCGTACCGCACCTCCTCCCCTACGTAGCCAGCAAGTTTTCGCTGGTCGGCTACTCGGAAGGTCTCCACGCCGAAGTGCTCAAAGACGGGGTCTACGTCACGACGGTCTGCCCCGGCCTGATCCGGACCGGCAGTCCCCGCAACGCCTGGTTCAAGGGCCAGACCGAGAAAGAATACGCCTGGTTTAAGATTGGAGATTCGCTGCCGTTTCTGTCGGTGAGCGCCGAACGCTGCGCCCACGAAATCATCGAAGCCGCCCGCTACGGTAAAGCCGAGCTGATTGTTTCGCTGCCGGCCAAACTAGCGGTTGTTGTTCAGGGAATCGCCCCCGGCCTGACCTCAGAATTGCTCGGTGTAGTCAACACCCTGCTCCCAGCCCCCGGCAATACCGGTCAGGAAGCGGTTCAGGGCAAAGACAGCGAATCGACACTGAGCCAAAACGTCCTGACCACCCCTACCGACAAAGCCGCCGAAGCGAACAACCAGTTGCACTCGTGAGGATCGGAGCTTATTGACGACTGGCTGCCAGCAGGCTCCGTACTTCGTCGTCGGTCGTCTGGGTAAAATCGGCGTACCAGAGCCCAACGCCGTAGAAGGGTTCGGGCGTGGCGGCACAAACAACCGCATCGCTCACAGAAGCCAGGGTGTTGCACACGTCGGCGGCAGCGACCGGTACGGCAATGACCACCTGGGCGGGTTGCCGTACGCGCAGCGCAGCCACGGCGGCCCGCATGGTTGCGCCAGTGGCCAGTCCATCGTCTACGAGCAGTACCACCCGGTTGGCAACAATCGGTTCGGTTCGCTCACCACGATACAGGTGGCCCCGTCGTTCGAGTTCGCGCAGCTCCTGCTTTGTTACAGTGTCCAGTACGGCGGTACTGATTCTGTGCGTCCGCAGTACGTCCTGATTCAACACCCGGATTGGTTTGGTAGCGGCTCCGGCAACCGCGATGGCACCCATAGCCAGTTCCTCCTGGCCGGGAACACCCAGCTTGCGAACCAGGAACACATCCAGAGGTGCCCCAAGCCGTTGCGCCACTTCGTACCCAACCGGAACCCCGCCCCTGGGTAAAGCCATTACCAGTACGTCGTCGCGATTGGCGTAGGCCGTGAGCTGCCCGGCGAGTTGCTGCCCGGCATCGTATCGGTTCAGAAAAAGGGGGTGTTTAGCCGGCTTCATAGGTCAGACGAGATTACCGGGCAGCCATTGGCTACCCGATGGTTAATGTATTCGGCCCGGCAGCCACCGGCCTGTCCGTTTACGACGACTCGCTGTCGGCGTCCGTCCTGGTGCGTCCAGGTGCGTTTCGTGGGCTTTACCGCCCTGCTTCATGGCTCCGGCCTGTTGCTGGGCCTGCTTCATGGCAACTTTGGGCGTAAACGTGTAATCACATCCGGAGCAGCGTGATCAAAATCCGGCGGTTGCTGCGAAGCCACGTACCGGAGGTGGCCCGGCATCAGTCGCTGTTCCCAAGTTACGAAATTCGTGGCGTTGTTGCCCAGCACCAGCGCGAGTTTATGGGCTACTAAAACTTCCGGCCTGGAGCCGAAAAAACGGCCTATCGTAACCTATCCCCCTGCTTTCGGCAGCGGCCGAACTCCCCCGCCCGACTGGCCATTACGTATTCAGTAACCACAGGCAGGCCCGTCGGATAGCCGCAAAAAAACGCCCACCATGCTTACCGACCGGCAACATGGTGGGCGTTGGTTTATGGGCGCTGCGTCCGGTTCAGCGAAGGAGAGTGGTTGCCCCCACCGCGCCCGGCAATCTGACCGTATTCGACCAAAACCGGTGCGTTATCGCCAGCATATTCGTCAGTTCAGTAAATGAAGTTGGCTTGCTCATAAACGCATTCGCCCCCAATCCATAACACTCCCTGAT
Source organism: Fibrisoma montanum (assembly GCF_003583365.1). Lineage (GTDB taxonomy): Bacteria > Bacteroidota > Bacteroidia > Cytophagales > Spirosomataceae > Fibrisoma > Fibrisoma montanum. The sequence continues at coordinate 195,602 of NZ_QXED01000007.1, forward strand.
GGCGCTCTCGTAGTTGGTTCCAGATAACACCAGTACCGGAATACACCGTAACTGATCACTCGCCCGCAGGGCCTGCAACACGTCGAAGCCGGTCATGGTCGGCATATTCAGGTCCAGCAGAATAAACATCGGGAATTTATCGTCACGTAAGGCGATCAGGTCATTCAACAAATCCTCCCCATTGGAGAAAAACACCAGTTTTGTGTCAGAACACACGTCCAATAGAGCGTTTCTGATCAGCAGGCGATCATCTTCATCATCGTCTACTATAAATATTGACATGTCCCGGCTTTCCATTTTCGATTTGAGTAGTATGTAATACAAAAAAAAGAAGGCCAGATGAATACTAACTAAAAAGTAGGTTAAAAGCCAATTAAACTAATAGACTATATCAGTATTATGATTAGGCGACGTGCCGTTAATTTGTCGGTTACAGTCGGGTATATTTGCCCTGTTCTTCGCTTTATTTTCCGTAAACGTTCTAACTCTAATAGCTCCGTTACATGCAAAACAGTGAAAAATCAACGACCTCCCGTCGTCAGTTCATACAAACGGGAGCTTTAGCCGCGGGCAGCTTCTTTATTGTTCCCCGTCACGTACTGGGAAAGGGTTATATTGCCCCGAGTGACAAACTGAACATCGCTGGTGTCGGCATTGGGGGAAAAGGATTCAGTGATACCAATAATGCGTATAACAATGGAGCCAACAACATGGTAGCCCTCTGCGATGTTGACTGGAGCCTGCCCCGGGTTAAAGAAAATTTCTCGAAGCATCCGAACGCCAAGCGCTACAAGGACTTCCGGGAAATGCTCGATAAAGAGGGCAAAGCCATCGACGCCGTAACGGTATCAACCGCCGACCATACGCACGCGGTTGTAGCCATGGCGGCCATGCAGCGCGGCAAGCACGTGTACGTTCAGAAACCGCTGACGCACAATATTCACGAAGCCCGGATGCTGACCGAAGCCGCCCGCAAATACAAGGTCGTGACGCAGATGGGGAACCAGGGTTCATCGAACCCGCAGCAGAAGCAGATGGTTGAGTGGTTCGACAAAGGCCTCCTGGGCAACGTACACACGGTGTACCTCTGGACCAACCGGCCCGTCTGGCCGCAGGGCATTCCGGTACCGCAGGCGGCCGGTGAGGTTCCTGCCGATCTGGACTGGGATCTGTGGCTCGGACCCGCTCAGAAAGTTGGCTACACCCCTGCTTACCACCCCTTCAAGTGGCGCGGCTGGTGGAACTTCGGAGCCGGGGCACTGGGCGACATCGGCTGCCACATCATGGACGTACCGTTCCGTGTTCTGGGCCTGGGCTACCCGACGGAAGTCGAAACCAGCATCAGCCAGGTGTTCCTGAAAGACTGGACGCCGGAGTACATTCCGGAAGGCTGTCCGCCGTCGTCGCAGGTTGAACTGCAATTCCCGGCTTCGGCCAAGAATAAATCGGCCGTTAAGATGGTCTGGCTCGACGGTGGTCTGCGTCCGTTCCGCCCGGAGATGCTGCCGGCCGGCGAACCCTTCCCGGAAAACGGGGAGAACGGGGTGTTCCTGATCGGCGACAAGGGCCTGATTGCCTGCGGCATGTACGGCGACGACCCGAAACTGTACACCAAGAGTGGCGAGAAGATGGAAGCTGCGCCTAAACCGAAGAGCGCCGACGGCAAATCCATTCCTGAGAACGGCCACCAGGTACTATGGACCGAAGCCTGCAAAGCCGGGTTTAACAGCAAGGAGCATAAAGCACTGACGTCGTCGTTCGACTTTGCCGGTCCGCTGACCGAGTCGGTGCTGATGGGTAACCTGGCCATCCGCAGCTATACGCTACGGACGCCCAAGGCCGACGGTCGGGGCTTCAGCTATCCGGGCCGGAAGAAACTGACCTGGGATGGTAAGAGTATGAAGATCACCAACTTCGACGAAGCCAACCAGTTTGTATCGCGCAACTACCGCGACGGCTGGAAACTGGCGTAATCGACGCGATGTACTTACTTTTCAGACGGGCATCGACTCGTGATGGGGCTTCTCATTGCGGGTCGGTGCCCGCTGCGTTATTGGCCGTTAGCCAGGCATCCAGCGCCGATTGCAAAACCTTAGCTTGCCGCACCACGTCGGCAGGTACCGGGGCTGCGTCCGGCCGGGTAGTCGACGACCCGAGGTTCGTGTATCGGGTCTGCTGAAGACTTTTGCGGCAATTGGCCAGCTCGGTGCGGGTTTTCCGCAGCTCGAAACTGGTCATGACCCACTGCCCCAGCGCTTTCAGCGACAGCAACTGGCTGTCGGTCAGTTGCCGGGGCCGGTGATCCAGCACGCAGATAGTACCGAGTGCGTACCCATCGGGCGTAACAAGGGGAACACCGGCATAGAACGCAATTTTAGGGCCGTCCACAACCAGTGGGTTATCCCTGAAGCGAGCGTCCTCGCGCGTGTCATTGACCACCATGACCGTATCCGGGTCGTTGATCGCATACGAGCAGAAAACAATGTCGCGGGGGGCTTCCTGTACGTTGAGCCGCTGCCGGGATTTAAGCCACGCCCGGTCGTCGCCGATGACGGTAATGAGCGAAATGGGCGTACGGCATAATTCAGTGGCTACTCGGGTAATCGCATCATACTCCTCCTCAGGCAGCGTATCCATCAGGTCATATTCGGCAACTGCCTGACGACGGGCCGTTTCGTTAGCGGGTACTGATGGCTTTATCATATTTCATTGACTCGACTGATCAAGCAATAAAAATAAGCACCCGCGACGCCAGGCCCGTTAAGAACCCATTAATGGCCGATTAATAACCCATTAAACCGATTTAATTCATGCCGGATGGACACAACGGTTCAGGTTAGCCACTCGAAGAAGAACGTACTTCCTTCGCCGGGCCGGGATTCGACCCAGATTTTACCACCCTGTTCTTCGACCAGCATCTTGAGCAGGTTCAGTCCGACCCCCGTACTGCTTTCCTGCGTGGTCGTTGCCGAGTCGCCCGCCCAGAACAACTGGAATATTGACTCTTTCTCATCTTCTGATATCCCCGGTCCATTGTCGCGTACGAAAAACTCGGCCCGGTCCGCCCGTTCGACGCAGCCGACCTCAATCAGTCCCTGTTCCTTGTCGTTGTATTTGATGGCGTTGCTGATCAGGTTCTGAAACACCTGCTGTAATTTCAGCCGGCGGGTTTTCAGCACCGGCATCGGTTTATGCACCCGGATTTCGATGTGTTTAGGTGGGAAAAGCAGCGTAGCGATCTGACTCACCAGCTCGTACACATCAACCTCTTCCACGGTCTGCTGCGTAAGGCTCTTGCGGGAGTAGTCGAGCAGTGTCGTAATCATGTTAGCCAGGTGATGAGCCGCCTGTTTGGCCCCGTCGACGTATTCCGTCACCTCGTCCTGCTCCATCGGGCGGGTTTCGTTGATCATGTCGATCAGCGACAGCGACGCGATCAGGCCCGTCAGGGGCGACTTCAGGTCGTGGGCTACGATGTAGACAAATTTTTCGAGCTGCTTGTTGATTTTTTCAAGTTCAGCCGCGGTGTTCTTCAGATTCCGCTGGTAGAAGTAAAGTTGTTCAAATACGTTGACTTTTGCTTTAGTGACATTAATATCCAGGGGTTTCTGCAGGTAATCGACGGCCCCTTGCTCAAACCCCCTGAGCACAAACTGCTCATCGCGGCTGATGGCCGTCACAAAAATGATGGAGATGTCTTTGGTTTTGGGGTTTGACTTCAGCAGTTGAGCCACCTCAAATCCGTCCATCCCGGGCATCTGCACATCCAGCATGATCAACCCAATCCGGTCGTTGCGGAGGGCATGACGCAGGGCTTCGTTGCCCGACGTAGCCTTGATAAACGTACGGCCTTCCCGTTCCAGCATTTCCTCCAGCGACAGCAGATTCTCTTCCCGGTCGTCGACCAGCAGGATCGTGAACTCGTCGGGGTTACTCATCAAATTCATATAATTTAGGTATTTGTGGACAAAAATTTAATGATCCCATCGGGAGGCAGTACGAGTGCCTTCGGGTTACGTTCGGCGGCTGCCCGGGGCATGGCCGAGTACGCAGCCGTGGCCGGATCCTGTACAATCCCCTGCCCTCCGCTCGCCAGGATGGCTTCCATGCCCGCGGCTCCGTCGTCGTTGGCGCCACTGAGCAGCACCGCCAGGGCCCGGCTGCCGTATACGCCGGCCACACTTTCGAAGGTCACATCGATCGACGGGCGGCTGTAGTTAACCAGTTCCGAGTAATCCAGGCTGAAGCTCCGGTCGGCCTCGATCAGCAGGTGATAGTTCTGCGGAGCCAGGTAGACGCTGTTGGGCTGAATCAGGTCCTTATCATCGGGCTCGCGTATGTACGTACCCTTGTGGGGTGTAGCCAGCACCCGGTTCATTTCACTATAAACGTTCTTCAGCCGGTGCAGGACAATAATAACGGCGTACTGAAACGTACCGGGCAGCGCTTCCAGCAGTTCAGAAACAATGGGGATACTTCCTGCCGACCCACCAATGGCGATTATATCGAATGACGCCATCGATCTCTTTATGTTTTGCGCCGGTAGATGCGGCAGACGGCGTCTACAACATCAAACTGCTGGCGGACGTCTGTAAACATCAGCGATTCCTTCATGCCAATGGCAAGGTACCCCAGCGGGGCCAGACTATCCGTCAGCAGGCGGCATACCTGGTTCTGTAGCCGCCGGTTGAAGTAAATCAGTACGTTTCGGCAGCATACCAGCTGAAACTCGTTGAACACCTGATCCGTCACCAGATTGTGCTGCGAAAAGACGATGTTCCGGCGCAGTTCCTTGTGAAAAATAGCGTGATCGTACCGGGCCGTGTAATACGTCGAGAAGTCGCTCTGCCCCCCCGATTGCAGATAATTAGCCGTATAATCCTTCATGTGCTGCATCGGTACGATTCCCTGCCGGGCGCGTTCGAGGTTAGCCGGATTCAGATCGGTTCCATACAGCCGGGTCCGTTCGAGCAGGCCGGCTTCGTGTAGCAAAATGGCCATCGAGAATACTTCCTCACCCGTAGCGCAGCCCGCGTGCCAGATCTTGATGGTCGGATACGAAGCCAGGATGGGAATGACGGTGGTGCGCAGGCTTTTGTAAAAAACCGGGTCCCGGAACATCTCCGTTACGTTCACCGTCAGGTTTTGCAGAAACCAGCTGAAGAACGTTTGATCGTTGGTCAGCGCGTATCTCAGATCAAAGAATGACTGGATGCCGGCCTGGTCCATGCAGCGGACCACCCGACGGTGGAACGATGCCCGGGCATAATCGCCGAAGTCGTATCCGTAGTTGTGCCGGATAACCGATATGATTTCGTCAATTTCACCGTTGGTGATCTGGGTCAGGTTCATCATACGCTACTGGGCTAACCAAACCCGCATCAGCGAAATCAACTGCGTGTTGTTAACGGGTTTAGTAATATAATCGGACGCACCGGCTTCGAGGCATTTTTCGCGGTCGCCGGTCATGGCCTTGGCCGTCAGGGCAATCACGGGCAATTTCTGAAGCCGCTGGTTGGCCCGGATTCGGCGCGTGGCTTCGTATCCGTCCATCTCGGGCATCATGATGTCCATCAGCACGATGTCAATGCCGGGCTGCTCGTCCAGTATCTCCAGGGCTTCTTTTCCATCGCCGGCCGTCAGCACCTCCATGTCATACTCCTCCAGCAATGTACTCAGCGCAAACACATTGCGCATGTCATCGTCGACCAGCAGCACCTTGCGTCCTTTCAGCACCGCATCCGACGTACTGACGGCAACGTATTTGGGCAAGGGCGAGCGTTCGGCTTCCTGAACCTTGTACAAAAACAGTTCCAGTTCATCCATCAGCCGGTTTTTCGACTGCGACGAGTCGCGGATTACCACGGGCGAAATTTTGGCCAGCTGCCGTTCGTTGGCCGCCGTGAGGTCTTTGTCCAGGTACACAATCAACGGAATACCGGTCTGAACCAGGGCCTGCTGCAGGGATTCAAGCTCGGGAATACCGCGTTCCAGATCCTGCCCGATGTCGGCAATGACCGTATCGTAGGTATGCTCGCCGATTTTCTGCAGGGCTTCGTCGCTCGTACGGGCGTAATCGAAATCAATGTCCATGTGGCGCTCATCGATCAGTTGCCGGAGCGAATCGCCCTGGAGCGCGTTCGCCGACAGCACCAGCACTTTTTTCAGGCCGATGTTAAGCTGCGACCGGAACTGCGAGAATACCGTTTCCAGATCCTCCTTGCTCACGGGTTTGCGAACGTAGGCCAGGGCATCGGTACTCGTAAGCCGGGTGTCGTCTGAAGCCGAAACAATATGAACCGGGATGTGTTTCAGCGTTTCGTCACTTTTCATGATCTTGAGCAGATCCCAGCCGCTGATAACCGGCAGGCCCATGTCCAGAATGATCGCCGAGGGCTTATACTGCCGGGCATACCGCAGCCCTTCGTCGCCCTGCAGCGCAACAATCGTCTTGTATTTCTTTTCCCGGGCGAAGGTCTGAACCACCCCGGCAAACAGCGGGTCATCTTCAATAATGAGCATCACCTTGTCCTCGGGCGAGAGCGTGTAACGATCGTCGGACAACGGCATCTGTTCAGTCAGTTTTACCGGAGCCATCAGTTCCTGCACCGGTGGCTCGCTGCTTCCCCCCGGTGCATTGGGCTGAACGGGCGCATCGACCGGCAGGTAGATGGTAAACGTACTGCCCTTGCCTACCGCGCTGGTCAGGCCCATTTCGCCACCGAGCCGCCGAACCAGCTCCTTACTGATGGACAAACCCAGTCCCGTGCCGCCGTATTTGCGGCTGGTGGAGCCGTCGGCCTGCTGGAACGCTTCGAAAATGATCTGCTGTTTTTCGGGCGGAATCCCGATGCCCGTATCCGTTACCGAAATGGCCAGCACCTGGCTGGCATTGGCCAGCGATTCGGTGCCGAACAACTGGTGGGCCGGGGGCGCCGAAAACGACAACGTAATGGACCCGTCGCGGGGGGTAAACTTAAACGCGTTGGACAACAGATTCCGAATCACCTGCTCCAGCCGCTGCTTATCGGTCCGGATGCCCGCCGGTATGCCCGGTTCCGTATGCGTAATGAACTGTACCCCTCTTTCTTCGGCCACTACGCTAAACATCTGGTTCAGGTCCCGAATGATCGACTGAACCGGCACCTCCTCGATATTCATGTCGATCTTACCGGCTTCAATCTTCGACAGATCCAGAATATCGTTGATCAGTTCGAGCAGGTTGTTGCCCGATTTATAGATGGTGTTGGCGTATTCGGTCTGTTTATCGGTCAGGTTACCGTTCTTGTTCTCCGACAGCAGTTTAGCCAGAATCAGGACGCTGTTAAGCGGAGTGCGTAGCTCGTGCGACATATTCGCCAGAAACTCCGACTTGTATTTCCCCGTCACTTCCAGTTCTTTGGCTTTCATGGCCAGCGCTTTCCGGGCTACCTCAACGGCTTCGTTCCGCTCTTCCAGCTCGGCATTGATCTGACGCAGTTCTTCTTCCTGCACTTTCAGTTCCTCCTCGGATGCCTGCAGGATACTGGCCTGACGGGTAAGCTCATCGTTCGACTGGCGGAGTTCTTCCTGCTGATTTTCCAGCTCTTCTTTCTGATCCTGAATCTGTTTGAGCAGGTGCATCACCCGACGGCGGTCGTCGGCCGCATTTACCGCCACGGCTATGTTGTTGGCCACCGCCCGCAGAAGCCCCAGATGCTGGTCGCTCATCGGACCGAACGACGCCAGCTCCAGTACCCCCTTCAGTTCCTTGTTGTACCAGAGGGGTACAAAAACCAGTTGTTTCGGCCGGGCCTGACCCGCTCCGGACTCAACCGACCAGAATTCAGCCGGCACATCGCCGACAACCAGCAGATTCCGGTCGTCGGCCGCCCGCCCGATCAGGCCTTCATGCCGGTTATACGTCTGGGGAGCACTCGCCGGCAGGGCTACGGATGCATTGAGCAGGAGCTGCTGGTTGTGTTCATTGTAGCAGTAAAAGGCGCCGGCCGGCAAACCCAGGTAATCGGTGATCGATTTCAGAATCTGTTGGGTCAACGAGGTAATCTCATTGATGCCCTGTAACGTATCATTGATCGCCGAGATCCCGGTGAGCAGCCAGTTTTTCTCCGTGGTGACCTGATTGAGCTCTTCGAGTTGTTTAAAATTCTGATACAGCGACGCTTCGGCTCGCTGCCGGCTGTTGAATTCCTTCAGAATAAAGTAGATCAACGTAACAACGACCAGCAAAATCAGAAACGTACCGATCAGCAGGCTGATACTGGCCCGGTCGACAGCCTCCGCATTTTCCTCTTCCCGCTGCGCAAGCAACGCCTTTTCGGCCTGCAGAATCTCGTCAAATTCGACCCGAATCTGATCCATCCGCTTTTTTTCCTGGAGCATGATCGCGCTGATGGTAGCCGGGGTGTAGCCGCTGGCATCCTCGCCGAGACTTTTCCAGTACTGAAGCAGCCCCTCGATACGCTGCTCGGCCTGCTCTATCCGCCGTTGCTGCGCTGCGTTGTCGCTGGTGAGTTCTTTAAGCGCAATAATGGCGGGCTCAATCTTGAGCAGGCCCGTATTATACGGCTCCAGAAACTGTTTGTCGTTGGTTGGACGAAACCCCCGCCGACCCGTTTCCATGTCGACGAGTAGTTTCTGAATGTTTTCCGCCTGATTCAGCACCTGGTACGTATGCCGGACGCGCTCGGCTTCAACCGATTGCGTTCGAAACGTTTGCAACGCCAGCACGCCCACCAGAATGACCAGTAAGACGGCGACCGAAAAGCCAAGGTACAGGCGGTTCAACAAAGAAAGGTTCATTCAGGGAAAGTTACGATTATTAAGTTTACAATATTAACATACGATTACGTTCAGCATAACGAGCTTAGCCATTTATTATACGTAATCAGGCCGTTGTCTGTGCGTTGAGTTGTTCACTGGCTGGTGTTGACTGACCATTGGTGCTTACGTGATTCAGTCAATACCGGATTGTTGCGGGTAATTTCCCTATAGACGAACATATTGCCGTTGGTAACGGATTTTAAGGTTTCACACCTGTTTTTTTCTGGCTTTGGGTAAATTAATTCATTTCAGGCAGTTCTACGAAAAAACATCGGAGCCGGGTGTCGCCCGCGTTTCTAAAGAATCTGTTTGTATCTTACTCGTTCTGACCAACACCCCGTATCATGCCACGTATTACCCCCCTTCGCCGGGACGACGCACCGGTTGACGTCCAGACGGCTTATGATCAGCACGTTTCCGACTATGCCGGTAGCCGCATCACCAACATGAAAGCGACGCTCGGGCGTTCGCTGCTGTCGTTTCAGGTGTATATGCAGTGGTATCCGCTGTATGAGGAAGTGAAGAAGACGGTTGGTAACCGGCCGGCCTATCTCTTTGCTCACGCCATCTCCGAAGGGTCGAACTGCCCGCTCTGTACCACTTTTTTCCGACGGATCATTATCGACAACGGCGAGAAACCGGAAGACCTGCACCTGACCGATCATGAACAGCTTCTCCTCGATTTCGGCAGCGAAATGGCCCGGCAGCAAGGGCGCGTGTCCGATGCGGTTTATGAACGCCTGGCCGGGCAGTATACCGACGAGCAGCTTGTGGTGCTGGTGGCTTTTGCCGGACAGATGATTGCGACCAATGTGTTCAACAACGCGCTGGAGGTCGACATCGACGAATACCTGTATCCGTATCGGCCACTCACGCAGCCCTCAAACGCTTAACCTATGGCTACGTTACAGGGAACCGTCGCGTTTATCACCGGAGCCGCCCACGGACAGGGCCGGGCCGTAGCGCTGGCGCTGGCTCAGGAAGGGGTTCACATCGTTGCTTTCGATATTGCCCGGCCGCTGACCTACCCCGGCTACGCGCTGGGCTCGGCCTCGGAGCTGGATACGTTGCAGCAGGCCTGCGAAGCCTTCGGCGTCCGCTGCCTGACCGCCGAGGGGGATGTCCGTCGGGACGATGATATCACCCGGGCCGTAGAAGCCGCCCGGGATGCGTTCGGCCGCATCGACATACTGTTCAACAACGCGGGCATCTGCGCCTATGGGCTGGCACACGAGCTGCCGGAAGCCGAGTGGGATGCCATGCTGGACATCAACCTGAAAGGTGCCTGGCTGGTGGCCCGTCGGATTATTCCGCTGATGATGGCGCAACGCTCGGGGGTTATCATCAACAATTCATCCATTGCCGGCCTGCGGGGTATGAATCGCCTGAGTCACTACGCGGCCTCCAAATGGGGACTGGTTGGCCTCACCAAGTCGTGGGCCATTGAACTCGCCCCTTACAACATCCGGGTCAACTCCATTCATCCCACGGGCGTCAATACCCCCATGAACGACGGACTGGCTGAACTCGAAGGAACCACCACGCAGGAAATCGCCGAACGGTCGGCGGGGAATCTGCTGCCGGTTCCCTGGGTCGAGCCGGAAGATGTATCGGCGATGGTGCTGTTTCTGGTATCCGATAAAGCCCGCTACGTAACGGGTTCGCAGTTTGTGCTGGATGCCGGTCTGCTGACCCGGTGAAGCGGACCGAACGCTTGTGCGATTTTGTACACCTTGTGCGAAATCGCACACATCTGAAAGGCTTCTTAATCAGCAATATATTGACAGACAATAAGTTACCTATTGGCACGTCGTTTGGCTTCTTATACGCAAACGAACTGACCAATGGACAGAGAGCTTGCCCCGGAGATCACCCGGCAGAAACGAACCAAAAGCATCGTCATCGTCACGCTGGGTATCGTGAGTGTGGCTGCGGTGCTGGCTTTATTCCGAACCTACCTCAGCACGTCCGTCGAAGCTTCTAAAATCCGGACGGCGGTTGCGCAGGTGGGTCCGGTCGAAAACACCATCAACGCCACCGGTGAAGTGATCCCGGCATTCGAGCAGGTGATCGTGAGTCCCATTCAGGCGAGTGTACAACGGGTACTGATCACGCCCGGCACCCGCGTCAGACCGGGTCAGCCGATCCTCGAACTCGACAAATCCTTCTCTCTGATCGAACTCGAACGCCTGAAAGACAAGCTCGCCCTGAAGCGCAACGGCATCGAGCAGCTGCGGCTGCGGCTCAACAAGGAATTCTACGACGCCGATATTAAAGACAAAATCAAATCACTCAACATCAACCGGCTCCGGGCCAACGTAGAAGATACACGCCGGCTCCAGAAAGCCGGTGGCAGCACGCAGGAAGACGTAACGAAAGCCGAAAACGAACTCCGGATTGCCGAACTGGAAAAGAAGCAGCTGGAAAATGACCTGGCCTACAGCCGCCAGTCGATGGGAGCCAGCCTGAAAGAATCTGAACTCCAGGCGCAGATTGAAGCCAAAAACCTCCAGGAACTCGAACAGAAACTCCGGCAGGCCGACATCCTCGCCGACCGGCCGGGGGTACTCACGTGGGTCAACGACCGCATCGGAGCGGCCGTCAGCACGGGCGATATGCTGGCCAAACTGGCCGATCTGGGAAGCTTCCGGATTGATGGCTCCTGCTCCGATATGTACGCCGATCAGGTCAAAGTGGGGTTGCCGGTCATCGTAAAAATCAACGAAACCAACCTGCGCGGCACGATCACCCAGGTAAAGCCATCGGTCCAGAACAACGTAGTGCAGTTCGCCATCCAACTGGACGACAACCGGCATACGTCGCTCCGGCCTAATATGAAAGTAGAGGTGTTCATCGTCACCAACCGGGTTGGCAAGGCCGTACGGGTAGCCAATGGCCCGGCCTTCAAAGGCAAACGGCGGCAGTACGTGTATGTATTGACCAAGGGCGTGGCCGAACGCCGGGACGCTGAAATTGGCCTGACCAACTTCGACTGGGTTGAGCTTAAAAGCGGTGTCCAGCCGGGCGAGCAGGTGATCATCACGGACCTCAGCCAGTACGAACATTCCGAGACCATAACCATTACACCCACCGACCAATGATGCGACCTTTCTCTCTCTTTTCGGTAGTGGATAAACTGATAAAACTACTGCTGGAACGAACCCTACTGGCCAGACTGCTGACCCTGGTTTACCTCACGACGCACACGGCCCTGGCGCAGACCCAGCGGATGACGCTGGAAGACGTAGTCTCAATCGCCCAGGGTCAGTCGGTGGCCGCCAAACAGGCCGCTACGACCCAGCGTACCAATTACTGGAAGTACCGGTCGTTCCTGGCCGACTACAAACCGCAGCTCAGCCTCGATGGTACGTTGCCCGGTTTTACGCGCTCGTTTGTGGAAGTTACCCAGCCCGACGGCACCATCGCCTACCAGCCCGTATCGCTTAACAACTCGGCCCTGAACCTGTCGCTGAGTCAGAACATCGCCCTAACCGGCGGCAGCATCTTCGTCCAGAAGGAGATCAAGCGGTTTGATAATTTCCTCGAAAGCCAGACGTTGTACAACGGTGTTCCATTCAGCGTCGGCCTTATTCAGCCCCTGTTCCGCTTCAACCCCATGCGCTGGGAACGCCGGATTGAGCCGCTGAAGTATCAGGAAAGCAACCAGCAGCTGCTGGAGTCGAAAGAGGAGGTCTCGCTTAACGCAACGATGTATTACTTCGACCTGCTGGTGGCGCAGGTGAACCTGCAGATCGCGGAAAAGAACCTGATGAACAACGATACGCTGTACAAAATTGCCCGGAAGAAGCTGGAACTGGGCCGCATTTCACAGAATGATCTGCTCCAGCTGGAACTAAGCGTACTGACCGCCCGCAAGGACCTGGCGTCGGCCCAGCAAACGGCGGAGGTAGCGTCGCTGAAGCTGAAAACGTATATCGGCTACCGGAACGACAACCGGCTGGAACTGGCTCCGCCCAACCAGATCGTCCCGTTCTCTGTCGACATCCGGCGGGCCATCGACGAAGCGTTTGCCAATCGGGCCGCGTCGGTCGGTTTCCGGCGCCGACTCCTCGAAGCCGAACGGGAGGTCGACAGGGCCCGCAAGGAAAACGGTCTGAACGCATCGATGCAGGCTTCGTTCGGGCTATCGAACCGCGGCTCCCGGATCGGTGACGTGTACGTCCGGCCGCAGGACAGTGAGATTCTGGAAATTCGTTTTTCGGTGCCCATCATGACCTGGGGGCGGGCGCAGGCTCGCACAGAAACGGCGAAAGCCAACCAGCAGCTGACGCAGCAATCCGTTGAGCAGGACAAGCTTACCCTGGAGCAGCAGGTGTTTACGCAGGTGACCTTACTCCAGATGCTACAGAAGCAGGTGAAGCTCACCGCCGAAGCCGATCAGATTGCCCAGGATCGCTATCAGATTGCCCAGAACCGCTTTATCCTCGGCGACCTCAGCGTAACGGACCTGGGCATTGCCACGCAGGAAAAAGACCGCGCTCGTCGTGATGCCGTGCTTGCGCTTCGTGACTACTGGCAGGCGTATTACACGCTCCGCCTGTTGACTTTATATGATTTTGAAACAAACCAGAAGATTCAATAGCGTAGGGCCTGGGGCGAAGGGCAAGGGGCAAAAGGTAACCCCAGGCCCTCAGCCCTACGCCCCACGCGCCATACCCCAAGCCAAACAACCATGATCACCCTACAGAACATCGAAAAAGTGTACCGCACCAGCAGCATCGAAACGCTGGCGCTCAACAACATTAACATCAACATCCGCAAAGGCGAGTTCGTGTCGATCATGGGCCCGTCGGGTTGCGGCAAGAGTACGCTCCTGAACATCATGGGCCTGCTCGATGAACCCTCGAAAGGCAGCGTCGCGATTGCCGGGCAACCGGTGAAGTCGTACCGCGACAAAGAACTGGCCGCCCTGCGTAACCAGAAAATTGGCTTCATCTTTCAGAGCTTTCACCTGATCAACGACCTGTCGGTGCTGGACAACGTCGAGATACCGCTGCTGTACCGCCCGGCTAACGGAAAATCGCGGCTGGACCATGCAAAAGAAGCGTTGGAAAAAGTTGGGCTGAGCAACCGCATGAAGCACTTTCCGCGCCAGTTGTCGGGTGGACAGAAGCAACGGGTGGCTATCGCCCGGGCCATCGTCGGGAATCCCGAAATCATCCTGGCCGACGAACCGACCGGCAACCTCGACAGCGCGATGGGTAACGAGATCATGAGTATTCTCCAGAGCCTGAACGACGACGGTGCCACGATCATCATGGTAACCCACGACGAGTCAATGGCCAAGAAAACACACCGGCTCATCCGGCTCTTCGACGGCACGCAGGTGGGTGACTCTTTATTGCAGGGAGTAGCAGGGGCTGGCAGGGAATGGCAAGGAGCCTCCATGCCATCCGTGCAAACCCTGCCATCCACGCCAAAACTATAATCCCATGCTAACGAACTACATAAAAATCGCCTGGAAGGTGCTGCTCCGGCATCCGTTCTACACCTTCATTACGCTCTTCGGCATCAGCCTGACCCTGACGGTGCTGATGGTGCTGACCTCGTTCATCGATCATCTGGTGGGCAGCCATTATCCCGAAAACAAGCGGGATCGCATCCTGTACGTACAGAAAGTAGCTCTTCGGGACTCACTCCGGCAATCGCAAACCGTCGGGCCGATGAGCCATGAGTTTACGCAACGCTACATTTCATCGTTGAAAACCCCCGAGAAAGTAGCTATTGCCACCCTGTTTGACTTTGCCAATGCGTACGTGAACGGCAAGCGAATTGAGCTCAAGCTCAAACACACGAACGCCGAATTCTGGGAAGTGACGGATTTTGACTTTCTGGAAGGAAAGCCGTACAACCAGGACAACCTGGCCAAAGGTGATAACGTAGCCGTCATCACCGATGACCTGAAGCGGCAGTACTTCGAGAACAGCGAGGAGCCGGTTGTGGGTAAACCCATCGAAATCGACAACCGGACATTCCGCGTGATCGGGGTTGTGCGCGGGGCTCCGGTAACACGGCCCATGACCGCCAGTGATGTGTACCTTCCCGTAACGGCCACCAACCGCGACGGCAAGAGCAAAGGCTATATGGGAAGCTACGCGGCTCTGATTCTGGCTCGTCAGAAATCGGACATGCCGGCTATCAAAGCCGAGTACGATCAGGCCATCAGCCGGATTCCCCTCCCCGGCGATTCAAACGGTTTCCACTTCGCCGTGATCGAGACAAGCGCCGATACGTACCTGGAAGCGTGGCTGCATACGTTTTTTCAACGCCCGGCCAGCAGCATCTTCTACTCCGTAGTTGCGTTGTTTATGCTGTTGTTCATGAGCCTGCCCGCCATCAACCTGGTCAACCTCAACGTAAGTCGCATCATGGAGCGGGCTTCGGAGATTGGCATCCGGAAGGCGTTCGGTGCGCCCGCCAAAACGCTGATCTGGCAGTTTATCATCGAAAACCTATTTATTACGTTCATCGGGGGGGCCATTGCCCTCGTGTTTTCGGTCATCATCATCAGCCTGATCAACAACAGCGGCTGGATTGCCAAGGCCGACCTCACCCTGAATCTGTCGGTCTTCGCCATCAGTTTGCTCGTGTGCCTTGTGTTCGGATTCCTGTCCGGCGTGGCTCCGGCCATGCGTATGGCTAAACTCAACATCGCCGATGCGTTGAAAAGTGCGTAGGGCGGGGGGCTTCGCGCGGGGATGGCAGGGTGCTACGCGCAGGGGAAGCAGGGACAGTACGTCTGACCCTGCCCCCCGCAACCCCTGCCACCCCCGCTATCCCTGCGCGCAGCACCCCTGCCCCAAGCCCCAACCCCCACGCAACTCATAAACCTTAACAACCCATGCTGACTCATTTATTCAAATTAATGTGGAATAAGAAGCGGACCCACACGCTGCTGATTGTGGAGATTATCGCTTCGTTTCTGGTTCTCTTCGGCGTAACCAGCCTGATCGTCTTTAACCTGCGCAACTACCAGGAGCCCATCGGTTTTGCTTATGAGAACGTCTGGACGCTCAACTTCAACGCCCGCGACCAGCCCGATTCAACCGTCGGGGAGGTTATGCAGCGGGTTAAAGAACGCATCCAGACGTATCCGCAGGTGGAATCGACCACGCTGTTCAGCAGCAACGCGCCGTACACCATGAACATGTCCAACGGCGACGTAACGAACGGCAATGCCCGGACCCTGTCCAACCAGTACCGGACAGACCTGGACATGGCGAAGACCCTGAACGTACCGGTGCTGGAAGGCCGCTGGTTCAATAAATCCGACGAGTCGGCGGATGTCCGGACGATGGTGATCAACACCCCGCTCAAAGAAGCCCTGTTTGGGGATGAGCCGGCCCTCGGAAAACAGATTACCTTCGGCGGTCCCGGCGACAAGCACAAGAAGGAAGATTACTTCACGATTGTGGGCGTCATCGGCAACTTCAAAACGCAGGGTGAATACATGACCAATGCACCGGGGCTGTTTCAGCTGAATAAAGGCGAAGCCCGCTCGTACACCCGAACGGCACTGATCAAGGTGAAGCCCGGCACCGACGCTTCGTTTGAAGCTCAACTGACCAAAGACCTCGGTATGCTGACGAAGGACTGGAACATCGAAGTGTCGTACATGGAAAACCAGCGGCAGTCAACGCATAACATCACACTCGTACCGGTCACCATCTTCCTGATCATCAGCGGCTTCCTGCTGATCAACGTAGCGCTCGGTTTATTCGGCGTCCTGAACGTCAGCATCACCAAGCGCCGGTCGGAGATTGGTTTACGCCGGGCTTTAGGTGCTACCGGCAACGGTATCTCGAAGCAGTTCGTCGGCGAAATCTGGGTACTTGCTACGTTTGGTCTGCTGATTGGCCTGCTCTTCGCCGTTCAGTTTCCGCTGATGAACGTATTTGACCTCAAGGCCGATGTGTACATTACGGCCATCGTCCTATCCGTTGTGGTTATCTACCTGATCGTTACGCTCTGCGCTGTGTTCCCCAGCCGCCAGGCCGCGGAGATCCAGCCGGCAGTGGCGTTGCATGAGGAGTGAAGTGGCAGGGGGTTTGGAGGTAGCAGGGATGGCGGGGGTTGCGGGGATGGCAGGGAGGTGCGAGGATGCAGCGCGCTGGGTGGCGGGGTCATATGCGAATTGATTGCTGGAAGTTATATATTTTGCGGCTTAAGTTTGCAAGGTCAATGAATAGGCGTTGTTTCTCGTTTTCGTCTATCTGATTACGACGTTGAACAACTACCAGAATATTGGCGCACTCGTAGCAGGACCGACGAGCATAGTTGAGAAACTGACGAAACTCATTGGCAGAAGCAGACCCAGATCCTTCTGCTATATTATTTGAAATACTCATGGCAGCACCACGAAGTTGCTCTGCAAACCGGTACAGACGTTTTGCTTCCAAAGTATCCGCAATGCTATACAACTCGTCGCCCACTTCGATGGATGTCTGCCAGATAGCCAAATCCTCAAACCGAAATAGTTTTTGATTCATGTTATTTTGTACAAGTTAATCGTTAGTCAGCAAGCTACACCAACTCAGCCATCCCTGCAACCCCAGCCACCCTTGCAACCCCAGCTATCCCAGCCACCCCTGCAACCCCAGCAACCCCAGCAACCCCAGCCACCCCTGCAACCCCAGCCACCCCTGCAACCCCAGCCCCAGCCCCTCCTCCCATGCTCCTGATCATCGACGACGACATAGCGGTTCAAACCTCGCTTTCGCTCCTGTTTCGGAAGGAGGGCTTTGCGGTGCGCGTTGCTGATGGTCCCTTTGAAACCCGCGAGGTGCTGGCCGACGAAACGCCCGAGCTGATCCTGCTGGACATGAACTTCTCGGTCGATACGTCCGGCAACGACGGCCTGCGGCTCCTGCGCGAAATCCGGGAGCGCGTACCCAACGTACCGGTCATTCTCATTACGGGCTGGGGTAGCATCGAACTCGCCGTCGAAGGGATGAAAGCCGGTGCCCGGGATTTTATTACGAAACCCTGGCAGAACGACCACCTCCTGCAATCGGCCCGAACGGCGCTGAACCTGGCCCAGACAAAACCAGCATCCCCCAACCGCCGACGGCTCGACCAGCAGTATCAGTTTGACCACATCGTCGGCGAAGATCCCAAGCTGCTCGACATCCTGGCTACGATCGGCCGTGTAGCCCCTACCGACGCTCCGGTGCTGATTACCGGCGAAAGCGGCACTGGTAAAGAGTTGATTGCCGAAGCCGTTCATCAGAACAGCCGCCGGAAACGCCAGCCGTTCGTTAAGGTCAACCTGGGCGGCATTTCGTCGACCCTCTTCGAGAGCGAGCTGTTCGGTCACGTACGAGGTGCGTTTACCGACGCTAAATCCGACCGGATCGGGCGGTTTGAACTGGCTAACAAAGGCAGCATCTTCCTGGATGAAATTGGTGATCTGGACGCGTCGAGTCAGGTAAAGCTCCTCCGCGTGCTGCAGGACCGGACGTTTGAGCCTCTGGGCAGCAGCAAAAGCAAAACCGTTGACGTACGGGTGATCTGCGCGACCAACCGGAACCTGGAAGAGATGGTTGCCCGGGGCACCTTCCGCGAGGACCTGTTCTACCGGATCAACCTCATTACGGTGAAGTTACCCGCCCTGCGCGAACGTCCTGGCGACATCCCGACGCTGGTCGAGTTCTTTGTCAACAACCTGAAAACGATCTACGGCCGCCCGGATCTGCGTGTCAATCCGGCCGCCCTGACCTGGCTGAAAAACCTGTCGCTGCCCGGCAACATCCGGCAACTGAAAAACATCGTCGAGCGGGCCGTCCTGCTTTCGATTAGTGATGAATTAGCGATTGCTGACTTTGAGAAACACCTTACTTCAGGCCCCACGCCCGCAGCCTTCAGCCCATTGCCTCCCGTAGGAACCATGACGCTGGAAGAAATGGAATACCAGATGATTCGCCGGGCCATGGAGTTCCACAACAACCGCGTAGCGAAGGTCGCCCGGGCGCTGGGCATCACGCGGTTCGCACTCTACCGGCGACTGGAGAAGTTTGACATTCCGTATACTACCGACGAATCCTGACCAGGATTAAGCTGAGTTTATGAGCTTCCGTACCCGCTTTTTACTGTACATTCTTGCCGTTCACGCGGTTATCATTTACCTGACCTTTCGGCTGCTGGAGGACAACAAAGCGCTGTTCATTGCAGCCGAGGTGCTGGTCCTGGTGTCGGCCGGTATCGCTGTTCAGCTGTACCGCGAGTTCCGCCGGCCATCCGACTTCATCGCTTCGGGTATTGAAGCCATCAAAGACAAAGATTTCACCATCAAGTTTGTGCCGACCGGCAACCTTGAGATCGATCAGCTGATTGACGTGTATAACCTGATGATCGACCAGTTACGGACCGAACGAACGAAACAAATGGAACAGCAATTTTTCCTCGAAAAGCTAATTGAAGCCGCCCCCATCGCCATTCTGATTTTCGACTTTGACGACCGTATCGCGATCATCAACCCCCGGGCCAGCCGGCTGCTGCAACTTTCCCTGCCCCAACTGGAACAGCGTACCTTAGCCGATATCGACCACCCGATTCTATCGTCGCTGGCCGGCCTTGAAGACGGAGAAGCCCGCACGATCAAGACCAACGGCATCGAGACGTACAAGATTCAGAAATCGTACCTCATGGACCGGGGTTTCCGGCGTTCGTTTCTGATGATTGAGGAACTGACGGGCGAGATTCTGGAGACGGAGAAGAAGGCATACGGCAAGGTAATCCGCATGATGGCGCACGAAGTCAACAACTCCATCGGGGCCGTAAACTCCATTCTGGACGTAACGCAGTCGACGATGGATCGCCCCGAAGAAGGCGACCTCAAACATGCGCTGCGGGTGGCCATCGACCGCAACAACCGGCTGAACTATTTCATGCGCCGGTTCGCCGATGTGGTCCGGCTGCCGCAGCCGAACAAACAGCCTGCCGATCTGAACGAACTGGCCCGCGACGTTACGCAGCTGATGCAGCCCCAGGCTGAAGCCCGGGGGGTTGCGTTGCAGTGCCTGCCCTACCGAACCCCTATTGTCCGGGCCATCGACACCGGACAGCTTGAACAGGTGCTGGTCAACGTTATCAAAAACGCCATCGAAGCGAGCCGCATGGGCCATGCGGTTGAGGTAGTGGTTGACGAATACGTACTGACCGTGCGCGACAACGGCGCGCCCATCCCCGACGAGACTGCCGCAAATCTGTTCAACCCGTTTTTCAGCACCAAACCCGATGGTCAGGGCATCGGTTTGACACTGACCCGCGACATACTGGTTAATCACGGA
Source organism: Fibrisoma montanum (assembly GCF_003583365.1). Taxonomy (GTDB): domain Bacteria; phylum Bacteroidota; class Bacteroidia; order Cytophagales; family Spirosomataceae; genus Fibrisoma; species Fibrisoma montanum. The sequence continues at coordinate 215,734 of NZ_QXED01000007.1, forward strand.
TTTCCGTTTTCACTGAAAACGAACGCTGAAGGCTGGACCGAGTTTACGATTATTCACCAGACCTCCTGATTTTGCTTATCAGGAAATTAGTAAGTTTAACGTGAATTATCGATACATGCCAGCTTAATCCAGGACAGCTGACACGTTGTTCCATTTTTGTCATCCCGACGTAAGGAGGGATCTTAGGGTGAGGCTCTGTTTGCTTCCGTTTACCAAAGATCCCTCCTGCCGTCGGGATGACAAAAATGGGCTTAGATGGATCAAATGCCTGGCCCTAATTCACGTTAAGTTTATTCCAGCAAACCCGAATTATCCATGAAACCGTTGACTTCCCTCCTGCTATTGGCGGTCTGCCTGACAACGACGGGCTACACCCTGGCTCAACCGTCGACTGAACAGCTTCAAAGCCGAACTACGTTCAGGCGCATCGACAACCCGGCCAAACCATCTGCCGACGACCTTCAGGCCTACGCCGGAACGTACAGCTTTCCGAGCGGGGGCCAGCTTCAGAAGTTTACCATCACCGTTAAAGACGGCGAACTGTATGGCGAAGCCGACAGCTACGGCAGCAACAAACTCCTGAAACAGGCAGAACCCGATACGTATAAGTCGACCAGTTCGTATGGGTCCATCATTGTGTTTAACCGGGATGCAACGTCGAAGGCTGTAACCAGTCTGTTGATTAAACTGATGGGGCAGGAAGCCACGGCAACCAAAGATAAACCCTGACCGGCGACGGGTTTGTGTTTCCCTCGTTACGGCAAGTCACGACTCAGTAATCAATCGGACTTTTCCCGATTCATTACGCACCAACTAGGTTCCATGAAAAAGGCGGCCCGGACTAGTCCGGGCCGCCTGTATGTTGTAAGCCGTTGGTCGGCTTATATCTTCACCTCCATTTCTTCCGGCTTTCGGGAATCGCCCGTCGGACGGCCGTCGGGTTGCGGCAGCGGACGCTGCTCCACATCTTTCCGGCGGCTCATGTACGTGTAAATAACCGGTACGACGTAGAGGGTCAGGACCAGCGAGAACAACAGCCCGCCCACGATCACGATACCCAGCGGAATCCGGCTCTTTGCCGCAGAACCTAGGGCAAGTGCCAGCGGAAGCGCCCCAAACGCAGCCACGAGCGTCGTCATCAGAATAGGCCGTAAGCGCATGGCTGCCGACTCCAGCGCAGCTTCCATCTTGTTCTTACCTTCCAGTCGCTGTTCATTGGCAAACTCCACGATCAGGATACCGTTTTTCGTCACCAGTCCCACCAGCATGATGATACCGATCTGGCTGAAAATGTTCAGCGTCTGACCAAACAGCCACAGCGACAATACCGCACCAGCCATGGCCAGCGGTACCGTCATCATGATGATAAACGGATCGACGAACGAATCGAACTGAGCCGCCAGAATCAGGTACACCAGAATCAGAGCCAGACCAAAGGCGAACAGGGTGTTCGACGAACTTTCGGCGTAGTCGCGTGAAGAACCCGACAGAGCCGTCTGGAACGTATCATCGAGTGTGCGGGCGGCAATGGCATTCATGGCAGCAACGCCGTCGCCGATTGTCTTACCCGGCGACAGACTGGCCGATACGGTCGCCGACTTAAACCGGTTATAGTGATAAACCTGCGGAGGGCTACTCACCTCTTCAAACTTCACCAGGTTATCCAGCTGGATTAACTGACCCGAACTGCTGCGGATGTAGAACGACCCCAGATCGACGGGTTCGTCGCGATCAGCCCGGTCTACCTGACCGATCACCTGATACTGCTTCCCGTTCATCAGGAAGTAAGCCAGTCGCCGGTTACTGAGCGCCAGCTGCAGCGTCTGCGCTACGTCCTGCACCGAAATTCCCAGGCTGGTTGCTTTTTCGCGGTCTATACTGATGTTCAGTTCCGGCTTATTGAATTTGAGGTCAACGTCGGAGTTCTGGAACGTCGGGTCTTTCTGTACCTCTTCGAGGAATATCGGTAGTTTCTCCCGGAGCTTTTCGAAGTTCAGGTTCTGAATCACAAACTGCACCGGCAGACCACCCCCACGGCGACCAACCTGAATGGTTTCTTCCTGGGTCGGGAACATCCGGGCTTCGCTGAACCGGCGCAGCCCTCTGGTCAGAAAGTCGACAATGTCCTGCTGTGATCGTTCCCGTTGAGAAGGCTCAACCAGGTTTACGATGACGAAACTGGAGTTAACGGCCCCGGCGCCCGAAAACCCTGGAGCCACGACACTAAACGTCAGTTGGCTCTCCGGTATGGAATCCAGCACGAACTGGCTGACCCGGTCGGTAATGTTGGCCGTTGATTCAAAACTTGTTCCTTCCGGGGCCGTAATCGGAATCCGGACCCGGCCACGGTCTTCGAGCGGAGCCAGCTCCGACTTCAGCGTCGAACCTAATCCGAAGATGATAATCAGACAGCCGACAATCATTCCAAACGCCCACCGGCGCTTGCGCATAAACCGCTCCAGCGAGTTGCGGTACGACCGGTCGAGCCATTGGAAGAATGGCTCCGTTTTTCGGTAAAACCACGATCCCCGGCCGTGATCCTTGCTGGTCAGTTTCACGCTCAGCACCGGCGTCAGGGTCAGGGACACGAACGCCGAAATCAACACGGCCCCGGCCACCACAATCCCAAACTCCCGGAACAACCGGCCAACGAAGCCCTGCAGGAAGATGATCGGCAGGAACACGATCGCGAGCGTAATGGACGTTGCCAGAACGGCGAAGAAAATCTCATTCGAGCCTTCCCGGGCCGCCTGCTTCGTATCCATCCCCTGCTCGATCTTCTTGAAGATGTTCTCCGTCACCACGATACCATCGTCCACCACCAGACCCGTTGCCAGCACGATCCCGAGCAAGGTCAGGACGTTGATACTGAAGTCGGCGATGTACATAATGAAAAACGCCCCGATCAGCGACACGGGAATGTCGATCAGCGGTCGGAAGGCAATCAGCCAGTCGCGGAAGAACAGGTAAATGACCAGTACAACCAGCACGAACGAGATGATGAGCGTTTCGCCTACCTCTTCGATAGCGCGCCGGATGAACGTACTCCGGTCAATACCGACCGTCACGATAATGTCTTCCGGCAGGTCTTTTTTGAGCTGGTCGAACCGTTTGTAAAACTCGTCGGCAATGGTAACGTAGTTGGCACCCGGCTGCGGAATCAGAACCAGAATAACGCCCTGGGCTCCGTTCTGCTTTGACTGCGTCTCTTCGTTTTCGGCACCCAGTTCGGCCCGCCCAATGTCCTTGAAGCGAACAATCTGGTCGTTGGTCTGCCGAAGAATCAGGTTATTGAAATCCGCTTCGGAAAGCAGTCGTCCAACCGCTTTCACGGTTAATTCAGTAGCATTTCCGTAAACTTTCCCCCCCGGCAACTCGACGTTCTGAGCCGTCAGCGCGTTCTGGATGTCCTGGGTCGTCAGGCGGTAGGCCGACAGTTTGATCGGGTCAATCCAGAGCCGCATAGCCTGGCGCTTCAGGCCGTAGATGGTGGCCTGGCTGACGCCGGGAATGGTCTGGAGCCGCTCCTGCAGAACGTTCTCGGCGTAGTCCGACAACTGCGTCGGGTTGCGCGTCGTACTCTGCACCGTCATGAAAATAATCGGGTCCGAGTTGGCGTCGGCTTTAGTCACCACCGGGGGCGCGTCGATGTCCTGGGGTAACTGGCGCTGCGCCTGCGATACCTTATCGCGCACGTCGTTGGCTGCCCGTTCCAGATCCGCACCCAGTTCAAACTCAACCGTGATCGTACTGGCACCCAGCGCACTGTTCGACGAGATCGTCCGGATGCCTTCGATGCTGTTCAGCGACTTCTCGATGGGCTCCGTAATCTGCGACTCCACAATGTCGGGGTTCGCACCGGTGTAGTTTGTGCGCACCGTAATAATCGGCGGGTCAATGGCCGGGTATTCCCGAACGCCGAGGAACGTAAAGCCAATAATGCCGAACAGCACAATGATGATCGACATCACCATGGCCAGCACGGGGCGGTTAAGGCTCAATTCGGGGAGACTCATACAATGTCTTTGTGTTTACGATTATCGGTTAACAGTTTTAGTTTACAATAATCATATTTAGGTAATTATGATCTGGCCGGAGTCGCTCAACGCAACGTCTAGCGGCTTGCCACTTTGTTCGGGTTGGCCCCAGCATTGGTATTTGATCCCGACAGGGTTATGACCCTGGCGACTTTCACGGGGGAATCCTGCTTCAAAAACAACAGACCGGTGGTAGCCACCGTGTCGCCGGCCTGAACGCCCGACAGAATCTGGATGGCGCTGGCCGTCCGAAGGCCCGTGGTTACGTCGCGAAACTCGGCTTTTCCGTTCTTGATAACAATGACCTGGCGGGTGCGCGTTTGTGGAATAACGGCCTGCGTCGGAACGACCAGACTCCGTTCATTCTGAATAACGAGCGTTACCCGGGCAAACGTTCCAGGGCGCAGCTGCGCCGACGCATTATTTACGCGCGCCCGAATCCGCAGGTTACGGGTCTCCTGTTCAACCCCCGGCTCAATGGCGTAGACGGACCCCTGCCCCGGCTGGTTGGCTCCATCGACCTGAAACGAAACGGAACTCCCCGGACGAACCGCCGAGCCGTACCGTTCGGGAATTGAAAAATCAAGTTTCAGGGAAGAAATCTGTTGCAGACGGGCAATGAGCGTATTGGGCGATACGAAGGCGCCCTGGCTGACGTTTCGCAGGCCAATCACGCCCGAGAACGGCGCCCGGATTTCGGTACGCTGCAGGTTAGCCTTCACCAGATCAATATCGGCCTGGGTACTCCGCAGATTCGTCGTGACGATATCATACTCCTGCTGGCTGATGCCCCCCCGATCCAGCAGTTGCTTGTTCCGTTCTTCGGTTCGGCGGGCGTTTTCTTCCTGAGCCCGCAGCTTTTCCAGCTGCGCCCGCAGGTCGGCATCGAACAATTTGACCAGCAGCGCCCCTTTGGCTACGGGCTGGCCTTCCCGGATATTCAGTTGCGTGATGCGCGCCGAGATTTCGGGGTAAATATCGACCTGTTCGTTAGGCAGCAGCGAGCCGCTGGATACGACCTCTTCTTTCAAACGCTGAGCCACGACGACAAACCCGTTCACACTCGTCGGGCCGCCACCGCCCCGACCAGCTCCACGGCCGCCGGATGCCGCAGCACCACCGGCTTTGTTGCCGCCGGCCGCAGCCGATTCGGCCGGGCCTTCGCCTGTGCGGGCGCCCGGACGGAAATACTTATTGTACACAAAAATCCCGCCGACTACTATCGCGACGAGGCCGACTGCAATCCATCTTTTCACGGTATGCGTTTTAAAACGTCAACTTGTTTTTTAACGGGGTAAATCTGTCTTTTGTTATCGAACACCACGGATTATGACGGTCGACGATTACATAGTTAACCAACTTCCTGCCTGTCAGGTGCTGCTTCGACGACTACGTCAGTTGATTCTGAACGCAGCGCCGGGCGTCACCGAGAAAATAAGCTGGAACGTGCCTTTTTATACCTATCGAAATCAATATGTCTGCTATTTTAACGTACTGCGCAACGGCGAATCCATTGATGTGGCCTTCCTGCGGGGTACCGAACTGCCCGACGAAGCCGGACGACTCGACGACCGCGGCCGGAAAACCATCAAGTCACTCGTGGTCCGTTCACTGACCGATGCCGACGAAGACCTCTTTCTGACGTATCTGCACGAAGCCTTGCTGCTGAATGAAACGCAGCCACAAAAGCCCGTTACGTCCCGTAAAAAGCGAACTTAATAGTTTAACCGCATTTATGCGACTGCATACATCGGTAAAAGCTGGCATTTTCAATCTTTTCCCGGTATAATCTAAAATTGATCTATCACGATGACGGACCGTCGATCTTTTCTGAAGCAAGCCACCGGCGCGTTGGCGGGTATGGCTGCGTTACCTGCGGTTTTTGCTGAACCGACCGCAAAAAAAATGTTTTTCGATATTTCGCTGGCCGAGTGGTCGCTGCACAAATCCATCCGGGCGGGCAAGCTGACCAACCTCGACTTCCCGGCGGTTGCAAAAAATGAATTCGGCATCAGCATTGTCGAATACGTCAATCAGTTTTTCATGGACAAAGCGCAGGACAAAGCGTACCTGAACGATCTCCTCAAACGCTGCAAAGACAACGGGGTTACGAATCACCTCATCATGATCGACGGCGAAGGCGGGCTGGCCGAAACGGATGCCGCCAAGCGCAACGAAGCCGTGGAGAAACACAAAAAGTGGGTGGAGTGTGCCAAATACCTCGGCTGCAAAACCATCCGGGTAAACTCGTTCGGACGTGGCTCTGCCGAAGACGTAGCCAAAGCCGCCGTTGAAGGCCTGGGTAAACTGGGTGAATTCGCCAAGCCGATGAACATCAACATAATCGTTGAAAATCACGGAGGATACTCGTCCAACGGCCAGTGGCTGTCGGGGGTTATGAAGCAGGTAAATATGAAAAACGTCGGTACCCTGCCCGACTTTGGTAATTTCTGCGTCAAACGCAGCGAAGGTACCGAGTGGGGTGGCAAGTGCGTCGAGGAATATGACCGCTACAAAGGCGTAGCGGAGATGATGCCGTTTGCCAAGGGCGTCAGCGCTAAAACGCACGAGTTTGACGCCAGCGGCAACTGCGTTGAAACCGACTATAACCGCATCCTGAAAATTGTTAAAGACAGCGGCTTCCGGGGTATCGCCGGTATTGAATACGAAGGCGAAAAACTGGATGAATACGAGGGCATCAAAAAAACAAAGGCGCTGCTGGAACGCGTCGGCCCCCTCGTATAACCTACCTTTGCCGTAGCCGTTCTGATTGGAACGGCTACGGCCTGATTCACGAAACTTTTGACCAATCGTATGCAAGCTACAGAGCGCTCACTTGGGGTTAATTTCATTGGTACCGACGAGGTGCCGGGTGAAGGGGATGTTTTTTTCGCCTATGCCCCGGCGCAGGACGACCGACTATCCGACGAATTTACGAACGTATCGACCGCCCAGGCCGATCAGGCCGTGCAGAAGGCGGCCGATGCGTTTGCTACGTATGCCAAACTGACACCAACCGAACGGGCTGGTTTTCTGGAAGCCATCGCCGACGAAATCGAGGCTCTTGGCGACGAGCTGATCGAGCGGGCCGTTCTGGAAAGTGGCCTGCCCACGGGACGGATTACCGGCGAGCGGGGCCGCACGACGGGCCAGCTCCGGCTGTTTGCCCGGCTCGTGCGCGAAGGATCGTGGGTCGACGCCCGCATCAACCCGGCCCTGCCCGACCGCCAGCCCCTGCCCCGCCCCGATATTCGCCGGATGCTGGTCGCGCTCGGCCCGGTGGTTGTGTTCGGTGCCAGTAATTTCCCGCTGGCTTTTTCCGTAGGTGGTGGCGATACGGCCTCGGCGCTCGCGGCCGGCTGCCCGGTGATCGTGAAAGCGCACCCGTCGCACCCCGGTACGTCGTCGCTGGTGGGTCGTGCTATCGTAACGGCCGCGCAGAAAACCGGTATGCCGGAAGGCGTTTTCTCCCTGCTGCACGCCGATAATGAAGTAGCACAGAGTCTGGTGGCCCATCCGGCCGTGAAAGCGGTTGGGTTTACCGGTTCACGGGGGGGCGGTCTGGCCCTGCTCAGGGTAGCGCAGTCGCGACCGGAACCCATTCCGGTCTATGCCGAGATGAGCGCGGTAAACCCGGTGGTTGTTTTTCCGGGGGCCATCCGCGAAAACGCCGAAAAAGTAGCCAAAGGGCTGGCGGCTTCCGTTACGCTGGGCGTTGGGCAGTTCTGCACCAACCCGGGGCTGGTATTTCTGCTCGATTCTCCGCAGACGGAGTCGTTTATGGAAACGGTTGCGCAGGAAGTCCGCGCTACGGCACCGGCCACCATGCTGAACAGCCGCATCCGGCAGGCGTACGAAAAAAGCATTCAGCAACTGCACGTATTGCCCGGGGTGCATCTGGTGGCCGAAGGCGAGGTTCCGGCCGAAGCCAGCCGCACGGAAGGCCGTCCGGCCCTGCTCAGTACGACCGCCCCGTTGTTTCTGAGCAACGAAGCCTTGGCCGAAGAGGTGTTCGGTCCGAGTTCGCTGGTTATCGTCTGCAGCACGGAAGCGGAACTGGCCGACTGCCTGAACTCGCTGGAAGGCCAGCTGACGGCGACGCTCTACGCAACGGCCGACGAACTACAGCAATCGGCGTTTGACTGGGTAACGCTGCTTCAGGAAAAAGCCGGCCGGGTACTGTTCGGCGGCTTCCCCACCGGCGTTGAGGTCTGCGAAGCCATGACGCACGGCGGACCGTTCCCGGCCACTACCGACAGCCGTACTACCTCGGTCGGCACGGCGGCTATTCTGCGGTTTGTTCGGCCCGTATCGTACCAGAGTTTTCCAGATGCGCTGCTGCCCGCGGCCTTGCAGAACGCTAACCCACTCGGCATCTGGCGGAATGTGGATGGGGAGCTGACGAAGAAGAGTCTATAATTATCACAAACCCCTGAAGGACGGTCGACCGTCCTTCAGGGGTTTGGGGTAGTTTTCACAAAAAAAGCTTTGGTATTGGGTGTTAGCCCGCCACCAAAGCCTGGTTAAACAGAGAGGAAGGTACGAAAAGTATTACATACTATCGGGGTTCATTGCCAAACTTCTCATCCCGGCCCGACGTATCCGGCTGTCCCGTCAGGGCGCCCTTGGCCATTTCAAACAACTGCATCATTTTACCCCCCGGCCGGTCCCAGTATTCGCCCGAATGCGTCGTCACTTTGAGCAACGTAATGTTCGGGTCGTTTTTACCGTTCGGGAACCAGGTCTTCAGCACATCGTTCCACAACGCATCAATCTTCCGCTGATCGTCGACTACCTCCGCATTGCCCGAAATAGCTACGTAGGTTTCGGCCCCTGTATCCACAAACCCCAGACTCACCCGATCATTTTCCTGAATTTCACGTACTTTGTTCGAATCCTTGTAGGTAAAAAACCACATCGTGCCGTCTTCATCCACCCCGTGCGTTGCCATCGGCCGGCTATGAAATTCGCCATCCTCGCGCTGTGTCGTCAGCATGGCCGTCCGAATGTCCTTAATTTCCTCCTTTAGCTTGTGAAGCTCCAGAGGCTGCAACGTTTGTGTTTGCATAAGTGCTGTTGATTGTGTGCATATTCTTAACTATATATCTTTAGTAGGGTTTTGTCAGTTTGATTAACAATTCTGAAACTGAGGCAATGGCCCAACAGATCGCAACCCAAGTTTACAGAAACCGAACTCCTGTTCAGAAACACTACGTTCAACAGCGATTAGTCAACCAAGAAAGAGGCCTTTCGGGGATGGAAACAGTTGAAAGCATCCGGCCTGTACGGTCAGGTATTGAGAACCTGACCGTACAGGCCGAATAGATCAGTTCGGGACGTTACAGCCGCTCTACTTCGAATCGCAATTCATCGACCAGTTGTTTCAGCCGGTCGGTATTGGGGGCGGGCAGGGGTAGTTGCTGGCTCACGAAGGCCTTCACCTCCCAGACTTCCAGCACATCTTTCAGGGCAATTTCGCGGCTGGGTACACTGGCTTTATCGGCCGTCAGCAACAGGGTGCCTTTCACCTTCACCTGACTGAATACCCGGCGGCAATGCAGCTCCGGCCGGGTGCCCTGAATGAGAAGCACGTAAAGCCGACCGTCGACAATATCGAACCAGTTGCGAACAAACTGCCCCACGAGCAAAGCGCCGGGATAGGCAAAATCGGCATCCGCTTCAAAAGCGCGGTACTGGCCTTCGGGTAGGGTCGGCAAATGCATCACGGGCAGTTGACCCACAAAATCAGTCTGCTGATACCGCTGGGTGTAATCGCCGAACGCCGACAGCATTACAACCGGAATGTTCGCCTGGGCGGTCTGTGAACCGGCGCTGGATCGGGGCGCTGCGTTTCCGTCAAAGACGTTGTTGAAACTCAGCGAATCCGGTGCTGCATACGCCGGGCGGGTTGTAGCCGGACCAGAGGCAGACGTACCGAAGAGCCGATCGACGGGGGCATGACCGGGTGCGTTGGCCTGCACGCGCCGGAACGTCATCGGCTGGGCCAGCAACCGGATTCCGGTGGTCCGCCGGGGAGCCGGTGGGGTAAACGGAACCGTAGCGGGCGATGTCGGCCGGTTTTCTGTTGGCCGGACCGGGGGCGTAATGACCGGCGGCACCAGTGGCAACGTAGCCCGTTCGGGTGGGCGGTTCTCCTCCGGTGCCCGGTAGTACTTGTTCAGCAGGTTCGACAGCGGCTGCGGCTCAGGGCCCGGAACGGGTTCCGGCTGCGCGAACATATCCGACAGATCGGGGTGGATACCGGCCTGCTCCGTTGATTTTTCGTAGCGGGGTTCCGACGACCGGGCGGGCTGGCCGAGGGGGATGCTCAGGTTGGGCGTCTCGCGAAGTTTCCGTAAATCCTGCCGGGTCAGTAACTCAACCGTCGTGTTAAACGCCTTGGCGATGGCCTGCATGTTTTGCTGGTTCGGATTGGCGCGGGCTTCTTCGTAAGCCCCTAACAACGAGCGTTTGATGTTTATTTTCCTGGCAAACTGTTCCTGCGTTAGCCCATTGAGTTTGCGCAGGTATCGGATATTTTCACTGACGAGCGACATCCGGTCGGGGTTAATTGTAAATTTTAGCTAAGATATGCGTTTCCGGTTTTAAATGCCAACCGTAACAAACAGACCCATTCGTTTGTATTTTTAATGTATTGATTTGCAGGAAACTCACTCCAGCCTACCGAACCTATGATTACGCTGCCTACTGAAACCGAGCTCCGCCATACGTTGCGGGCTCTCTTTGATACCCAGCGCCGACACGCCCCCCAGCAGGCTCTGACCACCGCCGACCAGCGCATCGAGCGCATCCGGCGGGTTCAGCGGTGGATTACCGACCACGAAGCCGATATCCAGAAGGCCATGTACGACGACTTCCGGAAACCGGCGGTCGAGGTATCGCTGGCGGAACTGTATGCCGTACTCAGCGAAATCAAATACACGGCCAAACACCTGAAGCAGTGGATGAAACCGCAGCGCGTACCCACGCCCGTCAGCCTGATTGGTACCAAAAGCCACATCCGGCACGAGCCGAAAGGCAACGTACTGATCCTGGCGCCGTGGAACTACCCGTTCTCGCTGATTGTCCGCCCGCTGGTATCGGCTATCGCGGCCGGGAACGTCGCCATGCTGAAGCCGTCGGAGATGACACCCCACACGGCCGCGTTGCTGCACCGCATGATCGACGAGTTGTTCCCGCCCGAGGAGGTCGCCCTGGTTGAAGGCGACGCCGGTGTAGCGCAGGCGCTGCTCGACCTGCCGTTCAACCACATCTTTTTTACGGGGAGTCCGGCCGTTGGGCGGATTGTGATGGCGGCTGCGGCTAACCATCTGGCATCGGTCACGCTCGAACTCGGCGGCAAATCGCCCGCCATCGTCGACGAAACAGCCGACCTTAGTCAGGCAGCCGGACAACTGGCCTGGGGCAAATACATCAACAACGGCCAGACCTGCATCGCCCCGGATTATCTGCTGGTGCATCAGTCGGTGAAAGAGCCGTTCATGAACGCATTCCGGCAAACCGTAGAGACGATGTACCGCCCGAACGGCCAGCCCGCCGACGCATCGGACAGTTACGCCCGGATCGTTAACCGCAGGCATTTTCAGCGCATCCGCGACTTGCTGGATGAAGCCGTCCAGAAAGGTGCGACCGTAACGATTGGCGGCCGGATGAACGAAGCCGACAATTTCATCGAGCCTACCGTAGTCGAAGGCGTATCGGACGACATGCGCATCATGCAGGAAGAGATTTTTGGTCCGGTGCTGCCCGTGCTGACGTACACAAATCTGGACGATGCGCTGCGGGTGGTCAATACCCGCGAAAAACCCCTGGCCTTGTATATACACAGCCGCAGTCGACGGAACATCCAGTACGTACTGGACCGGACCTCGGCCGGCGATACGGTCGTCAACGAAACGATGCTTCAGTTCGGGAACGTAGAGCTACCGTTCGGTGGCGTCAACAACAGCGGGCTGGGCAAGTCGAACGGCTTCTTCAGCTTCCAGGAGTTTTCGAACCAGCGGGGCGTGATGGTACGTGAATTCGGGACCATGAAATTCCTGTATCCACCCTACACCGACAAGGTCAGGAAGCTGATCGGCTGGCTGACGAAGTACGTGTAGCTTTTCACCAGTAGCCCCAGAGGTACTGAATAAGCCGGTACGGTTCATAACGAGTACGCGATGCCCGACGCCGAGGTTGACGGCCATCGTATACGCACACGCTACGTAGAGCAGCCCGGATTAGTCAACCTTCAGGGAAACGCTTTTGCCGGTATAGACGCCCTGGGGTAAATCCACAATGAACAGGGTGGTGTTTTGTTCGGCATCGACCAGGGTACGGTAGTTTTCGCCTTTGCCATTGTACAGACCCGTCACCGAAAGCACCATCCGGTTCAGCTTTCTCGACGGGTCAGCCACGGTCAGTTCCTTCAGTCGGCCACCCTGCATTTTCAGCATGGCCATACCCTGGCTGTCCAGGCCCACTTTTACACCTTGCGCGATGTCGACAGTTCCTGCCTTGTAAAAAGCCAACTGCGTAATTCCCGCCTGGCCATGTTTTACCGCCTGTAGGTCACGGGTGTTGGCGAGGATCTCGATGGAGCGATTCGTGTTGGCGGTCTGGGCTACCTGCTCCTCCGACACAGCCGGTACGACAATGTATTGATACGAAGCCCCAGCCGGTTTGCTGCCGTGGTCGAACCACAACGCAAATACGTCTTCGCTGACCAGTTCCTTACTGATGTTTTTCTGATCGGTAATGTCCGACCAGCGGCCCGTTTCGGTCTGATTGGACAGGCCCACGGTGACCGGCTGAGGAAAGATATAGCCTACCCTGTCGTGATGAACCCATTTAACCTTGTCGAGGGTTCGGCTCCCTTTCGGAACAGACTGGACCTTACCGTCCTGCATCATGCGTACATCACTCCGCATCAGCACCTGATTGATGGTGGTAACGACCGGCATCGCAGGCTTTGCCGTAATATCGGTACCCAGACACACATACTCTTCGTCAAAAAAGAACCACGCTTTCCTGGCTTCCACCCCATCGTGCGGACTCTTGAAGTCGAAAACGACCGCGCCGAATAAGCCGTCCGTCACCGCGCCCACAAAATCGGTCAGCCCGTCTTTCTGAATCTGATCAGGCCCGGGCAGGCTGGGCTTCTGCAGGGTGGTTGTCCCCGAAATCTTCTGCCAGTTGTACACCGGCCAGATGTTGTGGTATTCATCGCCTTTCAGCATCAGGTAATTGGTACCATCGGCGCGGTGATGGGTCAGTTTACCAGGGCCGTTGTAGGGTTCTTCCATGTTGCGGTTGCGGGTCGAAAACATCCGCACCGTGGTGTAGAACGTAGGGCGCTGGAACACAAAGTGCTCGGTTTGCCAGAAGAACTTGGCGAACGACGCCGAAGGCCTGGCGTCACCTTTGCGCAGCCGGATGATTTCTTCCAGTTCGGCTTTGCGGTAATCCGTACTGATCAACACCCGCTCTATTTCAAGCGTGCTCTGCGGCTGGAAGGTGGCCTTGCCAGAAATACTACGGTTCTTGACGCTGATGTCTTCGTAGACGCCGTACACCATCTGTTTATAGATCCCGTCAAGGTAGTAGTCGACGAGTTGGTTCAGTTTCTCTTTGGCGAAGGCGTATCTGGTGCCCGCTACGTAGTACGACCACTCGCCGTAGGCGTTGGCATATTTTCCGTAGCCGTAGGAAGAGGTGTTGTTGACCCGGTCTACCCGGTGGTGGAAACTGTAATCGTGCTGCAGGCCCCGTTCGCCGGTCGCGAATTTCATCTCCCCCTCAATAATCCTGATGACGGTATCGAACGCCTGATGATCATTAAGAAACAGCAGATTCTTGGCCAGAATGCCCGCAATCACAATCCGGTCACCGCTGGGGCGGGCACCCGACGCGTTCATGTTGGCCCGGCCAATCATGGGCTGGGCTTTGGCCACGAGGTCTTTAGGCAGTTCGTCGCCGATCACCAGCATCAGGTTAACCAGATTCGTGGGGGTTGTAATCTGGTTATCGTGCCAGTTGTCGCCCACAAAATCGTTTCTGACCCAATATGCCAGCCCGTTGATGATACGCTCTTTCAACTGCCGGTTTCGGTAATACGTCGACGACTTGTTCTTATACGCTCTGGCCATATAGACCAGATCACGCGTGTGACCTCCGTGCGGAAAGCCGGCCGTTCGACTCAGGTCTTCGTAGTTGATTCCCCGAAAGCTGCCGTCGTCGTTCATCCTGGCCATCATGCCCTCTACCTGGCTGTCGACAATTTTGCCGGCCATCAGGTCAGTCACCACGCGCTCTTTAATGAGCCTGAGATCGTTCTGGGCCAGGCAGCCGGAGACAAACAGAAGCGCAACCGGCAGAGATACCAGCCAACGGGGGATGAATTTCATGGAGAGTAAAGTAAACATCTAACGTAGATCACCGAATTACAACCAATCTGGTTTGCCGATACAACACTCTACCGAACACTTACCAGTGGGCATGAGGGTTTATAGCTTACTGACCATCCGGTCAAAAACAGCCCGCTGCACCTTCAGGGAAGCTATCTTATCGGGCGGATTGGTATGGCATTCCAGCAGGACCCAGCCGGTATAGTTCATGTTGACCAGATTGGTCAGCAGCTCGGTATAGGGGTAGTCGGTTCGGTCAAGTTCACGTACGTGGCAGGTGGCACCGAACCGGTCTTTGACCAGATTGAAATTATAAGCAAACCCCTTCCCGTTCAGGTCCTGGGGGTTACAGTTCCAGCAGATGGTGGCATTCGGATGAGACGCAATGTCCATAATTCGCTTGGTTATGGGCAGTTCCTGGGTTTCTTCCCCGTGCACTTCCAGCCGGATCTGCTGCCCAAATTCGGCGCCGTACCGGGCCAGTTCGTTCAGCGATTCGCCGATCTGGGTCAGCGTCTTCTCAACCGGAACTTCCTTATGCAGCCCGTTAGGCTTCACCTTCACGCCCGACCCACCCACATCGGCGCTTAACCGGATAAACGCCTTTGCCCGCTCAATAGACGCCTTAACCCGCTCCTGTTCAATGAAATCGAACTGCTGATTGGTACCGAAACCCACCAGTTGGACCGGGCTGTCGGTAAATCGCTGTTTGACCTCCCGGCGTTGGGCCGCCGTAAGTTCGGGCGTTACGTTATGCGCATGATCCACGCGGAGTTCGACGCCCTGAATGCCGGTATCCGCGCAGTTTTTCAGCAGCGTGGGCAAGTCCCAGTCTTTGCCCCACAGGTACGTAACAAGTCCGAGTTTGATGGCCGACTTCTTCAGGGTTGGTTCAGCAACAACCGTTGGGCCCGACAGGAAAGAAGCGCCGGTCAGCAGGGCCAGGTCCTTGAGAAATGTTTTCCTATCAATAGCAACCATACTGGGCAGACTTAGGACGTGACGATTGCCGAAACGCTGAACGCGTAACGGCTTTACGGGAAAAGACGCCTGCCGGGGTTTACTACCTATCGGGTAAGAGACACATCCAATGTGTTGGGAGCTATTGAGCAATCCACCCGACGTTTCGGCGCCACGTATCGTACTCGTTCTGCGCGGCCTGCCTCTCGCCGGCCGTTCGTTGTTTTTCCTGCTCAGCTTGCCTCTGGGCTGTCAATTCTGTTAATCGCTCCTCAAGGGTGTTCAGTCCCAGTTGCTGACGGCGTTGGTTCACCTGGTCGACAGACGCATCAAGCACGTAAGGAACAAGTTGGCCCTGGTCATCGTCCACGAACTGAGTCCCGTACGACTGCGGACGATTCTCGAACATAGCAATGCGGTCTGAGAGAAAAGCGACGTTGACCGGATCAATAGTACCGGTAGTTTCCTGCTCTTTCATCAAAACCAGACAGCTTTTCATGAAGGCAGGCCAGCTGATCGCATGCTGAACAATCAACCAGGCAGCCTGGCTGGCTTCTTCGCCCACCTGCTCCTGAGTAGGCCAGCCAATCTCAGCGATTATCTCCTGAAGTCGGCGGGCGTTTTCGAGGTGGACTTGTTCCATCTCCGGATTGTAGCCACCGAATAAGGTGCCTTCGTCGACAAGCCGCTGTCTTACGTCAAGGTCGTGCTTACGGCGTTCGATTAATTCCTGAGCAATAGCGGTGTGTACCATCTGAACCGAAGTGAACGGATAGGTTGACGGCGGACCGGCCCAACTATGAACTGTCGCACATACTCTTTCAAACACATTTTGGGCGATCTAACCAACAACTCCGCGTGATGGTGATCCAACAAGTTAGAGCAAAGCAATGTACCTAATCCCTTTATACATCTGCTGGAATGCGCTTTTGAATTACAGCCAACTGATTATTAACATTCATCCAAAAAGTTATTTTAACAGATCCTCTGAGGTCGTTTGCACACGAACTCGGTGACAGTTGGGCTGCTTTGTTTGACTTGGTGACTTGCTTCATATCGACCGAAAGCGGCTCCATACGAAGCGTACAAAACGCATCTCTTATTTTATCAATCGTAAGAGTTTTTGATTTCAAAATTATTTTCCTTGAGCATTTCAACTAATGCATACTTGTGGTCGTTACCTACAAAAACAACTATTCTCTTTCCTTTGAATTCTTTGGCGTATTTAATAATATTTTCTGTCATTATCTTATTTCTCTTGTTCCAATAGTTTTTTCTAAGCTCTGCAAAACTCACCCACTTCTCCAAATCTTTAGTTCTTTTTGCTATGGAAATCATCAGTTCAAAGTTTATTTTATTCTTTAAAGCAAGGAATTTAGTTGCCACGTCAGAATTTGATTCCTTCAATGAATTAAACTTTAAACTTGAATAGCTACTCAAAGCTAAGAGTAAGATTTCAAAATCAACTTTACAATCTTCTGATAATTTATTACTTTTATAAAAATCTAACATTTCCTTAAACATATTATTTTCTTTTACTTGGTAATTTTCTTTTTCATAAAAATCGTGCCTTCCGTTAATATCAAACGGCCGTAACTGTGTTCCTCGCTGTTGCTTGTATTTATAACTAGCAATATTCTCATTGGTTGTTAAATAATCATTTATTGAATATTTAGATGTATTAAAATTATAATCTTTGTCAAAGTGTTTCTCTTCCAATTCAATTAGAATTAAATCTGGCTTTATCTTATTTAAAGCAGCGGTTAGTGTATCTGGATTGATGTAATTATTTTTCTCGTGCGCTGTTCCAATTAACCATATTTTATTTTGGCCATAGCCGATAGAAGTGATAAGTAAGATGGGGATCAGAAAAAGTAATTTCATAAAATTGTCTAGTAATTTTTTAATCGTAAAAGCCCAAAATATAACAAACCCGGCTTATGTCAATCCAACCTGATAGATGTCATATTGAGGTGTTTGGCTGTCAACTTCATTGTACTTCATCTATCTGTCTGACTAACCCCAGCGTTTAGTGTGTCGACCAAAACTCCGAAATATGAATTTAAAGCGTGTCTATCTGACAAGTGCGGCTTGTCACCCGAATGCGGCACTCACATTTTACTTTTTGTCTCTGCGTCCAATGCCCTAAATGGTGATGGATGCGAGTTCTATACTTCAGAACAAATCCTGACAGCACTTTTAAACCAATTGTTTGATGTGTTTCAATACCAAATTACTTTGAAGTTGTTTAGGATTCAAGGAAAGAAAATAAGAAGAGGACGTTTTTGTCATTCCGACACCAGGAGGAATCGTCTGTAGCTCGAGGAGTGATCGTCGGCGAAGATTCCTCCTGGCGTCGGAATGACAAAAAACACGCTCGGAATGAAACCCTAAACAGCTTCTTCATAAGCTAGCAACATTAAAAGTTATTTTAACAGATCCTCTGGGGTCGTTTGCACACGAACTCGGTGGCGGTTGGGCTGCCATCTCTGACCTACCAACCCGACGTAGACAACTGGCTACCAGAGCAATTACCCTATTGCTCAGGACCTTCGGAGCCAAAACTAATGAGCAGAACACAGCCAGTGCGATTAGCCGAGTATCGCCTTTCTTAACCCTTCGCCCGAACACACGAAAGCCCAACAATCGGTTGCCAACTTAAGATAGCTGACCAATAGTCCCTTCCATGCACCTCAACGCCTTCAGGGGAAACCTTCACCGAGTGCCATTGAATCTGGGAAAGACCCGCGGATTGTAATGCCGTTTCGTGGGTAGCTTTTTCGAGGTGGTAGTTGGTAACGGCGATGTGAGATGCATCCGATTGATAAAAGCGATACGTGATGGCAGCTCCTTCGTCATAGCTATCGTTTTCGCGGGTGAACCCATACGGAAACATAATCGCAACACTACCCCGGAAATCAGGATTGCTGTTGATAGTAATGAAACGACCGCCGGGTTTCAAATGGTTGGCAATAACCCGGCACATCTGATCGAGTTCGTCAGCTGTGCGGGCGTAGTTAAGCAGATAACTGGCACAGATAAGGTCGAATTTTTTGTCAAGATTGAGCAACAGAACATCCTGGCAATAATACGTTAATCCAAGTTGCGAAGCGGTTTCGGCCTCCCGCGCGAGCTGGATCATACCCTCCGAAATGTCAACGCCTGTAACCTGAGCAGCCCCTCTATACTTAATTTGCCGGGTGTAGAACCCTTCTCCACACGCTAAATCAAGCACATCCAGGTCGGCCAGATCTCCTGCCAACTCAAAGAATGTGTACGACTCAACATAATTTCGCCAGGGTAACAACTTGGATGCCTGGTACTCTTTTGCAATTGCGTTGTAGTCGGTCGCCATCACGTAGGTGGTTAGGATAGAGAAAAGAGGAATCTTTTAACAGCAGGGGATGACTTAACAGGACGTGCGGCCTGTCGCCGGGAAGATGGAACACAAGGCAGGAAAACCGTCCCCCCGATCGGCATTGGACACCAACGATTACCGGATGTTTCGGCTACGAAGTTCAGCTTCAAGCGCTTTGAAGTTATCTTCGTTTCTCTTGCCGCCACTACCCAGACTGCCGAAAAGAATCACCAAAAGCACTATTTTAACCAATGAAGCGTGACTCATAACAGCCCAAAAAACGATACCGATGAACGCTCCGATAATGAAGGCCCACATGATTCTCTGCTTCTTGATTTTGGCTTCTGCGACCAGCAATTCGTCTACAGTTAATTTTGAGTAGTCAATAGGGGAAGCCATAGTCTGTTTTCTTTGAGGGTAGACAAATGCAATGTAGCGATCTGTTCAATGCTGGGCTAAAATACACAGCTGGGCTCACGTACACAAACACTGACCTGCTTCACTTGTCGAGGTAGCCTAACGGGGGCGGGCTGGTTATTTTGAAACAGGCTTATACATTTTGACATAAGTCTCATATTTCCATTCCTCTGCAGAGGGCTTTTTTCCATTTATAGAAATAGCCGAAAATTTTACAAGTGTGTAATCTTTAGGATTTAAATTGTCTCTTTGGATCACCTGAAGCGGTAAGTATTTGTCATCTATAATGACGGTATATGTTAGTTTCTTTTCGACGCTCAATTTCTCTAACTTGCCAAACCTGCCCATCATATAGTTATTTAGAGTGAAACGAAAAGCACTGAATTTCTTACCGTTTATTATAGTATCAGCCACTACTCTGTTAATTGAATCAGACGACAGTACAATGGGCAAAAAACGCTTGAGTGAATAGTAAGAATTCACAAAAAAGGTTTGACTGCGAAATGTGTCGTGAGATGGCTTTTTAGTTAACTCAATAGTATTTGCTTTTTTGTTTATATTGAAATATTCTTCACCGTTAAAAACAGAAGAATAAGTCTTCTCACTGTCAGTAAAAACCAAACCTAACAATGGCTCATTATTGTCGAACTCCATGTATACTTTCTTGCTAGCGTCTTTATGATAGTTTTCAGATAAATAATTCAATTCTATATAGTAATCATACTTAACATGATGTATTGAATTTAACTCTTTCAAAGTGCTTCGAATTACCTTGTTTACGACTGCGGTATCGAGAGTACTACTCGCAAAAGCGTCAGCGGTCACGAAGAATGCAAAATAAAAGAACAACGTTCTCATGAGTTTATAGTAAAGCTAAATTTAAGAATGACTATCTGAACAAAGGCTATTCTCGTGTCCGACGCAACTTGTCCGACTTGTCAAACCAACTAATACCGGTGTTCGCGGTGTCGACCGGAGCTTGAAATGCGAATTTGTAAGATTTTCTATCAGTTAAGTGCGGCTTATCACAATAATGCTAGTTACTATATACTTATTGTGTTTACCCTCAACGCCCGGAGGGCTGATGGTGAACAAAAGACAAGATAAAACTCAAGTATGTTACAACCTTTACACCCTCTGCTTCGTTAGGTGCCAGTTTGGCTAGCCGGGCAGTTTCCTGTCCGAGGTAAGTGGACCCCGCAGAGCTGACTAACCAAGCACAGCACCGAATAAGCTGAGAGAGGCAGAAGCTTGTCCTCTGAATAGCGCATTGTAACAACTTGAGACGTGTGATCTTACAGACTTTATGTCATTTATCCTTTATTAGTACGTCCTTGATCTTTATTCGGAACAGTCCTTCAGTGAAACGAGCCGTTTCCGGCAGGCCGTTTTGGAGTCGGTTAAAGACGGTCATATCTTCATTGAGCGAAAGGGTAAAACGCCCTTCTACTATGCCTGACGAATGATTCACTTTTGTTACCCTAACCCAACTATGTTTTGATCCATTATCGACATATCGCTTCATTGTTCCACCAGAATTACCCACATAATAAAAGCTAGTTCGCTCTTTTTTCAAGCTGCCGCGCTTGTCGAGGTCAGCAATCAGGGTGCGACCCTTTTTCAATGGAATATTGTAGATAGTCAATTGTTGAGTTAGGGTACATTCGGGATCTACACAACCATTATCGGTATTCGGGTTAGGCTTATCACCCATACCGGGATAATCAATGTCGGTAAAGACTAGCAGATTAAACTGTCGAACGTCTTCTAATTTTTGGGTCGGCTCCTTAATTCGTAATACCTGACCGGTTCCATACCAGCTAGAATCATTGAGTATACTAGTCACAGTAAATGGGCTGTTAGCAGGCAAAGAAGGTTGTCGAGCACATCCACCAATCAAGAGTACGAGCGCGCTGAAATAAAGACTTTTCATTCTAACTCAGTTTGTAGTTAAGTTTGATTGATGCAGATAAAGTGGTTTTTCATAAATACCGTTCGAAATAAACGTATTTGTCGACGTTTTGTCGCCTAGTAGTTGACCTTTTCAATCAGACGCGATACGCCAGCAAAAACATGCTATCCAGCGGTGACTAGCCTGTCGACCGGAACGCGAAACACCAACATAAATACACTCACTATCAATTATTTACCCTGTCGCCCGATACGTGAACTACCCACTAACTTGAACGGGACACCTAACGCCAATATATGGTGATGACGACCGTAGCGAGGCATTTACACACATGGGATGTTAGGCTGTCAGACCTTGCTTTTAGGACAAGCTTCCTGTCACTGGCAACCAAGCCACACACGCGGAGCGAACTACTAACGTTGAAGCATTGGCGATGTGACGGTATTCATTGAACGTCCAGCCCCAGACCGCTGCTGAATATAGTTAATTATGTTGATGATAAGCACTCCAGTCAAATGTTGTTCGTAACGCTGGAACAGTTGCTGAGGCTTGCACATAGCTGATTGCTTGTTCGTTGCCCCGACATATACGCCAATGCATTTGTTAGCTGCTGTTTCTCTTTTCTGCAAGAGTTGCTATTGTTTTACCAAGTTGCTTTTTCTCCAAAGGTGAATTTGTCAATCGGATAGATTGGTTATAATGGTCTATGGCTTTGTCTGTATCGATAGCAGAATATAAATAGCCAAGTAATGAATGATAGTAACTGTTTGTCGGCAAACCTAATTTTGCTGCTTCGTTTATTGCTTTTTCATTTCCGTAAATTTTTGCAAAGGCAAATGTTCTGTTTAATGCAGCACCGGACGAATACTCCCATAACAGAAGCTCATTATACAACTCTAAAATGTGCTTCCATTTGCCATTATCAATATTGGTTGTATGCCAATAAGCAATGCTTGCTTCAAGGTGATATTTTGACAGTTCCTTGGTAGCATAGGCGTTTACTAAATAATAATTCCCTTTATTAATCAGATCTTTGTTCCAAAGCGCGGTGTCCTGCTCTTCAAAAAGAACAGCGCCGTCAGCAACTATTCTTGCTTCAAGTCTTGAACTTTGAAAACATTGCAAGGCAAGAAGGGCATTTACTTTCGAATTGTTAGTATGGGCATTCTCCGTCAATGTTAGTGTCAAGCGCATTGCCTCAGCGCATAAATCTTTTCGAACTAAATTGTCGTTTGATTTAGAAAAATAGCCTTCGTTGAATAAAAGATAAAGTGTGGTCAGAACGGTGTCAAGCCGCGATCCGATATCTTCTGCTCGCAATTCCTCAATCTTAAAATTCTGAATGCGTAAATGTTCTCGTGCCCTAAATAATCTTTTTTTGATTGTTTCTTTATTGCTTAAAAAAGCATTGGCTATTTCTTCAACACTAAAGCCGCAGAGAATTTGCAAAGCCAAACACACTTGCGCTTCTTTGGCAATGGCAGGATTGCAAACTGCAAACATCATTGCCAACTGACTGTCCCTGAAGTTTTGTTCCGTAAAATCAATGTCCGTGAAACAGTGGTCATGGCTTTTCTCCATAATTGTTTTCACTACATTACTTTCAAAAATTGCATTTCGTTTCAGGTAGTCTTTTGTTTTGTTTTTTGCAACAGTATACAACCATGCCGTCGGGTTCTCGGGCGGTCCGTGTAAGCTCCATACTTCGGTTGCTTTTAAAAACGTATCACTTGCAATGTCTTCTGCAATTTCAATATGCTTCAAACCAAACTGACGGCATAGAACAGCCGTCAGTTTGGTATATTCCAATCTAAACAAATGTGGCAAAAGGACGTGGCTCACATTTTCTTTCACTTGTTACACAGGTTTATTGACACGCTTGTAAATAGTTGTCCTATTTACAATGCCTGCCGGTGTCATACTCGATCTACTTATTCTTTTTGGATTGTTGCTATTTGCCTAACCAAGCCTATGGCACGAGAAAAGGAGGCAAATCGCAAGACAATAAACGAAATGCTTTTCATTTAAAGCAGAATGAGATCAACTCTGATCATCCGGGGTAGTCACGGCTCTTACTTCCACATTACCGCCTTCTTTTAATATGGGACAACCTTTGGCTAATTCAACAGCTTCATTAATGTCGGTTGTCTTAACGATGATGTAGCCTTGGATGAACTCTTTAATTTCTGTGTACGGTCCGTCAGATACAATGTTGTCAGGCTTAACGGTTTTGGCACTTGAGACCGAAAGCCTGTTGCCATTGTTTGCCAGCTTGTCTTGAGCAGCAAGGCTACCAAACCAATTCATCCAATCAGTTATCACCTGCTGCATTTGTTCTGGTGACGGTGCATCAGCTGGAGTAGTGCTGTTTCTGAAAATAAACACGAATTCTTTCATGTTAAACTAATTTTCTTGTTACGAATAATGATTACGTCTTCATCACGATTGAAAAATAGAAATGGGGACACCAATGTCGATTTTTTTTCGCGATGAAGGTTCTATCAAAATTGTAACTAACTCGCTGATTGCCGCACTTTTAATACAAAATACATACCGCCCGGCGACCCGGTTCGCATTTTGTATTGCTGTATGTCTTCAAGCCTGCCTGTTAGGGCGCTCGCCCTGTTGCAAAGACGCTAACTAGCAACCCTAAACCTGACTTGTCGGGACGTTCGCCCTGTCAGCTTCCACCTTCCGAAAGAGCTAAAGCCCGACCTCTGGGACGTGCAACCTGTCGCCGGAACGCTGCTTTGCAAGCACGTAATGGCCGGTTCACCCAACGACTCCATGTGGTGATGAACGTGTAGCGCACATTTACACACATGGCCGGTTGGGCTGTTAGTCTGACCTCGCGGCCTGCATCCTGTCACCCGAAAGCTAATTTATGCTGATTCAGGGCCGTATTGATGTTTATACTTAGGTCGGTAAAAGCTGATGCCCTCGACAAAATCAAAATCCTTTTTGTTGAAGGTGAATAATTCAACGGGATACGTTAGAGCGGTTGCTGCAATGATCATATCAGCTATGCCCGGTCGCTTGGCGTAGTGTTCCCATGTCAGAGTGAGGAGTTGGCGCGAAATTTCAGCATCCAAACCAATTAAGTTGAACTTATTGATGGTTTCGACCGTCTTGCGCTTCTCGCTGCGTTTCATGCCAACGTACATCTCCGCTTCCGAAATCACACTCAGATACAGTCGGTCAAAACCAAGTTCATCTAATTCCTGAACCATCACCGGCACTCCTCGGAAGTAGTCAAACAATACGTTAGAATCGCAAAGGACTATCTTCTTTTTGGCCATGCTTTTGCCCGGATTGAGGTCATTGTGCGTTCATCATTAGCCCAGATCCCACCGAAAGCGGATGGTGTTTCGCCAGATTTGGCGTTACTCTTACGTAATAGTGGAATTGTCACTTCGAGTTCTGGCTCAGTTTGAATACCGTTCTCACTCAACAGCTTTACAGCTTTGGCGTAATCTTCATCGTTGACAGTTAGTGTTTTCATCGTCTTGCAGCGTATTGTACAATATTACAACAACTTGGGCATGAATTTGGCTCGTCATCAACAGCTTTGTCCAAGTTTGAATGTGGGTGCAGTCGCCTTGCCGCCAGAGTGCAGCCCTTCAAGCCTAACCTGCCCAACTTAAGCGTTTGTCTTGTCAACCTGAAGCTGAAGATGGAAGCCAAAACTTACCTAACCGGGGCGTTCGCTTTGTCGCACGAAACCCGGATTTGAAACAGCTTAGACGGTACACCCAACGACCCCATGTGGTGATGACGAGCGTAGCGAGACATTTACTCACATGGAAGTTTGGGCTGTTTCGCCTAACCTCGCGGCCTGCTTCCTGTCGCCCGACAAGCCGCCCACGCGAAGCGAAAGAAAATCCTAACTCAAAAAAACTCATTCTACAACCCGAAATGTGTAGCCCCGTTTAACTTTTTTTAGAGGCTTCCCATTCATCAACAAACCCAACCCAACTCCCACAGGTATGATGATGGCGGCTCGGCTGATGAATCTACCGCCCCACGTTCGACCTTCATATTTGCTGCTGTTAGCACCTGGCAAAAACAGTATCGGTACTACGCTAGCGTAAGGACTTAAACGGCGCATGGACAGGCCAAACTTCGACGTTTTTTTCATTCCTTTAATTTCACCAAGTGCAATCCGCTCAATTCCCTTGCGAGTTGAGACCAAGATGGAATCCGTTTTCACAGTAATTAGTTGGCCAACTGCGTTCCGTTTTGAGAACGTATTGATTACCACATAATCATTAAGAGCTACCGTTGTGAAGACCCTGTCATCCGGTCTGATAATTTGTAGATTCTGGCCTTTGCAAATCACCCCCGTGAGAAAGAGACAAAGGAAAAATGTGCTTTTCATAAAACAGTTGAGATGAGTGAACACTTACTGGACTAATAACAATTTACAATTACAAAAAGAAAAACATCTCCGCAAGAATGTTCCTTCTGTCGCCAAAGCGTAAAAAGCAACGTAAAAAACCTACTCAACTTCGGCGCTTCCTCTGTCACAGGTAACGTAAAGAGCAAGGTAAATCCTGTCCCTGCGGGGCGGTCATTGTGTCGCTGGGAACGTAAAACTCACCACGGCTTTACGTTGGCACCCAACAAGTATATGTACGCCAACTTGCGGAACTACTATTCCCTAATAATCAGCGGTATGTAGTTAAGTGCAACCGATCTATTCTATAAAACAGATGATCTTGTTTATGCTTAAAGTAAACGGACTTTTACGTCTGTTGCAACGTTCGGTTTCGTTTTTTGACACGTCGATTTCCCCTAGTTTTTCGAATCGGCCCGGCTCAGTCACTTAAAATTGTACTCGATCCGCTTTACATCGTACTTGCCGGTCCGCTCAAATCGGGAGACGATCTCAGACTGCTTCTCTTCGGCTTCCTTGGCATCCGTGTACGTTTTCAACTCACTCATGCAGCCGCTGCCGGTTGCGCAGACCTTGTTGACGTGGCCGATGAACAGGCTGGACAACCGCTTCAGGTCACCTTCTCCGCCCGTGGTGCTGTACAGATCCGTGTACAATAGTTGCAGTCGCCTGGAGGGTTGGCCTTTAGCCGGCTGCTCCATGGCACAACCAAAGTAGTAATACGTCTGCCGACGCCCCGCATCAGGTGCTGTAGATACGATAAAGCCCGAACAGAGCAGGCCCAGAACAAACAGGCTTAGTAGTTTTTTCATAGTCAATCTGTGTCGAAGATAGGTAGTTTTAAATCGGTTTTGTCAGCTGGCCTACGTTCCGGTACTGGCCAATCTCACCTGATCGTACAGAAATAATCGTACCAAACTTGCCAACTCGAAGATACAGCCTGAGCCTTTCCGTCCTCTACTGCGCGACGGGTTTGGCTCCCCCATTGCGTTCAACTATTTACAAATCTTTATCCCTTCCGTACACTTTTTCGGCGAAAATTTGTTCAACCCACATAGAAACTCACGTTACTACGTAAGAATACCCGTTTTTCATGTCTGTTGTACCCCCTACTTTTCCAGATGACGACCATGCGTTATGGCAGCAATTTCGGGATGGGGACACGACTGCGCTCGGCCAATTAGCCAAGAAATATTACCGTACTTTGTTCAACTACGCCACCAGGTTCACAAAGGACAGCGCGTTGATTGAAGATTCCATCCAGGATGTATTTCTGAAGCTGTGGACGCAGCGCGAACAGCTGAGCGATACGTACTTCGTCAAGTTTTACCTGCTGAAAACGCTACGTCATCACCTCATCAAACTCCACCAGCGCTCCCAGCCCATCAGCGAAAGCCTGACCAGCTGGCTCGACGTGAGCGAAGACAACAACGCCGAAACGCAGATCATCCGGGAAGAAAACTGGCACCTGATGACGAGTCAGTTGAAAACGAAAGTGGCCGATTTGTCGAAGCGGCAGCAGGAAGCACTTTACCTCCGTTACTACGAAAACCTTACCTACGAGCAGATCGCCCAGACGATGGGGATCAACGCACAATCGGTGGCCAATCTGCTTCAAAACTCCCTCAAACGGCTTCGCGAACACTGGACCTACCTGCTTCTTTTCGTTCACGCGCTGTTTTTCTGACTGTTACGGCCGGCGCAAAAATTTTTCTCAAAAAAACTAAGTATACCGCTCAGGAAACCGGATAATCCATTGTAACGGGGCACATAACTGCCTTTTTCGATGAAAGATTATCAATTCTTCGAGTTTGAGGATTTTCTGGAAGACGTTGCCTTCCGACGGTGGGTGTTTCATCCGTTGCCGCAGGACGACGGCTTCTGGCAGCAGTGGCTGGCCGATCACCCCGACCGGGCGGCCATTGTGAACCAGGCGCGGCAGCAACTCCTGGCCATCCAGGGCAACCTCCCCCAGCTGTCTGACGAACACATTGACCAGAAAGTAGCCCAGCTTGTCCGGCAGGTTCAGGTTGCGCAAACGGCCGCCGAACACCCTCGTCCGATTGTTCGGCCCCTTGCCCCGACCTGGTATTACCTGGCCGCATCCGTAGCGCTGCTCCTGGGTCTGTTCTGGGTGTACCGGCATCAGACGCAGCCGTCGGCCACCACGCCCACTACGTATGCCCATCTGGTCGAAGAGGCTTCCGAGCCACTGGTCGAGGTGACTAACGACGGCCGCTCTCCCCGAAAAGTAACGCTCGCCGACGGCAGTGTTGCGGTCCTGTATGCCAATAGCCGCCTGAGCTTTCCGAAGCAGTTTTCCGATTCGACCCGCGAAGTGTACCTGACGGGTCAGGCTTTTTTTCAGGTCAGGAAGAACCCCGCCCAACCGTTTCTGGTATACGCCAACGAACTGGTGACCAAAGTACTGGGCACCAGCTTTTTCGTCAGGGCCTACGAGCAGGATCAGCACGTTCAGGTATCCGTCCGGACGGGTAAGGTGTCTGTTTTTGCGCGGGCCAACAGGCAGGCAACGGCCCGAAAAAACACGCGGGAACTGGGCGGTATCATCCTGACGCCCAATCAACAGGCTACCCTCATGCGGTCGGAGCAGCGCCTGGTTCGTTCGCTGGTGGCCGAACCCCAGCGCGTAGATGCTCCATCGGACCGGAAAACGTCGTTCGTGTTCCGCCAAACGCCCATTGCCGAGGTCTTTGCCGCTTTGGAGCGGGCCTACGGGGTGGATATTGTGTTCGACGAGACCCTGATGGCTCATTGCACGCTGACTGCCCGGTTCGACAACGAATCCCTGTACAAGAAACTGGAATGGATCTGCGCCGGTACGGAATCCAGCTACGAGGTGGTAGATGGGCAGATCATCATCACGAGCCGGGGGTGCGGTTCACCGTGACCAGCTTTCGGTCTACAGGAATCAGCTAAGCCCTGATGCTCAATACTGTAGATCACACCCAGAACCCTAAAACCCAACATTGCCTATGACATAAACCGCTTTCGCACACACAAAGAAGTCGCCGGTGCGCCAACACCGACGACCTCATACGTTCCGTACGATGTCGCCAAACATCGGCCTCAAAAAAGGCACACGGAGCTTTTTGCCAATTCTCCAGAACTAACAACTAGCGTCAAAAAATATGAAAAACCCACGACAGTTGCGTGAGCAAATCATCAGAATCATGCAAATTAGTCTCATTCAGGTCGTGCTGGCGGTTGCCTTTGCGGGCATTACGCTGGCCCACGACGGACGAGGACAGGAATTACTCAACCGGCGAATCAACCTCACGTGCACGAACCAGAGCGTCGAAAGCGTGCTGGAACAAATCGAGAAAACGGCGCAGGTTCGCTTCCTCTACAGCTCGGAGCTGATCCGGGCCGACCGGCGCGTCAGTCTGTCCCTACAGAACCAGCCGCTGGCTGCAGTACTCGACAACCTGCTGAAACCGCTCCAGATCAACTACGAAGTATCGAGCGAGCAGATCATCCTGAAACGGGCCGTGAGCACAGCGCCAGCCCGTTCGGGAGCCGTAGGCCCAAACGCCGAACGGGCCGTTCTTCCCATCACCGGAAAAGTCACCAGTGATGCAGGCGAAGAGCTGCCCGGCGTAAGCGTGGTCATTAAAGGCACCTCCACCGGAACGGTGACCGACGCCAGCGGGAACTTCACGCTGAACGTACCCGACAACAACGCGGTGCTGGTTTTCAGCTTCGTGGGTTTTCAGAGTAAGGAAGTGCCGGTGAACAACCAGACCACACTCAACGTAACGCTGGCCACCGACGTACGGGCCCTGTCAGAAGTAGTTGTGGTTGGTTACGGTACGCAGCGCCGGCAGGAGCTGACCACGGCCGTTACGTCGGTGAACAGCAAGTCCATCGAACGCCAGCCGGTTTCGGGTTTCGACCAGGCCTTGCAGGGCCAGGCCCCCGGTATTCAGGTCACCTCACCCACCGGCGCGCCGGGTGCCGGTATCAACGTCCGGATTCGGGGCAACAACTCGGTTAGCCTGACCAACTCGCCCCTGTACGTGATCGACGGGGTACCGGTACTGCCGACCTACGACCGCGAACTGGGAGTGGGTAACCAGCGCCCGAACCCACTCAATACGCTGAATCCCAACGACATCGAATCCATCGACGTATTGAAAGATGGGGCCGCAGCCGCCATCTACGGTCTGCGGGCCTCCAACGGGGTAGTCGTCATTACGACCAAACGCGGCAAAACCGGCAAAGCCCAGGTTAACTTCAATGCGTACTACGGCATTCAGCAATTACGCCGGAAAATTCCGCTGCTGAACTCACGCCAGTTTGCCGAGTATTTCAACGACGCCCAGGCAGCCGCCGGCAACCCACCGGCCTTTACCAATCTGGATTCGCTGCCGTACAACACCGACTGGCAGGATGCGGTGTATCGCCAGGCGGCCATCCGGAACTACCAGATCAGCCTGAGTGGTGGCACCGACAAGACGAAGTACTACGTATCGGGCGGCTACTTCAAACAGGACGGGATCGCCCTCAACTCGGGATTCGACCGGTACAGCTTCAAGCTGAACCTCGATCAGCAGATGAGCACCCGCTTCCGGATGGGAACCAGCCTGAACCTGAGCCGCACCAATACGAACGGCAGCGTGCGAAGCGAACTCGGTGCCGGTAACTCCGGTACGGTATTGGGTGCCCTGGCGCAGATTCCGACCATCCCGATCCGGAACGCCGACGGAAACTACAGCATCAACCCGTTTCAGCAGTTCGACAACCCAGTGGGTAACCTGCTCGAAACCCGCAACAACGCCGTCATCTACCAGGTGATCGGTAATGCCTACGGTGAGTTCGACATCCTGAAAAACCTGACGTTCAAAAGCTCGCTGGGTCTGGACTTCCGCTCGCAGATTGAGAATGAGTTCATTACCCGCAACTACCCCGGTACGCAGAACGCCAGCCCGGCCACCCGGGGCAGCGCCCGTACAGGTACTAACCAGCAGATTATCTGGCTGTGGGAAAACACGCTGACCTACGATGCCAACCTCGGCGACCGCCACAACCTGACCCTGCTGGCCGGCCAGTCGGTGCAGTCGTCGGATCGGTTTACGTCGGGCGCGTCGGTCACGGGCTTCCCGTCGAACGCCGTACCGTATCTGTCGGCGGGGACGCAGTTTACCCGGCCGTCGAGCTACCAGGATCAGTGGGGGCTGTTCAGTTTGTTTGCGCGGGCCATTTACAACTACGACGAGCGGTACCTGGCGACCCTGAGCTTACGGGCCGACGGATCGAGCCGGTTTGCGCCGGGCAACCGCTTTGGCTACTTCCCGGCCATCTCGCTGGGCTGGCGTGCTTCCCGCGAAGCCTTCTTCCCGAAAGACATCGCGCTGAACGACCTGAAAATCCGGGCCAGCTTTGGAGCGAACGGTAACCAGGAAATCGGCGCGTACGACCGGTTCAGCACCTACGGCTCGGGCTTCAACTACGCCGGCACCAGCGGTATTGCGGGCGGGATTGCGCCCGACCGGATTGGCAACACGAACCTGAGCTGGGAAACAACGTACCAGTACAACGCCGGGGTAGACGCCGGATTCTTCAAAGATCGGCTGACGCTGACTTTGGATGCGTACCTCAAGCAGACCCGAAACCTGCTGACCAGCGTACCGTTGCCGTACAACGCCGGAGCGCAGAATCCGCAGACGGTACAGAACATCGGTACGGTGCAGAACAAAGGGATTGAGATCGGCCTGAACAGCACGAACATTCAGAACGAGAACAGTGGGTTTACGTGGTCGAGCAATTTTAACTTTACGCTGAACCGCAACAACGTAGTCGACATCGGCACGCTTCGCAACGAGCAGGGGCAGGAAGTAGACCGGGTCATCATCGGCAGCTATACCGTGACGCAGAAAGGCGCTCCGCTGGGTGCGTTCTACGGCTACGTAGTGCAGGGCATCTTCCAGTCGACGGACGAGATTGCGCAGGCGGCAACCCAGCCGGGCCAGCCCAAACCGGGTGATATCCGCTTCGTCGACCTGAACAACGACGGCCGGATTGACGCCAACGACCGGACGATCATCGGCAATCCGAACCCCAAGTTCATCGCGGGTTTCACCAACAACCTGTCGTACAAAGGGTTCGAGCTGAGCATCTTCTTCCAGGGCAGCTACGGCAACGACATCTACAACCAGAACCGGCAAACAATCGAAGGCATGTCGGACCCGCTCAACCAGACCACGACCGTGCTGAATCGCTGGACGCCTACCAACACGAACACGACGGTGCCGCGGGCGGTACGCTACGATCCCAACCAGAACAACCGGTTCTCGACCCGGTTCGTGGAAGACGGTACGTATACCCGCCTGAAAAACCTGACCATCGCCTACAACCTGCCCAACTCGTTCCTGCAGCGGGCCAAAATCAGTGGCGTTCGGGTGTACCTGACCGGTCAGAATCTGCTCACGTTTACCAACTACAGCGGCTACGATCCGGAGGTGAGCGCCGACCCGTTCTCATCGGTTGGCTTTGGTCGGGACTACGGGGTTTACCCGCAGGCTCGTACGTACACGGCTGGTCTAAACGTCACTTTTTAACTGAAGCTTCATGAAACGTCTTATCATATTTTTCTCATCCCTATTGCTGCTGGCGGGCTGTGAAGTCTTGGACAAACAACCCTTGCCCAGCATTACGCCGGAGAACTTCTTTGCCAACGCCGACGACGCCGAAGCCGGTTTGACGGCGGCTTACGATGCCCTGCAACAAACGGGGTTGTACGGCCAGGATCTGAACGTAGTGGGCGAAATGCCGTCGGATAACGTAACGAGCACGAACGGCGACGTAAACGCCCTCGAACGGCTGATCTGGACACCCCAGACCAACCAGATGAACAATACGTTCCAGCAGTCGTACATCGGCATCAACCGGGCAAACGCCGTTCTGAAATACGTACCCGGCATTTCGATGAACGAAACCCGCCGGAACCAGATCCTGGGTGAAGCGCGGTTCCTGCGGGCACTGCATTACTTCAACCTGGTCCGGATGTACGGCGGAGTTCCCCTGCGCCTGGAACCGACCGAATCGGGCGATCCGGGTGCGGTGGCGCTGGCCCGCTCGACTGCCGAGCAGGTGTATGCACAGATCAATACGGACTTGCAGCAGGCCGAACAGCTGACGGCGGCTACGTTTGGCAGCATTACCGCCAACCGGACGCGCATCATCAAAACCGCCGTGAACGCCCTGCAGGCCCGCGTACTGCTAACGCAGCGCCAGTGGGCCGATGCCGCTACGGCCGCCGGCAAGGTGATCGCTAGTGGCCTGTACCAGTTGTCGCCGAGCTTCAGCGCGCTGTTCCCGGCGGACAATAACCCCGAGTCGATTGTTGAAGTGCAGTTTGCCGGGAACGCCGATGGCGGGTTCATTCTGCCCGATCTGTTGCTGCCTTCGCCCCCGGCTACGTATTCGTTTCCGAAGTTTAACATCCCCACGACGGAACTGATCCAGTATGCCGATACGCTGAACGACCTCCGCTGGAAGTTCACGGGCGAGGTCACGCAGGCCGGTCGCAACCACGCCAGCTTTGTGATGGCCCGGTCGGGCAACGCCAACGACAACGGCCCGTTCGTGTACAAATGGCGGAGCAATCCGAACGCCTTCAACAGCCCCGACAACTACTACGTCCTGCGGCTGGCCGACGTCCTGCTGATGTTTGCCGAAGCGTCGAACGAGCAGAACGGCCCGAACCAGGAAGCGCTGACCCGACTCAACGCGGTACGGACCCGGGCGGGCTTACCGGCCCTGACCCTGGCCAACCTGGCCACGAAGCAGGCTTTCCGCGATGAAGTCGATCGCCAACGGCGGCTGGAACTGGCCTTTGAAGGCGAACGCTGGTTTGATTTGCTGCGCTACGCCCGGCAAACGCAGGCCGATGCGGGCGCCACCCACCGGGTGACGGCGCTGGATATTATTCAGCAGGTGCGGGGTTCGCGGGATGTAAACTATCTGCTGTTCCCAATTCCGCAAAGTGAGATCAACAACAACCCACTGATCCAGCAAAATCCGGGGTATTGATTCGTTTGTAGTGTGTGGTTTGTAGTTTGTGGTTAGTAGTTCGGGGTTTGTGGTTAGCCGCTGACAGGGCAGAAACTGGCTAACTACAAACCACACACTACAAACCACTAACCACAAATTACAAACCCCGAACCCTTTGAACAACCCTCTTTCAACTATGCTCACTTCCTTCACTAAACATACCGTTACGCTGGGACTGGCTGCCCTATTGGGCTTTGGTGCAGGCTGCCAGCGCTCTACCGTCAGCCAGCGCCCATCTACGAAAGGCGTCGAGTTCTGGCTGACAAACCCCGGCGGCTCAGCGTTGTTTGAGAAACAGCCCGGTACGCTCACCTTCGGCAAGGCGACGAACCAGCATCCGACCATCGACATCGACCCGTCGACAACGTACCAGACCATCGATGGTTTCGGCTACACCCTGACGGGCGGCAGCGCCATGCTCATCGATCAGATGGAACCGAAGGCCAAAGCTGCGTTACTGAAGGAACTGTTTTCGACCGAGGGCACGGGCATTGGGGTTAGTTACCTGCGCGTCAGTATCGGCGCATCGGACCTCGACGACCGGGTGTTTTCATACAATGACCTACCGGAAGGAGAGACAGATGTGAAGCTGGCGAAGTTTTCGCTCGATCCGGACCGTAAGTACCTGATTCCGGTTCTGAAGCAGATTCTGGCGATTAATCCAGCCATCAAAATTCTGGGATCACCCTGGTCGCCCCCAACCTGGATGAAAACGAATAACAACTCGAAGGGCGGCAGTCTGAAACCAGCGTATTACGATACGTACGCGCAGTACTTTGTAAAGTACATCCAAAGCATGAAAGCCGAGGGCATCCCGATCGATGCCATCACCATCCAGAATGAGCCGCTCCATCCGGGCAACAATCCCAGCCTGCTCATGCTCCCGGAAGACCAGGCCACATTCATCAAAAAGAGCCTGGGACCGGCGTTCCAACAGGCGAATATAGACACGAAGATTATCCTGTACGACCACAACGCCGACCGCCCCGACTACCCCATCACGATTCTGAACGATCCTGAGGCAAAGAAATACGTCGACGGGTCGGCTTTTCACCTCTACGCGGGGCCCATCGAAGCCCTCAGTAAGGTTCATGATGCGCACCCGGATAAGCATCTGTACTTTACCGAGCAGTGGATCGGCGCACCCGGCAACCTGAAAGGCGATCTGGCCTGGCACGTGAAAACGCTGATCATCGGGGCTACCCGCAACTGGGCACGTACCGTGCTGGAATGGAACCTGGCCGCCGATCCCAACCAGGACCCGCATACGGAAGGCGGCTGTACGAAATGCCTGGGAGCCCTAACCATCGACGGCAATCAGGTAACCCGCAATCCGGCGTATTACAACGTAGCCGTGGCGTCCAAGTTCGTGCGGCCCGGTTCCGTTCGGATTGCCTCCAATACGTCCGAAACGCTGCCTAACGTTGCCTTTAAAACACCCGATGGAGGTACCGCGCTGATTGTATTCAACAACAGTCAGTCGGTCCAGCCGTTCAACATCCGATATGAAGGAAACGTAGTTAGTACGTCGTTACCGGCGGGTTCGGTGGGAACCTATGTCTGGTAAGAAGGCGGGTCGTGCGGGTAAACATGCGTCGATTCACTATTTTCGCAGGCCATTCGAGCGAATGGATTCAACAGCAGCCGGCGCCGGCTGCTGTTTTCCTGTAACGTAACCAGCTTATGATCCGGTTTTTTTCGCTGTTTCTGACCCTTTCCTTCGTTTCCGTTCTGACCGCTATGAGCGCCCCCGGCGATCAGCACATCGCCATCGAAACCCGCCGAACCGCGCTGGTCATCCGAGTCGACAAAGACCAGAATGCTACCATTGTTCATCTGGGCCAGCGGCTCGCCCGGCCGGATGAATACGCCCGCATTCCGGGTACCGGCAAACGCGGGGAGGACTACACCGGCATTTATAACTCGGTCTATACGCCGGCCGGCAGCCGCAACCTGCTGGAGCCTGCCATCCAGGTTACCCACGCCGACGGCAACCCGTCGCTGGACCTCCGCTACGTCCGGCACGAGAGCAAGCCGGCCGGCCAGGGCATCGTGCTGACGACGGTGTATCTGAAGGACCCGCAGTACCCGTTCGACGTGACCCTGTATTACAAAGCGTACCAGGACGACGATGTGATTGAACAGTGGAGCACGATCCGGCATACGGAGAAAAAGAACGTCACTCTGCACAAATACGCGTCGGCCAACCTGTATATTCCCGCTCAGCACTATTACCTGACGCACTTCCACGGTGACTGGGCGCGGGAGATGAACCCATCGGAAATCCCCCTGACCGAAGGCATCAAGGTGCTGGACACCAAACTGGGGACCCGGGCCGACCTGTTCCAGCCACCCTCGTTTCTGGTGGCCCTGAACCAGCCCGCCCAGGAAGATCAGGGCGAAGTGCTGGCCGGTACGCTGGCCTGGTCGGGAAATTACCAGATCGCGTTTGAAGTCGACCCGCTGCACAACCTCCGCCTGATGGCGGGCATCAACCCATACGCGTCGGCCTACACCCTGGCCCCCGGCAAAGAGTTTACGACGCCCGCGTTCCTGTTTACGTACTCCGCTACCGGCAAAGGCACGGCCAGCCGCAGCCTGCACCGCTGGGCCCGCAAATTTCGGATTCCGCAGGGGCAGGGCAACCGCCTGACGCTCCTGAACAACTGGGAAGCTACGTATTTCGACTTCAACGAGGAAAAACTGACGGCACTGTTCAAAGACGGCAAGAAGCTGGGGGTTGATCTGTTTCTGCTCGACGACGGCTGGTTCGGTAACAAGTACCCGCGCAACGACGACCGCGCCGGACTGGGCGACTGGCAGGAGAACGTCAAAAAATTGCCGCACGGCCTTGGTTACCTGGTCAAAGAAGCCGAAAGCACCGGGATCAAATTCGGGATCTGGCTCGAACCGGAGATGGTCAGCCCGAAAAGTGAGCTGTACGAAAAGCATCCGGACTGGGTACTCAAACTCCCTAACCGGCAGGAATATTACTTCCGGAACCAGCTGGTGCTGGACCTCAGCAATCCGAAGGTGCAGGATTTTGTATACGGCATCGTGGACGATCTGATGACGAAGAACCCAACGTTGGGCTACATCAAATGGGACTGCAACGCCGTCATCTATAACGCCTTTTCGGCTACCAATCCCAACCCAACCCACGTCTACGTCGACTACGTGCAGGGGCTGTACAAGGTGCTGGATCGGCTGCGGGTTAAGTACCCGACGCTGCCCATGATGCTGTGTTCCGGGGGGGGTGGGCGCGTCGACTACGGGGCGTTGCGGTACTTCACCGAGTTCTGGCCCAGCGACAACACCGACGGGCTGGAGCGCATCTTCATCCAGTGGAACTACTCGAATTTCTTCCCCGCCATTGCTACCTGCAACCACGTAACGGACTGGGGTAAGCAGCCTATCAAGTTCCGCACCGACGTAGCGATGATGGGTAAACTCGGGTACGACATCGTGGTCAGCAAGCTGGACGAGAAAGAACTTCAGTTTAGTCAGGAGGCCCTCAAGACGTATGAACGCGTTAAAGAGGTGATCTGGCAGGGCGACCTCTACCGGCTGGCCTCGCCCTACACCGGGGATGCAGCGTCGCTGATGTACGTGAGCGACGCACGGGACCGGGCGGTTTGGTTCACCTACCTGACGAGCAGCCGCTACCGGGCGGGCAGCCAGGCCCCGATCCACCTGAAGGGTCTCGATCCGGCTAAGAACTACACCATCCGCGAGCTGAATCTGTATCCCGGCACGAAATCGGGCATCAACGACAACTCAGCCACCTACTCCGGCAACTACCTGATGACGATTGGCTTTAACCCCAACGTAGACGCCCGCCGGACGAGCGTGGTCCTGGAGGTGACGGAGATGAAGTAAACCATCATGCCCCCAACCCCTACCGCGCTTTGCGCGGCTAACGTTATCGTGAATTACGGTCAGGCTTTGATCGATGTAAGCTGATTATTTGGTCATCCCAACGCCAGGATCGGACCAATCTCTATGATCTAAACAAAGGGAAAAGAAACGTTTTCGTTATAATTTCGATCTTCTCGGAGGCAAGCGTAAATGCGCAGGACAATTTTGCTGCGGACGTTATTGAGCATCGTCCGGCGTCCCGGCAGCATTTTGTTCTTTCCCTCCTATACTTTTCGGTGGTAGTAGTCCTGCAGTTCACCCACGCACACTACCAGCAGGGGCTTCATAGCCAGGACTCGCAGGCCTACAGCCAGTGCAAAAGTGAGTGGATCAAGCAGGTGGAAGCCGAAGCGTTAGCCCATTATAATAAACCCTAAGTGTTCGCCTAAGAAAGGAACTTCGTTTCAAGGGGGAGCCATTTAGGAGGATGTTCCCATGCGCCAATCGGAGGTCATATAACCGTCCACGCACACCTATTATCGGACAGCTTTTGTACGGTTTCGGACATACCTAAACTAATATTCAGAAGTATAGTCTGAAAATTAGCCAGTTATATAATTGGCATTCTATTTGTTCAACAACTATTAAAGTAATATACCTTTTTGAGCCTATTTGGTATGAGTCGAACCTACCTCGGGGAGTTTGAAGAGTTGGTCTTACTCGCCGTAGCTCTCCTGCAAGACCAACCCACTGGGGCTTATGGCGTCACCATCGCCGACGAACTTAAGCAACGCACCCAACGTAGCACCTCCGTGACGGGCGTGCACGTGGTCTTATATCGCCTGGAGGAGAAAGGCCTCGTTGGCTCGGAATTAGGCGGAGCTACATTAGCCCGGGGCGGACGGCGCAAACGGCTGTTCACCCTGACGGCGGCTGGTCAGCAGGTACTGCGGGAGATGCGTCAACTACGGCTGGGGTTTTGGGAGGCCTTACCCACTCCTTTCTTTTCCTAACCCATGAACAAGTCTTTCTCCGACCCAACCCCTCAACCACGGCACCCGCCCCGCTGGGCTGACCGCCTGCTTTGTTGGTTGACACCCACTGATCTGCTGGAAGAGTTGCAGGGTGATCTGCACGAGCAATTTGCCCAGCAGGTTGACCAGGTCGGTCCCTGGCGGGCTCGTTGGTGGTATGGTCTGGAAGCGCTGAAGGTCATTCGGCCCTATTACCTACGGCGTCGTGTGGCCAGCCTGGCCAATTGGCAAAAGGAGTACCTTCCAAAGCGACTTGCTACCACCCGTCCTTACTTTACCCCTGAACACCTTTCACCCTCTCTACATAATCCGGCTATGATTCGCAACTATTTCAAAATCGCCTGGCGCAACCTGTGGAAAAATAAACTGTTTTCAGTGGTCAATATACTGAGCTTGTCACTCAGTATGGCCGTTGGGGTTATTCTGTTTACCGGCCTGAAAGCCACTTTTGATACCGACCATTTTCATCCAAAATTAAATCAACTCGTACGCATACTCACCCAGGAAACCAATGAGGGGGTACAAACCAAATGGGCATCCGCTCCATTGCCCTTGGCGACTCAACTAAACAGCGTCTCCTTTGTTGAGAAAACGGTTAAGGTACGTCTGGCCGGAAAACACAACTTGCAAACCGATAAGGGTGATGTACCGATTGACATAAAATTTTCAGAGCCTTCTTTTTTTGATGTGTTTGGCTTTAACCTGTTGTCAGGTAGTGCACAAAGCCTTGCCAATAATCCCACTTCCCTTTTGCTAACCCAAAAAACAGCCGAGAAAATATTTGGCAGCACCAATGTCTTAGGACATACGGTTCAATTTGAAAATTTAGGCTATTATACCGTTGGGGGAATAATCCAGGACCCGCCTTTAGAAACACATCTGCCCATTGAGGCAATGTTATCAATTCGTTCGGCTGAACTGCTTGAAAAAAAAGGAGCAATCAGTAGTATTTCACAGGATTGGGGAGGCTTCAAGAGTTCAGCAATTTATGCCCGTTTAAAATCAGACGGTAATTTAGAGCAACTTAATGCGACGCTCCAGAACTATACTCGGAAATTAGATAAGAGCCATCTTCAATTTTTGGCCCAACCCATCGAAGATATTACCCCTGGAAAAATCGATCTTAAAAGTAACCCCCATGCGGGCGCTAGTTGGGAAGACGTAAAAACGCAGCTATTCATCATTCTATCGTTAACCCTTTTAGCGGCTTTCAATTATATCAGTTTGGCATTGGCGCGTGCTTTCTCCCGGGCGCAGGAAGTAGGTGTTCGTAAAATCATAGGCGCAACAAGAGGACAG
The DNA here is from genome assembly GCF_003583365.1 of Fibrisoma montanum. Lineage (GTDB taxonomy): Bacteria > Bacteroidota > Bacteroidia > Cytophagales > Spirosomataceae > Fibrisoma > Fibrisoma montanum. The sequence goes on from NZ_QXED01000007.1 coordinate 255,490, forward strand.
GTTATCGGTCAATTTTTAATGGAATCGACCCTTGTTGCCCTGTGTGCTTTGTTTTTTACAGTGCCATGTGTTACTATTTTAGCCCACTATATACCCGATATGGATGATGTGACATTCACCTGGGATATAGCCTTCGTAGTAGGTTTAATAACCTACGCCCTTATCACAGGCTTAGTCGCAGGGGCATTTCCGGCCTGGCTATTGTCAGCGTTTCAGCCGATACAGGTTTTGCGTAAAATGAAGACTATAAAGCTGTTCCGGGGTGTTGCTGTTTACAAAGCGTTGATTGTCGTTCAATTTTCTGTGACCATCCTATTTATGATATTGGTTGTCATAGTAGCCGATTATGATCGGAAAAACAATGCGATCATCAGCTCAACCGTGCCATCCAATGTTCTGACACTGGATCTAAAAGGTGAAAACTATCAAAACCTGCAAAACGAAATAAGTGGGTTAAGTCAGGTAGAAACGACGTTGGCCACGAACTGGTACTATGAACCCATTAAACTGGGTAAAGATTCTGTAACGCTAAACGATAAAACGCTGGAAGTAAATTATGTAAGTATTGACCCACGAGCCATTGAAACGGAGGGTATCCGCTTACTAGCCGGGCAAAATTTTCCTTCAACTATGCCCTTAAGTACGGAGCAATATGTGTTGGTGAATGAAGCAGCCGCAAAAGTATTGGCATCTAAATCGGAGACCCTAGTGGGGCAAAATCTCTTGCTGGACTCTGCCTCTGTACAAGTCATTGGCATCCTACCCAATGAGATTATTGGCCAACAACTCCCTTTAATTTATCGGTATTTGCCAAATGAAATAACCACCTTGACCATAAAAATAAAGCCACATACAGAAATGGAAGCGACCAAGGCCATTCAATCGGTATGGAAAGACCATTTTCCTGAGAAAACAGCAAATCTTTATAACTTAAAAGAGTATCGTTATTCAGGAGAAATCAGTGGAGAAATGGAAATTTTTGGAGGCTCTGCCCTGATTATCATGATCATCGCTGCCTTGGGCATTTTAGGCATAGCCAGTTACTCCGTAGAAACGCGCACTAAAGAACTGGGTATAAGAAAAGTAATGGGAGCAAGCAACGTAAAATTGGTGTGGATAATTACCAAGAATTTTGGCATTCTCATGCTAATTGCCGGACTTATTGGTGTTCCAGCTGGCTTGTTTTGTGGTGATTTACTAAGAAAAGAAATGGGCAGTTATCTTGATTTGGGTCTTATAAATATAAGCATAGCGTTTGCTTTGGTTGCTATAGTCGGGCTTCTGACTGTCCTATCCCAAACCATTCGAGCGGGGCAAATAGAACCGGTAAAGGTTTTAAAAGCCGACTAAAAACGGTAAACCATTCATCGGCAGGTTTTGACGATGGTGAGACAATGAATTCCATACCGCGACACCATGACGACCGACTACCAGTTGCGAGCTGAAGGACACATGTGGCTAACAAATGGGCAATTCAATGATTATTCATCCTGTTATCCAGGACAGTAATACCAATGAAGTAGTTTTTGATAGTAGAGGAAATGTACAATTTCTCAAGACCAGTTGTTCTTGAAAATGATATTAACTTAAACCATTAATAGTATAAAGGAGTGTATCTTTAATTTCGTCCACAGAAACGCTTACTTATTATCAGCATGTACCTTTTGGTAAAGCAGACCTTAGGCCAGTTTAGGACTGATTGCTTTACTTCAGCGAGGAATTTGAATTAACTACTGTACAAGTTTTGTCTGATTTGTGTGATCCTCGTTTTCAAACTGTTCAGGGCTTTTGTAGCCCAGCGACGAATGCTTTCTTACTCTGTCATAGTAGGTCTCAATCTAGTCGAAGAGTTCGGTTCGTGCATCATCTACGCTCAAAAACACCCTCTCTTCTAATAACTCCGCCTTCAGGCGGCCGCTTCGGTCTTTAGGTGGGGCTCTGTTTCCTTCCGCTTACCGAAGATCCCCGCTTCGGCGGACCGATCCCTTTGGTCGGGATGGCAAAATAACCGGCTTACATGGATCAACTGCCTATCTCTGATTCACATTAACTTTAGCCGACCTAAGCCGACACCGGCGACCGCCTTCAGGGGTTGGGGTATTTCAGAAACTCACGGCTTTGGCTGATACCGCAGCCGGGCCAGTTTTCCATCCATGGTCGTGACCAGCACCTCGTTCCGGCCCAGCGGCCAGACCCGGTTCAGCATGGCGTTGGACAGTTTGTGTGCCCAGGCTACCTGTTTGCTCTGCCGGTCCACGGCGTAGAGAATACCGTCGTCGGTGGGTACGTAGATGATGCCGTCCCGCTCGGTAATGGGCGACGGGCTGATCTCGTAGCCGTAGCTGCAGTTCACGTACCATGCCGGTTGTGCCGTATCGGAGCGCGTCGACAACGCCCAGAGCGTATCGTTCATGCACTTGACGTAGACCAGCGACTCGTCGGCCGAGACCCCGCTGGCTTCAAACCCTTTATGCTGGTTCGATTTCCAGATTTCCGTACCGGTTCGGGCGTCGATGGCCGTTACGGTCCGGTCGGGCGTCTGGATGAAAATTCGTCCGTTGGTCAGCACCGGCACCGTAGCGGCCGGCGAGTAGTTGCGGCTCTTGCCGTTGGTCCATGTCCAGACCGGCTGCCCGTTTTTCTTGTTGAGCGCATAGAGGGACGAGCCCCACGAGCCAACGTACACCCGCTCCTTATCGGCTACGGGCACCGACTCCACGAAGCCGTTGATGTCGTTGAACGACCACTGTTCGGCCCCGGTCCTGAGCGACAACGCCCGAAATTTCCCTTCGGAACTGCCAATGTACACCACCTGGCCGTCAATGAGCGGCCAGGCCACGATGGGTTTACCCGTTTCGACTTGCCAGAGCAGGTTGCCGTTTCGTTTATCGAGGCAGTAGATGGTACCGTCCGTTGACCCCACCACGACGCGATTCGTCTGCATGGCAGGGGTTGAGTATACCTTTCCGTTCGTGGCAAACCGCCACCGGACGCTGCCATCGGCCAGCGACAGGGCCACGATCTGCCCGTTTGTATTCGGGTAAATGGCCAGGTTCTTATCGGCGACAATACCCGCCCCGATGTCGCTGCTGTCCTGTTTTTCCCAAACGGCGCTCACCTGGGCGTACTGCCGGTTTACCGCGTACGATGGTCGCTCATACGTTTTTGTGTCTTTGCCAAACGAGTGATTTTCCAGCACGATCGTTCGCCAGGGCGCGGCCGTCTGGCCGGGGGTTTCCCCTACCGCCGGGCTTCTCACGGCAAAATACATGCTGTCGTTCCGCATAGTGACGATGTTGTAGGCACCGACCGCATCCTTGGCCCGCAGGTTGGAGCGGCCCATCGTCCCGGGAATCCCTTCAAAATCCAGCTTTTTATTTGCATGCCCGTGGCCGCACAGGGCTGCCTGAACGTTCGTCTTTTTCAGTTCATCGATCAGCAGGTACCAGTTCGCCAGGGCCGGATCGAGGGGGTAGTGATTCATGAAGATCACCGGCCGGTCGGAGCCTTTCAGCTTTTCGACTTCTGCCCGCAGCCATAGAACGTCCTCCCGGGCCACCAGTCCCGGCGACATCCGCATATTCGGCCCGCTGCCGCAGCCGATGAAGCGATACTTCCCGAAATCGAACGCAAATCGCTCAGCCCCAAACACCTTGCGAAAACTGTTGCAGCCATTCTCCGACCATTTTGTATCGTGGTTACCGGGAAAGATGTACCATTTTTTGGTCAGCCCGTCGATGATGCGTCTGGCCGTTACGAACTCCTGTTCCGTGCCGAAATCGGTAACGTCGCCGGTGAACACGACGAAGTCAATGTCGGATTGGGCGTTGATGTCGTTGACCGTTCGTTGGAGGTCTTCGGCGGCTGTTTCGGGCGCGCCCACGTGCGTATCCGTCACGAACGCAAATCGGATCGGCTGCGCCCAGGCGCTCACCGACATACTCAATACGAAAGCAATCAGTCGAATCATTATGTAAAGAGTTTAAACGCAGAGATACTGAGGAAGCGCAGAGGACGCAGCGTATATTTACTTTGCGCTCTCAGCGTATCCTCTGCACCTCTGCGTTTAAATAAACGATTAAACTCTTTTTACTTGACCTTAACCGCAACTTTTGCCCTGATCGATTCATTCGTTCCAGGATCTTAGCCCTTTCAGGATGCGTAGCCCGTCGATCTGCTTTTTCGAGTTCGTGGCTGACCAGGTTCCAGCCAAGCCAGATGGCATAGGCCAGTAGGGCCACGGTGGCCAATCCCCGGTAAAACCGCATGGGTAAGCGCCGAATCGTCGTTTCGAGCGTCGTCTGGGGTTCCAGCCGGTGCCAGTTCTTAATCAGCAGCGCCCGCTTCTCGGCCTCCGGGTGCGTAGGCTCAACCGGGGGGTCGAGGGCGTTGTACCAGGCCTCAACCAGCGCCCGTTCTTCGTCGGTGGCCTGACCATTCTGGTAGTTGGTCAGCAGCGCCAGTAACGTTTCCTTGTCCATCTGGGAATCGGGTCAGGCAGGCCCCTCCTGCCAGCCTTCATATAGCCTGACGGACAACTCGGAAAATACCCTAATGGACGGTCGTTAAGGATTCGTTAAGACTACTCCAAGCTCCTTCAGGGGTTTGGGGTGATGATAGGATCTCCCTTTCTTCACAGCGGCCTTCCCGACAGCCGGAGCGCGTCGAACAATTGCGGAGCGTACTGCTCACTGACCGGAATGGCCGTTCCACTCAGGACGATCTGCTGCCTGCGAATGACCTCAATCCGGTTGCAGTCGACAATGAACGAACGATGGATGCGCATGAAGCGCGGGGGCGGCAGCCGCTCCTCCATCGCTTTGAGCGTCATGCGGGTCAGGATCGGGCGGACCTGGCTGGTGGTGAAAATCTTGACGTAGTCTTTCAGCCCTTCAACGTAGCGAACCGTATCGACCTGTACGCGCACCAGCGAATAATCCGCGTTCACGAAAAAATCGTCGACGGCTGAAGCGGCCGACGTACTGACCGCGGGCGGGGCTTCGGGCTGATTCAGGGCCTGCCGGGCTTTCTGAACGGCCTGTATGAACCGGGTAAACGCGACGGGTTTAAGCAGGTAATCCAGTACGTTGAGGTCGTAGCCGGCCAGGGCGTACTGTTCATAGGCCGTGACCAGAATAACCAGCGGCCGGTGCGTTAGTCCCTCCAGCAGTTGAGTGCCCGTCAGGCCGGGCATCTGTACGTCGAGGAACATCAGCTCGATCGGCGTTCCGTTGTCGGCTTCCTGCTGGAGCGTTTCGAGCGCATCGAAGGCATCGTCGCACGTACGGACCAGTTCCAGCCCGGGCACTTTCCGGATGTTGTCGGCCAGCAAGGCCAGGGCCAGGGGTTCATCGTCAACGGCAATGCAGCGAATGGATTTCATGAGGAGTCAGCGAAGTTTGAGCAGCAGGGATACTTCATACCAGCCCCCCGCCCGGCTGGTTTCGAGGTAATGGTCAGGATACAGCAGTTTCAGCCGTCGCTGCACGTTTTTCAGGCCGATGCCCGACCCGACCAGCGTTCCACCCGAGGGCGCTTCAGCCACCGCCGACAACCGGCCCGATGGGCTTTGCCGCGCGTTGCCGGCCGAAACGGGTTCGGTGGTATCGGGTACCGGCGAATCGGCGACCTTATTCCGGACGTTGAACCACAGCATCGCGCCCATCATCCGCAGCCGGATTTCGACCACGGCGGGCGACCCGGCCATGTGGATGTGCCGCCCCGTCCCGTGTTTAAACGCGTTTTCGACAAACGGAATCAGCAGCATCGGCTCGATACCCATGGCCGGATTCAGGCCTTCGACCTGGTACTGCACCTGCACTTTATGCCCCAGCCGGAGCTTTTCGAGGTTGATAAAATCTTCGAGGTAGCTGACTTCGCGCTCGATGGGCACCCGTTCCCCGTCGGAGTCGTAGAGCATGTAGCGCATCAGCCCCGCCAGTTGGATCGTAACGGGCTCGACCGATTCGGGCCGCAACCGCGCCAGCGATACGATGCTGTTCAGGATGTTGAACAAAAAGTGCGGGCTGATCTGCGACCGCAGAAACGCCAGTTCGGATTTCAGCCGCTCGTTTTCCTGCTCTTTCTGATCCTGCTGCCGTTGGTGATAGTCGTTCAGCACTTTGTAGGTAGTACTGATCGACAGCACAAAAACGGCCGGAATGATCGACGCCAGCATCATCCGGTAATGAATCTGCATGAGTCCATTCCGGAGCAGCTGAAACCCGAACGAAAGGCCGACTATCAACACCAGACAACCAACTACAACGAACAGGTAATTCCGCATACCCCGCTTGTCGAGAATGCGCGGAATGAACACGTACACGTTGAGGTAAAACAGCCCGACCGTCAGCAGATTAAACAGAACGGGATAAGCCGGTGAGTAGAGCGACAGGTCTGCGGGAGGATCAGGGGGGCGGATGCTCACGAAAACAGGCAGCACCACGAAGGCCGCCCAGAACAGCAGGAGCAGCAGACGTCGGCCCGTTCGGGGCAACCGGAATGAGTGCAGAACAGTCATACGTTTACCTAACGATTCCAGGACAGAATCCTGCCGTTAACACAGCAAAAGTGCGACCAAATCCCCGAATGTGTCGATGAGCCGGCCCACCCGCGCGATTGTTCAGGTTGGGACTTTGTGACTTTTGTGCAAACACCTGCGATCAGATTCTGAACCTGACCGCTCCACCACCCAGTACGGCGTGGGGGCCAGATCACCGCAGGCTGGTTTCTCGTTTGATCAGCGACAGGGCTTTTTCCAGGTCGAGGTCCTCCCGGTGGGCGATGGCGTCCGGGGTGTATTCAACGGGAAAATCAGGCATAACGCCGTGGCCGTCGACGGGGTTACGCGAGGGCGTGACCAGCCGCATCCACGGAAACTGCAGCACGATGTTGGAGTTGGGCAGGGTAAGTTTCTGATTCGTGCCCCCTCCGCAGCCTAGTTCGGTACCGCCCGTTTCGCGACCGATGAACACCGTTCGCGGACGAGCCACCCGCAGCGCAGCCGCGAAGTTGGCACCGTTCGAGAACGTACCGCCGTCGATCAGGACGTACAGATTCCCCCGAAACCGGTCGTGGCGGGCAACACGCTGGTAACCCGTGATGCGGCCGACTTCTTTCCGAAAATCGAAGTAATACCATTGCCCGATCCGGCGACTGGGACCGAACGTAGCGAAGTAGCTGCGGGTCAGGTCAGAATCAAACTGGTCTTTAAAGCGGTTTTTTCCGGGATTAGGTACTTTCGCGATGACACGCTGGAGAAACACATACGACGTATCGGCGAGGTACGACAGCAGGTTGTTGATGATGCGCACATCCCCGCCGTGGTTCCGCCGGATGTCGAGAATCAGGTGGCGGACGCCTTTGCGGGTCAGGGTCCGGAACGCTTCGCGGTAATATTCTTCGTCGTTGTATTCCAGCGCGTTCACCGTCAGTACGGCCGTCAGGGAATCGTTCAGCAGGCGCAGGTTCAGGTAACTCCGTTTGTGCGCTTCCTCTTTTTCGCGGGCCAGGGCTTTTTCTTCCTCATCGGTGAGTTTACGCGCCGGCTCATCGGTTTTTTTGGGCTCTTCGGGTTTGGGCTTTGCCGCAACGGTCAGGGTCCGACGCGTACCGTTGGGAGTCAGCACGCTCAGGGTGTACGGTCCCGGCCAGCGGTACACCCACCAGCAAACATCCTCAAAAACGTCGTATTCGTTCAGAAAGAACTCTTTCCAGGTCTGATTATAGCCGTCGCCGTTCCACGTATTCAGCCCGGTTCTGATGATCTCGGCGATGGGAACGCCATTGATCGACAGCAGTTCGGAGCCGATGGCCAGCGTTGAATCGGTCGACGTATTGGCCACGACCCAGGCCCGGCCTTTGCGAACGAACACATCAAACGGCAGATGAACCAGCCGGGGGCGGTTGCCGGCCGATTTATAGTCCTCGCTGTGTTCCAGTTGGGTGTGACCACAGCGGATGCGGCAGATCAGCGGGTACAGCCGGTTGATGAACTCCTGCTCAGTCAGCGGCTGATTGAGCGACGCCAGGGTCTGGTTGAAAGCCGCGTTCATAGAGTCCCGGGGTGTATACCAGTACAGACTCGGGTGCAGCTCTTCGAGAGCGGCCCGCATGAGCCTGAAATCGGCCCGCAAGTCCTTCACCGAAAGCTTTCGATTCGGATTATACCCTTTCAGGAATTGAGCCGCCAGTTGGTTACTGGCCAGCAGGCATAAAAGCAGATAGACGTATGGCTTCACGACAAACACCTTTCCAGCCGAACAGCCGACCGGTTTTAATCCCGGCAACTCAGTTTGCCGGTACGTTAGCGTTCTCTTTAAACGGCACCTCCCCTACCGGCGGCCGGTATGGCTGGAATGGCATCTTCAGCAACCCACCGATGTGCGAATGCTCATGCGGCTCGGGGTGCGTATCAATACCGTATTGTATGGCGTTGCTGGGCATCTCGTGATACGTCCCGAACAGCCGGTCCCAATATGGGAAAATATTGCCGTAGTTGGTGTTCGTCACCGGCAGAACGTAGTGGTGGTGCACATGGTGCATGTTCGGCGTAACGATCACCAGCCCCAGCACCCTGTCGAGCCAGCGGGGCAGTTCAATATTGGCGTGGTTAAACTGCGACAGAATTACCGACAGCGACTGGTACAGAAACACCAGCCACATCGGCGCACCCGTTACCAGCACGGCCAGGACCGTGAACACGAACCGGATCACGCTCTCGCCGGGATGGTGGCGGTTGGCGGTGGTCGTGTCGACGTACGTATCAGTATGGTGAATCAGGTGAAAGCGCCACAGAAATTTGACGCTATGCTCGGTCCAGTGGGGCAGCCAGGCCCCGATCAGGTCCAGCACCAACAGCCCCACAATCGCTTCGGCCCACAACGGCAACTGCGCCCATGGCAGCAGACCGACGCCGTTCCGTACGGCCCAGTCGCTGGTCTGGAGCAGCATAAACGCCAGCACAAAGTTGATTACGATGGTCGTCAGCGTAAAGAATAGGTTGATGCCCGCATGGTGCCATTTCTGGTAACTGAAGCGAAACAGCGGCACGGCACTTTCGACCAGCCAGAAGAGCGTGATGCCCCCCACCAGAATCAGGCTTCGGTGCGATGATGGAATGTGCTCAAAGTAATTAACCAAACGCTCCATGGCTTTCTTTGAAACAGACTATTTGTTCTTACACTATTACAAATATAACGTCTGGATACCAAAGGTGTTTCACGCCGACCCAGTTTATCACGTCGTTTACTGCCCGATGCGGGAAGATCGGTATCCGTTTCAATTCGACAGGTAGGGATGATTGATCGGTGGGTTGTGATGAAGCGTTCAGGACAGAAAGCCCGGTTACTCTGGTAAGACAGTAACCCGCCCTGAACAGTTGCTACCGGCTTTCGCCATTTTGCCGCTGCCAGACAAAACAGGCCGGGTCCGCGCCCTGTCGTTGAACAAAGCTAAAGAACATCGAAGACAGCGCCCGACCTCCGCAGTTGGTCTCGACTTTGACGATGATTTTTGGCGAATCCTTCAGAATGGAATCCGGTACAACAACAGTCTCCGTCCCGACCAGGATTTTCTCCGGGAGAGCCGCCAGGTTGCTGTTCATCGACGTATCGGGCTGGGTAAACACCGACCAGGTAAACTGACTGGGGTCCGGCTGGGCGGTTTCGCCGGATGCAATCAGCGTCAGCCCGCGACTGGGGTCATAACAACTGTTCTGCGCCGAAACCCGTTCGACCGGCGTACACGTGGGTAGTTCATCATTAAGCGTACAGCCTGCGAGACCCGTACAGATCAAAAAGACGCCGAAGAAACCCGGCTGATGCTGAAGCCTGAACATACCGTTGAGTCAGTGATGATTCCGAAGTAACAAAATACACGCCATAGTTACCCGGATTTCTCTATAAATTCGATCATATAACCTTGTTATAGCAGTTTTACCCCAAACCGGTACGCCGGATCGCCCTGAAGGGCTTAGCGCTGCTCGGCCAGAATACGTGAAATCAGCAGCGCTAAACCCTTCAGGGCGATCCGGCGTGCCGGTTTGGGGTAGTGTCCGCGAAAGGCACGCTATCGCCTTTTTAATCATTCTCAAATCAGTACAGGCTAGTTTGCGACGGTTCAAAATGACCTGCCCTCAATCACATCCGCATAGACAGGCCATCCGGGCAGAACCGGGTTCGAGCGTATGCGTTGTTGTAGACCCGTTTACCGTGTAGCGCAGAGTCAGGGTACGCCCGTCCGGAGACAACTCCCCGCGGACGTCCGCGGGCATGTCAATAAATCCCGCGCCGTTGAAGGTATAGTAGCTCGCTTTGACGGCGAAGGTCTGGTTTCGATCAATGCGCAGGGAAGGCATCAGGATATACGAACAGCATATGCCATTCAGCCGGTACCCATTTTGGTAGGGCGCCAACTCAACGCAACCATCCGACCACGTATCCGTCGGCAACACCTCAGTCTGTGACGAACAGCCGACAGCAAACGTGCAACAAGCAAGCAAGAACAGAACAATGGGTTTCATGGTTACAGCTACATACGGGATACTGCTATGACCCCGATAGCAGCCCAACCGTTGGAACACGCAGCCGGTACGTTTCACCGGGGCCGCGTTTTATTAGTACAGCAAAGGCCAAAACGAAGCTGGTATTGTAGCTCAACTAACCGGCATTCAGAGTTTCCCCTCGCAGGCTACCAGCGTGCGATTGTCAGGCGCTGATTTCCAGCTGATTTTTCTTTTTCAGTATAAGCGCACTGACCAGGGCGACGACAAGGCCAATGGGTAGGACTTCGGAATAAGTGATCAGAACGACAAAGAGCGGACTCCTGTACATTTCTTTAAAATTTTGCATTTCCTGGGTTTTGGCCGCCAGTTCAGCGGCATCGTTCCGGGCCGTTTCGCTCAGTACGTGCGGTATGTATTTGTCCAGATAGTCGGGCACAAACAGATAGTAGTAAAACAGCCACACCACTACGTACATCGTCGACCCGATCAGCGCAATCAGGGCCCCCGTTCTGAAGGCTTTGCCAAACGTGATGACTCCATTAAGCTGCTTGTTCCGGTAGTCTCTGACACCGAAGAAGATAATCGAAAAAATTACGACCATAGCGGCATAGCCGACCAGATCGTTGCTTTGAAAATCGGGGTTGGTGTAACATAGGTTAACCATGTAGACCATGTTTACGCACAGGATTGTGCCCAGCACCAACCCAAAAATCAATACGGTTCGCTTCATATCTGTACCTGGTTTTGTTTGCGACAAACCTACCATCCACCAAGGCCGAAGCGCTCATACTTTAGTATGAAATCCGTCCGCCGGACCGACTCCGATACTAAAGTATGAGCGCTTCTAGGCGGTGAGCTTCAACCGCTTGGCTTTTTCAATGGCCTGCGTTCTGCTTTTTACGTCCATTTTCACGAAAAGACTGGAAACGTGCGTCTTCACCGTGCTTATCGACAGACACAGGTTGTCGGCTATTTCGGCATTGCTGAGCCCCTTCGTCAATAGCTGCAACACTTCATATTCGCGGTTGCTCAGGTTCAGCTTTTTCAGCTCTGTCTCGTTTACGCTGAACTCCTCTACCGGCTGAACGTACACCGCCTTTTCGACTATCACCGTCCGGATCGCAGGCCTGCCCAGTTGCGTAGCCACCCACACGCCCAGTATGGTAAAGAAAACGGCGATAAGCCCAACGTAAATGTCCAGCGAATGATCGACGATTAAGAACTTCCATTGCAGCCATTTCAACGCAAACACCAAAATTGCCATGAGTAAGCCATACAGGAGACTATGGCGGGCTTTGTACAGTAGCGGCATTACCAATCGATCCAATTTTACTACAACTGCTCAATACAACGAAGCTTAACAACGCTTGTCCATCAGACATTTTTGTCATCCTGACCATAGGATCTGGATGACAAAGACGGGTTCTTATGACTCAAATGCTTATCTGTAATTTACGTTAATTTACTGAAAAGAATCGTGCTTGGTCAGCAGTCGAATACAAACCAGCAGAGGTAATTTCTCAACCGCTGGTCATCCAGAACCAGGTCACGAATGGCATCCGGAAGCTGGTCCCGCTGCCATTGGCACTCCGTTAGCCCCGCGGTTTCCGTCTCATCGGCGGCCACCGATGCCATTACCGCTCGGATGGCGTAGGCAGCCGCCCCGAGTTCATGGGCCGCTACGTGAGCCACCGCCACGGCCTGGCCGGCAGCCAGGGCAGCAAACTTAGCCGCGTCGGGCATTCCTTTGGCCGCAGCATTGGCCGCAAAAGCCGCCTGGTGCGCCTGTTTCATGGGTATCTCGCCGTTTACCCACGCGCGTGTCAGTTCGATGGCCTTCCGGGGGCGCTTATCGTCGGCATTGGCTTGTTCAAACAAGTACAGTACATGTTCGGCGCATGTAGCCGCCCACAAAGCCAGCAACTGATGATGGGCATCGGTTAACGTACCCCCACGCCGTATGGTTATGAATCGCGGATCTCTTTCCTTGGGTAAAATCATGGTTTTTTTTGAGGAGCTACCGGTTGTGCGCGTTGTGATGGCGGAACAACTAAACAAAAAAGCTTAATCAAACATAAATGTTCAATTAAGCCCTGCCGTCCCATTGATGAGAACGCTCCTATCAACGGTTCGTTGCTTTCTTTTTCGATTTAGCTGATGCTTTAGATATTTTGTTATAGGCAAGACATACATCCATAAAGTACTCAAATTCAGTTCGTTTTCTAAACCCTTCTGGTTTTATGTAGCAGTATCCTTTATACTCCTTGCCTTTCATCAGCATTGTTTCGTAACCTTCTTTTTCCGCAAGTTCTTCCTGCAATTTTGAATCGAACCGTAGCATTAGATTTTCACCACGTATACAAATGCAAGTTTTACCGTTTACCATAAAATTCAGCACGGCAAACATTTCTTTTTCCTCAATTTCTATCTCAGGTATTTCAGCAAGATACTCTCTAACTTTGTCTGCCAGATTGCTATCGTAAGACATACGTAAAATTACTTTTGCGAATGAAGTCCAATCGTATTCCCTTCCGTATCAATAAGTATTGAAATAAATCCAAACGCTCCGATTGACATTTTAGACTTAATAATTTTTCCACCTGCTTTTTCAACTCTGGCTTCTTCGGTAATACAATCATCGGAAGCAAAATAAACTATTGTATTGTTGCCATTTTCAAGCCTATCTTCTTTTTCAACCAATGCACCTGAAATGTTCACGCTTTCATGGTTAAATGGAAAAAGTGCTTGTTTCCCCCATTCAATTGGTAAGTCAACAAGCTGTGTGTTGAACACCGTTTCATAAAATTTTTTTGCTCGATCTAAGTTAGATACGTAGATGTCAAACCAACTAACTGGATTTACAATTTTCATTTGTAACTTATGTTGAGACCTGTTGCAACATCGCAATGCAAAGGTGCAACAGGTTATACGCCTAAAATTGTAAAAATGGGACACGGCTACTCCTTGGCCTCAAAAATCAACGACATTTTTAAGTGGTCGCCGTAAAATTCTTTAGGCGTCAATCCCGTTAATTCTTTAAAATCTTTAATAAAATGGGCTTGGTCGAAATAATCGTTTTCGTAAGCCAGATCAGTAAGGCTCGTAACTTTTTTAGTTAATAAACTTTTGAGTGCGGCTTGTAGTCTTATAGTTTTAGAAAGCTGTTTCGGGCTTAAACCAATGGCTGATGAGAATTTACGAACCAATTGTCGGCGGTTAATATTAGTTTGTCTGGAAAGCTCATTAACAGAAAGTTGGCCGTTAGCGGTTAAGATAGTTTCAACGGTAGATATAACAATACGGTCAACGACTTCTGCATTAGTTAATCGGTTAACTAAAAAGGTTTCGATATAATTTATTCTTTCTGAAGTAGAGCTGGCGTTTAAAATCTTCTGTTCAATTTCCAGTCCGTCTTTCCCGAATAATTTTTCTAATGCAACGGCTTCATTTTCCATCTCTTTTATGGGAATGGTTGTAAAAGGCAAAAACCCGTTTGGGTGAAAGCAAACAAAAAATGTTCCTGTTTCACCGGTCGGTTCTACTTCATAAGGCCGGGTCAATTGTCCGATTAAAAAACACCTTGGTAAGGTTATACAACTTCCATTTTCGGGATGATGGTTATAGGGATCGCCATAGTGAAAAATCAATTTCATACAGCCGTCTGGCACAATGGTGTTCCTCACGGGTGTTTTTCCCTTCGGGCTTTCCAATGTCCAATAGCATTTGACGAAAGTTGCCAAGTCACTATCTGGTTTAAAAATTTCATGTTTCATTGGGCTGTCATTTATATAGGGCATCTGTTTTCTGCGACCGTTGCCGTTCATCAACTTTGCAAAGTCGGGGTTTTGAAGAATGTCCTATAATCGATGCAGCTAGCCGAAGATTGCACGCTAATCTGCATGATACAAAATCCATCTCAGGCGCTGGCCGGTACGTTTACGCCTTCATTAGTGCCCATCCGCCAAATGGTTTTACGGTTCCCGTAGTGGGACTTCCATCCTTGTCTTTCGTAACGGCGATCGTAGTCACCATCACACGTCCGTCGCGAACGGCCTGCTCGATTTGGTCTGTAATTTCTGGAAGCGGGACTTTCAGCCGACCGCTGGCCGGTGCGTTGGTCTGTCCGGCATAGCTGCCCATATCCAGATAAAGAAACCGTTCTGTTGACGGTCCCTGAATGAGTGGCCCATGCAACACCAGTCGGCCGTCTTTGTTCTCTTTTACCGGAAGCGACAGGTTGAATACAAGATCACCCGAATCAGCCAGTTGTTTATGCAGGGTTTCGTAGCTGTTGCCACTTCCTTTCTGCACACCATACAGCATACCAACGGCTGGCTTTTCGAGAATGATCCTGATGGCAAGGGTGTAGTCTGGCATTGGGGTTTGGGGGAAGGGCTTTCGTAACGCACAATGGTTTGGCACTTGCCGAAGTAACGAAAGTCCATGCTCCTGCTGGTTGGCACGCCTTCCGTCGTTAACTAGTTTGTGGTTGAAGTTAGCACCTGGCCATTATTTTGGCAAACCAGTGTTAGCGGTAATTCGAATCATGGTTTTTTAATTCTTCGTCCATTAATCCACATCACATATGCCACCAATAAATCCGCCTATCCCTTCAAATATATCACCGAAGTCTAACCAGGAAGCATCAATATCAAAGTCGGCGGAATCAAATATGTCGGAACCTGTCGATAATGAAAGTCCGTGCAACATTTCGGCTTTCATTTCAACATAATCACACAGCTCACTTGTGCGTTGATGATACTGGTCAAAATCTGCATGTGAGGAAAAGGTACTCATGCCCCAACAGGAAAAATCCATTCCATCATACCACTTACTTTTATTGTGGGCGGTCTTTACTTCTTCAGGTTGGTAATACTGCTTCTTACCATACTCCTTGACGAGTATCCTTCCAATGTCGGTTATATACTCCTTTTTGTTCTCTGGCGCAGGTGTGCAACTTATACTCATATCGTATCATCAACCGTACTGTGTGCGGGAATAACTTACCGCTAAGGTCGAACGTGTCGCTGTCGGTGGTGGCATTCATCGCACTACGGCTTCACGCTTGCACTAATGTAATGTAGAATTGCCTGCTGATGTTCAAAACTTGTTCGCTTGCCACCGTTGCCGCATAACGCGGTTGTGTGCTGTACATCATTTCCGGCATGCTACCGCTTCTAAATTCCAGCAGTAAGCCAGTTTGCGAAATCCGAAATTGTATAAACCAGTTCGTCTGGTTGACTGTCGTTCAACTTTTTGGCTATTACGTCAAGCCACCGCCACAACCTACCTGGCACCAAACCCACTTCCCTTTCCGGGCCTGCCTCTCCGGCTCAGCGGTACGTAAGTACTCGACCAGGTCGGTGATTTTACTTCAAATACAATGTAAACCGAAATAATTATTCTTTAGGAGCATAATTATCCCAATAGTCTCTCGGGGTCAATATACGTGTGTATTCAAACTCGGTCATCGCGAAGTCAAGCATGTTCCCTGTCGTCAAGAAGTCTGCTGCACTTACCGCTGCCAGCTCTAAAAATTTATTATCACTTGTATCCGTCAAAACGTCTACTTTCCTGTCTGTTTTGTAAAAAGTTGAGATTTCGCGCATTTTGTTCAGTACCACTTCTGCTTTCGCTTTGAAGTTGGCAAAGCGGGCAAATTTTTCCCTATTCAATACTTCGATATACTCGGCAAAAACTTCGTCTGAAAGACAAGTTTCAACTTTTTTGGTTAAGACTAATTCGTACAAGATCCTGGTCGGAATAGAATTTGAAATCAGTGCCGAAACAATAACGTTCGTATCAAGAATGACTTTTTGCATCCCTTACGGCTTTAATTTCAGCATTTATTTCGTCCATGGTCATTTTAGATAGACCGACTTGTTCGGCTATTTCATTGCATTCTAAAAGTGCCTTTCGTGCATATTCACGACTTATTGTTTCTACCAGATCAGTGAATTTGATTTCACCACTTCCCAAATTATACTTTTGGAAATCGGTTTCGCTTACTTTTATCTGAACGGTTCGCATAGTCTTGTTTCAGTTAGGTAGTTCGTTTTGACTAGCTTAGCCAACTCCCAAATATACGCAAGTTTTGCCTCTCGCTTTTAACAAACCAAATTTGCTCAATAGCTTGACACCTTCCCCGACAAGTACTTGTCTAACAAGCAGTTATTCATAACCCCAACTAAACAACACGAATCCGCCGTTTATTAAAAACGGCGGATTCGCAAACTGACAACCCACAACCTGCCAAACCCCCAAACTCACTTCCCTTTCCTTGCCTGCTTCTCCGGCTCGGCGATACGTAGATACGCCACCAGGTCGGTGATTTCGCTGTCGGTCAGGGCGTCGAACAGGCCGGACGGCATCATCGATACCGGCGTCACTTCCCGCGACTGGATGTTCGATTTGTTGATCATCACTGCGTCCTGCCCCACGACACGGAGGGTCAACTGCCGCTCGTTTTCGCCCGTTACGTTGCCGGAGTACGTTCGGCCGTCGCGGGTCGTCACGACCACCATCTTGTAATCATCCTGGATTTCGCCACTCGGGTTCAGGACGTTGAACAGGAGGTAGTCGAGGTTCGCGCGGTTGGAGCCGGTGAGGTCCGGGCCGATGATGCCGCCCTCGCCGAACATCTTGTGGCAGGGACCGCAGGTACGCTGGAAAACAATACGTCCTTTGCCAGGGCTGGCTTCGGCCACGGCTTTGTCGGTCAGCAGGCGCTGGTATTTCCTGTACGCCTTCTCGTCCATCCCGCTTTGCTCAATGGGTCCCCACACCTCCACGAAGCCGCTGCCCACCACGCGCAGCAGTTGCCGGGCCGCGTAGGTCGGTACGTCCCGCTTCGGAATGCGGCTGTCCTTCAGCGCCTGGGTCAGCAGCCAGCCGTATTTCGGGCGGGAGGCCATCGTCTGTACCGCCAGTAGCTTTTCCGCGGAGGTAAAGGTTGGGTATCGCGTAATGAGCAGCTTTCCCAGCGCGTCGCTGTCGTAGCCCGCAATGGCCCGAATGGCGTCGCTACGTAGCGCAGATTCGTTGAGCAGATTGGGCAGTTCCGTGGCCAGCTCGGGCCGCTTCCGGTTGGCAATCGTCAGGAGGGCCTGACGGCGCTGCTCAATCGGCGCGTTTCGGTTTTTCAGCGTAGCAAGCAGCTTCTGGCTCACTTCCGTGTCGCCGAACTGCTGCGCAATGTCGGTGCTGATTTTTGCTACGTTTGGACCGCTCTGCCTGAGTCTCGCGTAAACGGCCGGCCAGTTTGCCGGGGCGGTCAGGTCATACCGGCCTTCGAGTCCGTCGCGGAGGCCTTCGAGCACGGCGACCGAGGGTTTGGCAGCTTTGCCGATGGCCGTTACCAGCAGCTTCACCTGATCGGCATCCACCGTCCGACGGGCGATGAATGTTGCCACCAGCGGAAGTTTGCTGTTCATGGCCAGCGCCAGCGCCCGATCCGGATTCTCCTTAACCATCGGCTCCACACCGAACCAGATCATTTTAGGCAGGTTATGGTCGTTCGTGTCTTCACCGTGGGTTAGCAGCCCCTCGGCAATTTTCCACCGCGATTCGCCCTGAATGCGCTGCAGGGTCGACGCCAGGTACAACCGCACGACCGGCGAAGTATCCTCCCGGGCCATCCGGCCAAAGGCCGCCAGGGCTTCGGCTGAGGGCGATCGGTCTTCGCACAGGCACTGAATGGCCCACGCCCGCACGTACGGATCGGCGTCGGTCAGTGCCTGCTGCAGCGATGCGGGAGTAAAGCCGTTCGTTACGTGCAGCGCCCACATCGCCCGGAGCCGCCAGTCGGGGTTGGTGGCCGTCTGGAACAGCGTCCGGAGCTGCTCATGCGTCTGTTTGTCCAGTTTACCGTTGGCCGCCCGGGCTTGCAGAATCACGCGGGCGCGTCGGGCGTGCCAGTCACTTTTGCTCGTCTGCAGATCGACCAGTTGGCGGTCAGCCATTTTGGTCAGATCGGCGTACCGGCCTTCCCAGTTCTGCGCCAGCGACTGCGTCGGCATGATCCGGAAAATACGGCCGGTTTCGCCGTTCAGCACCTCCTTGCCGCAAATATCAGCGTCGTGCCAGTCGAGTACGTACAACCCGCCGTCCGGCCCGACTTCCATGCTGAAACCGACCCACTGCGCATTGTTGGCCTGCAGAAAATCGTCGCCGTGGTGCCCGACGTAGCCCGAGCCCTTAGGTTCCAGAATGTCCGACAGCACGGCGTGTTCGTGGATATTGGCCATAAACACGCGGCCCTGGTGTTCGGCCGGAAACGCGTCGGACTGATACACCCGTGCCCCCCCGTGAGCCGACCGGTGGCTATGGTCGGCAATAGTCCTGATGTCGCTGTAGACGTAGGGGTTGAAATGCTGACCGCCCTGCCGGTGATAAATGCCGCCCGGAATAACGTGCCAGAGGTGCGGAATCACGCAGGCGCTGATCACGAGCTGACCCTTGGCGTTATAGTCGATGCCCCAGGGATTGCTGAAGCCGTGCGCCACCACCTCGAACCGGTCCTTGATGGGGTGGTACCGCCAGACGCCCCCGTTAATGTCGACGCCTTCGCCCTGCAGAATATCCTCCGGAAACGGGTCCTTGTGTTTGTAGAGCTTGCCCTTGCCCTTGGGCTTCCGGACTTTCGACGGTGTGGCAAAGCCCTGGAGACCGTAGAGCCAGCCGTCGGGTCCCCAATGGAAGCTGTTCAGGGTTTCGTGGCGGTCGCGGATACCCCAGCCGGTTAGCCGCACCTCTATGTCATTTTTATCCGCTACGTCGTCGCCGTTCCGGTCAGGCACGAAAAGCAGGTTGGGTGGTGCCCCCAGGAACAGACCATCGAAGCCCACGGCCAGAGCCGCCGGAAACGGAATGCTGTCCAGAAAGACCTTTTTACTGTCGGCCACGCCATCGTGGTTCGTATCTTCCAGAATGAGGATGCGGCTGTTCCCGGCGTTGGAGAACCCATGCCCGCGCGATTCGTAGTCGCGGTTTTCGGCTACCCAGAGCCGCCCACGATCGTCCCAGCAGAAGGCCATCGGCTGCGTCATCATCGGCTCCGACGCCCAGACGTTCGCCTTGAAGCCACTCGGCAGGGTCATGCTGGCCACGGCGTCTTCGGGCGTGAGGAATTTGGCCTGCAATGCTTCCTGCTGCGCGATTCCCCACAGGGCCGCGGTTGAATACGTCGAATTGTCGCCGGTGAACTCGCCCCAGGTTTTGTTCAGCTCTACGTCGTTGAGGGTGCCCGTATAGACCACAATCTGGTGACGAATCACTTCCGTATCACCGGCCTTGATGGTCCAGTTCTCCTTACGGGCACGGGCGGGTCCAATACCAAGCTGGCTGTCTACCCGCCAGTAGTTGGGGTACCCTTTGTTTTGGGGATGGTCAAAAATGGCAATATGGGCCAGGTCGTTACGTCCCTCGACCTGCATACCCACATCAACCCACATGGCGCGTTGCCCTTCGGCTCGTTCATTGCGTTGGCGGGCGGCATTGATCACCTCCCCCTTGATCCCCTCGCGCCAGGGCATCCGCAGAAACAGGCCGCCGTAGTCGTACTTGCCGATGGTTACGTCGGTTTTTGCTTCGCCGTTCCATTCCAGATCGAGGAGGTATTTTCCCTGCTGCTCACGCATCGACCAGGTCTGGGTTTCGGTCAGCACCGCCTTACCCGTCGAATCGAGCAGGTCGTAAACGGTCTGCCATTTTACCTCCGGTCCGCTCGCTTTGATGATCTTCGCCGATACCCGTCGCCAGTAGTCGCCCTGCGGATGGTGGAAATAATCACGGCCGTTCACGCGGGTGAAGCCCCAGTACAGACCGGTCTGGTGCTTGTGGTGACCGGGGCTGTATTCGGTCAGCAGCCCTTTGCCGTCGGGGGCTACGATGGGGTGCAGATACGGCCGGAAATCAGCTTTGGCGTTCTGGGTGACGATCGGTTCCTTTCCGCCCGTGCGGAAGACCGAAATGGTGCCCGCTTTTTCGTCCTGAACCAGCCGCAGGGCGGGCTTCGGACCGGGCCTGGGCGCTGTGGTTCGTTGAGAAATCCAGCCGAGGCTGACAATCACCACGGACAGAACAAACAGAATAGGTTTCATGAGCAGGGCGGTTTAGGCAGGGTTTGTGGCGGTCGGGGTGGAGACGCAATAGCTATTCCCTAAAAGTCGCCGAATTCTCTTTTCTAACGCCCGCCCTATTCCCAGACGCTACTTCCGCTGCAACCGGACGCGAAGGACGGAGCCGGTGGCAGGAAGTTCGAAGAAGTAGATTTCGTCGCCGTTGTAGAGCCGCGTCCGGCGAAACGCACCCGCGTCGTCGAACGTCCCTTCTTCTACCGTCAGGATAAATTCGTACTTACTCAGGCGGGCCGACGGCGGCAACGATCGCGGACGTACCTGAAAGCGGGCGTTGAAGCCGATCAGGTAAAATTCGTCGGGGTTTACCTCGCCCAGCAGCACCCGCCCCTGCGGTCCTTCGGCACCGGGGGGTGACGTGAACTGCGCCAGAAAATCGTAGCCGTCGAACCGGATTAGTTTCTCGGTCATGCCGTGTTCCTGCACCGCGGCCTGTAGTTTACCGCTCTGCTGCATCTGCGTCAGCACCGGAATGGCCGGCCGGAGCAGTTTATAGTTCGGCGTAACGGCAGCGTACTCTTTGGCCAGCGTACCGGTCGCGTTATCGAAGCCGAAGGGAGCGAAACCAATCGCGCCGTAGTCGGCCAGAGCGTAAAACAACGTCCGGGGCATGGCCGCGCCCCCCGACTCCGGAATCAGCAGCGGATTGTCGGGCCGGGTGTACGCCCGCATGATCTCGTGCGTTTCGGGGTAGCTGCTCTGGTAGATGTCTGGGGCCAGTATATCGAGAACAGGCGCGGCCACTTTCCAAACATCCAGTACGTTGGAGGTTGGTCCACCCGTTGGGTAACTCCCCGGCTGCCGGAAACCGTACTCCCGCAGCCAGGCGTTGGCCGTCAGCGGCAGGGCATATTCCCGGCGGCCCGCTTCGGCCACCCGATTGAGGTAACTCGCTACGGTCCAGGCCGAAAACAGTTCCGGCGCATCCGGCCCAAACACCTGTACCCACGTACCAGCCGGCTTGCTGAGCCGTTTCAGCAACGCATCGGGCACGGGGCTGTTGAACATCCTGTTGGCCTCCGGCGAGTAGTCGCGGTCGGCGGAGTGCAGCCCGGCTTCGTTCTCGACCTGCACCATAATCACGGTCCGGTCGCGTTCGTCGACCTGCTTCAGGTGCCGCATCAGGGCCGCAAACGCCCGGGCGTCGGCCTGCCAGTTGGCTGCGGCCACCGGCGATAGGTGGAACATCCGTTCGCCGTGGGCGTTGATCACCCGCGGGTACGTCTGCGGGGCCGTTTTGACCCATTCCGGCGTGTAGCTCATTTCGCCGTTTTTCCAGCTGGCAAACCACAGCAATACCAGCCGCAGGCTCCGCTTCCGGGCTTCGGTCAGGAGGTAATTGACGGTGCTGAAGTCATACGTGCCGGGCTGGGGTTCAACGGCTTCCCAGTAGATGGGCACTTCGAGCGTATTGACGCCCAGTTGTTCGGCCTGCGCCCAGACCGACGGCATCGCAGCGGGCCAGGCGCTGGAGTTATGCACCTGCCCGCCGAGCATCAGAAACGGCTTTCCATCCACGAGGAAGGTAAAGTGCCCGTTCTGGTTTTTCAGCTGCGGAAGGGGCTTGGTTTGGGCAAAAACGGACAGGGTGTGTACAAGTAAAAAAAGCGGAAAAAGTCGTTTCATACGGGAACAGGTCGTTGCTGGTATAAAGCCGGATGCGTAGCTTTATACTGGTTAGCCCCCCGCTGGCGGCCCAACGACGCCTTGACGAAAACTCACGATGACGCTACGTACCCTGCTTTTCAGCCTAAGTTGCCTGTCGGTTGCTTTACCCGTTACCGCCCAGGACTACCCGATTGTTCCGGTCGCGTTTACCAACGTGAAGATCAACGGTGGTTTCTGGCAGCCGCGCCTGGAAACAAACCGGACCGTTACGATTCCGTTCGATTTCAAAAAGTGCGAGGAAACCGGCCGGATCGACAACTTTGCCGTAGCGGGTGGGTTGAAAAAAGGAACCTTCCGCGGCATTCGCTACGATGATTCCGACGTATTCAAAGTGGTGGAAGGAGCGGCTTATTCCCTGCAGACGCACTACGACCCTACGCTCGACAACTACCTGGATACGCTGATTTCGTATTTCGCGGCTGCGCAGGAAGCCGACGGGTATCTGTACACCATCCGGACCATTCTGAAGGACAGCACGGCCAAAAAAGACCGCGACGCCGGTGCTACGCGCTTCTCGTTCATGGCCGGCAGCCACGAGCTCTACAACGTGGGCCACATGTACGAAGCGGCCGTCGCCCATTTTCAGGCTACCGGCAAACGGACCTTCCTCAACGTAGCGCTGAAAAACGCGGACTACCTTATGCGGACCATCGGCCCCGATAAGCTTATCGTAGTGCCGGGCCACCAGGAAATTGAGATCGGTCTGGTGAAGCTGTACCGCGTCACGAACGACAAACGCTACCTGGATTTCGCCCGCTTCCTGCTCGACATGCGCGGCCGGTCCGACAAACGGGCACTCTTTCCCGATCCTTCGCGGACGGGCAACGGCTCGCAGTATTTACAGGATCACCAGCCCGTTACCCAGCAGCGCGAAGCCGTGGGCCATGCTGTGCGGGCGGGCTATATGTACGCAGCCATGACCGACATTGCCGCCATGCAGCAGGACAAAGCGTATCTCGACGCCCTGACGGCCATCTGGAACGACGTCGTGGAGCGCAAACAATACCTGACCGGCGGACTCGGCGCCCGCGAACACGGCGAAGCCTTCGGGAATGCCTACGAACTGCCCAACGACGTAGCCTACGCCGAAACCTGCGCGGCCGTTGCGAACCTGCTCTGGAACCACCGGATGTTTCTGCTCACGGGCCAGTCGAAGTACATGGACGTATTTGAACGGGTGCTCTACAACGGCTTTCTGGCGGGCGTATCACTGGAAGGCGACAAGTTCTTCTACGTCAACCCGCTGGCATCAGACGGCAAGCGCAAGTTCAACGTGGGCGTCGCGGCTGAGCGGGCACCCTGGTTCGGTACGTCCTGCTGCCCGACCAACGTTGTCCGGTTCCTGCCGTCGCTGCCGGGCTACGTCTACGCGGTTAAAAACAACGATGTATTCGTCAACCTGTTCCTCAGCAATACGTCGAACCTGACCGTGGGTAAAACGCCCGTGCAGATTCAGCAGCAAACTAACTACCCCTGGGACGGTGCCGTAACGATGACGGTTTCGCCCCGCAACGCCCAGGCGTTTGACCTGCTGGTCCGAATTCCGGGCTGGACCCTCGGCAAACCCATGCCCGGCAGTCTGTACAGCTACGTCCGAAACATAGGTGCTACGCCCACGCTGACGGTCAATGGCAAGGCGGTTCCGGTCAAAATAGACAACGGCTACGCCCGCATCAGCCGCACCTGGAAACCCGGCGACCGCGTTGCCCTGCGGATGGAAATGCCGGTGCGTGAGGTTATGGCGAATCAGCAGGTAAAAGACGATGCCGGGCGGGTAGCCATTGAGCGCGGTCCTATTGTGTACTGCGCCGAAGCCGCCGACAACGGTGGTAAAGCCCTCGACCTGACCGTAGCAGCCGAGCAGACGTTCACGCCCGTTGTGGAGAAAGACAAACTGGGGGGCATCACGGCCCTGAAATCCGGCAACCTGACGCTCATTCCCTACTACGCCTGGGCGCACCGCGGGCCCAACGAAATGGCCGTCTGGTTCGGGCAGACCAGGCGCTAGTGCGTTTGATTGATAAAACAGCGCTACATTTGAGCAAACCGTATAGCCTTATGACAGCAACAGGGAAATTGACCAATTTGCAACAGGAGCTACTTAAATTGTATGCTCAGGAAGTGAGCGATACTGACCTCGAAAATATTCGCATCCTGATTGGCCAGTATTTCGCCAATCGGCTTTCAACAATAGCGGATAAAGCCTGGGACGAGAACGGTTGGTCTGCCCAAACTATGCAGGACTGGCTGAATGAAGAAGATCAGTGACTGGCATGACCGTAGTACTGGACACCAACGTATTGCTGGTCTCATTACCCAGCCGCTCGCCTTTCCATGCAATTTACCGGGCCATCGTTGATGGGCGCCTTACCATTTGTGTAACGAACGAAACCCTGACCGAGTACGAAGAACAGATCAGTACCCGCTTAGGCATCCACCGATCAGAAGTTCAACTGCGTGAAATACTGAATCTTCCAAACGTATTATTGATTGACGTGTATTACAACTGGCAGCTGATTGAAGCGGACAAGGATGACAATAAGTTTGTTGATTGTGCTATTGCAGGCAGTGCTGACTATCTGGTAACAAACGACCGCCATTACAACATACTGAACAATGTTGATTTCCCTAAAGTAACTGTCATCAAAGCCGAAGACTTTCTAAAGTTGCTAGTCGAAAATGACGAATAGCCGACGCTTTCGTCTGGTTCGGGCAGACCAGGCGCTAGGGCGTTTGATTGATAAAACAATCATTAAACTTCACTCAGTTGATCGCCAGACGAATTTCCGGTCAACTTCAGGTCGCCAGTTGGTCAGTTTGACGCCCAGACGGCTCACGGCGGCTGCTTCGCATACCAGGGTAAAGGTCGTGCGATAACTTCTGCTGTCGTCGTCCCTGACCCTGGCTGCAACGTGGATGGCTGCCTGCCCGCTCGTATCGTAGCAGAACACCTGGACATGCAGGTAACTCGCCCAATCGCCTTTGTCCTGCCCTTCCTCGAAAACAACTACGTCTTTGAAGGTCCGGGGGAAGTCAATCAGCCGCTGCCCGAATGTCTTCAGGCTGTCGATGGCAAACAGCGGGACCATGACTTCGTGGATGCCGTCCGTCAGCGACATTTCGAAAAAATCCAGGTCCTCTTTGTTCCAGCTCAGGTTGGTAATAATCAATTCCGTTTTCACGAGTGTACAGGCTATACCTTACCTGGCTGCGGCTCCCAGGAGAAACAGCCCCCGGTACCTTATTTCTGCAATCAGTTTGCTTTTTACTGTAATCCAGCCCGTTTGCAGGCGGTTCGTCTGCCGGCTGGCTCCCCCCTGTTCATCCTGTACCTCCTGCCGGATCCGGTGGCGTATGCGTTGTAGCCGATCGTTGACGGCATCGTTACGTACTCTTTTCTTCATAAGTTCTCCTGGTCAACCTGATTATAGTTCACCTAGTAACCAATAAAACCGGACAATGGCTTTCGGGATCGGTAATAAATTGCCAATGGTATAAAAGCCGCAGTGGTTTGATACCAGGCTGCGCCTGCCAACAAAAAAACCGGAGCCGCTACGTAGCGGACTCCGGCTGCCTGTTTCACTCACTCGGTTTACGTTCGTTACCGCTGGCTGAGTCCATCAGCGCGGGTGTTGTACTTGTCGAAAATCAGCGAAACTGCCTCCCGAATCTTATCGTCCTTGCGGTTGAACACATTCCCGTCCATCAGACCGGATGCAAAACCCTGCCAAACAACCTGACCGGTTTTCATATCCAGCAGGCTAACCAGCAGCGTACCCGCTTTTACGTCGAACGTAGTAGCACTTTCCGGATCGCGGTATTCCTCGTTTGACCAGTACCGCTGTCCGTATCCCGTGAAACCTTTGATCGTTGCTGGTTTATCAAACACGCGGAAATTAACCAGCAGGTCAGGGTTGGTTCGGGTATATTTATAGCCCCGGCCGTCCAACGCGAACGTAACGGCGTCACGAACTTTTTTCTTCAGAACCAGGTCATTCAGAAAATAAAAGCCTTCATCCAGTTTACTGTCTACCTGCGACGCATAGGCGTACGTTTTGTACTTAGTAAAGTCGGTGTTCAGCTTTTTATCTGCGTTGACAGTGATGTTTTGTGCCTGCGCAAACTGCAACGGCAGCAAAGCCAGAATCCACATTAACTTTTTCATAACGTTAGTTGGTTTTAATTTAAACTGGTTTGTTTTCAAAAAGCACCCGAACGGTCTGAGCAGTTACCCGCACCATCGGCTGCCTTTATTACCTTAAAACCAGTTGGTTGCTTAGAAAAACCTTAGAAACCGTTTAGAATTCACTTAAAATGACACCGCACCCCCAGGAGCCGGTCCAGACGGTGATTCGCCGACCGACGGGAGCGCTGTCCCTGTTTGTCGACACCCTCTGGTTTGTTCAGTCCGACCGGTTGTCGCTCCGGGGCACGAACCTGCCGATGCTGCACGGCGAGCTGATGTTTAATTTTTCCGAGTTTTTCTCAATTCAGCCCCTGGGTGCTCAACCGGCCAACACCGGTCACGGCAGTTGGTTCAGCGGACTACAAACGGCTCCGAGCCAGTCACAGACGGCGGGCCGTCACGAAACCCTGGGCGTTCTGCTCAAGCCCTGGGGCCTCTTTCCGCTGACCAACGTACCGGCTCACGCGTTCGGCCAGTTATTCGTTTCCGGAGAGGCTGTGCTTGGTCCCGTCATTGCCCCACTGACCGATGCCCTGCAGCAGGCCCGGTCTGCAACCGGGAAGCTGGATATCCTGGAACGGTTCCTGAGCGACCGCTACGTTGACTCCGACATTCCCGCGTATGTGCATTACGCCCACAGCTTCCTGCATCGGCACCCGTTCCGCAACGGTATCGTTACCGAGCTTTGCCGTCATCTGCGCATCAGCCGCAAATCGCTGACCGGGGCGTTCCGGAAATACCTTGGCCTGTCGCCGGGACAGTACGTACGGCTCCTGCGTTTTCGGGCCGCTACGGATGCCATGGCAGCCCGGCCCGATCTGAGCCTCACCGACCTGACCTACCAGCAGGGGTTTTTCGATCAGGCGCATTTCATTCATCTGTTCAGAGCGTTTGCCGGCATGACGCCGGGTGCCTACCGATCCTTCATCCGTGCGCACCAGCAGGCGTCGGTCGGCCTGCCGGAGACCAGCTCGCCCTCCTTCATTCACCACACCGGGTAACATCCGTACAATTTTTCAGGACGGCTTTTCCTGATTATTGCGACATGAAAACCGTTAAACTGCTCATTGCCACCAGCCTCGACGGCTACATTGCCGGTCCCGACGGCGACCTTAGCTGGCTGACTCCGTTCGAAGGGGTTGATTACGGCTACGCTGATTTCATCGCTACCATCGACACCACCCTGATGGGGAATACGACGTACCAACACGTACTGACGTTGGGCGATTTTCCGTACAAGGACAGAACCAACTACGTCTTCACCCGGCAGCTCAGCACCCCCGATGCGCCTTACGTCCAGTTCGTGTCGGACACCGCAGTGGAATTTGTCGGCCGCCTGAAACAGCAGGATGGCCTTGACATCTGGCTGGTTGGGGGTGGCCACCTCAACGCCACCTTGCTGGAAGCGGGCCTGATCGACGAAATCCTCCTCTTCCTGATTCCGGTAACCATCGGCCGGGGCATTTCCCTCTTCCAACCATCCAGCACCCGTCAGGATTGGCTCCTGACCGACTGCCGGGCGCTGGATAAAGGCATGGCTCAGCTCAACTACCGCCGAAAGTGAACGGATTGTCAACACGCATACCCGGCCAAGTTGGCCGGGTATGCGCGTGAATTGATAAAGAGAACCTGAGACTTAGGTGAAGCAAAAACGACTGAAAAGGAAGCCTTCTTCATCGTATTACTTTACATGGTAAGCCATTCAAAATGATAGACAAGAAAAAAGGAAGTTAACCTAGTTAGCTATGATGATCGGAACCATTATTCGAACGGATTGGTCAGCATAACCCGCTCGAATTGCTTGTTCTCACTGCTTTTTCAAATCAGAGAATTTGCCATAAACTGACAAGGTATATTTACCGATGCCACTGTCAAAGGGAGTTACTACAATTTTATACTGCCCTTTAGTAGTAGGCCTGATCCGGGACACATAGTTTCCAGTGCCAGAGTAAGCGATCTCTTCTCCGTTGGGATCATACAGGTGGAAATAACCTCTGCCGTCCGGCGATCGAAGTGAAACGTCAATAAGTGTATTGTTTTCCGTCACATTTAGTGTGTACGTTGTGGTAGCGTTTTTGCCTCTATATTCATCATTCAAGATAGATGACTCGAATGCATATTGTTTTAGGTTCTTTACCTGGCCGAATATGTCGAGGGTGTACTTGCTGATAGCATCCCGTCTGCCAGATCCAAGCCATAAACCATACGTACCTTTATTGAGCTTCTCGTTCAAATGATTAGGTGTCCCCACACCTGAGTACCGTATTTCAGTTCCTGAAGGCCCAAACAAAGTCATCCAGAGAGTTGTTTCAGCTGACTGTATATCCAAATCTGTATAAGAGTTATCCGACACAACCTCGAACGTATAATAATGATTACGTGGAGTATAATCGATTCCACCCCCACCTTCTGGTCCAAACGTTACATCTGCCGATTTTGTACGCAAGGCTCCTGTACGCACAAAATCGACACTAAACCCACGTCCTTTTAAGCTATATGCGCCGATATCGTAACGCCTGCCAGAACAAACCATTACACTATATTTCCCGGCATTTACAATCACATCATCTGTCTGATTACGCCCGAAGCCTGACCGCCCAATCTCCTCACCGTTTGGATTGTAGACGTAGAATCCAACATTAATATCAGGCGAAGTCAGGGTCAATGAAACTGGCTGATTATTGGCAGCCACTTCGAACGTGTAAAAGTGATTACGGGGTGTGTAGTCGTTACCTCCACCCGTTCCATCAGTAGCTGTCCAACTTCCAGCTATTTCGCGAATTACTGGTACAGTGACTGTTACGGTAACATCGGCTGTCACATCTTGCCAGACGCCATCCGACACCGTTAAGGACATCACGTAGGTACCGACACCATCAGGCGTTAGCTCAGCTATAGCTTTGTCGGCATTGGCTAAGGCTGGATTACTGCCAGTAGGCTTAGTCTTGATACCCCAACGGTAAGTGAGTCGGTCGCCATCAGGATCACTTGATTTCGACCCGTCAAGTGTCACCTTACGGCCGGTTGACACAGTGGTTGACACGCCTGCGTTGGCAATTGGCGGACTTCCAGGAAGTGCTACCGCAATAGTCACTTCCGTAGTTGCGCTAAGTCCATCGCTGTTGGTTACTGTTAACACAAGCACATAGGTCCCGGGTTTATCAGGTGTAAACTCCGCTACCATGTTATCAGAATTTTTAATTTCTGCTTTGCTTTCGGCAGGTTTGGTTTTGATTGTCCATTTGTACTTCAAACTCTGTTGTTGCGGATCGCTGGTGCCGGTTGCATCGAGGACAATAATTTTACCAGCGCTGCTGTTTGGACTAATATTGACCACTTTGATAACCGGTGGCTGCTTAGGCTCAGTTTTATCTGGTTGACAACTGATAGCTAAGCTCCCCAATGCAATCATCCATAATAACAGATTGCCATGGCTATGGATAATGGTCCCTGTCAATTGATTAAATCTTCTGATGTAGATAGAAATGTATTTCATACGGATAGTAATAAAGTTTGCGGAGTTATAAATCAAGCATCATTAAAAGACTACTTGTAAAATGAAGAAGCAGATAACTCTTATTCTTCATAGCGATATTGCACAAGGAATATAGGTAAGCTTTAAAAATCAGATCAATGCGTATAAATGTATTTACCCGAATAGAATCGTTTATAAACATAAAGACTGTCTTTTCGGAAATTCGGATTGGTAATCTCAATCAATTAATGCCGCATAGAGCAATAAGGTAACAATTTACCTACGATTTTTAACAAGCTGATTAATTTGATCGGGATATTGGGATACGCGCGATAAGGGACGTACATATAGGCAGGATTAAACGTTAAAATGATGTGGATAGAAGCGGAAACGCCTGAGCTGAACAATAACTTACATTAACATAAGTCGCTTTTGTTCAAACCTTCCTCAAACCTGCTTATTTCTATTGTATCTACAAACAATAGCTTTACCAATCGGCTGGTTTTTCTTCCGGAACCTTATTTTTTACTTGCGAAATATGAACAATTCAGGTAAACATGCGTTGCTTTCCTTACATTTGATCAGGACCTTCTTTCCTGCGCGTTGAGAACACCGCTTAGCTTTTGTTTCAAGCTGATTATTAGCACGTTACTAACCTTTTGGTTAGGCCCGATACCCCTGGGTCTGGCTCAGGGCCGTACCCCGCTGAACGTGCAGCCCGAACGCCTGCAGAAAGCCCGGGAGCTGGAGCAGCAGGCCCTGGCCAGGAAAGATACCAACCAACTGGCTGAAGCGTATTACCAATACGGCCGCACATACGTATTTGTGGGGGACTACCTGGCCTCGCAGGGCTACTTCCTGAAATCGCTGCGGTTGCTCGATCCCCGGGGCGACACCTTTGAACTCAGCCGCATCTACGTTCGGCTTGGCGAAAACGAAAGCCGGTCGGGTCGACCGGCTGATGCCTTTCGGTATGCCAACCTGGCCGTTTCTGTAGCGCACCGGGCCCGTTCGCTGCGTGGATTGGGCCTTGGCTACGGGTTACTGGCCATCCTCCATCAACATAAGTCGGATAGCTGGATGCACGGTAACCGCGCTGCGTACGACAGCATTATGTACTATCAACAAAAAAAAGGGGCCATTTACCGGTCGCTCAACGACACCCTGGGCATTGCCGAATGCAGTCTCGAACTCGGCACCCTCTATACGAAGGTCAAAGACGATCGCGCCATTCCACGCATCCGCGAAGCCTATGACCTGATGCTCCTCATACACCGGGATCGGTTGCTGGCCAATGTGATGCTGCGCCTGGCGGAGGCCTACCTGGTGTTCGGCCGACTCCAGCTCGCCCATCAGGCCTTACTCGAAGCCGAGCGACGCTACGTAGCCAATAAAATGGACGACTACGACATTTTAATGGGGCTGGAGCAGACCTTCGTTCGATATTATCAGGCGACCGGCCAGTGGAAAGAAGCCTTTGCACACCAGCAAAAAGCCAATGCCCTGGCGGTGAATCAACTCCTCTCGGACCGCAACGGCACCATCGCTCAGCTCAACGTACAGTACGAAACGCAGAAGAAAGAAACCCTGCTCGAAGCGCAGAAACGGGAATTGGCGCTGCGTACCAAAACCCTCGAAACCCAGCGCTGGCTGACCATCGTCATCGCGGTCCTGCTCGTGCTGGCGGCCGGGGCCAGTGTCACATTTTTTCGGCTGTACCGCCGGAACCAGCGCATCAGCCGGCGCAATGAGCAGCTGGTGCGAGAACAGAACCACCGCGTTAAAAACAATCTGCAGGTTATTTCCAGCCTGCTCAACCTGCAGGCCAAGCGGTTGTCTGACGAGGCCGCCCGGACAGCGGTGGGTGAAAGCCAGCTGCGAGTACAGTCGATGGCGATTCTGCACCAAAGGCTCTATGATGGTGAACGGCTGGCCGAAGCGAATCTGGACGAGTTCATCCGCGAACTGGTCGAGGGAGTGCTGCGGACCTACGGCAATCCGCCCGTGCAGCTCAGCTACAACATCGACCCGGTCTATTTGTCGGCCGATCAGGCCGTTCCGGTTGGACTGATTCTGAACGAGCTGACAACCAATGCCTGCAAATACGCATTTCCCGGAAACGAACACCCCCTTTTTCAGATCGACTGTTACCTCCGCGCCAATAGACTACATATACGGGTGACCGACAACGGTCCGGGCCTGGACCAGTCCTCTGTACCGGTCGCCCGAACCAGCGAACCGACGGTGCTGAAAAGAGAATCGTTCGGAATGACGCTGATCAAAGCCCAGGTTAATCAACTGCGTGGTACGTACCGATTCGACACGAATCAGCCAACGGGTACGGTATTTACGATGGAGTTCAAAAGTTAAAAAGGCCTTATGGACCGGTTGAAAATTTTAGTCGTTGAGGATAACACGATCACGGCCCTCGATCTGCAGGAAATGCTCGAAGAAGCCGGTCATACGGTAACGGCCGTGGCCCGGACGTTCAACGAAGCCCTGAAAGCCGTTAAGACGCAGCCCCCGGACCTGGCACTGGTCGACATAACGCTGGAAGACTCAGCGGAGAACGGCATCGAAACAGCGCGCGAAATGCTGCTGATGCACCGAATGCCGATCATTTACCTGACTGCCGATTCAGACCACGATACGTTTCAGGCCGCCAAGGAAACCATGCCGGCTGCGTACCTGCTGAAACCGTTCCGGGCCGACGAACTGAAGCTCCAGATCGAACTTGCGTACCATTTTTTTCAAGTGAACCAGTCGGCCGATAATCCCTCGGCCGATCATCTGTTTTTGCCGATTGATAAAGGTTACGAGAAGATTGCACTGAAAGACGTACTATACCTCAAAGCCGACGGCGCCTACGTCAAGATTTTCCTGGTCAGCCGTGAACAGCCGTATCACATCAGCATGAACCTGCGTCATCTGGCGCAGTATTTCCCGCCCGCCAATTTCTTTCGGTTGTCCCGGTCGTTGCTCATTAACCTCAACTACCTGGAGCGGCTGGAACGCAACTACCTGTACATCATCGGCCACAAGACCCCCATCCCGATTCCGGCCACGAGCCGCAAAGAGTTGATGAAACGGCTGACGGTCGTCCGGACGAAGTAGCAGTCAGTCCTCCGACCCCTCGAAAACGAATTCGGCCCGGTACCCCGCCCGCGCTACGGCCTGACTGACCTGATCGGCGATCCGGTTGTCGATGGTCTGCACCGACAGCAGGTTATCGGGGCTTTCGGTATCAATAACCCAGCCGTCGATGGGCTCGATGGCGTTCAGGTTTTCCGTTACGGCCGCAATGGCCTCGCTGTCGGTCAGGTTGGTTTTAAAATGCAGTGTTTTCATAGCGGTTGAGGTTTACTTGTGATACTGGGTTTACCTGGCTGCGGCAGAGGGCGTGTCGGCCAGACCGTACCAGGCGTAGCCATAGCCGCCGAGCTGGATTTCCCCTTGACCGACCGATGGTCTTTCGGTCGTTTCCAGCAGATTAACCACCGGCTTCCGGGCCAGGTCAGCCGGGAGTTTCATCGCCTGCGCTTCGTTGCTGAAATTGTGGACCATCATCAGCGAACGCCCCTTCCAGTCGTAGCGGATCGCCAGGATGTGCGGAGAGTCGGTTTCAATCAGCGACCAGTTGCCCCACCCGATTTCCGGATGCGCTCTTCGAACGCGGATGAACCGGGCAATCTGATTGAGCAGGGAGGTCGAATCCCGCTGCTGGTCGGCCACATTCACCCGCGAATAGGCGTAGGGGCCGTTGTCAATTACCGGCCGCACCGGCTTGTCGGCGGTAGAAAAACCGGCGTTTCGCCCGGATGTCCACTGCATGGGTGTCCGGATCGCCATACGTTCCTTAAGCCGCAGGTCGTCGCCCATACCGATTTCTTCTCCGTAACGGATGACCGGCGCTCCCGGCAGTGAGTACAGCAGACTGTAGGCCATCGACAGCATGGCGGGGTTGTTGAGCATGGGGGCCAGCCGCCGACGAATACCCCGGTCGTACAATTGCATGGTTTTCTGCGGCCCGAATTTATCGTACACCAACGACCGGTCTTTGTCGCTGAGCCGGCCCAGGTCAATTTCGTCGTGGTTGCGCAGGAAGTGCGCCCACTGCGCGGTAGCGGGAATGTCTTTGGTGTCGGTCAGCGCTTGTTTCAGCGGCTTCACTTCGCCACTGGCCAGCGCGTAGAACAGATGCTGATTTGCAAAGAAGTTAAACATCATGTGAAGCCCCCCGCCCTGATCGCCAAAATACCGCTTGTTCTCGGCCGGTTCAACGTTGATTTCACCCAGGAGCGCTACATCCCGCTTGTGCCACTGCGTAAACTGACGCAGCTGCGGAATCATCTCGTACTGATGTTCCGGGCTGGTCATGCCCGTTTCGGGCAGTTCGATATAGAACGGCACCGCGTCGAGCCGGAAGCCAGAAATGCCCCGGTCGAGCCAGTAGCGGAATACGTTGCGTATCTCGGACTGCACCGCCGGATTCTGCGCATTCAGGTCGGGTTGAAAGCGGTAAAAACGATGGTGGAAGTAGGCCCCCGCTACGGAATCAAAGCTCCAGGTTTCTTTTTGTACCCCCGGAAACACCATGCCTTTATCCCAATCTTTCGGCCGCTCCTGCGACCAGACGTACCACGACCGATACGGTGAGTTTTTATCCTGCCGCGCCTGCCGGAACCACGGGTGCTGGTCGGAGGTGTGGTTAATGACCAGATCCATGATGATCCGGATATCGCGCCGACCGGCCTCCTGCATAAACTGGGTAAAGTCCTGCTCGGTGCCTAACCGCTTGTCGATGCTGTAGAAATCGGCCACATCGTATCCATCATCCTGGTTGGGTGTTGGCTGAAACGGGGCCAGCCAGATGGCGTCGACACCCAGGTTTTTAAGGTAATCCAGTTGCTGGGTTAACCCTTTGAAATCGCCGACCCCATCGCCGTCGGAATCCTTGAACACCTCAACGTCCAGGTTGTAGATGATGCGGTTCTTGTACCAAAGTTCCTGAATAAAATCCGTTGGGGCTGGAACCGGTCTGGACATTTTATTTTCCGACGTAGCGGGTTTCGTGATGACATACGTAGCGGCTGAGCCCAGAAGTAAAGCGAGCAGGCCAACCAGGATAATGTTTCTGTTCATCCGTGTCTGGAGGGGCTTTTCCTCAGTAAACCCATCTTACTCGATAAGGTTAGCCTATATTACTCTGTGACGCCCCTATCGATCAAACAATTCAATTCCCACTAAGTTGATTGGCATAATAGTTATTCAAAAAAAACTGCTACTAACCGGCGTATTGTTATGAATCGACCTTCGTTATGGACACCCAATCACCCGCTCATCCGTCGTGACTTTATCCGTCACCTGGGTGCCGCAGCCATTGCCGTTCCGGGCCTGACCTCCCTGATGAGCCTGCAGGCTTGTGGCAGTAAAACTGAGTCAACCGGCGAAACGGCCGGAACCGATGCCGCCGGCTCGGGCCGCACCGAATCCGGCCGAAAACTGGGCGTCGCACTGGTTGGCCTGGGCAAGTACAGCGAAGGGCAGCTTGGGCCGGCTCTGAAAGAAACGAAGAACTGTCGGCTGGCGGGGATTGTGACGGGTACGCCCGATAAGGTTGACAAATGGAAACGCGAGTACGATATCCCGGACAAAAACGTATACAACTACGAGACGTTCGATCAGATGGCCGACAACCCCGACATCGATATCGTATACATTGTATTACCGGATGCGATGCATGCCGACTATACGATCCGGGCGGCTCAGGCAGGCAAGCATGTTATCTGCGAGAAACCGATGGCCCTCAATTCTGCCGACTGCCAGCGGATGATCGATGCCTGCAACAAGGCGGGCAAGAAACTATCCATTGGCTACCGGCTGCATTTTGAACCCCATAACCTGGAAATGATGCGGCTCGGGCAACGTACCGTCTTTGGCCGGGTGAATCAGATTATCGCCGAGAACGGCCAGGATCAGAGCGAAAACGAATCACCCTGGCGGCTGGGCAAAGGCACCCTGAACGGCAAACCGATGCCCGGGGGCGGACCGCTGCACGACGTTGGTGTGTACGCAATTCAGGGGGCTATTTATACGAAAGGCGAAGTTCCTGTTTCGGTTACGGCCAAATACCACCCGATAACGGATAAAGAGAAATTCTCGGAAGTGGAGCAGGGCGTCGACTTTCAGATGCAGTTTGCCGATGGCTCGGTGGCCAACTGCCGAACCAGCTTCAACGAAAAATACAACATACTCCGGGCCGAAGCGGCCAACGGCTGGTTTGAGCTGCAGCCCGCCTATGCCTACGATGGCCTGAAGGGAAAAACCAGCCAGGGGGACATGGATATCGAAAACGTGAACCAGCAGGCCCGGCAGATGGATGCCTTCGCTGACTGCATTCTCAACAACAAGCCTACCAGCGTGCCGGGCGAAATGGGGCTGCGGGATGTGCAGCTTATCGAAGCCATTGAACGGGCGGCCAAAACCGGTACTAAAGTATCCACCCAGGAGGTGCGTAAAGTGCTGGATTCAACGGCCGTGGCTCGTGCGTAGATAAGCGGGCATCCGGTGGGGAGACGGGGCGTAAGGTGCCGCACCTGACACTCCATCTCCCCACCGGATGCCTTATACTTTTCCTTTATAATCCCAGTGGTCTTTAATGACCGCTCCGTTGGCATCTTTGACCAGCCGACGGGAAAAGTGATCGCCCCGGATCAGCCCATCGTCGCCGGCCTGCCCGATGAACAGCAGGATCGGGTTGCCTTCCCCATCGGTTTTGAAAGCCACATCGTAGCGCCCGAACGTAGCGTTCACCATCGTTGAGGGCTCATACTTTCTGTTCAGCTGCTTCAATAATTTCTCGCCTATTTTCATATCGTTGTTGCGTATAGTATTCTGAAACTCGTTTGGCTATTCGACTGCGTGCGTC
This sequence comes from Fibrisoma montanum, assembly GCF_003583365.1. Classification (GTDB taxonomy): domain Bacteria; phylum Bacteroidota; class Bacteroidia; order Cytophagales; family Spirosomataceae; genus Fibrisoma; species Fibrisoma montanum. The sequence continues at coordinate 292,387 of NZ_QXED01000007.1, forward strand.
CATTTCCGGTTGAGGCAGTTCGGACATTCCTCCTCTACGTTCGGCGGGTTTATTTTCCGGTTGCCGCACCGCGTACAGACACACATATCGGGCGACCGCTTCTGCTCATTGCAGAACGCCGTATCCCAGGGGGGTAGCACGGATAAGCCCGGCTGCGGCTCCGGCTGCGGAATCAGCGTAAATGCTCCGTTTGCTTCCAGATACAGCCGCTTGACCGTACCGAGATGGTATTGCCCCAGCGCCCGGAGCTGTGCAAACAGACGATCCGACGTAACCCGCGTCTGCTGCATATCGTCAATCCGCATCACCGAGTCTTCTATCAAAATAGTAAAGTCATCATTTATCGACGTTTCGACCTGACCGTTTCGCGCAGCGAGCCGGGATATCGTCCACTGACCCAGCACAATAACCACGGCCGTAATGATAACCGGTAAAATCCCCCGGTCCGGTGCGATGATAGGAATACCGATGGCAGCCGCCAGCGATACCATCGATACCATCTCGGTTCGGCTGAGCTGCGACGACATGCGCTTGCCCATCAGCCGCATGGACAGCATCAGGATCAGGTAAATAACGGCAACCCGGATGATGATTTCGACGTAGAACTCGGCCGTTACCTGCCCGAACACGATGCGTTGCCATTCGCTCAAATGGATTTCTTCTGATTTCATGCCTGTATGCTGCTATTTCGGTTAACGACTGCCTTTCCCCATACCTTCTCTTCACATACTTCACAGGCGTCAGCCTGTTTCTCCACCGGAACCGTATGGCCGCAGTTGCTGCACACCACCTCGTCGTCTACTTCGTCCAGGATGGCAAAAGCCGCCTGATCACCGGCAGGCAGCGTAGACAGCCCCGGCTCATCGTGTTCGTTCCGGTAAATACTGAACAGCCCGTAAGCCTCCAGATACAGTCGCTTGACCTCGCCAATGTTATACACCCCATTGCTGCGCAAGACGGCGTAGACCTGCTGGCGCGAGATCCGGGCGGCTGCCATCCGATCCAGTTGCAGCACACCGTCTTTCACCAGCACCGATTCGCTGCCAAAGCTTGCCTGCTCTACCTTCCGGTTTTTGAAACCCCAGAGGCCCAGCCCCCGCTGAAACAGCAGGGTACAGAACAAGGCAAGAATACTTTGCAGAATACCCCGCTCCGGCATCTGCATGGCCGGCGAAATAATGGCCCCGAGTGTCAGCATCACGGCCAGTTCCGTGATGGTTAGCTGTCCGTTCATCCGTTTGCCCAGGTAACGGGCCGTCACCAGGAACGCCAGATAGATGACAATTGACCGGATAAGCACTTCAATCATAAATGCCGGGGGCGCTTCCCCAAACAGGATCCGCTGCCAGTCGACCAGATGAATATGTTCCTTTTCCATAGTTGTTGAGCAAATCAGTACGCTTACCAGCGAGGTGGTGAAGGCGAACCGGCACAGGCTGCTGGTCTTTTTACTATACTTAATTTATCTATTTGATACATTACTTCTCGATTTAGATAAAGGGTGAATGCCACGTTAAGTTTTTGCAGGTGGCCTGATCTTAGTCTGTGGCCCGCCTGCTTACAATTCTTCTTTGTTTAGTCATATCTCAAACCGCGCGACCCAAAAACCAGTTGGCATTGAAATACGTCATCAGCTTACTCCTTTCAATGAATCAGAGTACTGCTTCCAGAGAATTTTTATACGTCGGTACGTATACCGTCCGGGGCAGCCGGGGTATTTACGTCTATGCCTTCGACCGGTCTGCTGGATCCGCCGAGCTCGTGGAGGCCGTCGACAATCCGAACAGTCCGTCGTTTCTGGCGCTGCATCCCAGCGGCCGCTACCTCTACGCCGTCAATGAGCGTGACGACCAGGGCGAGGAGCATGTCGGCACGGTCTACGCTTACGCAATCGACCCGCAAACCGGTCGGCTGACGTTCATTAACCAGCAGGTATCGGAGGGCCCGGCGCCCTGCCATATCAGCATTCATCCAAACGGCAAACTGGCGTTCGTGTCGAACTACGGCGGTGGCAGCCTGGCGGTCCTGCCCATCCGGGACGACGGTTCGCTGGGAGAGGCTACCCAGCTTCTGAAACACACGGGCCGGGGAGTAGATGAAGACCGGCAGGACGCTCCCCATGTGCATTCGGCCGTTCTGTCGCCCGACGGCCGGTGGCTGTACGCATCGGACCTCGGCACGGACAAGGTTCACACGTACCGGATTGATACCGACCAGCAAATCCTCGTGCCCCACGAAACGCCGTTTGCAGCGGTATCACCCGGCTCGGGGCCCCGCATCACGGCCGTTCATCCGGATGGCCGGTATGTTTTTGGCATCAAAGAAATGAGTTCGACCGTCGCCGTTTTCAGCCAGCACACCGACGCGTTTTCGCTGCTTCAGGACGACGTACCGTTCTTACCGGAGCACTACGCGGGCGATCGTTCGGGGGGCGACATCCACGTCGACGCCACAGGCCGCTATCTGTACACGACCAACCGGGGCAACAACACCCTGGCCATCTTCCGGATCGACGACGGCAGCCTGTTGCCGGTTGGCCTGCATTACACCGGTGGCGATCAGCCCCGCAACTTCTGGGTCGACCCCAACGGCGAATACGTACTGGTAGCCCATCAGGAAACCGACAACATCACCGTGTTCAGGCGCGTGGATGAGACCGGCGATCTTCGGGCAACGGGGTACGAAATTCAGGTTCCCTCGCCTGTTTGCGTTGTAAGCCTGGCCATGCCGTAGTTTAGAAGCTGTCTGGATTTTTGGCGATATTGCTCAGGAAACCCTATCGCTATGCCTTACCTTTTCGTGTTCCTGCTGCTTTCATTTGCTGCGGTGGCGGCCCCCAGGCCGTTTCAGAGTCGTATCAACTCGCCCAACGGCCAGATCGTCCTGACCGTGACGGCTTCGGATAGTGTCCGGTTTTCGGTGACCCACGCTGGTCAGACGCTGGTGCTCCCTTCAACCATTGCGATGACCCTCGCGGATGGGCGGGCGCTGGGCATCAGACCTGATGTACGGCGTAGTGCTGTGCGTACCGTTCGCGACTCGATCATCGCGCCGGTCGCCATCAAGCGCCGGGTGGTGCGCGACCACTACAACGAACTAACCGTTGAGTGCCGGAACAATTACGCCATCGTGTTCCGGGTGTACGACGACGGGGTTGCCTACCGCTTCCGCACGGCCTTTCCCGATTCGATAACCATCCGGAACGAAACGGCCCAATACCGGTTTCCCGCCGACCCGACGGTGTATTACCCGGCCGTTCAGCCCCGGCCGAATGTTGATCGGTTCCATACGTCGTTCGAGGAGCCGTATCAGGTAAGTCCGCTGAGTCAGATGCCCGACACGGCACTGGCCTTCTCACCTGTACTCATAGCCAATGCCACGCCAGTGCGCCTGGTCATTACGGAATCAGATCTGGAAGACTACCCCGGCATGTTTCTGGCTAGGGCGGGATCGGCGCTGACGGGCGTATTTGCGCCGTATCCCGTGCAGGAAACCTTGCAGGAAGGTGAGTTTCCGCAGATGATGGTTACCCGGCGGGCCGACTTCATCGCCCACACCCGCGGCCGGCGTTCGTTTCCGTGGCGGGTGCTGGTCATCGGTACCGACCGTGATTTACCCAGTACTGATCTGGTGTACCGACTGGGAGCGCCCAACCGCCTGAGCGACGTATCGTGGATCAGGCCCGGCAAATGCACCGACGAATGGATCACCAACATCAACCTGTTCAATGTCCCATTCCGGGCGGGTATCAACACCGCTACGTATAAGTTCTACGTCGATTTTGCCCGGCGGTTCGGCTTCGACCGGATCCTGCTCGATGCAGGCTGGTCGGACTACAAAGACCTGTTCAAGATCAATCCCGACCTCAACATACCGGAGCTCGTGGCGTATGCCAAGTCGAAGGGCGTCCGCCTGAGCATGTGGACGCTGGCGCATACGCTCGACCGGCAGTTGGAACCGGCCCTGAAGCAGTTCAACGACTGGGGCGTCGATTTCATCATGACCGATTTTATGGATCGCGACGACCAGAAGATGGTCAATTTTTACACCCGCATTGCCGAAGCCTGCGCCAAAGCCCGCATCATGATCATGTTTCACGGCGCCTACAAACCCGCCGGTTTCGAGCGGACGTACCCGCACGCCATCACCCGCGAAGGGGTTCTGGGGTCGGAATACAACATCTGGAGTGCCAAAGCAACACCCGAACACGACGTCCTCCTGCCGTTTATCCGGATGGTTGGCGGTACGCTGGACTACGAACCCGGCCTGCTCGACAACGCGACCAACGAACAGTTTCGACCCATTGCCGGCAAGGTGATGTCGCAGGGGACGCGCTGCCACCAGTTGGCCATGTTTCTGGTCTACGACAGTCCGCTGCCTATTTTTTCGGGCAATCCGTCGTCGGCCCTGCTGGAGCCACGGTTCATGGAGTTTCTGGGGAGCCTGCCCAGTACGCACGACGACACCCGCATCCTCGATGCAAAACTCGGCGATTACGTCGTGACGGCCCGGCGCTCGGGCGATACGTGGCACATCGGCGGTCTGGGCGACTGGACGGCCCGCGACCTGACGGTTGCGCTGGATTTCCTCGGCGACGGCACCTACGAAGCCACGCTCTGCACCGACGGCCCCAACGCCGACCGCAATCCGGTCGATTATCAGTTCACCACCCGGCCCGTTACCCGGGCGGATTCGCTGCCGGTACATCTGGCGCCGGGTGGCGGGTTTGTCATTAAACTTCAGAAGCGATAGCCTACCCCATAATCAGCGACTCGGCTCCATCGATCCAGACGGGCGTACCGGTAATGTGACTCGACCGGTCCGATGCCAGGAACAGGGCCAGATCGGCCACCTGTTCGCTTTTACCGGGCTTTCCGTCTGTTAGCGGAACCTTACCCTCCGGAAACTCAACGGGCACCTTCGCTTCCTCAATGCCTCGCTTCTCGGTACTTTCCTCGATGGATGTATCAATTGCACCAGGGCAAATTACGTTCACGCGTATACGGTCTCTGGCCAGTTCCAGAGCCGCCATCTGAGTAAAGGCTACCTGAGCCGCTTTGGTACAGGAATAGGCTGTAGCGCCGGTGTTGCTGAAGATACGGGTTCCATTTACCGACGACGTGACGATCACCGACCCGCCCTGTCTTTTTAACAATGGAATAGCGTATTTAACGGTCAGGAACGTTCCGCGCAGGTTGACGTTCATGGTTCTGTCCCACTCGTCGGGTTCCAGATCCTCGATAGGTGCCCACACACCATTGATACCAGCATTAGCGAAAACAATGTCCAGGCGCCCCCATTGCTGTTCGATCTGCTGCATCGCCTGCTGCATGTCATCGACTTTAGCAATATCGCTAACCATCACCATCGCTTCTCCGCCCGATCGCTGAATTTTGGCGACAACCTCATCGAGTTCTTCTTTGGTACGACCCAGGGCTGCAATTTTTGCGCCTTCCCGGGCAAATAGTAAGGCTGTTGCCCGGCCAATACCTGATCCTGCGCCGGTAATCAGCGCTACTTTGCCGGCTAATTCTTGTGCCATTGTCGAGTGAATGTTGTGTTTTTTAAACGCGGAGGTGACAGAGGATGCGCAGAGATCGCAGAAAGGACGTAGTCACTGCTGAACTACTTCATTTTCGTCAGTGCGTTCTCTGCGTTTCTTCGCTTCTCCCCTGTGTTTAAGCACATTTGCCGCTTTTTTGTTGGCCAATCAGGCAATTACATAGTCTGTGGCCTGCCCAGGTTTAGGATTTTTGCCAATCTCCCCCCAATTTAGCCCCCTCATTCCTGATTAATTTCCTAACCTTATGAAACGCTTTATTGCCCTTGCTTCCCTGGTCGCGGCCCTGGCCTTTACCGCTCCCACTAAAACGGTCAAACTCTTCAATGGCAAAGACCTGACCGGCTGGAAGATCTACGGCACCGAAAAATGGTACGTCGACAACGGCGAACTTATCTGCGAAAGCGGCCCCGACAAGGGCTATGGCTATCTGGCTACCGAAAAGCCGTACAAAAACTTCGACCTGTCGCTGCAGTTCAAGCAGGAAGCCAACGGCAACAGCGGGGTGTTTTTCCGGTCGAGCATCGAAGGGACTAAAATCAGCGGCTGGCAGGTGGAGGTAGCCCCGCCTAACCACGACACCGGGGGCATCTACGAATCGTACGGCCGCGGCTGGCTTATTCAGATTCCCGATGAAAAAGAAACCATTCTGAAGCCCAGCGAGTGGAACACCCTGCGCATCCGGGTGGAAGGCGACCACGTGCAGACGTACCTGAACGGGCAGCAGATGGTGGATATGCGCGACGAAAAGATCGGCCAGGCGAACGGGTCGGTTGCCCTGCAGATACACGACGGGGGCGGCATCAAGGTCCGCTGGCGGAAACTGATGCTGAAGGAATTGTAGCCTTCACGTCCGCATCCGAATGGCGTTGGTCTGGGGTTTCCTCCGGCCGGCGCCATTCGTGTTTTAGGGCGTATAGTCAGCATGAGCTTACGGTACTCCGCCCATTAAATTTTTGCCAATCCCCGCATCGGCTTCACTATTCCCGCCCCGAACGTGTTACGCTTGTGAGAACACGCTTTGTCGGCAGCGGCTCACAAAACCGATTCGACTCCCGACGCTGTTGTTGAATACGTATGGAACAGACCACTTTACCGGAAGTCTGGCTGCGCGGTGCGCTTCCCGATATTCCGCCGTTGTTACAGCCGGTAGCTCATGCCCTGCTACAGGCCCGCGAGGAAGTGAACGCCCTCATGAACGACTTCCCCGACGTACTGATCTGGAACCGCCCGTCTGGTGTGGCCTCGGTGGGGTTTCACCTCCAGCACCTTACGGGTGTGCTCGACCGACTCTTTACCTACGCCCGTGGCAAGTCCCTGACCACCGATCAGCTGGCCCGGCTATCGGAAGAAGGTCACCCCACTGGCGATACCCTGACCGTTGACATACTCCTCAATCGATTTAACCGGCAGGTCGATACGGCGCTGAACCAGTTACGCACCACCAGCGAATCGACCCTGACCGAACCGCGGGGTGTCGGCCGGGCGCAGTTGCCTTCGACCGTGCTGGGGCTGCTGTTCCATGCCGCCGAGCATACGCAGCGGCACGTCGGTCAACTGCTGGTAACGGCGCGGATTTTACGGGGATATTAACCGTAGCCGGGGGAAGTCGCCCTGATTCGGTCCGGCTATGTGTGATATTACCGTATTTTTGGGCGGAGTTTCTGCCAGAAGCCAACTGCCCCGGTAATTCATCCTGGTTATGACGATTCGTTTTGCAACCCCCGCCGACACGGCCGCTGTTCTGGACATCTATGCGCCGTATATCACGCAGTCCGCCATTTCGTTTGAGTATGACGTACCATCCGTAGCTGAGTTCGCCGAGCGCATACGGCTTATTCAACAACAGTTTCCGTTTCTGGTCGCCGAGCACGACGGCCGCCTGCTCGGCTATGCCTACGGGTCGCGGCATGCCGAACGGATTGCGTATCAATGGTCGGTCAATACGTCGGTGTACGTGCATCCGGATGGGCAACGCCAGGGTATCGCCCGGAGGCTCTATACGACCCTGTTTGCGTACCTCCGTCGCCAGGGGTACTACACTGCCTTTGCCGGCATCACCTTGCCTAACCTCAAGAGCGAGTCCTTTCACCAGACGATGGGCTTTCAGCGTATTGGTACGTACGCCAACACGGGCTACAAGTTTGGCGAATGGCACAGTGTTGCCTGGCTCCAGTTAGTGCTGCAACCGTATTCATCATCCCCCGTCCCCCCAATTCCAATCACCCAGTTGATTGCATCAGGCATTGACCTACCTACTGAGTGACCGGGTAAAAGCAAGCGTCCGGTTATGGTGTCATTCCATAAACCGGACGCTTGCTTTTACCTGCCGACTTCCCTCGGTTAGAACACAATCTTCGGTCCCAGCGGTGGCCCCACCGGTCGGGGTGTTCCGATTACAAACTCCCGAACGAGCCGGTGCGGCCCGGCCTGTAGTCTAAGGGTATAGCGCCCTTCGGGCATATCTTCCATATTGAACAGTCGCCAGGCCCAGTCTGCCCCCAGCTTTTCGTGGTAAAGCGATTCGTGTTCGTGCGTTTCCAGCTTAATCAGCAGTTTGTGGCCGGTCCGGTTGCCGATCAGCAGCTTTAACCGCATCGGATTTTTATCCGGATACAGGCTGATGTGCAGGTTAGCTTCGTCGAGCAGCACGAGCGGCATGGCGGCCGTGGGCGCGTAGTCCGGGTTGGTGCGGGCGGGCAGTTCAGCGTTCACCGCCATGAGCCCCTCAGCATCCACCGTCTGGGCATACAAGGGTGCCATCGGTTTAGCCAGCAGCAGCCATCCCAGCATAAGCGACAGATAATGCAGACTCGTGGTAAAACGTGTAGGTAGTTGGTTCATACGTAGTGTTGTTAGTTAAGATTGATTGGTTGGACTGAAGTTGAAAATCAAGGCAATAGTAACGGAGCTGAACTGGGTTTCCGACCCGGTTTTTGCGGATTTCACCCACTATGACCGGGCAAGCTCCCTCCCGATCACCACACAAAAGTAGCCCTGTATTGGCCACCTCAAAAGAGCCATTATCTGACAAATTAACAGGGCCATTCTGCGGTAAATTGATTACCTTACAACCCGAAGCAGTCCTCGCTACCAATGAGCAAAAGTACCCCGCAGATTGACCTTCCCGGCCCGCAGCTGAACCGCAACAGCCCTACCCCTCTGCACCAGCAGGTGTATTTGTTCATCCGCGAAGCCATCAGCGACGGACGGCTTAAAGCCAACTATCGGCTGCCGGCTACACGGGTGCTGGCCGTCGACTGGGGCATCTCGCGGAACGTAGTCCTGCTGGCGTTTGAGCAATTGATCCTGGAGGGTTACCTCTGCTCAAAAACCGGCGCCGGCACCCACGTAGCGGCCTGCCGTTCCGACGAGTTACCCGTCCGCCCAACTACGAAGCCCAGCCGGCCGCAACCCAAACAGGCCACCCTGACGACTCATAGCCTGCTCCGGCAAGCCGCGGACAACCTCATCTCGGGGTGCAGCGTAGACCGGGAGATCATCCGGCCGTTTCAGCTATCGGTTCCTTCGTTCCGGGATTTTCCGTTTTCGATCTGGAGCAATCTTGCTACGCAGGTATACCGGGGTCTGCACATTCAGCATCTGGGTTACGACGATGCTGCCGGCTACCGTCCCCTGCGCGAAGCCATCGCCGAACACGTACAGATTAACCGGGCAGTGCGGTGTACGGCAGATCAGGTGGTAATCGTACAGGGCACCCAGCAGGCGCTGTACCTGGCCGGATCGCTGCTGCTGCAACCAGGTGATGCGTTCTGGATGGAAGACCCGGGCTACCAGGGCGCGGTGGCCTGTCTGCGGGCGGTGGGTGGCATACCCTGCCCGGTACCATCGGGTCCGGGCGGCTTTGATCTCGACTACGCCCGGGAGCACCACCCCCATGCCCGGGTCGTTTACCTGACGCCCTCGCATCAGTACCCACTAGGCGGAACGATGCCCTACCCTATCCGCAAACGGCTGCTCGACTGGGCGGCCCAGCACGAGGGGTGGATTATCGAGGATGACTACGACAGTGAACTTCGGTATTCGGGCCGGCCGTTGCCGTCGTTGCAGGGACTGGACCAGGCCGGGCGGGTGATATACGTCGGTACGTTCAGCAAAACGCTGTTCCCGGCCCTGCGGATTGGCTACGTCATTCTGCCCGATGCGTCGACCGCCCGGCTGTTTACCCGCGCCAAAGCCCTGCTGGATCGGCAGAGTCCAGCGGTCGAACAGATGATTCTGGCGAAGTTCATTCAGGAAGGCCATTTTCTTCGCCACATCCGACGCATGCGGCAACTGTACAAAACCCGGCAAACCTGGCTGCTGGAAGCGTTACGGACCGTACCGGGTTTATGCCACACGTCGGCACCCGATGCGGGCATGCACCTGATTGCCTGGCTTCCCGACCACCTCGACGACCGTACGGTATCCACCGAGCTGGCAGCCCGGGGCGTAACAGCACCACCGCTATCAACCTATACGCTTGTTCACCGGCAGCCGCCCGCACTATTGCTCGGCTACTCAGCCTTCACACAGGAACAGCTCGAAACGTCGGTCGCTACGTTGGCGTCCGTGCTTCAGCAGGCGGCAGGATAACCATTCGGAAGCCGTTACAACCGAAAGTAGGCCATTGTAGTTACCCTCATCGAAGCTAACGACGTATTCTGATGAGCGTTCATATCGGCACTTCCGGCTGGAGCTACGACCACTGGCAGAGCGTTCTGTACCCCGCGCCAACGCCCGTTTCGAAGCGACTGGATTATTATCTGCATCAATTCCAGACGGTCGAACTCAACTACAGTTACTACCGCTGGCCTAACTCAGCGGTCTTTGCCGGTTGGCAGGCCCGCTTGCCCGAAGGCTTTCTGATGTGCGCCAAAGCACCCCGGTGGCTGACCCACTACGGTAATCTGAGCAAGCCGGAGCGGTGGATCGAACGAATCAAGGATGGCTGGCACGCGCTGAGCGACAAGCGGGCCATTCTACTGGTGCAGTTGTCGCCCCGCTTTACGATCAATTACGACCGGCTGGCGTATTTTCTGCAACAGATGCCGCCCTGGATACGGACGTCGGTCGAATTCCGGCATCCAAGCTGGCACGACGACGCCATTTTTTCCCTGCTCGAACAGCACCAGGCAGCCTACTGCGTCATGAGCGGAGCCAATCTGCCCTGTGTGCTGCGGGCTACGGCTCCCTTTGTGTACGTCCGGATGCACGGCCCCGACACGCAGTATCTCTACGGCGGCTCCTATTCCGACAACGACCTGCGTTGGTGGGCCGACCGCATTCGGGAGTGGCAGGCCATTGGCAAAGAAGTGTACGTTTATTTCAACAACGACGGTGGCGGGAATGCCGTTCGGAACGCGCTTACGTTACGGTCGTTTGTGGCATGAAAAAGCCGGAACGACGACGCAGGTTCTCGTTCCCGCCACAATTACCCTTCAGCGATTAGTTAGTGAGCACCGCGTATGTCGCCCCGGTGGTGTTCACCATGGCGATACGGCACCCGTTCAGTGAACAAGCCGGCCCCGATTTCGAGCATACCGAAAATTACGTGGGGCGGGTAGACCTGCTCGTCAAAATCAAAGATCCAGGGCGAACCAAGAATCAGCAGCCCGCTCAGGCAATCGAGAACACCGTGTGTCCGGGTTGAAATGAATCTCAATGTTGCCTTAGTGCGTTTTAAAATTCCACTTGGAATTATCGCTGTCAAAATCAAACTCTGCCAGGGTTGGTGTGCTGTCACCGGACGATACCAGGACTAATTTCTTTCCGGAGCGCGGTATGATTCTGGGCATTATCCGGTAGGTGCCATCCGTCAGTTGATCGATGCGCCATAGCTGTTCGGGTGCGCCGGTAAATGCCGGTACGGTTATGACTTCGGCATCGGCCGTTGCTGCTAAGGCCCGCTCGGTTCCGGCCAGGACAATTTTATAATAGGGACCACCTAAATACCCGGTGGTATCCGGCGCATCGGTAATGGTCCATTGCTGATGAGGACGGGACATGTAGTCGCCTATTCTCACATTAATAGGCCCGGTTGGCCAGTTTTTTATGACATCAGCCAGTTGTTGAGCCGGAACGGGTTTTATGGGTTCATTGTCGGGCTGGTTAAATCGCCGTGGTGCAACGGCCATTCTGGTAAAATCAACGGCCAGCTCTAAGCCATATCCTCTTCTGACGGATTCAATTTCGTAGGTGCCTTCTTTAAACTTTTCTCCGGCCACGGGCCAGCCATCTTTCCAGACCACCGGCAGGATGCCCAGTACGCTACGGCCACCCTGCTCTAAATCGGCTTCGTAATGGAGAGACATTTTTTCAACGCCCTTCTCCAGAATGATGTGCCCAAAATGCCCGGGGCCTATCAACCCTCCACGGGTAGCCACCACCAGTTTACCGCCCCCTTCCAGCATGCTTCTGCCTACGTTATCGAGGTACGGGCCGGTTATTTTTCTGGATCGACCCACCACCACATTGTAGGTAGAATTAGCACCATCGCAACAACTACCATGCGTGGCCAGCAGGTAATACCATCCGTCGCGATAGACTAGCGTGCTGGCCTCGCAAACGATAGCCACATCCACGGGTTTATTGCCGGCCTTGAGTTTTCCGGTTTTAGGGTCTAATTCAATCAGGCGAGTGTAGCCAAAATAGGTGCCGTAGGTTAACCAAAGGCGACCGGTAGTGGGATCCAACATAAGACCGGGATCGATGGCGTCGTTCTCTTCATAACCGTCTGACGTTGCCACCACAATCGGCTCAGAATATTTAAAATCCGGGGACTTTGGGTCCAGGGTCTTGTTCCACATGGTAAGAATGGCTCCCTTATGGTTGGGTGAACCACCGGTTGCGCCATAGACGACCAGGTACCGATCCCCAATCTTAAGGACATCCGGAGCCGCGCCACCACCCGGTCTTACCCCGCCCCCATGCCACGTCCAGCCGTCGTTGGAGATTAACCCGCCACCGCCGGTGCCGAATGTGTAGTATTTGCCGTCGCACTCAGCGACGGTTGAGGGATCATGGATGAATGGTCTGCCGACCTGGGCTAGTACGGTCTGTGTTATCAGTAAAGCGAATACTGTTATCAGGCCAGTTACTTTCATTCGTTTCATGTAGTATGGCGTTTTAACTAACCTAAACAGGCCAGGAACCTGTTTAAACTATATCTCATTGGCTTTTTTGTCGTTCCTCGGGATGACAAAACGTACTTAGTATTGCTGGATTACGGAAAGTTTAACCAGACTACCCTTCTTTTATTCAGTGCTAATACTGAGATTTTTTACGGGCGCTCCTTTTTCATCTAAAAACCGAACGCAGAAATTAGCCATACCCGGTCCGTTGATGACGGCCCCCCGGATGATGTTTCGCCCCTTCTTAAGCGTCAAACGGGCCGAGGTGCCATTATCGGCAATCATATCCCGGTCACCGGACAGCAGCAAGGCTTCCTGCCCATTCAACCACCACATGCTGCCGGAATTGCAACCGGCGGCCAGCCTGACGTTTTTGATTTCTTCCGGGGAATCGATGACCGTGACCAGCCAGACCAGTATGCCGTATTTTGGTTTGTTGATGGCGTAGGTAAAATGATACAGATTAACGTTGAATGCCTTGCTGTCCAGCGCATACCACTTCAGTTGCTGATTGCCTACGTTTACCGTTTCGCCATTTTTGGGAACGGTGGTGTAATCAGGGGAAAAATTATCGGTTGAAAACGTTGTTTTGAGGTAGTTGTCCGTGAATATATTGTTGCGAACAATATCTTTCTTGACCGGCTCCAGCACAAGCCAACGTTGAATAAACCCCTTGGCATCCGGTGCTTTTTTAGCGGCCGTGGCCATCGTGAAGTGTCTGGACAGGGTATGGGTCGTATCGCCTTTAATAGGTATGGGGGGAAGCGGTATTCTTTGCCCCGGGCCCTGGGCAAAAGCGGTAAGGCCACCTGAAAGTAAAGCTGATAAAATTACAAACGAAGCAACTGGCCACACGTCTTTATATTTTCTGCTCATCGCTGGTTCCTTTAGGAATGGGTATTGTTTTCAATTCATGCGTAATGTATAGAAACTTACTCAACGAAACAGGGGTGGACTAATCAGGTTAAAGCGTAAAAAAAAGCGACTGACAAGTAGTCCGACCAGCGGGTCGAGTACCACCAGTATTGAAACCAATTGAAGCGCAGCGACGGGTAAGCCGTTATAAGTGGTACGCTTTACGCTCCAACGTTTACAGACTACCTTTGCTACGGTCCCTGGCGAGTGATCCAGACATTTCCAGCAGCCGCTCTTTAGACCAAAAGGCTATTATCGCTTTTTTGGAAGTTATGCACAAAAAAGCAGCTTTCTGACCTCAATGTAAACGGCTTCGCATTACGTTCAAACAAAGCGTCACGAAGCGGTGGTAATCTGATAAGCAGTTTACAATAAAAACGGATACTGACGACATCAGGCAACAGGCGGGGCGTTCTCAGCAATACCTTCAAAACTTTTCGAGTCAGTGGGCCAGTGAATGGCTTGACGAAGATTGAGCAGAAGCTAGAAGGTGCCAGGCTCAATTTCTCTTCCACCAGCAACCGGTGAATAAAAAATAAATGATCGGTAATGGACTAACTGATTAACATTGAGCGAATCAGTAGCGAAACGGCTTACCCTTCTCATGTTTTACCGAAAAATTGCTCCATCTGTTTCCCTGTCCCCCTACGTGGAATGCTATTTCGTATGGGAAAGAAGCGACGTGCTGGCAGAGCCCTTGTGCGTTGAGTCGCCCCCGAGCGGCTATGCCTCGATGGTGTTCAACTACGGTGATCCGTACCGCGTTAACAATGGCAAGCATAACGGGCTACTGGTTCCACCCGCGTTTCTGGCGGGGCAGGCCACACAAAGCTACGCACTGGAGTTAAGTGGGAAGATTGGCATGGTTGGTATCGTGTTCAAGCCGTCGGGTCTGGCTTCGCTGTTTGGCTTACCCATGTACGAGTTTACGGACGAGCGAGTGGATTTAATCGACGTGTTGGGTAACAGATTACGATCCTTGCACGAGCAGATCATACAGGCGGGGCACCTTACTTCGCGGATTCAACTACTCGACCAGTTCCTGCACCAGCAACTGATGAAGAAGGGGAACGCGTTCGACCGGACGGATTACGTAGCCAACCTAATCATCGAGCGCAAAGGCATTATCAACATCAGCGAACTAATGGACGAACTGTACGTTTGCCGGCGGCAATTTGAACGGCAGTTTTTGCAGAAAGTAGGCGTAAGTCCCAAGTATTTTGCGCGCATTCGACGGGTCGGCCATTTCTGCGCGCAACTGGCCAATCAACGCTGGCAAGTGGCCGACTGGCACGAACTGATTTATCAGTGTGGTTATTACGACCAGTCGCATTTTATCCGTGAATTCACGCAGTTTTTAGGAAAACGCCCAACGCTCTATATTAAAGATAACCGTGAACTGGCTCAGTACCTGTCCTGAGCGAATGTCGCATTTGTACAATGGTACGCTCCGGTGGTCCGGTAGCTTTGTCGTCGAGAATCACCTCTTTTTTATCAAAAACGATGAAGCAACGATTAATTCTGTTGAGCCTGCTGATGCTGGTCATCACAACCAGCTACGCCCAGAAGAACTTCTGGACCGAGACCGACCGGCGCTATACGGTCGATAACCTCAAACGTACCCGCGACGAGCTGACGCGGGAAACCGAACACCTGACCGACGCGCAGTGGCACTTCCACGAATCGCCCGACCGCTGGAGCATCGCCGAGGTCGTAGAACATCTGGCTTTGTGGGAAATTATCTGGGCCCGCGAAATCGGGATGGGTATCCGCAACACCGCCCGCCCTGACCTCATTGCTACCAGCAGGCCCGACAGTTATTACCATGATTTTATCATGGAAAATAAGGCGCACAAATCATCGGACCTGTCGCGACCAACCGGCTTTATTCAGGGTAAAAACAACCTGACGTTTTTCCAGCGGCTACGGGATCAGGCCATTACGTTTGCGGATACGACACAGGCCGACATGCGGGCGCAGTTTGAGCTAACGGCTACCCCCTCGCCCCGCAATATGCATCAGGTGTACATTTACCAGTGGGGGCACGTGGACCGGCACCTACGACAGATTCGCAAGATCAAGCAGCACCCTAATTACCCTAAAGAAACCGCATTAAAAAAATAATCTTCCCTTAAACCCATGGAAACTACAAGCAAAATCTCCCTCGCTGAGCAAACCCGCAAAGGCGCTTGCCTGGCCTTTTTTTCGGCCTACCAGGACATGGATACGGCCCGTATGATTCAATTGGCCACGCCCGACGCTACCGTTCATTTTGTGCCGATGGGCGAAGATGGTAAGGGTTCGTTCTGGGAATTTGGCAAGGGCGTCTGGCAGCTGATTATGGACTGCTTTCCAGACGTAGACAATACCGTCGATAGTCTGACTACGGATGGAGACACCATCACGGCATCGGTTGCCATCTACGGTACACAGGCGCAGGATTTTATGGGCATTGCCAACAAAGGCCTGCGCTTCAACAGCGACCACATTTTTGTGTTCCGCTTCGACCCCAATGACCGCATTACGCACCTGGCTATCGACTGGGACCACGCCAGTTTCTGCAAGCAGTTAGGCGCTTGATTACCGTGGTTAGCAGGGCCCCTGGAGCCAGGCGTCCTGCTAACCACGGTTTTATGAAAACCGTAAGAAATAGCTCCCAGCATCAAGCAGCCTGGTACTGTCATACGGTTTGATTCATGCAACTTGTCAAATCCGGCTAGTGTACCAACGGCAAGTTTTCTGACCTCTGGTTAGCCTGCTTACCAGAGCACCGGTGCAGGTAGCCATTGAATCTTGTAAGACGAATCGCATCGGCCAGGCTGACTTACCGGATGGTGGGTGTGCTATCTCATAAAACAGGAGTCATGTTGAGCCGTAACATGACTCCTGCCTGTATAAACAGGACTACCGCCCTCCTCTCGCTAAATTGATCGCGCACAAAGGCAAAACTCTGTGGTACTTTTAATCGATGAGGACGGTGAACATCCTGTTCTACGCTGGTAATTATGGAATTACGCTTCTGGCTACTCCTTTGCCTTCTGCTGTATCCGGGTAAGGAAGCTACCTGGTTGCTGGCTCAGGCTAATGGTGCCCAGCAAACGGTAGACCAGCAACTTGAACGGGCCGAACAACTCACCTCCTCCCAGCCTCAGCAAGCGTTGGCGGCTGCTCAGGCCGCCCTGCTACTGGCACGGAAAAATCAGCTGACTTTATCCGAGGGAAAAGCGTATCAGCGACTGGCTCGTATCTACGCCGAACGGGACGATTTCGTTAGTGCCCTCAATGCGGCCAAAGCCGGACTTTCGATTTTTTATAAGCTGGGCGAGCAGCGGGATGTTTGTCGCATGTACATCGGCGTGGGCATCATCAACCGCTACATGAAACAGTACGACGCGAGCATTGAAGCGAACCGGCAAGCCCAAAAAATCGCGGAAGCCCGGCAGGACACGATGCTGCTCGGATCCATATACGGCAACCTGGGGAACGTTTATTTCGACAAACTCGACTATGACCGGTCCCTACAGTACCACCTGAAATCACTCCCCATTCACCGGGCTTTGGGAAACGAACAGGGAATGGGCAATACGTTTCATAACCTGGCCAGGCTTTATCGCATGCGCAGGGAGTTTGATAAAGCGCTGGAATTCTACAACAAATCGCTGACTATTGATCTGAAAAACAACAACCAACTAAACATTGGCGGCTCCTACCTGGATTTAGCGATCCTTTTCAGGGACAGGGGCGATTTTCAGCAGGCGTTGCTCTATTCGCAGCGGGCGTTGGCCATCGCCCGAAAAATAGGCTCCAAAAGTATCCAACAGCAGGTTCTGGCTAACTTGCCCTTGATTTACGGCGTATTAGGAAAACCTGCGGAAGCCGTGATGGCCCAGAAGCAGTATCAACACCTCACCGACAGTCTGCAATCAGCGCAGTTGTCGAAGCAGATTGCGGAGATGCAAGCCCGTTATCAGGGCGAACAGAAAGACCGTGAGTTGAGTGTACAGCGGCTCCGTCTGGAAGCCCAGCAGGCATCACTCGGCCAGCAGCGTACGTTAATCGCAGCCCTTATCGGCTTTGTGCTGCTGAGCGGACTGATTGGCTATCTGCTTTTTAACCGCTACAACCTCCGGCAGCGCAACCTGAAGCTGTCGCTGGAAAATGAACAGTACCAGCTTTCGCAAAGCCTGCAACTCCGGCAGGATATCGACGAAACGATCAACTACTTTGCCACCTCGCTTTACGGCAAAAACACGGTAGATGAAATTTTGTGGGATGTAGCAAAAAACTGTATCGCGCGGCTGGGCTTTGTTGATTGCGTGATTTACCTGTTCAACGACGAACAAACGGCTCTTATCCAGAAAGCGGCTTACGGCAACAAAAATCCAGAGGCCTACGCCATCCTGAACCCAATTGAGATTCCGCTTGGCGAAGGTATTGTCGGAAACGTGGCCCGATCGGGTAAGCCAGAACGTATAGCCGACACGACAAAGGACCCTCGTTACATCACGGACGATGAAGTACGGTACGCCGAACTGGCCGTACCGCTGCTGCTCCAAAACCAGGTGATCGGCGTTATTGACTCCGAGCACCCCGAAAAAGGCTTCTTCAAAGAGCATCACCAGGAAGCCCTGCAAACCATTGCAGCTATCTGTAGCAATAAAATTGCTCAAACGCTGGCCGAAGAAGAGGCTAAAAAAGCCAGGCTTTTGCAAATTGAAGCGGACTATATCCGGGAAATGGACCGGGTCAAGTCACAGCTTTTTGCTAATATCTCGCACGAGTTCCGCGCTCCGCTTCAGCTCATTCTGGCCCCACTGCAAAAACGGGAGGTTATTAGTCCGGAGGAGACAAAGATGATGGAACGGAACGCTAATCGGCTGCTTAGGTTGGTCAATCAACTGCTCGATTTGGCAAAGGCCGAAATGGGTATGCTCACAATAAACTACCAATGGGGCAATCTGATTAGCTTCCTTCGTCAGACCGCTCAGCATTTCGAGCCGATGGCCGAGGCTAGGAAACTCCGGTATCAGATTGACCTGCCAGCGACCGAATTGTTGGTGGCCTACGACCGCGATAAACTCGAAAAGATTGTTTACAATCTCTTGTCCAACGCCATCAAGTTCACTCGGGCGGGCGGTCAGGTTAGGCTACAGGCTGAGGTGAAACCCGAAACGGGACTCCGGCTAGTAGTCAGCGATACGGGTATTGGTATTCCTGAAGCGCTGCAAGACCGCATATTCGACCGTTTCTATCAGATTGATCCCTCACAAACGCGGGCCTTCGAGGGGAGCGGTCTGGGACTGGCCCTGACCAGAGAGCTGGTAGACCTGTACAAAGGCTCGATCCATGTGGAGAGTCGGCCCGGAGCCGGGAGCACCTTTGTGGTCTGGCTACCGCTGGAAGCCGATGCATCGCTGGCCACTCACGGCTTAGCCGGGGTCGTATCGGCTACGGGTATTGGCCAGGCCTCCAACGTGGTCATGCCTGCATCCGCCCTCCTGGCAAACGAGGAACCGGCGGGAGCCGACGGGGAAGATAAGCCGACGATCCTGCTGGTGGAAGACCATTCCGAGCTAAACAATTACCTCGGCCAGCAACTTTCAAACCGTTTCCGGGTCGTGCAGACCATGCAGGGCGATGAAGGGTTACAAGTGGCCCGCCGGGTGGTCCCTGACCTGATTATTTCCGATGTGATGATGCCGGTGATGGATGGCTTTTCGATGACCCGCCACCTGAAAGAAAACGAATTGACCAGCCACATTCCCGTTATACTGCTAACGTCCAAAGATGACGTTGAGTCCCGGAAAGAAGGGTTTGAGGGCGGGGCTGAGCAGTATTTAGCCAAGCCGTTCGCCCTGGACGAACTGGTGGCCCGCATCAACAGCCTGCTGACCCAACGCGATCTGCTGCGCAAAAAGTACAGTCGGGAAGTACTGCTGCAACCGACCGGAGCGCCCATCCGCGACCGGGAAGCTGAGTTTCTGGAGAAAGCCATTCGCATCATTGACGAACACATAGCCGACGAGCGGTTCAGCGTGGAGGTTCTTCAGCAGGAGATGGGCATGAGCCGAATGCAGCTACACCGGAAATTGAAAGCACTCACCGAGCAATCAGCCGCCGACTTTATCCGCTACATTCGGTTGCAGCGGGCCGCCGATCTGCTGCAGCAACCCGGTATTCAGATTGCGGAGGCCGCTTATGGATCGGGCTTTACGCACCTCTCTTACTTCTCGAAGTGTTTCAAAGACCAATTTGGTGAACTACCGTCCGATTTTCAGAAACGACAAGGCGTAAAATCTTAGAATATCAAACAATAAACTATTGATAATCAGTAAATTATTATCTGATATAAGGCTATGTTACATCCGTGCTATTAATTGGGAAATGCGTGTTAGCCCCCGCCTGCGTGCCGACAATACCTTTGTTGCCATAAGGTAATCGCCGAGTCACCTGTAAGCAGTCGGCAACTTTTCCTCTTTTTCTAACACGCACAAGTATGCACTACGTAAAACCAGTACCCGTCTTCGCACTGCTCCTGCTGGCGCTTTGCGGATGCCAGGACAACGTTGTTGAGCGCCAGAAGCCGCCGACACAGGCCGATGGGTTTATGCCGAACGGCCCCTCGGAAGGGCCTGGGGGCGTTACTACTAACCCCGGTGGGCAACCCCTGCCCTACCCGACGATCACTAGGCAGACGTTCATTCCCGAATACAGTCTGTATGCCCACACCAAATGCCACACCTGGCGGATTGAGTGGCCGATCTACCCGGCCAGTACCGATCCTAACAAGATTCCAACGGTGTTTACGCTGTCCAACGGAGCGCTCAACAGTTTCGATTTTCTGAACGGCCAACCAGCCTCCACTACGTACAAAACCCATTTCAATCTGTATCACAATGACAAATTAGAAATGTCTAGTACGCTGTGGGACGAACTCATCCACACCTTCGAGTCTGGCAGTCAAATGGAAACGACCTGGTTTAACAAGGTCAATATTTCGGTCAAGGGCCTCGAAAATATGGTTAAGAATCGACCTGGTCTATTCGAGACCAACTGGGTAGATAACAACCAGGAGCCTCCGGTGTACCAGCAGGGCGATGTATTTCTGTTTAAGGTGATGAATCTGACCGACCCGACAATCCCGAACCGCTACGGCGGCATTCGCATCGTCTCAATGTCGCCCCGTATCATCGAGGTCTACTTAGCCGTACCGAACAACTAACTCGGCGTAGTCGCCTTCCCCGCAACACACGATGATCTATACCGGAGCAGATGTCTGCTCCGGGTGGGGAAGCTACGTCCTGTATCTAAGGTATCTGCCGAATCACCTGTAAGCAGTCGGCCATTTTCTTTATTCTTTTTTACAAATACTACCATGCAACTCGTAAAAATAGTACCCGTCTTCGCCCTGCTTCTCATTGCCCTTTGCGCCTGTGAAGAACAGCCGATCTCCATCCAGGAGCCAAAGGCCAAAGGCGCTCGAGAAGCCACGCCCCTCGCGCTGGATGACGAGAAGGACCTTACGAACGGTCCGGGTGGGCAACCCTACCCGACGATAACCAAACAGACGTTCATTCCTGAAGATAGTAAGCATGCCTTTCTCAAAACGCTCACCTGGCGGATTGAGTGGCCGATTTACCCGGCTAGCACCGACCCGAACAAGATTCCAACGGTGTATACGCTGTCCAACGGAGCGCTCACCAGCTTTGACTTCCTGAATAGTCGACCAGCTTCCACTACCTACAAGACCAACTTCAACCTGTATCACAATGCTAAAATAGAGATGTCCAAAACGCTGTGGACCGAACTGACGCACACGGTTGGATCTGGTGATCAGATGGAAGCGGTCTGGTTCAATCAGGTTCAGCTTAAAAATCCAGTCAATCTCCTCATGGAGGCAGCCACCGAGCGACCCATCTTGTTCGAAAGTTACTGGGAGTCTGACAGCGATGAGCTTCCTGTCTACCAGCAAGGTGATCTTTTCTTCTTTAAGCTGTGGAACCAGCACCGCTACGGCGCTATCCGCATTGTCTCCATGACGCCCCGTATCATTGAGGTGTATCTGGCCGTACCCAACAAATAACTCGGCTTAGCCGCTTTCCCCGCAACGTAATGTGCTTTTTCGCCGGAGCAGGTATCTGCTCCGGGTGGGGGAAGCAATACCTTCTATTGATTGATCTTCACTACTAATTGTTCAACATCATGACTAAGTATTTCACACACCTATTGCTAGCGGTCTGCCTAGCAGGCTTTCTGTTCATTCCTAATCAGGTTCTGGCCCAGTGGTCGACGCAAAACGGCAACGTGTACCTCAACCCGCCGACCAAAGTTGGCATTGGCCTGTCCAATCCGAATCGGAACCTGGATATTCATAGTACATCAGACACGTACCTACGGGTTAGCTCACTGGGTGGAGCCTCACTATCGAGCCTGACGGCCGGTATCGAACTTCGGCGCACGGTCGCGAACGGTTCGTCTGCGGCAACCTGGTCCATCGTCAACGAAGGAACGTTCCGCATCCGGCACAACAGCGACCTTATGTTTGCCATGACTCCCGACATGGCCCGGCTGGGCATCAACACTGAAAACCCGGTTGTGTTCACCATCTACGGCAAGAACGTGACCAAGTCGGGTAATTATGTGGCAGACGGGGCCCTGCGTTTGCACTCAAGGGTGGGCGACAACATCCACATGCTGGCTCTCGACGGCAATCAAATTGAAAGCAGTGACCCGCTGTACATCAATAACGATTTGGAACAGAATGTCCACCTTGCCAACGGCGGGGGTAAGGTAAAAGTCGGTACTACCGACAACGAAGCGCGGTTCAGCGTGGCGTCGGAGAGCGATATGCAGCTCAAACTCATCAATCCGGGCAGTGGCGGAGCGGCCTGGCGGATTGGGGTGGCCAACAGCACCTGGAGTGCCGGGGCCGGCAAGTTGGTATTCTCCAGAACGGCTAGTTCCGACGATGCGACCATGGTGATAACCCCCGCCGGGAACGTCGGCATTGGCCTCACAACGCCCTCAAAAACCCTGCAGGTGAACGGTACCACCTCGACCAAAGTACTCGAAATCACCGGAGGGGCCGACCTGGCTGAACACTTCAACGTTGAAACAAACGAAACGTTGTTGCCGGGAACGGTGGTCAGCATCGACCCCACCAAACCCGGACAGCTTCGGGTGGCCCGGCAGGCCTACGACAAAACGGTGGCCGGTATCGTGAGCGGAGCGGGCGACGTGCAGCCGGGGATGCTGATGGGCCAGGTCGGAACGCTCGCCAGCGGCCAGCATCCGGTGGCCCTGACGGGGCGGGTGTATTGCCGGGTCGATGCGCAGTACGGGGCCATCCGGCCGGGCGATCTGCTCACCACCTCGCCTACGACCGGCCACGCCATGAAAGCTACCGACTCCGAAAAGGCGCAGGGGGCCATCCTTGGCAAAGCCATGACCACGCTGGAAACAGGTACGGGCCTCGTGCTGGTACTGGTTAGTCTTCAATAAGATACGCTGAATCAACAACTATGAAAGCAATCAATCCTTTGCTTGTTGTGCTAATCTGCCTGTTCGGCAGGTCAGCGATGGCCCAGAAAATGGTAACACATTCGTTTCGGTATCAGGGCGATACGTCGGGCCACGGTCAACTCCGGTTTCTGACGCAGGTGACGCAGCCGAACACGACCTTCCTTCGGCTGTATTTTACGGGTACGCAACTGGGCGACGGCAGCTATCTGGTGCTGGAAGGCACCGACGGTGCCCGGCAGGAACTCCGGAAGCCGGACCTCGACAACTGGCACTACAGTTCGGCGTATTTCAACGGCCAGTCGGTCAACGTCTCGCTGTTTGCCGCTGCCGGTGAGCGCAACACAGTGTGCGTTTCTGGAGTCAAAGTGACCAACCCGCAGGCCGTTCAGGCGCGAAACGCCCGGCAAGCGACAGGGAATTTCGGCACCACAACTCGCGCGGTGGCTTCAACCTCGGCCAACCTCACTGAAACGCACCCCCACGCGAAGGCCGTAGGCCGGTTTACCAACGGCAGTACGTGGTACGGTGCGGGCTGGATTGCACCCAACGGGGTAATCGTAACGTCAAGTAACGTGTTCACTAATAGTGACCCAAATGAGGATAAAATCATCGAGTTTAACGTGCCCCCCTCAGTTGGCGGTACACCCGTGCATTCATCGCCCCAGGATCAGTACCCCTTAAATATATCGAAGCCGAATCGGGATGGTTTATTTACATTTAAAGAAGAGCCCAAAGGGCCACATGGTTATTATATAGGCGATTACGGCTGGTGGGTGATTGAGCCGCTGCCCAACAGCATCACCGGCCTGCGGCCCGGCGAACGTCAGCAGGAGTACTTTCGCGTTGCTCTCAACCCCGGTAATTTTACTATCGACTCAAAAGGGGATGGGGGCATTCCGGTAGATATTTTTCACTACGGTGCTTATTCTGGTGGCTTGGAAGGCGCTGACGATCTCACCACCCGGACCTTACAGTTAATGGAAACGTCGCTGCTGCGACAGAATGAGTTCATTTCCGTTGTTACCCCTGACCGTGACCGATTTGTGCTCTACGGTACCCCACTTTCTCTGCACAGCGCCAAGGGTGCACCTATTACCTTCAGAGGGTCGAACGTGGCCATCGGTGTTCACCATCAAGAACGTTTCATTCTTGAGGGAGTCGACATGCCAGGCTACGGCCTGGGCTTCCGAGACAATGGGTTTCGGGAGGAAGTAGGTCGATTCTACACCGAAAGATCGGCTTACCTTGACCTGGACGGAGCAAGTGACCAGCCCAACGGTCAGGTTCATAAGCCCTACCTCACCGTGCAGCAGGCGGCTCAGCACGCGCCCAATGATTATACACTGTACATCGCTAAGGGTACGTATTCGGGGGCCGTTACTTTCAACCGGCCTCTGACCCTGCGGGCACCCGTTGGCACCGTCAGGATCGGAGCCAGCCCGGTGGGCGCACGACAAGCGGCCATGCCGACCATTGCTCAGGAGATGGCGCTGGCCGAAGTTCTGAGCACGCACTCCCGGCTGGAAAACCCGGAGACGACAGAGAAGGTACGGGCGTATCCCAACCCTTTCCGGGGGCAGACGGAGATAAGACATCCGTTTACGGAGGGAGGCCCCGCATCGGTGAGCATTTTCAATACGGCGGGAGTGCTCATTGCCACATTCAACTCGAACAATGGCACTACAGACCAGAACGGCGTACAGTGGAACGGCACTGACCAAAACGGCCAACCAGTTCCTACCGGACTATACCTCATCCGGGTAAACGACGGGCGTCAGACGTTCACGACCAAAGTACTGAAACAGTAAACACGAACTATTTATAAACCAGAACACGAATGAAAACTGTATTGGCAGTTATTATGTTGGGAGTTACCCTGTCGGGTGGGGCACTCGCACAGACTCCACCGGAAGAGCTGGCGAAACGAACCGGTAAGGCGCAGATGGCCGTAGTCGAATTTTCGCCCAGCCCAAACGTAGCGGTGATATCGCCGGAAGCCAGGCGGCAGCTTCAGGCCAGCATTGCGTTCAGACTGATGAAAACCAACCGGATTCACGTTGTGGACGTCCGGCATACACGGGAAGCGTCGCAAGCCGACCTGACGGCGGTGAATGGTGCTTCGACGGCCGCTGCGGTGCGGGTCGGTAAGCAACTCCGGGTCAGTTACGTGCTGACGGGAACGGTTGACGAATATGACTCGAAAGGCTCGGCAACGCTCAAAATCCGGCTCGTTGAGGTGGCTACCGGAAAGGTCAGACACGCCGACGAACTATCGCACCAGACCACCGCTGTCATGTACAGCGGTGGTGATGCGGAAATGAAGGCGAAAGTACTGCTTCCGATTACGTTGAAGCTGGCCGATACGCTTGCGGCAGCAGCACTCTAAACATCTGCAACCATGACGTTTCATCAGATTCAACTCATCAAAGGCTCCTACCAGCTGGTAGCGGCCCTGCCCGCTGAGGCCGTAGGACAACTCTTCTACGACCGGTTATTTACCACTGCGCCGGAGGTTCGTCCCCTGTTCAGCCGTACGTCAGTACCCGAGCAGTCGAGGAAACTGCTGGCTACGCTGACCTACGTTATCACGCGGCTCGATCAGCTTGATAGTGTAGTGGCCGACGTAGAGGCCCTTGCCCGCCGACACGTACGTTACGGCGTTCAGGAGCACCACTACGATGCGGTCGGACAAGCCCTGCTCTGGACATTGGAACAGGGCCTGGGCAAAGCCTGGACACCGGAGGTACAGGCGGCCTGGCAGGCCTGTTACACGCTGCTGTCAGGTGCGATGCTTGACGCTACGCAACGGCCTGAGCACTTACCATCCCATACTCCGCACTAATCTACGTAGAAGCCTGGCTGACAGGTTGCGAAGCAGAGCCCGGTGCACATGATATGCACCGGGCTATTCTGATTGACAGCAAGAGCTCAAAAAACCAACCACTGGGGCTAAGAACGTACGAGTCATTCAGTGAAAGGAGGTGCCGGACTGCTGGCACCTCCTTTCACTGATGGTTCAGTTTTTTAAAGGCGATCACTCTTCACCCCTGGCGGTACTACGGACAACAGGGATCCGCATCAACGTGCCACAATCAGCAGTCCTAACCCAACTATGTAGCACAGCAGCATTCCATTCAACAACCCATTGACGCCTTTGGGTGCCGTGCGAAACTCGCGCCAGACGTAGATACCCCATAAAGCCGCCACCACCGTAGCGCCTTGTCCGAGTCCGTAGCTGATGGCAGGGCCGGCTTTATCGGATGCCAGAATGCTGAATGACATGCCCAGACACCAGATCATTCCCCCGAGCACGCCCGTCAGGTGGTTGCGCCCGCTGCCCCGGAAGTAATCGGCGTAGCTTACCGGCGTACCCACAAAAGGTCGGTACATGAGCAGCGTATTGAACAGAAAATTACTGGCCAGAATACCCAGCGCGAAGAACACAACCGCCGTGTAGGGGCTGAGCTTACCGGGTTCGGGCTGGTCGAAGTTTGGGAACATCGCCTGGGCCACGTAGCCGTAGAACAAGCCCATCAAACAGCCCGCTACCACCGACAACAGGAGCCCTTTAGTTGATACCCCGGCACCAGTCGTTTCGCGGTCAGCCGTGGCTGTGCGCCGGTAAGCAACCGCATTAAGCAAAATAGCTACTACAATCAGGGCCATCCCGCCGAAGAGTAGTCCGGCGCTGCCGACGGGCGCGTTGAGGTAGTTGACCACCACGCCGATAACTAGTGCGAGCCCAATCCCTACCGGAAACGCCACCGACATACCCGCAATGGCAATGGCCGCCACCAGCAGGATATTGGCCGCGTTGAACAGCACTCCGCCCCAGATCGCCGAACCTATGTTAGCCGTATCGGCCTGTTGCACGTCGACCCAAAACGACCGGCCACTGTCGCCGATGCTACCTAGCGTAAGAGCCAGTAGCAGGGCCAGGCCGACGATACCGAGGACGTAGTCCCAATAAAACAGCTCGAAACGCCAGTTACCCGCCGAGAGTTTCTGGGTATTGGCCCACGACCCCCAGCAAAGCATAGTAACTACGCAAAACAGTACGGCGGTGCCGTATGACTCGATGATGAACATGGTTCGGTTTGGGTTAGTAGCGGGCCAGAATGGGTTTATTGCCGAAAACGATCAGGTTTCGCAGGCGTACCGTCGCGTTCTTGTTCGGATTGAGCAGCTTCAACCGCAGCGTATGCGGGCCCGGCGCAAGCTGGTACTTCCACGTCAGGTCGTAGCGACGGCGGGTGAAACTGGCCGGCAAGCGGGCGGTCTCCAGTTTGGTATCGTCGACATACACCTCCACCTGAGCCGTGTAATCGCTTTCGTATTCGTACTGGCCCGTCTGTTTGTTTGGCTTGGCATCGCCACTGAGAACGAAGCCAATGCCGTCGAAACGGGTAGTGTACTCGTCGGTCAGGTCTTTATTGATACCGCTCTTTTCGGTAGGATAATGGCCGGTGAAATTCTGCTCCAGCCGGACAGGTTTAGGTGTCTGCACGGCAATCGTCACCTTGTCGCCGGTCACCTGCCCGCCATTCCGCCCGATGACCTGAAGCGCGTGTTTCATTCCGATGCCGTACACGTCATTGAGCGACATAGTGGTGTACTTAAAGTCAATGTCTTCAGCTTCTTTCAGGCCCAGCTTCCAGTCGGCGGGAATTTTGTCGTAGCCGAGCATCACGCCCAGGATACCGCCTGCCGAGGAGGGATTACAATCCGAATCCTGACCGGCCCGGGTGCTGATCTGCATGGTTTTGGTGTAGTCGCCCTGCCCGTAGAGCAACCCCAGCACGATGTAAGCCGAGTTAATTTTGGCGTCGATGTTGTAGGGAGCAAATACACCGTCAGAACAGCCCACGTCGTCGGCCCACTTACGCTGGATTTCAAGCCAGGTCCGTTTCCAGTCGTTGGGGTACTGCCCGTGCCACTTGATTACGTCGGCAATGCATTGGTGGAAGGTGCTTTGGGCCGGAATCGTTTTTAACCCCTCGCGCACCACGTAGTTGACATCGTTGCTCACAAACGCCAGCGCATACATAGCTCCTACATACACCCCCCCGTACCAGCCATCACCGGAGTTCATAATGTGGCCGATCGAGTCACCAAGCTGCACGGCCGTGTTGGGCATACCGGGCGCCATCAGGCCGGAGAAGTCCGCTTCAATCTGGAAGTCGATATCGTCGGCGTGGGGGTTATTCAGCCAGTGGCCCGATTCGGGGGCTTTCATGCCATTGAGAATATTGTTGCGCCCTACCTGATTCGCGTGCCAGAGCATATACCCCGCTTTGGCAAAAGCGTTCGCGTGTTCGCTGACGGGCGCATCGATGCCTTTCTTCTCGAACACATCCACAAACGTCAGGTCCATGTACAGATCGTCGTACAGGCCTACGTTTTCAATCATTGTTTTTTTGATGTAGCCGTCGTACCAGGGAATGGGCTGGTAGTCGTTCATCATGGTACCGTTGAATTTGAATTCGGTTGGCCCGCCGAAGGTACAGCCAATGACCTGGCCGGCCCAGCCCCCTTTGATTTTGTCCTGCAGCACTGCTTTGGTCATCGTGACGGTGGCCGGCACTCCGGCGGCCGGAGCGCCAGTGGCTGGCGCCTTTGGTTTGGGCTTAGGACCTAACGCCAGCAGGCTCAGGAGAGAAATAACGAGAAAAGAACGTAGTAACATGGTAGAGCGAACGAGTTTAGACGTAAATCAGACAGTCAGCAATGGCAACGAATCCACTTCGTGGCGGTACGGAAGCGAGGCCTGGGCGCCCATGCGGGTGACGGAGATGGACGCGGCTTTGCAGGCAAACGCCACCGCGTCGGTCAGGCTGCACCCCTCGGCCAGCGCGACCGCCAGGGCCCCGTTGAAGCAGTCGCCGGCTGCCGTTGTGTCCACCGCAGTGACGGGTGGAGCGGCTACCAGCGTACCAGCTTCCGACGCGTTGGACACAAAGGCTCCCCGCGCCCCCAGCGTAATGACGACGTTGGGCACACCCGCCTGATGCAGCGTTTGGGCCGCCTGACGAGCCGATTCCTCATCCACGACCCGTATGCCTGTCAGCAGTTCGGCCTCCGTTTCGTTGGGGGTGATGGCATACAGGCAGGCCAGCACCGCCGGGTCAAGCGGCTGAGCCGGGGCCGGGTTGAGGACCACGCGCATCCCGCGCTGGTGGCTCTGCCGAATGGCGTAGGCAACGGTAGGAATGGGCGTTTCCAGTTGCAGCAGCACCACAATTTCCTCTGGATTTGTGAGGGATGCCAGCGCCACGGCAACCTGTTGCTCGCCCAGCCGGGCGTTGGCCCCTGAGGCTACCATGATGCAGTTTTCTCCCCGGCTATCCACGCCAATCAGCGCTACGCCCGAGGGTTCGTCGGCATCGGTAGTAATGAAATCTCCCTGAATGCCTTCGCGCTCAAACTGCTGGAGCGCCTGCCGTCCGAATACGTCGTTGCCCACATTGGCTACGAACAGGACCGACGTTGGGGCGACCAGCGGGTCGGCACCAGGCCCAGGCAAACCCAGACGGGCAGCCGCTACGGCCTGATTGGCACCCTTTCCGCCGGGATTCATCAGAAACGAGCCGCCAATGACGGTCTCGCCGGGGGCAGGTAATTTATCGGCCTTAATGACCATATCGGTGTTGGAACTGCCGATGACACAAACAAAAGGCATAGGAGTAGGCGGTTGTTGAACAAACCTAGGGAATAATTGTACCCTGATAAGCCCAATTTTTAAGCTACCAGCTATTCCTAAATTAAGCTTCGTTTTACAAAATTGAGCAATTATTCATAAAATTAGGCTTTCTTTAGTCACAAATAGCTATTTCTACATGACTATCGAGGTGTTACATCCCATGGTCCATTCCCTTACCAAGTCTGAAAAGCGGTATTTCCGACTGGTAGCGGGACGGCAAACAGGCGATAAGCTGAACGCAGCCCGGCCAGACGTGGCCCGGCCAGACGCGACCCGTGGCTTTCTGCGGTTGTTCGACTGCCTGCTCCGTCACGAAACGCCCGGCGACGCCCTGACCACTGACCTGGACCGGGCGTTTCCCGGCGCTACACTCGAACCTGCCCGCAAACACCTCTACCGGGTGCTGATGCAAAGCCTGCGGCAGTTTGAAGGGGACAAACGCGTTGAGGTGCGGATCGGTCAGTTACTGCACGACAGTCAGATTCTTTACGAACGGGGCCTGGTGCAGTTCAGCCAGGACCAGCTGGAAAAAGCCCGCACGCTGGCCGAACAACACGAACGAGGGCTGTACGTCGTCGTAGCCGCCCGGCAGCAGGTAGAGCAGTGGGTGCGGTGGCAGTTCGACGGGGTTGATGAACCAACGCTGGCCAGTCAGCACGCGTTGATCCGGACCCAGCTCGAACGGACACAGACGGCTCTGCACCACGCAGCCCTCTACGAAACGCTGCTGCTCCGCTACCGAACCCAGGGTATGATGACGAGTGCCGCCGACAAACTCCGGCTCAACGATCTGCTCCTGGAAGAGTATCAACTGCTAAATCGCCATAGCCGAGTGGGTCCGCACGGGCGGTCGTTCGCCATGCAGCAACAGCATCTGCACTTTCAATCGGCCTACTTTCGCATGATTGGCGATGGGGCGGGCAGCCTGCGGGTGTACCGCGAATTAGACGCTCTATTTCAGCAGAACCCAACCCTGTGGGCCGAGCAGCCGCTCTATTATGTTCAACTGCTGGAAGGTATTCTGACCGATCTGCGGCTGCTGGAACAATACGCGGAGATGCCGTTTTTTATCGACCGACTGCGGCTCATTGACACGCCCCTGCAGGGACTGAAGCAGACCATTCCGTACGTTGTTCTGTACCATTCGCTGCTGTCGCTGGTCGACCAGCGTTGCTATGCCGATGCGGCCGCCTTACTCAATACGTTCCTGACCGATGCCCCGGCCTTTGAGCGTGGCCTGGCTCAACTGGCCCTGCCCGCGCGTACGGAATTTGAGTTGCTACTGGTTCGGCTCAACGTTGGTCAGGGGCAGTTGTCGGCGGGATTGCACCGGCTGAACCGCGTATTGGTCCGCCCCGCCCGGTCGCTGCCCCGCCCGTTGTACGCGCAAAGTCGGCTGATGAACCTCCTGCTCCACGCCCGGCTCGGCAACGCAGATTACCTGACCTACGCCCTGCGCTCGGTCGAGCGGAAGCTAAATGCCACCGGTAACGTATCGGGTGGCGAACAGCTTGTTTTAACCCTGCTCCGGCACTGGTTGACCGGAAAGCTGTCGGCTGCGGTACTCGCCCGGCTGGACGCGTTCAGCGGCTCCCCGGCCGATCACCAGTTACTGCGCGATCTGGACGTACGGCAATGGGCCGAACGCATGACTGACCGATATGGCCGGAAAACAACCTAACCGGAAGCATGTAAATGCTTTTCCAGTTAGGTTGTAAAGATTCCGGTAACTATACTTTTGAACCCATTACTTTTTCTTGACAGGCACAAAAAGTAATTTGAACGTGCTGCTTAAGCGTTTGGCGTTGTGTTAGCGCCACCTTAAAAAGCCCCTCAACTGATCGGAGCCTCAACCAGCGAATGACAAATGGTTTAGGCGACTCAGCCAATTAAATAGGTAATCAGATTGGACCAATCTGCAGAAGGACTTAGCGCTGCCCGCCAATGGTCAGGCCACCATCCACCAGAATACTTTGTCCCGTTACGAACGAGGCTGCGTCACTGCTGAGCCAATACACCAGTTCGGCTACTTCGTGCGGGTCCGCAAACCGACCCACAGGCGTTTGGTTGATGAGGGATTGGGCGGCCTCGCTGGCGGGGTCAAAATTGCGCCGAAACATGGGCGTAACGATATAACCGGGGTTGACGTTGTTGATCCGGATGCGCTGTCCACCCACTTCGATGGCCATGGGGCGAATCATCCCATCCAGGGCGGCCTTGGTAGCCGAATAGATACTCGACCCAGCCAAGGCACCGACTGCCAGCCACGAGGACATGTTGATAATCGAGCCACCGTCGCCTTGCCGAAGCATCTGCTGTACGGCATACTTGCTGGTCAGCCATACGCTCTTCAGGTTGGTATCAATGAGGGCATCCAGCTCGTCTTCGGGCGCGTCGACCAGGGGCTGAAAGGTACCTTCCTGACCAGCATTATTGACGACTACATCCAGCCGTCCGAGCCGTTCGACCGCAGTTTGTACGAGTCGTTGCACCTGTTCCCGCCGGGCTACGTCGGCCTGCACAAAGAAGATTTCCTCCCCGAACGCTTTAAGGTGATCGACAGCCTGCTGACCAACCTCGACCCGCCGACCCGCGATAACCACGCGACCTCCCCGTTGAAGAAACAATTCGGCGGTTGCCAGTCCAATGCCCGTAGCACCGCCCGTAATCAATACGGCTGGATTTTTCATGATAAGTTGGTGTTTGTTGATGAAGGAGGTAAACAGGCAGGCCGGGTTGCTGACCTGCCTGTCGCTGGATTAGCGTCTTACCGGGCGGGCGGCTGCTTCGATAAAGGGAGCCGGTAAGCCCTGAATACCGAGTTGGATCAGGCACCGCGGCCAGTCGAACTGATCCCAGTGTTCATAAAGTTGACCGTTCCGAATCGTCCAGATGTCGATCACATCAAATTCTAACCGCTGGCCTGACGGGGCTACCCCCAGAAAAGGGGCTCCCGTTACGTTACCTGTGATGGTCCAGCGCACCACAACCCGGTCTTCGGTGGCAAACACATCGCGGATGACTGCATTCAGGTTGGGGATCGCTTTGTAAAACTCCTCTACAAAGCCGATCAGCCCATCACGGCCCGGAGGAGCGATGGCGTTGTATTGCTGATAATCCGGCGAGACAGCCCGGGTAAAGCCAGCCGCCCGTGCCGCCGGCGTATCGGCGTTGAGGCCTTCTTCAAAAAAAGCGCGTCCTAAAGCAGCGTTGGCAGCTATAGTATCTGCGGCTTTAGGCTTAACGTTTTCCGTATCGTCGTTGCAGGCTGTAGCCCCTACCAGTAGGGAAATAGACAGAACGGCTGTCCGTAGCAGGAATGAGAAAGATGGCATGATTGTGTTGATTATGAGCTTGTTGATAAAATGCTGCAGCGCGTCGGACACGCTGCGCTGATTGACTTAGCCTTCGATAATTTGGTACGTCGTCTGAACGTTACCCCGCGTGGCGTTGCTGTATGCGCATACCGTCCTGGTCGCTTCGACCAGTTCTTCGGCTACTTCCCGGCTCACACCGGGTACCTGGATAAACAGATCGGCCGACAGGCCAAAACCACCTTCCTGCTGTAGCAGATGTACCTTGGCCGTTACGCTGACGTTCTTAACGTCTACGGGCAATTTGCGTTGGGAGGCTACAAAGGACAGGCTCTGACCAAAGCAGGCCGAAAACCCAGCCGCGAACAACTGCTCAGGATTGGTGGCTCCGCCGTTGCCCCCAATCTCTTTGGGAAAGGCCAGATTGACACTCAACAGGTTATCGGATGACTGGGCGTGACCGTTGCGGCCGCCATTGGTAGTTACTTCGGCTACGTAGAGCCCTTTACTGGTTTGCGTTTCCATGATTTTAGTTTGTTTAAACGATTGGTTGTATTGAAGAAAATTTGATTGCTTAGTACGTGAATGCCAGCGTCTGAGTGGCCAGCGTAGGGTAATCGGTGTAGCCATCAGCGCCACCGCCGTAGAGTCGCGCCCCGTTGACCTCGTTGAGGGGAGCCCCCTGCCTGAACCGCTCGACTAAATCCGGATTGGCCAGAAACGCCCGGCCGTAGGCGACCAGATCAGCCTGCCCGGCAGCGATGGCTTCGGTACCAGTTTCGAACGTGAGTCCGCCGTTGAGGATGATCGTTCCTCCGAACGTTTCGTTCATCCGGGCCAGAAAGTCAGCGGTGAAACCACCCGTACCGAACGTAGCCTGATTGAACAGATGGATGTAGGCCACGCCCAGCTTACGTAGTTCAGCCGCCAGGTAGAGGTATGTGGCTTCGGTTTCGGCATACGAAGGCTGATCGTGCAGATTGCCAAAGGGCGAGAACCGCACCCCGACGCGCCCCGCCCCCCAGACCTCAACGGTTGCTTTAGTCACTTCCAGGGTTAATCGGCTGCGGTTTTCGATCGAGCCGCCCCACTGGTCGGTGCGCTGATTCGTCAGTGGATTCAGGAACTGTTCTAAAAGATAGCCGTTGGCGCTGTGGACTTCAATCCCATCGAATTCGGCGGCCCTGGCGTGACGAGCAGCCTGTGCGAAGTCTGTGATGATACCGGGCACTTCTTCCGGAGCCAGCGCGCGTGGCTCGCCATACGGCACCTGCGTCAAGCTGCCATCGTAGGCGTAGATTGTCGCTTTGTACCCCTGAGCCGGTATGGCCGATGGCGCTACGTGAGGCTGACCGTTCGGTTGAAAATACGACAGCGACATACGGCCCGTGTGGAACAACTGAGCGAAGATGCGCCCTCCTGCCTGGTGTACGGCCTCGTTCACGCGCTTCCAGCCCACTACCTGGGGCAGAGTAAACAAGCCCGGTGCGTGAATGTAGCCGACGGCCTGGGGTGAAACGTGCGTGGCTTCGGAGATAATCAGACCGGCACTGGCCCGCTGGGCGTAGTAAGTAGCCATCAGGTCGGTCGGTACGTCGCCGGGCGCATTAGCGCGGTTGCGAGTCAAAGGGGCCATCACCATTCGGTTAGGCAATAACAGGTCACCGAGCCGATACGGCTCAAACAGAAGTTGCTGATTCATAAAAATTTAGTAGTTTGACTGGATGTGTAATGACGTTTGACTTAGACCGCCGTTGGTAGCGGAGCAATGCGGGCCGCCTGGGTGATAGCTTTTACAAATCGCTCGGGTGGCTGGGCGCCAACCAGCATGATCTGGTTGTTGAGAATGTAGGTGGGCACGCTGGTAATGTTCATAAACTGGTAGAGCCGTTGTTGGTGTCGAACCGTCGCGGTTCCTTCATCACTGGTCAGGAACTGATCAAGTTGCGAGGGCGACCACCCAAAAGGAGCCAGGACGGTGGCCAGTTGAGTAAGCTGAGTTAAATCCCGGTTGTCGGTGAAAAACGCCTTGAACAGAGCCAGCGCGAGTGTATCCTGGTACCCTTGCTGACCAGCTTTCCATAGCAAACGGTGCAGGAGGAACGTATTGGGTGAGTGCCGAATGGTATTGAAACGCAGGTCCATTCCTTCGGCCTGGCCGGTGCGGGCTACTTCGGCGAATATCGAATCGCGCCGTCGAACGGAACCGAACACCTGGGTCATGTGAGCGTGGCGTTCCACACCGCTTACGGGAATCTGCGGGAACAACTCGAACGGTTGCCAGCGAATCTGTGTTTCGACCTCGGGAATCTGACGCATTGCTTCCTCCAGCCGTCTTCGTCCGATGTAGCACCAGGGGCAAACCAGATCGGAGACTATATCAATCTGTACCGGATTCATCTTTGTAACGCTGACCGGTTTTGCTTTTTCGTTCCGTTCAACGATACAAAGTTGGCTTCATTACCTGTTGTCAATCAAGTAGTTACGAAATTGTGTGCCACTTACGAAAATAATAGTGTGCTGACTATGAGAAAGTTGAATTCGTCGAATTCGCAGAACCAACTGCAAATGATTACAAACTGCCCTCTGACCAGCAGCCTGATTCTGATCAATGGGCGCTGGAAGATGATTATCCTCTGGCAAATCAACGGTGGGATTATTCGCTTTGGTGAACTACGCCGGGCCATTCCCCTGATCACCGAGAAAATGCTGACTGATCAACTTCGGGAATTGGAACGCGACGGCTTTGTAGAGCGGGTCGTTTACCCCGAAGTACCACCCCGGGTAGAGTATTCGCTAACTCCGCTGGCTCAATCGCTGATACCTATCCTGGAGCAACTGCTCAACTGGGGGGAGCAGAACCAGGCCATAGATCGGGTGAAGCAGCACTATCTGAAGGCTGATGCAGACTAGTGGAAGCCAGTGAGTTCAGCGGAACCGGATAAACGAAGCATTACGTCTTGAAATCCGCTTCGGCGGCACGACCGAGATGCCGAAGCAAATCTGGCGCGTGAGTGGATCGAACTCCAGCAGGTTTTCCGCGTGACCGATGCCCGGAACGAATGCCCGCCCAGCGGGGGCAGGCTACTCCAGGTGATACGTCATCGGCGGGTCATTCGGCTGATTGATTATTAGCCACTACCCGGACGGTTGCTGGGCAATTCAGATCGGATGGATGAAATGGCAGCACGCGTTTTTCCGAGAGCCCGCAATCAATTGGGCAACGGTCTTTGGTATGCCCGTTTCAACATAGCGGCCCTTTCTGTAGCTTGCGATGCTGAATTACCCATCGTCCTGCATCTATGCCCAAAACCCTTTCGCTCCGCTCCGGTATCGGCAGCGTTTTATTCTGGTCCGTCATTTCGGCGGCTTTCATCGGTCCGGGTACGGTTACGACCTGCGCCATGGCCGGTTCTACCTTCGATCTCCAGTTACTCTGGGCCCTGACGTTCTCAACCTTCGGCACCATCCTGTTGCAGGAAGCAGCTGCCCGCCTTACGCTGGCATCGGGCCTTAGTCTGGGCGAAGTGATTGCCCGGTCGTACGGCGAAAAAGCCCGCTGGATTTCGGGGTTGCTGTTCGGGGCAGTGGCGCTGGGTTGTGCGGCCTATCAGGCCGGCAATATTCTGGGGGCGGTGTCGGGGTTAACCCTGCTGACCGGCGCGCCCGGGTCGATCCTGACTGTAGCCGTTGGCGCAGTTTGCATCCTGTTGTTGTGGCAGGGCTCCACCCGACTCATTGCCAATTTTCTCGGTCTGGTCGTGTTTGTGATGGGGGTAGCGTTTGCCTACGTAGCCCTCAACAGCGGACAATCGGCGGGCGCTTTTGGGGCGGCTCTGATCACCCCCTCGCTGCCCCCCAACTCGATGGTGCTGGTTATCGGGCTGATCGGCACCACCATCGTTCCCTATAATCTTTTTCTCGGCTCCGGCATCGGTCGCGATCAGTCGCTGGGCGAAATGCGGTGGGGTATCGGCCTGGCCGTGCTGATCGGCGGGCTGATTTCCATGACCATCCTCGTAGCGGGCACGCTCATTACCGGCGACTTTTCGTTCCAGACGGTGGCCCAGACGCTCTCGGCCCGGCTGGGTACCTGGGCCGGGGCCTTGTTTGCCTTTGGTTTGTTTGCGGCTGGTTTCACTTCGGCGCTTACGGCTCCGCTGGCGGCTGCCGTTACGGCCCAGAGCCTGCTGGGCTGGTCACCTACGTCGACCCCATACCGGCTGGTCTGGCTGGTGGTCATGGGCCTCGGACTCACGTTCGGGCTGCTGGGTGTCCGACCGGTTCCGGTAATCATTGCGGCTCAGGCGGCCAACGGTCTTCTGCTGCCGATCGTAACGGTATTTCTGTTCCAGGCCGTCAACAACAAACAGTTGCTGGACGAACGCTACCGTAATTCCCGCTGGCAGAACGTGGCCATGCTGCTGGTTGTCGGCGTTACGGCATTTCTGGGCCTTCGAAACGTTTGGCTGGCCTTGTCAGCGTGACCGGTAATCGTCCAGGATTCCCTGCGCCATCCAGTTAGCGAGCGCCTGTCGGTTACTGGCGATGACGAAGCGCCGTTGATCCTGCCGGTTCTGAATATTGCCCAATTCAATGAATACGGTGGGCGGGTGACTGTTTTTGACCACGTAGAGCGTATTTCGGGTCGATACGGTGCCCGAATACGGTCGACCGGGCTGATACCGCCGGTAGTTGGTCTGAAACCGTCGGTGAATATGCGTGGCCAGCCGCCGGCCGACGGCACTGCCGCTGTGGTGGTAAAAGAATACGTCGATGTTCTGCCCCTTGCTCCGGCTGTCGACGTGGATGGTGATCAGGCGCTGGTAGGCGCCCTTGTGCCGGGCGTATAACCGGTTCACGGCCGTTGTGGTCTGCCGGAGCCGGGCCGTCTGGTTGAGCGGAATCGGCTGATTTGGATAGGCCCGCTCGTCGCGGTCCAGCTTGAGCACCGCATCGTTCCGGATGCCGTCGTTGGGGTCTTTCACCATCATGTAAACCGTAGCGCCCTGCTGTTTCAGCAACTCAGACAGTCGGATCGTGACGTCATAGGCGTATTCATCTTCGGGCAGCAGAAACCGACCAAAGCGACCAATCGCCCCGGGATCCGGTCCGCCGTGGCCCGATGCCAGGTAGAACACAGCCCCACTGAGGGGTCGGCGACCAGCTTTCGTTGTCTTTTTTGCCGTTGCTTTCTGGCGCGTAGCAACTCCCGACCGTTTTTTTGGCTTTGGCTGTTTGCGTACCTGGCGCTTATTCGGTTGGTCGGCTATCGAACCCGGCAAAGCGGTTCGTTTCCAGGAACCCAACAGAGGTTCGTACCGACGGTCGCCGAAGTCCGGTCGCGGGCTTCGGAAAAATGGAAACAGAAGGAGTAAAACTAAAAGTCGTAGCAATACACTGGCTTCGTTAGTGGGCGGGGTGAACTGGCGAGTAACTCACCACGTGCCGAACGCAACGTACCCCGCAAACGCTCTACACATGAATCGGACAAAAGTAAGGGCAGGTAAGCCGGCAGCCAAACCGGTGCCTAAAAAGCGGTGTAACAGGCGATCGGCGGGTGAACGTAGTGTCAGGTTCCGCCCAAACAAAAAGCGGACGGATGATTGGCATCCGTCCGCATCGCAGATCATGTAGTTTTTAGGCCAGTGTGGCGTCAACGCTGATGCTGGTGTTCAGCAGTTTGGAAATAGGGCAGTTTTTCTCGGCATCCTCCACCAGCTCGTCGAATTTTGCCTGGTCCAGGCCCGGTACGCTGGCCTTAAGAGTCAGTTTTGAACTGGTAATACCGCTGTCTTCCAGGGTAATATCGCAACGAACGTCCAGTGAATCGGCCGCGAAACCAGCTCCCTGGATGTTGAACGCCAGCTTCATGGCAAAACAACCGGCATGCGCAGCCGCTACCAGTTCTTCGGGGTTCGTACCAACGCCATCCGCAAAACGTGTGTTGAACGAGTACTGCGTTTCATTCAGTACGGTGCTCGCCGATGTCA
The DNA here is from genome assembly GCF_003583365.1 of Fibrisoma montanum. Classification (GTDB taxonomy): domain Bacteria; phylum Bacteroidota; class Bacteroidia; order Cytophagales; family Spirosomataceae; genus Fibrisoma; species Fibrisoma montanum. Next base: position 331,524 of record NZ_QXED01000007.1, read on the forward strand.
GGGTGCCTTTACCCTCTTTACCAGTTCCCGTCCAGTGGGCCGTTGCATTACGTGTAATTTTCATGAGGTTTACTTGGGATTTGTTTGCGATTTACTTTTGACCGAACAAAGGTAGCCAGGCGGTTGATTTTAATTTTTCACGTATGTTAAAATCGAACGTACGTGCTGCTCATGAATCAATCCCACCGAAATGAGTACTCTAAACCGGATTCGTTTGTTTTCATGACTTCAGCTCAATACGCTGTTCTTCAGCACCATCTACAGCAGTTTGCCCAACTTACGGAGGCCGATTGTCAACTGACCCGCGATCACTGGCAGGTCAGACGCATGGCCCGGCACGAACTGTTTACCTTTAGTAACTCGGTTTGTCGTCAGGTAGGTTTTGTCCTGAGCGGAATTTTTCGCGTTTATTACGTCCATCCGGCCACCGAGCAGGAACACAACCTGTACTTCATCGCCGAACATACGTTCCTGACGTCGCTGAAAAGTCTGCTGACCCAAACCACCTGCCCGTACCTGATCGAGGCTCTGGAGGATGCTGAACTGCTGGTTATTGATCATGACGTACTGCGCCAGCTTTACCCGCAGTCGCACGGCTGGGAGCGTTTTGGCCGACTCCTGGCCGAGCAGTATTTTCTGGCCAACCAGACTCGTTCGGAGAGCTTACTGATGCAGTCGGCGGAGGAACGCTACGTTGATCTGCTGACCAGCCAGCCGGATTTGCTGAATCGGGTTTCGCTGGGCCACATTGCGTCCTACCTGGGTATCAAAGGGCCGTCGCTGAGCCGCATCCGGGCGCAGGTAGCTCAGCGATGAAGCATCGGCTTAGTACCCTTCGTCGGTAACCAGGTAATATTGCCGGCGCTGGGGCGCAGCGTCATCATCCCGAACCGTAACGGTCAGCGATTCGATGTGCGTGTACTGGCTGAACGGCACAATCCGACTGTCGAGAATCACCTGCTGCTCAGCCGCCAGCAGGTTTTTTAAAAATACCAGTGCTTCCTCGCGCGAGTCGAACGTACCGAGCAGATCGTCCGGATCGAGCGCTGGTTCCTCGTCGGGCAGTTTGCCCGGCAGGTTCGAAACGGGCGAGTCGACGGTGTCGGCACCCTCCTGAGCAGCGGTTTTATACAGTTCAATGGTCATCGGAGAAACGGTTAATACTAGTCTGTAAACTCAGTTGTGGCTATGTTGATACCGCAGACCTTATTTTCCGGCGCCTTCGTACTGCCACTCCCACACTCCACCGTCGTCTTCGTCCCAGACCGTTCCGAGGCAGATAAAGCCGTTTCGCTGCAGCAAACGAGCCGAATAATTCATGTCCGGCAGGGTGCGGGCCATCACGATGATCGTCGGATCGGTATGCTGGGCCAGCCGGACCAGCGCCCGGCAAATTTCCCCACCGATGCCCCTGTTCTGAAAGTGCGGAAACACCCCGTAGGCAATCTCGACCCTTCCTTCATTCGGCTTGCCCTTGAACGCTGCGCTGCCCACCAGCTCGTCGCCCAGCCGGGCAAAATAACCGATCCAGGGCAGCACATACCCTACCCGCTCGAAAAACTCAATCGTCATAGACAGGCTGGGTTCGCAATCGGGATGCGAGGCAAACTGGCGGTTTTCGGCAGCCGTCGGCGCAATGGGTATAAGTTCCAGCATAGCAAGGAGTTGGGTAGGACGTGGTTGCCATTCATCCTTATGAACGAACGTCGATGTAGGATTCAAACAGAATCTGAAACTTCCTGTTTATCTTTACAAGTATACAGAATCTCTCAGTGTTGGACGTTAATCCGGAGCATAAACAGTAGCAGCCTCTGAAACGTACTGCTTACCATCTGGTGGTCAGCCCTGATGCGAAAACCCAACGTGTATTCACCTGATTCCTGACTAGTATGCGGCCTCTTTACTTTCTGAAACCGTTCCTGCCGATGGCGCTGCTGAGCGCCCTGTTCAGCGGCTGCGCGCCGACGACCCTGACCACGTACAAGCTGGAGCCTGCTTCCGGCGATATCGTCCAACTCGACGGCCGACCGGTGACGAAGGCCGACCGCAACGGCGTTACGGTCGTGGCGTCGTTCGAGCGGGAAGAACTGGATTACGTAGCGCTCGACGTAGAAATCAAAAACAACACGGATCAACCCATCGAGGTCAATCCGGCCGACTTTCATTTTTACGCCCTCGGTGCGCAGCAGGATACTCTGGCCGATCCCGTAGCGCCCGACCAGCCGCTGTTCCGGGGAGCGGCCGATCCTTCGTACGAAGCCAGCCGCATGGGGTTGAAACGCAAACAGGAAGAAAAACGCCTGAAGCAGGCTAAAGTCATTAATACCATCCTGCTCGTAGCGGCCATTGCCAGCGACGTCTCCTCAACCAGCCGGAGCCGCACCCGGAGCGAGTGGATCAGCAAACGCGTCAGTCACGACGTAGCGTATCAGGCCATTGCCGCCAAACGCGCCATCGACCACGGCACCTTTGCCAACCGGATGCAGCGTTACGATTATGAGGAATACCGGTGGCGCGAACTGGCCCTGCGGGCCAACACCCTGAAGCCGGGCGAATCGGTGCGGGGGTTTGTGTACCTGCCCAAGCAGAAAGATGCCCGCTACCTGGCCATTACGTACTCCATTCCGGAAACCGTCGACGTACCGCTGCTTTTCAAACAACAGACCGTGGAGGAGCGGCAGCGTAAAAAGCGCCGGTAGTTACCAGTCCTCCACATCGTCGTCGAACGCCTGCCTGGCCCGCTGCAACTCACGGTAGGTTTTGTCATTACCCTGTGAACGGGCGAGGGCCAGTCCCCGTTCGTACAAACGGGCCGCTTTGTCGCGCTCTCCCCGCTCGGCATACAGAGCCGCAGCGTGGTAGTACGTCGGCAGATAATCCGGGTGCTGGTCGAGGAGCTGATCAAAATACGCGCGGGCCTGTTCGGAGTCCCCGTTCACATATTCCATCGCCAGAGCGTAAACATTGAAGGGCTCTCCCGGTTCTTCCTGTACGAATCGAATTAATTGTTGGATACGATCGTTATTCATTCAAGCAGAAAATTAGTATGCGTGCATACTTTTTTTAGGACTGTTTGTAATTTAGCCGCGCCATGTTACGGCTGGTGGGAATTGGGCGCTGTGAACCGGGTCTGTACAGAACGTCTGACCCGGTTCACAGCGCCCGATTCCCACCAGCCACGCACGGCCAACACTACAACAACCACAAATCGTCAATACCATGAAAATTTTAGTGTGTGTAACGAGTGTCCCCGACACCACCACCAAAATTACCTTCACCGATAACAACACCAAATTTAATAAAGCCGGTGTGCAGTTTATCACCGGTCCTTACGATGACTACGCCCTGGCGCGGGCCGTCGAGTTAAAAGAAAAACTGGGCGGAACCGTAACGGTGCTGAACGTCGGCGAAGCCGATACGGAGCCGGTCATTCGCAAATGTCTGGCCATTGGGGCCGACGATGCGATCCGGGTCAACGCCGATCCTACCGATGCGTTTTTCGTAGCGGAGCAGATTGCGGCCATCGCGAAGGAGAATAAGTATGACCTGATTCTGATGGGGCGCGAATCCATCGACTATAACGGGGGTCAGGTACACGGCATCGTTGGTGAACTGCTGGGCATGCCGTCCATCTCTCCCGTCATGCAGCTCGACATTGACGGCGATACGGCACGCATCGTCCGCGAAATCGAAGGCGGCAAGGAGTCGCTGGAAGCCAAACTGCCGCTGGTGCTGGGTTGCCAGGAGCCGATCGCCGAGTGGAAGATTCCTAACATGCGTGGTATCATGACCGCCCGGACCAAGCCCCTCAAAGTTGTTGAGCCAACCAGCAAAGACACGCTCACGAACGTATCCGGCTACGAACTGCCGGCGCCCCGGGGCAACGTAAAAATGATTCCGGCCGACCAGGTGGAAACGCTCATCCAACTGCTCCGTACCGAAGCGAAAGTTATTTAATCAGTTTGTGGTTTGTTGTTCGTGGTTTGTTGTTGGACCAGGCGGAGCAACGACAAACCACGAACAACAAACCACAAACCACAAACCACTAACTACAATTAACCATGTCAGTCCTCATTTTTGCAGAATTAGACGAAGGAAAGCTGAGAAAATCATCTCAGGAAGCCATATTCTACGGCGCTAAAGTTGCCGAACAGTTGGGTACGTCCGCAACAGCCATCGTGATTGGCCAGGCCGACGAAAGCGAACTGGCTACGGCCGGGCGTTTCGGTGCCACTAACGTACTGCATGCCTCCGATGCCAAACTGAATGAACCCAACGGCATGGCCTACGCAACGGTCGTAGCGGCCGCGGCCCAGCAGGAAGGCACCAAGGTGATTGTGCTGGCCAAGTCGTCGCTGGCTGATGCCATGGCCGCCCGGCTCGTCGGCAAACTGCGGGCAGGTCTGGCCGCCAACGTCGTTGAACTGCCCGATTTATCAAACGGTTTCCGGGTGAAGCGGAGCATTTACACGGGCAAAGCGTTTGCCTTTACCGACCTGACGGCCGACGTAAAAATTCTGGCCATTAAGAAAAATACGATTACCGTTGAGGAGTCAGACGCCACGGCGTCGGTCGACACGTTCTCGCCCGCGCTGAACGACAGCGACTTCGGCATTGCCGTAAAAAGCACGGATAAAGCCACCGGCGACGTACTGCTGCCCGAAGCGGACTTTGTAGTGTCGGCCGGACGCGGCCTGAAAGGACCGGAAAACTGGGGCATTGTAGAAGGCCTGGCCAAGGCCCTGCACGCGGCCACCGCCTGTTCTAAACCCGTATCCGACCTCGACTGGCGGCCTCACTCAGAGCACGTTGGGCAGACCGGCCTGAAGATCAGCCCGAACCTGTACATTGCCTGCGGCATCTCCGGTGCCATACAACATCTGGCCGGCGTAAACTCCTCGAAGGTAATTGTTGTTATCAACAAAGACCCTGAAGCCCCTTTCTTCAAGTCGGCTGATTACGGCATCGTCGGCGACGTATTTGACGTATTGCCACGACTGACGAAGGCGGTTCAGGCGTTGTAAGCGATACCAGGTGAGTTATGAGCGTTGCGTAGAAAAAACAGACAGCTTACACATTCCTCATGCTTTATCGCTCATAACTCATCACTTAAATTGCTAAATTCGCGCCGTGGATAAGATTAAACTGGAGATATTAGGACTTTCGCCCAGCCAGTCGCAGTCAGGTTCGTTTGCGCTGGTGCTGGGAGAGGAATACGGTAACCGTCGGTTACCCATAATCATTGGCATGTTTGAAGCGCAGGCTATTGCCATCGAAATCGAAAAGATTGTGCCGAACCGGCCGATGACGCATGACCTCTTCAAACAGTTTGCCGAAAAGTTCAAGTTTACGGTCCGGGAGATTGTTATTTCCGAATTGCGGGAAGGCATCTTCTTTGCCAAAATCGTTTGCTCGGACGGCGTTCGGGAAACTGTGATCGATGCGCGCCCCTCCGACGCCATCGCCATCGGTATCCGGTTCAACGTACCGATTTACACGAACGAGTCCATCCTTTCGGAAGCGGGCATTACGGCCAGCGTCAACGACGAAGAGGAAGAACAGGAAGAACTGGTGCGTTCGTCGAGCCGGTCGTCGAACCGCTCGTTTGGCGATCAGCTGAAAAATGCGTCGGCCGAAGAACTGCAACGCATGCTCGACGAAGCCCTCGGCAATGAGGAATACGAGCGGGCAGCCAAAATACGTGACGAAATGAGTAAGCGGAACTAGTTTCCGGATACTGGCGATTGCACGCCGGACATAAAGCCGCAGGGTGACGAACCTGGCGGCTTTTTTGTTTCTTTGCAGTCGTTTACGTCGTGGTCGCTCAGGGCCACGTCCTGCATCATCAGCCAACATCCAATGTCCAACGTCCAGTCTGTTCCTACGGCCATCACCCTCGATACCATCCGCGACGCCCACGATCGCATTCGTCCGCATGTTCACCGCACGGCCGTACTGACGAATCAGACGATCAACGAGCGCGCCGGGGCTGAGCTTTTCTTTAAGTGCGAAAACTTCCAGAAAATCGGCGCGTTCAAAGCCCGGGGTGGTCTGAACGCCGTGCTCCAGCTAACGCCGGACGAACGTCGCTTTGGCGTAACGACGCATTCGTCGGGCAACCATGCCCAGGCCATTGCCTATGCAGCCCGGCAAATCAGTATCCCGGCTTACATCGTTATGCCGCGTACGGCTCCGCAGGTTAAGAAAGACGCCGTTCGGGGGTATGGTGCCGAAGTGATCGAGTGCGAACCCACACTCGACGCCCGCGAGGAAGGCGTTCGGGACGTAATGGCCCGCACCGGTGCGGCCATGGTCCATCCGTTCGACGACGACCGGGTTATTGCGGGCCAGGCCACAGCGGCTAAGGAACTGATCGAAGATTTCGGGCAGGATCGTCCGTTCGATGTCATCCTGGCTCCGGTTGGGGGCGGTGGATTGCTGAGTGGTACGGCGCTGACTACGCACTACCTCTCCCCCGGCACCACCGTTGTTGCCGGAGAACCGGACGGCGCGGCCGACGCCATTCGTTCGTTTCAGAGTGGACAGGTCGAAAAAGCGCCCTACATCAACACCATCGCCGATGGCCTGCTGACGACCCTCAGCGACCGTACCCTGGCCATTATCCGCGAACACGTATCGGAGATTCTGACCGTTTCGGATGAGGAAATTATCGCTGCCATGCGCCTGGTCTGGGAACGCATGAAAATCATCATTGAACCCTCCTGTGCCGTGCCATTGGCCGTGGTCCTGACGAACAGCGAACGGTTTGCGGGGCAAAAGCTTGGTATTATTCTGACCGGCGGGAATGTCGATTTAGGGAAGCTTCCGTTCTGAGGCTCAATCAAATCTGCGTTTTTCAGAAAGGCTGTCCATTCTTTTGATGACAGGCCGCTTTTCAATACCTTTTGGTCAGCATACAATCAATTCTTATACCCATCATGACCCAGAAAAAATACCTCCTTGCCGAAACCGACGTACCGGAACAGTGGTACAACATTGTAGCGGATATGCCGAACAAGCCGCTGCCTCCGCTCCATCCGGCCACCAGAGAGCCCATCGGTCCGGAGATGCTGGCCCCCCTGTTCCCCCTCGAACTGATTAAGCAGGAAGTCACCACCGAGAAATGGGTGCCGATTCCCGACGAAGTCCGTGAGATTTACAAAATCTGGCGGCCTACTCCCCTGTTCCGCGCGACAGGCCTGGAGAAGTGGCTGGACACACCGGCCCGTATTTATTACAAATACGAAGGCGTTAGTCCGGCCGGATCGCACAAACCGAATACGGCCGTGCCCCAGGTGTTCTACAATAAACAGGAAGGCGTTACCAAAATTACGACCGAAACCGGCGCGGGGCAGTGGGGCAGTGCGTTAAGCTTTGCCTGCCAGCTTTTTGGCATCGACTGCGAGGTGTACATGGTGCGGGCCAGTTACGACGGTAAGCCGTACCGCAAAATGATGATGAACACCTGGGGAGCGTCCGTTTATCCGTCGCCTTCCACCCGAACGGCTGCCGGAAAAAGCATCCTGGCCGATCACCCGGATTCGCCGGGCAGCCTGGGTATTGCCATTTCGGAAGCCGTTGAAATGGCCCTGCACGATGAACAGACCAAATATGCCCTGGGCAGCGTATTGAATCACGTACTCATGCACCAGACCGTCATCGGACTGGAATGCGTGAAGCAACTGGAACAGGCGGGCGACTTCCCCGACATTGTTGTAGCCCCGTTTGGTGGCGGCTCAAACTTCGCCGGTATTGGTTTTCCGTTTCTGCGCTATAACCTGGAAGAAGGCCGGCAGATTCGCTGCATCGCGGCCGAACCAGCATCCTGCCCTAAACTGACGCGGGGCGTATTTCGCTACGACCTGGGCGATACCGTTGGCATGACGCCCCTGCTGCCAATGTACACGCTGGGACATAACTTCATTCCGGCTCCCATCCACGCCGGTGGGCTGCGCTACCACGGTGCCGGAGCCATTGTGAGCCAGCTGCTGCGCGACGGTCTCATCGAAGCGCAGGCTTACAATCAGCTTCAGTGCTTTGACGCCGGCGTACAGTTCGCCCGGACGGAGGGCATTATTCCGGCTCCGGAAGCAAACCACGCCATCGCGGCCGTTATCCGTGAAGCCCGGCAGGCGAAAGAGGAAGGTAAAGCCAAAACAATCTTGTTCAACCTCTGCGGCCACGGGCACTTCGACATGGCGGCTTACGAGCAGTATCTATCCGGCCAGTTGGTCGAACACGAAGTTACGCAGGCGGAAATTCTGGCCTCCCTGGCGGAGCTGGATACGCCGTTGATTGCCTAGTGCCGGACGGCCTCAGCGCGGGTAGTAGAGCAGAAACGGTTGTCATTACGTTCATTGTCCTTGTCTTCGCAACGTCGAAGACAAGGACAGTTGTTAGTCGTTGAGCCCCTCATTGCAGTTGTAGCGTACCTTCGCCTTTGTGTCGGTTTTGTCCTATCAGGCGTCCCTGCCGTTCGGTAGTTTTGGGCTTACCTGAATGCCTGAATGCCCTTGTCGGAGTTGCCCCTGCGTTTTGTCGGATTAACCACCCATGAGCCAAGAAGCCGGGTAGTACCTTTGTCACGAACAAATCAGGTACAAGCAAACAACGAATACAGAACCATGAGAAAGCTCAAATTGCAGGTGCAGATTTCCATCGACGGATTCATCGCCGGGCCAACTAATGAAATGGATTGGATGGCGTTCGAGTGGGATGATGAACTAAAGCGCTTCGTTTCCGCCCTGACCGAACCGGTTGACTGTATCGTTCTTGGCCGAAACCTGGCCGAAGGGTTCATACCTTATTGGGCTTCCGTAGCGGCCGATCGGACCAATCCTGAGTATGAAGCCGGCCGAAAGTTTACCGACACCCACAAGGTTGTGTTTACCAAAACCCTCGGCGAGTCAGCCTGGCCCAACACGGTGCTGGCCAAAGGTGACCTGGTTGATGAGATCACTACGTTGAAGAAGCAGGCGGGTCAGGACATTATCGTGTACGGAGGAGCCCAGTTTGTCTCCTCGTTAATCCAGAACAACCTGATCGACGACTTGTATCTATTCGTCAGCCCGGTGGCTCTGGGAAAAGGCCTGGCCATTTTCGCTGACCGAACGAGTCTCAACCTGGTCGAAGCCAATTCCTTCGCCTGCGGCATTGTTGTGCAGCATTACCAGCCCGCACAAGGTTAATGGCTCACTTGTCATCATCGTTGGACTGCCAGAAAATTTGACTGTATGCCGTACGAACTGATTTCACCACCCCGGCCGCTCGCCCGTTTTGTTCGATACGCCTGGCGGCTGGCGAACGAAACGGACGCTGCGCAGCTGAATACCCTCCACATCGTAGCCGATGGCTGCCCTGGTATCCTTTTCGCCCAAATCGGGGAGGTGCATCAATACGGCAGGAAGCTGCCCAGGGTTCTTCTGTATGGTCAATCGACCGAACCAACGCAGCTTGACTTGTCGGAGCAATTCATGATGGTGGGGGTCTGCTTCTACCCCGACGCCCTGAACACCCTGTTTGGGCTTAACGCGTTTGAACTCACCGACGGGTGTATGGATATGGATGAACTGCCCCAGACTCGCGATATGCACCGGCTCGAACAGGTCTGGCAAACTTCCTCCGCCGACCCGTTCGACCGCCTGTTTACGTACCTGTCGGCCCATCTGCAACGTAACGACCCGGCAACTGACCCGGTGGTTGCCCAGGCGCTGGATCATATTGTTCGAGCGGGCGGCAACGTAACCGTGAAGCAGTTGCAGCACAACCTGCGGCTTTCGGAGCGGAGTCTGGAACGTCGGTTCAAGCAAAGCGTGGGTATTTCACCCAAGTTGTTTGCCCGCATCTGCCGGTTTCAGGCGTCGCTGCATCAATTGAAGAACCGGAGCTACGATAGACTGTCCGACGTTGCCTTCGACGCCGGATACGCCGACCAGTCGCACTTCACCCGAACGTTCAAAGAGTTTACGGGAATCCGGCCGGAACAGTATCAACAGCACCAAAATCCGTTGACCCGAAATTTCCCTACCCTGACCCCCGACTAAGACGCTGTCGGTTTTGTTCTATTGCGCCCGTTGCGACCACCGTAGGTTTGTCTGGGAATTCACAGACAACCAAAAAACGACTGGTCGTACCAGTCAGGCACAGAACTCATGAACAACAGACAACCGAAGGACAAACAGCCGGTATTGGTGCTGGGCGGCACGGGAAAAACAGGACAACGCGTGGCGCAACGCCTTCAGGAAAAAGGATGGCCTATTCGGATTGGCTCCCGCACCAGCACGCCCAGGTTCGACTGGCTCGACCAGACCACATGGCAGCCCGCTCTCGACGGTATCAAGGCAGTGTACGTTACGTTTCAGCCGGACCTCGCCGTTCCCGGCGCCGTTGATGCGATCCGAGCCTTCACCCAAACGGCGGTCGGCGCCGGCGTCACCCAACTGGTCTTGCTATCGGGCCGGGGTGAACCCGAAGCTCAGGAAAGTGAGCAGCTCATTATGGAATCCGGCATTGACTGGACGATTCTGCGGGCGAGCTGGTTCAATCAGAATTTCAGCGAGGGCTATCTGATTGAACCGATTCTGGAAGGTTTCGTCGCCCTGCCGGCCGGCAACATCCCGGAGCCGTTTGTCGATGCCGACGACATTGCAGACGTAGCCGTGGCCTCGCTGACGGAACACGGACACAACGGCCAGGTGTACGAACTAACGGGGCCACGGCTGCTTACGTTTGCCGAAGTCGTCAATGAAATTAGTCAGGCAACCGGCCGGACAATTCAATACGCACCAGTGTCGATTGACGCTTACAAATTGGCTCTGATTGAGCACGGGGTTCCGCAGGCGTACGTTGATTTGCTGACTTACTTGTTTACCGTAGTGCTGGACGGTCGAAACGCCAGTGTAGCCGATGGTATCGAAAAAGCGCTGGGCCGCAACCCAACCGATTTCTCAGACTACGTCAAAAAAACAGCCGCTGCGGGCGTCTGGCATCAGGTAGTGGCTTAGCGTTATACCCCCAACCGGTACGCCGGACCGCCCCTGAAGGGGGCGAACCAATCTCAACCTTGACATTCATGATCCCTCTCCGCGAATCAGAAAGCCTGTTCAACCCAGTCCTGCCAAACGTAGTCCTGATGAGTGCGGCCATCACTACGGCACTTATGGCGGGCTTGTTTTATGCTTACTCGTGCTCCGTCAGTCCGGGGCTGGCCCGCGTCTCTGATACATCCTATCTATCCACGATGCAGTCCATCAACCGCGCTATCCTCAACCCAGTGTTTTTTGTGGGGTTCATGGGTACGCTATTTTTATTACCGTTGAGTACGTGGCTTCAGTACAGCCAACCGCCCCCGGTCCGTTTCTGGTTCTTGCTAGGGGCTACGTTGACCTATACCATCGGGGTATTCGGCGTAACGGTGGCAGGCAATGTTCCCTTGAACGATGCGCTGGATGCATTCAATATCGATTCGGCCACGCAAGAGGACATCACGGCCATGCGCGCACGATTCGAGCAGCCCTGGAACCGGTTAAACAGCATACGTACTCTGGCAGCCATCCTGACCGAAGTATTGATTACCGCCGGGCTGATGAGTTCCAGACTTCCCTGAGGTTCTGTCGAATTGGAGAATCTGACAGAACGGAAACTATAAACACACAGATTTTGCGTATTTCGAGAGCCCGGCTACGTTCTTTAGCTGACCCTTGATACGTTCATGAACGATACCGAAACGAAGCGACTCTCACGACTCATTGCCATCCTGACGCAGTTGCAAACCAAACACCGGCTGACGGCTCCTGAGCTGGCCAACCGTTTTTCCGTCAGCGTCCGGACAATCTACCGCGACATGAAGGCGCTGGAACAGGCCGGTGTGCCCATCGTGACCGAAGAAGGCAAAGGTTATACCTTACTCGATGGCTACCGACTGCCCCCGGTCATGTTTACAGAAGAGGAGGCCAATGCCATCGTAACGGCCGGACAGCTTATCGCGCTCAACAAAGATGCTTCCTTTGCCGGGGCCTATGCGGAAGCGGTGAACAAAATAAAAGCAGTCCTGCGCTACAACACGCGGGACAAAGCCAACCTGCTGGCCGAACGCATTAAATTTTACCAGAATCCGCAACGTGAACAAACGAGCGATTACGTATCGATAGTACAGAAGGCTCTGACGAATCATAACCCGGTTCACCTAACCTACCACTCCCTCGACAACGACCATACCGTCCGGGTCGTGGAACCGTTTGCCCTACTGAACACGCAGGAAAACTGGCTGCTGGTGGCCTGGTGCCGTCTTCGAACCGCCTACCGCATCTTCCGGCTCGACCGGATTGCAGCCATAACGGTGTTGTCCGATACGTTTGAACCCCACAAACTCACGCTTAGCGAGTATTTCAGAACACTGGGAAACTAATTTTAAGACCCCTGACATAGGGCTGTCGCACGCCCTCATTACGTTTGCGCCTGGTACAAAACCTCACTTGGTATGCACATTCTGTTAGGTGGTACGGGGCATGTGGGCTCCGCAGCAGCCCAGACGCTCCTTGAGCGCGGGGAGTCGGTTACGATCATTACCAGCAAGCCAAAAAACGTTGACCATTGGCAGCAGCGGGGCGCCAACACAGTCGTCGTGAATGTGCTGCACACTCAGGCCTTACACGACGTTTTCAGGACTGGCAAACGTCTGTTTTTGCTGAATCCTCCGGCGGCTCCAGCCACGGATACGGCCACCGAGGAACGAAAAACCCTGGCTTCAATCCTACAGGCTTTAGATGGATCGGGCATTGAAAAAGTAGTGGCCCAATCCACGTACGGCGCTCAACCCGGTAAGCACGTCGGTGACCTGGGTGTACTATATGAGATGGAACAGGCTCTGCGGAGTATGCCATTACCGGTCAGTACGATACGGGCCGCTTATTTCATGAGCAACTGGGATATGTCGCTGCAAACGGCGCGGCAGGACGGCGTTGTTCATACATTCTATCCGCCTGATCTAAAACTGCCGATGGTAAGCCCGGGCGACATCGGCCAGGTAGTTGCCGACCTGATGATGGAGCCGCTCAGCCAGACCGGCCTGCACTACGTGGAAGGACCGGAACCGTATTCGTCGACGGATGTGGCGAATGCTTTTGCCAACGCGCTGGGCAAGCCGGTGACCGCTGTCGAAACGCCCCCTGAGCAGTGGCGATCAGCCCTGATGGCGGTGGGCTTCTCGCCGTTGGCGGCCGAGTCGATGGCGGCCATGACCGAGATCGTCCGAAACAAAGCGTACGAATTACCAACCTCTCCAATACGTGGCAAAACCACCCTTGAGCAGTACGTTAACGAATTGGTGAGTAATTGATTGCAGGTATTGGATCATCGGATGACGACGCGTAGACTAACGCCCGCCGAGCCAAGGCGCAGGTTCTGTTGGGTCAGCGAACCCAGCGGATATTTTAGGTAAGGCTCTACCGAGAACAATAATCGCTGGCTCAGCGGTCGCTCAACGCCAACGGCTATATTCAGCAGCCGCCCCCAGTAAATGCTGCTGAAGGCATCAGCCGATCTAAACTCCGTTTCATTAATCGTTTCGTTTCGCCACCCTGGTCGTGGTTGACCATCTGACCCGGAAACGATTACCGGAACCATTTGCTGGATTTGGTACGTCTCAGCATAGTTTTCGCGCAGGAAAGCCAGTGACGATAGGCCGGCACTCAGGTGGAACAACGGCTTGTTTAGTTTACCAAACCGGTATTTGAGGTTAACGGGTACGTCAAATGCCAGCAACTGAACTCCCGTCGTGGCCAACTGTTTGCCCGACAAGGGTATGGGCATGTCGGCGGGCGCCCTTACGTTCAGGGCCTGGGAGGCCAGAGACAGCCCGGTGGCCACACTCATGCGTCGGTTAAGCGCAATTTCGGAGAAAACCCCTCCGCCTATTCCCACCGATGGGCTACTATTCTGCGCATAAGTCGACTGCGGAGCCAGGGCGACACTCCACGTAACCTGCCGTCGGCGCGTCCGGTCAATCGGCAAAGTGGAAGCCGTAGCCTGTTCGATCTGCGTAACCGGCGTGGGCGTTGCTGGAGTTACGGGGGGCCATACCGGAGTAAGTAAGGACAGGCCAGTGATCGGCTCGACTGAACGAATCGGTAAACGGTTGATGTCAATATGGTTCGGGTTTGGTAAATCCGTAATTGGTGGATTTGGTGGTGGATTCGGCTCCGGCGACGTATGCAAAGGCGCTGAAAGTCGCCCGATATTCCCGTCAGAATCTGGTAACCTAACGCGGGATGATGACCATTCTGCCAACTGCGTACGCTTCGTACGTTCAGGCATTAGCAGCGTCGTTTTTGGCTCTTTAGTCGAGATCGGCGCATCAACTCTCGTGGACTGTGACCGAGCAGTTGCCTCCTCATTCATCATCGGATTAGCGGACCGGTGGGCATCAACCAGGTCCGACGATGAAACAGTAGGCAACGGACCATCCGCCAGCCACAGGGGCACCACCAGCATTCCACCCAGCAGACAGGCCGCTACGGCATACCGATACCAACCCATCAGCCGTTGTTTCGACGCCCGGCGTTGCTGGTCGAACTGCTCCCAGGCACCCAGCATGTAAGGCGTCTGGTAGTCATCCAGCGTCTGGCGAATATGGTCGGCCAAGGTTTTATCGACAGGATCTTTCATTGACTTGGTGGAAATGGTGCTTGACCAAACGACTCAATTGCTCCTTTGCCCGTACCAGGTACACCCGTGATGAGCTGACGGATAGACCTAATTGCTGGGCAATCTCTTCGTGCGAATACCCTTCGATTTCGTATAAATTAAACACTAAGCGGTATTGCGGGGGTAGTTGATTCAATAAGTTCAGAATATCTTCCGCCGTCAGTTGGCTAATGATGTTCGCATCGCTTTCGGCCAGTTGCCCCTCAGGCCCGTCCGGGTCAATAACGGGCAGTTCCCGGCTGGTTCGGCGGTAATGATCCAGGGCCGTATTGACCACGATCCGGCGTAGCCAGCCCTTGAAGGTCGTCTCGAACGTATAGCGGCTGATGTGGCCGAATACCTTCAGAAAACTGTCGTTAACGATGCTCATGGCTTCCTGCCGGGAGGCCGTGTACCGGAGCGCCGTTCCCATAGCAAAGCCGAAAAAATGCTTGTAAAGCATTTCCTGATGTTTGGCGTTGCCTTGTTGGCATCCGCTAATCAGCTCTCTCTCGAAAGGCGTACTGTCTGGGACCATGCCAGCGGGTTTGGGCGTCCCTGTTCACATTGAGCGCACGTCCGGGGCCGACTGGCAAACCGGTAGGCGCTACGTCGTAACAGAGGCAAGGTTACTCGGCGAGTCGAACGGGAGACCCCAATTCGAAGTCTCCCGTTTAGAAGCACTATTTCTTTGTGCAGATAATTACCTCAGTAGCTGGGTCGTTTCGATCCCCGAGATATAGGTTGAGCTGATTGTCGGCGGTCAACTCAAAGTAAGTAATCTGTTCAAGGCCGTTCACATGACGGCTCTCGGCATCCATCTGTTCGGGCGTACCGGCCATGAGTGTCGAAATGATCGGTTCGGTGGATACGACCAATCCTTTTGTTTCATCCAGACGAAACGAACCACCGTACCAGTTGACAAAACTTCTACCACCAATCTGGAGAGCGTCCTCAGCCTTTTTGGTTAGAATCAGCGTCGCTTTATTCTGTAGATCAGGTGTCAGCGGTGTTCTCCTGAAATTAGTAAGCAGCCACTCCCCTTCCAGGGCGTTAAAACTGGCCCGCATGTTTTTCAGCGCTACCGTATCCACCGAACTGGGTGCCACAGTATCGTTTTTATTGCAAGCCCATAGCATACCCGCAACGAGCAGGGCAGTTAGTGAGTAAGCCAGACGATTGATAAGGCGACTGCGAGAGCGAACCGGAACAAAAAGCGTTTTCATGACGATGTAAAGATTTAGTTTCATAGCCATGACGCTGAGCGCTGGACAAACGCTACAGGAGAACCTATTTTTTCTTACGTAGCGTTTAGTCCGGCAATTCACTACAGTCAAAACCGGCCGATTGCACCAGCGTCTCAATGGCCGACACTGGAATGGCCGTTGCAACCACCCGCAGCACCTTGTCGCAGTCGTCCAGATCGATCGTCCAGCGCTCGATGGCAGGTTGTCGGTCGAGCCACTGGGCCAATCGCTGACAATCCCCCTTTGTTTGTAGCGACGTTCTGAAAACCAGTACCATATTTATTTTTTAACGAAAAGCGTTTGATGAAAGCCTCCCGCCATGTTGAATTAGTCATGACGTGGGACATTCATCAAACGCTACAATCCTTTACACTTTTTTCACGAACGGGATAATCACGCATTACTTCACCTAAGCCTCCTGGAAGAACGCACTGACATCGGCTACCCACAAGGCCGGTTGTTCCAGCGCAGCGAAGTGCCCTCCCCTGGGCATGTTCGTAAACCGCCTGACGTTTGCCTTGCGCCTGGCCCATTCTTCGGGAGTCGGCGCGTCGGCCGGGAAGGTTGCCACGCCGGTCGGCACATCGACGTACCGGGCTGATTTGAGTCCGCCTTCGGTTGAATAAGCGGCCAGCATCCCTTCCCGGTACGTTCGGATGGATGTGTTGATGGTCTGGGTGACCCAGTAAATCATGATGTTGGTCAGCAGTTCATCCTTGGTGAAGCTGTTCTCAATGTTACCCTGCGTATCGCTCCAGCCGTAGAATTTTTCAACGATCCAGGATGCCAGTCCCACCGGCGAGTCGTTCAGTGCGTAGCCAAGCGTCTGTGGTTTGGTCGACTGAATCATGTTGTACGCTCCTTCGGTATACCACCACTGCTGAATATACTGCCCAAATTCCTGCTCGGCGGGCGACATCGCTGACCAGTCCTCCGACCCATCGGGGTAGCCGACATCGGTGAGGTGAATGGCCTGCACACGATCCGGGAAACTGTTTGCCAATGCTTTCGTAATGCCCGATCCCAGATCACCGCCCGCGGCTACAAACGTCTGGTAACCCAGCACATCGGTCATCAGTTTGGCCCAAAGGTCCGCCGTCTGATCATCGGTCAGGGCCACTGGATCGGAGAAACCAAAGCCCGGAATGGAAGGCACCACAACATCAAACGATTGGGCCGGGTCACCGCCGTGGCTTGCCGGGTCCGTCAACATCGGAATAACTTTATAGAAACGGTAGAAGCTATCCGGCCATCCGTGACTCAGGATCAGCGGTTTAGAATTTTCACCTTTGCCCTTTACGTGAATGAAGTGAATACCAACGCCATCGATGGCGGTTTTAAACTGCGGCAGTTCATTCAGGGCGGCTTCCTGCTTGCGCCAGTCGTAACCGTTTTGCCAGTAGTCGACCAGTTCGCGCAGGTACTGCGGGTTAGTGCCATAATTCCAGTCCGCATTCTGTGGCTCATCAGCCCACCGGGTACGCTGCAATCGCTGTTGAAGATCGTCCAGTACGTCCTGGGAAACCTGAATCGTAAACGGATTAAGTTGGGCCATGTCCTTGAAGCTTGTTGTACAATAAAGATACGGCCCCCTTGTGACAGCCCTATGTCAGCAGGGTTTTTGCCGGCTCAGCCTCCACTTATCCATTGACGGAACCTTTTACGTAGTATACTTTGCATAGAACCTTGTTATACAATAGGTTAGCTGTAGTCAAAACTGAACCCCTCTCTGCTATGAACACGGCTACAAACGTACTGAGATCATTAGGCTGCACAGTGTACGCTTTTCAGTTTATCAAAGTTAATTTCCTGCCTATCTTCGGCTTAGGACTTGTCGCGGCCTTTGGCCGGGCTATTCAGCTGAAAGCATTCGGTCCGATCAGCCCCCTGACCCATACGTCGCTGGAGGTTGTGATTGAGAGCGCCCGCATCCTGCTTTTTTTCTATGCGCTTGGGCTGACAAACGTGCGAACGGGCTTTACCAAACTTGCTCAGTTCGTCAAAGACAAAGCAGGGCGAAGCGCAGGCTGGCGCTTAGCGGTCAAAAATCTACGAGAGCGCTGGCTCACCATGCTGATTAACTTCGTTGCCTTTCTGCTCATTGCGTGGCTGTTCAATGCGCTGATCAACCACATTGCTTACGAAACCTGCCTGTACATTACCCTACAGAGTCGCCAGCTGCTTTCGGAGCACAGTTCAGAGTGGGTTTTGATTCTGTTCTTCAAAAACATTTCAGTCATTCCCTTTACGTTGATCTTCCAGGCCATCCTTATTCTCTGGCTTACCAACCGATTGCCTACTTCCTTAACCTGAGCGCATTACCGGCCCTAAAAACCCACTTATTGCCAGCCCCCACCCAGGGCCCGGTACACACTGACCATGGCCCTTAGGCGCTGTTGCCTAATTTCGGCCAACGTCAATTCAGCCTGCAACACATTGCTCTGGGCGGTGATCACTTCCAGGTAGTTTGCCAGACCGCTGGTAAACAACAGCCGGGCGTTGGCGATGGCCCCCTTCAGGGTAATAACCCGGGCTGCAGCCACCTGTTCCTGCTGTTTCAACTTGTCTACCTGAACAAGCGCGTCCGACACGTCCCGCACGCCGTTGGTGATGGCCTGCCGGAATTGAATAACGGCCTCTTCCTCCTGAATCATAGCCACTTCCAGTTGCGTTTTAAGTTGTCGACGCTGGAAGATGGGCTGCGTCAGGCCACCTGCCACGGTGTAGAACAACGAGGATGGCAGTAAAAACCAGTTGCTGGCCCGAAACGCGTTCAATCCGCCACCGGCCGTAATGACCAGCGCAGGGTACAGGTTCGCCTGGGCCACGCCAATCCGGGCATTGGCCGCAACCAGGCCTAACTCGCTGGCCCGGACGTCGGGGCGATTAGCCAGCAGTTGAGTCGGAACGCCCGACAACAAGGTATCGGCCACTGGAAAAGCATCCAGGCCGGTCGAGCGGGGAACGCTGCCCGGCATGTCGCCCAGCAACTGCCGCAGACCGTTCTCTTCAATCACGATAGCCTGCTCCAACTGCGTCTGGAGTAATGCCGCCGTTTGCCGTTGTGCCTGCGCTTGCTCGACAGCCAGTTCGGTCACTTCGCCCCCATCCTTCTGGAGCTGAATGACCCGCACGATCGTGTCGCTAAGGGCCAGGTTCCGTTTCGCAATGGCCAGCTGCGCATCGAGCAGCAGCAGGTTAAAATACCCATTGGCTACGTTAGCAATCAGGTTGGTCTGTACGGCTTTGGCAGCTTCTTCCGTTTGCAGGTACGTAGCCCGCGTTGCTTCGTTTTGCCGCCGGATCTTCCCCCAGATGTCGGCTTCCCACGATAGGACAATGTTCGCCGAATAGTCCTCCAAATGCCTGCTGCCCAGGAATGTTTCCAGACTGAGTCCGTTCAGGCTGTTCTTCGACGGAGTAATGGTCGAAGCGGTGATCTGGCCGTTCACGGCTGGTAAAAAGGCGTAGCGGGTCTGCCGGACGTAAGCCCGGCTTTCCTCGATACGCTTCATAGCGAGTTGTAGATCAAAGTTGCCCGTCAGCGCCGTGCTGATGAGTTGCTGCAAGTCAGGATGGCTGAAAAAGTCGCGCCAGGGCACCCGGGCTACCGTTGCCGAATCAGTCGTTGCGGCCGACCGGTATTGCGTTGGTACGGCAACGCCGGGGCGCTGGTAATTCTGCCCGACTTTGCAGGCCGAGATGAATAACGTCAGGAGCACAAAGCTTAGGTAAGGCAGGCTCCTTGAAAAGTGAATGAGTTTCATTATATGGAAGATTAGTCTTCACGTAACCCTCCACCAATCCGGTAGAAGGTTCGTGTTTCATTAAATCGATGCATGAGTATCGGCCAGTTCCTCCTCCAGTTCGGGCTGAGTCCGCTGCGTACGACCGCTGATTCTCTCCTGTAATTTCTGGAAAATGACGTACAGCACCGGGACGATAAAGACACCCAGCACTACGCCCGTCAGCATGCCCCCGGCCGTACCGATGCTGATCGAATGGTTCCCCTTAGCCGACGAACCCGTGGCGCTCATCAGCGGAATAAGTCCCACGATAAAGGCGAACGACGTCATCAGAATTGGCCGTAGTCGTAGTTGGGCAGCTTCCAGCGCCGATGCCATTAGAGCCATACCCGCCCGGCGTCGCTGAACGGCGTACTCAACGATCAGAATGGCGTTCTTGGCCAGCAGACCGATAAGCATGATCAACCCGACCTGCACGTAGATGTTGTTGTCGATACCCGCCAGATTGATCGCCCAGAAGACACCCAGCACACCCGTCGGTACGGACAGAATGACGGCCAGCGGCAGCAGGTAGCTCTCGTACTGAGCCGCCAGCAGGAAGTAGATGAACACCAGGCTGAGCAGGAAGATCAGACCCGACTGGTTACCGGCCGAAATCTCCTCGCGGGTGATGCCCGTCCACTCGTAGGTATAACCATTGGGCAGGTGCCTGGCGGCAACTTCCTCCACCGCCCGAATCGCATCCCCTGAACTGTAGCCGGGTTTGGGTATCCCGTTGATGACAACGGCGTTAAACAGGTT
This sequence comes from Fibrisoma montanum, assembly GCF_003583365.1. Classification (GTDB taxonomy): domain Bacteria; phylum Bacteroidota; class Bacteroidia; order Cytophagales; family Spirosomataceae; genus Fibrisoma; species Fibrisoma montanum. Next base: position 352,000 of record NZ_QXED01000007.1, read on the forward strand.
GTTGCGCGTGACCACTTCAGGACCGTAAACGCGCTTCAGCGACGCCACCGTGGTCAGCGGTACCATCTGCCCGGTCGTATTTTTGACATACACCCCGTTCAGTGACGAAGGATCGGCCCGGTACGGACTGTCGGCCTGCGCAATTACGCGGTAGAACTTGCCGAACCGGTTGAAGTCGGACGCGAACGTACTGCCGTAGTAGACCTGCATCGTTTGCAGAATATCCCCCGTCGATACGCCTAACTGCTTGGCTTTTTTGGCGTCAATCTCCAGCGAATACTGCGGTGTACCCGTATCGAAGGTGGTGAAAGCCGCGGCAATTTCCGGGCGTTTTCCCAGTTCGGCGAGGAACTGAGTAGCCGTGCTGTTAAGCTTGTCGAGCTTCCCGGCCGTCCGGTCCTGCAGCACCATCTCGAACCCATCGACGCTACCGAAGCCGGGCACTGTCGGGAAGGTAAACACATCAACGTGACCTTCACTGACCTTGGCCAGCTCCCCATTGATGGCCCCCATCACCGCGTCAAGATTCTGAATCGGTCCGCGTTCGGCGTAGGGTTTGAGGTTGATAAAGCCGACGGCATACGACGGACTAACCGAATTGGCAATGATGTTGAAGCCGCTGATGCCGTAGTGGCTGTGAACAGCGGGCATCTGATTCATAATCTGCTCAACGCGGTCGGCTACTTTCTGCGTGCGCTGCTGCGAAGCCCCCGCCGGTAATTTCAGCGAGTAGACAATGAACCCCTGGTCCTCGGACGGAATGAACCCGGTGGGTGTTTTGCGCATGATCCAGACCGTCGTGACGATGACCAGCGCCAGACCGCTTAAACCAACCCATTTGTGCCGAATCAGCATACGAGTAATGCTGACGTACCGTTTAGTTGTGGCTGTAAAGCCCGCGTTGAAAGCCGTAAAGAAACGACTCGCCAAGCCCTTTTTACCGGTCTGGTGCTCACTATCGGTGTGCTTATTCGTCAGGATCAATGCACACAAGGCCGGACTCAGCGTCAGGGCGTTGACCGCCGAAATGAAGATCGCAATGGCCAGCGTAAAAGCAAATTGCTGGTAAAATACCCCGGCCGGGCCTTTCATGAAGCCAACCGGCACGAATACGGCCGCCATAATGAGCGTGATCGACACGATGGCACCCGATATTTCCTGCATCGAACGTAACGTAGCGGTCTTGGCCGATTGCTTGCCCTGCTCCATCCGTGTGTGTACAGCTTCTACCACCAGAATGGCGTCGTCCACGACAATACCAATCGCCAACACCAATGCAAACAGGGTCAGCAGATTGATCGTAAAGCCGAACAGCTGCATGAAAAAGAACGTACCGATAATCGCGACCGGCACGGCAATGGCCGGAATCAGCGTCGAGCGGAAATCCTGCAAAAACAGGAACACGACGATAAAGACCAGCACAAAAGCCTCAATCAGCGTGTGCGACACCTGGTCGATGGCTTCGTCGAGGAACGTTTTGGTACTGTATTCAACCGCGTAGTGAATGCCTTTCGGAAACGATTTGGTGGCTTTGTCCATGATTTCCAGCATTGCCACCTGAATGTCGTTTGCGTTGGAACCCGCCGTCTGATAGATCGCAATGCCGGTAGCGGCCTTCCCGTTCACCTTCGTGTTTCCGCTGTAGGTGAAGGAGCCAAATTCGAGACGGGCTACGTCTTTCAGCAGGATGGTCGAGCCATCGGTATTGGCCCGCAACACGATCTGGTCGAACTCTTCGGGCTGCGTGAACTTACCCTTGTATTTGATCACATACTCGAAGGACTCCGCGCTGCTTTCGCCAATCCGGCCCGGAGCAGCTTCGAGGTTCTGATCACGAATCGCGGCCAATACCTCCTGGGGCGACAGTCCGTAAGCCACCAATCGATCAGGTTTCAGCCACACGCGCATGGCGTAGTCCTTCACCCCAAACACAACCGCCTGACCGACTCCCTTGACCCGCTGCAACTCCGGAATGATGTTGATCTTGGCGTAGTTCTGCAGGAACGTCTCGTCGTAAACGGCCTCGGTGCTGATCAGGTCGAGGAACATAATCAGGCTGTTTTGTAGCTTCTGGGTTGATATACCGGCCTGCACCACTTCGGCGGGCAACAGGCTGGTAGCCTTCGCGACGCGGTTCTGTACGTTCACGGCTGCCAGGTCGGGATTGGTACCCAGCTCGAAGAACACGTTGATTGCCACCGACCCGTCGTTACCCGCCGACGAGGTCATGTAGGTCATATTTTCGACCCCGTTGATGGCTTCTTCCAACGGCGTTGCTACGGAACGAGCCACTACTTCGGAGTTCGCGCCGGGGTACGAAGCCGTCACCTGAACACTCGGTGGAGCAATGTCGGGAAACTGCGCAACTGGCATGGTCACTAAGGAAATAATCCCCAGAATGACCAATAGAATAGAGATGACCGTCGCCAGAACCGGTCGTTCAATGAATAGTTTAAGCATAGCGGATTGCGGTTGCCGGGGTAGCTGATGCCCCGGCAACCTTTCGTTAAATGAGATGAATTACAGAGCTGAGGTTAGCTGATTGGTATCTTTCGTGACAAGCCTGGGTGTAATCACGTCGCCGTCGTGCAGGCGGTCCAGTCCATCGCGCACAATCCGTTCGCCGGGATTAACTCCCTGCCGGATGAGGTAGAAATTGCCGCTTTTCCCGGCAATCTGAATCGGACGGCTCTCCACCTTGTTGCTGTCGGCCACGGCGAAGACAAACACCCGGTCCTGGCGTTCAAAGGTGGCTTCCTGCGGTACGACGACGGTTTGGCCGTGCGGCTGCGGAATCCGAACGCGGCCCGTTATGCCCGAACGTAGCAGACCCTGCCCGTTGGGAAACACCGCCCGGAAGCTGATGGCCCCCATCGACTTGTCGAACTGACCAGACACCATTTCGATCCGGCCTTTCTGGCTGTACGGGCTGTTGTCGGCCAGCAGCAGATCTACCGCCGGGAACCGCTTGATTTTCTCGGCCATGCTGCGACCCGGTGCCTGCTGGGTGAATTGTAGGAAGTCAACCTCGCTCATCGAGAAGTATGCGTACAGTTCGCGAACGTCCGAAATGGTTGTCAGCGGTTGCGGTTCCGCGCGACCCACCAGACTGCCCGGTTTGTAGGGCAACCGGCCAATGTAGCCATTAACGGGGGCCGTAATCAACGTGCGGCTCAGGTTTGTCTGGGCCGTACTGACCGTGGCCTTCGCCTGCTCAACGCTCGCTTTGGCTGCGTCGTAGGCTGACTGAGCCGCTTTGAGCTGCACTTCCGAAATAACCTTGTTCTGAACCAAAGGTGCCAGCCGGGCCACTTCGATGGCGGCTTTGTCCATATTGGCTTTGGCCGCCAGCAAACTGGCGCTGGCGTTGCTGAGCTGTTCGCGGTAGCTGCGTTCGTCAATGCGGAACAGCGGTTGCCCTTTGCGAACGGCCGCACCTTCGTCGACGTAGATTTTCTGCAGATACCCCTCTACTTGCGGACGAATATCAATGTTGACTTTACCTTCCAGCGTAGCCGGAAACTCCTGGTAGGTGGTCATGGAAGCGGTCTGCACCTGAACGACGGGCAGCGTTGGCGCCTGGACAGCGGCCGTCTGGCTTTGCTCTGCCGCCGAGCTACAGCCCAAAAGAAATAAAACGGGAAGGATGAACCGTGTGGCTTGACTACTAATTGGACGGATTAGGCTGTTGACCTGTTTCATTATGATTTGTTGTTTTGGGTGTGTAAAGAGGCTGGTTTGTCGGAGCAGTCCCTTAGTTTGTACAGCTTGCATAGCGGAGACGATGGGCCATCGATGGCCGTTGACGATGCAAAGGAGATGCCTACACACAGGCAGGGCAAGTATAGATGACGTATGTCGGTAATGGCAGGACGAATGCAATTGGTCCTGAATTTTTGGCTTAGCCTTTTGTCAGAAAGACGCGCCAGTAGCGTGTGTAGCCCCCCGGAAGCAGATCTGAACAATACGGTAGGGTCCCCAGAACGGACTAAAGCATACCTTCCGGCAGGAGCTTAGCTCTCCCGTTTCGGCAATACCAGATGACCGGTTGTTTATTTTTTGCGGGGATACGTACCGACCTTGGCCGGGCAGACAACCGATCAGAATCAGTACGTTCTATCACCATCCAGCCTGCATGGGCTTGAATGGCCTGTATTTGATAATATAACAATGACATGCTTCCGCATGTCATTGTACAGTTGAGAGATATGTCTTTACGGCTGGACCTTCACCCTTGGATAGTGTTCTCCAGATCGATCAGCAGGTAATTATAGAAGAATGCACTGAGGACTTTACGGAACCCGAACCGGATCGTCCGGACTGTTGTAATAGTCGGTCATACACTGGTTGAGGGGCGTACCGGTTTTGTGAATACAATTACAGAAGTTTTCCCCGGCCACGGTGCGGTTTGTGTTCTTGAATTGCCGAATGCATTGTGGCAACGTATTGCGGGGCTTGATGCTGTAAAGGCTCGGAATACCCACCACACAAATCACCACAGCGGCAAACACGCCCGTGAAGAACAGCGTCGGGAATTTGTTGCTCATTCGGGTATTTCCGGTTGCGGTAACTGAAGCGGGTAAGCGATTAAAGGGCAGGATGTATTTCCATTTCTCGTAATTCCAGCAGATCAGATACAGAGTAGCCAGCGTCATCAGCGGAGCCGTGAAAAGCGAGCCGTCGAACCGCACCGCATACGTCAGCATGCAAATATTCAGGATGATCGGGAAATAGAGGAACGCACCAAGGGTAACCGTACGCGGAATCAGCAGCAGGATAGCCGCCAATACCTGTACAACGCCGATAAAGGTGTAGTAATAACCCGTGTGATGTAAGGCCACCAGGTAACTCCCCATCGGATGATTGGCGGATAAGCCACTGGCAAAGCGTTCGTCCATGAGCTTTACGATGCCCGCCGGAATAAAGCCCGCTGCCAGCGCCAGCCGGTTAAAGATTGAAAAAAGCCAAAGCCATCTGTTTTGTCTGGCCTGCGCATGAAGCCGGTCAAGCGTCGAAGAAATAGGCATAGGTTGTAGGTCTCTTTCGTTCTAACTGCGATTGGCGGGAGCGTTTAAACGGGTAAATTTAATATTTGGAACCACCGGATTGCTTAAGTCGAGGGCCACAACCTTGCCGGTTTTGTCCCGACGAAAGCGTACGATAATCCCACTGAACTGAAACGTATCGGTGTCAATTGCTTTGAACTCCAGACTTTTCGCCGGCGCATGGTCAAGGCGCATCAACAGACCGTCGCCTTTAGGTTCAATCTGCAGCACGCTGCCAAGTTCATCGCTGCCAAACCGGCCGGTAAACGCCTGAAGATCGTCGGCTTTGGGGGTATATGCCTGTGCCCGGCGATACCGTGTTGTTTTGCCTTCCATGGACTTCAGTTCAACCTGGTCCTTCGACAGGTACTGTAATTCAAACTCATCGCCCGACATAAAAGTCAATACGGACCCCCAGCGTTTGAAGCGGTCGTTCGACTGGGCCACGAGGGCGGGGCCACCCGCCACACGCAGCCTGCCACGATCCACAACCAGGCGGAGTGGTTCGCCGGTACTCTCGCTGAAGAACATCCCTGCTCTGCTGCTTACCTCAAGACCCGCCGGGTCGACGCCTTCGGCCGCGATCGGTGGCAAGGCGTTTTCGTTGCCCTGATCGCTGGTTGCGGGCACGTATAGTGCGTAGATGCGATGGGCGAGCGCCGTCGTACTCATGGCGTCTGTATTGCACATAACAGCGATCGACAGGCCATGTTCAGGATAGCGGCCCAGCCACGTACTGTAGCCGCCCGCCCCGCCGGAATGCCAGATCTCCCTGGTACCGCGGTACGTATCGAGAAACAGCCCACGGGCATAGCCCAGCTTTCTGCCGTTGTTCAGCGTTGCCGGTTTGTGAAGCGTTTCGGTGACGTATTTACCAAGACGGCCGTTCGTCAGCGCGTCGTTCCAGATCAGGAGGTCGTCGGCGGTACTGAGCATAGCGCCACCACCGCCCCGGTCATTATCCAGTTTCATGGCCAACTTCCAGCCGGCACCATCCTTTTCATAAGCCATTGAGCGGTTTCTGATGGTTTTGCGCAGGTTGGTGTGGTAGGCAGTATTTTTCATGCCGAGCGGCTCAAACAGGCGCTTTCGCGTGAAGTCCTCGAACGACATCCCGCTCGTGCGGGCAACAATCTCCTTTAGCAGTACGTAACCGCTGTTTGAATACGAAAACTCAGCGCCGGGGACGAAATTAAGACTGCGCTGGCGGAGAATCAGGGTCAGGGCATCCTCATTCCCGGCCGTCAGCGGCAGGATACCGGTCCAATCCCGGATGCCGCTGGTGTGGGTGAGCAGATGGTCGATGGTAATCTTGTGGCCGTAGTTGGGCAATTGCGGAATGTGTTTGCGGACGTCGTCGGAAAGGGAAAGTTTACCCTCTTCGACGAGGAGCAGGGTCGCTGCGGCAACAAACTGTTTGACTACCGATCCGGCATCGAGGACTGACTGCGTGTTCAGTAATACGTCGCGTTCCAGATCCGCAGAGCCGTACGCCGTTTTCGCAATCACGTTCCCCTGCCGGGAAACGGCGCATATACAACCAGGTGAGGTGGGCGTTGCCCAACTGAAGATCTTGTCGATTTCACTCGTTTTGTCCTGTGCCAAAGCGGCCGTACCGGTAAGCAAGGCTATGAACACCGATGCTGCCAGGAGTGAGACGGACGTCTGCCTGTATTGGCCCGTAGTTCTGAGATTCATGTGATTTGTAGTTAAAAATACGATACGTTCACTTTTAAATTATTCTAAAAAGTACTTTGTAAAACAAAGTATAAAGTAAAAATTTTTTCCTTCATTGAATGGACAACCGGTCAGGTGAACAGTACGGATTGACGTTTTAGGCATTGGCCTCTCACCCATTGTCGCTGACACATCCTGCAAGCCTTTACCAGGCGAACCAGGAACTGCCTAACATCTGAAAGTACTTTGTGCAACAAAGTAAATGATTTACTCCTGAAATAACCAAACTGATGGTAAGTTTTAATTTAACTGCTCACCAAAACGGAGTTTGTTTCTCGAAGTTACCGACGGGGTCCACTAGGTAGCTGACAACCCTGGCATGAGGTTGGTTAGCTAATTGGTAACACGATGATGAATTCTGCGAATTCGCCCGGAGCGGTATTTACCTCCAGAGATCCACCATGCCCTTTGGTGATGATGTCATAACTCAATGACAGGCCTAAGCCCGTGCCTTCGCCTGTTGGTTTGGTGGTGAAGAAAGGCTGGAAGATTTTAGTCTTCACCGCTTCGGGAATGCCGGTGCCGTTATCCTTTATCCGAATTTCAATCGTATTGGTCAACCGATGGCTATTCAGCCAAACGGTCGGTTGATAATCAGGCTGGCCTGTCTTCTGCTTTTGTTGAACCGTGTAGAAGGCGTTATTAAACAGATTCAGGAAGACGCGTCCCAGATCCTGAGCCACTACAGTAACGGGTGGTACATGAGGAGCTAAGTCAATGATCAACTCGCAGCTGAAGGCTTTGTCCCTGGACCGAAACCCCTGGTAGGCGATCTGTAGATAGTCAGTGGCAAGCGTATTCAGGTTAGCAGGCTCCTTCTGGCCAGTACTGGTCCGGGAGTGCTCGAGCATGCCTTTAATGATAGCCGAAGCCCGACTGCCATGATGGGTAATCTTTTGCAGACTTTCGGATAGCTCGTCGGTGAGAATAAGCACCTCCTCGGTATCGCCAGCGGTAACAGCTTGCTTGAGTTCATCCGTCAGTTCGGTACCAAGTTCGGAAAAGTTATTGACGAAGTTGAGGGGATTCTGAATCTCGTGAGCAATACCCGCCGTTAGTTCGGCCATAGATGCCATTTTTTCTTTATGGATTAGCCGCTGCTCCTTAAGTTTTTGCCTGAACTGAAACAAGATAAAGAAGTAGATAATAACGCCGGCAAAGAGAAGAAGGTACAGGAAAAGCGTAGGCACAAACCACCATTTATGCAACAGATTACCTTCGACCGTAAAACTGAATTGAGCCGGCACATCGCCACTTTGCGTAGTCTTTACGAGAAAGGTATAATCTCCACCGTCGAGATGAGCATACTGCACTTGTGAACAATCGGTGCAGTCGACCCAGGTATAATCCAGACCGGTGAGTTTATAGGCGAAGGATTTTTGGGTGGGATTGCGCGAATTAATAAACCGGAAATGCAGATAGTTGTGATTGTAAGCGAGGGTAACCGGTTTTCCAGACTGTGGATTGATGGGAAAAAAGGCCGAGTCCATCTGATTATTGCCTGCTTCCACACTGATAATTTTAACCAGTGGACGGCTGGTTTGAGCCAGTGCCAATTGGCCTGTTAAAAGGAGTAGGAACGTAGCATAGTTCATAAAATGGGTTTATTTACCGGTCGCGTTGACTAAGCCAGAAAGCATAGGAATAGGCCCCGAACATCAGGATGGTCACGAAGGACCAGAACATGAAGTACTGTAAATAGATTGTTTGTGAGTAGTTAATGACAGGTCGGCTAAAAATGTCAAATGAACCCACTAAGTTGGCGATCACGATCCCGGCACTTATCCAGAACAGCGGTTGCCGACGTATATCATCGTCAATCTTCTCCAGAAGCAATTGGGTCAGATAATAGATAGCGATGACCATGACATAGAATTTCTCTACCGCATTGCTAAACCCATTGTTTGTGAGCCCTGAGATGAAAAAAGCATCCAGACCAATCAGAGGAATAAAGAAGATACCGCTCCACTGAATGACGTTACTGAACGTTTTATGCGTAATGACTGATGAATAGAGCCAGGCCATTATCAGCAAATCGAAACCTGAAAAAAGATAATAAAAGGTATTGGTAATCTTGAAGTTGACGGCCAGCAGACCTAAATCAAGTACCAGAGACAGGCATAGACCCGCTAATGCAATTTTTAGCGGTTTGTTCAGATGCCTGACCAAGTAAAGCCCAATTCCAACCGGAACGATAACGCCGTAAGTGGCTATGTATACCAGATACATAGCCACATCAACCAGTTTCATCAGCAGTACGTTAAATGGAGTTACTTCCTATTATTCGTCGAAACTGCCGAAAGGCGGGCAGCTTGGTTTTGGCGCAACATACCCAGGTTCCCCATCAAATGTCGAGAACGTTTTTGCTGAAGCTGTACCATCCCGTTTTTCTCCCTTGAAAATCAAGTGAAAACAAGTTCGATCAAGCGTACTGATTCGTACGGCAAGCGTTTTTTGAAACCCAAACGTAATCTTTACCTTATTGCATTGCTCAGCTTCAAATTCGGCGAGAACCTCCAGCAACCGGGCACGTTTCATATAGGCGCCCCACACAAAGTTCCCCTTTCCGTGAATGTGGCCAAACAGTTCTCTGAATTGCCTAACAAGGGTAAAATCCCGCGGACGGGGGGTTAAATCCATTGTTGTAATTTGGGTCGAGGATACCTGGTTCTCAAGCAGCTTATTAGCCAATCGGCTCCCATTATCACTGCCATCCAATCGGATTCCCTGCATAACCAAAACCATCTTTCTGATGGTCAGGTCAAAGCCATAATAGATACCTAAATGGCTGAATGAAGGATCCAATGAGTTAATAAAGCTCTGAAGACTGTCAATAGAAACAGGCTGAATAGTAAAGGTATCTTGCGAAATACTCCTGATTTGTTGTAAGCGAATAGGCGTGAGGTTAGTGGCTCTAACCATGTTACGGTCAATGGAGAGCTGGCTGATTCGAGTAATTTCCTCATCGAATTGGTCCGTCAAATTCTTGAGGTCAGCCAAGTCCGGTTTTTTTATTTCTTCTGGTTGTTCTGGTTCTAAGAATGGCCATATGCCATCTTTATTGTTAAAGATGGTAAACATCAATTCAATTTCAGCGGGAGTAGGAGGAGATGGCATCTTTTTTAAAATTTAGTAAGTAGTGAGTGAAAGGGTCAAGCTAAAATAATGATTATCAACAAATAAGCAATCACAGATCTAAGAAGCCCCGAATCTTGGGTAAACGATCATCTTCATGCTGTCCATTTAATGAATGCAACCGTTCATTAGCTATATGAAGCAGGCGATTACTTGCTTGCTCAACTAACCAAGCCTACCATCCAGGTCTCATGAAATGCGCAAATCTTGTACTGGTATATAAGAGGTTGGCATTGATGGCCGCTGAACAAAATTCCTTTAATTCTGATAAACGGTCGTTTTGATTCAGGCCAAATGTGTTCGTTTTCAGGCCAATTGCTTTCTACCTGCAAAGCGAAGCTCTGCTTAATAGGTAATCAATCAATACGCTTTCGTTGAAAGAAAGCATACCATCGCCAATCGTATGTTACTGATTGTAGTCGGACGTTTTTCTGAATGGTAACAGGGTAAGTGGAAGAGATTGAAAACAGCCCGTTTACTGGTTGATACTTAAATACATCAAGCAGCTTCAAACTATGAAGCCCGGGGAGACTGATACGCTGCCCAGTGAATTTCCAGCTTTTAAGATTCCTATTTCTGACCTTCAGCTACCGAATTCATCAGCCGAGGTCAATTACTCTACGTATAAACGGGTGGCACAGCGGTTAACTTCCCGGCAGCTTTATCCGGACTCACCCGCTCAGCATGAGTTTACATCCGTTGTTGTGTTTCCAATAGCCCGCTACAGCAAAGGTGTATTAACCGTTGAGGTGAACAAGCACCTGGTGCCCTATATGATTGACCTGAGCAAGGGCTATACTACAGGCGGCTTTGTCCCTCAACAGTCAATATGCTCAGCTGCTCTACACCCGGCTTTGTAAGTTCCTGGATACGGGCATCTGGCGGGTAAGTGTCGACGATTTGAAGATAATACTCGAAGCCCAGCAGTACACGCGATGGTCGAATTTCAAACAGACGGTGCTGGCGCGCTCAATGGAGGAAATCAACCAGAAAACGGACATTGACGTATCGGTCGCCGAAAAATGTGAGGGCCGTTTTATTGCGACGCTGATTTTTAGGGTCCGTCGCCAGGCCCGCAAAAACAACTCCGCATTCGATGCCTTCAACGAGGAGATGGATATGGTTTATGCACAGCCCGCAGAAGAGCTGCGTAGTAAAGCCTCACAGATACCTCCCTGGGAAATGTCGCATTTCTACAATCCGCTTCAACTGGGCAGCGGTAATTTTACGCCTAACGACATCACCTGACCATACCTTCTTGACGACTGTTTGCTGTTACTAATTGCTCAGTATGACTATGTACCCTAAACGAGTGTATCTAACGGTGTGGGCGATCCTCTTCACCTTAACCTGTGTCGGTCAGAACAACCGGCCCTATACGGCCTCTTTCGTTGGACGAATGGGTGTGGATACGGTTCTGGTTGAAACCTATACGATGATCAATAACCACCTCTATGGTAAAGCGTTTATCCGGGTTCCGGAAGATTACATCGGCGAGTTCAGCATTCATTTTTACCCCGATGGCAGCATCCGCGAATTCAACATAAATGCCATGAATCCGCTCAACAGTTCGCTGCCCTTCGAGGCAAAGTCGGGCGCTTTCGAGTATCGATTAAACATGAATTGCCGAAACGATACCTGCACCTACTATAACTCAGAAGCCGGCAGGGATTCAGAGAAACAGTTTCGCCACCCGGCCAGGAAAATGGATTTTGTCGGCGGTTGGGTTCCCTTAATCTCCCTCATGGAATGGCAATGCCGACGACTGGCCAAATCTGGGGGGCAGGCGCTCCCCTTAAAAATGATTAATCATAACATTGGCGTGTACGACATTAGGGTTCGTTACCAAACCAAGGACAAAATCTTGTTTGGTGGCCCCTTTTTAGAGTACACCACCATCAGCGTGAACCAGGAGGGCCGAATCCAAAGCGTGGATGGGATGGGAACACCCTGGAATTACAATGTCACCAAACACGTGCCCATTGACGTTGATGCGGTCGCCAGACGGATGACCCAAACACCGGGCATTGGTATTCCCTCGCCAACCGAATCCCTACAGGCCAGCATCCAGCAGTCAACAATTACGCTCACCTATGGACGGCCCTATAAACGAGGCCGGGTGATTTTCGGGGGTGTGGTGCCCTACGATTCTCTATGGCGTACCGGAGCCAATGGGCCAACCACGATCACGGTCGAAAATGATATTCACATCGAAAAAAGGGTACTCCCCAAAGGCACCTATAGTATCTATACCATTCCCAAAGTGGCTGAATGGGTACTCATTTTTAGCACTGATCTTACCCATTGGCCCACTGATCCCGACCGGACAAAAGAACTCGTTGCGGTACGTATTCCCGTCCGCAAATCAACCGATATAAAGCAGCAGTTTACCCTTGAACTGAAAGAAACGCCCAAAGGCGGGCAACTCAGGTTGATGTGGGATGATGTGGTTGCAACAGCGGATTTTGCCATCGTCAGGTAATACAAAAGTTACCTCTTCTGCTTGGTTCTGACTGGTAGCCCGTCAGGCAATCGCCAGCTCGCAAATGCCGCCCGGATGAACCCCGTCAAAAGCTTACGCACCGACAATATGCACTCGTTTGTCAGTTTCAACAAACGCTCCTGATTGATATTGAGGGGCTTTCCTTTATCTGCTTCTTAACTAGTCCCTTTTAATGGTCGAAAACGGCCAGAAGGTGGTGACGAAAAGGTACGGTAATTAACAGGCTCGTTACAAAACAAAAAAAACCTATTGAAAGCCGGAAATTGATTGCCAGATAAGCAAACGGTCGAATACAGAGTTCTGATTTTGACTGGCCTCAGGCAATGACTGGCCGGTTGAAGCGGAGTTTGACCAACGTCCCATGCTGGTTTTCGTAGGTCAGCATACCATCGAGCTGGCGGGTAAGCAGTTCTACCAACTGGGTGCCGAAGCCCGTTTCACTGACGGCTTCCACAGGCTGTTTACCGACACCATTGTCGGCTACTATCAACAGCAACGAATCGTCGCCCATTCGCGTCAGGCTGATGCGAATGGTGCCGTTGTCCTTACCAATAAAGGCATATTTAAGCGAGTTAGTCAGTAACTCATTCGTTATTAGTCCTATGGAAACCGCCGTGTCAATATCCAGTACCAGCTCGGGCATCGAACAATTGATGGTGATACGCCCGGCCGCATCGAACGAATCGAGGATGCTTTCGCTGAGGTTAAGAAAATAATCGCGCATCTCAATCGCCCCTAACTGCTTGCCCTGGTACAGTTTCTGGTGGATGATGCCCATACTCTGCACCCGGTTCTGACTGGCCTGTATGGCCTCCTGTACGTTGGGGTCAGTAACTTTAGCCGATTGCAAGGCCAGCAAACTTGACACCACTTCCAGATTATTCTTGACCCGGTGGTGAATCTCTTTCAGCAGGAGTTCGTTCTGGGCATTTTTCTGAGCAATCTCGTCGCGCTGTTGTTTAATGACGACGGCTTCCTGCAGGGCCAGTGCGCGGGCTTGTTCACGCAGACGGACCGTCAACAAATACCAGAAGCCGAGTAGCAGCAACAGCGCATAAGTCGCGTAGGCCCAAAGGCTTTGCCACCAGGGTGGGCTGATGTGTATGCGGAGGGGTACCAGATTTGTCCATATTCCGTCGCTATTACGGGCTTTCAGGTGGAACAGATACGTTCCCGGCTTCATCTGGGCAAAATCAACGGTGTTTTTCAGGCCAATGCTTACCCATTGTGGCTCGTCATTCGGTCCGGTCAGGGAATAGGCATAGGCACGACTGCTGGTGTTGCGGTAATCCAGCAGCGCAAATTTCAGTTCCAGGGTGTTTTCCCGGTGCGACAATGCCAGCTCGTTGGCTGGCCAGCGATCCGGGGGCATGGGCCGCATGGTCTGCGTTCCGTCTATGTCGAAACAGGAAACGCCCACCAACCGCAGCGGTGATGAGGCTTTAGGAATGTTGTGGATGGTATCGGTTGGCCCAAACCGCCGTAAGTTGTTCTGGCAACCGAAATAAATCTCGCCGGTAGTAGCCAGTGCTGTAATGGGCGTAGAGTAAATCGAGTTGCCGACAAACTGCGGAAACGTGGTTACGCGCTCCGTAAGGGGGTCGATACAGGAGACCACCTGATGCTGGTTGAACCAGATTTTGCCGGTTCTGTCGAGGGTAGCGTGGGCAAAATAATCATCCGTGAACCCGTTTGCTGCACCATATTTTTTGAATCGTCCTGTTTTGACCGACAGCTTCTGTAAGGGAGCCGAATACCCACTCGTTATCCATACATCACCCTGCTTATCAATCATGGGCGCAAAGGTGTAGTTGCTGGCCAGTCCGTAGGGGTCGCCTTGCCGGAGCACAAACCGCTGAACTTGCCGGGTTCGTTTGTTTACCCGACTAAGGCCGTGAGCGGATCCGCACACCCATACCGTGTTCTGGGCATCGACCGCAATCTTTTGCAGCGTGTTCGACAATAGGCTGTTGGCATTGGTGGGATCATTTTTCCACTGTTCATAGGTACTCACCAGCCCCGTCTCGACCGATAAGCCACCCTTCAGAATGCGGAAGAGCCCCTGCCCCCAGGTCGAAATCCAGAGGTCACCATCCCGGTCAATGACCGAAGCGATGGCATTTGGAATCGTATTGCTCCCGGCCTTATTTAAACGGACGGGTGTTAGACGACCCGTCTTTTTGTTGTAAACGAATAGGCCAGCTTCCGCACCGACCAGCAGATATGGATCGTAGCCAGTCCCGGTCGACCCTGGCAGCGTGAGGGTGAAATAGGTAAGGGGTTGTTTCAAGACAACCTTCATCTCATCCAGGGCCTGCCTGGATTGGCCCGGCCTGGACTGGCCCAGCCTGGATTGGCCCAGCCTGGATTGGCCCGGATTATAGCGAATCAAGCCTAGATCGGTACTGATCCAAAGGAAGCCTTCCGAGTCGGGCATGAGGGACTCCGTTACGGGTCGGGCCAATCCAGGCCGGGTCGGAACCGCACCGGCGGTGTTGCTCAGTTTGGGCAGTGGAATGTTGGGGTGGCGTTCCTGACGGGGGTCGAAAAAAAGCGGATTTTTGTCGCTTATCCTCTCCAGCCAGATTAACCCTTGGCGGTCTTCGTAGAGGGTTACCAGCTCCCTGAGTTGTTCCCCATTGCTGATGGCTACGGGTGTGCAATGCTCCACGACGGTCCGGTCGGCTGAAATGCGGAAGATGTCGTTTTCGCAGCAAAGCCAAAGCCGCCCCGCCCGATCTTCCAGAATCACATTTGGAAACGGAATGGGTTTGCCATCGGCCGTTCGCTTATCGAACCAACTGATCTGCCCTGTTTTGGGGTCAAAAACCCGCAGCCCTGTTTGGCCCGGAACACCCATCCAGATCAGGCCCCGACGATCTTTGCAGAGGCCGTTAATCACATTGAGACCATCGGTAGCGTTGATGACGGGCGCACCTGATTTATTTACTGTCGGAAAGCACCGCCAACGGTTGCTGGTTCGGTCAAACTGCTCGAACCCAGCCGTTGTGCAAACGTAAATATGGTCGGGGGTCACCAGAATAGGCGACAGCGGATTGCCCTGCAGCTGCCCTGACTCGCCTGGTTTGGGCAAAAAACGGACAGTGCTACCTGTTTTGGGGTCGAACCGATTCATGCCATAATCGCTGCCGATCCAGAGATAACCAGATTCATCGCGTTGAAGAAACCGGAGCTTATCCGACGATAAACTGGTTTTGTTGGTGGGCAGGTGTCGAAAATGGGCCACGTTGCCCGTTTGCTGATTGTAGGCATTCAGGCCCCCGTCGCGGGTGGTTATCCAAAACGTGCCACGCTCGTCCTGAATCATATCCGCCACCCGCGCCGAGGAGAGGGAGTTCAGATTCGCCGGATCAGAGCGTACCGTTACAATCTCATGGCCGTCGTACCTGCTCAGGCCACTGCCAGTGACGAACCAGAGAAAATCGTCGCGGTCGGTGAAGAATCGATTGATGGTTAGTTGATTTCGGTTGCGGCCCAGCGTCTCTTTGGGAGGTTCGTCGAAGTAAAGCACCGTGGATTGTGCCTGCCCATCTGGTACGGACAGGCACAATAGCAGGAGGAGCCACCCAAAAACAACGTATTTACCCATATTGGGACAACCGGAATGCTGTAGCTCACAAGATACGAAAATAGGGTTACGGGGCCAGTGAACGCGATCTGTCAAGGGGCAGGTGGTGCATCAGCATTCCACATACCCATGATAGATACCCATTTGCCGTCATTATTACGTTTGAGTAATTCGGTATAGCGGCCCTTATCGACAACCACTTTCCCATCGGGCGTTTTTACGTCCATCTGGAACTGACCCGTTTCCCACCCCAGGTTCCCTTCACTACCCGTAGCAATCGTTTTGACGGATACATTGGTGGCCCCCGCGTCAATGGCACTTTGCCAGTAGTTAAGGATGTTTGCCCTACCCGTAACGGCAGGTTCACTGGGCGGATACAACGTAGCCTCATCCGCATAGCAGTTCGCAGCCGCCACGGCATCTTTGGCATTGATCGCAGCGGCAAAATTCCGGTTCATCTGCGACAGGTCTTCGGCCGTAGCGGGCGTTGACGTTGCCGGTGAATGACAACCGGCGGCAAACAGGAGAAGGGCCGTAAAAACGGCCAGGATGCGTAGGGAGGATGTGAGCGTCATGATTAACGTAAGTTTAAACGGATTGGGAAACCAGCAACCGTTTTAGGCTCATTCAGCGTAATAGGCTAGGCATCGACAGTATATCAGGCACATCGGTATCAGATCATTCACAGGGCTACCCGATCCCTTTGAAACCTCAGCCTCACTTGTCTTTCTGATCCTCGTTGTTGATATCGCGGATGCAGAAAAATTTTCCGTTGCGTTTTTCAAATATGCCCATGTATTTGCCGGTGCTCACTACGTTGCCAGCCGCGTCTTTAATCGTTGTCTTCCCGACTTCGGTCACTACGTTGCCATCGCCGTATACGTCCATCGTCTCGTAGTAAACCGTAGTCCCGGCCTTGCGCGCTTCCCAGCTTTTGAGCATAGCCTGTCGGATGGCGGCTTTGCCAACAAGCATGGGTTCGTCGTCATTCATTTCCACGGCCTCGTCGGCGTAGAACGACATTAGCTTGTCAATGTCCTTAGCTGTTGCGGCATTGGCCCATTCGGTTTCGATGGCTTGCATTTCCGTTTTGATAGCGGCCATATCGGGTTTAGCAGCTACCTGCTCGGTTGCAGTTTCCTGTTTTTGGGCAGGGGCGTTGCAACCGGTAACAACCAGCATTAGCGCAGCAAAGGCAATCAGGACGGTAGTAAATGGTTTGGTTTTCATAAATCAATCGGGTTTGTGGACCGTGTAGTCCGGATGTTTCATTTTTTCGGCACGAGTGTTCCCTTCATCGGGATGATTTTGCCATCAGGCCGGAAGACGTGGCAATAGGCTTCGCCGGTAGCAAAGTCGGAGTAGAGCGAGACGAACGTTTTGTCGGACTCGTACCAGCCCACCAACAGGGTGTGGTCGCTGAGACGGTGCGTTTTGCAGGGGTCGGTTTCGTCCCGCGTTTTGTCCTGCCAACGTAGCGTCGTATCCGACAGGTACGTCATATCGACCTCGTAGCCGCTGAGGGAATAATGCCAGACTTTATTTTGCACGGCTGAGGAGTTTGCAGGTGTCTGTGCGAGGGCCGTTGCGGTGGTGAGCAACATAGCAACGATGGAAAGTAGCTTCATTACTATATTTTTGGTTTGATGGCGCGACTGATGGCTACTGTACACGGACCAAACGCCGGTAAATTTCTACTACCTTAATTTTCTCGTACACCGTACCCAGTTTTTTATCGGCTTCCTGAAACGATTTGTCGTCGTGGATTTTCTGGTACGCGTTGGCATTGGGCCAATTGCCCTCGAAGAAGTAGCGATATTTGTCGGTTTCTTTTCCATCTACTTTGTAGAGCGTATATCCGGCGTTACTGTAGCCCAGGCGTTTAATGATTGTATTCAGCTCGCCAATCACCGCCGACAGTTGGGCCTCTGTTACACCGGCCGGCATATCGAAAAGGTGGATACTTTTGAGTTGAGTCGTTGCCGTTTGCTGAGCCTGTACAGAGGCCGACATGCCGAGGCTAATCAGCAGCCAAAGCGCAGAAAGGGTAATCAGGAGTTGTTTCATGGGTTTGATTGGTTGATTTGACTGTTTTAAGATCGATTCACCAGCACCGTAGGCTGAGCTTACATGGGCTTATCAGTTCGGATTTAGGTAGTGTCGTCGGTTAAATCCAATTCCATAAACAACAAATAGTCTTTAAATTCTGCGGGGATTTCCATTTCTGGATACGCGTCAATAGCCCGAAATCCAACACTTCTGTATAAGGAATGAGCTGCTTCCATAAACTTCGGACTGTCGAGCCGAATTTTTTTATAACCGACTTTTTTCGCTTCAAGTAGAAGTCGGTTAAGGATCGCTCGTCCAGCCCCAATTCGTCTGATGGCTGGATCAACAAACATTCGTTTCAGTTCACCGATATCGGAGTTGATACGTTTTAGACTTCCAAGTCCACATACTTCACCTTCGTAAATAGCCAGGATTAGCTGTCCGTAAGGGGGTTGAAACTTGCTAATCTGTTGGATGTCCTGGTCAACTGCTTCTTTGGGATTATGGGGGTGGACGCCATAGAGTTCCTGCATTTTGTCGTTACCCCAAACTAAATAGTCAAACCATAATTTTTTAACAGCTTCCAGGTCATCAGGAATGACAACCGTTCTTGTTTTTACTTTTTCACTTTTGTCCATTTCTTGACTAGGTTTTGGTTGTTTACGTTCTACAGATAGCTAAGCCACCACTGCTCTTTATGCGTTGTCTTGTAGGCATCAAACCAGCGACACAGGGGATACAAGGACGCGACAACGGCTATCCAGATGAGGTAAACCACCCCGAGATTGTAGCCTCCATCTCCGGGTAGCACAAACCGCATCGGTATGATTTGCAGCGATTTATCGGCCTCCGTCATGGTGTGGCCAGCGGCAAAAAAGACAATCATGCGCAGGGTATGCAGGAAATAAAAATGGATCGTGTAATAAAAAAAGGCCGTTCGTCCATAGGTGCGCAACACGCTCGTAACGCGATTGTGTACGTTCTCCAGCAACGCCAGTCCCAGCAGTCCCGGCCCTACCGTAATGCACATGTACAGCAGCGATGGTGGGTATTTGTGCACCTTCAGAAACGAGAACAACGTTGTGAGTCCGTCTTTCTGGACGCTCCAGGGGAAGGGGTCGCCGTATCCATTCAGCAAACGCAGCCCCACAAATAACCCAATGGCTCCGGCACCGAGGTAAACCAGCCACTGCTGACGCTTGCTGGCTGCAACCGCTGGGGCAAACAGACGGCCCAGGCAGTAGCCCATCATCATTAGCCCCAGCCAGGGAAGAAATGGGTACAGTACCACAATGACCCGACCGGGAGCGTATTCAAACACACGGTGACTGCCACCATGAAACAGCGCCCACCCAAAACCCGATGTAAATCCCGGTGCCTGTTCCACCGCATCCAGCAGATTGTGGCCTAAAACAATCGCTAAACCAAGGCTCAGTATGGCCCGGAACGGCAGCCACGTTAGCCCGGCCATGAACACCATACTGATGCCCAGCGACCAGAAAACGACCAGCGTGATGGGATTAAACAGGGTAAAGGTATCCGCTGGCGCCATCAGGAGTACCTCGGCTACAATGAGCCATAGACCCCGTTTCAGCAGGAACAGACTCAACTCGCTGCGCGATTTTCGTAAACCCTGCAGGTAGATGGACGTACCGGATAGCAAAGCAAACGTAGGGGCGCAGAAGTGGGTAATCCAGCGGGTGGCGTACAGGACCGGCGTGGTGGTATCCAGATTGAGCGGGTCGTCGGTATAGGCCTGAGCGTGGAAGAAGTCGCGTGTATGGTCCAGCGCCATAATGACCATAATCAGGCCCCGCAGTACGTCGATGGACTCGATACGGCTTTTGATGAATGAAGGCGCTGGATTGAGGGAGCCTGCGGTTGCCGTTTTATGGGTGAGCGGAAAAGTCATTTCGGTCCAGCGGCTAACACTCGTTTATGTGTTCTGGATAGTTTGGATAACCTCAGACAGGAATCTGTCAAAAACGATGAGCCTTATCATCGAATCCGCTTACCTGAATCAGCGCACTTTGTAGGCTTCTAACTCGATCTCAATCAACTGGCCGGGCAAGGCTAATTCCTTTACGCCAAACCACGACCCGGTCGGAAACTGCTTTTTGTAGATCGTATTTCGGTAAGCCGACTGTTCCACAAAATCGGACATGTTCGTGGTCAGAATATTCTCCACCACAACGTCGTCCCAGGTGTAGCCATAGTGCTTCAGAATTTTGTCCAGGTCGGCGTAGCAATTTTTCATTTGTTGTCCCAGATCACCTTTCGCCGTCAGGTTTCCTTTCTCGTCCATACTGACCGCCCCCGATATTTTCAGTTCATTGCCAATCCGAACGGCATGAGAGTAGCCATACGCTTTTTCGACGTCGGGCCGTAACAGGAAGTACTCCGGTGCATCGGATTGAGCCGCAGGTTTCTCATCTGCTTTTTGGGAAACGGTATTGCAGCCGACGGTAAACAGGAGCAGAGCGGCAAAAGCAGACATAAATTGGTTGATTTTCATGGGTCTATCGAATAGAGAAAAAGCTGCGAGATTACAGGGTTTATAGGCGCTCCGTACCGGCTACTTGACTGGTACCGGTGCCGATGCAGACTCCTGGTAAAACGTCGCTTTCCACGCGCCGTTGATTTTGGTGAAGAGCATCGTTCCTGCTACGTGCTCAAACGTTATTTTCTGACCGGTTTTGAGCGTTGCATTCTGTTCCATCGAGAACGTATAAAGCACCAGCGAGTCAGTCAAAACCCGAATCACTTCCTTGTTTGGTACGGCACTCAACGTCTTCATCTGGCTAAACCCGTCTGCGTTCAGTTTCTTGAGGGCGTCGTAGTCACCCAGGGTGCCATCGGGATTAACGGCCTGAAAGTCAGGCGTATTTTCGAAGTAGGTCATGCACCGCTCGATGTCCAGTTTTTCGACCTGTTGGAAAAATTCTTTGATAAGGCCGGAAATTTCCTGTTCAATCGCCTGCTTTTGTTCAGGTGTCATGGCCGACACGACGGTTGTTTTAGCATCCGTTTCCTTTGCGGGGGCGTTACAACCGGCGGCAAACAGGAACAGGGCCGTAACAACGGCCAGCATCTGGGGTACTTGGTTGGTTTTCAATGGACTATTGTTAAAGATGGTGGATTGACTGTGTTGATTTACTTAGCCGCAGGCAGGGGGAGATCGGAGTTGGATATGTCGCGGAAGGGCCTCCATTTACCAGCTTCCTTTTTCCAGAGGACGATGTACTTGTCCTTGACCACCTGCGTACCGGCTTTATCGAATAGGCTTGACTGGCCTTCCTCCGACACGAAATCGCCGGTTCCCCATACATCGATGGCTGTAAACTCAGCTTTGGCGATTCCAGAACCGAGGACGTTGTGTATGGCCGTCTGGATATTTTTGCGGCCCACAATGGCTGGGGCGTTCGCGAACATCAGTTTCGCGTCTTCGGTATAAAAATTGGCCATGCCCACCGAGTCGCCTTTGGCGATGAAACCAGCGAACTCAATATTAGCGGCTTCGATTTCTTTTTTAAGCGTGGCATTATCGACCGTTAAGGCACTGTCTTTGGCGGGCGAGTTGCAGCTGGCAGTGAATAAAAGCGTAGCTGCAAGTGCACCCAGCATTAGGGGTACTTGGTTGGTTTTCATGGGAGTTTGGAATCTGATTTTTGTGAACGGTTAAGGAAAGTAAATCCCCTCCCCAGCGAGAAGGGGGTTTACTGTTTCTTAACTTAAACTAATTGTGTACAGCCACTTTTATTTCTATGGCTTCATGGTGTTATTTCATCATGGCCCGCGCCTTGTCGGCGCGTTCTTTGGCATCAGGAAGGCCCATGGCAGCGGCTTTATCGTAGTATTCGGCCGATTTGGCGTAGTCCTTATTGGTCATGTAGAACTCAGCCAGGCTGTCGTAGGCGTTCGGTTCATTGGGGGCTAGTTCGACGTACTTTTCCAAAGCGGCTTTGGCGTTTTCCATGTCTTTTTTCTGGACATACATATAGCCCAGCGTGTTGTAGTTGGGCGCGTACTTCGGACTCAGTTTGGCCAGTTTCTGGGCGTAGTCTAAGCCCGCGTCAGCGTCTTTGTTTGTGTAAAACGAATGCAGGGACGCCCACTCCAGTGCCTGTGGTGTTTTTGGGTAGGCCGCCACTAACGCTTTCATGTCTTCGACGGGTTTGTAGTTGGGGTCTTTCTGCCAGTTGACAATAAAGTCATGCATAATTTGCTCGGCTTTCGTGAGTTTTTTGGTATCAAGGGCCAGCGTTTTTTCAATCAATGCGGGCCGGTCTGCTTTAGACCCGTACTGTACGGCATAGACGTGAGCCATGAAGAAATTCGAGTCTTCGGCCAATGCTTTGTCGAGTTCCGCTTTGGCATCCTTAAAATGGACATTGGCGTATAGTTCCGATGCGCGATGCAACGCAGCGATGGCCGCTTTAGATTTGGACGATACGGGTAGATAAAAATCCTGTGCCACGATGGTAGTAATACACCCAAAAAGGAGCGCGAATAAGGCGATTAGCGTTTTCATTGGATTTTGGATTTGGTTTGATTGGCTAGAGAATTGATTGGTAAATGGTGCGAACGTTGGAAGCCTGTATAAGGATATCAAATGTCGGCCCACTCGTTGAGCGGCACGTGGGCGGGTTGAAACTGCATTCCCAGCTCCTGAGCAGCCAACGCATAGCTATATACGTTTCGGGCAGCGTGGACCGGGACTTTGCCGTTCAGCATAAGCGTCATGTCCGATATTTTATAGCTTTCGCTGTTGAGCAGGTAGTTTCTGCCATGCAGCCCGGCGGTAGTTGCGGCCCGGAAAATCCCCTCGGCCACGTCGGAAACCGACACAATGGCCATCTCCACGTCGTGGTCAAACATCATCTGCACGAACGGATTAGGGGCAATTTTATGCTTGATAAGGTATTGCAGGCCCACCGACGTCGAATCCTCACGGGCCGACAGCGGTTTACCCATCACGCCTGTGGGCGACACGCTCACGATCTCGAAACCGGGTTGGGGATACGCGGCCACGAATGTTCGCACGGCCTGGTCGGCGTAGTACTTGGCCTGCGCATAGGGAATGGATTCGGGGTCCAGGTACGGCTCGTCGGCTTCGGTATACAGGTGGTCGGCTGGGTAGTGGGGGACGGGCATCGGGTAGGCGGTGTTGAGCGCACCTACCGAGGCTACGAACACCACCTTCTGTATCGAAGGCGTCTGGCTGACCACCTTCAGGAAGTTTTCGGTTCCGCGGACGGTCGGCTCGAACACCTCTTCCTGCGGATTCTCGGCGGCTAATTGAAAGGGAGTGCCGCTATGAACCACAATGTTGCAATCCCTTAAAAACTCGCCAAGATCTGCTTCGTTGGTTACGTCCACTTTCCTGATGGTCAGGTTTTCAGCGTGAGGAAGCTGATGCAGATGCTGGTATTTTTCGGGTTTAGCAAGGTCTGTAGTGGATACCTTCACGGTATAGCCTTCGTTCAGAAATTTTTGGGTTACGTAGCTGCCAATGAAGCCAGCTCCGCCAAGGATGCCTACCGTTTGCATAAAGTTTGGGTTTAAACCACCGGGCCATTTATAGCCCGGTGATGGGGTATGAACAGATTTGGTTAAGAAGGAAGATGTAATTAGTTCTCAGCCGAATAGGCCCAATCGGGCAGGAGGTGACCAGTTCTCGCTTCTATTCGCCAAATGAGGGGGTCCGTTTTGAACCGCGCGTATAACTTACCCTGATGCTGTGGTTCGTGTAAGCGGTAATCGTAGCCACGGCAGCTGGCAGGATATACAGGAAGCAAAAAACACCTGAGAAGGGACGATGGTAAAATGGAGACACATGGTTGGGAACGCTTTGGGGTGGATTAGAAATGGTTGGTCCAATCGACTCGACAACTCGATGGGGCCGACAACGGATCTAAACTATCGCCAACATATTCTCAGGCCAAGTGCTCAAGGACGAACACACTGGTTTACTGTCCGAAGGACAGGAATTACTTACCGGAGGCACAGACTGAAAAAGGGTTAATCAAGCTGCTGATAATGAGGATCAAATAGTCTGAATTCGTTTCAGAAATGCCTCGCGCAGGAGGTGGCTGAGCGGAATCGCTTTACCTCGGATCCCGATATGGCCCTCGCCTACCTCATCGACCTGCGTCAGATTTACCAGATAGGAGCGGTGTACACGTACAAAAAAGTTGGCCGGGAGTTTATCTTCCATCACCTTCAGTGTCGTTGTTAGCAGGTATTCCTTTCCGGCTGTGCAGAGGTGACAGTAGTTACGGTCGGCTTCCACGTAGAGAATATCGGCGATGAAAATCTTGACGATCTTTTCCCGATGCCGCACAAAAATCCGGTCACTGAGCACAAAGGGCGCGTCGGGGGCAGGGTTGGCAGAGGTGGGTGGCTCGTCGGCCAGGCGACTCACGGCCAGTTCGATTGCCCGTTGTAGCTCAATTGCCCGGATCGGCTTGGCGATGTAAGCGTAGGGATGTGTTTTTTTCGCCCGGGCAAAGGTGGCCTCGTCGGTATTGGCCGTGACGTAAATAATCGGGATGTTCCACTGCTGGTGAATAGCATGGGCTGTGTCGATACCATCGAGTGAGCCTTTGAGACTGATATCGAGCAGAATCAGATCAGGGCGGTTGGTTTCAGCATTTGAGATGGCTTCTTCGCCCCTGGGCACAATCCCGCTGACCTCATAGCCAAGTTTAGTGAGTTGCAGGGCGATGTTGGCAGCAATGATCATGTCGTCCTCCACGACGAGCAACTTCAAGGGGGTGTCCATTCCATTTGTTGATCAGTCGTCAAGTACTCATCACGCACGTACCGAAGGTTGAACTCGGTACCGCGTATCCTTGGTAGCGCTAGCAGTGTAATCAACACTGTAAATCCGCTACGAAGTAAACGCAAATTTTATAGTTATGAAAATCAATGACTTGATTAAGCGAAGCCATTCGGATAAAAAGAATTTATGGCACGTATGCAACGGATCACATTGGACAGATACTAAAAAATCTCTGTCTCGCAAAAACGTTCCCAGTGTAAGCCGCATCAACCTTTCAAACAGGGCGTTTCATAAGGCCGACAGATCCCTTAAAATAGGTTCAATCCGTTGTTGCAACAAGCCAGGTTTGCACAAGTTGAGTTAAGGTATTCTGAACTGAGGTTATGGAAGACAGGCTTACAAAGCTGGCAATAGCTCGATCATTGCCGCGCCATACTAAAATGCCAGCCTCATCCTTTATTAGTTGTTGCTTCGGTTGTTCTGTCACTTTCACCCCTCGATGAAAGATCAACTGAATTTGGTTAGGGGGCTGAATCTTCATGGTTATGCGATCTTCATTGCCAATTGAGTAGTTGGGGCCGTTCCACTTAATGCTTTCTGCCAGTCGATTATCAGCCTGCACGATTATTCCCCGTAATGTTTCGATCTGCTGGCGGAGGGGGTGATCAAGCTGATCTAAAAATTGAGTTACTTCTTTATTTACCGGCATTGCAGGGTTCTTTTTAGGTTTCTCAAAGCTATGGCCATCAGTCGTAGTAGGAACCTGTTGATCACGCCAAATATGGGTGGTAATTGCGACAAGTATAGCTTTGTAAGCAATACCTACGATACCACCCATCTCGCTAAACGCTCCCAACTGAGACGAAAAAAAAACCGCCATGCCGAGGGCTTCGGCTACGACCGACAACTGGGTGCCAATGCTGCCGTACCCGACAATACCGAGCTTTTTGCCGCGCAGTTCATAGCTGCGGCTGGCCGATTTGGCCCAAATGCCCCGGTGCATCCGGGCCGACTTGTCGGGAATATTTCGGATGAGCAGAATCATCTCGCCCAGCGCCAACTCGACCGGGTGTTGCTGTACGGCGCGTGAAAAACGGCAATGCCCTGCTGCTGAGCCGCCCGCGAACCAATTCATCGAGCGCCCCTTTGACCAGTTCAACCGCAAATCCTTCCTGCTCCAGAGCCCGAACGGCTTTGGGATGAATGTTTTCGAGCAACAGCGCTTTTGGAGGTCCGTTTAGCACGGCCAAATTCTTTGCGGGCACTTCAAGTAATTCAGGTGTCGTATACAAATTTTCAATTTAATTCTCCAAACACGACAGACTGCTCATGGATTTGGAAAGACTCCGAATCAGATTGTCAATTTCCGGGCTAGCGGCCTTTGCCATAAAAATGAAAATCGGCAAAAGCTATGAACTGAAGCCAATCGTAGAGCAGGATGTCGTGTATGCCATTGCGGAGGTGGTAACCGATGTGCCGTCCGGTGATGGGTTGCTCGACAGCGGGCGGTTTATTTGAATCGAGTCCCTTTAATCCGTACAAACGGTACACCTCGCTGGCATGGTACGCTGACAGATATTCGCCTTTTGGATCGGCAAGTAAATCTTTCGATGCGCTGGCAATATACAGGGGCCGGGGAGCTATACAGGCCAGAAGCTGGTGAAAATCAACGGGCAGGCGCGCGATGTCCTTTTTAAACAGCATCATGTTTTTACAGTACCAGAAGGCGTTACTTGTCAGAGCGTGCTCGAACGTTTCCCCAAAATTGCGCCGACAGATAGCCGCTCCCCCTTCACCCGAATCGTTGGCGATGACCAGGGCAAAGCGGGGGTCCTGTGCCCCGGCCCAGAGCGCCGTTTTGCCCTGCCGGGAGTGACCAATCACTGCAACCCGTTTAGCATCAACCTCCTGGTCCTGTTCGAGATAATCCATCGCCCGCATCAGCCCCCAGGCCCAGGCCCCGATAGTGCCCCACTCGCTGCTGTCGGGCTCGGTCTGACCTTTTTTGTAAAAAAGCGGGTGGATGCCGTTCTGAAACCCCTGATTGTTATCGGGGTCAAGATCACCATAGTAGATTGTGGCAAGGCCGTATCCCCGCGCCAGAATGGTATCGACTGGAAAGCGCCGGGCGTGCTTGCCCCGTGTGACCGCCGTAGCCCGGTTGTCTTTTGTCCCAACGGCGGTGTCATTCCGTACCCATTGGTCGGTGATAGTGATTTCAGGGTCCGGGTAGACCGCCTGGTTACCGAAATAATTCAGAGACAGAAAAACCGGAACCGGTTTGGCGGCCTTGGGCAGGTACATCAGGATAGTCATTCGGTGTTTCGATGATTGACCGAAATGCACTACAATCTCCTTTCGGCGTGCTTTCCCGTTGAGGGCATTAGGGTTTTGGTTTCGGACTTCAAACCGCATCGGAACAGTCGTTTGCGGAGTTTTTCCATACACCCACTGGCTGAATAAATTCATTGTGGCCGGTCGGCCATAGCGTTCCCAATCTTTCGCCGTTTTAACCGGATGTCTGGAGTCGGCCTTAAGCACTGCGAGCAACGTGTAGGAGCCAACGTTTTCTTCCTGGTAATTAATAGGCATGCCTAAATATGTTTGCTGGGCAACGCTGGGCAGTGAACCAAGAAAACTGAGGAGCAGGAAAAGCCAATTTTTCATAAAAAAGGTTGATAGGAGCATTAAAACAGGTGCATGGTTCCCCCAATTTATGGAGTTGTTCGGCTCCTAATTTAGGCGTTCATTTTCTATTTTGCCTCTCCCGGCGCCGTTAGCGGCTCGTGATGAATGGTCCAGAGGATACCGTTCTGCATCAACCGCCGGAACGGTTCGTGCAGCCAGTTGTCGTGAAAATGACCGAGCGTACTGGCGAAACTCCGGCCCGAAGGCACTCCGGCCACGCTGGGTCGTACGAGTGTCCAGGCTACCACCTCGGACTTGTCCCCAACCGGTACCTGAATCAGCGGTTCGGCTTTTTCGCTCAGTTGCGGATTGACGTAGATTTCCTCCATGATGGGCCGGGATTCCAGCCCCCGCAAAATCGGGTGGCCAGGTTTTACCAACTGCAGGCTAGTCGGGTCGAGATTGAGCGCTCCCGGTGGCCGGTTCCACCATCCACCCGCATAACCCATATACCGGGCTCCGTTCCGGGGTGTTGCGCCCGTGGCGTAATGCAGGGCCGTAAACCCGACGCCCGCCCGCATGAGCCGGTCAAACTGAGCCTGATATTTTTCCATCAGCGTATCGCCCGCCCGACCTGAATAATACACGATGGCCGAAACCCCTTCGAGCAGGGTCGAGTCGCGCGGCCAGCCATAGTCCGGAGATACAATAGCCTCTACATCGGGCAGTTGGTTCAGATTTTGGGCCAGCAATTCGGTTACTGCACTGTACATATGGGTGTTCCAGGGGTGGTCGGTGGGTGTTGTAAGTGTCCCTAAAATTCGGACAGTCTAAAATTAGAGAAACACTTAATTTTAGACTGCCATGAAAAAGACACGATTTACCGAAACTCAGATCGTTACCATCAACCGCGCTGCCATGCCTGGCCGTAAGCAACAGAAGTCGATGTTTGGTTGTCTGCTATCTGGTGAAAAACCGGATGACAACTCGCCGGTTCTTAGCCCTGTTTTCCTCCGTATCGTTGGGAGCGGCCGGTGCATCGGAGCCTTTCCACGACGAAGAAAGCTGATTCGCCCCAACTCCTTTTTGCCGTAAATACTGTGCGACTACCCGCGTTCGGTATTCTGACAACGTCATGTTCAGACCCCGCTCGCCAACGTTGTCCGTGTAGCCGGTAATCCGCCCCAACATAGTACGCCGGTTAATCATTCGCCAGGCAACGGTGTCGAGTTTACCCTTAACCTCACTGCGCAACGAGTAATCACTTTGGTCAAAGTATAAAATGGTACTGTCGAAGAACGTTGATGGTTGCGCTTCGGTCCCGATCAGTGGTGACTGCCCGGGACGATTTAGCCGAAACATCGCCAGATTTAGGCCTGGCCCCATCCTGAATGTTTCATCTGCCACGACGTGCCCATCCAGCGTTGTAGTCAGAAATTTATAGTCCTGCCCCGGTTTGAACGTACCCCAATCAAAGAAGCGGATCGGTACGTTCAGGCGAGACATGAAATGCTTATTGGTAGCATACCGAAATTCATATCGAAATTTTTGGTTAGCAGGCATATCGTACGAAACCGCCAGTACATTATAAAGGGGCAGTAACTTAATCTGGTATAAGTCGTCGGCTGCTCCCGATTGCCCGACCACCAGTTCCCCACGGTAGGGTTGATAGCCATCGGCGCGGACGTCGAACGTCATCTTCTCACCCGGATTCAGCCTGACGAAGGATGGCACTTTTGCCGAGTCGAGCTCAACGCACTCGGTACGCCCTCGCCGGGAATCCATGAAGCAGATCGTTGCGGGTATTCGTCTGAACGTTCGGGCGTGCAGTACCCGGAAATACACGTTTCGGGTTTTGCCCAAGCTGCGCGGTTTGTCAGCGGGCTTATCAATAAGCTGGTACGTCCTGGCTACCTGCTGCGAATCACGGTTGATCACCGGTACCGAAATCATGAATTGAGCGTTCGCATTCATTTTTCCAACCCTAGTCACGGGTATGGTTTTCGTAGGATATCCGTCAACCTCAAACGACAGCGCCTGAGTCGAATCCGAGATCTGGAACGTAAAATGACCGGCGGCATTACTCTCACCAACCTTCCGTCTTTTGCCGTTCACTAAAGCCGTTACACTGGCTTTTAAATCCATTCCGGTAGTGACGTCCCAGCATACTCCGCTGATCGTTATGGTATCCGCCGGTATCCTTTTATCGGCTGGAAAAGAATCTATTGACGAAAGGCCAAACAGCCAGAAAAGCATAACCGAAAGCATAGTCATGATCCAGGGGTAAGAATACGAGATAGTCTAGTGACTACTTAGCGCAAAGGAGTAAATATGAGTAAACAAAACCAAACACAGGCCAGATCAGGTTATAGGCGAATTACCCATTATACCCCAAACCAACTCGTGTCCGCGACACCTATGAACAGTATACAGATTGCCTTTATTTCAAACAGCATTTCTTTCGTCAGCATACCCATGAACGTAGTGTAACTAATCGTAAGTGACGGATGTTAAAAATCACGCCGGACGTACTGGATGACATAGTCGGTCAAAAGCCGGACGAATGCAATTGATCATTTAAACTTGCCAGTTACACCTGATCAACCTTACTTTGTTCATTCACCGGCTTTTACCCGCCCGTGCGTATGATACAATCCCTTCAATCGTACCCCAAACAGCGCTGGCTTCAGGAAATTTTGCTGTTTCTGGGCTTTTTCACGCTTAACTCACTGACCTCCTGGGAACTGATCAATTCCCGGTCGTTGCTGGGGCAGGAGCTCGTGTACTTCTGTCTGCTCTATGGTCACGCTCAGATTCAGCGATTTTTCATACTGCCAAAACTCCTCGATGGACACCGAACGCGTCGATATGCCGCGCTGTCTGTACTGATTCTGCTGCTTTTCTCGGTAATCCTGATGCTGGTCAATGAATGGCTTTGTACCGAAGAAATCAAGAAGGAGTTTGCGCCGGGGCTTATCTATCTCTACACAGTAGCCTGCGCAACCGTGAGTTTACTGCTCTTCAACGTTCCGCTGGTGGTCAACCGCTTCTACCAGCAACGTCAGCAGCAGGAGCAGTTTAATCGGTGCATGCAGGAAATGGAACTCAGTGTGCTGCGGTCGCAGATGAACCCGCATTTTCTGTTTAATACGCTGAATAACCTGTACGGCGTCAGTCTGCACGAACCCACCCGAACCCCGGATCTGATTATGCAGCTTTCCCAGCTTCTGCGGTATCAGATGGACAGTACACGTCGGATGTGGGTACCGCTGGCCGATGAACTCGACTTTTTAACCAGCTACATTGCGCTGGAAACGGAGCGAGTCGGTAGCCGCTGCCGGGTGCAGGTCAGCGGCCTGACGAATCAGGAGCCGGATGGGTATGTTGTAGCCCCGATGCTGCTGATGCCTTTCGTCGAAAACGCCTTTAAGCACGGTACGGCTGGCATTAACGTATGCGAGGTTAAAGTAGCGGTCACCGTTTGCGACGAAAAGCTGCACCTGCACGTAGTGAACTCGGTGCCGGGCCGGGCCAAAGCGCCCGTTTCGACGGGTGTAGGCCTCGATAATACCCAGCAACGCCTGGATATGCTGTATCCTGGTACGTATCAACTTGACATTCAGTCCTCACCAGATCGTTACGTGGTCGATCTGACGCTGCCGCTCCAGCGATTGTCAGACCGAAAGCCCATCGGTACGGAACTGGTCGAAGCCTAACCACCGAAACGCTGCCTGATTCGACGCATTACTCTTGAAAGCGTGGTCTACCCTCATTTAACGCATTACACCTATGGCTGAGCCACTACGCTGTCTGATTGTGGACGACGAAATAGCCGCTCACTACGTCCTGGAAAATTACATTGGCCGCATGGATCGGCTGGTGCTGGCCGGACAGTGCTACAACGCCCTGGACGCCCTCAACTTTCTGCACCGCCAACCAGTCGACCTGTTGTTTCTGGATATCAACATGCCCGAATTGACGGGTCTGGAGCTGCTCAGTAGTTTGAGCTACGCCCCCCGTACGATCCTGACGACGGCCTACACCGAATTTGCGTTGCAGGGCTATGACTACGGCGTGACGGATTACTTAGTCAAACCGATTCCCTTCCCGCGCTTTCTGAAAGCGGTCGATCGCGTGCTGGCCCAGCAGCCGGCGTTGGTGGGGGCACCGGCCGTACCGGCACCCGCGTCGGTGATCCCCACCGACTCGATTATGGTGAAGGTAGATGCCGACTGGATTCGGGTCCGGCTGGACGAGTTGCTCTACGTCCAGAGCTGGGGCAATTACGTCAAGCTGTTTCTGCCGGGCCGGATGCTGCTCACTCCCTTAACGACCTCCGAACTGGAGAGCCGACTCCCGACGGATCAGTTCATCCGCATCCACAAATCCTATATTGTGGCACGTAATAAAATTGAACGACTGAGCGGCAACACCCTGCACATCGGCGGCTCAGAACTGCCGGTTGGTATCACGTTCCGGCGGGAGCTGACCGACCGGCTGCATAAATGAGCGTGAACACTATGGCCTTGCTGTCAACCCCGGCTTTCACGACGATCCATCAGCTTTTCAAACCGCTTCAGCCGACCGTAAGCGGTGAGACGGGAGCGGTACGTTACATAGAGCAGCCACCTGCCCCTACCCTGGCCCCATGGATTCACTGCTACTGGCAGCTGGCTACCAACCAGCCGCTGAACCAGCCTTTTGTGTACCGGGTGGTTGCCGATGGGTGTATCGATCTTTTTTTCGATCTGATGGTGCCCGACGACAGCTTCGTCATGGGCTTAGCCACTACGTACACAGAGTTCCCTTTGGCCGGGCGCTTCAACTACGCCGGCGTCCGGTTCCTGCCCACGGCCTTCCCCCTGCTCTACCGCATCGATGCGTCTGAACTGACCAATCAGGTTGAAGCCTTCCGGGATGTTGCCTCAACGGCTGCCCGGCAGCTAACCAGCCTGATTGCCGGCCATACCGCACTGGAAACCATCAAACCGCTGTTAGACAACCACTTCACGCAGCAGTTTGCAACGACCAACCCTGACCCAGACCGCCGACTCATGCAGGCTCTTGCGACTATTCTGACCGCTGGCGGAACGCTGAACGTATTGAGGGAACTGGACGTGGCCATCAGCCATCGGCAGTTGAGCCGGCTGTTTCAGCAATACGTGGGTGATACGCCTAAAGTATTTAGCCGGATTGTCCGTTTTCAGCAATTGCTGGCTGCTAGGCCCTCAGTTCAGGCGCTGCACCACGACAAGGTGTTCTACGACCTGGGTTACTACGATCAGGCGCATTTCATCAAAGAGTTTAAGACGTTGTACGGGCAGACACCTAGCAACGCGTCAAACGTCGATATAAAGCGTTCCTGACCTCTCCCCTGTTCTCCCTTCGAATGTCCAATTTTTACAATACCGGCCGGATTGGGGTGGCTACTTTTGTACCACTCGTTACGTAACAGCGGATCTAGTCCGGTATGAAAAAGCACCTGGTTTTAGTCTGTCTATCACTGCTGGTTCTGGACGTATACGCCCAGGGAACGACCGGCATTAAACAACAAAAAACGATGAAACTGAACGCGGGCATTATTACGCCCAAACTGAAAGAAACGAAAGCCTTCTACACCAATGTACTGGGCTTCGGTACGACCTTCGAGAATGATTTTTATCTGCTGATGCACACCCCAAACCATCAGGCTGAACTCAGTTTTCTGCTACCCAATCACCCCAGCCAGCAGCCCCTGTTTCACAAACCATTCACCGGTCAGGGCCTGTACCTGACGATTGAAGTAGACGACGTCGACAATCTGTATCAGGAACTGAAACAGAAAGGCATTCCGATCAAAATAGCTTTACGGAGCGAGCCCTGGGGCGATCGGCACTTTGCCATTGAAGACCCCAACGGCATCGGCATTGACCTGGTTACATATGCCCCTCCCCAAAAAAAGTAACCTATCTTTACGGTAACCTGACCGATTAGCCTTTGGCCAGGCTACCGCAAAATTCAGCTTGAATGAAACGATTCTATTGGGTGGGCTACTGTGAAGAAGATCGGCTCAGGGCAACTCCTCAGATTGCCCGAATCATTAATCAACATGGAGCACTGGTTAACAGCAACTTCTTTTCGGATCTGGCAACCAGCTTCGTGATTGAAGTCCCCGCCGATCAGATTCAGGCGTTGCATACTGATTTACAACAGCTAATTCAGTTGGAAGACGCCCAGCCCCTTCCCTCTAACGGATCTTACGAGTGTACGGTGCTGCTCAATCTCAGCTTTGCCCGGGGAAGTGGAAACCTGAAAGTCGAAGTCCCGGCGGTGCCGGGTTGAACTATGTTGTTTCGTTTACGGGCATGGCCGCTATGTCAGGATGCTGAAGGCGCACCAACTGTCCATAAATAAAACCCCGTTTTAGCGGGCACCCCGATTTGTAGGTCAGGGTTGTGCGAGTTATATTAGTGGCTACAGACCCTGTACCAGATCGAATACCAGCTCAACTGCGTTTGTTATGACTAAATCCCGCTTTGCTCTCATCGTTCGGTATGCAGCTGCCCCCTTTGCTATCATAGCCTTATGGAGTTGGTTCCAACCCGATTACTTTCCAGATTGGGCCTACGGAGCTTCTCTACTCGTTTCTCTCAGTTTAACCGGGCTTAGTACGCTGATTGAAAAAACAAGCTCCGGATCATCGTCAATCTGACCGAACCTTCCGGCAGTGGCTGTTGTAAAAGTCCGTCAGCCACTTAACCGAGCCATTCCAGCTCCAGCGGCCTTCAAATAACCCAACAATACCCGTCTATAACCGGGTAGCTGCCTGAACATGTAGTTCTGAGCCTTCGGCAATAGTCACGGAATTTATACAACAGACAGACTATAAAACTTACGTTTATCTTTACCCTCCTTGTCCTGTTCTTTACCAGCTGTACAAGGATCAATATTATCATTCAGAAACAGACGAACACTTTACCATCCTGAAAGAAGAAATCACGAGCTTGCCTGCTACGGAGGTCCAGTTTTACTGGGTGCAGAAAAGTATTGAGTCGTTAAAGTATGCCACGTCTTGTCAAAGTACAGAAGTGAAGTTTGATAAGCCTTATTTGATCGCTAATGGAATCAAATTTCATGTGTATCGGTGGCAGAGTACTCAGCATATAGCTGATCGTACAGGGCAAAAAATAATACGTACGGATCTGCGATTTTACCCTGAATAAACATTCGTTTTTGGGTAGTGTCTCTGTCTGAATGCCAATCACTTCGGCATTTCCTGTATGGTCTGTTGGCAGTTGCAATCAACCTAGTCAGAATACAACCAAGCAGACAGGTTGAAATTTGCCTTTTTTTCAAACAAGTTCTGTGACTGATGTTATGTAAAGGGACTAATCTTATAAATTGAAAAATAATGTTAAATGAACAAAATTAGAAAAGTCTCAAAAGAAAGATTTTAAGCCCAAACTACATTTATCTCTTCATTGTTAACTATTACGCTATCTTCATTTGTTTTTATATTTATAAATCTAGAATCTTTCGTCGTTGACTCACAAAATATAATGCCACTGAAATTACATTCTTCAAATAGGCTGCCGTAAATTTTAGCTTCGATAACTTCGGCTCTAGTAAAATCACAATTCTTAAACTGGCAATTATTGAAAATAGCACCGTGCATTACAGTCTTTATCAATGTAATATCTTGGAACACACATAAGTTAAAAACTGATTCATTTAAATGAGCGCTATACAAATCTACCTTTCTTAAAGTGACATTTTGAAAAGTAGCGTATGCACTTCCTATACATGAAAGATTAAGGTTCTCGATTGTAATATTTTTAACGCTCTTTCTATCTAATTGCGTTCTTTCCCCTTTATTACCTTCAGTTTGGATAAATGTCTCGTAGTTGATCAGAGCTTGGCTAATATCTTCCATCTTTTACTATAAATCTGTTGTATAAGTGCTGTGGCTGTTGCAAAAGTCGATACTCGCTTACGGTGCCTCTCTGAACCGGCCATTTTCAGTTGGTCAGTTTCCAGAAATTGGCGGGTGGATCGACTTTTGCAACAGCCACAGATTTTATGTAAAGCGAATTAAGTCAGAGTTAGCAGATTAATCCAAATCAGTTGCTTCTTAACTAATGGCTATCCTAATGTGACTTTGAGTCGGATAAATGACGCTTCAAAAAGTCATTCACCGCGCTGAAAAATAGTGTGGGCTGTTCCACGTTGACAAAATGGCCCGCTTCATTTATTCCCTTTACCTCGGCTTGAGGTAGTGAGCGACTTAGTTGATAGAAGGTGGTTGCGCCAGTGGGATCTTGCCAGCCATAAATAATCAGAGCTGGGCCCTTATAAGCTTTTAGTGTCGATTCTAAATTAAAGCCTTCCCGTCGTAAACTACGCCACATCAGCGAATTCATAGCTTGATTTCTAACTCCTTTTTCCACCTGAGCAAAAACAAGAGCGGCTTTCGATCGATCATAAACGGAATTAGCGACTCGTATTCGTCTTAGTTCTCTGGTGGCCAGTTGAGGGTTTTGTTTGCCCATCGGGGAATCCAGCCAATAATTGATTGCACTTGTATCTGAAAGTTGGTAACCTCTTTTGGTACTTGCGTCAATAATAGGAGTGTGTGCTAGGTTAATTTCGCCACTCCCATTCAAGATAAGCAGGCCAACCCGGTTAGGATAGCTAGCCGCATAAGCTGCGGCTAACATGCCGCCCCAGGAATGGCCATAGATGTTTAGTTTAGTGACCCCTAACCGCTTACGCAGTACATCCAGATCATTGATGGCTGAATGAATATTGATCGTGGTGCTATCCATAGGTTTGGTCCAGGAGCGACCCGTCCCGCGCTGCTCGAAGAGGATGACGCGATAGGACTTAGCCAAGCTGTCAACGACATCTGACTCTTGCTCTGCACTAATGCCAGGGCCGCCACTTAATACCACGATTGGCGTACCGGTTCCATAGGTATGATAGTACAAAACCGCATTATTGAGCACGAGTGAATCGGTCTTCTGAGCCCATGATTGGGTTTGTATAGATAGCTGCCAAATGAAGAGGATGAGTGAATAGTACTTCATGTCAGCTGGAGATAGAAGCTAACTGTGTTTTGACACTTTTTCCGGAGCAACTCAGCTCTCGAATTGTTTCTTCAAGATCGCTATTTTCCTGTTGCTGCGTCCATTGACTTAGTAAATGGTCTTTGCAACAGCCACTGCTTTTATGTTAAACTAATTAGATAATACTCATCTCTCAGCGGTATCTAAATGAGTCAATAGATCAATGTCCTTGGTGAAGGACCGAATAGGCTTTAGCCCATTTTCTTCTTTCTAAAATAAGTGATAGCTATCCCGTTCGCCTGATAGACCAGCTCTTATTCTAAACTCTATATCAGCCTTAGATATAAGAGGGTGATGTTCGCGTTGAAAAGAAGATTCATAAAAGCGAAGTCTGATGTGTACCTCTTCGACGTGACTGTATCTAGCAACGTAATACTAAACTACAAATCCTTGGCCCTCAGTGGCACTGTTTGTTACCCACTTGTCCGTAATCCAAGCAACTATATTGTTCATAACGTACTCTCCTTGTTTGTTGTATAATCTAATATTATGTCACAATAAGTTCTAAATAGTTATAAAATAACAGCCGTTGACAACTTCTCTTTTAATGACAGAACAAGCCAGAATTCAAACTGAGACGCTACCCGTTTTTGTATAAACCCAAGAGCACACTACTATGCTGGCCACAACGACATTTTGTACGGTATCTTGATACCTGATAAGTCATATTCAGTTATCTGCTTGCTTTTTTCGTTGTTATAAGCACGACACCATTTTTGCCTTTCATCCCGTATCGGCTAACTAAGTCGCTGTTTGAGGCCGGTGAAAGAACAGTCACATTCTGAATGTCATCAGGTCTAACCTTAAAGCTGCCCTTCTCTTGTGGATTGGCTACTTCAACGTTATCAACCAACCAAAGAGATGGACCATCTGCTCCGTTGAGAAATTTATTAGCAGTCGGTGCTGGAGGAATGCCATTACTGGCCTTGTTACATCCAATAAAACAACCCGCAAAACAACCGATCAATACAGTCAGGATAGTATGTTTAAGTTTCATAGTCTAAGGCATTAAAGGTTGAGAAGATAACATAAGTCCTTACATATCAATATACTTCTACTCATAAAAACCGGTCACCTATACTATTCTTTAACGTATTCCAGACGGGTCTTACCCTACAAACCTGCGTGTTCAGTAAACCGAACGTAGTGCTGAACAGCCTCTCCGATCTGAGCTTCCTCTTGCTCAGTCAAAACGCGTAACGGATGCAGTTCTACTCTGTTTTTGCCCTTTTGCCGGCACATCGTCCAGGTACCCGCAATCTGCCCGTTCAGCACAATGGTTTTGTGAAACAAGATGTTCCCTTGCCGGTGCAGTTCGCCCGTGTACGTCGGTTCCAGCAGCGTAGTCCGGTCGGCGTATCCAACTACGTATTCATCAAAGTTGGGAAGCAACAGCGCTTTCGTTGGCAACCGGTTCGGTATGGATGTTGGTACGTACCAGTAGGTTTTCTCTCCTGTTCCCTCACGTACCACCTGCGATTTGATGGATTCCAGTCCGGCTCGGGCATCGGTCAGGGTTAGCCCCGACCACCAGCTGAAATCCTGCACCGTGGCCGGTCCGTGGCTGGCGAAATACCGGGTTGCTAATTCAGCCAGAGCTTCCTCCCGTGAAAACGCTTTGGCAATAGGAACCCGTTCGGCCATCAACGCAAACGTATGGTGCTTACCGCGCATGGCTCCGCTGCAAACAATCCCCTCCAGTTCAGCACGGGTTAACAAGTGAGCCAGGGCATTAGCCCCCAGCGGAATAGCGTTCTGTCTGAGGACTTCGGCCAGTTCCGTTCGGGTCAGGTGCCGACCAGCTTTTACCAGCGCCTGCTCAATGAGGGCATTGCTCCGCGTAAACACGGCCTCATCCAAGCCAAGCTTACGGTCGTTGGTTCGCAGGAACGCCTTGATACGCGGAGCCGTAAGCATCAGCATCCACCGGATATCGGCGGGCGTTACAAAATGCCAGGTTGGACGTAGCACGTGCGTTCGCAAAACAGTACCCGCATTAAACGCCTGCATAAAGGCATCGCGGGTCAGACTCTCTATGCGCTGGGCGATTGACCAGGTTGCGTCATGAAATTCCTGCGACTGCACGGCCCCCAGCCAGCTTACAAGTTTCGGAACCGAGTTCCGGGAGGAATTATCCAGTTGCTGATTCGCTAACCGGCGGAGCAGGAAAGGATCTGTAGCCATTGATTTTTGAGAGGAATCCCCACGATTGACTGCGTAAAGATAGCTCCGGCCTGTGACAGCCCTATGTCAGCAGAGCGGTTCGCCCGCCAAACGGTAGTACGTTTATACGTATACGCCGGTCATCCATTCTCACCAGGGCTGTACATTAGTAGCCCTGAATGCAGTCGTGTTTCATGCTTACGATTCAACCCATTTCACCTGAGCAGACGTATCCGCTTCGTCACGCGGTGCTCTGGCCCGACAAGCCGCTGGCCTACGTTAAAGTCGACAACGATGCCGAGGGCTATCACTACGGTGCATTCCTGCATGATGAGCTGGTGGCCGTCATTTCGTTGTTTGTTAACGACCACGACGCCCGGTTCCGCAAATTTGCAACAAACCCGTCCCGGCAACGCCAGGGCATCGGCACGCAGCTGTTACATCACGTGATTGCTGAGGCCCGGCGTTTGGGGGCCACCACCCTCTGGTGCGACGCCCGGCTCGATGCGGCTGATTTCTACCGGCGTTTTGGTATGCATACCGACGGAGCGCTGTTTTACAAAGGCACTATTCCGTATAATCGGATGGCGATGCCGCTTTGACATCGGCTACAACACGGCGACGCCTTCCCGGATGTCTTCGCGGGCATTGACGATGATTTTATCGTCGGGCCGCAGGTTGCCGAATACCTCGGTCATATCGCCGGATTTTTGTCCCTGCTTTACCTCCACGTACTGAGCCCGCCCGTTTTGCACCCGGATCACGTACTGCCGTTCGGTTGAGGTGATGACGGCCGTGTTGGGTACTGCCAGGGCGCCGGGCGTCCCCTCTGCCGACAGGATGATTTCGGCGAACATGCCGGGACGTAAGGTGCGGGATGCGTTGTTTACGTCGATCTCGACCGTTTCAGAACGAAACTGCTGGTTCATACTTCCCGACCGCCGGCTGATTTTGCCTTTAAACTCTTTGCCGGGCATCGCACTGACCATGAAGGCCACGGTTTCGCCTTCGCGCAGGCCAACGCTGTAGGCTTCGGGAATATCGGCTACCAGACGCAGACGGTTCTGTTGCTGCAGCACCAGCATCGGCCGGTCCATTTTTGCGCCCGACCCTACCAACGCACCCGGGTGTACGTTGCGCTCAGTGATAAACCCGTCAAAAGGAGCCCGCACGGTCAGGTACGATTTAAGTCTTGCCAGTGCCCGGTAGTTAGCCTGCTCACCTAACACCGATGCGCTGTCGGCTTTCATACGGGCGTAGGCCGTTTCCAGATCCAGCGCTGACACCGAGCCCGGGATTTTGCTGCTCGCCTTCAGCCGGCGGTAATGTTCGCGGCTGGCCACCAGCATGGCCTCGGCTTTTAAGGTGTTCGAACGGGCCGCAACGAGTCGTTCTTCGGTTTCGGGCGCGTCGAGTATCATCAGCACCTGGCCTTTGCGGACCGCCGATCCCCGGTCGACCAGCACCTTTTCAACAAACCCATCGGCTTTGGGATAGATGCTGACTTCCTGATACGGCCGGAATTCGCCCGGCAGCTGAATCGTTTGTCCGACCCGCTGCTGAGACACCGCAGCGATGCGAAACGTCGGTTTAGCGGGCCGCTGCTTTTCGGCTTTTTTTCGACTGGCATCGGCCTGCTCCGACGACGAACAGCTGCTCAACGCGCTGGCCCACAACAGGAGTACGATGCAATTAGAGGCAATGGTTTTCATACGATTCTGAGTCAATAGCGGTCCGTTGGTCTGATTAATGCACATACTCGGTTGGTTCGACAGACGGCTGCGCGGCTTTGTCATCACCGGGCAACAGCGACGGTTCGTTGAAGTTTGTCCGACGCTGCAACCAGACATAAACCTGTGGCACGATGTACAGGGCCGCGAGCGTAGACGCGATCAGGCCACCGATCACCGCCCGGCCCAGCGGAGCCACCTGCTCCCCTGCTTCGCCCGTACCGAGGGCCATCGGGATCATACCGGCAATCATGGCAAAACTGGTCATCAAAACCGGCCGCAATCGAAGGCCGGCGCTGTCGATAGCCGCCCGCCGAACGTCGCGGTACTCCCACCGCAGCCGTTCGGCGTTGGTCACAATCAGGATGGCGTTGGCCACCGAAATACCCGTCGACATGATGATGCCCATGTACGATTGCAGGTTCAGCGTACTGCCCGTCAGCAGCAGCAGCGCGATGGACCCAACGATCACGGCGGGCACCGTCGACAGCACGACAAACGACAGCTTGAACGACTGGTAATTGGCCGCCAGCAAGAGAAAAATTACCAGAATGGCGATGCCTAATCCCTGTTGCAGGCTGTCGAGCGTTTCGGTCAGCAGCGACGACATACCTTTCACCTCCGTGACCAGCCCTTTGGGTGGTTCGCCCAGTCGGGCGATGGTTGACTCAACGGCCTGCGTGGCCGTACCCAGATCGCGTTGGTGGATGTTGGCCGACACCGTCACGAACCGGCGCGGACCCGTCCTGGAATACTCACCGGGCAGCGTATCGACCGAAAACGTAGCCACATCCCCCAGCACGGGCCGCATCCGTCCGGCCACCAGCGGAATTTCCTGCAGCTGGGTCAGGTTTCGCATGGCGTACGCCGGAATCTGCACCTGCACCTGATAGGTATACGCAGCTTTCTGATCGAGCCACTGGTTTTTTTCGGTATACCGGCTCGACGACGTAGAGGCC
The DNA here is from genome assembly GCF_003583365.1 of Fibrisoma montanum. Classification (GTDB taxonomy): domain Bacteria; phylum Bacteroidota; class Bacteroidia; order Cytophagales; family Spirosomataceae; genus Fibrisoma; species Fibrisoma montanum. Next base: position 393,426 of record NZ_QXED01000007.1, read on the forward strand.
GTGATGGAGCGGGCGGCCTGCTGCAGGCTCAGGCCCATCATGGCCAGTTTCTGGCGGTCGAGTTTAATGTTGATTACCGGAAAGTTCAGGGGCTGAATGATCCGCACGTCGCGCAGGTAAGGCACCGTCGACAAACTATCGACCAGCCGGTTAGCGTAGAGGGCAATCTGCTTCATATCGCGGCCGGCCACCTGCACCTCGATGGGCGTGTAGGCTCCCTGGCTCATGAGCTTCTCGGTCAGGTCGGCGGGTTCGAACGACAGTGTGATGTCCGGCATCTGCTCCCGTACAGCCTCGCGGATAGCCTCCTTCAGGTCCTGCATGTTGGTATGATAAGCCTTGTCGAGCGCCACTTTAATCACCGCGTCGTTGGTCCCGCTGGTGCTGACGTACAGGTTCGTTGTTGCGTAGTTGGTCGGCACGACACCCACGTAAGCCGACGAAACGGCCAGATTCCCGCCCGACACCTCGTCTACGAGCGTCAGCAGCTCACCCACCCGTTCTTCGGTACGTTCGAGTCGGGTGCCGTCGGGGGTTTTCATCCGGATTACCAGCTGCCCGGAGTTGATCTGGGGCAGCATGTCCTTACCAATCAGCACGAAACCCGCCCCTGCCAGTGCCAGTATACTGACGAAATAGAAGCCGATAATGAGCTGGTTGCGGGTTAACAGCCGCCGGGTCTGCCCAACAAACCCATTCCGTATCCGGTCGAAAAACGCCGGTTTTGTTTCTTCAGCGTCAACCTGATCCGCTGGGTGATCATGGTCTTTCATGATCCAGTTCGACAGAACAGGCACCAGACTCTGCGCCAGAAAATACGACACCGTCATGGCGAAACCGATCGACAGCGACAAGGGCAGAAACATGGCTCTCGGTACGCCCGTCATGATAAACGACGGCGCAAACACGGCCAGGATGCACAGCAGAATCAGGAGCAGCGGCAGGGCAACCTCTTTGCAGGCGTCGAAAATGGCCTGTTTCTTCGGCTTTCCCATTTCCAGGTGCTGGTGAATGTTCTCAATGGTAACCGTCGCCTGATCGACCAGAATACCAATCGACAGCGCCAGCCCCGACAGGGTCATGATGTTGATGGTTTGTCCGGCCAGGTTAAGCAGCAGTACGGCCGTGATCACCGAAACCGGGATGGTGATGATAACGATCAACGATGAGCGCCAGTCGCGCAGAAACAACAGCACCATCAGGCCCGTCAGGATGGCCCCTAACCCACCTTCGAACAGCAGACTATGCACGGCGTTGATCACGAATACCGACTGGTCGAACGCAAAATCCACCTCAATATCGTCGGGCAGCAGACTCTTCATTTCCGGCAGCTTCGCCTTCAGTCGCGTTACGACATCCCAGGTCGACGCATCGGCAGTTTTTACCACCGGGATGTACGACGACCGGCTGCCGTTCACCAGGGCATAGCCGGTCGTTACGTCCGACGCGTCCTGCACCGTGGCCACATCGCCCAGGAAAACGGTTCGGTGGCCCTCCGTAACGATGGGAATACGACCAAAATCGGCGACCTGATCTTCCAGCGAATTAAGCGTCGTGATGTAGGTCGTATTGTCGACCCGGATGTTGCCCGAAGGGGTCATGGTGTTATTAGCCGCCAGCGCTTCGACCACCTCATCGGGCGAAATGTTCATGCTCCGGATTTTACCGGGATCGAGGTTAATAACGATGGTGCGGGAGTTGGTGCCGATCGGGGGGGGTGCCGTCAGGCCCGGAACGGTCGAAAACAGGGGCCGGATACGGGTTACGGCCAGTTCGTGAATTTCTTTCAGCTCACGGGTTTTGCTTGAAAAAACCAGATCGCCGATTGGCACCGACGACGCATCGTACCGCACTACCTGCGGAGGCAGCGCCCCCGGCGGAAAGAATTTCATGGCGCGATTCACCTGAATGGCTACCTCGGCCGCAGCCTGAGCCATATCGGCTCCTTCGTAAAAAACCAGTTTGACCACCGTCAGCCCCTGCACGCTTTTGCTGGAAATTTCTTTAATCCCGCCGACGTACAGAAACTGATCCTGCATCCGGGTCGCGAAAAACCCTTCCATCTGAGCGGGCGACATGCCGCCATACGGCTCGATGACGTAAATGGTTGGGGAATTCAGTCGCGGGAAGATATCGATCGGGATTCGAAGCGCCGACAGCACCGAGAAAACCACGACACCGGCCACCAGCACCAGCACCGAAATTGGACGTTTTAATGACGTTGATAAGAGCGACATAAGCAGGTCGGTTGACGTTGAGTTCGGTTATCGCCGGAACATGGTATAAAAATCGTCGAAGTTGTTGGTCGCAACGGCTTTCTGCAGCCGGAGCCTCACCGCCCGGCTCTGCGTCTCGACGTACTCCTTCTCGACCGAGGTCAGCAGTTGCAGGGCGTCGGTCAGGCTCAGAATGGTTTCCAGGCCGTTGTTATACAGCGCCAGACGCTGCTGATACGCATCGTTGGCCGACCGAATGGCGTTTGGCAATTCGCCCAGTTCCAGCCGCAGTATGGTCAGCAGCGAGTCGGCGGTTGTCAGCGCATTCTGCAACTGTACGCGTTCAACGGCCAGCTGATTGGTCGCTTCCTGCACCCGTAGCTGCTGAAGCTGCGTGCGGTGAAGGGCCCGGCGCAGGTCGGTCAGGTTCATGGTAGCGGCCAGCCCCACCAGAAAATTTGTTCGGCTATACGCCAGCCCGGACCCCAGCGGACCAAAGGCATTCTCTACCGTCAGGCTCGACCCACGCGCCCAGGCGGCCGTCAGCAACGATACGCGCGGCCGGGCCGACTTCCGGATCAGGTCAATTTCGGCGGCCTGGCGGCTGATGAACCGGTCGCGGAAACGGAGCAGCGGATGGTTCAGCGCCGGCACTTCGCCGGCTACGGGGGCCAGCAGAGGCTCCGACCGAAACAGAGTATCCACGCGCAGGTCATTGGCCGACCGACCGGTCAGGGTTGCCAGCTGAACGGCCGTTTTGCGGTAGTTTTCCAGCGCTTTCCAGTAGGTTATTTTGGCCCTTGACCATTCAACGGCGGCTAGTGACGAATCCAGCCCCGGTTTGATGCCGTTGCGGACCAGGTTTGTGATGATCCGGCGCACCGTGTCGACGCGGGCAAAGTTGCGCTGCTCAATGTCGAGGTATCGGGCCTGCCAGAGCATATCCAGGTACGTATTGATGACCACCTGCCGCAGCCCGAACTGCTCGCGTTCGAGCCCGGCTTCACTGACGGCGATGTCGGCAACGGCCAGTTTGCTTTCGGCCTGAAAGCGCCCGAAGTTATAAACCTCCCAATCCATCGATGCCAGGGCAATGTTGCCGGTAGCCAGATCGGGGCGATTTTCGGCCCGACGGGCGCCCGAGGTCGGTACGATCAACCCCAGCGAAAAGTAGGAGCCGGACATACCATTGGCCGTCCCGATCGTAACCTGATCGTGAAGCCGCACGTTGGGCAGCCGGTTGTCGCGCACAACGCGGGCATTGGCCTGAATGGCTTCCAGCGCCGACCGTTGCGCGGCCAGTGTAGGGTACTGGGCAAACGTAGCGTCGATGGCCCCTTCCAATGTCAGCACCTGCCCGCAGACGGACGGCAGGCACCCGACAGTCAGCAGAACACAGAGTAACCACTGTCTTTTTTTCATCGTTGAGTAAATTGGTTCATAGCAAAGCGGATAGCAGGCTGTACAAGCCGGGTTAGTTCGGTCATCGCTGCGGGTTTGAGCAGGTAGGCACTGGCCCTCAGTTGGTAAGCCCGCCGGATATCCTGGTCAGCTTCGGAAACGGTCAGAATAAACACCGGCAGATCCGCCAACGTATCGATTTGCCGAATCTGTTCGAGTACCTGAAACCCGTCGAGCCTGGGGATAGCCAGATCCAGAAACACCACATTAAGAGCCGCCCCGGCTTCCTGAAGAGTCAGGACTAAGTCCGTTCCGTTGTCGAACCGCCGAAGCCGGCAGCCGGGGTACGTCCGTTCGACTGCTCTTTGGAAAAAATAGGCGTCGTCCTCGTCGTCATCAGCCAGAAACACGGTCAAATGAGCGTATGGGTTCATTCAGGTTCTGATCGGTGGTCATCATCAAAATAACTACCGAGGTCATTAGAGCCCTCTGAGAGAGTTATTAGAATCTGGTTAGAGCCGTTCGGGCCGGTATACGTTTGCGGCTTTGTTGGTACTTTTATCCTGACAAACAGACTGGTTTGCGACGCATGCATGTGTTAATCATTGAAGATGATGTAGAACTGGCACAGTTCATTCAGAAAGGGTTACAGTCGGAAGGCATCAGCGTATCGGCTGCCTTCGATGGCGTTATCGGCCGCAGTATGGTCAACGAACGCCAGTTCGACGTAGTAGTACTCGACGTGAATCTGCCGGGGCTGAATGGCTACGATCTGTGCCGGTACATCAAACAGAACTGGCCGGCCATTCCCGTTATCCTCCTGACCGCGCTGGGTAGCCTGGATAACAAAGTGATCGGGTTTGAATCGGGCGCCGATGATTACCTGACCAAACCATTTGCCTTTAAAGAGTTATTGTTCCGGCTGAAAGCCCTGGCCCGTCGGCATCCGTCCCGTGCCCCGCTGCCGAAGCGGCTCGAACTGCTCGACCTGGCGGTCGACACCGAATCGCATCAGGTGTGGCGGGGTGGCCAGCGCATCAGCCTCACCGCCCGCGAATACGCGCTGCTGGAGTATCTGATGACCCACCAGGGCCGGGTCGTTAACCGGGTGGATCTGCTGGAAAACGTCTGGGATGTGCATTTCAACACCAACACGAACGTGGTCGATGTGTACATCAATTACCTGCGCCGGAAAATCGACACTACCGAGCCGAAACTACTGCATACGGTATTTGGCGTAGGGTATATGCTCCGGGCAGAGCCATGAGTATCAAGCAGCGCATCACCATTGGATTCGGACTGCTGGTTGCTACGTTACTGCTGTTGTTCTCGTTTTTCATCTACCAGACGTATGAGTCGTACCGCCGATCGCTGATGCAGACGCGCCTGCAACGGCGGGCCCTCTCGGCTCAGGCGTTTTTTCGCAACCGGAACGAGTTTTTTCAGTCGAGCTACCTGACCCTGCCCGAACAGCACGAAGTCCTGTACGACGCCGAACACCACCGCATCTACTCATCGTCCGGCCCCGACGACTACACCCCTACCCCGGCGCAGCTGGACGAAGCTCACCGGCAGGAAGTGTATTTTACTTACGTTAGCCCGGACTGGGAATCGCCCAAGGAAGGCGTTGCCCTGTCGTTTATGGATCAGGGCAAACGGTACGTAGCGGTGGTAACGGCCTACGACCTGAGCGGTCGTCAGACGAGCCGGAACCTCCTCTTCATTCTGGGTGTGGGCAATGTGTTCTCCCTCGTGGTGATCGCGCTCGCGGGATTTCTGTTCGCCCGGCGGGCCATGCGCCCCTTCGATCAGCTGATCAGCCAGATCAATTCCGCGACGGTCAACGATTTTTCGTTTCGGCTAAACCACGCGTCCAACCGGGACGAAGCCAGTTACCTGGCCGGCTCATTCAATGAGCTGCTGAGCCAGTTGCAGAAGCTCGCCCAGAGTCAGGAAAACTTCGTTGCCTACGCATCGCACGAAATCCGCACACCGCTGACGGTTGTGAAAGGCATGCTGGAAACGTCGCTGGCCTACGATCAAACGCTGCCGGCCACTCAGCAAAGCATGACCAAAGCGCTGCATCGGCTGGAAGAAGCCATCGAACTGGCCAATGCGCTGCTACGGCTGGCGGAGGTTGAAGGCCTGAAGCCGTCGCGGCTGATCGATGACCTCAACGTAGTGGATACCATTCTGGATACGGTTACGTACTTTGGCGAGAAGTACCCCGAGCAACAGATTGATCTGCAGCTCACCGATGAGTTTACCGAGCTTAGTTCGACCATCCGTGTGGTGGGCAACGCCAATCTGCTGCGGACAGCCCTGATCAACATCATCGACAATGCCTGCAAATATTCAGCTTTCCAGCCCGTCGATGTCCAGGTGCAGTATGAACCGTCGTGGGTTATTATCAGCGTTACCGACCGGGGCATCGGCATTCCGGCAACGCAGGTAACCGACGTGTTTCTGCCAATGATGCGGGCCGGCAACGTGGGCAACATCCACGGGTTCGGCCTCGGCCTGACGCTGGCCAAAAAGATCGTTGACATGCACCAGGGTACCCTGCAACTCAGTTCCCGCCCCGGCGACGGCACATCCGTTCGGCTGAGTTTACCGGCTCTTCCCCTGTTCGCGTAGCGTCGACCGGGCCTGTCTGCGGCATCTGCGACCCACGTATCTACAGACGAGGGTCCGCTTCGTTGCCGGTCTGACACGTTCTGATTCCAGCCAGGGTCGTCGTTTCATAAATGGCCAGGTTCGCATCCCGAACGCGCTCCATGATGGGCCGAATGTGGCAGGTTTGCTCATCTTCGCAGTCGTCGCAGCGAACGTAGAAATTTTTGGAAACGCAGGGCGTGGGAGCAATCGGTCCGTCGATGATCCGCAGAATCTGCGCCAGCGTGATCTTATCCGGCTCAATCCGCAGCTGGTACCCGCCGTCTTTCCCTTTCCGACTTTGTAATAAACCATGATTGCGCAGATCGAATAAAATCGATTCTAAAAACCGCTTTGGGATTCCGCCTTCTTTGGCAAGCTGATGAGTCAAAACGGGTCCCCGACCGTACTGCTCCGCTAAGCGGGTCATGGCTTTAAGCGCGTATTTTGCTTTTTTTGAGATCATACCGCTACTTGCTTCTTATTGATTCAGTGAGACTTATCGTTTGATGTCAAGCCGCTACGAATCGCTTCCTGTAACGCAGCTGCCACTACTATTTTTTCAGTAAAATTTGGAAGCTAGCACAAATATGCACTTTATTTGCAAAACCTACTAAATCAATAGATTATAAGTACTAATAGTCTATCTAATAACAGGGTTTTGGGGGTTTATAGTAAATCTTGGTTTAATCATGTACGAACAGCCGCAGCCAGACCTACCGACCTTGCCCAGTTGGCAGACCGTCTTTCAGATTACGGGCTTTGACCGGTTGAACTTCGTGGGCGACGTAACCAACGCCATACCGCAGGATGAGCATTGCCGCATCCTGAATCTGTCGTTCGAAGCGGATGGTGTGCGGGCGTTCGGCCACCTGACCGTACAGACCAATGACCAGCAGCATTTTCTACTGATTACCAGACGACTACAATCAGTCAAAGGTTTAGTGAGTATCACACAGATCAATTAATAATCATGAACACGTTGCATCAGAGACCTGAGCCACTAAACCGGTACGCCCTCGCTTTCTTCTGTTTCTGGGGCCTGGCTTTGCTGGTCACGGTGGGGTTCCGGGCCGAAAACCCGGCGTACCGCGAGCAGTTGGAACGGTGGCATCAGAAACGGATCGAATCCCTTAAAAGCGAAAGCGGCTGGCTCAACCTGGCGGGCCTGTTCTGGCTGCAGCCGGGCGCTAACCCGGCGGGCAGTGATCCAAACAACCTGCTGATGTTTCCGGCCGGGAAAGCTCCCGACCAACTCGGTACGTTCCGGCTCCGGGGCGATACGGTCACGTTTACGGCTGCCCCGGGCGTTGTTGTGCAGGATGAAGACAGGCAGCCGGTCTTAGGCGAGAAACCCTTGTTTGTTCCCGACCAGAAACCCGGCCCGGTGTTATCGCACGGGCCGCTGCGGTGGTTTGTCATCAAGCGCGGCAACCGATACGCCATTCGGTTACGCGACCTGGAAAGCCCATTCTTAAGCGACTTTAAGGGCATCGATCGGTATCCGGTGGATGAACACAATCAGATAAAAGCCCGGCTCGAACGGCCCGAAACGCCCAGAACCATTCCGATCCTGGACGTAACGGGGCAGGTATCGCAACAGCCGCTGGTTGGTACGCTGGTATTTAGAATGGCCGGCAAAACACACCGGCTCGATGCGGTTAGTGAAGGCCCTGATAAGCTTTTCATTCTGTTTGGCGACCAGACCAACCGGCATGAAACCTACGGATCCGGCCGGTTTCTGTACGCCGATATCCCCGGTCCCGACGGCCTGACCACGCTGGATTTCAACCAGAGCATCAACCCGCCCTGCGCCTTCACCCCGTACGCTACGTGTCCGCTACCACCGAAACAAAACCAGTTGGCGCTGGCGGTTCGGGCAGGCGAGAAACGCTACGGGGATCACTAACAACTGAAATCTCCTGATGGACCGATACGACTGGCATTACCACTGGCAAAACATGACAACCAATTGATTCATTCTATGAAAAACAACCTGTTGATCTGTCCAACCGACGGCGAGCAACTAAACGAGTCCAACGTGCGGATGGTGGCTTTTCTGGTCTTCCTGACCAGTCTGGCTTATCTCCTGACCGGCTGGTTTGGACTACCTCTGCTGCTGACGGTCGATTTTTCGCTCAGGGGTTTCAATCGCACCCGATACAGTCCCCTCGGTCGGCTGGCCGATGTCCTGGTGCGTATCCTGCGCTTTCCTTTCCGAGCCACGAATGCCGCCCCCAAACGTTTTGCGGCAGGCATTGGCCTGGGCTTCACCATTGGCATCTCCACGCTGCATGGACTGGGCTACGCTACAACGATACCCACGGTGGTCTTGGCGGTGTTTGCCGCGCTGGAATCCCTGGCCGGATTCTGCGCGGGCTGCTACGTGTATACGTTCTACGTCCGGCTCGGTAATAAACTGGCGGTACGCTAGCTATTATCAACCAGCGGTACGGCGATTCGGCGGCAACCGAAACGTCGGGCCGCCGAAACGTCGGGCCGCCGAAACATCGGATTAGCTATCCAACAAAAAACGGGACGGCGGCAACCGTCCCGTTGAACCGCCGAAGCGGCTGGCTACAAAAAAATGCTCTGGCAAGCTTATTTTTTAACGTAACCAATACAAAGTAATGCAAAAACTTCTAACTGTGTGGATAGTTTGGCTATTCACCGGAGGCTGGCTGCTGGCACAGTCAGTTTCAACCCGTCTGTCGGGGGTTATTCGCGCTGAAAATGGGGAGGCACTTCCCGGCGCTAACGTTGTTGTAAAAGGTCAGAATAAAGGAACGTCTTCGGACGCCAACGGCCGCTTCACCCTCGACACCCGTCCCGGTCAGACATTAGTCATTTCAGCCATCGGTTATCAGACAACCGAAACAACCGTTGATAACAGAACCGACGTCAACGTAACCCTGCGGGAGTCTTCGTCCCAGCTCAACGAAGTGGTGGTGGTGGGCTACGGCACGCAGGACCGCAAAAATCTGGTCGGAGCCGTTACGCAGATCAACGCCGACCAGATCAAAAACCGACCGGTAGCCAGCTTTGAACAGCAACTGCAGGGGCAGGTAGCCGGGGTGCAGGTGTCGGCCAATACGGGCGTTCCGGGCGATGGCATCTATTTCCGCATCCGCGGCAATACGTCCATCAACGCCAGTAACGATCCGCTGTACGTCGTCGATAGGGTCTTCATCAACAACCAATCACTGCAGAAGATCACGACCCAGGGGCAGGCCAACAACCCGTTGGCCGACATTAACCCAGCCGACATCGAATCCATCTCCATCCTGAAAGATGCCGAAGCAACGGCCATCTACGGGGCCCGGGCGGCCAACGGCGTGGTGGTAATCACGACCAAGCGGGGGGCATACAACTCAAAAACGAAAGTTTCGCTGAACGCCAGCGTCGGTCAGGCCTGGGCCCCCAAACTGTGGGACCTGGTGACCGGCCCCGAACACGCGACCATTATCAACGAGGCCTGGGTGAACGACGGCAAACCGTTCGAAACGCGTCCTTTCCGGCCGAAAGATCAACTGGTGAATGGCGTGGCGGGCCGCGGTTTACCCGACGAACAACCGACTTACGACCGACTGGGCGACATCTTCCGGACCGGTGCCTTGCAGAACTACGACCTGGCCGTATCGGGCGGCAATCAGCAGACCCGTTTTTATCTCGGCGGTGGGTATATGAGCCAGCAGGCGACCCTGCGTACCAATGATTTTCAGCGGGCGAGCTTTAAACTCAACCTCGACCACGAGCTGACGAACCGGATTCGCGTCGGGACCAGCAACATCTTCTCACAGTCGAACCGCACGAACGCACGGGTGGGTGATGGTCCGCAGGGCGGAATTCTACAGGCGGCCCTGCACACGCCGACGTACCTGCCCAAGTTCAACGCTGACGGTTCGTACGCTAAATGGGCGGGTTTTGACAATCTCGACGTACTGATCAATAATACAGATATGCAGTCGATCAGTACCCGCTACATCGGCAATCTGTACGGCGAAATCGATATCATCGACGGCCTGAAGTTCCGCAGTAGCTGGAGCCTCGACTACAACATCTACGACGAATATGAGTACTGGAACACGCTGACCAACCGGGGTAGCGCAAGCCGCGGCCTGGCCACATCGAGCATCAGCAAAAACACCGTCTGGATCAACGAGCAGACGCTGACGTACCGAAGGACTTTCGGTGGCAATCATTCGTTCGGGGCTCTGCTGGGCAACTCCGTACAAGGCAACCTGTCGACGCAGACCCAGGCCCAGGGCACCAACTTCCCATCCGACGCGTTCAAACAGATTTCATCGGCGTCGGTGACAACATCCACATCGAGCCGGACGCGCAACAATCTGGCTTCGTTCTTCGGCCGGATCGACTACAATTTTGCCAGGAAGTACTTCATCGAGGCCAGCCTCCGGGCCGACGCTTCCTCGCGATTCGGCACCAACAACCAATGGGGTTATTTCCCGTCGGCGGGTCTGGCGTGGCAGATAAAGCAGGAGAACTTCCTGCAGAACGTGACCTTCGTGAGCGACCTGAAGCTGCGGGCGAGCGTCGGCTGGACGGGTAACCAGAACGGCATCAACGATTTTGCCCCCCGCGGTCTGTGGGGGGGCGGCTATAACTACCAGGACAATCCCGGTACGTTTCCGGTGCAACTGGCTAACCCGGATTTAAAGTGGGAAACAACCCGACAGGTAAACGTGGGTCTGAACGTGGGCTTATTGAACAACCGGATCGGGCTGGAAGTGAACGCTTACTCGAAGTACACGTATGACCTGTTATTACAGGTGCCGCTGGCGCAGAGTTCGGGCTTTGCGTCGATTTACCGCAACGACGGCGAAATCAGCAACCGGGGGCTTGAGTTCAGCCTGAATACGGTCAATATCGAAAGCCGCGGCCTGACCTGGAACACAACCTTCAACATAGCGGCCAACGTCAACCGCATTGAGAAACTGTCGCTCCCGGTTGATGCAAACTACGCCACGCAGCGGTTGCTACAAGGCTATCCATACCACGCCTTCTTCGTATACAAACAACTGTCTGTCAACCCCGAAAACGGTGATGCCGTATACGATGATTACAACAAAGACGGCATCCTGACGGCCGCCGACCGCCAGTACGTCGGTACGGCCCTGCCCAAGTTCGTCGGAGGACTGAACAATACGCTGTCCTACAAAGGGTTTGACGTATCGCTGTTCTTCAACTTCAGCTACGGCAACAAGGTCAACAACAACAACCGCTTCTTTCACGAATCGGGCGGTACGCGCGACGACCGCCGGGCGATCAACAAAAACCAGTTGAACCGCTGGCAGAAACCGGGCGACATTACCGACGTACCGCGCATCACGACGCAGGGAAATAACTACAATCTTAACCCGACCAGCCGGTTCATCGAAGATGGTTCGTTTGTTCGATTGAACAGTCTCGTCATCGGTTATACGATTCCGAAGAATCTGCTGCGGAAAGTCGGCATAACATCCGCCCGGGTGTACTACAACGGCTCAAACCTCTGGCTGCTCAGCAACTACCAGGGACCAGACCCGGAAGTGAACGTAACGGCGAACCCCACTACACAGGCGCATGACCTTGGCACCCCTCCGCTGCCACGTACCGCTCAACTTGGCTTAAATCTGACCTTGTAAACCGTCATTTCGTGGTCATGACGGCCCGGTTCCTGAAACGGCCGGGGCCAGTCAACGACACACAGACCGACGACTCACCAACATGACATTAGCCGTATGACTACTACAAACCGCACATTCTTGATTTTCTCGTTGCTGGTTCTGCTCGCGGGTTGCCAGTCGTTCCTGGAGGTTCAGCCTGAATTGCAGATCGACGAGTCGCAGGCGATCACGAACGCCAGTTCAGCCGAGGTAGCGCTGAATGGCCTCTACAACCGGCTGGGTAACGACAGCTACTACGGCTCCAATTTTCAGGCACTGGCGTACCTGTCGGGGGGCGATATCCAGTGGACCGGCTCGCAGGGGGCTCCCCAGGAGATTACGGCCCGCAAGCTGACCGCCGACAACGGCTACGTCGGCAACGCCTGGGCGGGTATTTACCGCACAATTCTGTCGGCTAATTACCTGATCGAAACCGTTCCAGCCCTGACCGATCCGCAGCTGACGGCTGCCCGCAAAGATCAGTTCGTGGGAGAAGCCCTAACGATTCGGGCGCTGGCGTATTTCGACCTCGTGCGCGGTTGGGGCGGGGTTCAGCTGGTTCTGGCACCAACCCGACAACCGTCGGATAACACCGGCATCAAACGTAGCAGCGCAGACGAAACCTACGCCCAGGTTCTGAAAGACCTGACCGCGGCCGAACCCTTGCTGCCCAACACGACCAACCGCAACCGGGTAACACGCAAGACGGTCTGGGCGTTGCGGGCACGGTATCATCTGTACCGCAAGGAATGGGCGCAGGCCGACGAGTACGCGAGCAAGCTCATTAGCGACGCTACCAATTACCGGCTTGCCAGACCTTACAGCGCCTTCTTCGCGAACAATGCGGTGGCAACACCCGAATCGGTTTTTGAACTGGCTTTCAGCAATTCCTTCCGAAACGGACACGCGAACTGGTGGCTCCCTCCTGCCCTCGGCGGTCGGCGCGAATGGGCACCGAATGCCCAGCTCGTTACGTTACTCAACGACCCAAACATGGGGGGTAATCGCAACGGTCTGATTGCGCAGACGGCCCCTCCCGGCAACCTGTGGTACGGGAAGCTCTACTACCGCAACCCGATCGGCACCGATCCGCAGTACATCATTCGCATCGCCGAACTGTACCTGATCCGGGCTGAAGCCCGGGCGCGGCTGGGTAAGCTCAACGAGGCCCTCGCCGATCTGAATGCGGTCCGCGACCGGGCTGGCTTATCGGCCCTCACGACCACGACAACCCCGACTCTGGAAGCTACGCTACTGGCCATTGAGCAGGAACGACGCGTCGAGTTTCCGTTTGAAGCCGACCGCTGGTTTGACTTGATCCGGACGGGACGGATAGCCGCGGTCCTGGGCATCACGGACACGAAAAAATACGTCTTCCCCATCCCAACCAGCGAAATCCTTGCCGATAAAGCCTTGACACAGAACGAAGGGTATTAACCACTGACTACAAACATCCTCATGAAAACCACAACGCTTTTTGCCTTCATTATAGCTTCGCTCAGTCTGCTCCCGGCCCAGGCGCAAACCCAATCGCCGGCCAAACCCGTCGGGCCCGAGAAAGGGGCTCTGGTCATCGTTGGCGGAGGAGCCATGGGTCCCGAAATCTGGGGGCGATTCATCGAGCTGGCCGGTGGACCGAATGCCAACATTGTCGTCATTCCCACGGCGGGCGAAGATTCGTCGATCGTGAACAGCGGTGCCCGCGACAAGAACCGGCTCCTGGATCTGGGGGTCAGGCAGGTAACCGTGCTCCACACCCGCGACCCTAAGGAATCCAATCAGGAATCGTTCGTCGCGCCCCTGAAGCGGGCCACGGGGGTCTGGTTCATCGGCGGTCGGCACTGGCGCTTAGCCGATTCATACCTCAACACCCTGGCGCATAAAGAATTTAATGCTCTGCTGGCGCGGGGTGGCGTTATCGGCGGTACGTCGGCGGGCGCTACGATCCTGGGCTCGTTCATGGTACGGGGCGACACCAAGGGCAACGCCATTCTGATCGGCGATCACACGCAGGGGCTCGATTTTATCCACAACGTAACGATCGACCAGCACGTCCTGCGCCGAAACCGGCAGTTTGACCTGATCAATGTCATAAAAGAACGGCCTGAGCTACTCGGCATTGGCATTGACGAGAGCACGGCCATTGTGGTGCAGAAAAATACGTTTGAGGTAATCGGCAATTCGTTCGTAGGCATCTACACGGCCGAGCAAATTGCCAACAACGCCCAGTATCCATCCGGCCAGAACAGTACCGGAGGCCCGTTCTACTTTCTTGGTCGGGGGCAAACGTTTGATCTGCAAACGAGAAAGGTGCTGACCCCCCAGCGGCTGCGGCCCAACGAACCCGCGAAATAAGCCTATAGTCAACGTATAGCTAATCGTAAAACCAACGCAGGTTATGACAAAAACAGCCATTACGGGCGTACCTTCGGAATGGAAAGCTGAACTATCCGAGTTTGGCCCAATAACGGTTCCGGACGCCCAGCCAACGGCATCGCCTTCCGACTGGCGGGGGTCGGAAAAGCTGCTGTTCCGGTTTTTCTTTATCTACTTCATCATCCAGGCCGTTCCGCTGGATTGGACGTACTACCGCGATCTGTTCGCCATCGACTGGACAAACCTCCAGTACCGCGGCATCTTTTACCTGGCTCGCTATCAGCCCGAATTTTTCGACGGACCCGATACGTTCGCGAACTGGGCCATTGTCGCGCTGATCGCCGGGGTTGGTGCCGTAATCTGGACGTATCGGGATCAGGGGGCCAACCACTATAATCAACTGTACTACTGGCTGCGGGTCGTTGTGCGGTACCGGCTGGCGGTCGGCCTGCTGGCGTATGGGTTCATCAAGCTTTTTCCGTTGCAGGCGCCGTACCCATCGATCAGCAACCTGAATACCCATTACGGCGATTTCACCGCCTGGAAACTCTTTTCCTTAAGCCTAGGCATTGTACCATCGTACGAATCCTTCCTTGGTTTGGTTGAAATCCTGGGCGCGCTGTTGCTGCTGAACCGTAAAACCGCGGGCATAGGCACCCTCATTATCCTGCCGTTTACGGGCAACGTGTTCGTATCGAACCTGGCGTACGAGGGCGGTGAGTACGTGTATAGCTTCTACCTCGTCGTGCTGGCCCTGTTCATCTTTGCTTACGATGCCGTGCGGCTGTTCAGGCTGGTTTCGCTCGAACAGCCAACCGCCCCGAATCGCTTCCGGCTGGTACTTACCAAACCCTGGCAACGAACGGCCCGCCTGGCGTTGAAGACGGCCTTCGTGCTGTTTTTTGTTGGTCTGTATGGCTACAAAACCTACGGTGGCTACCGCCAGGGACGGTATCATTTCCCGCAACAGCCGGGCCTGGCCGGTGCCAGCGGGATCTACAACGTCAGCGAATTCCGCGTCAACAACAACGTACTGCCGTATTCCAGAACCGATTCGACGCGCTGGCAGGATGTAGTTTTTGAGAAATGGGCAACCATCAGCATCAAGTCCAACCGGCCGGTCCGGCTCGACCGGTCCAACACGGAGGAGATGTACGCCAGCGACGCCGACCGCACCTACGAGTTGGCCGGTTCGCAGGGCCGCCATTACTACAGCTACGACGTAGACCCGGCCCGTCAGACACTTCGGCTTCGAAACCGGAATAAAGCCCACGCCGGCGAAACGCTGACGCTCCGCTACAGCCGACCGACTCCGTCGCAGCTTATTCTGTCGGGCATTAATGAGGCCCACGATTCCATTCATGTTGTGCTGGACAAAGTCAATAAAAAGTATCTGGTGGAAGAGGCAGCCAAAGCCGGCCGTCGCGGAACCTTAACCCTCTGATGTAGTCATGTCATCAATCAAAACGACCTCCGACCATCCCGGTCTAAACTCCCTGCAGCCGACTTCTTCCGGACCAACCGAACCCGCCGACACGTTTGGTGCGCCTGGGTTTAACGCGACTCGGTCTGACGCGACCCGGTCTGACGGTACGTCTGACCGGAGTGGTTTGTTATTGCGGTCAGACGTGCCGTCAGACCGGGTCACGTCAGACCGGGTCACGCCTGACCGAAACATTCCTGACCGGGTCACGACTCGTAAACCATGGACCGCCAGTCAGAACGTCCTGTTCCGGATTGCATTCGTGTTCTTTGTGATCATGGCGCTGCCCAACAACTGGAACTGGTATAAAAACGCCGTTTCGTTAGACTGGCTGCACCTGCATTACCGCGATCTGTATGACCTCTCGCGCTTCAGTTCCGGCATTACGCTGTTCGGCAACAAACTGTTCGGTAGTACGTTACTCGGCTACGCGCCCTGGCTCATTACGTTCCTGTTCTCCATGGCCGTGGGGGTACTCTGGTCAGCCGTAGCCCGGTTGCGTAAACCGGACCCGTTGCCCTACAACCGAAACGCCGGACCGCTGTTGTATTACTGGCTGCGGGTGATTGTGCGCTACCGGGCGGGCATCGGCATTATCGGGTTTGGCTTTACGAAACTCATGCCGACGCAGCTGCCCTACCCGTCGCTGGGACTACTGAATACCAACTTCGGCGACCTCACGGCCCAGAAGATCTATTGGCTCTCCATCGGCATTGTCCCCTGGTACGAAGTGTTTACGGGCGTTGTGGAAGTAGCCGCGGGTGTCCTGCTTTTCTTCCGGGCTACAACGTTCTGGGGGGCCGTACTGCTGTTCGGCGCACTGGCGGACATTGTCTACGTTAATTTTGCCTACGACGGCGGTGTTCATGGCTACAGTTCGTATTTCGTGCTGCTGTCGGGGTTTCTGCTGATCGACTACATTCCAAGTCTGTATAACCTGCTGATCAGGGAGCGCTTTACCGTACCATTCACCTACTACCCGACCTTTACGGGCTGGCAGCGTTACGTTCGTATTGGTCTCAAGACCGCGACAATCGGCATTTTTCTCGTGCTGTTGTTCTGGCTACAGTACGTCAACTTCCGCTATGATCCTTACAAACAACCCGCTCAGAAAGGAGTCCCCGAATTGCGGGGTAATTACAACGTAACGGAATTCCGGCTGAACGGCAGAGTACTCCCTTATTCACCCCTGGATTCGGTTCGATGGCAGGAAGCAACTTTTGAAAACTGGTCGACGCTGACGTTCAGAACGAACCGCGCGGTTCCGCTCGACCTCTCCAACGGCGGAGGGGCACCCATGCGCGACCTCAACCGAACGTTTGAACTGACCGGCGTAGCTGGTGGGCAGCGCGTCTTCTACTACGATGCCGACACGAAGAATCACGTACTGTATCTGCAGGACAAGTATCGTCCGGGCGGGCCGCGTGGTGAAGGCGGTGACGAAGCCGATGCGGCTAAATCCCAAAAGCTGAAGCCTAAAGCAGCCGCGGCCCAGTGGATACCAGCCGACGCGCTGGCCACCATTGGCGACGAAGACAGCCGGATCGATCCCATCGCCCGCTCTACCCGCCGGACGAAGGGCATCAACGCCGAACGCCGTCGGGACGTAGAGCGCAACCGGATGCTATTGACCTACAGCACCAAAGACGGTTCGCGCGTTATTCTGAGCGGCATCAGCGAAAACAAAGACTCCATCTACGTCGTACTGGACCGCGTCAACCGGACGTACGCCCTGTCGGGAAGTACGTTGCAGGCCGGTCTGTATTAATCCAATTTTCCGGCATGTTTTGTCTCCCGCTCAGATTGGCCGATATTCGTGCAAAAGGCCTCATGCCTGACTCATACAGCACGGTAATGGCAACAACTACGCATAAAATTGGCTGGCTAACCGCCTGCTTCCTGGTAATCGCCAACATGGTCGGGACCGGTGTGTTCACCAGTCTGGGTTTTCAGCTCGCGGCCGTTCAAAACACCTGGTCCATCATTCTGCTCTGGGTGCTGGGGGGTGTGCTGGCCCTGATCGGGGCGTTTTCCCTGGCGGAGCTGGGCACGCATTACCCCGACGAGAAAGGGGGCGATTACGTCTTTATTTCCCGGGGGCTGCACCCGTTTTTAGGCTATCTGTCGGCCTGGGTGTCGCTGGTGGGCGGATTTGCGGCCCCGGTTGCCATCGCCGGTAAAGCGATGGAGTCGTATCTGTTGCCGTTTGGTTTAACCAACACGCGCTGGCTAACGGTCTCGCTCATCATCAGCATGGGCCTCATTCACTCGTTCAGTCTGCGGCACAGCAGCGTGTTTCAGAACGTAACGACCATAGCCAAAATCGCTTTCGTGCTGAGTCTGCTGGCCGTCGGGTTTTACGTATCGCCGTCGATGGCCAACGCGTTTCGCTTCGACTCCAGCTACCAGTCCGAAATCCCGACAACCCCTTTTGCCGTATCGCTGTTGTACGTCACCTATGCCTACACCGGCTGGAACGCAGCGGCTTACATCGTATCCGAAATTCGCAGCCCCGCTAAAAACCTACCCAGAGCGTTGCTCCTGGGTACGCTGGTGGTGACGATCCTGTACGTCTGCCTTCAGATCGTCTTCCTGAAACTGGCCGCCGTAAACGCCTTAACCGGCCAGGCCAATGTCGCGGAGATTGCGTTCAGCCAATATTTTGGGACGAACGCCGGTCGGTGGGTGAGCGCCGGCATTGCCCTGCAACTCGTCGCTACAATGAGTTCGTACGTCTGGGTGGGTGCCCGGGTCACCAGCCGCATGGCGCGGGATTTTCCGTTGTGGCACGTCTTCCAGCACGAGAACAAACACCAGATTCCCGTCCGGACCATCTGGCTGCAAACGGGCATCACGCTGCTGTTGCTGTTCTCGGGCACCCTGGAACAGGTACTGCTCTGCACGTCGTTCGTGCTGCAACTGATGGGCACGCTGGCCGTTGCGAGTCTGCTGCGCACGAAGCGTTTACCGACTGATTTTCACAGTCCGCTGCGGCCGTGGCTGCAGTGGGCCTATATCGTGTTCAGCCTGTTCGTCCTGGCGTTCATCATCACCGACAAGCCTACCGAAAGCCTGATCGGGCTGGGCATCGTGCTGGTGGGGGGCCTGACGTACTGGATCAAGCCACCAAAGAGCATTGTTTCTTCAGCTAAACAATCGGCCAATGTTGAACCCGAACGTACCTGAACCGCTCCATCACGTTCATGCTATCGGATACATGCACCCGACAGCACAGCCTACGCATGACCAGCCAGCAGTATCCTGAAAACCGCAAACCGAACGTCAAGTGACAAACCAGCCATACGATGCCGTAGTAGTAGGTTCCGGACCAAACGGCCTGAGCGCGGCTATTGTGCTGGCGCGGGCGGGGTTGTCGGTGCTGGTGCTCGAAGCCCGATCTACGTTTGGGGGCGGGGTTCGTTCAGCCGAGCTAACCTTGCCCGGCTTTGTGCATGACCTTGGTTCGGCGGTGCATCCGCTGGCGGCCGGCTCGCCTTTTTTCAAAAGCCTGCCCCTCGCCGACCATGGGCTGGAATACATCTACCCACCCGTAGCAGCCGCTCACCCATTCGACCCGAGCGTCGGCAAAACGGCAGCCGCGCTGTTCGGTGCGGTAGACGACACGGCCCGAACCCTCGGCGCCGACGAGCAAACGTATCGCCGACTACTCGAACCGGTGGTCAGGCACTGGCCAACGTTAGCCGTCGATGTGCTGGGGCCCCTACGTTTCCCTGACCATCCGCTCGACATGGCCCGGTTCGGGCTGGATGCGGTATTGCCGGCTACGTGGCTGGCCAGCCGTTTCAAGACGACCGAAGCCCGGGGCCTCATTGCCGGTATGGCCGCCCATTCGATCCAGCCCCTGAGCAACGTCACCACCGCAGCCATCGCCCTCGTGCTCATGGCGGCAGGTCACCACCGCGGCTGGCCTGTACCCAAAGGAGGGTCGCAGGCCATTACAAACGCCCTGGTCTCGTATTTCCGGTCGTTGGGCGGGCACCTGGAGACCGACCGGCCGGTTCGCTCTATGAACGACCTGCCCAAATCGCGGGTGGTTGTGTTTGATCTGACCCCAAAGCAGCTGCTGTCCATCGTAGGGGATCGCTTCCCGACACTGTACCGTTGGCAACTCGAACGGTATCGCTACGGTCCCGGCATCTTCAAAATTGACTGGGCCCTGGACGGACCGATTCCGTTTACGGCCCCGGAATGCCGGCAGGCGGGTACCGTCCACCTTGGCGGCACCCTCGAAGAAATCACCGACGCCGAACAGCAGACCTACGACGGCAAACATCCCGACCGCCCCTACGTTCTGCTGGCTCAGCAGAGCCTGTTCGATCCGACGCGGGCACCGGCCGGTAAACAGGCAGCCTGGGCCTACTGCCACGTACCGAACGGCTCAACGGTCGACATGACCGGCATCATCGAGCGGCAGGTGGAGCGCTTTGCACCGGGTTTCCGGGACCGGATTCTGGCCCGCGCCACGATGAATACCGCCCAGGTGGAAGCCTGGAATCCAAACTACGTCGGGGGCGACATCAACGGCGGCATCATCGACGTCCGGCAGTTATTTACGCGGCCTACGCTGAGTCTGACGCCCTACCGCACGGGGGCGCCCGGTGTTTTTATCTGCTCCTCGGCAACACCACCGGGCGGAGGGGTGCATGGTTTATGCGGTTACCACGCAGCCCGGGTCGTGCTGCGCGATAGTTTTGGCAAGTCGGTACCGGTAGAATTAACGAACGAATGATTTTTTAACTAGCGCAACGTTCCAGGTTTCATGTTCAGCGTTTAATACGGGCATGACCTGAAAGCTGGAACTGGCCGCCCGAAACATTAAACCTGACACTGTACCTTATGAACGTATCAACCCCAACGGCCTCGGCCGAAAAGAATAAACTCAACCTCACTGAAGACTGGACCGTGGTTGTCCTCGGCCTGCTGATCATTGCGCTCTCGCTGGCGGGGTTGGTCATCCCAACCCCGGGTTTCGGCTGGAGCAAGGCAGGCGATTTAACGGGTAAGGTGTTTACCGGAAGTAATCTGGCCGCCATAGCCGGTCAGTTTGCGTTCACCTACGCCGTTGCGCTGGTGGGCACGTATCTGCTCGGCAAGCCCGTCCGGGCAACGCTCCTGGGCTTTCCGGTTGTTTTCGGGCTAACCGTGCTGGCTCTGCTCCTGGCGGGCAACAAAACGTTGAAGGACCTTAATCTCGAAGCCGTTATATTCAGCCTGAGCATCGGCCTGATCGTAGGAAATCTGTTCAAAATCCCCGACTGGCTGCGGGCGTCGCTCTCGACCGAACTGTTCGTTAAGATCGGTTTGGTACTGCTGGGTACTACGGTCATCTTCGGCGATATCCTCAAAGCCGGTTCGCTGGGATTGGTGCAGGCGTTGCTGGTTGTACTGTCGGTCTGGTATTTTGCGTACTGGATCAGCCGGCAGTTGAAGGTAGACGACGAGCTGACGATGATGCTGGCCAGCGCCGTTTCGATCTGTGGGGTATCGGCGGCCATCGCTACGTCGGGGGCCATTCAGGGCGACAGCAAAAAACTCTCGTACGTCATTTCGCTCGTGCTCATCACGGCCATCCCGATGATGCTGATTATGCCCTATGCCGCTCAGGCCATGGGGCTATCGCCCGAAGTGACCGGTGCGTGGCTGGGTGGCACCATCGACACGACGGGTGCGGTAGTGGCATCGGGCAGCCTGGCGGGCGAAGAAGCGCTCAAAATCAGCACCATCGTCAAATTCTCACAGAACGTCTTGCTGGGACTGGCCGCTTTTGCGATCAGTGTTTACTGGACCTACTCGCACAAAACCGTCACGGGCGTGGGGGGCGAACAGGTTGAAAAACCAACCCTGGGCGTAATCTGGGAGCGTTTCCCCAAGTTTGTCCTGGGGTTCATCGGCGCGTCGCTGCTGTTTTCCTTTGTGCTGAGCCCATCGGCGATCGAGCCGGTTAAGGGAAGTTTGAAAAGCCTGCAGGGCTTGTGGTTTGCGCTGGCCTTTACCAGCATTGGCCTGGAAACCAACTTTGCCGACCTGATCAACCAGAACAGCCGCAAGCCGCTCTACGCGTTCCTGATCGCCCAGGCGTTTAACATCGGCGTGACGCTGGTAATCGCTTATTTTCTGTTTGGGTAGAACGGATCACCGGCGAAACTGTACGGGTTTCCGCTGCGGAACAATCCGAAGCAAGTGCGCCTGCCAACGCCATGGCCTGACTCGAGTGAGGCCGTTGCGTTGGCAGGCGCATTCCATTTCCGGCGACAAGGTCTGTTTCCTTAGAAGAAAATAAGATAAACCTTAAAATAGCCTTATACTTTACAAGTCAATCAACTGATAGTCAGTGATTAGTACATTCTAATAAGTACCATAGTCATTCCAGAGCGGTTCAGTTAATAGATGGGTGCCATACGGGCGCTGCCAACACCCTTTACAAACTCTCGACCGCGACACCATGAACACGCTGGAATTAAACAAAGACGTAATTATCGACCTGACGGAACGCCGGGCCGATCACTGCCTGTCCATTTACCTGCCTACCCATGAGTATGGCCTGGAAGTCAACGAAAGTATGGACAGGCTGCAGCTCAAAAATCATATTCAGGACATCCGGCTGAAACTTCAGGAGGAAGGCCTGCAACGATCGGCTATCAACGAGTTGCTGAAACCCGTAGAAGCGCTGCTTGATGACTGGATTTTCTGGCGGTATCAGTCCAAGGGGCTGGCTATCTTCCGGAGCCACGACTTTTTCACGTATTTTCATAGCCCCACGCCGTTTCGCCATGTTTACGAAATCAGCTCAGGCTTCTGTATTAATCCGCTGCTGCCCTTCACGCAGCCCCTGCGCCATTACTATCTGCTGCTGATATCGAAAAAAGGCGTTACGCTGCATAAGGCCGATCAGTACTCAATGATTCACATGGGCATGAACCTTGAATTTCCATCGGGCCTCGACGCTGTGACCGACTACTATGATTTTGAGGAAGAACTTCAGGGGCGCACCCGAGCCCGGGGCAGTAGCCGTCATGCCGCAGCGGTATACCGAAGCGACGATACCGACAATAAAGAAAAGGATCATCTGCTTGCCGACTTCTTCCGGCTCATCAACGACGCCGTTGTTCAGTTGCTCGCTATGGAAAACGCCCCGCTTGTCCTGGCGGGGGTCAACTACTACCATCCTATTTATCGGCAGGTCAATACGTACCCGCGCTTATGCCAGGACGGACTGATCGGTAATTTTGAACATACGCATCCAACCAACCTGCATCCGCTGGCTAATGAGCTGCTAACTGGCTATTTCAGCGAGATACAGGATCGTCGGCTGACTGAATTTGCCAACGCCCGTGGATCAGACCGGGTCTCGAAAGATGTACGTTCGTTACTCGACGCGGCCGTAATGGGCCGCATTGAGGTGCTGTTTATGCACAGACACGCTCAGGCCTGGGGGCGTTTTGACGAACACACCCTGGAAACCACACTGCACGACCGTCGGCAACCGGGGGATGAACCCTTATTTGATAAAGTGGCTTTACTGACCCTGCAGCACGGAGGTGAGGTTCACATTCTCGATGATGCCGATAGTCTCGGGTATGGGGAGTCCATCCGTTTAGCAGGGCTGTACCGATTCTAAGACCGTTACCGATCCGCAGATACAGCAGGCTTACCGTGGCTCGGCTAGGTTTCTGACGGTTCAATGGGTTTTATATCCGCTGGTCTGGGCGCTGGGCACGCCGGGCGCGGGTTATATCGATCCGTTTCTAACCACAGTGCTGCTGATTGGGTTACCCATCATTTCTAAAGCCGGATTCGGGTTCTATAACCTTTCTAAGCTACGCAATCTCAGTCCGGAAGTGTACGAAGATCAGCCGGAGCCGTCGAAACCACCCGGCATGGCTTTTACCACACCAAACCGGTGAGTCAGCGACGTTTTCACCGCCTGGATCACCAATGCCATGTATTACCAAATTATGAAGCCGACCAGCAAATGGGTCGGCTTCTCTATTTTTGCCGGATGAATACTCCTTTCGTACGGATGAAAAACGTTGTAACGCTCAGCTTTCTGGGCTGCGTCCTGCTGGCCGGCTGCCAGTCGTCGAAGCCCAAAGCTACCGCTTCCCAGTCCCAGAAACCCATCACCACCATCGCCTTCGGGTCGTGCAGCGACCAGAAGCGCCCCCAGCCGCTCTGGGATGATATCGTAGCGCAGAAACCGGACGTCTGGATCTGGCTCGGCGACAACATTTACGGGGATTCGGAAAGTATGGATACCCTGAAAACCAAATATGCCCGCCAGAAAGCCAACCCCGTTTACCAGCAACTGCGGCAGTCGGCGTCGATCATCGGCGTGTGGGACGACCACGACTATGGCGTCAACGACGGGGGTAAGGAATACCCGCGCCGGAAAGAAAGCCAGCAGCTCATGCTCGATTTTCTGGACGTACCGGCCAGCAGCCCGCTTCGCACGCAGGAAGGCGGCTACTCGTCGCACGTGTACGGGCCCAAAGGCCAGCGCGTCAAGGTGATTCTGCTGGATGGCCGTTATTTCCGCGATCCGCTCAAAAAAGACGGCAAAGTCAACGTACCAGACCCAACCGGCGATATCCTGGGCGAAACCCAGTGGAGCTGGCTGGAACAGCAACTGACCAATTCCGATGCCGACGTTCACATTATCGGCTGTGGCATTCAGATCATTCCGGAAGAACACCCCTACGAGAAGTGGGGCAACTTCCCGACTGCCCGCCAACGGTTGATGGACCTGCTCGCCAAAACAAAACCCAAAGGAGCGATGCTGATCAGCGGTGACCGGCACATAGCCGAGATTTCCAAGGAAAGCGTACCCGGCCTGGGCTATGACCTCTACGACATCACCAGCAGCGGCCTTACGCACGTATCCAAGCCGCACGAAGAACCCAATCGCCACCGCGTAGGCGAGATGGTGGCCCAGCTAAACTACGGCCTCATTACGATCGACTGGAACAAGAAACCACTCACGGCGACCGTCCGCATCAACGGCGACAACCAGGCTACGTACCTGACCCAGCCTATTACGTTCTGACCGACCCCGTCTTCGACGTTACGGAATACACCTGCCCTGCGGTTTCTTTGCTTGAACCGTAAGGCAGGTTTTTGTTTATCATTTATCACTTTCGACGGGTATTTTGTACTTTTAAGGTTTCCGGCAACCAGATCATCCCGTCGAATGGCTTTCCATTTCCCGATCAAACGACTCACTTTACTCCTTACCACCGGCCTGGGCTGGTGTACCGTTCTCGCGCAGCCCGTCCCCTCTACCCTACCCGTCGAAGCCCAGAAAGCGGCCCAGTCGGTACGTCCTGAGGCTATTCAGGGGCACATGCGCTACCTGGCCGATGATAAACTGCGGGGCCGCAAGCCAGGCACACCCGGCTATGAGATGGCGGCTCAGTACGTTGAGCAGCAGTTCCGGTCGCTTGGGTTCCAACCCGCTGGCGAGAACGGTACGTACCGGCAGGCCGTTCCGCTTCGAAAAGGACAAGTGAAAGAAGCGGGCAGTTCGATGGCCCTTGTTCGGGATGGCCGCCAGTTCCCGCTGGTGTACGGTCGAAATTTTATCCTCAGTCCGAACTTCAGTCAAACCACGGCTGAGGTAGAAGCGCCGATCGTGTTTGTCGGTTTTGGCATCTCGGCCCCCGAACTCGGCTACGACGACTACGCTAAAGTAGACGTAAAAGGTAAAATTGTGGCTTGCTTCAACGGGGCACCCACCATTTTCCCCTCCAACCAGCGGGCCTATTATTCGTCGGCCAAGCAGGAAATGGCCGTGGCCCACGGGGCCGTGGGGGTGCTGACCTTTAGCCTGCCGACCGATATCCGGATGCGGATCGAGATGGCCGGTCCGCGCGCCCGGCAGGCCGTTTACCGGTGGGTCGACAAACAGGGGCAGGCCCAACGGACGTTCCCCGACCTGAAAGCAGCGGCTATTCTGAGCGACTCCACCGCCCGCTCGCTCTTTACCGGTACGGCCAAGTCGTTTGAGGAAGCCATGGCCGTGGCCCACCGGAGCATGCCCCAGGCGTTTCCGCTCAACAGTTCAGCGCGCATCCGGACGCAGACCGAACTGAGCGACGACCTGATTGGCGAAAACGTAATGGGTATGCTGCCCGGCACTGATCCCGTATTGAAAGACGAATACGTCGTGTACGTCTCCCACCTCGACCACCTCGGCGTTGGCCGCCCCGTAAAAGGTGACTCGATCTACAATGGTGCCCACGATAACGCATCGGGCGTGGCCATCAATCTCGAAGCGGCCCGGCTGTTTGCCTCCTTGCCCAAAGCGCCCCGTCGGTCGATTATCTTCGTCGGCGTAACCGGCGAAGAAATGGGACTGCTGGGCTCCGACTACTTCGCCAGCAACCCTACGGTTCCGCAGGACAGAATTGTCGCCAACCTGTGTCTGGACATGCCGTTCTTTTTCCATCCGCTGCTCGACATCGTGCCCTACGGCTCCGAACATTCGAGCATGACAAAGGAGGTTGAGGCTGCGGCCAAGTTCGTGGGGGTACAGATTGCGAAAGACCCGATTCCGGAGCAGGCCGTCTTTATGCGCAGCGATCACTTCAGCTTCGTGCGCCAGGGTATTCCGGCCATTTACATCAAAAGTGGGTCGCAGACGGGCAATCCGCAGCTCGACGGCACCAAACTCAACCTCGACTGGCGCGCAACGATTTACCATTCCCCCCAGGACGAGATCGACCAGCCGTTCAACTACAACGCGGCCGCCAAACACGTACAGTTGCAGTTCCTGATCGGCTATCTGACCGCCCAGGCTGACCAGCGCCCCGTCTGGAACGAGGGCGATTTCTTCGGGACAAAATTCGGGCAGAGAAAGGCGGTAAAGTAGGGCTTTTGGCTGGTTGGTCAATCTAACACCAGAGACGGCCAATACCGGCGTTGATTTCCAGTCGTAATCTGACCTGTTTTGGGTAAAGATTACGCTTATGAACAACCCCGTTGTGGCTGCGTTCCTGTTCGATCTGGATGGTACGCTGGCCGATACGCTGCCGCTTTGTATTCAGGCCTTCCGGCGGTCCATTGAGCCGTTGGCCAACCGGCTACTTACCGATGAGGAAATAATTGCTACGTTCGGACCATCGGAAGAAGGCACCATTCAGGCGTTAGTTCCGAGCCATTTTGACCAGGGCGTCGCCAGTTACCTTCGCTATTATGAGGAACTGCACGGTATGTGTTCGCAACCCTTCCCCGGTATTATTCAACTGCTCGAAACCTTGCGGAAACACCAGGTGCGGCTCGGTTTGGTAACCGGCAAAGGCCAACACAGCACACGGATTTCTTTGCGGCAATTCCAGCTTACTCATTACTTCGAAGCCATCGAAACAGGCTGGGTGCATGGTCCCCGAAAAGTAGACGGCATGCGGGCTATTCTGAGCCGGTGGCCTGATCTCCCCAAAACAAACATCTGGTACGTGGGCGACGCACCGAGCGACATTCTGGCCTCCCGTGCGGTGGGCCTCCCGGTGGTGGCAGCAGCCTGGGCCGCAACGGCCGACGCTGAGCAATTGAAGACCCTGGAGCCGGATCAGCTATTTACGAACGTTGACGATTTTGTAAACTGGGCAGAGCGTGTGACGACTCTTTCGGCAACTCTGTAAGGATGTCGATGCCTTGTTACCAGATTCTGACTTTGAGTAGTAGCCCAGTCTAGTCGAGCCGCCAATACAAATCGATAACAGCGCGGTTAAATCGCCGTCACAAATAACCCTGACCGCTTGCGTAATCGTAGTTCAGGGCGCAGTGCTCAATGACCTGCCCGTTGGTGTTGAGCACGATTAACACCGTCTTGCCTTTCCACGCGCCTTCGTGCAGGTTGAGCCGAACGTAGTATTTATCGCCAATAGCAATGTGGTGAGAAACCGTCAGGCGACTTTTCCGTCGACCCAATATCCATAGCCGCTTTGGCCGAAGCGATTTAGGACATTCCACGTAAAGCCGATTCTGCACGTTAGCCCTGTAAAACGTTGAATCCGGGTTCTGTTCCGTAGTGATTCGGGACATCAGGCCGTTGGGCCCATTGGATACCTGGAGCGAGGCACACCGGGCCGCAAAAGGCGAAAGCAGCGTTGCATCCTCTTCGACTAAGCCGGTTGAGTACCCCGCCATGTCACCGTAGACCTTTCCGGGCAGCAAACTATCGGCAAAATAGTTCAGGGCTATCTGCTCGGGACAGACGGTTTGTTGAGCGAGTGCTGGCGTTTCTATGCGCAGTACCTCGAAGGCTCGTTCGAGAGCGGGGTCGTGTCCCCTCTGCAAGTCGCTTCGATGATGACGAACTTCTACGTCGACCGGTACGCCAACCCCTTCGTAGCTGCGTCGTTTTGCATCGACATATTGCTGATGAGAGAGCGAAAGCGCCCATCCATTCGGCAAACGCTTACCCAGCATGCTCGAAAACATGCCATTGGTATTCTCCCCAACCAGCCGGACGTAGGGCAACTGCTTCAGAACCATGGCGCAGTGGTCGGCTGCACTGATGGAGGCTCCGCTGGTCAGCAGCACCGTGGGTTTCACCAGCCTTCGGGTAGCCTGAGGACTCAGGTAGTATGTCGACCACCGTGAAAACTCGTGGGGCTGCCGCCCGGTCCGCGTCCGCCCATACCCGATCAGCCGTTTTACATCGGTCAAACGGCCAGTCAGGGCACTCAGGAAACCAGGGTCGCCCCCACCGTTGATACGAATGTCAATAATAACGGCTTTCACATCCGCGAACGAATCGATCATCTGGTCCAGCTGCGCCGAAAACCTGTCGAGCGGCATACCACCGAAGCCGTTTACCAGCAGGTAGCCATAATCCGTCGAGCGGGTGTAGCCGCCGATGTCGTACGGCGCACTGTCAAAGCGGACAAACGGCCCGAATCCGTTGGCCTGCAGAACCGACAACGTTACCTGATGAAATTGCTTTTGAAGGTCTTTGGTAGGAAACTCGTTGTGAAACCGGGCGTATTTCGCACTGGCGGGCAAATCGCCCGTGGGCGATATGACTACGTGCCCATCCTTCAACGGAGCTACCATTTCGTTGAAAATAGTTAGTAGCTGTTCATCAGACGTGCCGGCTGTTACGCGGGACCGGAACCGGTTGTATTGCTGCTGCCAGTCGACATTCCGGGTTTCAAAATGAGCGTATTGCCGATGAAAGATCTGCCAAAAGGCCTCAAAATTACGTTCAGGATCACGCCCTGGGGGCTTGCCGAACGTAACCTGAACAAGTAGGAGAAGGGCGAGTGTGCTCAACAGTTTCATCATTGGTTTCGGGACATTCGTTATGTGAAAGGATTATACAATCGTCTATAAGAAAGGCAAAAGGCGTCCGCTGGTCTTTGACCAGTACGTTCAATCCTGTAATTTACCCGTTTGCTTAACGTCAGCCAACTTGGAAGCTACCCGCGAAGCAGGTCTTGTTCGGGCCATCCGTCCGTTCGATTTCATTGCGCTTATCATCAACATTACCATTGGAGCCGGTATTCTGGGTCTGCCAGCCAAAATTTATACGCTCGTCGGTACGTACAGTTTGCTGGCCTATGCGGTCAGTGCGGCCGTCGTGACGCTCATCATCCTGTGCTTTGCCGAGGTCAGCAGCCGGTTCAGTGGTACGGGCGGCCCTTACCTCTACACCCGCGCGGCTTTCGGGCCGCTGGTCGGCTTTGAGGTCGGCTGGCTGTTCTGGGTGTCGCGCATTGCGAGCTTTGCGTCTATCTGCAACCTGTTCGTTAGCTACGCGGCCTTCTTCTGGCCCGCTGTGGGCGAGGGCTGGGGACGGATCGCGGTCATCACGGCTTTGGTTGGTATCCTGGCGGCCATCAACTACATCGGTGTACAGCAATCGGCGCGGGTGAGTAATGTGTTTACCATCAGTAAAGTGCTGGCCATTGGTTCGTTTGCGGTTGTCGGGTTGTTCTACATGGATGCAAATGCCTTCACGTTTCCACAAACGCCCGGTTATCCGGCGTTCTCCCAATCGGTTCTACTGCTGATCTTCACCTTCTCAGGATTCGACGTGGCCGCCATTCCGTCGGGCGAAGTCCAGCAACCTCAGCGAACCGTACCCATCGCGCTGTTGATTGCCATCGGTACGGTAGCGGTGCTGTTTATCGCCGTGCAGCTTGTGTGCATCGGTACGTTGCCCAACCTGGCCAGTTCGGAGCGCCCGCTGGCCGATGCCGCCCAACGCTTTCTGGGGCCCGCCGGTGGCCTGGCCGTTGCGGTGGCCGCTCTGGTAACGGCCCTGGGTACACTCCACGCCCTGATGCTGACGGGTCCGCGACTGCTGTTTGCCATGGCGGAGCAAGGTCAGGTGCCTTCGTTTCTGGCAACCGTACATCCGCGTTTTAAAACACCCCATACCGCAATACTGCTCACGGCCGCCCTGAAGCTGGCGCTGGCCGTCAGTGGTACGTTTATTTATGCGCTCACCCTCAGCACCATCATTCGTTTGTCGTACTTTGCCCTGATCTGCGCGGCCTTACCCATCCTCCGCCGACGTACTGACCTCGACCGGGCTACGTTTATTGTACCGGCCGGCTGGGTTATCGCCATCCTGGCTGCGGGCCTGTGTGTCTGGCTGCTCGCCAACAGTTCGTGGCGCGAAGCCCGCGACGTGGGGGTTGCCGCCGTAATCGGATTTGTTCTGTACGGGCTGATGCAAACGAAGCTTGTGCGTTAATTTTGCCGTTATTTATTCCCGACAATGCTTGCTTACCCGATTGAGTCCGTCGCGATCCGTACCCCGCAACGCGTTTGTGAAGTAGCCTGGTTTGATGACCTGTGCGGAGAAGACACCGAATTCCTGAGCGTGCTGGACCCTGCCCGGCGCAGTACGTTTGCTCACTGCCGCGATATTGCGCTCACCGCCGATCAGTTGGGCTACAGCAACCTGCTGCTGCCTACATCCTATATGGTGGGTCAGGAAGTCCTGACTTTTGCCGCCGGTATTGCCCCCGAACTGAAACAGATCAGCCTGCTGACGGCCATTCGGTGCGGGGAACTGCACCCGCCGATGCTGGCCCGCGCTCTGGCGTCGCTTGACCACATGCTGCAGGGGCGACTGACCATCAACATTATCAACTCCGACCTGCCCGGCTACCGCGAGGACGCTACGTTCCGCTACCAGCGCTGCGCCGAAACCATCGACATCCTGAAACAGGCCTGGACCAGCGACCGCATCGAACATGACGGTCCGGTTTACGGCAAAATTTCGCTCTCCGCTACGCCCGTCAAATGCTACCAGCAGCAGGGTGGCCCGCTGCTGTACTTCGGCGGAACGTCGGACGGGGCGCGGGACGTTTGCGCCCGCTACTGCGACATGTTCCTGATGTGGCCCGAAACCGAAGAAATGCTCTACGACAACATGAAAGACGTATCGGAGCGGGCGGCTCACTACGGTCGGCACGTTGACTTTGGCCTGCGTATCCATCTGGTTGTGCGCGAGACCGAAACCGAAGCCCGTGCCTACGCCAGACGGCTGATGTCCAAATTCGATCCGGTACGTGGCGCGGCCCTGAAAAACCAGTCGCAGAGTTCATGGTCGCTGGGCGTGAAGCGGCAGAACGACATGCGCCAGCACGCCGATGCCGATGGCTTTGTGGAGCCGCTGTTGTGGACCGACATCGGGAAGGCCCGCTCCGGGGCCGGTGGCGCTCTGGTGGGCGATCCGGACCAGATTGTCGAGAAACTGAACCGCTATATGGACATGGGCATCCGGGCGTTTATTCTGTCGGGCTACCCGCTCCTGGAAGAGTCGAAACTGTTTGCGCGGTACGTACTGCCTCGTTTGCCGAACGTATCGATGCCCCGGCTACAGGGACGGATTCCGGATCAAACGCCCGTTACGCCCCTGACAACCGGCCCACTACGGTAAGACCAGCAGACTACAGGCAGATTTCATTCATCCGCTCGGGCTCCATCACGAATACGTTGAAGTCGACCCGGCCACGGATGCCCTGGACCCAGCCGCTCTGGTTGTGCTGCCAGAGGTACAGTTTGTCGGGATTGTAGTCGCGGAGGTGCGTGTTGGAGTAGTCGGCGATCCAGAGCGGGTAATCGTCCAGATTGCCTTTGATGTAGTTTCGGTACAGATTGCCGTTGGTGTAGATAATCGGGCGAACGTTGTAGTGGTCCTCCACGAGTTCGAGCCAGAGCCGGAGCCCATCAATGACTTTATCTTTTGGCTGCCCGTTGATGACTTCAAAATCCAGCACCGGCGCAAAATCACCGGGTTCGAGATCAACCCGTTTGATGAAGCTGTTTGCCTGTTTCTGCGGGTCCCGCGTGGGATGGTAAAAATGATAAGCGCCCCGGCGCAGGCCGGACTTCCGGGCCTCACGCCAGTTTTTGGCAAAGTGCCGGTCGGTCAGCGTAGCGCCTTCGGTTGCTTTGATGAACACGAACTGCAGCCGAACGCCGTCGGCCTCCATCTGCCGTACCCGTTTCCAGTTGATCTGGCTGTTGTGCCGGGATACGTCGATGCCGTGAACCCCGTAGCGCATCGGCAGCCGGATGCCAAACGATTTTACGTAGCGCCAGTCCTTGTCCACTTCAACCATGCGCGCCGGCCGAACAAGCAGCCATAAGCCTGCTAACCCCAGCAACCCGGCAATCCACCAGCCATACCGACGAACAATAATAGTAAACAGAACGCGACCTTTCATTCAGTTGGATACAACTTGTCAGCCCAAAAATAAGCACAAAACCCTCGCTGCCGGCGAGGGTTTTGCGATTCAGCAGAGCCGGGGTCAGTTAATCATTCCCTTCCAGCTTCACCAGTTTGTTATACAGACCCAGAATCAGGAACGGAGCGGCCCACTGCCCCACGAACAGGCTGCGCTCGCGGTCGCCCTGCGCCTGCAGGAACAACGAAACGGCCATGGAACCAAGTGCTGACCACAGGAACAGGTCAGACGGCAACTTGGCGGTTTGGTTCTCGATAGTCTTGGCTACCGGTCCTTCACTATGCTCGGGATTGGTGTTTTTACTCTTTGCCATAATGCTCTGTAAGTTTTGGTTATGCAACGCTTGTCTAACTTAGAAACCGGCGATGTGTTCAGAGATTAGAGCCTATGGACATAAACAAACGGGTGGTTGCGCCGGCAACCGCTTTTCCGGTCGGCCGGCGCAACCACCCGTTCAAAACAAGACATGGCTTATTTATTCGGCTGGGGCGTTACCCGCAGATACGGCTTCACGAACGTAACACCTTTGGGAAACTTCTCTTCCAGCTGGTCGTTCGGAACGGCCGGCGTCACGATCACGTCCTGCCCCTCCTCCCAGTCGGCCGGGGTAGCCACCTGGTAGTTGGCCGTCAGTTGCAGCGAATCGATTACGCGCAGCAGCTCGTTGAAATTCCGGCCCGTTGAGGCAGGGTACGTCAGCGTCAGCTTGATTTTTTTGTCGGGCCCAATCACGAACACCGATCGCACGGTAGCTTTCTCGCTGGCGTTCGGGTGAATCATGTCGTATAGCGTAGCCACGGTCCGGTCGGCATCGGCAATAATGGGGAAGTTAACTTCCGAACCCGTTACGTCCTTGATGTCCGGTGTCCAGCGGTTGTGCGATTCCAGATCGTCGACCGACACCGCGATTACTTTAACGTTGCGCTTGCCAAACTCGTCTTTCAGCAGCGCCGTACGACCGAGTTCAGTGGTACAAACCGGCGTAAAATCGGCGGGGTGCGAAAACAGCATCCCCCACGAATCGCCGAGCCATTCGTGAAAACGGATGTGGCCTTGTGTGGTGTCGGCCTCAAAATCCGGGGCGATGTCTCCTAAGCGAAGTGACATAGTTGAAGGTGTTTAAGTTTATAAATTCTATCTACTTTATGTAGATTAATACAAATGGAAAAACCGGCTGTAGACCGGTTTTCAGGGCAAACGTAAACAGGATTTTGAAAGTTTCAAATCAATTTATCCTCAACGGCCATCCTGACCAGTTCGGCCGCATTACGGACCTGCAGCCGACGCATCATGTTGGCCCGGTGGTTGTCGACTGTGCGAACGCTGAGTTGTAATTTTTCGGCGATTTCGCGGCTGCTCATGCCCTCAACCAGGAATTGCAGAATCTCTCTTTCTTTCTTCGACAGGCGCGACTGGCGTTGAGCCCGGCCGTGTTTTTCGCCTTTCTTCAACTGCTGCATGTAGCCGTTGAGAATAATGGTCGCCACGGGCGAACTGTAGTACTTCTCACCTGAGGCAATGGTCCGGATGGCCTTCACCATTTCGTCCGACGAGGAATCCTTCAGGATATACCCATAGGCCCCGGCCTCGACTGATCGCAGGATGTAGTCCTCATTGTTGTGCATCGACAACATCAGAACCCGAACACCCTTGTAGAGCCGCGAGATAACCTGTGTGGTCTGGATGCCCGACATGCCCGGCAGCGAAATGTCCATCAGCACGACGTCGGGTCGCTGGGCCTTGAGCTTTTCCAGCGCTTCTTCGCCGTCGTTGGCTTCGTCGACTATTTCCAATCCTTCGGCCTGTTCCAGTAGGAGCCGAATACCGTCGCGAACGATCGAGTGATCGTCCACCAGCATCAATTTAGTAGGTGTCATGATGAATGGGTTGAGTATGATAAGGAATGCTCACCTGTACTTTGGTGCCTTTTCCAGGCACTGAACTGATTTTAAATTTAGCGTTAAGGAGCTTGGCCCGCTCCTGCATATTATGTAACCCTTGTGAAACCCGTCTGTTTGATTCACGAGTTCCATTGGCCTGTGAACGGGCTTCATGCAGGTCGTCGGTTTCCTTCTGGCGCTGGAGTTTACTGGTGGGCTTAAACCCGCGGCCATCGTCCGTAACGATCAGGTGCAGGTAGCTGTCTTTCTCGAACAACCCGATGTGCACGTGCGACGGCTGGGCATGGCGAACCGCGTTGCTGACGGCCTCCTGCGTGACGCGGTAGAGCATGATTTCCAGGTCCCGGTTCAGGCGGGGCATATCGGGCGTCAGGTTCGTTTCGAACGTTACGTCGATGGCTTCGCTGCGGTCGTTTTCGGCCAGCATCTTCAGCGCCGGAATGACGCCGAAATCACTCAGTACGGTCGGCATCAGGTTGTTGGAAATGGTCCGGGTTTCCTGAATGGTCTGCGTGATGAGGTTCTTGAGCGTACCGAGGTTTTTAGCATAGGGTGCGGGGCCGTTCGCTTCCGGAGTCTGGGCTCTGTTGCGGGCCAGTGCCGCTTCCAGGCCTTCGATCTGAAGCTTGATGGCCGTCAGCATCTGCCCCAGCCCATCGTGCAGTTCCCTCGACAGCCGCTTGCGTTCTTCTTCCTGGCCGGCAATGAGGTACGACGTCCGGATCTTCTGCTCGTCGATCTCTTTCTGGTACTGCTGCTTAGTAGCCTCAAACAGTTTCTGCCGGGTTTCTTTCAGGGATTTGTTGGCACTCAGCAGTTTTTTATTGGCAGACGTCATGCGGGCTTCGGCCGCGATCAGCTGCGCGAGTGTCTGTTTCAGTTTGCGGGCCGCCGGCCGGAAAATGAGCAGCCCGATACCGAGCAGCACCACAATCGTAAACATATACAGATACAGCTCGATGGTCTGCATCTGGTTCAGTTCCCGGCGCAGCTGAGCCGTATATTCGCGGACAATCGCGTCGATTTCTTGCAGAAATGGCTTTTCGTTAGTCAGCATCAGCTGCAGACTGGCCTGCACGTCGGGCTGGCTGACCTCCTCGAACCGTTGCAGCCGCATCATGCGCCGAGCGCTGGATTGAATGGCTTCGAACTCTGGCGAAACGTCGCGGTACATCTGCCTGATCGTATCCGAGAGCTGGATGGTAATGTTCTGGTCTGATACCCGGCCTTCCCGGCCTTCGAGGTGGTAGCGTTCAAACGTATCGAACACGCGCCGAAGCTCGGCAATGTTGGTCGCCAGTTTGGTCTGTTCGCCGGGGTCAGCAATCTGCAGGGCCTGCTTCACGATCTGCTGGCTCTGGTGCCGCTGCAGGGCCGCGTAGCGAATGATAAATAGCTCATTCTGCACGGCTCTGAGCCGCCACTGTGTCACGCCCTGCCCGATGGTCAGCAACACCGCGAGCGTAACCAGCATCGTTACGTACAAACGAGTGAAGCGAAAGGGAATGACTTGGTGATTTTTGTTGTTATTGCTGAAAACGTCTGACACGTCGGTGTTTTGTGTATAGATCGTTCAGTAAAGTTAATAATTTTTGTAGTTTTACCCTGTTTTTATAGCCAAGTGCCCAACGCCATGAAACGATTGCTCATTCTCCTGCTTTGCGTGGGTGTAGTCGCCCCGGCCTTTCGTCCGATTGAACCTGGTTCGGCAGTCAGCGCGCCGACTGCCGAACCAGTAAAACTCTCGTGGGAAGCCCTGCGCGATGTTACGTTTAAGAAAAAATGGTACGCTGAGGAATCCGTGTACATGCTGTATCCCACGTTTGGCCCGACTATTCAGAAGTTGAATGGCAAGGCAGTTGAGCTGACCGGGTACGTACTGCCGGTTGATCTGGAGTCGAATCTGTATGTGCTGTCGGCTTTCCCGTACAGCGCCTGTTTCTTCTGCGGGGGTGCCGGTCCGGAATCCGTCGTATCGCTGAAATTCAAGAAATCAGGCAAGAAGTTCAAGACCGACGAACGCCGGACGTTCCGCGGTACGTTGAAACTGAACGCCGACAATATCTACGAGCTGAACTACATCCTCGCCGACGCTGAGCTTATCGAACAATAAGCTACCCAGCTTTTAGACAACAGCCCGCCGGGTCGACCCGGCGGGCTGTTGTTGTTTGTAGCGGTACGGTTCAGGCACTGACGTGACGGCAACGGATTGTTAACTCCACTGCGCAGCCGGTAACTTCGTTATACTGTTGACGTGCGTCAGGCGACTGGTAGACGTAAGCGTTGAAGTATATGATGATCTTCATGTGGTTCGATACGTCCGCAGTCCGGTTCGTTAAGCCTCATGGGTTCCTCGATCCGCTTTGTCATATATGTAGGAAGGAGTGACCGTCTCGTTGATGATTTTGATGTAGGTAATAATGCGGGCTCCGTCTGATTCGCCGGTACATTTGGATGTGATTTTGAGCCGTACTTTATTGAAGCTACCGCCCAGCGATCTACCGAGCGTTGGGTTCTCAGTGTCTTAGCCCCCTGAAGAGTTGGACAAAATTGTAAAAACAATTAAGTCCTTTTAACTTCAGAAATGATGAGCAAAACCAGACGAACGTTCACCCCCGAGGACCGCTATTCCATCGTCCAGGAGTCA
>NZ_QXED01000008.1 GCF_003583365.1 Fibrisoma montanum
ATCCGGGGCAGGTTGTTTACGCGTTACGCACCCGTTTGCCACTGGCATTGCTGCCCGTTCGACTTGCATGTATTAGGCCTGCCGCTAGCGTTCATCCTGAGCCAGGATCAAACTCTCCATTGTAAATAGTTGTGTAGCCTGAGCTACTGTCTTGTTCAACCGCTTCCCGAAGGAAAACCAGTTGGGCTCATTCTTAGTTGTGCTAACCAGTTTGTCAAAGAACTGTCGGCTCAGCCGTTGCTGAACCTGGGTGAGAGCGAGTGCAGTGAGCAGCCCGGGCCTCGTGTTTCAATCAATTGGGAGTGCAAAAGTAGTGGTTTTGTCGTCCCGTGTCAAGTGTTTGCTGAAATTTATTTTTGTCTTTCATTCTCAGCTACTTACCTGTAATGTGCTGACAAACAACGGGTTGCGTTTATTTTGTCGGCGTGTTTCCCTCATTTGGGACTGCAAAGGTAGGCGCTTTCTGGCCCCCTGTCAAGACCCCGCCCCAAAATAATTTGGAGATTCTTTGAGCTTAATTGGTAAGTGGCCGTAAGACAGCCACTTACCAATTAAAACTTTTTTAAACTTTTTTTACCAGGTGATTTTTCTTGCCTTTAGACACCAGAATATACCGGCCCTGGAGCCATTCGAGGTCCAGCGGTGCTGCCGGGTCAGCAATCTTTGTCTTGTTAATACTTACTGCGTTTTGCGAAATAGCCCGCCGGGCTTCACCTTTTGATGCGTAGATTTCGCCACGTGTCCCTACTGACAGCAAATCGGTAATGTCTTTATTCGTCTCCAGGTCCTGCGTTGACACTTCCGTTTGGGGTACTCCTTCAAAAATGACGTCAAATTCATCGGCTTTGATGGATCGCAATGTATCGAGGGTCGCTTTGCCAAACAGCACTTCCGACGCTTTAACGGCCAGTTCGTATCCAGCTTCGGAGTGAACCCGGGTTGTTACGTCTTTGGCGATGGCTTTTTGCAGAATGCGCAGGTGTGGAGCTTCGGCGTGTTGCCGTTCCAGTTCTTCAATTTCTTCACGGGACATCAAGGTGAACACCCGAATCAGCCGGGGGCAATCATCATCGGCCGCGTTCAGCCAGAACTGGTAAAACTGATAAGGCGATGTCATGGCAGGATCAAGCCAAATGTTACCTCCTGCCGATTTCCCGAACTTAGTTCCGTCAGCTTTCGTAATCAGTGGCGTTGTCAGTGCGAAAGCCTGATAGTCTTCCCGGCCCTCTTTGCGCCGGATCAGTTCGGTGCCAGTAGTAATGTTACCCCACTGATCCGAACCTCCCATCTGCAACTGCACCCCTTTATGTTTATAAAGCCAGTAAAAGTCGTAGCCTTGCAATAACTGGTAAGAAAACTCCATAAACGACAGCCCCGTTTCCAGACGTTTCTTTACGGAATCTTTTGCTACCATGTAATTCACCGTGATATGCTGCCCGGCTTCCCGCAAAAAATCCAGGAACGACATCTCTTTGAACCAGTCGTAATTATTGACCATTTCGGCCGCATTTTTGCCGGCATCAAAGTCGAGGAAGCGGGTTAATTGTGCCCGGATCCCTTCCTGGTTACGACGCAGCGTTTCCTCTGATAAAAAGTCACGCTCCGTTGAACGGCCCGATGGGTCGCCGATCATACCGGTAGCTCCACCGACCAGGGCATACGGTTTATGTCCTGCACGCTGCAGATGAACCAATAACATGATCGTGGCCAGGTTGCCAATATGCAGAGAAGCCGCGGTAGGGTCGAAACCAATGTAGCCTGCCGTCATTCCCTGGGCGAGTCGTTCTTCGGTGCCGGGCGTCATGTCGTTTAGCATACCACGCCAGCGGAGTTCTTCAATAAAGTTCATTTGTAAAGAAGAAAGGAGAAAAGGAAGAAAAGGTACGTTTAGGCTTTCTATTCTTCACATCTCTCTTTTATGATTCGCAAAAATAAGGCTTTATGGTATAAGCAGGGATGAATCCCCATAGCTTAAGAATCGGTAATCCCCATCGAGTGCTTCCCTGTATACCTCGCGCCACTTTTCTCCGATCAGAGCAGCTATAAGCAAAATCAGGGTTGAGCCGGGCTGGTGAAAATTAGTGATGATGCCTTTGCACAGCCTGAAGGTATAGCCGGGCGTGATATAGATACCGGTGTGGGCAACAACCGATGTTTGCCCCGATTGCTCCAGATAATGCTGAACGGCTCTGAGCGACTCCGGCACGGTCGGCTGTTCATCAGGGGGAAGCTGATAGGCGTAATGCTGATCGAGCCGAAACGGCTCTGGTTCCTGACGTAGTAGTTTCACCCCCATCCAGTACAGGCTTTCGAGCGCTCGCATGGACGTAGTACCCACCGGTAAAATCCGATCATGATGATCAAGCAGCCGGCGCAGGTTTGATAGCGTGTATACTACCTGTTCCGTATGCATGTGGTGCTGACGAACGTCGTCGGTTTTGATGGGCTGGAACGTACCGGCTCCAACGTGGAGCGTCAGGTAATCGTGTTCGAAACCACGACGAGCCAATTCGTCGAATACGGCTTCCGTGAAGTGCAGACCAGCCGTTGGTGCTGCCACGGCTCCCTCCTGTCTGGAATAAACCGTCTGGTACGTATCCCGGTCGGCGTCGACTACGGCGCGTTTCAGGTAAGGGGGCAGCGGAATCTGTCCGGCCAGATGAATGACCTTTGCGAAAGATTCAGTGCCGGACGGCGACCGCCAGCTCAACCGCACGGCCGACTGTTCATAGTCCTCCCAGGTAGCCTCCAACAGGATGTCACCGGCCTCGGAAGGCAACGTAGTGTGTAGCGTTTCAGTGGGTTTCCAGCGTTTGCGATTGCCAACCATGCATTGCCACACAACACTGCCGGTATCCTGCATAGCCAGCGTAATGGGTCGATCAAGTGGCAGCGGATTCAACAGAAACAACTCAATAACGGCCCCCGTCGACCGGGTGAAAATCAGCCGCGCCGGAATGACTTTCGTATCATTAAACACCAGAAAGCTCCCATCGGGCAATTCATCAGGCAAGTTGATAAAGCGGCTGTGCGTGATCTGCCCGCTTCGATACACCAGCAGCTTCGACTGATCCCGCTGGGCCAACGGAAACCGGGCAATTCGTTCGTCGGGCAGTTCATACTGAAACTGCTCCAACCGTAGCGTCTCAGCGCTCATCATGCGCAACTGGTTTGATGAGCAAACGAACCGGCAAAGCAATCAGCACGGCGGCCAAAATGAGGGTACTAAGCGGCAGCAGCCACGCGTAATTGATTGGCGTAGCAGTAAGATCTGATCGGTTCAGCAGCGACAGTACGAACAGCGCCAGGCCCAGAATGGTATTGATGGCCGCCATGATGGCGTAAAACCAGTTGGTGATGATCTCATTCAGTTCGGCCCGATGATCCGCCCAAAACGGTTGATTTGGGATGGGAATCTGACTGACTGGAATACGCGTAAACAACTTGGCAACCGTATTGATGAGCGTGTTGTTGATCAGAAAGATGGCTACTGCTCCGTAGAATATGGTTTCCCGGCTCATGTACTGGACAGCCTGACCGATCTCGTTAAACCGAACCGCAACTGCGCCGGGATAAGAAACGTAGCTGGAGAAAAGTGATAGAAGTAACCCAAGAATGGAAATAACTCGCCAAACGCGAATAAAAAACGTGCCTGCCTTCATTAGAAATTAATTGCGGTTTCTGCAGATTTTTGCCGTATCCGGCGGTTTTTGGTTGCCAGAAGCAGCTAAAAACTTATTTGCCCGAAACCAGTTCGATTGATCAGGGTGCAAAGTTAGCCCCAGAATAGGCGTATTCCACTTTGTTACAAGAAAGTAAGTTGACGTAGTATGAAGATATATACCAAAACCGGCGATAAAGGGTTTACAGGGTTGATTGGTGGTCGGCGTGTGAGCAAAGCTGACCTGCGTATTGATGCCTATGGCACTGTCGATGAACTGAATGCCTGGATCGGTCTTGTACGCGACCAGCCGGTGAACAGCGAGCGGAAAGCGTTTTTGAAAGAGATTCAGGACCGGTTATTTACAATCGGTTCTGAGCTGGCAACCGATCCGGACAAAGCGCCCAAACGTGCTATGCCAGCCATTATTGACCAGGATGTTACGCAGCTTGAACAGGCAATGGATCAGATGGATACCCTGTTGCCCGAATTACGTGCGTTTGTCCTGCCGGGCGGACACGAATCCGTTTCGTACTGTCATCTGGCCCGGACGGTCTGCCGACGGGCGGAGCGGTTAGTGATTAGCCTCAACGAAGAAATACCGGTCGATGAACTGGTGCTGCAGTTCCTGAACCGACTGTCGGATTACCTATTCGTGCTGAGCCGGCTGATGGCCCATGAACTGAGTGCAGAGGAAGTAACCTGGCACCCACGGACTTAAAAAGTTGTTTTGACAACTAAGTTAAGTCAAACTAATTTTTTAGCTTTGCCACTGGCCCTTTGGTACGGTTAACCAACGGGTCAAGCTCAATAACCACAAGCTGTTATGACGACGGATGCATTGCAAATAGAGTTGCGGAAAGCCGAACGCTCCCGTATTCAGGAGGTAGATTTTAATCACCTTCCTTTCGGCAAACACTTTTCGGATCACATGTTCGTGGCCGACTTTGTAGATGGACAGTGGCTGAATCAGCAAATTGTACCCTTTGACAATTTTACGCTCAGCCCGGCTTTGTCGGCACTGCACTACGGTCAGTCTATTTTTGAGGGCATGAA
Organism: Fibrisoma montanum; assembly: GCF_003583365.1. Taxonomy (GTDB): domain Bacteria; phylum Bacteroidota; class Bacteroidia; order Cytophagales; family Spirosomataceae; genus Fibrisoma; species Fibrisoma montanum. Next base: position 4,718 of record NZ_QXED01000008.1, read on the forward strand.
GGCGTTTAAGAACGAAGCCGGAGAAGTGCTGATGTTTCGTCCGTACGCTAACTTCGAACGTATGAACGAATCGGCCCGGCGGATGTGCATGGCTACCCTGACCGAAGAGGTCTTCATGGGTGGTCTGGAAGCTCTGCTGCGGGTGGATGCCGACTGGGTGCCGACTGCTCCCGACAGCTCGTTATACATCCGGCCGTATATGTTTGCTATGGACACCTTCCTGGGTGTGGCTCCGTCAAAAACGTACCGGTTCTGCATTTTCACCTGCCCTGTGGGTGCTTACTATTCAAACCCGCCCAAGCTGAAGGTTGAAACCGAATACATTCGGTCGGCGCCGGGTGGTGTGGGCTACGCTAAATGCGCCGGTAACTACGCCGGTTCTATGTACCCGACGCTGCTGGCCCAGCAACAGGGCTACGATCAGTTGATCTGGACCGATGCCCGTGAGCATAAATACATTGAGGAATCAGGCACGATGAACATCATGTTTGTGATCGACGGAAAGCTCGTAACTCCGGCGGTTTCGGACTCTATCCTGAAGGGCGTAACCCGGGATTCAATCATTCAGATTGCCCGGAGCTTCGGCATCGAGGTAGAAGAGCGTAAGGTGTCGATTGAGGAGGTAATTGGCGGTATTGAGTCGGGTCGCCTGACTGAAGCGTTCGGCGCTGGTACGGCCGTGGTTGTGTCGCCCTACTCACTGATCGGGTACAACGGAAAAGACCACATGCTGCCCGAGTTCTCGCCTGAGAATTCCCTGGCAGTCAAAATTAAGAACTACCTGACCGACCTGCGTACAGGCAAGGTTGAGGATACGTTTGGCTGGGTGCATAAGGTGTAGCTCAGCAACTCCCTGTAAAGAACCGGGTCCCATTACGTTGACATTCGTCGCGGTAATGGGACCCGGTTCTTTCGTAGGCTTCGGTAACTTACAGTGTCTTACCTGGCCGAAGCCGTTGTGAGTGCGTCGGCCGGGTTGATCCGGATTTTCAGCCCGTAATCCTTTCCTTTGGACACATCTCTCACCGAAATCGTTTCGGCTTTCGGGCCTGTCCAGACCATTGCACCTTCCTGCGTTACGGGTTGGCCGTACCGGGCCGTAAAGTACGTTTGCAGATCCTGCTGGTAGGCTTTAGCTGACTGAGGGGTGTTCAGGAAGATGTCAGCAACGATTGCCGACACATGCTGTCCTTTCTGATAATACAAAAAATCAGCGGATTCCAGGTTCGAAAACTCGACCGTATACCCTACGTGTTCGTTGTCGTTTTCAAACAACTCGCCTTTCTCGGTAGTCCGAACGGTGGCTATCGGATCGCCAAGATTGATACCGCGCCAGTGGCTATCGGGCGTCAGGCCCAGCGAGTCGAGCCGCCCGCTAACGATAGATGCTCCCGATTCGGTAGTACCAGTCACTGCGGCCAACGAGTCGGCTGCTTTTGAATCAGCCTGCCGGCGGTTACGGCAGGCATTGCTAAGTATGGTTAACCCCAGGAGTACTCCTACCAGAAGGTATCTGCTCATGTCAGCGCAATGTCAAAAGCCAGGGTTATTTTTTCTTGGGCGTCGTGGCTGGTTTGGCCGGCGCTGAACCGCCCGCACTGGCCGGTTTCTGCGCGGTAGTCGGAGCCGGGTTAGCGGTCGGCGTAATTCCCATCTTTTTCAGGATCAGCGCCGTTACGTCGTGTTCTTTGGGCGTGTAGAGCAACGTTGGTACGGCATTAATGCCAGAGTCCAGATTGAAGATGTAGGCATACCCGTTTTCGGCAGCCACCTCATTGATGTTCTTCTGTATTTTTTGAAGAACCGGATCCACCAGTTCCCGGTACTTGTTTTGCAGAGACACTTCGGCCGTTTGCCCAAACTCCTGAATACGGGTCTGGAGGCTTTGCAGTTCCGTTTCGCGGTCTTTCCGGATAATGTCCGTCATCTGCCCCACGCCTTGCTGATAAGCGGCAAATTTATCCTGCAATTCCTTCTGCATACGCTGCAGTTCCGTTTCAGCCTGTTTTTGCTGAATGCTCAGCTGAGATGAAATCGTTTTGGACTCGGGCGTTTGAGACAGGATGTAATCGATTCGTGTATGACCCACTTTCACGGGAGTTGAGGCAGGTGCCGTACTGGCCGCAGGTGCCGTTACCTGATCCTGCGCCAGGGCTCCTGTCGTGACCATAGTTGCAATGGCCATGAACCCGATGACAAGTGTTTTTTGCATTGCGTTATTCATTCGCGTTTGTTAAAAATTAAGGCCTGATGCAGTCGAACCGACCAGGCATTTCAACTGCGAAATTAATACCTTTTTTCCATACAGAGTTCCACAAAGCCCCCTGTCCGACAGCTCTACGGAATCAGAAAACCGGATTTAACAATTTTTATGGATTTCGTGGCAGGGTTTGACTCCCTGAGTTTCCGGAGCGGTTGCTCACAACTCCTGCACGAGGTTGAAATAAAAGCCTTTTTGTCCCTGTCCGTTCACGACCGCGTTGAAGCGAAAGACCATGTTGTAGAAGGTTACAACGTCCAGACTTACCCCCGTCCCGACAAGCGTGCGGTTTGCCAAACGGCTTTGGTATTGCTCGGCTACGCTGCTGCCAACGTACCCCATGTCGGTAAAGGCCGTCAGGTAAGCGGCAATGGGCACGGTGTTGAATTGCCGGACAGGCAGCCAGTCGAGTTGCTTACGGGTTTTCAGGAGTTCGTAACGAAGGCTATTACGCCAGATACCAAATCGCTGACCATCAATTACGTACAGCTCGTAGCCACGTACCATATCCAGCGAACTGCCGAGTGCCCGCAGGTTAGAATAAGGCTGCTGGCTGGCCCACGTAGCCCGACCACGTACACCACTGGCCATATAGAATTTGCCACCAAGCCCCCAGTATCGGGTCAGGGATGCACTCATTTCCAGTTGACGGAAATTGTCGCCCGGCAGAAGCCCATTCACTCCAACGATACCCGTCAGCAGAGTCCCTTGCAGGGGATAAGCTACGTTATCGCGCCGGTCGTAGCGATACCCGTATGTCAGCGACATATAACGCTGCTGCGTGCGGCCGTCGCCGAAATAATCAGGGTTCAGACAGGCCACGGTATCGGCAATAGCGTTGCGGTGATACCGGGTTTCGAGCGAATGGTAATGATACAGCCCCTGCCGCCGGGTCAGTGCCACGGATGCATAAGCGCGCTCCCGCAGCAGGCCTTCCGATCGAATGTACAACCATTTATCAGCGCTGGTCCGGTAAGGAATCTCTTTGTTGGTGATGTAGCCAACGTCAACGCGCAAACCGGTTGTCTGGGCTTTATCGATGTAGGGCCGTTGGTAGGAAAGCACAGTCCGGCGCAGGAAACCCAATTCCATGACGGCCTGCAACCGGTCGTTGGCGCCCGTGAAATTCCGCCAGCTCAGTCGGCCGCCGTAGATCACCCGGCGCAAATCACGACCCCGATCGTACCACCATTCGTTGAAGTTTCGATCGGCCAGATCGAACACCGGGTAAAGGATGATGTACCACCGTTCTTTCATAACAACCTCTACATCGACCTGCTGTAGCGGCTCCACTACGTTCATTGTATCGGCTGGCGTGGTGATTGCACCCGCGGGTACGACGGGCTTTGACGTTACGTCGACCGTTATAAACAGGTTGGTATTATTGATGTTTCGCTGGGCCCAGATCAACTTACTGGGCAGCTCGCTCTGACGTAGTGTATCGCCGGCTTTCAGCGACATTTCGCGCAGAACAATCCGGTCCTGGGTGCGGTGATTTCCGTTCAGGATGATGGACCGCACAACGACCCGTTTCCCCATGGCATCTGCAATGCCGGCAGAATCTAATCCAATGGCCCCATAGGCCGACTGGTAGACCAGCGACAAAAGAATGAAGACAACCGTACCAACGCCACGTAGCTGTAGAACCATCCTCAAAATTAACTCTTTTCAGAAAAATAGGTCAAGAATTTCTCCTAATCCTTCAAATTCGTTTGTAATATTGTTTTCTGTACTGTAAGATAACAGCGGCTAACCTAATCATACTAGTTCATGCAAACTGAAAAAATTCAGAAACCGGTTCAGGCTCAAAGGCCAAGGCTTAGTTTCTGGCAGATATGGAATATGAGTTTTGGATTTTTTGGAATCCAATACGGCTTTGGGCTTCAACAGGCCAACATGAGCCCTATATTCCGGTATCTGAATGCCGATGAGTCGTCTATCCCGGCCCTATGGCTGGCAGGACCCGTAACCGGTTTGCTGATTCAGCCAATTATCGGTGCCATGAGCGATCGCACGTGGTCGCCACGCTGGGGCCGTCGTAAACCATATTTTCTCATTGGTGCCCTGATTACCAGCGTTGCCCTGTTTCTGATGCCTAACTCATCAACGCTCTGGATGGCCGCCAGTCTGATGTGGATTCTGGATTCGGGTCTGAACGTATCGATGGAACCATTCCGGGCGTTCATCGGCGATAAACTGAACGAAGACCAGCGCACCATTGGTTTCGCCATGCAAAGCTTCTTTGTCGGGTTTGGTCAAACGCTGGCCAACCTGATGCCGCGTATTCTTCCCCTCTTCGGCCTGACGATGGTAGCTACGGGTACGAACGCCATTCCGGACATTACCCGCTGGTCGTTCTACATCGGTGCGGTAGCCATCGTGGCCGCCGTTCTCTGGACGATGTACACTACGGATGAATACCCACCGGAAGACATGGCCGCTTTTGAACGGGAGAAACGCGAGGGCGGTGGTATCTTTAAAGCCTTCGCGGAGGTAGGCATAGCGCTGCGCGAAATGCCACCGACGATGCGGCAGTTGTGGTGGGTCAAGTTCTTCACCTGGTACGGTCTGCCGCTGATGTGGCAGTATCTGTCGCTCGCCATTGCCCGCCACGCATTCAATGCCCCCACGGCGCAGTCGCCTGGTTTCGAACGCGGCATTGAAGTTGGCAACGACTGTTTCGCGTTGTTCAATGTTGGGTGCTTTGGCGTTTCGTTCTTCCTGCCTGCTATTGCCAAACGCATTGGACGCCGGGAAACGCACGCGTTGTTTCTGACACTCGGAGGACTCGGTTTCATATCACTGCTGTTGGGTAGCGATAAAAACGCTTTCCTGATTGGAATGGGACTGGTTGGACTGGCCTGGGGTTCAATTCTGTCCATGCCGTACGTAATGTTGTCGTCGTCGGTACCTCAGGAACGGATGGGGGTTTACATGGGGCTGTTCAACGGCTTCATTGTGGTGCCGCAGATCATCAACATGATCACCGTTCCTTTTCTGTACGACAGCGTTTTAGGGGGCGATCCACGCAACGCCTTAATTCTATGCGGCATTTGCCTGCTGCTGGCGGCCGGTGCCTGCTTCCTGGTTAAAGAAACCCGCCGGAGCGAACAGGCTGCGTTCCCGATTGAGCCGGGCGGCAACTAAAATTCAAACTGTTTTCTACATTTGTCACTCAACTGTTCTGGCGCAGTGCCGGTAGTTGAGTGACATTTTTGTATCCGCTATGAGCCTTAATCGCCCGTATGCCCTTCTGTCGGTGGGAGAACTGCTTGCCGATTTCATCAGCCATCACGTCTCCCGCGATCTGCTCGATGCGCCCGATTTCCGCCGATATCAGGGAGGCAGCCCGGCCAACATGGCGGCTAACATGGCCCGCCTGGGCAACCGTACGGCTCTCGTAGCCTGCGTGGGTAACGATAACCTGGGGCGCTACCTGACCCGCGAGGTAACCGAAGCGGGTGTCGATACCCAATTCACAACCGTCGACCCGTATCATCCGACGAGCCTCGTTATCGTTTCGCGCACCGCGGGCACACCCGACTTTATTGCCTACCGCACTGCCGACTGCCAGATCAAAGCCGAACAACTTCCGGAATCGTTGCTGGCTCAGGCTCATATTTTTCATACCACCTGCTTTGCGTTAAGCCGACAACCGGCTCAGCAAGCCATCGTTGAGGCAGCGCACCGTGCCCGGCGGCTAAGTTGTCACATCAGCATTGACGCCAACTACGCACCCAGCATCTGGCCCGACCGCGATGAGGCCTGGCGTGTCCTGACTGACTACTGTTCAGCTGGTGCACTGGTTAAACTAAGCGAAGACGACACCACGCGACTCTACGGAGAACCCAGGCCGATTGAGCAGGTATTAACCGACTTTCACCGGATGGGCGCTCAGCAGATCTGTTTGACCCTGGGCGCAGAAGGTAGTCTGGTTTCGTATGATGGAGGAGCCAAACAGGTACGTGTTCCTGGGCGCAAGATTGACGTAGTGGACGTAACCGGAGCCGGCGATGCCTACTGGGCTGGTTACCTAACGGCTTTTCTCGACGACAAGACTCCGGAAGAGTGCGCTCACGCAGGAGCCGCCCTGGCTAAAATGAAGCTGATTCGTCAAGGACCTTTACCGGCCATTATACATCGCACTGCCATTTATGAGTAGCGCCGTAGAATTGAAACACAGGTACTATACGCGATTAATTCAGTGGCGCATTGTTGATTTAAAGCTGTTGAATTAAAGCAATTTTAGCTTAGGAAATGTCAACGCTACACTCAATCTGTTTAATCGATAGAAAGTGTTTTTAGTTAACTTACACACATATAAACGCTTATTAATCAGTGTGTTTTAGAGACTGACAAAACACAACCCTGCAAGTCCTATTAGAACCATTGGCTATCAATAAGTTAAGTATTATATAAATTTTTTAAGAACTGTTCACGCACTGACGATTAAGGTATATATTTAACAGCCAATTGTGATTTTTACATTTTTTCTGGCATTTCGTATACTCATTGTTTACTTTATTTTAACTGAGTAGGCTTTCATGAAAGTAGCAATATCGTTACTGCTGATAGGAAGCTTCTGCCTGTCATGGGACAACAGCCACGGGCAGCAAATTAATGCGCAACGGGATAGTTTATTACGTCTACTGCCGACCTTGCCAAATGATTCCGTCAGATTTGGGGTGCTTTACGATATCGGCAATAGCTACAAAGCTACCGACGCACACAAGGCAAGACAATACGCCACGCAGGCGCTCGATCTGGCCCGAACCCTAAACCGAGGGGTAGACGAAGCCGACGCGCTCAACCTGATCAGTTCGACGTACCGGATTGAAGGTGACTTTCTGAAAGCGAAAAAAGCCCTCCTACAGGCACTACCCCTCTGGGATCGATTCCATAAATACAAAGGGTTGAGTCAGGGGTACCACAACCTTAGCTTCATCATATTTGAGGGCGAAAAAGAGTACGACCTGTCGCTGGCCTACTGCCAGAAAGCACTTGCTCTGAACCTTGAGCACGGTCTGACCAAATACATACCAACCAATTACAACCAGATTGGCCTGATCTACAAAAACAAAGGCCGATTGGATTTAGCCCGTGCTTATTTTTTGAAAGCGGTTCAGGTTTTAAAAACTTTACCCACAGACCAGCAAGGCGACATGAGCGCCTTTTACAACAATCTGTCGAAGGTAGCTCTGGAACAGGGTGATTCGGATGAAGCCCTGCGATGGGTCAGTTTAGCAACGAAACTGAATAAACAAAGCAACAATCAACTCTCGCTGACGTACAGCCTGGAGAATACTGCCCGCATCATGGCCTATCAGGGCAGGCTCGAACAGGCAGACAAGCTTTTCTCGGACGCCTTGAACCTGGCTCAACAGCTTAATACTCCCAAGCGCAGACGTGACATTTATCAGACCATGAGCGAATGTTACGAGCGAGCCGGAAATTTCAAACAGGCGCTCTTTACTCACAAACGATTCAACGAACTGAACGATTCGCTGTTTACGGCCACCCGAGCCAGGCAGTTGTCGGAACTACAGACACAATATGAAACCGTTCAGAAAGAGCAGCGTATCCAGCAACTGGACGCTGATGCGAGACACCGGCAACGGCAATTCACCTACCTCGGCATCGGCAGTAGCCTGCTGATTGCTTTACTGGCCGCTCTTGTCTGGCAGAACAACCGCATTCGGCGCAGCCGGAATCTTATTCGTCAGCAGTCGGAGCACCTTGAGGTCCTGATGAAAGAACTACACCATCGTGTAAAAAATAATTTTGCACTGGTGTCCGGTTTGTTGAATCTTCAAATCCAGAAAGCGCCTAACGAACAAACCATGAAAACGGTGCAGCAGCGTATTGAAGCCATGGCACTCATTCATCAACGGCTGTATCAGACTAACCACCTCACGCATGTCAATTTTCTGGAGTTTATTACCGACCTGACCGAAAGTCTGCTCCAGGCTTACGGCTTTCGGGCGGATGATATTGATCTCACGCTCGACATAGACGTCGTTTGGCTGGATGTTGATCGGGCCATTCCGCTCGGGCTTATTGCCAACGAGCTAATTACTAATACCCTCAAGTACGCCTATCAGGATACGGCCAAACCAGCACTTCGGGTAGCCCTTCAGGAAAAACCGAATCTCTCGCTTGAAGTAGCCGACAATGGCTCAGGATTTGATCCTAAAAGCTGGCAGCTTTCAGGGGGCTCGTTTGGTAAGCAGTTGATCAAGGCGTTGACAGCCCAGTTAAATGGCCGTTATGAACTTGATACGTCCAGAGGCACACGTTTCCGTTTATCAATTGCCTGACCTTTAGTACCTACCTAACTTGGTGGACAACTACCTATGACAACTATTTCTACAGGCCCAGCCTCAATTCTAATCATCGAAGACGAAGCAATTTTAGCGCTTGACCTGAGCGCCCGTATTTGCTACCAACGGTATTAGAGACCTCGAAAAGCTTGACGAGCATAAGGACGTACGGCTGATTCTATCGGCTTTCAGCATGTCCTGAACAGACGGCCTTTCTGGCAGCACTGAACGGTCGAAACAACCTCTACCTGAAAGCTTATGCTGTCGGCCTTCAACGACATAGACAACATTTATAAACTCCTCGGCCGGCAATCTGCGCAGATTGCCGGCCGAGGAGTTGGGGCTGACCCTATTTGAGGTCCTTGAGTTTGTCCAGGTTCACATCGTCCAGAACGGCTTTCAGCTTATCCATATCCACGCCCCGCCCCTTCGCAGTCACGATGAAGCGGTTATTGACCAGCACGGCAATTTCGCCATCTTTATCAGTACTGTTGTACTTCTCATAGGTTTTGTAATCGCCCATTTTGCTCGTCTTTTCGTAGCCATTTGCGGTTTCCTTATCAACCTCGATCATCGACCAGGCGGCCAGCCCCATCATCATGCTCGTGCCCCCGCCATCAACAATCGACAGATCCACAGTCTCGGAATCATCCGCGTTGCCGTACTTTCCGGTTGCGGTAGAGATGTTGAAGCCCATAGCCCCGTTTTTCTCGCCGGTCGCTTCCTTACGTTCCAGCCCGTCGGCATCGGCAGGGAGTAACTCCTTAAGCGTACGGAAATCTACCGTTTCCACGGGACCGTTCTTTTCCATTTCTTCAGCCTGCTTGGCCATTTCCTGAACAGCAGCCACCGCCCCGGATGTCGAAACGGACGTGTCGTCTTTTTCCTCTTCGTTGTCTTTACTTCCGCAGCCCGTTAGCAAGGCGGCTGAAACCAGGCCCGTAAAAAGTAAGAATGCCTTTCCCTTCATGTAAATAATTGGTTAAGATGAATGATGGAATGAACAGGCGGCAAACTACGACGTATTGACATAGCCGCTTCAATGTTTTGAGTAAACGAGCACGTACCTGTAAAACCGGTCAGAAAACACCGCGACCAAACTTAGGCTGTCTTACAGGCAAAAAGGCCGTTTAATCAATAAATTATATGACAGTGTGGCTGTATGGGCCATAAAGAGTGTATAGCCTAAATCATAGTAATAATCTTTTGTACATCTAGTCATATATCACTAGTATTAGCTGTTAAATCTTCTTAACCTTTTACTAAATTCTATGAAAAGCCAGTTTATTCGTTCATCAGCACGCGCTGCCGTTGTTGCTATGGCCGCTTCTCTCACGTTCGTAGGCTGTCAGCCCGTCGACGATCTGACAGCTCCAACCGCTCAGTCACCGTCTGGTGCCAATGCCCGCTTAACCGCCGGTCAGGACTACGTATCCGATGAATTGCTCATCCAGTTTTCGGACCTGATCAGCGACGACGACAAACAGAAGGTTTTCGATAAAGTCAAGGGTCAGTCGATCGAGAAAATTCTGACCAAAGCCATGGAAAAAGCCGGAAAGAAAAACGGCGTTGAACTGGTTAAAATCAAAAAAGGTGTGCTCGAAGCCATCGCTGAACTGCAGGGTTTACCAGGGGTGGAGTTTGCTGAACCAAACTTTATCTATACCCACGCGGCTACGTCGAACGATACGTACTATACCAATGGCTCATTATGGGGCTTGTACGGTCCATCAACGTCGCCCGCCAACCAGTATGGCAGCAACGCGGCCTCAGCCTGGGCCGATGGTCATGTTGGTTCAGCGTCGGTATACATCGGCATCATCGACGAGGGTGTTCAGTTGAATCACCCCGACCTGAATGGCCAGGTATGGACCAATCCGAACGATCCGGCTACCGACAACATCGATAACGACGGCAATGGGCTCATCAACGACGTCAACGGCTGGGATTTTGCCAACAACGACAGAACAATCTACGATGGTGGTACCCGGGGTTCGCTGGATGATCATGGCACGCACGTAGCTGGTACGATCGGCGGCAAGGGCGGTAACAGCGCCGGTGTGGTTGGCGTCAACTGGAACGTAACGCTGATCGCAGCCAAATTTCTGGGTCGTAACGGGGGCACAACGGCCAATGCCGTTAAAGCCGTTGACTACCTGACGAATTTGAAGAAAAAAGGCCTGAATGTCGTCGCCAGCAACAACTCGTGGGGTGGCGGTGGCTATTCGCAGGCGCTCTACGATGCGATCAAACGCGCCAACGACGCCGGGATTATGTTCATCGCGGCTGCCGGCAACAGCGGTACGAACAACGACACGTCGCCGAGCTATCCGTCAAACTATGATTTACCGAATGTGATTGCGGTGGCCGCTATCGACAAAACGGGCGCGCTGGCCAGCTTCTCGCAGTATGGAGCCCAAACGGTCGACATTGGCGCACCGGGCGTAGGGGTCATCTCCACAACGGCCTACAATACGTATTCATCCTACAACGGTACGTCGATGGCAACACCCCACGTAACGGGTGCGGTCGCTCTGTACGCATCCACGCACCCCGGCGCCACGGTAGCTCAGATCCGGAATGCCATCCTGTCGAGCGCCGTGCCAACGCCGTCGCTCAGCGGCAAAACCGTTACCGGCGGCCGGCTGGATGCCAGAGCGGCCTTGTCGCGGTAATTTCCTGAACGTAACGAAATAAGAACGGGACCAAATGGTCCCGTTCTTATTTCGTTACGTCCTCTCTCATCCGTATAGAATGCTGATTCTGATTGCCCCGAATCAGGAAGTATATGCCGAGTGCGACCGCCGGGATGCTGAGGATCTGCCCCATGTTCAAAAACAGGTCGTTTTCGAAGGCCTCCTGGTTCTCTTTCAGGTATTCGTAGAGGAACCGCAGGGTGAACACCCATATAAAGAAGATACCAAGCATACTGCCCCGGGGTGTCCGTTCACGGTTCCGGTTCCAGTACCAGAACAGAAAAAGAAACAGCACAAAACACGACAGTGCTTCGTAAAGCTGCGACGGATGGCGGGGTATTTTCTCGTATTCGGGATTATTAATGAAGATGAACGCCCAGGGTACGTCGGTGGGCCGACCAACAATTTCAGAATTCATGAGGTTACCTAACCGGATAAACGCCCCGCCAAGGGCTACCGTAATCACAATCCGGTCTGTTACCCACAGAAACGTCTGCCCGGTTTTACGGCTGGCTTCCCGCCGAGAATACAGCCATAAGCCCAGCATGATACCGATCGCGGCCCCGTGGCTGGCCAGGCCTGCATACGGCGGCAGAATTACCTCCAGCGGATTACGCAGCAACACCTGGGGTTCATAAAACAGGAAGTGGCCGATCCGGGCACCCAGCACCGTCGAAACGACCATGTAAATCAGCAGGGTGTCCGTATCGGCAATTGGTTTGTTCTCCTGCTTAAAGATATGCGTCATGATCTGCATACCAATCAGGAAGCCCAGTGCAAACAATAACCCATACCAGCGGATTGAAAAGGAACCAATGTGAAAGATTTCGGGATTTACATCCCAAATAATGTACTGCAGCATAGCGTATTGATTTCGGAGTCGTTACCTGTAGAACGACGACAGGCAAAGATACGTAAGTGCGGGAAAGTTTTTAGCCGTTTCGGTGTTTAAGAGATCAATATGAAACAGCTCCTTATTGGTCTGGTCAGGGTGTACCAGGCGGCCATCTCGCCTTATTTTCCGAATGCCTGCCGCTATACGCCTACCTGCTCGCAGTACATGATTGAGGCAATCGGAAAACATGGCCCGATAAAAGGCGGCTGGCTGGGTCTGAAACGCATCGGCCGCTGCCATCCGTGGGGTGGTCATGGCTACGATCCGGTGCCATAAACCGGATTAGACTGACATTTTGACTTATTCAGCGTATTTGCCTGATTTTTGCCTCTGGCCTAAGATCATCAGGACGTTTACGACAACAGAAGATACTATGCTTGGCATTACGGCAGACAACAAACTCAAACGCCTGATCGTGGTTGGCGATCGGGTGCTGATCAAACCTAAAGACCCCACCGACCGCACCGCCAGCGGGTTGTACCTCCCCCCTACCGTTCAGGAAAAGGAGCAGGTGCAATCGGGCTATGTCATTAAAGTCGGACCTGGCTACCCGATTCCGGCCCCTGTAGATGATGAGCCCTGGAAGGAAACCGAAGAAAAAGTTAAATACATGCCGCTTCAGGCGCAGGAGGGCGATGTGGCGCTGTACCTGCAGCGTAACGCCATTGAATTGCAGTATGAAGGTGAACAATACGTTATTGTCCCTCAGGCTTCAATTCTGATGCTGGAGCGCTCGGAAGACCTGCTCTAAAGGCTGACTTAAAAACACTACGCCCCTTCATTAGTTAGATACCCTACTAAAGAACCATCCGGATATGGAAAGCGTAGGCAATCAAACCAAGTCGCTCAAGGCGATTTTAGACGAGAAGAAAGATCATCGGCGGGTGTTGCTGCTGTATGGACGCGACGATGCCCAGCATTTTACCATCGAACAGCAGGAATCCCTTAACGAAGTCAGAGACCAACTGGAGGAGCGCGACCTCGACGTAATCGTTCTGATTGCGTCTACAGTAATGGAACCAGACCGCTGGTATCTGATGCACAGTGATTTTAAACTTAACCCGGCCGAGGACTTTATAGGTTGGCTGGTTGGTAAAGACGGTACGGTAAAAACGTCGTTCACCAGCCCCATCGACCCACAGGAGCTTTTCCGAAGTATTGACGATATGCCCATGCGGCAGCAGGAGATGTAATCAGAACCGCCCGGGCAGAGCAAACCCGGTCAGATAGCCTGGTCGGCGAAGCCGCCCGGGCGGTTCACGAATTACATTCCGAACCGATTCTTCTCCGTGATTCCCGGCCACGTATCCGTTCGGAACGGTACGGCCGGGAATCCTTCTTTGTTGTACAGGTTGACATCTCCATTATCGTCGGCCCACCCATAGCGAACCGCTACAGGAGTAGCCACCGAATCGCAGTACACAACTACTTTGTCGCCCTGAACGTCGGCTTTGGCGTAGTAAAACTTCTGGTCGGCGCCGGCCAGCTCGAAGCCTTTCAGATAGCCGTATTTATCCTTTACCATCAAACCGCTGCCTACGTTTTTAAAGGTTAATACGGCGCGGTTACCCTCAATGGTCATGTTCTCGAAACCTGGCCCGGCCGAGACCTGCTGACTGCCATACGCTACTCGCATCGCTTCGGCGGCCAGTCGTTTGCCCACATCGTGCTTGTTTTTCGGGTGAATGTCGTTCGATTCGCCAATGTCGGACGTAACGGCCATGCCTGTTTTCGGCAGTTGCAGCGTCATGGTCTGCGCTTCACGAAGTTCGGCCCAGGTGCTGCCTTTCTGACTGTTGCCGTTGGCGGAGTTGAAACTGGCTAACTGAACAAACAAGAACGGAAAGTCGCTGCCCCACTGCTGCCGCCAGTCCTCAATCATCAGCGGAAACGCTTTGCGGTACTGGTACGCCCGACCCGCATTGGATTCGCCCTGGTACCAGATTACGCCCTGCATCGCGTAGGGAATCAGCGGCTTCAGCATGGCGTTGTACAGCAGCGTAGCGAACGTATTAGGCCCCGGTTTATAGGCCGACGGAAAAAACTGCGCAATGCGGTACTGCCACTGCCCGGCCAGCGGAATATCCACGCCCGGCCCCGACAGCCGCAGCTGATCCGGCTCCCCCATAAGTCCACCAGCACCACCATTATCGGTAATGCGAATGGCGATAACATTACGTCCCGGCTTAATCAGCCCTTCCGGAAGGACGTAGCTGCGCGACCGGCCAACGTTTTTGGTGGTACCGACCAATTGTCCATTCACATACGTTGAATCGGAGTCATCAACCCCAAAATTCATGGTGAAACTGCCGGGCTTAGTGCCCGGCGGAACGTCGATGGTGCGCCGAAACCAGACAACTCCATCCACCACCGGCAAACCAGCCCACTCCCAATCGCCGGGCATCCGCATGGTTTTCCATTGACTGGCGTCAAAGTCAGGTTTGGCCCAGGTCAATTCGTCAGCAGGGGTTGGCAATTGACCATTCTGCTGCTCCTGAAGCAGTTTTTGCAGCCGCTCTTTTCCCTGCTGGATGGCTTCGTCATCCGTTGTGGGAAGTTTAGCCGCTACGTTTCGCAGGTCATCATCGCGCTCCAGCGCCTGTCGGCTGGTCCAGGTTTCGGAGTGCGTACCGCCCCAGGAGGTGTTAATCAACCCAATCGGTACGTTCAGTTCCTGCTGAAGCTGACGGGCGAAAAAATAACCCACGGCCGTAAATCGGGGAGCGGTTTCGGGTGTGCAGGCTACCCATTCGCCCTCTATATTGTCTTTGGGCGTCAGGCTCAGTGCTTTCTTGACCAGCAACTGGCGAATCTGCGGGTAGTTGGCCATTTTGATTTCCTGCCGGGCGTTGGCGGCCGCTTCGAGGGGCCATTCCATGTTCGACTGGCCGGAACAGACCCACACTTCGCCCGCCAGCACATCGTCGTACGTAATTGTATTCTTGCCCTTCACGGATAGCTGATACGGCCCGCCCGCTTCAACCGGATCGAGCGTGATGCGCCATGTACCGTCTTTGCCCGTTTTGGTGGTTTTGGTCTGACCTACGCCGGTCAGCGTAACCGTCACTTTTTCGCCCGGATCAGCCCATCCCCAGACCGGTATGGGTTTCCGGCGCTGCAATACCATGTGCGAACTGAACACATTCGATAGTCGTACGTCGGCAAAAGCAGTCTGAATGGTCAGAACGCCTAAAAAAAACGTACGTAAGGTCAATTTTTTCATCGGGATTCAGGGAGATAAGGAATACGTAGTAATCTAACGAATACATTTGAACTCGATCTGTAAATCTACAAAATGAACGTATCTGAACGCATCCTGATCAGCGGAGCTACCGGCAATGTTGGCCTGGAAACACTACGCGAACTCATGCAGCGGCCCGATACACCTTCCGTTGAGATCATCGCGGGCGTTCAGGACCCCGAGCAGGCGCGGAAGACCATCGCGGTGCAGCCCGACGGTTTTGTCAAACTGGATTTCACGGATGCCGCAACCTTTGGTCCGGCCCTCAAAGGGGTCAGCCGGCTGCTGCTGGTACGTCCTCCTCAGTTAGCCGATGTAGACAAATACTTCAAGCCCTTTATCGACGTAGTGAAGCAGAAGCCCATCCGGCAAATCGTGTTTCTTTCGTTGCAGGGCGTTGAAAACAATGCCCTTACGCCCCACTACAAAATCGAAAAGCTGATTGTTGAAGCCGGTATTCCCTACACCTTTCTGCGGCCGAGCTTTTTCATGCAGAACCTGAGTACCACGCATCGCGATGAGATTCGATTACGAAACGAGATTTTTGTGCCTGCCGGCAACGGCCAGACCAGCTTTGTCGATGTGCGGGACATTGGGGCCGTGGCGGCACTTGTTCTGACCAGCAACGGCGACGAACACCTCAACAAAGGGTATGAACTAACCGGCTCCGAAGCCCTTACCTACGGCGAAGTGGCTGAACTGCTGACCAAGGTTCTCGGCCGGGCCATCACGTACCGGAATCCATCCGTCCCTCGCTTTATCTGGCAAAAATAGCGAAACGAGAGTACGCCACTGGGTTTTGTTCTGGTTATGGTCGCCCTGTACTCGGTAGCCAGGCTGGGCAAAGCTGCCGGGCTAACCGACGAAACACAACGGCTGCTGGGTCGCCCTCCCCTTACAATCCGGCAGTTTCTGAACGATTATAAAACGGTCTGGATGCCGTAATTTGCGATCATGGCTTTTTCTACCGCTCTAACCGACACCATACCTACCAACCGCCGAACCGAAATTCTGGCCGGCATCTCTACCTTTCTGGCAACGATGTACATCATCGTGGTCAATCCGGCCATTCTCAGTCAGGCAGGATTACCGTTCAGCGGAGTGCTGACCGCCACCGTACTGCTGTCGTTCGTGTGCAGCCTGATGATGGGTCTCTACGCCCGTAACCCCATTGTAGTTGCACCGGGCATGGGTCTCAACGCCTTCTTTACCTTCACCGCGGTCAAAACGATGGGACTGCGGCCCGAGGTGGCCCTCGGCGCGGTGTTCTGGGCGGGGGTTTTGTTCCTGCTGTTGTCAATCGGTAATGTCCGTTCAGCTCTGGTCCGGACCATTCCGCATCCGTTACGTTACGCCGTTTCGGCTGGTATCGGCCTGTTCATTACGCTGATTGGGTTCGAAAACGCGAAGTTCATTGTTGCCAATCCGGCCACTCTGGTCAGCATCACCCGCCTGAACGATCCTATCGTGCTGACGTTCGTCTTTGGCCTGCTCCTGACGAGCGTACTGGTTGTGCGCAATGTACCGGGGGCCATCATCATCGGTATCGTACTGACCACGCTGGCTGCCTGGCCCATCGGCCGGTTCTGGGGCGACGCGTCAGCGATTAACTTTGGTAACCGGGAACTGGTCAGCTTTCAGGGTATCTGGGCCGCGCCCGATTTTAGCCTCATCGGTCAAGTAGACTTAGTTAATTCGCTGCAATGGTCGCTCTGGCCGGTCATTTTCGCTTTTGTGTTCACGGATCTGTTCGACAGTCTCTCTACGTTTGTGGGCGTAGCCGAAGCGGGGAACCTGTACGGTCCCGACGGCCATCCGCGCAACCTCAACCAGTCGCTGCTGACGGATGCGGTCGCTACTGCCCTCGCCGGATTGCTGGGCACCAGCCCCGGTACGTCCTACATCGAGTCGGCAGTGGGGATTGCCCAGGGTGGACGTACCGGGCTAACGGCTATTGTGGCGGGGTGCTGCTTTTTGCCGTTTCTCTTTCTGTCCCCCCTCCTCTCCATCATTCCGGCCATTGCAACGGCTCCGGCGCTGGTGCTGGTCGGTGCGTTCATGATGAAACCGATTACCCGCATCAACTGGGGCCAGTTGGACGACGCCCTGCCTGCTTTTCTGGCCCTGGTGCTGATTCCGTTCAGCTACTCCATTACGCAGGGGATCATCTGGGGCTTCCTGTCCTGGACAGTCATTAAAGTAGCGGTTGGCAAAGGTCGCGAAGTACCGGTGGGTTTGTGGATCGTAGACGGGTTCTGCGTGCTGGCCCTGTTCGCCGGCCATTGATACAGACCGGCTATTTGTCAGGTAGAACCGCCACCAATTCTATCTCAAGCGAAGCATTTGGCGAATACAGTCGCTGAATCTGTACCCAGGTAGCTGCGGGCCAGTCGCCTTTATAGTATTTTTTACGAACGTCGGTGTGCTTCTTTACCTCGTCAATATCCGTTGTGTACAGGTTTTCCTTAACCACGTTCTGAAACGTAGCGCCATAGGCAGCCAGCGTCTGTTGCAGCCGGTCATATACTTTCGTTAATGCGGTCGCCATGTCGCCACCGGCTACGGTTCCGGAGATATAGATCGTGTTACCCGCTTTGACGGCCTGCGCGTAACCGGCGTTGTCTTCGCCTTCCTTACTGAGGTTGAATTTTTGCTTCTCAATGGTACTTTGGCCTGATTGTGCATAAACAACGCCAGCCAACATCAAAACGACGACTGTAGTGACTAGTTTTTTCATGATTTTTGAATCTGATACACGAATGAAATCATGAAACAAAATAAAGCGCAATCGGGTAGTACTCACCGGTTTTTAATAAATGGCGTATGGATGTTGTGGCTGGCATTTGCCTGCGTACCGGCGCTAGCCCAACGCTATGAACCCCGACCTGTTACGGCCCTGCTGGGCGCCTTCGACGAAGAAGTAAAACTGGTTCAGCAGTCGCTGGAAAACCGCCGGGTGCAGGTTATCAACGGCATAACCTTTACCACCGGTCAGGTCAATGGTCACGAGGTAGTTGTGGCTGAAACGGGTATTGGGAAAGTCAACGCAGCCATGACCACGGCCTTTATGCTGGCCCACTTCCGCCCCCAGCGGGTGCTGTTTACCGGCATCGCGGGCGGTACCAACCCCGATCTCCAGCCGGGCGACATTGTGATTGCACGACAAACCGCCCACCACGACTTTGGCTACATTACATTCAACCGGCAGAAAACCAACCAGACGCGTAACGCCATTACCAAAGAGTTCAATCCGGCCTATTTTCCGGCTGACTCAGCCCTATTGAAGGTAGCCGTCGAAGCGGCCAGAACGGTGCCGTTCGAAGCCATTCCTGTAACGTCGCGACCACCATCGGTCATTGTCGGCACAGTCGTAACGGGCGACGTTTTTGTTTCGTCGGAAGAGAAAGTCCAGAGCTTACGTAGTGAATACAACGCCGATGCGACCGAGATGGAAGGTGCGGCCGTTGCGCAGGTGTGCTATCAGCAGCAGGTACCTTGTCTGGTCATTCGAAGCCTCAGCGACAAAGCCAACGCCAATGCCCGCAACGACATGCTGACTTTTTTTAAAACGGCCGCCCGCAACTCTGCCAAACTGGTCCTGGCGATTGTAAATGGGTTGTAGCTGTTTTGTCAACTGCTTTCCTTCGATAAGCCTGTTATAAAAACTCCAGTTACTCAAGCGCAATGCCATCATTTCCAGGGTAAAATTTAAACTCTACAGCCCTTTACTAGTTATTTGCTTGTACAAGCACAAAAATTAACTATGTCAACCATTGCCGTTTTTGGGGCTACAGGCCGTTCTGGTCTTCCCCTTGTCCAGAAAGCATTGGAGGAGGGCTACCGAATTAGAGCGCTGGTACGCAATCCTCAGAAAATGACACTTGTTCACCCGCATCTCACCATCATCCCAGGCGACGCACTGGACCCAAAATCAGTCAGCGAAACCATCGACTACAGCGACGGTGTACTCAGTGCCCTTGGTCAGGATAAAGCCAGTTTACCGGATTTCCAGACCCGCGCTACCCAACTGATCGTCGACACGATGAAGCAGCAGGGTGTCCGTCGGCTTATCTCATTGACGGGCGGGGGCGTGCGTGATACCGCCAACGACAAACCGGGCCTAATGGACAACGTCATCGTGTTTATTATGAAGAATCTGGCCGGTGCAGGCGCCCGAAACGCACTGTATGATGGCATCAGCCACGCCGAGTTAATTAAAAACAGTGGCCTTGACTGGACAATCGTGCGCGGTCCGATGCTGACCGAAGACCCCGCTAAGGGCACGTATAAAATTGGATACGTCGGAACAGTACCGGGTATCAAACTGACCCGCGCGGACCTTGCCGACTTCATCATCAAGGAATTTGAAACAGGCCAGTATCTGCACAAAATGCCGTTTGTCACCAACGGGTAAGTCAGGTCCTGATGCATTCCCTCAGAAAAGCCGCTTGTCTTTGGCGTCAGGTGGCTTTTTTAACATCTTTGGTGATTACTCAACTTAACACCCCTGTTCCTCTCGAACGGGCAGCCCATGGCACTACCTTCAACTAACCCGTTCCGGTCCTTCTGGATGGCGGGCTACGAATGCACCGATCAACTCAACTGTTTTGGCAACCGCGTTGATTTTTTACCGCTAACCGGCCATACGCAACTACTTGCCGAAGATTACGCCCATCTCGGCCCGTTCAGCATCCGCACTGTCCGGGAAGGGATTCGCTGGAGCCAGATCGAAAAAACACCGTATCACTACGACTGGAGTCTGGTCAAGGCCATGATCCTGGAAGGTCGCCGGCAGGGAATTCAGCAAATCTGGGATATGTGCCATTTTGGTTATCCCGACGATCTGACACCCCTCCACCCCCAGTTTGCCCGTCGGTTTGCGGCACTCTGCCGGGCCTTCGTTGCGTTCTACCGATCGGTGCTTCCCGACGATGAACTGGTGGTTACGCCCATTAACGAGGTTAACTTCATTTCGTGGCTCGGTGGGGATGTGCGTGGTACGTCGCCCTACTGCGTTGGTCAGGGCTGGGAGGTAAAGTACGGGCTGATGCGGGCCTATATCGAGGGCGTAGCGGCCCTGCGCGAAGCAGACCCGTCGGTGCGCATCCTGACCACCGAACCACTGGTACAGATTGTCCCGCCCCTGAATGCAACAAACGAACAAATTATAGAAGCCGCTACCGCCGACGAAAACCAGTTTCAGTCGGTGGACATACTGGGTGGCTTCATGTGCCCCGAACTCGGCGGTTCTCCCGACTACCTCGACCTGCTCGGTTTTAACTACTACTACAATAACCAGTGGGAACTGGGTTTTCAGACGTTTCTGCCCTGGGGCGACCCGGTTCCCGATCCGCGCTGGCTGCCCTTGCGCAAGCTGCTGCTCAAAGCCTATCGACGGTATAGCCGACCGATTGTCCTGACCGAAACCAGCCATCCGGGTATTGACCGTCCGCACTGGATACGCATGATCGGCCAAGAGAGTGCCGCATTGGTTCAGGAAGGCGTACCACTGTGGGGCGTCTGTCTGTACCCGATTATTGACCGCCCGGACTGGGATCATCCTACCCAATGGCACCATTCAGGCCTGTGGGATGCTGAGCTGGTCGATGGCGAACCGCCCCGCCGGGTTCTGTACCAGCCGTATGCACAGGCGTTGCTGGAAGCGCAGGTGATGGTCGAACAGGCTCGTGTTCAGTCAGCTACCATGACCGAGGCCGTTACCGCTACGTAGCGAGCCCGGAGCTTACAGATAGAGTTGAACCATCCGCTGCCAGTAGCAGGCCTGGTGTGCCCGACCATCCCAGATAATAAGTTCGTGCGGGATCTGCTTGGCCGTCAAAACCTCACTCAGCGTCAGATTACTACCCAGAAACGGGTCTTCGGCCCCAATGGCGATGGTTATTTCCATCCGTCTTAGTTCCTTCAGAATCTGCTCATCAACCAGATTAGGTACAAAGTGCGTGGGGGTGTGAAAATAAACTTCGTCGTTGTAAAAATCATCAAACAGGCTCCGAAACTCGGCTACGGGCGTAGACAGATCGTAGCGACCGCTCAACGCTACGATCTTCCCAAAATGTTCGGGGTGGCGAAGCGCAATGTTGACGGCATGGTAAGCCCCCAGGCTGCACCCGTGAGCAATCATGAACGGCTGCGGATTTTTGAGTCGCGAAAGGGGTAATACTTCGTTCAGAATGTACTGCTCATACTGGATATGGCGCTGAATACGGTCCTGCGGATGGATGTGTCGGTTATATACGCTTTCGCTGTCGACACTATCAACGCAGAAGAGCTGGAGTAAACCAGTATTGATCGAACTGGACAAAGCCTCAACCAGCCCGAAGCCTTCGTAATCAAAAAAACGGCCCCGACGGGTTGGGAAAACCAGCACCCGCGCCCCTGCATCACCAAAAATGAGTAGCTCCATATCCCGGTTTAAGTTCGGGCTGAACCATTTATGGTATTCACGGTGCATAGTGTACGAAGTAAAAACGGCCGAAATTGGCCTGTTTTCAGCACATTTATCTACTCGCGCTTTAAAGAAATTGTTAAAAAATCTGCGGATGTTTGAGCAAAACCTCCCGCCAGAGTGCATATCCCTTTGCATTCAGGTGCAGCCCATCGGCCTGAAACAGCTCCGGTCGGGGGCCACAGGCGGCACTCAGCATGGGTGTATGCGAATCAACGTAGTGGTAATGCGGATACCGCGCCACCTCTTTTCGGATCAATTCATTGGCGTACCGGATTCGATCAACAATGGCCCAACGCGCCGGACTCGGCTTAATGGCCATGAATGTCAGCGGCACGTTCGGAAGCCGGCGTTGTAGCTTCTGCGTCAACGCGCAAAAAAACAGATATACTTCCTCAACATGACGTCCGTCGCCCAGGTCATTGTCCCCAGCATAGAAAACGATCGATTTAGGGTTAGCCGGCACTACGAGCCGATCAAAAAACCAGGCGCAGGCTGCCAGTGTAGAGCCGCCAAAACCAAGATTAAGGGTGTTATACTGCGGAAAATCCTGCGCCAGCGTGGTCCATAGCCGGATGGATGAGCTTCCGTAGAACACGATGGGGTTATCAGCAACGGACCCTGTTTTTACTTTCTTTTCAAGCGCCTGAACTTCTTCTTCGTACCAAAACATGGGGGCAATATAAAGTAATCGGAACTCGAAGGCCGCGTTTTTACAAAACTTTCGCGCTCACCTTCGCAGATTCGCCCAGCCATTTCCTGATAATCTGGGTCAATGGCTTCGCTTCAATTAGAAAACCATCGTGGCCGTAAAGTGAATCAATTTCTTCGTAAACGGCATCGGGAATATGCCGCGCCAGAAACTGCTGTTCGGAAGGTGGGAAGAGAATATCGGAGCGAATTCCCACCACCAGCGTCCGGGCTTTAATCTGATTCAGCGCGTTCAGGATGCTGCCCCGGTTCCGCCCTACGTTGTGCGAATCCATCACTTTAGTAAGCGTCCAGTACGTAAAGGCATTAAACCGGGCCGCCAGCTTCTCACCCTGATACCGCTGGTAACTCGCGGCTTTGTAGCCGTCCAGTTGTTCGTTGTTATCGAGCGCCTGCGTGAATCCGTACGTATCGTAGTTCCGATACGAGATCAGGGCCATAGCCCGGGCCGCTTTCATACCCGCAACGCCCGCGTCGTCCCGGCGTTCGACCCAGGTCGGGTCCGCTTCGATGGCCATCCGCTGCGACTCATTGAATGCAATTCCCCAGGGTGAGAACACCGCATTGGAGGCAATCAGAATTAGATTTCGAATCAGATTGGGCTGTATGATGGCCCACTCAACTGCCTGCTGTCCACCTACCGACCCACCTACGCAAGTGTGTATCTGCTCAATGCCCAGCTCCTGACGCAGCAAATCCAGCGCACCTACCATATCGCGGATGGTAATGGCTGGAAAATCATGGTAAAAAGGCGTACCTGTTGCCGGATTGACGGATAGCGGCCCGGTGGAGCCGTAACAGGAACCGATGATGTTCGCACAGATAATAAGGTAGTGTTCCGGGTCATAAAATTTCCCGGGGCCTACCATCCCGCTCCACCAATCGACCGGATCGGCATTGCCCGTCAGCGCGTGGCAGATCCACACTACGTTAGAGCCCTCCGTATTCCGTGTGCCCTGCGTTGTGTAGGCCAGCCGAAAGCCCGGTAGTGCCTCCCCGGATTCGAGCGGGTATGTGTACTTGTAATCAAAAAACTGAAGGTCCAATTATGTTCTTGGTTTGTAGTTCACAGCTTGCCGTTTTACCGGGTACTGACGGTAAAACGGCAAACTGTGAACAGATTAACTCAGCACCGGCTCAGCAATGGCGGCAAAAGCCTGCTGCAGGTCGGCTTTAATGTCATCAATGTGCTCAATTCCGGCCGAAATCCGCAGCAGACCCGGTTCAACCCCCGCGCTGGCCTGCTCGTGCTCGCTCAACTGCTGGTGGGTTGTCGAAGCCGGGTGAATAATCAGCGTTTTGGCGTCACCAACGTTAGCGAGGTGACTCACCAGTTTCAGGCTGTTTACAAACTGGTCAGCGGCTTCTTTCCCGCCTTTTACCTTAAACGTGAACACGCCACCGAAGCCCCGCTTCAGGTATTTCTTAGCCAGTTCATAATAGGGGCTACTTTCCAGACCGGGGTAGTTTACGAACTCTACCTGATCGTGCAATTCCAGCCATTTGGCGAGTGCCAGCGCGTTTTCGACCGTCCGGTCCAGCCGCAGAGAGAGCGTTTCCAGCCCCTGGAGCAGCAGGAATGAGTTAAATGGACTGATGGCCGGCCCCCAGTCGCGCAGCCCTTCTACCCGGGCACGAATAATAAACTGAATGTTGCCGAACGGTCCGCCAACGCCAAATACGTCGCTGAACACCATGCCGTGGTATCCCGGCGATGGTTCGCTGAACTGCGGAAATTTGCCGTTGCCCCAGTTGTAGTTGCCACTGTCGACGATAACCCCGCCGATGCTGGTACCATGACCGCCAATCCACTTGGTAGCCGATTCAACCACCACAGCCGCACCGTGTTCAATAGGTCGGAACAGGTAACCGCCTGCCCCGAACGTATTGTCGACAATCAGGGGAATATCGTGCTGTTGGGCAATAGCCGCAA
Source organism: Fibrisoma montanum (assembly GCF_003583365.1). GTDB lineage: Bacteria > Bacteroidota > Bacteroidia > Cytophagales > Spirosomataceae > Fibrisoma > Fibrisoma montanum. The sequence goes on from NZ_QXED01000008.1 coordinate 29,240, forward strand.
TAGCGTCGAAATCCGGAATGTTGAAACCAGGATTCCCGATGGTTTCCAGATAAATTGCCTTGGTCCGCTCGTCAATCAGCTTTTCGAACGACTCAGGTTTATCGCCATCGGCAAAGCGAACGTCTACCCCCAGGCGCTTGAAGGAAACCTTAAACTGGTTGTACGTACCGCCGTAGAGAAACGACGTAGAGATAAAATTATCGCCGGAATTCAGGATGTTGTTGAGTGCGATAAACTGAGCGGCCTGCCCTGACCCCACGGCCAGCGCAGCTACCCCACCTTCGAGCGCAGCCATTCGCTTTTCGAAAACGTCGGTAGTTGGGTTCATGATCCGGGTATAAATATTACCGAATGCTTTCAGCGCAAACAGATCGGCCCCGTGTGCCGAATCATTGAACACATAAGACGTAGTTTGATAAATAGGTACTGCCCGCGAATTGGTCGTGGGATCAGTCTCCTGACCTGCATGTAGCTGAAGGGTTTCGAAATGCAGTTGATCGGCCATGGTTTCTGGAAAATAAGGTGGAAGAGTTAAGATTTCATGAAAAGACAATGCTATACATAGATGAACAAGGACGAGTCTGTTCCGGCCTGTTGGCCTGGAAAACGTCGGGGTGATGAGTGCTTAACGGCCCCCGAGGGGCATACAGCAGCGGATGTACAGCATGTGGTTTTACGATTTATAGCTCCTAATGATCCGCTATTGCGGTTGCTTTAGGCAGGAATTAGCACCTTGCCGTGTGGTAGGTTGCCAGAGGTTCACCGAGCCTGGTCTCTCCCCTCTTCTTTATAAATCAATCTGCGCCGGGGTTAAAAAAAGGCGCTATTCAATTGACTTGATAGCGCAAGTATAACAGCCAGACGATGGGATTCCAAAATCCAGACTGGATTTTTTGCCGTTCCCTTATTTTTCAGGAATATCCGGACGTAGTTATTTGAATAGCCACGCCGTTTTTTACTTTTGTTTTTAAGATCGCTATCCAATGAGTCAAGTATATCGTTTCAAGTCCGAACACACTGGCCGACGCGCTGATACAACTACGGTAAAAGACGCCATCAACCAGTTGCTGAAAACCTACCAGCTTCAGACCCGCTTTAACGAAACGTACCTTGAGGCTTTCTGGAGCCGGATGATGGGGCAGGCGATTGCTTCCCGCACGAACCGGCTGTACGTCCGGGATCGAAAACTGCATATTGAGATATCGTCGGCTCCGCTCCGCAACGAACTCGTCAACGCCAAACAGAAGCTTATCCAGCTCGTCAATAAGGATATGGGCTCAGAGGTGATCGACGATGTAATCTTCATCTGATCCGGCCGGGCCGCTCCTGGCTTCAGAATTGAATCAGCAAACTCTTACGCTCCTGCTGCATAGTGATCGGCTCGGCAATGAACGTAGCGTTCAGGCCTAGTTGACGGCACATGGCCAGCCACTCCGACTCGGGTATGACCAGAAATCCGTTTTGTTGCCGGATGGTGTAGTACGCCGAAAACCGCAGCCGAACCAATAGTTTCAGCATCGACAGGAGTTGCCCCTGCCGGAACGATTTAGTAACGATACTCCAGATGTCCTTCATGGTATTTTCCTCCACGATCAGATCGCAGATCAGGGCTTTGGCACCGGGTGCCGCTACGTTCCGGATGGCGGCCAGCAACTGCTTTACTTCCGATGCGTCGCGGTAGTACTGCACCACACTCATGACAATGATGAGATCGAACCGCTGATCGGCCAGTACGGTAAAGTTCAGGTAATCATCGGCGGAGAGATCGTGGAAATACACATTCGGGTGATGCCGGTGTTTGGAGCGCGCCAGTTCGTTGTACCGCTTCGAAACGTCCAGCCCGTGTATTTCGGCAACCCGGTCGTGCCAGGCATCTTCCAGGTTACCCGGTCCGGACCCAATATCCAGGACTTTCTGCGACTTTGCGACTGTAACGTATTTCTCGACCCGCGCCAGAAAATACGCGTAATTGGCCGACATCGAATCATCAAACTCATTCTCCTGCTGCCAGAAATCGAGCCAGGTTGCGGATTCGTGCTCTTTTTGAGTAGTCATTTTTGACTATTACATTGTATTTTGTTAGTAATTTTTGCTTTGCCTGTCATCATTAACTCCCTCAAAAAGCCTGATTCTTTGACGGCTTTTCAATCGGCAGGTCACGACAAAACGGTGGCTTGCAGCTCCGGCGCGGGTTTCGGTACGTTGGAGGGTACGTGCATGAGGTAGAGGATCCGGAACCAGATCAGCACACACGGCAGCGCTTTCAGTACGTAAGGTTTTACCAGTTGTTCGCGAAGAAAACCCGGAAATATATCGCTTGGTGAAAGTACCGTCAGCACAAAGCAACTTAGTAGCAGAACCCGGTCGAGCCAGGTCTGGGGACTAACGAACCACCAGCAAATCACGCCCGTAACGGCCGTTATATACGTAGGCGATTCAGCCACCGGGTTGAAAATGACCTGAAAAATCAGAACCGAAGCGACCATCAGCATCCGGAACGTTCGTTCGCCAAAGCGCCGGACGTGTATGTAAACCGTGCAGAACAGCATTACTCCCGTACCGATGATGGCCGGCGTCGCAATGTTGGGGGAAATGAGTAGATGCACCAGCCGGTGAATCGACGTATTGGCCCACTTGTCCCCATCGGACTTGATGAACAGCTGTTTCACCCACATCTCGTACTGCCACCAAAGTTTTTCCGGCGACGTAAACAGTAGAGGCAGCAAAGCCAGCACAACGCCCCAACCCACCATGTACACCAGGAATCGCAGCTTCTGCGGATACAGTAGAAACAGCGCAGCCGCGACGAGGCTATAGATTTTAATGTTAAAGCCAAGTAGGATGAAAAAAGCCGCCCAGATCGGCTGTCGCTTTTCAAAACACAGGAAGGTAAACAGCGAAATGGCCGCAATGAGCGGATTCGTTTGACTGCCCACCACCGACGTAAACAGTTCCTGCAGGCCGAACCAGTACGCAAAGACCTTCTGACCATGTGTCCACGGCATCCGGTAAACGGCAACTACCCATACTGCGGCAAACAAAAACTGCCAGATAAATAGCCCGACAGCATACGGCAGCGCAAAAACAGGGGCGAACAATGCCGCAAACGTTGGTGCGTAGTGAAAGTGATCCGAATACTCGACAGGATACACATCGTACAAACTCTTCCCCTCGATCAGATGATGCAGTGAAAAGTAAAAGATGCTGTAGTTATTCGAGCCGAACAGAAAAACGGCCTTGATGCTCGCAAACAGCGTAGCAGCCGCATAGATGCCAAAAATAAACCGAAAATCGCTGAACAGCGGTTTCCTGAAAAATTGTATCATTCCGGCAACAGACAAATTCATGAGGGAAAAGAAAGCGGTTTTCAAGGATGATCGAGTTGCTGCACAAACTCGTTCATGGTACAGAAATCACCCATCGGTTTCAGGTATCGAAGCAGTTGCTCAACCCGGTTCAGCAGCTCGTCCTGCGAATGCCGCCGGACATACGCCGGTATTTTTTCGAAGGCCGACAAATCAGTGAACTCCCACGGGTGTACGTACAGGTTCAGGAACCCTTCTTGCCGGAGCGTCTGTCGGCAAAGCTGTTTGTACAGGCTAAACGGAAAGTTTTTCAGGCTGAGCCAGAACAAAGGCAGCCGCAGGTGGGGCGTTACGGATGCCGGTACCTGCCATACGTTCTGCTCCCGAAATGGCTGCCGCGGCTCTCCCCAATGGTTATACCGACCCGGCAGCCAGGTTGGATGCAGCGACGAATTGTACGTATAACCGGCCTGCTGCACGTCAAGCGGATTAACATAACCCATGCGGGCACGGCGAAACCCCGTAACCGGCCGCTCCAGCAGTTGCTCCAGCGCCAGGCGGGATGTCAACAGGTCGGCGGGTTCAAACGTAGTATGATAGTACCCGTGTGAGGCAATCTCGTGTTTGCGGGCGAGCGTCCGGATCAGTTCCGATTCATGTAAGGCGTAGTTAGCGGTTGTGAACAGTGTCGTACGGACCCCAACCGCATCGAATCGCTCGGCCAGAAGCCGCAGGCCACGGGTCGAAACGGCCATCTGCTCGGTCATGGACAGATCGTGCCCGAACTCCACGGCCGTATCAAACTCCTCTACATCGACGGTGAATAATATACCTGATCTGCTGATTGCCATTTCGTTACAGTTTCGTCGATGTCGCTCGTATCGCCTATAATGTAGGCCGGTCGCTGCTTGACTTCAACGAAGGTTTTACCTAAATAAACGCCTATGATGCCAATGAGTATAAACTGAACCCCTCCAATCAGCACCATGAGCAGCACAAGGGTTGTCCAACCCGACACGGTTGCGTTGGTAAAGAAGTATTCATACAGGACTTCGGCCCCAAACAAACTGGCAAATAGTGACATAGCAAACCCCAACAGCACTGACATGTAAAGGGGCCGCGTTGAAAATGACGTAATGCCCATAGCGGCCAGTTTTACCATTTTGCGAACAGAGTATTTAGACCGCCCTGCATACCGGGGAGCCGGTTCGTAAAGCACCCGACACTGCCGAAACCCAATCCACGAGATAGCCCCGCGCAGAAACAGATCGTTTTCTTTGAATGACTTCAACGTATCGACTACCTTCCGGTCTAGAAGCCGGAAATCGGCGGCACCGTCCTCTATATTCAGGTTGGAAGCAGCCCGCAGCAACCGGTAAAAATTTCGCGACGTAGTGCGTTTAAACCAGGATAGCCGCGGATCGGGTCGGCGAACGGTATATACTACTTCGTAGCCTTCGCGCCATTTGTCGATGAGTGTCGGAATCAACTCGGGGGGGTGCTGCAGGTCGGCATCCAGACAGATGACGGCATCGCCCCGGGCGTGGTCGTACCCGGCCCGCAAAGCCATCTGATGACCAAAGTTGCGGGAGAACGACAGGTAACGAACAACTGGATAGGCCTGGCTTAACTGTCGAAGTACAAAACGAGTCTGATCGGTACTGCCGTCGTCAATGATCAGAATTTCGTAGGCTCCATACGCTTCCATGATGCTCATTAAACGATGCACCAGAACGGGTAAGTTTTCTTCTTCGTTATACGACGGTACGATCAGACTTATCATACCAGAACCTGATTTCATAGTATCTTCGTGATGTAACAAACTACAAGCAATTGTATTGCCCGATGGGGCTTCGGAATCTGGGGCTAAAAATAAGTACTTATACTTACTCCATCCTAACCGAAAAGTTAAAGTTTGCTTAAAAATTTTTATATCCGTGCAACCGTCTGCATAAATTACCTGTCTTGTGAAAGCTCGATCAACTACCCTCACTCAATCCGGTAACCTTCATGGTGGCGACAGCAAGCTTGTGCTTCAGGAGGAGCAGCGCCAGGATCTCGGTTTTGGCACCAAATTAAACGACCCCTATTCGCGGCTGATCAACAAAGACGGCAGCTTCAACATCCGGCGTTCCAATGAAATGTTCTGGGACCGGATCAACCTCTATAACCGACTCATTACCATGGGCTGGCCCCAGTTTCTGGCTCTGGTTGGTTTGTTCTACCTGACGGTTAATCTTTTTTTTGCCGGGATCTATCTGCTGGTCGGTGCCGAGAATCTCAAGGGCATCGCCGATCTTACGTTGTATGGCAGATTCTGGAATTCGTTTTTCTTCAGCGCCCAGACGCTGACCACGGTTGGATACGGCCACATCTACCCCAACAGTTTCATTACGAGCACAATATCATCGTTCGAGTCGCTGGTGGGGCTGCTGGCGTTTGCGTTGGTGACAGGGCTGCTGTATGGCCGTTTCTCCCGTCCGGTCGCCCATATCCGATTCGCCAGACAAGCGGTTTTTGCCCCGTACCTGGATGTGAACGCGTGGATGTTCCGGATCATCAATACCCGGTCCAACCAGCTCATCGACGTAGAAGTCGAAGTGTCGCTTTCCCGGCTGGAGATGCACAAGGGCGTAAAGCAACGCCGGTATTATACGTTGAATCTGGAACGTAAAAAAGTAACGTTTTTTCCAACCAACTGGACGCTGGTTCATCCCATTACTGACGAAAGTCCGCTGCACGGCTGCAGTCCCGAAGACCTCGCCGAATCTGACGCCGAATTTCTAATTTTGCTCCGGGCCATTGACGATACGTTCTCCCAGATGGTTCATGCCCGGTGCTCGTACCGGTACGATGAAGTGCTCTGGGGCCAGAAATACCAGCCTATGTTCGATGGTAGTAGTAGGCAAGGGTTATTCGCCATTGACCTGAACCTGCTCGATGCAACGGTTCCGGCTCCTCTTAACTGAGCCATGAGACAATTTTATTATTTAACCATATCTGCGATTTGCTGCAACCTCCTTTTCTGCGCCCCGGCGATACAGTGGGCGTAGTGGCTCCGGCCAGCCGCTTTTCCTATGATGAATTAACCACCGGCTTACGCATCCTCCGCGACGACTGGCAACTTCGGGTGATCGAAGGGGAAAGCCTCCGGGCAGCCGACGGTCCTTTTGCCGGTTCCGACGACCTCCGCCGGGCCGACTTGCAGCGGATGTTCGACAACCCAACTGTCCGGGCCATTTTTGCCGCCCGGGGCGGCTATGGCTGCTACCGTATCGTCGACGACCTCGACCTGACGGGTCTGCACCGATCGCCTAAATGGCTGGTTGGGTTCAGCGACATTACGGTGTTGCTCAGCCGACTCTACAAGCAGGGTATTCAAAGCCTGCACGGCATCATGCCCCGCCAGTTTGGCAACGAGGGCATGGGTGAGTCGATCGATTCGCTCAGGCAATGGTTGTTTGGCAACGGCCCCAACGAATACAACGTACCGACGCATCCCCTGAACCGACACGGACTGGCCAGCGGGCGACTGGTCGGCGGCAATCTGACGATGCTGTGCAATTCGATCGGAACCCCAACGGATGTTGAGCCGGAAGGAGCCATTCTGTTCATTGAAGACATTGACGAAACGCTGTTTTCACTCGACCGAATGATGCAGCAGCTACGTCGGTCGGGGCGGCTGGCCAGATTGGCCGGTCTGGTGGTCGGTCAGTTTACCGACATGCGTATTAATGCCTCGCTGCCGTTCGATCAAGATGCCTTTGCCATCATTGCCGATGTGCTGAGCGATGTTTCGTATCCGGTTTTGTTTAATTTCCCGGCCGGGCACGTCGACGTAAACCTTACCTTACCAATTGGTCGCGCAGTGACACTGGACGTAACCACTGACCTGGCCCGGCTGACGTTCGACTGATTGTACTCGGATTCCCTGTTCAACCAACTCACTTTTCGCTATCCCCTATGTCTTCCTTTTCCCAAAAAGTTGTCTGGATTACCGGTGCCTCCTCGGGTATCGGCGAAGCGTTTGCCCTTGAACTGGCCGGCCAGGGCGCCAAGCTGGTGCTATCGGCCCGGCGCGCCGACGAGCTGGAGCGGGTAGCTGCCCAGGCAAAACTGCCCGCGTCGGATGTGCTGGTCTTGCCACTGGACATGACGGATATCGACAGCCTGCCCGGTCACGTAGAAACCGTGCAAAAACGATTCGGGCGAATCGATTACGTGTTTCAGAATGCAGGCATCTCCCAGCGTAGTAATGTTGCCGATACCAATTTTGAGGTGTACCGGCGTATCATGGAGGTCAATTTTTTCGGGGTGATCGCCCTGACGAAAGCCGTACTACCCATCATGCTGGCGCAGGGCAGCGGCCATTTTGTTGTGACGAGCAGCGTGGCCGGAAAACTCGGCACCAAACAACGTTCCGGCTATTGCGCCAGTAAGCACGCCCTGCATGGCTTCTTTGATTCGCTGCGGGCCGAAACATATGACAACGGCATCCGTGTTACCATCGTCTGTCCCGGCTATATCCGTACGCCCCTGTCTTTTTCCGCCCTGAATTCTGAAGGGCAGCTACACGGCCGTATGGACGACAATATTGATAAAGGAATGTCGCCCGCTGCATTCGCTCAGAAATTGCGGCAGGCTGTAGAAAGCGAACGGGAAGAGGTGTACATCGGCGGGACCGAAACGTATGGCATCTACCTCAAACGCTTTTTGCCGGGGCTCATTTCGCGGATTGTGCGCAACCGGAAGCCCGAATAAGCAGGAAGCCGACCTGATTAAGCCGGCTTCCTGCGTGTATGAATTGCCAGCTACCGGCTGGCTACTTTAGTCCGCTGTTCCATGTAATCGACGGTCAGGTGGCAGAGCGACTTCATACCCAGTACGAAGCAGCTTTCGTCGATCTGAAAGTCGGGCGTATGGTGGGGGGCTGCGTCTTCAAGCTTTTTGCCTTTGCTCATCCCGCCCAGAAAGTAAAAGAACCCCGGTACTTTCTGCTGGTAAAACGAAAAGTCCTCAGCGCCCGTTTGAGCGGGTGTCAGGCGCACGTTATCCTTCCCGGCCAGCGCTTCGAGCGTCGGCGCCATCTGGTCGGTCAGTTTGGGATCGTTGTACGTAATGGGATACATGATCTCGATCGATACGTCGGCTTTGGCCCCGGCGCTCTCCGCGATATTTGTCGCAATTTCACCGATCCGGCGGTGAATGGTCTTCTGCATGTTGGCGTCCAGCGAACGAATGGTTCCGATCATGTTGACCTCTTCGGGAATGATGTTCTGGCGGATGCCGCCGTGAATAGCCCCGACCGTTACCACAGCCGCGTTGTCGGTGAGCGGCAGGTTCCGGCTCACGATGGTCTGCAAGCCCATAACGATCTGCGAGGCCGTCACGATCGGGTCAACGCCCGCCCACGGTGATGCGCCGTGCGTCTGCTTCCCCTTGATTTTGATGGCGTACGAGTCGACGGCCGCCATAGTAGCGCCCGGTCGGTATTTGATCGTGCCGACCTCAGTCTGCGAGTTGATGTGCAGGCCAAAAATGGCATCGACTTTTGGACTGTCGAGCACCCCTTCTTTCACCATCAGTTGCGCTCCCCCTTCCTCACCCGCCGGAGGTCCCTCTTCGGCCGGCTGGAAAATGAACTTGACCGTACCGCGCAGGTCGTTTTTAACCGACGCCAGCACTTCGGCCGCGCCCATCAGCATAGCTACGTGCGTATCGTGCCCGCAGGCGTGCATCACGCCGGTCTGTTGTCCGTTGTACTCCGTCCGTACATCCGATTTAAACGGCAGATTCACCCGCTCCGTAACGGGTAGTCCATCCATATCGGCCCGCAACGCCACGACTGGCCCCGGCTTCCCGCCTTTCAGTACGCCAACTACACCGGTTTTAGCAACGTTCACTTTCACCTCCATACCAAGCGCCTGCAAATGAGCGGCTACCTTGGCAGCCGTCTGAAACTCGCGGTTACCCAGTTCCGGATGCTGGTGAAAGTCCCGACGCCAGGCTACAACCTTCTTTTCCAATCCTTCGGCCAGCTTATCAATTCGGGGCTTCAGCGCTGGTGTCTGCGCAGACGTAACGCTGCAAAACATTGAAAAAGTGAAACTCGCCACAACACCAATGGCTCTTTTATGATAGTTGATCATAAAAATGTACAAAAAGTATCGATTTAAACTTTGTTTGGCAATTTACAAAAAACCTTAAACAAAATGTGGAAGATTATGTTCCGTAACATAGTTTTGTTGTTGCTACACTAATTTTTCAAAACAATTCATCTAATAAACTCCATGACAAAATTTCTATTCTCAGGTTGGTTACTCGCCTTGCTGTTCTGTCTGCCGGCTCTGGCGCAGGAGGTAACCGTGAGTGGCCGCGTAACATCATCAGACGACGGCTCCGCTCTCCCGGGCGTGAGTGTGCAGGTGAAAGGCACCACGCGGGGAACATCTACCGATGCGTCGGGGAATTACCGCATCAACGTACCGGGCGATGCCCAGCTGGTATTCAGCTTCATCGGGTTTGCCAATCAGGAGGTAGCCGTTGGCAATCAGACGACCATCAACGTAGCGATGCAGGCCAGTAACAACGCCCTGGAAGAAGTGGTGGTGGTAGGCTATGGTACCCAGAAGCGGGCCAGCCTGACCGGTGCCATTGCCAACATCCAGGGTCGGGAGCTGGTGAACGTCCCAATGGCCAACCTGGGCAACCAGTTGCAGGGCCAGGTTGCGGGTGCTCAGATCACTAACCAGAACGGTCGGCCGGGTGCGCCGGCCTTCATCCGCATCCGGGGCGTTGGGTCGCTCAATGCCGGTTCGGATCCCCTGTACGTAGTGGATGGTATACCCGTTACGGCCGATGCCTACCAGGCCATCCCGACAACGGCCATCGAACAGATTTCGGTGCTGAAAGATGCGTCGTCTGTCTCCATCTACGGCTCACGGGGCTCAAACGGTGTAATTCTGGTAACGACCCGCAAGCCGTCTCCAACCGAAGGGCCACGGGTCGAAGTAAACCTGCGGTACGGTATCAGCGAGAAGACCCCCGATAACTTTGAGCTGATGAGTTCGCAGCAGAAGCTTCAGTACGAGTATGACCTGGGGTATGCAAACTCGTACGTAGCCGACTACCTCCGGACGAGGAACATCGCCAACATTACCAGCGCCAGACCGGCCGATCTGCAGCCCATCTGGGATCAGCTGAACGCCCAGTCGGTGAACTGGCTCGACGTGTTGCTCCGCCAGGGTAAGCAGCATACCGAAACCATTAACCTGAGTGGCGGTTCCGAGAAACTGAGTTATTTCCTGGGTTTGCAGAACTACGGCGAACAGGGCATCAACAATGGCTCAGACTACCGGCGCCAGATCGGAACGCTGAATCTGGAGTTCCGTCCGTACAAGTGGCTGAGGGCCGGCCAGACCGTCAACTTCAGCTACCGCAAAGAGAACCTGCTCCGCGACCGGAACAACGCCCAGAGCCCTTTCCGGGCCATGTACACGTACAACCCGTATGAGCCGGAATTCAACCCCGATGGTTCTTACAACCTGACTCACCAGGGCTTCAGCATCTCGGAAGCTATCGCCAACAACACCGAGAACAGCCGCACCATCAACGGACTGGCCACGGGGTACGTCGGCATTACGCCCATCGAAAATCTGGACATCCGGAGTACGATCGGTCTGAACTACATCGATGTCGCCCGCGAATATTACATCAAGCCGGGCTCTATCCTGGACCAGTACGTCGGCGATCCGAATGCCCCCGGCAACAAAACCGACAACGGTAGTACCACCTTTAACTACATCTGGACCAATACGGCCCAGTACAACTTCACGCTCGCCGGCCGTAATAACTTCCGGCTGCTGGGCGGTACGGAGTTCACTAAAAACTCCTTCAAAAGCTACCTCCTCACGTCCAAAGGGTTCCCTTCGGGCAACGTCAGTACACAGGACAATGCCTCTACGCCGTTGCAGACAACCAGTGGTAAAAGCGACTGGGCGCTGTACTCGCTGTTTGCCCGTCTGAACTACGATTTCGATCAGAAGTACCTGCTCGAAGCCTCAGTCCGTCGCGATGGGTCGTCGCGGTTCGGGGCCAACAACCGCTACGGTACGTTCTGGGCGCTGGGTCTGGGCTGGAACCTGAAACGGGAAGCCTTCATGAAAGACGTAACGTTCATCGACAACCTGAAGATACGGGCGGCTGTCGGTACGGCGGGTAACTTCAACATCGGAAACTACCAGTCGCTGGGTCTGTACGGCTACGGCAGCTACGGTACGTCGTCATCGGCCGTACCGACGCAGCTGGCAAACCCCGACCTAACCTGGGAGCGCAGCCAGAGCACCAACCTGGGGCTTGAATTTGACCTGTTCAACCAGCGGCTGCGGGGCGTGGTGGAAGTATACAACCGCGACACGAAGGACCTGCTGCTGTTTGTGCCTTTGTCGAACGTAACGGGCTTTTCGAGCCGGCTGGAAAACGTAGGTACGATGAACAACCGGGGGATCGAAGCCGACCTGGCCTATGATCTGGTACGTACGAAGGACGTTCGCTGGACGCTGCGTGGCAACATTACGCTGAACCGCAACCGGATCACGGCGCTGTATAATAATGCCGAAATTCCCAATGGTCTGTCGCGCTACGTCGTAGGTCAGCCCATCGACGTGTACTTCCTCAACCGCTGGGCGGGGGTGAATCCGGCCAACGGCGACGCGCAGTACCTGAACAAAAACGGAGAGGTTACAAACGCGTTCAGCAGCGGTGACGCCGTGACGCTCAACGGCAAGTCACCGGACCCGCGCTATTACGGGTCAATCTTCAACACCGTCAGCTACAAGGGCCTGGCGTTGTCGGCGCAGCTGTACTATTCCGGCGGCAACTACATCTACAACAACATCTGGCAGACCCTGGTATCCGACGGCGCCAACCGCGCATCGCAGCAGGCTGTTTTCGCGCTCGACTACTGGAAACAGGCCGGCGATAATTCGCCAAACCCGCGTCCAACGGGGGTGTCGCGCACGACCGACCGCTTCCTGCAGAAAGGCGACTTCATCCGGCTGCGCAACGTAACGCTGTCGTACACCCTGCCCACGAACCTGCTCAACCGCATTGGTATGGGTCGGGCCACAACGGCCGGAAGTCAGTACGGTGGCGTCAGCTTCTTCGTACAGGGCCAGAACCTGTTCTACCGGGCGGCTGAATACAAAGGCGATCCGGAAGTGGGCATTGGTAGTGGCGAAGGAAACGCCAACGCGCTGCGGGGTGGTCTGATTTCGATATTCAGCTATCCGACTGTTCGCAGCTACACCGCCGGTCTGAACATCGCGTTTTAAGTAACTTCTTAACCGATCAAACATCAACATGAAAAAGATAATCATCAGTGCAGCATTGCTTTCCGGCTTGATGCTGACTGGCTGCGATAAAGAATTAACCCTGGTTCCCTACAACTCCATTACGTCCGACCAGGCATTTGCCACCCCTACGGATTTTCAGAATGCCGTCAACGGTATGTACAGCGGGTTTCTGGGTACCAGCTACTACGGGGGCGACTTCATTATCGTGCCTGATCTGCTGGCCGACAACCTGATCCTGTGCCAGCGGGGCCGTCTGACCAACCGCAACTTCAGTGAGTACCTGTACTCGGGCGAAGCCACATCGGGGCTGTTCTTCAATGCCTACACAGCCGTTCGCCGGGCCAACGCGGTGCTGGAAAACCTTGACAAACTGACCAACGAAGCTCAGCGTAACAACTTCCGGGGCGAAGCCCTGGCGGCCCGGGCGCTGGCTCACTTCGATCTGGCGCGGGTCTATGCCAAGGGATACGTTCAGGCATCGGCCGGCGACCTTGGCGTTCCGTACATCACCAGCACCGACCCGACGCAGAAACCCGCCCGGGAGCCGGTTCGGCAGACCTTCGACAAGGTGGTGGCTGATCTGGTCGAAGCCGAAGGGCTCATCAACGTTACCAACGGCGTAGGCCGCCTGAATAAAACGGCCGTTAACGGGCTGCTTTCGCGGGTGTATCTGTACCGGGGCGAATGGCAGAAAGCGGTAGATGCTGCTACGAAGGCCCTGACTGCCAGCAGCGACGTAGGCAGCCTCACGGCGTTCCCGGCCATTTTCAGGGATGCGACCGAACAGGGTGTGCTGTTTAAACTACGCATCATTGACAAGGACAACCTGGCCGTGGGCGTCAACTACAGCCAGGCTTCGGCTACGGGAGTACGTTCTGAGTACGTCTGCGACTATGATCTGTACACGAAGTACGCCAGAAACGACGTTCGGCTGGCGGCCGGCATCACCACCAGCAGCTTCTCCGGTACGCCTTACAACCACATTGCCAAATACCTGGGCCGGGCAACCGGTAATGCCAACGTGGTCGATGTGAAAGTACTCCGCACGGCCGAAGTGCTGCTGAACCGGGCCGAAGCACAGTATCGCCTGGGCAGGGACGCCGATGCGCTGGCCGATCTGAACCGCCTGCGGGTGAACCGCTACACTGGTTTCGATGCCAGCAGGGCTACCGAAACCGGCGATGCGCTGGGTACAGCCATCGATCTGGAGCGCCGGCTCGAACTGGCTTTCGAAGGCCACCGTTTCTTCGACCTGAAGCGCCGGAACCAGCCCGTTGCGCGTGTCACGCGATTTGGTGACCGCGCCGACGGTACCGGTACTACTTATGTGAGACCGGGGCTGGCCGTGAACGACCCTAAATTTCAGCTGCCAATTCCGCAGGCAGAAATCAATGCCAACCCGCAGATGATACAGAATCCCGGTTATTAACTGAGCTTGTCAACCAGGACGTCGGCCCGCTGGGCCGACGTCCTGCTGTTGCTGCCGTAGCCGATTGTTCCCTGGTGAATTTACGGTCGTATCAAACGTCAGGCTGCGCTGCCGGGCTGATTTGGTACAAACGGAGTAGAAGGTTGACTACTACATTGGATAATACGCACATAAAACTATATAACCTATATACTATAACTATTTTCTGTAAAAACTTCACATTACAGAATTATAGTTTGAAAAATATTAATTCTGTAGAATAGACTTTTTCAAAATGCCGTTTATTTTTGCCATCCAATAACGCGTTTTTTTAACCTAAATTTAATTTCTACCACTTTATGAACAAATCTCTATTGGGAGCCTGGCTGCTTCTGATACTATTCTGTGTGCCCGCATTGGCGCAGGATGTAACAGTACGCGGTCGTGTTACTTCATCAGACGACGGCTCCGCTCTCCCGGGCGTGAGTGTACAGGTAAAAGGAACGACGCGGGGCGCTACCACGGATGCGTCGGGGAATTATCAACTTAGTGTGCCGGCAAATGCCCGACTCATCTTCAGCTTCATCGGATTCAACAGTCAGGAGGTAGCCGTTGGTAATCGCACCGCAGTAGATGTCGCTCTCGTAAACAACTCTACCAACCTCAGCGAGGTCGTCGTTGTGGGGTACGGTACGCAAAGCAAACGTACACTTACGGGTGCTGTTTCAACAGTGGGTGGTGAAGTGATTGCCAACAAACCCGTACAAAGCTTCGACCAGGCCCTGCAGGGCCGGGCGGCCGGGGTGAACATCACTACGCCAAACGGGGTACTCAACAACGCTCCGGTTATCCGCGTACGGGGTGTATCGTCGATCAACGGTTCATCATCACCCCTGATCGTGGTAGACGGACTGCCCATCAACTCAGGCGACGTATCGGCCGGTGGTTTCACCGTAAACAACCCGCTGGGTGACATCAACCCCAACGACATCGAGTCGCTCGACATTCTGAAAGACGCATCGGCTACGGCGATCTACGGATCGCGGGCCGCAGCGGGCGTTATCCTGATCACGACCAAGAAAGGGAAAGAAGGCAAAGCGCAGGTTTCCTACGATGGTTGGGTTGGCGGTACGCAGCCTTTCCGGCTGTTCGACATGCTGAACGCCCAGCAATTCATCGAGTATAAAAACGTAGCGGCCCGCAACGCCGGCTTACCCGATCAGTTCTTCCCGACCCTCAATCCCGACGGCAGCATTGTCGACACGGACTGGTTCGATCTGATCTACCGCACGGGGCTTTCGCATAGCCACAACCTGAACGTAAACGGCGGTACGAAAGAAACCCGCTACGCCTTCTCGGTTGGCTACACGAATCAGGAGGGTATGATCGTCAAGAACGATTTCAGCCGCCTGACGGGCCGGATGAATATTTCGCACCAGTTGAACAAAGCCATCCGGGTTGGTTCCAACATCACGCTGGCCAACAGCTTTAACAGTTCGCCCAATACCGGCACCACTGGTCCGTTCAGCATTGGCGGTCTGGGGCGTCTGCCGCTGGTTCTGCCGCCCAACGTAGCGCCCCGCAATCCGGACGGCAGCTACAACATCAGCCGGTCGCTGAACAGCCTGGGTCTGGGCAACAACCTGATCGGTCCCAGTGGTTACTACAACCCGCTGCCCGACCTCGAACTGAGTAAGTTTACCTCGGAGAACAACCACATACTGGGCAACGTTTTCATGGACGTCAACCTGCTGAAAGGGCTTACGTTCCGCACTTCCTACGGCGTTGACCGGACTACGGTTGAGGACATTGACTTCCGCAACAGCATCCACGGCGAAGGTGGCGCTACGGGCGGTCAGGCGTTCAACATCTATACGAACGTTAAACTCTGGAACTGGCAGAACTACTTCACCTATAACTTTGGCTTTGGCAAGAATAACTTCGATGTGGTGGCCGGTACAGAAGCCCAGAAGTTTACGGTCAACCGCTGGGGTGGTGCCCGCCAGGGTCTGTCAGATCCGTTCTTCACCAGCTACCAGGGTAACTTTACGACCAACCTGCCCCCATCGGGCAACTTCCAGACGCAGAATGGTCTGCTTTCGTACTACGGCCGTCTGACCTACGACTTCGACAAGAAGTATCTGCTGACGTTCAACCTGCGCCGTGACGGTTATTCGGCCTATGCGCCCGGCCGGAAGTGGGGTACGTTCCCGGGTGGATCGCTCGGCTGGCGGGTGTCGGAAGAAGGCTTCTGGAAAAATTCAGGTCTCGGCACCGTGCTGAACGAGTTCAAACTACGGGGTAGTATCGGGCAGGTAGGTAATACAGGTATCGGCGACTTCTCGGCCCTGAGCCTGTTCTCATCCGGTCTGTATGGCACCGTTCCGACGTTTGCGTTCTCACAGGCCGGTAACCCGGCTCTGCGCTGGGAGGTAAGCACCAACCTTGACCTTGGGGTGAGCTTTGGCCTGTTCAACGACCGCCTTACCGGCGAACTGACGTACTTCAATAAGAAAGTGAGCGATCTGGTGCTTTCAGAACCGCAGGCGCCTTCGCGGGGTATTCCGGGCAACAGCATCTCCAACAACGTTGGCTCGATGGTCAATAAAGGGGTTGAATTTGCTCTGACCAGCAATAACATGACCCGTGGGCTGTTCTCGTGGACGACCAGCTTCAACTTCACCTACCTGGAGAACAAGGTACTGGCGCTGGCCAACAATAACGCCGACATTTTCCCGTCGACGGGTGGTCTGGAAGGTTCCAACATTGTCCGCGTCGGCGAGTCGATCGGTAGCATCTACGTCATCCGGACCAACGGCGTTAACCCGGCAAATGGTCGGCGGATTTTCATCAACGCGGCCGGCCGTGAGGTGCAGTATGACCAGTCGGCAGCTCCGGCTCAGCGCTGGACCTACGTATCCGACGGTGCCGTGGCACCAGCCATTGCCGGTACCGACCGGGTGGTATTCGGTAATGCCCTTCCGAAGTTCTACGGTGGTCTGGACAACACGTTCCGCTACGGCAAACTCGAACTGGGTATCTTCCTGCAGTATTCGGGCGGCAACTACATCTACAACGGTACCAAGGCCGGTCTGCGCGACCAGCGTCCGTGGAACAACCACACCGACGTGCTGAACTACTGGAAGCAGCCGGGCGACGTCACGAACATCCCGCGGCCGGTGCTGAACGACAACGTATCGAACGGATCGGCGAACCCGATTTCGGAAAACGTGGAGAAAGGCGACTTCATCCGTGGCCGGAACATCCTGCTGGGATACACATTCCGCAATGACTTCCTCCGCAAGGCGAACATCGCGTCGCTGCGGCTGTATGGCCAGGTGCAGAATGCCTTCATCATCACCAACTATACCGGTGCTGACCCCGAGATTTCGACGAACCGGAACACCAACATTGCACCGGGTGTCGACCGCAACTCAACGCCACAGGCCCGCACGTATACATTCGGTGTCAGCGCGAATTTTTAATCCACGAGAGATCAATCGTTTATCATGAACCTTACGCAATTTAATCATATAGTCACCCGGCGCGGGCTCCTGAAAACAGCCTTAGCCACGGCGTTGTTCAGCGTTTCCCTGACGTCCTGCTCCGAAGAGGAACTGCTCAACCCAACTCCGCTCACGAGCCTGGCCGACGTTGAGGCTTTTGCCAACCCGGATCGGGTCCTGGCGCAGGTCAACGGTTTGTATTCCAGCGTTAAATCCGGCCAGTTTATGGGAGGCCGCTACCTGGTCTACATCGATGTTCGGGGCGAAGAATTTCTGAACATTACCAACAACGGCGTAACGGCGTTGAGCGCGTGGAACCACACTGAGAACTCCGGCTCCAACGAACCCACCAACCTCTGGAACGCAGCGTACCTGGCCATAAACCGAATCAACCTGTTTCTGGCCGGGCTGGATGCCAATCCGACCGTAGTGGATGCCACGCTGGCCAACCAGTACCGGGGCGAAGCCCGGTTGCTGCGGGCGCTGACGTATCATCAGATGGTGCAGTTGTTCGCGCAGCCGTTTACGAAAGACAACGGCGCAAGTCCGGGGCTGCCGCTCCGCCTGCAGGGCGAAGTAGGTACCGGCAACAACGACCTGGCCCGCGCTACGGTTGCGGAAGTGTACCAGCAGATTCTGGAGGATCTGAACTTTGCCGAGCAGAACCTGCCGGCCAGCTACGCCAACGCTACGCTGAACACAACCCGGGCGCACAAAAACACGGCGATTGCGCTGAAAACCCGGGCTTACCTCGCCATGGGCCAGTGGGCGAACGTCGTAACGGAAGCCAACAAGATTGTACCAACGGCCGCGCCGTTCCGGGCCGCGTCCGGGGTAGCGCACCAGCTGCAGGCGGATGTTCGGACTACGTTCAGCAACTACACCACAGTTGAGTCGATCTTCTCGCTGCCGATGAGCAGCAACGACCTGCCCGGTACGCAGAACAGTCTGGGCAGCTACTACCTGCCGCAGATCGGTCTGGGCGATTTCAGCCTTAACCCGAACGGTATCATTGGTAATGCTGCGTTTGCCGCTACCGATGCCCGCCGGGCGTTCATACGAAACGACTGGCCCGGCGATGCCCGGGGTGGCCAGCAACTGTCGCGGCTGAACAAATTCCCGACCGGCCCGCAGCATACCGACTGGGTACCGGTAATTCGCTACTCAGAGGTGCTCCTGAACCTGGCCGAAGCGAAGGCCCGTCTGGCAACGGCCGGAATCGACGAGCAGGCTCTGGCCCTGCTGAACGCCGTGCGCGGCCGCTCTAACGCAGCGGGTGTATACACGGCCGGCAGTTTTGCCAACGGAGCCGCTCTTGTAAACGCCATCCTGCTCGAACGCCGGATTGAATTCCTGGGCGAAGGCATCCGCTCGAATGATCTGCTGCGGACCAATCAGCCACTGCCGGAGAAAGGCGGTGTGCAGAGCGCACCACGTATTCAGGCGGTTCCTCCCACAGCGTCCGTGTATATCTGGCCAATTCCGCAGACGGAACTGAACGTGAACAAGGCGATTGTTCAAAACCCATAACGGTTTATTTTGTCGAAAAACAGAACGGCCGGTCAATTGACCGGCCGTTCTGTTTTTCGACAAAATAATTTCTTAACAAACGTTAACAATTATTGTTTTACTAATTAATTTTGCAACCCATTTCAGAATACTTTTTTATTATTTTATTTAAATATTTTCCCCAAAAATCTCTATGAGAAAATATCTAATGTTGGGTTGGCTGCTCACTTTGCTGTTCTGTTTGCCCGCTTTGGCGCAGGAGGTAACCGTGAGTGGTCGAGTCACTTCATCAGACGACGGCTCCGCTCTGCCAGGCGTGAGTATTCAGATTAAGGGTACCTCGCGGGGGACCACCACCGATTCGGAGGGACGCTACCGGCTAAGTGTACCAGCCAATGCCCGGTTAGTTTTCAGCTACATCGGATTCGGCAATCAGGAGATCGCCGTGGGTAACCAGACCACTATTGACGTAGCACTGACCAGTGGTGCGCAGAATCTGAGCGAGATTGTCGTAACGGCCCAGGGTATCGAGCGGGACAAGCGTTCGCTTGGTTACTCAACCCAGGAGGTCAACAGCGCGCTGATTTCACAAAAATCAGAACCGAACCTGCTCAACTCACTCCAGGGTAAACTGGCGGGGGTAAACATCTCGACGCAAAGTGGCTCGCCGGGTGCATCAACCAACATCAACATTCGGGGTATTACATCGTTCAACGGTAGTAACCAGCCGCTGATTGTCGTTGATGGGATCATCTTCAGCAACGATGTGAACGTAACGGGTAACACGCTGTTCCAGTCGCAGTCGGCAAACCGTCTGGCCGACATCAACCCGGAAAGCATCGAGTCGATCAACGTACTGAAAGGCCCCGCAGCGGCTGTTCTGTACGGCTCACGGGCATCGGCCGGCGCCATCATCATTACGACCAAAACTGGACGCAATCAGCAGAATAAAACGGAAGTAACCATTACGTCGTCATACAACGTACAGGAGGTATACGGGTTACCGCGTTTTCAGAATGATTATGGTCAGGGCACGAACAACCTGTTCGTCAATAACACAACTAACTCCTGGGGACCGGCTTTTGTAGGTGGCCCTACGTCCGTTACCAACCTGCAGGGTCAGGTTCGGCCGTACCAGGCGTATCCGAACAACGTTCGTGATTTCTACCGCCAGGGACACATCCTGCAAAACACGGCCAACATTGCCGGTGGGGACGTGAATCGCAATTTCAACATCTCGGTCAGCAACACGGCGCAGCAGGGTATCACGCTGAACTCCAAGTTCAGCCGGACGAACGTACAGCTGGGTGGCGAAACCCGCCTGAACAACGGCCTGCGCATCACCGGTACCGGTACGTACGCTCAGACCGTTCAGCGGGGGGCAACGCTGGGTAACGGAGGTAGTGCATTCGGACAGCTGACCCGGATTCCGCGGAGCTACGACCTGCCCAACGAACCGTATCAGGATGCCAACGGCCAGAGTATCTACTTTGTGGCGGCTAACAACCCGTACTGGTCACTGTATAACTCCACGCTGGACAGCCAGGTTGATCGTTTCTTCGGAAACTTCACGCTGGGTTATGACGTAACGAAGTGGTTGAACATCACCTACCGTGCAACGGGTGATACGTATACCGACCGCCGGAAAGCCGTCGAAAACTTCGGTGCTGCCCGTGCCGCTCAGGGCTCAATTACTCAGGATAACTTCTTCCGCTCCGAGCTGAACGGTGACCTGCTTATTACGGCCAAAACAGACCGGCTGTTCCTCGAAGGCCTGGGTGCCAACCTGTTGCTGGGTAACAACATCAACCAGCGCCGGACACAGAACGTAGCGGCTGTCGGTGCTTCGCTGGTTATTCCTGGCTTTCTCAATACATCGAACGGTTCGGTCCTAACGGGTAGTGGTGAATCCAGCACGCTCCGCCGACTGGTTGGTTACTACGCTCAGTTGTCCCTGAACTACCAGAACTACCTGTTCCTGGAATTGACCGGTCGCGCTGACCAATCGTCGACACTGCCTAAAGCCAATAGCACGTACTTCTATCCATCGGCATCGTTGAGCTTCGTTCCAACGGATTTTTTCAAGGTGCAGTCCGACATCCTGTCCTATGCCAAAGTACGGGCTAGCATTGCCCGGGTAGGTCGTGACGCCGATCCGTACTTGTTGAACTCGGTTTATGTACCATCTACTTATGGAAATAACCTGGCCAGCGTTACGTTCCCGCTTACGATCGGTGGCAGCAGTGTTCCCGGCTTTACGCCGAGCAGCCGGATTGGTAGTAATGCCCTGACGCCGGAGTTCGTTACGTCGTCGGAAGTTGGTTTGAACCTGGGCTTCTTCCAGAACCGGTTGAGCCTGGATGCTGCGTACTTCTTTACGCGGTCGACCGACCAGATCTTCAACGTAGCGATATCGAACTCGACAGGTTTCGACACGCGGACTACCAACGTGGGTGAACTGCAGAACCAGGGTATAGAATTGGTACTGTCGGCTACGCCGGTACGCGTAAGCGGTTTCAAATGGGATATCACGGCCAACTTTACCCGCATTCGGAACAAAGTTATTTCGATTGCACCGGGCGTTCGTCAGTCGGGTATTGCAGGTAACGGCTTCATCGGTATCACAGCCTCCATCGTGGAAGGTCAGCCGTATGGCGTGATCGTGAGTACGGCCAACACGCGGGTACAGAATACAAACCCGAATGACCCGGCAACGTACGATCCAACTGGTCAATACGTAGGTCAGTACATCATTAACCCAACGAGTGGTCAGTTCGCTCCGGGTCTGGCGGGTCAGGTGATTGCCAACCCGAACCCGAACTACACGCTGGGTATCAACAACTCGTTCTCGTACAAAGGCTTTACGCTGCAGGCACTGGTTGATATTCGTCAGGGCGGACAGCTCTTCTCGTTCCCGGCGGTCGATTACCGTAGCGGTGGCCAATTGTACGTAACAGGTATCGATCGGGATCAGCCCCGTATTCTGCCGGGTGTTATTCCAATCACCGGCTCAGATGGCCGCGTAACGGGTTTCCGTCCGAACAACATCCAGTTGTCGTCACAGGCTTACTGGCAGGGATTGGGTGGTCTGGCTTCTGAGGCTGCTGTATTCGATGCAACGAACTATCGTCTGCGCGAAGTATCGCTGAACTACACCTTGCCGAAAGGGCTGCTGAACAAGACACCGTTCGGTACTATTTCAGTTGGCGTGAGTGGCCGGAACCTGTTCTTCTACGCGCCGAATTACTATACTGATCCGGAAGTGAACACGCAGGGTGCCGGTAACATCCAGGGTCTTGACCTGAACGGACCGCCGAACGCGCGTAACTATGGTGTAAACCTGCGGCTCACGTTGTAATCTTTTTTATCACTTGATCCTATCTATGAATACCATATTTCGAAAAGCATTACTTGTACTGCCCATGATGGCAGCTATGGGTGGATGCAGTCAGTTTCTGGACGTCAACGTGACGCCCAATAACCCAACAGCAGTACCGCCATCGGTTCTGTTACCGTCAGCACACATTGGTACGGCCTTCGCCAATGCCAATGAGCTGAACCGCTTTACGTCGGTTGTAACGCAGCAACTGGCTGGTGCAGCGGGTAGCCCTGCCAACTATGACATATACGTAGTAAGTTCGTCAGACTTTGGGAACCAGTGGCGCTTTGAACTGTACGGTGGGGCACTGACCAACTATCAGCAGATCATCAACATCGCTGACGCGTCGAACTCAAAAGCGTATACGGGTATCGCCAAAATCATGAAGGCCTACGCGTTCTCGCTGGCAACCGACGTATGGGGTGATATTCCGTATTCGCAGGCGCTGCAGGGTGAAGCCACCCTACAGCCCCGGCTTGATAAGCAGGAGGATATCTACAAAGGCAACCAGTCAGCCGGTATCCAAAGCCTGTTTGATCTGGTACGCGAAGGAATTGCCGATCTGAGTGCTCAGTCGACCACCCGTCCTGGTACCGACGATCTAATCTATGGGGGCGATCTGGCCAAGTGGCGCCGGGCTGGTAACACCCTGTTGCTTAAACTGGCAAACACCATCAGTCGTCGTGAGCCGGAACTGGCCCGCACGGTCATCAATGAGGTGATTAACAGCGGTCAGTTTATCAGTTCCAATGCCGACGACCTCAATGTGTTCTTTGGAGGTGCTGTTGGTAGCCGCGATCCGCGTTACGAGTACTCGTCAATACCGCAAAACATCTTTCAGAATGACCTGATTCTGAGCACCCGGTATCTGAACCTGCTCCAGACCAACAACGATCCGCGTCTGCCGATCTTTTTCACAAGGCCAACTGCTAACTACGTAACGATCGACAATGGTCAGCGGGGTGGTCTTCCAACCCCAACCACAAGCTGGTCGCGGTACAATGCGTATGTAACGGGTGCCAACGGTCAAGGACCAGTACGGTTGCTGACTAACTTCCAGCGGGCGTTTATCCTGGCTGAATCAGCGCTGACACTAGGCACACCAGGCGACCCGCAGGCGCTGTATACTGAGGGCATCCGGGCTTCAATGAGCCTGGCGGGCCTGACCACGGCGCAGATCGACGCGTACCTGGCGGCTAACCCGCGCGTTGCTACGCTGACCGGTACCACGCAGGAGAAGCTGGCCCAGATCATTACGCAGAAGTACATTGCCTTCACGGGCAACGGTATTGAACTGTGGAACGACTACCGTCGGACAGGGTATCCGGTGCTGCAACCCTCGCAGAACGCTGCGGGTATCGATGGCACCCGGCCGGTGCGGGCCGTTTACATCTCGCAGGAGATCGAGCGGAACCCCAACTTCCCGAACCCGGCCCCTCAGTCGAACATAAAAGTGTGGTGGGACGTCGATTAATGGTCACTTTGTTTAACTAAGCAAACGCATGAAAAAATTCTTAATTAAAGGGCTTTTGCTGGCAACATTGGCAGTGACCAACTTCGCCTGCGAAGACGATTATAAATACGGTGAACTGGTTCGGGACAATCGCCCGGCCGTGCCGGTAACCTTCCCGGGTGCCACTACGTATGGCGGTAACCCGTTCATCGAAATTCAGGCATCCGGTCCGGGCACTATCCGGTTCACCCTGGCGATTCCGGAATCAAGCGGCCGGACAATCCGTGAGATTACGACCGTAGCCGGTGGTGGTACGGGTGTTAACGCAGCTACGCTGAATACGGCTTCGGCCAAGTACAATACAGCACCGATTCCGGGTAACGGCACAACGGCCGTTTTTGAAACAACGCTGGCAGCGTTCCGGACCAAGTATCCGACGGTGGTCACTACGGTGTCCCCCAACCCGGCGTCACCGCGTGAGATTGCGTTTATCTTCCTGATTACGCTCGACAACGGCGATCAGATTGTAACGCAGCAGGTACGCGTTCGGATTCTGTAAAAACAGATAGTACGATGAGTTACAAAAGCAGGCGGGCAAATGCCCGCCTGCTTTTGTTTTATACGAGTCAATTTCCTATGAGGCCGGTCACCCATCAAAACCTGAACAGATCGGTATATCACCCTTTAGTTACCTACCGTATAATTACCAACACCCTCCGCTTAGTAACTTCCGTTCCGTTCGGCTGACAAACTGGCTATTTTGCATACTGAACTTTTGGGAAGTAAGTAAATACTACCAGAAAGTAACTACCTTTTTACTAAGGAGCAACCACTTATATCCAGCTCATATCGTGATGATGAAGAACACTAAAATTGCCGGCATCGGTTACTACGTACCCGAGCGGGTCGTAACCAACGAGGAGATTGCGCCGTGGGTGGATGTCGACGGCCCCTGGATCGAAGAACGGACAGGCATCCGGGAGCGACGCTATGCCAAGGTGGGTGAAGAAACGGCCACTACCATGGGCACCATTGCCGCCCGGATTGCTATCGATCGGGCCGGTATTACCCCCAAAGACGTTGACTTCATCATTTTCGCGACCATGAGCGCCGACTACATCGTGCCGGGCTGTGGGGTGCTGCTTCAGCGCGAACTGGGCATCACGAGCAGTGAAATTGGAGCGCTGGATATTCGCAATCAATGCTCCGGATTCATCTATGCGCTGTCCGTGGCCGACAAATTCATCAAAACCGGTACGTACAAAAACATTCTGGTTGTTGCCGCCGAGCGTCAGTCGTTTAACCTCGATTACAGCCTGCGCGGTCGTGATTCGGCCATTATCTTCGCCGATGGCGCGGGTGCCGTGGTGCTTCAGCCAACCGACCAGCCGAGCGAAGGGATCCTGACCACGCACCTGCACGCCGATGGTACCGACGCTGAAGAACTGGCGATCATCAATCCCGGTAGCCACGGAAATTACCACCTGAAGAAGTACAAAATGCAGTACCTGGAATCGGAGTACAACCTGGTGCATCCTAACACCGGCCCGTTTGAAGGTCAGTTTATCTATCCGGGCGTGTTCAAAGGGTACCTGGTGATCAAGAAGGCGTTTCAGAAGTTCCCGGAAGCGATTCAGGAGGCCATCAAAACGGCAGGGTACTCACTCGGCGACGTGGATTTCTTTGTCATGCACCAGGCTAACCTCCGGATTCTGGAATACATCCAGAAGAAGCTCGGCCTGCCCGACGAAAAACTGTGGAACAACATTCAGCTGTATGGCAACACCACGGCGGCCTCAGTACCCATCGCTCTGTGTGAAGCCTGGGAAGCCGGTCGCATCCGTGAAGGCGATCTGGTTTGTCTGGCTGCGTTTGGCAGTGGCTTTACGTGGGCATCGGCATTGATTCGATGGTAGAACCTTTACTAACTTTACTCAATGACTAACATAACTTCTACGTCTATGCAAGTCATGCAGATTGGAGAGACGTATTCCTACCGGTATCAATTCAGCCAGGAAGACGTTGAAAAGTTTGCCGAAGCGACTGGCGACGATAATCCGCTTCATCTCGATCCTCAATTTGCGGCCAACACCCCGTTCAAACGGCCCATCGTTCACGGTATGCTGAGTGCCAGCGTACTGGCTAAGGTTTTTGGCAAACAGTTTGGCGGCAGCGGTGGAGTCCACCTGTCGCAGACGCTCGACTTTGTGCGCCCGATGTACGTTGACACCGAATACGAAGTTCGTTTTTTCTGTAAGGAAATTAACTGCCGTCGGCACACGGCCGAAATTACCTCCGAAGTGTTCGATCTGTCAACGGGCAAGGTAACGCTGCGGGGCACGAGCGTGGTGTTTCACCGCGACCTGTTCGCCTGAACGGCCGGCCCGCATCAGGTAGTGATCAGTTTCACGCAGGCTACGCCGATACCAAACGCCAGCAGGTACCGGAGCGTCGGGACCGTGAAGCGGTGGCTGCCGAAATACCCGCCCAGCAGCCCGCCCACAAAGGCGGCACCAATCCAGCCGTACAAGGCAGGACTCGGCGAATACCCCTTGCTTAGCAGCCCGAATAACCCCGACAGGGAGTTGACAAAAATGAACAGAGCCGACGTAGCTGCGGTTTCTTTCAGCCGGGCCCAGCGGAACAGCAGCATCAATGGACTGAGAATGATGCCCCCACCAATACCCAGCATACCCGACAGCAACCCGATACTGCCCCCCAGCCCCAACCCGGCGGTTAGCGGCACCGGTTTTGGGTCTTCCTCCTGTCCGCGAATGGTCCACAGCAACCGGACAATCACCAGCAGCAGACATCCGGCCAGCAGTTGACGGTACAACGTATCGCTCAGCGGAATGGTAGCCCCTACGAACGCCAGCGGTACGCTCGCTACGGCAAAGGGCCAGAACTTATCCCAGCGAAAATGCCCGGCCCGGTAGAACTGAATAAACGACACCGTCGATACAAACAGGTTCAGCAGCAGGGCCGAAGGCTTCATTTCCGCAGGTGCTACGCCAAACAGCGCCATGGTAGCCAGATACCCGCTGGCTCCGCCATGCCCGACGGAAGCGTAGACAAAGCCAACCATAAACAGGCAGAAAAGAAAGAGAGTAGATTCCATTCGGATTAGCCGGAAAAGACCAATGATTTGCGGGCCACAGCGTTATAAACTATGGCCGCGTATACCACAAAGCGGTAATTTTAAACGAAAGTTAGTCGAATCCAGCATGAATTGCCATAAACTGAGTGCGTGTCTTATCTTCTTTCTCCTTGGCCTTCAGCTAAGCACACAGGCCCAGCTTCCATTACGTAACTCCCGGTGGCAGGGCGCGACCCTCGCGGGGCAGCCGGTGCAGCTTGCGTTCCGGAATGATTCGGTATTCGTCACCCGCTTAGAGGGCGGGGCCGTAGTCCAACGGCTGCGGTACGAACAGGCCGGCGATACGCTGCTGGTTTTGCAGGCCAGTGCCTCGTCCTGCGGCACGAACGATATCGGCGCTTACCGACTGGAATGGTTCCGGAACAGTGAGCAGCTCGTTGTTCGGACCATCAGCGACCCCTGCGCCGAACGCAATCAATTACTATCGCCGGGCAAACCCCTCACCCGGGTTCTGCTTCCGCAGCAAGCGCCCCGCAACTGGTCATATCTGGACCCCGCAGCCGACTCCGTTGCCGGTATCAGCCTGTACCGGGCCTATGATCTGCTCAAAGGTCGGCCCTCAACGCCGGTTATCGTCGGTGTCATCGATTCGGGCGTTGATATCAACCACGAAGATTTGCGGGATGTCGTCTGGGTCAACCCGAAAGAGATTGCGGGTAATGATAAGGATGACGACAAAAACGGGTACGCCGACGACCTCAACGGCTGGAATTTCATGGGAGCTAAAGACGGCACTACGTACGAAAACGACCACGACGAAGTGACGCAGATTTATGTGCTCTGGCGTGATAAGTTCGATAAAGCCGACCCGGAAAAGCTCAACCCCGCGGAGAAAAAACAGTACCAGATATACCAGCGGGCTAAAAAGCAGTTCCTGGCCCGCTACCAGGCAGCGCGTCCTAAGCGGCTGGCCCTGGGCGATACGGTCCGATTCTGGCAGGTAACCGACCAGCTAAAACAGCAGCTCGCCGGTCCATCAACCACCCAGAAAGCAATTCGGGAAGCGGCCGTCGGTACGGATTCAGTAGCACTGGCCGTCCGCGACCTGCTGGCCGAAACCTACGACCCGCGTTTTGGTTCGTTCACGGCCTTTGCGGACCTGGTTCGGCAGCGGTTTCCGCTGTTCCGGCGCGCCATGCTGGGCGGTGCCCTGACCACCAATAACCCCGACTATAAACCGCGCCAGGCCGTGGGCGACAACCCGGCCGACCCAACCGAACGATACTACGGCAGCCCGAGGCTGAACATCGGGCGGTCGGCAGAACTGGGTATGCACGGCACTCACGTAGCGGGCATTATCGGAGCTAAACGCGATAACGGCCGGGGGATCGACGGCGTGGCCGATAACGTTCGGATTATGATGCTCGGCGCTGTCCCATCGGGTGGCGATGAACGCGACAAGGACGTAGCGAACAGCATTCGATACGCCGTCGAGAACGGGGCCAAAGTCATCAACATGAGTTTCGGTAAGCGTATGTCGCCGTTCAAGGAGCAGGTCGATGCGGCCATACGCCTGGCCGAGCAGCGCGATGTTCTCATTGTTCACTCGTCGGGAAACAACGGCGAAAACTACGACTCGGTACCGGCCTATCCCTCGGCTGTGTACGAAGATGGTACCGTAGCGCGTAACGTGCTGGTAGTTGGCAACTCTACCTGGCGTATTGGCGAAGGATTGCCCAGCCGGTCGTCGAACTACGGCAAACAAACCGTCGACCTGTTCGCGCCCGGCACCGACATCCTGTCGACTCTCCCGAACGACCGGTACGCCAGCCTGTCGGGAACGAGTATGTCCGCTCCCTGCGCGACGGGGGTGGCCGCGTTGCTACGATCCTATTTCCCCGACCTGACCGCTCTGCAGGTGAAGGAAATCCTGATGAACAGTACGTATAAGCCTGACGTAACGGTTCGCAAGCCCGGCTCCAGCGAGCGCGTACCGTTCAGCAGCCTGAGCCGGTCGGGTGGCCTGCTGAATGCGTACGAAGCCGTACGGATGGCGATGCAGATGACGGGGAAGAAGTAAGCATTTACCCCTACCCCTCTCCCATTGTGGGCAGGGGGTAGGGTCAGTATCCTTTGACTTTCCGGCCTGAAAGCACTAAACTTGCGGTTTCAATGCCCAACCGTGAAGTCAATCAGCGTTTTTGCTCCTGCTACCGTCGCGAACGTCGCCTGTGGTTTTGACATATTTGGTTTTGCCGTCGCGAATCCCGGCGATCAGATTACCCTGACGGCCAGCGATCAGCCCGGCGTCCGCATCACCGACATCATTGGCGACGAAGGTCGCCTGCCCCGCGAAGCCGAACGCAACACGGCCGGCATTGCCATCCAGACGTACTTGCAGCACATTGGCCGCACCGACGTAGGTGTCGATGCCGTACTGTACAAGCAGATGCCGCTCGGCAGTGGCCTGGGTTCCAGTGCCGCCAGCGCCGTAGCGGGGGTGTTTGCCATCAACGAAATGCTCGGTCGGCCACTACCAACGGTCGAACTGCTGCCGTTTGCGATGGAGGGCGAACGACTGGCCTGCGGCTCGGCCCACGCCGATAACGTAGCGCCCTCGCTGCTGGGTGGGTTTGTGGTCGTTCGGAGTTACAGTCCGCTGGACGTAATCCGGATTGAGACCCCGGCCGCCCTCTTCTGTACGCTGGTCCACCCCGACATTGAAGTCAATACGAAAGACGCCCGCTTTATTCTTAAAAACGAAGTCTCCCTCAAGAATACCATCATCCAGATGGGCAACGTAGCGGGTCTGATTGCGGGTTTGATGAAGCCGGACTACGGGCTGATCAGCCGCTCACTGGTGGATGTAATCATCGAGCCGGTACGGGCCATTCTGATTCCGGAGTTTAACGAAGCTAAACAGGCCGCCCTGGATAACGGTGCGCTGGGTTGCAGCATCTCCGGTTCAGGTCCCTCTATGTTTGCCCTCAGCCGCGACGCCGAGACTGCCCAGCAGGTCGGTGCCGCCATGCAGCAAGCCTTCCTCTCCGTCGGCATCACCAGCGAAGCGTATGTATCAGAGATCAACAAGCAGGGACCGCGGGTGGTGGGATAAGACCAGCTTTCATTATTTTGCTCGCCAGCTACTTATATAAATTATAGCCTGTTGCCCCTTAGATGGCACTTTTCAGGATAGCTCAAAAACTGGAACACATAAAGGAGACTCATTTTAAGCTAGAGCGTGAAATTCAAGAATTGACCGAAGAAAATTTAAATACCATTCTCTCTCGATATTCGACTGTCCGACACTGACGATATTAATTGTATTTTGAGTTTATTAAAGCAGTCCTTAAGAAAGAATAAAAATGACGTCTGAGGTCACATCATATTTACTAAGTTTGACGACCACATCCTGCTTTTTAAAATAATTATTTACTTACTTAAAAGCGATTGGGAGATAGCAGTGACCTGATGACGTTAAAAGCGAAACACTTGAAAACGCGATTGGCTTATTGCTAATCAAGTTAAAGTGTTTAGCATTATCAAAACCAAAACCTTACAACTTTGATCGGATGAAAGTACAGGTAGATATAGAATTTGATCAGCTTATTCAGTTGGCCAAACAGCTTACCCCGAAACAGTGGATCAAGCTTAAAACTGAGGTTGAAAAGGAGCAACAATCGAACGAAGCGGCTTCTGACATGGAAGCTTTTCTATTGGATGCACCAACCTTTTCTACAAAGCAGTTTAATGCAATCGCCAAAACCAGGAAAGCAATCAGCCAATGGCGGACAAAATAGTTTTGGCAGATACTTCTCTTTTAATTGATCTATTCCGTAAGACGGATAAAGCTAATTCTGTTTTAGTTGGCCTTGTTCGGCAAGGTTATACCTACAGCATTTCTGCTGTGACGGAATTTGAGATCTATACCGGTGCTGCATTGGGGCAAATTCAGTTCTGGGACACGCTACTTCAAAAAATTCAGGTCCTCCCTTTTGATAAGGATGTAGCGAGAATTGCGGTAGAAATTAATTCCGACCTCAAACGTAGACGCAAGCAAATAGCAATTCCAGACCTTTTTATTGCCGCAACCGCTATAAGTAACCACCTACCGCTCGCCACTTTGAACAAGAAGCATTTTGAACGAGTAGATGGTCTGCTAGTCATTTAGCAAACCTTGCTCCCCTCACATCTGCTCCCACTCCAGCCGCCAGTTTTCCAGCCGCGAAGGGATCGGTACGCCCGGTTGCCTGGACTGATCGGCTGCAATTAACTTCAACGGGCGACTTTCCTGCGTATCGGCGGTAACGATCTTATCCGTCCGGAGAAAGGCCTTGCCCGTGGTTGAGTCCAGCAGTTCAACGTGGGCGTAGATCATGTCGCCAACGGCAAACGTATAGCCATTGAGCGTAATGGGCTGCACGACCTGAAACACACACAATTGCCCTTCCGTGATTGCGCCTTCACTTAGGCTGCGCGTCGTCAGTCGTGGGACGAGGGGCGCTTTGGCAATAGCCACCACCGGCGCAACAGCTACTGAATCGATGAAATCGGCCGTTGTATCCATAACCGTCTCGTTAATTTCATCCGCTTCGGCGAGCAGCACAACGCCCGACGTACTGTCCGGGATGGCAATCCCCCATTCCGTCTCCACTGAATCAGACGGAGTCCACGCACTCATATCAAGCGAAGCCAGAATCGTGCTGCGTTCGTCGGTGGTTACGGGCTGTTCCAGCGAATCGCTCAACGCGGCCAGATGCCGGCTGCTCAGGTAATCGCGATACGCTTCGGGGCGGGTCAGCAGCTCCTTAACCGCCACGGCCTGGTACAGATACGCCTTGGTAACCCCCTTGAGCGGTAACGCCAGCGGATGCTGATCAGGGTGCTGCCGACGTATCTGCTGAACGTAGTTTGGACCGGCGTTGTAGGCAGCCGCCACCAGCAGCCACGACCCCAGTTGCTGATACAATTGCTTCAGGTACCGACAAGCCGCGTGGGTAGCTTTCAGCAGATGAAACCGCTCATCCCGCCGACGGGCCACGCTCAACCCCATAGACTGCGCCGTTTGCGGCATCAACTGCCAGAAACCGGCCGCTCCCCGGCGCGACACCGCACGGGTAGTCAGGGCGCTTTCGAGCAGGGGGAGGTATTTGAAATCGTTCGGGATGTCGTAGCGCGAAATAATCGGCTCGATGATTGGAAACACGACCGATGCGCGTCGTTTCAGCGCAGCCAGACTACCGGCCAGCGCGGCTTGCCGGCTGAGTGTACGGGTCCAGCGGGCCGTAATGTCGGGCTGGTTGGCGGGCAGGCTCTCTCCACAAAATTGTACACCCGGTTTCTCTTCGGTGGGGTTGTACAGCGCTGCACGAAGCGGCACGATCGTAGCAAGAGGAAGGGCCGTAGCGTAGGTCGGTGACTGTGCGTTTACTGGAGTTACGGCAAAACTGCCACAGCTGAAACCGGCTGCGGCTATCAGAATCAGCTTCGTCATACAACGGTGGGCTGCGATGGTTACGTATCCTGAACCCGTTCAGAACGGGCCCGGTGTTCGGCGGCCTCTCTCCGTGTCGTGTCTCCGCTGTGCTAATCCAGCAGCCGCATCACATAATTCTTTACCGCATTGTGTTTGATTACTTTAACTAGTTTCCCCTGCTCATACACGTACTCATCCTCCCGGTCGTCCAGCACGGCGCGGTAGGTTCCGCGGGGCGTTCGGGTGAAGATAAAATAGTTACCAAAGTACTCGCTATACACCTTGTTTCGCTGCATAGGCTCGGCAAAATACAACGACGAGACAGCAAAATCAATAGGTGTCCGCTCGGTACCCTGGTAATTGTACTTATACTGGTTGGCCACAATGTCGTAATGGTCGCCTTTCCATTCGGTCCGGGACGCGTAATTGCCGCGGTTGGTTTTCGCTTCAACCGTCGACAGCATCAGCTTATCTCCCTGAAATTGATTAATGACTTTGTAGTATATTTTCACCGTGTAAACCAGCAAACTCACCTTTACGTCGCTGATCAGCGTGTATGTCGTGCGGTTGTCGGGTTGGGGCTGCCGGATGGCGGTCATGGTACCGACCCGGATGCCGGCCACTTCGATAGCGTAGTGATGGGTTTCGGGTGAATTGTTTGGGGTCTGGGCAAACGAGCTGAACCACACGCCCAGCAGGAGAAAAGTCAGGATAAATTTCATCATTTGATAATCAACGATTTTAATGTCGGCCTACGTATCAGGCCGCGCCAACCGGATAGCTCAGCCATCCGGTCTTCCCGGTTTATGCTTCAAACATCAGCTTATATAACCCAAAAAGAGTAGTAGTTGGGGTCAATTTTCTTATCAGCTGTAAATGAACATAACTAATCCTTACCAAATTACTACTGATGCGTAGGCTGACTTATTCTCTTTGCCTGGCGGCCCTGATCAGCACGGGCCCCATCACGGCTTCGGCTCAATCGGGAAAGCCGGTGTATACGTTCCCGATCGGCGTTCAGGCCTACACGTACCGGAACTGGTTTCCTAAAGACGTTGTGGCTACGCTGGATACGATTCATAAACTGGGAATTACCGAGATGGAAGGGGGTGTACCAAAGGGTATGTCCGCCGAGACCTTCAAAAAACTGCTGGCCGAGCGCAACATCAAAATCCCGGCTACCGGAGCCAGTTACGAGCAGATTGTCAAAGACCCAATGGACGCCGTGAAGCGGGCCAAGGACCTGGGGGCTTCCTTTGTGATGGTGGCCTGGATTCCTCACCAGAAGGGCAACTTTACGCTGGAAAACGCGCAGAAAGCCGTTGAGGATTTCAACCGCGTGGGTAAGGTCCTGAAAGAAAACGGCCTGACGTTCTGCTACCATACCCACGGGTTTGAATTTCAGCCTTATAAAAACGGGACCTTGTTCGACTACATGGTGCAGAATACCAACCCCGATTACGTGTCGTTCGAAATGGATATTCTGTGGGCCACCCACGGAGGTGCCGATCCGGTTGCTTTGCTGAACAAGTACGGTAGCCGCTGGAAATTGATGCACCTGAAAGATCTGAAAAAAGGCATCAAGGGCGATTTTACGGGCGGTACGCCCCCGGAGAACGACGTCGTGCTGGGGGAAGGCCAGATCGATATGCCCGCCGTCCTGAAAACCGCCAAAAAGGTTGGCATCAAGCACTATTTCATTGAGGACGAAAGCAACAAAGAAGGCGAACAGGTACCGAAAAGCATTGCGTATCTGAAAAACCTGCGAGAGTAAACTACGTTCCTTACCCCAACCTCCGACGGGGCTAAGGGAACCGGATGGTTGAGGATAAAACCTGCGGAATCACGTAATTTTTCTGAATACCAAGACGGGATAAGCTATCGATAGCTTATCCCGTCTTGGTATAAGTGAACAGAGTTCAAACGCCTAACTCGACAGAAAAGCCGTACTTTTGACGTGAAATTGCTTAGCGTCTTTCTATGCGTTGCACGTACCTGCTGTTTCTGCTTTTACTGAGCACCTGCTCAGGGTTTACCCAGCCCGACAACCAATACACGATTATTCCGCGTCCGGCGCAGCTTCAGCCCCGCCCGGGTCAGTTCACCGTTGGCCCTACGACCACGATTATGGTGCCGTTTGCGCAGGCAGCGCTGAAAACCATTGCCGACAACTTCGCTCGTCAGCTCAACCAGTCAGGCGGCCTCAGCGTTCCGGTGCGAAACGTCAATAAAATGGCCCTGCCCGGTAACCTAATTCAGTTCGTGCCTTCAACGGACAAAGCCCTCGGCGACGAAGCGTACCGCCTGGATATTACGGACAAGGTCATCACCATTGAGGCCCGGCAGCCCAAGGGCTTCTTCTACGCCGTCCAGACGCTTTATCAATTGCTGCCACCATCCGTATTAGGGCGGGGGGGCCAAAGCATGGGGCAATCAGCCGGCACGATGCAGGCACCTGCCCCCACGCCCAATGCCCCAGGTCCTCTGCTTATCCCCGCCTGCCGGATTGAGGATCAGCCCCGCTATGTGTATCGCGGAATGCACCTCGACGTTTGCCGCCATTTCTTCCCGGTCAGCTTCATCAAGAAGTACCTCGACCTGATGGCGCTGCACAAATTCAACACATTCCACTGGCACCTGACCGACGACCAGGGCTGGCGCATTGAAATCAAGAAGTACCCTAAACTGACCCAGGTCGGGGCGCAGCGTCGCGAAACCATCGTCGGTCACTACGACGAGTACGATCCGCAGGTGTTCGACGGCAAGCCCTACGGCGGTTACTATACCCAGGACGAAGTACGTGAGGTGGTTCAGTACGCAGCCGCCCGGCACATCAACGTGATTCCCGAGATCGAGATGCCCGGCCATTCGCTGGCGGCTCTGGCGGCTTATCCCGAACTGGGCTGTTCTACCTTGGGTTCCTATCAGGTAGCCACCAAATGGGGGGTTTTTGAGGATGTATTCTGCCCCTACGAAAAAACATTTTCCGTGCTCCAGGACGTCCTGACAGAGGTAATGGCGCTGTTTCCTGGTCCATACATTCACATCGGTGGCGATGAGTG
Source organism: Fibrisoma montanum (assembly GCF_003583365.1). Classification (GTDB taxonomy): domain Bacteria; phylum Bacteroidota; class Bacteroidia; order Cytophagales; family Spirosomataceae; genus Fibrisoma; species Fibrisoma montanum. Next base: position 64,788 of record NZ_QXED01000008.1, read on the forward strand.
CCCCAAGTCAACGTGGCGAAAAAGCCCGTACGCCCAGCAGTTGATCAAGCGCGAAAAACTAAAGAACGAAAATCAGTTGCAAAGCTGGTTCATCACCCGTATCGACAAGTTCGTTACGTCGAAAGGGCGCAAAGTCATCGGCTGGGACGAAATCCTGGAAGGGGGGCTGTCGCCCAATGCCGCCGTGATGAGCTGGCGGGGTACGAAAGGTGGTATTGAAGCCGCCCGCCAGCGCCACGACGTCGTGATGACCCCCGGCACTTTCTGCTACTTTGACCACTATCAGGCCGATCCTGGCCAGGAGCCGACAGCGTTTGGTGGCCTTATCCCTCTGTCGCTGGTGTATTCGTATAACCCGACACCCGCCGAACTAAACGCCGAGCAGGCAAAACACATACTGGGTGCTCAGGGTAACGTCTGGACGGAGTACATGCAGGATTCGGCTTACGTCGAATATATGGTCTGGCCCCGGGCGGCTGCGCTGGCTGAGGTTGTCTGGACACCCCTCGCTCAGAAAGATTACCCCGATTTTACCCGTCGACTGGCGACGCATTTTAAGCGATTGGAGGCTATGGGGGCCAATTACGCCCGTAGTCTCTACAACGTAACCGCCACTACCACCGTAACGCCGGCCGGACAGCTTTCGCTGTCACTGTCTACCGGTGTGTCCGTTCCCGCGATTCGCTACACCACCGATGGCTCCGTTCCCTCCGGTGAATCACCACGCTACACCGCCCCGATCACGCTTGCTAAAACGACCACCATCCGGGCCGTGGCGTTCACCGACAGCGCCACAATGAACGGACCAATGGGCCGAAACCTGCAAAAGGAATACCTTCTCTCGAAAGCCACCGGCAAATCGTATACGCTGCTGGCTCCGGCCACTAAAGGTCGCCCCGACCGAAACAACCTGACCGACGGCGTTCTGGGCAGCATGGGGGGGTACGAACTGATGGACGTGGTGTCGTTTGCAGGCAACTTCAGCGCTGTCGTCGATCTTGGTCAATCGCAGCCCATCCAGTCGGTTGCCGTGGGGTTTGTCAAGTACACCGCCCGCAACCTCTGTCTTCCGGCCCAGGTCGCTATCGCCGTTTCCGACGACGGGCAGACTTTCCGGCCAGTCGGTACGTTCAGGAGCAACGCAGCCGAAGGCGGCAAGCGGGGTATTGTCCGACTTCCTTTCGATTTTGCGCCCACTACGGCCCGCTACGTCCGCATTACCGCACAGAACATCGGGCGCGTTCCCGCCGGACTCCGTAACCCCGGCAAACCCGCCCAGCTGGCGGTGGATGAGATTGAGGTGAAATAAGGAGAAAAGGGAGGAGAGGAGGAAGGGAAAGAGAAACAGTGATTTTTATTTCCTCCCCCCTTCCTCCTCTCCTCCCTTTCCTTCATTCTTTCCTCCCCCACCCCATGTAACACAAACTTGTATCCTTACCCTCGCGCATTTTCATGCGTTCGCCGAGGTGCCGGAAAGTCCAGCGGCCGGTCGCCCGGTTGCGCAGGTAATGCAGAGTCAGCAGGGGGTTATAATCGGCGACCATACCGCGTACATCCTGGTTGATCAGACCAACGGCGGTCAGGTGGCGGCTGAGTTCGGTCGGTTTTATAAATCGTTCGTAGAGGTGCTGATCAGGTTTCATAAAAGCCCATCGTTTCCAGTCCTGCGCAAGTTTGATCAGAAACAACCAGCTCAGCCACGTCCGGTTTACGGTGTCGTAGAAAAACAGCCCCCCCGGCCTGAGTACGCGGCTGATCTCGCTCAGCACCTGGTTTACGTCGTCTACGTGCTCCAGCACATCGCAGCAACTGACGTAGTCGAACGAGGCATCCGCAAACGGCAGCTTTTCGCCCGCGCCAACGTAGTAATCAATGGGTAAGGCTTGTCGCTGGGCGTGACGACGGGCCATGGCAATTGCCGTAGCCGACGGATCGATTCCCGTTACGGTCAGGCCAAGCTCTGCAAACTCCTCGGCCAGAATACCCCCTCCACAGCCCACATCCAGCAACGTAGCACCACGAACGGCGTTTCCCTGAGCGTGCAGAATACGTTTAAAATAAGTGAAGCGCGCCGGATTGACGGAGGTCTTCAGCATGAAAAACAACTCGTCGGGGTCCCACCAGATGTCGCGGTCGGCGTCGTAAACGGTATTGTTGGTCCGAAGTAAAGTGGTTTGCGTTGCGGAAAAAGTCGGGGTATTCTGCGGAATGTGCGTCATGGAAAAAATGGCCATATAGCCTTAACCGATAAAGTCGGTGTTTGGATTTTTGGGCAATCTCTTGCTTATTGTAATCTACAAATGACCGGCTATGTCGCAACCAACCTTAACAGAAGAAAAAACAGACTTTAAACGCTCGCTGGGGCTGATGGATTCGACCCTGATCGTATCCGGATCGATGATCGGCTCCGGCGTTTTCATCGTATCGGCCGACATGGCCCGCAACCTCGGCTCGTCGGGCTGGCTGCTGCTGCTGTGGGTGCTGACGGGTGTATTGACGGTTGCGGCCGCACTCAGCTATGGCGAACTGGCCGGCATGATGCCCAAAGCCGGTGGGCAGTACGTGTACATTCAGCGGGCGTTTGGACCTCTGCTCGGTTTTGTTTACGGCTGGACGGTCTTCATGGTCATTCAAACCGGTACCATCGCGGCCGTCGCGGTGGCCTTCACCAAATACACGGCCGTTTTCGTCCCGGCGCTAAGCCCGGCCAACGTACTGTTTTCCCTCGGCCCCGTCGATATCACGGCGGGGTCTTTGTTTGCCATTGCCAGCCTAGTTCTGCTCACGTGGCTGAATAGCCGGGGGGTGCAAAGCGGCAAACTCATTCAGAACGTGTTTACATCGGCGAAGCTGATTGCCCTGCTGGGCCTGATCGTGGTAGGCATTGGGCTGGGTGTCAGCAGTGGGGTTTTATCGACAAACCTAACCGACGCCTGGGACGCTAACCAGACCCTGCTCAACGCCGACGGCACAATTGCCTCGGTAGTTCCGCTGACTGGTCTGGCCCTGCTGCTGGCTTTTGGTACGTCGATGGTTGGGTCGCTGTTTTCAGCCGACGCCTGGAATAACGTAACGTTCATCGCGGGCGAGATCAAAAATCCGCGTCGCAACATTCCGCTGGCTCTCTTTTTCGGTACGTTGCTCGTGACAACGATCTACCTGCTCGCGAACGTTTCATACTTATCGCTGCTTCCGCTGAAGGGGTCGCCAACGGCCACCGATTTTATCGGCCGGGGTATTCAGTTTGCCGAAGCCGACCGGGTAGCAACGGCTGCATCATCAGTCATTTTTGGCAACGTAGCGGTCAGCATCATGGCCGTGCTGATCATGGTCTCTACGTTTGGCTGCAACAACGGCCTGATTCTGGCCGGCGCCCGGCTGTATTACGCCATGGCGAAAGACGGGCTGTTTCTGGAACAGGCGTCGCACCTGAACAAAAACGCCGTGCCGGGCAAGGCGCTCTGGCTTCAGTGCCTCTGGGCCTCGATTCTGTGTCTGTCGGGCCGCTACGGGGATCTGCTCGATTACTGCACCTTTGCCTCGCTGTGCTTCTACATCGTCACCATCATTGGGCTGTTCGTACTCCGGCGGAAGGAGCCCAATACGGAGCGGCCTTACCGGGCGGTTGGCTATCCGCTCGTACCGGCCCTGTACATCATCGCGGGCCTGACCATCTGCGGAATTCTGCTGTACACCAAAACGTTCAATACCGGCATGGGACTACTCATTGCCGGCCTGGGCGTACCGGTATACTTACTGACCCGTCGCAGCCAGCGGGCCGCGTAACGTTTTTTTGTCATCCTGAAGCACGAAGGCTTTTTGTATCAAGTGCTGCTGCCTTAACCCGGAGAGCCTTCGCACTTCAGGATGACAAACAACTTGCCAATAGTCTAACTAGTCTGCTTTGATACCCGCTTCGGCGGACTGGCTCGAAAACAAAACGGGCCAGTTCGAAAACTAGCCCGTCGTTTGTAGCACTCATATAGGTTGCTTATGCAAACCGCTCGCGGCCGTGCGTATCCTTGATCCGGCCGGTATTGTATCCAGGATCAACATCCGAGGCCGGACGACCCGATAAAGAATTTGGAGCGTTCAGATGCGCGCCATTGTCGACGCCAACCCCCAGCCGATCGACCATCTCACCACCCAGCCAGCCGGTGAAGCCGGCGATGGCGAACCCCAGAAACGACAGGGCCAGCGCCGGCGTTGAGGGTAAAAACGAGGGTTCATCGCGACGAAACAGCCAGCTAACCGCAAACAGCAGCAACACCAGTACGTTTCCCAGACCATGCACCAGACCAACTTGTTTAGCGCGCGTGCCCGATGGGATGTTGAACCAGTCTTTCCAGCCCGGTACAGCCGCCACCAGTCCGCCGATCAGCCCCGCCACGATCATCCAGTACGAGACCGTCGCCATCATTGGGTTGTCGTTCAGCAGATACACAATGTCAAATATGACCGCCGTTGCCAGCAGCCCCAGCGGAAACACAATCAGGATCGGATGCGCCGGATGCCCCGCAATTTTTGCTCTACTTTCCATAACGTTGATAGATTTTGCAGACATAACTATCCAAAAAGCGTAATGTTCGCTTTCAAGCCCTCAGCCGCCCATTTTGGATAGCATGAATGCCAGCAGAAACCCGACGACCGTAATGAAACCGGCAAACTCGTGAGCTTCTTCAAAAGCCTCCGGAATCATGGTATCGACGAGCATAGCCAGAATGGCCCCGGCCGCAACGGCGCTGGTGCCCGCGATTACGTCGTTAGAATAGTGCCGAAATACCGTATAACCGATCAGGGCCGCTACTCCCGATGCAACAGCAATACCGCCCCAGATGCCTAATACGTAGCTCATCGACCGGTTGGCCTTTTTCATCCCGGCTGCACTGGATAAGCCCTCCGGAATATTGGACAGAAACACAGCCGCCACCGCGACAAGACTTACCCCTTTCCCGCCAATCAGGCTCAGGCCGATGACAATTGACTCCGGAATGCCATCGAGCAGGGCACCAACTGCAATGGCCAGTCCGCTACCCTCCTGATCCTGCTCGGACGTTTGTTGCTGACCGGACCGTTTCCGGTGTTTGGCGCCCCGTCGGGCCAACCAATAATTGACAATTGTGTATACCCCCGCGCCACCGAGAAAGCCCAGCGCCGTCGCATCAATGCCCCCGGTTCGGTACGCTTCATCAACCAGTTCAAACGACAAGGCCGAAAAAAGCACACCGCTGCCGAACGCCATCACCGTTGCGATCAACCGCTGCGGAACCTTCACGAAATAGCCGGTAGCTGCGCCTATCAGCAACGCCCCACCAGACAACAAACCCCACAAACCGGCCCTTAGCCATTCTGGTATCATACAATAGCGTTCAGTTGCCGATCAGAACCATACAGCTTTGTTTTTGTTAAAAACATCGATCGGATTGGCTATTGGCCAGTACGTTTCCTGACCTCACCCATACAGATTGTGTACTTGCGGAGTCTGGTGCTGGCTAAAATATCAGACCAAAAAGTCCGTTTAATTCATAGAATCGCTATGCAAAAAACATACTGGAATCAGCTCGTTATAGCTGGAATGCTGGTTGGTTACCTGAGTGCCTGTACGGGAGTAGGACCGACCACAAACCTGTTTCGTTCGTCGTCACCCCACGAGCAATACGCCCAATCGCTGAAGGAAGCCAAACTGGACAAGACCGCCCTGGGTATTGACTGGTTACAGGCGGGCGAAAAAGCGCTCCGCGACTCACTAAAAATTTCTATACCCTACCGGGAAAGCGGCTACTTTTCGGCCAGTAAACCATTTGCAGTTGGTTACCGAATCGACGGCACGCGCGGGGATCGGTTCATCGTGCAGGTAGAAACGCAGGGGCAGCGGGATGCGAAAGTGTTTATCGACGTCTTTGAACTAGGGGGCCGGACACCCGACCGGCTGGCTTCATCGAAAGCCGACACCAATAACCTGGTTTGGGAAGTTCACCGGGCGCAGACGCATCTGATTCGCGTTCAGCCGGAGTTGTTGCGCAGCGGCCGCTATACCATCTCGATTACCCGCGAACCGGCCCTGAGTTTTCCGGTGCAAGGGCTGGACAGCCGACGTATCAGCAGTTATTTCGGCGCTCCCCGCGACGGTGGCCGTCGGCGGCACGAAGGTATCGATATCTTTGCCCCGCGTGGTACGCCCGTGGTAGCTTCTGCCAATGGCGTCGTAACGGGCGTTGGCACCAACAACCTCGGGGGTAATGTCGTTTTTCTGTCCGACAATGACCGCAACCTGCGGCTCTACTACGCGCACCTCGACCGCTTTAACGTAACCGATGGGCAACGCGTCCGTATTGGAGACACGCTCGGGTTTGTCGGCAATACAGGCAACGCCCGTACTACGGCCCCTCATCTGCACTTTGGCATTTATCAGTTTAGCGAGGGTGCCATTGATCCGCTGCCTTTTGTGAGGTTAGGTCGGGGGCCGGCCAAACAATCGCTGCTGGCGGCTTCGCGACTCGGCGATTCGATGCGCATTTCAGCAACCCGCTCGCCGGTGCGGTCGTCGCCCGGGAGCGAAGCCCCGATCCTGCGTGATCTGCCGCGCACCTCCGCCTTTACCGTTCTGGGCGGAACAGCCACCTGGCTTCGGGTCGAACTACCCGACGGCCTGACCGGCTATGTAAACAGCAACACGGCCGAACTGACCGCTCGTCCTCTTCGCCGGCTTACGCTTTCGTCGGTAAGTAATCTGCTGGATGCGGCCGATCCGATGGCCGGGGTGATTGATACGCTGCCCAATGGTACTACGCTGGAGGTACTCGCTACGTACAGCCAATATCTGCTGGTTCGGAGCGAGGAAGGGCTGGCTGGCTGGATTGTGAAGACAATTGACCCCTAAGGGCAGGTTATCAGAAAGTGCGCCGGGCGACTCCGGTAGGGGTGCTGGGCCGGGCGCTCCACGACGAATCGACAGCGGTCTGCACGGTATCGCAATCCTGAAGGCGATTTTCCAGTTGCTTGATCTGGCTGCTTTGCTCGTGCAGGTTACGCCGAAGATCCTGAGTTTCGTCGAGCAGGCGCTGGTGCCGGTTATGCGCTACCCACAGCAAAGCCGCTATCCCGGCCAGCAGTACCACAACTGCCGCCAGCAACGTCCGAACTATACCCTGGTTTTCTGTAGCCATATACCCTTTTACCTTCACAAAGAAACAAAAACAGCCAACCAAAAGAAACGCCTACGACTCGGCTGAATCGTAGGCGTCCGCATGTAGGTCCATTCAAAGCTTAGCGAGCGGCACCGTAGTCCTGCCCGGCGCTTTCCGGGAAGTTTTTCATGATGCTTGTTACCGTTTCGCGGAAGGCCTGATCACGGTCACGCTCACGCTTCCGTGAGTTCAGCTGGCCGGTAGCCCAGCCCTGCCAGACGATATCGTTCGTGCGGGCATCAACTACGTTAACAACCACGCGGTTCTCTTCATACTGACGAGAATATACGTTGTTGTTCCAGCCACCACCGTACCACCACGAATACGGACCAAACGCGTTGTTGGACTGAATTTGCTGACGATCCTTCGAATCGGCGAAGAAACGCACAACCAGATCAGCTTCACCCTGTTCAACAGGCTTATAACCCCGGGCTTTCAGGGACTGATCCAGAGCTTCGGCAATCCGGCGCTGGTTCAGGTTACCGCCCACGATGGGGTCAGCATTACGTTGACGGTCGGCTTCAATACGGTAGGTCGAAAACTGGCGAACATTAACTTTCGGATCGTAATCGTACTTAACCGTTATGGCCGGCGCACAGGAAGCCAGCGTACCGGCTACCATCAGACTTGCAATTATGCTTTTAATTGTCATAGTAGTTGTATCGTTAGTTGGTTGTCTAACCGACTATTTAACGTCAGAGATTTGCTCAATCGTATAGTACAGTTAAATAACTAAAAATGCAAAGATTAAGTTCGGTTTTATTAACGGCTTATTGACCCCCTACTTATGAATAACTTACTAATAGTCAACGGCTTAAAAAGCAACAACCCCAACGATGAACACCGTCGGGGTTGTCTGGAATTGGTCAATAAGGAAGCGTATCTGACAGAGAGCTGATTAACTCACTCAGCTGCAAGCGCTTCGGCACCACCCACAATTTCAAGGATTTCCTTCGTGATGGCCGCCTGACGTGTCCGGTTATACACCAGTTTAAGTTCTTTCAGCAGTTCCCCGGCGTTTTCGGTAGCTTTATCCATAGCGGTCATCTGAGCACCATAGAAGGAAGCATTCGACTCCAGCGTTGCCTTGAACAATTGAATCTTCAGCGTTTTCGGGATCAGTTCGGTAATGATTTCATCTTCCGATGGCTCGAACAGGTAATTAACGGCCGATGTAGCGCCGGCGGGTGCTTCAGCCGCCACAATAGGCAGCATCTGCTCCGTACGGATGATCTGTGTAGCTACGTTCTTAAACTCGTTGAAAACGATGTCCACCACATCGTACCGGCCCGATGCGAAACCGTCCATGGCTTCTTCGGCGGCCCGTCGTACCGTTGCAAAATTCAACGATCCGAAGACATTCACGTGTTTGGTATTGACCCGGAAACCGCGCCGGACAAACGCTTCGGCACCTTTCTTACCAAGGGCCATAATTTCCACGTTGCCAGCCCGGGCCTGAGCCGCGTAGCGGTCGTTGATCAGGCTTATGGCCGCTTTGATCGCATTGGTATTGAAGGCTCCGCACAACCCCCGGTCGGCCGTAACGACAATCAGCAAAACCCGCTCAATTGGCCGTGCCTGCTTATACGGACTATCGGCAGCCAGTTCAGCCCCGGCCGATACGGTGCTCAGCATCTGGCTCAGCTTCTGCGCATACGGCCGCATCTGCGTAATACCGTCCTGCGCCCGACGCAGCTTGGCAGCCGCCACCATCTTCATGGCTTTGGTGATCTGCTGCGTCGAGTTAATGGAGGCAATACGACTGCGTACTTCTTTTAAACTTGCCATTTTTCAGTGAGTTTGCGGTATTCAGTTTTTGGCTTACAGCCTCGCTGCTGTTACCGCGGACACGGTAAGCCAAAAACCGACAAACACATTTATGCGTAGCTTGCCGAGAGATCAGCCGCTACTTTTTTCAACGTCGCGGTGGCCTCATCGTCGAGTTTACCGGCGCGAAGCGTCGCCAGGACGTTCGGGTGCTGGGCACTCAGAACTGCCGCAAACTGGCCTTCAAATTCCTTTACCCGGTTTACCGGTACTTTATCGAGCAAACCGTTTGTTGATGCGTAGATGATCGCTACCTGCTGTTCAACCGGCACCGGCGAATACTGAGGCTGCTTCAGCATTTCCTGGTTCCGGCGTCCCCGTTCGATCGTCAGTTTTGTAGACGCATCGAGGTCCGAACCAAACTTGGAGAAGGCTTCCAGCTCACGGAACTGGGCCTGATCAAGTTTGAGGGTACCAGCCACTTTCTTCATCGATTTGATCTGCGCGTTACCACCCACCCGCGATACCGAGATACCTACGTTGATGGCCGGACGAATACCCGAGTTAAACAGGTTCGACTCCAGGAAGATCTGACCGTCGGTGATCGAGATTACGTTCGTCGGGATGTAAGCGGATACGTCACCAGCCTGTGTTTCGATGATCGGCAGGGCCGTCAGTGAGCCGCCACCTTTCACCTTGCCCTCCAGGGCAGGTGGCAGGTCATTCATCTGGCGGGCAATATCGTCGTTGGCCGTGATTTTAGCAGCCCGTTCCAGCAGGCGGCTGTGCAGATAGAATACGTCGCCCGGATAAGCCTCGCGGCCAGGGGGACGACGCAGCAGCAGGGATACTTCGCGGTAGGATACGGCCTGCTTCGACAAGTCATCGTAGATTACGAGCGCAGGACGGCCCGTATCGCGGAAATATTCACCAATGGCGGCCCCGGTAAACGGCGCGTAGAACTGCATCGGCGACGGGTCAGAGGCACCAGCCGCCACGATAACGGTGTAGTTCATGGCACCGGCCTTGCGCAGTGTAGCTTCCACCTGCTTGATGGTCGAAGCCTTCTGTCCGCACGCTACGTAGATACAGTAAACGGGCTCGCCTTTATCAAAAAATTCTTTCTGGTTGATAATCGTATCGATGGCCACGGCAGTTTTACCCGTCTGGCGGTCACCAATGATCAGTTCGCGCTGCCCCCGACCGATGGGAATCATGGCATCGATTGCTTTGATACCGGTCTGCAGCGGCTCATTAACCGGCTGACGGAAAATTACGCCCGGTGCCTTCCGTTCGAGCGGCATCTCAAAAAGCTCGCCCTGAATCGGGCCCATGCCATCGACTGGCTCACCCAGCGTATTAACAACGCGCCCCAGGATACCTTCGCCCACGCGGACGTATGCAATCTGGTTGGTGCGTTTCACCGTATCGCCTTCTTTGACTTCAGAATAGTCGCCCAGCAACACGGCTCCCACGTTATCTTCTTCCAGGTTCAGAGCAAGGCCCTGCAATCCGTTTGAAAAAGCCAACAGTTCACCGGCCTGCACTTTCGACAAGCCGTAGATACGCGCTACGCCGTCGCCGATTTGCAGCACCGTACCGACTTCTTCGAGTTCGGCTTCAGTTTGGGCCCCGGCCAGTTGAGCGCGGAGAATAGCCGATACCTCGTCGGGTCTTACGGATGTCATATGAATAGGATTAATGCTTTAGTTAAGTAATTAGAATTCGGCCGCAAAGATACGAGTAAAGTTTGATAAAAACACGTTGATCCCTTAAAGTATCGGCTGAACGTTAGACTTTTCCAATATGGCAAAACCCTGGCTTTAAACCGTTGAATGCGTGCAGAAACCGTTTGTACGAATTCGTCATATTTTGACCTGGGCAGATTGGCCTTGCCCATTCTTTTTTGCTACATTTACCAGGTACGTGTTCATAGCTGCTCAGCGGATCGGTTGACCACAAAGGATACGAATCACGGATGAAATTTTACAGAAAATAGATTTTACCAAACTTTTCCTCTATTCTTTCACGTTTTAACAACAAGGAGTTCTACATTCATACAACCTGTTATTGTTTCGCATGAAGTTCAACCAGTGGATGTTGGCCGGTATGGTATCGGCCGTTTTTATCGGTGGCTCAGCAGCTGCACAAACTAAACCAGCTGCCAAAAAGCCAGCTACAACAAAACCCTCTTCAACGGCAAAACCAACCGCTACCACTCGGACAGCAACCGGTGCAACGCTGGCCTCGTCGCAGGATTCGCTCAGCTACAGCATCGGTCTTTATATGGCGCAGAATTTGCAGCAGCAAGGCATATCGGATCTGAACAACGCTGCGCTGGTGCGTGGCATTGAGGATGCCCTGAAAGGCGGCAAAACCCAACTGTCGCAGGAACAGGCCGGTCAGGTGCTGAATGCCTACGCTCAGAAGCAGTCGACCCAGCGGATGGCTGAAACCCAGAAGCTTTCAGCTGAAAACAAAAAGATCGGCGATGCATTCCTGGCCGAAAACAAAGCCAAGCCGGGCGTTCAGACTACGGCCAGTGGTTTGCAGTACCTGGTTGAAAAAGAAGGTACCGGGGCTAAACCAACGGCTTCAGATCGGGTTAAGGTACATTACACCGGTCGGCTGATCGACGGCAAGGTGTTCGATAGTTCGGTCGAGCGCGGACAGCCTGCTGAATTTGGCGTTGGTGAAGTAATTAAAGGGTGGACAGAAGTGCTTCAGCTGATGCCGGTGGGGTCTAAATGGAAGGTGTTTATTCCAGCCGAGCTGGCTTATGGCGATCGCGGAGCCGGCCCGGATATTAAACCGGGGTCAACCCTGGTATTTGATGTTGAACTACTCGACATTGTAAAGCAATAATTGCTAACTTACGTTTGCCGTCGCGGGCATAGCACCGAACTTGTTTTTAGTTAAAAATTCGTTCGGCGTGTGATCAGGCGGCCTCATTTTTATAAACCGCGTTACGTGCATGAAGAAGTATCTCGTAACCTTAGTACCCGTGCTGATGCTGAGTTTTCAGCCGGATTCGCCGTCGAGCAGCGCTCCTTTGAAGCTGCTGCCCGGCCGGGAGGTGACCGCAACGACTGAGGACCTTAAGCCGTCGGTCTCACAAGAAAAGGTAGAGCAGTTGGTCGCCAAGTTGCTGACCACCTACCACTACCGGAAGGTGAGGCTGAATGACTCATTGTCGTCGGTTGTCTGGGACAATTACCTTAAGGAGGTAGACAATAACAAAACGTACCTGCTGGCCAGCGATGTAGCCGCCTTCGAGAAATATCGCTACCAGATTGACGACGCCCTCGTAAACGGCGATTTATCAGCCGCTTACGAACTGTACAACGTATTCCGCAAGCGGTATCAGGAGCGTAGCGAGTTTGTGAAGGACCAGCTGAAAAAGCCGTTCGACTTCTCAGCCGACGAGACGTTCAACACCGACCGCGAGAAAGCCAGCTGGCCCAAAACCGTCGAAGAGCAAAACGATCTGTGGCGCAAGATTCTGAAGAATCAGGCCCTGGAACTGAAACTCGGCAACCGGAAGGACAGTGCCGTAGTAGCAACCATGACGGATCGGTATAAGAACCTCGATCGGGCAATCAGCCGGATTAAGAGTCCGGATGTATTCCAGATCTACATGAATTCGTTTGCTGAAGCGCTCGATCCACACACCAACTACCTGTCGCCAACCAGTGCCGACCGGTTCAACCAGGAGATGAGCCAGTCTCTGGAGGGCATTGGTGCCCTGCTGCGCGAGGACGGTGATTACATTCGGATTACGGAGGTCTTACCCGGCGGTCCTGCTTTCAAAAGCAAACTTCTCAACAAAGACGATAAGATTGCGGGCGTAGCGCAGGGCGACAACGGTCAGATGGTCAACGTCATGAACTGGCAGGTCGATGAAGTTGTCAAACTCATCAAAGGGCCTAAAGGTACGGTTGTGCGGCTCCAGGTGATTTCGCCAAATGCGATCGCTGGTGCTCCGCCAAAAGAAATCCGGCTGGTTCGGGAGAAAATCAAACTTGAAGAGCAGCGGGCCAAGAAGGAAGTGATTGACATCACCGACAATGGCAAGCCGTTCAAGATCGGGGTTATCAATATCCCGATGTTCTACCGCGACTTTGAAGGTGCTCGTAAACGCGAAGAAAACTTCAGCAGCACGACCAGTGATGTGAAGAAGTTCGTTGAAGAACTGAAAGCCGAGAAAGTAGACGGTATCGTCATCGACCTCCGCGACAACGGCGGTGGTTCACTCACCGAAGCCATCAACCTGACGGGTCTGTTCATTCCGAAAGGGCCGGTTGTGCAGGTGCGCGAATCAACGGGCGAAACTGAGGTGTATACCGATCCGGACCCATCTGTTACGTACGATGGTCCGCTGGCCGTACTCGTTAACCGTTTCAGCGCGTCGGCGTCCGAGATTTTTGCTGCGGCCATTCAGGACTACAAGCGAGGCATCATCGTCGGTGGGCAGACGTTCGGTAAGGGTACAGTACAGACCCTGATCGACCTGAACCAGTGGCTACCGAAAGAGCCGGAAAAAGCCGGTCAGGTAAAGATGACCATTCAGAAGTTTTACCGGATCAACGGTAGCAGCACGCAGCACAAAGGTGTAACGCCTGACATTGAGCTGCCGTCGGGCTTCTCGGCTGAGGAGTACGGCGAAAGCTCACAACCAAGTGCGCTGCCGTGGGACCAGATCAACTCCACCCGTTACGAAGCCAGCCGTGGCCTGGACGATAAAGTTCTTTCCCGTCTGCGCGACCGATTCGAACAACGGCTGAAGTCAGATCCGGAATTGAAACAACTGGCTCAGGATCTGTCTGATTTTAAAAAGGCGAAAGAGAACACGGTGGTATCGCTGCAGGAAGCCAAGCGTCGGAAAGAGCGCGAAGAAGCGGAACGTAAGCGGGCGGCTGCCAGCAAGGTAAGCCAGATGTCGGCTCCGATTGATGAAACCGGCACCCCATCGCCTAATGCGCCCAAGAAGAAAAAAGACCTGTATCTGAACGAAGCGGGTCGAATTCTGGCCGATTACATCATTGCGGTGAATAAGTAATAAACGCAATAGCACAACGAAAAACCCCGCGCGACAAACCGTTGCGCGGGGTTTTTCGTTGAAGGCTGTATAAGTCAACCGGCGTGATAATGTGGTACTTTTTAATTAAGCAGAACACCCTCGAAACCACTCATTTTCAAAGCCTGCAGAAAAAAGCGGTTTTAACAGAAACCGAAGTATTCAGCGAGCCCTTCGACAACTGGTACGTCTTCAGCGTACCTAAAGACGACTACACCGCCTTCATGGACTATCTCGACCGCGAAGGAATCGGCTATGACCTGACCGCCGATAAACCGACGCGTGATGAACTGCTGGACAGCATGCGATAAGACGGTACGTTTTGCGCTTATGCAGCAAGGGATTAGATTGTACTGGATGCAAGCCGATTAGTCAGGACGTTTGACGGGTTAATGTGCTGCAATCGGCGGAAGAACCGTATCGTCAGTAACACAGCCGCGATGGTCAGTCCCGCCAGCAACCCTATCCAGATACCAACTACGTCCATGCCCAGCGGAAAGGCAAAGACATAGCTCATCGGCAGCGCTACTCCCCAGTAGGAAAACAACGTAATCAGCGTGGGTACGTTCACATCCGATAAACCCCGGAGCGATCCTACGCCCACCACCTGAATCCCGTCGGAGAGCTGGAAGAAGCCGGCCATAATTACCAGCGATGCGGCAAAAGCGGCCACGGTCGCATTGTCGCGAATGTAAAGGCTCACCAGCCACTCGTTGGCCGTCAGGAACAACAGGGCGCAAAGGCTCATAAAACCCGCCGACAGCACAAACGCAGCGATACCGGCTCGCCGAATCCCTTCCTGACTACCAATTCCAACGGCTGCACCCACCCGAATGGCAGCCGCCGACGAAATACCGGTAGCCATCATGTAGGTAGTCGATGCCATGTTGATCGCGATCTGATGAGCCGCCAGCTGCGCTTCACCCAGCCAGCCGACCATGACAACGGCGAGGGAGAAGGTAGCAACCTCAAAGAAAAACGTCAGGCCGCCAGGAATACCCAGCCGCAAAATCGTCCAAACCTCATCGGTCAGCGGGCGGGTGTCGGTGCTTTTCCGGACGTAATTCCGAAACAGGTCGGACCGATAGATATACAGAACCATCGCAACCGCCATGAACACCCGCGAAAGCAACGTAGCCATGGCCGACCCCAGCAGGCCCATGGCCGGAAAAGGCCCAACTCCTTCAATGAGTACGTAATTAAACAAAGCGTTGAGAACTAGCGCTGATAACGTAATGGCCATTGCCACCCGAGGGTACCGGAGGCCATCGCAAAGCTGACGAGCGGCTACGAACACCAGCAGCGGTAAGATAGACACCGTGAGCAGAAGCATAAAATCACCGGCGAGTTTTGCGACCTCAGCCGACTGCCCCATCTGATCAAAATTATACGCGACCACCACGGATATGCCACCCAGCACAACGCTCAACAATACGGCGACCCACAATCCCGCCCGGAACAGGCGGTTGATGGCCCGGCTGTCGGAACGGCCATGGGCCTGCGACACAAGCGTAGCGACCACCGCCAATCCACCAACTCCAACACATGACACCAGAAACGACAAGGACGTCGCCAGGCCGGCCGCGCCCAGGGGAACAGCCCCCAGCAACCGCCCAACGAACAAATTATCCGTCACGCCCATCAGCACAACCCCGAGCTGCGCAATCACAATAGGAACGCTCAGGCGCAAGGTATCGGCAATCTCCGGGCGGTAGATTCGTACAAACTCTTTCATGGTGACGTAACGTCAGTTCACGCGCCGGGGGTTCCTGACGACGTTTATGGTTAGGTTGAACCGGTTTTCAGTATATTGTGCTTACTTTTGTTTTCTTGAACACGAATCCGATACAGCCCTTGAAAGAATACGGCAGTAGTATCCAGAAGTTAGTTGACAACATGGTCAACATTGAAGACCGGGAAAAGCGCACCCGCTACGCGCACATCCTGGTTGAATTAATGCGGCAGATTCACCCGAACATGAAAGACGGGCAGGACTACTACAACAAACTGTGGGACGACCTGTACATCATGTCCGGATTCACGCTGGACGTTGATAGTCCTTACCCGCCCCCGTCGCCCGAAGTTCTGGGCAAGAAGCCGCAGCAGGTGCCTTACAATACACACCAACTGAAATTCAAACACTTTGGCCGGAACGTTGAACTACTGGTAGCCAAGGCGATTTCGATTGAGGATGTTGACGAGAAACGGGCGTTTGTATCTTACCTCGCGCGGTTGATGAAAACGTTCTATGCGGCCTGGAACAAAGAATCGGTTGAAGACGAGACAATTTTTCAGAGCCTGGTGGAACTGTCGAACGGCAAACTGGCCGATGAAATACAGGAAATCCGGACCAACGGCTTCGTAGAAGGCACCCCCCGCGAACGTACCGGCGATCAGCCTCAGCGGATAGGCGGCAACAACTACCGCAACGAGGGGGGTCAGGGTCAGCGCGGTGGTGGTCAGTCACGTTTCTCCGGCAACTACGGCAATAGCCAGAACAATAATTCGCGCAACAATAACCAGCGCAACAACCCCAATGCCAACCAGCGCGGGGGGCGTCGTGAAGGCGGGCCGTACCGGCCGAACAGCGGAGGGCCGAACCGAAACAACGACCGCAACGGCCGCCGGCGGTAAACAACGTTTATAATTTACAGTTTTCGGTTTTCGCTCCAGCGTATCGGGCGCTCCGGTTGTTAGCAGAACACGCTTCAGCCCACACCAGAAAACAGTAGACTAACTGAAAACTTTAATTTTTTAATGGCTTCATTTAAAATTACGGGTGGGCGTACGCTCAAGGGAGAACTAATTCCGCAAGGCGCTAAAAACGAGGCACTTCAGATTCTTTGCGCCGTTTTGCTCACGAAAGAACCCGTCACCATCCATAACATTCCGAACATCCGCGACGTCAACCAGTTGATTGATCTGCTGGGCGACCTGGGCGTATGGGTTACTAAAATTGGTGAGTCGTCGTACCGCTTCGTGGCCAGCGACGTAAACCTTGATTACCTCGATAGCGAAGCTTATCAGCGGAAGGCGGCTGCTCTGCGTGGCTCAGTTATGCTGTTGGGTCCTATGCTGGCCCGCTTTAAGAAAGGGCGGATTCCACGGCCCGGTGGTGATAAGATCGGCCGTCGGCGGCTGGATACCCACTTTCTCGGCTTCGAAAAACTGGGCGCAAAATTCCACTACGACGGCGATTTCTACCGCGTTGAAGGCGACCACCTGAAAGGCGTGTACATGCTGCTGGACGAAGCGTCGGTAACGGGTACGGCTAACGTCCTGATGGCTGCTGTTATGGCCGAGGGCACCACCACCATTTACAATGCCGCCTGCGAGCCGTATCTGCAACAGTTGAGTAAGATGCTGAACAGCATGGGGGCCAACATTTCTGGCGTTGGTTCCAACCTGCTCACCATTGAAGGCGTGTCGGAACTGCACGGTACGGAACACACGATGCTGCCCGATATGATCGAAATTGGCTCGTTTATCGGCATGGCCGCGATGACGCAGTCGGAGATTACAATTAAAAACTGCCAGATTCCGCAGTTGGGCATTATTCCCGATACGTTCCGGCGGCTGGGTATCCAGATGGAATTCCGGGGCGATGATATTTACATTCCGGCGCAGGAACGCTACCAGATCGATACGTTTCTCGACGGCGGGATGATGACCGTATCCGATGCGCCCTGGCCTGGCTTTACCCCCGACCTACTGAGTATCGTGCTTGTTACGGCCGTACAGGCCAGCGGTACGGTCTTGATTCACCAGAAAATGTTTGAGAGCCGGCTGTTCTTTGTGGATAAACTGATCGAAATGGGCGCTCAGATTATTCTCTGCGATCCACACCGGGCCACGGTGGTCGGTCTGAACCGGCAAATGCCGCTCAAGGGCATCCGGATGGCATCACCCGACATTCGGGCAGGGGTTTCGCTCCTGATTGCAGCCCTGTCGGCTAAAGGCAACAGCATTATCGATAACATTGAGCAGATTGACCGGGGTTATCAGAACATCGATACTCGGCTGAATGCCATTGGCGCGGAAATTATCCGGTTATAATTTGAATTCTTGTCAACGCAAAAAGCCACGCATTGAGGTGGCTTTTTGCGTTGATACGTAGTACAGCACCAAGCAGGTAGGCAGCGTGTCGGATATGGTGTTGATTGTCCCATTGTGGTATGTCGACGTTGAAGAGATCGTATCAGCCTTCTGAATCAGTGGCCTGGCTGGTTCGTCCAAGTCATACGCAGGCAGCCTGATCCTGAAATTCTTTTCATATATGGTGCTGGCCCAAAATCACCGATGCTGACCCAGTCTCCATCCTAAGGGTAACATTGTTGCGGTTAACTGGTTGAGGAATGAAAGGAGATGGATGGAGTCCGGTTTTCGTAGCGTTTACGTAGTACCAATCATACAAATAGCGTACGATATAGTGAAGGCGGCTCGTTAAACCTTTTTAGCTTTACGCCATCTCACAGATGTATCACAAAACTTAGTTTGTTTTATGAAACTTGTCAATAATACCTCCTGCCGCTTAATGGCCGTCGCCCTGCTGTTTACAGCGGGTTTGCTGAATGCCTGTGCCCAATCCACGACCCTGGCTACCCGGGCCGCTACGGCCGGAGCCAAAGTTGCCGCTGATGACCCTGCCAAAACGCCATTGCTGCAGCCCATGCGGCAGATGATGGACAAGATCAAGAAGCTGCAAGCGACGGGCGATCCTGATTTCGATTATGCCTTTCGGGCCAAAGTACACACCCAGGGGGCCATTGACCTGCTGAACCAGGAAATACAAACCGGCAAAAATGACTCGCTGAAGCAGGCCGCGCAAACCATGCTGACCACGGCTCAGGCCGATATGGCCGCCATAGACGGTATGATCCGCCAGATTAAACCCACCCGGCCTAACCAGGCGTTTGCCCAGCAACAGAGCCGGAATACGGAGGCAATGGCTTTGAAGATGCAGCAAGGTGGCGCAGAAGATAAGCTTACAAGTAACTTTGATAAAAATTTTGCGATCCTGTATCAGGAGCACCGGCAGGATGCCATCGATATGGCCAAAACGTATCTGCAATACGGCAACAATAGTTCGCTGAAGTCATTTGCGCAACAGCTGGTCACGAAAGCGCAGCAAAACATTGATCAACTTAAGGCGCTGGCAAAGTAAGGTTGATCGAAATTAACGAACTTGTTTAGGGGGATTGGGTCGAGGTTTATACACTACGTTTATCGGCCTGCGGAACGATCTGATCCGTTAATCTCCACGGCGGTTGCCGTGGAGATTAACGGATCAGACACGTCGTTAGCTCGAAACTAAACTTTTTGCAAAACATTTACCGAAGGCCGGGGTTCATGTAGTGGTTCACAAACTATCAATTGTTATGATCAAGAATCAGGAGATTGTCGACGACCTCAACGAACTGGTCAAGATTAACAACGACCGCATTCAGGGCTACGAGAAAGCGGTAGAAGACAATAAAGACCCCCAACTGGACGATCTGTTCCGGCACTACGTAATTCAGAGCCAGAACTTCCGCAGCCAGCTGGCCGATCATATTGTTCGTATCGATGGAACAGGTGTAACCGATGCTACGTCTACGGACCTGACCAGCAAAATTCACCGCGCCTGGATCGACATTAAAGCGGCCGTTACGGGTAAAGACCGTTCAGCCGTTCTGAGTTCGGTTGAATTTGGCGAAAATGCCGCCATCGAAGCCTACAAGGACGCGATCGAAAAGGATCACATTCCGGCTTACATCAAGGAGGACCTTCAAAAGCAACTGACTGAACTTCAGGCCGCCTACGATCGCATCAAAGCCCTGCAACCGGCATAACTGACAAGAAAAAGAACGGGAAGAGCGGAGGAAAGATGAACTGGTAGTTCTTTTTCTCCGCTCTTCCCGTTTGTGCTTTTCTACCCTTTTACCTCGACTGGGCGATCCGTGCGGAGGCATCGTCCAGCGTTTCGGCCAATTGACGAAGCTGAGCAGCGGTGTCATCATCAGCCGTGTCGGCGGCCCGCCGGGTCAGCTTACAGAGTGTGTGCAGCGAACTGGCAATCTGCGGAGCTTTCCCCTCAGCCAGTGCGCGTTTCAACTGGTACAGTTCATCCGCTACGTCGTCGCGGGTGTCGTATCCTTCGCCGAGTACCTTATTCCATTGCTCAATCAACTCGTTGGCCTGTGGAGCCAGCGTCGTTACGTCGCCCTGCAGCCCCTGCAACGTGGCTGTTAGTAATTGCTGGGAATCCTGATTTTGTGACGTCATGACAGGAAGTGATTTGTTCTGCTGTAAAACCTGTCCAGCTTTGCATTGTTACGGGATTCTACTGTTTGGCAATGAGGGCCTCCCGTTCCCGCTGCATCGCTTCATGGACTGCGCTCAGAAACAGATCTGGTTCTTCAAAAATGGGGCTGTGTGCCGACTGCAGGAAGGTAACGAGTTGCTTGCGGGGTGCCCGTAACTGGTCAAAATAGCGCCGTGCCACTGAATAAGGCGTCTGGTAGTCATGAACACCCTGAAACAGGTAATACGGCACCTGTAGCTCAGGGGCCGCGTCAAGCAAATCCGTAGCTACAACCTGGGGCCACAGCAGCCGAACCGATTTCTGGGCTCCCAATGCGTAGCGAACCTTATCGGCCAGCGTGTATTCCCGGCACAGCAGAATGCTCCGGATAAATAGTGGAAAGAAATTAGCCCGGTACATACCTCCACGATACCGCGCCACTACTTCGCGCTGCCAGGTCAGGTAGTCCAGCCAGGCTTCCGGCCGATACGGCGGACGCCCCTGCTTTTCGAGTCGCCTGACCAGCCGCCCTGCGTTCCGTTCGCGGGCCTGTTGCAGTACCCAGTCGTACGAAATCTGCTCGGCTTCCAGCTGACGGGCAATCTGGCCGATGCTAAAAAAAGCCCGAAACAGCTCCGGGTATTTTTTAACCGTCAGAACGCCCAGAAACGTCCCCCACGAGTGCGCCATCAGATAAATTTTCGACTGGTTGAATCGGCGGATCAGCCAGCGGCTCACCTCAGCGGCATCCTCTACGAACGTATCAACCGTAAACGACTGGTCCAGTTTACCGGCTTCGTACGACTTAGCTGACCCGCGCTGCTCCCAGTTAACGACTACAAAATCTTTTTCAAGGTCATGCCCCGATAGCAGCGCTAGTTCGGGGAGGCCGGGACCGCCGTGCAGAAACAGCAATACCGGCTTCGTCTGGTCACGGCCCCGGATCAGCAGCCACTGGGTGCTGCCGTTTATCCCGACGGCCTCCAGTGCGGCAATGCTGTTCAGTACTGGCTGGCCATCCTGATCGACAATGGGCGCCGTCGTGCCGGGACTGTGCCACCAGACAAAGCCAATAAAGACGAGAATCAACCCGATGACGATGATGAACAACCACCCCACTACCATCCTCAAACGTCTTAAAAGCGGTTTGAGCCAGGCTGGAACGGCCTGGCTCAGACGGTTGGTTACTTTGGTAAAGGCAGATCCTGCAGGTCTTCCTCCGTTAGTTTGATTGCCGCGGCCGCGGTGTTCTCTTCCAGGTGTTTCACCGACGACGTACCGGGAATCGGCAGCATCACCGGCGACGCAGCCAGCAGCCACGCGAGCGCAATCTGGTATTCGGAGGCTCCGTGCCGTTTCGCTACGCGGTGGATAGCCTGCTCCGCTTCCAGGTTGCCACCACCCAACGGATACCAGGGAATGAAACCGATGCTATTTTCTTCGCAGTACTTGAGTGTTTCATTCCACTTCTGCTGGCCGAAGCTGTACATGTTCTGCACGGTAACGACCTCGAAGTATTCCTCCGCCTGTTTGATCTGATCAACGTCTACTTCGGATAAACCAATGTGCCGGATTTTACCCTGTTGCTGCGCTTCTTTCAGAAAGCCAAGAAACTCTTCGGCCGGCACTTTATCGTCGAAGCGGTGAAGCTGATACAGGTCAATGTGGTCCACTTTCAGGCGTTTCAGGCTACCGTCAAGAGCTTCCTCGAGGTGCTTGCGGCTTCCGTCTACGGGCCACTGGTTCGGGCCGGTACGTAGCAGACCTCCTTTTGTACCAATAAGCAGTCCATCCGGATACGGGTGCAGGGCTTCAGCAATCAGCTCCTCCGATACGTAGGGGCCGTAGCTATCAGCCGTATCGATAAAGTTAATCCCCAGGTCGAGCGTCCGTTTCAATACCCGGATCGCTTCGTCGTGGTCTTTAGGAGGCCCCCAGATTCCATCCCCGGTGATACGCATGGCTCCGTAGCCCAAGCGATTGATAGTAATGTCTCCGCCAATAGTGAATGTGCCGGACTGAGTAGCGGGTTGAGCGGTCGTTGGCTGCATAAACGATAAATTAATTGTTAATAAATGTTAAGCCGTTGCAACTAGTATAGCTGTCCTACTATCTACTGTATAACTTGGGAAACTGTTTTATGAAAAGACATATATCACTTCTCTTCGTGATGCTTCCGTGGGCAGCGTTTGCGCAGGACCCGTCGAAAAGCAAGCCGAATGACCTGCTGGGGCAGGGTACATTCAGCGTCAATGTGGGTGTTGGAGGGGGAACGGGCAGTTCCGGAGGTACGTATGGTCGGGTAGCCCCCAAAGCCCAGTATTTTCTGAAAAACGGCTGGTCGGTCAACGTCGAAGGCCGCCACGAAACCAACGGCCGCCAGTCCGGCTATACGGGCATCGGCCTGACAACCCGGTACTACGTACTGCGGACAAACAAGGTTACGGTTTTCGGGCAGGGTGGCTATTTCTACGGCCAGAGCCGCAACCGGACCTATACAATCGAAGCTACGCCAACCGGCGGGGTGCTACGTGTCGAGCAGATTAACCGGTCGGGCACGGTCAACGCCGGCGTTGGGGCTCAGTACCGGCTGGGTAAACGGTGGTCAGTTGAAGCCCAGCACGAAATCAACGTCAGCCGCCGGTCGGCCGATAAGCCAACGTCGCTGACCCAGACAACCATTGGCATTAACTTTTTGCTGAAAGAACCCTGATTCGTTATTGGCCGCTGCGCCAGGCGGCTATGCCCGCCGGGGTTAGCATGGGCACCACGGCAGCCTCGAACACGGCAACGTAATGGTTTATTTTTTCTGACTCAGGTCCTTCATACAGGACTTCAGCACTGGACAGCCAGAAATCACCGATGATGAACAACTGCTCCAGAAAATGTTCGTCGTACCCTGCGTAGGGCTCGGGGCGATACCAGCCGTTTGCCCTCATCTGCCCCACTACCATCCGAAACACCTCCTTCCGCCGACGAACCAACGCCTGGTGACGCGCCGTCAGGGCCGGAATCCGACGCATGATACCCGCAAAATCCCGTAGCAGAAAGCGGTAGTCGTATAGTAACCGAAAACTTTGTCTGCTTAGCTCCCGCAGTAAGCCCATCGTCATCGGCAGGGCCGGTACGGCGTCAATGCCGACGTTCAGGCGATCAACCAACTGATCGTACAGCCGTTCGATCAAAACATCCGTGCTGGCAAAATGATAGCACAAGTTACCATGACTCATCCCTAAATGGCCCGCAATGGTCCGTACGGTCACGTTGTCGGCACCCTGGTCGTTGAAAAGCTGCAGGGCTTTCTCTGTGATTCGCTCCTTCGTCGTCATTAAAAAAATTAGAACAATTGTACTAACTATTGATGCCTCTAGTACATTTGTTCTAAATTTAACAGAACCGAAACAACCATGCAAGGATTAATCATTGGCGGAGGCATTGGCGGCTTGACCACAGCCATCGCGTTACAGCAACGGGGCATCGACGTTCAGGTGTATGAGCAGGCACCGGACATCCGGGAAGTAGGTACCGGCCTGATGATGGCGACCAATGCCATGCAGGTGTTGTCCTGGCTGGGCTTAGCGGAATCGATCCGGCAAACTGGCTGGTCTTTGCAAAAAGGATTTGTTACGAAGCCCGACGGTACGCCCATTCAAACCGTTGATATAGGGGCGTTGAGCCGGCGGTACGGGTTTGGCATGGTAGCCATTCATCGGGGCCGACTGCAAACCCTTTTGCTGAATTCGCTCCCCGCCGATCGGATTCACACGGGTAAACGCCTGATCGATCTGCAGGACAACGGTCGGCGGGTACGGGTACTGTTTGCAGACGGCAGCACCGCCGAAGGCGATTTTTGCATCGGTGCAGATGGCATTCGTTCTGCCGTCCGGCAACAGCTGTTTGGCGATCAGCCGCTTCGCTATTCCGGTCAGACCTGCTGGCGGGGTCTGGTCGACTACCCCGTACCAGCCGACGCCCGAACAACTTCGTACGAATACTGGGGTTTACCCACCGGTTTGCGGGTTGGCATTGTACCGGTAGGCGCTGACCAGCTGTATGTATACGTAACGGCCGCATCCCCAGCCGGTCAATCTGCTGAAAAGTCCTTACCGGCGTTGCTTTCCCTGAGCGAATCGTTCGCGCCATCCGTAAAAGCGGTTCTGGAACAGGTTGAGGAGAAGCGGATTCACCGGGCTGATCTGTACGATCTACCGACGCTACCGGCCTGGTCGAAGGGGCGCGTTACGGTACTGGGCGACGCGGCCCATGCCACAACGCCCAATCTGGGCCAGGGTGCGTGCCAGGCCATCGAAGACGCCTGGGCTGTAGCGGCCTGCCTCGCAAACTATCAGGAACCCGACGAGGCTTTCCGGCAATTTCAGGCACTACGCAAACCAAAGGCCGACCGGATTGTCCGGCTGTCGCGGCAAATTGGCCAGGCCGTTAATGCGCCCGGCTGGCTCAAGCCGTTGCTATTTACGGCCATGGGATCGCTACCCAAATCGCTCACGGACCGTCAGTTTGCGGACGTATACGACGTATCGTATCTGAAGCGCTTCGAAAAGACTAGCGTTTCTCAATTCCCTCCAGTACCCGCCGGATCACATTCGCCCGCTGCATAAACGCCAGCGAGGTCGTTACGTCCTGATCGTCGATCACCTGTTTGAACTGCTGCAGAAACTCAATGTAGTCGGTCAGTGCCTGCGACACGTTCGTGCGGTTCTGGTCGAAGATGGGAGCCCACATCTGCGGGGAGCTTTTGGCCAGCCGAACCGTTGAGCTAAAGCCCGTGCTGGCCATATCAAAAATAGCCTGCTCGTCTTTTTCTTTTTCCAGTACGGTCAGGCCTAATGCAAACGCACTGATGTGGCTCAGGTGCGAAACATACGCCAGGTGTAAATCATGCTCTTTCGGAGTCATGTAAAATATTTTCATGCCAATGTCCCGGAACAGCGCTTCCGCCAGCTTAAGACTGTCGGGACGGCTTTTGTCGCGGTCGCAGATAATCAGGTTTTTGCTGGGCAACAACTCCTTGAACGCGGCTCCCGGCCCTGAATTTTCGGTACCCGCCATAGGGTGAGCGGCTACAAACTGTGCCCGGTTGGCATGCCCTTCAACCGCGTGGCAGATCAGCTCCTTCGTCGACCCCAGATCAAGGACCGTGGCTTTGTCGGGCACCCGATCCAGCAGCGAGGGCAGTAGTTCAACGATCGCGTTGACGGGAATTGCCAGTACGATCAGATCACTGGCGGCCACGGCGTCATCGAGCGTCCGGACTTCGTCGACAATGCCTTTTGCGATGGCGAGCTGGCCATGCACCGGCGAGGCATCCACGCCAATGAATTGTGCTTTGGGGTATTTTTCGCGCACGGCCAGCGCAAACGAGCCGCCCAACAAACCAATGCCGATGATGGAAATTGTCATGAACCGGAGAGGATTTCTAATTTAACGTATGGATGTAGAGCCTGCTTGCGTTTTAACTCTGCTTCGGCAACGGGACCGCCAGGCGACCAACGGCCTCCTCAATCCGCTCACGGGGCATGCACAGCGACATCCGGACGTAGCGCTCGCCTTTGGGCCCGAAGATGAAGCCCGGCGCAATGAAGATGTGTTTGTTGTACAGCAGATCATCGACCAGGGCTTCGGCAGACGGAACTGAATCGGGCAGTTTTGCCCAGATAAACAGCCCTTCCTGATCGGTCGAATACGTACAACCCAGGGCATTCAGGAACGCGTGTACGGCATCCAGACGTCCCTGATACACGTCATTACGTTGGCGGTGCCAGTCGTCGGAATTGTCTAACGCTTCAGCCGCAGCCTCCATTATAGGCTTAAACTGCCCCGAATCGACGTTACTCTTGATAGCCAGCACGGCATCGACATATGGTTTGGCCGCAGCCATCCAGCCCAGGCGCCAACCGGCCATATTGTGCGACTTACTCATGGAGTTAAGCTCAATCGCTACGTCGCCGGCACCGTCGACAGCCAGCAGACTGATGGGCGGTTTTTTGTTGAGGATGAGACTGTATGGATTGTCGTGGCAAAGCAGCACGCGGTGGTCGTGGGCAAACCGCACGGCCCGCTCAAACAACGCGCGGGTGGCCGGAGCGCCCGTCGGCATGTGGGGGTAGTTGAGCCAGATGATTTTTACGGGCCGGTCGGCGGGGGCTTCGGTAACCAGCGCGGTCATCGCTTCCCAATCCGGCTGCCAGCCACCGTGTTCGAGCAGCGGGTACTCACGCACCGTAGCGCCGAGCATCCGGCTAACGGCCCGGTAGGCCGGATAGCCCAGTTCAGGAACCAGCACCCCATCCCCGTCGTTCAGGAACGTCAACGAAATGTGCGTAATTCCTTCCTTCGACCCGATCAGGGGAAGAATTTCAGTATCCGGATCGAGGACGACACCGTACGTATGCGCGTAAAACCGGGCGATGGCCTGCCGCAAGCCCGGCGTTCCTTTGTAGGGTTGATAGCCGTGCGCTCCAGGCTGCCGCACTGACGTAGCCAACGCATCGAGCGTAGCATCCGAGGGCATCATATCGGGGTTTCCGATGGCGATGTTGATCACATCATGACCGGCCGCCTGCAGGCGACGAACTTCGGCCAGCTTAACGGAAAAATAGTATTCCTGCGTTTGATCGGCCCGATGGGCCAGGGGAATAATCACTTCTGAACCAGGATTTAACAGCTAAACAGATTTACAGGATTCGTTTGTTGATGCAGCGAACCGCAAAGATAGCCCTAAAAACAATCCTGTGAACCCCGTCGGTCTGTTTAAACGTGAGTCAAACAGTATTTGAGCAATGGGGCTACGTGCAGCGCCTGCATCATACCCCCTGCATTGATAATAGCCAGTACCTGCTCCGGCGACAATACGTGCACGGATATTTCTTCGGTGATTTCCAGCTGCTGTTCCTGCAATCGCTCAACGCCTGTTGCCAGGAAACAATACGTTCGGTTGGTGTGCGTTCCCGGGTTGGCCGATAACGTCAGGTATAGCTGCCACTGCCCTCCGCCGAACCCCGTTTCTTCGAGCAGTTCCCGCTGAGCAGCCTGAAGCGGCTCTTCGCCGGGATCGATCACCCCCGCGCAGAGTTCGAAATGGACCCCGCCGATGCCATGACGATACTGCCTGATCAGAATCAGTTGGCCATCGGTTGTAACGGCCACTACGTTCAGCCAGTCCGGGTATTCGAGAATAAAATAGTCAGGAATGTAGCCGCCTTTAGCCATCCGCACGGCATCTTTCCGCACCGTGAACCACGGCAACCGGTGAACATATTCCGACTGTTCAACCTGAAACGGTGCCGGATCATCAGGCAAGGATGCCTGCTCGTGTACAACTGCCATATTGCTGCGTTCTAAGGACGCAAATATGAAAAAAATTAAAGGCAGCTACCACCCCCGGCATCCAACGAACGTCGAACAAAAGCACTCAGGTATGAGACCTAACCGGTTGCTGGCCGGTTCACTCGCGTTCCGGAGCCGGCCGGTTTCAACGCGGGGCCTGCCGCACCAGATCGTCGGCAAACCGGATGTATTGTTGCCAGTCGTAGTTTGTTACGTCGTGCTTGCCGGTTCGATTGTGGTATCGGACGGTCTGCCCGACGGGCTGGTCTATTCCGGGAAACCCGGCGCCCCCAATCCCTGTTTTGCCGTACAGTTTATAGACCGGTTCGGTCAGGTCGGCCCCCAGAAACTCGCCTTTCGGGTCAGACCACTGATCGCCCTCGGCGCTGGCTACGTAGAGTGGCCGGGGAGCAACCAGAGCCAGCAACTCGTGCTGATCGACCGGCAGATCAGCTACCCGTTTGCTGTAGGTTTTATAGCGCCCGCAAAACCAGTGCGGGAAGCTGTTGTTGATCCGTTCCACCGTTTCGCCGTACCACCGACGCGCCAGCGCAGCTCCGCCTTCGCCCGATTCGTTGGAGATCACGGCCGCAAACCGCCGATCCTGCGCTCCGGCCCATAATGCAGCTTTACCAATGCGCGAATGGCCGATACCAATTACCCGCTGCGCATCAATGGCCTGGTCCGTTTGCAGGTAATCAAGGATTCGGCTCATACCCCAGGCCCAGGCCCCGATGGCTCCCCAGTTGTCGGCGCGGTTTGTATCGCCCAGTACAGACCGGATGCCCGTTTGCCAGCCTTTCGGATGGTCGGGCTCAAGATCACCGTAGTAGGCCGTTGCCAGGGCATACCCGTGCGCCAGAATGGTGTCAATCGGCCAGCGCCGGGCCTGCAGTCCACGGGCTTTTTCGGTCGCGCGGTTATTGACCGACGCATCCCCCGCATTGTTCATCCAACGGGTCGACAGGGGAAGATCGGCCTCCATCGAGACGCAGTGATTGCCGCAGAAATTCAGCCCGAGAAAGACCGGCACCGGCTGCCGAGCGGCTTTTGGTACGTAGAGCAGTACGTCGATTGGCGGTATTGTGGGGTAGTCGGCAAAGAATATGGACACCTGTTTGCGAATGGCCCGACCGTTGAGCGCGTTATTGTCGGTTTTCGTCGTCTGAAAGCGGAGCCGTACGGGTTGAGTCGGCGTCTTACCGTACACATGCTCAGCAAACAACGTGAGCAGTTCGGCCCGACGCTTGTCCCATCCCTCGCGGGTAGTAACACGCTGCCCATTCGTCATTATCAGGGGATCGGGCAGGTTAAACGTCCCTACTTTACTTTCATCATAATTAGCCTGCGGGTCCTGGGCTCGCGCCGTCTGGGCCACAAACATCAGTATAATCAGGCTATAAAGAAGTTGATTCATGGCTGGGTCAGTTTCTATCTAAAGTAGCCCGGCTTTACATCCCTACTCTTTTACCCGTTTTACGGTCATACAAAAGGTAAAACCCGTTTCCATGATATTATTTTAAGGCAAAAAATATGAACCGGCTTTCCTCATTCGTTCTACTGTCGGTTCTTCGGCCCGTCTATTTTCGTTCATCTATTACAACCTGATGAGAAACACCGCTGCTTATTTACTACTTGCTCTTAGCCTTCTTAGTACGTCCTGCCACCGTCCATACGCTTACTTCCAGCCCAGTCAGCGCGAGCATTTTGCCTCAGCCCGTCCGGCAGCCCCTACTCCATCGCCAGCAACGCAGCCAGAAGCCGATTCGGTCGCCGTTTCTCTGCCCGACAGCCTGCCGGTTGCCCTCAGTGGGCCCGCACTGGCCAGTTTACCCACGCCAACGAACCGCTCCGAACCGACAACCACCCGGGTGCAGCGGCATTTGCACCGGGCACAGTCTATGCTGAACACACCGTCGACGCTCGACAATCAACCTCGGCCGAAACCCAAGCCCAAGATGCGGCTGGGCAACCGCATTCGTGAAAAACTGGGTATGCCCCTGCGCAAGGAACTGAACTGGTGGCAGCGTATCAGCTGGAAGCTCAAGGCATCCGTTATCGTTATTCTGGTGGCCGTCGTGTTTGCTATTTTTGACGTCACCATTCTGGCAATCATTTTCGGATTGCTGGGGGCTTTTCTACTGATCAGCGGCCTGCGCCGGTCGTTTAAAACCCGACGTCCCTGGTTTTAGCCAGTTGGTATCGAATCGGCTGCTCTGCTCAGGTAAACGATGCGGGTTGGTCGGAAAGCCTTATCTTTCCGACCGATTTCGACCATCCGGTTTTACCATGATCAGCCTTTTTCGCCTGGGTTGTCTGTTCGCGTTTGGAAGTCTGCTCGCATCCTGCTCCCGTTTTCATACCACTTCCGACCTCATCACGCTCAATAAAATTTACCAGATAAAACCACGGCAACACCTGTATGCCCTGGACCGACGCGGCAACGTGCGCGTCAAACAATTGATGGCCCGGCGGGCACAGGCCGCTTTGTATGAACGGGAAGATACCCTGTACGCTGAATTCTTATCAAAAACGCTACCGCCCCCGGACCAGAATCCGGCCACACTGGACCAATCAGACTCGCTGACGATTTTCTTCTTTCATTACAACCCGAAGCTGAAGCAGATTGAAGAAAAAAGCCCCTGGTTTCAGTACCAGCTGACCTCCTTTGATGTGGATCTGTTTACGGCTCCGTTTAAATACCGGTTTGGGCAGGCCGGACAGCCGGGAGAGCTGACTACCAGCGCCAACCTTGGGGTGTACGCCGGTATTCGATACGACGTCGGACGGTATCAGAACATCTACTTTCGGCGCGAACGACGCTCCAATATCGAGTCATTTGGCTTTGGGTTCGGAACGTTCGTCAGTATCGATCCGGTAGCCGTTAATGCGTTCAGTACGGCGGGGCGGTTCGCGGGCGAATACGAAGCCCTGGGATACAATTATGGAGCGTTGGGGCTGGTTGGCTACAAAACCGTGACGGTCGGGCTGGCGCTTGGTTTCGAGAACCTGGCCGACCGCAACAACCGCATCTGGATCTATCGGCAGAAACCTTGGCTGGGCGTAACGCTGGGTGTGAACCTGAACTAAGCTTTCAACCTGGGTCCAGGGGTCAAGTTCAGTTAACAGTTGGGTAGCTCGAAACCTGGACGAAGAAACTACGTACGCTCATGGCTTGAGCTCCGCAGTCCTGGTTGTACTTTTGTGTTATGGCAAGTAATCAGCAAACACCGGCTGAGCAAGGAATTCAGTCCATTAGCCGGGGCATCGCCATCAATATTGGATTGGCTGTCGTTAAAGGGTTGGGAGGAATCGCGGGGAATTCGTACGCGCTTATCGCCGATGCGGTTGAGTCGGCAGCCGATGTGGTAACGTCGCTGGTTGCTTACTGGGGGCTCAGGGTAGCGTCACGCAAACCCGACGAACGCCATCCTTACGGACACGGCAAAGCGGAACCGCTTACGGCCTTGTTTCTGTCTTTCTGCCTCACCGCAGCGGCCGTACTGATCGGCTACCAGAGTATTGAAAACGTTATCCAGCCCCACAAAAATCCGGAACCATTCACGCTCGGAATTCTGGCGCTGGTGGTCGTCGTGAAGGAACTCCTGTTCCGCTACCAACGACGGATTGGCCAGGCCATCGGCAGCACGACCGTACAGGCCGACGCGGTTCATCAGCGAAGCGACGCCTTCACGTCCATTGCCGCCTTCATCGGCATCAGCATTGCTATTATCGGGGGAGACGGTTATGAGAGTGCCGACGACTACGCGGCCCTTTTTGCCTCGGCGTTTATCATCTACAACGCCTACGCCATCTTCCGGCCAGCCTTATCAGAAATCATGGATGAAGCCCCACCAGCTGTACTGGCTGAGCAGGTGCGGGACATCGCGCTGAACGTAGCAGGCGTTTCGGGACTGGACAAATGCCTGATTCGAAAGATGGGCAGTTATTACTTTGTCGATCTGCACGTACTGGTTCCGGCGCAGCTGACTGTTCGGGAAGGGCATACCATTGCACACGAAGTTAAAGACGCTGTTCGTCAGCGTATGCCGCAGGTCACCGACGTACTGGTTCATATCGAACCCCAATAATCACTCAGCGAGCTGGTATCCCACAAAACAACAAGCCCCAGTCGATACGCCGGGGCTTGCCGTTTAGCTGATGAACCGGATCGTTAGCGGGTAGCGGTAATACTCGCCGTTGTTGGCCTTGACGGCCGCTATAATGGTCAGGACCAGCCAAATTACCCCAACCACCCAAATTAAGACGATTCCAATCAGTACGAATATCAGCAGAAATGACACAGCAAAGGCAATTGCCATCGTGATCTGAAAATTAACGGCCTCTTTGCCGTGATAATCAACATAGGCTGACTTGTCTTTCTGGATTTGCCAGATCACGAGCGGGGCCACAACCGTACCAATTACAAAGAAGGAACCAGGTAAGGCACTGAGATGGGCCAGCATAGCCCACATCCGCGCATCAGAATCGCTCAGGGGTGCAGAACCGGGCGTTGATGGTGGTACCGACGGCCCACCGGGAGGGTAGTTTTCCATGGCAAAAGGCGTTTTATTTAGTCAACTTTGAAGTATCAGGCACTTATGCAATTTCTTCAATCCCTGGACCAGCCGGTTCCCTTACCCGCTACGCCAATTCAACAACCCAGTCGTCCTGCTCAACCACGGTTCCTTCAGTCAGCATAATTTTTGACACCGTACCGGCTTTCGGCGATGCTACGATGCTTTCCATCTTCATGGCTTCAATGACAAACAGCGGCTGGTTTTTCTTCACCGTGTCGCCTTCCTTCACCATAATGCGGGTCAGGCGGCCCTGCAACGGAGCGCCAACGTCGCCGTCTTTGCCGACCTTCTGGTTCTGTTGCTTTTCTACTTTCTGCGCTTTGTCACGTACCTGCACCTGACGGCTCTGGCCGTTGAGTTCGAACGTAATGGTACGCATACCCAACTCGTCGGGCTCCGATTTGAACAACAGCCGCACCAGGATGTTCTTCCCCTCGTCGATGTTGATCAAAATTTCTTCATTCTCCTTCAGACCGTACAAAAATGCCGGCGTCGGGATGATGCTGACATCGCCGTATTGCTCAACGGCTTTATAGTATTCGTCGTAGACCTTGGGGTACATCTGATACGAGAGGTAATCGAGGAAACCGTCGTTCAGCGGATACTTTTGCTGGAACGTCTCAAAATCCTGCTCGAAATCAATCGGTTTGAGGTGTTCGTTCGGTCGCCCCGCTATGGGTTCTTCGCCCCGTAGTACGACCTCCTGAATGCGCTTGGGGAAACCGCCATGCGGCTGACCCAGCACCCCTTTCATAAGTTCTTTCACCGACTCCGGAAACGACAGCGACTCGCCCCGCTCCAGTACGTCCTGCGCCGTCAGGTTGTTGGCCGTCATGAAAATGGCCATGTCCCCTACGACTTTAGATGAGGGAGTTACCTTGACAATATCCCCAAACAGCTCGTTCACCACGACGTAGTTTCGCTTGAGCAGTTCGAATTTGTCGCCCAAGCCCAGCGCAATAGCCTGTGGTTTGAGGTTGGAATACTGCCCCCCCGGAATCTCATTATCGTACACCTCGGCACTGCCCGCCTTCATGCCCGATTCAAACGGGTAGTAATACTCGCGCACGTCTTCCCAGTAATTTGAATACGCATTGAGCGACGCCAGATTCATCTCACACCGGCGCTCATGATCTTCCATCATGGCCACGACCGAGTTGAAGTTCGGCTGGGAAGTCAGACCGGAAAGAGCCCCAAGGGCGCAGTCAACAATATCGACTCCGGCATCAATGGCTTTCAGATACGAAGCGGCCTGAATGCCCGCCGTATCGTGGGTATGCAGGTGAATCGGAATATCAACCACCTGCTTCAGCTCACGAACCAGGACCTCGGCCGCCAGGGGTTTCAGCAGACCGGCCATGTCTTTGATCGCCAGCAGGTGTGCGCCTTCGTCTTCCAGCTGCCGGGCCAGATCCAGGTAATACTGCAATGAGTATTTCTTGTGCTCGGCCGGATTGAGCATATCGCCGGTGTAGCAGATGGTCCCTTCGCACAAGGCATCCGTCCGTTCGCGAACGGCCCGAATGCTCACCTTCATGGCTTCAATCCAGTTCAACGAGTCGAAAATCCGGAACACATCGACGCCCGTTTCCCACGATTTCTCGACAAATTTTTCGATCAGGTTATCCGGGTAAGCCGAATACCCAACCGCATTGGACCCCCGGAACAGCATCTGCAGCAGCATGTTCGGCATGGCTTCACGCAACGCCTGAAGCCGCTTCCACGGCGATTCATAGAGGAACCGCATGGCCACATCGAACGTAGCGCCCCCCCACACCTCCATCGAAAACAGCTCTGGATGATTTTTGGCAAACCCTTCCGCAACCTTCAGCATGTCCTGGGTTCGGACGCGCGTAGCCAGCAGCGACTGGTGACCATCCCGGAACGTAGTGTCCGTATACAGAACGCATTTCTGGTCTTTCACCCATTGGACGAAGCCGTCCCGGCCGAGTTCTTTCAGGCGGTCGCGGTTTCCTTTGGGGTAGCTGCCAAACACGTCGAACGGCGGCACGATCGGCGTCCGTAATATTTTGGTCGCATCCTTCTTCTTCACCTCCGGATTGCCGTTCACGATCACATCGGCGAGGTAGTTCAACGCCCGGGTCGAACGGTCCTGAGGTTTCCGCAGGTTAAACAGCTCAGGGTGATTTTCGATGAACGACACCCGCGCTTCGCCCCGCTGAAAAATCGGGTGACTGATGACGTTCAGCAGGAACGGAATGTTCGTTTTAACCCCCCGAATCCGGAATTCGACCAGCGCCCGCGTCAGTCGCTGCGTAGCGCCCTTGAGCGTACGGCCCCGCGCCGACACTTTTACGATCATCGAGTCGAAATACGGCGAAATCTTTACGCCGGGGTAGCTGCTGCCTTCGTCCAGACGGATACCAAAGCCGGCCGCATTCCGGTAGGCGATGATCGTACCGAAATCGGGCTTGAAGCCGTTGGCAGGGTCTTCGGTCGTGATTCGGCACTGAATCGCAAAGCCGTTGAGCGGGATCTCCTCCTGGTGGTTGATGTAAATACCGTTGTCCGACAGCTTATAGCCCATCGCAATCAGGATCTGCGTCCGGACGATGTCGATGCCGGTCACTTCTTCCGTAATCGTATGCTCTACCTGAATACGCGGGTTTACCTCAATGAAGTAAATATTCTCCTGCTTATCGACCAGA
The DNA here is from genome assembly GCF_003583365.1 of Fibrisoma montanum. Lineage (GTDB taxonomy): Bacteria > Bacteroidota > Bacteroidia > Cytophagales > Spirosomataceae > Fibrisoma > Fibrisoma montanum. Next base: position 99,698 of record NZ_QXED01000008.1, read on the forward strand.
AACTCCACCGTACCGGCATTGGAATAGTTGGCCGCCCGCCCGATCTGGAGCGCGTAGTCATACAGTTTATTCTTCGTTTCCTGCCGCAGCCCGAACGACGGCGCAACTTCAACGACTTTCTGAAAGCGCCGTTGCACCGAGCAGTCGCGCTCGTAGAGGTGAACGATGCTGCCGTGGGTATCGCCCAGCAACTGCACCTCAATGTGCTTCGGCTCTTCAATGAATTTTTCTAGGAAGATCGTATCGTCGCCAAACGCATTGCGGGCTTCGTTACGGGCCTCGTTATACGCTTTCTCAAAATCCTCGGCATTCCGCACGACGCGCATGCCACGGCCTCCCCCACCAGCGGCCGCTTTTACCATTACCGGAAACCCAATCCGCTCCGCTTCCGACTGCGCTAAATTGAAATCCGACAGATCCTGCCGGGAATCCGGAATCATCGGTACGTTGGCCCGGGTCGCCAGGTTCTTGGCCCGTACTTTATCGCCGAGGGCTTCCATCGCTTCCGGCGACGGCCCAACAAAGATGATGTCTTCTTCCCGGCAGCGACGCGCCAGCTTCACGTTTTCAGACAGGAATCCGTAGCCGGGGTGAATGGCGTCAACCTTGTGCCGTTTGGCCAGCAAAATGATACCTTCTACGTCGAGATACGGTTTCAGCGGCTCATCATCCCGACCGATCTGGTACGCTTCATCGGCTTTGTAGCGGTGGAGCGAATAGCGGTCTTCGTAGGTGTAAACAGCAACGGTGGTGATGCCAAGTTCGGTGGCGGCCCGCATGATCCGGATGGCAATTTCGCCCCGGTTGGCGACTAACAAACGACGAATCGGACGGATGTATTCTTTCATAGTTTGGCAAGTAACCCAATGGCGGGTTAAGATTCAGGCGTATAAAGGGGCAAGTTTGTTGAAAATTTTGAAAAACGCACGATTAACGAAAGAATGATGGGATAAGAAAGTGGTCTGAAGGGGTGGATACGCGCTTTTTTTTACTTACGGGCTACCTTCCAGAGCAAGACTTTTGATAAAGCGTTGACCGCCTTTCTGCGGCTATCCCGTAAGGCGTGCGCTCTGGTTCATAACCTGACGAAGGTACGTACAGGGCGTTTCGAGGAACCTCGCTGGTCATAGAACCAGACGTCACCGGAACACGATACTCAAGTCCGCCCAGCGCTCCTGCAACACGCCAGCCAATGCCCGCAGACCCCATGTTTCACTACGTCGGTGCCCCACGGCGATTACGGTAATCCCCGTTTCATCAACCGCGGTTTGTGCCGATTTTCGGTATGCGCCGGTCAAGTATAAATCCACCCCCCGGCGAGCTGCTTCCCGGATCAGGGCATCGTTCATTGCGCCCACAATGGCGATGCGGCCAATTGCCGGCTGCTTACCCACGTGAACCTGATCGTAACCGCCAAACGTATTCTCAACCAACCGAATCCAGGCTGGTAGATCGGCCCCGGGCGTCTGGCCGAGCATACCAATAGCCCGTCGCGGCAGATCAGGGGCTTGCTTGTGGCCAATTTCCTCAGGGTGGCTCATTTGCAGCGTTTCGGCCATGGGCAGGTTATATCCCATCGTCAAGGTCTCGTCGAACGGCAGATGATGGTAAAGTACCGATACGCGGGTTGACATACGCGCTCCGTCAAGCGTCCAGGGGCGATGCAGCCAAAGGACGTCGAGTTGGTTTTCTGCGATCCAGTCATACAACCCCGGCCAGGGTTCGAGCGAAAGGCCGATGCGTTGTATGGCCGGATTGTCCCGTTTGTCGGTTGCCGTCCAGTACAGTCCGCCCTGTTCCGTAGCGGGGTATCGGTCGGTTGCAAAATACCGGTCCAGAAAAGCACAAAGCTCACGTAGCTGCATTCAATGCCCGTTTATAACGCAACACGATCCACTCCGTATGGTTTCGCTAAAGGCTTGATATTGACCGTTCGCTCAAGACTACTTGCGGTTTTGCCAACCTTTTTTGTACGTTTGCACCGCAAAAGCAACCGCGCCCGCGGTTCTCATTACGCCCATGAAGTTCCTCGCTTAAGACCCTACGTAGGTCTTCTCTTCTTTCAGGTTTTCTGTCCGCACGGGCAGTCATTCTCTTTTTTCATCATCCACATACTGCTGGCGGCCGGTCGGGCTGCGGCTTAATCGTTTGTCTCAATGACCAGATTTATTCGGTTATTCCTGGCCGCATTGCGCGGGTCAGAATCAAATTTCATATCCGGTAGTATCAACCGGGCCATATTCCTCTTGTCCGTTCCGATGATTCTGGAAATGGTCATGGAATCGCTGTTCGCCGTTGTGGACGTGTTTTTCGTGGCTAAAATTGGTACAGAAGCCGTCGCAACGGTGGGTCTGACGGAGTCCGTGCTGACGCTGGTGTATGCCATCGCCATTGGGTTGAGTACGGCCGCAACGGCCCTGGTAGCCCGGCGCGTGGGCGAAGACAACCCGCGCGATGCAGGCACAACGATTGGGCAGGTTATCCTTGTCTCTCTGACTGTTGCGCTGCTGATGGGTATTCCTGGATTCGTATTCGCTGAAGACATCCTCCGTCTGATGGGTGGCGATGCGCGGCTGGTGGCGAATGGCTCGGGTTTTACCCGCATGATTTTTGCCAGCGCCCCAGCCATCGTGCTCCTCTACACCCTGAGTGGATGTCTGCGCGGGGCCGGCGAAGCGTCCATTGCCATGCGATCGCTGTGGATTGCCAACGGGTTTAACATCATCCTGTGCCCGGTGTTTATTTTCGGGGCCGGCCCGATACCGGCGATGGGCGTAATGGGCTCGGCCGTGGCAACAACCACCGGCCGAACGGCGGGTGTATTGTACCAGTTATACGCCCTGACCAGACGCGGTGGCTCCGTCAACGTTCGCCGGTCAGACCTGTCGTTCAACCCGGACATTGTCCGGAACCTGCTGAGCATCGCAGCTGGTGGCACGGGGCAGTTTCTGGTGGGGTCGGCCAGCTGGATCTTCCTGACGCGGATCTTGTCCACGTTCGGCAGCGACGTAGTAGCGGGCTATACCATTGCCATCCGGATCATGATTTTCACCATTCTGCCGTCGTGGGGCATGGCCAACGCAGCCGCCACGCTGGTCGGTCAGAATCTGGGAGCAGGCCAGCCCGAGCGAGCCGAAACCTCGGCCTGGCGAGCGGCATTGTGCAACATGATCTTTCTGGTGGTGGTCGGGATTACGTTCTTTATCGGGGCTACCGAAATCGTGGGCCTGTTCGAACGTGATCCGCGCGTAGTAGCCGTAGCCGTCGAATGCCTGCGGGTGTTCTGCCTGGGCTACGTGTTCTTTGCCTATGGTATGGTAATCAGCCAGGCGCTGAACGGAGCCGGCGACACCCGTACGCCAACACTCATAAACATTTTATGTTTCTGGGTGATTGAAATTCCGCTGGCGTACATACTGGCTACGTTCGTCAACTGGGGACCGCCGGGCGTATTCTGGTCGGTTGCCATCAGCGAATCACTGCTTGCCGTTATTGCGGTACTCGTGTTCAGAAGGGGTCGCTGGAAAGTGGTTCGGGTGTAATCAGCGGGCGGGCAGAACGCTGTTCCAAAGCCCGAAACGGCTGATTCAGACCGAAACTTTTACCCAAATTGCCCCGTTATTCATATAGCCGGTACTGATCCGGCGCTGGCTGGATCAGTACCCTCAACAATAAATTATTGCATGATCGACACCCATAAAAACCCTGAAACCGCTGTCTTAGTCGCGCTGGTAACGCAGAAGCAAACCGCCGAGCAGACCAAAGAGTATTTAGATGAACTGGCGTTTCTGGCCGAAACGTCCGGCATCCGCACTGTTAAAACCTTTGTGCAGAAGCTGGAACGGCCCGACACCCGCACGTTTGTCGGTAAGGGTAAACTGGAAGAAATTCAAACATACATTACCGATAACCCGGTTGATACGATCATCTTCGACGACGACCTGACACCCGCGCAGGTACGTAACCTGGAGGGTGAATTCAAGGAGATCAAGGTGCTTGACCGGAGCCTGCTGATTCTGAACATTTTCTCGATGCGGGCGCAAACGGCGCAGGCGCGTGTTCAGGTCGAACTGGCGCAATATCAATACCTCTACCCCCGCCTGACCCGCATGTGGACGCACTTGAGTCGCCAGAAAGGGGGCGTCGGGATGCGGGGACCGGGCGAATCCGAACTGGAAACTGACCGCCGGATCGTAAAAGACCGGATTGCCTTCCTGAAGGAGAAGCTGGAGAAGATTGATAAACAAAGCCAGACTCGCCGGAAAGAACGCGATCGCCTGGCCCGGGTCGCGCTGGTTGGCTATACGAACGTTGGCAAATCGACCCTGATGCGAACGATGGCGAAAGCCGACGTCTTTGCAGAAAACAAGCTGTTCGCCACGGTCGATTCGACGGTCCGGAAGGTAGTGCTGGGTAATATCCCGTTCCTGCTGACGGATACGGTTGGGTTCATCCGGAAATTGCCGACCACCCTGATCGAGTCGTTTAAGTCAACCCTGGACGAAGTTCGGGAAGCCGACATACTGCTGCACGTAGTCGACGTATCGCACCCGTCGTTTGAGGAACACATTGAGGTGGTTAGCTCAACGCTGACTGACATTGGAGCGGCCAATAAACCGACGATTCTCGTTTTCAACAAGATTGATCAGTTTGAGCCGAAAGAAGATCTGGCGTACGAACTGGTTCAGGAACAGGAAGGCGAGATTCCGGTGGCTGTGCGCAAACAGACGGCGCTGCAATACCTCAAAAAGACGTATCTGACCCAAAAAGCTGAGCACGTTGTGTTCATCTCGGCGCAAAACCGGGAAAACATCGAAGAATTGCGGGAGCTGCTCTACAACCTCGTGAAAGAGAAGCACTTCACGATTTACCCGAACTGGGTCAACGTACCCCTGTCCGAATCAGCTGAATACGGCGACGGTTTGGCAGGTTAACGAATTTTAAGCAATTTTGCGAATAAGAAGGCGGTTTAACAACCGCCTTTTATTTGGCTCCGTAGTTCAATGGATAGAATAGACGTTTCCTAAACGTTTGATATGGGTTCGATTCCCGTCGGAGCTACCCCCAAAAGCCGTCAGCAGACAACTGTTGACGGTTTTTTCATGTATAAGCCATCCAATAAATTTATAATAAGTCTATCGAATAGTGTGAGTAGAAACCTTTAAAATTACCCTTGTCAAAGGCAACATACACAAAATGCTGACGGGTACTTCCTCTTTTTTACTCGGGTACGCGCTATGAAAATTGAACGACAGGCTTACGATCAGCTCCCCTTTGCCATAAAAATTGGCGCTCTGATTCTTTGGGGAACACAATTATCGTCTTATTCTGAAGCGGGCCGCTTTCGACAATTATATCGATTCAACGACTTCTTCGCGGAAATGTGTTTTGACGAAACTCAACAAACGCTTACGTGTGTTTGTACGTTTACGGAACTGGCCTCACTCGATCCTTACCTGAACAGCATCGACTGGCACAATTTCTATGCTGAATCATAAAAGCGGCAGCCCGGCTTATCGATGTTTCGTTACGCCGACCTGTTCACACCAGGGCAGCACAGGGCAGGTAGAACAGTGAGGCAGCGTGCCCGTGCAGATGTGTTTGCCAAAAGGCATAAGCAACCGGTTAATATCGATCCATTGCGCCTTTGGTACCTTCGCTTCCAGTACGTTCAGTGTTTTTTCAGGCTGTTTGGTCAGCACATAACCCCAGCGGTTAACGACACGGTGCACGTGCACATCCACGCTTATGGCCGCCTGCCCGGTGGCAACACCCAGCGCCAGATTAGCGCATTTAGGTCCCACGCCTTTAAAGGAAGTAAGCGTCTCAAAATCGGCGGGGAGTTTACCGCCAAACTCCGACATGGTACGTTCGGCAATCCCCCGCATCGTATACGCCTTCTGGTCAGGGTAGGTTGTGCCGTATAATAGCTCCGTTAGCGTCGGAATGTCGAGAGCCAGCAACTGTTCGGGCGTACGGGCAGCAGCAAACAATCGCTCCGACACCGGAATGGTAGTTTCGTCCAGTGTCCGGATGGAAACGATGCACGAAATCAGTTGCTCAAACAGGCTGTTGTAGCCCCGTTCGGCCAGCTCGAACATAGCCGCCTTTGGATACGGCTGAATGGCTTTTTCGATATGACTCAGAACGGTAGTAAGCTCAAAATCAGGCTTCATGCAGTTTTCGGTTTACAGGTGCCTGTTTGGTGTCAGGAGGCAAATAGCCAGTTCCGTAAACCGTAAACAGACACCTGTAAACCGAAAACCAACGTCCAGGGTTTTTACACCTTCGTAATCACCAGCTCAACGCGCCGGTTCTCAGGCCGTTCTTTCAGACTCTTGTTGGTATTGATTGGCCGCGAGGGGCCGTAGCCAACGGTATCGATCCGGTCGGAGTCGATGCCTTTGGTAATCAGGTAGCGCTTCACTTCGTTGACCCGGTTGCGCGAGAGTTCGACGTTGGCATCGAAATTACCGACAATGTCGGTGTGACCTTCGAGCCGGATTGTCATCGTCGGGTTTTCCTGCATGATTCCAGCCAGCCGATCCAGCTCCGGGAATGATTCCGGCTTCAGATCGAACTTTGATACGTTGAAGTATATGTTCTTCAGCGTGATTTTTGTGCCGGTTTCGATCGGAGTCAGATCAAAATTCCGGGTCACATCCGAACGACTGGTTGCGAGGGTATCGCTTTGGCTAAAGTAGCCCTTAGCCGATGCCGTGACGGCATACACAGCTACGGACTGGCCGGGAGCATTGTACTTACCGCTGGTACCGTCGCTACGTACCGAGTCAGCCGGTTCGTCTCCGTTTGTTTCGGCCCCCGACAGCAGCCGATACCGAATGGTCGCCCTTATCGGCTTCTTCGTTTTTGCGTCGCGTACGGTACCGTTGATGGCTACTGTTGCCGGAGCGCTGGGCTTCGGCTTTTCAGGCTCCGGTGTTGGTACGGTTGGTGTTGGCCGTGGGGTAACCGGCGGCTTTGACTCCTGTCTGGGGGGCGTAGCAGGGGCTCGTCTGGCATTGGGTTTCTTCGCGGGATTGGTGATGTGAACCCCCCAGAAGTTGAAACAGATTTCGCCGTTTCGATTCTGGTCGCTGCACTCAAAGAGGTCGAACACTTCGTAGCCGGGCGTGATCCGCTCGAAATACGCGACAAAATCGACCTGTTCGCCCGGCGATACGTCCCGCCGTTTCTCGGTGGGTATATTCTCGGCCCGAATGAATTTGAATGACTTTTCGCCATCGTTCACGTAGAGCCTGGCCGTCGGCACAAAACTGATCGTATTGGTCGATGGAAGTGAGTAGCCACGTCCGTTTGGTAACGGGATTTTAAACATCTGCCCCGACGACCGCCTGGATCGAAACGTCATGTAAATAATCGTGTACTGATCCGTCAGTTCGACGCGCCGGATGGTTACGTCGCGGTCGTTAACGTCATCAACGCGGGGGTTTTCGGTTGTGTACTGCCCCTGAGCCAGTAGACCAAACGGGCTGAGCAGCAGCAAAAAGAGGATAATGAGTCGGCAGTTCATGATCGTTGTTTACAGAGCGCTTACCTTTACTAAACGTTTGACCAGGCCGGGTAGTTTATGGTTTAATGAGGCCGCTTTTCAAATTTTTATGCGAACCGTTTTTCTCTTGATTGTTTCGAATATTTTCATGACCACCGCCTGGTACTGGCACCTGAAGTACCATAACGAACCGCTCTGGAAAGTGATCCTGATCAGCTGGGGCATTGCCTTCTTTGAGTATTGCATTGCGGTACCGGCCAACCGGATCGGCTCTTACGAGTTCAATGCGTTTCAACTCAAAACAATTCAGGAAGTTGTTACGCTGGTTGTGTTCGCTGCCTTTGCGGTCGTGTATCTAAAAGAAGAGATAAAGTGGAACTACATCGTCGGGTTCGCCCTGCTGGTCCTGGCGGTTTTCTTCGTATTCAAGAAGTGGTAGGCCTAAACGCAAAGAGGGCACACCCATCGGCGTGCCCTCTTTGCTCGTCTATGCGTAGGGATTAATACCCTGGGTTCTGCACCAGTGCCCGGTTGGCATCAATTTCCCGCTGCGGAATGGGATAAATGAGCCGTGGATCATTGAAGCGGATGGTACCGATGTTCTGCCGGGTCCGCTTGATGTCGTGGATCAACGTCCCTTCGAAGGCCAGTTCCAGCCGGCGTTCCCGCAGAATGGCGTTCAGGGTAAGCTGTGCCTGCGTGAGCGGTGCCAGCCCGGCCCGCGCCCGAATCAGGTTAATATCAGCGAGCGGGGTGGCACCCACCGACGTATTGTTCCGGAAATTAGCCTCCGCCCGAATCAGGTACATTTCGGCCAGACGCAGTACCTGTACGTTTCCGTACTGATTGACAAACTTGGCTGTACGAATCAAACCACCATCGTCCTCGTAGAACAGGCCACCGCGCTGATCGGCCTGCTCGTACAGATTCAGGTGGCGCTCCTGAATGTAAATGTCGCCCCGACCGCCGTAGTCCCGGATGGCGTAGTACAGATTCAGGTTGTTGACCCCGTCCTGATCAGTCACCTGCACCGCAAAAACGGTTTCGTCCGTATTAAAACCGTTGATGAACAAGCGCAGATCGAACACTTCTTCGATGGGCACGAGCTGATAGCGATTCGACGCAATAACCCGATCGGCAGCACTGGCGGCCGGGCCATTGTTACCCTGCTGCAGGTACACGCGGGCCAGCATACCGGCGGCTGCTCCTTTGGTCGCAAAGAACCCGTTGGTGGCCGGTAGCCGGGTTTCAGCTTCGGTCAGGTCTTTGATTACCTGCGCATACACTTCAGCCACGGAGTTACGAGGAACCTGGTTGCTTTGGTTAAGCACGGTAGTAGGCGTCAGCACCAGGGGCACGCCCGGATTGGTGTTGGCATCGCCATCGCCCCAGGGCCGGGCGTAGAGACGTATCAGCTCAAAAAACATCGTACCCCGGATGAACTTAGCCTCGCCTTCAATACGTCCCCGTTCACTAGCTTCTGCCAGATTCAGATTAGCCAGCACCGTATTGCAGACGTTAATGGCGTAGTAGGCGGCCAGCCAGGTATCTCTAACCTGCCCGTTTGTAGTCAGGATGGCTTTACGGGCAATTTCGGCGGGTTCCAGAAACGTTCCGTTCCAGGTGGTCTCGCCGTTGTCGCCGAGGAGTTCGGCGTCACGAAGCAGGTTCCCTCCGTACAGATTTCCGTTCCCGAGCGCATCGTACGCGCCGACCAGTAGCGCGTCCAGATCCTGAGCCGTTTGTAAGGCCTGCTGCGCATCAACCGAGTTGATCGGATTAATATCCAGTTTGTTGTCGCATCCGGTCAGCAACAAGCCCACAGCCAGCACCGACCCAACGATTGACAGTTTTATATGATTCATACCGAATTAAGAGCAATGAGTTGTTCAGATTACCATTAGAAGCCAATGTTGATACCCGCTGTGATTGTCCGGGGCTGCGGAGCCGAATAGAAATCGTTGCCAAGACCAATATTGCCGGCAGCCGCGTCGGTGTTTACCTCAGGATCCCAGCCAGTGTAGTTGGTGAACGTCAACAAATTCTGGCCCGTAACGTACACACGTACCCGATTGAGTTTCGCCCGGTTTGTCAGCGATTTGGGCAGGGTGTAACCCAGCGTAGCCGTTTTCAAGCGAACGTAATCCCCGTCCTGCAGGTAGCGCGATGACTCGACCGTTCCGTTACCACCTACCAAACGGGCCTGTGGCACGTCGGTGATGTCCCCCGGGCGCTGCCAGCGACGCAGTTGATCCCGGGTCTGGTTGTCGAAGAAGTTACCGTTGGCCGACATGTACTGACCGGCTGCGTTGTAGATCTGGTTGCCGAACTGCCCCTGGAAGAGGAAGCTCAACTCCAATCCTTTGTACGACAAGGTGTTGGTCACACCGCCGATAAACGAAGGGTTCGGATTACCGATTACCACGCGTTCGGCCTGGTTCGGGTTATTGGTAGTGCTCCGGTCCAGACTACCGTCGGCATTGGCCGTGTTGCGGTAGTAAAGCGCATCGCCGTTCTGCGGATCAACTCCGGCATACTCACGGCCAAAGAACACACCGATTGGACTGCCTTCCTGCGCCTGGTTAATGTATCCCCCCTGGATAATCTGCCCATCGAGGTTCGTAATCTTGTTGGTGTTGCGGGCAACGTTTATGTTCGTGCTCCACTGGAACGCTCCCCGAACGTTCTGGGTGTTCAGGACAAATTCAAATCCTTTGTTTTCCAGTTGGCCAACATTCCGAAGCTGAGTAGAGAAGCCGGTAGTACCCGGTACGTTTACGTTCAGCAGCAGATCGCGCGTGTTCTTGGTGTAGTAATCGATTTCGCCGGTAAGGCGGTTGTCGAGCAGACCAAATTCCAGACCAATGTCGGTCTGAAGCGTTTTTTCCCAGCTCAAATCCGGGTTAGCAATCTGCGACGGAGCCTGTCCCGGAACCCCCGCGTAGCCGGCCGTTCCGTCGTAAAGCGCCCGCGAGCCAAAGTTGCCGATTTCAGCGTTACCCGTCAGACCGTAGCTGGCCCGCAGTTTCAGGTTGCTGATGACTGGAATGTTTTTCATAAACGACTCCTCCGTCAGAATCCAGCCCACCGACGCCGACGGGAAGATACCGTAGCGGTTGTTGACCCCGAACCGCGACGAACCATCTACCCGGCCAACCAGCCCGAGAATGTAGCGGTTGTTGAACCGGTAGTTCAACCGGGCAAAGTACGACAGGAAGCTAAAGGCGGTTTCGGTCGACAAACCAGCATTGATACGGGCCGCAGCCACGATCTGCTTGTAGGCATTGCTCGGAAAATCCCGGCCCTGCACCTGCGTGAAGTTGGTGCTTGATTCCTGGTACGACATACCGACCGTCGCATCTACATCGTGCCGTTCGGCAAACGTCCGCCCGAAGGTGAAGAAGTTGTTGGTCGTGTAGTTAACGATCTGCGCAAAGTTGTTGATACCAACGCCGTTAGGGTTACCCAGCAGCGTTTCGCGACCGTAGTACTGTTCTTCGTTTTTGTTCAGAATGTCAGCTCCCCACTCTGAGCGGAACGACAGACCGGGCAGAATACGGTACTCGGCGAACACATTACCAATGACGCGATAGGAGGTCGTTTCGTACGAGGCAAAATCCCGGTCAAGCAACGAATTGTAGTAGTACGTCTGGTCGTTGAGCCGATTAGTGGTCGGGTCGAAAACGGGCGAGATAGGCGGCAACGCCACAATCTGCATCGGCGTCGTGAATGAGTTATCGTTGGCCAGCTGATTGTTGACCGTCCGGGCTACGTTCATGTTGACGCCCAGCGTCAGCTTGTCGGTGGCGGAGTGGTCGAGGTTAAAGCGACCGCTCAGCCGGCGGAACCGGTTGTTGATCAAAATACCGCTCTGGTCGAGGTACGATCCTGATACGTAAAAGCGCGTTCTGGCATCGCCACCGCGGGCGCTCAGGTCATACTGCTGAATGGGCGCATCCTGATAAGCCTGATCCTGCCAGTTGGTATTGATACGGCCCTGCTCCCAGTTGGCCCGATCGCCGGCCGCGTTCGCCGTAAAGAAGTTCTGAAGCTGTGCCTGCGTAATGTTCGTCAGGCCGAGCGCCACCGAGTTGGCCCGCGCTTCTTCAAAAAACTGAACGTATTCCTGCGTATTCAGAAACTCGCGCTTGCGGGTTGGACTACTGAAACCACCGTAGGCATTCAGTTCAAACTGTGTCTTGCCCTGCCGTCCTTTCTTGGTCGTAATGAGCACCACGCCGTTGCTCGCCCGCGATCCGTAGATGGCCGATGCCGACGCATCTTTCAGGATGTCAATGGATTCAATGTCGTTGAAATTGATGTCGGCAATTGGATTCGTCAGCGCTGCGGTGGCATTGGGGTCGCCCGGCGCGCCGGTAGTAATCGGAATACCATCCACAACAAACAGCGGCTGGTTGCTGGCCGATACGGACGAGGAACCCCGCACCCGGATTTGCAGCCCCTGACCTACTTTACCGTTCAGGGAGGTGATCTGCACCCCGGCGGCCCGGCCCTGAATGGCCTGCTCAACGCTGGTAACGGGCAGATTCTCAATCTCCCGCCCGGATACTTTGGCAATGTTGCCGGTCAGGTTGCGTTTTGATTCGCTACCATACCCCACAACCACTACCTCATTGATGGAGCGCGTGTCGGAGCCTAACTGTACGTTAATTGTTGATTGATTACCGACAGGAATTTCCTGCGAGGTAGTACCAACAAAACTGAAGACGAGGGTCCCCACATTGGCCGGCACGGTTAAGGAATAATTACCTTCCGAGTCGGTCTGAGTACCACGGGTTGTTCCTTTTACAACGACAGAAACACCCGGTAGTGGGTTTCCGTCTTCCGCTAAGGTCACCTTCCCGGCTACCCGGCGTTCCTGCGCCAGAGCAGGCAGGGCGAATGCTCCCAACCATACCACAAACAATAAAAATCTCTTCATAGAGCGGTTGTTGATAGTTATTATGAAAAATTAGGCAGCAAAAGTTGTAGTTAAAATTTCGTTAAAACAACTATTACCTAAAAATAAAGGTATTTGTTTAATTCCAGCAAAACCCAAACCATACGATTGCCAACTGTTTACAAGATAAAATAAAATTTCGGGTAAGACGGCCCGTATATCGTATTGACAAGTCTTGTGGCGCACCCGTTGTCTCACAGTAGTTTATATACGTTACTTTTCATCTGTTCTCTACAAGGAGTGGAGTAGCCAGGGCCGTATATCAATGCGTTAGCCTGAAAAGCAATCAGGCTATACCGGGTAGGTATAGCCTGATTTAATCCAACTGTATAAAACGGGTTTGCTTCTACGCCTTCAGGGGTTTGGGGTAAAAGCAACGGATGCGAAACCGGTATTAATACCCTTCGTTCTGAACGAGTTGCGTATTGGCGTCAATTTCGCTTTTCGGAATCGGCAGTACCAGTCTCGGCGAGTTCCAGGGCAACGTCCCGGCATTTTGCCGAAGCCGCTTGATGTCGTGGATACGCAGGCCTTCAAAAGCAAGCTCCAGCCGGCGCTCCTGCAGTACATCGGCCAGGGTTGGGTTGGCAACAGGAGCCAGCCCGGCCCGTGTCCGTACGGCGTTCAGGTCTTCGGCGGGGGCTGCACCGACCGCCGAGTTGAGCCGCAGGTTACACTCCGCCCGCGTCAGCAGGATTTCGGCCACCCGGATAACGGGGACGTTACCACCAAAATCAGTCCATTTACCTGAATAGTAGCGAGTACCGGCACCTTTCACGCCAATGTAGAACAGATCTTCGCGACGGTTATCGGTCGGCGCATACGACTCGACAAAGCCGTTCAGCACCTGTACATCACCCCGCCCTACCGCAGCGCCACCCGCCGGGATGCTGGCATAGAACGTAGTCAGGCCGTCGTTGGTAGTACCAGGGTTATTCTGCGTATTCTCCTGGATTTCGAAAACACTTTCGGCCGTGTTCTTATTCCGGAATACATCCGCCACGCCGGGGTTAAGCCGGAACTGATTCGATTGCAGGATCTGGTTCGCTGCGTTCAGCGCTTTGGCGTAATCGGCCTGTTGCAGATACACCCGGCTCAGGAAACCCAGCGCCGAGTACTTATCGGCCCGTAAACCGTTATCATTGGGCAGCAGCGTCGAAGCTTTGGTCAGATCGTCCAGCACCTGGGTGTATACTTCAGCGACCGTATTGCGGGCTCTGGTTTCAGCCGCCTGCTCCTGCGACAGCGTAGGACGCAGCACCAGCGGAACGCCCGGCTGGCTGTTGTCGGCCCGCGTACCCCATGGCAGACCATAGAAACGTACCAGTTCAAAATACATAATACCCCGCAGGAAACGCGCTTCTCCTTCAAATTCGGCCCGGCTTCCGGCATCCTGAATTTTGTCGAGCGCCCCGAGGATGTTGTTTGCTACGTTGATAACCTGATAGGCTGTTACCCACGTCCGCTGCGCTTCGGAATTGGTCGCCAGCATCTGCCGGTTTGTCACCTCCCGATACCCCTGGAACGTACCGCGCCACGCTACGTAGTCGTCGGATGCCAGCAGTTCGGCTAACAGATTCAGGTTAGTTCCGTACAATTCGGCATCGGCTAGGCCACCACCCTGAACGCCGGGCAGCACACCATACGCACCAATAATGGCACTCTCAATGTCCTGCGCCGACGAAAGCGCCGTAGCGGCATCAACCGACTGCCGGGGTTCTATATTCAGCCGGTCGTTGCAGGCAACCAAAGCCAGCGCCAAACCCAGCGATACAATTATTTTTTTCATACTCTGTGTATCCGTATAGGTACCGGTCAGCGGGTTAGCTGCCCAGTGCCATGACTGTTTTGCTTAGAAACCTAAATTAATACCTACCGTGAACGTACGGGCCTGGGGTGGCGTGTAGAAATCGTGTCCCAGGGCGATGTTGGCCGTCTGGTTGCTGGCGTTCGCATACTGCGTGTTCACCTCCGGATCGTAGCCGGTGTACTTGGTGAACGTGAACAGGTTCAGGCCCGATACATACACCCGCGCCGATTGTACGGAGATTTTCCGCAGCAGAGCACTCGGCAGGTTATAGCCAAACGATACGGTTTTCACGCGCAGGAACGAACCATCCTGCACCCAGCGCGACGATACGCCCGTGCCGTTACCGCCACCGAAAACGGCTCTCGGTACGTCGGTGATGTCGCCGGGCTTCTGCCAGCGATCCAGCTGATCGATGGTCTGGTTGTCGAAATAGTCACCGTTCACCGACTGGTAGATGGCCGCCGTGTTGTAGATATCGTTCCCGTAAACGCCCTGGAGCAGGAAGCTCAGGTCGAAGCCTTTGAACGAGAAATTGTTGGTCAGACCTCCCGTGAAATCAGGGTTTGGATCACCAACGAACAGTTCGGGGGCAGCCGCATAATCGGCGGTCGGATTGCCGTCGGCTCCCTGATACAGCGCATCACCCGTCTGCGGGTCAACGCCTACGTATTTCTTGCCGTAGAAGATACCCAGCGGCTGGCCTTCGACTACGTAGCTCAGGAACCGCGAGTTGGCCCGGATCGGCGATACGTTCAATTTCGTCACCCGGTTCCGGTTGAACGAGATGTTGAAGTTGGTCGACCACCGCAGCGCTTTCGTCAGGTTCTGCGACGTAACGCTGAATTCAACCCCGCGGTTGCGCAGGCTACCGATATTCCGGGCAATAGTGGTGAACCCGTTGATGGCCGGCTGCGGCTGGTTCAGCAACAGGTCGTTCGTTACCTTGTTGTAGAAATCAATCTGACCGTTGATGCGGTTGTTGAGGAACCCAAACTCCAGACCAATGTCCAGCTGCGTCGACTGCTCCCAGCGCAGATCAGCATTGGCTACCTGCGACGGACGAATCCCTACCTGATCGGCGTAGTTGATGGTGCCGTACAGACCACGAGATGCGAAGTTTGCGATTTCGGAGTTACCCGTTACCCCGTAGCTGGCCCGCAGTTTCAGGAGACTTAGCGATGGAACCGTGTTTTTGACAAACGACTCGTCGCTCAGAATCCAGCCCGCCGAAATAGCCGGGAAGAAACCGTAGCGGTTGTTCAGACCAAAGCGTGACGAACCATCGATACGGCCCGACAAACCAAGCAGGTACCGATCGCGGAACTTATAGTTTACCCGCGCCAGATACGACACCAGACTATAGCCGGTTTCGGTTGAACTGGCATCGGTTTTCTGGCTGGCACTGGCCAACTCCTGAAACTTGTCGTTCGGGAAGTTACGGGCCGTTCCCGATACGGTCTGTACGTTCTGCTCCTGGTACGTAAGACCAGCCAGAACGTCGATGCTGTGCGTCCCGCCGAATGTCCGCAGGTAGCTGAACGTATTGTTGGCGGTCCAGTTGTTCGAGCGGGTCTGCGCCTGATAGCCGTAGCCGGTGGGGGCACCATCTTCCGTTACGCGGCCCTGGAAAATTTCTTCCTGCAGATTCAGTACGTCGAAGCCGTATTCGCTCCGGAACGTCAGGCCCGGCAGCAATTGATACTGACCGAAGATGTTCCCGAACGTGCGGAACGTACGAGCGTAGTTTGACGCGTTGTTGAGTTCAACCAGGTTATTGTAATAGAGCGTCTGCCGGTTGTAGCCCGTCGGATCGTTCGGATCGTAGATCGGCTGGATCGGCGGCAGGGCGTTCAACTGGATCGGGTTCGAGAACGCATTGTCTCCCGGAACCTTCTTGTTGTTAGTACGGGCAAACGCAATACTGGCCCCCAGGCTGAACTTATCACTCACCGTATGATCAAGATTCAGGCGGACGTTGTTCCGCTGAAAATTGTTGCCAATGATGAAGCCAATCTGCTTGTTGGTCGCGCCCGACAGATTAAAACGGGTTTTCTCGCTACCACCGTTGATGGCGAAGTTCGCCTGATTGATCGTTCCCTGCCGGAAGGCCGCACTGGCCCAGTCGCTGTTGACGGTAGAATTCGGGTCCAGACCGTAGCCGGGGAAACCGTCGCTCGGATCGTTCGGATCGATACCGGCGTTGGTCAGTGATTCCGTGAACAATTCCAGATACTGCGGACCATTCAGGAACTTACGCACCCGGGTCGGGTTAGTGATACCGGTGTAGTAGCCCACCTGCACGTTGGTCCGACCGGCTTTACCACGTTTGGTCGTGATCAGTACCACACCGTTGCTCGCCCGCGATCCGTAGATAGCCGATGCCGATGCATCTTTCAGGATTTCGATGGATTCAATATCATTCGGGTCAATGTCGGCCAGCGGACTGAACTGCTCATTGTCCGTTGTGTTCAGGTCCTGCGACGTAATGGGAATACCATCCAGAACGTACAGCGGCTCGTTACCGGCCGAAATCGACGCGGCCCCGCGAACCCGAATCTGAAGCGCCGTTCCAAGCTTACCGCTACCCTGGGTAATCTGCACCCCCGGCGTCCGGCCCTGCAGTGCCGTTTCGAACGTCTGAACGGGCAGGTTGGCAATGTCTTTGCCGCTGATACTGGCTTGTGAACCGGTCAGGTCGCGACGCTGCTGCGTACCGTAACCCACCACGACCACTTCGCTCAGTGCCCGCGAATCGTTGGTAAGGGCAACGTTAATCTGGTTGCGGTTGCCGATAACAACCTCCTGGGCCGTTGTCCCCACAAAACTAAACACCAGGGTTGTTGCGGTGGCAGGTACAGAGATTGAGTAGTTTCCCTCGGCATCGGTCTGTGTGCCGCGCGACGTACCTTTGATCTGCACCGAAACACCAGGCAATACGTTGCCATCTTCCGCGGATGTGACTTTTCCCGTCACCCGGCGATCTTGTGCGACTGCTGGTAGGTGCAGTGCTCCCACGAATAAAAGCAGAAGCAATATAATTTTCCTCATATTGTGGTATTTTAAACAAGTAAACCGCAAAATTAAATATTACTTTTCTGTTAATACAACAAATTCGCAGAACAATATTTTTTAACAATACAGCTAAAGACGCAGGAAAAAGCCTAACGTTGCAGCCTGTCAATATTTGATAGTATTATTTTATACCGTGTTGAACGAGAACGACAAGAACTCGGGTTAAGTTGATACCTTTCGACGCTGTACACGGCTGTTTTTTTCTGTGCCATGAATGCATTTCTACTTGGTCATATACTGCTTGCCCTGTTCGTTCGTAGCCCTCTATACGAGACCGCCGGCGCAGCACCAAAACCGCATCCCACCGTTTACCTCTTTCTGAATACCGAATGTCCGGTTTGTCAGCAGTACGCCCCACGCCTTGCCGAACTGCACCGGTCCTTCAGGAAAGCAGGGGTTCGATTTGTCGGCGTTTATCCGCTCAGTACCGACTCTCCCCAGACCATCCGGCAATTCCATAAGCTGTATCAACTTCCGTTTGAGGGACAGGCAGATCCAGGCGCAAAGCTCGCGCGCTATTTTCGGACCCACGTTACACCCGAGGTTGTGCTGATGGCCACCGATGGCACTGTAAGCTACCAGGGTGCTGTTGACGACTGGTACGTATCGCTCGGTAAGCATCGGCCCTCTCCTACCCAGCACTACCTCCGCGATGCCCTGACGGCTTTACTGGCCGGGCAGCCCGTTGCTGTTCCCCGAACGGATGCGGTGGGGTGTCTGATCGAATGATTGAGTTGTGGAATGATTGAATTGAAGACAACCCCTTAATTCAATCATTCCACAACTCAATCACTCAATTATTTAACGTAATAGAAGACCAGATTCATCATCTCGTCGGTGGAGTTCCAGCCGTAGCGTACCGGCCGGACCGGGCGGTTGGGGTTAAGCGGATTCTGATCGGTATTATCGTACGAAGCCTCGGCAATAATGGTCGAGCCCTTCGGCAGGACGAGCGGTTCACGGAAGAAGTAGGATAACTGCCAGTTAAAATCCCACTCGTCGATTTTAACGAGCTGAACGGCATCACCGGCGGGCGTAACGGCAAACGCCTTCACCTTCCGGCCCAGCCAGTGCATGTGAGGCATCACCGAAAGCAACCGGATCGTGTCGCTGATCGGGCCGTAATTCATGTAAAACGTCGGGCGGGTGTTGGCGGGCAGCACAAACGGCTGATTAGTAATGTTGTTTTCCGTCAGGGTCAGCGTACGGACTTCCCGTTCTACCGGCTTCCGGGCAAAATAGAGCCGAACTTCCGATTGGTCGGCTTCGGGTTTGGGGGCGGGCGCATAGTGGAGGTTCAGGATCAGGTCGCTACCCGCCCGGATGCGCTTGGCGGCCCCAGCCGGGAATGTAACGCGGTCGTTGCCGGGTACCCATCCGTACAGAAAAGCATCGGCCAGGGGCGTCCGTTGAAAGTCACGCAGCCGGGGATCGTCTTCCGCCAGCCCGTCAATACCGGCCATAGTCCCCGTCGAATCGATCATCAGGCGGCTGTGATGCAGCCGTTTACGGTTCTGCGGCACAAACTCGATGGCTTCTACCCAAACGTCCTGCTGCAGGCCCATCCGTACGTGAAAATACCGAAAATCTTCTCGGCCGTCGCCTTTGATGGCGTAGGGCTTCATGCGCAGCACGAGATCGGGCTTACGCGGCTGGTCTGTACCGAAGGTCTGACCGGCCGCGTAAGCCTGGTCAGATTGTAGGGG
Organism: Fibrisoma montanum; assembly: GCF_003583365.1. GTDB lineage: Bacteria > Bacteroidota > Bacteroidia > Cytophagales > Spirosomataceae > Fibrisoma > Fibrisoma montanum. The sequence continues at coordinate 118,759 of NZ_QXED01000008.1, forward strand.
CAGCTCACCAGCGGCTGGCTGGTCAGACCTTCGGTGCAGACCAGCCGACCGCTGGTGCCCAACGGGCATTCCGGCTTTTACCCACTGCTGAATCAGGTCAATCTCTACGTTCGACAAACCGCGTTCGTTGGCATAATGCTGGAACTGCCGATCGGCCGGAAACGGCGGCATGTACCGGGCCTGTGTCACTTTTGCGATGAACCTGCCCCGCTTGGCCACGTCCTCATACGTCAGCAAACTGAACGGTCCGACCCCTGCGGGATGGTGACAGGGCGTAGCACAGTGTTGTGTGATGATTGACTTAACGTGCTGGACGTAAGTAGGCGACTGAGCCACAAGCGCATGGCCTGTAAGCAGCCAAAGTATCAGCCAGTTACCAGTTTGCCTAAAGTTCATATCCGCCAGTGATGAAAAAGCAGCAACGGGTGCACCCGTTGCTGCTCCAGTACAAATTACAGGTACGGTTATCTGACTGTAAAATTCAGGCGGCAATTCGAATTGGCCTGAGACACCGGCGTAGGATCAAGGCAGATGCTTTCTTCATTCCACACTTTGAATACCAGTCCATCGGAGGTGGTTAGCTCCCAGGTCACAACAAAGGCATCGGCACTGGCAACGGTCCTGCCGCCAACGACCTGAGCCCCCTGCAACCGGGCACCGGCCGGACGCGGACGAGCGGGGTTTTCGAAAACTTTCACGGCATTTACCTTGTCGTATTTCACGGTCGCATCTTTATACAGGGTATAAATTTCATTCGGCGTGATGCTGAACGTGTTCCATTGGCGGTTAGGGGCGGGCGAATCAATCGTTTTTACAACTTTTCCCCCGCTACCGAGCGACACCGTTTTAGGGTTGCCATCCGGATCCGTGTACGACTCGATCATGTCTACCTTGACAACTATCTTGGTAACCGTCAGTTTATTATCGAGCGATACCCAACGGATTTTCATATCCATCTTCGCATTATCCTGGCCGGTTAATGGAAAGTTGCGGCCATTGGCCGCAAAGTTGGCCTTATCACTTGTCCCTAATTTTCCCTCGGGTATATCTGCAAAAACAGCCAGGGCATGCACTCCCGGCTCCCAGGGTTTATTGGGGTTGAGCGACTCATCCCGGCAACCCACCAAAACCGTAATTACGACTGATAATGAATATATTAAAAGCTTTTTCATTGTTCTTGTCAGTTTTCAGATTGCCCAGCCACACCTACGGTCAGTTGTGGCTAAGCGACCTGTAATTCAGTTAAAACTCCCACTTCACTTTTACTTTGTCCCAGAAGATCGGATCCCGGTCGAAAATGACGTCGGTAATGTATTTGGCGGCATTCGGGTTCAGCGCACCCTCCTGTTGAGGATACGGCAACCGCAGCGCGTACTGACGGGGTGGTTTTGAAATAGGCGCCTGAACACCAATGGAAAACTGCTTGAACTGGCTCTGGATCGGATAACCCGTGCGCCGTTGGAGGTTCCAGATTTCCATTCCCTGTCCCCAGGAGCAGAACCAGATTTGCTTGGCCACTACGTTTAGTTTAGCCTGATTGGTCGTTGCCGCATCGTACAGGCCCATCCACGCTTTTACGTACGCATCAATGTCGGCCGCAGCCGGGGCTTTTGCTTTGCTGGGATCTGATTTGAGTCCCTGCGCAACCACCACCGCAATCTGTTCGCGCATGGCGGTTTCAAACAAAGCTTTCGCATCGCCGGTCACACCGGTTCCATCCAGGATCGCTTCAATCTGGTAATACTTTGTGTTCCAGCTATTGATCAGCGGCCATTGCCCATTGCCGCCGTAGTTCAGTGAAGCCTGTCCGGTCAGCGCTACGGCCGGGATACTCCGGTCTGAATAAACCCCACCAGCCGGATACGTACCCGGAGTTGTCCGCAACGGACCATCAGCAGCCGCACCCGATACGTCGGCCCGGTCGCGACCGAAATACCCGGCGATGTAGGCCAGATCAGCGGCCGGTACATTGCCCGTGATAGAAAATGCCCGCTTGTATTCGTCCAGGAAGGAAGCCCGCAGCGGCAGATACGACCCGCCAAACGGCGTGGTGCCCCGATCGGTCGGGTTGTTCTGGTCCAGCACCCGGGCCGTCTGCCGGTAAAAATAGAAAGGCAGACGCGGGTCCTTGTTCAGGATCATTTCGCCCATCAACTGGTGATTGATGTACGTAGGGTCGCCCTGCCCGGCATAGGTAAAGTACCAGGGATGCCGGTTGTCGGCGGGGGATACCTGCGTCGAAAACAGATACGTCCAGTTTTGCGCCGGGGTCGTGATAAACCCACCCGCATCGAAAGCCGCCTTTAGGTCAGCATTGCCGTTCGTACGGCCTTTGCGCGAATTCAGCAGCAGACGCAGCTTAACGGTTTTGGCAATGCGCGTCCAGGTTGTTGCGTTGCCGGCACCCATGTAGTCATTGATCACGGCTACGGGCTGGGCTTTGGCCAGTTCAGTAACCGCCTGATCGCACAGTTTGAGCAGGTCCTCGTAGATCTCCGAATCTTTATCAAATTTAGGAGATTTGTTGGGCTCGGCTGCGTTGCCTTTCCAGGCTTCCGAATACGGCATATCCCCGAACATATCCACGTAGTTACCCATCGAATAGGCTTTGAGCACCAGGGCAATACCCCGGTAGCGGGGGTTTTTACCATCCTCGGTGGCCCGTAGCAACTCTTCAATGCTCTGCATACTCCGGAAAGCACTATTCCAGGTTCCCTGGTAGCTGGTATTGCTCAGGTTGTAGGCGTCGGAAGAACTCCACAGACCGGCAAATCCCATTGCATTGCTATTCACAGCCCCAAACGCGTCGACTGCTGCATTCTCTGCCACCGGCAACAGCAGCCCCAGCGACCCGGCGGCCGGTTTGTTCGGATCGGTGTTGATATCTAGTTCGGTCAGGTTACACGAACTGACTACGCCGATGAGGGCCGCCAGTACCAGTGTCCTGAATATATTCAGATTAACCATCTTAATTCGTTTGTTAGCAGTTTGATAAGAAGCGGGAACGACCCATAGGCAGTTGTTCCCGATCGTGATTAGAAGGAAGCATTGAGGTTGACCCCGAAACGACGTGTAGACGGTGCGGCTCCCAGATCAAAGCCCTGAATGTTCGAATCGGCGAAGTTTGACAAGACTTCAGGGTCGAAATTCAAACCTTCCAGCATGTTGGGGGCGTAGAACCACAGGTTCCGACCCGACACCGACAGGCGCAGACTCCCAAACACTTTTGCGTATCGTTGCAGAAAGGCCTTCGGTACGCTGTAACCCAGCGATACCTCGCGCAGCCGCACTACAGTGGCGTCGTAAATGTTCACCTCATCAGCGCCGTAAGCCCCGTAGCCATCCGTAAAGTGATACTGGAAGGCGGTCATCGCGATGGTGTTTTTGATTGGCTTCCCATCTTCACCCACCAGCGGTTTATACGTAGCCGGATCACCCAGTACGCCCGGAATCACCCGCATTCCCTCGCGGTCTTCCGAGTTTTTCAACTGACCGCGCAGCAGCAGCGAAGCGGCCGTACTCGAAAACAGGCTCCCTCCGGCTTTATAATCCGTCAGCACCGTCAGCGTAAAGTTTTTAAACGATACGGTGTTGGTCCAGCCTACCGTGTATTTCGTGTTGGGATCACCGATCACGCCCGAACTGGCCGCACGGATCGGCAGGCCTGTGCTGGGATTGATCAGCAGATTACCATTCTCGTCGCGGGCATTCCGCGACCCGATGATCTGGCCGTAGGGCAGGCCATTCCGGAAGATGGTTCCCAGCGACGAAAGCCCGGTGCCGCCGATGAAGATTTCGCCACCCGGACCGGCATCTTCTACCCGTGAGCGGATGCGCGTATACGCAACGAATGAACTCCAGGTCAGGCCATTGGCCGCCCGAATCGGCACGAGCGTCAGGCCGACCTCCCAACCTTTGTTCGATATTTTACCGGCGTTCGTGATTTCAGTGGCAAAGCCGGACGTTCGGGGTAATTCACGCGTAACGATCAGGTCAGTCGAAATGCGGTCGAAGTGCGCGACGTCTACCCCGATCCGGTTATTGAAAAATTGCAGTTCGGCACCCAGTTCAACCTCCGATGTAAACTCAGGCTTCAGGTTGACGTTGTTCAGCTGGCTGGGCAGACTGGCCGTCGAAATGGCCGTTCCGTTATAAAACGTACGCCCGAGGTTGTAGGCCGTAAACACCTGATACGGGTCGGCATCCTTACCAACCATGGCGTAGTTGGCCCGCAGCTTCCCGAAGTTCAGGATGTTTTTGGGCAGGTTCAGCACTTCCGTGAACACAAACGAACCAGCAACTGCCGGGTAGTAATAGCTGTTGTTACCGGCCGGCAAGGTAGAGGAGTGGTCATTCCGGACCGAAGCCGTCAGGAACGCGAAGTTGTTATAACCCAACGTTAATTCGCCGAAGACACCGTACAACCGGCGCGTGTACCTGTAATCGGCTGCGTTCTGGTTCAGCGTCCCGCCGATGGTCAACACGTTTGGATCAATAACCGGCGATCCGGCCACGGACGACTCGGTGTAGGTACGTTCGTTGGGGTTAAAGCCAAGCAATAGTTTGGCGTTGAACTTCTCCGAAAAGTCGTGCTGTGCCGTCGCCAGAAACGTGAAATCAACCTCCGTTTTGGTCAGATCCTGCCGGGATACCGACCCTAACGGGACAAACGTACCACCGGGGCGAACAACGTTTTTGCGCGTTTCCGAGTACGTGTTGAGGCCCCCGCGAGCGGTCAGATTCAACCAGGGCGTGACGTCATAGCTTAGGGTCATATTCCCGTAAATCCGGTTGACGGCGGAGTTGTACAGGTTATACTTGGCCGTCCAGAGCGGGTTGTCCAGGGCGCGGTAGAAGACGTTCGACCCGTCGACAGGGTTCTCGAACGGGTAATTATTGAGGTCATAGTTACGGGGCAGGTAGAACAAGCGCCCGTAAATGGAACCGGCCGAAGCTAAACCACCGTAATCAGCGTAGTACCCCGCCCCCGACTGTGGACTCTGCTGGTTGGTGTTCGTATAGGCTACGCTACCGGCTACGTTAAGCTTGTTCGTCAGGGTGGCGTTCCCACCAAAGCTCAGGGTGGTACGTTCGGTAAATGAGTTGGGGATGATTCCGTCGTTTCTTGTCCGGGAGACCGACGCATTCAGCGACGTTTTATCACCGGTCGAATTGATCTGAATACCATTTTCCAGCACTTTGCCCGTCCGGAAGAAGCCCCCTATGATGTCGTGCGGCACCAGAGGTACGGCAATTCCCCGGCCATTTGGCTGTAGTAGCTCCGGAAAAGCCGTCTGGTAACGTGCCGCCCCGTACGGAACGGTCGCATCGACCAGTGGGTGCGGAATTGTACCGGCTGGAAAGTCCGGATCGATGATTTTCGAGTACCGATCGAAGCCCAGAGCCGCATTGACCCGATCTACTTCGGCGGGAAAGACCGTTCCCCAGTTGCCGATAAAGCCCCCGTTGTAGGTCTGGTTAGACCCTTGTGTATACGTATTCTGATAGTCAGGAATCGATGATACGTTTTCAACCGAATACGATGAATTGAAATTAACCTCCAGTCCTTTACGGGCCGACTTGCTGCCCGATTTGGTCGTAATGACAATTACGCCATTGGCAGCGCGTGACCCGTAGAGCGCCGAAGCAGCCGCGCCCTTCAGCACGGTCATATTTTCGATGTTGTTAGGGTCGATATCGTAGGCCCGGTTTGTCGTTACGGTGTTCTGGTTGTATCCCTGCGTAGAGTTCACCGAGTTGTCGAACGGAATGCCATCAACAACGAACAGGGGCTGGTTGTTGCCCGTAAACGAGTTGTTGCCCCGGATGGTAATCCGCGTACCGGCGCCCGGCGCTCCGTTTCCGGCCGTGATGTTTACCCCGGGCACCTTCCCGGCCAGCGCCCGCAGTGGATCCGGCTCTGAGCGCTGCTGCAGGAGGTCGCCTTTGACGTTCGATACGGCATAGGCAAGGGCTTTTTTATCCCGCTGAATACCAACAGCCGTCACAACCACCTCCGTTAATTGCTTGGAATCATTTTCGAGACGAACGTCGATGGAGGAGCGGTTGCCGACCTCGACTTCCTGCGTAGCAGACCCCACGAAGCTAAACACCAGCTTACCGCCTTTATCAGGCACGACGATGGAATACATTCCTTCAGCGTCGCTGTTTGTCCCCTTCGTTGTTCCTTTCAGAACGACCGATACGCCCGGTATCGGTGCACCATCATCAGCGGACACGATTTTGCCCGTGATCTTCCGTTCCTGAGCCCATGCCGTGGCCCAGGATGAGCATACAAACAGTAAGCTCATCAGTAGAAATCTACTCATGTACGATTTTAGTTAGGTCAAGAAAAACGCGTTACTATTACAAATCTAATAATCGAATTATACAATACAAATAATTTGCAGATACGTCATTTTTCAGCATATAATTTTACTTCAGTATTACTATACAAAATATTATTAAATAATGACTTCAAACAGTTTTTAGTTGTAATTACTTATATAAAATCTATATAAATTGAAAATAATTGAAGAATTTATTATATCAGCTTTGATAAGAATTGATGTCATGCACACCCTTATTGATTAAGTGAGGGAAGGCCTGACGCAGGGATCAAACAAAAAGGTCAGCTAACGACAAGCTGACCTTTTTGACCATTACTAAACCTCCACCCTATTTGGGGTTCTTCACCGGCGCACTATTGGCCGCAGGCGGGTTGTATTTTAATTCGTTATCGGGCACATCCCAGTAATCAAGGAAGTTGTAATTAACGGTTGCTTTCGTGCTGACCTTACCGGATTTGTCGATAACAACTGCATTTGTACGACCTCCCCCCTTTGATACATCCTCAATCACGCCCCACCGGCGAGCATCGTAGAACGAAAGGCCACGGAAAGCCATCGCCACCCGGCGCTCACGACGTAACTCCTCCTTAGCCTGATCGAGCGTCAGGTTAGTCCCGGCTACCGCTGCCAATCCGGCACCCTGAAACTTCCGGACATCATCGACGACTTTTACCCCGTCCTCAATCTTACCGGTATTGATCAGGGCTTCGGCTTTCATCAGTTCATTTTCTTCGTAACTGCCGGCCAGATACAGCTCCGTAGCACCTGGTGTACGATCACTCAACGTGATCACGCCGGGAAGTTTTTTGCCGCCATCCAGCAACTGCCAGCGCGTATTGAAGGCGTTTCCACGGCTGCTCTCACCAATCCACGGAGTGGCTTTCTGCGAGAAGTTGTTTTCCAGCCGCTTGTCGCCTGCTTTATAATCCTGAATCAGTCGCTCACTCACCTTATACGTAGCCCCACCCGACGGGTCGCCGGTCGCTTTGGCCGCCACGGTACCCGTTGTTGGTGCCAGGAAATCCCCGTTCTGGTTTGAACGCCCCGTAAAGACATTGTCCGTGGATTTTATACCATCGTTGACCAGTGTCAGAACCTGATTCCACTGGGCAGCGGTCATGGCCTTGACAGTGGTGTTTACCAGCAGATTACGGGCTTTCAACGTATTGATGTTCCGCTTCCACATATCGGTGGTCGGTACTAAGCCTTTACCCACCTGATTAAAGCTTGGAATCAACTGAGTCATCAGCGTCGTGTAATCGGCCGAAGTGCCGATGCTGGTCAGCAGTGCGGCTGCCTTGTCCAGGTTAGCGTTTGCTTCTTCGATCAGCTTCTCCTTCGATACGTAGTTAGCATTGGTCCCATTGGCCGTACTATTAATGATTCCGGCGTAATACAACGACCCCAACCGTGAATAAGCGAATCCTTTCCACCAGTACGCCCACGCCTGAATGGTCGATTTCTTCGCTTTGGCATCGCCCGTAAACGCGACCTGCTCCGACAGATCAAGTACCTTGTTCATCTGGCTGTTCAGGGAATACATGTACCACCACTCGTGGAACAGCGGATTAGCGCCCTGGTTAGCGTTCACGTTTACCTGACGGATCAACGCAATCTGCGTATTAGGCGCGTTCGGATTGAGAACCTTCGAGCCGTCGTCCAGTATGATGTAGTCGGGGCAACCGATCTGATTGCCAAACTGGTTGGCGGCTTCCTCACCGATAATGTCGCCCATCAGTTCATGCACCCCAACGGCCCCCGACCAAAAATACCCGGGAACACCGTCGTACAGATCGGTCTTGATCTCGCGGGAGCCATTGATATACGCCCCTCCCTGGGCCAGGTTCACAATGCCCGACTCCGTGTTTGCACTTTCAACAACGGGTTGGTTGGGGTTTTTGACGTCCAGTTGCTCTTTGCAGGAGGTTGCAAAGCCAAGCAGCAGAACGGCTACTGCAATCTGTATCGTTTTCATTGGTAAGATCTTGGTTTAACGGCCGGCGACGCGCACTCCGAAACCGGCCATGATGATTATAAGCCGATGTTCAGCGTTGCCTGATACGAACGTAGGTTTGGCATGGTGTTGTGGTCAGTGCCACGATCCCAGGCAGAGCTTCCCGTACCCGAGCTAACCTCAGGATCAAAGCCCGTGTACTTCGTAAACGTCAGCAGGTTACGACCCGACAGGACCAACTGAGCCCGACGCAGAACGGGCAGGTTCACGAGCTTACTGAAATCTACCCCTATCGCTACGTTCCGCAGCCGCACAAACGAGGCATCTTCGTAGAAGTAGTTCTTGGTGCCATTAGCCGCGCGTTGTGCATACACACCCCGGTAGAACGCCGTCCAGGCGCCCGTCTGGCCTTCAATCGTCAGCGGGATGCTGTAGTCGGCATGGATTCCGTCCCGGTACATCCATTCCTTCGTCTGGTTGTAGATGTGGCTGCGATACACCCAGTCGAACTGGAAGCCGAACGTCAGGAAGTTTTTGAAGGTGAAGTCGTTGATAAACGACATGTTGAACTTCGGGTTCGGATCACCAAAGCTGTATTTGTCTGCCGAGAAGAACGGCTGCTTCGTCGCTTTGTTCACAACCCAGCCGTTGCTGGCTACCGTGTAGTTCGCCTGTTGGTCGGCGGGAATGTAGAAATTGCCGTTGGGATCTTTGGCGTCGACCTGGTGGATAGCGACGTGGCCGTACAACTGCCCGATCTTTTCGCCTGCTTTCAGTACGTAGTTTGAGCTACCTGCGCTCGACAGCACCACCACTTCCTGATTACCCTTCACGGCCGTGATCTTGGACGTCTGGTTTCCGAAGTTGGTGGTCAGATTCCACGATAGCGTACTGGTACGTAATACCGTAGCGTTTAACGAAAACTGCAGGCCGTTTGAACTCAGCGAGAAAGCGTTATCCTTGATCGAGTTGATCCCCGACGATGGAGCCGCGCTTACGTCGAAAATAGCGTTGTCGGTCGAACGCTTCCAGTACGTACCCGACAGGCGAACGCTGCTCAGCCAGATTGAATTCTTGAACGGCGTCAGGGCCAGGTCGGTCCCAACTTCAAGCTCCGACGACACCTCTACGCTCAGGTCAGGGTTCGGCTGGCTGGCCGGGATGTAGAACGAGTTTGACGTACCGAGTGTGCGCGTGTTCAGCACCTGATAGCGGTCGAAAGGCCGCGGCTGAATACCGGCCTGCCCATAAGCCGCCCGCAGCTTAAACTCGGGGAAGAACGTACCGATGGTGCTGTTTTCCCAGAACTTCAGGGCCGACACCCGGAAGTACGCATCTCCGCGCGGGAACGTGAAGGGTTTGGAAGCCCGGCCGAAAGCCGATGAGTAATCGGTACGGAAACCACCCGAAACGCCGGCCAGATCGCCGTAGTCGATTCGCTGGTTCACCACGTACCCATACGTAATGAACGGCTCGGTGTAATCACCGCCCCCCGGCAGGCCCGGTCGTCCCGTCGATGGAGCCACTACGCCCGGCACCCGGAACGTCGACGACTGCGCGGCTGTGAACGGCTCATACGTCGGCAGCCCCAGGGTGTAGGTATAAAATTGCCGGAAGTTCCGGTTACGGTAGTCGAATGCAAGCTGGGTCGTCGTACGGATCGGTATGTTCAGCTTGAAATCTTCCTGGAAATCAGTATTGATGAACGCACTGGCCAAAAAGTTCTGGTACGTCGTGGTCATGCTGTTGTTATCAATCTCGCCCGTAGGATCCGTACCAAAATAGCTACGGTACTGGTTGTTGTTGTTGGCAATGACGTTGCGGTTTCTCGACTGATTCCCGTAGGTCGTTACAATCTCCTGCTTCGAGTAGTTAATGCCGTACTTCGCGTCCAGATCAAGGAATTTGTTGATTTTGTAATTCAGGTTGAAGCTCTGAATGACGTCAACTTTATTGTCTTTGTTATTGGTGTAGCGTTGCCAGAAGCTCGGATTTCCGTGGTTTACGCCGACGGCATCCCCGTAGTATACGCCTGGGTTTCCATCCGGATCCAGTGCCGAGAAATCGGCGAATGGACGGGCGTTGTTAATGGCGTACAGAATGAGCCGGTCGTTCGTTTTGATCGTGCTTTTCGTGTATACGAGCTGGGTCGTGGTCCGGAACGTCAGCCCTTTCGCCAGTTGAATCCCGATATTGGACGTCAGGTTGCTGCGCTGGTAAGCGCCGTTGTTGATGACGTTACTCTCCTGCTGGTTGTTCGACGCCGATAGCGCGAAGTCGACTTTGTCGCTCCCGCCTGTTAGTGCAATGCTGTTATTGTACGTGTTTGACGGGCGGAAAAAGAACGCGTAGTGATCGTAATACTTGAGGTTGGCGGTGTATGGTTTATCCGCTTTGTTATTTACATCGAGCGGGTTATACAACACGTTGCCGTTGTACGTCAGCGTATTTGGATTGAACTGAAGGGGCGCATACACCGGATTATTGTTAGCATCCCGCCCCGACTGATACACAACGTTATTTTGCGCATCGGTCTGAAATCCATTGAACTGGGATTTTGACACCCCGCCAACGTTCAGGTATTCGTTCCGGGTGATGCTCGACGAAAAGTCGATGTTCAGTTTACCCGACTTCCCTTTCTTCGTAAAGACCTGAATAACCCCATTGGCGCCCTGGGCACCATACAGCGTAGCGGCCGCAGCCCCCTGTACCACCTCGACCCGCTCAATCGTGTTGGGATCAATGGAACTCAGCAAGCTGGTTGGGTTATTATTCAGGTTCCCGTTTGAATCGTAGTTGGTTGCGTCGACCTGCACACCATCGATGAGCAGGATCGGGGCCGTGCCGCGGTTGATCGTATTAATACCGCGCAAAACGATATTGACGGGTGCCCCGGGGGTGCCGTTCCCACTGGAAATCTGCGCGCCGGCAATTTTACCCACCAGCGCCTGATCGATGGAGGCCGATGGTGTTTGTGGTAGATTCTTGGCGGATACGGATTCGACGGCAATACCGAGTTTTCGTTTATCAGTCGCGACCCCAACCCCGGTTACGACAATCTCGTTCAGCTGACGTGTGTCGGTAGCAAGTTTTATGTCAATTACCGACTGATTACCGATTTCGACTTCCTGCGTTGTGGTACCTACGAAACTGACCACCAGCTTTCCGCCCTGTTCCGGCACAGCAATGGAGTAGCTGCCATCCGCATCCGTGTTTGCGCCCTTTGTCGTTCCTTTTAAAACGACCGATACGCCGGGCATTGGTTTTCCATCATCGGCGGATGTGACCTTGCCCGACACCTTACGCTCCTGAGCCCAGGCAGTGGCCCAGAGTGAGCATACCAACAGTAAGCTCACCAGTAAAATTTTCCTCATAGAAAGTGAATTTTAAGTTGTATAGAGTGGTACTATCACAAATGTAACAGTGACATAAAACAATACAAATTTCTGTTCAATAATTTTTAGGCAAAATATTGTCTTACAAACGACTCAATAATTAGAATTAAATTCGGATTAATAAAAATAGCTTACTTAGTCATAAATACCGAATAGCTTATATCGCTATTCCACCAGAATAATCTTTTGTCTTTTCGTTTAGTAGACTGATCTATCATCATCTGGGATAAGTCAACTTTGCGGAAGATGAAGCAAGTGGCCTTACCCTGCGATTCCGGATAACGCAAAAAGGCCAGGCTAACACACCTGGCCTTTTTATATACGTCTGTGTATGGATTACGTGGTCGGTACCGAAGGATTCTCCAGCGCTTTCTCCAGTTCCCTGGTCATTGAACGCGTGTGCTGATAACCGAGCCGGAACATATCCCGGGCTTTTTTAACGTCGGTTACGCTGTACTGGGACATTTCGGCGGGTTCGATCAACACATTGCATTTCGAAAAACGCTCTTTTGTTTTGTTCTGCACAGCCAGCACCAGGCTTCGCTCGATAACCCCACGCATGGACGTCAGGGGTTTTCGCGGCCCCAGCACGTTGCAATGCGAACCAATCACAAAATCAACCTTATGCTGTATAATCTCGACGGGTAGGTTATTCAGCACCCCGCCATCGACGTACTGATGCTTGTTGATGTAAAGCGGCTCAAATATGCCCGGCAGGCAGCACGAAGCCAGCACCGGCCGAATCAGCTCGCCCTGTTCAAACACCACGGCTTCGCCATCGTTGATATCGACGGCCAGCACATGCAGCGGAATACTCAACCCCTCAAACGAATCGTGGGGAATGTATTTTCGGTATAACTCGGCTACGCCGTCGATGCGCAGTAGTCCCATCCGGCTCCAGGCCGGCCGAAGATGCTTCATAAACGACGACGATTCGATTAATTTCAGGGCTTCGTCGGGGGTATATCCCTGAGCAATCAGCGCACCGGTAATGGCACCGGCGCTGGTTCCCGCAATCCGGTCGAAGGTGATGCCCATTTCCAGCAGCGCCTTCATGACGCCGAGGTGTGCAAATCCCCGCGCTCCGCCCCCGGATAAAACCAAACCTATTTTCATGACAAGTCAAGTACGTGTTCGTATACGAAGTTTAACAGGCTGACCATACGTAACATGGCCAGGTATGTGCTCATCACTACAACGCTGACGGGCAGGGTTCAGTTTGGGAACTTACAGAAAGTCGACCAGTCGGCCCTTTTCCCGGATGCGAACGCCCTTATCAGTATGCTCGACCGTAGCCGCTTCTATTACCGGATCATGTTCGAACACCAGAATCCAGTCCTCATCGGCCGCGCGTTTCAGCAACTGCGCTTTTTCGTCCATGGTCAGCAGCGGTCGAACATCGTAACTCATGACGTAAGGCAGCGGTACATGTGCCGACGACGGGATCAGATCAGCGACGTAGGCTACGAGACGCCCCTTCACGTGGATGATCGGGAGGGTCATTTTTTCGGTGTGCCCATCGACGTACACCAGCGCCACCTTGTCGTAGGGGAACGGCTGTTGATTCAAAAACTGCAGCTGGCCGCTTTCCTGCAACGGCTTTATGTTCTCTGACAAAAAAGACGCCTTTTCGCGCGGATTTGGCTGCGTAGCCCAGTTCCAGTGCGCCGAATGAGTCCAGTACGTAGCGTTTGGGAAGACGGGCACCAGCCGGTCGCCGACGCGCTTAACAGCCCCTCCCACGTGATCAAAGTGCAGATGGGTTAGTAATACGTCGGTTACGTCGGTTTCGGCATAGCCGGCGGCCTGAATAGACCCCAACAGAGAGTGCGAACGGTCGGGGGCGTAATGTCCAAAAAATTTGGCATCCTGCTTATCCCCGATTCCGGTATCGACCACCAGCAAGCGTCGGTTGGCGGTGCTGTTGTCGGGCTCGTAAAGCAGACACCGCATGGCCCAGGTGCAGCGGTTCTGCTCATCGGCCGAATTCAGTTTGCTCCAGAGGGGTTTGGGCACGACGCCGAACATAGCGCCCCCGTCGAGTTTGAACAGGCCTGTATCGAGAGTTTGAAAGTGCATACGGATGGTTTTTCGGCAAATTACGTCTTTAGCCGTAAACCACAGTCAGCCGGTGCCGATCAGTCGCTTATTCGCCGACCGCTTTTTCTACTTTGCCGAAAAAAGCCTGCTGACTGATACAAAAAAGCCCCGGCTCAATTGAGCCGGGGCCTGATTAGAATCTATACGGGGTTGATCAGATGGATGTTTTCACACTTTTTCCGATGGAAAGCAGATTCTCCGGTGACTGATAACCAATAACTTTCTTGAGTACGCGTCCGTTACCGTCGATGAACAGCAGGGTAGGATACGCTTCCAGCGGGTACACCTGCGACAGCGCCGGGCCCTCGCCTTTTTCCATGTCCATCTTTACGTTGATGAACTTACCATTGAAATAATCGCCTACGTCCTTCTGAGTAAATACCTTTTTCTGCAACAGTTTGCAGGGACCGCACCAGCTGGCGTATGCATCCAGGAAGATAACCTTCTTCTCGGCTTTGGCACGCTTAAGTACTTCCTTCCACGATGCTTCCGTAAACTGAATACCGGGTTCGCTGCTATTGGGCTTTTTATCATCACCAGCCACTGCCGCACCCAGCGTTACGGTCAGCACCATCAGTATCCCAAACACTTTTTTCATACGCAACTAATTAGTTTCGTTTCCTATAACGCAAGGCCGGGTCGCTTTCGTTTCCTGCCTGCGTTGTTGTGCACCAAATTACAGTACAAGATTGATAATCCCAAACCCAGCCGACCCGCCCCACACCGCACAGTGCCTCCAATCCACGAAGGGCGCTGGCCGGGTTTGTTAGCGTTTAAACGCCGGTTGGTGTGCCTATGTTGTCAATCTTTCCGAACTTTGCGCACATTTACTATTGAACCGTATGCCTGTTAAGCAAGCTCAGTTTGTTATCAGCAATTCCGATCCGGCCAAATGCCCCGCTCCCGACCGCCCGGAATATGCCTTCATCGGGCGCTCGAACGTAGGGAAGTCGTCATTGATCAACATGCTGACCAGCCGGACGTCGCTGGCCAAAATCTCGGGCAAACCCGGCAAGACGCAGTTGATCAATCATTTTCTGATCGATAACGAGTGGTATCTGGTTGATTTGCCCGGCTACGGTTACGCGCAGGTCAGCAAGACCGACCGTGATAAGTTTGCGGCCCTGATCAATGGTTACCTCACCACCCGCCCCAATCTGCTCTGTACGTTCGTACTGGTCGATTCGCGCATTCCCCCGCAGAAAATCGACCTTGATTTCATGGCTAGCCTGGGCGAACAGGGCATCCCGTTTGTGATTGTTATGACCAAGTCAGAGAAACTGAGCGCCACCAAACTTCAGGCTACCCTTGAACAATACCGGGCTACGCTGCTCGAAACCTGGGAGGAAGCCCCCCAGATCTTCGTTACGTCGGCCGTAACTGCTGCGGGGCGCGAAGATGTGCTGGCCCTCATCCATTCACTGAACAAAGAGTTCAAGTCAATTTAGATAACACCCGCTAAATTCGCGGTTTAATTAAAAGCAAAGGCAATACGTCAGCTTAAGCGGGCGTTACCATTTTATCGAGTAAGCATGGAAGCATTAAAACAAATCGCCAACATCGCCGGCCAGAGCGGCCTGTTTCGGATCCTGAAACCCAGCCGCACCGGTGTGATTGTTGAGTCGCTGGACGACAAGAAAGCCAAGACCATGATGGGCCCAACTGCCCGCGTTTCGGTCCTGAATGATATTTCGATCTACGTCGATACGCCCGACCAGTCCATTCCCCTGGCCAACGTACTGACGGCGATCAACGACAAATACGGTGAGAACCTGACGGTCAATGCCAAGGGCTCCAACGACGAACTGACCGATTTCATGGAGTCGGTGGTTCCGGAGTATGACCGCGAGCGGGTTCGCACCAGCGACATTCGTAAACTGATTACCTGGTACGGTATTCTGCGTCAGTACGCCCCCGAGGTGTTCGAAACGCCGGCCACCGAGCCAGCTTCTGCGGCTGAAACAACGCCGGAATCCACCGATTCGGCCGAAACGCAGGAGGAATCTAACGCATAACGTTTTATTGCATTGGCCCGGGCTGCGGTCAATCACCAATACAATAAAACGTACTGATCTCCATTTTCAGTGAATAGTAGAAAAGCCGCGATTGGCCATTGGCTTCGCGGCTTTTTTGACTTTTCAGCAGGATTCAAACCAGAGGTCTGACGGCACGTCTGACCGGATCAACAAGGGCGTACAGAAACCTGAACACACCCGCTATCCGGTCAGACGTGCCGCGTCAGACCTGTTTTTATTCTACTACGCTCAGTTTCACCGTATTGGTCCGGCGCGACTGCGTCAGCGGCATGCTGAGGGTGTTGATAAATATGTCGCCCGATTCCAGCTTTCCTTTCTCAACCAGCGTTTTCTTAATATCATCCACGGTCTGGTCAATGGTCATGTCGGCGCTTGGTTCGTGCGCAATTACCTGAACACCCCAGTACAGGCCAAGGGTATTGCGAAGCTGCGGATCGTTGGAAAACACGAACAGGTCGGCTTTGGGACGGTGGTGCGACAACCGAACGGCTGTGTAGCCGGAGTTGGTGATGCCGATAATAGCCTTCGCTTTTGTGTCGCGGGCCAGCCGGCAGGCACTCATCACTACGTTATCGTTGATGACGTTCTCGGTCGGCTCCTCGTTAACGTGCGCGTGGTAGCGGAAATAAATTTTTTCGCTGCTTTTTTCGACCTGCCGGATGGTGTTGGCCATGCTTTCTACGGCCAGAATCGGGTACTTTCCGGATGCGGTTTCGGCGCTCAGCATGACCGCATCGGCGCCGTCGAGCACTGAATTGGCAATATCGTTGATTTCGGCGCGGGTTGGGCGCGGGTTGTCGATCATGCTTTCGAGCATCTGCGTCGCCACGATGACCGGCTTGGCCGCCTTGTTACATTTCTCAACCAGCATCTTCTGAATCATCGGTACTTCTTCGGCGGGCAGTTCAACCCCCAGGTCGCCCCGGGCTACCATCAATCCGTCGGTAGCTTCGATGATCTCGTCAATATTGTCGATGGCTTCCGGCTTTTCAATTTTGGCAATGACGCGGCTGGTTTTACCTTTCGACCGGATGTATTCTTTGATTTCCAGAATCTCGGATGCCTGCCGTACAAACGACAAGGCGATCCATTCAGCATCGTTTTCCAGTCCGAAATTCAGATCGGCCCAGTCCTTATCCGTAACCGACGGCATCGATACCTTCGTATTAGGCAGGTTCACCCCTTTTTTCGATTTGAGCGGTCCGCCGTAGACGACCTCCGTGACCACATCGGTACCGTCGACGCTCAGTACTTTCACCTCCAGTTTACCGTCGTCCATCAGCACCCGTTCGCCGGGCTGCACATCGCGGTACATATCCTTATAGGGTGTACTGACGCGATCGGCCGTACCAATCACTTCGTCGTTGGTGAAGATGAGTTTATTACCCGGCAGAATCAGTACGCCGTCCTTATTCTCGACGTTTCCGATCCGGATTTTGGGTCCCTGCAGATCCTGAAGTATGCAGAGGTTAAGGCCATATTCTTCGTTCAGTTCGCGAATGCGCTGCAAGCGGGCAAGGTGATCTTCGTGCGTGCCGTGGGAGAAATTGAGCCGAAAAACATTCACTCCCGCTTTGGCCAGTGCCAGTAGTTGTTCTTTGGATTCGGAAGCCGGGCCAACGGTGGCCACAATCTTGGTTTTTTTGGACATGAGTAAGGAACAAATGAGGCAAAAGCGGCCAGAAGCCGGTGCAAAAATAACCGCCTACCGGAAAAATGTACGTAAAATTTTTGCGAAGACGTTTTAGACAGGTTGTAAGCTTACCTATCAAGTCATTTTATAAACAATCAACATCGGCTACGATCGTAACCTGCCGAAGGCCTTTGTCGGTCAGGATGTCGTTGATACGGTCCTGGATGTATGCCTTTACGGCCTTCACGTTCATTTTCTCGCGCTCAATCTTGATCAGAATATCGAACAGAAACTGGTTCCGGATGCGTTCCACCAGCGGTTCTTCCGGTCCCAGCACCCGACTCTCGCCGAGGGCGTCGGTCAGTTCGGCCGCCAGCCGCTCAGCCGCCTGCAAACTGATGGCCTTGTCGGCATGGCGAATGGTCAGTTTGATAAGCCGCGAGAAAGGCGGGTAATTGAAGTTCTGCCGTTCCTGAATTTCCTCCTCGTAGAGCCCCCTGTAATCGTTTTCAATGATTTTCTGCAGGATGGTCTGCTGCGGATTGGTGGTCTGGATCAACACCTTTCCTTTCCGGCCCGCTCGCCGACCGGCCCGGCCGCTGACCTGGGTGAGCATCTGAAAGGCCCGCTCCGTGGCCCGGAAATCAGGAAAGTGAATCAGCCGATCGGCGTCGAAAATTCCCACCAGGCTGACGTTGTCGAAATCCAGCCCTTTGGTGATCATCTGCGTCCCGACGAGCATATCAACCTGCCCCCCCTCAAACTCCTGAATGATCTGTTGGTACGCGTTCTTGGCCCGGGTTGTGTCCAGGTCCATCCGCAGAATTCGGGACTGCGGGAAAATAATCTGCAACTGGTCTTCCAGCTTTTCGGTACCAAAGCCGATGGTCCGCACTTTGGTTGACCCACAAACCGGGCAAACACGCGGCACGGCCTCTTTATGCCCACAGTAATGGCAGCGGAGTTCGGCGTCGCGCTGGTGGTACGTCAGGCTTACGGCGCAGTTGGGGCACTCAGCCGTCCAGTCGCAGTCTTCGCACTGCATGTAAGGTGAATACCCCCGCCGATTCTGGAAAAGAATACTTTGCTCTTTCCGCTCCAGATTCATCTCCAGTTCGTTCAGCAGGGCCGACGAAAACTCATTTTTCATCGTCTTCTGCTTTTTTTCCTGCCGCGTATCCACCAGCAGAATGTCGGGCAGGGTGGCATCGCCGAACCGCTGAAACAGCTCGACCAGTCCGTAGCGCCCCTGCTGCGCCTGGTAGTACGATTCCAGCGAGGGCGTAGCGGAGCCAAGCAGTACTTTGGCCTGCTGCCAGTGGGCCAGCATCATCGCTACGTCGCGGGCGTGGTAGCGCGGGGCCGGGTCGTGCTGCTTGTACGAGGTTTCATGCTCTTCGTCCACGATAATCAGCCCCAGGTTGTCGAACGGCAAAAACACGGCCGACCGAACGCCCACCACAAACTGGTATTGCCCGGATACGACGCCTTTCCAGACTTCAACGCGTTCGTTGTCGGAGAACTTGGAGTGGTAGATACCCATCTTATCGCCGAATACCCGCTGCAGCCGCACCACAATCTGGGTGGTCAGGGCAATCTCCGGCAAGAGGTACAGCACCTGCGTTCCTCCGGCCAGCGCCTGCTGAATGAGGTCGATATAGACCTCCGTTTTACCACTGCCGGTTATGCCGTGAAACAGCACGATATTCTGCCGCTCAAACTGCGCCATGATGTCCTGCGACGCCTGCCGCTGGGCCTCCGTCAGCCGGATCTCGGTCTGGGGAGCGAGGTTGTCGGCAAAACGCGGTTGAATCACCTCAAAGGTTTCGAAGACCTGATTCTTGATGAGCGTCGTCAGCGACGACTGCGACAGTTCATCATCCTGGTTGAGAATGCTTTTGTCCAGGCCTTTCTGGTTCAGCGAGGGCGTTATCTGAACGGGTACGTGCCGGAGGTAGCGCATCACCACCTCCTGCTGCTTCGGCAATTTTTCCAGCCGTTGCAGAAGCACCAATAGCTGCTCTTTTTCTTCGTAGGTACGGTGCAGCCGAATTTTACGGATCATCTTCGGCACGTACTTCTCCTTCACCTCCTCGAAGACGATCACCGCTTTTTTGCCGACCAGCGATTTAATAACGGCCGGTACATTCCCCCCCTCTCCTACCAACCGCCCCAGTTCGTCGTACGACAGCGCCGGGTGTTTCTTCAACTCCGTCAGCAGGATCTCCTCGACCGGTGTAAGGAGTTCGGGATAATCGAAATCCGGATTGAACTGCACCTTCGACTGGCTGGAAATTTTCAGGCCCGACGGCAGGGCTACGTTCATTACGTCGCCGATGCAGCACATATAGTACTCAGACATCCACCGGAACAATTCAAGCTGGTAGCCCGTCACGAGCGGGTATTCGTCGAGGACTTCACTGATGTAGCGGGCCTGATAGCCGGTTGGTGGGGAGTTGTGCAGCCGGGCCACTACGGCCGTCAGCACGCGGCCATTATTTTTTCCAAACGGCACGATCACCCGGGCGCCAATCTTGAGGAGCTCGGCCATACCGCGTGGCACCCGGTACGTAAAGAGCCGCGGCACCGGAATGGGTAAGATCAGATCGGCAAAGAAGGTAACTTCTTCGTCTTCCAGATGGGAAAATAAAGTGCGTAGTGAGGTATCCACAGACGGTGCTGAGCGGTCGTTTAAGTAAATATAGGGATAAACGCCCGGCTGCCGAAAAGGATTTCAAGGAGTCGGCAAAAAGGCTCAGGCCCGTAAACCTTTCCGCTCGATTTGTATGTTACTGAATTAAGGCGGTGTTTCCCCCCATAAAAGCTATTCCTGAGCGGGTTTCCATCCGCCTGATGTTATGCACAACGGAATACAACCATACGACGTCATTATTGTAGGCGGTGGTCCCTGCGGACTGGCCGCGGGTATTGAAGCGACCAAATCAGGGCTGAGTCACGTCATTCTGGAAAAGGGCAGCATTACGGAGTCGATCCGGCGCTACCCCCGAATGATGCGTTTCTTTTCTACGGCCGAAAACATCGAGATCGGCGGCATTCCGTTTCCAGTGTCGGGCGTGAAAGCCAACCGGAACGAAGCCCTGCAATACTACCGCAAGGTGGCCGCTTACTACAAGCTCAACACCAGAGTATTTCAGGAAGTGGAGCGGGTGCAGCAGCATAGCCACCATGAACATGGCAACCTTTTCACCGTAAGCACAACGTCCGGCGATGAATACCAGGGGCGTAAGGTGATTGTGGCGACGGGCTATTTTGACCGGCCGCGCTGGCTTGGCATTCCGGGCGAGGACCTGCCGAACGTATCGCACTACTACGACGAACCATTTAAGTACTCGTTTACCAGGGTGGTTATCATCGGGGCGTCGAACTCAGCCGTTGAAGCGGCCCTGGAACTGTATCGCCACGACGTGGACGTAACGGTTGTTCACCGGCGCGAAGACTTTCGGCAAACGGTAAAATACTGGCTGATTCCGGACGTAAAGAACCGGGTGAAGGAAGGAAAGATCAAAACCCGCTTCGACTCCCGCGTAACCGAAATCACCCCGACCAGCGTTCGAATTACCAACGTGCAGACCGGTGAGGAAGACGTATTACCCGCTGATTTTGTCTTTATCCTGACCGGCTACGTTCCTGATTCTGACTTACTCCGGCGCTGTGGCGTTGACCTCAACCCCGAAACGCACGTACCGGTTTACGACAAAACGACCTTCGAAACCAACGTACCGGGCCTCTACGTCTGCGGTACGGTGATGGCCGGCATTTACACGGAAAAAGTGTTCATTGAAAACGGCCGCGAACACGCGCAGGCGATTATCGACCACATTATGGGTCGGGAGGTTCACAAGGTCAACGAACTAATCCAGCGAATTTAACATCCGGGTTGGTCGGCAACGCAGACCGGCCCGGGTCATTGATTTCGCTTTTTCGCCCGCATTTCCTGCTGCCGCATCGACATACCGTCGATCGTAGCGAACAGCGCTTTGGTGGCCAAAGGCTTCGTCTGCCGAATCTTGACACCCCCATCTTTGCCGATCAACAGCACCGCAAAATTGCCGGGGGTTACGTTCAGATTGTCGCGCAGGTACGTTTTGTCGGCGGTGGCCAATCGGTTTTCCAGCGCGTCGATGACGAGCATATCGCGATCATCCAGTCCGGCCGTTTCGTCGGCCAGAAGCTCTTTCTGCTGCCTGTAGTCGGCCGACTGATCCGAAGGAGCGTATACAATCAGAATCCGCTGCTGCCATTTACCGGCTTTAACGGTTTTTTCAATCCGGCTTTGTGCCAGGGCATTCGTCGCCAGTAGAAAAAGGCCGGCCATCCAGAGCCAGCCATGTGCCACTATCCGTCGTGTGTTGCGCATGATGCATCAGGTCCATTTACTTAAGAACTGCGCAAAGGCGTCTTTGTATTGATCGCTGACCGGAATTGTTACGGCCCCAATCTGGATGGTGTTGCGCGTAACGGCTTCGATTTTATCCAGCGAGACAATGAACGACCGGTGAACCCGCATAAACCGCCGGGAGGGCAGCTTCTCTTCCAGCGCTTTCAGGCTCGTCAGCGACAGCAGCGGCTTGGGGGTTTTGTTCTGGTGCGGATCGAAACGCAGGTGAACCTTCACGTAATCTTTCAACCCTTCAATGTACAGAATGTCATCAAAGGCTACCCGAACCAGCTGGTATTCTACTTTCAGAAACAGATAGTCTTCCTGCTGATGCGGAACCGTCGCGACCGGGCTCGCGGCCGGTTCGGCGAGTTCGGGGGCTCCATCCAGCCGCATCGGGCTCAGGTCCGACGCCGGGCGGTCGAGTGGTCCTTCAAACCGCGATGACCCCGCCCGCTGGATCAGGTCTATGTACGCTTTGGCTTTATTGGCCGCCCGCAAAAACTCTTCATAGTTAAAGGGCTTGAGCAGGTAATCCAGCGCATCAACCTTGTAGCCGTCCAGGGCGAACTGATTATAGGCCGTGGTAAAAATCACCCGGGGAGCCCGACCATTGGGGCCAGGTTCCAGCACCCGGGCCAGCTCGATACCGGTGAGATCCGGCATCTGAATATCCAGAAATATAAGGTCTACGGACAGTTCGTGCAGTCCGCGCAGGGCCTCCACGGCGCTTGAATATCGCCCTACCAGATTCAGGAACGGCGTTTTTTCAATGAATGCGCTCACCAGCCCCAGGGCCAGCGGCTCGTCGTCAACAGCAATGCAGGATACCATCATAGAAAGTGTCAGCAGCTAAGGCCACCAACCGTAAAGATAGCGAAAACGGGGGCTTATACCGGTACGCTCGACGCCGTCAGCATTGGTTCAACGGGGGCTGCCTGCCCGTCCAGATACAGCTTCAGGTGAACGGCGTATTCGTTCTCGGGCGTCTTTTCTTCCACCGCCAGTACGTACTTGTCCGGGTAAAGAAGATCCAGACGGCGCCGGGTGTTGGTGAGCCCGATTCCGCTGCCCACTTCGAGAGACGGCGTTTTTTCGGGGAATATCGTATTGCGGACTTCCATGCTCAACTCGCTTCCGTGCTGATGAATACCGATATGAATCCGGCTGTCGTACACCGAACTGACTCCATGCTTGAACGCATTTTCGACAAACGGCAGCAGCAACATCGGCGCAATGGGTACGTCGTGAAGGGGTCTGGGCTGCTCAAACGTTACGGCAACCTTGTCGGTCAGCCGCAGCTGCATCAACTGCATATAGTCCTGCACAAAGGCAATCTCTTTGCTAAGCATAGTCGTGCCGGCCTGCGTTTCGTAGAGTACGTAGCGCATCATGCGCGAGAGCCGGTGCAGGGCATCGCGGGCGGCTTCCACATCGACCAGCGTCAGGGCGTAGATGTTGTTGAGCGTATTGAAAAAGAAGTGCGGATTGATCTGCGCTTTCAGGAACGACAGTTCGGAAGCCGTTTTGGCCTGTTCGAGCGCCTGTCGAAGCTGAGCGTCGGCTTGCCACTTCAACACGGTGGCGATGCTGGTACTGACCCCCATAACCAGCAAGGTCGTCATCAGGGCGGGCTGAAACCAACGAAATTGCGCCAATGGCCGACGAACCGGCTTGTCGGGATGGTAGGCTTTATACACTAGTTCGGCCAGATTGAAGTACACCTCGATACCCCAGTGAATCAGGAGTACGACCGCCATCACACCAATTACAGACGCCAGATAGGCGTTAATCCGGTCGCGGAACAACAGGCGCGGCACCAGAATCTGAGCATTGATATAAAACGCCCCAACCAGCAGCGCAAAAAAGATACCCTGCTTAATCCAGAACTCAGTGGGTAGCGTAACGCTGGAGCTTAATGGCTGAAAAACAAACAGCGCAAAGCCGAACACGCCCCACATCAGCAGGTGCATTAGAACGGTGACATTGCGACGCACTGAAAAGCCTGGCATTAGTTCGGTCAAGAATGATTTACACAAGTTTACATAAAATCGATAAAGTTACCGCGGCCAATCGACCGATGGCCCAGCCCTCCCGACCGTTCACGGATTTCAGCCGATAGAATAGACCTTGTGAACGAAACAGCCTGACTTCAAGTGAGCCAGGCTGTCTGTATGCTATACCTAAATATGAAACACGCCTACCTGTTTGGAGCAAACGTAAACGTATTGATGATACAAACCTACTACCTGCCGTACAAACAAACCGGCCAAACCGACCAGTTACCCAATTCTCCCGACTGTTTGCCGGTTTACGCCGATTAACGGGGTTTATCCGCTCCATTTAGCCCAAAAAACGACTAATCGGTTCTACGCATCCATCTGTCGGTATTTGGGCAGGCCCTGTCTATTGCATTTTTTGGACTGGCTGACGAGTAGTTGTTTTGATTCGTCAACCGTATGGCAATCAGCCCGGGCGGTTCCCAACTCATTGATACATCGATACACCATGCATAAACTGTTCATTCCACTCCTCCTGTTCAGCCTGGCCGTTCCCACCCTCGCTCAGCAGCTGCCGGCAGGCCGCCCCGATAGCACGGGAAGCCCCCGCCCAAACCGCAGCACAATCGGCACACCCGGACCGGCGCTGTCGACCGACGAACCCCGCGGCAACAGCAAAATAACGGGTCTCCTGATCGACTCGACAACTAACCAACCCGTTCAGTACGCGACCGTTGCCCTGCTCAATCCGCAGACCGGCAAACCCGTCGATGGCACGACAGCCGACGACAAAGGCCGGTTCACGATGGCCAAAGTCGCTCCGGGTCAGTACAAATTACAATACTCGTTTATTGGGTATAAGGCCCTGACCGGCAAGACGATCACCATCCAGCGGGGCGACGATCTGAACGTCGGTACAGTACGACTGTCACCCGATGTCCGGACCCTGACCGAAGTAAACGTGGTAGGTCAGGCCGCCCTGGTCGAAGAGAAAGTAGACCGGCTGGTGTTCAACGCCGACAAAGACATCACCGCCCGCGGGGGCGACGCCACCGACATCATGCGGAAGGTGCCGCTGCTGTCAGTCGATCTGGACGGCAACCTGTCGCTCCGGGGCAGCAGCAACGTCCGGGTACTGATCAACGGCAAACCATCGACGGTGGTAGCCAGCAGCGTAGCCGACGCCCTGAAGCAGATTCCGGCGGATCAGATCAAGACCGTAGAAGTGATTACATCGCCCTCGGCCCGCTACGATGCCGAAGGTTCAGCGGGGATCATCAACATCGTAACGAAAAAGAATACACTCCAGGGCGCAACCCTCAACGTCGACGCGGGCGGTGGCAACCGGGGCAGTAACCTGGGCCTGAACGGCAACTACCGGACCGGCAAGATGGGTTTCAGCCTCAGCGGGTTCGGCCGGGCCGAATACAACGTACGGGGCTCGTTCAACAACGTACAGACCACCATTGGCGCAACCGGCAACACCACCGTAACGCAAAGCGCCAGTACGCTCAACCAGCGGATGTTTGGTAATTATCAGCTTGGCTGGGACTACGACATCGACAAAAACACATCACTGACGGCCAGCCTCCGCTACGGTGCCCGCAACGGCATAAGTTCACAAAATAATCTTATAACGCAGACACTCGGCCCCACCGATTTTTTCCCGCGCCTGAACGGCCGGAACGTCGATTCCAAAGACCTCTCGGGAACAATCGATGCCAACGTTGCGTACGTCCGCACGTATCAGCCGCAGCAGGAACTGAGCGTATTGGGGCTGTTCAGCCGTAATAACCGCACCAACAATTTCACGGCCGATCTGCTGAGCAACGTCGACTTCGAAACGATCATGGCACGCCAGCGCAACGACAACGTCAGCTACAACCAGGAGTCAACGTTGCAGATCGATTACCAGACACCGATGGGCAAGAATCAGCTGCTAGAATTCGGGGGTAAGGGCATTCTGCGCGAGGTGAACAGTGACTACCAGTATTACTACGCCGACGGCCCCAGCGCCCCGTTCGTGCTGGACGTTACCCGCCCCGCCAATACGCTGAACTACAATCAGAACATCGCAGCTACGTACCTGTCCTACACGCTTACGACAAAAAATCGGTATACGATCAAAGCCGGTGCCCGGTACGAATACACATTCCTCGACGCACGATTCAGCAATGAATCCGGCCAGAGCCCAACGCTGCCGAACTACGGCAACCTGGTGCCCAGCCTGAACATTTCGAAATCGCTGAAAGGCGGCAAAACCATCAAATTGGCCTACAACCGCCGGTTACAGCGGCCGGGTATTCAGTTCCTGAACCCGAACGTGAATGCAGCCAACCCGACAAACATCTCGGTTGGTAACCCGTATCTGTCGCCCGAACTGACCGACAACCTTGAGTTTAGCGCCAGCGGCAACGTAAAAAGCGTTTACCTCAATGCATCGGTGTTTGCCCGCCGGACCAACAACGAAATCACCAGCATTCGCGACACGGTAACGCAGGGCTTCGGCGACCCCACCAATCCGGTGCTGCAGCGCGTCATCCGGACGTCGTACCAGAACGTAGGGTTGCAGAACACGTACGGTGTTAACCTCTTTGCCAACATCAACCTGTTCTCCCGGCTGCAGCTTAACGGCAG
The DNA here is from genome assembly GCF_003583365.1 of Fibrisoma montanum. GTDB lineage: Bacteria > Bacteroidota > Bacteroidia > Cytophagales > Spirosomataceae > Fibrisoma > Fibrisoma montanum. The sequence continues at coordinate 145,263 of NZ_QXED01000008.1, forward strand.
TGTAGACGCCTACCACGTAACGCTGACCAACAACAACCCGAATCCGATCTACAACGCCCGCAACTCGGGCTGGGTACTGGCCGGCCGGTTGTTCTCGACGGTTACTTTGCCCAACGGCTGGGCCATTCAGGCCGGGGGTGGCATGCGCGGTCGGCAAATCCAGCTGCAGGGCTATCAGGGTACGTTCGCCTTCTACAATTTCGGGGTCAAGAAAGACTTTGCCGAAAAGCGGGGGAGCATCGGTCTGGCCGCTGAGAACTTCCTGAACCATCCGTTCATGGTGCGCTCGGAGGTATCGTCGCCGATCCTGTCGCAGAGCAGCGTAACGAGCTTCTACAACGCCGGGGTTCGGCTGAACATCAGCTACCGGTTCGGCAAGATGAGCTTCGATTCGCCCAAGCGCCGGAACCGTTCAGTTAACAACGACGACGTGAAAGGTGGCGACGGGGGTAGCGACAACGGGGCCGCTCAGCAAAGCGCACCGGCGGGTGGCGGTGGCCGCGGACGGCAGTAAGTTCAAGCATTATCGAACGCAAATGCCCCGACCAGTACTGGTCGGGGCATTTGCGTTGTAAAGGTACTTACCCGAATCGTGATGAGGTATCCATGACTACGATCCGTTGCTACGTTTCCGACTCTGGATTTTACTTGGTGTAGCCGATATGCTATTTTACTGATACGGTACCCTGTTCACTATTTATACTATTTATTTATGCCATATAATACAAATAAATCATACAGCTCCTATCTTTGTGTTATACCGCATCACCAACAGGCAGAAGCGTATTCGTCGAGGTTCTGATGTAGTAGTGCCATCAGGCTAACGATTTACTCATCAATTCTATCATTAACCACTTGCCGGGGCATGAGTCCTCTGGTTTCTACTTCTTTATTATGGCTACTAACAGAAAACAGCTGATTCGGGTCGTCTTTGATCTGATGGACGAAGCAAAAAACAACCTGCTGCAGGATGAACAGCGCCTGGTTACTGCTCCTGACCCCGACGAAGCCATCGAATGGGTATTTAACGAGATGCAGCGTCAGTTTAAACGGTCGGATGTCCGTTTGAACCGGGTCCGCATCTGTGCATAAGCTTCTTTAGCTTGCCGAGAGTTGATGCAGGGCGTTGCTTTTCTCTTTCTCTACCAGTTGATACCGAATTAACGATCAGTCTTGCAGGCTCGTTACAACCGGACTGATTGAACCTGGGTCTATGATGAAAACAGAATATCGTATGAAAGCGTATCTTTTTTTCATCGCCATCGGATTGGCTTCCTGTCGGCAGGAAGTCAGTCAACTCGCTTCTTTTGACTCAGCCAAGGCAGCGGCTGAGCGGGTAGAACCAGCCCTGATCAGCAACAATCAGTTGCCCGCCGACGGCTGCGAGGCACACGTACAACTGGATAAACCAGGAGCTACTGGGCTGGTTCTGTACAAACCCACGGCTGAGTCATTGTCTGTGTTGGAAAAAGCGTTGCAGTCCAGCAATTCAAACGAACCGTTCTGGGGCCAGAAAGCCGTAACGATAACGTTTCGCGAAACAGGCAAACAGGTGGAACTGACCTGCGGCTGGGGTAGTAAGAAAGTGATTCCGGAAATCGAAGTATTGAAAATAACCGATCGGTAGCCGATCGAAGTGAGCCCATTTCAGAGCAGATATATTTTCACTGGCAATCACCAGAAAAGTTTTCCGGTTCGAAGCGGACAGGCCAGCGGTTCCGCCGGTTGCCCGTCTCCCTGATTAGTTACGTTACGTCTCACACCCCCGGTACAGGGCTGATGGTCCTGTACCGGGGGTGGGGATTAGTTATTAACAACCTGAACGTCGACTTCGTAATAGTCGATCGTCGGGGCACCGGCAAAATATTGTTTCATATCCTGCAAAACACCCTGCAGAAACCCATTCGACTCCGCCCCCTGTCGATGTTCGGCAGATTCCCAAAGCGTCACCATCAGGCATCGGTTGGTTTCCGCATTTGTCAGGAACCGACTGTTTTTAAACCCATCCTGCTGCTTCAGGGCTGGGCCCACCGATTCTTTGAAATAATTAGCGGCCTCGGCGGATGTTCCGGGCTGTAAGGGCACTTGGACGACGCGTGCAAACATGACAGTTGAGTTTTGGTTGATACGAGATTGACAGACAAGGTGTAGTACTCAAATAGTGGGGATACGGCGGATCAGGCCCGGGTCAGTTGTGCCGTCAGTTCCATCAGCTGCTCGGCGGCTTCGGGCGTACGGCGACCCAGCCCACAGGAGCAGGCTACATCCACGGTTTGGCCATATGCCGATTCGATGCTCTCCAGGATGTGTTTATTTTCGGCCAGGCTGCGCTTTTCGTGGACAAAGCCGGCAATGAACCGGGCTGAAGGCGGCAACGTAATATCCCTGAGCGGAGCGTAGTGGCTGGCTTCGGTGGGCGGTGGTACTATTCCCTCCGCAAATGGGTAATGCACGTAGTCCAGCTGGTGCTGCGTTGGCCATTCCTCCACCAGCCGATTCGAGAAAGCCACCATTTTCCCAAGCGTTTTGGGATGCACTAGTGCCTCATTGTGAAAGTCGCCCAGACAGAGGTGAATACCGATGCGGGCACCGGGGGTGATCTTGTTCAGCAAATCCCTGATGGGTCGAAGCGCCAGCCCGATCAGGGGCGCCGGCAGTTTATACGCGGCATAAAGTTCGGGCGGCACTTCCAGCTGCACAATAACGTCGTTGCCAGCCGTGGCCAGAGCAGCATTGACCTCCCGGGCAATTACGGTGTTGAATGCGTATGTATAGCGTAGCCAGGTAATCGGGCTGGCAAACGCAAACCCCATGGCGAAACCCGTCGGTACGCCCAGTTGAAATTTCAAATGCGGGAAACCGTGTTCCTCGCGCAACTGCCTGAAAACAGGATAACTTTTCGCAAAAAACGCATCGTATCCCAGTTGCACGTGCTGTGGCATGTCGGCAGGCGAATGCAGCGGCTTCAATTTCTGGAAACCATCGTAGTTGATAGCCATACCGTCCTCGGGGCTACGCACCGGCTGTTTGATGACCTGCCAGCTGGCTTTATCCTCGGTCAGCTTTTCGATGGCGTACACCACCCAGGCAATGCGATTACCCTTCGGGAAAGCCGGGGTCTTTTCGCCAATCTCGCCGTCGGGCAAACAGAACAGGGCCGGACCAAGCACATCGAGCGCCCGACGCATGCAGGTTTCTTCGTCGGCAAAAGGCATACTGCCCACTAACAAAGCAGAGCGTCGGGGCAATTGGGCAGACGTAGCGGACTCACTTGCCGTTGCGGATTGATCAGTTTTCATTTAGGTTGAGGTAGACAGGAGGCAAAAGATACAAAAACTTTTGATTGTCAATACGTTGTTTTGACTAACCACTTATCCTATGACCAATTTAACTAGACAGCACTCCTTGTCGCGGCAAGCAGATGTCCGTGCAATGTCCCTGCCTGACGTACCACCGGCATTTTTTCCCTGCTCGTCCGTTACGAGTGAAAAAATTGTTAATTTTAACTAATAACCAACCCTTTCCTTCTGACATGGAAACGTCACGGCGCCGGTTTGTCTCCCTGCTGGCCACTCTTCCGCTTACGGGCCTGCTGTCGGCCAGCTTCCGCGGGAAGTTCCTGACGCTGCCCGTCACACCGCCCTGCGACGACCACGACGAACCGACGCCATCGGAAACCGAAGGGCCTTATTTCAAACCCAACTCGCCGGAACGTAGCAGTCTGCTCGAACAAGGTATGGGTGGTAGTAAACTTGTGCTGACCGGCCGGGTGCTGACGACCGATTGTAAACCCGTTGCCCACGCGCTGCTGGACTGGTGGCATGCCGACAATGAGGGCGAGTACGACAACAGCGGCTTCCGGCTACGGGGTCACCAATACACGGACAAAAACGGCATTTTTCGATTAGAGACCATCGTACCAGGATTGTATCCGGGCCGAACGCGCCACGTCCACGTTAAAGTACAGGCTCCCAACAAACCGGTCCTGACCACCCAGCTTTATTTTCCGGATGAGCCGGGCAACCGCCGGGATGGGCTATTCAACTCTAACCTGCTGATGAACGTAACGAACAAGGGCGGTAACGTAGCGGCCGGTTATACGTTTGTGGTGAAGGCCTAAGTTGATCTAAAAACACCTGGGCAGGACACCACCCCCTACATCAGCGCCGGATTGTCGCTATATTCGCGGCATTACGTTAATGCTCTGCTTTTGATGACTATTCGGCTCTTTATTCTTGCCTGTTTCCTTACCCTGAACGCCTTTTCGCAAACGACGCCAGCCCGTGTTTCGGCTACGTCGCGCTGGCAGAACGACTACTGGACGGCCCGGTGGCTGATGCATCCCACATCACCCGCCCGGCAGTATGGGGTGTATCACTTCCGCAAAGCGATCGACCTGAACCAGAAACCGGCCCGCTTCGTCGTTCACGTATCGGCCGACAACCGCTACCGGCTGTTTGTCAACGGGCGCTCGGTGGCCCTCGGACCCGCCCGCAGCGATACCCAAAACTGGAACTACGAAACCCTCGATCTGGCGCCCTATCTACAGGCCGGTCGTAACGTACTGGCCGCGCAGGTCTGGTACCTGGGCGAATCGGCTCCGTTTGCGCAGATGAGCTACCAACTGGGTTTTGTGCTTCAGGGCGACGGCGAAACCGAAAAAGTGGCCAACACCGACGCTACATGGAAGATTTACCAGAATCCGGCCTACTCGCCGGTTGTCAACGACAACGCCAGGCTGCGGACCTACATCGTGGTTGGAGCCGGCGACCGCGTCGACGGGGTTCAGTATCCGTGGGGTTGGGAACAGCCCGGGTTCGACGACAAGAACTGGCCCAACGCCCGACCCGTTGGGTACCCCGCCAAACCCCGTGGCCTCGGCACGGATGGCAACTGGAACCTGGTGGCGCGTACCATTCCGATGATGGAAGAACGTATGCAACGGTTAGCGGCTGTACGACGAACAGACAACGCCCGGATGAACGCTAATTTCTTGACCGGAAAAGACCCCGTAACCGTACCGGCAAACACAAAAGCTACGTTCCTGCTCGATCAGGGTCATCTCACGAACGCGTATCCGGAACTGACCGTCAGCGGGGGCAAAAGCGCCGTGATTACGCTGGCCTACGCCGAAGCGCTGGTCAATGACAAAGGGCAGAAAGGCAATCGAAACGACATCGACGGCCGGAAGCTGATCGGCTTCGAAGATCAGTTTGTAGCCGATGGAAATGCCAAACGGACTTTCCGGCCGCTCTGGTTCCGGACGTATCGGTACCTGCAACTGACGGTGCAGACCGCCCAGGATCCATTGGTGCTGAACGATCTGGTTGGGCAGTTTACCGGCTATCCGTTCCAGCAAAAAGCGACGTTCACGGTCGGTCCGCGTTCGGGCGCACCCGCCGACTCGTCTCTGCGGCAAATCTGGAACGTTGGCTGGCGCACGGCCCAGCTCTGCGCGGGCGAAACGTATTACGACTGCCCTTACTACGAGCAACTGCAATATACCGGCGACACCCGGATTCAGGCCATGATCTCGCTGTATGTAACGGGCGACGACCGGCTGATGCGCAAGGCCATCATGGACTATGACCACAGTCGGTTCAACGACGGGCTGACCCAGAGCCGCTACCCCAGCGCCGACTTCCAGGTGATTCCGCCGTTCTCGCTCTATTGGGTCTGCATGATCCACGACTACTGGCTGCATCGGCAGGACGACGCGTTTGTCAAATCGTTCCTGCCGGGGATTACGCAGGTGTTGAACTGGCACGAACAGCGACTGGACAAAGGTGGCTTGAACGGCCCGCTCGAATGGTGGAATTTTGTGGACTGGGCAAAGTGGCAGAACGCGAAGGACGAAGCCGCGGGAGGAGTTCCGGCCGGAGCCCGTCAGGGTGGTTCCAGCATCCTGTCGCTGCAGCAGGCTTACACGTATTTCCGGGCAGCCGATCTCCTGGCCCACTACGGGCAGAACGAACGCGCCGAGCACTACCGCGAACTAGCCCGACGTATCAACAAAGCGGCTATGGCCACCTGCTGGGATGCGACGCGAGGCCTGATGGCCGACACCCCTGCTAAGAACAGTTTCAGTCAGCACGGCAGCATCTGGGCCGTATTGACCGACGCCGTTCCGGTGGCCCAGCAAAAGGCCGTTTTGCAGAAAGTGATGACGGATACGACTTTAACGCAGGCGACCTTTTATTTCAAATACTACCTGTTCCAGGCGCTGAAGAAAACGGGGCTGGGCGATCAGTATCTGGCTCAGTTGAAACCCTGGCGTGATATGCTGGCGATCGGCCTGACGACCTTCGCCGAAAACCCGGAGCCCACGCGGTCGGACTGCCACGCCTGGAGTGCCTCGCCCCTGTACGAATTTCTCTCGACGGTATGCGGCATTAATCCGGCCGAGCCCGGTTTCCGGTCGGTCCGCATCACGCCCTACCTCGGCGATCTGCCCAGCGTGGAAGGGAAAGTACCGCACCCGGCCGGGGATATTGCAGTACAGTTTACCAAAACACCCACGGGTGGCCTGACCGGCAGCGTTACGTTACCCGCCACCCTAACCGGTACGTTGCGCTGGAATGGCAAATCACTGGCGTTGAAGGGCGGACGGCAGGAAGTGAGTTTGTGATTTGTGTTTATAAATTCCTGTGAATCAAGGATAACATTTTAGCTACAAAAGCCAGCTTTTGTCATCCCGGCGTCGGGATGACAAAACAGACTAACTAATCTATCAGCGAGTAATCTGATACTTATTCATAATTCACGTTAGTTACCAATATACGTACCATCAAACAACTACAACCGCTTCGCGCCTACGACCTGGCTGTTGTCGGTTCGCTGGGCGTACAGCAGCACCGTTACGTCGTCCGGTTTCAGGCCATCCGGGATTGGCAGGGTTACACTACCCGACTGGCCGGGCTGGTCGAGGGTGCGGAACTGCCGCACAACGTTGGAATTGACCAGCGTTCGGCCGCCGTTTTCGCCCCGCTGCACGTTCGTTCGGGCTTCCTTCTGCACCAGCGCAGCGTTCAGGCGATACGGACCAGCCGGTAGCTGATACCGAACAGTAACCTGGTTGGCCTGCCGCGTCAGGCTTCCGTCAACCGGAATGAACTGGGACGCCGGTTGTTCCTGCACCGACCGGATGAGCTGGTCGATACGGCCGCGATGCCCACCAACCACATCGTGCCGGCCATTGATAACCAGTTGGGGCGTATACGTCTGCGTTTTCAGCAATCGGTCATACTGCCGCTGCCGGTCGGTATATTGTTTGGTGCTGAAGGGGTCCTGCCACCCCAGCCGGTTCCAGTAGTCGACATGAAACGACAGCCCATACACCGCCTGCCCGGCACCGGCGGCTCGCTGTGTAATCTCCTGCAACGCCCGGTCGGCAGGCGGACAACTCGAACAGCCCTGCGACGTAAACAACTCCAGCACGACAACCGGCTGGACGACCACCTTTGCGTTTTTTTCAGGATGACGTACCAGCGTCCAGGAGGCAGCTCCAGCCAGAAGCATGCCAGCAATGACCATGTATTTCATACTCCGTTTATTTTTAGGACGGTTCTATCCGTAACAAGCAAATTGGCTAAGCAGTTGCCAGTCAATTTGTTTCTGATTAAAAAGCGAGCAAAAATGTATAAAAATAATATTTTCAAACTTTTTGTTAAATTGTTTGAAAAATAAAATACCTTTGTTTCGTCAATGTGCAGTTGAAACGATGGAGACGAAAACAGAGGGTTCAAAAACTGATCAGAAACGCCGGGCCATCCGGCAGGCAGCCGCCGAGTGCTTTGCCCGCTACGGCTACGATAAAACAACGCTCGACGACATTGGTAAAGCGATCCGGCTCAACAAGGCGTCGCTCTACTATTACTACAAGAACAAGGAGGAGCTGTTCATCGACGTCGTGCTGCAGGAAAGCGCGGCTTTCATGAGTGATCTGATGGCCAAGGTCGCTACGATCGATGAGCCCACCGAACAGATCAGTACGTACCTGACCGAACGGCTTCGCTACTACAAGCAGGTGCTTAATCTGCATAGCCTGTCCATTGAGAACCTCCAGACGCTGGAACCTCAATTTGAACAGCTCTACGCCGGTGTGCTCCAGCAGGAACTGGACTTCCTCGAAACGCTGATGCGCAAGGCCATTCCGCCCACCGAAGACGCCCGCCAACTGGCCAGCCTGCTCTTGACCGTTGCCGATGCGCTGAAGTATAAAGCCGTTCGTGACGCCGGATTCGGCTCTACGCAGGCGATTGATTACTCCCAGGTTGAACACGAAACAGGCCTATTAACCAAACTTATCATAAACGGAATAAACGCATGAAAACAGTATTGATTACCGGAACTTCGTCGGGCATTGGTAAAGCCACCGCCCGCTATTTCGCGGAAAACGGCTGGAACGTAGCCGCTACGATGCGGACACCGGGCAAAGAGACTGAGTTGGCAAAACTGCCGAACGTAAAGCTGTTTCGCCTGGACGTAATGGATGCCGACAGTATTCGTCAGGCCATTGCCGATGCACGGGCGGCTTTCGGAGGCATCGACGTCATCGTCAACAATGCCGGCTACGGTGCCATCGGGGTATTTGAAGCCGCCACGCCGGAGCAGATTCAGCGCCAGTTCGACACGAACGTTTTTGGGGTCATGAACGTCATCCGGGAAATTCTGCCTTATTTCCGGGAGAAGCGCAGTGGCACTATCATCAACGTAACGTCGATGGGCGGCCTGATTACCTTCCCGATCTACAGCATCTACCACGGTACCAAATGGGCAGTGGAGGGCTTTGCCGAAGCGCTGTCGTTTGAGCTGCGCCCATTCAACATCCGGGTCAAAAACGTAGAGCCGGGGGCTATCAAAACTGATTTTTATGATCGCTCGCAGGACATTCTGAAAAAAGACGGGTTGACTGCCTACGACGAGTACGTTCGGGTAACGCTGGCCAACACCCAGAAAGAAGGCGAAAACGCGCCGGGTCCGGAGGTAGTCGCCAAAACGATTTTCCAGGCCGCCAACGATCGCAGCTTCCGGCTCCGTTACGTAACGGGCAGCAGCCAGACCAGCGCCCTGCTCACGATGCGCCGTCTGATTCCCCTATCGTGGTTCCATACTCTTGTTCGCAACGTTGTCGAGAAAGGCTACAAAGCCCCGGCGATGAACGTGGGGCAAGGGGCATAGGAAACAGCCTCACCTTTGCCCCAGGCGCACTACAACCCCAGATAATAATCATAGCCGCGCTCGGCCCAGAAATCGCGGGGACGCGTATCGCTGAAAAAAATTCGGCCGATGCGTTTCAGGTTCTTTACGCCGTATTTATGCGGAATCAGCAACCGGACGGGTGCACCATGCTGGTTGTTAATCGGCTCGCCGTTCAATTCGTAGGCCAGCAGGGTTTGCGGATGCATGGCGCTCTCCATGTCGATACCGACGTAGTAGCCTTTATCGGGCGTTTCCATACCAACGAATTTGTACAGATCGTCGGTAGTGTCCGGGCTGGGCGCTTTGCCGCTTCGGGTACCGAGTTGGTAGCGTTCCATAAAATCCGAGAACCTGACCCCACTCCAGTGCTGAATCTGGCTCCAGCCTTCCACGCATTTAAAATCATAAACCAGTTCCTGCCGGGGCAGCGCCTTTACGTCGTCCATTGTTAGCAGCAGTGGTTCCTGTGGTTCTCCGTTACTGCCTTGTCGATCAATCTGGAGTTTCCAGTCATCCGGCAAAGGCGTCCGTAGCCCGTCGAAACCGTTTACGCGGGGAACACGGGCCGCGGCTTCGACCGGATAGGTCCTGACCAGGTGGTTACTGCTGAAATACGTACTGGCAATGTCCTCGTTTACATCGAGCACTTTCCGAAGCGGCTTGCGGATTCCGGCCAGGTTCGGGCTGTTCTGAATCCAGGTGTACACGCCTACTGGTACTACCGAGGCCAGGGCAAACCAGCCAAACGCTTTCAGTGTACGGCGACGGATCACTGACTCCGGCAGATCGCTTTCGGGCAAATCAGGCTCATTTGTTGCTTTCATGACAGGGCGGGTTGAAGAGGAGTACTGTCGGGACGGGGTTCGGTGGGCGCAGGGTCGTCCGTTGGACCGGGTTCGGGCGTAACGTCGGTCATGACCGGTCGTTCAGGATCGTTCGATTTCACCACTTCAAAACCCGTAACCATCGACTGAAAGTTTTGCCAGCCCGCCCGGATCACCTGCCCGATATGAATAACGAAAAACAGTACGTAGCCGATCGTAAGCGCAAAATGAATCAGCCGAGCAGTTTTGTAGCCGCCCATGAGGGCTGTCAGCCAGTAAAACTGCGTGGGTTTATAAATCGCGTAGCCAGTCAGTACCGAACCGACGCCCATCAGCATGATGGAAAAATACGCGATTTTCTGCGCTCCGTTGTACTTGATGAACGGCGGTTGATCTTTCCGCAGGCCCAGGTCGTACAGCGTTACGTGAATAGCCTCCCGAAACGAATTCCGACCAGGAACCAGGTGCCGCCACTCGCCGGAAATAAAGGTGTAACCAACGTAGAGCAGACCATTCAGCAGGAAGATCCACATGAATACGAAGTGCCAGGCCATGCCTTCGGCCAATCGACGCGACAGCTTCAGGGCCTTATAAAACCCATCGGGAAAGAACGATACGAGCGTCCAGTCGCCGAGCTGAATCTTGTACGGATCGTAGGCCCAGTAAATCAGCAGGCCGCTCCAGATCATGATGCCCAGCACGGGAAAGTTGACCCAGTGAAACCAGCGGATGGCTAATGGATGCTTATGAAGGATGCGTCGTTTCATGGTATTGACCGGCTGGGATGTCTGACGAACCAATATACTGATTTAGTAACTACGTCGGCCCCAGGCTGGTTAGAATCCCCATCCAGCCGGCAACGTTTAGCGTTAGTTGGTCCGGCTTGCTTCTTCAGCGGCAATCTTCAGGTCGGTGGCAGAAATTCCTTCGAGAGCCATGCCATAGCCAACCTGCTCCAGAAAATCACGTTTCAGGCTCTGCGTAAACATCGACCGCATGAAGCGCCGGGTCAGGTCCGGGATGGTCAGCAACTGGCGGGCAGTTTCATACGCCCGATTCATCAGCGCCGTGTTGTCGGGCAGTACCTCGGCCACCAATCCAAGCTGCCTGGCTTCCTGAGCCGACAGTTTTTGCTGGGTGTATAGAAAATACTTAGCGCGGTACTCCCCTAAGGCTTTTGCCCAGACGGTCTGCACGCCGTCGCCGGGAACGATACCAAACGCCAAATGCGGAAAGTCCTGAAAATAGGCGTGTTCGGAAGCGAGCAGTACGTCGGCTGTCAGTGCGTATTCGGAGTGAACCGTGGCAGGGCCATTGATAGCAGCAACAACGGGAACGTTGATGTCCAGCAGGTTCTGCAACACTTTCTGCCCTTCCCACCAGGTGTTATACCATTCGCGCGGGTTAGTGATATCGCCAAGGCTGGGACCGTCGATCTGCGCAAACCACTCATCGCCGGTGCCGGTCAGAATGACCACTTTATTGGCCCGATCGCGGCTGATCTGAAAGAACGCGTCGACAAATTCCGTATGATCTTTACCCGTGAAGACAATAGGGCCGCCGTTGGTTGTAAACCGGACTTCCAGAATGCCGTCGGTAGTGCGGCTCAGGTGCAGATGTTCGTATTTGGTGAAGTAATCCGGTACACTCGTTTGCGGAGCGGGGGTTGTGGCGGAGGAATTCATGGCTGTACTAAGTTTGTTTTGTTATGAGCTTGTTTACTCCTGCCATCGAATGACATTACGTCGTCAGATGGTGAGCGTTTGATACGTTAAGCCTCAACGGCTTCTAATTCCGGCGCTACGGGGAAGTCAATGGCGATCTGGGTGATGTTGTGCAGGTAGTTCGACAGCACTTTGTCGGCCACCAGCGAAATCAGGTCGATCAGGGCAGCCTGATCGTAGCCCAGCGCGAAGAAGCGGTCGAGCAGCAACGGCGACGGGTGGCCATGTGTCCGTTGAATCTCAGCGGCCAGGTTCGTCAGTACGTTCAGTTTTTCGTCGGGGTGAGTTCCGGCGCGGAGCTGCAGAATTTCATCGTCGGAGAAACCGTTCATCTTGCCCAGGGCCGTATGCGCCGACTGGCAGTACCGGCAGCCGTTCACCTCACTGACGGCCAGGAAGATCGCTTCGCGTTCTTTGGCCCGGAACGCCCCTTTGGCCTGTCCTTGCTGAAAACTCAGGTAATTGGCCAGCGTAGCGGGCGAATGCCCGATGTACGCATAGAGATTGGGGGTAAACCCGAGCGCCTTCTCCAGGCCGGCGAACATAGCTGCGCTGTCCGGCTTTGCGGTTTCTTTTGTGGGGATCGTGTACTGTGCCATTGTCGTGGTTATTTGATTGGTTGATTGACATGGCAAAGTTGCAGCCGCTCCGGCCCGCAAAGAATGGCGGCAGTTCCCGGCTTGTTATCAATTCTTCCCGATCAGCGTCGCTTTGAGCTGTTCTTTGAATTCCGTGGGAGCCGCGCCCGTCTGTTTCTTGAAAAATCGGCTGAAATGCGCCACCTCCTCAAAGCCCAGTTCGTAGGCGACTTCCTTCGTCGATTTATCCGTGTACATCAGCAGCCGCTTGGCTTCGAGGGCAATGCGGCTATGAATAATCTGCAAGGGATTCGGGAAGCGATACAGGGCAAACAGGTTCGACAAGGTTTTGGGCGACTTATTCAGCAGATCGGCGTAGTCGCTCACGGCGTGCAGATTCCGGTAGTTGTTCTCAACCAGCAGGTTAAATCGCCGGACAATATCAAAATCTTTCTCGTTGACATCCGGCTCCAGATACTGCTCCCTAGCCAACCGGGTCAGTTTAATGATCAGGCGCTTGGTGAGCATTCGCAGCATCTCGCCCTGAATCGTATCCTTCGTCGTAAATTCGTCTTCAAATACGGCCAGGAGTGCCTCAAACTTTCGTTCTTCGACCGCATCCAGCTGTAGAAACATCACGTCCTTGACACCGTAAAACAAAAAACCAACGCACGAAACTTCCTTGTCGTGGTCGACAATGCAGTAAAACTCCCGATCAAACTGCCACGCGATGATGTTAGATGACTGATCGATCCGGTACGACTGATTAACCATCAGCGGCACGATGGACTGCGCCGGAAACAGGTACTCGACGCTATCAATAACGATACGTTCCGCCGGTCCGACGTTCCAGGCGATGGTCAGCAACCGCTCCTGCCGGGCGGTCCGATCCCGGAAGAAAAACCGGTCAATGGAAGACTCATAGCGATGCAGCCGAAGGGTACCGCCCGTATGTACATCGTGGAATTCGTAACGCATACGTAAACCTATGACAACTGATTATTCAGCACTGCTCCAGACGATCCGCCAGTTCATTGCACTCACGAACAAGGAAGAAGCGGTTGTTACGTCGTTGTTTAAACCGATGGTTTTGCCGACCGATGGCTATTTCCTCCAGGCTGGTGACGTATGCCGATACGCCGGCTTCGTTACGCAGGGTCTGCTCCGGTACTACGTCCTCGACGATGGTGCCGAACACACCTACGACTTTTCACCCGAACAAACGTTCGCGAGCAATTACGAAAGTTTCCTGACGCAGACGCCCTCTTCCCGTTTTATTCAGGCTATCGAACCAACCACGCTGCTGGTTATCAACTTCAACAACCTGCAACGACTGTATGATTCCATTGGCGAAGGTCAGAAATTTGGCCGGTTAATCGCCGAGCATCTGTTTGTCGGGATGCTTCAGAAATTGACGTCGTTTTACCAGGAAACGGCTGAAGAGCGCTACGAAACGTTTCTCCGCTCCTTTCCAACGCTGCAGGAGCGCATCCCGCAGTACGTAGTAGCCTCCTACGTGGGCATCAAACCGCAGTCACTTAGCCGAATCCGGGCGGCCCGGGCCGGCAAACTGTACTGACTGTTCTTCACCCAGGTGAATGCATCGCTTACGGCTGGCGAAGACCTTTGCTTCGTCAAACTAAATCACGAACGACGATGCAAACAAAGCAATTTTCTGGCTGGATCACGGCCGTAGGTTATCTGTTCGGTGCCGGACTGGTGTTCATTGGAGGCCGCTTTCTGCTCGCTCCCGAAGTTGCCGAACGCGGCTACGGTCTGGTTTTCGACCAGCCGACCAATGCGTTTCATTACATCAAAGGCATTCGGGATGTCTTCTCAGGACTACTGTTTATTGGTTTCACAGCGGCCAGGTGGTTTAAACCGCTCGGGGGCGTAACCCTGGCCGGCTCACTGATACCGGTTGTTGATATGCTGATTGTTCTCAGCGACCCACATGCTGTAGCGGGTTCCGAGTGGATTCACGGGGGTACCGCAATAGCCTTATGGGTGTACGGCTACGTTCTGTTTCGCAACGAGCGCAGCACTCATCAGCCTCAATTTGAGCACACAATAACTCACCGACAGGGTCAGTAGAATCAACCCTGCCAATCCCAACTGAGCCGCCGTTGACCAGTTGACGGCGGCCAGCACCATGGCGTTGATTCCGAGTTGCAGCAGGGCATACAAGGCGGATACCCGCAGATGCGGCCATTGCAGCCGGTGAACCAGCAGTTGGAACAGGTGCAGCCGATGGGCCTGGAAGATGTTCTGCCCCAGATACAACCGGTGGAGGATGGTCAGAACGCTGTCGACCCCGTATACCGCCAGCAGCAAAATGGGCAGGTACGTCTGGTGGACGATAATAAATTGGTACAGCATGTACAGGATAATGACCGCGATAGAGACACTACCGACATCGCCTGCGAAGCAAACGGCCTTTCGCCGGGCGTTGAAATACGTGAATACCAGCACGGATGCCAGCACGAACGCAAAAAGCGAATCAGCCGCCAGAACAGGCTGCCGAACCTGCCAGTACCAGAGCGTCCCGACCGTAACAAGGCTATAAAACGCCGTGATGCCATTAATGCCATCCATGAAATTGTAGGCGTTCAGCGTACCCACGCCCACAACCAGCACAATCAGCCAGACCCACGGTTCGGTCGGCCATACGCCCGTTTCGCGCAGCAGGAGCGCTACTGCCACAAACTGTACGCCAATGCGGTAACGATTGGGCAGGGTGTACAGATCATCCAGAAAGCTGATGGCGGCTGCCAGTGTAAGACCCAGGAAAAAATACGGGAACGCAAACTGAGTGTATATGAAAGCACCCAGCGCAGCAATCCAGAACAAAACACCCCCACCCCGTATCGTCTGGGCGGTATGTGAACTGCGCTCATTGGGTTTATCGACGATTCGGAACCGCTCGGCTACCTGGAGGTAGAGCAGTTCGGTACCAAACAGCGCCGTGGTGATAACCAGGTAGAAGGTAAATGTCATACAAACAGGTCAAGTACAGGTCGGGGGTTCCAGTTCAGCCGTTGGCGGGCCGCCTGATCCGAAAAGGTCAGCGAACTCGTCAATTTACGCAAAGCAACCGAATCGAGCGGAAACTTCCGTCCAATCAGAGCATTAACACCGTCGCCCGCACGGGCTACCGCTTTGGCCAGTCCGGTCGGAACGGCCTTGACTCTTGTTCGGCCAACGTATTGAGTAATCATCTCATCAAGCTCCCGAAGGCTGGGATGGTGCCCGTCCGTCAGGTTAAAAACCCCTCCGATTGCAGCCGCCCGGGGTATGATCGTCGCAAGGTCGTCGGCCCGG
The DNA here is from genome assembly GCF_003583365.1 of Fibrisoma montanum. Lineage (GTDB taxonomy): Bacteria > Bacteroidota > Bacteroidia > Cytophagales > Spirosomataceae > Fibrisoma > Fibrisoma montanum. The sequence goes on from NZ_QXED01000008.1 coordinate 160,911, forward strand.
ACCATACTCCGCCGGGCTGCGCCGTCGCCCAGCCGGACGTAGTAGCCGCGCCGGATGGCGGTCATCAGTGCGGCCATGTTGCCGGTAGGTTCTTCAGCTACGACCAGCGGCAGGCGCAGGATGGCAGCGCGAACGCCGGTACGTTGCGCCCACTCCCGGACGAGAGTTTCGGCTTTAATCTTACTCAGTCCATACACCCCGTTGTCCTGCAAAGCCGTATCTTCGGTAAGCCAGTAGCCTTCATCGCGGCCGTAGACCAGCACCGTACTGATATGCACAATAGCCTGGGGCAAGGTCGGCAATCGGTCGAGAGACGCCAGCAACCGGGCCGTGCCCTGTACGTTCACCTGTTCGTACTCGGCCAGTTCCCGACGCCTGCGGGGCACCGAGTGGGCTTTCCCGGCCGCATGAACGACGTAATCAATATACTGTCCCGATAGGTCAGGTACCTCTGCCGCCAGGTTGCAAGAAATGTGCCGATGTCCAAGTGGTTGCCGGCCCACGGTGGTCACTACGTGGTCGGGCGCCAGACCGCGGTGAATATGACTTCCCACATAACCTGATGCTCCGGTCAATAAGACGTTCATATAGTAGCTGGAATGAGCGTTTCAGTCGGTCGTGTCGTCAGTATCTGCCGCGCCATTTGCTGCATAATAATTTTGCGGCCAAACTGCGCCGTAAAGGCTGTTCTCACCTGTAATTTATACGAATTTTCGCGCAATAATCGCACCAGTGTCGTAACATCACCGGGAGCAAACAGCAGGCTGTTGGGCAGGTGTTCCTGCACAAACCGGGCTGCGTAGCCGGCTACCCCGGCAACAATGGGTTTATTCGTGGCACCGTATTCGAACAGCTTCGACGGCAGTACGCGCTCAAACGCAGCCAGGTCATTTAAATGCACGAACAGATAATCGGCAGTCTGATACTCGGCAACCAGGGCATCCCGGCCAACCGGCCGACGAACCTCTACGTTGGTTACACCTTCACGTTGAATGGCGGCTTCCAGTTTATGTTTTGCTCCGCCATCGCCAATAACCACAAACCGGTATCCATCGCCGAGTTGTCGGGCCGCCTGCGGAATGATTTTGTGCAACCCCTGCCCTTCGCCAATGTTACCAGCATACAGCAGCGTCCGAACCTTGGAATGGGTTTTGCCGATGGGAGGCCAGTCAACAAATTCGTCATCAATGCCATTGGTATACACACTGTACGTCGCCTGCCTGAAACCCTCGAAATACGAACGGAATCCTTCGGACACCAGATTAATGTGGGTGGCGTAGCCAAACGTATACTGTTCAACGGCCCGTAAGACCGGGTTTAGCGGTATCCGGATCAGCGAATTCCTGAATACGTCGAGAATCGTTTCCCGGAACAGATCGCGAATATCCAGATACAGCGGAGCGCGCCGTTGCCGGGCCAGGCCAGCGCCCAGAAAGGCGGTAAACAACCGCGACGAGGAAGCAAACACCAGATCGTACGACCGGCCACGGGTCAGTCGGCGGGTTTGCCGATAGTACGCAAGAAAGGACCGAATCTGATCGGCAAGGCCGCTCGCATGAACCGGTACGGGTATTCGATCAATCGTTACGTTTCCGCGCTGCTCATGCGCCGGGGCCTCAGCGCTGAATGACTGATACCGATTGGGCTGCGTCGTAACGATATGCACGGCATCGTCGGGCCCAAGCTGACCGGCCAGTTCGTTAATCAGGGCCGTGTTGCGAAACGACCCGGCACACAGGTCGGGCTCAAAATAAAAGGTCAGGTACAGAATCGTCATGACGGAATGGTTACGGTGGTTTGTAAGGAGCCAGCAAACGGAACAAGCAGACAGTGAGCGGGTTGCCAGCAATTGAACCCCGCAGCCATGGCATAAACCTGGATTGTTGGTTCGCCAACGGCCTCGCCCTGAAACCTGATCTGCACGGACCCAATGGTAACGAGGCCGGATTGACTCTCCGGCAACCAGCGCGGATGAATGTAGAAGCGGGCCACGCCAGTTTTTGCTCCGCTCCCCGTTAACCGATCAAAAACACAAATCCGGCCGGGGGCTGTCATCTGCCAGCTTCGCTGATGGGTCAGCCCGAGTCGCCGGTAGCCGTTGTGCCGGGCCGATAGACGGGTGCCGGTATCGTCGAGCAGGGTTACCCGCGCCCGCCGGCCAACCCGAAACCCGCTCCACATTTCAGACGAATCGGGCGACTCTCCGGAAGCCAGTTGAGGAGTAGCGGTATTGTGTGCCACCGTACTACGCTCCCATTGCCGCCGGTCGCCTATCTGATACGTTGAAGTACCAGGATCAACCAGGACCGGCTGTCCATCGACATACAACAGGAATGAGAACGTATCGGCATGGGCATGACCCGGCTGGTGATCAGGGCCAACAGCGCCAACGTCTACGAAAAGCTCGTATCGACCGTGGCGGTACAGCCGGTATCCACTTTCGCCCAGATGTACGAACGTTGGTACGATACCGGCCTCCAGCGCTTTTCGGCGGAGTTGCGCCGTGGTAGGGGCGATTCCTTCGGCGGCATCATTCACCATCGGCACAGTACCGTTTGAAACGGTAACGGCCCCCAGCCAGCCCAGCATCAACGCGGCTTTCTGATTCAGGAAGGCAAGCAGCGCCGGATCGCCATGCCAGGAATCCTGCCCAACGGCCAGGGCTACGTCCAGCAGCCGGTCGAGCAGGATCTGGTGGTACATCGGACTTCGTTCGTCGTGTCCACCATCGGATAGCACTTGCGTTGTCAGCTCCCGGCGCACGAGTGCCGCTGCGGCACGAAACCAGTGTCGCTGCCGGAAAAACAAGGCACCTATCAGCAGCGCAAAACCATTTTCGAGCAGATGATTTCCGGCCAGATGATACTCCAGCCGCCCCCGCAGCAACGATACCTGCGCGAACAGATGGGCCTGAACAGGTTCGTCCCTGATTTGGTGCCGCGACAGAAACTGGACCCAGTTCATGATGCGCAGGGACGTAGGATACGGCTCCAGCCCATCGCTGATTCGACTAGTCTGGCGGATAAAACTGCGGATCAGTGCCAGTCCGATACCCGTCCGTCCGTCTGGCTGGTTCAGGTAATCGAAATACGTCAGATTGTACGTCCAGAGCTTGCCATTGGCCGCATAGTTCCAGTCAATCAGGCCGGGATCTCCCCAGACAACACTCTGATTGAGAAACGAAAACGCCTGACCTTTGCGGGAAACTGGCTTATCGGCAATTGATACACGAAGCCAGTGAGCAGCCGGAGCTGTTGCCGGCACCCGCAATGCAGTCGCTGGTCTCAATCGGTTCCAGACCTGATACACAACCTGCCGGGCACGCAGATGCTGGACTGTTCGCCAGAGTAGTCCACATCGGCGCATCATACGGCCATTATGGTTTCGGGCTGGTCCATGCTGATTTCTTCGACGGCTACCCAGCGACCCTCGCGCAGACTCCGCAAGGCAGCCAGGGTCGTCTGCGTCGTGTTCACGATCTCGGCAAATGGGATCAACGGTTCGCCACCCGTCCGCAACTGATGCACCAACCGGCTGAATTGTTCGGCATGCCCTTTATCCTGACGGGTTTTCAGTCCGGAAAAGCGCCCGAATCCAAATCCTTTAAGGCTCCGAAAGTTGTCGAGTACCAGCGTTCGTTGCTGCGAATACACCTCGATCCGCTCTTTGGCGTAGGCTTTACTGCCATTGGCGAAGTAGTTAACCACACCCGTTGACCCGTTCTCATACCGCAGCAGCAGTGAGGCCGAATCGGCCGTTTCCGACGGTCGGCTGCCCATCGCGTTCATGCAAACGGCCGCGACGCGGCTCCCGGTCAGGAACGTAATGAGATCAACAAAATGGCAGGCTTCTCCCAGCAGCCGCCCTCCGCCCACAGTCCGGTCATGTACCCAGGCACTGGTCGGCATGAAGCCCGCATTCATAGTCGCGATTACGTTCATCGGCACATCGCCCGACCGCTCTGCGCCGAGCACGGTTTTCATGCGCTGCACATGCGGGGCAAACCGACGATTGAACCCGACCAGCACCGTCCGGCCGCTTTCCTGCTGAGCCGCCACGACTCCGGGCAATTCCTCTTCAAAAATGACCAGCGGCTTTTCGACGAACACATGCTTACCGGCCCGGAGGGCTTCGCTCGTCATGCGGGCGTGGCTGTTGTGCCGGGTTGTGATGATGACAAGATCGACCTCGGGATGCTGGATAACCTGCTGATAATCGGTGGTACTTTCGGCGATCGAAAACTTTTTGGCGAGCAGCGTCCCGTTGAGGCCACCGGCACTGGCAATAATACGAAGGGCGGCCCCCGTTGGCTGTAGCGCAGGAAGCAAGGTCGCCCCCGTGAAATTACCCGCCCCAATGATACCTACGATCGGGCGGTTCTTTGTGTCACCCATCCCGCCGTAGTGATGGTCAGGCAGGAAAATCGTGGTACGTTGCTCCACTGTTTCGGCATACTGAAGCAGCGACGCAATGGAACGCGACTGACCGATCCGGGCGTAAATCTGCTGGTAGTCGGTCAACGGCACAACGTCCGTGATCAGCGGCTTTACATCCAGTTGCCCCGTCGACAGCAGATGCAGGATGGTCTGAAAATTTCGGTTTTCGGTCCAGCGAACAAACGGCAGCGGATAGTCGTGGCCCTGCTGTTCGTAGGCTTCATCGTAGCGACCGGGCCCGTACGAACACGACACCTGGAAGGTCAGTTCTTTTTCGTAGAATTCAGCGCGGTTCAGACTCAGGTCCACGACGCCCACCAGCACGATTCGGCCCCGCTTCCGGCTCATCCGGGCCGCCTGCGAGATGAGTTCATCGCCCCTGGTCGACGCCGTCAGCAGCACGGCGTCGGCTCCCGCTCCGTTTGTCTGAGCCATTACGTAACTAACCACATCCGTGTCGTCGGCCGGCGGTACGGTCTGAATGCCTTTTTCGCGGGCCAGTTGCCGTTTCGTTTCGTCAGGGTCGACACCGATTACGCGGCAGCCGTTGAGCCGGAGCAGATCGGCGGCTAACAGCCCGATCAGGCCCAGGCCGATCACGACTACCGTTTCGCCCAGCGTAGGATTCAGCAGCCGGATGCCCTGCAGGCCAACGGCTCCAATGACTGTAAAGGCGGCTTCCTCATCGCTGACTGTGTCGGGAATCGGGGCGACCAGATGGCGGGGTACACAAACGACCTCCGCATGCGGCCCATTGGACGCCACCCGATCGCCCGGCCGGATGTCCAGTACGCCCTCCCCGACCGCAATCACCTCCCCGGCGTTGCAGTAACCAAGGGGCAGCGGCTGATCGAGCTTTCGGAACACGGCTTCCAGCGTCGGTACGAGTCCATCCGTGCTGATCTTGTCGAACACCTGCTTTACCTTGTCGGGCTGCTGCCGGGCTTTGGCCAGTAAGCTGGCTTTTCCAAACTCAACGAGCATGCGTTCGGTACCCAGAGAAACCAGGCTCCGGCGCGTCCGGATCAGCACCTGCCCCCGCCGAACCTGCGGAATGGGCACGTCTTCGAGAATTGTTTCGCCGGTTTTAAGATTCTGTACAAGCTGTTTCATAAAGCCCCGGCGAGAACGGTTTCAGACGTGGCCCTGATCGTACGTTGGCTGAGGATGTCAGCAATTCTTTCGGCCGCCTGTCCGTCCCACAACGGCGGGATGACACCGGGTTTCGAGCGCCCCGCCAGAATAGCGGCTACGTGTTGCTGAACCGTGTCGGGATTCAGATCGGCCAGTAGCTGATTTGTGCCCAGCTCGACCGTCACGGGGCGCTCGGTACTGTCGCGGAAGGTCAGGCAAGGCACTTGCAGGAACGTTGTTTCCTCCTGGATACCGCCCGAGTCCGTGATCACGATGGCAGCGTGCTCCATCAGATTCAGAAACTCCAGATACCCCTGGGGTTCCAGAAGCTGGCTATTGGGCAGGTTGGCCAGCCGATCCATCAACCCATAACGTACCAGATTTGCCCGGGTACGGGGATGAACCGGGAACACGACCGGCCTATAGCGAGCCGTATCTTCAGCAATCCGGACAAGGTTTCGCAACCCTGCTTCGTGGTCCACGTTAGCCGGTCGGTGCATGGTCATCAGGACGTACTGCCCCGGCGTCAGGCCCAGTGCACCAACGGTATTCAGTGCATTGGATTTTGTCCGGTACTGAAGCAGGGAATCGATCATGACGTTTCCGACAAAATGAACCCGGTCGTCAGCAATGCCTTCGCGCCGAAGGTTATCAAGGCCGGCCTGCTCCGTCACAAACAGCAGATCAGCGAGGTGATCGGTCAGTATGCGGTTGATCTCCTCCGGCATCCGGCGGTCGCCGGAGCGCAGACCGGCCTCAACATGGGCAACCGGAACCCCGAGCCGCACCGCCACCAGCGCACAGGCAACGGTCGAGGTGACGTCGCCGACGACCAGCACCAGGTCCGGCTGTTCAGCAGCCATGACCTCGTCGAACCGGAGCATGATGTCGGCGGTCTGCCGGGTTTGCGTACCGCCCCCAATGCCAAGGTAATAGTCTGGTGCAGGCAACCCAAGCTGCCCAAAAAACACGTCGCCCATGCGGGCGTCGTAGTGCTGCCCGGTGTGTACGATCAGGGACTGAAAGCCCGGTTGCTGGCGGAATGCCCGGTGCAGGGGTGCCACCTTCATGAAGTTAGGCCGGGCCCCTACAATGTTCATAATTTTCATAGATACGGTGGGTAACAGAACTTATCGCTTCTGATACACGCCCACAAACAGGGTATTGGCGTAGGGGCGCGGCAGAACAAATTTTACAAAACGGGATACCGGGTCATAACTGGAGAAATAAGCCGTTTCGATTACGTCGAAGCCCATTTTTCGCAGCAACTGATCGAACTTAGCCTCGCTCGACAGGTTCCGGATGTGGGCAAAATAGCGCGGCCGCCCCGTCAGGGCGAACAGCAACCGTTCCAGCCGCCGGTACATACTCCGTTCATTGGGCATGGAAACAATCAGCAAACCCGTTGGTCGAAGCAGTTGGTTAGCCTGCGAAAGCATAGCCGTCATGTCGTCGATGTATTCCAGCAGGCTGGACGCGATGATTACGTCCTGCACGGGGTAATCGCCCGGCGACGCCAGCGGCAACGGTTCTACTACGTAGCGTACGTTGGCGGCCACCGTCTTCTGTCGGCACAGGCTGATCATTTCCGCCGATCCGTCGATGCCCGTAACCGTGCAGCCCCAACCGGCCAGGTAACTGCTGAAGATCCCCGACCCACAACCTAAATCCAGCACGCTGTCGGTCGGTTTGACGTAGCGGCCAAACAGCTTCGTCCAGACCCGAAACCGCTCCCGAAACCCCGGCGACTGCCGGTAGCGCTCGTCAAAAGCCTCGGCAATGTCGGAATGAAAATCGACGGCGTTCATAGGCGGCTCAGGGTAGATTGCGATTCAGGACCGAGTGCATAAAGTGATTCTAAGCCCATCTGCACCACCGCCGGCCAGTCGGGCAGTTGCGCTGATCGTTGTCGACCCCGGTCGATGTTGCGCTGCATCCGAAACGGATTGCTGAACCCGGCATGAATGGTGTCCAGAATGTCTTCAGCCGACAGTGGATCAAAATAGTAGGCACAGTCTCCGCATACTTCCTCCGAAAAATCCCGGCGGGAGGTAAAGATGGGGAGACCAAAGTGCAGAGCATCGACGTACGTAGCCGTAAATGATTCGAGCAGGGTCGGCAGCACCAGCCCATCCACCTGCTGATGCAGGGAGTAAATGCCCGTAGCAGGCACATGCCCAATGTTAATCAATGTAGTAGTCAGACCTAGTCGTTCAATCTGGTCCAGTAGCCGACGAGCCTTACGGTGCTGAGTTGGTTCGATGGTTAGCAGGAGTCGGTACGGCATGTTCCGATCCCGGATCAGCCGGGCTACGTCCAGCAGCACTTCCAGATTCTTGTGTGGGTAATACCGCGACAAACACATCAGATACCGAAAACCCAGTTGCTTCACAAACGGAAGAGCATAGGTGGTCTGGCTGCGCAGCGTAGTGTACGCATTCGGTAACAGGGCGATTGCAGGCAGATCCGGATAGACCTGACGGATACGCTGCCGGATGGTCTCGGTTTGTACCAGCAGCACATCCGTGTAGTGAATCCGGCGACTGAACACCTGGTTGCGCATCCAGACGTTCAGCTTTCCAAACAAATCCAGGCGATTCCAGATATCGACCTCATCGGGATAGGCCGGATGCGGATAATGCAGCAGAACGGCCTGCCGACCCGGTACGGGCGTAGCAAAATTACCCATCGTGAAAATGATGTCGGGCTTGATACGGTCGATCAGCGACGGTACCCAACGGTAGTCGATGTACAGACGAGACACCCAGTAGCCCGAACCCCTGGGCAGAAAATACAGGTGTATGGCCTCGGTCGCCAGGGCTTCGTAGCCGCAGTGACGAGGAGCCGCTACGTATACGTGGAGGTCGTCCGGCTTCAGCGTGGCCACACCCTTCAGAAAGTTCAGGGCCACGTTTAGCCCGCCTGCCGACGATAAATTGACGGCGTTAACAAACAGCTTCATGATGAACGGGGAGTACGGTGGGAACGGTAACCTGCCGCATCCGGCGGCCAATCAGCCACAGCGGTATGAACAGGTACACGTAATGGTCGACAAACTGCGGAAAATAGCCGCGGGTAATGAGCTGGAACAAGGCCAGCGAAAACACAATCTGTTTACAAAATCCGAGGGGATTGGCGGCCGGATTCCGTCGGACAAACGCATTCAGCCAAAGGCCCATCCCAAACGGCAGCAACCAGAAACCCAGCCAGCCGAAACCGGCGTAAAAAGCGCCGTAATGCAGGGTTGCCTCGCCAATACGCAGCCAGTCGCGGGGCAGTTCCAGCGACCGGTCCAGTACGTCGAGGTAGGGCGACGGATACGGCTTTTCACCGCCCGGAAACAATTGCCTGGGCACCACGCGAACCAGTACGTACCCGAACATCGATGCACCATAATCGTGGGATGTTTCCGGATTTTCGTCGTAATACCGAAGCAGGTTAAAGTCGGCCAGCGAACCCCGGGTTTGCTCGAAGAACATCGCGTAATCGTATCGGGTTGGGTCGAGTGTCATGTCGTCGTACTGCCCGCTGATGAAGTACCACCGGTTGTGCGTGATGGTCGAAACGAAGTAAAAAATCAGCAGACCAGCTACCGTCCAGCGCTTCAGGTGAATGGTTAGCCCGCCTTGTAGCAGGTATACCAGCACCAGCCCCAGAATGGTCAGGATCAGGCGGTACCGGAATCCCAGCAGGGCAAACAGCACAAACGCCGGAACGAGCAGCATGACCAGCTTTGAAAAATTACCCCGCAGGTAAGCGTACAGAACAATGGTCGTGATGATGGAATCGGCGAACGCCCGGAAATAGTATGTGTTACTGGCACTCTGCGAGGCAAACAGGCTTTGGTCGGAGCTACCGAGCAACACTGCCAGTGGATTGACACCGCTGATGATGACGTCGGCCAGGACAATACCCATGAACAAGCCATATAAACCAACAACGTACCGGCGCAGGGAAGCCAGCGTATCGGCAGGCAGCGATGACGTACGGTTTAATTCGGGTAGCTGCCGGCTGATAAACCCCAGTACAAAACACCCGTTTGCAATCATGTAGGCCAGCATTCCCGGCTCAAAGTAAGCCCGGATGTTTTTCCCCACAAACCGGAACATGCCCAGGTCACCCGTTACGGTTTCGCGACCGGTGAGGTAGTAATAAAAGGGTGTCAGTAAGCAGTAGACGACCAGCAACCCCAGACAGACAGCGAATGGAATCACGTACTGCGCTCCGGTATGCCGCACGTATCGGATGCCGACGACCAGAATCAGCGCATTGAGTAAGGTATATATCCAGATCATAAGCCCAAATCCTGTTGAATGACCTGAAACATAAGCCGGGCGTAATGTGCCGAACTGGTCTGCTCCCGAAAGGCCCGGTTGTAGCGTCCCTGCTTATGGCGAAGTGCCGGGTCGTCGACAAGCCGGCGTATGGCACCCCGAAAAGCGCCTACGTCGTCGGCGGGACAGACGAAGCCATTCAGGCCCGGCCGAACCCATTCGCGGGTAGCCCCTACCGCATCGCTGCTGATGATGGGCAGTCCCGCAGCAATAGCCTCGTTGATCACCACGCCCCAGCCGTCGTAGCGCGACGCAAACACGAACGCATCTGCCTCCCGAAAGAGCGACGGCAGCGTATCGACGTTTGCAAACCCCAGCAGTTCGATTCGGGTATCGTCGCCGATAAGCCGCTCCAGCGCCGGTCGTTCAGGCCCCTCCCCTACGATCTGTAGCCGAAGGTCAGCGTACCGGGGCTCGTTCAGCGACCGAACCGCCCGGATTAACGTATCCATACCCTTCCGCGGGATCAACGCCCCCGACGACAGCAGCCTGACCGGCCGGTTGCCCGCAGCCAACGGCTGGTGTTCCTGCACAAATGGCTCAATGGCAACGGAGTAAGGCACGATTGTTTTGGGAAGCCTCACGCCGAAAGCGGTGTAGGTATCGGCCGCTTCCTGCCCGATGGCAAACACCCGGGTACAGGCGTACCGCAGCGGCCAAAGCAGAAGCCGCTTAACAGCCGCCCACCAACCTGACGGATGCCCGGTCAGGCGTTCGCCGAAAAACGTGACGGTCTTGCCGCGCCAGTAGGTCAGGACCATCGCTACAACGGCATTTGGAACCCAGTAGCCACCCCCTACAATGACGTAGTCGGCCTGGTCATGCAGAACAGTCCGGAAGATGCCCCAACTGAAATGATAATCTTTCAGCCAACGTTGCACAAAACAAGCCACGCGGCTATCGCGCAGCCAGTGAACGGCGTAGGGCCGGGGCCGCTGATCAACAAACCACTGCCGACCGTGCTCCGTAGTGGCGTAGAACACCACCGTCAGATCGACATGGGCGGTTAAGGCCGTAAAAAAATCGTCCTGGTACGGCGTCGGAATGTTGGTATAGAAACTGAGTTTCGGCTTCATAGGGTGGGGTTTAGTTGCGAAGCCGTAGCCTGTAGATATACGTCTGTAACTCCTCGCCGAAATCGCGCCCACGTAAACAGCCGCGCCTGTCGAGCCGCCAGCTGGCCCATAGCAAACCAGTCGGTGGGGTTGCGAATAGCGTTTTCCAGTTGGGCGGCAATGGCTTCGGGCGTACGAATGGGCACCAGATACCCATGCTCGCCTTCAGTCAGTACGTCGGGGCCGCAGGTATTGGCCGTTGTAATTACCGGCAAACCGGTGGCCATGGCTTCCAGAATAACATGGCCAAATCCCTCGGCCAGCGATGGTAATACAAATACGTGACTTTGATGAAGCTCCCGGATCAGCCGGGGGGTTGGCAGCGCATACTGAATGTTGATAGTCAGGTCACGATACTCCGCCAGCATACTATAGTCCACATAACCCCGGCCGCAGATAACCACCTCCACGTGTCGGCTGTTCAGCAGCCTGACTGCCTGCAACAGATCGGCCAGCCCTTTCCGCTGGTTCATTCGCCCAACGAAAACCACGCGAAACGGCCGGGATGCTGGTGCACTGGTCCGGGCAGGAAATGCCGTGGTGTCTACCCCATAGGGTACCACCCGGATTCGGTCGGCCGGGACCCCGTGCTCAATCAGTGTAGCCCGCGTAAACTGACTGGCCGTTACGCACAATGTAGCCAGCAGCGGTTCTTCGGCCAGGGCGTGCAGTTGATCAGGTAGCAGTTGAAACTCCTCCTCATCCCGAATGGACTGAGCTGCGAACGGCAGCCGCTCCATTTCACCGGCCAGCAGGTGCCGGATAGCCGTCGGATGCGGATGCAACTGAAACAGAATGCGTTGACGCTCACTACGGTCCGCAATCGCCCGCCAGAAAGCTTCGTGGCCGTAGTAACTGTAGAGAAACAGATTGCTATTCGTTCGCCTGGCCACCTCGTAAGCGGTTCGGCTCAGGCAATGATCGATGGCGAAGGTATCGGACGTATTGACTAGCCGGGAACGTATCGTACGGTACAAAGCTCCTCTGGAAAGCGTCACCGTCGATTTCGGCAAACCCGGACAATATCGTTTTCGGGCCTGCTCCGGCGCCACCGCATACAGCCAGTCCGGCGCGTACGCTTCGGTGACCAACCGCTCCAGCATGCCCGCTTCGTGCAGGGCCAGACTGAGCTGATAGAAATCGCGGGCACCGGCATGAGCCGTTACGCATCGGGTGGCATACGCCTGCTTCGTTGTCATGATTCAATTTCTTTCGTTGCGCTGGTTGCCCGGCCTGTTCGTTTTAATTGCCTTATCCAGCCAAAATCGGTCACCATGCTTTGGAGTAGTCCCCGCATACGCTCCTCTTCCAGCAACCGCAGGCTTTGGCGGAGTACTACCCAAACCAGTAGTGCATCAACTACGACAAAGCCTGTAGCCAGTCCGGCTAATCCCCACTGCGGCAGTAGTAAAGCGCCCAAGCCCAGGGCCCCGAGACTCCCCATCAGGAACCAGAGCGCGACGGATTGATGCCGGTTGACGGCGATGAGCGTTGTGGCGCTGGTGTTCCAGAAGGTGTACAGCAACGTAGCCAGCAGCATCAGTGTAAAAAGAGGTTGCTCCGGCTCGACCGCACCGTTCGTCCAGTAATGCAGGATGGAGCCACCCAGCAGTTCCAGTCCGGCGATGGCGCCGGCTGTGAACCAGACCGTAAGCTGACAGGCCCGCCGGTGCAGCTTTATGGCTGTATGGGTAAATCCCTGCGCAATAGCCAGCGTAAACTCGGGCCAGATGGAGAACGTAACGACGCCAACGAGTTGCCGGATGGCGTTATTCAGCGTTCGGAGGGCGGTATAGGTGACAACATGAACCGGCGTCAGGAGGGCGCCGATCAGCAGGATGCTGCCTTGGAGTACCGCAGCATTTGCCAGTGCAAACACCAGAAATGACATGGCGGGCGACAGCAGATTCCGGATAACCGGCCACTCCACATACCGCGGGTGAAGCTGCCTGACCCACGTAAAGCGCCGGCGGCAATCGACCCACATGCTCAGCAGCCCGGCCCCGCGCACCAGAGCAAAAGCCAGGGCTACCTGATGCGCTTCTCCTCCGGAAACAACAAGCAGCACCAGCGCGAAAAATTCTGCCAGCCGGGTGGCAGTAATCCACAGCCGTCCGGTGGCATATTGCTCTTCGGCCCGGTACACACCGCTCAGGAGTTCCTGCTGCAGACACAAAACGACGTATGCCATCAGGGCAATCAACGTCCGCGCGCTTTCCTCCTCCGTAATGCGCTGGATACCCAGCCAGTGCTGGTACGGCACTGTCGACAGAACGGTGTAGCAGCCGGTTGTGGTCAGTAAACTCAGGTAGCCGATTGCCATCAGACCGCTGCTCAGCAGCACAACCGAGCGCCGATACGCTTGCTGAGCAGAACTGACGGCCAATTCATTGGCCACTGCGGATACTAACCCCACATCGCTCAGACTCAGGTACGAAGGCACGGTGAACAGCAACAGCCATTCGCCATAGTACGCAGTTCCCCAGTAGTAAAGTAACAGGGGGACGCTGATCAGCTGGATAAGCAATGTAGTGGCCTGACCAACCGCGTTGGCCGCCATTGCACGAAGTATACGGTGTAACAAGAAGCGATTCGGTTAAGGGTTACAGACGCCAGTATTCTACCCCATCCTCCTCACGTACCGCATACATTCCTTTCAAGTCCAGCAAAATGGGCTGTCCGTTCATCAGCTCCTTGAAATGACTGATGTCCAACGCTTTGTACTCGTCATGACAAACCGCCACAATCACCGCATCGTACTTGTTCGACGGGCCGTCCATCAAGGTCAGGTTGTATTCACGCGCCACTTCGTTGGGCGACGCGTGTGGATCAACCAGGTGCACATTGATGGAATATTTCATGAGTTCGCGCACCAGTTCGGCCACCTTGGAATTGCGAATGTCGGCAATGTTCTCCTTGAAGGTCAGCCCCATAACCAGCACTTTAGTCTGCCGGGGGTTCTTGTCCTTTTTTAATAGCATCTGCAACAGCTTCGTGGCGATGTAGGCCGGCATGCCGTCGTTGATACGCCGACCACTGTTAATCACCTGCGGATCATAACCCAGTTGGCGGGCTTTATAAAGCAGGTAATACGGGTCAATTCCGATGCAGTGCCCGCCGACCAGCCCCGGCGTAAACTTGAGAAAATTCCATTTCGTACCGGCGGCCTTGATCACCTCCTGCGTGTCAATTCCCATCTTGTCGAAGATGATGGCCAGCTCGTTCATCAGCGAGATATTCAGGTCGCGCTGGGTATTCTCAATGACTTTGGCGGCTTCGGCTACCTTGATGCTCGGCGCTTTGTAGATACCGGCTTTGATGATGCTGCCGTACACGGCCGCTATCTGTTCCAGAGCCTCGGCGTCGCTCCCGGACACCACCTTTTTAATGGTGGTCAGCGTCCGCTTCTTATCCCCCGGGCTAATTCGCTCAGGTGAGTACCCGATCTTGAAATCACGCCCAAGCGCCAACCCAGAATGCTCTTCCAGAAACGGCAGGCAGTCGTCTTCCGTGCAGCCGGGATACACCGTCGATTCATAGATAACATAATCGCCGGGTTTGAGGGCTTTTCCGATCATTTCCGAGGCTCGCTGCAACGGTTTCAGGTTGGGCACCTTATAGTCATCCACCGGCGTTGGCACGGCCACAACGAAGAAATTAGCCTGCTTCAGGTCGTCCGGATTGGCCGTAAACAAAATGTCTTTATCGCAGAACATGGCTGGTTCCAGTTCGCGCGACGGGTCTTCGCCCTGTTGCATCATAGCGATCCGGTCGGCGTTAATATCGAAGCCGATGACGCGGAAATGCCGGGCAAATTCCAGCGCAATCGGTAACCCGACGTAGCCAAGTCCAACAACGGCAATCTGTTTCTGTTTCTGAAGCAATTCTTCGTACATGGTGGGAGTCAAGTGAATATTACGTAGCAATAGGTTGATATAAAGGGTAATGAATCCAGTCAGGCCGACTCAGCGAGCCATCAGTGTTTTTAAGCGTTCCGCCAGGTTCAGCCTGATTGCCAGCACGGTCAAACTACCGACAACAAAGCCAGCCAGCGTATAAAACAGCACCATCACCGTTCGTTTTGGCGACACGCGAATCAGCGGCACATTGGCAGGTTCGAGCACCTTGAATACCGGCGTACGTTCCTGTACTTTAAGCCTAGCCTGTTCATACTGCCGGGCCAGTTCGGTATAAACCGTCTGCGCAATGGACAGTTCAGCTTCCCGACGCTGTTTATCCATCGTCGCGGCCTGCACGACCATGTACCGGTGCTGATCGTTGTATTCAAAAACGCCCTTCTGCGCGTTCTGGTACCGTCGCCGGGCCTCGCTCAGCCGATCGGCATAGAATTGCAGATCCTGCCGGGCTTTTTCGGTCCGGTAGCTCGTCACGTACTGCGTCAGGTAATCCATCGCCAGTTGCGCCACCCCGGCCGCTACGTTTGCATCGGGCATTTTTGCCGTGATGGTAATAATCCCCGAGCGCGTATCCAGCCTGGCCGACACCCGCTTCTGCACCTCCTCGACCAGATCCTGCTGCTGCCGGGTCAGTTCCATCGGCTGGCCGGGGGCATTTTTAATTAAACGCTGCGGTTCTTCGTTTCGGGCCAGAAACTTCGCAACGGACCAGCTTTTGTGCGTTTCTAAAAAGCTGGTTACGGTTTGGTCTGTACCCGATCGGGTACGTACGGGTCGATCGAGCAGGTACAAAATGAAAGGGGTACTCTGCAGTACGTTCGGGTACAGGTCCGGACGAACCGCGTCAACGCCTTCGGTTTCAGCCAAATCGATGCCGGCAAACCCCGCCACCGATGCCAGTCGCTTGAATACGTCGTTGGAACCGCTGTTCATTTCCGGCATGATCCTGGCTTCCGATACAAACTCCGGTGTGGCCATCAGGGCCAGCCCAATTCCCGCCAAGCCAAACAGCAGAGCAACGAGCAAAACCCATACCCGGTTCTGCACCAATATTCTGATCAATTGACCGGCCGACCCGGAAAGGCTGGCTGTTCGGCTGGCCGTCGATACGTTCGTAGTTTGCTCCATTATCGGTTCGTAATAACGCGGATAGCGGTTAGTATCACCGTTGATGCGGTGGCGATGACCGTCAGAACAGCCAGTCGTTCGCTGGCCGATAACCTGGTCTGATCTTTGGGTGGCCGGGCGGGCACCACCAGTTCCATACCGGCTTCCGGCGACGGGTATTTCCGGATACCGAGCCACGATCGGGTTGGCCTGATTTTACCGTTAGCCCCAACTACATACACTTTTCGCTTCGAGGCTTTTGCCGTGAAACCACCGGCTTCACCTACGTACGCCCGAAACGACTTGGCCGGGTCGTATTCCACGGTAGCCGGGTTCACCACCTCCCCCCGAATGCGAACGAGTTCGGTCTGTCGCGGCACCGTCAGCAGGTCGCCGTCTTCCAGCAGCAGGTTGCTCACGTCGTCGGGATTACTCAGAATGCGTTTCAGATCGAGCGAAACCAGCTCCCCTTTGCGTGAGAAGCGCGTAGCCGGCAAATACGCCCCCGCTTTGAGCCCGCCCGACCGCGTAATGAGATCCGAAATACGTTCGTTCCGGTCGCGGATGGCGTACGTACCCGGATATACGACTTCGCCGGCAATGCTGGCTCCTTTCTGCGCTTCGTAGCGGGGCGACAGGCGGACAAACACCTGATCGAAGGGCTGCAAAATCAATTGAGCATCTTTAGGATCCAGCCGCAGGTGCTGGTCAATCGCAAACGCAATAAGCTGTACGTTCTGACCATCAGGAATGCCCGTAGTATCGCCGTTGATCCGCCGGGCAATTTCCATGCGCGACGCAATCGCCCCATCGGAGAAGCCACCAGCCAGCACCACCAGATTCGCCACCGTCATGCTGTCGACGTAATCGAACGAGCCGCTCCGGTTGATAGCCCCCTGAATGCTGACGGTACGTTTCGTACGCAGGTCGCCCACGGCCGTAATCTGCACCACATCGTCACGCTGCAACGGTACGTCGGCTGTTTCGTTCCGCAGCAACCGTCCCAGATCGACAGAAATAACTTCAGGGTCCAGGTTCTCACGAAGCCGACGAATGGTGGCCCGGTTCAGAAACGCATCTTCCCGCAAACCCTCGGCGGTTTTGATCAACTGCTGAAGAGTCGTGTTTTTTTCCAGGGCATAATCGCCGGGCCGAAAAACGGCGCCCGTAATAGACACTTTATTCGCCACCCGCTCCAGCACGGCCCCAACGGCGTATCGATCACCTGCGATTGGTAAAAACTGACCGAATTCAGCGGGTTGAATAGTAATTAATTGCTGTTCGGTGGGCGTGTTCCGTCGCAACGCAATCGACGCCGTGTAGGCTTTGTCAGTGAAATTTCCGGCAAAGGCCAATACGTGCCGCAGCGTTTCGCCGGGTCGAACTTCGTAAAGACCCGTTTGCTTTACTTCGCCCGTCAACTCAACGCGGGTACCGTAGTGGTCGACAAAAATGATGTCCTGATCGAGCAGCCGGATGTTATCCTTCTGGTCAGCATGCAGCAGAAAATCGTAGACATCGAGCGTGCGGACGAGCCGGTTGTTGCGATACACCCGGATGTTTCGAAAGGAGCCACGATCCGGCGCTGGTCCACCGGCTGCGTAAAGAGCATTGAACACCGTAGCCAGCGACGACAGCGTGTACGTTCCCGGCCGAACCACTTGCCCCAGTAAGGTCACTTTTATGCTTCGGACACTCCCCAGCGTGACCTGCGCGAAGATGCCGCTGGTTGCCGTATTCAGTCCGGCGTACAACGTCCGAAGTCGACTGACGATACGTTGTTCGGCCTGTTCGATGGTCAGGCCGTTCACGTAAATCGGGCTGAGGTTTTCAAGCCGGATGCTGCCTTCAGGGCTGACTTTCGGGCGGTACGTCTGCTGCGCATTGCCGTACACGTCAACGATGAGTTCATCCTCCGGCCCTACCTGGTAGTTGCGTGGCGTTGGAATCCGCAGATTGGGCTCGAATGAAAGATTAGCATTGGCAAAAAGCGAAGCGCCAAACACCGACGAGGCCGCTGGCGCGGGGGGCGGTGTAGGGGTTGCCGGCTGCTCCCGAACCACACTGGTTTCGGCGGATTTAGCCGGCCCCGCTTTGACCTGCCCGATGCGCTGCCGCATCTTGCTGATATCGGCCGTGGTAAATCCGCGCGATTGCGCCAACTGCTCAATCTGCGCTTCCGAGAGGCCGCTGGCCTGAGCCTGCTGCACAAATTGCTGAACCTGTTCGTCGGTTAAGTTGTCTGCTTTTTGCGACCAGACCGGCCGATTTAGAAAAATACTTAAGTAGCATAAAGACAATAAGACAAGCCGTGGTGTGGTAATCGATAGATCAAACAAGTGGTGGTAAGCGTGTTACGGTGTAAATCTTGAACCAGGATTGGCCACAAATGTACAAGTCCACACAAAACGACTACTTAAGATTGAATTAAAAATGACAAAACCCTCATAAGCTATATACTTTGAGGGTTTTGTCAATGTGTTCGAATTGATCAGGTTGGAAGCTTACGGAATCAGTTTCATTTCAACCCGGCGATTTTTCTGCATACCTGTTTTGCTCGGATCGGCAATGGGTTTATACGCCCCGAAATAATCGACCAGAATGCGGCTCGGATCATTTAATCCGGCTTCGATCAGATACGTCCGAACGGCCTCAACCCGCCGACGTGACAGAGCCAGGTTGTATTTATCCGACGCGCGCCGATCGGCATGGCCGGCCAGTTGCAGTCGGCATTGGCTCTTGTTCATGAGTTCAACGACTTTGTTAAGCACCTCTTTAAACTGCGGTTTCAGGGCACTTTTGTCGGTGTCGAACTCAATGTTGGCGAATATCTCCGCGCAGGCGATACCGGGCAGGGCCGCACTGACGTATTTATCAAAGTCAATGACTTCGCCGGAGCCGGACACGACACTGCCGGTCGGCGAATTGGGTTCCTTGTCGAAATAGTCTGATACGCCATCGTTGTCGGTGTCGGTCAGTAGCTTAGGATCGATATCGGGCGGGCGGTTGGCTTTTGCTACCGAGTCGATCTGAGCCAACGTCAGGATAACCGGCGGCTTGATGAGCGATTTTGGATCGGTCCAGCGCAGGTGATACGTTCCGGCCGTAGTGTCGTAATCAAATTTATCATTGACCTTCTGCACCCGAATGGCCCGCCGGCCCAGCTTATACGTTAGCATAATACCGCCATAACCCCATTTGTCTTTAGCCGAATTCCCCTGGCGCACAAACGTTTCGCTCAGGCTGCCGCGGTTACCGACCAGGTCGAACAAACTGGAAGCATCGCCCCCGATGGTCGCGTCCAGCCGCTCGGAGTTAACGTGATTTACCCGGATGTCAATCCCTATGTCGAAGCGCGGGCCAAGTTCATAATGTACCGCCAGCCCCATCGGTACCACCAGATCGCTAACGTCGCCGGTTTGCCGGCGCAGCCGCCCGGTGGTCAGCTCAAACGCTTTGGCATTGTAGAACATGACACCCACTCCCGTGTAAGCATCCACTTTCCAGTGCTTCATTTTGTTGACCCCAAACAGCAGACTTTTGAGGTTAACGCTACCCGTCAGATCGGTCTGGACAAAACTGGACCGGAAGTACGAGTAGTACAGCCGACGCTTCATGCCCCGCAGGTTTCCCGCGTTTACGCCGAGTTGCAGGCCAAACAGGTGCGACAATTGCTTACCTACGGTCAGGCCCCCAAAAAATGAGTTTCGTTCATTGACACTATCGAAGTTATCTGCGCCAACGGGGAAGAAATCGTACTCCCGCAGATCGCCGTAGAACTGCGACCAGCCACCGTGCGCCGACACCGACCAGGTGTTCAGCCTGGCGGGACCGTCGTAGGAAGCGTTGGGATTATACTGAGCCTGACTGGGTCTGGGCAACAGTGCCAGCAGGCAACAAAACGTCAGTAGTAGAAGCAGTTTCCTCATCACGTTCAGGGTTTTGTTATAGACTAAATACAACGGATGGATAAAGCGACCTGACCGGCTCGTACCGTCTGAACGGGACCGTAATTTGCCTTTCTGAACTTTATTCCGGGGCAAATAAGGGGTCTCGATCAAGTTTACAAACCAACTCGTCCGGCCATTGTTTGGCAACATGACCCGAATCCTCCTGAACGAGACGATCCGATCAACTTGAAAATATTATAACCGGCGCATCAATCGCTCAACCATTTGGTTCTTCCACGTCACGTAGTCACCGGCCTCAATGTGCGCCCGCGCCTGCCGAACCAGCCACAGATAAAAGGTCAGGTTATGCAGACTGGCGATCTGAGCCGCCAGAATTTCTTCCGCCTTGAAGAGGTGACGCAGGTAGGCTTTGGAGTAGAACGTACTGGCGTAACCGCCCAGGTTGGCATCGATCGGGCTGAAGTCGCGGCTCCATTTTTCGTTTTTCAGGTTCATGATGCCTTCGGTCGTGAACAGAATCCCGTGCCGTGCATTACGGGTCGGCATTACACAGTCGAACATATCCACGCCCAGGGCAATAGCTTCCAGAATATTGGCCGGCGTACCGACGCCCATCAGGTAACGGGGCTTATTGATGGGCAGGATTTCGTTAACCAGTTCGATGCTTTTATACATCTCCTCCGCCGGTTCGCCCACAGCCAGTCCACCGATGGCGTTACCTTCGCGCCCCTTCGATGCAATGAACTCCGCCGACTGCCGGCGCAGGTCAGGATACGTACTGCCCTGAACAATGGGGAACAGGGTCTGCTGGTAGCCGTAATGCCCCTCGGTTGCGTCGAACCGACCGATGCAGCGATCAAGCCAGCGGTGGGTCATCTCCATCGACTGCCGGGCATAGCCATAGTCGCAGGGATAAGGCGTGCACTCATCAAAGGCCATGATGATGTCGGCCCCGATCGTCCGCTGGATGTCCATCACCCCCTCGGGGCTGAACCGGTGCGTCGACCCGTCGATATGCGACTTAAACGTAACGCCTTCCTCCTTGATCTTGCGGGTATTCGACAGCGAATAGACCTGATAGCCGCCACTGTCGGTCAGGATCGGGTGACTCCAGCCATTGAACCGGTGCAGACCACCAGCCTGGCTCAGCACCTCAAGCCCTGGCCGAAGGTAAAGGTGATAGGTATTGCCAAGAATGATTTCGGCCTGAACGTCAGTTTCAAGTTCCCGCTGGTGGACCGCCTTGACCGTACCGGCCGTTCCAACGGGCATAAAAATAGGTGTTTGAATAAGCCCGTGATCAGTCGTTAACGTACCCGTGCGGGCCTTCGACTGCGGATCCCGGGCTAAGATTTCGAATGTCATTTTACAAAATTAGGGGAAAAAAGGGAGGAGAGGAGGAAAGGAGAAAAGGAGGAAGGGAAATACGTTCAAATCACTCCCCCCTTTCCTCCCCTCCTCCCTTTCCCTTCCTTCCCTTCTTCCTTTCCTCCCTTCCTCCTATCTTTACAGCCTTAAATTGAAACAATTAGCGAACCACGTTTACCTTGTGCTTACTGTTCTTCTGATACTGTGGGGGTTAGCCATCAGTATTCAGCTCATTTTTGTTCTTTTTGTTTTTGTTCGAACGGCTTTTTTCCGACAGGCTGATCACCCCGTCAGCAACTCCAGCCCGGGGGTTACGCTGGTGGTATGCGCCCGTAATGAACTGCGTAACCTGACCGACTTGCTGCCGCTGCTGGATAGTCAGACCTATCCTACGTTTGAGGTACTGGTCATGGACGACCGCTCCACCGACGGGACTCAGCACTTCCTTGAAAACGAGATCAGCCACCTGTCGCGGGTGCGGTTTATCCGGATCGACAAGGACTACGACCACGTTACGCCCAAAAAGTACGCCGTTACGATTGCGTTGAAGAAGGCGCTTCACCCCATCGTCCTGCTCACGGATGCCGATTGCCGTCCGGCTGGTTCCGACTGGCTGGCGGGTATGGTCGGTCAGTTGAACAAGCCCGGCGCCGACATTGTACTTGGCTTTTCGCCCTATGAGCACCGACCGGGTCTGCTGAATCTGCTGATCCGGATCGAAACGCTGTTCACGGCCGTGCAATACGTATCACTGGCACTGGCCGGGCGGCCCTACATGGGCGTGGGTCGCAACCTGATGTACCGGCGGCAACTCTTTTTCGACAACCGCGGTTTCTACTCACACATGAATGTGCTGGGGGGCGACGACGACCTCTTCATCAACGAAGTGGCGACTGGCCGCAACACGGCCGTCAGTCTCGATCCGGCTACGTTCACCTGGTCGCAGCCCAAGGAAACCTGGGCTGACTGGCGGATGCAGAAACGCCGGCATTTGAACGTAGGAAAGCATTATAAGACGGGACACAAGGTTCGGTTAGGGCTATTAACCGGCTCGCATGTCCTGACGTGGTGGCTGGGTTTGATCGTAGGGCTGACCGTGCTGGTAAGCTGGCAAGTCGGCTACCCGTTCACAGACTCTGATCAGCTCCTGCTCGAAACAGTTGGCGGCTTGTTTGCCCTGCGGCTCCTGACCTTCTGGGGTATTGTCGGGCGGATCAGCTACCGGCTGGCGCACACAGTCCACTGGGCCATTATACCATTGATGGACGTAACGCTGGCGGTATATTACGTAGTGATGGGGCTGAATACGTATATTAACCGCCGTCGCAAACTATACTGGCGCTAAAAGCCGCCGATCGGCAAGGGTAAAACCACAAACCATAACGCGACAGCATGAACGTCGAATTGATTTATAAGTACTTCCCCAAACTAACCGCCGGGCAACAGGAACGCTTTGCGGCTTTGAATGACCTGTATCATCACTGGAACGCCCAGATCAATGTCATCTCGCGGCAGGACATCGATCAGTTGTACGAAAAGCACATCCTGCACTCGCTCGGGGTCGCGAAGGTGGTTCAATTTACACCCGGCACGGAGGTACTGGATGTCGGAACGGGAGGTGGTTTTCCCGGAATTCCGCTGGCCATTCTGTTCCCGATGGTCGATTTTCACCTGGTAGACAGCATCGGAAAAAAAATAAAGGTTGTATCGGAAGTAGCCAGTGCATTAGGTTTGCAGAATATAAAAGCCGAACAGGCTCGTGTGGAACACCTGAACAGTACCTACGATTTTGTGGTGAGCCGGGCCGTAACGCGGCTGAAACCCTTTTTAGGCTGGGTACGGTACAAAATTCACAAGCAGGGCAACAATGAATTGCCCAATGGTGTTTTGTACCTCAAAGGTGGTGATCTGGCAGAGGAGTTAAGCGAAGTACCTGATAAGTATCGTATCTACGACCTGTCGGATTACTTCGAGGAGCCGTTTTTTGAGACCAAGAAAGTGATTTACATTCCTAAGAAATAGGTTTGTAGTTTAAGGTTCGTAGTTGATCGCTAATTGACGCGAGAGGAACCACACACGGGCGTTAATCAACTACAAACTACCAACCACAAACTCCGAACTACCGCAAACCATGGCAAACGAACGATTCGCATCCAGCAGTTTCAAAGACCCGATTAACCGCGACATAGTAGAGTTCAATGACAAGGGCGTCACGTTCCGCGTTCGCAAGCTGATTGGCGGCACGGATAATTTCGTATTCTATTCGGACATTTCGGGCGTTGAGATCGAGAATGGAATATTTTTCTCAACGATCCGGGTCATTCCCCGCGCCCGGCCCGAGATCGTGATCAAAAACTTCACGCGGGGCGATGCCCGGCGGGTTAAAGAGCTGATTCTTCAGAACGTACCGAACAACCGACCCGACGCGTTTGATACGCCACGGGGGGGGGATCCGGGACGCTAAGGCCCCCAGCGTGCAAATTTTGCAGATTTTTTACGATCAGCGCTTGCGTCCTATCAGTATCTGCACTACTTTTGCACCACGTTTTCAATAACGATCCCGAATAGCTCAGTCGGTTAGAGCATCTGACTGTTAATCAGAGGGTCGCTGGTTCGAGCCCAGCTTCGGGAGCCTGAAAATCAAGCACTTAGCAGAAATGTTAAGTGCTTTTCTCTTTTGGTTGCAATACAACTTGCAATACATTTATAAATAACTTCCAGACCATATAGTTTTCAAAATTTACGACCTACCATCAATATGTTATACGTAAAGAGATTCCGATATGATTTCAGATACATCAACAGATACTAACGATCACAGTAGCGTTTTTTCAAAAGGGGGAGGAGGTACCGTTTTTGAGCAAAGTGTTCAGACCGCCTTTGTAACGACTCTATTGGTGCGGGGCAAAGTACCCGGTTTGCCCACCGGCGAGATTACCGAAGTAGCTTTCCAGACGACCCGCTTGGGCTTCTGCACCGACGATCTGCTGGTTAAAGTACGCTCCCACCAAGGGGAACATCAACTACTGGCCCAGGTTAAACACAACCTAACGATTTCGGTAAAGAACAAAACATTTGAGGAGGTGATGACCGCTTTTTGGCAGGACTTCACCAATGCCAGCGTATTCAATCCAGTGTTCGACCGACTGCTTGTTATTAAAAGCGAAATGACGCAGGTTGACAAGCGAGACACGGTTGTACTATTAAACTGGGCCAAATCGAAAGCTTCGGCGGATGATTTTTACCAGGAGGTTAAGCGTATCGACAGCAAAGTACAAGTATTAAAGGTATTGTCCGATGTGCTTCAAAAAGCAAACAATGGCCAGGTAGTGGATCAGGAACGCGTATGGCAGTTCCTGCGCTGTTTAGTTATCTTGGAGTATGATTTTGGGCAGGAAAGCAGTAACAGCGAAACAAACTTCTTGAATTTAATCAGGCTGGCTAAGAACCAGACGGTTACAGTATCCGAAAAAGAAATTTGGACTGCTGTCTATGCATTCGTCGCTCGACTGAATAAAGATGGTGGTAGTGTCACACTCAACAGCCTACAGACGGAGTTATTTGCTACTTATTTCGATCCCGTTCGATTACATGACAGCTATGCCGCCATCAAAAAACTCCAGGAGGATAGTCAGGCAATCATAGGTCCGCTCAAAAACACCATTGCGAATCTTCATCTCGATAGGTCGTTATTACGCGACAAGCTAACCGAACATATAAACGACCACAAATTCACCATAATTATTGGCGAGCCAGGCGCGGGGAAGTCAGCGTTGGTTAAAGAAGTTCTTTTGGATTCTACACCTGATACAGTCGCCCTAACGTTCAAAGCGGATCAGTTTAACCAATCCCATTTGAGTCAGGTGTTTTCCGGATTAGGCGTGTCGGATGGGTTAGTCCAGCTTTCTGCCTGCCTGTCAGCGATTCCCAAGAAAATAGTTGCGATTGACAGCTTCGAGAAGTTACTGGAGGGCGACTCTGACAATGCGTTTCGCCAATTCATGCACATATTGGAGGGAGTGAAAGATGTACGTGTTGTGGCTACATCGCGCATCTACGCAGTTGATCTTCTGATTCAGAAATACGCCTTGACTAATGTGTCTGTACTGGAGGTCCCCCTTTTAACAGAAGGTGAGGACGGCGAATTTGAACAAGTGCTGGTCGCCTTTCCACAGCTTCATCCATTGGCCGCTAACCCCAAGATCCGGCAGGTACTGCGTAGCCCGAAGTATTTAGATTATACAGTGCAGTGGGTGAGTAAGACAACCGATAATGTCAACGAATTAACACTGACTGACTTTAAGAACCGGCTTTGGCAGCACATTGTTGAAAATCACGTAGTCATTCGGAACGGAATGCCTGCCAAACGAAGCAAGGCTTTCATCGAGATCGCCCTGCGCCGGGCGCAACGCATGGTACTTTATGCCGAACCTGACCAGGCGGACGCTGCGGCTATTGATGAATTGGTGAACGACAATGTACTGACCAAACAGGCGAATGAACACAAATACACGCCCTCGCACGATATACTCGAAGACTGGGCACTTGCTAAACACATCCGGCAATTATGGGAAAATCACGTTGAACCCGAGGCATTCTATCAACACATTGGCAATAAGCCGGCCTTGCGTCGGGCCTTTCGGTTGTGGACCGAGGATATGTTGCGTCAGCAGCCCGGAATCATTTTTCAATTAGTACGGGATACGCGCCAGCAAGCCACCATCGAACCATATTGGGCGGATGAAGTGCTAATTGCAATTTTCCGATCTGACGATAGCGCTGCCTTCTTCACCGAGTTTGAATCAGAGTTGTTGCAAGACCAAGCGCAGTTTTTGCAAAGGGCATTACACCTGCTTCGCACAGCCTGTAAGGAACGTCGGCCCGGTAACAACAGCACCTTCTTGTATCCCGTTGGCTCTGGCTGGGAAGCTGCTTTGTCTTTTGTACAACAGCATTTAGCTCAACTGGATTCATTACAAACATTAGTCATTGGTCTACTAATTGATTGGAGTTATAATTTACAACTGAGTTCTAGTAAGGATCTTTCTACAAATGAAATCCGGACTGTAAAGAATATTCTATTCACATATTTAGCTAGGATCGAGAATAATGCTGAAAACTGGCGTAAAGAGCCACTTAAGGGTAAAGTTAACGCATTGATCGACGTAGCCTTTGAGCTAACTCAATACGCTCAGGAAGAAGTTCATACGTTGCTTCAACGGGCAATGCCTGGTCCGAATGATCGGTATGAGCATCATCCACGTTCGTTTTACGGTCACATCCGCAAGATGGCTCTCTCCGGGATATACAGTCGGCCGCTTACCCGGTTTTTACCTGATCAAGTGATTGCCATGGCCCGTGCTGTTTGGGTGCGCAAGGAGCGGCCAAAAGTTAATCACTCATTGTTAGGAGAAGATTATGAAGCAGATCATGATTGGTTTGACCAAGGTAAGCTATATGGTTTAGAATCACATTTGCACGCTAATCCGCCTGGTATTTACAAAACGCCTATTCTTGATCTGCTTCTATTTAGTCGACAACATGGATTAGATTTCGTGCTGGAGATGGTCAATTACTGCACTGGACAGTATGTGCGATCAGCCCGTGCAAAAGACGATGTGCCAATCCAAGTTGATGTAGTTCTTCCAGATGGTTCCGTGACTCAACAATGGGGTAATCAGGTCTTATGGCAAGCATACCGAGCTACAGTCGTCTCCTCTGATCTACTGGAATCAATCTTGATGAGCTTAGAAAAGTATCTATTTGATACAGCTGCCCTTAAAACGGACGTCAGCCGAAACAGTTTGCGACAGATGTTCGCGTATCTACTCCGCCGTTCCAACTCAGTCGCGATCAGTAGCGTGTTGGTGAGTATCGCGATGGCTTATCCCGAAGAGGTTGGCGAGGCAATGCTTCCTTTATTAGGTACACGAGAATTTTATCAATGGGATGTGAGACGTTCTTTAGATGATCGTGCTGGTGCTTTGGCTGTAGTAGATTTTGAGATAGAATTTGCCCAGCAAGAGCGCATTAACTCAAACCAGCTACCCCATCGTAAGCATTACGCGGGTGGGTTATCGGAGTTTGTACGTCACATGCAGTTTAATGTCCGTACGCTTAACAAGGCAATCCATGAACAATTTGACCGTCTGAAACAAGAGGCTCAAGGGGAGGATGTCCATTGGCGTAAATTACTAAACGAAATAGACAGCCGCCAATGGGAACTTCGTGACTATGATGAAGCTTTGGGTGGCTTTATCGTTGAACCTAATTACGAGCCGGACGTACAGGTAATCGTAGATGAGTATAAGCCACGGCAAGAATGGGTGGATCAAGCTTGGAAAGATACCACTTGGATTGGGAACGTACATGGAAAGAAGAATGGTGTTGTCGCTGATTATGAGTTATGGAAGACTATCTTTGATCGATACTATTCCACCGACAGCTTCGACAAAATGTACGACCGCCCGGTTATGCTGGCGATCATTGGCTTACGAGACTTAAATTCTAAATTAACCGAAGAGCAACGAAAATGGTGCTTTGAGGTGGTTTTTGTGGTAGTTGAATCATTAATTCAGGTCGTTGAAGGACAACGTTATCATATAGATTATGAATTGAGTGTTTCACCGTTTGAGTATGAGCCGGCTTTAACTTCTCTACCAATCCTGTTAAAAGTTGCAGACGAACATGAAGTGCAACAGATGGTAATCAGGCTCCTATTTCAGGTATTAATCACTTATTTCCCAAACCATAAGATGGAGCCTATTTTAGCCTCATTGCGTGAACAATTGTGGGAAATTGATACATCTGTAGCTAACCATGTCTGGCAGAGCTTGATTGGATTTGCCCAGCTTCGAAAGTTCCACGAAAAAGATGAGTTGCGTCTCTATCATGACGAGGAATTACAAAGGCAGGTAGCCAAAGCCGAAGAAGAATTTATCATTGAAGTGGCGTTAGGGCAAGCCAGCAGCGACATTAACTATGAGCAGATTAGCCTAACTACCTGGGATAGCCATCTGCTAACTCGGGCGGTGATGATGCTACCCTTCAATACTCAAGAGGAACGGCACTTAAGTTATAAAAAACTCTTTATATTATTGTTTCTTAAAGGTTTAGACAAAGAAGACAACCAGGATGAGTGGCTAAACAGGCGACCATTAATTTACGATGGTGATCGAATCAGCTTACAGCAATGGTTTCGTGATTACTTGCTCCATTGTAATCACGAAGGAGGAGCGGATGTACTTGAACGGTTGTTTCAGCAACTTCTCTCAACTAAGTTCCACGGAAGTAATAGCTACGAATTTGTTCAATTGACGCTGAGAATGATGATATCTGAGCTGGGACAAATCGTTTATAATAATCCTGAACCACTTGCCAAACAGGTTACTGCTAATTTTTGGCGAATATGGGAGCGCTTTTATATAATAAATAAGCGAGCCGGGAAGCGCTTATTTAGTGATTTATTGTTCTTAGATATCATCTGGGAAGAGGCTTGGACACATTGGATTCCTTTGGAAGGAAAGAGAGCATTTTTTAAGCGCATTACTGATGACTTTGGACAACATGATGTTCGCCCGTTGGTAAAATTATTGTCTACAGTTGGCGACCAAACACTGTTACCTGATGGGCTACGCTGGGTAGTTAATATTGTAAAAAAATACCCTACTAATCTTTCAGCTCTATCGCACAGCTCTGCCGAGAAGTTAATTAACCGCTTGTATCAACGATACATCAACGTTTTGAGAAACGAGGTGTCGTTGCTTAACGATTTTGTCTGGCTGTTGGATCAAATGACTGACTTAGGATCTTCACAAGCATATATCACGCGCGAAAACTTAATAACATATAAAAGCCAAACTAGCTAAGCTCGGCTTTTGCTTGCCTTAAAGCTAAGAACGCAAAATTTTATCCTCATTATATTATTCTATGAAAAAGCTAGTTCTATGGATGCTACTGCTATCGTCTTGCGGATCAGAGCCGCAAGAAATTGAGACGATGAACACACTTAAACAAGTAATTGCGTTAAACATTCCTCAGAAACTGCCGCCTAACAAACAAGAAAAAACGTCAGATATTCGAGTACTGTCTGTGCGCTATGTTGTGTTGACGCTCGGGCAAATAGATAGCTTACGTATAGAAACAATCATTGATGATCTCGAATTTCATCAAAACCAACTCTACAAAAACGGCCACCTGTCAGCCTATCACCGTAGAGAACTTAATCGACTCCAGGCTGAGGAATCAGTTGCCCAGAAAAAGTATAAACTGCATCAGAATTCGTACAACACTTTTTATTTTACACGATTTAGTTTCGGTGCCTATTATGATGGCAAACCCGTTATCGGCTCTGGGGATATGTTATTTACTATTGATTACAAATACACCAAGATTCCAAGTCGTTACTTTGAGCATTATCTAAGGCAATAAAGCCGACTAACGAAATTAATGGCAAATGGTGGGACGAATACAACAAAAAACCCTGATACCATCAGCGTCAGGGTAATTAGTTGCGTAACTTGTACTTACACTACGGTGCGATTGCCTTCACTGGACCCGTAGATGCACGAATATATATACTTTCTAGTTCCTGCCGGTTAATATATTGTAAGCGTTATAAATCGCAAATTCAGTTTGATTTTGTGATTTATAACGATGGTCAAAACGAAACCCTTAGTACAAGAGTTGAGCCGCTAGCCGAGCTAACCTAGTAGCTACTTTTTTGATACTTTCATCAATTACGCCAGCACTTTCTGATGTTGGAATAACGTGATAATAATCCTCTGTTTTAAAGGGAATATTAAGTTCAGTGCTGATCATTCTGGCAAGCGTCTGGACCCGCATAGAATAGCTCTCCTTATATATCTCTGCCATTGTGTTAGCATAGGGTTTTTCCATTGCTGCTCGTGGTGTAAAACGAGGGTTAGCCCAGTCTTTTCTAAACTCTATGTCGTGTTCTTCTAAGAAAACATAGATTTCACCAATTAATTTTTCTGCCTCAGCCTTGAGTAAAACTGAGTTATAAAAGGATTGGGGTGTGTTTTCTGAAGACTCAACATAGTCCTTGTCTAAGAATTTTTTAAGCTCTTGATGCAGATCGGCCATGATTGAATAAGTAAGAGTTAAAAGATTAAAGTTTCGGTCGTAAGTAATCACATTTGCCAAAGATTGACTTTCAATTTTGGGGCAACAACTTTCAATTTTGAGACAAGACACGGTTTTTATGGTTATTTCGAAGGCGCCAGCAGCGAAAAGTAAGCTACGGTGAGGAGAGTTTATGCCGACGTCAAGTACGGCGCGTATTGACCTGTTGATATCGATCGCTTTTGTTTGCCTACCTCGAAAAAAGACCGTGCTAAAATACTAGCCAGTTTGTAGATTTGCGTGTAATCAACCCCTGCTTCAATGCACTGGCCCCGCGTTGGAAGCAAGTAAAGTAAAAATCATGGACAAGCAGAGCCTTAAAGCGCAACTGGACCAACTCCATAACCTCAAAGTAGGAATCGGCAGACTAACGCACGGTGAGGCTAGTAAAGCGAAGTGGGCCATGAATAACCTGACCCAAAAAATAGCGCAAACTCTAGCCTATTTTAAAGCCCTGGAGCTGCCTGGCGAACTTGATGAAGCTCGGACAAAAGCAATGGATATAATCCTACCTGCAACTGTGGTCATTCAGCAGGAGTATGCCAACCTAAAGCCCAACGCCAAAGGCTTTGAAGTAATCAGCGACGAGACGGACCGCCAGTCAGAACTAATCAGGCACGCACTCCGAGATTTTGACGCGAAGGCTACAGAGTGGCTTGCCAGCCATTAATCAGTGGTAAGTGAAGGCAGCTACTTTACGGCCGAAACAACCAAAGGAGGTAGCTAAAAAGTTATAAGAAAAGACTAATCATTGTTCTCAAAAATTTTGAGCTGATAAGGGACTTTGTGGATTTCCCACATTTTTTTTCTGAAGGCATACGATTCTCCGTCAGGAATAGGTTGGGCTACTTCGATAGTGTTATCTCTAAATCGCACTACATCAGCTTGTCCATCACCGTTCAAATGCTGAAATAGCCTGCGTGCCCGACATCTGCCTTTGATTAAGGGGTTTAGATGATCTAAGGCAATAAAAACAGACTTTTCAAAGCGGTTGTAAATTAATTCTTTAGTCAATTTACCAACGTAATGGGGTTTAGGGTATTCTTTATAATCTCTATCAGGATAATATAGGCGATACAGCTCCTTGTAAAAAGGCTCGTCGTAGGGGAATAAGGGACAGTATGGTTGTGGTTCAACGGTAACTATGCGTTCTACTTCGGCGATTGTAAACTTGACACCACTTTGTAGTTCAATAATATCTTCTCGTTTCTTCTTTTCACGTTCCGCACGAGCCTTAATTAAGTCCTCCTTATCTTCAAAAAGCTTTCCGACTTCAATTGCTCTTTGTCGCCGTTGCTCTTCAGTCAACTCAACGTTTTTCTGTTCGTTGACTTGATTATTGTTGTCACTAGAGGAGTTAATATCCTCATCCTCGTTAGGATCATTTTCGTTGTCTGCCATGCTAATCAAGAACTATATTCATTTATATATTGCGGTATTGCTTCTTCAACAGTCCGTGCATCATCCCAATGCCAATTAATCGGCTTTTTACATTGGTCAAGTTTAGGCGAAAACTTGTTTACTCTTGCCCAGGCATTACGGTTAGTAGACTGATTATCAAGAGCACTAAATACATAGATAATGCTCGGTTCAACATGGTTAGCGAGCCCAAACTCCTTTATGTATTCGTAGTCATTCAAATAACGTCGTATAAGCTCATACTTCTTATTTGGCAATAAATACTCACGGGCAAAGGCATCAGCTTCCTGCTCCCTCTCTTGGACTGACAACTGTTCGTTATCGTCGTCAGTAAGATGATATTTATTTTCTTTTATTTCTGACCAATCAAAAAGAACATGATACAGTTCGTGAATGAAGGCAATCCAAAGGGTAGCGTAAAATCCCCTATGATTACTTAATACAATAGCAGGTTTGCTATTATGATTAAACGTTGC
Source organism: Fibrisoma montanum (assembly GCF_003583365.1). Lineage (GTDB taxonomy): Bacteria > Bacteroidota > Bacteroidia > Cytophagales > Spirosomataceae > Fibrisoma > Fibrisoma montanum. The sequence continues at coordinate 193,272 of NZ_QXED01000008.1, forward strand.
CCCGTTTATTCGTAACGCTTGTAAAGGCGGTTGATAAATAACAGTAACGCCAAGCTTGAAAAGCAGTTTTGAGACTTCTAATAACCCATTTTGAATATTAGTACTATACCAACTTATACGTGGGAATAATTTTACCAAAGCTTCCCTATCATAGGCGTTAGGGTTGTTTATCTCACTCAGAGTAGCCAAAGCTGAGCTAATCCAAAAAGCGCGTGTAAGGTTACTCTCGGCTTTGTAGGCGCCTGAGGAGAAAGCTACATCAATGGAAGGGCGTTTGTATTCAAAAATTGACCTTAATCCTAAACGTGCTAAGATACGATTTTTAATATGGTCAAAATCTGAGATAGTCTCAATTAGACCCGCCTTCTTTAAAACGGCTAAATCAAAGTTCTGCTTAATAAAATTGACTTCTTTAGCCGTTATGGTGTTAACTGGAAAATTCTTCTCAATGGATTTTATATATAAGCCCGCAACTTGTTCTAGTGGCAATTGTAAAAAGTTAGCCAATTTAACCAAGTTCCTTACGTCAACTTGCTTTTGAGAGCCGGTTAATACCCCCTTCATGGTTGTTGTGTGTACCCCCATCAAATTATAAGCGGTCGTTTTAGCTATCTTTAGTTCCTTCAGCTTCTGATTGAATAGCTCTTGTAGCGAAGGGGTGTTCGCCTGTAAAATCCTGTCCAGATAAGCATCTATATCATCTTGGTTAGTGAAATTCATCAGTCTTGTACAAAAAAAATCAACTTTCTACATTGTCAAATGTACGGGTTTATGGTGAAGTTGCAAATCTTTGTACAAAAAAAATCAGAATTATGACTGTAAATTAAAATTAATTTTTGCTTGGCCGTTTAATAACAGAATAGTTTTGAGGTATTTAGAAGGCGGCAGCGGCAAGCTTAAATGAATTTGTGGGCCGCTTGTCTCTTTTCCAGCCGCTCCTGCATGGTCTACACTCACCCAAGTTTGACTCTATAAGCAGTGTATTCAACAAAAAAGCCCTGACCTCAACCGGGCCTGGGCTTTTAAAACTTCATCCACACTAACAGGCTGATAGCAGCGCATTAGCGACACGGCAAGTTTACGCTTTTTACAGGACACAAAAAGAGTAGCCGCCCTACTATCAGAGGAGAAACAAGAAGGGATCAACGTTGGGCGGCATTTTGGCTGCGTCCGGAGGAGGTGAACGCAGAGGCCAGGCAGAGGGGTGTCAGGGGGAAATTACGAAAGGAAAATATAGAAAGCGATGAGGTAGGTTAATTGAGTAGTACTCGTAGCGTAGATAGGCCAAGGTGGTTGCTAGCCAGTTCGGCAATCTTCCGGCCACACTTAAGATTTGGCTCCACAAATGGGGGTGCCACTTATACAGGCCGTATCAGAACAGTTTATCGCCGGGCGGGGCATCAAGGCTGTATTCAGGTCAAAGCCGCCCGCTCAGTTATGACCTATTACTTGTCAAACCACATACTGTTTAATATACATAATTAAGTTCTGAAGCTCCTTAAACGAGGAAGGCTTATAAACACAGTCCGTGGCACCGGCGCGTGTGAACTGCTCCTTATTCAGCATTATTTCATCACCTCCCAACATAATGATGGGTACAGTTTGAAAGGGAGTTGTTTTGATTTTAGATAACCAGTACAGTTCATCGCCCCTTGGAATGATTCCATCTATAATGATCAACGAGGGTCCGTTCGCTAGTTGCCTGGCGAAAACCAAAAATTCGTTGGGATCAATAAAACTTTTCAATTCCAACTCGTTAGCAAACCAGTTTATCCCAGTGTTCCAAATAAAAAGATCTTCTTCATCGCCATCAAGAAGAGCAATCCATTTCTTACTCATAAGAAAGTATGTTTATCGTACAGTTGCTCCTGTACTATGTTGTTTAATAAAACTATTTTATGTCTTTCAATAGGTAACGTTAGGAAACGATACTATTTCCCACCAATAGTACCGCAAGGCCTCCAGCAATTGAAGCCAATGATCATACCCTAGCGGCTTAATCAGATATGAATTAGCACCCAACTGGTAAGCTTTTTGAACCATTGAGAGTTGGGAAGAATTACTCAAAACGATAATCGGCACCCACTGAACATCAGGCGTGGATTTTAACTTTGTCAAAGCTTCTTGGTTTTCTTCCGGAGTAGCGCTATCCCAAACTAGGAAAACAAGTTTCGGTAAGCTACGGAATGATTCCAGTCGCTTTGCTATATAAACGTAAGCTTGTTCTACTGAGTCACATACGACTACTGTCGTGTGGCTAAAACCGCTTTCAAAGAGATTTGCAAGTATTTCTCTGGATTCGGATGCATCGATAAGTAAAACATGTTCTGAACTTGACGAGGATTGAGCCATGGCGAGATTAGCTTATATACTGGTTAACAGTAAACGTCTTAATTAGCGTTTGTACTTTTTTTACGCTACTTATTGATTGCAAAGAAATAAAATACTTTCAGTCACACTTGACGTATATAGCTGACAATTAGCTAGTAAACTACCTTGCATAAAAAAAGCCCTGACCTCAACCGGGCGGGGCTTTTAAAACTTCATCCACACTAACAGGCTGATAGCAGCGCATTAGCGACACGGCAAGTTCACAATTTTTACAGGATATTAAAAAAGCCCCTTCCGCACGTACACCTGGCAGAGCATAGCCTGGCGGCCCGGCTCGACGGGATGAGCCACTAGTTTAAGCCGGGGCAGGCTGACGACGTGGTAATCAGCCCCGGCCAGCGTGAGTGCATCGCCGGGCTGGTAGACGGGCAGGTCGGCCACCAGCGCGTCAGCCGCGACCGCCGAGGTGTCGTCGGCACCGGGAGGGTGCTGGTGTAGCAGGAAACGAACCACATAGTCCATACGCCTAAGATAAGCATTGCCGTCCGGAAAATAAACAAATAAATAGTATGGTAAATAATATGTACAAATTGTAGCGCAACAACAAACATTAACAGCTTGCTATGGCCGCAAAGCTTACAAGAACGTATAACCCATTACCGTTTTCTGATTTAGACCCAGCTCGTTTCGATGACTTGTGTTTAAATCTCGTCGTTCGTATTCAAGACTGGAAGCAGCTCAATCATTTTGGCCGAAAAGGAGCGGATGGTGGCGTTGATATTCACGCCGTTCAGCAGCTGGATAAAGAAGAGGTAATTTGGTTTATTCAGTGTAAGCGATACAGCAGCATTTCGAAAGCTGACTTTACGGCAATCATTGACGAGGTGGCAAAGAATTCTCCCCTTCCTCACAAGCTGCTAATCATTATTGCCTGCGAGTCAACCAGGGCTCATTATGACCATTGCCAGAAGTACGATTCCCAAAAAGGAGTAAAGGAAGTAGAGATTTGGACTAGAAGCACACTAGAAGCAAGATTGTATAAAGACCATAAAGATTTACTTTTCGTCTATTTTGGCATGAAACTAGAGCAATCGACAAGAGATAATGCAGCGAAAATAAGAGCCGGTCTTGCGATGGAGAGGAGATTTTTGAAGGATTTTATCAATCAAGAGGGAGCTGCAAACCCTAAGTACTATACTATCTGGGCTTATGAACCCTTTCGTAAGTTTATGTTTTCCAAAGTTTTTGTCCGCTCCGTTGATGATACAACTTACCCAGAGATTGATAAAGAAAACTCGGCTTGGTTTATGACCTTTTTATTCAACACATACCACAATGGTGTTGAATTTTGGATCGACGGAGGAATAGGTACCACTATACTAATGGACGATGAGGGTAACTGGGAGGTTTTACAAAATTACCGCGACAGCCGCAAAGACAGCGGAAAATATAAAGTTTTCCAAGCGATGCGAATTGGCCGTATACCCTATTATAATATTATAGACTACAAAGTGGACGGAGACGAACATAACCCATATCCTCATCTCTTTTGTCGATATGCATTTAATGGTTCACCCTACGAAAAAATTTACTTCAGGCATTTAGGCATAGCAAAAGAGAAGAGATTCCCTCACGAATTTGACGAGAAAAAGCAAACAAAGCTTCCTTAGCAATAGGGGGTTTTGTATGCCTTCCAGCCGCCGGCGATCGATATCGGTTTGACCAATTCGGGTCTTGATAAAATTCTGCTGCCCAATATGGTGCGAATGCCGGGTGACAGCGTTTCAATCACGTCGTGGTCTTCAGTTGAAGGCTGCCGGGATCTACCGGGAGGGACTGTCGTTACCGGTCCCGAAGAATTCCCCGTTATCGATGTTGCTTTGCCCCGAGCCGCTGTCTCTGTTGACTACCTTCGTTTCTGTTGATGGCTACGGCCTCGTTGCCAAATTTTTCATTGGCGGCCGCGAGTTCCAGAATGCCCTCGAGAATGCCGGTTCAGTCGACAAGCTCCTCAAATAAGGACCGTTTATTTCTGGCGATATTCAATGTAGAGTTCACCACCTAGCGCGGCAAATAAGTCCCCCAGCGTTTTCAACCCTAGTTTACGGCTCCCCTGCTCAATGTTACCAATGACAGGTGCCGGGTAGCCAATAGCCTGGCCTAGCTCCGCCTGGGTCATACCCCGCCACTTACGAAGAGCTGCAATCAGTGCTGGCATCGCATCGGGCGTATTCGACAGTCGTAACCCTTCACCGGGCAGGACAACACCCGGTACGCTAACTTCTTCCTCCTCAACGACCGGCGGCTCCAACTCGTTGTCTACCGCTTCCCCAGTGCCACCCGATTGCATACGTTCGCCTAGTGTACCCTCGGCAGGATCAGCCGCTTGCAGCTTCTTATTCTGTTCTGTTAGCATGTTGTTGACCGGCGTTTCGGCCCCGGCTCCGTCTACAGTTCCACTAAATCCGCTTCGACACTACCCAACCTACCCGCAATCGTCTTCACCCGTACCCGCTTCACCCGAAAGGTCCGGCCCGGCAGAAACAGCGTTTCCATCTCCAATGGGGCATCGCTATAGGGCGCAATGTCCCAGCCGCTATACCCTTCAATCGTCAACTTGACGTTCCCGTTAACCCGCTCGGCTACACTCCGTAACCGGCTGGTACTGGTAAAGGCGCTGTACAGCACTTTCCCGCTTTTGAGCGTCGTTACCATCCCCTCCAGGTCATCCACCCAGAACGTTCGGTAACTCGTCCCCGGCAGGGCTGGCAGAGCGCTGACGGCTTCGATGAGGGCAGCAGCCTGCTCGGTAACGTCCCCGGCTGACAAAGCCCGGTTAATGGCCCGGTAGCTATGCCGGGTGTACTCGGTTATTACTTGCATGATCGGTCTCCGATGGTTCACCTCGGGAGCGGGCTTTCAACTACCCAAAGATAGTAATATATTTCTGTATTACATACTCATTTATACTATTCTTATCGACAATCGGCAGATGGTAAGTAGATACTGCCAACGAAGGTGCTAAACTGTGCTTGGCAGGATGTGAAAAACCCTGCTAGCTGCCAAACCCTATATAGGGCCTTTGGCAGTTCGCAGGGTCATTTTCCGGTAATGGTCGTACTACCGGGGTACCGATGTAGCCACCGATACACAAAGCTGATTGGCCAGCCGGGTCAGTAGCTCACCGGCTTGTCTGGCCTCATCCTGACAGTCCTGGTAGGCCTCCTGCTCGGTCCGATTCTTGTCCATCAGTTGCAGCTCCGTCTTCTGGTAGTCAGACAGGGCATAGATCAGTGTTTCATACTCGGAGAGCTTACCCGTTTGCGGAACAGTGCAGACTTCCAGGGTAACAGTTATCGGCAATTTAAGATCGGTCATCATGTACGTAGTAGGTAAAATCGGTGTGTAAGTTATGTTTTACATGGCCCCTACCTCATGCGTCAGGTAGGGGCCATTGCCAGGATTGTTACCTACTCTTAATCATGTAAATACTTTTGGTCGTCCCGTTCCCATACCTGCCCCAGTTGGACCAGCATGTTTACTAATCGTGTCGTCCGCCAGTGCATATCGCGTAAGTAATCATGGGAGATTTCACCATAGGTAGGCTGATACATCAACCAATCATGGAATAGGTCGTTTAAGACTTCAACGCCTTTAGCCGCCCCGTCATGGGCGCTAAAGTACTCGTACACGATTTTTGTCACTTCCTGCTGAGGGGATAACTTCGGACTTACAATGGGAGCTTGCTGGCTCGTTTCCTGAGCCGCATTGTCTTCTTGCTCAACGGCGGTTGCGCCGGAGTTGGTAGATGCGTACTTTTGATCGGTAACCATGAGACAGATTTGTTTAAGGTGAAACAACTGGATTTTGGTTTTACAATCTGCCCCTACTGCATCGCCTGGCAGCAGCAGTACGGGGCTTTTTGTTGATACAATATTACAGCGCCTACCGGTCTTAAGCAAGAGAAATTTTCTAGTAAGTATCTATCAATCAGTTAGTTATAATTGCTAAATGGCAACTCGTTTAATGAGAATCAGCCTGATACAGTTGAAAACTTTTCTAGTTCATTAAATCCGAATTGCACTATAGCATCAGCATATATTTGTATATAGACTGCATATCAAGTCGTTACGACGTATGATAAATTTTGGAGGCAGATTGCTATTTGGCAACTACATTCTAATCTGTCTTCTGCATATCGCCGAGTCTTAAACTATCCGTGCGGTAAGACAAATAAGATCGTCTCGGCTCGTCTCGCACCTCGGCTCGGTAGCCAGTGCTTTGCTATGGTGCAGGCCGGTAGCAATACCCGTCTCGAAAACACATACCGTCTACCAGGACAAACCACAAACGGTTTGATGGGTACCCTATGCCATCACCCGGCGAGAGTGGCGGGGGAGCGCTAAAAACCGCCCGGCCTCGGCTCGTAGCGGGTAGGGAGTATTTTAAAGCAACCCTAACGTAACCGGCTGGTAACATGGATTACCCCCAAAGAAAAGCTTCGGGAGTTCCAACGCTGGTAAACTGGCCTGCTACCGGGGGATGGTAAAAAAAAGCCTCTTTCATGGCTGCTATAGCTAGCTACATACCTGTATTTTAGAAAGGGCCGATTATGTAATATCATAATTCATGCCAATCCAATTTAGTTATACAGGCGTATTAATCAGTTAGATAGCTAAAAAAGCATTAGACAAAATTCCGTTCAATGTTGGATAAATGTCTACAAATAGTATGCGCCATGTTGCTGTTTGCTGTTAGATACATTTGTTTAGAAGCGTGTTAACAGTGAGAGAGCTGGATGGGTTGGTAAACACGGGAATAAGGCGTAGTTTTCAAGGGTGGAACTGTCAACCACCGCGCCATGAACGAAGAAGAGCAGCCGTTACCTGTTGACCACGTTCGCTTTAGCACCTCTCTGGATGAGGTAGCCAAGACGTATGGAAAACCCGTTCAGGAGGTAGCTCATATGGTCAGCTTGCATTTAGCCGATCCATTAGAGTCAATCGAACTGGAGGATGGGGGCACGATGAACACCTTGGCGTTAGACTTCACTGAAGAAAACCTGCGCATCCTTGAAGACCTGGGGCTGATCACCGTCCATTGGGGTGACGGCTACTAAACGAAAAAGCCCCTCCGTGTGAAGGGGCCTGGGGATAGAAGCGAATACAATTAGTTGTCTAGTGCGTTTAATTCCATGATCATCATACCGATCGATTGTTGAGCCGCTGTCTGGCCGGGCTCGGTGAACTGGCTGCGTTCCCGTTGCAGCAGGGCGTTCTTGGCGGCCGCCGTCGGCTGGCTGGGAAAGACGATATCGAACTCGTAGTACTGCCGGCCCGTCTGTTCGTCTTTGTCGACGTAGGTGTAGGCGCCCTTGCCGGTGGGCGTGTCCACGTTGCCGAAAGCGGCATACCCGCCCGTGCTGTCTCCACCCAGGTTCAGGGGGCTGTCGAAGAGCTTGCCGGATCGGGCACGCTTGGCCTGTTCGGAACTGATGCGGACACGGACCGCAGGCAGAAACGTTTTGGTCTTGCTTACCTGATCCTGCAGGGCCCGGGCATCGGAGAGGGTTGCATTGTTGAAGTCCGCGTAGATGGGGCCTCCGCCCACAATCTCGTAGTCCAGCCCCGTCAGGTCGGTGGCCCGAAAATCGAGCCCTCCCTGGCCGTTGGGCACGGCTACGTACGCTTTACCCAGTTGATTGGTCTTGTAAGCGTAGGTACCATCACGCAGTTTGCGAGCCTGCAGGCCGGGTACGAACGAGGTCCATACCTGCTGGCCATCGAAGCCGACGAGCGAGCCGGTCTTGACGGCTTTCTTGCCATCCGCGGTAGTTTTCGTTTCGGGGGTCAGGTTGGCGTCGAAGAAGCTGGCCGGAATAGCCCCCGGCAAATCCGTTCCCGGAGCCCGGGTGATGATGTTGTTAGCCGACTCCAGCACCCCGTACGAGGAGATAGCACCACCCAGCGCCTGCTTGGCGGTTTTGGCATTCATGGCCCGAATCCGGTTGGCTTCGCGGGCGTTGGCTTCGTCGGCCCGGTTCGAACGAACCGTTTCCTGAAACTGCAATTTATCCAGGGCCAGATCTTCTTCTTTATACGGATCGCGCGGGTCGTACTTGTAATACGTCGGCGTCAGCAGATTCGCCGTCCGCATGATGTACTGCGAGGCATCGGTACCCGTCAGCCCTTCCTCGGTAGCGATCGCCTGGGCGATTTCTTCCGGACGCGCCTGATCGACGGCAAAGCGGCCCAGCACGCCGGCGCGGGGCGAGTAGGTCTTCGAGAAATAATCTTTCCACTTGCCCGAGACTTTGTAGCCGCCGTTATAGGAAAAATCTTCGGTCAGCCCGTTGTCGAAGTCGGCGTAATTCTGGGCGACGGTACCGGTTTTGGTCGTGCCGTCCTTTAGCCGCCAGCTCACGTAGCGATCGATCTTACCGTCCTGCTGATCTTTCTGGAACAGCAGCCAGTCGGTGCGCCGTTTCTGGGCGGCTTTGTACAGCGGAGAGCGCACGGCCGACAGGGCCATCTGCTGCATATCGGTTTGCAGGCCATACTTCTCGTAGCGATCGTAGTCCCCGTCGTAATCCTCCTGCACGCGTTTGTTCATCGTCTCGCGCATCGAGTCGAGGTAATCACGGAACCGGTTCTGGTCGGCCTCCAGGAACGGCTGGTCGAGCAGCGCGGCCATCGTCTGCTGGGCGTACAATCCCCGCTGCTGGGCGAGTTCGGCTTCCTGCTGCTGCTGCTGGGTAATCATCGCCTGAAGGGCCAGCCGCCGGTCGGCGTCGGCCCGTTTCTGGGCGTAGCTAACGGTAGGTTGCAGCAGCGCTACGGCCGTCTGCATCGGGTTGTACTGGTTCAAGGGATTTTCCATGGCATAGGGGGAGTTAGAGAAAGATGCTGGTTTTATTGCGAATGACTTTGGCCTGCCGCAGGGCAATCGCCCACGGTGGACATTGGGGCAGCCGCAGGCGAGGTAAGCGGGCTAGTAGCTGGCGAGCTTCCAGATAGGCCAGGGTTTGATCGGGGGCCGGTATCAGCAGCAGCCGGAGCGGTTGGTGGGGGGTTATATCCTGGCAGTTCTGCCGAACCACGATCAGGTAGGGCTGACCATTGAGGGTGTCAAAATGATGATGGGTGTTGCGTAGGCCGGGGGTTCGGACCAGGTTCGCATAAAACACAATCTTGCCTTTTTCCGAGCGGCCCCGAATACCCCACAGTTTGTGTTTGTGATAGCCCTGGCCAACCCGTCGAACGATCTCCAGGTAAGGGGGCATTGACAAGTGCTTTCCTCGACGATTCACTACAAAGTGCAGATCCAGTACGGGGCTCCACTGGTACTCTGCGTGCAGCGCTGATGGCTTAGGCATGGCTAGTTGGGATTGTTGGTGTAAAAGCGGGCAACGGGGCTTTGGGCCAGACTGCCCCAGCCGTCGATCATGGCCTGTTGAAAAACGTCGGATCCCAGCATGTCCCAGACGGAAGCAAACCCCAGGGCCGAAGCGAGCGAGACGAGGCTAAACGTTCGGGCGCCGGTTCGTTTATCAAGTTTAAAATCGACGATGACGGTTGTACCGAGGAAATCTCGGTAGTGCAGGTAGTGTTCGTCTTCGAAGGTGATGGTCATTACGTTATGGGGGTCTTTAATGTTGACAAAACGGACTCAACGTGCAATGCGTACCGACAAAACCGACAAAGCTATTTTCGTCAGTTTTGTCGGTACGTCACCTATACGTTTTCAATAAAATACTGGGGTGAATTAGATAGCAGGGCCCTTCTGGTCTACCCTTTCCAGTAGGCAGCGCAGGTACCTCTTTTAGCCAGTGTCGCAGGGTTAATTCGTATAAAGCGGCATCTACGTCCGATTCATTAATTAGCTGTTTCCATCCTTTTCGCTGTACATCACGGGCTTTAAACTTGTCGCTTAGATCACCTGCTTTCAGGTGTTTGAGCAGTTCTTTGGCCGATTCAGTGCTAGCCGTGTCCAGCAGCCCATAGATGCGCCGGGCGTGGCTTTGCAGATAAGTACACCAATCAAGCGCCATCCGAACGGCCTGCGCCGAAACGAGCCTAGACGATGCCGTCGACGATTCTCCCTCCACACAGGAAATCAGATGAAAGATAAGGGCCAAACTGGGAACTAGTGAGCGGTACTTGGTGAAGTGTTCAAGCAAAAGCCCTGTTTCGTGAGAAAGTACGTTGATTTCCCAGTCGATAAGCCAGCTTTTGAATATCTCCTGAGCTTCGTTGTCGAAATGCGTGTATGGATACCGATTGTATTCGTCAGCCTCATATCCGTACTTGGTTAGATCAGTGGTCGCTAGAGATTGAATGACCTCGTAGGCCGTATCACGCGCGTGTTTATCGGGATATTCGTCCGTGTATTGCCACTGGGGTTTGTCTGGGTAAACCGCTAGCTGCAGACGCTGGACGAAGCCATCGTTGTCGAAGCCGGTGGCAGCCTGTAGGTAGCCTAAGAGCTTCGCCGGTTGTATGCCTCCAAACAGGGACACACATAAATTTGGAACGTGGATAGTGCCCCGGCCGATCCGATCTACCGTTTGAGTTCCATTACCATTCCAGGCTTCCAGATAAAACGCCCGATCTTGCTCCCGGCCTGATCGGTCCCATCCAGCGAGTAGCCCCGTCAACTCGTCGCGCTCGATGAGCAACCCGGTTGGATTGTCATTGAGTAATTCAGCCAGCTTCTCAACGGTGACATCGTTCGTCCAGTACCGTTTTTCGGTTGGCTTTTGGGGTTCTGTGGGATAAGAAATGAAGGTTTTGACTGACTTACCAAGTAGCCGGTCTTGTTCCTGCTTCTGGTAAAGTTTTCGCTGCGTTTCGTATTGAAGGTGTTGAGCCTCGTATTCCAGCAATCGTTGCTTATGGTCTTCGGCGGCTTGCCGGGCCAGCAGCTTAAGGGGTTTGAAGACCTCACTAACCGACGGTGTTTTCATAGTAGAGGGGTCTCCGATAACGGCCCCCCACAGATTAGGTACTACCGTCCAGTTATCTTTTTGCTTGGGTTTGATGGTTAGCCGGGTACCGATTAAGGAGGATAGCATAACAATGGCGGCTGAGGCTACATAGTCCAGCGGGCATTTCATGCGGGTTGCAATGTCGAGTACCCACGGCCTTAATTTTTCAGGAATGCTAGGGGGACTTACCGACAAAACCGACAAAAGGGGTGTTGTTAGGGGTTCGGGCTCTGGCCATTCCTCATATTGCTTGGCGTTCTCAGCCTGTTCATTACCTAAAGATCCGTCCTTCGCTTGCCGTGACTGCGGTTTGCCCAAAACTTCGTCAACCAGGTGGAAAAAGGTACCGATGTTGACTTGGCCGTTACGGTTGCGCAGAAGTTCACTAAATTTTGTTTCTGTTTCCTGGTAGGTGTATTTGGGGTGCAGTCGGCTGGCTTCGTGAAAAGCAGAGCGGCCTTCCTCCCCCAAACTGGCGAATGCTAATCCTATTTTTACCCAGTCTTCGTAATTCGCCGTGAGATCGACCCCAAACTGATGTAGCCGCTGTAAGTAATCGTCAATTCTGCGATGCGTGTCATCATCGGGCACGTTTTGGGTTTGTGATTGACGCTGGGAGCGCTCACCAACCGACTGGGCGTCCAACCTGTACTCGGCCAGCAGTGGCATTGTTTTACTATCCAGATTATAATAGGCCTCGGGATCATAGGGAAGAAAGCACAACCGGTCGACGTTGCAGCCGCTGGCGTCAATCTGGGGCTTTGTTCCATTGGGTACATCTTCTCGGCGGGTCAGTCTGTAGGCATCGTGCAGGTAGTTGGCTAGCTGCTGAAAGAACAGTTTGTGTTCGTCGGGATGCTTCAACCCAATTTTCACCACCCATTTCAACCCGTTACCTGACGGACTAACAAACAGAACGTGGGTGTATGGATCGGCGCGTAGTAAGCCAATGAGTTTGCTTACCTCTTCATGAGCTAAATTGTCAACATCCATGCACAGCAGCCCGGAGTGTTGTACCAGGTTTTCCGCTTTCTTTCCACCTTCAAATATACCTGCCCAGGTTACCCCCCAGAAGTGCCCCGGCCCCGTCAGCCGCCCCTGTTCGTCCCTAGCTCCCGCTTTGTATATTTTGGCCGCATCAGGGTTAGTCAACGACCGTAGATAATCAGTTTGCTCTTTGAACTTTGTCGAGCGGATCATTTCCACAACAGCGGCCACAGGACAATCGGGTTTCTTGGAGGCTGGCGAGACGGTTGCAAATACAGAGATCATAGTATCAAAGCTCAGTTTCCTTAAAGCGTTGGTGCCACCAATCGCGCCGAGATAGCCCAAAGTCGGTCTCATCGCGGTCCGGTTTGTAGTCGGGTGGAATGGTTTTTAGGTTTTCTTGATAAATTCGGACTTCATAGCTGAAGTCGGGCACTGCATCAGCAGTGTCGCAGAACGCAAGCTGTACGGGCGTCCGCTGATTATAGGCATCGACCGACGGCCATACAGTCCAGCGGTCGTGGAATCCAGTACCATCGGCGCGACGCTGTCGAACATAAAATTGCCCAGTCTTGCCGACGAAAGATGTTACCGAATCAGTCATTTGCAGGATGGGGGCGGATTGTGTTTTTCGAGCGAGGTGAGCCAATCCTTAAGACTCGGTATGTCTCTTACGATGAACGAATGACTTCCCCGCTCGTCGGGGACAGCTGGAGCGTTTATTATAGGGCAAGGGCTTACTACGCGGATTTTTCGTCTATCTGGCATATCCGCACGAAACGTTACTCCAAACGCATCATATCTAATATCCCAAATCTCGCCTTCAGCGGCTCTTATGAGTGATGCTATCGTATAGAGCAGTACAGGAGTAGTCTGATGTTTCATCTGGCTCCTGCGTCTAAATAATCTCTCAGATCGGACGGATAGAAATACAGACGGCCGAATCGCTTTATATGCTTAATTTTTTTTGCATTTTGGTAGAGCGTCTGTTTAGCGATGCCAAACTGTCTGGCCGCTTCGTCGGTCGTAACGGGCGTTTCGTCGGTCGTAGCCGAATTGGTAGAATTACTGCGTAGCAGTTGCAGCGTTTCGTTTTGCCTGGCTTCGATTTGATCTAATCGTTGCCAAATTGCGGCAAAGGGGTTTTCTGTAAACATAAAAGCCTGTCGTTTGATGACAGGCCAAAATTGAAGGATGTATGACTTAAGTTTTTGGATTGAAAAAGTAATCCAAAACAAATCCAAAAGTAAGCCTTACTGATTTACTTATAATTAGCGCAGAGTAGTTGCTATTAACTTTTTGCAGTTCTTTATTTTCTGCTGTTTCGCCGAATCATTGGTATTGGAGTATAGTTGCATAGCGGTGTTAAAAGCTCTGTAACCACCAACTTTACCAAAAGTAGTGGCCCAGGCGGTATGCAATTCTTTTTGTACGCATCGATCGATGCGAGTTTCCATATATTCTTCTAGGGCAAACAGCATAGGGACATAAGCCTTCGTTTTCTTGTCTTTGTAATGCTGCTCGAGAAACGGCATTAGTTTAGCACGATGCTTCTCGACTAGATAGCTTTCAAATCCTACGCAATTACTAGCCTTCGCCGTTTTGGCTATTTCCAACACTCTTATTTGATTCGAAATAAGGTCTAAACTATTTTCAATAATTTGGCAAACCTCTTCCAGGCAAGCTAAAAGTGCTAATATATGATCAGCACTATCCATGAATTTAAGGAAGGCTAAAGAGTCATCAACATTTTCTGGGCGTTTAAGAATGTCCTCTCTTTCTTCGTATATCCACCGTTTTATACCTTCATAACGTGGAATATCATGCTCATATAGTTCAAGCAACGCATATGTGTCTCTTAAAAATTCTACATCTCTGATTGCAATAATCTCTGGTTTAAATCCGTCCCATAAATAACCGTACGCTTTTTTTATCTTCTCGGACGCCCATCCGGCGCGGTAATCCGGATTAGATTTTTCATAAGGATTATCCTGTTCATAATAAAACAGTGCTTTATTATAGTCCGGAACTTTGACCCCTTTTTGTACACTTATTTTGCCATCCGGATCTTCTTCTACTGTCACAAACGGATTAAGCCTCACTGAATGAAAAAGCGGACTTATTTCTTCTGCTTTTGGTTCACTTCCGAAGACAAAAAAATCAAGATCGGGCTTGAGAGCGTCTAAAATCATGAACGTAAATCTGAAAGGCATCATAAGCAGTTGTATTTATAGGGCGTTTAGGAAGGCTTTGGCTTCCTCGTCGTCAAAGGAGCCTAGATAGCTCTCAGTAGTTTTGAGGTTGGTATGACCCAGTGACTTACTGATAAAGGCAAGGGGGGCTTTGCTTTTCAAAAGACTGGTCGCATAGCTATGGCGCGCGGAATAGGTTCCAACGTCTCCCTCGATACCCAACTGCTCGGCAATCTTACCCATCCATTTATTCGTCATTTTCACCGTCTGATGAACCGCCTGTTTCTTTTGGCGTTCGGTCATACTGGCATTGAGAAACGGAAAGACATAAGCGTTTGGCCGCTTTTCAGTGGTCCCCCAACGTTCAATAATCGCAAGTGTTTCGGGCCGTAAGTAAGCCACTATGGGAGTTTGACTCTGTCTTTTGCTTCGGGCCGTCTTTTGCCGAATAAAAGTTAGCTTACCTCCCTTTGTATCTACATTCGCCCATGTCAACCGGCAAATATCGGTGAGGTTGGCTCCGTTGCAGAAGTACGAGAACAGCCATAGATCATGGCTCCGTTGCTCAGTTGTACCGGGTACGGGCTGATAGGCTTTCAGCTTCTCAATGTCAGCTTTAGGCAGGGCTTTCTTTACGTTGGCTCCGGCTGGTATGACGTAACGGTTACGCCCGAACGGGTAAGTATCCCGGCTCATTAATCCGGCTTCTATGGCATCATTTACAACGGCCCGCACATGCCGTAAGTAAATGCCTACGGTAGTCAGGCTGGCACCCGTAGCGGCCTTTAGCTTGCTCTGTGGAGCTTTGCCATGGTACTGCATCCATTGTTCGTAAGTGGTTAGGAAGTCGGCCGTAAGGTGATCAAACTGCAAAATGGCAACCTGGCGGGGTTGGTTTGACTTGCGGGGAATGGGAATACTCAGAAACTCTTTCCGCTCTTCATCAGTGAACGAATTCACAAACCGACGCAATGACTTAGCGGCCAACTCATAATTGATAGCATTGCCAATTCGTCCGGCACTGCTCATGCTGTTGGCCTTATTCAGTAGGGCGGCTATCAGATCGGTTTGCTCAATTGGCTTTTCAACGTCTTTACCAAAATTGGCAATGGCCTCAGCAAAAGCCTCAAACGTGAAGCGGTCAGCTAACTGACCAATGACGGTTTGCGCTCGTTTCAGGTAGCTGGTTTGTACTTTACCTGAAAACTCATCCGGAAACGTATCACCGTAGAACTCATGCCAGAGCCGTATCTTACCTTCATCCTTGACCCGGTTATCCAGCTTAGTTTTACTAGCCTGTAAAAATTCCCACTCAGACAGTAAAACCTTACGGCCGGTACTAAACAGTCGTTGTTTGCGATCAAGGCAGACAAGCCATTTTACTACGCCTTGTCCGTCTTTACTGGCTCGCTTGTCAAAGAAAAGGTTTACGGTTGCTCTGCTCATACTGTATTGCAAGTTGGCTGTTGGTTGCAATACAACTTGCAATACAAAAATACATAATCAACGCATAAGAGCAATAAAGAGCAATAAGTATATTATAGATAACAATCTGATTTACAGAGAATTTGAACTATCTAAATAAAGAATCGAATAATACCTAAATAGGTATTGGCTATGACTGTTAATCAGAGGGTCGCTGGTTCGAGCCCAGCTTCGGGAGCTTCAAGATCAAGCACTTAGCAGAAATGTTAAGTGCTTTTTTTATTCAGGGGTACTGCCGGCATAGCCATAGTCGCTGGGATAAGGCGTGCACTCATCAAAGGCCATGATGATGTCGGCCCCGATCGTCCGCTGGATGTCCATCACCCCCTCGGGGCTGAACCGGTGCGTCGACCCGTCGATATGCGACTTAAACGTAACGCCCTCTTCCTTGATCTTGCGGGTATTCGACAGAGAGTAGACCTGATAGCCACCACTATCGGTCAGGATTGGGTGGCTCCAGCCATTGAACCGGTGCAGACCACCAGCATGGCTTAGTACATCGAGCTAGAATTAATAAGATTACACTAAACAATCGGATCCAACCGAAAGCGAATCTCTCTGTATTAGGCAATATTAAAAAACCCAAATTGACAAAATATTTGTTGGTTTTGCCATATTTTGTAAAATTGTGTATGTTTGACACATAAATAGTGTGTTATTCACACAATTCCATTTTAGAAGGGTTTATGACGGGGTATCTGCACAGCAGTCGGATTTTAGTAGCGCTGGATTGTATCATCTTTGGCTTTGATGGCGAAGCACTCAAGCTACTCCTGATCAAGCGGAATTTTGAGCCGGAATTTGGCAATTGGTCGCTGATGGGTGGTTTTCTCAACGCCGACGAAGACCTGCACGATGCTGCTACCCGTATCCTTTTTACGTTAACGGGCCTTCAAAACAACTACCTGGAACAACTACAGACGTTTGGTGCGGTCAATCGCGATCCGGTCGAACGGACCATTTCCGTCGTATACTATTCGCTGGTAAATATTAATGACCAGGACCCGCTGGCTCTTAAGGCACATAACGCTTCCTGGATTGATCTGGACAGTAAGCCCCAGCTCATTTTTGATCATGATCAGATGGTGGAGGCAGCCCTCCGGCAGTTGCGGTACAAAGCCGCCCTGTACCCAATCGGCTTTGAGTTACTGCCCGAGAAGTTTACGGTCCCTCAGTTGCAGAAACTGTACGAAGCTATCTATAACGTAAAGCTCGACCGCCGGAATTTCAGCCGCAAGATCATGGCTACCGAACTGTTACTGGGGACCGGCGAAAAAGATGCCACCTCAGTGACCAAGAAAGGGCAACTGTTCAAGCTTAATAAAGAAAAATACCATGATTACCTGAATGGGTACCAATCTTTCTTACCCGAGTTTACGGAGTTGTCTTTAACATAAAACGGGCTGTCTTTCAATCACCTGCTTGTTTCATAAAGTCAAAAACTTACTCAGTCATGCATAATCAATACGTCATCGGGGTTGACTTTGGCACTGATTCCGTGCGGGCCCTGCTGGTGGATACCCAGACGGGCCAGGTGGCCGGCACGCACGTGCACGAGTACACCCGCTGGAAACAGGGACTGTACTGCAACCCAGCTACCTCGCAGTTCCGGCAGCATCCACTCGATTATCTGGAAGGCCTCGAAGCCAGCATCAAAGGAGCGCTGGCGAATGCACCGACCGACGTGCGTCAGCAGGTAGTGGGTATCTCTATCGATACGACCGGCTCAACACCCGGCCCGGTAGACGAAACGGGCTTGCCCCTCGCGTTACGTCCTGACTTTGCCGAAAACCCGAACGGCATGTTCATTCTCTGGAAAGACCACACGGCCAATGCGGAAGCGGAAGAGATTAATCACTTAGCCCATCACTGGGATACCGATTATACCAAATACGTGGGCGGCATCTACTCGTCGGAGTGGTTCTGGGCCAAGATGCTGCGGACGATACGGGTCGATGAAGCCGTTCGTCAGCACGCGTTTTCGTGGATTGAACACTGCGACTGGATGTCGGCGGTACTGACCGGCAACACGAATCCCCTGACGCTCCGGCGGTCGCGCTGCGCGGCTGGGCACAAGGCGCTTTGGCATAGCGAATTTGACGGCCTACCCTCCGACGAGTTTCTAACCAAACTCGATCCGTTGCTGAGTGGTGTACGCGACCGGCTTTTCACGGATTCTTATACGTCTGATCAGGCAATGGGCACCCTCTCGGCCGAATGGGCGGAGAAACTCGGGCTTTCGACCAACGTGGTGATTGGCATTGGAGCCTTTGATGCTCACATGGGTGCTATTGGAGCGGAGATTGAGCCGTATGCATTCGTACGAATCATCGGTACGTCCACCTGTGATATCCTGATGGCCCCAAATGAAGAGATTGGGCATCGGCTCATCCGGGGTATCTGCGGGCAGGTCGATGGTTCCGTTGCGCCCGGTATGCTGGGACTGGAAGCGGGGCAATCCGCTTTTGGGGATGTCTACGCCTGGTTCGCCCGGCTCATTACCGAACCTGTTCGCGCCCTGCTGGGTGATGATGCGGCTGATAAACTGTCGCGTCAGCTGATTCCGCATTTGTCTGAGCAGGCGGCTCAACTGCCCGTTACGGAAAACGATCCCATTGCGCTCGACTGGATCAACGGCCGCCGGACACCCGATGCCAATCATACCCTCAAGGCGGCTATCGCAGGTCTGAATCTCGGTACGGATGCGGCTAAGGTATTCAAGGCGTTGGTTGAAGCTACGGCCTTCGGGTCGCGGAGTATTGTGGAGCGGTTCATTGAGGAAGGAGTACCCATCAAGAAAGTCATAGCGATTGGTGGGGTAGCTAAAAAATCGCCGTTTGTGATGCAAACCCTTGCCGACGTCCTGAACAAACCCATTCAGGTGGCGCAGGCGGATCAGGCGTGCGCGTTGGGGGCCGCCATGTGTGCAGCCGTAGCGGCCGGGGTGCATCCGTCGCTGGAGGCAGCTCAGCAAGCGATGGGTTCCGGCTTCGATGCGGAGTACACACCCCGTCCGGATCAGGTAGCGGTGTACAATGCGCTGTATCAAAAATACCTCAGGCTGGGCAGCTTTGTGGAAAGCCAACCCGCCCGTGCTCAGGCCGTAACGGCAACTGTCTGAGAAAATCGCCTGCTTGTATCGATTAACCTTTTCATCATTCATATATAACCGAATGCTCAACCTGAAGCAATTTGAAATCTGGTTTATTACGGGTAGTCAGCATCTGTACGGGGAAGAAACCCTTCGGCAGGTCGACGCTCATTCAAAGATTATCGCGGAGTTTTTAGACAATGCGGCTCCCATGCCGGTTCGGGTGGTGTTCAAGCCGGTCGTAAAAACACCAGACGAGATTTATGCCATTTGTCAGGAGGCCAACGTAGCGCCCAACTGCGTCGGTATTGTCACATGGATGCATACGTTCTCGCCCGCCAAGATGTGGATTCGCGGATTGACCATCCTGAAAAAGCCGCTGCTGCACCTGCACACCCAGTTTAACCGCGACATTCCGTGGGGCGACATCGACATGGATTTCATGAACCTGAACCAATCGGCGCATGGCGACCGGGAGTTCGGGTTTATGGTGTCCCGCATGCGACTGAATCGCAAAATTGTGGTTGGCTTCTGGCAGGAAGACGCTGTGGTGCAGAAAATTGCGGCCTGGGCACGGGTGGCCGTGGGCGCTTACGAACTCAAAACGCTGAAAGTGGTTCGCTTCGGCGACAACATGCGGCAGGTAGCCGTAACGGAAGGTGATAAAGTAGCCGCCGAAATGACCTTTGGCATGTCGGTCAATACGCACGGGATTGGCGACCTTGTGTCCGTCATTAATCAGATTACCGATGCGGACGTAAACCAGCTGGTTGAGGAATATGCCGATACGTATACCCTCATGGACTCGCTGCAAAAAAACGGAGCGCAGCACAGTTCCCTCCGCGACGCGGCCCGGATTGAACTCGGCATGCGGGCATTCTTGCAGGACGGTGGTTTTGGGGCCTTCAGCGATACGTTCGAGGACCTGCATGGCATGAAGCAGTTGCCCGGTATTGCTTCTCAGCGCCTGATGGCTGATGGCTATGGTTTTGCGGGTGAGGGCGACTGGAAAACGGCCGCTATGGTGCGTATCCTGAAAGTTATGGCCGCTGGCTTGCCAGGTGGTAACTCGTTCATGGAAGATTACACGTACCACTTCGATCCGGCTAATCCATTGGTATTAGGCTCGCACATGCTGGAAATCTGCCCCAGTATCGCGGCTGGTAAGCCCTCGTGTGAGATTCATCCATTAGGCATCGGTGGTAAGGAAGACCCCGTTCGGCTGGTGTTCAACGCGTCGGCCGGCCCGGCCATTAACGTGTCGCTGATTGATATGGGCAATCGCTTTCGGTTGCTGGTCAATGAGGTTGAAGCCGTTGACGTTACCGAAGCCCTGCCGAAGTTACCCGTTGCCCGGGCGCTCTGGAAACCCATGCCCGACATGGCCACCGGCTGTGCAGCCTGGATACTGGCGGGTGGGGCTCACCACACGGTATACAGCCAAAACCTGACGACCGAGCACATCGAGGACTTCGCCGATATTTTCGGAGTCGAACTCGTTGTCATTGACCGCAATACCAATCTACGTCAACTGAAAAACGAACTACGCTGGAGCGAAACAGCCTTTAAATAAAGAGCGAAAGAGTGAATGAGCGAAATCGGACCGCAGCCGCGGACGGTCGCCGAAGCGGAGCGAAATGCTAAATCACTCTTTCACTCATTCGCTCTTTCACTCATTACCCACATGAAAAAACAACTCACCTCACTTCTCCTCGCTACGCTCAGCCTGAGCGCGCTGGCGCAAAACCGGGTAACGGTCAATGCCGATCAGGGGAAAACCGTCATCAGCCGCCACATTTACGGGCACTTTGCCGAACACCTGGGCCGGTGTATTTACGATGGTTTTTACGTCGGCGAAGGCAACACCAAAATTCCGAACAAAAACGGCGTTCGGCTGGACGTCGTGGAGGCTCTGAAAAAAATGAAGATCCCGAACCTGCGCTGGCCGGGCGGGTGCTTCGCCGATACGTACCACTGGAAAGACGGCATTGGTCCGAAAGCCAAACGGCCGAAGATCGTCAACACCTGGTGGGGGGGCGTTACGGAAGACAACAGCTTTGGTACCCATGACTTCCTGAACATGTGCGAACTGCTCGGAACCGAGCCGTATCTGGCCGGGAACGTCGGCAGCGGCACGGTACAGGACCTGAGCGATTGGGTGCAATACGTCAATTTCCCCAGCAATAGCCCTATGTCGACCCTTCGGCAGCAGAACGGACGCCAGAATCCCTGGAACGTGCGTTACTGGGGCGTTGGGAACGAAGCCTGGGGTTGTGGCGGTAACATGACGGCCGATTACTACGCCAACATTTACCGGCAGTACGCTACGTTCATGGATCAAAAGGTTGGTAAAGAAAACATCTTCCGAATTGCGTCGGGGGCCAGCTCGGATGATTTCAACTGGACCGAAACCCTCATGAAAAACATCCCTGGCAAGATGGTCGAAGGGGTGGCTCTGCACCATTATTCGGTATTCGGCTGGGGGCCAAACGAGAAAGGCTCAGCCACCGAATTTACCGAAACCGACTATGCCCACACCATGAACGAAGCCCTGAAAATGGATACGTTCGTGCAGAAGCATTCGGAAATTATGGATAAATACGACCCGCAGAAGAAGATCGCCCTGGTGGTCGACGAATGGGGGGCGTGGTACGAAGTCGAGCCAAAAACGAACCCTGGTTTTTTGTATCAGCAGAACACCATGCGCGACGCGATTCTGGCCGGAGCTACGCTCAATATCTTCCACAAACACGCCGAACGGGTCCGTATGGCGAATCTGGCCCAGGCCGTTAACGTACTTCAGGCGGTGATTCTGACGAAGGGTGATAAGATGCTGCTGACCCCCACGTACCACGTGCTGGAAATGTACAATGTGCACCAGGACGCGACGATGCTGCCCGTCGACGTAAAGTCGGACGACTACAAAGTAGGAAACTATAAGCTTCCGGCCGTATCGGTATCTGCCTCACGCGATAAGGCGGGCAAAACCCACATCTCGCTGGTGAACATCGACGCTGGTAAACCGCAGGAGATTACGGTCAATCTGAAAGGACTCAAGGCATCCGGCGTGACGGGGCGCATCCTTACCTCCGCCAAAGTGCAGGACCACAATACGTTCGAAAACCCAACCAAAGTGAAGCCCGTCGCCTTTACCGGTGCCCGGCTCAACGGCGACAACCTAACCGTTACGCTGCCGCCCGTATCGGTGGTGGTACTAGAATTATAAAGAGCGAAAGAGCGAATGAGTGAAAGAGCGAATGGCTGGATCACTCTTTCGCTCTTTCACTCATTTGCTCTTTAAACCATGTACAAGACACTTCAAGAAGAATGTTACGAAGCCAATATGCAGCTGCCTAAGCTGGGATTGGTCCTGTTTACGTTTGGCAACGTCAGCGCCGTTGACCGCGACCGGGCTGTGTTTGCCATCAAGCCCAGCGGTGTACCGTACGAGGCTTTGCGGCCCGAGGATATTGTGATCTGTGATTATGATGCGCGGGTCGTTGCGGGTACCATGCGCCCTTCGTCGGATACGAAAACGCACGCGTTGCTGTATAAGACCTGGGACGACATCGGTGGGATCACGCATACGCACAGCACCTACGCCGTAGCCTGGGCACAGGCAGGTATGGATATTCCAATCTTCGGAACGACCCATGCCGATCATACCCACCAGGATATTCCGTGTGCGCCGGTGCTTACCGACGCGATGATTCAGGGCGATTATGAATACGAAACCGGCAATCAGATCTTCGGAATTTTCGAGCAGAAAGGGTTGTCGCACCATGAAATGGAGATGGTCCTGCTTCAGAACCACGGGCCGTTTACGTGGGGCAAAACCGCCGAAAAGTCGGTGTATAACGCGGCTGTGCTCGAAGAAGTAGCCCGCATGGCGTATCTGACCCTGCAAATCAACCCCGAAACGCCCCGCATCAAAGACACGCTCCGGATGAAACACTATGAGCGCAAGCACGGCAAAAACGCGTATTACGGACAAGGTTGCTAAACCACTCGCTTATCTAAACCCTTAACCCTCATGACGCTTGGACTTGAAACCGTCGATTACGTAATTTTCTTCATCTATTTCGTCATTGTAGCCTCCTACGGCTACTGGGTCTACCATCATAAAGGCCGGCAGAACGCCGACAGTAAAGATTTTTTCCTTGCTGAGGGTTCGCTGACCTGGTGGGCCATTGGTGCGTCCATCATTGCATCCAATATCTCGGCCGAGCAGTTTATCGGCATGTCGGGGCAGGCGTTTCAACTGGGTTTGGCCATATCGGTTTACGAGCTGGTTGGAGGGCTGTCGCTGGTAGTCATTGCCATTTATTTTCTGCCGATGTACATCCGTAACAAGATCTACACCATGCCGCAGTTTCTGGAAATGCGTTACGACAAGCGACTGGCAACGATCATGGCCGTATTCTGGCTGTTTCTGTACATCCTTGTCAACCTCACGTCCATCATCTACCTCGGTGCTTTGAGCATTGAAAAAATGACCGGCTTCGGCTTTATGTCCTGCGCTATCTTCCTGACAGTATTCGCCGTGTTTATCACGCTCGGTGGTATGAAGGTCATTGGCTACACGGACGTTATCCAGGTCGTTTGTCTGGTTGTGGGGGGACTCGCAACGACGTATCTGGCCTTAAGCCTGCTGTCGGATAAAGTCGGTACGGGGGCCGGTGTGTTTGAAGGGCTAAGCCTGATCAAGCAGAAAGCCGACCATCACATGCACATGATTTTTGAACGGGGTGAGTACTTTGTACACGACGGCCGGGGCGGAAAAATTGACGCTTACAACCAGCTACCGGGGCTGATGATGTTCATCATCGGCGGGCAGTGGATCGTGAATTTCAATTATTTCGGCTGCAATCAGTACATGATCCAGCGGGCGCTCGGTGCTGATCTGCCGACGGCCCGTAACGGCGTCCTGTTCGCGGCTTTCCTGAAGCTGATGATGCCGTTTATTGTGGTATTGCCCGGCCTGGCAGCTTACGTCCTGTTCCAGGAAAACGCCGATGCTGCCATTGTACAGGGAATTACCGACAACAATGTGGTGAAGCCTGACAATGCGTACCCGGTCCTGCTTAACATTCTGCCGACGGGCTTGAAAGGGCTATCGTTCGCGGCCCTCACGGCGGCCATTGTAGCCTCGCTGGCCGGAAAGGCAAACAGCATCTCGACGATCTACATGCTGGACATCCACAAGAAATTTGTCAACCCCAACATCAGCGAAAAACAGACCGTCTGGCTGGGTCGCGTAGCGATTATCGTTTCATTCATCATTGCGCTGGCGATCAGTCCATTCCTGCAGAATTTCGGACAGGGTTTCGAATACATTCAGGAGTACACCGGCTTCATTTCGCCGGGTATTCTGTGCATTTTCCTGCTGGGTATGTTCTGGAAACGCGCTTCGGCCAATGGCGCACTGGCGGCTGCGGTGCTGAGCATTCCGTTATCGACCCTGCTGAAGTATCAGGTTCCGGACATGCCGTTTTTGAACCGCATGGGTACTGTTTTCTGGATTTGCGTCGTCGTACACGTAACCATCAGCCTGATTGAATCGCGAGGGCAGCGTAACCCCAAAGCGTTTGCAGTCGATCGGCACTGGTTCCAGACCAATTCCTCGTTCCGGGTGGGTGCTGCGGCCGTATGTGCACTGCTGGCCCTTGTCTACGTCATTTTCTGGTAAGAAAACCAGAGTGCTGGTGTGATTTTTTAAACGTTTAATCTGATTTAGCAATCGTATTAATGAAAACCCTGCCCTTTCTTTTAGCCACTCTACTAGTGGTATCAGGCTGTAATTCAACTAAAATGAACGAGCAACAAGCTGGCATTGAAAAAACTTCCTTCGGAAAATTAACCGACGGCCGGGAGGCTGACCTGTATACCCTGCGCAATGAAACGGGTATGGAAGCAAAAATCACCAACTATGGCGGCATCATCGTGTCGCTGACAGCCCCGGATAAAAATGGTACGTTCAGCGACATCACTCTGGGCATGGACTCACTTTCGGGCTACGAAAAAGGCGTACCGTACTTCGGGGCGCTGATTGGTCGCTACGGCAACCGGATTGCCAAAGGCAAATTCACGCTGGATGGCAAGGCGTATACGCTGGCCACCAACAACATGGGCAACCATCTGCACGGTGGACTGAAGGGCTTCGACAAAGTGCTGTGGACGGCAACACCCGTAGAGGGCGAAGAACCGGCGTTGAAGCTGGCGTATACCGCAAAGGATGGCGAAGAAGGCTATCCCGGTAACCTGAATGTCGAGGTGACCTACACCCTGCAAAAAGACAATGCGCTACGGATTGACTACAAAGCCACGACCGACAAGCCAACAGTGGTGAACCTGACCAACCACGCCTATTTCAACCTGGCTGGTCAGGGCGACATCCTCAGTCACGAAGTAACCCTGAACGCCGACCGATTCCTGCCGGTAAATGAAACGCTGATTCCAACGGGTGAGTTGAAGCCGGTTGCCGGTACCCCATTTGACTTTACAACGTCGACGGTGGTTGGTAAACGGATCAACGATTCGTCGGACGTACAGATCAAATACGGATTAGGATACGACCACGCCTGGGTGCTTACGGACAGCTCAAAAACCAGCAAACTGGCCGCTACGGTTTACGAACCCACGACCGGCCGCGTTATGGAGGTGTTCACGACCGAACCGGCGATTCAATTCTATACGGGCAACTTCCTGGACGGCACGCTCACGGGTAAGGGGGGCGTCGTGTACCAGAAACGTACTGGTCTGTGTCTGGAAACGGAACATTATCCCGATTCGCCAAACCAGCCCAACTTCCCGACAAGCACGCTACGGCCCGGGGAGACGTATCAGACATCGACCATTTACAAGTTCTCGACCCGTAAATAATCAGTCTATTTAAAGACCTGAACTGACAGGACCAGTCCGAGACGTACCCGGTTTACTATCGCCAGACGCCCACGAAGCTAAGACAGCTTGTTAAACGTACGGGCGTTTGGCTAATTTTTAAATTGTACAATATAATTATTTTGTATAATTTTTAAAATCCATCAACAAAACCGCATGGAATCCCGAAATCCGGACCAAACGTTATGGCAATCATTTCGTGAGGGGGAAAAGCAGGCATTAGGGCAGTTGCTTGAACGCTATTATCGCGTATTGAAGCACTATGGGTTGAAGTTTATGGTGGAGGAAACCGTGGTGGAGGATTGCATTCAGGAGCTTTTTTTACAATTATGGCAGAACCGCGAACAGATTAACGATACCGAGTCGGTCAAGCATTATCTACTGAAAGCGCTGCGACACCACGTACTACAATACATACGGCTGCAAAAACGGCTGAACTATGAAGAACTGGACTGGGATAGTGCCTTGCCGGAAGAACCTGATTCGGAAACGCTGCTCATACAGCAGGAATCACTGGAAAGGCTGGTCAAAACAATCCGGGATCAATTAGCCAGTTTACCAAACCGGGAGCGGGAAGCCTTATACCTGCGGTTCTACGAAAATTTATCGATCCCCGAGATTGCCGAGGTTATGAATGTAAACCGGCAATCTGTCTCCAACTTTTTACAAAAAGCCTTAACCAAACTCCGTAATCAGTGGCTTTCGCCCGTTCTGGTGACATTTTGTATTTTTTTATAAAAAAATTCGCTTTAAGAAGGGTATGAGGAGCCATAATCTTCATACTATCAATGAAAATAGCCAAATAGTTCAATGGGCCTTCCTCTTGACACCCTTTCGAGCGTTGAAGATTTCTTAGCAAATGATGCGTTTCGAACCTGGATGCTCGAACGGCGTCCGGAAGATCAGTTGTCGTGGCAGCAGTGGCTCGCTCAACATCCGGAGAAACAGGAGCTTTACGAACAGGCCGTTGCTACCTTTCTGGTCTTCGAAGGCAGAAAGGTAGAGCTTTCGGATCGGGAACTTACCCGTCGGGCGGAGAACATTCTGAGTCAGCTGCCAGATAACTCTCCCGTTGTTAAGCCATTGATCAACTGGCGATGGGCGGGATGGGCAGCCGCAGCAGCGGTGGCCGGTCTGGTGATCTGGTGGCAGGTAAACGAACCTCTTTCCAACCCGGTAGCTGGTACTCGTACGACCGACGAACGGCCGGATGAGGGCTGGAAGGTAGTCAAAAACACAACGGGGCAGGCCTTGATAGTTCTGCTGCCCGATAACTCATCGGTATTGTTGTCGTCAGGTAGTCAATTACGTTTTCGCAAACAGATGCAGCAGGCAGTACGGGAAGTTTTTCTGGAAGGCGAAGGTTTTTTTGAAGTGACAAAAAATCCGGCCAAACCATTTCTGGTATATGCACCTACGTTAACCACGAAGGTTCTTGGCACCAGCTTTCAGATTCGGTCTTATGAGAAAGAAGCAGTTGCGTACGTGAAAGTGAAAACCGGTCAGGTGGCCGTTACGTCGACGGCCGCGTCCACCAAACCGGTCTCCTTGAGTGCCAACGAAGAGGTTAGCTTAAAGACGACTAACAAGCAGTTTGAAAAGCACGAACGTCTGACAGCAAACACCACCTCCGCGATCCTGACGCAACAATTTACATTTGACTACACGCCTGTGCCCGAGGTATTAGCCCGACTTGAAAAAAATTACCACGTATCCATTCACTTTGACCGAAACAGGCTCAGCAACTGCACCTTCACCGGTCAACTCAACGACATCCCGTTTCTGGAGAAAATCCGACTTATCTGTATAGCCATCGACTCTGATTATGAATTTGTGGATAACCAGATTACCATACTCGGACCCGGATGTAATTGACTATTAACCATGTAATTGTTCCACTACTAATGCTGTAGAATCTATCTCCTGCTCAGGTGACGCGATAGTATTCTAGTACTACCGCTAATCCTTTCGTAAATGTGTAAAAATGACACATTTCATCATGTTCCATAATGTATAACCCCCCAAACCATGCAGAACCGGTTACTAAACCGCAACATCTGGATCAGGATTATGAAACGCTCAGGCCTGCAACTTTTGTTTGCGCTTACCCTTGTTAACATCAGCCTTGCCTTCGACGGCAATTCACAGGAGCTCCTGAACCGCCGGGTTACGCTCAACGCGCAGAACCAGGATGTAGAACTGGTCATCAAACGACTCGAAGAACTGTCCAGAGTACAGTTCCTGTTCAGTAGAGAAGTCATTCAGTCTAAACGAAAAATTAGCTATCAGGCTAAGAACGAGCAGCTTCACCAGGTACTGGATCACATTCTGACTCCGCTCAATTTAAGCTATGAGGTAGTCGGCCAGCAGATTGTCATCAAACGAAACGCAGCCCAGTCGGCTAATCTGCCCAGTGGAAGCTCTTCAGAGGCAAGTTCAGCGGACGCCAAACAGGATGTTCAAATTTCCGGACGGGTTACGGACGAAAAAGGCGAAGGTTTACCCGGCGTAAACATCCAGATCAAGGCAACAACGCGCGGAACCATTACGGATGCCGATGGTAATTACCGCCTTTCGGTACCCAATGCCGGCGCTGTGCTCGTATTCTCACTGGTGGGCTACGTAGCCCAGGAAGCGACGGTTAGCACGCAGCAGGTGATCAACATCAACCTGGTACCCGATAATAAAACGCTGGATGAAGTCGTGGTGGTGGGCTACGGTGTTCAACGCAAACGGGACGTGACAGGCTCGGTAGTGTCGGTCAACGAAGCCACACTGAAAGAAGTACCGGCTCCCAACCTGGTGAATCAGTTGAAAGGCCGGGCAGCCGGGGTTACGATTGTCAGTAACGGATCAACCCCGGGGTCGCAGGGGCAGATCCGGATTCGGGGAAACCGCACCCTAACAACCGGTAACGGCGATGGACTTGATGGTCCGCTGGTCGTTGTGGATGGTATTCCGTACGGAGGCCTAAACGACATTAACCCAGATGATATTGCCAACCTTGAAATCCTGAAAGATGCGTCCGCTACGGCTATCTATGGGTCGCGGGGTGCTGGCGGGGTTATTCTAATCACTACTAAACGGGGTAAAGTTGGCAAACCAGTATTCACCTACGATGGCTACCACGGGCTCACTAACATCATGGGCAAATACAACGTCATGAATGGCGCTGAGTATGCCCAGTTTAAACAGGAAGCTGCCAAATACAACCGCACGGCACCCGGCACCACGGCTTATCCGCTCACAATCAAGGAACAGGAAGCGCTGGCCGCTGGCATTTCTACCAACTGGCAGGACCTGATTTACAGACAGGGTTTCAACACGAACCATCAGTTAGGCCTGCAAGGGGGTACTGAAAACACGCAGTATTCATTAGGGCTGGGCTATTTCAACGAAACCGGTATTATCCCCAGCCAGAAGTTCGAGCGGTACACGATACGCGCTACCATCGATCAGCGGCTCGGAAAGAACATCAAGATTGGGCTGAATACGCTGAATACGCTTACCTACACAAACACGCCCGGTGGTGGTGGTATACCAGGTGGTTTGGTTCGGTTAACTCCGCTGGCGGCTCCCTATAATGCAGAAGGTAGTGTGAACTTGTTCCCTTTGGAAGGCTCAATCGATGCCGCTAGTGTAAGCCCGCTCACCATCATCACAAAGAGAGATTCATATCTGGGACGTACCCGGTCGTTAAGAACATTCAATAGCTTATATGCTGAGGTGAACATTTTACCAGGTCTGCGCTATCGGTTCAATGCCGGTCTGAACTTCAGCCAGTCGAACTACAACGGCTACAATGGTCCGCTGACCTACTTCAACAACGCCACGGTTCAGTCGTCGTCAAACGCCGAGATCAGCAATACCGAGTTTTGGGACATTAACCTCCAGCACCTGTTGTATTATGACAAAACCTTTGGGAAGCATAAATTGGGCTTTACGGGACTGTATGAAGTCACGCAAAACCATTCGCTGGGCAGCCGATTCACGATAACTGGGGTTCCGGCCGATTACATCAAAACGTCTAACTTCTCACTGGCTTCCGGAACACCGGTCGCTAGCTCGGACTTTGGTAACTCCTTTGTCGAAACGGGACTGCTGTCGTACATGGGCCGCGTCAATTACAGCTACAATGATCGCTACCTGTTAACCCTGACCCTGCGTCGGGATGGTTCTTCGACCCTGTCGCCCGGCAACCAGTACTTCAATTATCCGGCCATTGGCGCAGGGTGGAACATCATTGAGGAAGGTTTCATGAAGGGTATACCGGTTATTTCAAACCTGAAACTACGCGGAGGCTGGGGTATATCGGGCAACCGGAACGTAGGGGCCTATGCCACACTGGGCGCACTGTCGGCCGGTTACTATAACTTCGGTCTGGGCACGGCCGGTCAGCAACTGGCCTACACGGTGACCAGCCTGCCAGCAACGAATCTGGGCTGGCAGTCAACCTCGCAGGTTGATATTGGCGTTGACTTCGGTTTCCTGAACAATCGAATTACGGGTACAGTGGACTGGTATCTTCAGAAAACTAAGGACATTCTGCTGTCTGTGCCGCTGCCTCCCAGCAATGGCGCTGGCTCAACGCTGCGGAACCTGGGAAGAACTGAAGGCCGGGGGCTGGAAACGTCGCTGACGTTTGATATCTTCAGGAAGCCAGGCGGTTTCAACTGGAGTGCCGACTTGATTTATTTCTTCAACCGGGAAAAGATCACTCAGCTCACTACACCGACTGAACTCTCGAACGTAGGAGCCGGCTGGTTTGTTGGCCAACCTCTTTCTGTCATATACGACTACAAGAAGATTGGTATCTGGCAAACCGCTGACCAGGAGAATGGTACGTTGCAAAGGCAAACCGCGCCCGTGCAGTTTCCCGGACAAATCAGAGTTGAGGACGTAAACGGCGACAACAAAATCGATCCGGCCGATCGGCAGATACTGGGTAATTTCCAGCCCAAGTGGGAAGGAGGCCTGACCAACCGCTTTACGTTCAAAGACTTTGACTTGTCTATCGTGACCTTCGCCCGAATGGGAATGAAAGTAGTTGTGCCTTACCTGACAGGTAACTCTACTGGTTCAGGTGGATTTGCATTCTTCAACCAGGGCCGGGTAAATCAGGTAAAAACTGACTATTGGACCGAAACCAACCCAACCAATGCGTTCCCGGCACCTGATGCGGGTGGTGCTGTTCAATGGTTCGGATCAACGTTGGGCTATTATGACGGGTCGTTCGTGAAAATAAGAAGTATTAACTTGGGTTATACCTTCAGCAATCAGCTGATTAAAAAGATTGGTATGAGCTCGGCCCGGCTTTACTTCAACGCGACTAACCCGCTTATCCTGTATTCGCCTTTGGTACGTGATAACCTGGTTGTTGATCCTGAAGGAAACAGCTATGCGTCTGGTTCGTCAACGTTGAATCCGTCGAACGCCAGCGAACGCGGAACTCCGGAGCGTCAGATCGCGGTAAACCTGAACAACCCGCCGGTTCGGCAATTCACCTTAGGCGTTAATCTTAAATTCTAATCTTTGACACTTCTATGAAAGCTATAAACGTTTGGGCCCTGATTGGTCTTACGGCTTTACTGAACACAGGGTGCGAAAAAATACTGGAAGAGAATCCACAATCGCAAATTGTCCCTTCTTACTTCAATAGTCCGGCTGGTGTATTGGGCGGCATTGCCGGTGTCTATAACGACATTCGGGGCCAGTGGGGCACCGAAGGGTTTACCGTGGAGATGCAGGCCGGCACCGATGATTTTATCCAGGGTGCCAGCTCAGGCGGTGGACCCGCTTATACCTACAACGGCCTCAATGGCAGCAACTTTGGTTCGGCATGGGGTGTGGCCTTTCAGGATATCAACACCCTGAATGGCGTACTCCAGTACGGTCAGACTATTGATTTGCCCGAAGCTACCCGAAAGCAGTATCTGGCACAGGCCAAGTTCCTGCGTGGCTTCTGGTATTTTTATCTGGTACAGACCTGGGGCGATGTGCCGCTGAGTACCACCTTTATTACGGTGCCGTCGCAGGCGGCTGCCCGCCAGCCAGCGGCCCAGGTGTACGAACAGATTATCAAAGACCTGACCGAAGCGGCAGCTGATTTACCCAACCAGCCAACCGCCCCATTCCTGGGCAAAGCCGCAACAAAGCCCGTCGCGCAACTGCTATTGGCGAAGGCGTACCTGACCCGTGGCTGGCTGAATAACACGACAGCTGACTTTACGCAGGCAGCTACCATCTGCGCTGACATCATTGCCAACAAAGCTGCGTATGGCCTTGACCTGTGGCAGGATTATGGCGATGCATTCGTGCCTGCCAACGACTACGGTAAAGAGACTATGTTTGTCAGCGACCACGTCAATGACCCGAAATTTGGCTACTATCAGGTAGGGGCCGGCGCCAGCGGTGGAGCGGCACAAAACCTGACCCCCTGGTTCACTACCTGGAACTACCCCAACAACAGCGGTGTCAACTCGTTTGTCAATGCGGCTGGAACGCTCGTAAACAGTGGTACGTCCGGTATGATTCGGGACTCTCAGTACGGACGTCCCTACGTTCGGATGCGGCCTAACACGGACAAGTTGAAGACGGGACCTAATGCGGGTAAGAGTTATTTTCTGGATCAGGCGTTTGTTAAGCGGGACGTCGACTCACGATTTGCCAGCTCGTTTACTACAGTATACATCTCCAACACGTCGATTACCAACCAGGCTAATGCTGCCAACAACCGCCGGGGTATCAGCTACACTACGGTAGTTGGTGCCGACACGGCTGTCTGGCTGCCCGATTATGAAGTGACCGGGGCTCCGCAGTTTGTAGGCACCAGACCCTTCAAAGGTATCGTGGTGCCCCCCAGCCTCTGGAACAACGGGATTTTCCCGGCGCTGAAGAAGTTCATGGACCCCAGCCGGGGGGCTAACTTCAACGACCCGTCGACCCGTCCTGTGGTATTGTACCGCTTCTCAGACGTTTACCTGACGGGTGCAGAAGCGTATCACAAAGCGGGTAACAACCAGCGGGCTGCCGAATTAATCAACGTAGTACGGCAACGGGCGGCCTTCAGAAAAACCAATACAGCTGCCCAGAATGCAGCAGCAGTGACAGCCATGACCATTACCCCGGCTGACGTAACGGTGGATTTTATCCTCGATGAACGGAGTCGCGAGTTCTTTGGCGAATGGCAGCGGTGGCATGATCTGGTTCGTACGCGTTCGCTCGTTCGTCGCGTGAAAGCCTGGAACCCGGAGGCCGCGAATTATATACAGGATTTTCATATGCTGAGACCGATTCCACAGAACCAGATTGACCGAACGGTGGAAGGGCCCAAGTTTCCGCAGAATCCGGGCTATTAATTCTCTATATTGTTGACTGATAGGATGTGGGTGGATAATAATCCGCTCACATCCTATTAATGCAAAATAAGAATTGAACCAGCCAGTCTGAAAATAGCCGGCAATACAGAAGATTATGAGAACATTGGTGTGTACCGAACCGGGAACGCTTGCTTATTCCTCCGACGAAAAACCGACGTTAAGTGAGGGACAGGCGATCATTAAAATTAAACGCATTGGTATCTGCGGAACGGACTTACACGCCTACGAGGGAACGCAGCCTTTTTTCAGCTATCCGCGTATTCTGGGTCACGAGCTTTCGGGTGAACTGATCGAAGCGGATGGAGCACCCGGTTTTCAGATCGGCGAAGCCGTATCATTCATTCCCTATTTCAACTGCGGGACCTGTATCGCCTGCCGTATGGGTAAACCAAATTGCTGCACCCACATGCAGGTTTGCGGAGTCCATGTGAACGGGGGTATGGTGGAATACCTGTCGGTTCCCTCAACCGCTTTATTGCATGGCGATGGGTTGAGTTTCGACGAGCTGGCCCTGGTAGAGCCGCTGGCCATTGGCGCCCACGGGGTTCGGCGGGCCGGTGTGGAAGCGGGTGAGTTTGTGCTGGTGGTGGGGGCAGGCCCGATTGGCCTGGGTACGATGGAGTTTGCCAGGATAGCGGGTGGCCAGGTCATTGCGCTGGATGTGAACGACCGGCGGCTTCAGTTCTGCAAGGACAAGCTACGGGTTGCGCATACCGTCAATGCACTGGATGCGGATGCTTTTGAACAGATTCAGGGCATAACCAGTGGCGACATGCCCACGGTGGTCATTGATGCGACCGGAAACCTGAAGGCGATTAACAACTCGTTCAGGTACATGG
Organism: Fibrisoma montanum; assembly: GCF_003583365.1. GTDB lineage: Bacteria > Bacteroidota > Bacteroidia > Cytophagales > Spirosomataceae > Fibrisoma > Fibrisoma montanum. Next base: position 227,462 of record NZ_QXED01000008.1, read on the forward strand.
CTCACGGAGCCCGCTACGTGCTGATTGGCTTGCAGAAAGGGGATATTTCCTTTAATCATCCGGAGTTTCACAAACGGGAAGGCACCCTGATGAGCAGCCGCAACGCGACCCGGCAGGATTTTGAGCATGTACTGACCGCCATGCGGGCGGGTGAGGTTGACCCGAAGACGTACATTACCCACCGGGTACCGTTCGACAACGTAGCTCACGAATTTGAATCTTGGCTGAATCCCGCTACTGGCGTCATTAAAGCCCTGGTGGAGATACCCTAAAATACTCTTGCGGCTTCTGGCTGAAACGTTTACGATTCATGAATTACTTCTCCTGCCTGTTTTTATTACTGACAACAACCGTTGGCTTTTCGCAAAACAAGCCAGCGCTCAAACTCTGGTACAACAAACCCGCCGGACAAGTCTGGGAAAGTGCCTTGCCGATTGGTAACGGCCGGCAGGGGGCCATGGTCTACGGTAACGTAGCGCGGGAAACGATCCAGTTGAACGAACACACCGTCTGGAGCGGCAGTCCGAACCGGAATGATAACCCCGACGCGTTAGCCGCCCTGCCCGAAATCCGGAAACTCATCTTCGACGGGAAACAGAAGGAGGCCGAGAAACTTGCTAACAAGGCGATTATCACCAAAAAGGCACACGGGCAAATGTTTCAGCCTGTTGGGAATTTACACCTGACGTTTACCGGGCATGACCAGTACGCCAATTACTACCGCGAACTGGACATCGAACGGGCCGTCGCCAGAACGTCGTATACGGTCGATGGCGTGACCTACACCCGCGAAGTGTTCGCGTCGTTTCCTGACCGGGTGATTGTCATGCATCTTACGGCCAGCCAGCCGGGGCGCCTTGCCTTCACCGCTTCGTACACGACGCAACAGAAAGCCGACCGCAAAACGACCCCAGCCAAAGACCTGACCATTACCGGCACTACGTCGGACCACGAAGGAGTAAAAGGCATGGTTCGGTTCAAAGGCATTGCCCGCATCAGGATGGAGGGCGGTAGTCTGTCGGCGAATGACACCACGCTCACCGTACAGGGGGCTAATGCCGCAACGATTTACCTGTCCATCGCCACCAACTTCAATAATTACAACGACATCAGTGGCGATGAAAACGCCCGGGCGGCTGCGTACCTCAACAAAGCGTACCCAAAATCGTATGCCGCGATGCTGAAAGAGCACGTGGCTGCTTACCAGCGTTATTTCAACCGGGTTCGATTAGACCTCGGCACAAGCCCCGCCGAAGCGGCTAACCTCCCCACCGACGAGCGGCTTGCATCTTTCCGGACGGTCAACGACCCGCAGTTCGCTGCCCTTTATTACCAATATGGACGATACCTGCTGATTTCGTCCTCGCAGCCCGGCCGCGCCGGTGCAGAACCGGGTCAGCCCGCTAACCTGCAGGGAATCTGGAACCATAGAATGCGCCCGCCCTGGGATAGCAAATACACCATCAACATCAACGCCCAGATGAACTACTGGCCCGCCGAAAAAACGAATCTGGCGGAGTTGCACGAACCCTTTTTGCGAATGGTCAGGGAAATGGCGGAAACGGGGCAGGAAACGGCGCGGGTCATGTACGGGGCTCGTGGCTGGATGGCCCACCACAATACCGACATCTGGCGGACGACCGGCGCAATTGACGGAGCGACGTGGGGTATGTGGGTGGCCGGGGGCGGCTGGACGGCCCAGCACCTCTGGGAGCATTACCTCTACAATGGCGATAAGGCGTATCTGGCGTCGGTGTACCCCGTTCTGAAGGGAGCCGCCCTGTTCTACGTGGATTATCTGGTTGAACATCCGAAGTACCGCTGGCTGGTTGTCAATCCGGGCACCTCGCCCGAAAATGCGCCCGCAGCGCACGGTGGCTCGTCGCTGGACGCGGGCACGACGATGGATAATCAGATTGCATTCGACGTGTTCAGTACGGCCATCCGGGCGGCCGACATCTTGAAAAAAGATGCCGCCTTTGTGGACACGCTGAAGCAGATGCGCAGCAAGCTCCCGCCCATGCACATCGGGCAGCACGGTCAGTTGCAGGAATGGCTGGAAGACATCGATGACCCGAACGACAAACACCGGCACATTTCGCACCTGTACGGTCTGTTTCCGGCCAGCCAGATTTCACCGTATCGGACCCCCGACCTGTACAGTGCGGCTAAAACCTCCCTCGTTCACCGGGGCGATGTGTCGACCGGCTGGAGTATGGGCTGGAAAGTGAACTGGTGGGCGCGTTTGCAGGACGGCAACCACGCCTACACCTTAATTCAAAACCAGCTTACGCCCCTGGGCGTCAACAAAGAAGGCGGTGGGACGTACAATAACCTGTTTGATGCCCATCCGCCGTTCCAGATCGACGGTAACTTCGGCTGTACGTCGGGCATCACCGAAATGCTCATGCAAAGTGCCGACGGTGCTATCCATCTGTTGCCCGCTCTGCCCGACGTCTGGCCAACCGGCAGCGTGACCGGCCTTCGGGCGCGGGGCGGTTTTGAGGTAGTTGACATGCAGTGGAAAGGTGGCAAACTGACAAAGCTAACGGTCAGGTCCAACCTGGGTGGTAACCTGCGTCTGCGGGTGCCGAATGCCCTGAAAGGAAGTGACGGAAAGGCATTGGCGAACGCGTCCTCGGGGCAGAACCCGAACACGTTTTATTATACGGACGATACACCGGCTCCCGTTGTGTCTGCCCAAGCCGGTAAGCCAGCGTTGACTCTAAAAGAAACCGTTCTCTACGATATGCCTACGCAGGCCGGGAAGGTCTACACACTGGTAGCCCGATGACCAAACTACTGACTTAATAACCTGAAATTGTTTTCCATGAAAAAGTGCTTATTTCTTATTGCGTTTACGACATTATCCTGCGTGTTAAGCTGGGTCAGTTTAGCCCAGACGACGCTGGTCAATCCCATCCTGACTGGCTTTTATCCAGACCCGAGCATTGTGCGGGTGGGGGCTGATTATTATTCAGTACATTCTACTTTCTCCTATTTCCCGGGTTTGCCGATCATGCACAGCCGTGACCTGAAAAACTGGAAGCAAATCGGCAATGTAATCAACCGGCCCTCGCAGATGGATTTCATGGGCGAGCGCATGACGCGCGGGCTATTTGCCCCGGCCATCAGTTATTACAAAGGGACTTACTACGTAACGTGTACAGATATTGACCATGATGGAAATTTTGTTGTAACGTCCAAAAATCCGGCGGGACCCTACAGCAATCCGGTGAAAATTCCGCAGGTACGTGGGATTGACCCGTCTATTTATTTTGATGAGGAGACTGATAAAGCCTACATCATTTACAACAGCGATGCCCCCGACCGTAAACCGCTTTATTCGGGCCACCGTACCATCCGGATGTACGAGTTCGACTACAAGAATTTGAAAGTGGTGGGCGAAGAAAAACAGTTAGTGAATGGGGGTGTAGACCTGTCGAAAAAGCCGGTTTGGATTGAAGGACCGCATATTCTGAAGCGTAACGGCTGGTACTACCTGTACGCGGCTGAGGGCGGCACATCGGTCAATCACTCGGAGGTGGTGTTACGGAGCAAGGATGTCTGGGGGCCATACGTGCCCTTTGAAGGCAACCCCATTCTAACGCAGCGGGACCTCCCCGCCGACCGCAAAGATCCCATTACCTCGGCCGGACACGCGCAGTTTATCGAAGGTCCCGATGGCAACTGGTATTCGATTTTCCTGGCGGTACGTCCCTACGAAGGCGATTATTATAATACAGGTCGCGAAATGTTCATTGCTCCGCTGACCTGGGTAAATGATTGGCCGATGATCGAACACGGTGAAAAAGTCATTGAATACCAATACAAAACCAACATTAAAGAAGTTAGACAGAAAGGGGCATTACCGCAAAATGGCAACTTCGAGTATACGATGACCTTCGACAAAGGGCTTGATCTGTCGATGCTTTTTTTGAGAACGGTGGATAGCAGCTCGTTTAAAACGTCAAAGGCCAAAGGATTGACGCTGACACTTAAACCAGAAACGATTTCTGACATGGGAAACCCTTCGTTTGTGGGTAAGCGTCAGCAACACCTTTACAGCACCGCCGAAACCGAAGTAATGTTTTCGCCCAAATCAGACAATGAAAAAGCAGGTTTGGTGATTTTTCAGGACGAACGCCACTTTTACTTCGTAGCCAAATCAAAATCCGGCGGTAAAGACGTGGTTCAATTGTTCAGGAGCAAAGACAAAACCCTGGAAATGGTGACTGAGGTGCCTTTACCTTCATCCGTTGCTAAAGTGAATTTCAAAATACAGTCGGAAGGAGCCTTGTACAGCGTCTACTACTCGACCGATGGGAAAAACTGGAACTTGTTGAAAGACCAGATTGACGGCAAGTTTTTGAGCACCAAAGCGGCCAACAGCTTCATTGGCTGCGTATATGGCCTGTATGCTACCTCATCTGGCGAAAAGTCCGAGAATGCGGCTTCATTCAAGTACCTGAAATACAAAGGTGACGACCCGATGTTTAAGAAGTGAATAGGCTTTTGTCATCCCGACGTAGGAGGGATCTTCGGGTGAAGCTGACATTCCATCCGGCTACCGGAGATCCCTCATTCTTCGGGATGACAAAAAACAAACGGGATGACAAAGCCAAGAATGACAACGAACCAACGGTACTGTTGAAAACGACCCTATTCCATATCGCCTGTTTTACGTTGCTCAGCCTGTCGGGCATGGCGCAGATGCAGCCGTTTGCCTTGCAGGAGGTAAAGCTGACCGGTGGCCCGTTCAAACAGGCGCAGGACGTCGACCTGAAGTATATCCTGGCGCTGAACCCCGACAAACTGCTGGCTCCGTACCTGATTGACGCTGGCTTGCCGTTGAAAGCGCAACGTTACGGCAACTGGGAAAGCGTCGGGCTGGATGGGCATATAGGCGGCCATTACCTCTCGGCCTTAGCCATGATGTATGCGTCGACCGGCGAGCCTGAACTCAAAAAGCGGCTCGACTATATGATCGATCAACTGGCGCAGTGTCAGGCAAAAAATGGTAATGGGTACGTGGGCGGTATCCCACAGGGAAAAGTGTTCTGGGAGCGGATTCACAAAGGTGATATTGATGGCAGCAGCTTCGGGCTCAACAACACCTGGGTACCGTTGTACAATATCCATAAACTGTTCGCGGGCCTGCGCGATGCCTTTGAATACGCCGGAAACCAGCAGGCAAAACAGGTGCTGATTGGTTTGGGCGACTGGTTCGTTGCGCTGATTAAGCCCCTGTCTGACGAGCAGATTCAGCAGGTGTTACGCACAGAACACGGCGGCATCAACGAAACGTTTGCCGACCTCTACATCCTGACCAACGACAAAAAGTACCTCGAAACGGCGCAACGATTGTCGCACCGGGCGTTGCTGATGCCACTGCTCGAAAAGCAGGATAAACTAACCGGGCTGCACGCCAACACGCAGATTCCGAAGGTGATCGGTTACGAGAAAATTGCCACCCTGACCGGTAAAACCGACTGGTCTGAAGCGGCTACGTACTTCTGGCAGAACGTATCGCAGACCCGAAGCGTGGCTTTCGGCGGCAACAGCGTCCGTGAGCATTTCAATCCGACAACCGATTTCGGTCAGTTGTTGCGGTCGAATCAGGGGCCGGAGACCTGCAATTCGTTTAACATGCTCCGGCTGAGCAAAGCGCTGTTTCTGGACAAAAATGACGTTAGCTACCTCGATTTTTACGAGCGAACGCTGTATAATCACATCCTATCGAGTCAGCACCCCGAGAAAGGCGGGTTTGTGTACTTTACGCCCATACGCCCCAATCATTACCGGGTGTATTCGCAGCCCGAAACCAGCATGTGGTGCTGCGTAGGTTCGGGATTGGAGAACCACACGAAATATGGTGAGCTAATCTACAGCCATTCGGCCAACGACCTGTTCGTTAACCTGTTCATCCCTTCCACATTAACGTGGAAAGAAAAAGGCATCCGGCTCAGTCAGCGCACCGAGTTTCCATATCAAAACCAGACGGAACTGGTTGTAGAACAGACAAAGCCGCAGGTATTTGCTTTACAAATCCGCTACCCGAAGTGGGCCGAAAACCTGGAGGTGCTGGTCAACGGGAAGGCACAACGGATTGAAGCAAAGCCGTCGGGTTTCGTAGCCATTGCTCGGAAGTGGAAGTCGGGCGATAGGGTGACGGTTCGTTTTAAAACGTCGACCCGGCTTGAGCCGTTGCCGGATGGCTCGAACTGGGCCGCTTTTGTGCATGGCCCCATTGTGCTGGCCGCGAAAACGTCAACGGCCGACCTAACCGGTCTGTTCGCCGACGATAGCCGGATGGGGCACGAAACCAAAGGAAAACTGTACCCGCTGACCAGTGCCTACGCGCTGGTGGGCGACCCGGCGACGTATGTAAGTCGGCTAAAGCCTGTCTCCACGCTGCGTTTCCAACTGGACACGCTGACGCTGCAACCGTTTTACGAAGTTCATGACGCTCGGTACCAGATGTATTTTCCGACGTTTACCCAGGCTGCCTTCAGTCAGCAGCAGGCCAGGCTGAAACAACAGGAAGCCGAAACCCTGGCTCTGGAAGCGATTACGGTCGACAAGGTAAATTGTGGCGAACAGCAACCCGAAGTCGATCACGCGTACCAGGGCGAAAAGAGCGAATCGGGCTACGACGACGAGCGGTTCTGGCGACGTACCCGGTCATACATCGCCTATCAGTTGCAGAATAAAGGGCAAGAAGGTAAATTCATTGAGATTACGGCTTTAGATAATCTGGAGCCGCAGAACGTGGCCATTTATATTAACGACGCTCAGGCAGATACGCCTGCTACACAGGGTAAGATAATCCGATTAAACGTAGATCCTAAAGAAGTTATAAGGGTAAAAATTGTGGCCCAAAATGGAAAGAGCACACCCCGTATTCACCAGATTAGACTTTTAACCCGTTAACGAATTTTTGAAATGCTAAGGAAGATTCACCTTGTTCTAAAATGTGTCATTTATACACTATTCGTTTTTAGTAGTGTTACAATCACCAAGGCGCAGTCCAATTTTACCAGCAAGACCATTGGCATTGGTGTGGTGGTGGCTGACCTCAACCGCTCGCTTGACTTTTATGTGAATGGCATTGGTATGGTGAAAACCGGCAGCTTCACCATTAATGAAGAGTTTTCGAAACGTTCAGGTTTGGCAAATGGGGCGTCTGCGGCCGTAACGATTTTGAAACTGGAAAACAGCCCCGAAGCTACTGATTGGAAGCTGATGAGTTTCAATACAAAAGCGTCGCATCCAAAGCCCCAATTCATTCAGGACGATACGGGCATGCAGTACATTACCATCAACGTGAAAGCGCTGAATCCAATCATTGAGCGATTGAAGCAGATGAAGGTACCCCTGCTGGGGAGTACGCCAACGTCCCTGAACGGCAAATCACACTTTGTGCTGGTGCAGGACCCCGACGGAACATTCATTGAATTAATTGGGCCACTTGACTAATCAGGCGTAACTACGCTTACCTCTGTTGTTTTATGAAAAGCCTGCTTGCTCGTACTGGTTTGTTATCAATTATGCTTGTGCTGACGCAGCTTTCCGCACAGGCCCAAACTGCCCGTAACCCAATCATTTTCGCCGACGTACCCGATATGGCCATGATTCGGGTGGGCGATACGTATTACATGAGCAGCACGACCATGCACCTGAGTCCGGGGCTGCCGATTATGAAATCAAAAGATCTGGTGAACTGGCAGTTGGTCGGATACGCCTATGATACGCTGGCCAATGTCGATGCGCTGAATCTGACCAATGGCAAAAGCACCTACGGCCGGGGTTCCTGGGCCAGTAGCTTGCGTTACCACAACGGCACGTACTACGTAACAACCTTCGCGCAAACGACCGGCAAAACGTATATCTATACCACGAAGAATATTGAAAAAGGTCCCTGGAAAGAGATCTCATTCAAACCATCGTACCACGACCACAGCCTGTTTTTCGACGATGACGGCCGGACGTACCTGATCTACGGTGCGGGTAAACTCCGACTGGTTGAACTGACCGCTGATGCGTCGGGCGTAAAACCCGGAACGACCGAACAAATCCTGATTGAAAACGCCAGCACCCCTTCGGGTACCAGTGGGGGCCTGCCCGCCGAAGGGTCGCAGTTGTTCAAGGTGAACGGCAAATACTACCTGTTCAACATCACCTGGCCGAAAGGTGGTATGCGGACGGTGGTCATTCACCGGGCGGATAAACTGACCGGTCCCTGGGAAGGCCGGGTTGCCTTGCAGGATTTGGGCGTAGCGCAGGGTGGCCTGATTGATACGCCTGATGGTAAATGGTACGCGTACCTGTTCCGCGATTTTGGCGGGGTTGGCCGGATTCCGTATATGGTGCCCGTTAAGTGGGAAGACGGTTGGCCGGTGCTGGGCGAAAACGGTAAAGTGCCCCAAACGCTCAACCTCCCCGCCAGCAAAGGGCTGATTCCGGGTATTGTTGCCTCCGACGAGTTTACCCGAAAGAAAGGAGACCCCGCTTTGCCGCTGGTCTGGCAGTGGAATCACAATCCGGACAACAGCCTGTGGTCGGTGGCGGAACGCAAAGGATACCTGCGGCTGAAAACCGGGCGTACCGACACCTCCTTTGTGATGGCCCGCAACACGCTCACCCAGCGGACCATTGGCCCCGCCTGCACGGGCACTACGTTGCTGGACGCGTCGAGCCTGACGGACGGTGACTTTGCCGGGTTAAGCCTGTTGCAAAAGAATTACGGATTAGTGGGCGTAAAAGCCGAAAACGGAGGTCGATACCTTGTCATGGTCAGCGCTTCGTCTGGTAAGCCGGTGGAGGTGCAGCGGGTGCCATTGAGCCAGAAGACGGTCTACCTGAAAGCCGAATGCGATTTCCGCGACCGCAAAGACACCGCCCGTTTCTTTTACAGCCTCGACGGCAAAACATGGACAGGCATCGGCGAAGCGCTTAAAATGCCCTATACCATCCCCCACTTTATGGGCTACCGGTTTGGGCTGTTCAACTATGCTACCGGGCAACCGGGGGGCTATGCCGACTTCGACTATTTCAGGATTACTGATAAAATTTCTGGACAATAAAGTTCACTCGTTTACAAAAGATAAATGAACTATACAATCTTAGTTTTCTTGCTCACTTCCTCTTTAGCTATCGCTCAAACCAATAATTCAGTGATAAGCAGCCCTGACGGAAAATTGCAGGTAACTGTATCGCTGGAAAATGGCAAACCGGCTTATAGTGTCTCGCTAAATGGAACGTTTTTTTTACCTAAATCACCACTGGGTCTAAAGACAAATGTGGGGGATTTCTCGGAGGGGCTTGTCATAGGAAAGACGGCAACACTTACTAAAATTGATAATTCGTACGAGTTGTCAACTATCAAAAAAAGTAGGGTCCACTATGTAGCTAATGAGGGGGTTATTTCTTTGTCGAAAGACAATGTTCCTGCTATTGACATCACGTTTAGAGTGAGCAATAACGATGTGGCGTTCAAGTACAAAATTTACCCAAAAAGGGCGGCTCGTTCATGTGTTGTTAATGAAGAAAAAACTGGCTTTGTACTTCCAGCAGGAACAACCACGTTTCTCTCGGCACAAAGCAAAGCGATGGTGGGTTTTGCCCGAACGATGCCCAGCTACGAAATTCCGTATACGGTGGACGACACGCTAGGCGAAAATGGCAGAACGAATGGTTACACATTTCCCTGTTTGTTCAAAGTCAATGACAAAGGCTGGGTCTTACTTTCTGAAACTGGCGTCGACAGCCGATACTGCGGAAGCCGCCTTATTGGCCATGCTGGTGGATTATATACCATCGGATTTCCGATGCCTGACGAAAACAATGGCAACGGAACGTCGGCACCGGGTATCCCACTGCCGGGCGAAACACCCTGGCGTACGATTACGGTCGGCGAAACGCTTGCCCCGATTGTCGAAACGACCGTGCCATTTGATGTCGTTGAACCACGTTACGAGGCATCTCAAAAATACCAGTATACAAAAGGTTCGTGGAGCTGGATTATGGGTATGGACGGTAGAACGGTGTACGATGAACAAATGAGGTATATCGATTTCAGCGCTGCTATGGGCTACCAAACCGTTTTGATCGATGCCCTTTGGGACACGCAGATCGGACGGGAGAAAATAGCCGATTTAGCCAAATACGGGGCAAGCAAAGGCGTTAGCCTGTATTTATGGTACAACTCCAATGGCTACTGGAACGATGCTCCACAGGGGCCACGGGGAATTATGGACAACACAATTGCCCGTCGTAAAGAGATGGCCTGGATGAAACGTATCGGCGTGAAAGGGATCAAAGTCGATTTCTTCGGGGGCGATAAGCAGGAGACGATGAAGTTATACGAAGACATTTTGTACGACGCCAACGACTACGGAATCCTGTGCATTTTTCACGGTTCGACATTGCCCAGGGGCTGGGAGCGAATGTATCCCAACTACGCAGCGAGTGAAGCGGTGTTGGCCAGCGAAAACCTCGCTTTTTCGCAGAGAAGCTGCGACATGGAAGCGTTTAATGCTACCATACACCCATTTATCCGCAACACCGTGGGCAGCATGGATTTTGGTGGCAGTGCCTTGAATAAATTCTACAATGCAAACAATACCCCAAACAAAGGCTCAAGACGCGTGACGTCAGATGTATACGCCCTGGCAACAGCAGTATTATTTCAAAGTGCCGTACAGCATTTTGCCTTAGCGCCCAACAACCTCACCGATGCACCCGACTGGGCCATGAATTTCATGAAAACTGTTCCTACTACCTGGGATGAGGTTCGATACATTGATGGATATCCTGGCAGGTACGTGGTACTGGCTCGCCGTCAGGGTACCAAATGGTATGTCGCTGGAATAAACGCTCAAGAAGAGACACTGAAATTAAAACTGAAATTACCCATGATTGCCGCAGGCGCTGAGTACATACTATACAGCGACGATGCACAATTAACGGGTAAAGTAACCACCGCAAAACTTCAGAAAAATCAGGAAGTAAATTGGGTAATTCCTACAAATGGGGCTGCGCTTCTTGTTAATTGACCCGCTTATATTGAATGGATAAGTACACTAAATTTTGAGCTCACAAACTGTCTTTCTATTATTTAGAAAGGAAAATTTTAGTGATTGTGAATAACATTTAGACGTAAAAGATTTCGAACAAATATTGTCAGTTTATCCGGTGAGAAAATCGCATATTACTATGCAAAAGTATAGTTTGTTTTACGCTCTATGGTCGCTTTTACGAAAAAGGTCCAATCTAGATGCAATGGACAATTGAGTAGTAGACGAATAGATACATAAAAAAGAATTTATAGTTATCAAGGTAAGCCTAAACACCAACTACAATGAACGTCCACGTAAGGTTTTTTTCCATTGCCTATCTGCTCCTGTTGAGCCTAAGCGCATTTTCTCAGGACAAAAACTTCCACATTTACCTTTGCTTCGGGCAGTCGAACATGGAGGGCAATGCTAAAATTGAGCCGCAGGATACGGTCAACGTGAGTCCGCGGTTTCAGGTGATGGAAGCCGTTGACTGCCCGGTTATCAACCGGACGAAGGGAAACTGGTATACAGCTGTTCCGCCCTTGTGCCGCTGCCGTACGGGTCTGACTCCCGCCGATTATTTCGGTCGCGAACTGGTAGCCAACCTGCCCGAGAAGGTGAGAGTAGGCGTCATTAATGTGGCCGTGGGCGGCTGTAAAATCGAGCTGTTCGACAAAGACCAATACGAGTCGTACACGACCAACGTGCCGGGCTGGATGAAAAACTTCATCAACGAATATGGCGGTAACCCCTACGGCCGGCTGGTCGAGATGGCGAAGCTGGCGCAAAAAGACGGCGTCATCAAGGGTATTTTGCTACACCAGGGCGAGTCGAATACGGGTGATACGTTGTGGACGAAAAAGGTCAAGATCGTCTACGATAACCTGATGCACGACCTGGATCTGAAACCCAAAAAAGTACCGTTGCTGGCTGGCGAAACGGTGAATGCCGATCAGGAAGGCCGATGCGCAAGCATGAACAGGATCATTGCCACGCTGCCCCAAACGATCAAAAATGCGCACGTGATTTCATCGGCGGGTTGCACCGACTCTGCTGACAACCTACACTTCAATGCCGCCGGTTATCGTGAGTTAGGAAAACGATACGCCATGCAGATGCTGTCGTTGCTGGGCTATAAACCGGCTGCTGTAAACTAGCGCGAGTTTTGGCTACTTCTGTGCGCTAAAATAATCGGCTTTTGTCATCCCGACGCAGGAGGGATCTTCGGGTGAGGCTGAAAAACCTCAGGCTACAGAAGATCCCTCCTGCGTCGGGATGACAAAAGCCGATGACAAAGCACTGAATACTATTGATTTCCTTATAATGATGCTGACCGAAGTGATACAACATAGAAATAGAAAAGCAATAGCGTTAGCTGTCTGGTTATGGCTTGCTCCATTCATCACACAGGCGCAGGAGATCATTCCGTTATACTCCGCTGCGGTTCCTAACTCAAAAGCGTCGGATGTGCAGGAGTCGGGTGCGGAATCGGGTGTGCTGAAAGGTATTACCAATCCTACGCTGGAGTTTTTCAGACCCGCTGCCGACAAAGCATCCGGGACGGCTGTCATCATCATTCCCGGCGGAGGCTACGGCGTAGTTGTGTACAAGGGTGAAGGAGTCAATACCGCCAAAGCGATGGCCGAACAGGGTGTTGCGGCTTTTGTGCTCAAGTACCGCCTGCCGAGCGATGCCATAATGACTGATAAGAAAATTGGTCCGTTGCAGGATGCCCAGCAGGCCATCAAACTGGTGCGCGAGAATGCGGCTAAATGGGGTATTGACGCTAATAAAGTAGGCATCATGGGCTTTTCGGCAGGTGGGCATCTGGCTTCCACCGCGGCTACGCACTTCGACAACGCGTATATCGACAACGGTAACAGCACCAGCCTGCGGCCCGATTTTCAGATTCTGATTTATCCGGTCATCAGTATGCAGGACAGCCTGGCGCACGGCGGCTCGCGGGGTAATCTGCTGGGTAAAACTCCGTCGCGGCAGGACATCGACTTGTTCTCCAACGAGCTTCAGGTACGCGCCAACACACCACCCACGTACCTGACCCACGCGGCTGATGACAAGCTGGTTGACGTCGACAACAGTATCGTCTATTTCGAGAAACTCCGACGCCAGAAAGTGCCCGTCGAAATGCACATCTATCCCAAGGGTGACCACGGATTTATTTTCCGACACCCCGGCTGGATGGACCCGCTGTTTGCCTGGATGAAAGCGAATAACTGGATAAAAAACTAATAGTCAATTTTTTTAAGTCATTTGACAACTTGAACCAGACAGCGCTTTTGCCATGCCGACGTCTTTTGTCATCCCGAAGAATGAGGGATCTTCGGGTGAGACTGAAAACCTTCCGGCTACCGAAGATCCCTCATTCTTCGGGATGACAAAAGCGACCCGGTCATTCTTCAGGATGACAGAAGACGTCGGGATGACATAAAACGCTCACTCAATTATTAATTCATCATGAACCGATTCGCCTTACTCTCTTTGCTTTTGCTGTGCTGCCGGGTAGTTTCCGCACAGCCGTCGCCGGTTTCCATTCAGGTCGATGCCGCAAAGCCGGTGGGCGACATGAAACCGTTCTGGGCGTTTTTCGGGTACGACGAGCCCAACTACACCACCCGCAAGGACGGGCAGAAATTACTCACCGAACTGCAACAACTGAGCCCCGTGCCGGTGTACGTGCGGGCGCACAACCTGCTTACGTCCAAAGGCAACAGCCCCGGTCCGGATTTGAAATGGGGCTTTACGGATGCTTACCGGGAAGACGCCACCGGCAAACCCATCTACACCTGGACGGTAGTCGACAGCATCATCGACACCTACGTGAAGCGGGGCATGAAGCCGCTGATGGAAATTGGGTTTATGCCTAAAGACTTGTCAGCCAAACCCGAGCCCTACGAACATACCTGGAGCCAGGGCGGCAACATCTGGACCGGCTGGACGTATCCGCCCAAAGACTACGACAAATGGCGGGAACTGGTGTATCAGTGGGCCAAACACAGCATCGACCGATACGGAAAACAGGAAGTGACAAGCTGGCTCTGGGAGGTCTGGAACGAGCCGGATATCGGATACTGGTCCGGTACGTTCGAGGAATACTGCAAGCTGTACGACTATGCCGCCGACGGCCTGAAACGCGCCTGCCCCGAATGCACCATTGGCGGGCCGCATACCACCAGCCCCCGCAGCGAAAAAGCGTATAGTTACCTGACGCGATTTATCGAGCATTGCCTGCGGGGCAAAAACTACGCGACGGGTAAAGTTGGTACCCCGCTGCAATACATTGGCTTTCACGCCAAAGGCAATCCGGAGTTTGTCAACGGGCATATCCGCATGAACATGGGCGTGCAGTTGAAAGACATTCAGCGGGCGTTTGAAGCCGTCAACTCGTTTCCCGAACTGAAAAACATTCCCATCATCATCGGCGAGTGTGACCCCGAAGGCTGTGCCGCCTGCGCGGTTACCCGCGACCCGAAATACGGCTACCGGAATGGCACCATGTATTCCAGCTACACGGCCGCGTCGTTCGCCCGGATTTACGAACTGATGGACCAGCACAACGTCAACCTGCGCGGAGCCGTGAGCTGGTCGTTTGAGTTCGAGGACCAGCCGTGGTTTGCGGGTTTCCGCGATTTGGCAACCCACGGTGTCGACAAGCCGGTACTGAACGTATTCCGCATGTTCGGCAAGATGAGCGGTCAGCGCGTTGCGGTTCAGACCGACAACAGATTAACGGCTTCTACCATCATTGCCAGTGGCGTACGGGCGCAGAACGACGTCAACGCTATCGCCAGCAAAGGTCCGAACTCGGTCTGCGTGATGGTCTGGAATTACCACGATGATGACGTTACGGGACCACCGACACCGGTTCAGCTTATGGTCAGCGGACTTGGTAAAAACAAAGCTCGTATCCGGCACTATCGCGTGGATGACAAGCACAGCAACTCGTTCGAGACCTGGAAGGCGATGGGTAGCCCGCAGCAAGTGTCACCCGACCAGTACAGGACATTGGAAAAAGCCGGACAGCTTCAGGAACTGGCCTCGCCAACCTCGAAAGCTGTCGCCAACGGGAAAACGACGCTTACCTTCGACCTGCCCCGGCAGGGTGTATCGCTGATTGAATTGAGATTATGATTCTTAAACAGCCATGTCTGTGAGTTAGCAACAATGCATTTTTTGTCATCCCGAAGAATGACCGGGCCGCCGGAGCGGGGATCTTCGGTAACCGGAGGTTTTGGACCTCACCCGAAGACCCCTCATTCTTGGGGATGACAAACACTAATCCTAACCCTTAATCAATGATGATCCAACCCTTATCGATTCGCTTTTGGCTAACCTGCCTGCTGCTTAGTCTGGGCAGGCTGGCAGGGGCCCAGCCGCCCGGTGGGCCAACGGTGGTATCGCCCCAAGTGAACGCCGACAACACGGTTACGTTTCGCCTGCTGGCTCCGGCTGCCAAAGACGTAAAACTGAACGCCTAGTTTGAGAAAGCGCCCATCGCCATGGCCAAAGATGCCCAAGGGGTCTGGAGCGTAACGACAGGTCCGGTAAAGCCGGATATGTACCCGTATAGCTTCACCGTTGATGGTATTTCGGTGGCTGATCCCAAGAACTCAGCCATCTTCCCAAACGAAGGATTTCAGAACAGCCTGGTCGAGATAACCGGTTCTACGCCCCTGGTACATACCATTCAGAATGTACCGCACGGCACCGTGTCGTACCGGTTCTATACCTCGCCCGAACTGGGGCAACGGCCCGTAGTGGTGTACACCCCACCCGGCTACGAAACCGATTCGAAAACAACCTACCCGGTGCTGTACCTGCTGCACGGCACCACGGACCTGGAAGAAACCTGGACCAAAGTGGGGCGGGCAAACATCATTCTCGACAACCTGATCGCGCAAAACAAAGCCAAACCGATGGTGATTGTAATGCCCTACGGACGAGCGTATCCGGTCATCAGCAAATCGTCGGGGAGCCTGCGAAACTGGGACAACCTACAGGCGTTCAAGAAGGATTTTCTGGGGAATCTGATGCCGTTCGTTGAGAAGAACTATCGGATCAAAAAAGACAAAGACAGCCGGGCCATTGCCGGATTTTCGGGTGGTGGTGGCGAAACGCTCTATATGGGTCTAAACAACCCCGACCTGTTTAGCTGGGTATGTGGCTTTGCGCCGGGTATGCTCAAAGAGGAGTTTGAGCGGAACAATGCCACCGCTTTTGCCAACCCCGCCCTCACCAACCAGCGGCTGAAGCTGTTCTGGATTGGTGTCGGGAAAGAAGATATGCTGTACCCGGTAATCAACGATTACCTGAAGGTGCTCGATGATAAGAAGATCAAACACGAAACGCTGATTTCGGACGGTGGCCATACCTGGATGAACTGCAAGCTCTACCTGTCGACCATCGCGCAGAAATTATTTCGATAAACCGTTGCCTGTTCCTAAACCCGACACGTTCCGTAGTGTCCTTATCCGTTCAATACCATGAATCCAAAACTTCGTACACATCTATTGTTTCTCTGGGCAATAGTACTGGTGCCCATTCTGGCATGGGCCCAGCCACCCCGCGGCCCGTTGGTGGTGTCGCCACAGGTGAATGCTGATAAGTCTGTTACGTTCCGGTATCTGGCTCCACAGGCCAAAGCCGTAGAACTGAGTGCGCAGTTTGAAAAAGCGCCAGTCGCCATGACCAAAGATGCGCAGGGCGTCTGGAGTGTCACGGTTGGCCCCGTTAAGCCCGATATTTACCCGTACAGCTTTCGGGTGAATGGCATCACGGTTATGGACCCGGCCAATGTGGCGTTCTTCCCCAACGAGCGGTTCAAAGCCAGTCTGGTCGACGTACCCGGCGATACGCCCCTGATTCACGCCATGCGCGACGTGCCCCACGGCTCCATTAACTACGAGTACTATCCGTCAATGGAAGGCACTACGGGTTCGCTGGTGGTCTACACCCCGCCGGGTTACGACACGAATCCGAAACAGAAATATCCGGTGTATTACCTCATCAGCGGCACCACCGATACCGAAGAAACCTTTTTCAAGGTCGGTAAAACCAACCTGATTCTGGACAATCTGATTGCGGAAGGCAAAGCCAAGCCGATGATTATCGTGATGCCTTACGGCAACATTGCCGCACGGATAGCGGAGCAAAAAGCCGGTGCCAAGCCCGCCGATCCGACGGGGCGCGATAATGCCGAAGCAGTAAAACGGGCCAACGACTTCGCCACTGATCTGGTGAGCAACGTCATTCCGTATGTCGAGAAGAGTTACCGGGCCATGCCGGGCCGCGACAACCGGGCGATTGGCGGCTTCTCGCGCGGGGGCGGCCAAACGCTACGCACGGCGTTTAGCCACATGGACAAGTTTGCGTGGGTGTGTGCCTACAGCTCGTACCTGTCGCCGGAAGAAATGGAGCGCAGCTACCCGTCCATCGCCAGCAATCCCGCCAACACCAACAAGCAACTCAAACTACTGTGGGTAAGTGTGGGTAGCGATGATTTTCTGTACAAGGGCACCGTGGAGTTTATGGACTACCTGAAGGCCAAACAGGTGAACTTTAAAAGCCTGATTACCGACGGCGGCCACACCTGGATGAACGTGAAAACGTACGTTGCCGCCACCACGCCACTTCTGTTCCAATCCCAAACCCCACGCCCATGAAACGAATCGTATCCCTGCTATCAGCCGTTCTTTTGGCGGGCATTACGGCCATGGCCCAGCAACGCCCACCGGCCATTAGCTCACCCGACGTTCACCCCGACCACAGCATTACGTTCCGGTATTTCTCCCGCAATGCCAAACAGGTGATGGTATCCGGCGAGTTTTTGAAAGCACCCGTTGCCATGACCAAAGACACCTCGGGCATCTGGAGCGTGACAGTACCGCCCGTCAAGCCCGATATTTACCCGTATAGCTTTACCGTCGACAGTGTTCAACTGGCTGACCCGAGCAACACATACATCTTTGCCAACGAACGTTTCAAGCGCAGCATCGTCGATGTGCCCGGCGATCAGCCGCTGGTGCATTCGTTGCAGAACGTACCGCACGGCAAGATCAGCTACCGCTACTATAAGTCTGGTACGTTGGGCACCACCCGGCAACTGCTGGTGTACACCCCGCCCGGCTTCGACCCGAACGGTAAAACCAGATACCCGGTGCTGTACCTGATTCACGGCGGTTCCGACACCGAAGAAACCTGGACGAAGGTCGGCCGAGCCAACCTGATTGCCGATAACCTGATGGCGCAGGGGAAAGCCAAGCCGATGCTGATTGTGATGCCCTACGGCAACGTGCGCCCTGCCCCGATGCCTGATTTTACGAAAGACATGGTGAACGACATCGTGCCGTTTATCGAATCTAACTTTCCTGTTATCAAGGAAAGCAAAGGGCGAGCCGTGGCTGGCTTCTCGGTCGGGGGCGGACAGACGCTGAACATCGGCCTGACCAACCCCGACAAATTCGCCTACGTATGTTCGTATGCCCCTTACACGGCTACCGACGAGTTCAGGAAGAATTTCGCCGACTGGTCGCCCGATGCCGCGCAGATGAATAAGCAACTGAAGCTGTTTACCATCAGCGTCGGCACCGAGGACTTTCTGTACGAGCCGGTGAAGCAGAACATAGCTTACTTTCAAGAAAAGAAGCTACCGGTGAAAAGCTACATTGTGCCGGGTGGTCATACCTGGATGAACTGCAAGCAATACCTGGCAACCACGTTGCAGGAAGTATTCAAATGAGCGAATTTTTGTCATTCCGACGCAGGAGGAATCTTCGAGTGAGGCTGAGAATACCTCCGGATATAGAAGATTCCTCCTGCGTCGGAATGACAAAAACTTACATTACGATAACCTTAAACAGCCTCAAATCTATTTTCACTAAACCCTTACACCAATGCTTCGTAACACATTAGCGGCCTTGTTTGTCGTCGCTCTCACCAGTACAGCTGCCTTTTCGCAGGCCAGCCAACCGGCCATCGCCGAGGATTTTAAACCCTCTACCTTAAATCAGCCGGGGCAGGAATATCCGCAGGTTAACTCGCAGGGGTACGCCCGATTCCGCATTCATGCGCCCAAAGCCGACAGCGTTCGGGTGAGCCTTGGGCTGGGTGGCCGGGGCGGCACCATTCTCACCAAAGGGGAAGACAGCTTCTGGACTGGCACCACGGCCGGCCCGATGGACGAAGGGTTTCATTACTACAACGTGACCATCGACGGGGGCAAGTTCAACGACCCCGGTGCCAAGAACTATTACGGCTCCGTCCGGTGGGAAAGTGGTATCGAAATTCCCGCCCACGACCAAGATTTCTACGCCCTGAAAGACGTACCGCACGGTCATGTGCAGCAGGTACTGTTTCCCTCTAAAAGCACCGGTACATCCCGCCGGGCGTTTGTGTACACACCACCGGGTTACGAGAAGGACCGCTCGAAGAAATACCCGGTGCTCTACCTGCAACACGGTTGGGGTGAAGACGAAACCGCGTGGAGCAATCAGGGGCATGCTAACCTGATTATGGACAACCTGATTGCCGAGGGTAAAATCAAGCCGTTCATCATCGTAATGACCTACGGCATGACCAACGAAGTGAAGTGGGGCAAAATCCGGGAGTTCAAAATCGAACCCTTCCAGACAGTGCTGACCGAGGAGTTGATTCCCTACGTTGACGCTAACTTCCGTACCCTCGCGAACCGCGACAACCGGGCGATGGCGGGTCTGTCAATGGGCGGCATGGAAACCAAAATGATTACGCTCAACAAGCCGGAGACGTTCGGGTATTACGGTCTGCTAAGCGGTGGCCTGTACACCCCCGACGACCTCAACGGCAAGGCGAAACCGAAACTTGTTTTCCTGAGCTGTGGCAGCAAGGAACGGCCTGACGGTGTCAACAAAGCCGCCACCGACCTGAAAGCCGCCGGATACAATGCCGTTTCGTACGTGTCGGATAAAACAGCGCATGAATTCCAGACCTGGCGTCGCAGTCTGCACGAGCTTGCCCCCTTGCTGTTTAAGTAAAGCGTTTTTTGTCATTCCTTTTTGTCATCCCGACCAAAGGATGACAAAAAGGAATGACAAGGCTGACTCAATCAATTCAATACAATCCTCAACCGGGTATCATGGGGCAATCGATACAAGTAAAACGACCGTGCCGCGTCATTTTGTGGCTGATACTGGCCGTGTTATGTAGCGGACAGGCTGCTGTTTTCGGGCAGAGCAGGCAGACCAACAAGCCCGTTTACCGCAACCTGTTTCGCGAAGCAGGCTATAAGCAGGCCGACATCGACGCGAAACTGGCGAAAGCGTATCACGACGTCTTTGAAGGACCGAACAGGGTCTATTTCGAGGTGGGCGATACCATGGCGTACGTGTCGGACGTGAAGAACAAGGACGCCCGCACCGAAGGCCTGTCGTACGGCATGATGATCGCCGTTCAGCTCGACAAGAAAAACGTATTCGACCGAATCTGGCGATGGTCGAAGAAGTACCTGCAACACCAGAGCGGCCCCCGCGAAGGATACTTTGCCTGGAGCATCAACCCGCAGACGATGAAGAAAAACGCGGAGGGGTCAGCGTCAGATGGCGAGTTGTACTACATCACCAGCCTGCTGTTTGCTGCTAATAAGTGGGGCAACAACACGGGAATCAACTACTACGGTGAGGCCCGGCGGATTCTGGATGCGATGTGGAAGAAAGATGGTACCGGCAACATCTACAACCTCATCAATACCGACGCCAAACAGATTTCGTTTGTGCCCGAAGGCAATAACTATAAATGGACCGACCCGTCGTACCACCTGCCGGTCTTTTACGAAATCTGGGCCACGTACGCCAAAGACGGACACGAACAGTTTTACCGAGCATGCGCCGATACGTCGCGGGCGTTTCTGCACCGGGCCTGCCACCCCGTAACGGGCCTCAACGCCGACTACACCGAGTTTAGCGGCAAACCGCACGATACCCGCTGGTCACCCTCGGCGTTTCGGTATGATTCGTGGCGGGTGCCGATGAACGTTACGATGGATTACACCTGGGCCGGTGCCGACAAAGCCTGGCAGGAGGACTACGCCCGCCGGTTTCAGGGTTTCCTGCGTTCGCAGGGTATCGACACCTTTAACGATCAGTTTAATCTGGACGGCTCCAAACCAGAATTTATCTTACAGGCAGGGCCGGTAAAAAAGCTTCGCCATTCGCTCGGTCTGGTGTCAACGGCGGCTACCTTATCGCTCGTTAACAAAGACAAAAAGAGCCTGGATTTTGTCCGCGCCCTCTGGAATGCGAAGCTGGAACCCTACGAAGATGGCTATTTCGATCCGTACTACGACGGGCTGCTGTATCTGTTCAGCCTGATGCATCTCAGCGGAAAGTATCAGATTATTACCCCGCAATCCCGATAACAAACCCTATGCTGACCTTTTCATGAAAACAATCATCACTTTAGTAGTCTGGGCCGTGTTGCTGACCAGCACCGTTCGGGCACAGGACGCTGGCGTACCGGCATCTACCAACATTCCGGGTCAGAAATACCCGCAGATACTGCCCGACAACCGGGTGGTGTTTCGGGTGAAAGCGCCGGACGCACAGAAAGTCCAGATGGACCTGGGCCGGAAGTACGACATGGTGAAAGACACCAGCGGTTTCTGGACCGTCACGACCGATCCCATCGTGGAAGGCTTTCACTATTACTCCCTGATTATCGACGGCGTTCCCCTCTGCGACCCATCGAGCCAGACGTTCTACGGCATGGGGCGGATGGCTAGTGGCATCGACATTCCGGACAAAGACATGGACTACTACCAGCCCAAAAATGTGCCCCACGGTCAGGTTCGTTCGGTCAGTTATTATTCCGATATGACTAAAGCCTGGCGACGGGCGAATGTCTACACCCCGCCCGGCTACGATGAAAATCCCAAAAAGCGGTACCCGGTGCTGTACCTGCAACATGGTTCGGGCGAAGACGAAACCGGCTGGCCCACGCAGGGGAAAATGAATTTTATTCTCGATAACCTGATCGCCGAAGGCAAAGCAACGCCCATGATTGTGGTGATGGAGCGCGGCTATGCTACTGACCCGACCAGACCCGTCAGCACAACGGTCAGCGGGCCGGCCGGGGGCGGCCCCGCCAGCATGAACAGCAATGTATTCCCCGACGTGCTGGTGAAGGAGGTGATCCCCATGATCGACAAGTCGTTCCGAACGCTGGCCGACCGCGACAATCGGGCCATGGCCGGCCTGTCGATGGGTGGTTTTCAGACCTTCCAGACGACGATGACCAATCTCGACAAGTTTGCCTACATCGGCGGATTCAGCGGAGCGGGACGGTTGCAGCCGGGCGCTGATATTAAGCAGCTTTACAACGGAGCCTGGACCGATGCCGACGCGTTCAACAAGAAAGTGAAAGTGGTGTACGTGAGCATTGGCACCAAAGAGCCGGAGCGCATGTATGCGGGTGTAAAAGGCTTTCACGAAGCGCTCGACAAAGCGGGCATCAAGCACGTGTATTACGAGTCGCCGGGTACGTCGCACGAGTGGCAAACCTGGCGCCGGTCACTGCGGCAATACGCCGGCCTGATTTTTAAAAAGTAAGCTTGTAGCTTTTTGTCATTCCGCTTTTTTGTCATCCCGAGGAAGATGCGTAGTCGAGAGTTTGTCATTCCGACGATAGGAGGAATCTTCGGGCGATGCTAAGAAACCTCAGGCTACTGAAGATTCCTCCTATCGTCGGAATGACAAAAAAATATCAAAACCAACTGATACCTACAAAAACGATATACGAATGAAACGACTCTTTTTACTAGCCGCTATCATCGGCGTTTGCTGCTGTAACAGCTTCGCTCAGCCCACCGATAGAGAAGCACCCAAAGGCTTCGATCAGGTCCGTTCGGGCATTGCTACGGGTAAACTTGATTCGATCAGTTATCCGTCTAAAACGGTAGGCACTACCCGGAAAGCGTTGGTGTACACGCCACCAGGTTACTCCAAAAAGATAAAATACCCGGTGCTGTACCTGCTGCACGGCATCGGGGGCGACGAAAAAGAATGGCTCAAAGGCGGGAACCCGCAGGTGATTCTGGACAACCTCTACGCCGACAAAAAGCTGGAGCCGATGATTGTGGTGATGCCCAACGGCCGGGCCATGAAAGACGACCGGGCCGTTGGCAACGTATTCGACCGGGAGAAGGTGGAAGCGTTTGCTACGTTCGAGAAAGACCTGCTCAGCGACCTGATTCCATTTATCGAGAAAAAGTACCAAACCCGCACCGACCGCGAACACCGCGCCATCGCCGGACTGTCGATGGGTGGCGGGCAGTCGCTCAATTTTGGCCTCGGTAATCTGGATAAATTTGCGTGGGTGGGTGGCTTTTCGTCGGCTCCCAACACCAAACGACCCGAAGAGCTGGTACCCAATCCCGAAGACGCCAAAAAGAAACTGAAGCTGCTCTGGATTTCGTGCGGGGATGCCGACGGGCTCATTACGTTCAGCAAGCGAACCCACGACTACCTCTACCAGAACAACGTACCACACGTTTACTACGTCGAGCCGGGCGGACACGATTTCAAGGTCTGGAAAAACGGGCTGTATATGTTCTCGCAGTTTCTGTTCAAGCCGGTCGACAACGCATCGCTGACCAAGTATACCGTTCTGGGTACACCGGCAGCCACCAACATACGTAGCGCAAAGTACCCGCAGATTCTGCCGGATAACCGGGTGGTATTCCGCGTAAAAGCGCCCGACGCCCAGAAGGTGCAGGTTGACCTGGGCAAAAAGTACGACATGGTGAAAGATACCGCCGGTTTCTGGACCGTCACCACCGACTCCATCAGTCGCGGATTTCATTACTACTCGCTGCTGATCGACGGCGTACCGCTGGCCGACCCCGCCAGCGAGACATTCTACGGCATGGGACGCATGGCCAGCGGCATTGAGATTCCCGACCGGGACGAGGGTTTCTACGCCCTGAAAGACGTACCCCACGGCGATATCCGCATCAAACGTTACCTCTCCAAAGCCTCGAACACCTGGCGGGAAATGTACGTGTACACACCACCGGGTTACGACCAGTCGGCGGAGAAGTACCCCGTACTGTACCTGCTGCATGGCGGGGGCGAAGACCAGCGCGGCTGGGCCACGCAGGGCCGTACAGGTCTGATTCTGGATAACCTGATTGCCGAAAAGAAGGCCAAGCCGATGCTGATTGTCATGCTCGACGGGAACATGAACATGCCCGGTGGCCTGGCCGGTTTCAACGAAAACGGGCTGCGGGCGTTTGAAAACGAACTTAAGCAGGGCGCCATTCCCTTCGTGGAAAGCAATTTCCGGGTGGAATCGGATGCAAAAAGCCGGGCACTCGCGGGCCTGTCGATGGGTGGTTTGCAGACGCTGTATGCGGGTATCAAAAACACCAATATGTTCTCCTCACTCGGCGTATTCAGCTCGGGCTGGTTTGCCAATAACCCTAAACTGTCGGACCCGCAATATGCCTTCATGAAAGACAATGCCAGCACCATCAACAGCAATCTGAAGAACCTGTGGATTTCGATGGGTGGCAAGGAGGATATCGCCTACCAGAACTGTCAGGTTATGATGAAGAAGTTCGATGAGATGGGCATTAAATATAACTACAGCGAATATGCTGGTGGCCACACCTGGCCCGTCTGGCGGCACGACTTGTTCCAGTTTTCTCAATTACTTTTTAAATAATTTGTAAACCAAAACCCCAATTTTCACAATGAAAACGTTGTTTTTTTCTTTATTTCTATCATTTGTCAGCATTGTAGCATTTGCTCAAAATCCAATTGATGGCAACTGGAAAGGTAGCCGTGAAACGCCGAACGGTACTTTTGAAGTAAACTATACCTTCAAGGTAGAAGGCAACAAATTAACAGGAACCTGGAAAACTCAATTCGGAGAGTCTCCTATACAGGAAGGGACTGTTGATGGCAAAAAGATTTCGTACAGTATCACATTTAACGATCGTAAAATGAGTTACACTGGTGAATTAGTGTCTGATAAAGAATTAGTTGTTAAAAGTGAGCGAGGTGAGATGAAGCTTGCCAAGCAGTAGGAAATTTTCGCCGTTTAACTGGGCAAAAAAGCTCAGTTAAACGGCGTTTTTAGAAAGCAGATAGTCACTATTTAAGGTTTCTGCTCAACAAACACTAGATCTCCATGATTTCAAAAAGAAACTTCGTGGCTGTAAGTACGGCCATTTTCATGATAGGAACCGTCTCTGGATTTTCTCAATCTATTCCATCATTAAAAGATGCGTTTAAACGAGATTTCGGAATTGGTACGTGTCTGAACAACGCCCAGATTGAAGAACGCGACCCCAAAATGACCGAGTTCATCGTCAGGCAATTCAACATGGCCAC
Source organism: Fibrisoma montanum (assembly GCF_003583365.1). Lineage (GTDB taxonomy): Bacteria > Bacteroidota > Bacteroidia > Cytophagales > Spirosomataceae > Fibrisoma > Fibrisoma montanum. The sequence goes on from NZ_QXED01000008.1 coordinate 252,906, forward strand.
ACCGGAAAATGTCATGAAAGCCGGGCCTATCCATCCGAAATGGGATACATATAATTTCGAGATGGCCGACAAGCTGGTGGCGTTCGGCAAAAAGCACAACATCAAAATCAACGGCCATACGCTTGTCTGGCATAGCCAGTTGCCGCCGTTTATTCGCGGGATCAAGAGTTCAGATTCTATTCGGACGTTCTTCACGGAGCACGTCAAAACCGTGGCCGGGCGCTATAAAGGCAAAGTGTTCTCGTGGGATGTTGTCAACGAAGCGCTCAACGAAGATGGCACCATGCGTAAATCAGTGTTTCTGCAACACCTCGGCGACAATTTCGTAACCGAAGCCTTCCGGCTGGCGCAGCAGGCAGACCCTAAAGCTGAACTGTATTACAACGACTACAACAACGAACAACCGGCCAAGCGGGCGGGCTGCATCGCTCTCATCAAAAAGATAAAAGATGCGGGCGTTCGTATCGACGGCGTCGGTATTCAGGGGCACTGGCATGTGGGCAAAGTTCCCTTCAAAGACATTGAGGAAAGCATTCTTCAGTATGCGGCTTTGGGATTAAAAGTCATGTTTACCGAGCTGGACATTGAAGTCCTGCCCCGCAACTTTCAGGGAGCCGACGTGAACCAGCGAATGGTAAATAATGAGCAATCGAATCCGTATGTGAATGGCCTTCCCGACAATGTTCAGCAGCAACTCGCTGCTGATTACGAAGCCTTATTCAAACTATTTCTTAAGCACAAGGACAAAGTTACCCGCGTCACGTTCTGGGGCGTGAACGACGGCGATAGCTGGCTGAACAACTGGCCAATCCGGGGCCGGACCAGCTACCCGCTCCTATTCGACCGCAACAACCAGCCCAAACCCGCTTTTGAGAAGGTAATTGCCCTAAAGAAGTAAAATCAGGCAAAAAGATGTGCCGCCGTTAACTTTTAAGTTAACGGCGGCACATCTTTTTGCTTTGTATCTTATTTCAAGTCAGTTGATTTACTAAATTATATATATGAACCAGAAACTTACTGACATCGAGACCGCACTACTACGCGTCGATGGGGCTACTTTCCAGCGGACCTGCGATGAATATTTGTTCTGTCGATACGGAGCCGATTTTCGGCACATAACACGAACTGGAACTCAACCAGGTAAAATGCAGACGACAAAGGGGACTCCAGATACCTATGTCGTGCTACCCAGTAATAAGTATGTTCTGATTGAATATACGAAACAGCAGACTTGTCTGCTCAAGAAACTGCAAGACGATGTAGCTAAGTGTTTGGACTCAAGTAAGACTGGCTTAAAGCAGGCTCAGATACAGCGAATTATTATAATACACGCTAGTAAGTTGACCACTGATGAGGATAATACCCTTCGTAGTGGTTGTCCCGTGCCTTTAGAAATAATTGGCTTAGACGCACTGGCGTTAGCTATCCATAACGACTTTCGTCAATTAGCTCGTCGCTACTTGGATATAGCCTATGATACGTTACAGCTGCAGACACCTGTCGAATTCATTGCGGAACATGCCCGTAAGGCAGTGGGAGAGAATAATCCCTTGTCCAACCCACTTCGGTATCGAGAAGATGAATTAGAGATACTATTGAACAAAATTAATAGTCAGGATGTAACGGTACTGACCGGAGGACAAGGTGTAGGCAAAACCCGTTTGGCCTTGGAGGCCCTGCAGAAGTATTGCCAAACTAGCCCAGACTACGAACCATATTGTATAGCAAATAAATACACGTCGCTGCTTGAAGATTTAAACGACCTTGTCCGGTCAAAAAGGAAATACATCTTTTTGATTGATGACGCCAACCGGCAGACACCCATTCTACTTGAAACATTAGAAAACCTGTACGCTAGACCCGAGATATCATTCAAAATTATTCTGACGGTTCGAGATTATGCGTTTGACGTTGTAAGTAAGCACCTCCAACCTTACCGCTGGGACTCATATTCCATTGGAAGGTTCACCGATGAGCAAATCATGCAGTTAATCGCAGAAGAACCGTTTTCAATAGGCAATCAGCGATTTCAACAACGCATTCGTGATCTGGCCAACGGTAATCCCCGTTTGGCTATTATGGCGGCCAAGCTGGCTTTAGAAAAGCAAAACCTATACGCACTCAACGACGCTACAGATTTGTACGTCAGATACTACGATACCTTAACTGACAGTGAGAATAGATCTCTACTGGTTGATTCGACTCGCTTAAAAGTGCTTGGCTTATTGGCTGTATTCCGACAAATTGACTTATTACAGGAGTCGTTCGTTAGTCGGCTGACCTCAGCTTTCGGCTTAACTCGCGACACATTAGCGGCCGAATTAGCAGGTCTGGAAAAAGACGAGCTCGCTGATGTTTACCTGACTGACCAGAGCTTTTTCCGTTTATCCGACCAGAACTTGGCAATCTACGCCGTGTATCAGGTTTTCGTTGATAAAAAATTGCTTAGTGTGGAAGCCTTATTAACGGAGTTCTTCGAGGATTATCCGCAACGCATTCGGGATGCATTTTATGGGGTTATCAACGCTTTTGATCAGGAACGAATCATCAATGATATCAAGCTCGTTACAAATCAGTATTATGGTTCAATAAGAAGCGACGATGCTAAAGCCTATAAGTTTTTAGACGTTTTCTTCATCGCCTTACCAACCGAAACGCTTGACTACTTATTGACACTATCTGAAAACCTTCCTTCTCTACAAAAGCAGTGGCGCGAAAAGGATATTTTATGGGAATTGAAAAAGGATGAGGGTCCGTTGAAAGACCGGTTACAGTTATTGTTTAACTTCTTCATTGGCTTCAATGAACATTTTGACATCGCGCTTGAACTACTGGTAAAGTTTGCGGAAAGTGCTCCTGATTCAGTACCACTACTAACCAATTTGATTAAAGATCGACTGGCCTTTCGACCAGAAGATGCGCAATATATGGAGCTTAGGCAGGCACTCTTGCTTCAATATCTCATAGATGAAACGCAGTCTGGCAACGAAGCAGCACGCCGTCTAATCTTTGCCGTGTTGTCATCATTCTTGCAGTCTGAGTTTCGAAGCACAACGTCAAGAGGGCGTGGAATTACATTTACTACAATGCCATACCCTGTGCAGGAGCCCTTCACTTCATTACGCAGTACGCTTTGGGGGTTTGTCCGCGATCAGTTTTCGAAGTACCCTGACGAATGCCGATCAATCTTATGCTCCTACAAGTCAACTTACTCGCCACGGGACAACGCGTCGCTGCGGGAATTTGACAAGGGTTACATCGTTCCATTGATTGAGCAGCATCTAACGCCAAACGATTTTGATGATTGCCACTTCGTGAACGAATACGTTCGTTTTTTGAATCGTAGTGGTCTACAATCAACCCAAATGGACCAACTGGCAGAGCGCTTCCAGAATCGTGAGTACTCGCTTTACCTGCTGCTTGACTGGCATAGCTATCGAGGGCGTGACACCGATGATGAGATGTGGGAAAAACCCGAACAGTATAAATTAAAGAAGCAGAACGAACTATGGGAAAAACTACATCTTACCTCAATAGTAGACATCGAACGATTATTTGATGATATTTTTAGCTTGATGAGTAAGCCGGTCAATATTTCCTCCATGCTTGATAAGCCATTAGAAGCAATATTGAGTGGAGTCAGACAGCGCAACCCTGAATTGTTCAAGGAGACGATTATAGCGTTTTCATCACGTGAATGGCCGCTAACCGTTGCAGTAGGTCGTATAGTAGGAGCGGCCTTCAACTACGAGATTGCAGTGCCTGAAGAGTGGTATAGCGTGTTTGCCGGTGCCAAGTATCGCAATGCTGAATGGCGACTAAACTTCTTTAGCATGTTACCGGCTTCTGCTGTAAATACTAACTGGTCGGATAAGCTTATTCAGTGTTTTCAAGAGCAGTCTATTGATGGTTTTTATCTGCCCGACAAATGGTGGCAGCATTATCAATCAGTACGTCCAACCATTTACCGGGATATACTGACCATTTTGGCCGATAGGCACGAACAAACAGGCATGCGGTATTCATTATGGCACGATTTTTTTAAAGATCGAATCAACTTGTTTAATGATACAGACTTACCCGTGCTTAAGAAGGTATATCTGCAATTGTTCAGAATGGAACACTCATCAGCAGGCGGATTCGACTACTCCCGAAAAAACCTGAAAGCTTTACTATCGCGTGATCCTTCGTTTTTGATTGATTTTATCGAAGCTCACTATAAACGATTAAAGGGGGACTCGATAGCTCATCCCCACATTGAAAATTTAGCTTTCATTTGGGAACTCCCTGATGCCGTCAAATGGGCTTTGCAAATAGTCCGCATTATGAAAAGCCAGAAGCGGCTTAGCTGGTATGGCCGAAACTACGAACCTTTTTTCCAACATGTAAGCGATGAGCATAAAGGACTCACGCATGATTTCCTTGATGAGTATGTTAAAACATACGCAAATGATGTGCGTGAGATTGGAAGCATGGTACAAGCTCTTCAGCATATGCATAAGTATAACGAATGGCTACTATGCGTCCGGGCCTTTTTGACTTACAATCAGTCTGTCGAAGCCTTTAAGAAAATCAGCTGGGCACCTAATATGCTCTCTGGTTCCGGGAAGATGAATTTTGATCAGATAAAAGCCGATCGACTAAAGCAAGTTCTTCAACAAGTCCGGCAGATGCCCAAAAAATTACCTTACTTGGAACATGTTAAATATTTAGAGTGGTCTATCATTATTCATGAAAAAGAGGCTGAAGTAGAACGACGTCGTCAGTTTGGCGAAGACGATTAACAAGGCGACTCTTTACACAACATGAGTAGGGCCGCTGATTATGAAGCGTTGTTCAAACTGTTTCTCAAGCACAAGGACAAAGTTACCCGCGTCACGTTCTGGGGCGTGAATGACGGCGATAGCTGGCTGAACAACTGGCCAATCCGGGGCCGGACCAGCTACCCGCTCCTATTCGACCACAACAACCAGCCCAAACCCGCTTTTGAGAAGGTAATTGCCCTAAAGAAATGATTGAAGGCAATCAGCCTGAGTGAATAGTCGAACAGGTTATGCTCATCTCAGTACGCTTACCATGCCCTCTACGTCCAGAACGTAGTCCGGTTTGGTGTTGAGGATGGCCTGCTGGGGCATGTAAGCGACCTGAGCCGTGTCGGGGTGCTGAACGATGGTGAGCCCACCGGCGCGTTTGATAGCTTGCAGACCGGCTGATCCGTCGGCGTTGGCTCCGGACAGCAGAATGCCGGTCAGGGCCGAGCCGTAGACGTCGGCGGCCGATTCGAACGTTACGTCTATGGAAGGGCGGCTGTAGTTTACCTTCTCGGAATCATCGAGAGAGAACGTGCCGTCATGTTCAATCAGCAGATGGTAATCGGCCGGGGCCAGGTAGATGTGTCCCGGCAGAATGGCGTCCTTGTCCTCCACTTCCTGAAGCGGCAGGCTGGTTTTTAACGCAAACAAATCGGCCAGCGACGTATCGGTGGCGCTTTTGCGGTGGAGCACAATCACCAGCGCAAAAGTCAGGGGTGGCCGCAAAGCCGGGAGCAGATTCAGCAAAACGTCGATGCTCCCGGTTGAGCCGCCAATGAGAACCATGGCGCTGTTGCTGACTAGTCGATTTTCCGCCATATTTTTTCGCTGCCTACCTGTTTGTATTTCTGTCGGATGCCCGAGAAACGTAGCGTCTCTTTTGATCCCAGCCCCAGGAAGCTGAGCAGGCCCAGGCTCTCGTCGAACAGCGTCAGGACGCGATCCTGCAGGGTTTTGTCGAAATAGATCAGTACGTTCCGGCACAGGATCAGGTCAAACTCGTTGAACGACCGGTCGGAGACGAGGTTGTGGGTTGAGAACACCATCTTCCGGGTCAGTTCCTCGTTGAATTTAACGTAGTCGTATTGCGCAGTGTAATAGCCGGAGAAGTCGGCCGTTCCCCCCGACAGTACATAGTTCTCGGAATACTGCCGCATGGGGGCGAGCGCATAAATGCCTTTGCGGGCCACCTCCAGCACCTCCGGGTTCAGATCGGTGGCATAGAGCAGCGACTTGTGCAGCAGATTGGCTTCCTTCAGGAGAATGGCCATGGAAAACACTTCCTCACCGGTTGAACAGCCTGCGTGCCAGACCCGGATGAAGGGCTTGGCGGTCAGGGCGGGCAATACCTCCTTTCGGAGCGCCCGGTAAAACGACGGATCACGAAACATTTCGGTGACGTTCACCGTCAGTTCTTCCACGAACCGTTTCAGGTAATCGGCATCGGTACGGACCCGGTACCGCAATTCAGCAAAGCTCGGAAACTTATCCAGCGTCCACAGCCGGTTGATACGTCGCTTGATCGACGCCCGGGCGTACTGGGTAAAGTCGTAGCCGTATACTTCCAGCAGATCGTTCAGCAGCAACGTAACCTCTTCCTCCTCAATCATAACACCTGTCAGATACGCGATAGCAGCGCCAGGAGCCGATCAACATCGATGGGCTTGGCAATGTAGTCGGTGGCCCCGGCCCGCAGGCACTTCTCCCGGTCGCCGACCATTGCCTGCGCCGTTACAGCAATAATGGGCATGTCGCTCCGGCCCGGAATACGTTTGATACGCGGAATAGCCTCGTACCCATCCATGTCCGGCATCATCATATCGATCAGAACGGCATCGACCACCGCGTCGGTACTCAGGATATCCAGCGCTTCGGGGGCACCCTGGCACGACCGGCACTCGAATCCTTTCGCTTTCAGCGTGGCCGTCAGGGCGAAGATGTTCCGCGTGTCGTCGTCAATGATCAGCACTCGTTTTTTCTCCATAGTCTTACGGTTTGTGGTTTTCAGTGTGGTTTGTTGTTTGTGGTTTTGCGTTTACGGCTTTCTGTGTTTGAACAGAATGTAAATTCCACTAGGCCCCGAACAACAAACCATCTCACCGTTCGTACAGCCAGACGCGCAGCAGGGATATGAGCTGGTCAATATCGACGGGTTTAGTGATGTAATCCGATGCACCGGCTTCGATGCATTTTTCGCGGTCGCCGGTCATGGCTTTAGCCGTAACGGCAATGACCGGCAGGTTTTTGTATCTGTACTGCTCCCGAATCTTCCGGGCCGTTTCGTACCCGTCCATCTGCGGCATCATCATATCCAGCAGCACCACGTCGACGTTCGGGTTCTCTTCCAGCCGCTGCAGGGCTTCTTTGCCATCCAGTGCCGCAATAACGCTCATGTTGTACTGCTCCAGCGCCTTCGACAGCGAGAAGATGTTCCGCACGTCGTCGTCGGCCACCAGCACGGTTTTTCCGCTCAGAACCTGCGTCAGTGCGCCCAGTTTTTTCGTCGCGCCGTTGTTGTTGGCCGCCGACTTATTCTCTTCCACCAGATGCAGGAACAGCGACACCTCGTCGAGCATACGCTGGTACGAATGGGCCGTTTTGACGATGATCGAGTCGGCGTACTTCTTAATCCGCAACTCTTCCGACAGCGACAGACTTTTACCGGTGAAGATGATAATCGGCAGACTTTCCAGCTCCGGATTCTTCCGGGCCTCTTCAAGCGCATCGTACGCTTTGTTGTCGGGGATACCCATATCCAGAATCACGCAGTCAACCTCGCGTTGTTTCAGGGCCGTGATTCCTTCCGAAATATCGCTTTTCAGTTCCGAGTTGATGTTGAAGGTTTCCAGGAAGTAAGCCAGCGCTTTGGCGTGTTTGGGGTTGTCTTCAATAATCAGCACCTTTTTTGGGTCCCGATTCAGAACGTACTCAATCTTGCCGAAAACCTCCTGCATCTGCTCAAACGCCATGGGTTTATCCACAAAATCGATAGCTCCTTTCAACAAACTCTCGTTTTTGAGCTTATGCGACGACATGATGTGCACCGGAATGGGCCGCGTCTGGGGGTTCGCTTTCAGCGCGTCCATAACCTCCCAGCCGCTCATAACGGGCAACTGAATATCCAGCAGAATCCCGACAGGCCGGTACGCAGCCGCCAGACGCAGGCCCTCGTCGCCCCGTACGGCGACAATACCTTTGTAGCCTTTCCTGCGGGCAAATTCGAGCAGCGACCTGGCAAAGTTTGTGTCGTCCTCGATGATCAGGATGAGCTTGTCGTGCTCCGTGATCGTCTGCCGGTCGTCCGGCACGGACTCTGGGATGGTGGGGCTGATGTATTTCTTGGTTTCAGCCGCCGGGGCATCGTTCGGCGACGGCTGTTCGTGCACCGGTGGCTTCTGGCTGTGGGTTGGTACAACCTCCGCCGGGGCTGGGGAAACAGCGGTGCCGGGAACGGCAATGACCGGAATAACCAATGTAAACTCACTGCCCACATCGACCTGACTGCTCAGGTTGATTTCGCCCCCGAGCAACTTGGCCAGTTCGCGGCTGATGGACAGGCCCAGACCCGTTCCGCCATACTTCCGCTTGGTCGACCCGTCGGCCTGCTGAAAGGCCTCGAAAATGAGCGGTTGCTTCTCGGGCGGTATGCCAATGCCCGTATCCTTTACGATAAAGCAAAGCCGGTTCGCCGACCGATTCTCCGGTTTGATCGTCAGCGTAACGCTGCCCTTCGCCGTGAATTTGAGCGCGTTGGACATCAGATTTTTCAGAATCTGCCCAAGCCTCATCTTATCGGTTTCGATGATAGCCGGTACGTCCGGCGCGATCGTGATGCCAAAATTCAGCCCTTTCTCCTGCGCCATGATGCCGAACAACGCCCGCATTTCGTCGCCGATGTCGCTGACCGGTATGCGTTCGTAATCGAGCTTCATCTGCCCGGCTTCAATCTTCGACAGGTCCAGGATCTCGTCGATCAGCCCCAGCAGCCCGTTCCCCGACGACTGAATCACGCGGGCGTACTCCACCTGCTCGCTGGTCAGGTTCTCGTCCAGGTTTTCGGCCAGCAATCGGCTCAGCAGGAGAATGGAATTGAGGGGCGTCCGTAATTCGTGCGACATATTGGCCAGGAATTCGGACTTGTAGCGGGTGGCCAGTTCCAGTTCATCGGCCTTCTTCTGAATCTCGTCGTTTTTCTCTTCCAGCAGCAGCCCCCGCTCTTCCAGTTCGGTGTTGGTTTGCTGCAGTTCTTCCTGCTGCACACGGAGTTCTTCTTCGGACGCCTGCAACCGCTGGGCCTGCATCTCCAGTTCCGTATTCAGGTTTTCCAGTTCGCTGTGCTGCACCTGTAGTTCCTCGGCCTGCGCCTGAGTCTCTTCCAGCAGGTGCTGCATTTTACCGTAGTCGAGCGCGGCATTTACCCCGATGGCCATGGCCTCGCGGTTGTTTTCTACAAACTCGACCTCCAGCGCGGTAGGCGGACGAAGCAACCCGAGTTCAATGACGCCGATACTTACGCCGTCGTAGATCAGCGGACTAATAATGAGCGACGCCGGGGTGGCCTCTCCCAGCGACGAACTCACCTTGCCGTAGTCGGCCGGTACGTCCTCTACCACGACGGTCTTCTTCCGCTCAATGGCCTGACCAACCAGCCCCTGTCCACCACTGACGACATCCGGTGCATTTTGGGCTGCGTACCGTCCGGCCAGCCGGAATTTACGCTCGTTGTCGAGAATGTACATAGTGGCGAGAGGAACGCCCATATATTCGGTCAAGGCAGCTAGCACCCGATTGGCCAGCTTTTTTGGATCTTTCTCACCCCGGATGGCATCACTGACGGCCACGGCACCCGTTTGCAGCCAGTTCCGACTGTTCAGATCCGTAAAGGTCCGTTCGAGCGAAGCCGCCATCTGGTTCAGGGCCGTAGCGATCCGGCCCAGTTCATCGTCCTCCGCGTCAGTGCTGCGGACTGCATAGTCGCCACCGGCAATTTTACGGGTAATGCCCTCCATAATGGAGATCCGCCGGTTGGTTTTGACGTATTGCTCCTCGGCTTCCTGCTGTTCGGCGATCCGGTTGTCCATATCCCGTTTGATACGGAAATAGGCAAAACTCGTAATGAGCATGGAAATCAGGGCCGTAATAACCAGCAGAATAGGCGTGTAGGTAATGTACACCTGCTGCTGATCGATTCGGGCCTGCAGCAACCGATTCTCCTGAGTTTTGATCTGATTGAGTACGGCGCGCAGATCATCCATCACCTGCTTACCACGTATCATCTCCCGATACCGTCTGGCGGTATCCTGGCCGGTAACAGCCCCGGCTCTGGTCAGGTCAATGACCTTCTGCATCTGCTCGAACTTTGTTTCGAACAGGGCTTTTACCTGCGCCAGGTTTTTCTGCTGGGCGGGATTATCGGCCATGAGTGAACTAAGCCGGTTGAAACTGGCCACTACTTTCTCGTAACTGCCGTCGAACGGCTGCAGAAAGACCGGGTCGAGGGTAACCAGATAGCCCCGCTGCCCTGTTTCAGCATCTTTCATGTACGAGATTATATTTTCCGACTCAATCAGTACCTCGTTGGTGTGGTTGACCAGCTCGGAATTACTGATCAGGCGCTGGATGCTTATAAATGAAGCCCCCAGACTGAGCAGCAGCAAAATCGTGGACAGGGTGAAGACAACCTGAAGTTGCCGGATAATTGAGTTCGAGGTAGTGTTTGGTGGCATAGAAAAAGGAATATAGCGGCTTTACCGGGTTTCAGTAACCGGCCCTTCGATGGTTTGTCTGACCGGCAGAACGAGAATGAACCTGGCTCCTTCGTCCTCGCGGCTGCGGGCCGAGATTAGACCGTGGTGCTTTTCAATGTTTTTGCGCGCAATGGCAAGGCCGATGCCGGTACCTTCGTAGTTGGTCCGGTTGTGGAGCCGCTGGAAAATGACGAAGATCCGATCCAGAAACTTTTCGTCGAAGCCGATGCCGTTATCCTGCACCACAATCCGGCAGTACGGACCGTCTGGCGCCGGGCAGCCGTCAATGTCTTTCGTGTCGATGCGTTCGGCCCGGATCGTGATAACGGGCGATACGTTCTCTTTGGCAAACTTCAGGGCGTTGCTGATCAGGTTCTGAAAAACCTGCCGGATGCGCGTCGGAATCACGTCCAGCTCCGGAATAGGCCCGATGTCGACAACAGCCCTTTTTTTCGAAACTACGTCCTCAAAATCCTGCAGCAGGTCGGTGAGCAGGCTGTTCAGATTGGTGAAATGAAACGCTTCGGGGGCCGATAGCTGCGTGTACGACAGCAGGTCGTTGATGAGCGTCGCCATCCGCGCCGACGACCGGATGGTCCGGTCGAGGTACGGAGCCGCTTCCGGGTTATCTTTCAGGTACTTTTCTTTGATGGTATCGTTGAGCAGCTGAATCTTCCGCAGCGGTTCCTTCAGGTCGTGCGACACCACCCACGTGAACTGCTGGAGTTCATGGTTTGTCCGTTCCAGTTCGGCATTCTTGACCCGGAGTTCATTCGTCCGGACTTCCACTTCACGCTCCAGCAGTTCGGCAGCCTGCTTTTGCGGGTGAATGTCCGTAAACGTACCGATCCAGCGCGTGAGAGTTCCCTGCTGCCGAACCGGAATGATCCGCAGCAGGTGATAGCGGAAATCGCCTGTTGTCAGCTCCCTGAGCCGGACTTCCCGCGTAAACTCGACCCCGTCGATCAGCGACCGCTTCCATTCCTCCCAGACGTTGTCGTCGGCGTGTACATCCGGAAACGTAGTCGGCGAGGGGGCATAGCGAAACCAGTATTCGTTAACGTATTCGAGCTGTCCATTTGAAGCCACTGTGAAAGCCACCTGGGGTAATGACGACAGTACGCCCTGAAGCTCCTGCATGCGTTCCGTCAGGACCTCCTGTGCCTGTTTACGCACCTCCACTTCTTTCCGCAGCGAATCCTGAGCCGCCCGGAGTTCCTGCTGCTGTTCGTACAGCTTCTGCAGCGTTTTGACTTTCAGAACCAGAATGTCCGGGTCGACCGGCTTGGTCAGGTAGTCGACTCCGCCCGACGTATAGCCTTTGGTAATGAACTTCTTGTCGGTGTTCACCGCCGACAGGAAAATAATGGACGTGAACCGGGCTTTACTGAAGCCGGCAATGGCATTCGCTACCTCAAACCCGTCCATATCCGGCATCTGCACATCGAGGATAATGACCGAATAAGACGTAGTCAGCACTTTCCGCAAGGCTTCTTCTCCCGATTCGGCCGTGTCGACCGTAAATCGATGCAGCTCAAGTATTTTCTTCAGAGGCAGGATATTTTCCCGTCTGTCATCAACAATCAGGATCATGCAGGGTCATTCATTAGATCGATGCGGGCTATCCGGGCAGGTTTACGCTTCCTTACCTGGTTCTGTTCCGCGCCCGGCCGGCACAAAGTCCAAAATTATAGTCAAAGATAATGAGCGAAAACAAACCAGTGGTTTAATGCACCCAAATCAGCCGGCGCTCACCAAACGTTTACGCTTGTTAATAAACGAAAAACCCTGACGAAATGCTATCGTCAGGGTTTTTATTCGACACATTCTCTCTATGTGCACTATCGTCCAGCCGTACGGCTTTTTGTCTTTTGAATCACAACCGGTACGCACTTCGCCGGCGGGCACTCACACTGAGTGTTCTGCAACACAACTGACCGCTGCACAAAACATCCGGCTTGGGTGAATACCCGAACGATGTACGTCTGTGGCGTACCGGTCCGGCTGATGTTGCTGACAATGATTCCGCTCGCCGGAATCGGCAGGGCTTCATTGTAGCTGGTCGCTCCGTTGTAGGTCGTGCCCGTCGATACGTCGAAGCGATCGTTCGGGCCGAAGTTGCCGATTGCTACCTGCCCATCGGAGCGCGACGTAGCGCCGTCGCAGGTGGCTTCCTGGGCCGTCAGCGTAACGCTGTCCGGGGCCGGGTTCACCACCGCATCGACTACGATGCTGCTGCTGCAACCGGTAATCAGGTTGGTTACGGTCAGCGTATACGAACCGCTGTTGGTCGTTGTTGCAGCCGGGATATTGACCACTGCCCCGCTGGCGGTAAAGCTGTTCGGCCCGGCCCAGGCGTAGGAAACTCCCGTCGACGATGTGGTACCTGTCAGCACCAGGGTTTCGCCCGCACAAACCGGTGGAGCGCTGGCTGCGATAACCGGCGTGATGCAGTAGAAGCCCGCATCGACCGTTGTATTGTTCTCACCGGAGGCCAGTACATACGGTCCGGTCTGGCCCGTCACGCCGTTGGCATCGCTGTCGGTCGCGTCGTTGCCGGTGTTAGCCGTTGTCGACGTGAAGGCGTCCGGTTGTGTGAAGGCGACGACATAGGTAACCCCCGGCGTCAGGCCCGTGAAGCTGTAGACGCCACCGGCATTCGTCGTGGTAGTCAGCAATACGTTGCCGTTACCGCTGAGCAGCTGCACCGTTACGCCCGCAATACCCGGCTCACCCGTATCCTGCTGCCCATTCTGGTTGAGGTCGTTGAAGACCAGGTCGCCCAGGCTGGCCGGGCGGTAGAAGCCCGCATCCACCGACAGATCGATCTCACCCGACGCCAGCGTGATGCTGCCCGTACGGCCGGTGAGCGGATCGGCATCCGAGTCCGTTGCCCCGTTGCCCCCCAGGTTAGCCGCCGTTGCCGAGTAGCCGGCCGGAGCCGTAAACTGCACCTGATACGGTACGCCCGGCGTCAGACCCGTGAAGCTGTAGACGCCACTGGCATTGGTCGTTGTCGTATTGACCACCGCGCCGTTCTGCAGCAGCTGCACCGTTACACCCGCAATACCCGGCTCACCCGCATCCTGCTGCCCGTTGGCGTTGAGGTCTTCGAAGACGAAGTCACCCAGAACCGCAAACTGCTGTGGCTGCAACAGCGCCGTATCGGTATCATCTTCGTTCGGTGTCGTGTCGCTGTTACCCGGCGTCGAGTCAATGTCATCACCACTGTCGGCGGTGATCTCGGCCCGGTTCGTAATGACACCGCCCGCCGTAGCCGTCAGCGTCATGCCGATGGTCAGCGTAGCCGACTCACCCGGTGCCAGACTGGCGATAGTTGCTACGGCATTGCTGCCCGACTGCGTGAAGCCCGGACTGGCCGCTGCATTGAAGGCCGTACCGTCGGGTATGAAGTCGGTCACCTGCGTATTGGTCGCGGTTAGTTCACCCTGGTTGGTGACGATCAGTTCGTAGGTTATGACCCCTCCCGGCAACAATGGACTTGGCGCAGAAACGATGTCTTTGGACAGGGCCAGATCGAAGCGGAGCAGGTAGAAACCGGCATCGAGGGTATTGTTGGTCTCACCCGAAGCCAGCGTAATGCTCTGCGTTACGCCGTTGATCGCATCGCTGTCGGTCGCATCGTCCCCGCCCTGATCAGCCAGCGTGGCCGTGTAGTTGGCCGGGGCCGTGAAGCTCACCGAGTACGGTACACCCGGTGTCAGCGCGGTGAAGCTGTACACCCCACTCGAATCCGTGGTTGTAGTTGTCAGGGATACGCCATTGCTGATCAGCGTAACGGTTACGCCCGCTATACCCGGCTCACCCGCATCCTGGATCCCGTTGCGGTTGGCATCGGCAAAGACCCGGTCGCCCAGCGCTGCCTGACGGTATACGCCCAGGTCCACGCTCGTGTTATTCTCACCGGAAGCCAGAATATACACCCCGGTTTCACCATCGAGCGGGTTGGCATCCGAATCAAGCGCATCGTCTGCACCTTCATTATCCGCCGTGATCGTGAACATCGGCATCGGCGCAAACTGCACCTGGTAGGCTACTTCCGGCAGGAGATTCGTGAAGGTATACTGACCGTTTGCGTTCGTTGACGTAACCTGAACAACCACGCCGTTCTGGAGCAGACTCACGGTTACGCCCGGAACACCCGGCTCGCCCGGATCTTGAACACCATTGATATTAATATCCTCGAAGACGAAGTCGCCCAGGCTGGCCGGCAGCAGGAAGAAGCCCGCATCGAGAGTATTGTTGGTTTCACCCGAGGCCAGCGTGACGCTCTGGGTTACGCCGTTGATTGCATCGCTGTCGAGGGCATCATCTCCACCCTGGTTACCCAGTGTGGCAGTGTAGCCGACCGGGGTTGTGAAGCGTACCTGATACGATACGCCCGGCGTCAGACCCGTGAAGCTGTAGACACCGTTGGCATCCGTCGTGACGAAGTCTACTACGGTACTGTCGCGGAGCAGACTCACCGTAACCCCCGGAATCCCTACTTCGCCCCCGTCCTGAATGCCGTTGCGGTTGGCATCGGCAAAGACGCGGTCGCCCAGGCTGGCCGGGCGGTAGAAGCCAGCATCGACGGTGAGGTTGTTTTCACCAGCGGCCAGCGTGTAACTGCCGGTTTGTCCGGTCAGCGGATTGACATCGGAATCAGCCACATCGTCGCCACCCTGATCGGCCAGCGTAGCCGTAAATCCGGCCGGAGCGGTGAAGCTCACGACATACGCTACGTTCGGCACGAGTCCCGTGAAGCTGTAGACGCCACTGGCATTGGTCGTTGTGGTGTTGACTACCGTACCATTCTGCAAGAGATTGACAGTCACACCCGCGATGCCCGGTTCGCCCGCATCCTGCCGGCCATTCGCGTTGATGTCTTCGAAGACGAAGTCGCCCAGGCTGGCCGGCAGCAGGAAGAAGCCTGCATCCAGCGTCGTGTTGGTTTCGCCCGAGGCCAGCGTGAGGCTCTGGGTTACGCCGTTGATCGCATCGCTGTCGAGGGCATCATCTCCGCCCTGGTTAGCCGGAGACGCGGTGAAGTTCGCTGGGGCGGTAAACTGCACCTGATACGATACGCCCGGCGTCAGACCCGTGAAGCTGTACACTCCGCTGCCGTCTGTTACGACGCTGGCCAACGGGGTACCGTTGCTCACCAACGTAACCGTGACACCCGGAATTCCCACTTCGCCCCCATCCTGAATGCCGTTGCGGTTGGCATCGGCGAAGACGCGGTCGCCCAGACTGGCCGGGCGGTAGAAGCCCGCATCGACAGTAAGGTTGTTTTCTCCGGCGGCCAGAACGTAGCTGGTCGTCCGTCCCGTAATCGGATCAGCGTCCGAATCCGAAGCATCATTGCCTGCGTCAGCGGCCGTGGCCGTGTACCCGGTTGGGGCGCCGAACTGCACTACGTAAGGCAATCCAGGGGTCAGACCCGTGAAGCTGTATACACCGCTGGCATTCGTTGTCGTCGTCAATACGACCAGGTTATTCTGTAAGAGGTTGACGGTTACACCCGCAATACCCGGCTCACCGGCATCCTGCTGCCCGTTGGCATTGGTATCTTCGAAGACCAGGTCGCCCAGGCTCGCGCAGGGTTGTTTTGATACAATGGCCGTATCACTGGCCGTACAGCCGTTGGCCGAGGTCACCGTCAGGGTGTAGGTTCCGATGGCCGTTACCGTCGGATTCTGCTCCGTACTGGTGTATCCGCCCGGACCGCTCCACGCAAACGTTACGTCCGTCGGAGTGGTGCTGGCCGTAAGCTGCAGCGAAGTTCCCTCACAGGGGATTACCCCACCCGCAGCGGTTATTGTCGGCGCAACGGTGTTGCTGGTGATATTGGTCGTCGTCGTAGCCGTACAGCCATTGGCAGCCGTTACCACGACGGTATAGGCACCCGGCGTACTGGTCGTGAAGCTCTGGGCCGTTGAGGTAATTCCTCCCGGACCGCTCCACGCATACGTTACCGATTCAGTGGCCGCAGCCGATACGCTTGCCGTAGTTAACGTACAGGTCAGCGGACCGGTGTTGGTCGCCGTTACGGTCGGAGCCGACTGGTCGATCTGAATCGTGGTTGTCGCCGTCGCCGAACAGCCGTTGGCCGCCGTTACGACAACGGTATACGTGCCGGCTACCGTAGTGGAGAAGCTCTGGGCCGTTGAGGTAATTCCTCCCGGACCGCTCCACGCGTACGTTACCGCTTCATTAGCCGTGGCACTTACCGAGGCTGTCGTCAGCGTACAGGTCAGCGGACCGGTGTTGGTTGCCGTTACGTTCGGTGCGGTTGCGTCCTGTTGAACGGTTGTGCTGGTCACCGCCGTACAGCCGTTGATGCCGGTCAGGGTTACGGAGTACGTACCCGCTACCGAGGTGGTGAAGCTCTGGGCCGTTGAGGTGAAGCCGCCCGGACCGCTCCAGCTGTAGGTAATACCCGGTGCTGAACTGCTGGCCGAAACCGTTACGGTAGTCAGCGTACAGGTCAGCGGACCCGTATTGGAAGAGGTCACGTTCGTTGGCGGCAGGAAGTTCTGCTCCACCACACCGATGGCTGAAGCCACGCAACCGTTGGGCGACGTAGCCGTTACCGAATACGTACCCGCTGCATTGACCACAATATCAGGCGTAACGGCACCCGTACTCCATTGATACGTAGAGCCGGGGCTGGCCGTTGTCGAGATAGTAGCCGTAGGCTGGGCGCAGGTCAGCGTGTTGCTCACGCCAACGGTTAAGGTCGGCACGACCGTATCGCTCACGACCGTAGCCGTTGTAGCGGCCGTACAGCCATTAACCGCCGTTACGATCACTGAGTACACACCCGCCGATCCGACCTGGATAGAAGGCGTTACCTCGCCCGTGTTCCAGCGGAAGGTCACGCCCGGCGTAGCGGTTGTCGAGAGGGTAGCCGTGGGTTGAGCGCAGGTCAGCGTGTTGCTCACCGATGCCGTGACCGTCGGGGCCGCCGTGTCGCTCACGACCGTAGTCGTTGTAGCGGCCGTACAGCCGTTGGGCGCGGTCACCGTCACCGAGTAGGGGCCGGCCGCACTCACCGAGATCGTCGCCGTTGTCTCGCCTGTGTTCCACCGATAGGTCACCCCGGGCGTCGTGCTGCTGGCCGTCAGCGTCGCCGTCGGCTGAGCGCAGGTCAGGGTATTGCTTACGGCAATGGTCACGTCCGGCGTCGCCGTATCGCTCACGACCGTGGTAGTTACTGTAGCCGTACACCCGTTGGGGCTCGTGACAGTCACCGTGTAGGCACCCGCTGCACTCACCGAGATCGTAGCGGTCGTTTCGCCCGTACTCCACAGGTAAGTCACGCCCGGCGTAGCGGTTGTCGAGAGGGTAGCCGTGAGCTGGGCGCAGGTCAGCGTGTTGCTCACCGATGCCGTGACCGTCGGAGCGGCCGTATTGCTGACCACCGTGGTCGTCGTAGCGGCTGTTGCCCCGTTGGGCGCAGTCACCGTCACCGAGTAAGGTCCTTCATCCGTCACTATGATCGATGACGAAATGGCACCCGTACTCCATCGATACGTGACGCCCGGCGTAGCGGTTGTCGAGAGGGTGGCCGTGGGCTGGGCGCAGGTCAGCGTGTTGCTCACCGATGCCGTGACCGTCGGGGCCGCCGTGTCGCTCACGACCGTAGTCGTTGTAGCAGCCGTACAGCCGTTGGGTGCGGTCACCGTCACCGAGTAGGAGCCGGCCGCACTCACCGAGATCGTCGCCGTTGTCTCGCCCGTGTTCCACCGATAGGTCACCCCGGGCGTCGTGCTGCTGGCCGTCAGCGTCGCCGTCGGCTGATTAACGGTTATGGTGTTGCTCACCGTCGCTGTTACGTCGGGAGCTGCCGTGTTGCTGAAAATTGTCGTCGCGATGGTAGCCGTACACCCGTTGGCCGAAGTGACCGTCACGGAATACACCCCAGCGGCTGATGCCGTAAAGCTCTGGGCCGTTGAGGTGAAGCCACCCGGTCCGCTCCACGCATACGTCACCGCTTCGCTGGCCGTCGCGCTCACCGTCGCTGTCGTTTGTGCGCAGGTCAGCGGACCCGTGTTCGAAGCGGCTATGCTCGGTACCGTCACATCCTGCTGGAGGGTGGTGTTGGCCATGGCCGTACAGCCATTGGCCGAAGTGACCGTTACCGAGTACAGACCCGGCGTGCTGGTCGTGAAGCTGGCCGCCGTCGAAGTAAACCCACCCGGACCGCTCCATGCATACGTTACCGCTTCGTTGGCCGTGGCCGAAACGGTACGGGTTGTCAGGGCACAGGTCAGCGGGCCGGTGTTGGCCGCAGTCACTGTCGGAGCCGCCACATCCTGCTGGAGAGTGGTGTTGGCCGTGGCCGTACAGCCGTTGGCCGAAGTGACCGTTACCGAGTACAGCCCCGGTGTGCTGGTCGTGAAGCTGGCCGCCGTCGAAGTAAACCCACCCGGACCGGTCCATGCATACGTTACCGATTCGTTGGCCGTAGCCGAGACGGTACGGGTTGTCAGCACGCAGGTCAGCGGACCCGTGTTCGAAGCCAGTACCGTCGGAGCCGTCACATCCTGATTGATGATCGTACTGGCCGTTTCAAAGCAGCCATTAGCCGAAGTCACCGTCACCGAATATATACCCGCTACCGAGGTCGTGAAGTTCTGAGCCGTTGAGGTGAAGCCCCCCGGACCTACCCAGCGGTAAGTCACCCCTGGTGTCGTGCTGCTGGCCGAGACCGTCACCGCCGTCAGAGTACAGCTCAATGGACCATTGTTGGTCGCCGTTACGTTGGCCGGTGGCGTAATATCCTGACCGACCGTAGTCACAGCCGTAGTCGTACAGCCGTTGACCGGATTGATTACAGTGACCGTATAGCTGCCGGGCTGGGTGGTCATAAAACTGGCCCCCGAGAAGGCAAAGCCACCCGGACCGGCCCAGTTATAGATCACCCCGGGTGTCGTGCTGCTGGCCGACACCATTACACTCAATAAGGTACACGACAGTGGCCCGTTGTTGCTGGCTGAGACGCCGGCCGGCGGTACGATATTCTGCTCCAGCGACGTACTGGCCGTGGCCGTACAGCCGTTGGGGGCCGTCAGCGTCACCGAGTAGAGTCCTGGTGTGCTGGCGGTAAAGCTGGCGGCCGTCGAGGTGAAGCCCCCCGGTCCGGTCCAGCTGTAGGCTACACCCTGGGTGGTTGTCGTCACGCTCACCGTCGCCGTAGTCAGCGTACAGGTCAGCGGGCCCGTATTGGCGGCCACTACAGCCGCCGGAGGAGCAATGTTTTGCTCCAGGGTGTTAGCCGCTACAGCCGTACAGCCATTAACCGTGCTCGTCAGGGTGACTGAGTACGTACCAGCAACGGATGTCGTGAAGCTGGCAGATGTTGATGTAAAGCCACCGGGACCAACCCAGCGATACGTCACATTGGGGGTTGTCGTGTTTACTGAAATCGTGGCTGATGTCTGCGTACAGCTCAACGGGCCGTTATCGCTGATGGTTACATTCTGGATACCGGTATTGTCCTGACCTACTGTGGTAGTGGCCGTGGCCGTACAACCGTTCGGCGAGGTTACCGTTACCGAGAAAACCCCGGCCGATGCCGTGATAAAGCTCTGATCGGAACTGGTGAAGCCACCGGGGCCGGTCCAGCTATAGGTCACCCCGGGCGTCGTACTGCTGGCCGAAACCGTCACCGAACCCAGCGTACAGCTCAGCGGGCCGGTATTGGTCGCCGTTACGTTTGCCGGTGGGGTGATGTTCTGACCAACCGTCGTACTGACCGTAACCGGCGCACAGCCATTCGGACCTGACACCGTTACTGAATAGGTACCCGGGGTGCTGGTGATAAAGCTCTGGGCCGTCGAGGTGAACCCGCCCGGTCCGCTCCACGCATACGTCACTCCCGGCGTTGAACTGCTGGCTGAGACGGTTACCGTGGTCAGCGTACAGGTCAGCGGACCGGTGTTGGTCGCCGTTACGTTCGCTACCGGGGTGTTGTTCTGCACAACACTCGTAGTGGTAACCGTCGTACAGCCGTTGATCGGGTTGGTGGCCGTCACCGAATATACACCCGCTACCGAGGTCGTGAAACTCTGGGCCGTTGAGGTGAAGTTGCCCGGTCCCGTCCAGCGGTAGGTTACCCCCAGGGTTGTTGAAGATACGCTCACCGTCGCCGTAGGCTGGGCACAGTTTATCGGTCCATTGTTGGCAGCTACCACACCAGCCGGCGGAGTGATGTCCTGACCCACCGTTGTGCTGGTCGCAGCCGTACAGCCATTGGCCGAAGTAACCGTCACCGAATACACCCCGGCGATGGATGTGGTGAAGCTGGCGGCCGTTGAGGTGAAGTTGCCTGGCCCCACCCAACGGTAGGTCACGGCTTCACTGGCAACTGCTGAAACGGTAGTGTTGGTGATCAGACAGGTCAGCGGACCTTCATTGCTGGCCGAGACCGTTGGAACCGTCACATCCTGCTGGAGGGTGGTGTTGGCCGTGGCCGTACAGCCATTGGCCGAAGTGACCGTTACCGAGTACAGACCGGCGACGGATGTGGTGAAGCTGGCGGCCGTCGAGGTGAAACCACCCGGACCCGACCAGCGATACGTCACCGCTTCACTGGCCGTGGCCGACACCGTAGCCGCTGTTAATGAACAGGTCAGCGGGCCGGTGTTTGACGCAGCAACGGTCGGAGCCGCCACATCCTGCTGGAGGGTGGTATTGGCCGTCGCCGTACAACCGTTGGCTGAAGTGACCGTTACCGAGTATAGCCCCGGTGTGCTGGTCGTGAAGCTGGCGGCCGTCGAGGTGAACCCGCCCGGACCCGCCCAGCGATACGTCACCGCTTCGTTGGCCGTAGCCGAAACGGTACGGGTTGTCAGGGCGCAGGTCAGCGGCCCCGTGTTCGAAGCCAGCACCGTCGGCGAGGCAATATCCTGCCCAACGGTGGTGTTGGCCGTGGCCGTACAGCCGTTGGCCGAAGTGACCGTTACCGAGTACAGACCCGGTGTACTGGTCGTGAAGTTCTGAGCGGTTGATGTAAAATTACCCGGACCCGACCAGCGATACGTTACCCCTGGTGTTGTACTGTTAGCCGAGACGGTGACCGTGGTCAGCGTACAGGTCAGCGGGCCTGTATTACTGGCGGATACACCGGCCGGTACGTTCAGGTCCTGGGTTACGTTGGTCGTCACCGTGGTGGTACAACCATTTGCCGGGTTGGTGACCGTCACCGAATACACTCCGGCAACGGATGTAGCGAAGCTGGCGGATGTCGAAGTGAAACCACCCGGTCCCGCCCAGCGGTAGGTTACCCCACCCGTGGTGCTGCTGGCCGAGACCGTCGCCGAGGGCTGGGCACAGGTGATGGGGCCGTTGTTGGTGGCTGCTACGCCGGCCGGTGGGGTGATGTTCTGACCCACCGTTGTGCTGGTGGTGGCCGTACAGCCGTTGGGGGCCGTCAGCGTCACCGAATAGGTACCCGCAACATTAGTAGCAAAGCTCTGCGTATTGGCCGTAATAGTACCAGGCCCTGACCACCGATAGCTTACATTCAGCGTTGAACTATTGGCGCTTACCGTTACGGTCGTCAGCGTACAGGTCAGCGGACCCGTGTTCGTAGCGGTTACGTTTGCCGGAGGAACAATGTCCTGCCCAACGGTGGTGTTGGCCGTGGCCGTACAGCCATTGGTCGAGGTTACGGTTACCGAGTACAGACCGGCAACGGATGTGACGAAGCTGGCGGATGTCGAGGTGAAGCTACCCGGCCCCGTCCAGCGATACGTTACGCCACCCGTGGTGCTGCTGGCCGATACCGTCGCCGTAGGCTGGGCACAGGTGATGGGGCCGTTGTTGAAAGCAGCCACACCGGTCGGTACGTTCAGGTCCTGGGTTACGTTAGTCGTCACCGTGGTGGTACAACCATTTGCCGGGTTGGTGACCGTCACCGAATACACTCCGGCGACGGATGTAGCGAAGCTGGCGGCTGTCGAAGTGAAACTACCCGGTCCCGCCCAGCGATAGGTTACCCCACCCGTGGTGCTGCTGGCCGACACGGTGGCCGAGGGCTGGGCACAGGTGATGGGGCCGTTGTTGGTGGCCGCTACACCGGCCGGCGGGGCGATGTTCTGACCCACCGTTGTGCTGGTGGTGGCCGTACAGCCGTTGGGGGCCGTCAGCGTCACCGAATAGGTACCCGCAAGATTGGTGGCAAAGCTCTGTGTGGACGCCGTGAAGCCACCCGGGCCTACCCAACGGTATGTGACGCCACTCGTGGTGCTGCTGGCTGATACGGTGGCTGAGGGCTGGGCACAGGTGATAGGGCCGTTGTTGGTGGCCGCTACGCCGGCCGGCGGGGCGATGTCCTGCCCTACCGACGTGCTGGCCGTAGCCGTACAGCCATTGGCCGAAGTAACCGTCACTGAATACGTACCGGCAACGCTGGTCGTAAAGTTCTGCGCCGTGGTCGTGAAGCCACCCGGGCCTACCCAACGGTATGCCACGCCACCACTACTGACGACACTGACGCCTACAGCCGCCAGATTACAGGTGATCGGGCCGTTATTTGACGCCACAACGCCTGTTGGCGGGGCCGTGTTCTGGTTAATCGTCGATGTGGCCGTGGCCGTACAGCCGTTGGCGGCCGTTACAACTACGGTATATGTACCCGCGGTCGACGTGTTGAAGCTTTGCGTGGTAGCACTGAAGTTACCAGGGCCCGACCAGCGGTAGGTCACCGCTTCACCGGCCGTGGCGCTTACCGTTACGGTGGTCAGCGTACAGGTCAATGGACCCGTGTTCGATGTCGTTACCGTTGGCGCAACGACGTCCTGCCCTACCGAAGTGCTCGTCACAGCCGTACAGCCGTTGGCCGCCGTTACCGTCACCGAGTAGGTACCGGCCGTTGCGGTCGTAAAGCTCTGTGCGGTTGAGGTGAAGCCTCCCGGACCAGCCCAGCGGTACGTAGCTGGTACGTCGGAGGTGGCGCTTACCGTTACGGTAGTCAGCGTACAGGTCAGCGGGCCCGTGTTCGAGGCACCAATGGTCGGGGTAGTACGGTCCTGCTGAACCATTGTACTCGTTACGACCGTACAGCCGTTCGGAGCCGTTACGGTCACTGAATAGGTACCGGCCGTTGCGGTCGTGAAGCTGGCGGATGTTGAGGTGAAGCCCCCCGGTCCGGCCCAGCGGTACGTAACGCCCGTTGTCGAACTGCTGGCCGACACCGTCGCTGTGGTCAGCGTACAGGTCAGCGGACCCGTGTTCGAAGCACCGACGTTGGCAGGTAGGGCCGTATTCTGACTAACTACTACCGAAGAAATCGTTGTGCAGCCGTTGACCGGATTCGTGGCCGTTACCGAGTAGGTGCCGGCCGTTGCCGTCGTGAAGCTGGCGGACGTCGAGGTGAAGCCCCCCGGACCAGCCCAGCGGTAGGTCACACCACCCGTGGTGCTGCTGGCCGATACCGTCGCCGTAGGCTGGGCGCAGGTCAGGGTGTTGCTGACGGAAGGCGTGACCGACGGCGCGGTGGTGTTGCCGGCTACGGTTGTTGTGGTCGTGGCCGTACAGCCGTTCGGGCCTGTCAGCGTTACGCTGTAGGTTCCGGTAATGCTGGTCGTAAAGCTCTGGGCGGTTGAGGTGAAGCCACTCGGCCCGGCCCAGCGGTACGTAACGCCCGTTGTCGAACTGCTGGCCGACACCGTCGCGGACAGATCGATACAGGTCAGCGGCCCGTCATTGGTCGCCGTTACGTTTTGTGGGGGCGTGATGTTCTGGCTAACCACCACCGTAGCGGGCGACGGGTCCGTACAGCCATTGGCCGAAACCACCAGTGTATACGTACCAGGGGTGTTGGTCGTGAAGCTCGCGGCCGTTGACGTAAATCCACCCGGGCCGGTCCAGCTAAATGTTGAGCCGGTCACCGACGACGTACCCGTTACGGTTGCCGAGGCAGCACAGGTGATCGTAGTGGCCGTTGCCGAACCGTCTGGCAACGGTCGTACGGTTATCAGAATGTCGTCCAGCGGCCGGCAATCCAGCGGTCCCGGTGTCGGGTTCAGAACGGCATATACATAATACGTAATGGGTGTCGTACCGGTGTTAGCCGGAAAAGCGACGTTGGTCAGCGACGCAACGTTACTGACCGGGGTAGCTGTTCCCAGGGTTGTACCGCCCGAGTAGGCCGCCGTACCGCTCTGCGGAGAAGTAAAATAAACGAAGCGGATCGCGCCCGTTCCAGTCGCCGTGGTCGTGACACTCAGCGAACTGACCGGGGTGCCCGAACATACGGTCTGCGAAGCGGATGCATTCGTAATGGTTGGACAGGTAACGAAGCCGAAATCGTAGGAATGGTTGTTTTCGCCGTAGTCGCCGGTCGTCAGTGAGATAACGACGTTGTTGCCCACGATGACGCCATCGCTGTCGACCAGATCGTCCGATCCGGCGTTGGGCGTGGTCGGCGTAAACCCGGCTAACGCGGTTTGACTGAGGGGTATCCGTATTTCGTAGGCTGTATTAGGCAGCAGGTTGGTGAAATAATACTCGCCGTTGGCATTCGACGTAGTGGTGGCGGTCAGCGATCCAGCCTGATACAGCTGGACGGTGATGTTGGCAAAATTCGATGCCCCCTGCCCATTATCCTGCAGACCATTGGCCGTTAAAGCCGACCCATCGTTGAAGATCCGGTTACCAATCTCGATCGGCTGGTAATTACAGCCAACTTCGAGATCGCCCAGGCCGTTTGCTTTACCGAAAGTCGAAACGTTCGAACTTTCGTATATCTGCACGCTGGTTGACGGACTACCGGTTCCGTTTGAGTTCCGGAAACGCCGAATCCCCCCCGCGTCGATATTTGTAGTTGGATCCATTACTGCCGCAGCCACCTCATCGCGACCCGGCAATACGGCCAGACCGCCCAGGCTCATTTCGAGGTGGTACGGGCGAAGCGTTCCGTTAATATTGTCTCCCACCGATACGGCATCGCTGAAATAATATTCGCCATTGCCCGGCCCTTGTCCGTTGTTTGCTCCCGCCGTTGGTGTTCCGTTACAAATCCGGGCGTTATTTTCAATTGTCCATTGCCCCGGTGAGCATTGCCCGGCCCGAAGCATATCGCCCGGCGAAATTGCCCGGAACAACTGAGTGCTGTTTGGATTTAAGCCTAAATTCAGGTTACCGTACTGGTCGCCCAGACGGTCCCGAATGCTGACAATCATCGAACCATCGATGTCAAATTCGATTCCCGCAAACCAGGGCTGCGGGTAGCTACAGTTAGCCAGATCAGCCCGCGAGAACCGGTTCGGTATCGGGTTCGCGTTAGACGGGTTGTTCTGGTCATAACCGGGCTGAATGTTGGTCCAGGGAAGCCAGTACTCCGAGCGGTCAACACCCACTTTATCGTTGTTAACGGCGCCCCGCTTATACGTCAGGGGAAAGGACAGAACCTGCGTAAATGTATTATTGGCCGGGTTGAACTCATACACAACGCCCTTCATACCGACCGTATCGCGGGTGATCAGGTTAGGCGAAGAAATTGAGCTTCCCGCAGCCGAGAAAGTGCGGGTGGCCGTCACGCCTTCGTTCGTTGTCACCCCCCCGATATATACCCGATCCCGATAGTATTTCAGGGCAAAGGGCCGGAATACACTTCCCGCTGTCTGCGTTGGCGAAGGAATGGCAAATGCCACGGGTGTACCGGCCGTGGGGTTCGCGCTGCTGGGGTTGTTGATGGGAACCTGGTAAAGCTGCCGGTCATTTAGGTTGAGGGTATACAACTGCGTACCGTCGTCCGAAATTTCCAGATCGCCAAGTCCTGTTTTACCAACCTGATCAAACACCGACAAATCCCGGTTCTGTTCCGAAATAGTCCCGGGTAAGCCCCGGGCGGTATTAGTGGCCACCGAGCCTACATTTGGAATGGTAGCAAACAGCGCTGAGGTATACGTTGTGCCGGAACCCGGTCTGGTGATGTAGATGGCGCCCGCTCCACTCGGCCCGAGACCGGAATGGCGCTTGACAAAAGCCGACGAAAAAACGTTTCGGGTGGCCCGCTGATAGGCAATGCCGTATACGGTTCCGAGCTGGCTGTTGACGGCAATACCGACTTCAGCAGTCGTTGTTCCCGTACTCGTCGTACTATATGGTAATGTGACAAGAACAGGCTGAGCGCCCGCGTTTCCTGTCGTACTGGTTGGGTTACCGTTAACGTAACAGGGTATGAAAAAGCTGGGCTCAGCCTGGCAGTAGTCAGCCGGGTAATTGATCCCCAGATTGACAGTAGCCGGCGATGACGCAGCAAACTGCACGGTTGTGCCGCTTTGCGACCCCCTCGGCCCGGCAAAATAGCCAGACGGCAGGTTGGTGAACTGGATACGGTAAGGACCGGCCGCCGAGGGCGTAATGCTGAACTGCCCCTGCGTAGCAACCGCCGAACTGGTGACAGCCGTTCCGACAGCCGATCCGCCAGCATACACAGTCACGGTAACGCCACCGACACCGACCTCTCCGGTGAGCGATGTGGGACTGAATTCGCGGGTTCCGTTTGCGTTGAAATCCCGGTACACGGTCCCTGATATCTGGGCAACTGCGTTACCTCCCAGCAGTAGTAAAAGAAGCAAAGGAACGAAGTTCCGATATAGCCTATTGAAGCCTTCCTGGCGAAAAATACGAAGCAGACTATATACAAGAGGGTAAATGTTCTTTACCATACGCAGATAGAGTAACGATTTAAGGTTGCCTACGAAATGACAGTCGGCGGAGTCGATCAGGACAAACTCCGCCTATCCTTTGTGTAGCTGCTCAGAAACTATCAAAGAGAATGCCAGCTTGCCGAATTGAAGAGACGCCGGCGACCGGCAGACAGGCCACTCATCAGGCGGAAAAACAGGAGGAAGACCAATACGCAGGTAACGGAAACAAGTAGTTCTATCTGACTAATAATGTCACAATAGAATACTCTTTAACCTATTCATTCTTAATTATTTACCACATTACATACGTATGAATACAATCTGTTATTCTCAGCGGAAACTTCGTTTATACACAAACGATGCGGAGCAGTTACTACCCGATTTACCGCCCTGGAAATTGTTTATTTTTTAATCTGCTTTGATCATATATTCCGGATTCAGCGCTTCCATCTGCCTGAGTTTACCGATACGAATACAAAGCTCACGAAGCGATTTTTTGGTTGAACACCCGTTCATCTAATACTATGCCAAAGTCATTTTTCAATCAATCGTCTACTGGTTGGCCCACCCGGCCTCTTCCTGCGGCCAAACCAATTCCAGCGGTCAGAATTGCCGTTAAATAAGGTTATTCGCGATCCGTTTACACTTTGTTTATTTTGGCTGAAATGTAGAGTTGGGTTTCTTGTATGAGTTCGTATATTTGAGGTCGTTAGGTTTCTATTTTGTCTGTTAAACCACTGATAACAAAGCTTTTATTCGTATTATCAACTGGTTTTATCCCGACAGATCCACTGGTTTAGTTCTTAGTCTCGTCATTCCAGTAGCTCAACACCACCGTTAGTACTGGCCGATCGTTTGCAGTGTTATGAAAGTTTCACCATCTGATCCGTTTCAGATCGTTTATTCGCTGTTGGAGCATGAATTTTTAGGCTTCCTGATCGAAGCCTTTGTCGTTCAGCTTAACGGCCGGGGGGAACTGACGCTGCTTAATCAGACCCTCTCGACCCAGAACGTTGGTGAGTTTGCCGAAAAACTCGACGAACGGGATTTTGAACTCGTCCGGCTGATCGAAAGCATCCAGCAGGACACCATCGTCAAGAAGTTCAACACCCGGCGGCTGCCGGCGGTCGATTTCTTCCTTAAACTATACGATCCTCAGAAAGGCGACAAGCTGGTGCAGGAGGCCATCGCGGGCTATCTCGAAAACCTGAAAGCGCAGATCATGGCCCTGCTGCCCGGCAAGCCTTTTTACGTGATGGGCAACGACGGCAATCCGGCCTGGTCGCGCATTGAGTGGATGTCTGAACCGGCACGGGTGCATTTTCACTTCGTCCGGAACGACGACTCAACCCACTATTTTCCCATTATTCGCTATCCGGTTGCCGAAACCGGCGAAGCAGGAAGCGGATCGAACGGGACCCGGGAAACGGAGCGGATCGAGTTCCAGTTTAAGGATGCGCTGATGATCTGCGATGAGCCCGCCTATATGATGGTCAACAACCGGCTGTATCATTTCAGCAAAAGCGTAGACGGAAAAAAACTCCGACCGTTCTTTAACAAGAACCATATCGTTATCCCGAAAAATATTGAGCATCAGTATTATGAGCGGTTCGTAGCCCCACTGATCGCTTCGTATGACGTATATGCCAAAGGGTTCGAGATAAAAACAGAGACCGTAGATCCGGTGCCGGTCCTTACCGTTTCGGAACAGGTGGCATCGAGCCGCCCGGTGGCGGCTTCGCTCTTTGCCGATGGCCCTGAACCCGACGATGATGCCGGGCAACGAATCGCGTTCGACCTGTCGTTCCGCTACGGTTCCTTTACGTTCCGGTTCGACAGCTTTGCGGCTTCGGCTAACGTAAGCCTGGAGAAGAAAGGCGACGAATACGTATTTCATAAAATCCGCCGGGATCAGCGCCTTGAACGGCAGAAACTAAACTGGCTTCGCGAGCACAACCTCGACATCCGGCACGGCCGGCTTGCTCTGCCCAAACCGGAAGCTTTTTCGTGGCTTTCGGAACACAGCGCCCAACTCGACCAGGCCGGGTTTGTGCTTCAGCAGAGTGCCCAGGATACCAAGCGCTATTTTCTGGGGTATTCGTCCATCGACGTATCCATCCAGGAGGGCCGCGACTGGTTCGACATTTACGCCAACGTTCGGTTCGGCGAGTTTGAAATTCCGTTTCTGAAACTGCGGAACCTGATTCTGAATAAGAAGCGGGAGTTTACGCTCCCCAACGGCGAGATTGCCGTCATTCCGGAAGCCTGGTTCACGAAATATTCGGAGCTGTTCGGATTTCTGGAACAACCCGACGGCACCGACCAGCTCGTGCTGCGTAAACACCACCTCGCACTGGTGCAGGAACTCGAACGCGATAGCCTCGCAACGGCCGTGATGACCCGCAAACTCGAACGGCTACGCGACTTTGAAGAGATTGAAAGCTTCCCGTTGCCGAAGCAGTTTACCGGTACGCTCCGCCCATATCAACAGGCGGGTTACGACTGGATGAATTTCCTGCGGCAGTACCGCTTCGGCGGCTGCCTCGCCGACGACATGGGTCTGGGTAAGACCGTGATGACGCTGGCCATGCTGCAGGGGCAGAAAGAACTGGGCATTACCGAACCGACGCTGCTGGTTATGCCTACCTCGCTGCTGTACAACTGGGAACTGGAATCCCGCAAATTTACGCCCGACCTGCGGGTGATGGTCTACACCGGCACCTACCGCGATAAGAACACGGCGCAGTTCGACGACTACGACCTGATTCTGACCTCGTACGGTATTGTCCGGATCGACATTGAACTGCTCAAGGATTACCGCTTCAACTACGTGATTCTGGACGAATCGCAGGCCATCAAAAATCCGTCGTCGCACATTACGAAGGCGGTCATGCAGCTCAATTCGGCCAACCGCCTGATTCTGACCGGTACTCCGCTGGAAAACAGCACCATGGACCTCTGGACGCAGATGACGTTCATCAACCCGGGGCTGCTGGGAAGCCAGTCGTTTTTCCGCAATGAGTTTCAGGTGCCGATTGAGAAACGCCACGACGAGCAGAAAACCGGCCGGCTCTATGGGCTGATCAAGCCGTTTATGCTCCGGCGCAACAAAGCGCAGGTAGCCACCGATCTGCCCGAAAAAGTAGAAAGCATTCTCTATTCGGAGATGACACCCGAACAGGAGAAGCAGTACGAAGAAGCGAAGTCGTACTACCGGAACCTGATTCTGGAACGTATTGAGGAAGATGGGATGGCCAAATCACAGATGATCGTGCTCCAGGGCCTGACCAAACTCCGGCAGATTGCAAACCACCCCCGGATGATCGACGATACCTACGAAGGCGATTCGGGCAAGTTGGAGGACGTACTGATGCGCCTGGAAAGCGCCATGACCGATCACCACAAAGTTCTGGTGTTCAGTCAGTTTATCAAACACCTGAGCGTAGTGCGGCAATACCTGAAAGAAAAGAACATCAAATACGCGTATCTCGACGGGTCGACGCAGGACCGGCAGTCGCAGGTAGAACTGTTCCAGACCGACGATTCGGTGAAGCTGTTCCTGATTTCGCTGAAAGCCGGTGGGCTGGGCCACAACCTGACGGCCGCCGACTACGTATTCATTCTGGACCCGTGGTGGAATCCGGCCATCGAAGCGCAGGC
The DNA here is from genome assembly GCF_003583365.1 of Fibrisoma montanum. Lineage (GTDB taxonomy): Bacteria > Bacteroidota > Bacteroidia > Cytophagales > Spirosomataceae > Fibrisoma > Fibrisoma montanum. The sequence goes on from NZ_QXED01000008.1 coordinate 283,791, forward strand.
CGTCGACCGGGCGCACCGCATCGGTCAGAAGAAAACGGTATTTACCTATAAGTTCATCACCAAAAACACGGTCGAAGAGAAGATTCTGGCCCTGCAGCGGTCGAAGCAGAAACTGGCCAGCAACCTCATTGCCACCGAAGAGAACTTTGTCAAGTCACTGACCAAGGAAGACGTAATGGTGCTTCTGGAATAGTCAGAATCACACGTTCAGAAGATTTTTGGGAATGTAGCCCTCCGTATTTGTTACTGAGGAGATATACGCTATCATTCACCAAAATAATCAGCTCAACGTATGAATACGAAAAGCATCTTTGGCATTCTGCTGACCCTGGTCGGCCTGGTTGGCCTCATCTACGCAGGCATCGATTTTTCAAAAGGGGGTGTCGCTCAGGCATCCTTTGTCTTTCTGGTGCTGGGCGGCATCTTTTTCTTCGCCGGCGTCAGCCTGATTCGCAGCACAAAGGCATAATGTAATGAACCGGACCCTGGTCAGGCTTCGGCCAGGGTTTCTGCTGTCTTTTCTTACCGCAGGTAAACGCCGGTCCGATCGGGGTCGCTCAGGATAACGTCAACGTGTTCGTTGAGGGTAGTACTGAGTTCATACCCTTTGTAATCGGCGGCAACGGGGTAGCGCGGATGGTTGCGGTCGATCAGTACGGCTACCTGTAGTTTGCGGACCGGCATGGTAAAAAACGGCTGCAAACTGAAAGCGAGCGTCCGACCGGTGTACAGCACGTCGTCTACAACAATCACCACCTTATCGGCAAAGTCGGCGTCGGGGCCTTCCACCTGAACCGGCGGCTGCGCGGATTGCGACTTATCGATGGTAAGACGTACCAGATCAAGCCGGAACGGCGCGATCTGTCGCAATTCCTGTGCCAGTGACTCAGCCAGTACATAGCCTTCGCCCGTTATGCCGGCCAGAATGATAGCAGGTTCTCCGAAGTTGTTTTCGTAAATCTGAAAGGCAATCCGACGGATTTTCTGCTGAATCTGTTCGGCGTTCAGGATGAGCGTAGGTTGAGCGGTCGTCATACCGGCTGTAACGATGGTTAGCCCTGCAAAGATGGTAAAAAGTCGCCATAGCGCCAGTACGTTGCCGGATTGGTCCAACTACCAATAAGACTATTCCGACATCGTCTGGCAAACAAACGGATGGGTTTGGCATAGTTTTAGCCAATTGTCAGGGCATACCGAGATTACAACCATCATCATGAAAGCCCTGGTCGCTCTTTTACTTTTCTCTACATTATGGACAACGCCACCGGCCAACTCATCACCCGGTACGCAGCTCAGTGAGACCATACGTATCTCGCTTCGCAACGGCAACGCCGGGCAGCTCTCGGCTCATTTTGCCAGCACCATCGAGTTAATCATCGATTCGGAGAAGGTTGAGTTTAGCTCGTTGGCAGCCCCCCACGCCGAACTGATTCTTCGCAGCTTTTTTCGTAAATATCCGCCCCATAGTTTTCAGTTTGTGTACCGGGGCGCATCGGACCGGTTGTTGTACAGCACCGGCACCTACGCGACCGAAGGCCACGCCTTCACGGTCTACGTACTGATGCGGCAGACCGCCGGCCGGCAATACGTTATCAACGCCCTTCACTTTCGTAAGGAAGCTTAGAAGGGAGGAAAGGAGGAGAGGGAGGAATGTAGAGGGGAGAAAAGAAAAGCACTTTAATCGCCACTTTCCTTCTCCGTTCCACTCTGCCTCCTCTCCTCCCTTTTCTTTCCTGCTTTTCCTAACAAACTTCTATCTTTGTGCCTTCATTATGAGGTACCATGATTGTTAAAACCAAGAAATACGCGTTAGATCAAAAAACGTACATCAACATAGCCCTGCGTCAGTGGGTAAAAGATAACTGGAAGTGGGCGTTTGTTCCCCTGGGCCTGATTATCCTGAACGTTATCCTGAACGTTACGGGGGCTTATCCCAACATCTGGATCTACATTGTCATTGTGCTCCTCACCATCCTGTACGTACTGTTCTGGGCTGTGCAGATTACCGGCATTACGCAGATGGAACAGAGCAAGGCCCTGTTTCAGAAATACGTTTACGAAATCGACAGCCGGCAGATTCTCATGCGCATCAACGCCCGCGAAGGGGGTATGCTGAAGTGGGATCAGATCGGCAGTGTTATCAAAGACAAGGAAGCCTACATTTTCTTCCTCAACAACGAGCAGGCGCTGCAGAACGTCAAAGCCAACTGGATCGCCAAAACCGTGACACGGGGGTTGTCGAAAGCGCAGTTCCTGTACCTGCCCTACACGATCTTCAACAGCGAAAACGATCTGAAATTCACCGATGCCCTCCTGAAGCGCAAAGGACTGCTGGGCGACCCATCGTAAACGCTATTTTGTTATTTTTGAAAGTCCAACTCCATCGCAGGGTTGGATTTTCTGTTTACAGTTAACCCCTTTTACCATGAAGTACACAGGTTCGCTCCTTGCGCTCCTTTTTCTGATCCATACCCTTGCGACGGCGCAAATGCAGCGGGCCGTCACACTCGACGATGTCTGGGGGCGCAACGCCGGTGTATTTACCCAACGCACCGTCGAAGGAGTCAACTGGATGAAAACCGGTGGTTTCTACACAACCCAGAACGACGGTCGCATTGTCAAATTCAACATCACTACGGGCCAGCCGGTCGATACCTTATTCGACCAGCGAACGGCCGTTGTGGCGGGCGGCAACCAGCGCATTAACCTGGAAGGTTACCAGCTCAGCGCCGACGAACGTAAACTGCTCATCACGACCGACGACGAACCGATTTACCGCCGGTCGAGTCGCGCCCAATTCTACGTGTACGACCTGCAATCGGCACAACTGACCCCGCTGAGTAAGGGCGGCAAGCAGCTGTACGCTACGTTCTCGCCCGACGGCAAACAGGTGGCGTTCGTTCGCGACAATAACCTGTTTGTGGTTGATCTGGCTACCAAACAGGAAACCCAGCTCACGACCGACGGTAAACAGAACGCCATCATCAACGGCGCGGCCGACTGGGTCTACGAAGAAGAATTCACGATGTCGCGGGCGTTCGAGTGGTCGCCCGACAGCCGCCGTATCGCCTGGATTCGGTTCGACGAAAGCCGCGTGCCGGAGTACAACATGCAGCTCTGGGGTAACCTCTACCCCATCGACTACCGGTTCAAATACCCCAAAGCCGGCGAAGCCAACTCGACCGTGACGGTCTGGATCGCCGACGTAGCTGACAAAGGGCCAAGCGGAAAAAAAGTGCAGGCGCAGACCGGCCTCAGTACCGACACCGACTTGTACCTGCCCCGCATTCAGTGGACCCGGAATCCCAACCTGCTGTCGGTCCGGCGACTGAACCGGCTCCAGAACCGGCTCGATCTGCTCCACATCAATGCCGCCACCGGGCAGGCAACTACCGTACTGACCGAAACCAGCCCAACTTACGTGGACCTGGAATTTACGGACGATCTGACTTACCTGCGCGACGGCAAGGCCTTTGTCTGGAGCAGCGAACGGAGCGGGTTCAAACACCTTTACCTGCACGATATGAGCGGCAAACTGATCCGCCCGATTACGTCCGGCGAATTTGAAGCCATCAACATCCTGGGCGTCGACGAGAAAAGCCAGGCGGTTTATTACCTATCGACCGAAAACTCTCCGCTCGAACGGCAGTTGTACCGCATCGGGCTGGACGGGCGCAACAAAACCCGGTTAACCAAACAATCGGGTACGTATGCCATTAATTTCAATCCGGACTTCACGTACTACCTGGAGTATTATACGTCGGCGGCCACTCCTACCGTCGTTACGTTGCGCAAAGCCCCGACAGCCGAGCAGCTCCGCATACTGGAAACCAACAGTGGCCTGAACAACCGGCTGCGGCAGTATGCCCTCTCGCCCAAACGGTTCTTCACGACGAAAGCCGCCGACGGTACGCTGCTGAACGGCTTTGAGATACGTCCGCTCCGCTTCGACAGTACGAAAAAATACCCGGTACTGATGTTTGTATACGGCGGTCCGGGTTCACAAACCGTTAAAAATGACTGGGATACCCGCGATTTTTTCTGGTATCAGACGATGGCCGATAAAGGTTATGTCATCATATCGGTAGACAACCGGGGCACGGGCGCCCGCGGAACGGCCTTCCGGACGCAGACGTACGCCCAGCTTGGCCGGCTCGAAACGCAGGACCAGATTGCCGTGGCGCAGACGCTCAAAACCTGGCCGTATGTTGATCCGAATCGGGTGGGCATCTGGGGCTGGAGCTACGGGGGTTACATGACGGCCCTTTGTATGACCCTGGGGGCCGAAGTATTCAAGATGGGCATTTCGGTGGCCCCCGTCACGACCTGGCGTTTCTACGACACTATCTATACGGAGCGGTACCTCAAACGCCCGCAGGAAAACCCCTCGGGTTACGACGAGAATTCGCCCCTCACCCACGCGGCCAAACTGCGCAGCCCGTACCTGCTCATTCACGGCACCGGCGATGATAACGTACATTTCCAGAATTCGGTGATGTTCGAAGACGCGCTGATCCGGTCGGGGAAGCAGTTTCAGTCGTTCTACTACCCCAACCGCAACCATGGTATTTCGGGGGGTAATACCCGGCTGCATCTGTACCAGATGATGACGAATTTCATCGAGAAAAATCTGTAGCGCAGCCCGGCCCCCCTTTAAAAACAAAGATCAGTGCCTCACGAGATGGAAGCACTGATGCCCACTTTTAACCTATGATAGACATTGCGTATCGGTCTCAACGCTACGTCCCGGCTAGCTGCCCGGACGTAGCGTTGGCAACGTAATGAGTTGGCTGCCTGCTTTGAGAGGGCTACTCCGCTGCAACGGCTAGTAAAAGTTTATCCGACGTTTTTGGTGCCAAGGCCTTCAGATTGATTCGGTAGATTGTATCGCCCCACTTTGTAATGATTCCGCGGTCTTCGGGCGCGTCCAGTTTTATCTTTTCGACCGACGCCTGCAACTGAGCCGGATTGTAGGTCACCACAAAATTTCGCGCCGAACCGCCTTTAGGCTGGTAGCGAATGAGCAGTCTGCCCGGCTTCTGCACTTCGGCGGGGTAGCACGTCATGAGGTGCTGCGTAAGGGCATCGGCTTTTTCCAGGCTGATAGCATCCGTTATCTGCACGCCCTTACCCCGGTTCAGCCGGACGGTACGCTGCCAATGCCTTACCCCGGCTTCTTTAGGATAGGCCTGAGCTATATCAACGTCAAACTGCGTAAACGCTCCCCCCGCTTTATGAGCTACCTGAGCGGCTTTAAACTGGGGGCCGGGCGGTTGCGTTTTGCCGTTGATCGTCGGCAGGTTGTGGTAGTCCGAACAGTTATACCAGATGTCGTATCGTTTGCTGCTGAACGTTTTCGCCGTGTAAGTACCCCGGCCTACGTCAATCAGCAAGGGTTGTCCGTCGAAGTAAACGACATAATTGCCTATGTCGTTGTGGTTGTGGCTTTCGTCGTTGTGTCCCCCTTTGGCCGCTACGTAGAAGCCATCGGTTGTTCCTTCCCGGTCGCGGGCGGCAAACACCTGCAGGTCGGGCAGCCAGACGTCTTTAGGCAACGGCAGCCCCTGCGCAGCTTTCTGAAATTCGTCCTGCATGAACAGAGCGTAAAAATTGCGGAAGTAATGAAACTTCCCGATGGTGCCATCCTCCGGTTTTCGGTAGTAGGCACCGAACCGCATCATGTCAGGGTCATTGATGGCTTTGCCGTAGCGGTAGATCATCGTTGCGGCCATGCCGGGCTGTGGATCAGCATCGGCAAAGTTCAGAAAATAGCGGTCGCTGATCTGCGCGCGGTAGATGAACCGACCCATATTCCGAAACTTCTCGTCGGCGTACACGTAGGCAAAGGCATCGTTGCTGGCCAGGTTCAGCATCGCAATGTTGTCATACAGCGACGCGGCTGCGGCCCCCCAATAACTCGGTCCTTCGTCGCAGCCGCCATCCTGCGGATACGGATTCAGGAATTCGTCCAGTACGTCCAGCAGCTTTGCCACGTTGGCCGTACGCTTGTCATCGTCTTTTTCCAGCAACAGAACCGCGTTCAGCCAGTTCGAGCAGATCCACGGATTCCAGTTGTTGGGGGCGCGGCCGTTAGCCGTTTTGGTCATCCAGCCGTGGGGCCGGGTCATCAGCGGCTGAAAAATTCGGTTGTTGGTTTCGGTATAGATCCGTTTCCGGATCTGGGGCGAAACGGCGTCGAGCTTATCACCGAGGTAGTAGTCGACCCAGGCCAGGTACGTAGCGGTTTCGGCCGCAAACAGGTCGACAAACGGCTGCGAAACGTCCATCAGACCGGCATACGTTTTTGATTTCGGCAGGTGGGCCGGTACACCCCAGAACGACTCTTCGCAGATGGACCATACGCCATCAATGATCGGGTCGACAAACCGGCCCTTGTTTTCATAAATTTCGGCGAGAAGCAGCGTACCGAGCACCTCCCGCTTCTGAAAACTCACGGCCTGGTACTGATCCCGGTCGCCGGTACGTTCGATCAGCAGCGACTTGGTCGCCGGAATGTAGGGCCATTCGTAGTTCAGGTACGATTCCGCTTTTTTCAGGTAAGCGTTCATCATAGCCGCATCGGCCTTCGCCCAGCCCGCCCGATCGTCCCGTTTGGGAAAGGGTGTCCACTTCGCCTGCGGAATCAATACGGTTTTTAAGTCTGCGGACGAAAATTTTCCGCTCAGCAAATCCGGCTGCTGCGCACCGACCGGCCACCGAAGCAGACAAAACAGGGCAATGATTAGTACGTATCTCATTGAACAGGGTCAGGTTTTAATCAATCATGATAAACGGCAGAGACGGACTGCGTCGGGCCAGGGCTCGACTTAGAACAGCGAATGCGTCAGGACAAAGAACGGATCGTTCACGCTCGCAGCGGGCCTGTTTTCGGTGTCCCCGGAGCGGCCGTATTTAGTTTCGGCTACGGCTACGACCGGCCAAAATTCCTCGCGGTGCAGTTCTTTAATCTGCTTGTGCTCCCAGGGTTTCTGGTTTTCGGCGTAAGGCAGCAGCCACAGATACGCTTTTTTGATGCTCTTTCCATCCGGAGTTTCATAATTCCAGAGGTCGATATTGACCTTTTCAGCCAGGGCGGCCAGTCCGAAAAACCCTTTCAGGTTCATCACCGAATAGTTCCAGGAAAGCGTTCGGGCCAGTTCATGCGGCTGGCTGCCATCGGCTTTCAGCTGACTCTGGATGCGGCCATACGTCTTTTTTTCGATGATCTGCCGGGCCAGCGGTTTATCGTCCACAAACAAGGCAAAAGCCAGGGTCTGGAAGTCGTAGTATGTGCCGTGGTTGTTGTGCTCATCCTCTTCATCCTTCCCGACCGGACTCGTCAGCATCCAGTTCAGAAATTGCCGAAACCAAGCCTGCAAAGCTACCTGATCGTTCTGCGGCCAGGTTTTTGATGACTTTAGCAACTGCACGGCATCGACCACCTCGGCCAGGCCCCGGGTGTCGATCAGCCCAATACCCCGCCCATCCGTGATGCCCGGGATTGCCTGACCGTAGTTCAAGTTCGGATTCATGCGGGTTTGGGGGTTAAGAAACCACCCCCGAAGCAGGTCAGTTGCCCGCCGGGCGTATGTCTCGTTGTCGGAGAAATAATACGCAACGGCCAGCGTCTGAACCTGGCTGCATAGTTCGTTCAGATACGCATTGTCCTGAATAGCCATCCGTTCCGGATTGACCTGACCATCCTTGCGGATGTAGGGCAGGCCATTGGGTTTGGTCGGATCCGGCCACCAGTACGGTCCCACGCTCATGTAATCGTGCTTATCGCCACTGGGCGGAGTTTTACTTTTCTCGACGACGGAGTGGGCCGGTTTGGTCAGGATCTGATCCGCGGTGCTCAGCAGTGATTGCCGGGCTGCAACCATTGCTGGATCACCTTGCCGGATTTTTTCTTTGTTGGCCTTCAGTACGGCCCCATCCAGCAGAAACGTAGCGGGCTCCTGCCCTGACTGCGCAAACGATTGCAACATGGATACCACAACGAGCGCACCCGTCCAGACGGCCAGTCGCTGCCATTCATTATGCATGATCTGGTTTAGGTTTAGGCCGGGATGATAACCGGCACTGGTTATCATCCCGGGTTGTATCAGCGTTATTTTACCTGAAGGCGCTTGATGCTGACGGTCATTGTTTTCGCCGTGTTGTTCACGTTGTTGACAAAAACATACGCGACGTACGAACCGTCGCCCGACCGGACAAAGGCCCCCTGATCTGCCGCCAGGTTATAGGCAAAATCAGCCGAGTTTGTGAATGTAGTCCGTTCGAGATCCGTGTCATCGATGTACACGTCAAACCCTCCTCCGCGCAATTGAGCGTCTTTTACGTCTACCCGCTTATCCAGAAGCGTTGGCGTCCTGGTCCACGAAGCCGGAAGATTCAGATCACTCAGGTACGTGCCGTTGGCGAGCGAAACCAGGGCGTGCCCAAAAGCATACCTGTTGGTCCCGAGCGTAGCGCGGTACACATACACGAAGTCGATCTTACCCGACAGGCCTTTCTGTTCAACTTCTTCTTTTGTGTACGCCGTCATATCCGACAGGGACACGTAGCATTTCTCCGCATCTTTTAGCGTGATCTGCCGCTTCATATCCATTCGGCTCACCCTGTAGGCGGGGGAATTAACAGTTACCTCCTGCCCCGTTGAGGAGGTACCGCTAAACCGGAACGTTACGGTTTTTCCCCGGGCTTCTTCCGGAACGGCGTAGTAGTAGCGCAGCGACAGCGCTTTGTTGTTGTCGCCATCAAGAATCGACGCCGTCGAAACGGCTCCGTTGGTGATCGTATCGCCGGCGGTCAGCACGGGTACGTCCTGCCCGGTACTCCGATTCGTGAACCAGGAATACCGGCTGAACCCTGTACCGACCGCGCCCGGAATGGAGGCTTCGGCGCGGGCGGCCTTCAACGTACCTTCCAGCGTTCCAAGGGCATAGACAAATTCAATCCGGTCGCCGATAACGGCCGGACTGGTTGTTTTCTTAAGCAGGTCGTTGCGCAGCGGGCCTTCATTTTCAACCTCATTTGGCTCGCAGGACGCTAAGCCAACCGCAATGATCGCCAGCAACAACAGGTAACTTCTATTCGCTTTCATGGTCATGGCTTGATAAAGGGTTACTGCTGAAGCGTGAGCGTAATCGTATACGTTTTCCGTACTTTCCGGTTTCCCGACACCACTGTGTATTGCTGGGGGGTTGAAAAATCGGTCCAGACGCCCATGTTAGGCTCGACGATGGCATCGGTTACGACACTGGAATACGGCTTGATCCGTTTGATGTTCGTACCAAACCGGGCCACGGCCTTAACGGTCAGGGCGGTAGTATCGATCTGCGTAGAACCGGCCACGAGCACCGTGCGATGATCCGATCCCAGCGCATCGAAGAAGGTCATGTAGCACTGCGACCGCTGCGTAATAAGCAACCCATCGGCATCGACCGGCGTCTTTTCGCACGATCCGAAAAGAAATACGCTCGACACCGCTATCAATAAGGTAGATATGACTTGTTTTTTCATGTCAGTACGCGAATTAGTGCTTACAGCCAGGGTTCGTTCTGAGTAATTTTTGGATTGGCTTCGATCTCGTTGGTCGGAATCTGGAAGATGTAGTAACGCTGGTAGTTCCGTTCGGGCGCGTTCACAAATTCGTCCCGGATTCGTGTACCCTGCGAATCGGTCAGCACCTGTCCGTTCGGCGCGGGCCAGATCTCTTCCAGCTTTTTCCAGCGCCGGATGTCGAAGAAGCGATGCCCCTCGCCTACCAGCTCGATGATGCGTTCCTGCTCAATGGCTTTAAAGAACTCGGCTTTGCTCGCGAACTTACCCCGGCTCAAAGGAGGCAGATTTCCCCGGCGCCGAATCCGGTCCAGCAACGTAAACAGCTCATCGTTAGGGCCGTTCAGTTCATTAACGGCTTCGGCATACATCAGCCACACGTCCGGCAGACGCATCAGGTAGATGTCCTGCGGCCCGTCACTACGGCCAATCCCTCCCGTCTGGCGCACCCATTTCCGAAAAATGTAGCCCGAGGGAGCGCCATCATAGTTGATGTACGTTACGCCGTCGCGGCTACCGAAGCGGAACGGGATGCTGTCCTGGACGTTCAGACCATCGGTTGAAAGCCGGAGCATTTTCTGCTCGTCCCAAAGCATGGTAGCCCGCATCCGGTAGTCGCGCCCTACGTACGATTTGGGGTTCGTTGCGCTGTTGACCTGGGTCGTGTTCCGCGAGGCAATCAGGGCCGGGGCAAAATCGCCGGTTGAAGTAAGCTGGTACCGGTTGGCCAGCCGGATCGTGGGCGCCACCCAGCACTGCGCGTTGCCCGTGTTTCGGGTTCCGAAGTCGCGCATCAGCTCTTCACCCTGAGCGAGCAGCGGCCCGCCAAACTGCACGGAAAAGATGATTTCGGGATCGTACTCGTTGAAATACTGGAACAGGTGCCAGTAGTTCGGATTGTCAGCCGGTCCCGGCTCCCCACCCCGGAACAACGGAATGTTCTTATCGATGATTTTCTTGAAGTCGGCTGCTGCGGCTGTGTAATGCGTCTGGGCTTCGGCCGTTTTGCCTTCATTTTTCATCCAGCAGGCCCAGTACAGATTCACTTTTCCGCGGAAGCCCAGCGCAGCCAGTTGTGTGACGCGCCCCAGATTGTCGCCCGAATAACGTTCCGGCAAAACGGTAGCCGCATAAGCCAGATCGGCCAGGATTGAATCCTTCACTGCCGCACGGGGAGTTCGGGTGAGCGAATAAGCCTCTGCATTTCCGTCAAGCTTTTTGGTGAAGTAGGGAACATCACCCCACAGATCAATAAGCCGGAAATAGTTGATTGCCCGCATGAACCGGGTTTCGGCAACCAGCCGCGTCAGCTGTGCCTGATCGGTCGGGTTACTGATAGAAGCCTGGAGTGCTGTAATATTCTCCAGTACGTAGTTGGCGCGATTGATCGTTCGGTAGCAGTCGCCCCAGAGAAACCCGAAGTTGCCACTCGATCCGATGCCACTCGGGTTATAGGTCCCCTGGTTGTTGCTCGTGCCGCGGGTATTAACAAACTCGCCGGCTCCGTCGAAATAATAATCCCGGTCAAACGTGGTCCGGTTGGCCTGATACACACCATTGACGGCATATACGGCATCATCGGTCGTTTTCCAGAACAGTTCAGACGACAAATCGGATGCCGGAATCTGATCGAGCAAATCTTCGGTACAACAGGTAACCAGCAGCGACAGGCTCAGCAACAGGCCGCCACGAAGAAAGAATGAGTTACGAATCATGACTATTACAAGCTGAGGTTAAGGCCAAACGAATAGGATTTCAGCAGCGGGAAAGGGTCGTCGTTGTTCTCGGCCCCGGATACACTGGTGCTTTTTTCAGGATCGACACCCCGGTAGCGGGTAACGGTCAGCAGGTTCTCCGAAGTAAAATAGAGCCGTACCCGACTGACGCCGAAGCGGCTGGTGTACTTATCCGGGATATTATATCCAAACTGTACGTTCTTGAGCCGGAGGTAGCTGAAGCTGTCGAGCCAGAAGGTCGATTCGTTCTGGTTGGCTCCGCCCGAGCCGGTAGTCAACCGCGGCAACGACGCCCCCCGGTTGTCGAGGGTCCAGGTATCGTACCAGTGAAAATCCTGGAATGCGTTGCGGGCTCCCGGTACGTTCACGTTGTTGAACGGTTCCAGCCAGAAATCCTTACGACCGGTTGCACCCTGGAACAGGATGCTGACGTCGAAGCCCCGCCAGTTGCCGAACAGGTTCAGGCCGTAGGTCCCGACCGGCTGATCCCGGTTGAACTGCGGCATCGCCTTCCGGTCTTCATCGTTGATCTGGCCGTCGCCGTTCAGGTCTTCGTACAGGATATCGCCGGGCGAGAAGTACTGACCGTGGTAGGGTGCATTGGCAATATCCTCCCACGACTGCGCGATCCCGTTGGAGATGCGGGTGTACACGAAATGGTAGGGCATGTTCAGATAGGTGAACCCTTTGCCCAGAAACTCATTCCATTCGAGCAGGCGGTTCTGGTTGAAGGCCATGTTCAGATTAGCCCCAATGTTGGCATCCCGGATCTTGGTCCGGTAGGTCAGGTTCATTTCCAGCCCCCGGTTTCGCAGCCGGCCGATGTTGACCCGGGGGGCGTTGTAGCCGGTCAGGAACGAAGACAGCGACGACGGGCGGATCATCCCGTTGGTCATTTTCTGGTACATATCGATCTCCGCGTTCAACCGCCCGCCGAAGAAAGCCAGGTCCAGTCCTACGTTCGTTACGTTGGTTTCCTCCCAGGAGAAGTCTTCGTTGATAATCTTGTTGCTGCTGAATCCCTTGACGATTTTCCCGTTGAGAATGTAGTTCGTCAGAGCCAGGATATCGCGCTGTTCGTAGCGCCCAACGCCGGAGTTGTTGCCCAACTGACCGATGGAAGCGCGCAGCTTCCCCGAGGTCAGCCAGGAACGCAGCCCGGCCAGAAACGGCTCCTCGGAAAAGCGCCAGCCCGCCGATGCCGACGGAAAGAAGCCGTACTGAAACCCGGGCAGGAACTTACTCGACCCATCGTAGCGGGCGTTGGCTTCAAACAGATACTTATCGTTGATGACGTAGTTGATTCGTCCGATCACAGACCGCAAGCCTTCAGCTTCCGAATCGCCACCGGCGCTCTGGGTAGTGGTTAGTGCCGCGTCGATCTCGCTCAGGTTCGGATGAATCCGGTCCTGCCGGCTGGCCGACAGGTTGCGGGCGAACCAGTATTCCTCCGTATAGGCGCCCAGTACGCTCAGCTGGTGATTGCCAAAAAGCGTCTTGTTGTAGTTGATTCGCCCCTGCAACAAGGTTTTATAACCCTGCGCCGTAGCGTTGGCAATCCCGGCACTGGGGGCGACAATATTTCTGGCTATCTGATTGGTCTGGAAGTTCCACTCATCCGTCGGGTCCGAATAGCTTTTGGTGAACTGGTTGTAGTACCGCAGCCCATAATCGCCCCGTACCTTCAACCCGGTAACCGGTTCCCACTCGGCGTAGAAGTTACCGTTCAGTTCCTGGCGGTCGCGCAGGTTATGGTTAACTTCCATGATGGTCAGCATGTTCCGGGCAAAAGCATCTTCACCGTAAGCCATGATGCCCCCGTAACGACCGGTTTCGGGCTCCTTGGGCAAAATGCCCGCCACGGCGTACCGAATGTCGTAGCCGGCCGTACCGCTATAGGTGATCAGACCTTCCTGGTTAGCGTACTGCTGCTTCGACCACTGACCGTCCATCCGAACACCTACCTTCAAAGCATCCCGAATTTTGTAATCCATGTTGAAGCGCATGTTGTAGCGCTTGTAATCATGATTGACCAGCACCCCCAGTTCGTTCAGCATACCGGCCGATATGTAAAAATTAGCTTTATCGGTGCTGCCGGAAGCGGATAGGTTATGCGTCTGGATGCGTCCGTTATCGCGCAGGATCACATCCCACCAGTTCGTGCTTGGGTATTTGATGGGGTCAACCAAACTCCTGGACAGCCATTCTTCCACGGTCCCGTAGCGGTACGTTGTCGACGAAGCACCAGCGCCCGACGCCCGCAGGTGCATGGTTATGGCGCGAGCGTAGTCATCGAAATAATTGTAGAAATTCGTTGGCTGCGACATCGCATACGTACCCGTGTAATTGATCTGCGCTTTCTTTGATTTCGATCCGTTCTTGGTCGTAATCAGCACTACGCCGTTGGCCGCCCGCGATCCGTAAACGGAAGCCGAAGCCGCATCTTTCAGGACCGAAATGCTTTCGACGTCGTTCATATCGATACGGTTGATGTCCACATCGGGCATACCGTCGACCACAATCAGCGGCCCGGCATTATTGACCGTACCCAGGCCCCGAATAACCAGCGAGGCCCCGCTACGACCCGCCATCCCGGTTGACTGCTGCACAGCCAATCCCGGTACCAGACCCGACAGAGCCGACGAGACGTTGGTTAATGATCGGGACGAAATTTTTTCATCGATGGTAACGGCCGCAACGGCCCCGGTCAGGTTTTCTTTCTTTTGGGTACCGTAACCGACCACAACCACTTCGTTCAGGGCTTTGGTATCCGTTCGCAGGGTTACGTCCACTGCCTTACGGCTGCCCACCGGCACTTCCTGCGCCAGATACCCTACGAACGAAAAGACCAATGTGGTTTCTTCGGAAGGTACTGAAATGGAATAGCGCCCATCGGCGTCGGTGTTTGTGCCCCGGGTAGACCCTTTCACGACAACACTGACCCCGGGCAACGCCTGTTTTGAATCAGCGTCGGTTACTCGTCCGGAAATCGTGATGTCGGTCGGCGCTACTTTATCGGCAAGTAAACTACTGTACGGACGGGCGCTGGCGGTAGGTAATACGGGCCGATTGGCCTGCGATAGCCGCCACTCGGGGCGAATGGCCCCGGACACAGGCGGGTTCGTCGGCTCCGTCCTGGTGGTGGCGAGGCTGGCGGGCACGGATAGCGGGTAGGCTACCGATGGCCGCGTCTGTCCCAGGGTTTCCGGGATTCCGGCCGCTAGCAGCAGCAGGAGCCCCAGGCCGGCTTGGGGAGTTTGTAATCGTCGCATCATTCGGTGAGGGTTTAAGATTACATTGGAAGCAATGGAGCGACCAGCAGCATAGGGAGCACCCGGGCTTACTCTTCTGGTCATGAATCCGGGGTAAAATCGTTGACTGCGCGTTGGCTCATTTTAAGGTACACGCGTAGTCGTTCCAACAGACAATGGCTGGTCGTATTACAACCCAACCCTGTCCGGCGATGCAGTCAGTGTGTATCATCGAAGAACGGTTCAGGAGACAACGGTTGAGCTGTCTCCTGAACCCGTAGAGCTACCAGCCTGTGTTTTGCTTCAGCGACTGGTTCAGGGCAATTTCGTTGATCGGTAATGGCCAGAGGTAATCCTTATTCGGATCGAATTTGCGGAAGCTGGCTGCCTGTACCAGAATGTAATTGTCTGGTGTCAGGTTTACCGTAGCGCCGGTGAACTCGTTCCTAAAATAGAAATTCCCCAGCACCGGCTTCGGCAGTTCGATTTCGGCCGTTTTCCAGCGGATCAGGTCCCAGTACCGGAAACCCTCCTGCGCCAGTTCGACGCGACGCTCGCGACGCAGCTCGTCGCGCATGTTCAGACCGTTGGCCGTAGCAAACGCATTGGTCAGTTTGGCAACTCCACCGCGCTGCCGCAGCCGGTTGACGGTCAGGTCCAGGTCGGCATCGCTGATGGAGCCGTTCAGTTCATACGTAGCTTCCGCGAAAATGAGCAGCACCTCCGCGTAACGCAGCACAGGCCGGTCGATGGTCGATGCCTGGGTGTTCCAGTCGTCGATATTGGCCGTCTTACGGAACATAAAGCCGGTTTTGTTGAACACCAGGTTCGCGATGTCGAAAATAGGCTTGGTCGTCATCATCGGGTCACCACGCTTCATGAACGTATCACCCATGCGCGTATCCCGGTCTTTAAATACGTCAATCGACTGCACCGGCGCTTTGTACAAGGGTGACTTCGTGATGGGCAGACCATCTTTCATCAGGTACGAATCGGCCAGGCTCTTGGTTGGATTCATGTTGCCATTCTCCAGCGTACCCCGGTAGTACCCATGCGTCGAAACGCGGTCTGTCTGCGAAACCCCGTACTGCCGAACGATGATATTCTCGCGGTTTTGCCGCCCTTCGCCTGCCATCTGGAACAGATCGAAGTAAGCGCCCGTAAACAGGTCATGCTGCTTGCCGTCGATCACGGCTTTAGCGGCATCGGCGGCAATTTTCAGGTGCTTGTTCGGCTCGCCGTAGTTGTGAAACTTTGCGCGCGTTCCTTCAAACAGGGCTACCCGCGCCTTAAATGCCAGCGCGGCCGTGTTGGAAATACGTCCGTAATCAGCGTTTCCGAGAGCGGTTGGTGTCGGCAGTTTGGACGCGGCAAAATCGAGGTCCTGATAAATCTGATCGACCACCTGCGCCCGCGGACTGGCCGGGGCCTGCAACTCCGGTGAGTTGTCATCGAGTGTTTTTAAAATCAGCGGTACATCACCATACCGCTGCACTAAGTTAAAATACCCCCACGCCCGAAAAAACCGGGCCTCGGCCGAATAGCGATCAACAATGGCTTGTGACGTAGCCACCAGAGCACGTGGAGACTTCTCAAGAATGTTGTTGGCAGCCCGGATGATTGCGTAATTGTTATTGTAGTTCCCGTCAGTTGCTGGTGCCAGCCGAGACCCATCGCTGATGCCATTCGAAGCCAGGCCGAACGCATCATCGGACCACACATCTTCTCCGGCCCAGCCGGGCAAAAATGTGTACAGATAATTAGCCGCCGACTTTAGGTCATTTTCTGATTGCCAGAAGGTTTGGTCGCTGATTGCCGTTTCGGGCAGGCGGTCTACCTCGCAGGAAGGCAGCGCGGCCAGCAATGCCAAAGCGAGCGTTGTATATTTCACGAATGGTTTCATAAGTTCGTTCAAGTTTGGCCAACCGGTTTAGAAAGAGATGTTCAGACCCAGTGACGCCGTTGCGAAGAACGGGTAATCGTTTTCTACATTATCACGCATTTCGGGGTCGTAGTAACCCTGGAATGGGCCGAGGCCGGAAATCGTGAATAAATCCTGACCCGAGAAGAAGAAACGAGCCTGCTGCACCTTAATCTTCTGCGTGAGCGTAGTGGGCAGCGTGTAGCCAAACTGCAGGTTTTTCAGGCGCATGTAGCTGGCGTTGAGTACCCACTTGTCCGACGATACGTAGTTGTGCGTAGCACCCACATACGGCCGGGGATAGAGCGCGTCGGGATTCTCAGGCGTCCAATAATCGGCGTGGATGGCCAGCGCCTGTTTCCACGTAACCAGCAGCGGGGCAATCGACTCTGTGTTCGGCCGGTAATTCCGCTTGCCTACTCCCTGCAGGAATACAGTCAGGTCGAAGCCTTTCCACTGGGCTCCCAACGTAACGCCGAACTGGTAGCGGGGCTGGGTTGTACCGAGCAGAACCAGATCACCATGATCAGCTACGGTTCCTTTGCCCACCGAGAGCCGTCCGTCGCCGTTCTGGTCGACGTACTTCACGTCGCCCGCGCCGGCGCGGTTATCCTGGAACGCCCAGGTCTTTACTTCGTCGTCGGTCCGGAAGTAGCCGGCGGTCTGATAACCCCAGATGGTATTGAGCGGGTAGCCCTCAATGATGCCGTTCGTACCGGCCCCGATCACATTCCGGTTCGAGTAATTCAGCAGCCGGTTCTGGTTATCCGACAGGTTCACCGCAAACGAGTAGTTGAAATCCTTGCCGATACGGTCGCGGAACCGTACTTCTGCTTCCCACCCCCACGATTTCAGTTCACCGTTGTTCTTCAGGGGGGTTGCAATACCGATTGTTGCCGGCAACTGCTGCGGGGTAAGCATGTTCCGGTTGAACTTCACGTAGTAGTCGCCGGTAAACTGCAGCCGGTTCTGGAAGAAGCCCAAATCCACCCCTCCGTTGGTTGTTTCGATGGTTTCCCACGACAGATTGGCCGAGGGGATGTAGCCCTGAAAGATGTACGACGTACGCGAATCGCCCAACACCAGGTTAGCACTACGGCTCAGCTGGCTCAGGTAATCGTAGTTACCAATGTTATCGCCGAGGGCGCCACCAAGCCGGCCCCATGAACCACGTAGCTTAAACTCAGTGATGAAGGGTAAGGCGCGGCCAAACCATTCTTCGCGCTGCATATTCCAGCCGACAGAGGCCGAAGGAAAGAGTTTAATTCGGCCTTCGCGGGCCAGCTTCGAGCTTTCGTCCTGGCGAAGGGTGGCCTCAAACAGGTACTTATCGGCATAGTTGTAGTTAAACCGGCCAAAAACGGACTGGAAGGCCCGTGTGCCAACGCCTTCGCTGCTGCTCTTGGTGCGGTCGTCGCCCAGGTTTAGTGTCGGCAGGTCATTGCTGACCAGGTTATTTGCCCCACTCTGCACAAATTCGTCGCGGTAATCTTCCCACTGATAGCCGGCAAACAGACCAAAGTTATGTTTGTCGCCTAGGGTGAAATCGTAATTGGCCAGGAACTGGAGGTTTGTATTACGAACCAGTTCATTGCGGACCGTAAATGAATTCGGGTTATTGGCGTAACTCAGGATTCGGGATCTGCCCCAGAGCGGCACCGTCCGGTTAAATACTTCGCGGTAGGCGGGGCGGTGCTGCATCCCGGCCACGGCACGTAAGGTCAGTCCTTTCACGAAGTTGGCCGCCTGCAACGTAAACACACCGTCGAACTGATTTCGGTCGTAGTTGTTGTACCCACCCGATTCCAGCAGGCCATAGGCTGTTGCGGCTGACCCCGCCCCGTTGTAGCGGCCCTCGGGCGTGAAGAACGGGGTTCGGGTTCGCAGGCGATATACCTGATACATTAATCCACTTCCGTTTGCATCAATTGACGACCGCCGTGTTTGTTCCAGCATGTACGACAGCCGCGTATCGAGCGACAGGTGCTTGGTCAATTGCGACCCCACGTTCAGTCGCAGGTTATAGCGCTTGAGGTTATCGGGTCCTACTTTAAACAGACCCTGCTTTTCGTAATAACCGCCGGAAAACAGAAAGTTCAGTTTGTCCGTACCACCCCGCACAGTCAGGTTATGCGTTTTCATAACCGTGTATTTCTTAAGCAGTTGGTCGGTCAGCGGCTGCTGGTTGTAATACAGATACGTACCCGTGTCGGCCGGGTTTACAACGTACGGAATTCCGTCGCGAATGCGCTGCAAATCTTCATCGGTGTACTCGGGACCACTACCTGAGTTTTTACGGGCCAGGTTAGAGAACAGGGCTTCGTCAAGCAGGCTCATCCGGCCGGGTACGTTGATGGCCCAGTCAGTACCGTACTGCGCGAGGTAGTCGAATGTTACCTTACCTGATTTACCTTTTTTGGTCGTAATCAGCACAACCCCGCCGGCGGCCTGCGCTCCGTAGATAGCTGCGGCTGCGGCATCCTTCAGCACACTGATGCTTTCGATGTCGTTCGGGTTCAGCGTCGTCATGGTCGAGATTGGTACGTTCACCCCGTCGAGCACTACGAGCGGATCGACGTTACCGTTCGCCGACGTAACGCCCCGAATCTGCAGCCGGATGCTTTCATTGCCCGGCTGACCACTCTGACGGGTAATGGTCAGACCCGGCGTCACACCCTGCAGGGCATTCGCCAGGTTGGTTGACGGGCGATATTGCAGCGCCTTCGAATCGACCGTTGATACGGCCCCGGTCAGGTTCACCTTCTTCTGGGTACCGTAGCCGACAACAACCACTTCTTCCAGCGATTTGTCGTCGGTCTGCATCTGGATGTCAATGACTGAGCGGTTATTGACGTCGACCTCCTGCTTGAGGTACCCTACGAAGCTAATGATCAGCACCGTTTTTCCGGTGGGTACGTTCAGTCTGTACTGCCCGTTACCGTCGGTCGTGGCTCCGCGCGTGGTTCCTTTAACCACCACGCTCACCCCTGGCAGTGGGTCTCCTTTTTCGTCGGTAATCTTACCCGACACAGGTACATCGACCATCCGGCCGAAGGCAGTCATGCTCACCAGAAGCGGTAGCAACAGCAGCCAGCTGATGCCACTTCGTAATGCCTGATACACGTTTCGCATTTGTAGAGAGGGTTTGGATGTTTTCATAGGTTCAGTCATAGGGCACTTCAGGACCGAAAGCCTGGCTTCTGGCGCAGGGCTTCGTAACGTAGCAACGCTTCGAGGAAATAATAATCAGCATACACCAGGGGCACATCAACTTCGCTTTTGCCCGGTTTATGCCCTACGCTATGCTTGAGAATGAAATTGTTGTTTTCGCCCAGATTCGCTTTGTAAGCCGGACTGGCCAGGCTTTGCAGCATCTGAACAGCGGCCTGGTAATAGGGCTTACCGGCGGCTCCGGTATACGTACTCAATTCGAGCAGGGCCGATGCAGCAATGGCACCTGCCGATGCATCCCGCTCTTCATTCGGGATATTCGGTGCGTTAAAATCCCAGTACGGAATCTTGTCGGCGGGCAGGTTCGGATGGTTCAGGTAAAAATCGGCTATTTTCTGGGCCTGTTGCAGGTACTTTTTGTCTTTGGTTTCGCGGTACATGACCGTGTAGCCATACAACCCCCAGGCCTGTCCACGCGCCCAGGCCGACTCGTTGGCCGCTCCCTGGTGCGTTATTTTGGCCGCTACAGTACCGTCCGGATTGTAGCAAATAACGTGGTAGCTGCTGCCGTCGGGCCGGAAATGATACTTCATGGTGTTGTCGGCGTGGGTAATGCAGATATCCCGGAACCGCTTATCGCCGGACGTCTTCGACGCCCAGAACAGAAACTCCAGGTTCATCATGTTGTCAATGATGACCGGGTAGTTGTATTCCTTCAGCTTATTCCACGATTTAATCAGGCCAACTTTCGGATCAAACCGGGTCGATAAGGATTTCGCTCCCGTCAGCATGATCGGCGGGTAAGCCTCATTCTTCGTCAGTCGATAACCATTGCCAAACGGACAATACAGCATGAACCCGAGGTCGTGCGTACCGGTATTATACTGCTCTTTGGCTACCGCCATCGACCATTTATGGGCCGCGTCCTTCCATTTTGGCTCTTTTGTCTGTTCGTAGAGGTACCAGAGCGAACCACCGAAGAAGCCGCTGCACCACCACGACGATTTCATGTCGCGGGGGCTGCCGTCGGGATTAGTCGACTGGGGGAACTTAGTCGTGTCGGGGTGCGAAGCCAGCATCCGTTCGTACTGCTGGGCCGCAAAAGCAAACTCTTTCTTAACGTCGATCGGGCTTTGTGCCAGCGTGCGGCTGCCCAGCAGCAAAAGCGCGAAAACAACTGAATATTTCATGGGATCCGGTTAGTAGTAAAAGTCGGTTAGAGAAGATCAGCAATCGGCGAATGGTCCATGTCGGCAAAATCCATGTTTTCGCCGGCCATCCCCCAGATAAACGAATAGTTGGTTGTACCGCAGCCCGAGTGAATCGACCACGGGGGCGACACAACGGCCTGTTCGTTTGCCACTACGATATGGCGGGTTTCCTGAGGCTGGCCCATCAGATGAAATACCCGGTGATCAGTCGGCAGGTCGAAATAGCAATACGCTTCCATACGCCGGTCGTGTACGTGCGCCGGCATGGTGTTCCAGACACTGCCCGGCTCCAGCACCGTCAGCCCCATCACCAGCTGACAGCTTTGCAGGCCGTCGCGGTGAATGTATTTGTAAATGGTTCGCTCATTTGCCGTTGTTGACGAGCCCAGACGGGTCGGGTTGGCATCTTCCTTAGCCAGTTTCGTGGTGGGATAAGCCGCGTGAGCAGGCGCCGACAACAGGAAAAACCGCGCCGGCGTATCGGACGAAAGGCTGTCGAACTGTACGTCCCGACTACCCTGCCCTACGTACAGACAATCCAGCTTCGTCAGGTCAAACCGTTCGCCGTCGACCGTAACTGACCCCGGCCCGCCTACGTTGATAACGCCCAGTTCGCGCCGGTCCAGAAAGTGCGGAGTTTTCAGGTTGTCGTAGGCTGGCAACGGAAGGGTTTCGTATACCGGCAACGCCCCGCCTACTATCACCCGATCGTAATGCGTGTAGACAACCTGAACGGTGTCCGGCTCAAATACGGTGTCGATCAGGAAATTATCCCGGAGTTCACGGGTCGTAAACCGCTGAATCTCGTTCTGGCCCACCGTATGGCGAACCGGCATGATGGTTTGTTGGAGGATCATGAATTGAGTAGTGTTCTAGCAGACCACAAGGGCATTGATACAGAAAAAGTACAACTATTACTTAAAAAGCAAGTAGACGGCGTATTCGCTGGTTAAGGAACTTAAGACGTACTGAAACTTAACTTTTAGAGGAAATTATACGAGAAACCCAAGCGTGTCAAGAGCTTTACCGGATCAAAAAATAGATTTCTTCCTGCAAACGTTACCGCAAGCGTTTGCAAAAAGAATTTAACTCTGAAAACATTACATTATTTTTGCAAGAAGACTGGTAACGTGAGGGGATAAAGCCAGTATTCATTTATCTATTTTTGATGGTTTCAACTCAAAATTTTCATATTCATTATCTCCTATGAAGAGCGCACCCGTTACGATAAAAGACATTGCCAAGGCACTGAACATATCCATATCGACGGTATCGCGGGCGCTGCGGGGCATGCCCGAAATCCACCCCGATACCCGCAGCGCGGTGATGCGGCTGGCCGAGGAGTGGGATTATCAGCCAAACCAGTTGGCGAAGAACCTGGCCAAGAGCCGCACCCGAACCATCGGCGTCATCGTACCAAATCTGAGCTATTACTTTTTCTCGGCCATGCTCAACAGCATCGAAGAGGCCGCCATTCAGGCCGGCTACAGCGTCCTGGTCTGCCAGTCGAACGAGTCATATCTGCGGGAAACCATGCAAATTCAGAACCTGCTGCGCAGTCAGGTGGAGGGGTTTATTCTGTCTTTGTCGCGGGATACGAGCAACTGCGCCCACGTCGAACGCCTGATTCAGAAGAACGTACCGCTGGTGCTCTTCGACCGGTATGCCGACAACATGGCGACGTCGAAAGTGATGGTCGATAACCACGAAGCAGCTTTCAAAGCCACTGAGCATCTGATCGAAAACGGCTGCCGGCGCATTGCCTTTCTGGCGGGGCCACCTCAGCTGCTGCTCAGTAACCAGCGGCTGGCGGGTTACCGTGAGGCCCTGACGAAACACGGCCTGTATACGGGCGATCAGTACGTGTTTCACTGCGACTACACGCAGGAAAATACGCTCATGCAGACGCTGGCGCTTATGAGCCTGCCTCAGCCGCCGGATGGTTTGCTGACGGTCAGCGACCGGATTGCGTACCCGGCCATGTATGCAATGAAACAAAAAGGTGTGCGAATTCCCGACGATGTGGCCGTAGTCAGTTTCAACAACGAGCCGTTATCCTCGCTGTTTTCGCCCTCGCTGACGAGCATCAGCCAGCCCATTCAGGAGATGGGTATGGAAACGGTACGGCTGCTGCTCCGGCAGCTCGAAGCCACCGACAGCCCGATTGCACCCGAAACAACGGTCATGCCGACTCAACTTGTCGTGCGCGAATCGTCACTTCGGATGATGACCGACGAAGTTTTGACGGGTGCATTGTCGTCCTGAGCCGGTTAAAGGATTACGTTTTTGCACCGGCTCAGGACGACAGGCTGATTTACTTTGCTTTGTTGGTAAAATCAACCACCGTTACGTCGGCAAGCCAGGGGCCAACGATCTTACCAAACTCTTTGTGAGCCGGGTGAGGCAAGTACGCATCCCGATCCTTTTCGTTGTCAAAAGTCAGGATAAAAGCGTGGGTCAGGCCCTTGTTGAGGTTTTCGGGGCTGTTGTTCGTTCCCCACTGAAAGCTCTTGATCTCCTTGATTTTCGACGGCAGGGCTTCAAAAGCCGCGACAATCTCGTTTACTTTCTCGGGAGTAGCTTCCGGCTTGAATTTGAACAGAACAACGTGTTGGAGGGTAGTGGCAGCAGTCACAGATTTTTTCAGGGGTTTTCGGGGTGGTTCAGCGAAGGAGCTAACCGTCAGCATCAGGGAAACGGTCAGTAGGACAAGGGTCTGTTTCATGAGTCTGTTTTTTTAGCAAAGAAATAAAAAAGACCCGTAAGGTTCGAAAAGACCTTACGGGTCCAGCTTATAAAGACATCAGGCCGTTAGGCCGACAACTTCGCTTTCAGGTTGGCATCCAGCGCTTCGAGGAAGTCCTCGGTGTAGAGGTAGTGCTCACCCGGAACGAGGTTTTTCACATCCGGATACACCGAAATAGACAGATCCTTGGTCATTTTACCGCTCTCGACGGTTTCGACGCAAACCTGCTCCAGCGCGTGGCAGAAATCGATCAGCGGCTGGTTGCCGTCCAGTTGCCCCCGGAAAGCCAGCCCACGCGTCCAGGCGTAGATCGATGCAATCGGGTTGGTCGAGGTTTTATTGCCTTTCTGGTGCTCGCGGTAGTGGCGCGTTACGGTACCGTGGGCGGCTTCGGCCTCCATCGTTTTGCCGTCCGGCGTCAGCAGTACCGACGTCATCAGACCCAGTGAACCAAAGCCCTGCGCTACGGTATCCGACTGTACGTCGCCATCGTAGTTCTTACACGCCCACACGAAGTTCCCTTCCCATTTCAGGGCGGAGGCCACCATGTCGTCGATCAGGCGGTGCTCGTAGTGAACGCCTTTATCCTTGAACTCGGTCTCGTAAATCTCCTGGAAGATGTCCTTGAAACGACCGTCGTATTTTTTCAGGATGGTATTTTTGGTCGAGAGGTACAGCGGCCAGTTTTTTTGCATCGCTACGTTGAAGCACGACCGCGCAAAACCACGAATCGACTCATCGACGTTGTACATACCCATTGCAACGCCGGCCCCCTTGAACTGGTACACTTCGAACTCCTGCACCGAGCCGTCTTCGCCTTCGAATTTCATCGTCAGTTTGCCCTTGCCCGGCACCACGAAATCCGTTGCGCGGTACTGGTCGCCAAAAGCGTGACGACCCACAATGATCGGTGCTGACCAGTTCGTAACCAGGCGCGGTACGTTCTGCATCACGATCGGCTCGCGGAACACCGTACCGTCCAGAATGTTCCGGATGGTGCCGTTCGGCGATTTCCACATTTGCTTCAGATTGAATTCTTTGACGCGGGCTTCGTCGGGCGTGATGGTGGCGCATTTAATACCGACACCGTATTGTCTGATCGCGTTGGCAGCATCAATCGTTACCTGGTCGTTGGTTTCATCGCGGTATTCGATGCCCAGATCGTAGTATTTGATGTCAACGTCGATGTAAGGGAGGATGAGTTTGTCTTTAATGAACTTCCAGATGATACGGGTCATCTCGTCGCCATCCAGCTCGACGACGGGATTCGCCACTTTAATTTTCTCCATGCGATTGGTTTTATAAGCGGAAAAACAGACACAGAATCAGGACGCAAAAGTAGTAATAAAGGCATTACAGGGTACTGATTTTTACTGTCGGCTCCTGATCGGGCAGTGCCCGGACCAATTATGGCCCCGGATAACGTAGCTGTCGTATACCCACCTTCGTTATCCGGAGTACCCATTCTCCTAATCATACCGGATACTGAGTTCGGCTTTCGGGCAGGGGCCTCAGCTGCGGAGCAGCCGCCTGTACGAGGCCGGAACAAACCCAACACACTTACGGCAGCACCTTACAACCCCCTAAATAATTTGATTATAAACTAGTTGTACCTTCGCCAGCATAACCACCCGGCCGCGTATCTACTGGAATTGTAAAACATTTAGGGCGATTATGAATTTGTATGGTACATGTTTCCCAGTTTCTCCTATTGGGCAAATATGTTATTATGGTAAACACCTTTGGTAAAGCAATCATCCCGGAAAATGAAGCGGGGCGGCTGCGGGCATTGCATCATTACGACCTGATTGACAGTCCACCTGAGGAAGCCTTCAACAACATAGCGCGGATCATGGCTCAGGTATTCGGGGTACCGATTGCCCTGATTTCGCTCGTTGACGAACAGCAGGTGGTTTTTAAAGCGAATGTCGGCATGCCGGGCGTCGAACGTACCGACCGGGGCGTCAGTCTCTGTTCGCTGGCAGTGCTGGAGCCCGAACCGACCGTGTTCGAGGATGCGCTGCGCGAGCCCTGCCTGCTGGCCAATCCGTTGGTTACCGGCGATTTTGGGTTGCAGTTCTACGCGGGTGCGCCCCTGATCACGCACGACGGCTACGCGATTGGTACGGCCTGCGTCATTGACAAACAGCCACGCCCGTTCACCGAGGCCGACCGGCAGTTGCTGGTTCGCTTTGCC
This sequence comes from Fibrisoma montanum, assembly GCF_003583365.1. Taxonomy (GTDB): domain Bacteria; phylum Bacteroidota; class Bacteroidia; order Cytophagales; family Spirosomataceae; genus Fibrisoma; species Fibrisoma montanum. The sequence continues at coordinate 309,588 of NZ_QXED01000008.1, forward strand.
ACGCTGATCATGGACGAAATCGAACGGCGGCTGGCGTTTCAGCGGCAGCGCGAGCAGGAAGAGCAGTACAAGCGCATTTTTCTGGCCACCAGCGATGCCATCCTGATCGTTGATGATGAAGGCCGGATTACCGAAGCCAACCCGGTTGCGTGCCGGCTCTACGGCTATGCGTACGACGAATTCCGGCAGCTCAACCATACTGACCTGATCCACCCGGACGATCAGGCGTCGGGCCCCGCTCCATCAGAGGGCGCCCCCTTCGAAATTGACCGTACGCACCGACACAAAACGGGTAAGCCTATTCAGGTGACGGTGAAAGGGCAGACGTTCACCTACAAAGGCAGGCCGCATCGCATGCTGGCCATTACGGACATAACCCTGCGTAAGGAAACGGAAGCCGTTCTGCAACGTACGCAGATTCTTCTGCAAACCGCGCTCTCGGCCGGACGCGTGGCTACGTGGTTGTGGGAACTGCCCACCAACCGGATTTATGCCGACGAAAACCTGGCCCGTCTGGTCAGCATTACTAACCAACGGGCAGCGGCCGGTCTGTCGCTCGATGAGTTTATAAACGCTATTCATCCCAACGACCGCAAACGGGTACAGGCGCAGTTTCAGACCGCCGTTGACGCCCGACAGGGCTTCGACACTGAATACCGGATCGTTCTGGCCGACGGCGACATTCGCTGGGTGATCGTACGGGCGCAGTTTGCCGACCACAGCGCCCAGTTGCCCGATCTGCTGCTGGGCGTTCTGGTCGATATTACCGATCGTAAACTGGCCGAACTCCGGTACCTGGAAAGCGAAGAACAACTGAAACTGGCCATCGATGCGGCCTCGCTCGGCACCTGGGATTTTAACCTGATTACGGGCCGGGTGCAGTGGTCCGACACCTGTAAAGAGTTATTTGGTTTATCTCCCGGGGCGCCCGTTACTGCAGACGTACTGCTGGACCGGGTGCATCCCGACGATCGAGAGCGAGTCAGGGAGGCAAACGCCCAGGCGCTGAATCCGGACGGTGACGGCCAGCACAATCTTATTTTCAGAACGGTTGATCTGGAGGGACACCAGCGCTGGGTGCACGCCAAAGGGAAGACGATTCGCAACGAACAGGGTCAGCTTGTCCGGTTCACCGGGATCGTTTTCGACGTTTCGGAAGTAAAGCAAAGCCAGGAAGCCCTCCGCCGGAGCGCCGAAGAACTGGAGCAGCGGGTGGCGGAACGTACCAGGGCCCTCAACGAAGCCAACCAGCAACTTCAGAAGTCGAACGAAAGCCTGAGCGAATTTGCGTACGTAGCCTCGCATGACTTACAAGAGCCCCTGCGCAAGATTCAGGCGTTTGGCGACATCCTGCTGAACGGTCACAGCCAAAACCTGGACAAAGAAGGGCTTGATATTCTTCAGCGTATGCAGGCATCAGCCTACCGGATGTCGAATCTGGTTCGGGATCTGCTGACGTATTCCCGCCTGTCGACCCAAACAGTTCGGCATGAGCCGGTTTCGCTGACCGAGGTTATGGCCGGCGTTGTCGAGGATCTGGAACTGGTCATTCAGGATACCGACGCTATCCTCGACGTTGGCGAGTTACCGATCTTGGAGGGCGACCCAATGCAGTTAAGGCAGTTAGTTCAGAACCTGCTCAGCAATGCTCTGAAGTTTCGGCGGCCAGCCGTTACGCCCTGTATACAGGTGCAGGCAACCCGGGTCGATGCCGCCGACTTACCCGATTCCACAACACCTGTCCGGCGCGCGCCTGCGTACCACCGGATTCGGGTCACCGACAACGGCATTGGTTTCGATAACCGGTATGCAGAGCGCATCTTTCAGGTCTTTCAGCGGCTACACGGTCGTAGTCAGTACGCCGGTACCGGCATTGGCCTGGCGGTTTGTCAGAAAGTTGTCGCTAATCACGGTGGTATTATCAAAGCAACAGGCCAGCCTGGCCAGGGCGCTACCTTCGATATTTACTTACCTGTTAATGATCCCCTGCGGCCCTCGATCTAAGGCCTGAAGATCAACGAACCCATTGACTAACTCCCAAGAGTATTGACAAACCAACGTAATCGGCTGGTGTTTAACAGGTCAATATTAGTCTACTAGTTCTATTTACATAAATATCAAACGTAAACAGCATAACTATGGGCGTCTCATTGATCATAATCTTTTTGGTTCTTGCCTTCATTGCGGCCGGTGTGATGCTATACCGGACGCTGGGCAAAGGGAAGCGCAACGAAACCAGTCCGGGAGCAGGCAGCCGCCCCGATTCTGGCCCGCACGGTTCAACCGGACGGAATAATGGCTAAGCCCCTCCAGGGATTTAGGGTATATACCGTACTACGCTTGTTGCATTTCAGAAAGCCGCTTTGGGAAGACATCCAGTTTCCAAAGCGGCTTCATCATTGATTGTCAGACTACCAGCCAACAAATTTTGATTGCCGCTTCGTACATGTAGGCTGGAATTGATTAGTTTAGTCGGCAATTTTCCAGCCAACCACACCAAATTAGACATGGGTAAAATTATTACCGGGCGCGATGTTTTGCGTCAGTTAAAAGCCGATCTCATCGGCAAGGATTCACACCGCGGAGTTACGTTTACGTATTCCTGGCTCGCCAACCAATTAGGGCATTATACACTAGGCTTCATCCCTACCCTCTTTCTTTACGCCATTCTGAGAAGCTGCACTGACCTGGAAAAGCCGGCAACCTGGGCCGCTCTGGGTATCGCTGGTCTCTGGTTTGGCTTTGAAATCTATAATTTTCTCGGCCCCTTACTGTCCAAGCGAGTGTCGCGGGCGAAACGCCTGTTCGTGCCCGGCCGGAGCAAATACGTTTTTCAGCCTGACTGGCTCAACATTGCTTATGATACGGCCACGGATGTCGGTTTTTTCTGGCTGGGGGCCTATTCGGCCTACTTATACGTAACGCCCTCTGCCTGCGCTGTTTATCTGTGGCTGTTTCTGCTCTTACTGGTTCCATGCCGCCACTGGTACATCACCAAAATGTATTTACAGGCGGCTCAGTACCCGTTTCAGTGCCGACTAAGCCAATGGGCCTTTCCCATCAGCGAAGCAGACCGGCAAACCGTGCTGTCTTTCCTGAATGCCAAACGAAGTCATAAACACCTGCTGATTTTTGGGGGGCGGGGCAACGGTAAAACCAGCCTTGGCATAGGTATTGCCACCGAGCGATCTATCAGGCATGACACCTGCTTTTACACAACCGGCATGAAACTGTACAGCATGTTTCCGGAGCGAAACTCCAAGTCATTGCACCACAATAAACCCCTGTGGACCTGGCGGCAGGCTTCGCTACTGGTTATCGACGACATTAACCCCGGCGGTCTGATTGAGGATCTGATCACGCCCGTCCAGTTTTTGCAACTGCTAAGGGCTAATCCCAATAACCTGAAAACGTTAGCCGATAAGGACGTGATCTGGATTCTGGGGCAGGACGATCAGCATACCGTTGTAAATCAGAAATGGGCCGACATGCTGCATGAGATCGGCGTTGATAAAAAAGACATCCATTCGGTACGTCTCCCGCTCAAGGCGTAACTGGCCAACGCTCAGGGCAAAATGTGATTTTCGTAAGCAAACGTGACCAGATGGGTCAGGCTTTTTACCTCGAACCGCCGGTACAGGGGCAGAATACGCTTCTCAATGGCCGACTGCGATACGTTGAAGTGATGCGCAATTTCCTTGAACGAGTAGCCACTGGCCACCAGCGCCAGCGCTTCTTTTTCTTTCTGTGAAATGGCAAAGTGATGAAACAACTCTTTATTGAGTTCTTCCTCGAATTGTGACTTCTCCGGACCGTAGGCCGCGTAGCGCATCACACTGCCCAGGTTGATGCTGTAATTGACTTCATTGCGCCCGATGATCTCGGTTACCCGGCCATTTTCGGAACGAAACACTCCTACCTTGACGATAATGGGCACCGGGGTACCGTTTTTATGCATTTTTTGCAGTTCGATGGTGAAGCTATACTTCTCCAGGTCCTGCGTTTTATCCAGAATAAACCGAAGCGCCTTGTCGTTCAGTTCATTCGAGAAACGTGCGTACTTCGGCGAGGTAATGCTGACGATCGTCAGCATGTTGATTTCATCGTCCTGATAACCCAGAATCTCCTCCCACCCATCAGCGTATAGCATCCGATTCTGCCGGAAGGAATAAATGTAAATGGCCTCGTTGGGAAATCGCTGCAACGTTTGCCTGAAATACCTGGCTTCTTCGCTATTCAGGTCGGCCGGAATGGCCGTAATCATTGATTTCGAGTATTCTCCGGGTGTAGACATGCTCGTAACTTTCTGTACGCACAAGGTACAAAAAGATTGCCAACCTGCGACTTTTCGCAGTTGACAGGCCCGAACAAGCGCCTTACTTTTGTTGTCGTCAGAACGGCCTGCCGAGTGTATCGGACCGATCCGTTTCCAGGACCAACAACAAGGCAGGCCGATCAGGCAGGCCACCCCACCGACACCAACGTTTGGGGCCAGGAACAAAGCAAATTCACAATACGCATTATCCAATACTACGTAACGGCCGTCGGTAGCAGCGGCATCCTGCTGCAGCAAAGCCGGCGTCCGAACGATTTTTATTCTATCCAAACCATCCACAACCCCTCCTGAACGGGGGCCGTTTAGTCAGCGACAAGCTACGGTACACATCTTACCGTTGCCGGAGTTTGTCGCTGACCGGTTCCCCACCCCGCCCCGTGTGCTGTTAGAAAGGAGAACCGGTCCGTTGGAAACATCGCACACGACACATCCGTAAATTCTTTACCTTAGCTCCCAAACCTTTTTTAACTGATTTGTGAGCAGATTTACTTACACTGAGCAGGATAGCCGGGTCCGCCTGATTGTACTGCCCGTGTTTCTGTTGCTACTGAACACCATTACGCTGGGCGAGCGGTTCTGGAGCGACTGGCGGGTTTTTCTGCTTACCAACAGCCTTGGTTTCATCCTGTATTTCGGCCACTGGTTCGTCAACAACGCCATTGCCCTGCATTCTCACCGGCGTTTTCCTTCCTACCGTCAGGCCATTCGGCGCATTCTCATTACCACATCATTAGCCGCCATCAATTCACTGTCGGTAACTCTCCTGATCATGTGGATCTACAGCCGGCTTGGCTACCCGGTCGCGGTGTCGCAGCAAGTGTGGGCGGTGCTGTTTGTTTTTATAATGGTTGTGGCCGTTACCGCCGTCTACGAAGGCATTCACGCTTTTGAGCAGTGGCGGCATTACTTTATGGAGTCTGAACAGCTCAAAAAAGCGCAGTTGCAAAGCCAGCTCGAAGCCCTCAAACAGCAGGTAAATCCCCACTTTCTGTTCAACAGCCTCAACATCCTCGATGCGCTGATTGAAGAAGATCCGACCCAGGCCCGGGAGTTTCTGAATGAAATGAGTTCGGTATATCGCTACCTGCTGCGCTCAAACGAGCAGAACCTCACTCCGCTATCGTCCGAACTGGAGTTTATCAACTCATATTTTCACCTGCTCCGTACCCGCCACGGCCAGGCGCTGAATCTCGTTACGCACATCAGTCCGCAGTACGTTGACCACCAGTTGCCGCCCCTGACCCTACAACTCCTGATCGAAAACGCGGTCAAACATAATGTCATCCTACCCGACCGGCCGCTCACCATCGAGATCGCGACCGACGATCGCGCTCAGCTTACTGTTCGCAACAACCTCCAGCGTAAGCACATTCGGGTAGCCTCCAACGGCGTCGGTATCAGCAACATCCTGACCAAGTACCGCGTGCTGGGCCAGGGCACTCCAACCTTCACTGAAGATGAGCAGCAGTTTGTCGTAACGCTCCCGCTGGTAGCCGCCTGAGTGTTTTACTACGTTGCCGAAACGTGTAGGTCTATTTTCACGAACCTCCGTTAAAACCGGTTTTTTTGTATCTTAAGCAGTCCATCTTACCTAACTGATTTTATGATGAGGAAACTGTATTTTCTGTGTCTTCTGCTCATGCCTGCCCTTGTACTTGGGCAAGCGAAAAAGACACCCAAACCGACGGCCGCTCAGAGCCGTATTGATAAGCTGAAACAGGAAGCGGTCAGCGCCGTAGACGCCCGTAAAGAACAGGCGCAGCAGATCAACGACATGCTCTTCAGTTTCTCCGAACTGGGCTTTCAGGAAGAAGAATCGTTTAAATACCTGACAACCCTGCTTGAAAAAGAAGGCTTTACCATTCAGAAGAACATTTCGGGGATGCCTACTGCCTGGATCGCCACCTGGGGATCGGGTAAACCCGTTATTGCCATCGGCTCCGACGTCGACTGTATTCCTAAGGCGAATCAGAAGCCGGGGGTGGCCTACAAAGACCCGCTGGTCGATGGCGCACCCGGCCATGGCGAAGGCCATAACTCCGGTCAGGCGCTGAACATCGTAGCCGCTCTGGCGGTGAAGCAACTCATGGAGCGCGAAAAAATGTCGGGTACGCTCATGCTCTGGCCGGGCGTGGCTGAGGAACTCGTTGGCGCTAAGGCCTTCTACGTCCGCGACGGCTACTTTAAAAATGTGGATGCCTGCATCTTTACCCACGTGGGCAACAACCTCAACGTATCCTACGGCGACGCGGGCAACAACGGCCTGGTATCAGTAAAGTTTACGTTCGAGGGCTCAGCCGCTCACGCAGCCGGTGCCCCCTGGCGTGGTCGCAGCGCCCTCGACGCGGTTGAGCTGATGAACGTTGGCTGGAACTTCCGGCGCGAGCACCTCGAACTGACCCAGCGGTCGCACTACGTCATTTCGGATGGGGGCGATCAGCCGAACGTAGTCCCATCGAAAGCATCGGTCTGGTATTATTTTCGGGAACGCAGTTACCCCAAAATCAAGAAGCTGTTCGACACCGGCGTCAAAATAGCCGAAGGAGCCGCCATGATGACCGACACGAAGGTTACCTACGAAGTGCTTGGATCAGCGTGGCCGGGGCATTTCAACAAGCCCATCGCCGAAGCCATGTACCAGAACATCCGGAAAGTTGGGCTGCCCACCTGGTCGGCCGAGGATCAGATGCTGGCCAAAGCGACTCAGAAAGAACTGGAAGCCCGTAAAATAGAGGGGCTGGCTATAAAACTGGACAGCATCGGCCTGCCCGCGTCGACGGCCCCGACGGTGATGATGGGTGGGCAGACGCTCATTCCACTGACGGGCGGCTCCGACGACATCGCCGACATTGCTTGGTCACTGCCGACGGTTGTGCTGCGTTATCCATCGAACATTCCGGATCTGCCCGGCCACCACTGGAGCAACGCCATTTCAATGGCCACGCCCATTGCCCACAAGGGGATAGTAGCCGGAGCAAAAGCCGAAGCCATGACCCTGCTGGACCTGTTGCTGAAACCCGAACTGGTTAAGGACGCCTGGACGTATTACAACGAGGAGCAAACTAAGGAGCAGAAATACACCCCACTGATTTCGCCCAAGGAGTATCCGGCGGTTTATCTGAACCGTGAAATCATGACGAAATTCAAGCCCGAGCTACAGAAGTACTACTACGACCCTACGAAGTACAAAACGTACCTGGAGCAGTTGGGAATCAAGTATCCGACGCTGCGCGACGACCAGCGGGCGGAGTTAGAAAAGACTAACAAGGAATCGAAAGGCAGGTAGTGTTATTGATTTTAGGTTTCAGGTTCAATCGGTTGCCTGGTTGAGCCTGAAACCTTGACCAGCCTATCTGGCTTCACCTGCGGATTGCGCCTGCTGCACTTCCCGAACGGCCGCCATGATACGTCCCCAATACCGGGCAATGGGCTTTTGCTCAGTGACTTCCTTGGGCTTGTGGCTGACAATTGTCCGGGTTTTTGAAGTAGTCCGGGCCGGAGCGCTGGCTGTCGTTTTTGCTTTAACGGCCTTTTCAGGGTTGAGTAAACCAGCAATGGATAAACCAGGCTGTACGGTAAGTAACAAGCCAATCGCGATCCCTCCTACCCCCTGCCTCAACATGGATTGTCTCATACGTACATTGTTTATAGTGAACTACCCCTATCAGATCGCTCTACATAGGCAATCACCACAATAACGTAAGTATGATTATTTCATGATATTCTTTACCTGAATTTTAGCAATGAATTTTATTGCAAGGCCGGCCGATCGGCGTAATGCGTAGGCGAACTGAACAATAATTTGGTATCAATGGTAAAGCCGGCTAAAACGGCTGATTTGAGTTCGCCTTCCAGCGATGAAGCTGCGCTAAGCAACACGTACTGACCATTCCGAAGCGTGTAGATTTCGATTTCCTGATTTTGGGATCAACCAGCCAGTATGCCTGCACGCCTGACCGTTCGTACAGAGCTTTTTTGGTTACGCGGTCCCGAATGATCGATGCTGGCGAAATAATTTCAACAACCAGCGTCGGTACCCCTTCGATGCCATTCGACGTGATCATGGCTAATTGTCTCGTTGCAACGAACACCAGATCCGGTTGCGGAGAATTGTGCTCATCGAGAAACACGTCGATTGGCGCATAATATACCTGGCCAAGTTTATGCTGCTCTACATGGGCATAAATAGAGACCGACAATTTGATAGATAGGCGCTGATGTTGCGGGTGGGGATTTTTCGTTTCACAAGTTCACCGTCAAGGAGTTCGTACAAGTGCGTATCGTTCTCGTCGAACTCCATCTCCAGATACTCCGCCACCGTTATTTTTTTGATCTCGACTTCGATGATCACTCGTTGTCCATGGTCAAATATACTGGAACCGGCTGCCTTTCACAATGTACGGCAACTGTTGCCCGCTGGAAACTGTTATCTTTGCGCCACTGTTTTGTAAGCGATTATGTTCGAGAATCTTCAGGATAAATTAAATAAGGCCTTCAAGACCCTTAAAGGGCAGGGCCGCATTACCGAAATCAACGTTGCGGCAACGGTTAAGGAGGTGCGTCGGGCGCTCACCGATGCCGACGTAAACTACAAGGTTGCGAAAGACATCACCGATCGGATTCGCGACAAAGCCCTCGACCGCAAGGTACTTATCTCGGTAGAGCCGGGTCAACTGTTCGTCAAGATCGTGCAGGAAGAACTGACTGACCTGATGGGTGGCGAAGCCCAGAGCATCAACATCAAAGGTGAGCCGGCTGTGGTGCTGATCGCTGGTCTGCAGGGGTCGGGTAAGACCACCTTTTCGGGTAAGCTGGCCAGCTACCTCAAAAAACAGGGCCGTAACGTACTGCTCGTCGCGGCCGATATTTACCGCCCCGCGGCTATCGACCAGTTGAAGGTGCTGGGCGAACAGGTTGGTGTAGAAGTGTATGCCGAGCCCGAAAACAAAAACGCCGTTCAGATTGCCCAGAACGGTATCGCGCAGGCCCGCAAGACCGGCAAGAAGGTCGTGATCGTTGATACCGCCGGCCGTCTGGCCGTCGACGAAGCGATGATGCAGGAAATAGAGAACGTGAAGCGGGCCATCAGTCCGACCGAAACGCTGTTTGTGGTCGATTCGATGACGGGTCAGGACGCTGTTAATACAGCTAAGACCTTTAACGACCGGCTGAACTTCGACGGCGTGGTGCTGACCAAACTTGACGGCGACGCCCGCGGTGGGGCCGCGCTGTCGATCAAAACGGTCGTCAACAAACCGATCAAGTTCATCAGCACCGGTGAGAAGATGGAAGCCCTCGACGTGTTCTATCCCGACCGGATGGCCAGCCGGATTTTGGGTATGGGCGACGTTATTTCGCTGGTAGAACGGGCACAGCAGGCGTTTGACGAAGACGAAGCCCGGCGCATCAACGCCAAGATGCGCAAGAATCAGTTCGATTTCAACGACTTCCTGTCGCAATTGCAGCAGATCAAGAAGATGGGGAACGTTAAGGACCTGCTCGGCATGATTCCTGGCATGGGCAAGATGATCAAGGACCTTGACATCGACAACGACTCGTTCAAACCCATCGAAGCCATCATCAGTTCCATGACGCCGAAGGAGCGCGAACGCCCCGAACTCATCGACGGCAGCCGTAAGAAACGCATTGCTGCCGGCAGTGGCACGGACATTCAGCAAGTGAACAACCTGCTGAAGCAGTTCGATGAAATGCGGAAGATGATGAAGAAAATGAACACCATGCAATCGTCGGGTAAGCTCAACAAAATGATTCGCTAACTCGGCGTCTGACCCATAAACCGGAAGGGCCCCGACAGCTGTCGGGGCCCTTCCGGTTTATGGGTCAGACGCCAACGTTTTAGTACGTCATCATCGCTTTTCGGATCTGTTCGGGAGCTTGCCTGTAAAAAAACTTGACCTCCGGAATCACCTCCCTTTGACATTCGGCTTATTCCGAAAACCAACCACTACGTCGTTACCAAGCTGAGCAGTTGCGTAACGATGCGTTCCTTCACGAGACAACCGTTTTATGGTGGAAGGCCGAAAGACGGGATTACGGTCCGGCGTCAGCGAGTCCTCCCTACATTTTAGTCGGCAACGACACAACGCTTCTACCTTCTGCCTGATCAACTCTGAATTCACCTGCTTTCCATCATACGTGAACACGTAGGAGATGACTTCCCGGCTAAACAGGCCATCCACTTGCCGAGCGATGTCGTGAAAGATGTACTTAAAGGCAATAAATATAATCTTATTCATCTACTTCCATGACGACGGAATAAACATTGGTGAAATTGTGTAGTGTAGAATCTATTGATCTTTTAGGCTTAATGCAGATAGCATTATATATTAATAGACCCTTGCCCAGAGGCCTGTAGGTAAGCCTCTTTAAGCGCTTCTGAATAAGTTGGGTGAGCGTAGGAGATACGCCCTATCTCATCGTCTGTGACTTCGTACTCCATGGTAACTACCGCTTGGGCGATCACATCAGCAGCACGAGGGCCAATGATATGCACGCCTAAAATTTCACCATAGTTAGGATCGGTAAGTACCTTAACAAATCCATCAACATCCATAGAGGCCCGCGCCCGGGCACTCGCTGAATACGGAAATTTTCCTACCCTATAAGACTGATTAGACGTTTTTAACTGCTCCTCCGTACTGCCTACCGAGGCAACTTCGGGCCACGTGTAGACAACACCTGGAATAAGCTCGTACTTAATATGAGGCTTTTGTCCGTTAATAACCTCTGCCACAAAGGTGCCTTCTTCCTCTGCCTTATGTGCCAACATCGGCCCTTCAATCACATCGCCTATTGCGTATATCGTTGGCACGATAGTCTGTAGTTGCTTGTTCACAGGAATCTTACCGGTTTTACTCACCTCTATTCCCACGGCTTCCAGGTGCAGCCCGTCGGTAAAAGCTCTCCTACCAACGGCCACAACGCAGTAGTCGGCCCGTATCTGTTGGTCAACTCCTGCGATATCAGTGCAGCTAACAACAATTTCACTACCAAGATTGCTAACTTCTTTTACGCGGCTGTTGAGCTGTATTGTAATGGGAAGTTTTCGTAAGGTGCGCGCCAGTGCCATACCTAATTCCCGGTCCATTGTCGGAATTAACGAATCGGCATATTCAATGATAGTAACCATAGTGCCCAGTCGGGCGTAAACAGAGGCTAGTTCTACACCAATAACTCCACCTCCAATTATGATTATCGTCTTCGGCAATTCGGTTAATGAAAGTGCCTCGGTAGAAGTAATGATCCGTTCTTTGTCGACGATTACCCCTGGAAGGGATGACGGTTTTGAACCGGTGGCGATGATGCAGTAGGTTGTTTCTAAAATTGTTTCACTGGCTTCCTTCTTAACCCGAATGTGGGTTGGGTCAATAAAGCTGCCTGTTCCTTGATAAACGTCAATTTTATTTTTCTTCATCAAGTAGTTTAGCCCATTGGTGTTCTGTTTAACAACATCCACTTTCCGTTTCATAAACTGGATAAAGTCCAGGCCGATACCACCTGTCTGGATACCATGCGTATTGAATTGTGTTTGTGCTTTGTGAAAATGTTCGGAACTGTCAAGAAGGGCCTTTGCCGGGATACACCCTACGTTGGTACAGGTACCGCCTAACGTTGCGTATTTTTCAATTATGGCAACCCGATAGTCAAGTTGTGCAGCTCGGATAGCGGCTGTATAACCGCCTGGCCCTGAGCCAATGATAATAATGTCATATTTATTTTCCATAAACCGTCTTGCTAGTGATTAAGGGCAGGTAAGGCAAACGTGGCCGTGTCTCGACGGTAACCCAGGGGAGCTTGACTATAATACCGTTTGAAGAGTTTATTCAAATGACAGATGTCCGTGAAACCAAACTCATCAGCGATTTGACTGATAGTCTGGCTACTCAGACGAAGTCGTTTTTCGACCAGCCCCAGTTTATACTGCATGATGTATTGTTGCAGCGAAGTGCCCACCTGCTGTTTGAACAGGGCACTAAGGTGGCCCGGTGAATAGTGAAAAATCTCGCCTAACTGTTCTATTCTCAGTTGATCCGGTTCGGTAATGTACCGGCAGATGTGGGCTATAATGCCCTGCACCAGATCGTTTGAAGCTTTCAGGAGGGGTAATTCTTTTAATTGACTATGCGTTAGTTGGCGTTCGATGAGATTGAGCAAAGCACCCATCAGGGATGTCATAACAGATGAAAGCTGGTTACGCTCCGTCAGTATAATTGCCAGTAACGCATTGAGATTTTGTTGATCCTCCGGATTGGTAATCAAACTACCCGTTAGGCCCTGCATCGTATGCAGGCTGACACTACGCAGGCGTTTCCAAACGGCATTGTGTGTGTTAATCAGCCCTTCCAGATAAGAGTCAGTAAAGGTTATGAGGCATAATTGGCTTTTTTGCTCAATACAAAAAAAATGAGTGTCCGAAGGGCCCAGTAGAAAAACATCCCCCGCTGAATACGAAAACCGGTTTCCATTAATCGTATGAAAACCAAGGCCCTGGCGAATGATGATTAACTCGTAGTAGTCGTGCGTGTGAACGGGGACTGCCCATTGTGTTGCTTCCAACTGCTGGATCAGTAGTGGCTCGAACTGAACAAGTCGTTTCATAAGAAGAGGAGTTAGTTGGCTGGAGACAGTGTTCGTAAGCTCTTTTGCCAATTAAGTGCCATCCATAGCATTTTGAGGACAGAGGGAGATAATAGAAAGTCAAGGCGTTGAAAATGAATTGATTAGCTCAGGATGAGTTGCTTTTTGGCTTTTTCTTAGGCTACATTATTATAGATTTTCTCCAACATGTTGGAGGATTGTTTTGGAGTTCTGAAATGGGTAGGAATGTGCTTAATTTTGAATGAGCCCTGATTTACAGAACCTTTACCCCGATGTGATTGAACAATGGCTCCAGATGAGTACCTCGTTTAAATAATTGCTGTCAGAAATGCTGAATAATCACCCCAGAACCTAAGAAGCGATGGTTGTCATGAAAGAGCAGGTGCTATCCCCCTCCTTATTACTTGTTGAAGATGAATTTATGATTGCCAACGATCTACGGTGGATGTTGGAAAAGGCTGGCTACACCGTGATAGGGCAGGTTGAATCCGTACCTGATGCCATGGCAGCGGTTCAGGAGCAGCAACCAGACATTGTCCTTTTGGATATTTTTCTGGATGGTGATCAAACAGGCATCGATCTGGCTTACTGGCTTCGTGAGCGAAATATTCCCTTCGTTTATCTTTCGGCAAACCTGACAGACAATGTGCTATCGGAGGCTAAACAAACCCAGCCGTTCGGTTTTCTGAATAAACCGTTTCGCGAAAAAGACGTTTTGACTACCCTTGAAATTGCCCGCTTCCGGCATGCACACGGGGAAGAAGCCAAACTTCGAAAACAAACGACTCTCCAAATCGCCGTTAATAATGCCATTGTAACCATTCAGGATCGGGAACGGCTCTGCTGGGCTATTGCCGACCAGATTAATGCCTTGGTCCCATTCTCCTTCTTTAACCTGCGAATCGTCCGACCCCAGGAGGCTTCCGGGTACTGGTTGATGCTCCGGCGAACAAGTCCGACTACATTCGAACGACTTAACCTCACGTCTTTGCTGCAGCGAGAATTACGGACTGAAGAAATTGAAAAATTAAAGCAGGAGTCCGTGGAGCAAATGACCGAACCAGCTGGAATATTTACAGGGCTCAGCCTGCAAAATCTCTGCGAAAGCTACCAGACGGTTCGTTCCTGCTATGATTATTTAGGCGTGCGTTCACTCGCCCTCTTCCCGATTCAACTCAACGAGGATTCGTTTACTTACCTGGTTCTGGCCAACACCCAGGCGGATAGTTTCACGCAGAAAGACTACGAGTTAGTCAGCCTGATTATTCCTCAGATTTCACTGGCATTGAACAATTTGTTGGCATACGAAGAAATTGATAAGCATCGACTCATCAAGACAACAGAATTAGCCATCGTCACTGCGTTTCGGAATGGGAAAGACATAACAGAAACGATGCTTCAAGTGGCCTGGGCTCTCGACAAGCTGCTGCCTTTTGATCTGTTGCTCATTAGCCAGGAGAAAAAATCAGTATCGGGCGCGGAAATAGCTGTTCAGAAAACGAGAGGAGTTTTTGAGCTGCTCCCCGATTCAGCCTTGGCGAAATGGAAAGCCGTTCAAACGGCTACAGCCCCCCCGCCATCGGCTACGGGGCTGCAGTTGGATTGGTACGAGGCAAATCAATCGTTCAAATCGTTCGTACAAGTGCCGATCTATCTGAACGGAGAGTCTTCTACCTCGCTGGCGCTTTATAGCCAGGCTGCTTATGCCTATACGTCCAAAGATCAGTCAATACTACAGGAGATAAGCCAACAACTGGGTATGGCAATGGAAAATCGGCTGGCCTTCAGTCAGATACAGGAACTTAGTGAACGACTCGAACAGGAAAAGACCTATCTGGCAGAAGAAATAAAAACCAGCGCAAATTTTGAAGAGATTGTTGGTAATAGCCCTGCCATGCACGTTGTTTTTAAACGTGTCAGTCAGGTAGCCACCACGGATTCGACCGTACTGATCCTGGGCGAAACCGGCACCGGCAAGGAGCTCATTGCCCGTGCCGTACACAATCTTTCAAACCGAAAAATGCGGGCAATGATAAAGGTAAACTGCGCAGCATTGCCCGCTCAGCTCATTGAGTCTGAACTGTTTGGGCATGAGCGGGGGAGCTTTACGGGAGCAACTGAAAAACGAATTGGGAAATTTGAACTGGCCGATGGAGGGACTATTTTTCTGGACGAAATCGGCGAGTTGCCACTGGAGCTTCAAGGCAAGTTACTCCGGGTTATCCAGGAAAAAGAAATTGAGCGCCTGGGGGGCAAGGGGCCTATTAAGGTCAATGTCAGGATCATTGCCGCAACAAACCGGAACCTTGAGAAAGAGGTGTCCTCCAATCAGTTCCGACCGGACTTATACTACCGTCTGAACGTTTTCCCGATTCAATTACCTCCTCTGCGGGAACGGACAGACGATCTGCTTCCCTTATCGATGCATTTTTTACAAAAACTAAGCAAGAAACTAGGCAAACCTGTCACCAAAATTGCGTCTTCCACCCTGCAGAAGATGCGGGCCTATCGCTGGCCAGGAAACATTCGGGAGCTTGAACACGTACTGGAACGGGCGGCTATTGAAGCCGAGACGACAACCCTTGAAATCGTTGAGCCCCTTCAGTCACTGTTTGGTATGTCTACCCCAGCGAGCGCTCCGTCGGCCTCCGTAGAACCCTTGCAAGACACCCTGAGAGCGGCTATTCTGGCAGCTTTGGCACAATCTGGCAACCGCATTAGGGGAGAAGGTGGTGCAGCTGAATTACTCAAGATAAAACCAACCACCCTGGAAGCGAGGATGAGAAAACTGGGCATCAATCCGCGCCATTAACCGATGACAACACTGGCCTGGCTTTTTTCTCGGTAAGGTTGAACCGCAGGGCAATCATTATCCCCGTGTCCTGAGTGATGTCCAGCCTGGCCTTGATCTGTCTGCTCAGCCCCCGAATCATGGTCATGCCCAGCGTCTTGCTGCGGGTCACATCAAATCCCGCCGGCAAACCGATCCCATCATCGGCAATGGTTAACTGATACGCCGGGCCTTCCTCACAACTCAGACTCACGCGCAGCCTCCCGGTCTGGTTATTGGGAAACGCATACTTCAGGGAGTTGGTCACCGCTTCGTTGATGATCAGCCCCAATGGAGTCGCCAAAGCGACATCGAAGTAAACATCGGCAATGTCCAGTTGTGAACGAACGGTGTTGAACCGGTCGAAGGACTCGATGAGGTAGTCGACGATCTCGTGGATGTACTCCTTCATGTTGATCTGAGCCAGGTTGTCAGACTGGTAGAGCTTCTGGTGGATCAGGGCCATGACCTGCACGCGGTTCTGGCTCTCGCGAATGGCGGTCAGGGCCGAGGGGTCCTGCAGAAACTTGAACTGGGAGTTAAGCATGCTGGAGATGACCTGCAGGTTGTTCTTGACCCGGTGGTGAATCTCCTTGAGCATCCATTCCCGCTCTCCAAGTAGTTGCTCTTTTTCGCTTAGTAAGTCATTTTTTTCTACGAGAAGCTGCTGAAGCGACTGGTTTTTGTTGTCGATAAGTTTCTGTTTAGCTTCAAGCTGTTGGTTATTACGTTGTTTTATCCGGTAGCGATTATAAGTCAAGCCTAACAGCAATGAAAGTAGAACAGCTCCTCCGATCATGCTATTTCGCTGAATTTCCCTTTGTTTCAGGCTGGCCTGCTGAACCAGGTACTTATTTTGCAACAGTTGGATATTTTTCTCTTTGAGCTGAATTTCCTGGTCTTTTTTGTCGGTTTCAAAAGCTACCTGCAGGTTGGCGATTTCTTTATTTTTACGCTCATTCAGCAAAGAATCCTGCATGGCTTTATATAGCTTAAAATGATTCACTGCTGAACGGAAATCACCTTGTGCCGAATCAACCTGAAAAGCTAACAGATGACCGTAGGCCATCTGATCTCTTTGTTTGGTTTGTTTTGCCGCAGTCTGATAGTCGCTTATATATTGTCGAGCCTGCTTTAGTTGATTCGTGATGAGATAAAAACGGATTGCATACTTGCAGCCAACTAAAAATGATGAATTTACTTTGGATGGTAGTTGAGAAAATTGAGCAATCAGTTGATCACAGTACGTTTGAGCTTTTACATAATTCCCAATTTCCTGATAGTAATGGAGGTAATAACTAGTAAGCCGAATTTTTTCTTCCAGCCCTTTCGCGGGGTAATTCGTTGATAAGTCCTTCAAAAGGCGTAAGCTCGATGTAGTGTTACCTAGTAATTTAAAGGTTTCAAGTAGGTTTACACCCACATAATTTACTGATAATGTATCCTTATAGTGTTTAGCGATGTCAAGTGCCTTTTCATACGAATCCTGAGCCGAATGGTAATCGCGTAGTTTATAATAGGTCATGCCAAGCCGGTTGTAGATGGTACATAACTGAAGGGTCTTATCTTTACGAAGCACGGCTGTCTTCAAAGCGAGTAACCCATACTTAAGGCCATTTTGAAAATCGCCCAGCTTATTACTTACATCGCCCATCAGGTCATATACACCTTGTAAGTCAGGATAATGGATATATTTATATATAGCCAATGCCCGCTTTAGCTGTTGTAAAGCTTCCGCATTCTCATGTCTTATACCGTTTAGATCACCCAGTACTTTTAAAGTTGTTGCTAACCGTTCCCATTGTCTGGATTGTTCAAAGAGTGGTAGAGCGGCTTTGTAAAATGAAATCTTAATATTCAGTTCTTCACTGGCGATACCATATGTGTCGCCCATTTCCAGGTAGGCGGCTGCCAGGTCAGCAGGGTAATGATGTTTTACGAAGAGGTTGATGGCCATTTGATCGAACTGCCTTGCCTTCTGCACGGTTCCTTTCTCCCGGTAGGCATGCCCACCAATTAAATAAGAAGTTCCCTGTCCTTTTGCGTAGCCAAGTGTGCGACTTAAACTGTAGGCTTGCCGTACAAACAACAAAGACGTATCCAGATCAGACGCTAGCTCGCCCGGTTTGAGCACATAGCTGCGTGCTAATTCCAGCAGCAAATTGGCGCGGCTGGTATCGGGCCGGCTTTGTTTAAGGAGCACATTCAGGCTGTCGATTGAATGAGCCTTGGGCTGTGCTATAAGGCTCGTGGCTTCTAGCAGAAGTAATCCTAAAACAAACAAGGAAATGAGCAGTCGTTTCATTAGGGTAGGCCTTATGTTAAATAACACGTAAAGCAGTACCTGGAAGAGGACTGCTCGACGAAACGGAACACTTTAATGATTGCTGAATTTGTCTTAAAACCACTATTAGTAAGTAAGTTATCACATTTATCTTCAGGTAAAAAACTACTGAACAGTATCTCCCCAATGTACTTGCCCGGTACTTCGGTTGACGGTATCTAAAACTGGAGCGGTTGTACGTCGAATATGCTGCCGAATTAAAGGTATTAGTCGCGCCTGTGTCAGGCCACCGTGAAACCGTAGTCCGTCTATTACCAGCGTTGGCGTAGTGCTGACCTCAAGCAGCAGGCCTGCCCGTTGATCATCTTCAATGCGATGGTACACCCGCTCATCTTGCAGGTCATCGAGAAAGCGATTTACATCCAGTCCAAGCTGAACGGCCAGCGCTGATAAGTTATCTAAGCAAAGGGAGCGTTGAGCGAATAAGCTGTGATACATGGGCCAAAACTTCCCTTGTCTTCGGGCCGCTTCTACCGCCACGGCCGCAAGCCAGGATTCTGATTGTTGACGATTAGGAAAATGACGATACCTGTAGTTGACCTGGCTGTCGAACCGGCTAAGAATCGCCAGCAGTGGCTGCCGGGCCTTTCGACAGCCAGGACACATAAAATCACCGAATTCGATGAGTTCTACCATATCTGATTTGATGTTATATGCATTGGTTTGAAGAAATTATAGAGACAATCTTCCACGAATTATTGCGACTAGATTACCCGGTGCAAAACTTTGACTATGAGCTCTTGAAATAGGGCCAAAGCCAGAAAAGCACAAGCCCAGCGATAGCCACTAGGCTAATTTTTCTGGGCACGTAATACGAAGAAGGCGAAGGCATTGTAACAATGCCATGTTCATCGGTTTCGGCCGGTTGTTTTACGTAGCGTCCCTGGGAGGGGATTGACCGTTCTTTAAAATGCTGTTGTAAAAAATTGAGGCCTAGTTTCAACTCCAATCCACGAACCGACACCCCATGACCTGCCCCGACAGCCTGAGGTTGTAATTCGGTCAGAAGCCTGACCGACTTTTCAGCCGCAACCCAGTCACACGTAAAATAAGCAGGCGGACCATGAAACTCTTTCCGCTGAATGGCCACCGAAATCCCCGAGTTTTGGTTAGTCGTAATGAAGGCATCACCCGCCAAAAGCGTTCGATCGTTAGGGCGAAATAGCGAAACGTGCCCCGGTGAGTGGCCCGGTGTATGAATAATTTGCCAGTCGGGTAATTCGGGTATTTGTCCATTAACTGGGACAGGACGTATACGATTGCCGAAATTGGTTGGCCCGATAGGATATAGCCAGGAAATATACGAGAACAGTCCACCGCCAATAGCCGGATCAGGGGGTGGGTAACTCGCCTTACCCTGTAAGTAGGGCAGTTCCAATGAGTGTGCATAGACTGGAACTGGCCAGTCAGACAGGAGCGTTGCCAGCGATCCTACGTGATCGATATGTCCGTGGGTCAGGACAATAGCCCTAGGCTTGGTCCCGATGCCGAACAGTTGTTCCGCTTTTTTTCGAATTTGGCCAGCGTACCCCGGCAAACCAGCATCAACCAGAACCCAGGGATTACCAACCCCCGGTTCTCCGATAAAAAATACGTTGACGAAGAACGTTTTGATGCCCGCTATGTCCTGGGTTACATCGTAAGGGGTGGGAGGGTGCATAGCTTTCATTTGCTTGACAACTAGGAAAAGAGGTAGACCGAGGCAATACGTACTACCCCGGTCTAGATTACTTATTGTAAAAACTTTCTGAGTTCAGCCGCTGCCTGAGTAATCAGCGAGCGCGTTCCCGGAATGGAGGCTAACGGATTGAGCAGGCCCCAGTCATGAATCATACCCTGGTAGCGCACTAAGGTTACCGGTACCCCGGCTTCATCCAGCTTTCGGGCATAGGCTTCACCTTCATCGCGTAATACATCATTTTCAGCCACTTGTACCAGCGCCGGCGGTAAGCCCTCTAACTGATCCAGCGTAGCCCGCAGCGGGGCCGCGTAATACAACGTCCGGTCCTCTACATTGGGAGTATAATTATCCCAGAACCAGCTCATCATGTTGCGGGTCAGGAACCGGTCGGTCGCGAATTGGTGGTAGGATACCGTATCGAAATCGGCATTGGTAACTGGCCAAAGCAGCACTTGCAACCTAATAGCCGGCCCTTGCTTATCTTTAGCCATCAACGCTACAGCCGCTGTCAGATTTCCTCCGGCGCTATTGCCGACCACCGCCAGACGGGAGCCATCAATGGTTAGTTCGGCACCGTTTTGAACTACCCATTTCGTAGCCGCATAGGCTTCATTAAGCGCGGTTGGAAAGCGCGCTTCCGGCGAACGAGTATAGTTGACAAAAACCGCAGCGGCTCCCGATTCAACCACCAGGTCACGAACTAAACGCTGGTGGGTAGGGAAATCCCCCAGGACCCAGCCACCGCCATGGAAGAACATGAAAACGGGCAAAATACCGGTAACGCCAGTCGGACGAACAATATCCAGATCAATCGATAAGCCATCCTGAGTTATCGTTTGCTGCGAAAAATAGACGCCGGATAAATCGACTTCGACGGAATTCTGCGCGCCTTCCAGCACCGCCCGGGCTTCGGCTGGACTCAGCTGCTCCATAGGCTTTCCGCCACCACTGTTAAGCATACTGAGAAATGCTCTGGTGCGGCTTTCAATAGCCGGGTCGGTGGCCGGGTCAATGGGTGTAATAGTTGACACTACAGGGGTTTCCATAATACAGTTGAAGAAAAGAGAAAGAAGAACTTTAAGCCTTTATGGGCCGGGAAGAAGTTAGTTGATCTCTTTCAGGATTTTGACCAATTCGTCGGGTTTAGCCCAGTACGGACTGTGGCTCGTATCCATAGTGTATACTTTGGCAATCTTGCCCGGATAGCCATCGATCATCCGCTGCTGTAAAGCAGGTCCGACGCCCTGATCTTTCAGCGTCTTGATGTAGTATTTTGGGATTTTACCAAAATTGGCATCGGTCAGGCTGGCTTTGGCCTGAAACACGGCCAGGGGTTCGGGTCTTGTTTTAGCCGCAATTTTCTGAATACCCTCCGAAGCATCGACGGCAAAGACCTGAACAAGAATATTAGGGGGTAGAGAGGCCACTAATCCATTCTCTTCCGGATGCAGATTAGGCCCTATCAGGCTTTCGGAATCAGACGATGCCAATTCGTACAATGTTTGGCCGCTCTTTGGCAAAAAGGCACACAGGTAAACGAGTTTTTCGATTTTAGACGGAATTTTCTCGGCTACCTGAGTTACAACAAAGCCGCCCATGCTATGCCCTAACAGGACTACTTTACCTGAAATGGCATTGATTTTACTGACTACAGTATTGACGTATAAATCAAAGTTCGCCTGAGAAACGGGAGTTTGATCAGTGCCATGAGCGGGCAAGTTAAACGCCACTACATTGTACCCTGCCTGTTCAAGCTTGGGCTTTATTAGATGCCAGGCATAGTCGTCAGCAAATGTGCCGTGCACAAAAACGAAAGTTGGCTTGGAGGGAGGTGCCGTCTGATTATCATTACAGGACGCGGCTAGAAAAGGGCTAGCCATGATGATGAGGGTCAATAAAAGTTTCATAAAAAAGATGTGTTGGGAGTAAAACATGTGATTTGATTGCGTGTGGGACTGGTAGATGTTAGATAGCCTGGCTTGCTTTGGACGTTACTGCCACAGTTTCTAACCATTCCAGGATATAGTCAGCGTCTTCTTGCCAGGTAGGCTGTCCAAGAACAAAATGATTGCGTCCGGGAAATTCTTTAAAATCCAGCACAGAGTCGTTTTCTTCATAGGCTTCTACATTACGTTTATTTAAGTGTGTTGGAATCAGATGATCGGTGCTGCCAGCGGTAAAAAGAAGCGGGGCATGTGGCTTATCGAAGTTCACCTTGGCGGCATTTGTCAGCGCCCCGCGAACCACGGTTTTGGATTCAGGAATTACCAAAGCATTGTAAGCCGCTTTTTGCTCTTCCAGCGGCATGCCATTGACGAAGGCGTATTGGAAGTCTTCGAATGCCATTAGATAAGTCTCTTCCTGCGACGTAAAGAGCCCCAGCGATTTCCAGCTGCCTTTCAAAAAAGAGAATTCATAAGGGATGACGCCCAAAGGTGGTAGCGAGTGAATAGCGACGCCAGCGGCTGCCAGATCCCGGTTAACGATGATTTGAGCGAGTAACCCGCCTGTAGAGTGTCCAATAACGATAGGTTTTTCCGGCAAACTGGTTATTACGGCAACGTAGTGATCAATCACCTGGGTCAACGTCATGGTTGCCAGATCAACATCGTTTGGCTGCCGGGCCCGGAGTTCAGCCGCTGTTCCGTTCTTGTAGGGCCAGGGCGGGGCCAGGGTGGTGTACCCTTTGCGTTGAAAGTAGGTTTGCCATTCGTCCCAGCAGTGATGACTGACAAAGGCGCCTGTTATAAAGACAATGTGTTTGGAATTAGAAGCTTTCATGGGCGTTTGATTGAAAGATGACCTGACAAAGGTCCGGCCAAAAAGCAGAGGGCTGTCAGTAAGAATTCACGGTAAAGTGGTAAAAGTCAGGGAAGTATAGCCAACTGATTTGTGGCTTGGCGGGAAGTGGTGATGGCATAAGGAACCGGACAGAAGTAAGCCTCGGAGCACTCCGCAAAGCGGCTGCCCTGCTTCAGCAAGGTGCTACGGTCTCCGAAGCGGCCGAGAAAGTGGGCTTTGACGGGCTGTCTTACTTCGCCAGATGTTTTAAGGACCAGTTTTCCATCTCCCCCTCAGCGTATCTGCTGGCTCATAAGGGCGCTTGATCGCCTATAGCTTTCATCTTGTTTTATCCCGGCAAGGTGCTAAAACGCCGGGCTACTAAGGCCGTTTTGGCAAAATTGGCCGCATTTTGCTAGTCAGTTGTCCGCATTTTGCTACCTCCTTGGGGCGTCTGTCCCCCAATTTTGCCTCGTCAATGACAGCCGCCACCAGGCGGGTCAGCCAGTTAGACTTTCCTTTTTTAACCACCCAATCAACTCATTTTTAATCATTAAAAACACAATGAAAAAGCAAGTTACGTACGCCGTTGTAGCCGCCACCTTCCTGATGTGGAATTGTAAGCCTACTGAGATTGACAATGCTGCCACTCCGACCGTTAAGCATTCAAGTGCGCGAATACCGCCCCCTCCTAAAGCATGGGATTTAACACTGGGTGGGTCCGGGATTGATATCTTGACTGTCGCCCTAAACAACCCTACGACTTCGGGAGGGTATATTTTTGGTGGTTCCTCTAATTCGCCGACTTCTGCCGGCTTTAACGATAGGTTTGAGGCCTATGGAGGGAATGATTACTGGGTGGTTAAAGTAATCGCCGATGGTACTTTTAAACATTATAACCGGGCTATAGGCGGTTCAGGAGAAGACCGGTTAGCGTCCATCGTGCCGCTGTCAGACATGACCATGGTGCTGGGCGGGTCGTCTAATTCGCCGGCTGAGGATATGTCTAAAAGCCAGGGTTCCAAAGGGGGGTATGATTACTGGATTGTCAAAGTAGACCGCTTTGGCAACGTGATATGGGATAACGTACTCGGGGGAACCAATGAAGACCACCTGACCTCGATGGTGGCCACAAACGACGGGGGCTTTCTGGTAGGGGGCATCTCGGCCTCGTTGGCCAATAAAGTTACGCCGGTAATCGGAAACCCGCTGGGTGGAATAGGCTCTTTCCAACCCCAGCCAGCCAACAGCGACAAATCAATGAACAGTTGTAACGGGAGCTACGACTACTGGATTGTCAAGGTGGACGCCAACGGCAGGAAGCAGTGGGATATAACCCTGGGCAACGGAGGTAATGACTATTTGAAATCGGTCGTAAAGGCAACCGACGGGGGCTATCTGCTGGCAGGCTACTCATCATCTGAGGGGTTGGCAGGCAATAAAACGGCTGCCGGTAAAGGAGGCTATGACTATTGGGTGGTCAAGATTGACGCCAATGGTAACAGGCAGTGGGATAAGACGTTCGGAGGAACGGAGGATGATCAGTTAGCCAAGGCGGCCGCAACGCCCGATGGCGGGTTTGTACTGGGCGGTAGCTCGTCCTCGCCTGCCGGGGCTGACAAGACAGAAGGTCTGCGCGGTGCTGCCGGTCAAAACGATTACTGGGTTGTCAAGATTGATGCCAATGGCAATAAGCAGTGGGATAAGACGGTTGGGAGCCCGGGCGACGATACCTTTAAGTCACTGGCCGTAACAGCCGATGGGGGTATCTGGCTGGGTGGCGAAACGCCTTCTGCTCCCGGTGGTGAAAAAATTGACATACCTAAAGGAGTTTTAGATTACTGGATTGCAAAACTGGAAGCGGATGGACGTTATCTGGGGCAGGATAAAACCCTGGGCGGAACGGCTACAGATAAGTTTGGCGATATGCTGGTAACCGCCGATGGCGGAATCATTGCCGCCGGTTCGTCTCAATCCCAGCCCGGAGGAATCAGTGACAAAAGTGAGCGGCCCAAAGGGATAATGAACTATTGGGTCGTCAAACTCAAATGATCAGACCAGTATCGACGAAAAGGCGGTCTCTGAATTGGAGACCGCCTTTTCGTCGTTCAGTTCGTTCAGGTAATCCTCAACGCTCATCTGGGCAGGTAGCTAACTAAACCGATCAGGCCTCTGCTGGCTTTTGCTACTGACTCACATCGATGCCAGGGCCATAGGATGGAGCGTGCCAGCTGTTCCCTTTTGCCAATACCTGGGGGAGTCGTTTGGGTTTTGATCAGGCTTCCCTAATTTTAACTGCCCTCAACCCTAATCCTCTACCCACGTGGTACTCAGGCGCTGGTTTTTGTTTCTGCTCCTGCTGGCAACCCATCGACTGGCGGCCCAGCCTTTTGTAAGTCGCACCCTCAGTCTCCAACAGGGCTTGCCTGAATTTTACGTCTCGGGCCTTGTCCAGGATAAAGCCGGTTTTGTTTGGATCGCCACCCGTAATGGCTTGGCCCGCTACGATGGCCGACGCTTTAAAATTTTTCGCCATCAACCCCGTAGCAACCGCTCGATGGCCGGTAACATCATCCTGTCGCTGCAACTCGTCTCGGATAGCACGATCCTGATCCATCTGGAAAATGGTGGCTTTCAATTGCTGAATCCCATCACCGAACAGTTTAGTGATTTACTTACCCCAAAGCGATTGATGCAGGCGCACATAGGGGTAGCGCAGGGTAGGCTGACCGTCAACGGAGATCAGTTCTGGGGACGAAATGGTACGCAACTTATTCACTTTCAAACGAAGCAGAATCAGGTTTCCGTTTTCCCCCTACCCACCATCCGTCTTCCCAAAGACGTTTCCATTGGCAATACATTCTTATTAGACGCCCCAACTAAGCTGTACGCGCCTTATCCGGGTGGATTGTTTGCGTTCAATACGGCTACCCGCCAGTTTCACCAGTGGCCCCATCCCGCCATTGTCGAGCACGGCACGATCCGTAACTTCTATGACACGCCCCTGGCCCGACGGGCCAACGGAGATATCCTTGTTGGGGGAGTCCGCCAACTAGTTGCCTTTACGCCCCATACCCATCGGTTTCGCTCGATTCCCATTCCAAATACTACTACGGATACCAAGGTGGGGCTTATTCACGCGGGCGTCGATGGGAATATCTACTTTACCCACGCCATGACCGTCTACCGGATGACGCCGGATGACCACATTACGCCCCTCTGGACGGCCCCTCACCTGGATTATCACAACTACTTTCACGCCCTGCTGCTAGATCGCTCGGGCGTGTTGTGGATTGGTACCAATGGCGATGGCGTCCAGCAGCTTGACCTGCGCTCGCTGCCAGTAAAGAGCTACCCCTATCACACTAATTTTGTGGCCGATATCCTCAGCCTTGAACTAGGCCTGCCAACCCCCGGCTGGGCTCAATCCTATAACATACCCTATCGCCTGCGGTTTGGCGGGTCGACCGCTTATCTGTCGGCCCGGTTTGATGACGCTGCCTATCACCTGTTTCGCATCAACCCATCGGGGCGAAGCCTGCGGCCGTTATTGTCGATCCAGCAAGGGCAGCAACGGCTTACCTTTAATGAAGGTAATGGCCTGCGAGTCCTGCCGGAGGGCACTATCTGGATGGTCGATATATTCCGGGGCCTGATTAAAGCCGACACCTCAGGCCGGGTGCTGAACGTGTTTGCGCTGCCCAATGATCAGGTCAGCGATATTCAGCCGCTGGGCAACTGGATCTGGATCGGCTCGGAGTTTAATGGTCTGTATGCGTATGACCCCCAGGCCCGGCGCATCGTACGGCACCTGCGTTACCAGCCGACGGACTCGACCGCCCTGATTTCCGATCATATCTGGTGCTTAGCAGCTGATCCCCAGGACGCATCGGTACTCTGGGTGGGCACTCAGGAAGGACTCTGCCGTCTGGATACGCGCACCCTGCACTGCCGAGCCTGGACTGAAAAAGAGGGACTTCCGAGTGCCGCCATCAACACCCTGCTGACCGACCGCCGGGGCCAGCTCTGGTTCAGCACCCTGAATGGCATCAGTCGGCTGGAGCCACGCAGTGGGCAGCTACGGCATTTCACCACCGCCGATGGCCTATTGGACATCGAGTACAAACCGTTTCTGGGGACTCAATTGCCCGATGGTCGGCTGGCTTTTGGCGGCATAACGGGCCTGACGGTGTTCGATCCGCTGGCCCTGAAAGAAGCAACACCCCAGCCGGTGCCCACGGTGCTGACGACGCTGCGGATTGCCAATGTGCCCGTTGAACCGGGCCAGCCCGGCTCACCCCTGGCGCTTCCTCTCAACGCCACGGCGACGCTCCATCTAACGTACAAGCAGAATTTTCTAACGTTTGAATATGCCGGTTTGCAATACAACAAACCCGCCAGCCTACAGTATCGCTACCAGCTCACCGGCGTCGACGAGGCCTGGGTATATGCCGGTGGGCAAAACGTAGCTCAGTACACCCAGTTAGCGCCGGGCGAGTATACGTTCCGGGTCAATGCGGCCGATGCTGATGGGCACTGGAGCCCGCTGATCAAAACGATTCAGGTGGTGATTGCTCCGCCCTGGTGGCAGACAGGCTGGGCCTATGGTCTGTATACCCTGCTGGTAGCAGGTCTGATTCGGGCCTTTATTCAATACCGTATCAACCGGGATCGGCTTCGGCAGGAGATAATCTTCAACGAACAGGAAGCGAAGTTGATCAAGGAAAACGCCGACTGGCAGACGCGTTTTTTTACGAATATCACCCATGAGTTCAGAACGCCCCTGACGCTGATCATCAATCCCCTGGAGCGGTTGCTGGACCAATCAGGCCCTCCTGCGCTTCGCCAGCAATACGATCTCATGCACCGTAATGCCAAACGTTTGTTACGTTTAATCAATCAGCTACTGGATATCGCCAAACTGGAAGCGGGCCAACTAGCGGTGACCGAATCAAGGGGGAATCTGACCACTTTCTTTTCTGAACTGGTGGATTCCTTCCGGTTGAGAACCGAACGAAAAGGCATTCAGTTAACTTATGAAGCGACGGGCTTACCAACCGATTACCTGTTCGATGCCCCTAAACTGGAAACCATTGGCTACAATCTGGTCTCGAATGCGGTAAAGTTTACCCCCGAAGGCGGTTCGATTCAGGTAACGCTTCGGGGGGAACCGTCCGGGAATAGCCCGACGCAACTTCAACTGCGGGTAGCCGACACGGGTGTGGGCATTTCGGACCAGCAACTCCCACATATATTTGACCGCTTCTACCAAGGTCAGGATTCCCCCGCCAGTATGGGAGGAGGCACGGGCATCGGCCTGTTTCTAGTGGCCGAGTTTACCCATCTGCTGGGCGGACAGGTGACCGTAGCGAGTCAGCCTAACCAGGGGACGATTTTCACCGTCATGCTTCCCCTCAAACCAACCACTGGAGCGACTGCCGCCGACTCGCCGACCACCGTCGAAGTCTTACCGACTGATGGGTTAAAAGCCGATTTGGAGTCAACTCGGCAACTTCCGGTGGCCTCATCCACGGCCCCGCTGATTCTGGTGGTGGACGATAATGAGGATCTGCGGGAGTTCATGGCCGGGGAATTAGCTGGACACTACCGGGTGTTGACGGCAGTCAATGGGCAGGAGGGCTGGCAGCTTTGTCTTCAGGAACTGCCCGAACTGGTCATCTCGGATGTAATGATGCCATTGGTGGACGGCTTTACGCTGGTCGAGCGCATCAAAACTACGCCCCTTACGGCCCATATCGCCGTCATTCTGCTCACGGCCAGAACAATGGCCGAATCGCGCATCCAGGGCTTAACGGTCGGGGCGAATGACTATTTGACCAAGCCCTTTCAGGTGCAGGAATTACACCTCAGGCTTGCCAATCTGCTACGGCATCAGCAGCAGTTGCGCCTGCATTGGCAGCAGCAGGCTCGACAGCCCGCTTTGCCCCCGGCCGAAGTTGTGCCGACCAAGCCAGCCATCGACGACCCCTTCCTGCTTCAGCTCTACACGGTGCTGGACCAACGGCTGGCCAGTTCCGATTTTATGGCCGACCAACTGGCCGATGAGCTGGCGGTGAGCCCCCGAACGCTGCACCGTAAATTGGTGGCCCTGACGGGCATGAACGTCTCGGAACTCATGCGGTCTTACCGACTCCGTAAAGCGGCTGCCCTCCTACAGCAAGGCGCTACGGTCTCCGAAGCGGCTGAAAAAGTGGGCTTCGACGGCCTGTCTTACTTCTCCAAATGTTTTAAGGACCAGTTTTCCCTCTCCCCCTCAGCGTATCTGCTGGCTCACAAGGGCGCTTGATCACCTATTGCTTTCAGTCTATTCTATCCCGGCAAGGTGCTAAAACGCCGGGCTACTAAGGCCGTTTTGCCAAAATTGGCCGCATTTTGCTAGTACGTTGTCCGCATTTTGCTACCTCCTTGGGGCGTTTGTCGGCCAATTTTGCCTCGTCAATGACAGCCACCGCCAGGCGGGTTAGCCTGTCAGACATTCCTTTTTTAACCACCCAATCAACTCATTTTTAATCAATAAAAACACAATGAAAAAGCACAGTATGAATGACCTTCTGGTAACCTCATTGCTGGTCGGGAATTGTAAACCCGATCAACTCAACGAGGTAAACCCGTCAACCGCTATACATAAATCCCCTGCCCCGGCAGGGGCCTGAAATGAAGTGCAAACCCAACACATCCTTCTTCTTATTAAACGCAGTTAAACGATGAAACCTAATCTACATTATTTAACCAAAAATCACCCAGGCCCTCTGACTCGCCTGGTCTGGACCGTTAGCCTACTGCTGATGGCTGGAAGTTTGGTGAAGGCTCAACTACCCAAACAGTGGGACAAGACCCTGGGGGGCTCCGGGAGTGAGACAGCCGCTTTGGTAGTGGCTACGAGCGATGGGGGTTACCTGCTGGCTGGCTATTCAAATTCGCCGAATGATGGCGATAAAACGGCCCCCAATATGGGTGATTATGATGCCTGGTTGGTCAAAGTGGATGTCAATGGCAACAAACAATGGGATCATACCTACGGTGGCTCCGGCTATGATCGCTTAAGTTCGGTGTTAGCCACGGCCGATGGTGGTTTTTTACTCGGAGGGGGCACTAGTTCCACGCCAGAAGGCGACTGGGATTACTGGCTGGTCAAAGTGGATGCCACGGGCACCAAACAGTGGGAGCATACCTTCGGTGGCACCGGGACAGACGAGATCACCTCAATGGTGGTCACGACCGATGGGAGTTACCTGCTGGCAGGTGTCTCGGAATCTCCAGTCGGTCGGGATAAAACCGCCCCAAACATGGGGTTTGTTGATTATTGGATCGTTAAAGTGGATGTCAATGGCAATAAACAGTGGGATAAAGCCTTTGGTAGTTCCATCTGGGATGCGTTGTCTTCAGTAGTAGCCACGGCCGATGGCGGCTATCTACTGGCAGGTCACTCGAATTCACCGGTCGGTGGCGACAAAACAGAAGCTAAAGGCAACTATGATTACTGGATTGTTAAAGTAGATGCCATGGGCAACAAACAGTGGGATAAAGCCTTCGGCAGTTCCAGGCGGGAAGGGTTAGCCTCAGCAATCGCGACGAGCGATGGGGGTTACCTGTTGGCAGGTCATTCGGATTCCCCGGCTGGTGGCGATAAAACCGACCCCAATATCAGGAATTACGATTACTGGTTGGTCAAAGTGAATGCAGACGGCAGTAAACAGTGGGATAAAACCTTCGGTGGATCCGGGGTGGATAGAATATCCTCAGCAATCGCGACGAGCGATGGGGGTTACCTGCTGGCTGGCTATTCAATTTCGCCGAATGATGGCGATAAAATCGCCCCCAATAAAGGTGAGTTTGATTACTGGCTGGTCAAAGTGGATGCCAACGGTAGTAAACAATGGGAGCAGACCTTGGGGAGCTCCGGATTTGACCAATACCCTTCAATGATCGCTACGGGCGCTGGGAATTATTTGTTGTTAGGTAGTTCGAATTCACCGGCTGGTCAGGATAAAACGGACCCAAACAAAGGTGATTTTGATTACTGGCTGGTCAAACTTGGTTGTGTTTCTCCAGTCGTTGAGATCACCCCGTCAATCGGTCAACTCAGTTGTAGCACTCCCACGGTGACCCTGACCGCCACCTCCATTCCGGGCGCCAGTTATGCTTTCAGCACTGGGGCTGCTCAGATCAACGATGGCAACACCGCTACGGTCACCCAGGCCGGTACATATTCCGTAACGGTCACTACATCGAGTGGCTGTTCGGCGACGGCCATTGTAACGGTAACGGGTAGCACGACGCCCCCTACGGCCAGCCTAACTGTCAGCGGAGTCATTAGCTGCGTTAATCCAACGGTGACGCTGACAGCGCCGGTTACTGCCGGGGCTAGCTATGTCTTCAGTACTGGGGCTACTCAGATCAATGGTGGTAACACGGCTACTGTTACGCAAGCCGGTACGTATTCCGTAGTGGTCACTTCGTTCAACGGTTGTTCGGCTACGGCTTCGATGACCGTTAGTGGCAGTTGTAGCCCACCTGCACTCGGGATCAGTGTGCTGCACCTGGATAACGACAACAAACAACTCACCAACAACAGTATCCGGCCCTATTTACAACTGGCCAACGAAGGGACCACGCCTATTGCATACCAGGATATTACGGTTCGCTACTGGCTGACCGTGGAGGACTTCTCGCCCCTGAATAGCAATTTGGTCATTGACTGGGCCCAATTGGGCACGGGTAAGGTCAAAATGAAGTATGTCGAACTGTCTCAACCACGTCAGGGAGCCCTGGGCTACATCGAGTACAGCTTCGACAACTCGACGGGTAGCCTGGCCGGGGGTACCAACTCGGGACCCATCCAATCCCGCATCGGCAAGAACGACTGGACGCCCTTCAACGAATCCGATGACTATTCCTATGCGGGCACGACCAACTACACCAAAAACAACCGCATCACTGCTTATCTGGCTGGCCAACTCGTTTGGGGCACCGAACCCACGCTGGTAGACCCAGTTCAAAGCCTGAAGGTGTATGCCGATAGTAAGAGCAGTGCTACCACTAATAGTATCAGTACATATGTACAACTACGCAACGAAGGTAATGTGCCCGTTTCCTACCCGAAGTTAACCGTACGCTACTGGCTGACGGCCGAGGGGTCGTCACCCCTGAACATCTATCTGGATTATGCCCAGTTAGGTACCAGTAACCTAAAAGGCAAGCTGGTCAGACTGACCACGCCAGTGCCGGGTGCCGATAGTTACCTGGAGCTAAGTTTCGTGCCCGCTTTAGGTAATCTGTATCCCCTGAGCGGCACCGGCAACATCCAATACCGAATTGCCAAGTCGGATTGGAGCAACTTCAACCAAAGTAATGACCATTCCTACCAACCCAGTGGTCTGATGGCTCCCAATCCCAAAATGACAGTGTATCTGGATGGAGCACTGGTGTATGGCACCGAACCTTCGGCACCCAATGCGCGTCTGGCCTCAGCCGAAGAGTCTTCCGAGCTGAAGGTGGTAGTATTGGGTAATCCCATCCCGGGCAATGAAGTAGAACTGGAAGTGGGGGGCGCGGCTGGTCAGCCTATACGGCTGCTGTTGACTGACCTTCAGGGGCATATCGTAGCGGAGAAACAGGTCATGGGCCGAGAGGCTATCGAACGGCATCAGCTTTCGGTAGCTGGCCAGTCGGCAGGCATACTGCTCTTACGGGTCAGTACGCCTTCACGGTGGCAGACAGTCAAAGTCCTGAAAGCTAACTAAGGCTCTGAATCACAACGGGTAGAGCTGCCCGTGTTTCTACCCGTTGTGGATGTGCTACGCTTAAATCTAATAAAATGCCCGCAGCATTGAGAATAGGTTTTGGTCGATTGCCTACGCTTGACTGTGTGCGGGGGCTGGCCTTACTGGGCATGCTGGTGATGAACAGTCCGCTCAATTCGGTAGTTGCCTTCCTTCACCCGGAGCAGGTCTATCCAATCCAAGTGGATCAGGCGGGCAGCTACGCGATGATCCAATTTTTCCTCCACTTGTTTGTCGACGGCCCGTTTGTGAACCTCTTCAGCTTCGGGTTTGGCATAGGCGTTTACCTGATGGGTGAACATGTGAAGCGGGAGGGGCTGGATACGGACCGGATTCTCAAACGTGGGCTATGGGTGCTTTTTGGGTTTGGCTTAGTTCACGGCGTTGTGGGCGGGTTGGGCGATCTTCTTCACGTGTATGCCCTGCTGGGCTTTAGCCTGCTCTATTTCCGTAGCCAATCGGTTGCATTGCTGCTGAGGTGGATAGTTGGCTTGATACTGTTCGTGCTGCTGGTTCAGACGCTGCAGGCCATCGTCTTTCCAGTCGGCCCACCGGTGCTGGCTATCCGTCAGGCCAAGCCTGAAGATATGGTGAGGCAATTGGTCCAGACCTGGCAGCATACATCGATCAGGGCGATCATGGGGCTACAACCCTGGGGGCTGGTCATGCGCCATCGGCTGGCCCTGGAGCCGTGCCTGAATTCGTATGCCCAGCAGGAAATCATGTTACTGCTGGGCCTGGTGGTAGGCAAGTGGCGATTGCTGCATCGCCTGGCCGAGCTACGGGTTCAATTATCGTTACTGCTTTTGCTGGCCTTCCCCGTCAGCCTGATTCTAAAAGGGCTGGCTTGCCTGCCGATTGTGGGCGTGCACCTGCTGGATCAGCGGGCTTTTGACGCGTTGTTGTTCGCACTGGCCGACTTTCTGGGTACCCTGTTGTTGACCGGTATTTATTTGCTTGAACTGGGGCTTAATCTACCTCCTGTGCCCACCCGCTTTTGGGCTTGGATTGGGAATGTTGGTCAGATGTGGCTGACCAATTATCTACTGCAAACGCTGCTGTGTATGCTGTTTTTTTATGCCTATGGCGGGGGGCTTCCGGAACGGTTGACGCTGTTGGAATCGCTGTTGTCGGTGGTGGGCATATATGGGTTTCAGGTTTGGTTTAGCACCTGGTGGCTGAGCGGCCACCCAAAGGGGCCCATGGAGGCTCTATGGCGGAATTTGGTTTACAACATGGGCTCAGTTGACGGAGATTCGTCTGTTTCTGATGAACATCGGCAAAACACTAAATAATAATTTTTAGGGGACACTTAAGAAGGCCAGTTAGTAGGGTAGCACCTTGAATGAATGCTACTAATTGGGGTTAGGAATTATTGAATTGCCTACGTAGTCAAATGTTCGATTTGATTGACTTTAGTTCAGAAAAATGTCCGAATTCTTAAACTGGTGATTGTTTCGGTACGGCTGAGTGCTAAGCCATAAACTGTGCAAATAGGCAACTAAAGTTGAAAAAGTTCTGTTAATTTTATGAAAAATTTCAGCACTATGGCAACGCGCACTTCATCCGGGTGGGGCTTCCCTACTAATGACCTAATCCTGCAGGCTCGCCAGAAGCTCTCCCGAGCCCGCATTGATCAAGTGGCCCTGTTAGCGGGATTGACCAAAAAAGAGATGGCTCAGATACTAGGCGTTACCGAGCGCAATCTCTATAACCAGCATCCAGGTAATTTGTCAGTACCCCTGTCGGAACGATTGCTGATTCTGGAGAAACTCTTGGAGCATGGTTTAGCTGTGTTTGATGGTCAGCAGGCCCCCTTCCAGGATTGGTTGCGCACGCCCTTGGCCGAACTGGCCACACCTGAGGTTGGCTTCCCAGGTCCTACCGCGACCTATACGCCTAAACCCATTGACCAAATGGGCACTAAACAGGGGCCGGTTAGTCTATCGGCGGCTGCTTCAAGCCGTCGTCAACGGGTAGCTCGAGCGCCCAAAGAGCCGGGCCGTTCTTTTCCAACGCCTTTATCCTTGTTGGATACCATCACCGGGTGTAAACTGGTTGATAACGTCTTTATTCGTATTGAAGCTGGTGTGTTCAGTTAAGTGAACGTCTATCGCATCCTCAAAGAGCCTTACTGGGATGATCCCTTGTCGGTCATCGGAGCTGAGATCGCCGGCGGGCGGTGGAACTCACCAGGACGAGGCATTCTTTATACGGCTACCACTCCTGAGTTAGCGTTATTGGAAACATTAGTGCACTTTCCTAAAGTCATCTATGAGCAATTACCGCGGCTACGGGTGTTCACTTTGGAAGTGCCCGATGGCGAGGTTCGCTGGATCTATGCCAACCTGTTGCCTGATGAGTGGGCCGAGCCCACGGCTTTACCCTTGACGCAAACTATCTTCGCCGAGTGGCTACAGCAACCGGCTGATCTGGGTTTAGGCGTGCCTTCGGCTGTGGTAGACATCTCCTACAATGTGTTACTGCACCCTCAACATAGCCTTTACCAAACCATTCATATCATCGATGCACAGGAACTGATGCTTGATCGCCGGTTGTGGAACATACCCAATCCCTGAATCGATCATGTGGTTGCTTTGCTACAAAGTATTGTACCGAAAGATTGCCCCATTTCATCAGTACAGTGTACTGATGAAATCATATTGAGTGGCTCCAAACTCAACACTTACCTTACACATGGCCATGTATGGGGTGAGTTCTTACTATATTGCTGTAATCACCCTTTAAATCCCCTAACCGCAGCCGGTTGGAAGAAAAATTACTTATACAGGTAGGTCACCCCAAAGGCTCCAGCTCAGGTGACGGCTAAGCCCCGAATGTAGTACTCCAACGTATCGCCCGCCCCACGTAAATCAACCAGCAAATCCTTCCCTTGCCAGGTGATAGGATCAACGCCGTTAATGGTGTTGTTAAGCATACTCATTTCGGGGCCACCCCGAAAGGCACTCATGATGTTGACCTTCACTTTGGGGGTGATTACCTGGCCTTCGACGGTGAAGAGCGTATCAAAATTAATTCGCACGGTCTTAGTTTTTAACTGTGAAAAAGCAGACAATATGTACCAGCGCTTAAATGTTTTGGTTCGTTGGTAACTGACTACGCCTCAAACTGAGTACTTGTATCAGATCAAGTATCGACACGCATACCCCTGTGTTCGGCTTATTTTTTGCCCACGAATTACGGCTTCAAGCGGGTGTGATTGGGCTCTGGAATGATCAATAGGCGTGGCTCGGGAGTAGGCTCTAAGTTACTTATTGACCTATAGACAACTAGTAATAACTTTATTGCCAAGGCCTAAGTAGAAACGGGTGGTAGCTTAAGCTCGGGTATACAAACTACCAGCGAGCCTACTTCGACGCGGGTAACGACGTCAGGTACCGGCCAGCCTCAACGTACGCCCGCATCAGGTGCCGGTACAAATAAACTCGGTTGCGGCCAATGAAGAAAGCCTGTTCGTTTTTGTGAGGACAAATAAAGAAGAGACCATTGGCAAAGTGACCTGAGCCAACCCCACTAAAATAATTAAGAGTTGGTGTAACAAACAATTGACTTCGTTGAGCAGGTGTGATGGCCCCAACCACATGGGCTGATTGACGCATGATATCCAGCAGGGTAGTGATGTCCTGCGTGTCCTGCTGGGTACTCACTTCATCAGTAAAAGAAATTCGCCGACCGGCCAGCGAAGCCTGACGTACTAAATCGCTCACCGCCCCAATCAACTTAATCCAGCCAAATTGACTCTGGCGGGTGAAGGGCCTAGCTGGGTTGAACACTTTAGATTTGAATAAGTGCGCTAGCTGAACCAGCTGATCGGTCAGTTCAGATTTCGTCCAAACGGCATCGGGGTAGTAGGTCATGATCATGAACGACATTTAACTGCCGATAAATAACCACTCAGTAGGAGCGGGTGCTATCTTAACTGTGCAGCGGGTAAAAGGATTATTGTTCAGGGCATTATTTTCAAGTTGGTCATGAAAAATAAATAAAGCGTTTTCGTCGCTGCGATGTTACACTGGGAAACAATTGATCATGGCCAGACCGGATAAGAACAACAAGACGAACAAGAACGGCAAGAAAGAGGCTACCAAGCCTGCCAAAATCGCTGGCCAGACAGTACTACCTAGATACGTCCGCAGCGATTCAGCTGTCGCCCCTTTAAATTTGTCGCCCCAGGCGAAGAAAGGTCGTAAGTAATTAACTATTGAGCACTGACCCGTGCGCGTGGGCTCACAGGTAGTGCCCAACGCATTAACCTCCCTCAGAAAACAGGCACAGTCGTTGCAGCAACCAGCGTAACTGCCTTCTTCTTTTTTCGGTCGCGGTTATCTTTTTTTGTTTAGAGTAGTGGAGAGCTCAAAGGCGAGCTTACGTATACCTACTGATACTAGATACATCCCCCCAGTTGAATAGCTCGGTGTCACCCCGCTCGGCTGAACCGAGGATCCGGCCACCGCGATCAGGACAAGCTCATCTATACATTCTTCTTTTGCTTATGATTCATTCGCCATATCGCTCAATCCCAGACACTTCCGATTTCCGTTACTGGGAGTTGAAGGTGGTCTCCAACGCTTTACGCAGTACTACCTTTGTTCCCCGCGACAAGGCCCTGCATCAGCAGCTCAAGCAAGCCGCCTGGGTTATCATTCAGGCATCCCTGCCTAAGAAGCGGCGCAAAGGTTAGTAGTAACCACCTTCATCAAGTTTCCGTCAAGAAAAGCCCACCTTTCTCAAATAGCCTTATATACTGAACATTCGGGGTATGGCTTAGGCTTCGGTAAAAGGCATGTACGGATCACTACAGGTTAACCCTTCAACAAGGTGATAGGATGACGGACCATCAGCTAGCCGGTTTAGCCCTGGAATTGAGTCGACATAACTCCCGACTCGTTACTAGCCTGGGGGCGAGTCCTACTTGGCTAACGGCAGACGTCGATGGCACCCGGTTGACCGAATGGACACTACTGGATGTGTTGACTGGCTACGGACTGCCGTCCCAACAGATTGTCTTTCAGTACGCAGATCAGGCGTATGGGCTGGCCCTCCCCGGCCGCTACTGGGCCACATTTCATCAATAGGCAAGGGTAACGGTCCCTAGCCAACTAATCATAGGGAGATAGTACCCTTCCTGGCTGGTTTACGCTGCGTTCAAACACTATCCGTTTGATTGCCAATCGTGTTCTAAAATTGTAACCTCTGGCTGATCACTACCGGTTGTTCCGGCAGGAGCGACCTGGTCACCGGCAACAACCATGACCCAAGAGCAGTACGGTTGTTCTCATTGGTTCGAATACAAGGCGACTGAAACGAAACGTGAACCATACCATACTATTACGCCACAAACCAAACGGCATACGACCAGGTGTTCACGGAACCTCTTTGCCTTAATTAAGCCGGTACATTGTCTTTCTTTCATCATTCTTTAAAACGGTAATTTTCGTGGACAACCCTACACCAAATGAGCAATACGTTGCGGATTGCCGTACCATTCGACGTCATTTAGATGAAAAGGGAGCTTCCCTTTTGGTAATTAATCGAAAAAACCCGAACCACATTTTAGTTACTGTCGGATATGCCAATGATAACAAGGCTTTAACCCACCGGTTCGACCGCAATCGAGTTGTATGCACTACGTTTGGCAACGAACTCGAACGAGTTGAGTGTGCTATAGATGAACTGACAATTTACCGAAGTTTGTAGCCCCCATTAGCTTTTTCTACACGCATAAATAAGCCCTAAATTATTTTAACGTGATCAATGTATTGTCTCACAGGCTATTGCGGGGTGATTTATTGCATGAACTTACTCATGCGTCAACAATATGCTTTTAGCTCCTCTGCGAAGAATTCATACTCAGGGGGTACAAAAAATTTGCCTCTTGAATTAACGCTCATGGCCGTGTCTTAGGCTCCAATGTGTTGGACAAGTTTTCCAAAAGTAGCAGTACCCCAAACTGGCTTCGTTTTATCCCATAGGCTTTTAGAATTGCTTGGTAATGCGACTGGCATTATTGATGATAACTCATGAAAATAAACTACTTCCTGGTCATCATTGATTGCTGTCCCTAATGCTCATCCACATTCCTCTTGTGTGTTTATCAGGGCGCTAATCGCAAGCGCTTTCACTTCAGGCCGGCTGACCAACAATTGGCTTTCTTGGACAAGTTTCTCTTGACCAGCTCGTATGGGTAACTCAACTGGGCATTAATAGAAGCGCCAAGGATTATGTAGTGGTCGATTTCCCAGCAGAAAGCAAACTAATTCGGTTAGTCATTTGGTAAAGTGTAATGCATGGAGTCCAGTAAGTAGCGAACCTTCTTTAATTTAAAATATGATAATTCGTAAATTACTTGAGTCTTATTTGATACTTGAATTTTTAAGTAAGTAGGTGCAGCTAAAAAAGGCCTTGCGACCGGATTACTAACAAAACACGGCCAAATCCAGTAAGCTATACAAGCTATATAGGGAGGTAGATGGTAAAGGTGGCGCCTTGGCCGGGTCGACTAGTAGCCGAAATAGCCCCGCCATGATTGGTCACTATTTTTTCGCAGATAGCCAGGCCAATCCCCGTGCCCGCAAACTCGTTTCTGCTATGCAGCCGCTGGAAGACCTGAAAGATGCGGTCCAAGTACTTCTCTTCGAAGCCAATGCCGTTATCCACTATATCGATGCGGTGATAGGCAATAGCTTCCCAGCTAAGTTTAAGGCCCTCGGGTAAGTGATCGGCCGCCAACCAGCTAGCTTTGACGGCAATGTGGGGAGCCACCCCAGGCCGACGAAATTTAAGCGCATTGCTCAACAAGTTTTGGAAAAGTAGATTCAGTTGAGCCGGGTCGCCCTGAACCACCGGCAACGGCCCGATGCTTAGGATAGCATCAGTTTCTTCAATGGCATGGTCTAAGTCGCTCAAGGCCAAACCGACAATGTCTGATAAAGATACCCAGTCACTGGTGTCGCGCATAGTTGCAATTCGGGAAAAGGAAAGCAAATCCCGAATCAATGTGGACATCCAGCTTGCGGCCAGCTGCATCCGGTTGAGTAAATCAAGGCCCGTACCTAACTCATCGGAATAAGTTGTTTTAAGTAGGTCCGCAAAGGACTGAATTTTGCGGAGCGGCTCCTGCAAATCGTGGCTGGCGATAAAGGCAAACTTTTGCAGGTTTTCATTGGAGCGAACCAGTAAGCTGTTTAACTCCGTTAACTCCTGATTTGATTTGGTTAGTTCGTAATTAGCCGCTTTTAATTCTTGGGTACGGAGTTGAACCTGCTGGTCCAACTCAACCGACAAGGTTCGATAGCGCGTTTCACTTTCCTCAATTTTTCGGCGGGCCAGCACCTGTTGAGTAACGTCGCTACAAACGACAAGAATTTCTGAAACATGCCCCCAAACATTGCGTTGGGGCTGATACATCAGATCTACATAAATCATTTCTGACTGCTCATGACGCATAAGACTTACGGCCACTTCATGGGCCGTGTAGGAAATGCCCGAGGCAATCACTCGGTTTAATAACTGGTCAAATCCCTGTCCAATCAATTCAGGAAGCACCTCAAACAGGGGTTGGCCTATCAACTGATCACGCGAACGGCCCACCAATTCCTGGTAGAAGGCATTAGCCATCCGAAAAATAAACTTGTCACTACTAATGATAGCAATGCCGACGGGTGATTGTTCAAAAGAAGCCATCAATTTGGCCTGGCTTTCTTCTATCTTTTGGCGGCTCAATACCTGTTCGGTCACTTCGCTACAAACGACCGTTACACCGGTAATGTGATCTACACGCGTATCCGGATTGGCTTCGAAAAAAGGTTCGTAAACAAAGTCGATGTAGGTTCGCTCTAGCTGCCCATTACGCTCTAAATCAACCCAAAGTTCGTTGGCCACAAACCGCTTTCCAGTGGTAAAAACATCCGTCAATAAGGCTTCAAAGCCCTGGCCGCTGGCCTCCGGTAAAGCATCGAATAGGGGCTTGTTGATTACTTGCTCCCTGGTTCTACCCCAGTAGCTGAGTACACTCTCATTGGCTAAAGTAATTACAAACTCAGGGCCATAAAATAGGGCCATTGCCACGGGTGCGTGTTGAATGAGGGTATCAAACAGGCGATCCTTAAGGGCTTGATCGAAGGAAAGGTACTCGCTGGTCATAACTCAATGGGATTTATCAGGAAAGGTATTCATTTGGCAGTTAATTCACTGGCCTTTATAGATTTACTTGTCCTAATTCCGGCGGATCACCACTACTGGACCGATTTCCTGAACGGGTTGCTGCAAGATGGGCTTGCATTCCTGTTCTATAAATGCGTTAAGTTGATTGGTTAGGGGCTTATAAAACGATCGTACATTAAGTCGCCAATCCAGACTTACGCTAACTTTCTTGTCCAATAACCCATGGGGCCATGACTCCGGTATTCCAATTTGTCCGCGTAGCAGGTCTACCGATTTGCCCACCAACAAGTTTAGTGACGAATCAGATACTTACAACAGTCTCGCTGCCTTAAGCCATTCAGCCAACCGCCTGTAGAAGTACGCTATCTGTTCTAGAGTATGTGGACAATTATTTTGCACAATGATGCGACGGTATGAAATTGTCTTAGCCCCCTGAAGAGTTGGACAAAATTGTAAAAACAATTAAGTCCTTTTAACTTCAGAAATGATGAGCAAAACCAGACGAACGTTCACCCCCGAGGACCGCTATTCCATCGTCCAGGAGTCA
>NZ_QXED01000009.1 GCF_003583365.1 Fibrisoma montanum
CCATTACAACTATGCAAGGCGTCACCGATCCCTAGACTTTATTACCCCGCAAGAAAAGTGGGAGAAAGCAGTGGTGTGTGACTCAACCGTTTTAGAAAATCTGTCCAACTAATAGGGGGCTAAGACAAGTTGTTACTGCATCCCCTGTCCCATCATCTAAATCTTGAACAAGATTTAGATTAGCTTCATTGTAGAAGTTGCCAGAGAAGTACTGGATGTTTGTCGGACCAAAACTTGCGTAGTATGCACCTGTAACTTGCAGACTTATGCGTGGAATCTTATTGGCAAACCATACGCCAAGCACTTTCTCTTGGCTTTTTGCTCCGGCTCTAACTTTTTTGAAAATGTTACCCGGTACTCAAACTGTGATGAACGGTTGAATTAGTGAAAAATCGCCAACTAATCGCTTTCTATCACCTTGGTAGCCTGAAATACAATCTCTGTTCTCATCTTTTAATCTTGCATTTCGATCATTAGTTATTTGCAAACGAATGACATCTTTAATATCATCCAAATTATTAAGTTTTGACGGCTCGAAATCTCTTATATAATAAACCTTGTTTTCCACATACTTGTAAGCATCGTTTCCGAAAACAACAACTCCCTCTTTGTTAAGCACAGTTGCTAAAATATCGCTGTCTATTATTCTAACAACCTCTAGATCCTCTCCGTCCTTTCGTAGAAACATAAAAGATTCGTAACCACTGACCGACTTGGCACTTGCAATCTGATTTCTATCGGCTTATGTTAAATTGTTATATGCGGAGCGCATTAATACAAATCCAGTATTACTGAATTTTACTTCCCAAGCATTCAGTTCGGAAACACTTTGATGTTCAGTGAGATTAAGGTATAGCGTTCGATTGATGAGCTTAAGGCTATTATATATATAAAAGTAGTGCAACTCTAAGTACACAATCCCTCCATAATGCGGCCTTTATTTACGACAAGTCCGATCTTCGTTTGACTTGCCGAGACAACAAAGTGAGGTCTGATCCAGACATTTACCCTTTCTAATATTTTTCTAAGCGATAAAATCCTGCCTTTTCAATAGATATTACCAATTTTGTTATGGGCAGATTCTCGCTCGACATGCACATCCTTGAAAATGGAGCGAGCGACCAACTGCACCGGCGGTTGGTCGTTGTTTATTCTTCCATAAACAAGTAAAAACATGTCTGTTAACACCTTATTCTCGTAAACCCAACCTTACTATGACTAAGCCCTATCTAATCTACGTAATCGGCGTGGAGGAAGACACGCAGCTTCTATTGCTACGTGCCTTCAGCCGCACCGCCCCCGACTGCGTCCTGTATTTCTTCAGTACGTACGACGAACTGCTCGAACACCTGACCTTGACGCAGGATAAACCACACCTCATTCTGACCGATGGCTTACAAAGTCCGCGGCCTCATAGCAGTCAACCCATAGCTCAGACCCGGCTCATTCCGGCGTTCGTTGCCCGGGTGGCTGGTTATCTGAATCAGCAAGCCAAGGAAGACGGCCCGATGGAGCGGTGCCGTTTTCTGCCCCCCCTGACTACATGTTCCCAGGCCGTTCAGTTTATCAGCCAGCTCCGCCCGTTGTGGACCCGCACAAATCTGGTAGCAACCGCCGGTTAACGGTTTGCATAGCTTCTCTTGTCCATAAATAGGTTAGATTTCAATGACTTGCCGACATTCCGATTGGCAAGTCATTATTGTTTTACAATGAGTCAGCCAACGGTACGTAGAACGCAAAAAGCCCGGAAGCAAAACTTCCGGGCCAATAGACGCAATCAGGCGGGCCAACCGAATTCGGCCCACCCCTTACTTCAATATATTCAGCAGATATTGCCCGTATCCGCTCTTTACCAGCGGGCGTGCCACGGCCTCCAGTTGCCCGGCATCAATGAACTTCATCCGGTAGGCAATTTCTTCAATGCAGCCGATTTTTAATCCCTGCCGCTCTTCAATCACCTGTACGAACTGACCAGCCTGCATCAGCGACGCGAACGTACCGGTGTCAAGCCAGGCTGTACCACGGTCCAGTACACCAACTTTCAGTTTGCCCCGTTCCAGATACACCCGGTTTACGTCCGTAATTTCCAGTTCGCCCCGGGGTGAGGGTTTGATGTTTTTGGCGATGTCAACGACTTCGTTGTCGTAGAAGTACAAACCCGGCACTGCGTAGTGAGACTTCGGGTTGGCCGGCTTCTCTTCGATAGATAACACCTTGAACCCTCCATCAAATTCAACAACGCCATACCGCTCGGGGTCCTGGACCTGATACGCGAATACGACACCCCCATCGGGGTCATTGTTGGATTGCAGCAGTTTGGACAGACCGGAGCCGTAGAAGATGTTGTCGCCCAGCACCAGCGCCACTTTGTCGTTCCCAACAAACTCTTCGCCGATGATAAACGCCTGAGCCAGCCCATCCGGACTCGGTTGTACGGCGTAGCTGAACTGACAGCCGATACGGGAACCGTCGCCGAGCAGTTTTTCGAAGTGCGGCAGATCGTGAGGTGTTGAGATGATCAGAATGTCGCGGATGCCGGCCAGCATCAGAATCGACAGTGGGTAATAAATCATCGGCTTATCGTAGACCGGCATTAACTGCTTCGATACGGCCAGCGTCAGCGGATGGAGTCGGGTGCCGGAGCCCCCGGCGAGGATGATACCTTTCATAACAATGCATAGGGCAAGGGGCGAAGGGCATGGGGAAGAGGTTACAGCCCCAGCCCTATGCCCTTCGCCCCTTGCATTTATCTGTTGGCGTACATGGATTCGTAATAAGACTGATAGTTGCCCGAAGTGACGTTATCGAGCCATTCCTGGTTGTTGAGGAACCAGTCGACGGTTTTTTCAAGGCCTTCTTCAAATTGCAGCGACGGCTCCCAGCCAAGCTCGTTCATGATCTTGTGGGCGTCGATAGCATAGCGAAGGTCATGGCCGGCGCGGTCGGTCACGTAGGTAATCAGTTGTGCCGACGTACCTTCGGGCCGGCCCAGCTTGCGATCCATGATTGAGCAGAGCAGATTCACCAGATCGATATTCCGCCACTCGTTGAACCCGCCGATGTTATACGTCTCGCCCAGGTTGCCGTTGTGGAAAATCGTATCGATCGCCCGGGCGTGATCCACTACGTAGAGCCAGTCCCGCACGTTCTCGCCTTTGCCATAGACCGGCAGCGGCTTGTTGTTCCGGATGTTGTGGATCATCAGCGGAATCAGCTTTTCGGGGAAGTGATTGGGGCCGTAGTTATTCGAGCAGTTCGACAGCACCACCGGCATTTTATACGTATTGCCGTACGCCCGGACGAAGTGATCGGAAGCAGCTTTGGACGCCGAATACGGCGACTGCGGATCATACGGCGTCTCTTCCGTAAAGAACTCGTCGGGGTTGTGCAGCGATCCGTATACCTCGTCGGTTGATACGTGGTAAAACCGCTTGCCTTCGAAGCCAGACACTCCCCCGGTTGCCGCCCATGCGTTTTTAGCGGCATTGAGCAGATTCACCGTACCCACTACGTTTGTCATCACAAACGACATCGGGTCGGTGATAGACCGGTCAACGTGCGACTCGGCCGCCAGGTGAATCACCCCATCGACGGGCACTTCTGCAAACAGGTCTTCCAGAAACTTCGCGTCGGTGATGTCGCCTTTAATGAACGTATAGTTAGGAGCGTCTTCAATGTCCGACAGATTCGCCAGGTTACCGGCGTAGGTCAGTTTATCAAGGTTATAGATCCGGTACTCAGGATACTTGGTAACGAACAACCGGACAACGTGCGATCCGATGAAGCCGGCACCGCCG
Organism: Fibrisoma montanum; assembly: GCF_003583365.1. Lineage (GTDB taxonomy): Bacteria > Bacteroidota > Bacteroidia > Cytophagales > Spirosomataceae > Fibrisoma > Fibrisoma montanum. The sequence goes on from NZ_QXED01000009.1 coordinate 3,798, forward strand.
GTGATGAGAATGGTTTTCATAGTGTTTTAGTTTGGCGTTTGATGTGTACTGACGTCAAACGCCGTACTTTCCATCAAACTTCCTGCCTTAATTTCTGCTCCCAGCGCCAGGCATCCCGCAGCGAATCAGCCAGCGACCGGCTGGCTTCCCAGCCGAGTTCGTTTGGCGCTTTCGCAACATCAGCGTAGATCTTTTCCACATCGCCCGCCCGGCGGGGTCCGATGGTGTAATTGACCGAAACGCCCGTTTCACGCTCAAACGTATTGATCACATCCAGTACGGTTTCGCCCCGGCCGGTGCCGATATTGAACACATCGTAGTGGGCGTCGGCGTTGGTTTCGTTGAGTTTACGCAGCGCCTGCACGTGCGCTTCCGCCAGGTCCATGACGTGAATGAAATCCCGGACACAGGTGCCGTCGGGTGTGTCGTAGTCGCTGCCGAACACGGTAAGCTGCTGGCGCAGACCGGCGGCTGTCTGCGTAATAAACGGTACGAGGTTGCCCGGTACGCCCCTCGGCAGTTCCCCGATCAGACCAGACGGGTGGGCACCAATCGGGTTAAAGTACCGCAGGGCAATGGATTTGACCGGCAGCTGCGCCCGCACAGCGTCCCGGATAATGTCTTCGCAGATGGCCTTGGTGTTGCCGTAGGGCGACTGAGCCGGTAGCCGGGGGGTTTCTTCGGTAACGGGCAGTTGCTCGGGTTGTCCGTACACCGTACATGACGACGAAAACACGAGGTTAGGCACGTTGTAGCGCGGCATCAGTTCGAGCAGCAGCAGCAGCGAATCAATGTTGTTGCGGTAATATTTCAGCGGTTGCTGAACCGACTCACCTACCGCCTTGAAAGCCGCAAAGTGAATAACGCCCGAGAACGATTCCTTCCGGAAGATATCTTCCATGGCGCCGATATCGTTACAATCGGCTTCATAGGCCGTAACGTCGCGCCCCAGAATACCCCGGAGACCATCGAGTACACTACGTTCCGAATTGGAAAAATTGTCAACGATAACCGGCTCAAAACCGGCCTCAACGAGCGAAACGACCGTGTGGGAACCAATGAAACCCGCACCACCGGTAACCAGGATTTTGGGGAGATTGCCTGTTGGATTCAAATCGTTTTTTATAAAATTTTTGTTGTTACTTTTGAGTAGCAGGCTTTGAAACCCGACAAAAGTAGTATATTCAGGAGGTTTCCAAAAGTAGTATTTATCCTGGGGTCACCCGGATCAGCCATAAAAACGCATGAACGACAACGAATTAAAAGCGCTCATCTCGCTCTTAGACGACGAGGACAAGGAAGTGGTGGAGCACGTCGAGCAGCGCATCCGGCAAATGGGCGGTCAGATGATCCCCCTGCTGGAGACTGAGTGGGAGAGCAGTTTTAATCCTGACTTCCAGAAACGAATCGAAGAACTTATTCACGACCTGCAGTACGAATCGGTACTGGAACGGATGCGGAACTGGAAAAACGGGGGTGCTATGGACCTCCTCGAAGGCCTCTGGATCGTGGCTACGTACCAGTACCCCGACCTGTCGCTGGAAAAATTACAGCAGGACCTGGAGCAGTTGTATTACGACGTCTGGCTCGACATCAAGCCGGATATGCACCCGCTCGATCAGGTCCGGGCCATGAACAACGCCTTCTTTACCAAGCTTAAGTTTGCCCCGAATACCAAGCATTTTCATTCGCCGGCCAATTCGATGATCAACCAGGTGCTGGAAACCCGCCGGGGTAATCCCATTGCGCTCTGCGTTATTTATATGCTGATTGCCAAGCGGCTGAATCTGCCCATCTTCGGGGTCAACCTGCCGAACCTGTTCGTGCTGACGTACAAAGACAACAACGGGGTTCAGTTTTACATCAACGTATTTAACCGCGGGCTGATTTTTTCCAAGAAGGACATTGATCAGTACATCGACCAGTTGAACCTGAAGCACCTCGATACGTTCTATCAACCCTGTACGAATGCCGATATTGTCCGGCGTGTGCTGCGCAACCTGACCCTGGCATTCGAGAAAAACGGCGATACCGAACGCGTCCACGAGGTTGAGCGGATTCTGGAAGCCGTGAAGGACGAAGGCGACGGATTACCGCTTTCTGATTATACGCAACGCTGACGAAAAGCCCGAACGGAATTGTTCGGGCTTTTTTAGTACGCTATGGCCAGCAGGCCGGGACCGGTTTTGAAACAGCGGATGGTCAACTGGGCTTCGTGGTCGGGGAGCCGGACGTGTCCGATCAGCTGGTCAGCCCCGTCGGCAAATGGTTCCACGTGCAGGTGCTCCCGAAACGTAAGCTGGCGTTTGCCATACAGCTTGTAGAGCGCTTCCTTGGCACACCAGTACACCGCCAGTCGACCGGCTTCTCCGGCGGCATGGCTGATCTCGGCTTCCGACAGCACCCGGGGCACCACCCGCGTAAATTGATCCCGCACCGGCTCAATATCGATCCCTACCGGCCGCGACCGATGCAGCACCGCAGCCCCCCAGCCGGTTGTGTGCGACAGGGATACATGCCACGGCAAATTGATCAGATGCGGTTTTCCGTATTCATCTTTGACCAGCCCCTGATACGGTACGCCCTGGGCTTCGACCAGGTCGCGAATGGCTACGCGGCAGGCCAGCCACTCCACGCGCTGCGCCGGATGCCGGATGGTTTCCAGCTCCTCCAGTTCGGACGTAGTGATGGTCAGGTTCGTTCGCAGCATCGGCTCATCTTCGGTGATGGTCCATAAAACGGCCATGCACTCGTTGTTGAGCGGTAAATTCGTGGACAGGGGCATTTTCTTTACTTTTGCCGTAAAATTAGCGGTAAGTTGTTTAGTAATGACGTTCGGGCGTCGGGAACCCTTCCCTACGTCCGGAATCACAGCCAGTTTAGCCTTTGGTCGTTCAGAAACTTGATACGTTTGGTGGTCACCGCGACTGTGTGTATGCCCTCGACAAGGGGCCGCAGCCGGAGCAGTTCTTCTCATCGGGAGCCGATGGGCTGGTGGTGCGGTGGCAGCTCGACCGCCCGGATCGGGGGGAGTTGATGGCCAGGGTGCCCGCTTCGGTATACGCCATTGCCTTCCATCAGCCGAGCGGTTTGCTATGGGTAGGTCAGAACTACGAAGGTCTGCACCTGATCGATCCGGCAAAAAAACAGGAAGTTGGGTCGCTTAAACTGACCTCAGCCGCCATCTTCGATCTGGCATTTTACAAAAACGATACGTTCGTGGCCCTTTCCGACGGCGTAGTTGTGGTCTTGGATACCGAGCGGGTGGCGATCCGGAAATACCTGAAAGCCTCAGATAAGTCGGCAAGGAGCCTGGCCATTAACCCGGTTGACCGGGAGTTGGCTGTTGGCTACAGCGACAAGGCCGTGCGCATCTACGACCTGGAAACCTACGAACTGAAACAGGTCATCGAAGCCCATACCAATTCGGTCTTTACGGTTGGCTACTCCCCGGATTTCCGATACCTGCTGACGGCCGGGCGGGACGCGCATCTGAAGGTCTGGGATGCAGAGAACGGGTACGTCCTCAGCCACGACATCGTCGCGCACATGTTTGCCATCAACCACCTGACGTTTAGTCCGGACGGTAGCTGGCTGGCTACGGCCAGTATGGACAAATCAATCAAAATCTGGGATGCCGATACGTTCCGGCTGCTGAAGGTCGTCGATCGCGCGCGCCATGCCGGTCATGGTACGTCGGTCAACAAATTGCTGTGGACGGACTATGAATCTGAGTTAGTTTCGGCCAGCGACGACCGAACCATTTCGGTTTGGCAGGTAACCTAAAACTCAGTTCACCGAACAAAACAGTAGATTTTTCTTGCTAATTTTTGCTAAATCCATATAATGGGCGTTACTTCACTTTTAACAGACAACTCAGCATTACCCAAAACCTAAGCGCACCGATGAAAATCACGCCCATCGAAATACGGCAACATACGTTTGAGAAAGGTTTGCGCGGATACAAACCCGAAGATGTAGATGCCTTTCTGGTCTCGTTATCCCAGGAATGGGAGCGCGTGATCGGCGATCATAAAATGATGAAAATGCAGCTTGAAATAGCCGAAAAGGAACTAAACAAGCTGAAAGAGGTGGAGATGACGCTTTTCCGCACGCTCAAAACCGCCGAAGATACCAGTGCGCAGATTACGGATCAGGCCAATAAAGCCGCCGAGCAATACCTGGCCGAAGCCCGCCAGAAAGCCGACGACATTCTGGCCGAAGCTCGTAAGCGGTCCGCCCTGATGGTACAGGACGCCGAAAATCAGGCGCGTTACCTGAAAGACAATATCCTGAACGATCTGAAGGCTCTCGAACACGATTTCCAGGCGCTGGAAAAATATAAGGAAAACCTGTCGGTGCAGATTCGGACGCTGGCCGGCAACGCCATTGACAGTGTCGATCGCTTCGAGAAGAAGTTTGCCAAACAGAATCTGAAAGGTAAAATCGACGAAGTAACTACGCAGATCAAGGAGGAAATAGACCAGCAGGAAGCTGACAATCAACCAGCCGGCGATGCGCCCACGGCAGAAGCGCCGGAGTCAATGCCCGAAGTAACTGAACTGCCTCCGCTTACTGATCGGACTGAGTTTGTACCCGAAGCCATCCCATCGGACGAGCCGCTGATGGAAAAGGTGGATGAAGCCGTCGAGACGTCGGAAACGATGGAGTCGGCCCACGAATCCAGCGCTTCGCTTGAACCCGAGCCGACGCAGACCGAGGCAGCCGTGCCGGTAGAAGCTACGTCGAATGGTGTATACGAAACCCAGTCCGCCACGGCTGACGAGGAAAAGCCGGAACCAGTTGCTCAGGAATCGAGCGTAAAAAAAGGCGGGTCATTTTTTGACCAGATTTAAGTAACGCGGAGCGAACCCGCTTATGCTCCGGCGGGTTTTCTACCGAAAAGCCGACCCGGCTACGGTACGAATGGGAACAATTACGTTAGAAGGTCTCGAATTTTTCGCTTACCACGGTTTCTACGACGAAGAACAGAAAATTGGCAATAAGTACTCGGTCGACATCGTCGTAACGGCCGACTTCTCAGAAGCGGCCCGGCGTGACCGCCTGAGCGCTACGGTCAATTACGAAGAACTGTACCGGATTACGGCCACGGTTATGCAGCGGCCTGCCCGACTGCTCGAACACATTGCCCATAGCATCATCGAAGAGGTCCGCCGGAAGTACGCGGACGTCGAATCGGTGGAGGTAAGCGTCTCTAAATTCAACCCTCCCGTCGGCGGAGTCTGCCACCGGGCGAAGATTACGTTGAAGGAATAATGTAGAAAGGAGAAAAGCAGGAAGGGAGGAAAGGTTAAAGGGAACAATTGCGCAATCCCTTCTCCTTTCATCCCTTCCTGCTTTTCTCCTTTTCAAGACTAAACCGCCTGCCGCAGGCCATCGAATGAGATGGCCATGTGCGAAGCGTCGTAAACACATTCGCCGTTACGAATCAGCAACACCTGCGGTGATTCGTGTTCGATGCCAAACTCATTGGCGATCTTATTGGAAACCGAACGGTTGGCTTGCAGATCAAGATAATATGGCTTAATCCCCGCCTGTTCGTTCCAGTTGCGCTCCATGCGGCTAAGAGCCATAGCGCTGATTGAGCATGTTGTACTGTGTTTAAAGATCAGCACCGGCTGCTGCGCTGATTCCTGCCTTATGCCGTCTAACTGCTCTTCGCTCGTTAGTTTATTCCAGTTCATTGGTATACTATTACAATACTGCTTAACAAGTATTTCTAATTAGAAAAAGTTCAGATTATCCATTGTGCACACGTAGCTTCTGCACCATCTCGGCCGACATGTCGTCGGAGTAGGGTCCATAGGCATTGACGAGGGTGCCCCGCTGGCCATTTTTCTCTTCAAGCGCATAGATAATGGTTTCATCTCCGGGATCAGTCATGCCTTCGAACCGGAATACATCGAGAATCTCGAACTGTTCGGGGGATAATTCTAAACCATCCTGCTGGCATTTCAGGTGATTGGTGTGCAAATTGTAGTCACGGGTGAAGCCCTGCCGACGAAGGTCTTCGAGCGCTTCGGTCACTGTGTCATAGGTTTGCATGGTACACGCAGATTGTGAGGTGAGTTTGTAGCTTTGCAAAAGTAATCAAAAGGCTTCGCACTTGCTGTCTACCCTATACAACGCGTCGATTCATGCCTACCAGACTGTACTCCGGCTGGCGGCTCCCTTTCACGAAAAAGCCAGACTGATGGTAGAGGGCCGGCGCAACTGGTCTGACCAGCTGGCCGATAAGCTCGCGGGCAACACCGCGCCTATTGCCTGGTTTCATGCGGCCTCACTGGGTGAGTTTGAACAGGGCCGCCCGGTTATTGAAGCGTTTCGACAGCACTTTCCGGATCATAAAATTCTGCTGACGTTTTTTTCGCCCTCAGGTTATGAAGTCCGTAAACACTACAACGGTGCCGATTACGTCTGTTACCTGCCGGCCGACACGCCCACTAATGCCCGGCAGTTTATGGCGCTGGTTAAGCCACGTATCGCCTTTTTTATCAAGTATGAGTTCTGGTACAACTACCTGCGCGAACTAAAAGCCGCCGACGTACCGATCATTTCATTTTCAGCTATTTTCCGGGCTAAACAGCTTTTTTTTAAGCCGTACGGCGGTTTTTACCGTAACCTGCTCACCTACTTCGATTATCTGCTGGTACAGAACGCAGAGTCCGTCGAGTTGCTCAGGTCAATTGGGATTACCAACGTAACGCTGGCCGGCGACACCCGTTTTGACCGGGTGAAACAGGTAGCGGATGCCAAAAAAGACATTGGCCTGGCCGCTTCATTCAAGGCTAATGGCAAAAACCTATCGCAGCCGCTCTGGGTGATTGGCAGCGCATGGCAAGCCGACATGGACGTGTTGATACCCGTTATTAATCGGTTCAGTAAACCCCTGAAAGTGATTATTGCCCCGCACGAAATCAACGACGAGGAGATTGAACGCTGGCGCAAACAGCTGAACGGCAAATCCATCCGGTATTCCGAAACCCAGTCCTCCGCTTTCGATCCATCAACGCTTGAGTCCTACGATGTGCTGCTGATCGACAACATCGGCATGTTATCGTCGCTGTATCAGTACGGCGAGTTCGCTTACGTTGGTGGGGGATTCGGTAAAGGGCTGCACAACATTCTGGAAGCGGCAACGTTCGGCTCCCCGGTCTTTTTCGGCCCCAATTACAAACGATTTCAGGAAGCGGTGGATCTGGTACGTAACGAAGCGGCCTTTCCTGTCAATAATTCGGCCGAACTGACCCGTTGCTTTACCCGGCTGTACGACGATTCGGCGTATTACAATTCAGCGTCCTGGAAAGCCCGCTATTACGTTGAGCGGAACATTGGCGCAACCGCGAAGGTTATGGAGGTTGTAGAAAATATTCTTAAACGCAGAGCACGCGGAGATTGACGCAGAGCACGCAACGTATGCTCTTTAACTCTGCGTCGACCTCCGTGTACTCTGCGTTTAAATCCAACATGCAGAAAGGCTTAGTTATACGCTCTACCGGCTCGTGGTACGATGTCCGCAACTCCGACGGCCACATCTACCAGGGTCGGCTGAAAGGAAAATTCAAAATCAAAGGCCTAAAGGTGACGAACCCGATTGCCGTGGGCGACCGTGTGCAGTTTGACGTCGAAGACGAAGCCGAAAACACGGCCGTTATCACCGACATCGAACCGCGTGAGAACTACATTATCCGGCAGTCGGTGCACAAAACAGCCCATGGGCACATTCTGGCGGCTAATATCGACCAGGCGGTCATGCTCGTGACGCTGGCCCTGCCCCGCACGTCCTTGGGCTTCATTGACCGTTTTCTGGTTACGGCCGAAGCCTTTCGCATTCCTACGACGCTGGTATTCAACAAAACCGACATCCTCAGCGACGAGGGGCTGGCGTATCAGCAGGAGATCATGGCCCTTTACGAAAACATCGGGTATCACTGCGTAGCGACGTCGGCCACGGAAGGACAGGGCGTCGATGCGTTCCGGCAACTACTCGACCATAAGATTACGCTGCTGTCTGGCCATTCGGGCGTCGGCAAGTCGTCGTTAGTCAATGCGATTGCGCCGACTCTGAATCTCCGCACCAACGAGGTCTCAACTTTCGCCAACAAGGGGGTTCACACAACCACCTTCGCCGAGATGTTTGAGCTGGCACCTGATACGTACATCATCGACACGCCGGGTATTAAGGAGCTGGGCTTAGCGGATATGGAAAAGGAAGAGATCAGCCACTACTTCCCCGAAATGCGCGACCGCCTGAACCAGTGCCGGTTCCATAACTGCCTGCACCTGAATGAACCTGGCTGCGCCGTAAAAGACGCCGTTGGTGAAGGCGAAATCGCCGAAAGCCGGTATATGAGCTATCTGAGTATGATGGAGGGAGAGGATAATAGAAGATGAGCTTCTATGGAAAGGAGTAAGGAAGAAAAGGAGGAGGCAAGAAATTGCCGTATTCCCTTCCTCCTTTTCTCCCTTACTCTCTCACAGTCAATTCGTCATTGCAGCCAGCAGATCAGCCTGGGTGATGATGTGCACCTGCTGTGTTTCATCGCGCACCAACAAGGCTTTGTTCTCGCGATCAATCAGTGATGACAGTACGTCGACGGTGTTGTCCAGCCCTACGAACTTAAACGGCTTATCCATCACCTCACTCACCGGCTGATCTTTAATGGCCGGGTCTTCGATCAGGCGGCTGAGCACCGTTGAGTCGGTCAGGCTGCCCACGATGTGACCGCTTTCATCCGTGACCGGAATCTGCGAAATGCCGTTTCGGTTCAGCGTTTGAATCGCCTGACTTACCGTTACACCCGCCCCGATGGTAGTCAGTTGCGACCGGCCGTTCTTGGCATGGACGATATCGCGGGCGGTTTTGAACGCCCGGTCCTCAAGGAAGCCGTGATCCTTCATCCACGTATCGTTGTAGATTTTGGCCAGGTAGCGCGTACCGTGGTCGGGCAGGATAATGACCATCACGTCGTCTTCCTTCAGGTGTTCGCGGGCGTATTCCAGCGCGCCATGCACGGCCGTTCCGCACGACCAGCCAATGAACAGCCCTTCCTCCCGCGACAGTCGGCGGGCCATAATAGCCGCGTCCTTATCGGTTACTTTGATAAAGTGGTCAATCACCTCAAAATCAACGTTCTGCGGCAGGATATCCTCGCCAATCCCCTCGGTCAGGTACGGATAGATTTCGTTGGAGTCAAAGATGCCGGTTTCCTTGTATTTTTTGAACACCGAGCCGTAGGTATCCAGCCCCACCGTAACGATGTCCGGATTCTGCTCCTTCAGGTACTTCGACGTACCGCTGATCGTGCCACCGGTACCTACCGAAGCCGCGAAGTGCGTGATTTTACCGTCAGTATCGCGCCAGATTTCAGGACCGGTCGTGTCGTAGTGGGCGGCCGTGTTCGACAGGTTATCGTATTGATTCGGGTACAGCGAGTTGGGGATTTCCTGATTCAGCCGCTTCGCTACCGAGTAATACGAACGTGGGTCTTCCGGCGCTACGTTGGTCGGGCAAACGATCACCTCAGCGCCCACCGCCCGCAGAATGTCAATCTTCTCCTTCGACTGCTTGTCAGCCATGGTGAAGATGCACTTGTAGCCTTTCCCGATTGCCGCCAGGGCCAGACCAAAGCCCGTGTTGCCGCTGGTGCCTTCGATGATGGTACCACCCGGTTTGAGTCGGCCGTCTTTTTCAGCGTCCTCAATCATCCGAATCGCGATACGATCTTTGACCGAGTTGCCGGGGTTAAAGTATTCGGCTTTCACCAGAATGGTGCCCGGAATGCCCTTGTTGACTTTGTTGAGTTTGACCAACGGCGTATTGCCAATGGTTTCGATGATATTGTTGTAGTATTTCATGGCTACGTTTTGTTGTACTCGTTGAGAAAGGCGGTTATTTGTTTATGGAAGTGTTTGAAACTCTCTGAACGTTGCTCTAACCATTCAACATCCAAATGAACTAAAATGTCATTCGCAATTTCAACTTGCTTAGCAGCCACCTTTGTGCCTGCATAAACGGCCTGTTTAGCTGAAGAACGAGGTTGAGGTTCTAATGGCGTATTCTTACCAGGCTCTTCACTATGCCGTTTAATGTACCAAAGCCAGTATTCGATGCATTGTACCGGTAACATCAACACAGCCGGATGGTCTTTACATTTACCCGCGTAATGATTCTGCCGAATTGCAATTATTGGCTTATGTTCAGTGTCTATATCACGACCAACAAAGAGCACATCCAAGCCGAGTAGAGCGCGTTGACGCAAGGCCTCTGGTAAAAGACTATCCACTTGCTTACCATTACCTGCTTTAAACCGCCAGCGCTCATTTTCATCTTCAATGAACGTATTGGGATACTGTTGATTCAGATATTTTTCCAAAAAGTTACGCTGGGCTTCATCTTCACCGAAAAAGGCGTACGTAATAATTTTACTCATTTTGGCACACCTCCCAGAAAGCCAACCGTCCAGGCATCACCTAATGAGTCTGTATAATGGGGTGGCTCAATCCCCAACTCTTTACTCTTAGCGGTTTCTGGCTCGATTACATCGTATAGTAAATTATTGACATGCGTAGCTCCTTCTCCATCTTTATCAAAAATAAATACGGACTCCGGCATGTCTTTAAACATATCAACTACAATCGGACTATGTGTAGTCATGATGACTTGAACATCCTTTTCCTCGGATAGTCTTAGGATAAATTGAATTACCTCGTGAATCCGGCGCGGATGAATACCTTTCTCGGGCTCTTCGAGTAGAAGAAGTTTGGGCGGATTTGGCTGGTTAATGATACAGAGAAGGGCTACAAAATACAATGTACCTTCGGACAATTCGTCAGCCCAGTATTTTACATTTTGGCGATCATTTGTAAGACCAAGACGCTTAAAGGTTCCCGGTCCGAACAGCTTCACTAATCCTTCGTTTGACGGAATACTTTGGAAATTAATTTCGGTAAACTCAGGAACGCACTTATTTAAATCGTCTTTGATTTTGTCAAAAATTACTGGTTGATCATCCCTGATGAAATCAAAAAAAGCTATTAAGTTAGAAGCATCTGCATTAACTACTTCAGCTCCTGTACCGACTATTGAAGGCTGCGTTAATTTGTTAGGATCTGGCTTATAAATTATACAGGGGCCAAGTTTTGCCTTCATTTGTTCAGGATTGAAATGTAAAAAGCTACTATACCGTTGCCCCATTTTTGCCGCTTTTTGTATGGTAGCATTGTCGCCAACTATGCACACGACGCCTTCATCATCGCTTCGTTCATCAGAACTATATAGCAACTCAATCTTGATTTCTTTTCCTTTTTGCTGATTAAAAATCAAGCGCCCATATTCAGGCTCTTCCTGATTAGTATTATCCTTAACCATATATTCCAGCGCCTTCAAAAAATTCGTCTTTCCCGAGTTGTTGGGCCCGATGAGCAGATTCACCTTTTGCAGGTCGAGCGTGACGTCTTTCAGGCTCTTGAAATTTTGTATCGAAACGCGCTTCAGCATATCCCTTTTCTCCTTTATTTCGGACCGGCGACCCGGCTTCCCTTCTTTACTCCTCTCCTCCTTTCCTCCCTTACTCCTTAATTTCCTGACACAACTCCACCAACACTTCATTCGTCCCTTTCGGGTGCAGAAAGCAGACCAGCTTGTTGTCGGCTCCGCGCTTGGGGGTTTCGTTCAGGACGGTAAACCCCTCCCCTTTCAGGCGCTCCATTTCAGTCTGGATGTCATCCACCTCGAACGCAATATGGTGAATTCCTTCGCCTTTCTTGCCCAGAAACTTCGCGATCGGGCTGTCGGGACTAGTCGCTTCGAGGAGCTCAATTTTAGTCTGGTTCACTTTAAAGAACGACGTGGTCACACCCTCCGACTCGACGGCTTCGGATTTGTAGGGCGCTACGTTGAGCAGCTTGCTAAATAGTTCGTTGGATGCGTCCAGGTCGCGGACAGCGATGCCGATGTGTTCGACGTTCGTAAGCATAGGCAGAGAAAGAACTTTTCCGTTCGGCGGAAAGTTAATAGATTAGCGCCGATTCGCGTTCGTTACGATTCAAATACGACTATGGTTACTGTTTCAGATATCGCTAAGGATAAAATTGTTGAACTTCGCCGGAAGGACGGCCTGACCGATGAGTTTGCCATTCGCGTAGCCGTACAGGGCGGAGGTTGCTCTGGTCTGATGTACGACCTTCAGTTCGATGCGACGCAGCAACCAACTGACCACGTCGTCGAAGATAAAGGCATTAAAATTTTGGTTGACCGCAAAAGTCTGCTGTATCTTGCCGGTACAGAACTCGACTTCTCAGACGGGTTGAATGGCAAGGGATTCCAGTTTAAGAACCCGAACGCCACCCGGACCTGCGGCTGCGGTGAAAGCTTTGCCGTTTAAGAGTTTACCTTGATTAGTTGTGATTAAAGCATCGTCAGCTTCCATGGCGGTGCTTTTTTTGTTCTCCACCCTCCTTTATGTCGCTACCAGCCAAACCCGTTAGTGCTTCCCGCACGACCCTTACTGAACTCATGATTCCGTCGTACGCCAATTTTGGCGGCAAAATTCACGGTGGTATCCTGCTGTCTCTGATGGACAAAGCCGCGTATGCCTGTGCCTCCAAACACGCGGGCGAATACTGCGTTACGGTCTCCGTCGACGGGGTTAACTTCCGGCAGCCCGTCGATGTCGGCGATCTGGTATCGCTGATGGCCTCGGTGAATTATGTTGGCCGCACGTCACTCGTGGTAGGCATAAAAGTGATCGCTGAGAACGTGAAACTAAGAACAGTCAAGCACACCAATACGTCCTATTTTACGATGGTAGCGAAGGATGACGACGGCAAACCAACCGAAGTGCCTCCGCTTCAGCTCGAAACGACCGAAGATGTCCGGCGCTTTCTGGAAGCGATGAAGCGGAAGGAACTGCGGGCCACTTTTGGCGAGCACTTCGACAACGCCGTAACGCGTATGCTGTTACATGAAAATGTAGATAAGCTACAAAGTGAGCGGTGTGCGCTGGCTGATTCGTTGCGAGAAGAGTTATCTTAATTTTTGTCATGCTGCCGATAGGAAGCATCATTGGTAGGAAATGATGTTTCTCACCCGGAGATGCTTCCTATCGGCAGCATGACAAAAGCAATTACTACATCAATTCAATAAGCTTCAGCTCTCAACACCAATCTCCTGCCGTACCTTCTTCGCGCCCGCGACCATATTCGCCAGCTTCTGTTTGGCGGCCCAGCGGGCGGTTTGGCTCAGACCGCAATCCGGCGCAACGGCGAGTTTTTCGGCCGGTACGTACGGCAGGCACTTCCGAATGCGCTCGGCAACATCGTCGGGCGTTTCGATGTAGTAGCTTTTGACGTCAATAACACCCACCGCTACGTCGAACTTCTCGGCAAAACGCTCCAGCAGGTTTACTTCGGCAAAATTGAGAATGGTCATTTCGGAGTGAAGTTCATCGACCGTCATATCCAGAAAGTCGGGGAGCATGGGCGCGATGGTCTTTTTACCGACCGAACGGCCTTTGTAATTACCGAAACAGAGGTGCATCGACAGCCGCGTTTTACCCACGCCCGGCGCTATTGTCCGGTTGAATATATCGACAAACCGCTTCGTATCTTCTTTGTAGGCGTAGCAGCTCATCGACGGCTCGTCGACGCAGATTTCCGGAACGCCCAGGGCTACTAAATCAGCAATTTCTTTGCTGACCAACGGCAGCAATGCTTCGGTTACCTCCCAGCGGTCTTTGTATAAACTACCCGGCAACAAGCGTCCACTCAGTGTGTAAGGGCCCGGAATCGACACCTTCAGCCCCTGCCCCTCGGGTGCCAGCCGTTTCAGGCGCTGGTATTCTTCCACGACGCCCAGGCCCCTCGGAGCAGTCAGCGGCTCGACAATGTTATGCTTACCACGCTGATCATGAGCGGGTGGACCGAATCGGCGGAGTTCGGTTTCATTGTTCTGAATCCCCTTGATGTAGCCGTAAAACGACAGGTTAAAATCAAAGCGGGTTTGCTCACCGTCGGTGATGACATCAAGACCAGACGAAACCTGATCATGTACCGACGCGACAACGGCATCCTCAATCATTTCGCTGATGTCGGCGGGGCCAAACGATGCGAGATGCTGGCTCGAAAACTCAAGCCAGCCCGGAAACGGCATTGAGCCGACAACAGTGGTTTTAATTGGTACGGGTTGCATAAAAAAGGAGGAAAGGAGGAAGGAGGAAAGGAGAAAGGGAATGGCATTCCATCCTCCTTTCTTTCTTTTATCTCTCCTCCTTTTTTAACTATAATCGGTTAGTTGAGAAATTTTACCGTCTTTAAAGCGAAAAAAGCTGACTCCACGAAGCACCAGCGTATCACCCGCTTTCTTCTCGTCGGACAGATCGTGAGCCAGTGTCGCGTGATAATCGACCTCAACCGCGGCTGTGTCGGTACCCAGAACCAGCGAACGCACCAGTTGCATTCGCTCGGCAAACAACTCAACCGAACGACAGGCTAGTTCCGTGAAAGCGGCTTTGCCGTGGATAGTCAGGACGCCGTCAGTATTTGAAACGTTTTCGAAGGTAATATCGTCGTGGAGTACGTCCAGCATCCCGGCTACGTCCATTCGATTGTAGGCTGCGATGTACGCGTCGATCAGTTCTTCCATCAGGTTGTCAGTAACTTCATAGTAACCGGGTCCCAGTTGATCACCCGGCGTTTTTCGGCGCTCAGGTTGGCCGCCAGCGAAGGCGCGGCTGCCCGAAGCCCAAAGACCGCATCCTCCCGAACCGTCCCCTGCCCACGCACGGCATTGAAGAACGTAATCATGTGGTCGAGCCGGTCGTCATAGCCCTGGGGTGCATTGAATACCTCCTCCGGTTCGCGCTGCACCGAGCGGGTGTATTGCCCTTCCGGGTATCTCTGATCATACTGCTGGATAAACGTTTCCTGCATCGCCTGCGGGTACGTAAACAGCGCATCGTAGCCCCGGCTGAACATGGGCGCGGTCGGGCGTTTGAGCCGACGTAACGTAAATTCATTCCAGCCGATGTCAATTACACCCTCCGTACCGACCAGACGCGTATGGATTGAGCCACCGGCACCCTCGGCCAGATTTACCCGCGTAGTAAACTGAAACGATGGGTGTTTGTCGGTTTTGGGATATTCCATAATCGCCGTAACGAGATCGTAGGCGTCGCGGCCATCTTTCCAGTAGTTCAGGTCGCCCAGCGAAAAGATGCGGGTAGGCCCGTTGGATTCGGTGATGGTATGCAGGCCAGTAATCAGGTGGACAAACAGATCGCCTGCTACGCCGGTGCCGTATTCTTTGTAATTCCGCCAGCGGAAAAAACGCGTCGCGTCGAAGGGGCGTTTGGGGGCGTCGCCGAGGTAGCGGTCCCAGTCGATTTCTTTCGGATCAACGGTCGGCGGCATGGTGTACTGCCAGGCTCCCAATGCGTCGGAGCGGTCGACAAACGCTTCCACGAACGTCAGCTCGCCGATGGCACCCTGCTCGTAGCGTTTCTTGGCTTCCAGTACAGCCGCACTACTGGCCCGCTGGCTCCCCACCTGAAATACCTTGCCCGATTTTTTATGGGCATTGATAACGGCCTGGCCTTCTTCGATATGATGCACCATCGGTTTTTCGCAGTACACGTGCTTACCGGCGTTGAGCGCATCAATCGACATACGGTCGTGCCAGTGGTCCGGTACGCAGATCAGCACCGCATCGACATCTGGCCGCTTCAGGATCTCGCGGTAGTCGCGGGTGGTTTGAATATCAGCGCCCCACACTTCTTTGGCACGAATCAGACGCTGGTCGTACAGGTCGGCCACCGCCACTAGTTTGGTTCCGGGCACTTTCAGAGCCGTGTTGCAGTCGTAATGGCCGATGATGCCGGCCCCAATCAGGGCAATGTTGACGGTGTCATTGGCGGATTGCGGTCGGATGGGTTCAATCAGGTGTTCGCGGTGAATGGGTTTTGCTCCGGCGTTAGCAAGGGTCGATACCCCGGCAAGCATGGCTGTGGTACCACCAATCTGACGCAAAAATCGGCGACGGGATTGAGACATTTTAAGGAAGGATTTAGGTAAGGGTAAAAGACGAAGATAGGAATAAAAGCTACTCATCGAACATAAACTCCCACCACAGCAGGTGCTCGACCCGGCCGAACAGACGAAAGCCATTTTTCTCAAGCACTTTCTGCGACGCTACGTTCTCGACATCCGTATCGGCAACCACGCGCCGGATACCAGGCTGCCGTCTCGCCCAGGCCAGCAGGCCACTCACCATTTCAGTCATGTATCCCTGCCGCTGAAAAGCCGGGTACGTCCCGTAGCCGATTTCGACCGTACCGGTTTCGTCGGGTTCTCCTTTGAATTTGGCATCGGCAACAATCTGCTGCCTATCGCGATCGATGGCGATCCAGATCGTATGGTAAATGGGGTCAAAAGTTGGGTCTTTGAGCCGGGGAACGGTAAAATGAACGATTACGCTGAGCAGCGGCTCCGTCACCTGCCGGTGGCCGGGCAGCAAACCCAGCATTTGCTCAAGCCGGTGGTTGTCGGCTACGTGCAGTTGAAGTTGCTGGAGCGTCAGCGGAACAAGCGTCAGGCGCCGGGTGGTGATCATGCAACTCAGATACTCTCTAATTCTTTCCGGGTACGTTCATTGTCGACCGCGCCCGTGTTAACGGTAGTCGTCGGCTCCAGCATCATAATCCAGACCTCCTCGCCGTTGGTCTGCGGCCGATGCTCCACTCCTCTGGGCACAATCAGCATTTCACCGGGGGCTATCTCGACGGTTTTGTCCCGAAACTCCATAATCAGCGTACCTTTCCAGACCAGAAACAGTTCGTCTTCCAGCTCATGGCTGTGCCAGATGAACTCATCCTTGACCTTGGCAATTTTGACGTGCTGGCCGTTCAGTTCGCCGATGACGCGAGGATTCCAGTGGTCCTCAAACAGGCTGTATTTGTCAATGATGTTGATTTTATCCATGGTAGTCTGACGTTGATACGTAGGAAGCAATCCCAACTTTTTCGTACAGCTTCGCCAGCCGGTGAGCGTGTTCGTCGTAAGCCGCTTCGAACAGCTCAACGGCGCGTTCGGGGCCTACCACGGCTCCTGCACTCAGGACTTTAGGCGGCTGCCCGGCTTCGGTCAGCATCCGGGCTACCTCAGCTTTGATGCAGTTGACCAGCACCGCTCCACCAACCGTACTGCCCGGTGCTACGGGTGTGTCCAGTCCCGGCACCGTCACCATGGCGTCGCCGACGGGAGCGCCCGTGTCCAGAATCAGGTCCGCAAAGTCCCCGAGTTTTTTACCATCGCTACGTTTGCTGGTGCTTTTTTCGGAATGCTCTTTCGTGATCAGCGCCACGACCTTAACGCCATGTTTCTGAAAGATTTCGGCCATCTCGATCGGCACAACGTTGCAGCCCGACGACGAAATAATGAGCGCAGCATCCATGGCACTCAGGTCGTAGTTACGCAGGATGCGGTCGGCGAGGCCCGGTACATTTTCCAGGAACATGGCCTGCCGCTGGCCGTTTGCCCCGACAACCAGGTTATGGAACGTCAGTGATAATTCAACGATGGGGTTAAAACCAGGAAACGACCCGTAGCGTGGCCACATCTCCTCGACCATAATCCGGCTGTGACCGGAGCCGAAAACGTGCACCATACGGCCCGCCAGAATCGAATCGGCAAACCAGCGGGCAGCTTGTTGTATTTGTGACTCCTGCTGCCCGACCGTATCGAGAATGGCGCGGCATTTTTGAATGTATTGATGGATCATAGTGATGTTTGTATAGCAAAACTCGCGGCCCCGATCGCCCCGGCCATGTCGCCGAAATGGGCAATCCTGACCGGTGTCGACTGCCCACCCGGACGCCATTCGTACAGGCTCATAAATTCGGCCAGGGGCAGGAGGAGGTCATCTTCAGCCTGCGTGATACCGCCCCCCAGCACTACCAGTTCCGGCGAGAAACAGTTTATCAGCGAACTTACGCCCACCGCCAGCTTCCGCACGGACGTCAGCCAGAGCCACTGTGCAAAATAATCGCCCCGTTTGTAAGCTTCCAGCAGTTGATACGTTGAGGAGAACCGGCCTAATGATCGCTTCTCGATGGTGGCGTTACCGATGGCATCCTCCAGACTGCCGGGCACGCCCGTAATGTCGCGTTCGCTTTCTGAATCGACCGTGATATGGCCCAAATGCCCTGCTTTCTGAAAGGCGCCCTGATGAAGCTTTCCATCAATCAGAATGCCGCCACCAACGCCCGTTCCGAGCGTCAGCATCACTACGTTTTTGTGCGCTTTAGCCACGCCGAAGCGACTTTCGGCCATCAGGGCTGCGTGGGCGTCGTTCACTACGAATACACGGTCATTCAGGAAGTGGCCCCAGTGGAACCCTTCCAGCCCCTGCAGCCGACCGGGCATGAACGCGATGTACTGGTTGGAATCATTGGGCAAGCCCGGTGCCGACAGCCCAATGGCCTTTACCGGCCCGGGGCTATGCTGCCGCAGATCGGCAACGGTTTCGGCGACGGCCTGTTTCCAATGGGCATCGCTTCGGTCGGTATCACTGTTGGTCGGGTGATAAAGCTGCTTCACGATTTCGCCCGTGTAGATGTCCATCAGTACGCCTTTGATCCACGTACCGCCGAGGTCAATGCCGATTGCGTTCATAGCTGTCCTTCAGAAATGCTCCATCCACCATCGACAGTCAAGACCTGTCCCGTAGTGAACTTTGACTGATCGGACATGAAATACACCGCGGCTCCATCGAGGTCGTTAGGCTGGCCGATGCGCCCGCCATCCAGGGGTTGTTTGGTACGGGTGAAGGCCATAATGGTGTCGTCATTGGCCGCTCGCTGGGCCATGGGCGTTTCAACTAGTGCCGGAGCCAATACGTTGACGCGGATGTTGTCGTGGGCGTAGTAGGCCGCGATCGATTTGGTAAAGCCGATTACCGCCGACTTCATAGCCGCGTAGGCATGCGTAGCAAAGTAAGCCGGCGACGGCGATGACCCCAGCACCGAACCCATGTTGAGAATAGCCCCGCCGGTTTTCTGCGCCCGAAACGCCCGGACGGCCGCCTGATTCGACAGCATCAATGAGGTCAGGTTCAGATTAACGGTGAAGTTCCAGCCTTCGAGGGTCAGATCATGAAGCGGCCCGTCGCCCATACGTCGGCCGCTGCCCCCCGCCACATGGTACAATCCATCGAACCTGCCAAATATGCTCTGGCAGAGTCCAATGGCTTTCGACGCCGTTTGTGGGTCGGCCGCGTCGCCCGACATCGCCAGCCCATCACCGTTGAGTTGTCGTTCAGCCGCCGTGCAGCTTTCCGGGTTCCGGCCAACAACAACGACTTTAGCCCCTTCGCGAACGAACGCCTGAGCCGCTGAGAGACCGATACCGGTTGTGCCGCCCACGACGACAATACATTTGTTAGTAAGCCAGGTCATTTTAAACAAGTAGAAAACAAGCTGGCGCAAGATACCCCCGCGCCAGTTCCGTTACACTAAATCCCGCTCGACGATCTTCCCGCTGGCTTTCTCTTTCAGAATCACCTTGTGCCGTCCGTCGTGGGTTACTTCTTCTTTAATCAGGTAGTGCTCGGCGTCGTATTCGGTCAGGGTTTGCTCCTGCTGAACGCCTTCTTTTCCACGCCATACGGGCAGGATCACCGGCTCCCATTGCTTGGTTTCGGCCGACTTGTAGGCTGCATCAAGGATGGCGTTTACTACGTAGCCGTCGTAGAAGGTTTCGGCGGGTTCGCGACCTTCCTCGGCTGAAACGAACATGTCCGTAAACATGTGGTTGTAGCCGAGGTCGTTGACTTCGTCGCCCACGGGGAACAGCCAGCCCGTATTGGATTCCGCTTTTTCGGCTACGTAGTCGGCTCCTTTTCCAGTGGTAAACATTTCGAAGCCCGTACGCAGGAAGTTGTTAATCCAGATCGTTCCCTCGGTGCCCATCACCTCGTCGCGCAGGTCCATCCCACCCCGGAACGTCCAGCTTACTTCGAACTGACCGATGGCACCGTTTTCGTACTTCACCAACGCAATCGCGTGGTCTTCGGCGTCGATGGGTTTCACCTGCGTAGCGGCCCAGCACATCACTTCCACCGGCCGAACGTCCTTACCGATGTAGTTACGGGCGATTTCGACGCAGTGACAACCCAGATCGAGCATGCAGCCGCCACCCGCCTGCTCTTTGTCCCAGAACCAGTTGGAATGTGGCCCAGGATGCGTTTCGCGCGACTTTGCCCACAAAATACGTCCGAGAGCACCGTTCTTAACCGTTTCCATGGACTTCAGAAACTTCGGCGTGTAGCAGAGGTCTTCCAGGTACCCTGCAAAAATGCCGGCTTCTTCAACTGCCTGCATCATTCGCAGCGCTTCCTCAGCATTGCGGCCCAGCGGCTTGGTGCAAACCACGTTTTTCTTGTGCTTGGCGCAGAGTTGAACGGCAGGCTCGTGTAGGTTATTGGGCAAGGCAATACAGACCATGTCCACGTCGGGATGGGCAATCACCTCCTCCATATCCGTCGACATGAACGAACAGCCGTAATCGTCGGCGAATTTTTTAGCGGTTTCTTCCCGGCGGGCGTAGATAGCTACCACCCGGTCGCGGCTGCGCTGGCCGTGCAGTGATTCAGCGTAAAAGCGGCCGATGAAGCCGCCCCCTAACATGGCAATGCGTTGCATAGATTGGTTGTTGGGTTAGTGAATAAAGCAGCCTGATTTAGTATGGCATAAACAAGGCAAGGCTGTACTTTCGCAGGGCTAAAGGTAAAACCCCCTGCTGATTACTTCCAACTATGACTGAATTTTTTGACATTAATACAATTGCCTTCACCCTGTGGGGCTATTCCATGAGTTATCTGGAGCTCGCGGGCGTATCAATTGGTGGACTAGCTACCTGGCTGGTTGCCCGCAACAATACATGGACCTGGCCGGCCGGCGTACTGAGCGCAGTGCTGTTTTTCTTTCTCTTTTATCAGATTCAGTTGTACCCCGACATGTTTCTGCAGGTGTTTTTCATCGTTACCTACCTGCGTGGCTGGTGGCGTTGGACACATCCGCAAGCCGATGAAGTGGTCCGGCAGCGTGAGCTCCGCGTCTCGCGGCTGACCACCCGGGAGCTGCTGGTCTGGCTATCGGCCGGGTTGCTGGCTACCTTACTCCTGGGCACGTTTGCGAGTCGGTTACACGAGTGGTTTCCTGTGCTGTTTACTAAGCCCAGCGCGTTTCCGTATCTGGACTCCTTCACCACCACCATGAGCATCATTGCTACCTTTCTGATGATTCCCAAAAAGCTTGAATGCTGGTATCTGTGGCTGATTATTGACTTGATTTCGGCCTACATGTATTACGTGAAAGGGGTAAAACTGGTTAGTCTCGAATACCTGATTTTTTGTTATTTTGCACTGGAAGGAGCGCGGAACTGGACCCGTGATTACCGGACTTACAGCCACTTATATACGAAAGGGGCCGTACAATAAAAAACTGTCTACTTTTTTAACGGCAGTATTAAACAAAATACATTGTTTAGTATTTTAGCAAGAAGTTTAGCCCATAAAGGCCTGACTATTATGATCTTGTAATTTTTGTAATATAATTTCGTCCCACGAACTAAACAATCGATCCGTATGGCTGTTGCCAAGCAATTTCTCAAAAGTAAACCGGTTGCTAAAGTAACGTTTGAATTACCGGCCGATGCCGTGAATGGTGCCAAGACTGTTTCGCTGGCTGGTGAATTTAATGGCTGGGATGTAAATGCCTCCCCCCTGAAGAAGCAAAAAGATGGTTCATACAAAACGACACTCGAACTTCCCGTAGGCGCAGAATATCAGTATCGTTTTGTACTGGATGGTGAAAAGTGGACAAACGATAAGGACGCTGACAAGTATGTTGAAAGCGGTGTTTCAAACGAAGAAAACTCAGTTGTTGTATTGAAGTAATCTGTACGATTCATAAAAAAACGCCCGGCCATGCGGTCGGGCGTTTTTTTATGAATCGTCAGTCTGTCTCAAACCTGAAAGCTATCCGACTCAACATAGGCCTTGATCAGCGCCACTTCGCCGTCCTTGCCAGGTTTTGAGTTCCCGTGTTCCATGCCGAAGATGAAATCGCGGTTGTCTTCCTTCATCTTCTTGTGAATGTGCTCGAATACCTTCTTGTAGTTGATTTCGCCCGTAGTCGGCTCTTTCCGGCCGGGGTTATCGCCAATCTGGAAATAGCCAATTTCGCTCCAGGCCCAGTTGATGTGCGGAATGATATGCCCTTCGTTTTTCTGCATGTGGTAGATATCAAACAGAATCTTACAGGCGGGGCTGTTTACCCCGCGGCAAATCTCGTAAGTCTGGTCTGATGTGCGCAGGAACAGATTGGGGGTATCGCTGAGCGGCTCCAGCACCATTACCAGGTTATTCGGCTCCAGGATTTCGGCCCCCCGGCGTAACGCATCAATTACGTGACCGGTTTGAATACCAATTGGCAGGTTACGGTCAAAATCACCGGGTACAACCGTCATCCACTTGGCGTTGCAGCGCTTAGCCGTTTCGACGGCCCGTTTGCAGCCATTCAGAAAAATATCAATGTGCTCTTTCTTACCGGCCGCGAGGGTGTTTTGTGAGTTGCCGCCTTTATCGACCACAAACACGCCCATAGTCATGCCGAGTCGATCGAGTTCTTTACCGATCTTTTCCTGCGTAGCCGCATCACGCCCCATCATGCCATTATCTTCCAGCGCGGTGAAGCCCATATCAGCCATGAATTTGAGCTGATCAATCAGGTCTTTACCAGCACTGTTCTCGAACATGCCGAAGTGCGGAGCGTACTTGAGTTTGAAACTGTTTTTGGCCAGTGAAGCCGGTTGTGAATGCCAGTCGCCGGCTGCGGCTCCCCCGGTAATTGCCGCTCCGGCCAGACCAAATGTCGATTTTACAAAGTTGCGTCGTTGCATAAAGGGTCTAGTGATTGATTGCTGACTATTGCTTGGCCGCTACCCAACGAACGTATTCAGCGGTTGTTTGAGTGGCTTCAGCAATTTGCTCTTCGGTTAAAATATTCTGCCTGATTAATTGTCGAATAACAATTTCTTTCTCTTTCTGAACCCCCTCCTCAACGCCTTTCTCAATGCCTTTCTCAATACCTTTTTCAATACCTTGCCGGTACCGAATATCGGTCTCCAGATCATATACCAGTGCCATCTTCTCTGAAATTTTAATGGTTAGTTCCTGCAAGTTACGGAGTTTAGATAATACTTCTAACTGCTTTATATAGCGGGCTAATCGCAGCGGTCTGGGTGTAAGTTCGCGCAGTTTTGTCAGAACTAAGGCCATAACTGTTTCCGGCGGATCAGCCCCAAAATTACCCAGTACGGACAGGAGGACTTCTTCTGGCGTATTAGACATCAGAAAGAGCTTGTAATCCACTTCCGACGCGTTTATCAGATTATACAGAAAGGTGATATTAGCTTCTATCACCTGCCTTTTCATCTGTGAGGCTCCTCTGCCAATATAAAAAACGTACTGTTTTACCGGCAGGCGGTATTTACGATACAGTAGCGCGAAATACTCAAGCATCCGTTCGGCCATATCCTCGTCGTCGGCCGTCTGAAACTCAAAGTGTAAAATATAATTATCTGACGTTTTGGGATGAATGACCTTCTTGAGAAAGTCAGGTCGGCGCTCAACCGTTATCTGTAAATCATCAGGAATCTCTTCAAGTGCCGGAATCGACAGATGGAGGAGTTTGGTGGCCAAAGGCACTACCAACTCCTCCAGGTTTTCCCGAAAAATTTTGTCGTACGTTTGCGACATTTACTTTTTCTTCAGACTAGCCAGATACTCCACCAGATCCACTAACTGCTGGGTACTCATGGCTTCCTGCAAACCAGACGGCATCATCGACGAGTCCATCTTCTTCATTGAGACGACATCGGCCATTTTGTAGTTTTGAGCCACTCCACCCGGGAATTTCATCTGGAGATCCGTCTCCGTTTTGCTGGCAATGATGCCCGCCATGGTGCTGCCGTCCTTGAACTTTACTTCGTAGCCTTCGTAGCCAAAACTGATACCTGCGTCGGGATGCAGAATGGCCAAGTACTGACCCTCTTTGGGCAGTTTGCTACCAATCTCCGACAGCTTCGGGCCAAAGTCCATGCCTTCGCCGTTTACCTGGTGACAGGTTGAGCAGTTGGTTTTGAACACAGTTACCCCACGGCTCGCGTCGCCGTTCATGGCCAGCAGTTCGTTCATCGTGGGTAACTTCTTGCCCTCAGCACTCTGCCCACCATCCAGATAGCTGGCTGCTTCTACGCGGATTTTCTTACGCCATGCACCACTGACGCCCTGCACGGCGGCTTTCTTGTAATCGCCTTTGATGTCTCCTGACTTCAGCAGGGCAATCACCATGTCTTCGCCGTTGCTGCTGCCTCCCAGCGCGCGGGTCGCTTCCATGCGTAATGCCGTCGACCGTTTTTCGTCCAGCGCTATGGTTTTCAATATCTCCAGCGATTCCTTGCTGCCAACCCGGCGCAACGCGGTCACCATGCCGACGGCAACGTCCGGATTCGTACCGTTCAGTACGTCCCACACCATCGAACTGCCTTTCTGTTTGAGCAGTTGACGGGCGGCTGCACTGCCGATGTTATCGCTGGGCTTGTCGAGGGCCAACTGACGGAGTCGGGCATTTTCGGAAGCCGGCTCGTAGCGGGCCACCAGTTCCATGTATTCCGGCTTGCCGTAGACCTGATCCAGCAGGTTCTGGAGGGCCGTCATGGCTACCTTGTTCTGTTGCACGAACGCCGGATCGAGGTGACGGAGTGCCAGTTTGTTTACATCCGTATTCTGGCCTGCCTGAATGATGCTCAGCAGCGCCGTTGACTTCTCGGTAGCGCCGGGGTTGAAATCGAACGCCCGGAAATAACGCAGTCGATTGTTCAGGTCAATACCCGGATCGGCAGCCAGTTTGGCCAGCAGGGGTACCGACTCCTTCGTGCGGGCCCGCCACACAATATCGCGTCCGGCGGCACTGGCGATGGCCGGTGCGCCGTCGCGGTCACCATTCATCTGTTTCAGCCAGGCACCATAGTAGCTGTCCCACTGACCGTCAGCACCAATGCCGAGGGCTTCAAGGTACCAGCGGTCTTTCCCATCGTGTTTGGCCGCCAGCTGTGCCCACAGGCCCGGTGCTTCAGGCGAAACGTTTCGACGTAACGCAATGGCGCACTCACGACGTACCTGCGGGTCTTCGTCGTTGACCAGTTGTTTTACGGCCGCGATGGCCAGGTCATTGTTGAGCTGACGAGCCGCCCGGAGCGCCGTAATGCGCAGATCCGGATTGGCATCTTTCAGCGCCGTTTCGATGTATGACTTACCCTTAGGCAGCTTACTCAACAGCCACAGCGCCCGGGCTTTCATGCGTGGGTCAGCGGCCGTTTTGTAAAGTTTGGCCAGCGGCTTTTCGGCTTTCGCCCCCATTTCGTGGAGCTTGTTCCAGCCTGCGTAGCGAATGGCCATGCTTGGACTTTGCAATGCCTCGATGGCTCCTTCGGTGGTGGAGACATCCACTTTCGGCTGTTTGTAGGGCGTATTAGGCGGAGCGACGCGGTACACCCGACCCCGGTTCTGGTCACCTGCCTGGTGCCCGCCTACCCCCGGATCGTACCAGTCGGCGATGATCAGCGAACCATCCGGTGCTACGCAGACGTCGGCCGGGCGGAACCACTGGTCTCGGGCGCCTTCCAGAACGTTGACGATATTGGCTTTATACCCGGCGCCGTCTTTCGTAACCGGATACGACCGCACTACGTTCGGACCCGCATCGCAGTGGATCATTTGTCCCTGAAATTGCTGCGGCAGCAGATTCCCTTCGTACACAATGATGCCCGTTGGCGAACCGGCACCGGTTTGCAGCAGATTCGGTACGACACCCGGGTCGTTCAAATGCCAGTGGCGCTTCGGAATATCGGGCTCGATATTGGTGCGATTCGCCTGCCAGCCTGCCCCCGTCATCTCGTCGGTATAGCCGTAGTTGCCGCCTTCCATGACGAAATTAATCCGAACGCCCTTGTTGCCGTCGTCATCGTTATCCGATTGCCAGAGTGTACCGTACGAATCAACCGCAACCTCGTAGTTGTTCCGAAAATTGTGGCCGAGCACTTCTACGTTGCCACCACCCGGATCGCAACGAAACACCATGCCCTGCCTGAAATTTTCTTTGTTGATGGCTTTCCCGGTAACCTTGTCAACGACCGGTTTACCGTCTTTATCGAGGAGCTGCTCGCCAGAGTTACCGAAGTTGAAATACCATTTTCCATCGGGCCCGAACACGAACGTATGCATGCCATGGTCGTGCTGCTCACCGCCGATTCCTGTGAAGAGGAGTTCTTTTTTGTCAGCCTTATCGTCGCCATTTTCGTCGGTGAAGACGAACACATTCGGGCTGTTCGACACGATCACTTTGTTACCCTGTACCCAGATGCCTAGGGGCGATTCAACGTCCGGCCCCTGATAGAACACCTTGCTTACGTCGGCCTTGCCATCGCCGTTCTGGTCTTCCAAGATGACAATCCGGTCGCCTTCCTTGTGGGTTGGGTTACCGTTAATGGCCGGGCGGTAGTTGTAGGCTTCACAGACCCAGACACGACCTTTGGCATCCACATCGATGTTCGTCGGATTGGTCAGCATGGGTTCGGCCGCGAACAGGGTAGCCTCCAGTCCCGGGGCGATGTTCAAACTACCAACGGCGTATTTCGGATCACGCTTGTCGTCGTCGTTTAACTCCGCAAAAAGCCGGGTCAGATACGGCTCCGAAGCCTGGTTGAGATTACGGTTCTGGTAGGCGCCAATAAGCGCTCCGCCCGCGAGCAATCCGGCCGCTGAAAAGGCCAGCGCCCGCCGGGCTATGGAAGATGAGAAGGGTGATCGGAAGGAAGTCATAAGCTGGAACGAGTAAGGCAACGCGCTGTACTATAACTCGTAAATTTAATAAGTAAAGGCGTACAAATGCCAAAACTACCGCTTCCGGCTTATGAATTATCCTGCTCTGGGTGGTTAGTGTATAGATACTTCCTGATGCGTCAACCGCAGGTCCTGATACCAGAAACCCGTATCCCAGACGCTATCGGTTTGGTCGGTGTGGCAGTCGCTGCCGCCGGATGGCGCGTAGGTCCGGCGCACCACTTCTCCTTTCTCGATCGGAATAGGCTGGGCGAACAGGGGGCCATCGTAAACGAACGTGTGGTACTCGCCGTTTTCTCCGCAGGGATCAACCGTTTTGGGCAGGTCTTTGAGTAAATCCAAATCCAGTTCACGGCCAACGAACTCCTGACCGAGCTGCTTCTCGTTTACACAGACCAGTACCGCCCGGAACCCCAGATCGACAAACGCATGAATCAGCTCCGTAGAACTACGTTGCCAGATCGGGAATACGCCCGTCAGACCGGCCCGCCGGAGCTGCGTTTCGCGGTATTGCCGGAGGTCCTCCAGAAAAATATCGCCAAAAATGGAGTGTGTAACGCCCTGCTGTCGAAATGCCTGTAGCGTTCCGAACATCCGGGCGTTGTACGTTTCCATCGATACCTCGCCGGGCAACAGCAATTGATGAAGCGGGAGCCCGAGTTGCCGGGCCTGCTCAGTCAGCAAGTCCGCCCGAACGCCGTGCATGCTGACGCGCTGGTGCTGCTTGTTGACGGTCGTTAGCAGGCTCAGTACGTCCCACTGCTCCGTATGGAGGGCATAATAAAGCGCCAGAGCCGAATCTTTGCCTCCGCTCCAGTTCATAATGGCTTTCTTCATGGTATCGCGGTTTTAATCGGCACGGGTATGCCACTAACCAGTAATGTAACGGCATCGGCCTGACCGGCCACGTATTGGTTCGCCCAGCCCTGCAAATCGGTAAACGCCCGGCCAATGGCGGTTTCAGCATGAACGCCCATGCCCAGTTCATTCGTCACGATAATGAATCGGCCGGGCATGGTCAGCAACGTATCGATTTCCTGCCTGAACAGTTGTAACGACTGGTCTACGTCCTGCCGGGTATCCTGAAAGAAATTGGTTAGCCAGAGCGTTACGCAGTCGATCATGACGACCTGGTTCGCTACCGGCAACCGGCTGACGTACCGCTGCTCCTCAAAAACAGTCCACTCCGAACCCCGGTCCTGCCGGTGATGGGTTACCCGCCCGGCAAACTCATCGTCCCAGATACGGGCCGTTGCTACGTAGACGGGCGTCTCGCTCCACGTTCGGGCCAGTTGCTGCGCATACCGGCTTTTACCGCTACGCGCCCCGCCCGTAATCAGATGCAGATAAGCTTGTCGTGGGAGCATGCAGTGCGTAGACTTTATGGTGTAAGGCTTCCGGAACGGTGAACAGATCGGGGTGAAAACAAGCCGCCAGGAGCTCAATACCATCTACTAAGGTAGCCGCCGACGGTTGCGTAAACAAGTCATAGTCGGCAATAAACACCGCTTTGTTCTGTACGGCCCGCAGTTCGTGCCAGCCGGGTTGCTGCTCCAGCACCGACAGTTCCTGAAGCGTCCGGTCGGTTGTGAAGCCGCAGGGCGCAATCACCAGCACCTCGGGATCGTACCGGCGAACCTTCTCCCAGGACGTTACAATACTGTCGCCCGAGGGGTTACCAAGCATGTCGATGCCACCGGCGTAGGCAATCTGATGCGGAATCCAGTGGCCGCAGTTGTAAATCGGGGCCATCCACTCCATCACCATAACGCGCTTCGGCAACGCCCGTTCGGCCCGCAACCGATCAATGACCGCGTTGATCCGGTCGCGCAGCCGTTGTAGATACGTGTAGGCCGCTTCTTCCCGACCCAGCGCCGAGGCAATAGCCACGGCCGTATCGAACACATCGGTCAGGCTTTGGGGCGTCAGCGCTACTACGGCAGGCTGTTTGGGCAGCCGATCCAGCACAGCCTGCGTACACTTCGTGTCGATCTGGCAGACTTCGCAGACATCCTGCGTAAAGATTACGTCGGGCGCAATCTGATGCAGCGCGTCCTCTTCCACGTAGTACAGGCTGCGTCCTTCCGCTTTGGATGCCGAAAAAATCCGGTCAATTTCCTCACTGCTGTAGTCGTGTCCTTCCAGTACGCAGCGCACCAGAATGGTTTTTTCGGCGCGGGCGGGTTCCGGGCATTCGAACGTGACCCCGAACAGCAGGTCCTGCAGGCCCATATCGTAGACCATCTGGGTGGCAGCAGGCAAAAACGAACAAGCTTTCATGTCTTTTTCTTTAAACGCAGAGAGCGCAGAGTAAGCGCAAAGGACGCTATGAAAATATAGCTCCGCGAACTCTGCGTATCCTCTGCGCCCTCTGCGTTTAAGCCTTTACGCCACTGCCAGTTTTGGATACCGTGACTGCAGCCACTCGAAACCGCCGAACAGCACCGCGCTATAAACCAACGTACCAGCCAGGAAATTACGCATGTAGGGAACACCCTGCAGAATGCACTGCTGCCAGCCTGCAAAGTCGCGGCTCAGCGGCAGGTTCGTGCGCAGGTCCGTACCACCCACCAGCCAGACACTCGTGTCGGCCAGCAGCCAGTGAGTCAGTGAGGCTACCAGGGCGGCTACCAGTACGTTCTTAACGGATACCTTCTGAAGCAGCACCTTACCATACCACACGATCAGCGCGAAGATGCCGTAGATCCAGTACCAGCCGTCGTACATGATGCCGAACTGACCATCCAGAAGGACGACGTTGACTACCAGATCACTGAGCCACAGGGTAAGCAGCGGCAGACCGAACGCTTTCCAGCGATTCGGAAAATACGAACCGCCGAAGAGGGCCATAGCGCCGATCGGTGAGAACGTAGAAATGGCCGACACCTGAACCGTATTCACGATACGTAATGCAGCCATCAGCCCGATGAACAGCAGCAGAACAACGAAGCGGGGATTGAGGGTTTGTTTCATATTTTCACTATGTGTTACCAAGTAAATCGTAAACCCACCATGGCGTTTCGGCCACGGGTATTGTATCCGTAAATGTCGACGTACTTCTCGTTAAATAGGTTACGCACATCGGCATACACCCGAAGCTGAGACGTCAGTTTACCCTCTGCATACAGATCAACGGTTGTGTAGCCGGCCAGCGTTACGTTGCTGGTTGACACGCCCCCAAAAAACCGGTCAGTCCGGGAGCCGATTGTGCGAACCGTCGCGTTGACCAGCAGCCGGGGTGTAATCTGATACCCGGCGCTGGCGTTCAATTGTACCCTGGGCCGACGAAACAGGTTGTTGTAGGTCGTATCCCGACCTTCGACCTGCGTGGTGATAGCCCCGTCGAGCCAGGTCAGGTTGGTCGTCAGCAGCAGCCGGTTAAACTGTCCCTGCGCTTCAAACTCCCAGCCGTGATCGTGCTGGCGATCAAAATTAATGTATCGACCGTACGGGTCTACGTTCAGCGACTCAAAAAACAGCACGTCCTGAATCTGCCGATCAAAATACACGACCCGTAGCCAGGCATTGCGGTTTTTGGTGAACACTTGGCCTCCCGCTTCAAACGTACGGCTACGCTCCGGTTTCAGGGCTTTGTTGCCGTAGGGTGAGAAAAGCTGGTAGAGTGTCGGTGCCCGGAAACCCGACGACAGGTTGACGAACAGCTTGATCTGATCAGCCAGCAGGTACGAAGGGTTGAACGAATACGTAACGACGTTGCCATACAGCGAATTCCGGTTGTATCGCCCGCCCAGCTCGATCGACAGACCTTTGTACGGCGTCACAATGCCCGTTGCATAAACGCCCAGTTGCCCAATGCGGGCGGTATCAGCCCCGATCGGTGGCGACTGGTACGGTCCGTATTCGCTGATGGACAGGTAGCTCTGGTCCGTGTTGCTGAATCGGTAATCGGCCCCCGTCAGCAGTTCGCCCCAGGTGTTTAGTTTCAGGGTGTGGTACACTTCGACGTAATGAGCCAGGCCGCCGTAGGCCTGGTATGAATAGTTTTCAAACGCGCCGGATTCGATGGCTGTCGAATCGTTTTTGTACGTCCGCCGACTATCACTCAGGCCGTAGTTTAACACCAATCGACCGCGCTGATGTATGTATTCCAGTCCAACGGCCGCCTGCTTGAATTCGTTGCGGTAGGAGAAATCCTTCTCGTCGGCAAACGCCCCGGCATCCAGATCAGTCCGGTACGCGGTTGTCAGGCCGCGCAGCTTTAGGGTCAGCTTCGGCGTCAACTGCAGGTTCAGATTGGCGAGTACGGCATTCTGCCAATAGCCGTCGTTGTCGAAATTCCGGGTGCCGGTCGTATCCGTGGCGGCCGAAAAGCCCGCCGACGACAGACGGGTATATTGTACGTTGTACGACAATTTCTCCGTTTGGCCACTCACGCCCACGGTCCCACGGAAGGTGTTATACGTACCGTAGTTCAGCGAGGCCGTTACCCCCACCGGCTTGCGGCCCTGCGCTTTGCGGGTAAAAATATTGATGACCCCGGCCACGGCATCCGAGCCATACGTTGTCGATTGAGCCCCGCGCAGAATCTCGATGCGATCGCATTCGCCGACCGTCAGCAGATTCAGATCGAACGTATTGGCCGATCCGGACGGGTCGTAGACTGGCAGTCCATCCAGCAGAATCAACGTATTGCCGGCCGATGCGCCACGCAGGTAGATATCGGGGTTGGTACCGAGCGGCCCGTTGGCACCAACAATCTGTAATCCTGCCTGCCGCGACAGCAGTTCGCTAACCGATTGTGTAGCGTAACGCTGTAATACCGAATCAGATAGTACCGTAACGACTTTACCGGTTTGCGACAGTTTTTGCTCGATCCGGTTGGCCGTAACCGTAACGGCATCCAGTTGCAGGGAGCGTTCTACCGAAGAATTGGGATTGTCCTGCGCCCAGGCAGGCAGGCAAAGTGCAGCCAGACAGGCCGCCAGTGAAGTACTTGTTTTGCTCATCATTAATCAGGTTGATTAAGTAATGAGCTGTCGGAAAGTGAAAATAAAAGATAGACAGGCAGGTAACCCGTCAATGGTCATCGTCCTGACCACGCCAATCGTTAGAAAAACGTCTTTCATCCCCGGCTTTTTTCCCGAAAGCTCGATCATGAATCCGTTTGAGGCAGGTCTTCTGGCTCGCTCTACCGACAACGCCTTCCCACCCGAGGGGCAGTGGCATTTTGTTGCCGGCTGGTAAAAGAGCTTACAGCTACGGGAATAGCCCCGGATTTGCACCGGTGTTCCCTTTTAATCGCCCGTGTTAGTGGGCAAACCTTAAACGCGTCGCAAAGGTAAAGTTTTCTCTGGATATAACGCCTTCAGAACGGCCATTATCGCCGTAAGCACCGACCCGTTCCGACAAAAGGTGGCGGCTTCGTAGCCAAAGTACCGACCGGAACGCCTAACTTTCAGCCGCAACTTTTGAACCCGAATCAATGACTTTACCTATTTGGCAACTTAACGGCCAGCGGGCCCTCGTGACGGGCGGAACCAAGGGCATCGGAGAAGCCATCGTGCAACAGTTTTTACAACTCGGTGCCGCCGTGTTCATCGTCGCCCGCGACAACGAACGCCTTCAGGAGCAACTGGCCACCTACCGCCAGCAAGGCTATTCGGTGGAGGGACTGTCGGCGGACCTGAGTCGGCCGGGCGTCGCCACGCAGATTATCGACGCCGTTCAGACGACCTGGGGCAGCCTGGATATTCTGGTTAATAATACGGGTACGAACATTCGGAAAACCACCGCCGAGTACAGCCCCGCCGAGTACGACCACGTGCTGACCACAAACCTGCGATCGGCCTATGAGCTGAGTCAGGCGGCTTATCCGCTCCTGAAAGCATCGGGACAAGGCAAACTTGTGTATATCTCGTCGGTGTCGGGCCTCACGCACACCAGCAGCGGTTCACTCTACGGCATGACTAAAGCCGCGATGAATCAGCTTACGCGCAACCTGGCCGTCGAGTGGGCAGCCGACGGTATTCGCGTCAATGCCGTAGCACCCTGGTACATCCGAACGCCACTGGCCGGCCCCGTGTTGAACAATCCCGAAAAACTGGCCGGTATCCTGAGCCGTACGCCGATGAAGCGCATCGGTGAGCCGGAGGAAGTTGCCTCTGTGGTTTCGTTTCTGTGTATGCCCGCGTCGGGCTACGTGACGGGCCAGACCATCGCCGTAGACGGTGGCTTGCTGGCGTGGGGTTTTTAAACGACTTTGGCAGGCGGTCGCACTTTACTTTTTCGTGCTACTCCCAACCCGCAGAAGGGGATTGGGAGTCAGCATGAAACGGATGCTACCTAACCGGATTCTTCACGGTAAACGTTGTCTGCTGACTTCCCCCCTGCCCCTGCTTCGTCAGGCCGTTTACATCAACCAGAAAGCGTCCCTCCTGATCGGACGTAAAGAACTCGATCTTCCCTTTTCCAGTCGCGTCGAGGGCCAGGCTGGGTGACCAGTACAGAAGGGTGCGGGCATCAGGCAGGCGGCTTTCCAGCTGCCTTGGCGTATCGTATCGCGGGGCATAAAATTCACGCTGTAACTGTAGTCCGTCGTAATCCACCCGCAGCAGACCAGGGTCAAGTTCGAACCCGGCCAGATCGCCTTTGTACGTAGAGAAACTGATCAGCCCGTTGAACACGGTTCTGCCGATAAAGTACCGTTTCGTCATGACATCCAGCCGGTTGATTTTCAGCGGACTGAACGCCATGATCCGGTCCATATCGAACACCGGTACCCCGTCCATCAGCACCAGCGACGGTTCGTCGAAAAACGCGCGGTAGGGTGCGTTAATAACAACCAGCCGAAACTTGCCCTGCCGCTTTCGGGGCTGAATACCGAGGACGTATTCACGCAGGACATCCTCCATGGTCGTGAACCGGGTGTAATCATCCAGCTTGTAGGATTCGTCGGTCTTACCGTAGAAAGCAGCACTGTCGACCACCGGATAGCGGTACCGAACCGCCCGGTCGCTCCAGTACGTGTTCTGCACCTGCATGGCCACGCTGCGGTCCAGGATGGATTCGGCCGTCTGTTCCCGCAGGTTAAACGCAGGCAGCCGGGTAGCCGACGGCTGTTCCGAAAACGGGTTTACGATCGACAGGCGGTTTGAGCTGTCGGCGGGCTCGGTCCGGACAACAACCTGCTTAGGACCGTATGCATCTTTCAGTTCGAAGAAGACCCGGCCGGCCGAATCGCTCTCGGCCACGTAGAACCGGATGGGTTTACCGATGGTAGACAGGTAGGTTGTGATGCCTTTGGCCGGCGCAGCGGAAACCGGATTTTTCACCAACCCCTGTACGATGAGGCCGTTGTGTTCGGGGGCAAGCGAAAACGGACCCGGTTGCTTCGTCAGTACATCGTTCCACGTAAACCGGCGCCAGCCGTGCGTCAGCATCAGGTTGTCGGTAGCCTCCCCGACATCCGCGTTCTCAGGCTGGAGATAGAATTCGGGCGACTCAATCGTACCACGGAGGTCGGAGGTCAGCCACAGGTAACTCAACAGATTGCCCGACGAAGCCGTGGGCAACGAATCGAGCCGGTACACGGCCACCGACAGATCGGCGGCACCGGACTGCTTCGCTGGCAGCGTCACATCGATACTGACTTTTGTCCGCGACGCGTACTCGCTTTTGTCGGGCGTCAGCCCAATAGTCAGGGGTTGTTCGGGACGTTTGAAGTACAGCCGTTCGCAGACCGGCCTGCGGTCCATGCTGAATACGGTCAGGTGCGAAATGCCATCGCCCAGTTTCTTTTTATCGATCAGGAACGTAGCTTCCTGCTGAATGGGGCGCATTTCGGCTACGGAAACGACTTGTCGCGTGTGTGCCAGCAGATATACCAGCGCCTGACCGGCTACGTTCGTGCTGACGGTCACCCTGAGCTGGTCACCACCGGCATCTTCCAGGCGCATCGTATATCCCTGCTCCTGAACCACCGGCAGGGGCCGTACCGTTGTCCGCCCGTTCGTATCTCTGATCACAACCCGGTACGTTGTATTTGGCGCGGGCGTGACCACGAAGTGCCCAATGCCGAACCGGTGCGGAGCAAACCGGCTCAACGTATCGTTCTGCTGGTTCACGAGCGCCCCCTGAAAGGCAATGCCTTTACCGGCTTCGTCGGTTACGCGAAAAGCCACCTTGCTGCTCAGGCCCTGCACCAACTGACCACCTTCCGGAAACAGCTGCACGTCGTAGTCGGGAGCAGCCGCCACCACCGGCAGTTCCAGCCGTTTGAAGGAATTGACAATCGTGATCGGCTTTTCGAAGAAGAAATCAGCCCCGAAATTAGTCATCCAGCGCGTATAGGCCCGCAGGAGATAGTGGCCTGAATTGATCGATGTGGGCAGAAAAAAGGCACCGTTGCCACTTCCGGCCGCCAGGGCTACCTTGGCCTGCACTACCGGCTTACGTTCCTGATCCAGCACCTCCACATACGCCACCTTGCTGACGTCCAGCGGCCGGTGAAACGTACCGTCCACGCAGTACACCTTGAACCAGAGCGTTTCGCCGGTGAGGTAAAACGCGCGGTCGGCGTGGACAAATACTTTCTCCTGAAACGCCTGTTTCCGGTACTGATCGAACCGCTGTACGACCGGTTGTAGTCCTTCGGCGGGCTGCCCGGCGGCTTCTGAGCCGATGAGCAACAGCAGGCAGCAAACGAAACAGAGTTGATAACTTTTCATGCGACTTGGCAATGGCGTGTTCGTGCGGTCAGGTGCTGATCCCGACCAGCGGTATATCAATCTTCCCAGAATGCCGGTTTTACGTTGGTGCCCCTCAGGCGGCAATCGACGCACGCGTCGGACGTAGCGAAAAACCGCCCGTCGTCGTTGAGATCGATAATAAATTTGTTCTGCTCCATCACCTCGGGTAACGTCAGTGTATCAACGACGCAGCTCTCGTAGCCCGTGATGGTGCGCCGGAAAGGGATCTCACTCCGGTTGATGTAGATACGTTTCGTGGCCACAGAACCCGCGCCGAAATAGCCCAGCACCGGTTCATTTGGGTTTGACACCGACCGGACATTACCCGTTACCTGCGTCGGCTGCGGGTCAAACAGAGAACCCAGACTCTGGGTGGTTTTGGCCAGTTGATCCCAGTATTCGTACGCTTCGCGCGTGAGGGCGTACTGCCTTACCAGAATACTGTACCGAATGCCCAGCTTGGCCGATGAGCCCGGTATGAACGTCAGCGGAAAGTCATTGATCACATCCTGGCTCAGCCGCGCCGACGACCCCAGGATGATGTTCGTAGAGCGATTACTGGCCCAGCACCGATAAATATCAACCAGCCGGGGCAACACCTGCTTGTTGACAATCTCATAAAAGGACTGGTAGCCCGCCGTGAACCGCCAGGTTTCTTCAAACTCCCAGCGGTAGTAGCGGGTGTTGTTCTGAGGATCGCGCGTATCCAGAAAAAGCTGAACCCCATCGTTCTCGACCCGCCAGCCGATGGCCTCAATGGCGGGCGTCGGCTTCACCGCCACAAAGTCGGACAGGTAGTCGGTTCCCCGCGCTGTGCGGATGCGCAGCCGGTACTTCTGGCTGGTTTGCGGACTCAGCCCGGTGATCGAATAGACGCCCGTAGTGGTTTCGTTCAGGCGATAGGTTTCGTTGCGGTCACTTTCGATGGTTACCTGCGCCCGGGTTTCGGCCGTCGGGGCTTTCGTATCCGATACGTTCTGCGTCCGCGACAGCCGGATGGTTGTGGTTGTACCGGGGCCGCTGTCCAGAAAACCGTCGACCACGAGGTAGGAGTTCGGGGCCGTAATTTCAGGAGGTCGGTACGGGTCCACGCAACTGCTGACCAATACCACCAATACCCAGCCAAGGCTTTTTTTCAGGGACATATTCATGCGTAATCAGAATCTGAAATTATACGTAACGGACGGAATCGGCTGTCCGAAAATTGACAGTCTGTACCCGCGAATGACCCCATTCTCCGACCGGAAATACACCGAGTAGGGGTTTCGCCGACCGGTCAGGTTATACACCCCGACGGTCCATGAGCTGTGTGCCAGCTTTTTGATTTTATGATTCCCTTCGATGTTCATCGAGAAATCGACCCGGTAGTAATCCGGAATACGGTACTGGTTGCGCTCGGAGTATAAAACCCGCTGCGAGTTACCGAGCGTGTACTTAGCCAGTGGCAAGGTGATGGGCCGCCCCGTATTGTACGTAAAATTGAGCGACATGCTGAACCGCCGGTTAATCTTGTAGTTGCTGATCATCGTAACGTCATGCGGCTTGTCGTAGTTGCTGGGGTACCAGTTGCCCTGGTTGATGCCCTCGTTCGACGTGGTCGGCTTCACCCGCAGCAGCGTCCGGGCGTAGGTGTAGCTGATCCATCCGTTCAGCTTACCCGTCAGTTTCTTGATCAGGAACTCCACGCCATACGCTTTCCCTTCGGCATTGACTACGTCGGTTTCAATGTGGTTGTTCAGCAGCAGCGTGGCCCCATTTCGGTAGTCCAGCATGTTTTCCATCGTCTTGTAATACCCCTCGACCGACGTTTCGATGGTGTTGTTCCGGAAGTTTTTATACAGGCCCAGCGAATACTGATCGCCCACCTGCGGTCGGATGTTCGGGTCGCTGAGTTTCCAGATGTCGGTGGGCGAAATGGCCGTTGTGTTCGACAGCATCTGAATGTACTGCCGCATCCGGTTGAAGCTTACCTTGACCGATGCCTCGGACGTCAGACTGTAACGGGCCGAGAATCTGTATTCCGGTCCGTGGTACGTGCTGATCACCTCGTTGTTGTTGTAGGCGATCGTATCGGTGATGTTGCTCACCGACCGCGGCAGGCCCGGCGCGTAATAGAACACCGACCGCGGGCCCAGGTAGTTGTACAGAGAATACCGCAGCCCGGCGCTGATCGACAGCCGCTCGCTGATGTCGTAGCGGTCGCCAACGTAGATGGCGCTTTCCAGCCCCTGCTCACTGGGCACCACATCGGGCGTAATCAGCGACTCCCCTCCGCGCGGCAGGAACGTACCGGGCCGCAGCTTGTAGTACGTCGAACTCAGCCCGAAATCGATGGTATGGCGGGCACTGGGGTAGTAGTTAAAATCGGCTTTCACCGTACCCTGGCCAACGGAGAACCCGAGCTGGTAGGCGTTCACCGGATTGCGTTCGCTGGTAATGTTGTACTTGTAAAAACTATACCCGGCCGTGAAAACACTGTAAAGCTTATTGGTAAAAATGTGCTTCCATTTCAGGGTTGCGTTCTGGTTCTGATAGCGATACACCGTGTCCTGATCGAACCGGAACCGGTCCTGGCTCAGGTAGCCGGTCAGGAACAGGCTATTCTTTTCGTTGTAGTCGTGGGTGACGTGCAGGTTCAGGTCGTAGAACGATGCCTGGCTATTCTGATAGGCGGCATTGGGCAGCTGTCTCAGCAGCCAGTTCGAATACGTTGACCGGCCACTGACGATGAATGACGTCTTATCCTTTATGATCGGGCCTTCCAGCGTCAGCCGGCCGGTGAGCAGCCCAATTCCTCCAGAACCGGCCAGCTTCTTCTTGTTACCGTCGCGGGTCATAACGTCCAGCACCGACGATAACCGCCCGCCGTAGCGCGACGGAATGCCGCTTTTGTATAGTTCAACGCTCTTAATCACGTCGGGATTGAAGGCCGAAAAGAAGCCGAACAGGTGCGCGGCATTATACACAGTGGCGTCGTTGTACAAGATCAGGTTCTGGTCGGTTGCGCCCCCGCGAACGTTGAGGCCGGTTGAGCTTTCACCGACCGATTTCACGCCCGGCAACGTCAGCACGACCCGCAGCAGGTCGGTTTCGCCCAGGGCGGTGGGTACCTGTTTCATGGTGGCGATGCTGATGCGCTCCTGCCCCATCTGCAACCCCGATACGTTCACGTCTTTCTCGGCTTCGATCACGACCTCCTTCAGCGGAATCACGTCGTCTTCCATCTCGATGTCGAGCTTTCCGTCGTTGTAGAGGATGATCTGACGCCGGGTATCTTTCAGGCCGATGCTGCGGAGCCTGAGGTCATACCGGCCCCGGGGCAACGTAATGGAGTAATAGCCGAACTGGTCGGTTACGGTACCGACGCGGGGGTTATCGACGTAGACAGCCGCCCCGACGATCGGCTCACCCGACGCTGCGTTCCGCACGTGACCGGCCGCCGTAGCGCGACCCGACCGGATGGGATTCGTTCGCTGCCCTACTTCGTACGTCTTCGTTTCGGCGGCAATTAGTTTCCGGCGGGTTTCGGTCAGGTACGAAGCCCCCGCGGTGGAATCGGCCGCCGAACTGCCCGTACTCCCCCGCTCGAAGAACCCAATGGGCAGTTCGGTCCGGATGGGGCGGTTCAGCGTAACATAAACCCGCTGCTGCCTGTCGATGGCGTACGCGTAGTTCGTGCCGGCGAAGAGCTGTTTGAGTACCTCCGGCAACGGCTGCCGATTGATCTGAAGATTGACAACCAGACTGTCGACCTCGGCCGGGTTATAGAAAAATCGGTAGGGCGTACTAACCTCCACGCGTTTCACAAACTGCCCGAAACGCAGGTTGGTGTAGTCGCCGTTGAGTGGCTGCTCAGCGGGAGTCTGGCCGAAACCAGGCTGAACAAACCAGAAAAGACAGAAAAGTAAACGTATCGTTCGGTAAAAACAGGTCATACTCAACGGGCTAAAGCATCATAGTGTTTGACAACGCCGGTGATGGCCCGCTCGCGTTGCTTCCGGAATTTAATCCCATTCGTACGCAGGTAGCGTCGCAGCGTTTTCTCCTGCTCCGGAAACAGACCGAACAACGACTGCTGGGTTTTGATCTCGTGGTATGTACCGTCTTTTTTCTCCGCAAAGAAGCGGGTATTCTCCTCAAAATTGGCTTTGTATTTTCCGCTGGAAATGTCTTCCCGGATCGTCTTGACCCGTTTGGCGAGCAGCCGGACGGAGCCGTCGTAGAGCACCTGATAGAAACCGGTACGGATACCGCTGCTGCTCAAACTATCGGCTACCAGCCGCACAAACTGATGTGGCCCCAACGAGAACGAATCGATCCGCTCCGAATGCAGCCGGATTCGAAACAGACTGTCGACCTGATCAATCAGCACCTCCCCCCGAACGATGTCGTGGCGCATCGGTACGTTGCGGTAACGCACCCCGTTATACTGAATATAGCCGGTTTGAGTACTGTCGGTAAGGAAATAGGGATGACCCGTGATGCGGTAGTCGTAGCGAATGTATTCCGTCCCGTTGTTCAGGTGCGGCCTGTCAGGAAAGGTTCGCTCGTATACCTGAACAGCCTGTTGTACGGCCAGCCTGACAAACGACGTATCGGTAGAGGCCGACTGACCCAAAGCAGGGCAAACCACAGCCAGCAGAAAGAACAGCAGAAATTGACAACGCATGAGCACTCAGGCAAAGCTAACACCACGACGCATTCATAGTGTATTGACTCCGAAAAGTAAGCAGCCGTTGCAATTTAAAGGCAATAATTTGGTATCGATTGCAAAAAAAACCGTCTGAATTGCCTCGAACGATCAAAAGACAATATAAACTATTGATGACTTCGCTCCGATTACTTGTCTAACTGGATGTAAAGCCAGATCGACGACAACGGCAACGTATCAGCAAAAGCCCCACTTGGTGAATGTGGAGGTTCAATACGACTAGTTGTTTGGCAAAGTAAAGGGGCCCCATCCTTATAGCCCCGGTCGTTTGCCGGATCGGCTCATCAATTCCACTACGTGTATGAGTCAACCTATGGTTTACATAAACTACCAAATCAGACTGCTCCAACCGCCGTTAAACCGCAACCCATGTGGCAGGCGCAAAAACGACCACCGACCACAACGAAATTCGGTAGTTTTGCCATATGATTACCAACCAGCCCATTGGCGTATTTGATTCCGGCTACGGTGGCCTTACGATTCTGAAAGAAATTGTCCGCAAGTTGCCCCAGTACGATTATGTCTACCTCGGCGACAACGCCCGCACACCCTACGGTACGCGCTCCTTCGATACGGTTTACCACTACACCCTCGAATGTGTGCAGCATTTGTTTGCCATGGGGTGCCGACTGGTGATTCTGGCCTGCAACACGGCATCGGCCAAGGCGCTGCGGAATATTCAGCAACTGGACCTGCCCCGACTCGCTCCTGATCGCCGGGTGCTGGGGGTTATCCGACCCACGACCGAAGTGATCGGGCCGTATTCCCGAACGGGCCACGTCGGGATTCTGGCCACTCCGGGAACAGTTAC
The DNA here is from genome assembly GCF_003583365.1 of Fibrisoma montanum. Taxonomy (GTDB): domain Bacteria; phylum Bacteroidota; class Bacteroidia; order Cytophagales; family Spirosomataceae; genus Fibrisoma; species Fibrisoma montanum. The sequence continues at coordinate 45,008 of NZ_QXED01000009.1, forward strand.
GTCGGAGTCATACGTCGTGGAGATTGCCAAGTTTTTTCCGGAATTAACTGTTGTGCAGGAAGCCTGCCCGATGTGGGTGCCGCTGGTCGAAAACGGCGAACACCTCAGCGCCGGCGCCGACTACTTCGTGCGGCAGCACCTTACCCGGCTGATGCAACGTGATCCGAAACTCGATACGTTGTTGCTGGCCTGTACCCATTATCCGCTGCTGCTGCCTAAAATTCAGGCGTTCACTCCCCCGGCGGTCACCGTCCTGAGCCAGGGCACCATCGTGGCCGATAGCCTCGCCGACTACCTGAACCGCCACCCCGAGATGGCCGCCCAATGCAGCCAGGGCCGGACGCAGACCTTCTACACAACGGATTCCGCCGAAAACTTCGAACGACAGGCGAGTTTGTTCTGGGGCACGGCCATTCAGGCCAGAAAGTTAACACTTTCAGTCTGAGCCAATAAACTCAAACGAAAAGCTTGTTCAGCGCTGAACAAACCGGTTAACACGGGGGTTTGTAGTGGTACTCTTCATCATACCGTAATGGTTTATGTCAGTCCGTAACTACACCACCCTCCGCGATTATATCGAGGCAAATCGCTGCGTAACCGAAGAATACACCGATGTTACGCTGCCCTTGCTTGAGGGGAGCCTGCCGACCGGCCTCCTCGGAACGCTGTACCGCAACGGCAACGGCCGCTTTGAACACCAGGGGGTCCTCTACGACCACCTCTTCGACGGCGACGGGATGATTGCCCGCTTCACCTTCGACGAAACGGGCGTTCGCTACCGGAACCGGTACGTCCGCACCGCTGAGTTTGTGGAGGAGGAAAAAGCCGGGCGGATGCTTTACCGCAGCTTCGGCACCAACATCCCCGGCGGGATGTGGAAAAACATCATGAACTTTAAGTTCAAGAATACAGCCAACACCAGCGTCGTCTGGCACGGCGGCAAACTGCTGGCCATGTGGGAGGGCGGGCTGCCTCATCTGATTGATCCTGATACGCTCGATACCATTGGCCGCTACGACTACGACGGGGTTCTGCGCAATTCCTTTTCGTGGCTCGACCGGCAGATCATGCCGGAACTACCGTTTTCGGCCCACCCCAAAATTCATCCGACTACGGGCGTTCTGCATAATTTCGGTACGGTGCCCGGCACCAAACAGCGGCTGGTACTGTACGAAGTAGATCCGGCGGGCCGGGCACGTATCAGCAAAACCGTCGAAATGCCCTCGGTGATTTTTGCGCATGATTTCGTGCTGACGCAAAGCGGCCACCGCATCTTTTTTCTGCCCCCGGTCGCCTTCGATATGCTGCGGACGTTTGCGGGCATCACCTCGCCGGCCGCGTCTATGCGCGTCGACCGTTCCAGCCAGACGACCGTGCTCATCGTGGCCCCCGATGGCCGGGAATACCGGCTCAAGACGCATTTTGGCTTTGTTTTTCATTACGTCAACGGGTACCAGGACGCCGATGGTACGCTGGTAGTCGATGCGCTCCGGATGTCCGATTACCCTGAGTCGCCGGGCATGAAAGAATACCTGGCCGGCAACATTTCAGACGATACGGACATGGCCCGCTTCGTCCGGTACCGGATCAACCTGACTACCCAGACCGTCGTGCACGAGGAACTGTCTGACTACCAGGGCGAGCTTCCAGAAATCCATCCGAACCGGGTGGGGCAACCGTATCAATACACCTGGACAATCGGCCGGCCCGCTGTCCACTCCATGCCGCTGCTGGATCATATCGTTAAGCTGAATGTACAGACCGGCGAGGGGTGCCATGCGTACGAAACTGATACCCTGCCCAGCGAACCGATCGTTGTGCCGCGTCCGGGCAGCACCCGGGAAGACGACGCCTGGCTGCTGTACATCCGTTTCCACGCGCCGTCGCAGACAACCGATCTGCTTGTAGCCGATGCGGAGGACCTGAAAACCATAGCCCGGCTGCGGCTGCCGCACAACATCCCGCTCGGCTTTCACGGCCTGTGGCTGGACAACTCAGCCGCTGCGCCTTACTAGCTGGAAACCAGAGCTTACGGCATTGCGGTAAGCCGTAGGTCAATCGTTGCCTCACTCGGGTAGTGATCGGCACACTGTGTTAAGCCCGAATCAAAACCGCCGTTAACTAATTGACGAACGGAATCAGCACAGATGCCCCAGTCATCGCACAGGGAAACAGTGGATAGAACGGAACAACCCGCTACTTTTATAGCAGTTCTCCGCCCCTATCCCTTTATGAAAACGATTACTACCTTAAACTGGATCCTGGTTGGTCTGTACGGTCTGCTGCTCATTTTTACCCTGTTCAACATCAGTCGCCCCGGCAACGACGCGGCCGGGCAAGGTATGGAAGGTGGTTTTCTGGTCGTTGGCATCATCCTGCTGGCAGCCATGGCCGGCCTGAACCTCATGCCCTACACCTGGTCGAAAATTACCGCTCTGGTCATTCAGGCACTCCCGCTGATCGTAATACTTTACAATTTCATTTCCAATTATATGGATTCCAGACAGCAGTAGCTCAGCCGTCTTTGCACACAAACGGCCGGGTAAATCAGCAGGTTCTTCCTGCTAACGTACCCGGCCGCTGGTTATCTGTCGTCCTGTTCAGTCTCTAATATCCCTGGTTCTGCGGGAACGCCGTGGGGTTGTTATACGTATCGATTTCCGACTGTGGGATGGGGTACACGACCCGGTACGGCGGAACCGTGATGTTCGTCACTTTGAGCGCATCGACGGCCGTTCCGGTCCGAACCAGGTCGAACCACCGGTCGTTTTCAAGGGCCAGTTCCAGCCGCCGTTCGTTGATGACAGCCGTCCGAAACGCTTCCTTCGTTGCCAGCTGAGACGCTGTATACGTAGCGACTCCCGCTCGCGTACGGACTTCATTCAGCCGCTGGAAAGCCTCGCCGGCAGCCTGATACTCAACTTCGTTCAGCGCTTCGGCGTAGAGCAGCAGTACGTCGGCATACCGCAGTACCGGGAAATCATTACCTACGTCGTTGGTGGCCGAAAACTCGTCGTAAAACTTACGCGGCACTACGTTCACGTTACTCGGTACCGGTATCTGTACCGTCAGCGGAAGGCGTTTGTCTCCGGCCGGGTAGGCAGCCCGCAGCGTCGGTTCGATGTTGTCGCCAATGTTGGTTCCGTACCACAGGCCGTGGCCTTCCGTCAGGGAGCCGCCAACGCCTTTTCTGAACTTCACGGCAAACACGATCTCCGCGTTGTTTTTGTTCGCTACGTTAAACACGTCAGCCACGTTGGGCAGCAGCCGGTACGTACCGCTGGTGATCACCTCGCGCAGCACCGGAACCGCCTGGGCATATTTCTTTTCGGTGACGTACACTTTACCCAGCAGTCCCTTGGCTGCCCCGGACGTAGCCCGTCCAATGTCGGCGCCGGTGTAGCTGGCCGGCAGGTTGGCCGCGGCATCGGTCAGGTCTTTTTCAATGGCTGCGTAGACCTCAGTTACTTCATTACGGACGTACGACCGGGCATCGGTGGTTGTACCGGCCTGCAGCACGAGCGGCACTTTCCCCCACAACCGGACCAGGTTAAAATACGATAGCGCCCGGATAAACTGCGCTTCCCCTTTGTAGCGGGCCTTGAGCCTGGCGTCCATCGCCACGGCGTCGATCTTGTCCAGGATCAGGTTGCAGCGGTTGATGCCGGTGTACAGACTGCCCCACGTATCGCGCAGAATGGTGTTGGTAGTCGGTTCGATAAACCGGTCGATGTTGTAGCGCAGACCCGCATTCGACGATGGATCATTATCCAGTACGTTGTCGCCCCGGGCTTCGATCAGCGTATTGAAATCTCCGCCGTACTGGTTTGATGACTGCAGGGCATCGTAGGCCCCGTTGACGGCGTTTCCGAAGTCGTTGGCGGTCTGGTAAAAGTTATCCACGTTAGGCTGCGACTGCGGCTTAAGATCCAGAAAATCGTTCTGGCAGGCAGCCAGGCCAAGGCCGCAAAGGAGTATGAAGGCGTTTTTCATGGAACTCAGAAGGATACGTTAAGGCCGAGGGACATGGTGCGTGGGAGCGGGTACGTGCCGTAATCTTCACCAGCCGAAAGAGCATTGTCGGGCCGGCTGCTGACCTCAGGATTGTAACCGATGTAGTTGGTGAACGTAAACGGATTCTGAGCCGTCACGTAGAGTCGGGCCCGCGTCATCCGCAGTTTCTGCAACAGGGTTGTGGGCAGGGCATAGCCGAGCGAGATCGTCCGGATCCGAACAAACGAACCATCCTCAATGTGCCAGGTTGAGATTTCGCCGTTGGAGCCCGTTTGGAGCCGATTGGCCCGGTTGTGCTGCCCATCACCCGGATTATCGGGCGACTGCCAGCGGTTCAGCGCTCCGCGAAACTGGTTCCCGTTGCCCTCTTCATTGTAGATGTACCGCCGAATCAGGTTCATGATCTTGTTGCCCTGCACACCCTGCACCGTTACGCCCAGGTCGAAGCCCCGGTACGCGAAGTTGTTTACGAAACCAAACGTGTATTTGGGAAAATAGCTGCCCGTAACGGTACGGTCGCTACTGAAGTCAATGCGCTTATCGCCGTTGACATCGACAAACCGGAAGTCGCCCGGCTTGGTCGTGGCCGTACGCGGGTACGCATCCACCTCGGCCTGGTTTCTGAAAACGCCATCAACCAGCATGGTATAGTACTGCCCAATGGGGCTGCCAATCTGCGTGATAAACTGCGCTCCGGCTACCCCACCCGACACGATGATCGGATCGCCGGAAGGCCCGAGTGCAATCACCCGGTTGCGGTTCGTGGCTAGGTTTGCGCTGGCGGTCCACTGGAACTGCCCGAACGTTTGCCGGGTGCCCAGGCTAAACTCAAAGCCCCGGTTGTTTACCTTACCGATATTCTGTAGTTCCGTACTGAAACCCGACGCCCGGGGTACGGGGACGTTCAGCAGCAGGTCAGACGTGTTGGCGTTGTAATAATCAACCGTCAGGCTCAGGCGGTTGCGGAAGAAACTGGCGTCGAAGCCAATGTCCAGCATGGCCGTTTTCTCCCATTTCAGCTTGTCGTTGGCGGAGTTTACCGGCGCCAGACCGCTCGTGATGACGTCGGCCCCCAGGATGTAGTTCCGGTATTCGAGCAGGCTGAGCGAGCCGTAGTTGGGAATCTGGAAATTTCCGGTCAAGCCATAACTAGCCCGTAGTTTCAAATCGCTCAGCCAGGTCTGGGACTGCAGAAACGACTCCTGTGAGACATTCCAGCCGGCCGATACGCTCGGGAAGTAGCCCCAGCGGTTGGCGGCCCCGAAACGCGATGACCCATCGGCCCGGATAGCCGCCGACACCAGGTACCGGCCGTTGTAGTCGTACTGAACCCGGCCGAGATACGACAGCAGCGACCACTCCTGAATATCGGTGCCCCCGGCCGTTACCTGCCCGGCGTTGAGCGTCTGCACCAGATCGTTCGGGAAGTTAGTCGCCGTCAGTTCGGCCGATGTCCGGCGATCTTTCTGGGCTGTAAATCCGGCCAGGGCCGACAGGTTGTGCAGCCCAATGGTGCGGCTGTAGTTCAGCGTATTCTCGACCAGCCAGTTGATGAAATTCTGGTTTCGGGCAAATCCTGTCGGGACGGAAGGGCCTTTTCGGTCGCGGATTTCGACCGTCGACGGCCGGTAATAAGTACGCTGGAAGTTGTTGATGTCCGACCCAACGCTGAGCCGGTACGACAGGCCTTTGGCAATGTCGTACTGCGCGTAGGCATTCCCCAGCAGGCGCAGGTGATCGAGCTTGTCGCTTACTTCGCGGGCCACCGCTACCGGATTCAGGATGGAGGTCGCTCCGAAGCCCCAGCCATTGGCGTCGAAATTGTACGTACCATCAGGATTATAGACCGGCCAGATGGGCGCAATCTGTACCGCCAGCCCAATGACACCATCGGCCAGGTAAGGCCCTTCCGCTTTGATCAGGTCATGGTGCGCAAACGTGGGGTTCAGATTGAATCCGACCGACAGCTTCCCGCTTTTTATGTCGACGTTGGCGCGGGTACTATACCGCTTATAACCTGAATTGATGACCACTCCGCGCTGGTCGAAGTAGTTCCCGGATACGTAGTACCGCACGTTTGCGTTGCCGCCGGCAATGGAGAGCGTATGGTTCTGAATCGGAGCCGTCTGGAAAATCTCGTCCTGCCAGTCGGTGTTGGTCAACCCCGACTGCCCCGACAGATATGGCGTAACCTGGGGTGGAATCAGCGTACTGGGCGCCCCTACCCCCCGTTGCCGGATCTCGTTGGAGTCGGTCGGCCGGCCGTTTGGGTTTCGGTCGAGGTACGCGTTGTTTTTACCTTCGTAATTGAGCTGAGCGTACTCGTAGGCGTTGAGCAGATCCAGCTTTTTCGTAACCTGCTGAAACCCGACGTACGTATCATAGCTCACGGTTGTCCGGCCTTCTTTGCCGTGTTTGGTTGTTAGCAGCACCACGCCGTTGGAGCCCCGCGAGCCGTAGATTGCAGCCGCCGATGCATCCTTCAGCACTTCAATGCTCTCAATATCATCGGTATTGATTGTGCTTAGTACGTTGATCGGGTTGTCCGGAAACTGGGTGTTTGTGCTGCCGGTCGCAAACTTCGTGTCCCGCGAGAGCGGAATCCCGTCGATCACGTAGAGCGGATCGTTACCGGCGCTGATGGAGCCCGTACCCCGCACCCGTACGGACAGGGCAGCCCCCGGCGCGCCGGACGTTTGGGCGACCTGCACCCCCGCAATCTTACCTACCAGCGCCTGATCGAAGCTCGTCACAGGCTGGTTGGCAATATCCCGCGCTTTTACGGACCCGATCGACGTAGTGATGTCGCGCCGGTTCTGCACCCCGTAGCCCACCACGACCACCTCGCCCAGGGCGTTGTCGGCGTTGGTCAGCCGGACATCCACGACCGTCCGGTTTCCGATTTCGACCTCGTTGGGCTGATACCCGATAAACGAAAAAACGAGCGTTCTGGCCCCGGAGGGCAGCGTGATCTGGTAGCGGCCACCGGCATCGGTTGTCGCCCCCACGTTAGTGCCTTTAACCTGAACGGTCGTACCGGCGAGGGCGTCGCCCGTAGCAGCATCAGTAACCCGGCCGCTGACTGAGGTCTGCGCATAACTCAGGTGAGCCATCAGCACGAACAGACCGGCCAACGCCCCTTGCCTGGCCCTGTCGAGCAGGCGTTTACAGCTAAAAATGGACATAAGGGAATGGTTAAACAGTGACAAGTGAACACGTATTGGATAGGCTGTGAGTGCTTGCGGGCGTACTACCAGTACCCGAATCCGATACTACGCAATTATACGCAGCGAATCTCAGATTTCTACTTATAGTACCAAGCCTGAAAGCAAAAGCCGATTCACTTCCTACCCATCCTTTGCCGGCACAAGTCGCTGATTTTTCTAAAATACTGGACTTCACGGGTAGCCTTATTCTTTTTCGACCTAGTAGACTACTCATCCTATATACTTTAAAAAAGTCTATTTTGAGTACAATCACAACGTAGCTGCCATCTGACCAGGCTTCGGCGGGTCTTCAGCCGGTGCCGACTAGTCGGGAGTACGTTGGCCCTGGCACCTCCGCCCGGATACCGGCAACTGGTCGGGCATCCGTAACCAGATAGAAGCCTCTTGTTAATTTCTCCCGCCGACGCGGTGGCTTGCCGATGTCTTTCCGTTATCTTTGCCCTTCCGGTCACCTCATCAACGGCTTCCTGATTAGTTATGAGCGTACGTGTACTATGCCCGCGGCAACACGAATTCGCTCATTCACTCATTTGCAATTACACTAATGTTTGTATTAAAATTCGGCGGTACTTCGGTCGGCTCGGTTGAGAGCATAAAACAGGTTATCCAGATCATTGAAACTCACCGCGAACAGGGCGATTCGATGGCCGTTGTGCTGTCGGCCATGAGCGGAGTAACGAACCAGCTTATTGAAATCGGACGCATGGCCGCGGGTGGTAACCACGACTACTCCGAACTCGTCCGGCGCATCGAAGACCGGCATTTCAACGTTATCAAGGCCCTGATTCCCATCAAGGAGCAAAGCAAGGTGTTTGCTTCCATCCGGGGTGTTATCAACGAACTGGAGGATTTGCTGCGGGGCGTATCCCTGATCCGCGAACTGACGCCCCGCACGATGGACCTGGTTATGAGCTTCGGCGAACGGCTATCGACAACGGTCGTGACGGAGTGTCTGCGCAGCCGGGGTCTGTCGGTGGCCTTCTGCGATGCCCGGAAGCTCATTAAAACCGACGATCAGTTCAGCCACGCTGAGGTAAACTACCCGCTCACGAACGAACTCGTTCAGGCTCATTTTGCCAAAGAAACCGCCCTGCAAATCGTAACGGGTTTTATTGGCTCAACCGAAAAAGGCGAGACCACTACCCTCGGCCGGGGTGGTTCCGACTACACGGCCAGCATTCTGGGGGCGGCCCTCAATGCCGACCGCATCGACATCTGGACGGACGTAGACGGCATGATGACGGCCGACCCGCGCAAGGTGCCCAACGCCTTCAACATCCCGACCATTACGTACGCCGAAGCGATGGAACTGTCGCATTTCGGCGCCAAGGTGATCTACCCGCCCAGCCTCCAGCCGGCTTTTACCCGCAACATCCCGATCCGGGTGCTGAACACGTTCAATTCAACGCATGAAGGTACGGTTGTGAGCCGCACGGCCGAACGGCGGCAATACACGATCACCGGCATATCGAGCATCGACGATATCGCGCTGGTGAACGTACAGGGCTCCGGCATGATCGGCGTTGCCGGGGTATCGGCCAAGCTGTTCGGAGTGCTGGCCCGTCACCGGATCAGTGTCATCCTGATCTCGCAGGCCTCGTCGGAACACTCGATCTGTTTCGCCATCGACCCGCGCGGAGCCGAGAACGTGAAGGCTGTGCTGGACATGGAATTCGCCACCGAGATCGCCCACGGCCACATCGACAGCATCAGCATCGAGCGTGACCTATCGGTTATCGCCACCGTCGGCGAAGGCATGCGCAAGAGTTCGGGGATCGCCGGCAAGCTGTTTTCGGTACTCGGTAAGAACGGGGTCAACATTGTGGCCGTGGCGCAGGGCTCGTCGGAAATCAACATCTCGGTGGTGATCAACAAAAACAACCTGTCGAAAGCCCTGAACGCCATTCACAACGTCTTCTTCCAGTCGGAAGCGCGGGTACTGAACCTGTATCTGGTCGGAACGGGGCTGATCGGCCGAACATTGCTGAAACAGATTTGCAGCCAGTACGAATTCCTGCGTTCCGAAAAGCTGCTGAAGGTTTGCGTCGTCGGGCTGGCGAATACCAAAAAGATGCTGCTTGATCCGAAGGGCGTTGCCCTGGATGCCTGGCACGAACGGCTGCTGACCGAGGGGGTTACCACCTCACTGCCCGCGTTCGTCGAAAAAATGCAGGACTACAACCTGCCAAATTCGGTCTTTATCGACTGCACGTCGGACAAGGATATTGTGCAGTTCTATGAATCGCTGCTGGACGCCAACATCTCGGTCGTGACGCCAAACAAAGTGGCCAATTCCGGCCCGTATAGTGAATACCGGCGGCTGCAGCGTACGGCCCTGAACCGGGGCGTTAAGTTCCTCTACGAAACGAACGTCGGGGCTGGTCTGCCCATCATCAACACGCTGCAGGGCCTGATTACGGCCGGTGACCGCTTTCTGAAGATCGAAGCCATCCTGTCGGGTACGTTGTCGTACATTTTCAACACCTTCGGCTCCGGCGATCCGGCGAATCGGCCATCGTTTGCCGACGTCGTGCGCGAAGCCAAGGAAAAAGGCTACACCGAACCAGACCCGCGCGACGATCTGAGCGGCCAGGACGTAGCCCGTAAAATCCTGATTCTGGCCCGGGAAGCCGGCTTTCCCCTGGAGCCGTCCGACGTAACGGTAAAAAACCTGTTGCCGCAGCCGTGCCTGGATGCACCCAGCGTTCCGGCCTTCTTTGACGAGTTGGAGCGGAATAACGATTACTTTGAAAATCTGCTCCGGGAGGCCGAAGCCGAGGGCAAAAAACTACGGTTTGTTGCCTCGTTTGAAGACAACAAGGCCGTGATTGAACTGCGGTCTGTCGGTCCGGAGCATCCGTTCTATCAGTTGACCGGTGCCGACAACATCGTATCCTTCACGACCGAGCGCTACAAAGATCGGCCGCTGGTGGTGAAAGGTCCCGGCGCGGGCGCCGAAGTAACGGCCTCGGGTGTGTTTGCCGACGTAGTGAGCATTGGTAGTTACCTGGCGTAACCCCTAGGTTCCATCATTAAACGCAAGGGAAGACAACGTTGTCTTCCCTTGCGTTTAGCTGGCTTAGCCAGTTATAATACTTCGCCTGAGCGTACTCGTCTGAAGCCTGATCGCATAGCTTTTCCGCTTTTTACCGTGAATTACGTTTACCACGTACCTTCCATCAGGTACTTCACTCAGGTTTAGCTTAAAGCGGAAGCTGCCTGGTTCGCTACGGATCTGCCTGTCCCACACGATATCCCCCTCGTTATTTTTGAGTTCGATCAGTACTGGCCTGCTATTGGGGGTTTCAACTAATACCTGCAAAACGGTTGGCTCCGCCGTGGGCACAACGGCTACGTTTAGGGCTTTAATCAGGTGGTCATCCGCTGGGCGAGCCGCAGCAAACTGCGTTGTAAGCAGCACGACGATACTCACAGCGCTGACTACGCGTAGCGCTAATAGCAGTGATTTTGAGAAGGTTTCCATTAGTCTTTGTGTGTTTGTTTCGTTAACGACACAAAACTAATGCCCCGAACAAGCCTTAGCCGATGCGACTGTTTGGGTTGGGTTAAACCATTCACCCCGGTGCTGAACTGGTGATTTTTCAGGATGAAACCCGACCGGCTGAGCGAACGGCTCACGCAGACTATACAGGCTCAACCAAGCTTTATTGAGAAACCTCTACCATCATCTTACTACCAGCTTGTCTGCTCAATCTTTTCGGCGTTACTGGCGTAGATCTGAAGTTCACGAACCTTACCGTTCAACAACAGCCGACAGCGGGTACGGGCCCCCTTCTCAAGGTAGTTGATGGCCTCTTTGTTAATGATGTGACTCCGGCCAATGCGCAAGAACAACGGCTCCGGCAGCAGTTTCTCCAGTGTATCGAGCGTCAGGTTTGGCACGTTGATGTGTTCGACTTGGCTACAATAGATATTAATTTGCCGATTAGTCGCTTCGCAGTACATAATGTCGGCCACGGGAATGCGGTGAAAGGAAGAACTACTGTGAAAAATCAGGTGCCGGGGCTCCGTAAGTTCCGGGCTTCCTGTCTGCGCGAAAGCCTCCTCCAGCTGCGCCATCATTTCGGCTTCGTGCTCTTTGTCAGCCAGCCATTTCTGGTAAAATAACCGAACCTTCTCCTTTAGTTGCCGCGGATCAACCGGCTTGACTAAAAAGTCGGAATGTAAGTGCGAAGCGGCTTTTTGAACAGCCGTCAGGGCTTCGTCGGGATACCCCGAAACAAAAATGACGCCGTAGGACTGGTGATGCTCCGATAGTTCATCGAGCAGGTCAAAACCGCTCCGAACCGGCATTTTAATATCCAGAAACAGCAGGTCCGGCTTACATTCAGCAATCAGGTCGAGCCCTTCGGTAACGTTGCTGGCTTCGCCCACGACGTCGACTTCCGGTATGGGCGATAATAGCCCCCGCAACGTTCGCCGGATAGCCAGTTCGTCGTCGATCAGTACGGCTTTTATAACAGGAATCATCATGGTCAATAACAAGTTTAAGGGCACTACCCTGGGTTAAGTGCCGACGACGCGTCTGGTTTTGGTACCGGCCGCGAATCCACCGGATCAACGGCGGCCTCCTCGGGTGGTAGCTTCGGATACAGTGGAATACTGGCTTCCTGGCGAACTCCGCACCGACCGGGTTCCATCTTGATCAGGTCGGTGATTCGTTGCCAGCTCGGCTCGTTATTGTATTCGTTAAGCTGGTTAAAAATGGCCTCGTTGATGCTAAGGCCCCGACCTGTACTACGCCGGCGATATTGTTTAGCCAGATCCAGACCGACCCCATCATCTTCCACACAAATAAAAAGACGATCATCGGCTTGACGAACAGTGAGTTGAACCGTACCGCCTTCCGGCTTATTTTCCAGACCGTGTTTGATGGCATTCGATACGTACCCCTGAATCAGCATTTTGGGAAGGTGCGTATTCGCCGGTACGTCGGACCTGACATCGACCGAGAACCGGATGCGGTCGCCGAACCGAACGTGCTCCAGTTCAAGATAGTTGTTGACAAATTCCAGTTCCTCACCCAGTGTCCAGAACACCCGGCTCCGACTGGTCAACTGGTTACGGAAGATGGCCCCAAACTTAGCCAGGTAGCTTACGATGGTTTCCGGATCGTTTTCAAAGGCCACAGATTGAACGGTCATCAGGAAGTTGGACACAAAATGCGGGTCAATCTGATTGGTGATGGCCCTCAACTCCAGCAGAGCTCGCTGGCGGCTGGCTTCAGCTAATTGTTTTTGCTTATTAGCGGCTTCGGTCTCCAGTTGGGCCAGACGGCGCTGCGTACGGGCGGTTTTCAGCCGGCGACGGGAGACTGCTCTCACCTGACGAACGCGCAAGTACGCCAGCCCGGCCACTACGCCTACGATTAGGCACGTACGGAACCACCATGTAGCCCACCAGGGGGGGGCAATGCGAAACACCTGCACGTACGGGCGCGTATTCCAAAGGCCATTGGCACGTACTACTTTTATGGTCAATCGATAACGGCCATCGGTCAGGTTGCGGAACGTAACGGTTCTCCGCTTAACCGGTGCCGACCATTCGAGGTGTGCCCGATCAGATTGGCCATCCAGACGTTCGAGCCGGTAGCTATATGTCGTATTTGCCAGGATGTTGTGCGCTTCGGGTTCGCGAAAAATTACTTCAATGTCGTTTTGGCCAGAACTCAATCGCAGTTCGCTCGATTCATCAACGATTGTTTGGCCTGTGCGCAGGTCCCGAAACGAGTGGATACCCGCCTGAACTGGCTTAAGCAGGTTTAGCAACTGCTTTTCCGGAATCATCATCATGCGATCGCGAGTCGGTATCCAGACACGCCCCTGTGTATCGTGCAGGTAGCCATTGAACAAACACTGACTTCCGCGAAACCCGTTGTCCATATCAAAGTAAGCAATCCACTCTTCCCCGGATTGGTAGAATCGCTCCATGTCCATCACGAACAGGCCTTCCAGAGTACCTATGATGAGGTATCGCCCCAGAAACCGGCAATACGTAATGGTTTTCTGGATGTAATCGGCGGCAATGTGTCGGTAGCGTTTGTAGTCGTATAGCCACAGGCCCTGATCCGTCGACAGCCAGAGATTCCCCCGCTTGTCGCGCCGAATTTCGTTCAGCATCTGAACGGGCAGCCTCTTATCCGTTTTTCGCAGCGTTTGTACCGACCGGCTTCGTCCGTCCCAGATCAGGTTCGTTTTATACCCTCCAATCCAGAACCGCCCGAATTTATCCCGCTCAATGTCGTTGTACTGCTCATCAAAGGGCACGGCAATTACGTCTGTCAGGGCCAGCGTCCGGCGATTGTAAATGAGGATGGAACGGGTTGTAGCCAGCAGATAGCGGTTACGTGCCGAGTCGTCGTAAAAAGCAGCAATGATTCCGGTCGTGTCGGTGCCGGGAAACGAACGCAGGTGCTCCCCATCAAAATGAAAGACACCTTGATTTTCGCCGGAAGCGAATACAATATTCCCTTCGGTATCGTGGCGGGTAGCAGGGTAAAAGTACCGGATAAGCCGTCCCTGGTGGTATGTGCTATCCGCCACAATTCCCTGCGCCGTAAGCCGGCTTAAGCCGTAGCCCCACGAACCGAACCAGATTTTGCCGTTTCGATCCTGAGAAACAGAATTTGTTTCATCCAGCCACCCTTCTGAATAGTCGAAGTACCGCCAGCCGTTGAGCCGCAGGTGAAAGAGCCCGTTATGCGACGTAGCAATCCAAAGCTCGCCCTGCCGATCGAACAGCAAATGATCGACGGGCGAGGTACTGATGTGGGAATTCACTACAGTTTTACCATCGTACCAGCATACGTCCAGGTCACCAACCCGTTTTTGAAACGCCAATTCGCCATGCAGGCCGACGGCACAACAGACCAGGTACGACTCCGGCACTGGTACGTCGTACAACCGGTGGAGGGTTTGTCCATCAATTCGGTACAGCGTTGTGCCGGCCAGGGCGTAGATTCGGCCAATTGGGTCCGCCAGAAGCTGTGTAACCCCAACGTTCGAGCGGATTTCGGTTAATTGTTTATCGTTCAGTTGCCACAACCGACCGTCCTCTGTCGCGATCAACAGCCGCCGATTAGCCTGATCGGCCAATACACCGCGAAATCGTTGCTCGGGCTTAGAGAAGAAGCGCCGGGTAACGTCTTCATTTTGACCTTGCCGCCAGCAATACAACCGCTGCCCCACGTTGGGGGTAGCGGTCCGGGTCGTAAACCAAAGCTGGTCCCGATTATCGGCCGTCAGAAACCGGATTCGACGCTGAACCGCCCCGGGACCGTAGTCCACCTTAAATTCCTTAATGGCAAGACCAGTCGGACCAGTGAGGTTGATCTTAAACATTCGGACGTTGGTATTGGCCCAGAGGGTACCATCGGGCATCGATACCATCTCGTCAATGTTAACATCCGGTAATTGCGGAAAACGACGATGGTTGCTGATGGGCAACGTGCCATCATAGATGTTTAGGCCGTAGACGGTGCTGATCCATAGCCGACCGGCTCTATCCTGATGCAGTCGCAATACATGGGCGTACGTCAGCCCGTCATAAACGCCATACTTTCGGTCAGCGAACTGCTGGGCTAGACTTTGGTCAGCCCCGCAAAAACCGATCGCTCCAATCGCGAAAAAGAGCAGGTGCCGCAAAAAGGAAGCCAACCGAATAGAGTTCATACGTCTTGCAGGGCATTGACGTATCAAGTTACAAGGATTAGTCATACATCGCCAGACACCCATCAGCTAATGGATGAATACCTGACATTCACGGACCAAATGACTTAGTAAACGGATGAATTTTGAGTAAGTGATACGTGTAAAATGCATAAACCGATGGTTTCCCACCGGCTTATGCATTTTACCTAATCTAGTCGACTTCTAGCGGGTTAGTTTCTGATTAAGTTGTTGAAGCTGTTGGCGTAAGGTTATAATTTCTTTCTGTTGCTGAAGAACGTACAAGGTCAGTTCCTCAATCTTTTCGAGCAGTTTGGCATCCATCTTACCCACATCTACACCGTCTTTGATTACGTCCTCTGCTGAGGGAACGCCCGGCAGGTGCTTGTTGGTTTTGATGTATGCTTCTACGTCACCCAGGCTACGCAATTGATAGTGTTCATCAAAAACCTTATCGCTCCACTCATCGGTGCTAGCGATGGCCACTTTTACCTTTTCGGTTAAAATGCCTTCCTTAACGTATAACCGATACCCAAGGGGGATTGACAAGAGATCATTACCAATGATGACGGCGTCGTTCTGGGCTGTACTTAAGTAACGGCCCTTGCGCTCCCACAAGTCGGCATTAACGCCTACACGAGCGCTGCTGTTGCTGGAGGCCAGCACTACGTTGCCCTGCCCATCCACACTCAGAAACTTGTTCTGGTTGGTCATACTCGCTGGTGATGCACTCGTCAGGTTCTCCAGCCGCAGCCCCGACTGGTTGGCTACCCCACTCACTACATGCAAGCGAGCCGATGGCGCAGACGTACCGATGCCCACGTTGGCCCCGCTGCCCAGCACTACCGCGTTACTCACATTGACTTTGGCGTTGTTACCGATGGCCGTCGCATTGCTTAGTCCACTGGCTCCGGCATCGGCCCGAAAGCCCACAAAGGTATTGTTGATACCCGCAACATTGGCTCTGCCAGCCTCAAAGCCCATCGCCAGGTTGTTGTCGCCGTTGACCCCCTGCCCGTTGCCGGCGTTAGCCCCTAAGTAGACATTGAACGAACCACCGGTGTTGCCGCCCCCGGCATTATCACCCAGAAAGAAGTTAGCCGATCCACTGGTGTTAGCAGCCCCGGCGTTGGTACCCATGATGAAGTTCGAGGAGCCGGTAGTGTTGTTCACCCCGGCCTGCACGCCGATGAAGGTGTTGAACTGGCCTGTGGTGTTGCTGTAGCCTGTGCGGTGGCCCACAAAGGTGTTGGCCGGGGCGTTGGTATTGTAACCAGATTGGTTACCGACAAAGGTATTCTGAGTTCCATGCTGGTTAGTCAAGCCAGCTCTACTGCCTAGCATGACGTTACCCGAAGCTTTATTGTTAAAGCCGGCACTATCGCCAATTACTATATTGTAGTTTGAGTTGTTACTTTTATATCCCGTCTTATATCCGATGAATACATTTTGATACCCGTTATTGATATTAAAACCGGTTAAATACCCAAGGTACACATTGCCTATCCCACCCTTGTTAAATGCGCCAGCAAAATCACCAAGAAGTACATTCCCCCAGCCAGTGCTTGTATTTTCACCAGCGCTGTTGCCAATCATGATATTGTTAAATCCTTCCGTGTTGTTACGACCAGCGTTAGCTCCTAAGAAAACATTCTCTTTACCAGTAATATTTTGTTGGCCGGCACTACGTCCAATAAAAGTGTTACTTTCTCCTCTTGTTGTTTTATTGCCGGCTTCTGTGCCCACAAACGTGTTGTTGTACGCAGTTGTCATACTGTACCCAGCCCGATAACCAGTAGCTACGTTATCCGATCCGGATGTATTCTCTAGGCCAGCCTCCCGGCCAATAAACGTGTTGCCAGCACCCGTAGTAGTCTTAGCACCAGTTCGGTAACCGGTAAATGTATTATCGCCACCACTGGTTATAGCATTACCTGCTCCTCGGCCCAACATAGTGTTGTACGGACCAGTCAACGTAGTATTGCCTGCTTCAATACCCACAATGGTGTTAGCAGAGCCAGGCGTAGGTGAGGAAGGGCCGGTTGCTACGTAGTTGTTCTGAGCCAGGACCGGCAGTTTACTCATCAGGAGTACAGCAATCAGCAGTAAGACGTAATAACGGTTCATGTTTGTGCAGGATTAAGCCAACGTCAGGCCGTATTGCACGACGTTGGCAGTGAAGAATGGGAATCTGACTTGTCTATTGATTGCTGTTGAGTCGGCTCTGGCTGCAATCGCCCGCATCAATACGGATGGCGCCCGACCATTTGCTCACCGACTTTCCGTTCAGTTTAGCGACTGCATCCATCGAATAGCTACCCGCCGGACGCTCCACCCGCAGTAGCATGCCGGCAATCTCCGTCTGACAATCCGGTTGCCGCCCCATCAGGTAAGGTTTGTTCAGCGTGCCCACCAGCTCACCGTTGAGCCGCACTTCAATCTGATCGAACTGGTCGGCGGCCTTGTTGGTGTAGAACTGGTAGCTGCCGGTGGCTGGTTTAACTTCATTCCGTTCGTTGCTACAGCTAACGGCCGTCAGTAAGGTAAGCAGGGCAATGACAATCGTTTTCATGGTTTGTTTTGATTAGTATCTGTTGTGTTTTGGTTAACGGTTCAAAACTAGCCTGCACAACGGTGGTAGGCGGACAACAGCCAATCAACGGGACGAACCCCCGGTCAACCCGATCGAAATCCAGTTATTCCGGCATGAAATGTAAGCACCTGAGCGAACGGTCAGCCGATCGAAAACCCATTAACCCAAAAACAGCAAAGCCACTCCGCACGGAATGGCTTTGCTCAAACGAAACACCCTTAAATACTCACTCACACTGGTAGGTAAATGCCTGGCGGCTTTTCCGGCTGATGGGCGTCGGTACGCTCAGGGTGTATGTCTGGGAGTTCTGCTCCTGAGCCGTCAGTTTGTTGTCTGCGTCGTACAGCAGGGAAATCGTAGTGGATTCACGCAGCGAACCGCGGGTGCCGTTTGCGTTAATGGCGTACGTTCTGAAGCCGCTCGGGGCTTTCTGGTGCCAGAACCGACCGGGCAATCCCTCGTTATTCTGAATCAACGCCATCACCGTCATCAGGCAGGGCTCGGGCAGGTATGTGTAGGGCGACGGATTGGCATCGAATGTATAGTCGGTTTCCTGCACCACGGCCGTACCATCAATGTAGCCGAATCGGGACCGCTCGTTGATCAGGTTACCAGTGACGTCGTAGGTGAACGTAAACGTCCGCTCGTTGATCAGCGCACCGGTGGGCAGCACCTGCCGGGCTTCCACGATCTTGCTCAGCCGCCCGGCCGGAGTGTACTCCATGGTGAACACCGTCTGGGTTCGTCCGCCACTGGCGTAGGTAGCACGGGTAGCCGGTGTATTGGCGCCGGCGAAGTCGAAGGTAATCGTGGCCTGGCTGTTTGCCGCCCGGACAAGGCGGTTGTTTTCATATACGGTCTGGAAGCTGGCTTCCTGCCGGGTTGATCGCTCAAACAGGGAAGCCAGAGCCTGTCCGTTGTAGGTAAACCCACGTTCCAGTACGTTGGTCAGGTTACCGCCTGGGTCAACATTCTGGTCGGTCATGCCTACCAGCCGGCAGACAACCGGGTCTGGATCAGATTCGCGCTTACAGGCCAGCGTAGCTACCAGCAACAGCAGCACAAGAACACGGTTCGGTAACAAAAAGGGTCTCATTTTTTGCGATCTATACACAGCAAATGTATATTGTATGAATAGGCTTACCTACTTTCTGACGGTAGAATAATGTAATTTAGCGAATTGACAAATTATTTCGAATTCAGTGGTACTTGATAGCCCTCAGCAACTGCTTCTTAATCGAATCAGCGAGATCGGCCACCCCGAGGCCATCCGGCGGTTCTTTGGGTTACTCAAAGAGTTGATCGACATCGTCAACCTGCCCAACGGCGATGCCCGGCTGGCGTTTGTTGCCGATAAAGAACGAACAATCACCGCCAACATAAATTTCTTCACGGCGCTACGCATTTTTAAACCTCATTCGAGTGAAGTTGAATACAGTCTGGTCATTAAAAAGGATTGTCTTGAAAGCTTGCCTTTTGTTGATGAAGTAGAGGTTGTCCCACTTACCGAAAAGTCTGACTATGTACTGGTAGTGATTGGCCATTCGAACGGTCACCTTATCAATAACCCTATCCTTCACAGGTGTTGGGCAGACAGCTTAGTCGACTTAACCGTTACTTCCAAGCGTGGCCCTCATGCGCTTCGACACGACTCTTTAGTCTATCAGGCAGCGGAAAATGACGGCTTGCGAGAAGAATTATTTAATCAAAGTATGCGTAAGACCAACGCACGTCGTTACTGGCTCTTGCATGCTAATCCGGATTTGTACGACATTACGGCGGAATTAACGTCTGCCACCGTATCAGAATTTAAAGTTTCTATTGGTAGTAAGGATAGAATAACCCCCGGTGATAAGTTTACGCTTTGGCGTTCTGGCAGTAATGCGGCTGTTCTCGCATTTGGTGAAGTGAAGGATAAGCCTTCGGTTCGGGTTAGAACCAAAGACGATGAACAGTTTGTCAAAAACTTTGATCGCCTGAAACGCGAACGCTGGGCTGTAACCGTCGAATACCAGGATAAATTACTCGAAGCCCCCGTTAGTAGAGATAGTATTCTTCATCACCCTGTTCTGAAAAATCTCCGTGTATTTCAGAATCCACAAGGCGTCACGAACACCGAACTGACGCACGAACAGTATCATGCGTTACGTGAGTTAGCTAATCTCAACGGCCACTACGTTGACGAGCCGGAAGCGGATTACACTACCCAGCCGCCGACTCCCGACCAGCCGCGAAACCTGATTCTGTACGGCCCGCCCGGCACGGGCAAGACCTTTGCCCTGCAACCGTATCTGCACGACGGGAAAGCCAGTTTGATTACGTTCCATCCGTCGTACAGCTACGAGGAGTTTGTGGAAGGCATCCGTCCCGAAGTAGTAGGCCATCAGGTTAGCTACCGGGTGCGGAAAGGCCTGTTTTATAAAGCCTGTCTGACGGCCGTGCAACAGGCCGGATACGCCACCCTGGCCGACTGCCTCAACGATTCGGCCGACAACCGGCGTCGGCGGCTGCAACAGGCTCCGCCCCATTACCTGCTGATCGATGAGGTCAACCGCGCCAACGTAGCGAGTGTCTTTGGGGATCTGATCACGCTGCTGGAGGATAACAAACGACTCGGCGCGGATCATGAACTCTGGCTGATGCTGCCCTACTCCCAGGAGCGCTTTGGCGTACCGGCCAATCTGTTTGTGATCGGCACCATGAACACCGCCGACCGGTCAATTGCGTTGCTGGACATCGCCCTCCGCCGACGGTTCTGCTTCCGCGAAATCCTGCCCGATCCGGCAGTGCTGGGCACAGTAGAAAGCATCGATCTTGCGGCTTTACTACAAACCATCAACGATCGCATCGAGTACCTGCTCGACCGCGATCACCAACTGGGCCACGCGTACCTGACGGGTATCGAAACCGTTGCCGATCTGTGCGGTGCCTTCCGAAACCGGATTATCCCGCTGCTGCAGGAATACTTCTTCAACGACTGGGCGAAAATCCAGTTAGTGCTGGGCGACAATCCAGCCTGGGGCAAGGCACCGGAGCAGCGCCTGATCTGGGTCAAGAAAAAGTACACTCCGTCGCTGATCAGCAGCCTGTTCGGCGAAGTACCCGATATGGCTGACGACGTAGTGACCTACGAGGTCAATCCGCACCTGCTGCGGGGCGAGTACGAGCAGATACCGAACGAAGCGTTTATACACATTTACCAGAAACCAGCGTAGCGGCTTGCGGCCTGTGCTACGTTGATCGACGTACTACATCATGAAAGCTCTTGTTCTGACTGAATACAATCACCTTTCCGTACAGGAAATGCCCAAGCCGGCTATCAAACCCAACGAGGTACTGGTACGTGTGCAGGCCGTTGGTATCTGCGGCTCCGACGTTCATGGTATGGACGGCAGCAGCGGACGCCGGATTCCTCCCATCGTGATGGGCCACGAAGCCTCCGGTATTATTGCTGAAGTCGGCGACGATGTCCGGAGCTGGTCCGTGGGCGACCGCGTTACGTTCGACTCGACCGTGTATGCCCTCGACGACTGGTACAGCCGCCGGGGTATGTACAACCTCAGCGACGGCCGCGAGGTGGTGGGCGTGTCGACGCCGGATTTCAAACGGCAGGGCGCATTTGCGGAGTTTGTGGCCATTCCTCACCACATCCTGTACGCCATTCCGGACAATGTATCGTTTACGCAGGCCGCGCTGGTCGAACCCGTGGCCGTAGCCCTGCACGCCCTCAGCCTCACCCCGATTCAGGTCAACGATTCGGCCGTGGTAGTAGGCGCGGGCATGATTGGTCTGTTCGTCATCCAGGCCCTGAAACTGGCCGGCTGCGGAACCATCATCGCCATCGACCTCGACGACGACCGGCTCGCCCTGGCTCAGAAGCTGGGGGCCACCCACATAATTAACGCCGGAGCGCCGGACCGCGGAACGCCGAACAGCGGAGCGCCGGACGTAGCGAAGCAGGTACAGGCGCTCACGCAGGGCCGCGGGGCCGACGTATCGTTTGAAGTGGTCGGTGCCGGTCCGACCGTCAAAACCGCCATTGACTGCGTTCGGAAAGGGGCTACCGTAACGCTGGTCGGCAACCTCGCCCCGTCCGTTGACATACCGCTTCAGGCGGTGGTCACGCGGCAACTGCGGTTGCAGGGCTCCTGCGCGATCAACGGTGAATACGAAGCGGCTCTGGCGCTGATTTCGTCGGGTCGTATCAACGTCGAGGCAATTCTGAGCGCCGAAGTACCACTGGCAGAGGGACCCGATTGGTTCAAGCGACTCTACGAAAAGGAAAAAGGCCTGATTAAGGTCGTGTTGAAGCCGTAAATGCTTAGGGCAAGGGGTTTGGGGCAGGGGTGACGATTTACCCTAAGCTCTTTTCCCCAAGCCCCTTGCCCAAGCCTGTATCATGAAAGCCCTATTGCTTCTAACCTGGTTAGGATCGGCGGCTGATCCCACGGAACCGGACTCCGTGCTGCGACAGATTGGTGTACGTACTCAAACTGGTTTCATCATTCCGCACGCAGCCGATCTGAAGGAAATCTCGCAGTCGCGACCCTTGGGCGTCGAGCTGACGTACAGCCGCATGGCCATCACTCAGGAAGCCTACGATCGCTGCAACTGCTTTGCCCGCATTGGCGCTTACGTCAACTACGTAGCGTTCAACAACCCCGCCGAACTGGGGCGCACCTTCGGGCTGGGCGGTTATTTCGAGCCGTTGATCAACTACCGCAAACCGCTGTATTTTTCGGTGCGGGCCACGGCCGGGCTGGCCTACCTGACGCGGGTCTACGACGCTGACACCAACCCGCGCAATACGTTCTTCAGCCACCCGATCAGTGGGCTTCTGGCCTTGTCGTTCAAGACGCACCTCCGCCTTTCGTCCCGGCTTCACGCCGAGGTTGGGGCCGACTACAATCACATTTCCAACGGCGGTACGCGCCAGCCGAACCGGGGCATGAACTTCCCGACGGTATCGGCAGGCGTTACGTACCACCCGGCGCAGACGGCGTTTCCTGATCCTCGCAACTGGTCACGTCCGGCGCTGGCCCGTCGGTTCATAAAGCGCGTACTCGCCTTTGGTTCCATCCGTACGGTTCCGCAAACGGCACTATTTCCCGAACGGGCCGAACCGCTTTGGGGCCTGACGGCCACGGCCGGCTACCGGGTCAGTCGGCTGAGCGCCTTCACGGGTGGGCTGGAGTTTGCCGATGATGGCTATACCCGCGAACAACTCCGACGCGAAAACCGCGACGTTGACCACCGGCGCATGGCGCTGCTGGGCGGTTATGAATTATGGCTGGGCCGGTACGTTTTCTCGACCCACCTCGGCTACAATGCTTACCAGCCCAGCCAGTCCCGCAGCGAGCGTGTGTTCCAGCGGTATCAACTCCTCTACACCCTGCAGGACCGCTGGGTATTGGGTGTTGGCCTGAAAGCCATCCTGAACACCGCCGAGGGTTTCGACGTTCGGGCGGGCGTTCGATTTTAGTCCGCGTACGGTACGATCCTTATTTTTCAGCCTCCTTGCGGGCCTCTTTCGCCTTTTTGGTGTTGGCGGTCCGGGGTTTCCCCTCCGCCGACGCCTTCAGCTTCTTGGCATTAGTGGCTTTACGCTGCGCGGGGGTCAGTTTTTCCCAGGCTTCGGCGGGCAGGTAGCGGGCCGTTTTGTCGCCTTTGTCGGCGGGTTTGCCGTCTTCGGTGCGCCAGTCCTGGTCGGTCCACTCTTCCAGGTGCTTCTGCGATTCGGTCCGCTCGTCGCTTTTGTAGGTGCCCCCGGCTTTTTCGTATTCGTGCGTCAATAACTGAGCTTTTCGGGCGCTCCACTGACCGGGTTTCCCACCCTTGTCGCCCTCCATGATTTCGTTTTTCAGCTTCTCGCGCAGCTTTGGGTCAGTGTAGTTGTCATCAGACTTTTTTGAACGGCTGCTCGCTTTGGACTTAGTGTCGTCCTTCTTAGTCTTCGAAGCCGGCTTCTTTTCATCGGTTTTGGTTTTGGTCGCCATTGTTGTTTGCTGCTTAGTGATCAACCGTTAACCGACTGTACGCGAAAAAGTTGATGGCGCCGGCAGGCACTGGATAGAGATTTTAACCATTCGATAGCTTTCAGGTTAAATTGATTGACAGCGTTATGAAAATGAAACAAGTACGTGAAGCAGTTGGGTTAATTTTTTTGGTAGTTCAGTCGTTGACCGCCCTATCGCAGCCTGACAGCAAGCAGGCGGCCGACACGACGCGTGCTATCAGTGAACGCCCAACCCGCGCTGCACTCATTGCCGAAACTGACCAGCGGTTTTTCTATTTCAGCGACTCCCGCAACGAGGCTAATCGCTGGGTTCCCATCAATGTGTGGGGGGCCCGGGTGGGCATGCTGCTTCCGGCGGCCTATAAAATCGGCGTCGGTGTTTACTACGCCAACCAGCAGATCAGCAAGCCCGGCCTGATTCCCGAAACATCGGCGTCGGTCCGGCGGCAATTATATTATCTGACTGCCTACTATGAGCCTTACCTGTACCGCAAAAAGTTGTGGGAGCTGAGCCTGCTGACCGAACTGGGCTGGGGTTACTCCCAATACGAACGCATCGACAACCCGGCGCTGGAGCAGGAACTGGCCAAAGGAAATTTCATGCCCGCCGGCCTGGGCGTTTCCTTCTCCGTTAAAATGCCTACCATCCGTGGTTTTCGGCCGCTGCGCTGGTTCGGCGTCAATTTCCTGTCGGGCTACCGGTTCATCCTGAAAAAAGACATTCCCGCCAGTCAGATCAACTACAATGGCCTTTACTACTCCATCGGTCCGGCCTTCTTCCTCGACCGTTTCACAGCCGATTACCGGGCGTGGCGCAACCAGCGAAAAGCACGGCGGTCGGCAGAGAAATAATTTGTACATTTCCTATCAAAATGATCAATAATACGCAATTTTACTGCACTATTTTATGAAGCCGGGTGTTTTATTAATGTACTACTCAGTAACGTTATGTATTGTATCAAGTGCGGTCAATCCATTCCTGAAGCGCGTCTGAAAGCTGTTCCCGGCACCAAGACCTGCGTTCGTTGTTCGTCAGCCCAGCGGGTGGCTGGCTTCCCGCTCATCACGGGCAAGACGGAGTACTCGGCCTTACAGATCGTATCACAGCAGGAAGCCCAGCAATTGCATAAGATGGGAGCCCGGCGCGGTACGGGTGCCTCTACCTACATGAAGAAAGAAAAGCGGACGTAGTGCCGCCATCACCGCCGTAACTTTTTAATTTTCTGGATTTTGGCCGGGCCATTTAGGCAGGTTAGCGGCCGGTTCCCACGGGAACCGGCCGCTTTGGTTTAAGCCCGGTTCGGTCTCGTCCGGTCAGACGTACCGTCAGACCTTGGCTGGAATATTTCGGTCTGACGGTACGTCAGACCGCCGATGTTCGTCAACAATCAGGGGAGTGCGCGCAGACGTATCCTCAAACTGCATTCCACATAGTCGGGCTATCTGTCAGCTGGCCGACATACAAACTGCCGGCAATTGCGTACATTTAGCCACTATGCGCCATATCGTTATCCTCGGCAACGGCATATCAGGTATTACGGCTGCCCGCGAAATTCGTAAGCACAGCGATGACCAGATTACGGTCATTTCTTCCGAAACCGATCACTTCTACTCACGAACGGCCCTGATGTACATTTACATGGGGCACCTCGAATACCATCATACCAAACCGTACGAGGACTGGTTCTGGGCGAAGAACCGGATTGCGCTGGTTCGGCAGTCGGTAGAATCCATCGATTTTGCCCAGAAAGAAGTCTACTGGGAGAAAGGCAGCCTGCACTACGATGTGCTCGTGCTGGCGGTGGGATCGAAACCCAACTTTTTCGGGTGGCCTGGGCAGGAGCTGGCGGGCGTTCAGGGATTGTACGGCATTCCGGATCTGGAACGTATGGAAGCGGCCACTAAAGGCATTAAACAGGCGGTGGTCGTTGGCGGTGGGTTGATCGGCATCGAACTGTGCGAAATGCTGTTGTCGCGCGGCATCCACGTTACGTTTCTGGTGCGGGAGAAAAGCTTCTGGAACAGCGTACTGCCCGACGGCGAATCGGCGCTGGCGAGTCGGCACATTCGGGAACACCACGTAGACCTGCGAACAAACACCGAGTTACAGGAAATCCTCGGCGACGGCACCGGCCGCGTTCGGGCGGTTGTGACAACGGCCGGCGAGGAGCTACCCGCGCAGTTTGTGGGCGTCGCGGTGGGCGTCAGGCCCAACATCGACCTCCTGAAAGAAACGCCACTGGAAACCGACCGGGGCATTTTGGTAAACCAGTACCTGGAAACCAATCTGCCCGATGTGTATGCGATCGGCGACTGTGTGCAGCACCGCACTCCCCCAACCGGCCGCAAGGCGCTGGAACAGATCTGGTACACCGGCCGCATCATGGGCGAAACCGTTGCGCAAACCATACTGGGCCATCGGACGGCCTACCAACCCGGCGTCTTTTTTAACTCGGCCAAGTTCTTCGACATTGAATACCAGACGTACGGCCTGGCCCCGGCGCACCTCCGCGACCACAGCCACCTGCGCACCTTTTACTGGGAACACGCCGACGGCCGGAAAGCCATGCGCTTTTATTACAAAGCCGACGATCAGGTCATTGTTGGGGTCAATACGGTAGGAATCCGGCAGCGGCAGGCTGTCTGGACCCAGTGGATCACCGACCATCGAACCATTCAATATGTTCTGGAGCACCTGCCCCAGGCCAACTTTGACCCGGAGTTTTACAAACAGCACGAAGCCGACATCCTGGCCAGTTTCAACGCGGCCAATCCGGAGAACACGGTTCGACTGAAAGCCAGAAAAGGGTTATTTAGCTGGCTAAGTGAACAGATGAGTTAAGGTATATACAGCAGTCGGATCAGCCGACGTTACTACATGACAGTCTGTTTCAACTTGCGATCTGTTATGAAAAAATGGGTACTCATCGGGCTTATCAGCCTGTTTGGCACCCGGGCATCGGCTCAGGTGCTGGTGGGCGGGGTTAACATCAACGAGAAAGACATTACGTATTGCCAGCTGATTGGATCGAACCGGTCCGGTGGGTTATCGACCACCCGCATCTGGATCGACTACGGCCAGCCCCGTTTTGCGGCTACTCCGTTCAACCAGCCGGCTATCAGTGGCCCCGATGGTGTTGCGATAGACTTTCCGACGGTTATGGCCGCCCTGAACTTCATGACCCGCAACGGCTGGGAATTAGTTTCGTGGCAGCTGGCTTCCGACAAAGAAGGGGGCGAGGGGCGGTTCGTTTATCTGCTCAGAAAGCGGGGAAATCAGACCAGCCAGGATCAGGGCCGGTAAACGAATTCAGTCTGCTTTTGGCGGGGTTAGCAACCGGGTAGTTACGTCCCGCCAAACATAAACTGCTGCTCCACGACCCACCCCTGGCCGGTATGCCGAAGCAGGGCGAATGCATCGGCGGTAAACCTGCGGTCGTAAGACTGAGCGGAAAAATACGCCCAGGCTCCCGGAAAGGCGCTCTGCGTCAAATCCCGGAATGCAACCGTCATGTGGGGATGAAAAGGTCGCCGGTCGGGTTCGACAGCATAGGTCGTTCGGCAAAATTCGGCAATCTGCTGCTGGCAGGCGGATAAGAATTCGGACGGCAGAACGTTGACAAAAATAACGCGTCGGCCAAAGCGGTCGAAGTCACGGAGCGATACGGGAAACGGTACCTGGCGATCGGCCAGCGTCTGCAAGGGAGCGAAATCAGTCTGATCCCTGCGAAACGGCGGAATCAGCGTGATGTGCGGGGGCGACCGTAGCGCATGGCCGGAACCGAACCGTTCCAGCGCGGTTTGTTTGAAAGCCGTTACCTCCCGCTGAATATCGGCAGGAGGCAACAGAGCGATGAAATAAAGCTGCACAAATCAGACCGCTTCCGCAACCTCCCACCGGATCGTTACGTCCTGTACAATATCTGGATGCAGGCTGATGGCTACCGGACACGTATGCGCAATTTTTTCCAGCCGGGCGCGGGTATCGTCGCTGGGCAGAAAAGGACCGTCGCTGTTATTGGCCCGGAGCGTCAGTTGGATTTCGATGCGGGCAATACGCCGGGGAGCATCGCTGGACATCACCTTCGTGACCGTCAGTTCGCTTCCCTTCAGGTCGATACCATCGCGCCGGGCGTTGATTCCCATGGTGGTGATGATGCACGTACCGAGCGCGTTAGCCACGAGATCGGTCGGCGAAAAGGCTTCCCCGCGCCCCTGGTTGTCGGTGGGAGCGTCGGTGTTGATTGTAGTACCCGATTGCAGGTGTGTACATTCGGTGCGCAGATCGCCCAGATAGTCAATGTGAATCGTTGGCATGTTGGAGATTCGATTTTTACGTAAGCAGCCGGTCAGCCGGCATCGGTAACCCTGAACAAACAGAGTAACAGGCTGAACCACTGAAATTACCCAAACATAAAAATTATGAATTGGTTACCCTAATAGTACTACTGCGTTATGTTGGGAATTCGTTGAACTTTAGTACTTTTAATTCACGATTTTTACAAAAATGCGAACGATATACAAAGCACTGAGTGTAGCGCTGGGCTGGTGTCTGCTGGTTGCTGGCGGGGTTTCGGCACAGAATCTCGACTCAGACGAAGATAATTACCAGACCATCACCACCTACGGCGTCACGACAAACACGAATTCCGGTATTCTGGGCGGTTTTTCGTTTCGGCAGGCTAAACTCCTGCCTACCCAGTTGTTCGGCATGAAGCAGTACCGGTACCTCAGCGTTGAACTGGTCAACGTGAAGCACCCGAAAGAATTTCAGTCCAACAACGGCATTACCGGCTCGCGCTACATCGACGGGAAGCAGAACTACCTGTTCGTGTTGCGGCCGCAGTATGGCCGGGAGGTGAAGCTGTTCGAACGGGGTCCCGACGAGGGCGTTGCCGTGAGCGGCATCATAGCCGCCGGTCCGTCGCTGGGTATCATCAAGCCGTATTACGTGCAGATTCAGGAAGGCAACCAAACGCGTACCGTTCCCTACTCCTCACTGGCTACCATCGGCGCTACCCCTGTTGGCTCCGGCGGTCTGTTTCAGGGCATCGGCCAGTCGAAACTAACGGTCGGCCTTCACCTAAAAACGGCCCTGAGCTTCGAACTCAGCACCTTCCGCACCAATACGACCGGCATCGAGATCGGCTTCCTGACCGAACTTTTCCCGCAAAAAATCATCATCATGCCCGGCAACGACCCCACCAATCCGGATGAGGGTAACCGAAGCTTCTTCACGTCCGGCTACGTAACGCTCTACTTCGGCTCGAAGAAATAAAAGTTTGAAGGAGGAAAAGGAGGAGGGAGGAAAGGAGAAAAGGGACTAATCAATTCCTTTCTCCTTCCCTCCCTCTCTCCTTTCCTTCTCCCTCTCTCCTTTCCTCCTCTCCTCCTTTCCTCCCGTCTTTCTCCTTTTCCTTGAACTTTACGGCGGGAAAAGTAATTTTGTTGGAAAGGATTGTGGAGCCATGATCGAACTACCTGTAATACCCTCCGAACAACAACGTAAGAAACGGCCGGACTGGCTGCGCGTGAAGCTGCCGATCGGCCCGGAATACGCTAAAGTTCGAAAACTGGTCGATACCTATAAACTGCATACCATCTGCGAGAGCGGCAACTGCCCGAACATGGGCGAATGCTGGGGTGCCGGTACGGCCACGTTTATGATTCTGGGCAACGTCTGCACCCGGAGCTGTACGTTCTGCGCTGTAGCTACGGGCCGCCCCAACGAATACGACACCGACGAACCCCGGCGCGTGGCCGAAGCCATCGTGCTGATGAAGGTCAAGCACGCCGTGATTACGTCCGTAAACCGCGATGAGCTGAAAGACCGGGGTGCTGAAATCTGGTACCAGACCGTGCGACTGGTAAAAGAAGCGTCGCCAACAACAACGATTGAAACCCTGATTCCCGACACAAAAGGAAACTGGGAGGCCCTGGAACGGATGATTTCGGCCGGGCAGGAAGTCGTTTCGCATAATATGGAAACCGTAGAACGGCTGTATCGCCGGGTGCGTCCGCAGGCCAGATACGAACGCAGTCTGGAGCAGATTCGCCGGACGAAGCTGTATGGCCAGCGCACGAAATCGGGCATCATGCTCGGCTTGGGCGAAACCCACGACGAGGTGTTTAAAGCCATGGACGACCTGGTCGAAAACGGCCTGGATATCCTGACGCTCGGCCAGTACCTGCAGCCGACCAAGATGCACCACGAGGTGATTGAGTGGATTCACCCCGATACGTTTGCCATGTACCGCGAAGAAGGTCTGAAACGCGGCCTCAAATACGTTGAATCCGGACCGCTGGTGCGGTCGAGCTACCACGCCGAACGACACGTGCTGGTGTAGATTTAACAGAATAGTTGCAAACAATTCGGCGTAACTGTTATTTAGTAGTAAAGTCCGGGCGATCCGTTCCGGACTTTTCTTTTGCCGCATGAAAAAATACGACTTCATCATCGCCGGGGGCGGCATGGCGGGTTTAAGTCTGGCGTATTATCTGAGTCAGTCACCCCTGAGTGATCGCTCGATCCTGATTCTTGACCGTGATTCCAAAGATCGCAACGACCGTACCTGGTGTTTCTGGGAACAGGGCGCCGGGCCATTTGAGTCAATTGTGTTCCGGAAATGGCGTACGGTCGATTTTCACGGCACTACCTATGCCGGGCCGATCGATATGGGTGATTATCAGTACAAGATGCTGCGCGGCATCGACTTCTACGACTTTATGCGGGAAAAGCTGAGCGCTCACAGCAACATTGAGTTTCAGCAGGCGACCATCAACCGGATTAAGGATACCCCCCAGGGTGGGTTTGTGATCGCCAACGATGAGCCCTACATCGCCGATTACGTTTTCGACAGTACGTTTGCCCTGAAAATGAACCAGCCCGAAAACCATAATTTGCTGCAGCATTTTCGGGGGTGGGTCATTCGTACCGAAAAGCCCTGCTTTGACCCCGATCGCCCGCGCATTATGGATTTTCGGGTAGAGCAGCACGGCGATTGCCGGTTTGTTTACGTCCTGCCGTTCGACGAACGAACCGCGCTGGTAGAGTTCACGCTGTTCAACGATAAGCTCCTGACCGAAGAAGATTACGAAAACGTACTGCGCCGGTATATTGAGCAGCACATCGATACGGGCACCATAATTCAGGGTCAGGAGTGGCTCAAGGACACCGGCCCCGTGGATGAATACATCGATACCCGAACGTACCAGATCAGTGAGGTCGAAACCGGTGTCATTCCCATGACCGATGAACCGACGCAGGAAAACCCTTCGGATCATATTGTTCGTATCGGAACGGCGGGCGGATATACCAAAGCCTCGACCGGCTACACCTTCCAGCGGACCCAGCGCTACCTCCGTGCTATTGTGGATAATCTCGTCGCGACGGGTCGACCCAACCGCCAGACGACGTGGTTTAGCCGGCGGTTTAAACTGTACGACAGCGTTTTTCTGAACGTACTGGAGAAACACCGCCACCCGGCCGACGATGTCTTTACGCGGGTGTACGTGGAAAATCCGCACCGAGTTTTCAAATTCCTCGATGAAGACACCCGCCTGCCGGAAGAACTGAAACTGTTTACGACCATGCCGTGGTGGCCGTTCACGTCCGCCTTCTTTGACGTACTGCGTCGGCGGTGGTTTGGGTAGCCTTCTACTCCACCGTTTTGACTGCCTCCTGAAAACGCCGGAGCGCATTGCGGTAGAGCCGATGGCGACCTGCGTCGGGCTCGAACGTAACGCCAAACTCGACCCGATCAGCGGCTTCGTCCAGCGATTTAACCAGCCCGATGGCTTTCATCGTCAGCAGAATAGCCCCAATGGCTCCGCTCTCGTTGCTGGCGTTGAGCCGCACGGGAACCCCGGCCATATCGGCCAGCATCTGCACCCAGAACGCTGACTGGGCAAAGCCGCCGTTCGCGTGAATGACCCGGGTGGCACCGATCTGAGCGGCCAGCAGTTCATTAATGGTGAGCAGGTTCAGGAGCACCCCTTCCAGAGCGGCCCGGACGAAATGCGCCTGCGTGTGCTGCCAGTCGACGTGCAGATACGCTCCGCGCGCGTGTGCGTCCCAGAGCGGAGCGCGTTCGCCCTGCAGGTACGGCAGGAACAGCAGCCCGTCAGCCCCGGCCGCCACCTGCTCAGCCTCCGCCAGCACGGCCTCGGTCTCCTGGCGCATAAAACGCTCCGACAACCACTCCAGAACGTTCCCCCCGTTGTTGGTCGGCCCGCCGACGACGTAGTACCCTTCATCCAGGATATAGCAGAACAACCGGCCCTGCGGATCGCGCAGCGGTTGCCGGATGGTCTGGCGAATGGCTCCGCTGGTGCCGATGGTCAGCGTAGTAATGCCCATATCAACGGCCCCGGCTCCCAGGTTGGCCAGGCAGCCGTCAGACGCTCCGATCAGTAGTTCGACGCCCACCGGCAAACCCAGTGCCGCTGTTGAGGCACCTGATTGCAACGACCGACGGTGCGTGGTAGGCACCAGCGCCGATAACTGATCAGGCCGAACCCCCGCAAACTGCATAGCTTCCTCACTCCACTGTCGGTCAATGGCATTGAACAGCCCACTGGCCGTGGCAATGGAATAATCAACCTCAAACGTACCGGTCAGTCGAAACCACAAAAACTCCTTGATAGACCCAACATGAGCCGACCGACGCAGCAGCCGGGGATCGTGTTCGCGCAGCCACGCCAGCTTGCAGAGGGGCAGCATGGGATGCACTGGAACGCCCGTCTGCTGATAGAGGAGCTGACCGAGCTTATCAGGATCGTTCCGAAGGGCGTCGGCCTGGGCTTCGGCGCGGTTGTCGGACCAGACAATGACCTTGCTGAGGGGGTTTCCATCAACGTCCATGGCCAACAGGCTGTGCATGGCCGAACTGAACGCCAGGTGGGTAATGGTACTGCCATCGGCGGCCACCTCCCGGCTTACCTCGGCCATCACCCGGCTGAACGCCTGCCAGATCTCGTCGGGGTCCTGTTCGGCATATCCCGGTTCGGGCGTGAGGGTGGTAACGGGTGATGACGCATGCGCAACAATCCGGCCCAGATCCGCCGACAGGGCAAGGGCTTTGACATTAGTGGTTCCGATGTCGACCCCGACAAAACAGTTCATACCGCAACAGGTGGGTTTACGTAGCTATACTGACGCAAGTTTGGGCAAAGGCGGCACAAAACAAAAAGCCGGGTGTTGTCGAAACAGGACAACACCCGGTATAGAACCCAATTTATCAACACAATCAGTTAGTTACGAAGCTTCTCCCGCCGGTTCATCAGCTACTTTTTTACCGCCGAACAACTTACGCAGGGCCGATAGCCCTCCAGCCACCCCGATCAGGATCAGCTTCCAGAACTTGGCAATCAGGGCGAAGACCCCTACTTTGGCCAGTACTTTTCCGGCCACCAGCCCGCCGATCCCAACGGCCGCTACTTCATCCAGCTTCGGGTCGAAATCGGTGTATTGGTTACCTGATTCAAACGCTACGCTGCCGATCACTCCCGGAATCTGCTGCTTCACGGCCGTCAGTTCGTTCATACCGGCGATGGCATTCAGGCTGATAACGCCTTTCCGCCCGAGAATGCGCACGTCGTAGTTAAGTGTATTGACCGTAGCACTATCGCCGAATTTGATTTCCTTGGCCCAGTGCAGCACTTTGTGCTCCTTATCGTAGAATGGAGGTGATGCCCAGCCGACGAGCGCAATGGCCGGGTAGCCGTTCTTGACCCGTTCGGCACTTTCGTCCTCGGTGCCTTCCTGCATGTCTTTCAGCAGGTCTTCGTAGTCAATTTCGTCAGCGTCTTCATCCTTTACGTAGCCCATCTCGTCGTAGGTCACGTTGAACGCCCACGATTGATCGGCTACCGGACCGCCCTGCTCCGGAAACAGCATCCCCTGCGTTGATGAGGCTACATCAGCGGGATTACCCCACAAGTCAATCAGCACCCGGCGGCTCTGATCGGCATCCAGAAACTTAAAACCCCTGGGGACCGTCAGCTTCGCCATCCCGTTGTTAAGTGCGATGACGCCTGTCTGGTATGTAAATGTTCGGTTAATGGAATCGATGACCGCTTTTTCGGTATCCGTTTGTGCAGACACAAGTGCCGGTACTGCCAGCAGGCAGCTCATCATCAGTAAGTACGTTTTCACGGTGGTAGAAATGGTGTTATGTAAATCCGTGTGCAAAAAGGCTACAAGTCAACAAAACCCCAAAAAAAGCTACGTCTATTTATTATTCGTATAGTACTATTCAACGCGTATGATGTATACGGCCTAAAACCCTTATTTTTGTTGAATGTCGTCTTTGCGTCTTTTCGTGATTTCCTTCACTGCGCTGCTTTTAGAGGCCAGCCTGCTGGCGTGCCGGTCGTCGTCGGCCACCGAAACGGCCACACCCGAAGCTACCCAGCTGACAGGCCAACAACTGGCGCAGGCCCATTGCAGCAGTTGCCACCAGTTTCCGGATCCGTCGCTGCTCGACAAAAAGACCTGGCAGCAGGGCGTTTTGCCCAATATGGCCCTGCGGCTGGGGGTTTCTACCGAGCAGATGGCCTTTTACTCGACAATCGCTGATCCGACCGAACAGCAACGCGTGATCGCTTCCGGCCTGTTTCCAACAACGCCGGTGATTCATCCTACCGACTGGCAAAAGATTGTAACCTACTACCAGACCGAAGCCCCGGAAACACCCCGCCCCCAGCCGGCTCACCGGCCCGTTCGGACCGAACTTCCTCTGTTTCAGGCGCAGACTCCAGCCGGTACGCTCAACGGAATGGTTACGCTCCTGCAGTACGACTCGCTGTCGCACCGCATCTGGGCAGGCGACCGATCAGGTCATTTGTACGCATTCAACGACCGGCTGGAGCGCCTGGATTCGGCCCGGGTCGGCAGTCCGCCCGTTGGTTTGCGCACCAACCGCGACGGTAGCTTCGACCTGCTCGCCATTGGCCTGATGGACCCGAACGACCAGCAGACCGGCGAGTGGCTTCACCTGCCCAATACCCGCCAACCGGCTGCGCCCCGCATCCAGACCCTGCAGCGGCCCGTCGATGCGGCCTTTGCCGACCTGAACCGCGACGGTCGCGAAGACGTAGTGGTCTGTCAGTTTGGGAATTACTTCGGCCAGTTAACCTGGCATGAACAGCTATCCTCGGGGTATAAGACGCACGTAATTGAGGCCGTACCGGGTGCCCGGCAAACGTTGATTCGGGACGTAGACGGCGACCGGTGGCCCGACATTGTGGCGTTGCTGACGCAGGGCGATGAGCAGGTCGCCGTGTTCTATAACCTGCGCAACGGTTTTTTCCGCAAAGAAACCGTGCTTCGCTTTCCACCGGTCTATGGCTCCAGCTACGTTACCCTATCCGATGTTGACCGCGACGGCGACGAGGACCTCGTATACACCAACGGCGACAACGCCGATTATTCGATCGTCCCGAAAGCGTACCACGGGGTCCGTATTTTTCTGAATAACGGGCAATTCCGCTTTAAGCAGGCCTGGTTTTATCCCATGCACGGCGCCAGTAAGGTTGTAGCCCGTGACTTTGACCAGGACGGCGACATCGACCTCGCGGCCATCGCCTACTTCCCGGATTTTTCGCAGCAGCCTAATCAGGGATTCGTGTATTTCGAGAATGAAGGTAAGCTCAGCTTCCGCCCTCGAACGTTCCTGAAGGCCGGTCGCGGGCGCTGGCTGACGATGGACGCCGGGGATATCGATCAGGATGGCGACGAGGATATCCTGCTGGGGTCGTATTTCCAGCCGGTGAACCCCAAATACCGCGACCTGATGGAAACCTGGCGCAAACCGGGGACAGGCATCACACTGCTGCGGAATACGTTGCGAAGCGCGGCACCGGGCAACAAACAGCTTGCAGGTTCGACCTTTCGGTAATACCAACAGATCAGAGACTCGTTCTGCATCGCAAAAAGTCAGCCGCTTTGTCAAGGCAACAATCCGTTAAGCTCTGATTCAAAAATCGCTGGTATTTGGTATATTAACGTCTGATTAGATTTGTTCATCATCAGACGATTACTGTATGAAGCATTCGCTACGTGCTCTCTTTGTGTTGATGCTGTTGGGTGTGGGGCTGGAACAACGGGTACTGGCGCAGGTGGATTCGCTGACCCTGGCGGATACCATTCATCTCACTAAACAACAGGCTTTTCTGTCGTTCCGACGTAGCTACGACTACCACTACGCCAGTGGGCTGTCGGACATGCAGCTACGCCCCCTGCTCCGTCGCTCTACCAACCCTACCACCCGGAAGTACGTTCGGCGGGGGCAGCAGGCTCAACACGTGAACGTCGGTATGAATGCAGTTGGTTACGGGCTGTTCATGGGCGGCTTATTCACACCCCTGAACCGGCCTGAAACCAACCTGTCGATGATGCTGGGCGGAATCGGGCTTTTCTATGGCTCGCTGATCGTGACCGGACAACGTGCCCGCCAGTACGAAAAAGCCGTACGGTCGCACAATCAGTTTCTCCGGGGTCAATCCGCCGATTACTACGCCCCCCTGTTCGACGAAGGGTTCCAGGTCCGCCCGTTGTCACTGACCGATACGATACGCCTTGTTCGCCGGGGATTGAGTAACCAATATACGTACCGGGGTATCCAGCTCCATCCGGCCGGACAACTGATGAAACTGGCCGATCGGCTCGGCGATCAGGATGTGAAAGATGGGCTGCAATACAATCGGCGGGTTAATTACATCGCTGGCCTGGTCAATACGCTCAGCATCAGCTTTCTGCTACCTCGCGTGTTGCTGTTCGGGATCCAACGGGCAAACGGACGGTCAGCCACCCTGAACTCGCCGTTGGTGTGGGGATCGCTGGTTGGTCTTACTTTTGGTCATGGGTTACGCATCCATGCCAACCGGGTCCAGCTCCAGACAGTGCAGCTTCTTAACGATCGCATACGCCATCAGCCTCCCCCTACCATCCTGACCGAATTCGGTCCCAGCCCGTCGAATCCCTGACAAAAAAGCTACGGTACGTATGATTCCAGCACGGTCATGTCGCCGTCCGGTACGAGCGTCACCGAGTTGATCGACGCCGGGATCAGCGCACACTGGCCCATTTTCAGCGGTACGTTGTAGCCGCCTTCGGTTTGAACCGTCAGCGCCCCCGCTACGCAGACCAGAATCACGAAGGAGTCAACGTGTGTGTAGTCGTGCAGAACCTCCTGGTCGAAGTTCAGTACGTTCGTGACAAAGTAATCGCTCGTTACGGCGTTCACGCTCTCGTTGCGTTTCTTCTCGTACCGGGTCTTGTAGTCGTCGTAGTGGTGATAGTTGATCGCGTCGACGGCCAGTTCAGTGTGGAGTTCGCGTTTCTGGCCTTTATCGTCGGTACGGTCGAAATCGTAGATGCGGTACGTAATATCGGACGTTTGCTGGATTTCGGCCAACAGAATCCCCTTACCAATGTAGTGAACCCGGCCGGCCGGCAGGAAAAATACGTCGCCCGCGTGCACATCCTCCATGTTCAGAATATCGGTCAGCGTATTATCGGCTACGGCTTTTACGTATTCGTCTTTCGTCACCTCCCGGTTGAATCCCGAATTCAGTTTCGCGCCTTCGTCGGCTTCGAGGATGTACCACATCTCGGTCTTGCCCAAACTGTTGTGCCGCTCTTTCGCCAGTTCATCGTTCGGGTGCACCTGAATAGACAGGTCGTCGTTGGCGTCGATGAACTTCACCAGCAGCGGAAACGTATCGCCAAATGTTTCGTACACGTGTTCACCAACCAGCTTTTCTTTGTATTCGCCCACCAGTTCCTTCAGGTTCTTTCCTTTCAGTGCCCCTTCGGCAACCACCGAAATGTTACCGTCAACCCCCGAAACCTCCCAGGTTTCACCGCAGTTGGGCAGGGGCGAAAAGTCCTTTTCCAGAATTGTTTTAATCTTTTGACCACCCCAGATTTTGTCTTTGAAGATCGGCTCGAAGGTAAGCGGGTACAACATAAATACGATTGGTTGAAAGCGTTGTTGGTTGGCTAACTGATGGGAAACGGTTTTTGTTAACGGACTATTCGCGCGGAGAGGCTTTGTATACCCCGGCTTCGGCCAGTTGAACCGGACCGGTAGCGTCCATGATCGTCAGGCGAATTTTCCGGCTTTTTACGGGGGCAAACCGCAGCAGCCGTTTGTAGCCTACGGTCGTGAAGGTCTTCAGGGGCTGCCACGTGTCGTTTATCCAATACTCGACCTGCCCGCTGGCGATCCGCTGGCCGTTCAGAATGTTTTCCTGGATAGCAATCCGGTCGAAGGTCTGCTCCCGACCCAGGTCAATTTCAACGGGCTGGTTGGTCGACAACGTAACGTACGTTTTCAGCTGATCGTCGGTCAGACTGGGACTCCCACTCACAAAATTTGTTTTGAACGTTTCGTCGAGAATACTCCGAAATTCGCGCAGGCTGGCCACATCCGGCTCCGACAGCAGCCCATCCCGGTTGGGCGGTACGTTCAGCAGCAACAGGCTGTTACGGCCCACCGACTGGTAGTACAGGTTGACCAGGTCCTGAGCCGACCGGACTTTGGTATCCTCGGCGGGGTGATAGAACCAGCCCGGGCGAATCGATACGTCGGTTTCGGCCGGAATCCAGTATTTACCGTACTTGTCGCCCTGGTTGAGGTATTTCGGATCAGCCTTGCCGGGGGCCATCCCGTCGGTGTTGATGGTCGACCAGCAGGTTTCGCCCGCGTTACCAGCCTCGTTGCCGACCCACCGAACATCCGGGCCTACGTCGGAGAACATGACCGCGTTGGGCTGCAGTTCGCGCACCAGCGCCCAGTATCCATTGAAGTCATAGGCCATATCCCGGGCGTTCTCACCCTTGGCCCCGTCGAACCATACTTCGGCCACTTCGCCGTAGTTGGTCAGCAGTTCGCGGAGCTGACTCTTGTACAACTCATTGTATTCGGCCGTTCCGTAACGCGGATCGTGACGATCCCAGGGGGAAAGATAAAAACCGAACTTTACCCCAAATTCGCGGCAGGCATCGGCGACCTCCCGAACGACATCGCCCTTGCCATCGCGCCAGGGACTGTTTTTAACGGAATGGTCGGTTGAGGCTGACGGCCACAGGCAGAAACCATCGTGGTGTTTGGCCGTGATGATGGCGGTTTTGAAACCAGCGTCCTTCAGGGCTTTGATCCACTGCCGGGCGTCGAGCTTCGCTGGGTTAAACTGCGCCGGTGTCTCTGTTCCATCACCCCACTCCTTATCGGTGAACGTATTGACCGTAAAGTGCAGGAAGGCAGTGGTTTCTGATTGCTGCCAGGCTATCTGGCGGGGTGTGGGAGTTGGTTGCGCGGCAACGAAGGTAGCAGCCAGAAGATGGATGCTGAATAAACCGCCCAACAATTGCTTGATCATAGTTTCCTTTTAGTTACAGTAAGTAGATAGTTTCAGCAAAAGTAAGCCGATTTTTCAAAGGAGCGATACGTTCAGCGTTTGTCAAAGCACTTGTTCCAGCATCCGGATGTATCCGTCAATTCCCGCTTCAATTTCGTGGAGGTAGATAAACTCGTCGGCCGAATGTGACCGCCCCGAATGCCCTGGCCCACACTTGAGCGACGGGCAATCGAGCAGGGCCTGATCGGAAGTAGTTGGTGAGCCGTAGGTGTGCCGACCCAACGCCAGCCCCGCCCGCACGATGGGGTGATCGGCCGGGATACTCGACGGCTTCAGCCGGATGGAGCGTGGCTTGACCTCGGATTCGATGTGAGCCTTGATCGTGTCGATCACCTCTTCCAGAGTGTACTGCTCGGTTACGCGCACATCGACGGTAAAGGTACAGGCATCCGGCACGACGTTGTGCTGCGTACCGGCGTTGATGATCGTTACCGACATTTTGATTGGTCCCAGCGTCGGCGAGACTTTCGGGAACTGGTACGTCGTCAGCCAGTTGATGTCCCGAATAGCGCGGTAGATGGCGTTATCGCCTTCATCGCGGGCGGCATGGCCACTGCGGCCGTGGGCGGTGCAATCGAGTACAAGCAGCCCCTTTTCGGCAATAGCCAGTTGCATTTCGGTCGGCTCGCCCACGATGGCGAAACTGATCGGCGGCAGTTCGGGCGCAACAATTTCCAGCCCATCCCGACCGGAGATCTCTTCCTCGGCGGTGGCGGCCATCACGATGTTATAGGCCATGTCGGGCCGGTCGTAGAAAAAGCAGAAGGCAGCCAGCAGCGATACCAGACACCCCCCAGCGTCGTTGGAACCCAGGCCGTACAGTTTGCCGTCGCGTTCCAGAGGCTCAAAGGGATCGAGTGTCCAGGACTTGTTCGGTTTCACCGTATCATGGTGCGAGTTGAGCAGCAGGGTCGGTTTGGCCGGGTCGAAATAGCGGTTATACGCCCACAGGTTGTTTTTCAGGCACTGAACCGGAATCTGATGTTGAGTAAAGAAGTCATTGATCAGAGCTGCCGTCTGGGCTTCTTCCCGGCTGAACGACGGCGTAGCGATCAGGCGTTTAAGTAACGAAACCGCATCGGCGGTAAGCGTTGTCTGCTGAACCGTACTGGTTGTAGGTTGGGACATAAAACGAGTGTTGGCCCCCCAAAGATACGGCCTAAGTACCGTAGTTCTGCCGAATGGTCCAAACTTTAGCCAGTCGTTCAATGGCGTTGATCAGGCCGAGCGTACCGCTTATGCCCGATCAATGCCACTGTCCATCGGGTGCGCCCATCAGGAATTCAAGCATTAAATTGGAAGAGTACTAATCTCGCAAGCGTCCGGTAAAGCGTTACGGGGCCTACAACTACGACAAGCAGTGGAGGTGGCTGAGCTGGTGCTCCAATGCGTCATTTCCGTGGTTTAGCTTTACCCGCTAAAAGCTTATACGTATAGAAACGCTTCGTCTCCAACATGATGCAGTTGACAATGAGAATTTAACAACTCAGGCCCAAACGAATTTCTGATCGGGTGCGGAGGTAATAGTTTCGAGCCATAAACTCGTTTCTACACGCATGAAAATTACTATCTGGATAAGTATTGTGGCTTGTCTTTTGAATCTGGCAGCCTGTAAAAAATCGGATGATGTCGTACCCGCTGGGGGTGAGCATACGCAGGGGGGGTATGTTACTGGTAAAGCCGTCGACAGGTTAGGAAACCCCATAGAGGGGGCTGAAATTGTGGCTAATAACACAGGGACCTACAGTAACAATGTGGTAGGGTACACCGATGCAAACGGCAACTACAAACTCAAACTAACGTCTGGACCACTCGTTGGGTCGTTCTACGTCCGGGGAACGGTCAAGGTAAAATACGACGGACAAGCGTATACTCTGCCCTTATTTACTGAGAAAGATGGCGCTTTCGACGCCGATCAGGGATCAGTCAAAAACCTCCGGCTAAAAACGTCGGGCGACCGTACGGGCAACTTTGGCGACGAAGGCTATTATGGTGGTCAGGCAGAAGTTGACAACTGGACAAAAGCAGTTGAGTTTTCGGATGTTGAACTAACCTTCAGACCCAGCGGCCCCCTGATTGACGGCAGCACCGGTAAAACTATAACCACAAAGCTTAATGGGTATTATGTGGATGATGTACCTTTGGGAAAGTACTCGATTACGGCGCGGCAACTGTCCACTCAGAAACCATTAGCCATCCGGATTCGGAACAAAGGCCAGGAGTACACTCAGGCGACCATTGGTAAATTTGAACCCGCTTACGAAGGGGCCGAACGCTTCCGTATGATGATCCAGATCAGCGATTTGTAAGCTGAAAACGTTCCCAGAACGGATCAAGACCTTTTACGTCTTTAACAGCCTGCTCCCTCTGGTGCCCTATGCAGACGGGCCGGAGAGAGCAGGCTGTTAATTAATAAGAGTGGCGTCGTAAAAAACTACTGGTTCGAAGGGCGTAGGCCTGGCTGGGTCCGTATCACGCGGTATGATCGACTGGCGAATGTCGTCGAAGGTCGGTTTTCATTCGACCTCGATGAGAAGTTGAATCAATACGACTCCCA
This sequence comes from Fibrisoma montanum, assembly GCF_003583365.1. GTDB lineage: Bacteria > Bacteroidota > Bacteroidia > Cytophagales > Spirosomataceae > Fibrisoma > Fibrisoma montanum. Next base: position 86,529 of record NZ_QXED01000009.1, read on the forward strand.
CTCTGCGGTAGCCCGCTTTCACGACGGTTTATTTCGCATCAAGCTGGAAGACGTAACGTTGAGAAACTGATTGTCCTGGCATTGCATTGATCACCCAGAGCCTGTTAAAATAAGTTAACTAAGTAAACCTATAGATTGACTAAAATACCTTTGCCCGTAGATCAAACTCAGGGTTTATGAAAAACTTTCTGCTTGCAGTATGTCTTTTGCTGTCTCTTACCGGATGGGCACAGTCACCAACAACCAATTCCTGGATTGAGCCAGGCCAACTTCAGATTGGCCTCGGCGCTTCGGCTGGTTACGGCAACCGGATCGGTGGTTATTTACGGGCTACGCCTTATGCAAAATATTTCATCAGGAAAGGGTGGGCAATTGGTGCCGAGGGACGCTACAATTACAATGGGCCTGATGGTAACCAGTACGTCGGCGCAGGTCTATTCACGCAATACCATTTCCTGCGAACCAGTACGTTCTCCCTGTTTGGCCAGGCAGGTTATTACTATGGTTAGGCCAACTACGGCTTTTACCGCACGGTTGAGGAAAGTCCGAATTCAATCCGTTTTGTACGGTATAGAGATCAGTTTACGTATGGTATGTTGAGTGCAGGCTTAGGCGCCCAGTATCGGCTTGGCAAACGCTGGGCGATTCAGGGGCTGGCCGAAACGTAGGGTAAACGCGTTTCCGAGCGATGGGCATAGTTTTACGTTGGGCATTACCTTCCGCATTAAATAGGTCGTACCGATCAGCAAAACGTTTTATGCATACCTGCCCGGCCATTCGCAGCTAACTCGTAAACCCAGAGGGGTCGCACGTAGCGTTGAAGGGGCTACTTACTGCCCAGGCTGTTCTTACCGGTAGGCATAAGGTCGTTGTCATCCGTTTCACTCCTGATACTCGCCTAACAGGTCCCTGAGCTGCTGAAGCGGCCGGATAAAGCTTTTCCTGTTTTCGGCACGGATAGCGCCGTAGCAGGACACCAACGTGAGGGTGTAGGTTATGAGCGCACCTTCCGGATAGGCCTGCACTCCTCCCGGTACGTACAGCATAAAAACCAGAACAACACCTATGGCCGCACTGACCGGAATGAGCACCAGCTCGTACCGTTTTTTGAAGCGAAAAAAGCTGTTCAGTAACTGGTACTGCTCCGACAGGTAATCGCGAACCGAGGACGGCAGTTTTCCCTTAAGCTGCCCCCTGGCAACCCGCTTGAATTTGTTCATCAGAACAATGGTGAAGGGAATGTATAGCCCGATACCCAACAGGCTCAGCAGGCGAACCTGCGTTTGTGGCCAGTACTTTATCAGAACGTGGCTCAACAACGCATACACCAGTAGCTGCAGGGTAAAGGAGGCCCAGAAATAGGTAAAGCTTGCTTGCGTATGCTTCCGTACCCTGGTCGTAACGATTTTCCGGAGGGTGGCTTCGTCGAGCGATGCCGCTCCGACAGAAGCGGGCGTTGGGCTGGACTGCTCCCAGTGTTTTTTCAATTGATCAAGAGTTGACATTGTCAAGCGAGTTTGCTTGTTTTTTCAGTTGTGCTTCCAGTTCTTTTTTGATTCGTACTAACCGTACGCTTACGTTGGACTTTGTCAGACCGGTAATGCTGGCAATCTCCTCGTAGCTTACCTCGTCCAGGTACAAGAGCACGATGGCTTTATTTAGAGGAGACAAAGTGGCGATCGCCCGAAAAAGGGCCTGCCGTTGCTCTTCTTCGGGATCAGTCGGCGGCTCAGGAATCTGCTGGTGGCTGAGCGAAAGACTTTCCCAGTTTTTGCGGGTAGTTTTCCTGTACCAGGTCAGCGCCGTGTTCAAGCAGACCCGGTACATCCAGGTAGTGAAACTGGAGCGCCCGCCAAAACCAGGGTATGATTTCCAAAGCTGATAGAGCATCTCCTGGAGCAAATCGGCCCGCTCGTCAGGATCCTGACAGTACATCCGGCAGACCTTATGAGCTATGCCTAGGTGGGCGTTGACCTCGTCAAGAAATGGTTTTTCAAACTGGCTGGCCATCGATCAGATCGTTAGGGGTTTGTACTGCAACCTACCAGTTAGTAGTCGCTAAGGCTCAAAAACTACATCCGGTCTACAAAAACTCAAACAACCAGGCAATAGAACACGGATAGCAATCATGGTCGACCGCGGCATTCACCGCTGATTGAATGGACCATGACAAGTTCAGAAGTGCCTCTCATACAATTTTTGTTCGGCCAGAGCCGCAGAAAGCCCAACTTTGTCGTACCATTTCAGAGGACTACGTATGTCGAAATCGTTTCGTGATCGCCGGCTGTTTCTGATCCTGATTCCGTGTATCAACGTCATTACCTACTACCTGACCTACACGCATTTGCCGCCCGGCTGGCTGCTGCCGCTGACGTTTGTCATCGACACGCTGGAAGGGTACGCGGCCTGGTGGGTGTTTCGTCAGATTATTCGTTACCTGGATGGCCCCTTCCCCTACGAGCGGAGTCTCTGGAAACGGGTAGTGCTGCAATGTACACTGACGGTCGGTGTTGGCATCGGCATCATCATCGCTCTCACCGAGCTGGTCAACGCCATCGCCACCGACAAACCGGTGCCCAGCAGTTTCTACACCCACGACATCTTTATCATCTCCATCTGGATTCTGGTTGTCAACGGCATTTACATCGGCGCGTATTTCTACTACAGGCTTCAGCAGATCGAGCGTAGCCAGCTGGAGGATAGTCAGCCCGCACCGAGTCTGCCGCAACCGGGTCTGGTCGTTCGGCTGGGGAAGCAGAGTGATCTGATTTTGTACGAGCAGATGGCTGGGTTCTGCGTCGAGGATGAGTACACAATTCTGGTTACGGACCAGGCAAAACGGTACGTACTCGATCAGTCGCTGGATAAGTTAGAGGAAACCCTGCCGGCGCAGTCGTTTTTCCGGCTGAACCGGCAGTACCTGTTGCATCGCCAGATCATTGCCGGTTTTGCCCGCTTGGAAAACGGCAAACTCAGCGTTCGGTTGAACACCGGATCGGGCATCGCGGATCAGGTTTCGGTTAGCCGCACCAAAGCTATGGCGTTCAAAAAGTGGTTTTCGCCCGACGAAATCACCGACAGTTCACCGGTTATTTCGCTACATCTCACCGAAAAACAGCCTTCTGCGCTCAATTAAAGGCCTTTTCGTCTTCTTCCTTTGCTGGCAAACAGTAAAACAACATGAAGAAGACACTATTCATTTTCATCTGGCTGGCCGCTCTGCATCCGTCGGTGAGCCGGGCGCAACGTAACGGTAGCGAGCTCCTTCCGGCCGGGCGCATGAGCTGGCCACTTATGGTGAGCGTGCAGTTTCATTCGCTGGCCTTACCGGTTGGAAATATACGTCCTGCGTTCGCCAATCCCGGTCTGGCGCTGGGCACCGAATACCGCTACAACCGGCGGGGAAATCTGCTCCAGTCGATTCAGGCCGGCTACTACCGCAATCGCTACGCGGGCGACGGGCTATTCATCGTCACCCAGGCCGGTTACCGCCCCCACTTCGGCCCCGTTTATGCAGACCTGAAAGCGGGCGTAGGCTGGAACTATACGTTTCACCCCAACACAACCCTGGTGCTGAAAGAGGGGCAGTGGCAACCGGCGGGCCGAACCGGTAAAGGCCTCCTGATGGTGCCGCTGGGCCTGTCCATTGGCTACAACGGCCCGTCGCTGGTAGCTCCGTTTGTCGGCTATCAGTTCTTTGCACTGGCGGGGTATAATCCCTCTGTTCCGGTTGTGCCCAACCAACTGCTGCAAGTCGGTGCACACATTCACTTCAACTACTAATTGAACACTACCATGAAATCATTCCTCGCGCTGGGGGGACTGCTGGCTTTTACGCTGGCCTGCGAGCCCCTTGACCAGAACGTAGCGACGGCTATCTGTCAGGAAGCGACCCCACTAAACGCCAGTTATTCAAAAGCTCAGCCGATTCAGCAGTTGCTGGACCGCTACACCAGAGCCGGAATTCCCGGCGTAGCGGTTGCGGTTTATACTCCCCAGGAAGGCTACTGGGCGGGAGCATCGGGCTACGCCAACCTCGAAACCAAAACACCCATGCAGGTCTGTCATTTGCAGTATGGGCAGAGCGTAGCCAAGACCTACACGGCGGTGGCGATACTCAAACTGGCAGAAGCCGGTAAAATAGACCTGAACGCCCCGATCAGCCGGTACCTGTCGCCAGGTATCAGGGCTAAAATCACGGATGCCGACAAGATTACGGTCCGAATGCTATTGACTCATACGTCGGGGATTGCCGATTACACCGACAACGCCGAGTTTGTGGCATCGCTGTTACAAAATCCCCTGAAGTCCTACACGAGTGAGGAGCTGTTGGCCTACGTAGCGAAGCAACCGCTGCTCTTTCCATCGGGAAGCTACTCCCGTTACGCCAACACCAACTACCTGCTGCTGGCGTTGATCGCCGATCAGGTGCAGGGCGACCACGCTCGTCTGATTCAGCAGAGCATCCTCGAACCACTGGGTCTGCAACAAACCTTCTACCACAACTCCGCTACGTATCTGAATCAGCCTACTCTGGTCGACAGCTACTTTGATCGCTTTGGTAATGGAAAACTAGAGAATATTACGCAGATGCAGCGCGTCAACGTCGGCAGTATGAACGGCGATGACGGCATCATTGCTTCGCCAACCGATTACGTCAAGTTTCTGCGCGGTCTGAACGAGGGTCAGCTTGTGTCGGCCCAGAGTCTGAAGGAAATGACGACCTGGGTTAACGACCGGGACGGTCAGCCGGCTTATGGCATGGGTCTGGAATACGCCAGGCTCTCCGGCCACGTCGGGTATGGACACGGCGGGGCCGGTATTGGGGCCGGTTGCGGCTTGTACTATTTCCCTGCCAGGCAGCTGTACGTCTTCATTGGCATCAATCTGGGCGTTCTTACCGGGGGGCCGTACGTAGAAAAAGCGGGCAACCTGAGTGATGAACTGATCGACCTGTTGCTGAAATAAATGGTAATCACCAGGTCCCCGATCTGAACACAACGTCTTCCGAATGACGGGTTGTCTCCAGATCGGGGACCTGGTGGTAGATACCTAACAGGCAGGTATGTTATACCGCTTTGACGACCTTGGCCGGAACTCCCGCAACGACCGTATTCGGCGGTACGTCCCGGCTCACCACCGCCCCCGCTGCCACAACCGCGTTTTCGCCAACCGTTACCCCCGGCAAAATGGTAGCCCCGGCACCGATCCACGCATTCCGTTTGATCACCACCGGCCTGGGCAGAACAGTCTTACGGTCTGCGGGGTCGAGCGGATGGCTCTCGGACGTAAGATTGACGCTGGGGCCGATCTGCACATCGTCTTCGATGGTGATGCCGCCAATATCCAGAAACGAACAGTTGTGGTTGATAAAGACGTTTTTACCCAGGCTAATGAACCGGCCAAAGTTGGTGTAGAACGGCGGAAACACCGTTGTGGACGCATCCACTTCCGTGCCTATAATGTTGCTCAACCGCTCGCGTACCTGGTCAACGCCGGTTGCCGTAGCGTTCATCGCAACGCATAGCTTTATGGTCCGGGCAACGACTTCGGCGAACCGGGCATACTCCGGGTCATCTTTTCGGAGTGGCTCACCGGCTCGCATTCGCTGGAAAATGTCGGTTTGTTTACTGAACTCATTCATATTGTTTGCTTCTCTATTCCGGTTCAAAGGCGGCCGGCAACCGGGTTTTTGACGGCGGTCACGGCTGCGCTACGCTGCTGTCCGTCATGTTACAAGCCAGGCTAACGACAAACGTGGGAAAAGCGCCAGTATCGTTTCAGCCGGCGGTGATCAGATCGTTGCGGCATCGATCACGTAGCGGTAACGGGCTTGTTTGTCAATCACTTTTTGCCAGGCGTCATTGATCTCCCCGGCTTTGATCACCTGAATCCTGGGGACAATTTTATTAGCCGCGCAGTAATCCATCACTTCCTGGGTTTCGGGAATACCGCCGATGAGCGATGCCCGGAAGTTGACCCGGTCATTGGCTAAGCCGATGTTGCTGATCGTTAGTTGAAAGCCAACCGGCATACCAACCTGCGTATACGTTCCATCCACCTTCACGCAGGACGCGTAAGCCGCTACGTCATACTGAGCCGGAATCGTGGCAATCATGTAATCCAGTGTTTTGCGGTAGGGTTTCAGCCGGGCCACATCATCCACCACAATGACTTCTTTAGCGCCGAAAGAGCGAATGTCGGCCACCTTCTCGGGAGACGTAGTAAACGCATAGACCTCAGCCCCTTTGGATACGGCCAGTTTAATGGCCAGATGGCCCAGGCCACCAATGCCCGCCACACCCACTTTATCGCCTTTTTTGAGATTGGCTTTCATCAGGGGCGAGTAGGTCGTGATGCCCGCGCAGAGTAAAGGAGCGGCATCTTCGAGTCGGATGCTTTTGGGAATCTTAATGGCGAAATGATCCCTGACGACGATATTGTTCGCGTATCCACCCTGTGTAATGCCCGTTGGTGAGGTTTTATCGGGGTTACCGTAGGTGAACAGCGTCGCGCCGTTGTCGCAGTGCTGTTCCAGACCGTGCGTACAGCTTTCGCAGGTCATGCAGCTATCGACCATACAGCCGACGCCCGCCTGATCGCCGACCCTGAACTTGGTGACGTTCTTCCCGACGGCCGTAACAACGCCCGCAATCTCATGCCCCGGCACCTGCGGATAGGGCTGCGGGCCCCAGTCTCCGCGCATCTGGTGAATGTCCGAATGGCAAATGCCGCTGTATTTTATCTCGATCAATACGTCGTTGTCGCCCAACGGCCGACGTTCAAACGTGAAAGGACTCAGCTTACCCGACTTGTCGCGGGCGGCATAGCCTCTGGTGGCTACGTTGGCGAGCGGCCGAAGGGAAGCGTTACCCTGAGCAACGAAAGGGGTCGCACTAGCCAGTAAGGTACCCGCACTCAGCAAAGCCGATTGCCGGATGAATTTGCGCCGGGAGGAATTGCCTCCCTGATCAGACGTAGTATTCATTGTGATGTAGGTTGAGTTAATGAGTTGCCTTAGATGCGTGGGCCAGAACGTTCGGCCGGCCATTGTCTTCACCCAGACTATACGGAATCAATCGCTCAGGCTGGCATGCCGCTCCGTACGAAAGCGCGTTACAGCGTCGCCATGTCGATCACAAACCGGTACCGAACGTCGCCCTTCAGCATCCGATCATAGGCCTGATGAATGTCGCGGATGGCAATTGTCTCGATATCCGACACGATGCCCGTTTCGGCGCAGAAGTCCAGCATTTCCTGCGTTTCGGCGATGCTGCCAATACTTGAACCGGCGATACTTTTCCGGCCAATGATGAGGCTAAGGGCCTGAATGGCAGCCGGGGTTGGGGGAGCCCCCACGCAGATGTGTACACCATCGACTTTCAGCAGCGCCAGATACTGCATGTAATCATGTTCAGCCGATACCGTATCCAGAATAAAGTCAAACTGTCCTTTAACGGCTTCCAGCTGGGCGGGATCACTCGTTACCACGAAATGATGAGCGCCGAGTTTTTTAGCATCGGCTTCCTTGGCAGCCGATGTACTCAGAACGGTCACGTCGGCCCCGAAGGCTACACCAAATTTCACGCCCATGTGCCCCAACCCACCCAGACCGAGAACGGCCAGCTTATGACCCGGTCCCACCTGCCAGTGCCGCAACGGCGAATAGGTGGTAATGCCCGCACAAAGCAGCGGAGCCGTAGCTGCCAGGTCCAGCGTCTCCGGAATGTGCAGTACAAAGTCTTCGTTGACGACGATGGTGTTGGAGTAGCCGCCATACGTAGGGGTTTTCCGGTCCTGCTCCAGGCCATTGTACGTCTGGCTATTCCCGTTGAGACAGTACTGTTCCAGGCCCTGCTGACAGGATGTACACGTGCGGCACGAATCGACCATGCACCCGGTACCGGCCAGATCGCCCACGTTGAACCTGGTTACCTGAGCGCCAACGGCGACGACCCGGCCGACGATCTCGTGACCGGGAACCATGGGGAAGATGCTGCCACCCCAGTCATCTTTAATCTGGTGAAGGTCGGAGTGACAGACTCCGCAGTAGAGAATGTCAAACTGTACGTCGTGTGGCCCAACCTCACGACGCTGGAAATTCCAGGGGGCCAGACTTGAATCGTTCGTCTGGGCGGCATATCCTTTTGCTGCAATCATAACGCTTGCTTTGCTTGATACCTATATTCAGATGCAAAGCTACAGCCGCAACGAGGGAGCCGGGTAAAAGTATTCAAACCAATACTTATACATTTCAAACCTCCGCCAGGCGGAAGCTGCGGGGATTGGTGCCCGTGAACTTCCTGAAGAAGTTATTGAAATAGGACGGATACTCGAAGCCCAGGGCATACGCAATATCGGAAATGTTCCAGTCGGTATGCTGCAGGAGGGCCTTGGCCTCGCTGAGCACCCGTTCGGCAATATGAGCGGTGGTGGATTTGCCGGTTACCTCGTTCACGGCCCGGTTCAGGTAATTGACATGAACATTGAGGTTCCTGGCGTAGTCCTGGGCCGTGGTCAGCTTCAACGGGCGGTCGGTGGTTTCAATGGGAAACTGACGCTCTAAAAGCTCCAGAAAAACGGAAGTGATTCGGGAAGCAGCGTTCTTATGCTGGTCAAAGTTTCTGGAAGGTTCTAATTTCAGCGCTTCGTGAATGATCAGGTGGATGTAATTGCGTATCAGATCATCCTTGTACGAATAATTCGTCTGCTGCTCCTCGATCATGCGCTGGAAGATCGTGTTCAGAAACTCGCGCTGCGGTGGGCTGATCGTGAAGATGGGCGTACCGCTGATCCTGAATAGTGGCGAATGCTGCAGGCTCTCCGACCGGTCCGACAGCTTAAGAAACTCCTCCGAAAACAGGCAGGTATAGCCGACATACGTGGTTGAGATCGTTTCCCACGAGTACGGAACATGCGGGTTACCGAAAAACAAAACGGTATCGTTGGCTTCAAAGCTCCGGTCCGCATAATGAATGATGCTCTTGCCGGTGGTCAGGCAGATTTTGTAAAAATCCTTCCGACTGTAGATGCGGGTGGCATTACTGTCATCATCTATCCGAAAAGCGTTAAAGCCTTTCAGCTTTAGCTCATTGTTAAACTCCGAAACCGAACGTATTAGTTGATCTGCCATACACAAAGTTAAGAAATTCAAATCTATTTGCCTACGTATGCTCCCTTCAGCTCATAGCACCATTCGGGAGTTGGCCAGCTAAATGCCATACTATGCAGCGACCTGTTTTGCGGTATTGGGCTGGTTCATGGTCGGGCGCTTGGCTCATCACGGCGTACAGTTGATGTTGAAGCGAATTGGGGTTCGCCAGGCCGCTGTACCCTATTTTCCGTTATCTTTATTGGCCCGATCAGCCGTAAGCGATGGTCCCTGTTTATCACAATCCGGTTTATTGTCGAAACCCGCTTTCCAACTATGCGTATCCTGCCGCTTCTCTTTTTGGCTGCCCTTCTGACGGGTTTTGCCAGGACTCAACCAGCCCCAAAACCGAAGCTCGTCGTTACCCCGCTCAATGACCGGGTGTACGTCCACACCACGTATGGGGTGTACCAGAACAACTCAATTCCGTCGAACGGGCTAATTATCAAAACGAGCGACGGCATTGTACTGGTTGACACGGGCTGGGACACCAAAGACGATACGGACAACAGCCGCCAGCTGCTGCAATGGGTAGCCGACAATCTGCGCCAACCTGTTCGGATGTGCATCGTCACCCACGCCCACGAGGACCGGGTAGGCGGCATCAGCGAAATGCGGAAAGCCGGCGTGCGCGTCATCAGTACCCCTCTGACGGCGCAAAAGTCCGTGAAGCTGGGCTACGACGCCCCCGAAAGCGTTCTGCCCAATGATACTACGTTTACGGTGGGTCAGGTACCGATTCGGTGCTATTTCCCCGGCGAAGGCCACACCAGCGACAACATCGTGGTCTGGTTGCCCAACGAGCAGATTCTGCATGGGGGTTGTTTCGTGAAGAGCGTTGGTGCCTTCGGTATGGGTAACGTAGCGGATGCCAATCTGAACGAATGGGTGAACTCCATCCGGCGGGTAAAGACTCAGTTTGGCACCGCCAAAATTGTGGTACCGGGTCATGACGAATGGGGCGATACCCGATCGCTGGAACATACGCTGCAGTTGCTGTCCAAACACGCTGCGGCCAACCGGTAGACCGACCGCCGGGAACTCCGACAAGCTACTAAAACCAGACCCCAGGGGTTGTCGGGGCCTGGTTCACTTTCATCCGTTTACGCTACTCACGGAGAGCCAGCCGGATGGCTTCCTCTACGGGCCAATGCCGTACGGTTTTGTCTTCAGGTCGCAGCTCATCGCTCAGCAACAAGGGTGGCTGAGCCAGAAACCGGGGCTCGCTCCCCTGATGCCTCTGAGCCGCATGCGCCAGAAAGGGGTGGCATAAATACACCGTACCGGCTTCACCGGTTGCCAGGACGTCTTCACGATCCGGCAGGTGATTCAGCTTACCGGCGAGTTCCACGAAGGAAAGGCCCTGCTCACCGGCCGGCTGCAACAACCGCGCTACGTCCCGGTGTGAGCCCACCCGAATCCGCGTAGGTGCGTCAACGTCACTGACATCCGAAAACAGAAACAGCATCAGCAAACCCCTTCCTTTCGAGCGCACATTGACCCGCCACTCGAAGTAGTTGGAGGGGTCGGTTCCGGGAAAGCTGGCATCCACGTGCCAGCCGTCATCGCCGGATTCCTCATGCGAGGGAAAACGAACGGGAAACGAACCCATAGCTTTCGGCGCTACCCACCGACCCGGGCCTACCAGTTCGTCAAAGGCCTGATGCAGAACGGGCGTATTGGCCGCGTCGACGAAGGGTTTCTGGGTGTACATACCCAACCAGACGACCGGCCTGGTCCACGTAGCAGGATCGTGGGGATCGCCATCCATGTCCTGCCACAAAATGGTTCGCACCTCCTCGGCAAGTTGGCCGGAGAACGCACGATCAATGCGAACGAATCCATCCTGAATGAATTGCTCGATCTGTTTTTCTGAGAATATACCTGGCATATATGATTCGTTATGCGGCCGGCAAGCGCGTATACACAGCGCCTGACCTTGACTGGATTACCTCAAGGTGCCACTAAAAGGCGCTGCTACGCAGACCTGTGCCTGACCAGCTGATTTGACAAAACCTGAATGAGGGCAATAGAAAGCGAAGGCCTTGACTAAGGCGGTCTGTCGGAACGACAAACGGGCGGGACGATTTATAACATTGGTGCCATTCTCATACTGGCAAAGGTATCTGAAATCAAGCGGCTTGTCAAGATCCGACTACCAATACCGTCAACTGAACGAACGCACTGGCCTGGCGGAAACCCGTGCCGACCGCTTACCCTTCGTAATACTTCACGCCCCGCTCACGGAGAAACTGTTTGATCACATCCACGTGAACGCACTGCCCTACGTTCAGGAACGGATAGTTGGAAACGCGGGTTTTGCGACCGTTGACCAGTACGTCGCGGTTCTCAATATCGAAGCCCAGGTGCAGGTGCCGCGTGGCCGATTGCATGCCATAAATCAGGCCATTGGTATCGAACAGCGGCCCACCACTCTGCCCGCGCAGACCGGGTGTGCTCATTTCGATGCCCGTCACGTCACCGTTTTCAGTAAGCAGTCGGGTAATGATGCCATCGATCGGGAAGCGGGGCGAAGCCGTTCGCCCTTCGGTGGTCCATTCAATGTCGTCGGTGGCCGGGTTGAAGCGGAAGTTCGTAAAATCCGGGAACGGATACCCCAGGCGGCACAGACTCCGGCCTACCTTAACGCGGCTGGTGTCGCGCAGGAACGTAGCGTAGGAGCGGTACAGCGTGCGAGTATACCCCCTGAATCGCAGAATGGCCAGATCCTGAGTCGGGTGCAGGTCAATGCTCACCTCCCGGAACACATCCACGCAGTTGACGAAGCTGTTCCGTACCCGCACGAGCGTTTCGGGCCGGAGTCTGTACTTCTCTTCCAGCCGGCTCAGGTGGTGCGCGATATTTTTCTCCCGCTGCACGGCCCGGCGTTCGGCCAGAAAATTCAGGTGGTTCTGGTAAATGGAATCGGCGTTGGTAATCAGTTCGGCTACGTGTTTGCACGTAACAGCGCAGCCTTCTTCGTTCACGAAAAACAGCGTTGCACTACCCGGAATGATTTCGTTGTGACCATATAGCCGAACGATGGAATGAAGAGGACGGGTGAAGGGATCAATGCGCTCAATGGCGTCAACAAACATACAGCAGGAAGATAACGGGCACTACCGGCCCGGGCGTAAAGCCTGCAAAAATAGCAAAAAGGCGGGTCATACCCGCCTTTTTGCGTTGAATGAACACCTATTGCCTGGGCGTCACTTTTACCTCGGCCGGAACAGTCGGGCCTTGCGAGGCACTATCGGGTGGTGCCTGAATGGGCCCCTCCATGCTCGACATGGTCGTATCGCCCTGGCGGCCCATAACGCCCATCGTAGTGTCCGAAGCCGCTGCGTTTTCGGCCTGGTTTTCTTTATTATCGCCCGAACAGTTGAAAAACACTGTGCTGGACAGGGTAATCAGGCCCGCCAATAGTCCGGCCCGAACTCGACTCCGTGTGTTGCGTATCATGATTCAGTAACGTTGATTAAAGTTTGGTAACGACTACGTCGATGCGCCGGTTCTGCTCCCGGCCGTCGGGCGTGTCGTTGCTTGCTGTCGGCTTGGTCGAGCCAAACCCTTGTGTTGTAATGCGATTTGCCTGAATACCGGCCGCCGTTATGGCCGACTTCACGGCGTTGGCCCGGTCGAGCGACAATTGCTTGTTGGCCGCTGCGTTACCGGTATTGTCTGTATGCCCTTCAATCCGGATGTTCAGCGATGGATACGCTTCCATGATCTGTATCAGGTCATTCACATTGGGCTGCGACTCGGCCGAAATCCGCGCCGAATTGGTCTCGAACGTCAGGTTTTCGAACGTGAATGTCTGATCCAGGTCCGTCGGCTTGCTGGCCAGAAATTCAGCCAGTTGCGCATTGAACGACCCTTCGACCAGATTCAGTCTCCGTCCACCCGGCAGCTCAACATCCCGCCGGGCCGCGTTGGTTTCCTCGTCGCGGATACCCAGCGCTCCCGGCGCCGTCGAATCGGCTACCTGCCCGTTGGCCCCCCGGATATTCTCCTTCGTAGCCGCCGACGTATCCTCGACCGCATCGCGCTCGGTAGCACGCGTTGTGTCTGTATACACCCCGTTGATACCATCCTGGTCTTCGCGGCATTTCTGCACGATCAGCCCCACCACCAGCACACCGAGAGCCACCATGGCCCAGCGCAGCCAGCGCACGTTTTCGCGCCGACGATCCCCTTCGGGGCTTTTCGGAATGTTGGGGTTGATAACCGTACTCGTGAAGTTATCGGCCCCCTGCACCTCGGTCTGAGGGCCGGCGGGCGTATGCAGCTTGTCGAAGCCGAGCAGGGTCGCAATGCCTTCCAATCCTCTCGGCAGGCTCGTGCGGAACTCGTCGGCCTGGCCCAGCAGAAGCGTGGTCAGATTCGACGCCGTCAGGCCTTTATCCTGCTCCTGCCGCCCCAGAATTCCCATCAGCACCGACCCGGCCAGACTCAGCACCGTCAGGGCTGACAGCGGTTTGACACCACTATACTGGCCCAGCACATCGACCGCCCGGTCGAGATTGGAGCCGAATATCTGCCGTAGAAAGTCCTGCCCCTGGGTCGACGTTTCGACGGTTTCCTGATGAGCATCCGTTACCTGCGCCACGGCCAGCGGGGTGCGGCCATAATCACGTTTTTCCAGAAAATCGATAATCCCGGATGCTCCGCCCGATGCCTGTACCCGCCGGGTTAATCCGCCCAGCAGGGTTGGCAGCGCTCCATCGACAGTCTTTTTAATATTGGCTGGCGTTTCGTTTAGTTCACCGCTGAGTTGGTCAATAACCGAAGGCGTAAACTGCTCTCTTAAAAAAGATAATAAATGAACAGCCATTTTTCATACGTTGGTTAGTTAGCTTAATAAACGAGTCGTCAGCCCGAATGTTCGGAAAGCTGAGCAAGGGGCAAACGACAAAGGGTCCGAGGTATCAGGTTACCAGTAACCTGTTACGTCAGACCCTTTATCGTTTGATGGCAATCGGCTTACAGTTGCGGAATGCGCAGTACCTGATTGGGGTAAATCAGATCAGGATCCTTGAGCATCGGCTTGTTCGCTTCGAAGATGATGCCGTATTTCATCGGGTCACCGTATACTTCCTTCGAGATTTTCGACAACGTATCGCCTTCCTTCACGGTGTAGTACTTCCCTTCCGGAGCCGGCGTGACAACGTGCAGTTGATTATCGACCGTCTGCACGCCTTCCACATTACCAACGGCCAGGGCAATCTTTTCAGCATCCTCCTGCGACCTCACTTCGCCTTCCAGCGTAACGGTATCGCCTTTGGTTTTAACCGTCAGTTTGTTGTAGGCCAAGCCCAGTTGCTTGACGTGGTTCAACAGGGCGCTGGCCCGCAGCGGCTCGACCTGCTCCGCCTTGGCCGGATCGTTGGCTGGTGCTTCCTGCTCTTTGTTGAAGATCTTTTCGCCTACTCCTTTGAAGAATGATAAGAGACCCATTGGTTTTGTGAGGTTTTGTGAAACATGTTCATTCGGAAACACGATGGCTCCGAATATACCACCATCACAACCTGCGAACCATACGATTGTTTAATCCATACTTTGATTTTAATTGTATAACAATTTGAGGCTATTGGCGGTACTAACCCATTGATCTGTCAGTATACGTTCAGTTTCGTTTTCACCTTTTTATAATCATATGTTTGAAGTACGGCTACGCAGCCGGCTAACAGGCAATCGGCTTACGCATGAAAAAAGTACACGTCATTTTCGCTTTGGTTTGCTGCTCAACGGTGGGGTTGGCTCAGGAGCCGTTTGAGGCTGGGGTAAAAGGAGGAGCAACCTTTACGCATGGCTACACGAGAATTCCGGCCGTGACCGTGCCGGTATCAGCCTCGGCATCCGTCACGATTCCGCAACTGAATAACGACAACAACGGAATTGGCACCAGCTATTCGTACGGGCTTTGGGCGCGAAAAAACTACGACCGGTTCTTCATTCAGGTGGAAGCCGATTTCAATTCGTTCCTGCTTAAACAGCAGACCAACCTGAACGTACCGGCCGCGCTGGCGTTTACCATTGCCCGGCAACCACGCCCATCAATCATTCCGGCCGAAACGCCCACGGCCGTGACGATCATCTCGGAGTCGACGCTTCAGTCGATCAACATCCCGATTTTGTTCGGCCGGCGCTGGGTCAATGGGAAGATCCGGGGGTACCTGGGGCCGAATCTGCTGTTCACCACCCGGGCCGAAGTCAGGCGCAATACGTCGGCTACCATCGGGGGCGCTACCATTACGGTTCCGGAAACCACAACCGACCTGAAAAATCCGAATCTGCAAAACCCCACGGAAGCGCAGCTGAAGGTTAAAGCCTTTACGTTTGCCGGGGAGATTGGGGTTGGCTATACGATTCTGAACCGCATCGATCTCGATGCCCGCTACGCCGTGCCAGTCGGGGGAGTTTATGAAAACAAAGCCATCACGGGCTATCTCGGCATTGCCACCGTTACGCTTGGGTACCGGCTGTTTTGATGAGTACTTTCCGACTGTTCCGGCTACGGAATCAGGTACTTTCTCCGCCGGGGTCCGTAGCCGGCTTTTGTACGTTACCGGCACGGATTGGACGAAAGGCCGACGTAATGCAAACGTATCCCCGAATCGGTCTATTACTAGAACCTCAACCGATTAATGGTTACAAACAAGTAATAATCTGTTAACATCAAAGTAACATACACCTACTCTCTTTGCATTGGGAAATTTTACCCATTGCTTCATGAGAAAAAAGCTACTTTCTTCAATTATTTTCATCTTCATTGCCTGCGTCGCGATCAATCACGCAATAGCGCAGACCACTCAGGCTTCCATATCGGGAGTTATCCTGGAAAACAACAAAACACCGCTGCCGGGCGCTACGGTCCGGGTTCGCAATGAATCGACGGGCTTCTCTACCGGAACGATCACAAACGCGCTGGGCGAGTACTCGTTTAAAGAATTACCGTTGGGTGGCCCCTACACCGTACAGGCTACCTTTGTTGGGTATGGCGAACAGAAACGGACGGGCTACTTTCTGAACCTGGGCGATGCCATTCGGGCAAACCTGTCGATGCAGGAAGACGGTCAGACGCTGCAGGTCGTAGACGTTGTAGCGTCGGGTTTGAAGAACAAAATCGAAAACTTCGGGGCGGCTACCGTCGTTACGGCGCGGTCCATTGCCACCCTGCCTGTCAACGGCCGAAACTTCACTACCCTCATTGACTTGTCGCCCCTGGCCGGTCGGGGCGGTAACCTCGCCGGACAGCTTGGCTCATCGACCAACTTCACCATCGACGGTATGACGGCCAAAAACCCAACGTCAGCCGGAGCAACTACCAGCCGGAGTGGTGCGCCGTACTCGATTTCCATTGAAGCCGTGCGGGAGTTCAAGGTGATTACGAACCAGTACGATGTCGTGTACGGACGTGCCGGGGGTGGTCTGGTCTCGGCGGTAACTAAGGCAGGTACGAACAAACTGACGGGCAGTGTATTCAACTACACCCGCGCCAACTGGCTGGCCAGCCGGTTCGACATCCGGGGAAATCCGCGGACGGTGCGCTTTGCTACCAACCAGTTCGGTTTTTCGCTGGGTGGCCCTATCATCAAAGACAAGCTGCACTTCTTCGTGGTTTGGGACCGGCAGCAGGATTCGCGCCCGCTCATCGTAGCCGACATCCAGTCGCCCGTTGATGAAAACCGTTTCAACGTGACCCGCGCTACGCTCGACCGGTTTGTAAGCATTGCCCGCAACCAGTACGGCACTGCCAATACGCCCCAGTACGGTCAGTTCGACAAAGTACGTGGCTCGAACGCAGGTTTCCTGCGGCTCGACTGGCAGATCAACGACAAAAACCTGCTGACCATCCGCAATAACTTCACCAGCGACCGTAATAAGCTGGGACTGGTCGATAATACAGCCATCAACATCCTGGAATCGTACGGTAACGATTTCAACTGGGACAACAGCCTGCTGGCCACACTTCGTACGTCGCTGAACCCACGTATTACCAACGAACTGAAGCTGCAGCATCTCTACACGTACCAGCTCAGCAGCCCCGGCGACCAGTTGCCATCGGCTAACATCCCCAGAAACATCGTTGAAAACGTAGCATCGACGTTGTCAGATGGCGCTAACCGGGCAACCAATATTCAGATGGGCGGCCATCGGTTTGCGCAGGAAGGTTTTACCAATAATGTACTGCAGCTAGTCAATAACCTGTACTACAACACCGACAAGGCCCAGTTTACGTTTGGTACTGACATACAGTACACGAACGCCGAATCGGTTTATGGCAGCGAAGTAAATGGCCGGTTCCACTACACAGTTGACGGGTCACTCTCAGCACTCGACAAGTTTGAACGACTGCAGCCCTACCGCTATTTCCGCGAAGTACCCCTGAAAGACGACTGGAGCGTGCGCAGCAACATCTGGAACGCCGGGCTGTATGGCCAGGTAAGCACCCGGCTGGCTACGGGTCTGGATATGACCGCCGGTCTGCGCTTCGACTACGCCCATTATCCTAAAGCTGCGCTTAACCAGGCGGTACTGGAGGACCTGAAACTGCGGACCGACAACCGGCTGCGGTCGTTTGTTGTGCAGCCGAGGCTGCAGTTTACGTGGGACGTGAACGAGCGTCGTCGTGACATCATCCGCGCTGGGGCCGGGGTATTTGCCTCCGATATCAACAACTACGCCATCATCAACAACCTGACGTTCGATGGTACCAACCTCGCTACTGTTGATGTACGCGGTGCCAATGTACCCAGGCCTGACTTCGCGGCTTA
The DNA here is from genome assembly GCF_003583365.1 of Fibrisoma montanum. Classification (GTDB taxonomy): domain Bacteria; phylum Bacteroidota; class Bacteroidia; order Cytophagales; family Spirosomataceae; genus Fibrisoma; species Fibrisoma montanum. Next base: position 104,457 of record NZ_QXED01000009.1, read on the forward strand.
CCGCCAGAACTACGCCAGCATTCCGGCCCTGGCCCAGTTTCAGTTGCCGACCATCAACATGACGGGAGCCGACGCGCGTGTGCCGGTGCTGTACAAGGCCAACCTTTCGTATACACGCTTCCTGAGCGACCGCCTGAAGGTAAGTCTGTCGGGCTTTATGTCGCTGGCCCGTAATAACTACACGTACGTAGACCGGAATATGGAAACCGAGCCGTTTTTTCGCTTAGCCAACGAAGATAACCGGGGCGTGTATGTGCCGCTGGCATCGATGCCCGCCAACGGGGCAGGCGACTGGCTGCAGGGCCGCATCAGCCAGCGGCTTGGCCGGGTGCTGGAGCTGACCAGCGACGGGAAGGTCAACCAGTTTGCCGTGGTAGCCGATGCAACGTACCGCTACTTCCGCGACGGAGAGTTTACGGTCAGCTACACCTGGAACGACACCCGCGACAATACCTCGTATAACGGTAACGTAGCCAACACCGCCACCCTGGTGCAGCCCGTGAAGGATGACCCGCGTAACCTGAGCCGGATAACCTACTCCGATAACCAGTTCCGCCACAAAGTTGTCTTCTTTGGTACACTGCCAACGTTCTGGGGGGTTACGCTGGCCGTTCGCTACTCAGGCCTGGGTGGAACGCGCTATACGCTGCTGTCGGGCGCCAACAGCAACGCCGACTTCGTAGCGGGCCAAAACGACCTGGCCTTTATTTTCGACCGCAACAGCGAAAGCGTACCGGCCAATGTGCGGACGGGTCTTCAGGCCATCATCGATAACCCCAATGCCAGCCAGAGCATTAAGGATTACATCAACGCCTACTCGGGCCGCATTGCCGAGCGCAACGGCGGCATCAACGGCTTCTACGGTATATTCGATATCCGGGCCAGCAAGCGGTTCCGGGTGTACCGGAATCATAGCATCGAACTGTCGGCCGACGTGTTCAACTTCGCCAATTTCCTGAACAAAAACTGGGGCGTTAACCGCTCGCTTGGTTCGCAGGCTCTGTACGCGCTGGGCATTCCGGCCACAGCCACCACACCCGCCCAAACTCCGTTCGACCGGGCCAATCAGCGGTTCGTATACCGGGTTAACACAGCAGGCATTGTTACTCCCTCCGGCGATCCTTTCCAGGTACAGTTGGGGGCACGGTATAGTTTCTAAAACGAATCAGAAGTTTCATCTTAATACGCCAACGGCAGCCTTTGGACTGCCGTTGGCGTTTAGAGCTGTCTATCTTTTTTGCCCTTGCTTATAAAGGGGTAGTTCTGCCGAAAAGTCTATAATTCGTCACTTGGCTGTCTAAAGGAGCATACTGCCCAAACCGTCTTAATGATCAAAAGTCACGACTTTCTGATCCACAGTCAATTAAATGCTTTACCGGTTGAATTGTATCAAAAGTAGAGTCAAAAATTATGTAGAATTTGAGTTTACAATACCAACTTTTTAAACCACAAACTGAAGAGGAACAGATCATTAACTAATAAGGGTAGTTCAGACGATGAATTATGTACTTTTCGTGATTAAAACCTCTGCCTATTTACAGATAAGCGGGAAAGTATAAAAAAGCGTTTTTAATGGCTGGGGTGAAAAACAGCGTCGCGTACTCCGCTTATTTAAAGTCATCGTAGAAAAATTGCTCGGAAACGATTTTGCCATCCCGGACTTCAAAAATACCAATCTGCTCCTTGACGCGACGAGCTTGGCCCTTTATGGTTACATCCATGCCCATTGCACAGGCAAAATAGTAAGTGGATACAACCGGCTCACTACAGAATCCCCCATGCATCTCCTCCACTATATTTTGATAGAAGTACTGTTCCTTCTCCTGCATAGCACTCAGCCCCTCGGCACGTAAGGGGAGTTGAGAATTATTTTCTGGTTCAATACTTATTGCATCCGACGAATAGAGTTCTTGTTGGATGGTGTGCAATTCACCGATTTTGGCCAATTCAACGTAACGCTTAGCTACTTCTTGAGTTGTCATAAAGTGTTTTGAGTTTTGATGAACGCTGCAAAACTGCGACGTTCATGTGACAGCCTTATGTCAGTAGCGTTGAGCTGAACCAGTTAATTAGGTCTGTACTACAGAACAGGGTTTCGTGCCCGATCTGGACCTTGATGAGGCTGGCTTTCTAAAGATTTATAGAATGGACTTATTAATCCCACCAGATTGGTTAGGTGACGAATTATATACGATTCGGCAAAACTACCCTAAAGGAGCTATGCTGTCCAGCCTGGTTAAATTAAAGTAGAATTGTACGCCTTACTGCTCAGCCGACAACGTGTAAGCCTCGCCGGCCGGCTGCAGGCGGTAGCGCATCATGATGACGCCCCCCGTTGGCTCAGCGTTGGTATCGCCCGGACGGTACACCGGAAATTTACGGCAGAGGATATCGCGCTCAATCCACAGACTATCGTGGCCCATGTAGCCAGCACCGGGCTTTTGCCAGTCCACCAGCCGAATATCCACTTTGCGTTCGAGAAGGAACTGCCACCCATATACGCGGCCGAACGATCCGCTGCCGTTGCTGGTCGAATATACATACAGCTCAGGAAACCGGTTGTTGTCCAGATCAGCCACTTCGGCATTGACGATGGCCCCATCGATACGGGTTTTGAAATTGGTCAGCAGGAGATCCCCCCGGTACGCTTTCACCGTAAGCTCACGCACCGCTCCCGTATCGGCAGCCGAAATATTGAAGGTGTAAATATTGTATCGCAGCGACGTAGAATACGTAGTGGTGAGAGGTTGTTCGTACCGACCCGCTACAGGCCGGCGCTTGGCTGCACCGGAGCCAAACCCCAGCAGCCAAACCATCCCGAGCCATACGTAACTGAGCCAATTGATCATTCTTACCTTCGTCGCTGTTCGCCTGAATAACGCTGTGAAGGTAAGAATAGTTACCTACGGCTCCGGATTACACCTCAAGAAACGTTTCGCCGACGGTCTTCAGCTGAAGCAGAATAGGCAGCACTTTACGGCCACGTTCGGTCAGGCTGTACTCCACACGCGGGGGCGTTTCGCCGTACGTTGTTTTTTCGATCACCCCTAACGCTACCAGTTCTTTCAATTCCTGAACAAGCACCTTCTCGCTGACTTCCGGGATCCGCCGACGTAATTCACCGTACCGGCAGGCCTGATCAGTGAGTTGAAAAATGATGTACAGACGCCATTTGCCACAAACAATGTCCAACGTTTTCTTCAGTACAAGCTGGGTGATTTCGTCGGTCTTCAGAGTACGACTCAGTTCATTCATACGTGAGGCCTTATACTAACCTTTTGGTGGGTAACCTATTGATTTGTAAGGATTTGATCAATCAGACAAATATAAATAAAGAAACAGGATTCCTGCTTTACTACCCGGCATTATCGACGGCAGACGCTGTAACTGGCTTTTAATCAACAGTGTATTCGGACTGATTCGTCGCCTGACCTGAGCGGCTAACCCGCCCCGCTTTATGGATTACCTCTGAATTGGTTACTTTTGTTGTTGCACTACGTTTCTCCGTTTCGTTGACCAAGACGCTGCTTGTTATTGCCGGGCCTACAGCCGTTGGAAAAACATCGCTGTGCGTGCAGTTGGCCAAAGCTCTTCAGACCGACGTCGTGTCGGCCGACTCCCGCCAGCTTTACCGCGAACTGACCATCGGTACAGCCAAACCAACGCCTGCCGAGATGGACGGTGTCCGGCATCATTTTATTGACTCTCATTCGATCACCGAACTGGTCAGCGCCGGGCAGTATGAACGGGAAGCCCTGGCTCTGCTCGATCAGTTGTTTCAGGAAAAAGACGTAGTAATCCTTTCGGGCGGAACGGGTCTGTACATCAACGCGGTGTGCTACGGCCTGGACGATATGCCCTCAACCGACCTGAACACACGGGAACAGCTCATGGCACGCTTGCAAACCGAAGGGCTGGCAGCTTTACAGGCCGAATTACGTCGGCTCGATCCGGTCTATGCACAGACCGTCGATATGCAGAACAGCCAGCGGGTGGTGCGGGCCCTGGAGGTGTGTCTGACTACGGGGCGGCCGTATTCGTCGTTCCGGCGACAGGAAGCTGCTGAGCGGCCTTTTCGGTCGGTGATGGTTGCACTCGACCGCCCGCGCGAGGCACTCTACGAACGAATCGACCGGCGGATGGACGCTATGCTGGCCGCTGGCCTGGTCGACGAAGCCCGATCACTTTTGCCTTACCGCGCCCACAACGCCCTTCAGACGGTCGGTTATAAAGAGGTATTCGAGTATCTGGATGGTGCGTACGAGTACGAAGAAATGGTACACCGGCTCAAGCGCAATTCGCGACGGTACGCCAAGCGCCAGGTGACGTGGTTCCGCCACCAGGGCGACTTCCGCTGGTTCGGCGCGGAGGACGTAGAGGGGATACTACAAATGAGCCGCCGGGCGACCCCACCCGGCGGCTCTGACTAAAGAGCCTGATACGCCAGCATGCCGCCGGTGACGTTGCGGACGTTGTTGAACCCGTTTTCTTCCAGAAACTGCTGAGCGCGGGCGCTCCGTGCCCCTGACCGGCAATGCACAATCACTTCTTCGTCCTGCAGCCCGTCGAGTTCATCCACGCGGTACGGCAGTTCGCCCAGCGGAATCAGCTTGGCACCAATGTTATATTCTTCGTACTCGTTCGGCTCGCGGACGTCGATGATATTCAGTTGTTCGCCTTTGTCGAGCCGTTCTTTCAGCTCCTGTACGGTAATATCCATGATCTGTGTGTTTTTACTGGCTATTGATGGTCAAACAGAAAATCGGCCGGAGTCATTCACTTCCGGAATGGCTTGCCGGAAACTACGGCAGCAAGTCTACTACTTAGCGGGCAGAATTAACAGAGCTACTTTTGAATAATTAGTTTCTGCACAACCGTTCGGCGGTCGTCGGACAAGCGGAGCAGGTACAAACCATCTCTCAGATGGCCCAGATCAGCCGTTTCCTGACCACGAGCCGGGGTCAGTTCGTACAGCAATCGCCCGCTCAGGTCCAGTACGTCGATCCGTGTTAACCGTTCGTTCTCCCAGCGGATTACGCCACTGGTCGGGTTGGGGAACACCATCAGGGGCCGGATCGCTTCGGGTTGGGGCAGGGACGTAACGACCGTATCCGGCCGCCCCCCCATTACGGGCCTCAGCATAAACGCACCCCGAAGGTTCAGCGCGGGCGTACTCAGGTTCTGGTCCCAGCTGCTGCCGCCGTTGTAAAAAATCTGGTTGCCAAACGGACTATTCTTATCGAAGCCGATTCGGAAGAACGTCGTATCGCTGATGCTGATCTGTTGATAGCCAATGTAGAACGTATCCCGCACGGAAATGCTCCGGTCGAAGCGTAGGTCAACGAACCCGTTGCGGTTCGGCGGATACTGGGTAGCAAACGACTTCTGGTAAACGGCCGTGCCGGGGCGACCGTTGCTGTTGCTGTATACCGTGAGCACAAACGGCTGGCCGCTCTGATTGGTCCGGAACGGCAGCACACACACCCGCACGCCCGACACAACATCTGGCTTGCTGGCAACAAACCGAACCGCCCACCGCTCGCGGGGACCAATCTGCACCCCAAACTCGGCCGTACCGTCGTCGTAGGCGTAGTAGTCGTCCAGGGTTGTCACGCCCGAGATGGTATCGTTCTGGCGCAGATTTACCCCCGGAATGGAAGGGTTCTGATCATCGGTGGTCAGTACGTCGAATTTGTAGCGTAACACGGCCCGGGCAGCGGCTCCCAATCCGGCCCCGGTGAAGCTAGGCCGCGTACTTTTCACCTGCGAACTGAGCCCCTGAATCAACACGGAAGTCTGGTTGGGTGTATCCTGCAGCACTTGCCCCGTCAGTTCGTCGCGAACGGTGAAGCGGTAGGTGGTGAAGTTAAAATTGTTGAACAGGTTATTGATATCCGTCGTGACGGAATCGGCCAGCTCAGCAGCCGGATTAACCAGAAACTGCGTCAATGGCATGGCCGAGTACCGTTTCAGGAGCGGACCGGGAGCCTGCCGGGCCGCTACGTCCTTGACAAACCGGTCGCCCACCGTACGGCCTCGGTTCAGGTAAATGTAGTCGATGCTCCACGTATCGAAGGGGCCACTTTCCCGCCCGAACGAACGGAACCGAAACTGAAACCCGGCGTGCAGGTAGTTTGCTGAGCGAACAGCCACGAAGACCTGATTGAAATTGTTGTTGGGTTCACCACCCACTGCAAACCAGACCGTTCGCCAGGCACCGGCCTGATCCCGGAACTGGAGCGTCAGCGAATCGCCGGGGTCGGGGGCTTCGCCGAGGCCGCGTATCTGCCAGTAGAAACTCAGGTAAACCGAATCGGCCGGTGTGAGTCCACCCAGGTTGATCGGCAGCGACGCCAGCGTATCGGTGTACCCCTGCGAAAATTGATTGTTCCGAACGTAGGGCAGACCGTCGGCACGAAGTCCATCGAACGACGCTACGTTGACGGTCGGCTGATTGATGGCCAGCGTATTGTTGATGTAGACCCCACTGCCGGGTTGCCAGCGGGCCGGATTGGGCCGGTCGAGGCCGGGGCGTCCCTGAGCCGTCGAGAAGTCGTCAAAAAAAGGCAAAGCCAGTTGGGCAAAGGCGCTGGTATGGAGCAGCCAGGCAACGATCAGCAAAAGGCCCGGCCGCAGCGTGCGTCCGGCAAGGCCCCGGTATGACAGCAAAGACGTAGAAATCAGGTTCATAAGGATTAGGCTCGTCGCTCTCCGCTCAGTCCGGTTCAATCGGCCCGACCACCCACAGATCAATCTTCTCGCCTACCCGGATGCGTTCGCCGGGTCGGGCTTCGGGTTTTTGCCGGACCACCGTTCCTACTTCTTTTTCGGGATCATCGACCGAGATTTTGGTACCCACCTTCAGGTCAGACCCTACGATGATCGTAACGGCCTCATCCAGCGGCTTACCTATAACGTTGGGCACTTCAAATATCGTACTACCGAGCCCATCGCCAATTTCGAGATCGATTTTGGCGCCTTTCGGAACGGGTGTACCCGCCACTATTTCTTTGCCGTTGTAGAACTGACCCAGCACCGCGTTTTTGGCGACGTCGGGGACGTATTTGCGCTCCCCCACTTCCAGACCGGCCGAGCGCAGGTTCAGTTCGGCGCTGCGGTACGTCAGGTTGATCAGGTCAGGCATACCGACCGAGGGCGGAACGCGCTTGATCAGCGTCAGATAAATTTTTCGGCCTTCCTTCACTTTGGTGTTCGGCCGCGGGTACTGCGCATGCACCGTCAGGGGTTCGGCCCCGGCTACGAACGTACAGTCGGTGGTCACCTCATACCGAAGATTGCGGTCTCCCAGAAACGTCTGCACCTCATTCAGGCTCATTTTCGTTACGTCCGGTACGGTGATCGTCTGACCGTGGTTGGTCGTGAACGGCAGGTACACAAAAAAGAAACCGAGGAACAGAACGCCCACCAGGGCCAGGATGATGCCAATGTGAATCAGCAGGTCAAAAGGGGATCGGGTGCTGATTTTCGTCATTCAATTAAATGGGCTTACGGTTTTCTGTTTACGGTTCACGGCCTTCCTGTTGGCGGCACCTCTGACGGAAACCCGTGAACTGTAAACCGTAAACAGGTAATCAGATTGGTAAAAATAGCGGAATCGGACTGCTTACCGATAGCCCGCCAGCATTTTTTTGATATACTTCCCAACGATGTCGAACTCCAGATTGACGACGTCCCCGGCTTTCAGATCCCGAAACGTCGTGTGCTCATAGGTGTACGGGATGATCGTCACCCGGAAGCCGTCGTCGTGTGAGTTAAAAACGGTTAAACTCACGCCATTGATACAAATCGATCCTTTTTCGACGGTGACGTTGCCGGCCGCATTCGGATCGTACTGAAAATCAAACAACCAGCTACCGTTCATGTCCTGCACATTGGTACAGATTCCGGTCTGGTCGACGTGCCCCTGCACGATGTGCCCATCGAAGCGGCCGTTGGCGGGCATACAGCGCTCCAGATTCACGCGGTGGCCGGGTTTGAGCCGACCCAGATTGGTTTTCTGCAGGGTTTCGTCAACGGCCGTTACGGTATAGCTGTCGCCCGCAACACTCGTGACGGTCAGGCAGACGCCGTTGTGATTAACGCTCTGATCGACTTTCAGCTCAGTAGCCAGCGATGAGTCAATCCGAAAGGTAAGATTAGTTCCTTCGGCTTCAATCGCCGAAACGGTACCGGTGGTTTCTACAATGCCAGTGAACATAATTCCGTAAATGTAAATGGGTCGGCGGGTGAGTTACGGCCTTTTCGGCTGCCTGCCGACAGTTATAAACAGCGAACTGCCAAAAGGCGTTCGGGGTAACACCCGGCGCTCGACCTTAACTACCCGGTACAGCGCTTCATTGACAACTTCACCAGGAAAATACACGTCCGAACCGGGGGCGTCGGCCGTCCGCCAGCCGAGCCGTAGCTGCAGATTCTGCCACTGCCGGATAGCCAGAATCAGGGGCGACAGAGCCAGGCTCCAGTACGTAGCGGATTGAAGCGCAAGACCGGCTGTAGGCAGCAGTTGCTCAAAATCCGCCCGAACGAACCGGCGCGTACTCCCGACGGCCAGATCGTGCTGTCCCCGAAAAACGTTGAAGGCGTTGTTGTTGCTGATGAGCAGCCCTCCCGGCCGCAGCCGGCGGGCAAACTCGGTTAACAGTCGCGTCAGAGCGGGATCATCGAAGTAGCAGAACACGTCGTTGCAGACGATCGCGTCGACCTGCTGCCGGGGTGCGTACGCAGCCAGTTCGTTGAGGTTCACACGCGTCACGTTCAGGCCCCGTTCGTGACAGAACGCGACCGCATCGGCCGACCCGTCGACGCCCTGCAGGTGTTCGTAGCCCGCCCGGCGCAGAAAATCCAGCAGACCGCCCGTTCCGCAGCCGGCGTCGAGAATATGGATATTCCGACGTTGGCCAAAATGCCGGCGCAACGCCTGCTCAACGCTTTCGTGCAGAATCCGATACCACCAGAGCCGCTGCTCCAGGCGAAACATCTTTTCGTATTCGTCCCGTTTGTCGAACATAGAGGAATAAGGGAGGAAAGGAGGAAAGAGAGGAAAGGAAGAAAGGGGAACAGCTTACGGCTCCACCCTTTCCTCCCTCCTCCCTTTTCTCCCTCCTCCCCTTTTTAATACATAAGGTGGCAGGCCACTGTGGGCCATGAACAGTTTACCGACGTACTCACCCAGCACGCCGATAAACAGGCATTGCAAACCCGCCAGGGTCAGCACCGCCCAGATGACAATCTGCCAGCCCGCAACCCGGTAGTCAGTCGCTATCGACACTGCCAGCAGACCAAAACCCAGTAACAGACCCAGCCCGAACAGGCCCAGGCCCAGTACAGTGAACACCCGCAACGGCCAGAGCGAGTAGCCGATCAGAATGTTCAGGAACAGTGACACCAGTTTTCTGAGGGTGTAATTCGACTGGCCTTCGCGCCGGGGGTCGTGCGGTACTTCCACACTGCCCACGTTGCGGGTCACGCGAAAGATCAGGCCATCGATGTACGGATACGGCCCCTGGTATTTTCGGATTTCCGCCACAACGTCGCGGTGAATCAGCTTGAAGCTGGATAAGTACAGGCCGGATGGTTTATTCAGCGAATAGGTCGTCAGCGTATTGACGAGCCGACTGCCCAGGTTACGAAACCAGTTGTGTTTTTTTTCGGCGTAGCGGCTGTACACCACATCGTACCGACCCGTTTCGGCCGTTTTCAGCAACGTAACGATGGCTTCAGGGGGATTCTGAAAATCGTCGTCGATAATCACAACGTACTCGCCTTCCGTCTGGTTAAGTCCGCACAGTACGGCATTAAACTCCCCAAAATTTCGGCGGAGCGAAAAAAAGCGCACGTTGTCGAACCGATCCTCCAAGGCCAGACAAACCGCTTCGGAGCCGTCGCGGCTGCCGTCGTTGACCAGAACGACTTCGAACGACAGGGGTTGCAGCGCCGTTTGTAAACGCGCCACCAACGGCCCAATGGTTCGCTCGCTGTTGTAAACGGGAATGACGACGCTCAGTTCCATGCGGCAAATTAACGTCCAAACTGGTTTACTGCGTCGATTACGTGCTCTACGTCCGCGTCGGTCAGGCTGGGGTTAAGGGGCAGGCTAACCACCTCCCGGTGAAGCTGCTCCGAAATTGGCAGTGATGCATTGGCGTACGCAGCATAAGCCCGCTGGCGATGGGGTGGAATGGGATAATGCACGTCTGTACCGATTTCCCGCTCGCGCAGATACGCCCGCAGCGCGTCCCGCCGAGACGTAGTTTGCCCATCGTCCGGAACGCGCACGACGAACAGATGCCAGGCATCGCTGTCGATCTGATCGGCGGGCGGCAACAGAACCGTCGGTCCCAGCCCAGCCAGATACAGCCGCGCCAATGCCCGCCGTCGTTCATTATCGGCGGCCAGACTGGGTAATTTTACGGATAGAACAGCCGCCTGTACTTCGTCAAGGCGACTGTTGTGCCCGGCATAATCGTTCACGTAGCGCTGCGCTGAACCGTAGTTACGCCAGGCCCGGAGCCGGTCGGCCAGACCGTCGTCGTTGGTTGTAATAGCGCCTGCATCGCCGATCGCCCCTAAGTTCTTGCTGGGGTAAAAGCTCCAGCCGGCCGCATGGCCAAGACAGCCGGCCGGTCGCCCTGCATACAGCGCACCGTGCGCCTGGGCGGCATCTTCCAGTACGTTCAGATTGTAGTACCGGGCCAGGTCCATGATCGGCGTCATGTCGCAGCAGCGGCCGTAAAGATGCACAGGCAGGATAGCCCGGGTTCGGGACGTAATAGCCGCTTCGATGCGGGTGGGGTCGAGCAGGTACGTTTGCGGATCCGGTTCTACCCAGACCGGCGTCAGACCGGCGTGCGTAACACTCAGCACGGACGCAATGTAGGCGTTGGCCGGAACGATAACCTCGCTGCCGGCCGGAAAATCCCAGGCTTTCAGCACGAGCGTCAGCGCTTCCAGCCCATTGGCCACGCCAATGCAATGGCGGGTTCCGCAGTAGTGAGCAAACTGTTGTTCAAACGATTGAACCTCTTTCCCCAGAACGTACCAACCCGATTGAATCACTCGTTCGGTAGCGGCACTGATCCGGGCCTGATAGGGTTCGTTAATTCGTTTAAGGTCGAGAAAGGGAATCATTCCGAAGCCGCCAGTACCCGGCTGTTCGGGTAAGGATCGTAGATATAATCGTTTTTATCGTACGGCTCGTTGGAGACAACCAGCAGAATAGCGTCCTCCGAAAACTCATCCATAATGTGCCAGTCTTCCGGTTCCAGCACCAGACACTGGCGGGGGTTTGTGAGTCGGTACGTCGCTTCTGACTGCCCGTTGTGACTATAAACCCGGCAGCTACCCGACAGGCAGACCAGCGCGTTCCAAGCCCGATGGTGGCGGTGCCCCGCACGCGGACTTTGCCCAGCTTCGTAAATGTAAAAAACCCGTTGAATCGTACCGGGAATGATATTCTCAAACACGGTCAGGTTTCCTTTATCTGAAACGAAGGTTTTTAATTCGTGCAGTTGCGCCATCGAACGTTGTAATAAGTTTATTTAGTGGGACTAATCCACGCTTACAGCGGGGCCAAAGATAAGTAGAAACACGCAATAAACACCTGAAAAGCTCTATGATAACATGTCACTATGATGCCCTTTTCTGCTACCTATTGCAACACATCACATTAAAAACCCATTAAATATAGATGAGAGAACCGTTTCTATTATTCACTATTGACATGCTTTTGTTTCAAATCCTATGTTAAAAAATAAATTCTTTTTGACCGGCCTATTTCTGCTGGTGCTTATTGTGCTGTATTACAGCTTTTTCGATGGAGGTAACCTAACCTCCGGTGGGGGTGTCGATGAGGTGATCGAGCCCGAAACGTACCGTCAGCAGATTGATGCGGAGCGCAAGCGAAAAGATGAGTTTTTTCGCACCAGTGAGCAATCGCCGATTACGGACAAAGACGCCTTCAAAGGACTTCGGTATTTTGCACCGGACCCCGACTACCGGATACCGGCTCGGCTCGAACCCTTCGCCGACAAAACGCAGAAACTGGTCATCCGTATGACCGACGGCAGTGAGGAAGTATACGATAAATTTGCTCACGCCGTATTCAGCCTCAACGGCGAAACCCACCGACTGCTGATCGTCAAGCAGGGCGAAACGTACGCGATTCAGTTCCGCGACGCCACCTCCGGCCAGGAAACCTACGGCGGTGGGCGCTACATTGAACTCAACCCCGACGACGTAACCGACAACCGCGTAACCCTGGATTTCAACGCGGCTTACAACCCTTACTGCGCCTACAACCCTACGTTCGCCTGTCCACTCCCCCCCGCCGAAAACAAGTTACCCATCGCCATAAAAGCCGGAGAGCGGTATCATTGAAAAGGGGAGAAAGGAGGAGAGGAAGGAAAGGAGGAAGGGGAGGAGAAGATGAAGGCGATACAGGGATTCAATAATGAACCCTGTCATTCCCTTCCTCCCCTTCCTCCCCTTCCTCCTTTCTTCCCTTCCTCCCCTTCCTCCTCTCCTCCCCCTTTCCTCCCTTCTCCCTTTTCTCCTTTCTTCCTACCTTTGCCTTTATTTTCGAATTGCCGCCGTATGGAAGTTTCTTATAAGTGGTTACAGGAGTACATTGAGTTGCCCGAATCGCCCGAAGAAGTGGGAAAACGCCTGACGGGCACGGGGCTGGAAGTAGAAGGCATTGAAAAAATAGAAGCAATACCCGGCGGCCTGGAGGGAGTTGTGCTTGGCGAAGTGCTGACGTGTGAAAAACACCCCGACGCCGATAAGCTAAGCATCACGACGGTCGACGTAGGTGGTGAACAACCCCTCAACATCGTTTGCGGAGCACCCAACGTAGCGACCGGACAAAAAGTAGTCGTTGCGCTGGTCGGAGCAACCCTTCACCCGACAAACGCCGAGCCGTTTCAGATCAAGAAAGCCAAGATTCGGGGGGCGGCCTCGGAGGGGATGATCTGCGCCGAAGACGAAATCGGCCTGGGTACGTCCCACGCCGGCATTATGGTGCTCACTACCGACATGCCGAACGGGACACCCGCAGCCCGTTACTTCAACCTCGAAGCGGATTACCAGATCGCCATCGGCCTGACACCGAACCGTATCGATGCGGCTTCGCACCTGGGCGTAGCCCGCGACCTGAAAGCAGCCCTCAACCGGCCCCTGCGCTGGCCGTCGGTGGATGCCTTTGCCGTTCAGAACCACGACCTGACGATCGACGTTCGGGTGGAGGCCCCGGAAGCCTGCCCACGTTACACCGGCCTGACCATCACCGGCCTGGCCGTTGGCGAATCGCCGGACTGGCTGAAGCAACGCCTGCTGAGCATCGGCCTGAATCCGATCAACAACGTAGTCGACGTAACCAATTTCGTCTGCCACGATCTCGGTCAGCCGCTGCACGCCTTCGACGCCGACAAGATTACGGGTGGGCAGGTTGTGGTTAAGACCCTTCCCGAAGGTACGCCGTTCGTCACCCTCGACGGTATTGAGCGGAAGCTCACGGCCACTGACCTGATGATCTGCAACGGTGCCACGGATCCGGCCGAAGCCGCCATGTGCATCGCCGGCGTGTTCGGAGGCCAGACCTCAGGGGTAACGGCTTCAACCACCCGCATTTTTCTGGAATCGGCGTATTTCTCGCCGACCTCCGTCCGTAAAACAGCGCAGCACCACGGTCTCAAAACCGACGCATCGTTCCGGTTCGAGCGGGGTACGGATCCCAATATGCCGGTCTTTGCCCTCAAACGGGCGGCCTTGCTGATTCAGGAAGTTGCCGGCGGCACCATCAGTTCCGACGTTACCGACCTGTATCCGGAGCCCATCGAGCCCTTTCGCGTACCGGTGCGTTACCGCAACGTTGATCGGCTGATTGGTATCCGAATCGACCGCAGCGAAATCCACCGCATTCTCGAAGCACTTGACATCCAGGCGGACGACCGCACCGACGAGGGCTTCGTGGCTATAGTTCCCCCCTACCGCGTTGACGTAACCCGTGAAGCCGACGTAACCGAAGAGATTCTGCGCATCTACGGTCTGGATAACGTACCGCTGTCGGACCACCTGGGCGCCGATTCGCTGTCGGAGTTTCCGGCCACCGACCCCAACCAGTTGCAGAGTCGGGTCGGGCAGGCATTGGCGGCTAGTGGTTTCTTTGAAATCCTGACCCTGTCGCTCACCCGTCCGTCCTACCACGACGCCATTCGGCAAACGCTGCCGGGTGCCGACGTAACGCTGCTCAATCCGCTGAGCGAAGACCTGTCGGTCATGCGGCAGACGCTGCTGTTTCAGGCCCTCGAAACGCTGGTATACAACAGCAACCGCCGGCAGAAAGACCTGAAAGTGTTTGAGTTCGGCAAGGTGTATTACAAAGCCGACAGCGACAACGGCACGGGTAAGTACGTCGAGAAAATGCGGCTGAGCCTGGCCATGACGGGCAATCAGCAGGCCGAAAGCTGGCTGGCCAAAGGGCAGCCCGTTGCGTTTCATGATCTGGCCACGGCCGTTCAGCGCGTACTGAATCTGTTCCGTATCCGGGCGTTTGAGACCCAGCCCGCCGATGCTACGTTGTATCAGTACGGGCTGACTTACGTAGTCAACAAAAAGCCCCTGGTCAGTGTGGGGCTGGTGCAGCCGAAGCTGACCCGCCTGGTTGATCTGAAACAGCCGGTCTTTTACGCTGATTTCGACTGGGACGCCCTGCTGAAGCAATACAGTGCCAAAGCCCGCTACGAAGAAGTACCGCGGTTCCCCGAAGTCCGGCGCGACCTCTCGCTGGTGCTGGATCAGGCCGTTACGTTCGAACAGATCAGCCGGCTGGCGCACCAGACCGAGCGGAAACTCCTGCGGACGGTCAATGTGTTTGATGTATACGAAGGGGAAAACTTGGGTACCGGCAAGAAGTCGTACTCCGTAAGCTTTACGCTGCAGGACCCCGCCCAGACGCTCACCGACGCGGCCATCGACAAAACGATGCAGCGGCTGATGACCACCTTCGAAAAAGACCTGGGTGCCGTAATTCGTAAATAATTGAATGATTGAGTTGTTGAACGACTGAATTAATTGCTGTCCAACCAATTCAATCAGTCAACAACTCAATCATTCACTCAGTCAACTATGGTCAGCGAACATCAGATCATCGCCGTCATTGAGCAGCTCGAACGAAAAATCGGGTTGCTTAAGGGCGTTTGTGAAGATGCCAAACGCCGGGTGGAGTTCCTTGAAGGCGAAAATAAACGCCTGCGCGACGATCTGAAGAAACAGGAAGACCTCGCGAAGCGTTTGCACAAAAATCAGGCTAATTCCGATAAACCCTTTCCGAAGTCAAAAGAAATTGGTAAGATTGTAAGCAACAATCTGTCAGCAACAGATACAAGTACCGAACTAAAACAACAACTCGACGAGTATATCCGGGAAATTGAACGGTGTATTGCTCATTTGAGTAGTTTGTCATAAACCAGAATTGGGCCGGTGTATGGACGCCCCGCGTCGATTCGCCGAACTGACCGCAGCGATGGAAGAGCTATCTATTCGCCTTAAAATTGCCGACCGGGAGTACGGGATAAAAGCCGAACCTGACAACGAAACGCTGGTACGCGATGCCGGCCGCCTGCTTCAGGAGGAGCTGAAAAGATACCGTGACATGGGTGTCCGCGACACGCAGGACGCGCTGGCAATGCTGGCCTTCGATTGCCTGGTAACGAAGCTGCGGAGCGATCAGCAAATACAGCGCTTACAACGAATGGTATTTGACAAAATTACTCAATTGGATCAGATCGTTACGCCCGTGATTACCACGTAAGTGAGATCCGTGTTTTTAAGCGCCGGAAGACGAATATAGTTTTGATTGAGTTAACGACTGTTGATTGTCTTAAAAACAAGTACTTACAGGCTTAACATCCGCTGGTTAGGCTGTTGAGTGAGTTTTATGTTTGGGACGCTGTATCGCGGCAGGTTGAGCTGGTTATTTGTTCAACCCAAACGATATAAGTACCATGAATACATCGAGCTGGCTGATGCTCTTTCTTGACAATGTTGTCATGCTGGGCATCGGCATTTACGTCGGCAGGAAACTGCTGTATAAAGTGTTCAGTAAACGCGAGCAGGAAGCGGAAGAACGCGCTGCCAATATCCTGAAAAACGCGGAACTGCAGGCCGAAACCCTCAAGAAAGACCGGATGCTGGAGGCCAAGGAGAAGTACCTGAAATTAAAAGCTGAATTCGAAGAAACGACCAATCAGAAAAAGAATTTACTCCTCCAGAACGAAGGTAAGCTTAAGCAGCGTGAGCAGCAGCTAAACCAGCAGGCCGAGCAGCAAAAGCGCCGGGAAACCGAACTTGACCAGCAGAAACACGCGCTGGCTCAGCAGCAGGACGCCCTCAATAAACGCAAAGAAGAAGTGGAACGCCGTCGGCAGGAAGCCGAGCAGATGCGGGCGCAGCAGGTCGAGCAACTCGAACGGATCGCCAATCTGTCGGCTGAGCAGGCCCGTGACCAACTCGTCGAAACCCTCAAGGCCGAAGCCGATTCGCGGGCGTCGTCGTACGTCAAGAACGTTATCGAAGAAGCCAAACTGACGGCTACCAAAGAAGCCAAAAAGGTGGTCATTGAAACCATTCAGCGGACCGCCACCGAACACGCCATCGAAAACTGCGTGTCCGTATTCAACATTGAATCCGACGACGTAAAAGGTAAAGTGATCGGTCGGGAGGGCCGTAACATCCGGGCCCTCGAAGCGGCCACGGGCGTTGAAATTATCGTTGACGATACACCCGAAGCCATCATCATCTCCGGTTTTGATCCGGTTCGGCGCGAGATCGCCCGGTTGTCGCTGCACCGCCTGGTTCAGGACGGTCGTATTCACCCCGCCCGGATTGAAGAAGTGGTGGCCAAAACCCGAAAAAACATTGAAGACGAGATCGTTGAAATCGGCGAACGGACCGTTATCGACCTTGGCATTCACGGCCTGCACCCCGAGCTGATCAAGATGGTGGGACGGATGCGTTTCCGGTCGAGCTACGGCCAGAACCTGCTCCAGCACTCCCGCGAAGTAGCGAAACTCTCGGCTACGATGGCCGCCGAACTGGGACTGAATGCCAAGCTGGCCAAACGCGCCGGTCTGCTGCACGACATCGGTAAGGTGTGGCCGGAAGAAGCCGAACTGCCCCACGCCATTCTGGGCATGGAACTGGCCAAAAAATACAAGGAGAACGCCGAAGTTGTCAACGCCATTGGCGCGCACCACGACGAGATTGAAATGACCAGCATGATTTCGCCCATCGTCCAGGTTTGCGATGCGGTGTCCGGCTCACGGCCGGGTGCCCGCCGGGAGATGATGGAGTCGTACATCAAGCGGCTGAAAGAACTGGAAGAACTGGCAACCAACTTCTCAGGTGTGACGAAATGTTACGCCATTCAGGCGGGCCGGGAGCTGCGGGTTATGGTCGATGCCGATCACGTAACCGACGACCGGGCCAGTGCGCTGTCGTTTGAAATCTCGCAGAAAATCGAAAAAGAGATGCAGTACCCCGGTCAGATCAAAGTGACCGTGATTCGGGAGATGCGCTCCGTTGCCTACGCGAAGTAGACGGTTTTTTTGGCAAACGCAGAGGAAACAGAGACTGCATGAGACACAGAGTTTATCTCTGCGCGCTCTACGGACCTCTGTTTTCTCTGCGTTTCTGGTTACAACAAACCCACCCTAAACCGGTTAAGTGGACTATGGATTTTCTGACTACTGTGCTTTTGCTGATCGTTGGCGGAGGGGCTGGTGTTGCGTTGTCGAATGCCCTGCGAAAACGATCGGGGGTTACCGACGTTCGGCGGGAGTCGACCCTGCTGCTCGAACGCATTGAAAAGGTATTTAAGGTGGTGATGGCCGAGGGTTATTTTTCGGAGATTTACAACTATCAGGACCAGAAAAAGATCCTGTATCTGTTCAACGACCCCAAGAAAGCCATGATCATTGCCCGGTCTAAAGTACTGGTTGGGTTTGACTTCGCGAAAGTACGCTTTCGGCAGCCGGAGAACGGCGAAAAAAAGCTGCTTATCGAGTCCTTTCCGGCACCGGAAGTGCTGTCCATCGACACGGATTATAAGTTCTACGACATCCAGGCGGGTATTTTGAACCACTTCCACGGCGAAGATTACACCCGGCTTCTGGACGAAGCGAAGCAGGCTATGAACGAACGGGCCATGCAGAGTGATCTGCCCAAAATTGCCAATAACCAGATTCAGTACATGATGTACCAACTGGCCAGTTCGATGGGCTGGCAGCTTCAGCTTCCCGAAGCGGAGCAGCAACAACTGGAAGCCCTGAAAGCACAGGCTGAGCAGCCCATCACGGTACCAAAGCAACTATCGGTCGGCTAATTGCTGTCTGCACAATGAACCCCAACTCATATTGGTTTACGTGGCATGAACTACCGGCTCTTCATATTGCTGCTGCTGTTTCCGCTGCTGGCCTCGGCTCAGGCAGATGAAGCCGACGGCGCCCGGGCCTGCCAGCAGGGAAAGGTCCGGTATTTTGGTCAACTGGCTACCGACCCCAGGGCGCGGGTGATGTACCCGGGCGATTCCACCATCGACGTAACGTATTACGGGCTTGACCTTCGGCTTACGCATACCCCGGCTTACCTGCGGGCTGCGGTTACCATCGGCCTGAAAAGCACAGCGCCTGCGCTTTCCAGTTTTGCGCTGGATTTACGTTCCGGAACAACGCCGGGCGCAGGGCTGCGGGTCGACTCGGTCAAAGCGGGTAGCCGGCGACTGTCTTTCCGCCACGAACAGAACAAGCTAACCATTACGTCCCCACAACCCCTCGCCCGGGGGCAGTCCCTCGCCGTAACGGTCTATTATCAGGGCCGGCCCGGTACCGGTGGGTTCGGCGGATTTGTGTTCGGTACGCACAGTCGCGAACCCGAGATTTGGAGTTTAAGCCAGCCGTTCAGCGCGCCGGAGTGGTTTCCCTGCAAAGACACCCCCGGCGATAAAGCCGATTCCTCGTCGGTCAGCATCACGGCCCCGACCCGTTTTGTTTCGGTGTCCAACGGTACGCTGGAAAGCACAACCGACAATCCGGACAGCACCCGTACGTACCGCTGGCGCAACCGCTATCCCATCGCTCATTACCTGATTTCGGTGGCGATGACCAACTACGTACGCTACGATACGCCGTTTACGTACAACGGCATGACCCTGCCCGTCACGCATTACTTATACCCCGAATCGCTGGCCGAAAACCGGGCTAATCTGGACCAGACACCCGATATGCTGCGGATTTTCACCGAACGATACGGCCCTTATCCGTTCCTGCGTGAGAAGTATGGCCACGCGCAGTTCGGTGCCAGGGTTGGGGGAATGGAGCACCAGACGATCAGCTCGATGGGTACGTTTGATCCGAGTATCATCGCCCACGAACTGGCCCATCAATGGTTCGGCGACAAGGTCACCTGCCGCGACTGGTCAAGTATATGGCTGAACGAAGGCTTCGCTACGTACAGCGAATACGTGTACCGGGAAGCCCGGAACGGCCGGACTGACGCGGCATCGCTGATAGACTATTACATGCGGCTGGCCCGTACGGCAAGAGGGACGTTGTATGTCCGGTCGGTGAACAACGCCGACAGTATCTTTGCCTATAACCGCACCTACGCCAAGGGAGCCGTAGTGCTGCACATGCTGCGGGGAATTGTCGGCGACAGTCTGTTCTTCCGGACACTGCGTACCTACGCAGCCGCACCGGGTCTGGCCTACGGTACGGCGCTGACCGACGATTTTCGGACCGTTGCCGAACAGGTGTCCGGGCAGAAACTGGATTACTTCTTTCAGCAGTGGATTTACGGTGAGGGCTACCCCGCCTACCGGGTTTCTTACACGGGAAACGGTTCGCCCAGAGGGGTGTCGCTGCGGATTGAGCAGCGTAATGGCATGTCGTCGGGGCAACCCACGTTCTTTACCATGCCGGTTCAGGTACGGATTCAGTCGGCTGCGGGTGACACGACCGTTACTATCGTGAACAACCGGGCCGATCAGACCTTCAGCCTGACCGGTCGCGGACCGGTTACGGGCGTTGTCGTTGACCCTGATGCATACATTCTGAAAACGGTGGAATACCTCAACACCGTTACGTCCCTGCCCGCCATTACCAATCTGGCCGTTCAGGTATTCCCTAATCCAACAACCGAAACACTCACCGTTACGTTTGGTACCGCATCAGCCGGCCCCGTCACGCTGACACTGACCAACCTGCCCGGCCAACCCGTTCGGACACTCACCGAAGCAGTGGTTCCATCCGGTTCGCATAGCCGCACGGTCGGGATGCGGGGGCTGCCGGCCGGGCGCTATGTCCTCACAGTGGAGACATCAACCGGCCGACAAAGCCGGGTAGTTTTGCACCAGTAGCTTCTTTCTGCAGTATGAAAAAGTTTCTTTTTGCGTTCCTGTTCTTGTCCGGAACGGCGTTCGGGCAGGACAAGCTGGGGGTTATCCGGCATAATCACCTGGCGCTTCACGTCAAAGATATTCCGACGAGCACGGCTTTTTACCGCGAGGTTCTGGGATTGAAGTCCATTCCTGTGCCGGAAAATTTGAAGGCCATCCGGGCCTGGTTTGATATAGGTAACGGTCAGCAGATTCATTTGCTGGCGGGCCGGACTGAGCCGATTGTCCACGATCGTAACGGCAGCCACATTGCCCTCTTTGTCGAGAATATGGATAAATCAGAAGCTTATCTGAACGCGAAAAAGATTCCGTTTCATAAGCAAACCCGTTTTGACGGCGTCGTTCAGATCTATTTTGCCGATCCGGATGGGTATTTGTTTGAGTTAAATGAAGGCAAAAAGCTGACCGCAGGGTATTGATAGTTCGGTTTATTCAACCGACTAGCCCCGTTATTGTACAATAACGGGGCTTTTTTGTACAGCACATACCGTTTGCTCAATCTATTTTCGTGTATCTACAGATTTTTCATACGAAACACCCAATCTATCATGTTATAAAATTACGTATCTATTCGTGAACGCACCGTAACCTTCATGCAACATCCTGTATTCGCCCCCGAATCAGGCCTCTCTATGTCCCAGGAGCAGGCTTCGCTCTGGCAACAAGTTCTTCAGCACTCCGTCAGCGGACTGGTTGGTTTCATTGCTGAGCGCGATGAGGCCGGTCAGATCAGCAATCTCCGCTATTCATTCATTAATAAAGTGGCGCTCCGCGATACGTTCAGCATTGGCAGGCAGGCCGACGAAGAACAGGTGATCGGGCGCTACGTCACCGATTTCTTTCCAACCATTCGGGGTTCTGTTATCTGGCGGACCTACCTGGATGTCATTGAAACCGGCACTGCCCAGCGACTTGAACAAAAATACACCCTGAACGGGCGCGACGTCTGGATTGCCCAATCGGTAGCGCCTTTTGGGCAGGATGGGCTGCTGCTCTCCTATTCAGAGACCAGCGAACTCCACAACACCGCCCATCGGCTAACCAACCAGAGCGCCTTGCTGAACGAAATTCTGAACAGTTCACCCAACGCGATTGCTGTTTTTGAGGCCATTCGGGATGGAGCCGGCAAGCTGGTCGATTTCCGTACGACGCTGGTCAATCGGATGGTCGAACGATTGTCGGGTTTACCGGCCCATTCGTTCATTAATACGCAGCTTAGTCAGATTCACCCCCTTACGCCCGAGTCATTTGAACGGCTTAACAACCTGCTGATTACCGGCGAAAGCGTACACGTCGAACACTTTGTGCCGGGTGCATCGGTCTGGCTCGATGTAACCCTCACCCGCCTGAACGATGGGTTTGTGGCAACGCTACAGGACATCACAGCCGCCAAACAGGCCCAGCAGCAACTGGAAACGGCCATTCAGAACCTGCACCGGTCCAATCAGCATCTGGAGGAGTTTGCCTACGTAGCGAGCCACGATCTGCAGGAACCCCTGCGTAAGATTGTAGCCTTCGGCGACGTACTGCAGCACCAGTACGCCGATCAGCTCAGCCTGTCGGCCACTGATCTGGTGGGGCGGATGCAGAAATCGGCTAATCGGATGCGTTCGCTGGTCAACGATCTGCTGACCTACGCACGTCTGTCGAACAAGCCCGACGGGTTCGGTCTGGTGGACCTCAACCACCTGATCGCATCGGTAGCCGACGACCTGGAGGTAACGATTCAGGACAAACAGGCGGAGGTTACCCTGGATACGCTCCCGACGGTCTGGGGCGATACGGTTCTGCTCCGGCAGCTGTTTCAGAACCTGCTGAGCAATGGCCTCAAGTTTCACCAGCCTGGCCAGGCGCCGGTGGTCCGGATCGAAGGGCACGTAGCCACACCCGACGAGTGCCGGACGTATTTGTCGGCGACTGATGCCTCGCAGGCTGGCCGCCGATATGCCCTGATCGATGTCGTTGACAAGGGCGTGGGTTTCGACGAACGCTACCTCGACCGGATCTTTACCATTTTCCAGCGGCTGCATCCCCTCAATCAATACGTCGGAACGGGTATGGGCCTGGCCATCTGCCGGAAGGTAGTCGATATTCACGGCGGTCATATAACCGCCATCAGCCAGCCCGGCCACGGGGCAATCTTTCGTCTATTGCTGCCGATGCAGTAGACGTATATGGCCATTAGCTCGGTAATCGTAACAATTGAAGTGAGTTTCTGTTCTAATACACACATCCGCGTCAGTCTGTGCAGTCTCTGTGCGGCCTACGTTATTTAATCCTCTGCTCACTTCTTATGAAAGTTACTGACTCAACACCCCTAACGGATACTCAATCGTTATCAATCAGCTCTGTGCCGTCTGTTGCGTCGACGGTCAACGCCGTTTCATCGTCGACGACTGGTGAGACCCGCGATTTAGTTTGCTTTTCTCATCTTCGCTGGAATTTCGTTTACCAGCGTCCGCAGCATCTGCTCACCCGGGCTACCCGTAATTATCGGGTCTGGTTCATTGAAGAGCCTGTCTTCGGAAATGATCTGCGCATGGCGGTTTGTACCGAAAATGACCGGCTTCGGGTGGTGGTTCCGCACCTGCCCCACGGCAGCAGTCCGGACGATATTATCCGTTACCAGCGCCAACTGATTGACGAACTGCTCCAGAAAGAGCGCATTACCGACTTCGTAGCCTGGTATTACACCCCTATGGCCCTGTTTTTCAGCGATCATCTGAAACCACGGCTAACGGTCTACGACTGCATGGATGAGCTGTCGGCGTTCTGGGGCGCTCCGAAAGAATTACTCGATCAGGAAAAACGCCTGATGGACAAAGCCGGCATCATGTTCACCGGCGGCTACAGTCTGTTCGAAGCCAAGCAACGGCGGCACCCACACGTGTTTGCGTTCCCGAGCAGCATCGACTTTACGCACTTCTCGAGCGCCCGTCGTCCCCTGCCCGATCCGGTCGATCAGCGGTCGTTGCCAAACCCACGTATAGGGTTCAGCGGTGTCATTGACGAGCGCTTTGACTACGAACTACTGGGCGAATTAGCCGAGCGTCGGCGCGACTGGCATTTCATCATGATTGGACCAATTGTCAAGATCAATCCGGCCTTACTGCCCAAGGGACCTAATGTCCATTACCTGGGCATGAAGGACTACAAACAGCTGCCGGCTTATTTCAGCAACTGGAACGTAGCGATGCTGCCGTTTGCCATGAATGAGTCGACGCGGTTTATCAGCCCGACCAAAACGCCTGAGTACCTGTCGGCTGGGCTGCCGGTGGTTTCGACGCCAATCCGCGACGTAGTCCGGACGTATGGCAGCCAGGATTTTGTGCAGATTGCCGACACGGCTAAAGCCTTCGAAGCTGCCATCGAACTGGCGCTGCAGCAGAAACACCCGAGCGACTGGTCGGCAATTGATACGTTCCTGGCCGAAAGCTCCTGGGATTGCACCTGGGGCGAAATGAACCGGCTCATGACCGCTCAGATGGAAATAGCGGTGGAGCAATAGGAAAGGAGAAAAGGGAGGAAGGGGAGAAAAGGAGGAGGGAAACCATCCATTCCCTTTCCTCCTCTCCTCCCTTTTCTCCTTCCTCCCTATCACTCCCCCCTCGGAACGACCATCACTACGTCTTCCTTGTCGACAGTCACCTGGCCTTCGGCTAATCCTTTAGGCTTGCGGACGAATTTTTTGGGGGTAACGATGACCGGGCAGAGGCTGTCGGTGCGTCGTTTGGAGTACCAGGCAGCCAGTTCGGCGGCCCGTTCAATAACGCTTTTGGGAAACGTTTTACCGGCCTGGTACTTGATAATTACGTGCGAGCCGGATACGTCGCGGGCGTGTAGCCAAAGGTCTTCCTTGTGCGCGTACTTCTGGGTCAGCAAATCGTTGTTCTTCGCATTCCGGCCGATCAGGATACGAAAGTTTTCGACTTGTACTTCCTTGAAAAGCTGAACCGGTCCATCGGCCGGGACATCCGTAAGCAGGTTGGTTTGCTTGATGTATTTTCGCAGTTCTTTTAGTGTCTGAATGCCTTCAATGGCCTGTACGTGCTGTTTTACCTGCTCGATTTCAGCTTCGCGGTTGGCAATCTGCTGGTTCAGGTGTTCCTCTTCAATCTTCTCATTTTTCGACTTCCGGTAGTAGTTTTCGGCGTTTTTCTGCGGACTCAGATCGGTCTTGAGCTTGATGGTAATGGGTTGATCCCGGTAGAAGTCATACAACTCAACCCGCTCCGGCGACCGGGCACCCGGCACCTGGGGTATGTCGTGCAGGTTGGCCATCAGAATATGCCCCATCTCCTCGTGAGTGGCCCCTTCTTCGCGGGCAATAAGCCGCTGCATATTGGCGTCGATGAGCGCTTCAGCGCGCTTCAGGCGTTTTTCGAGCAGCCGTAGCAGATCGGCCTTCTCGCGCTCGAACGTACTGAGGCCGTTATAGGAAATATAGAATCGGTTAGCGGCTTCGATCGGATCATCGAACTCGCGGTAAACGTCCCCAAAGTACAGCAGTGAGAGCGTTGGGCGATGGTCAAATTTGATAAGATAGTAGCGCGGCTGTTCAAGCTGTGTCAGTATCGCCTGAATAATCTGCCATTTCCACCACCCTTCCTTTCCTCCCTCCTCCTTCTGCTTCAAATACGCATTCACTTCCTTCCCGAAGGTTGGGAACAGTTTACGATGATCGTAGCCGGCCCGTTCGAAGGCCTCCCACGATTGATCGATGGGCCGGTCGAGCGCGTCGAGCGTCAGGTGCTGATCGGCAACAAGCCGGGTATTGAATAACTCAATGACAGCAGCGCCCTGAAACGCCAGCAGGTTGGGGCGGTTCCCGAAGAATTTGAACAGCAGCGTGTAGTCATCCTCCAGCTGAATGGCCAGACAACGCTCATTCAGAAAGGCGCGGACACCAACCACCACGCGCCCCACCCCTTCTTCGCCACCCGTTACGCCCTCGAACAGATCGACGCTGTTGGTCCGGGCGCGCTGCACGGCTTCCGGAAACAACAGCCCGGAAAAGTCGGGCCGCAGCGTGGCTTTGATATAAAAAGGCTTGTAGTAATTCGTTTTTCCTTTCGCCTGGGCGAACACCAGCACTACCTCGTCGCGGTCCTGGCTGAAGCACTCCATGAACTTCAGGCCGGTCAGGTGGGGGGCAAGAGCGGGGGCGAGCTGGCGGAGGAAATAATAATTGGTGTGCATGATTACAAAGGTAATGCTTCCCGTTGCTGGTCGGTCAGGGAAAGTTTGAGCGTACGGAGCAATGGCGTGCTGGCATCCCCTCAGAAAGCGGTTTCGTGCAACCAAACCATCGGCTTATGCATCTTCCATAAAACGATAAATCAAGTCTATGAAGCGAGTTGCTACCCTGCTTGTGCTGCTCTCAATACATCTCAGCGCATTTGCTACCTGGTCAATCATAATCATAGATCCTAAAACGGGGGAGATCGGTATTGCAGGAGCCTCATGTACTCATAGTTGCCGGGGAATAGCCAGGATTGCACCGGGTAAAGGAGCTATTGTTGTCCAGGCGATGAGCAACAGTGACGCCCGGAAGAAGGGATTACAGATGATTATAGATCACCGGTCGCCCGAGGAAATCATCCAGGCTTTGAGAGCCCCGGAATTCGATCCGGAAAGGCAACAATACGCCATCGTAAGTACGAAGTATTTGGATACGCCAATGACTTACACGGGCAAAGCTACAACATCCTATACTGGGGCATTGACTGCCAAAGGGGTATCCGTTCAGGGTAATACGTTAGCCAGTGCTCGTGAACTAAAGGCTATTATGGATGCCGTTGTTAACGGGCAGAACGATCAACTGAGCATTAATGAGATTCTGATGCGTGCTCTTGAAGCGGGCTCAGAAGCCGGCGGAGACAAGCGTTGCGGAGAACAGCGGGCAACCTGTGCTTTTCTTATGGTCGCAAAACCGGATGATAAACCAGGAAAGCTTTACATGGATTTAGAGTTCTTCGGCCAGAAACGCGGAGGGATGAACGCAGTCCATTTACTAAGGGGTAAGTACGAAAAGTGGAAAAGAAAGCACTCCGTCTAGCATTGCCCTGTAGGCCACACCTTCACACCTGCCACTTTCCGTTCAGAGGAGTGCCGATTTTTGCGACTAAAATCCAAAACAATCGCTTTTCTGGCCTGTTATAATTCTACTCAACAACTAGACCACAACGGTATGGCTAACAATAAAACGGTAGATCAACCCGGCTCAAACGACAAGCAGCCCAACAGCGACCGGACCCGCCGGGTCAACGCACGAGACACATCCGGCAACCAGCCCAACATGGAACAGACCCGGGGCAACCACGACAAAACGGTGCAGCGCCCGGAAGAGGATCACGTGAACGACAAAACGAAATCTGAGCTCATGGAAGAGCGCGGTGGCCATGGCCACTCCGGGCATAGCAGCAGCCGGAACGGCAGCCGCAAATAGCGGAATTTCCCGGCAATGGGTAAAGTTAGGCGGTCAAGGTTAGAAGTTGGGAACTCCCCACTTTTGGCATTGAACGCCTAACTTTTTGCCCGATGGTTACTCCGCTGCCGACCCACATTCGCCAACAGTTCCACCAGGAACACAAGGATATTCTTGCCTATTGGCAGCGCTACGCGCCCGATCCGGTAAACGGCGGTTTCTACGGGCGCGTGAATTACCAGAACCAGCCCGACCCTAAAGCCGACAAAGGCATCGTGCTCAACGCCCGCATTCTGTGGACGTTTTCGGCGGGTCTGCGCCACACGCATCACGACGAGTATCGCCCCCTTGCCGATCAGGCGTTTCAGTACATCAACCAGTATTTTATCGATCCGCAGTATGGGGGTGTCTACTGGTCCGTAACGGCCAAGGGCGAACCGGCCAACGCCACCAAGCAGCTTTACGGCCAGTCGTTCGCGCTTTATGGCCTGAGCGAATACGTCCGCGCCACCAACAACCCAACCGCTAAGGCAATGGCCCAGGAGTTGTTCAGATTGATGGTCAAACACGCGTACGACCCCAAACGGGGCGGTTTTCAGGAAGGGCTGGCCCGCGACTGGTCGCCAACGGATCAGCTTGTACTGAGCAAGAAGGCAAACCAGGAAACGAAGACCATGAACACCCACCTCCACATCCTGGAGGCTTTTACGAACCTGTACCGCGTCTGGCCCGACAAGTCTGTCGATACGCAGATCCGGGGTATGCTCGACGCGTTTACGAACCACATCGTCGATCCGAAAACGTACCGCATGAATTTATTTCTGAACGACGACTGGCAGGTACGTCGGACGGCCATCTCGTACGGCCACGACATTGAAGCGTCGTGGCTGCTGCCCGAAGCTGCAGACGTTCTGAAAGACCGGGCACTGCAAAAAAGAATCAACGACCTCGGCATCAGGATGGCGCGGGCCGCTGCGGACGGCCTTGACCCCGACGGCGGCATGAACTACGAGTACGATACGGTTACGGGCCATCGGAATCGCGAACGGTCGTGGTGGGTCATGGCCGAAGCGATGGTCGGCTTTTACAATGCCTATCAGCTCACCAGAGAACAGCAGTTTCTGGACAAGTCGCTGCAAAGCTGGGAGTTTACCAAAAAACACCTGCTCGACACCAAAAACGGAGAGTGGTTCAGCGGAGTGGATGCTGAACACACCGTGTTGGGTAAGGACAAAATCAGCATGTGGAAGTGCCCTTACCACAACAGCCGGGCCTGCCTGGAAATGCTGGAGCGCTCGGAAGCGTAGCCTCCTGGAATCAATACGTAAAATTCCAACTGATTGAGGGAATGATGGTGCCGAAGACCGATAGCTGATAGCTGCGGGTGGTGGTGTTGATGCGCTGAAAATAGATCGAGTACGCGTTGCGCCGGGCATAAACGTTGTAAAGCGAGAGCGACCAGTTGCTGTAACGTCGCTGCCCCGGCACGCGCCGACCGTCTTTGGTGAACGCTACGTCTAACCGGTGGTAGTCGGGGATGCGGTCGGCGTTGCGCTGCGAATAGTCAAGCACCACTACGCCGTTCAGGCGATACGTACCGTCGGGATAGGTCGTGGGGCGGCCGCTGGTACAGACAAAATTGGTGCCCAAGGTCCAGCCGCGTTTCCATTTCCACTGCGTCGAGACGGTCAGGTTGTGGGGCCGGTCGAAGGTAGCCGGATACCAGCTGCCCCCGTTGATCTGATTGACGGCGAAGGGCGTGTTCACCCGGGCAAAGGTGCGGGCAAACGTATAGGCCAGCAGGCCCGTCAGCAGACCCCGCGTTTTCTGCACGCTCACCTCCACGCCATAGGCCCGACCCTCGGCCCGCAGCAGGTCGGCATCCAGCGTAGGGTTCAGCAGCAGCGTGGCCCCGTTACGGTACTCGACCAGGTCGGTGAGTTGTTTGTAATAGACCTCTACCGATGCCTCGTAGGTGTTGTCCAGGAAGTTGCGGAACAGCCCGGCCGCCCACTGATCGGCCAGTTGGGGGGGCACCAGCGGGTCGGCCAGTTTCCAGAAATCGACCGGTGAGATGGACGTAGTGTTCGAAATCAGGTGCAGGTACTGGCGGGTGCGGTTGTAGCTCAGCTTCAGCGACGTATTGGCCGCCAGTGTGGCCCGCACGGTCAGGCGCGGTTCCCAGCCGCCGTATTGGGCGATGGGTTGCCCCGCGCCCACCTGCGCCGTATCGGTGATGCTCTCGCGGGAGCGCGGTAAGCCCTCGGCGTATTGATACACCACGCCCGGCCCCCGGTTACTGAAGCGCACGTAGCGCACCCCTGCCTGCACCGACAACCACCGAATGGGCGTCCACTCGTCAGATACGTAGCCCGCCCACTCGGTGGCCTGCTCGGTGGGCAGCGTCTGCGGGTTGATGTTGGTATCGGTGCCGGTGGGCCGGATGAAGCCGGGCTTGAGCCGGTAGCTCGTCAGCGCACCACCCCACTCGATGCGGTGTTTGTCGGGCGTGAAAAGCCAGTCGAGCCGGGCGTCCTGCTGGCGGATTTCAGACTGGTAGCGATACGTATTCTGGGCAGTCAGGCCGTCCAGAAAGAAGCGGTAGTTGCTGTGGGTGGCGCCTGCGTTCATACTTAGCCGGGGTGAAACGTGTTGGCTCCAGCGCAGGGTAGCGAGCGTGCTCTGCCAGCCGAAGACCGTATCCTGCGGGAACTTGAAGCTGTCGAAGGCGTGGTAGCCCGTCGCCGTCAGTTGGCTGCCCTCGCCCAGCCGGTACGTGAGCCGCCCGTTGAGGTCGTAGAACGACGCCCGGTTGCGCCGGGTCGGATCGGGAAACAGGCCCAGCATGAGGTTGGGGTAGGCTAGGCGCCCACCCGCTATGAACGTCAGTTTTTTGTTGCGCGTCAGCGGTCCGTTGGCCAGCAGCCGACTCGTAATCAGGCCAATACCACCCGCAATGCTCAAACGCTCGTCGTTGCCGGGTTTGGTATTGAGCAGCAGCAGGCTCGATAGCCGCCCGCCGTAAGCGGCCGGAATGCCCCCCTTGTAGAGCGTTACGTCCTGAATGGCATCGGCGTTAAGATTACTCAACAGACCCAGCAGATGGCTGGTGTTGAAGATCGGGGCCCCATCGAGCAGCACGAGGTTCTGGTCAGCCGCCCCGCTCCGCACGTTGAAGCCAGCGGCCCCTTCGCCCACGCTCGTCACGCCCGGTTGCAGCAGCAGGGCCTTCAGTACGTCCACCTCGCCGAAGACCACCGGAATGTTTTTGAGGTTCTTCATATCGAGCCGCACCACGCTCATCTGAGCCGCCGTTACGTTGGCGTCGGGGGCGCGGCCCGTTACGATCACCGGCGCCAACTGGCGGATGTCGGGGTTGAGTTCGACGTCGAGGTAAGCGTCCCCCCGGCGCATATCGACGTAGCGGGTGCGGGTGTAGTAGCCCACCGCCGAGAAGGTCAGGGTGTAGGGGCCGGGCAGTACGCGCATCGTAAAACTGCCGGTGCTGTCGGTACGGGTCCCCGCGCCCTGTTTGGTATCATAGACCGATACGTTGGCCAGCGGCTTCTGCGTCGTACCGTCGATGACTTCGCCACTGATCGTAAAGCGTTTCTGGGCCGATACGCTCAACGCAGCGAGTAATACCGTAGCAAAAACAAGACGCGTAACTGAGCTGCGCATAGGCCGAAAAAAGGTTTACTACGTTGATCTGCCGACTCCGCTACCGGGCCGGCCAACCCGACGGGGGCACCAGAATGGGGTTAGAAAAATTACTGAAACAATTACCCGTAGGCGGAATGAACTGCTTGCCGTAGCGCACCAGAAAGCGGTTGTAATTGATGGTGTCGCCTGGAATGGTTAGGCGCTGCTGACTCACCGCCGATGCGCCAAAGAAGCCCAACGCCCGGATGGTGGTATCCTTGACGGCCCGTACATTCCCTTCGATGCTGGCGGGCTGGGCATCAAACAGCGACCCGCTACGGGTCCGCTGCTGTTCAAAGAGCGTCCAGTACTGGTAAGCCGCCCGGGTCAGCGAAAACTGCTGTACCTGCACATATTGAGCGCCAACGGCCTGTATGGGCGCACTCAGTACCACCCGTCCACTAATGCGATTCCCATTGACGAGTGCGTCTGATAACACATCGCCCGGAGGCCCGTACGTAGGCACCCAGCACGAACATGCACAATCGTCTGTAACGAAGACGGAGGGCGGAGGATTCTGGGGATCAAATCGGACCCAGCGTCGTCCATATGCCAGCGCTGACCAGCGATAGTAGTTTTCGGGGGTGGGTGGGTCCTGGGTATCAATCAAAATATCGTATACGTCGGGTTGGCGTAAGTAATCCAGTCGTCGACGGTAACGTGCCCGAAGCGGATCGAGCACAGGGACTGGATTCAGCCGTTCGGTCCGGGACTCGTAGCTGGTGCCGTCCGGCAGCGTTACAGACAGGATGTAAGAACGACCTACTTGCCCAGTGAAGGTACTATCGCGCAGACTGTAGTAAGCCGGTGCAAATGGATCGGGCACCAGCCGTACGCTTCGCCCCTGGTCGTCGCGGATGACCACCAGCGCATCGTTGACAACCAACTCGGGTGGGGCGGGGTTAGCGGATGTATAGCGTCCGGTGTAGGTAAGCCGTACCCAGGGAAACGGCCCATCGGTCACCAATCCCTCAACAACCAACCGACGCTCCGTCTGGCGAATGGGCAAGTCTACCTGATCCACACAGGCGATGAGCAGACCTATTAATAATACACTGATTGATAGCCGTTGTATCATTGCATAACCCGATCCCCGGATCAGGACTCGTGAATCAATCAAAGTTGTATTTCCCACCAATCCGTGCAGCCCACCAACCGGATGCCCCCAGCGGCCGTAGGCTGATGCTCGTATCCCCAACCAAGAAACGTACGGCCGGGTTGCTGCCCCACCGTCAGATAGATACTGCCCTGCCCAGGGTAATCCGTTACGTACTGCCAGCGATCGGTGGCGGGGTCGTATTGCCAAAGATCGCGTAACGTATCCTCATTGGCGTTAAGGCCGAGCCCAAAAAAAACCCGGCTGCCCGCCGTGAAGCCAATGCCCTGCCGACGAACCGGACCTGGGAAGTCAGCACGGCGGCTCCACTGTTCACGCTGCATATCAAACGCCCACAGATGAGCAGCCTGCCCCGGCCGCTGATTGACGACGTAGCCGGTGTCGCCAATCCGGAAAGTAGCCAGCGTACCCGTTGGCTCTGGAAAATCAGTTGTGCGGTACTGCCCCCAGTCACCCCGTCGCACCCAGACCTGCTGCGACCCTTCAACCAGTTGGTAAGCCCGGTCAAGTGTCGTAAAGAAGCGAACTTCGCCATCGGGGCCGGCAAAGAACGGCTCGATAATACGCAGCCCGCCCATGTCTTTTAGGTACACCCGTTGGCTGGGCAGCACCTCGTTGACTAAAAAGCCCAGTCCGGCCAGGTCATAGTAAACCCCTTCAACAGCCCTTAGTCGGTAACGTATTAACCCATGCCGTGGTGTGGGCGGCTGAGCATTCACCGGCACCCAGTCATCATTCTGCGTATCGTAGTACAAGGTCTGCCACTTGCTCTCATTCTGGTATCGCCACACCGACAGCAACCGGCGGTCATCGCGTTCGGGGGTGTTATCCGTACTCAGTGCGCTGCCAGCAAAGTCCCCGCCCACCAGGGGTGCATGGGCCAGCCGCAGCCAGCGCGGGCCGCTCAGGCGGTGGGTATACAGCCGCTCCACCTTGACCGAGTCGCCCCCGGCATTGCGGGTTTGGAAACGCAGCCGGTACGTTTGCCCAACGGTTAGCCCGCCAACCCGGTAAGGAACTATGTTAAACTGGGTAAGCCGCTGGGTCTGCCCAGCAGACAGCGCTTTACGCTGACCGGCCTGATCAAGCCATGTAAGCTGCCAATTGGTATCTGCAAACTGGAAGCCCGCTTTGACCACTATCTCGGCTTGATCGGAAGCTAGTGGCTGGATACTAACGACGGCTGGTGAGATGATAGTTGGCGATTCTTCGGCTATTATTATCGGATCAACGGGGCGCTGGCAGCTAAAGCATCCTGCCAGGCAAGCTGTTATACCCAAGGAAACAAGCTTCCGAACGTTGCAAAATAGCGCCGTATGTCTTCGTCCCAACACCATAAACATTCTGCAATTTATGCGTTATACTGAAGCCTGTTATTAAGCGAGAGAACCTAAGTATTTATCAGTTCAACAGGCTCACACGACGTAAGTGCAACTGCGATTTTTAGCCAGCTAATACGTGTCAGCACATAATCGGACCGGTCCAGTTGGCAATTATAGGTTACAATCACCGCAGCCTGCCCAGCAACGAGCGGTTGCACGGACACGATAGCAGCCCGAACGGGCGGCACTCTACCACCACAACTAATTCAGGTCGTTGGCTACCCAGAAGGTGAACGAAACGTAAGGAGTGAGGTGACATTGCAATATAAAAGGATTGGGAAGCATTCCCAATCCTTTTATATTGTGTCCAGTATGCGGTTCCTGAGTTACTTTATGCTCTTAGGGTTTACTGCCAGCCGCCACCCAGCGCCCGGTACAGGTCGATGAGCGACAGGAACTGCGCCTGTTTGGTGTTGATCAGGCTTAGCTCAGCATCCAGAACCGATCGTTGCGCGGTGATCACTTCCAGATACGTAGCGTAGCCGGTTCCGAACAGATCATCGGAGGTTCGGGCGGCCTGCCGCAGAACGGCTACCTCCTGCGTTTGCAGATCCGCTACGTTCCTGAAGTTTTCCAGCCCTTTCAGGCTCGTCACCACCTCCGATACGCCGGTCAGGATGGCCCGCTGATACCCATAGTACGCTTCCCGGCTTTGCGCTTCAACGGCGCGCAGATTGCCTTTCAGGAACCGGCGATTGAAGACCGGGGCCGTCAGACTGCCCAGCACGCCCAGCGCCAGCGACTGCGGATTGACCAGCACACTGGCCCGGAACGCGTTCAGACCGGCATAGGGCGTCAGGTTCAGCGAGGGCAGGAACTGCGCCTGCGCAACGGCTACGTCCACGTTGGCCGCTTCCAGTTCACGTTCTGCCTGCCGGATGTCGGGCCGACGACGTACCAACTGCGACGGAATCCCGGCCGCTACAACCGGCGGCAACTGCTGCTTTTCAATGGATTCTCCGCGCGTAATGGGTTGCGGATACCGCCCGAGCAGCGCATTCAGCTGGTTTTCAGTCCGGACAATATCCTGCCGCACCCGACCCTCCAGGCTGCGTGTGTTGAGGAGCTGCGCCCGGAACTGCTGCACGGCCAGTTCCGTAACCCGGCCGGCGGCTTTCTGAACCTCAACGAGTTCTACGGCCCGCCGTTGCAGGGCTTCGTTCTCGCGGATGATCTCCAGTTCGGCATCCAGTGCCAGCAGCGTATAATAAAACCGGGCGACATCGGCCGCCAGATTCGTGATGATCAGATTACGTCCCTCCTGCGACGCCAGCACACGGGTATAGGCCGCCCGGCGCTGGTTGCGCAGTTTGCCCCAGATGTCCAGCTCCCACGACGCCCGGAAGCCTACGAAATAATCCGGCGTGGGGTTCGGGATCACGTTCGGTCCGGTGATGTTCTCCGACAGGTTGGTATCGAAGTTACCGACGCCGTTGAGCGAGTACCGGGCGTACCGATCTACCCCGGCCGATACCACCGCATCGACCTGCGGCAGCAGCACTCCCTGCGAGATATCGTAGTTGGCCCGCGCGATTTCAATACGCTGGAGCGCAATCCGCAGATCCGGGTTGCGGGCCAGGGCCGTGTCGATCAGCGCGACCAGATTCGGGTCGGCAAACAGTGTCCGGTACGGCCGGTCGCCGATACTGGCCGAATCCTGGCCACCGGCATACGACGTGGGCACCGACATAACCGGCGTAGGCGCTGGGTTGTGCATAATCCGGCACCCCCCCAGGCTACCCGCCATGACGACACTGATGAGTGGTATTATGAATTTACGATCCTTGAAGAACGGCACCGTTAGCATTCGTTTTAATGGCTATTGACTTTTTAGATGGTTGATCGCCGGCGGAATCTTTTGGACCAAACCGCTCAGCGATTCGGGCAAACAGAACATACAGGCCAGGCACCAGCACCAGGCCAAAGATGGTACCGATGAGCATACCACCCGCAGCCGCCGTACCGATGGACCGGTTACCCAACGCCCCGGCTCCCGATGCAATACAGAGCGGAATCAGCCCCATGATAAAAGCAAACGACGTCATCAGAATCGGTCGCAGACGCGTTACGGCTCCTTCGATAGCGGCCTTGACAATTGGCAACCCCTCCTTCTGACGCTGGTTGGCAAATTCCACGATCAGGATGGCGTTTTTACCCAGCAGACCGATGAGCATGATAAGCGACACCTGGGCGTAGATGTTGTTTTGCAGACCTGCCAGTTGCAGACAGAGGAACGAGCCGAAGATACCCGCCGGCAAGGACAACAGCACCGACAATGGTAACAGCACGCTTTCATACTGCGCTACCAGCAGCAGGTACACAAACACCAGACAGATCAGGAAAATATAGATGGCCTGATCGCCCGACAGCACTTCTTCCCGCGACATACCCGACCACTCGAAGGTGAAACCACGCGGCAGTTCCTTCTCCGCCACTTCTTCAATGACCCGCAGGGCATCGCCACTACTATAGCCCGGAGCCGGACTACCGTTGATCATCGCCGACGTGTACAGGTTATAGCGCGTGAGCTGTTCCGGACCGTAGACCCGCTCCAGCCGGACAAAGTTTGAGTATGGCACCATCTCGCCTTTGTCGTTCTTTACCCGCAGCGTCAGTACGTCTTCGGGCTTGGTACGGTATTCCGGCGAAGCCTGCACATACACCCGGTACATCTGCTCGAAGCGAATAAAGTTGGTTGCATAGAAGCTACCCATCAGGGTTTGCAGCGTATTCATCGCATTCTCGATGGATACCCCCTTCTGCGCGGCCTTGTCCTGATCGACATGCAACAGGTATTGCGGGTAGCTCGGGTCAAAACTGGTGAAGGCCGTACCGATTTCAGGGCGCTTCTTAAGCTCAGCAATGAAGTCGTCGGCTACGTCCTTCACCTTCTGAAGATCGCCCGAACGGGAGCGGTCCAGCAAGCGCAGTTCGAAGCCACTGGTATTACCAAAACCCGGCACCGTTGGTGGCGGCAGATACTGAATCTGCGCATCCTGAATGTGTTTCGTTTTATCCTCCAGCTCGGTAATCACGTCATCGACCGACTGTTTCCGTTCGTCCCACCCTTTCAGGTTGATCATGCCCATCCCGAATGAAGCACCCGCCCCATCGGTGAACAGACTAAACCCGGATAGGGTCGATACGTTCTCAACGGCTTCTATTTTAGAGGCTACCCGCTGCACCTCATCCATCGCATTCTCCGTCCGCTGCACCGTAGCCCCTACGGGGGTTGTCAGGTTGACGTAAATCATGCCCTGGTCCTCGGTCGGGATGAAACCGCTCGGCAGAATGGAACTCAGGCTCCACGTACCGCCGGCAAACAAAGCCAGCATACCCAGCGTGATGACGGTTCGGCTTACCACCCGTTTCAGCAGACTCTGGTAGCGGCCCGTTACGCGCTCGAACCACCGGTTAAACGCACCGAAGAACCGGCCCATCAGCCCTTTCTCAACGTGATTCGGGTCGTGCGGCTTCAGCATGATGGCACAGAGGGCGGGCGTAAGCGTGACGGCGTTGATACCCGAGATGACGATAGAGATCGCCAGCGTCAGTGAGAACTGCCGGTAGAAGATACCCACCGGCCCCGACAGAAAGGCTACCGGCACGAACACCGCCGACATGACCAGTGTGATGGCCACCAGCGCCCCGCTGATTTCTTTCATAGCCACGAACGTAGCCTCTCTGGGTCCCAGGTGTTCCTCGGCCATTTTGGCGTGAACCGCTTCGACCACTACAATGGCGTTATCGACCACAATACCGATGGCCAGCACCAGCGCGAACAAGGTCAGGAGGTTGATCGAGAAGCCGATCGCGCTCATAAACGCAAAGGCTCCGATCAGCGCCACCGGTACGGCCAGCGCACAGATCACCGTCGACCGCCAGTCCTGCAGGAAAATGAACACGACCAGGAATACCAGAATAAACGCTTCAAACAGGGTATGCAGTACCTCGTCGATGGACGCATCCAGAAAGCGCGATACGTCGTAGGCGTAGTTGTAGGTCATCCCTGCCGGGAAGGTTTCGCTCTTCAACTCGGCCATCCGGGCTTTCACGTTGGCGATAACTTCGCTGGCGTTGGAGCCGGGCCGCTGCTTGAGCATGATCGACGCCGATGGACGGCCGTCGGTTTTGGAGGTAATCATGTACTCGGCCGATCCGAATTCGACATCAGCTACGTCTTTCAGACGCAGGATTGAGCCGTCGGGGTCGGCCCGCAGCACGATGTTGGCGTATTGTTCGGGCGTAACAAACTTACCCGTATAGCGCAGTACGTACTGGAGCTCCTGCGGGGCGCGGTCGGCGCTTTCGCCGGCTTTACCGGGAGCCGCTTCTACATTCTGCTTCTGCAGCGCCAGCACCACTTCATCCGCCGATACGTTGTAGGCATTCATCCGGTCGGGCTTCAGCCAGACCCGCATCGAATAGTCCCGCGACCCCATGATCTGGGCAAATCCCACGCCGTTGATCCGCCGAAGCTCCTGCAGGATGTTGATGTCGGCGAAGTTGTAAATGAATTTTTCATCGACGGACGGATCCTCACTGACCAGGTTGATGTACAGCAGCATACTGTTCACCTCTTTCTCGGTCACCACCCCGGCCTTGATCACTTCCGGCGGCAGTTCGTCCAGTACCGACGTCACCCGGTTCTGTACGTTCATGGCCGCCAGGTCGGGATCCATACCTACTTCAAAATTGATGGTAATCAGCGTAACGCCGTCGTTGCCCGATACCGACGTCATGTAGGTCATGCCCGGTACGCCGTTGATAGCCCGTTCCAGCGGGGTGGCAACGGCTTTCGTACTCACTTCGGCATTGGCACCGGTGTATTTGGCCGTAACCGTTACCGAAGGCGGTACGATATCCGGGAATTGCGTGATCGGTAAGCCAATTAAAGCCAGCACACCCAATAGTAAGATTAAGACCGAGATAACGGCTGATAATAGTGGGCGCTTTATGAATATATCGAACATGAATAATTCGGTTTACAATGTCTGGTTTTCGGTGTTCAGTTCTCGGTGTTCAGCAACACTACCGAAACGCATCATAGGTCTGGTACAATTTACAGTACTCGGGGTACCGACCGGGCGGTTCTGCGACCCGCCCGGCTGCAAACTTGAAATCCGTAAACTGGAAGCTTAATTCTTGGCTACCTCCTCAGCCTGATCCCCCTTGCCGGGTGTCGAACGGGGAATGATCTGCATGCCGTCTTTTACGTTCTGGATGCCTTCATACACGACCCGTTCGCCGGGTTGCAGCCCCGACTTGACGATGTAGTACTTACCAACTCGGCTTTGCGGCACGAAGCTTTTGGACTTCACCCGGTTGGCCGCGTCAACGACGTAGACGTAGTTTTTATCCTGGATTTCGAAGACGGCACGCTGGGGTACCAGCAGCGCATCACTCATGAAATTGTCCAGCCGGATGATGCCCGACGAACCATGCTTCAGCAAGCGCTGTGGATTAGGAAACCGGGCCCGCAGCGAAATCGTACCAGACTCTTCGTCGAAAATGGTTTCCATCGTTTCGATGCGGCCTTTCTGGGGATAAACCGATGCGTCGGCCAGTACCATCTCAACGGCCTGCCCACCCTTGCCAACCAGGTTGCGGTTTTTCTTCAGAAAGTCTAAATATTCTTTTTCTGATACGTCGAAATAGGCAAACACCTCGTGGAGATCGGAGACCATGGTCAGCAGGGTACCTTCTTCGATCAGGCTGCCCATTTTAAACGGAATCCGGTTGATTACCCCGTCGAACGGTGCCCGAATGTTCGTGTGGGCGAGGTGCAGATTAGCCTTGGCCAGTGCAGACCTGGCTTCGTCTATCTGCGCCCGGGCCGACTCAAGCTTGGCTTTAGCCAGCTGGAGTTCGGAGGGCGATATGATTTTTTTGTCGACCAGCATTTTTACCCGCTCCACCTCCACGGCCGCCGTTTTTTCGCTGGCCATCGCGCTTTTCAGGGTAGCCCGGGCCCGATCAGCTTCGGCATTGTATTCCGCCTTGTTCAGGGTAAACAGCAGCTGCCCTTTTCGGACCCCCTGCCCTTCGTCGACGTGAATTTTCTCCAGAAAACCCGAAACACGGGCTCTTACTTCGACATTCCGAATGGCTTCGAGTGAGCTGACGTACTCGCGCTGAAGCGTTGTGGGCTGCCGGGTGAGCCGTACGACTGGAACGGCGAGCTTTTCTTCGGTTTTTTTCGATTGATCTTCATTAGACGTACAGCCCATTACTCCGCCGATTACCATCAGCATGAGTAGTTTGTAGGTGCGTGGGCTCCGTACACTGCGTGCAATTTGTGTATTTATCATAGTTGAGAAGGCATAAGCCGAACCAAGACAACGTGTTTTGGTGCAACAATCCGGCGTGTGTTTCTTTCTTTTTTTGGCAAGGTGGCCCCACAGACTAAGAGCAGGCTTAGAAAAAAATTAGAAAAATCTTAGAAATTGGAAAAGCCATAAAATTGTACAAAAACAAAAACCCTGTCAGGATCAGCGTCCCAACAGGGTTATTAGCAACCATCTCAATCAGCTACGGCGCGAATCAGACGAAGTAGTCCTGATTCACAGCAATCCATTTACTTTATCACAGAGGCTGTCCCATCCGCTACAACTTGACATCTCCGTTAGTGGATCAAAGTTCCTGTCTACTTCTTAGAAAGTGCTTAACGGATTATTAGATTTTACTTAGATATTTCTGGAATAATCAGTCGATGGAAATAGAATGGAACAAAGTCGAAAAAATGAACTGATTATCAGAAGAAACGAATGAGATCCGTCTGCCAGATAATTAGCAGCGTCAGCAAAATCAGACCGATCATTAGGAGCAGCAGCCAATCCGGCTTGGGGGATGGAGGAGTCCGGGGCGTGGTAGACGGGGTAGCCTTCGTCGGTACCACCCGCCCCGGTGAACTATACGCCAGACGAGTATCGTCCAGCAAGTCTTCCATCCTGGCCGGTTTAAGCTGGTTATCAAGAAACCGTGACATACACCAAAAGTAAGTACCAGATATTAATAATATCTAAACATTTCCTTAGAAAGTCCTTAGAAACAGGCTAACGAATTAGCTCTATTGTAAACACCGTGGGTTTACCGGCTCCTGACTGGGCCGTCAGATGGCCGCGATGCAGCCGGATGATGCGCTCAACCAGCGAAAGCCCAACACCATACCCCCGGGTTTCGGCGGTTTGTCGGCCGCGGTAGAACGGTTCAAATATATACGGCAGATCATCGGCGGGAATGGGATCGCCTTCGTTTTCAACGCTGATGCGAACCACCTGCTCTTCAAAGCCGACACGGATCAACGCCTGGCCGTCCGACGAAAACTTGCAGGCGTTTTCGGTTAGGTTCTTGAGCGCTGTCCGGAGCAGAGCGGCATTTCCGGGTATGGCCAGCTGATCAAAATCATCGGGCAATTCGCCCAGATCGACCGTTACCTGGTAGCGGGGATTGATACCGCTTACTTCGTCGCGAACGTCCCAGACGATTTCATCGATACGGACCGCATCGGTCAGTAACCCTACGGCGTCGTCGCGGTTCACCTGCGACAACTGCAGCAGTTCACGCGTCAGGGCCGACAGCTCCCCAACGTCGTCGAGAACCGATCGGATCGTTCGTTCGTAGGCCTGCGGTTCCCGCCGGTTAAGCAGCGCCACTTCCAGTTGTGAACTGATCTGCGTGAGCGGGTTTTTCAACTCATGCGATACGTTGGCCACAAACATCCGCTGTAGCCGAAACGATTCGTCAATCCGGTCGAGCAGCCGGTTGATGGTAGACGACAGCCGGCTGATTTCGTCCTGCTCGGGCGAAACCGGCAGCCGTTCATGCAGCGTACGGGGGAAAATGTAGCTCAATTGCTTTTCAATCTGCTGCATAGGCTGCAGGGCATCGCCCGCGTAGAGCCAGCCCGAAAAGGCAACGATTGTCGTGATAGCAAGAAAGACGCCCCCGAATGCCCACATCATCCGGCGCAGAAACTGATCGCCATATACGTTTTCGGCACTGGCCAGCACCACATACTGACCCGTTGGAGTTTCGTACACAATTCCTGACAGGTAGTAGTTTTTCCAGCGAAAATCCCGTCGGCTCTGTTGCCGGACATTGGTCAGTTCATACTTGGGTATGCCCAGCGTAATGAGATCGTTGGTTGTGAAGATCGGGAAGTTTTGCTCGTTGTAAACGGTGATTTTCTGGTTGGGTAGCTGGTCTTTTCGCAGCTGGCTCAGCCGACGCAGCAACTGCGGCTCCAGGCGCTGCCGGATAAAGAGTTCGCCATAGGTGTTGGCTTTCCGGTCGAGCCGGTGGTAAAAATCGGAGGTGATGTAATACCAGATAAAGCCATAGATGCTGGCAAAAGTCAGCGCCACAATGGCCGAAACCAGGGCCGTGAAACGAAGCGTCAGGCGCGTACGGATGGTCATGGGGAGAGGAGGAAAGGGAGGAAAGGAGGAAATGGAGGAAGGGAGGAAAGGCGTAAAGGACTCTGGTCGAAGCTCCTTTTCTCCTTTCCTCCCTTCCTCCTTTACTCCTCTTTTAACACATACCCCATACCAAACTGTGTGTGAATGAGTTTGGTCGGGAAATCCCGGTCAATTTTTTTCCTCAGGTAGTTGATGTATACCTCTACTACGTTGGTGCCGGTATCGAAATTCAGGTCCCACACATGTTCGGCAATAGCCGCTTTCGACAGGACTCGCCCCTGGTTACGAATCAGGAATTCGAGCAGCGCAAACTCGCGGGCAGTCAGGTCGACAGGCTGCCCGTTCCGGGTAACCGTTTTGGAATCCAGGTTCATTTCGAGGTCGGCGTACCGCAGCGTCTGTGCGGTCATGGCTACCTGCGTACCCCGCCGGGTCATGGCCCGTAGCCGTGCCAGCAGTTCCGAAAACTGGAACGGTTTAGTCAGATATTGATCGGCCCCCGCGTCAAACCCGGTGATTTTATCGTCGGTTTCGCCTAGAGCCGTCAGCAGCAGAATCGGCGTCGATAAGCCGCTGGCCCGGAGTTCATGCGTCAGCTCAAAACCATTCAGCCCCGGCAGAATGACATCGGAAATGATGGCCGCGTAATTATTCTTCAAGGCTAACCGC
Source organism: Fibrisoma montanum (assembly GCF_003583365.1). Classification (GTDB taxonomy): domain Bacteria; phylum Bacteroidota; class Bacteroidia; order Cytophagales; family Spirosomataceae; genus Fibrisoma; species Fibrisoma montanum. The sequence continues at coordinate 146,644 of NZ_QXED01000009.1, forward strand.
TTGGCGATCAGTCCATCATACGCTATATCTACCTCATACTGGCTCTCTTCGAGCCCCTGCTGAATGGCGTGCAGGGTTTTGGGTTCATCTTCTACTACCAGGATTTTCATATCTGTAGTGTCTGTCGACACAGTCATAATTAGGTAAACAACTTTCTACGTATTTATTCTTTCCGGACGATTGTCTACGTTGTTGAGATACTCCTCGCCTTTCTTTGTATCAAACCGGTACAGATAAGGCGCTTTATGGGCGCCACCCGTCCACTTTTTGTCCAGCCGCTCCAGAATTTCAAGGCTCAGCATCTTCCGCTGGAAGTTGGTACGCAGCAGCTTCTTACCCAGAATGGTCTCATACAGACGCTGCAGGTCACCCATCGTAAAGGTTTCCGGCAGCAGGTTAAAGCCTACCAGTCGGTGATCGAGCATCAGCCGAAGGGTATCGAGTGCTTTCTGCACAATCAGCGAATGATCAAGCACCAGCGAAGGCAACTCCCGTACGTCGTACCAGCCGATAGATTCCGATAATACGTCGGGGGATGGAACCACCCGCGAAAAATCCACCAGCGCGTAGTAACCAATCGACACAAACCGGCGCGTGAACCAATGGTCGGCCGGAAGGTCCACCCCGTTTGCCCCGGCAATTTTACGACCAAAGTGATCGCTGCCCCGACCGAGTTGCCCAAACGTATGGAACTGCTCCAGATAGATGTCCGTCAGCCCGGTACGTTCGGCCAGAATGCGCTTGGCCGCGTCGTCGACATCCTCCTGCCGGTGAACCAGCCCGCCCGGCAAAGCCAGCAGATCCGTCCGCCGGAACGTCAGCAGCAACACCTTCAGCTCATTTTCGTGGAAGCCGAAAATAACGCAGTCGACAGAAAGGCTGGGCAACCACTGCTGTTCGCTGTTCAGAAATTCGTGTAAATCGGTGCTGCGCTGCATAGACTACGGTGGGGCTAAATTCCTGGTAAAGAAAACTTTGTTATTCGAATTTTACAGCATATTATTGTACCATTATGATACAATATCCGATCAGTGCGCTGGAGCGCTGATTCACGTATCGGGTGTCGTTCTGCGTTGCTAAGATAGTATGAAGTCACTGGCAAAATCCGCTTTTTGGTTGCCCGGTATCCTGGCGGTTCCGTCCGCGTCGACCTTACCCCGGGATGCCTCGTTGCCGGGCGACCGTCCGGCCCTTGCCAATATGTATCTGGATCGTCCGGCCGTTCTGTTTGACTTCTCGTTAATGGAAGCGGTTCAGGCACAGAAAGACAACGTACCGTACAGTTCGAAAAATCCGTTATACAAACTCGGCTTCGGCCTTAGTTATTCATCGACCGCCGTTTCGCGTCGGTAAGCCTTTGGTAACACATTACTAACTCCTGACTATGTCACTGACTCACAAAATTTCGCGTAACCAGTTTCTCAGAACAAGCGCTCTGGCGGCTTCGGCTACGTTCCTGACCGGTCGCGTTGCGTTCGGCAAACCCCTGGATAAAGTTGGTCTTCAGTTGTACACCCTGCGCAACGAACTAAGCAAAGACGTAGAAGGCACATTAAAGAAAGTAGCCGAAATCGGCTACAAAGAGGTCGAAACGTTTGGGTACGCCGACGGTAAGTTTTTTGGCAAGTCGCCCAAGGAGTTCAAGCAGTTGCTGGACAGCCTGGGGCTGAGCGCCGTGAGTGGCCACTACCTGGTTGGCTCAGCCATGCCGGCTGTGAAAGGGACGCTGACCAACGGCTGGGAGCAGGCAATCAACGACGCCAAAGAGGTTGGCCTGAAGTATATGATCTGCGCTTTCCTGTTCCCCAACGAACGCAAAACGCTGGACGATTACAAACGCTACGTTGACCTGTTCAATAAGTCAGGCGAAGCCACCAAAAAGCAAGGCATTCAGTTTGGTTATCACAACCACGACTTTGAGTTTCAGCCGGTAGACGGCCAGATGCCTTACGACCTGCTGCTGAAAGGCACCGATCCGAAGCTGGTCAAAATGGAGCTTGACCTGTACTGGGTCGTGTTTGCCGGCAAAGATCCGGTCGATATGTTCAAGCAGAATCCCGGCCGGTTCCCGCTGGTCCACCTGAAGGACATGGAAAAATCGTCGGAGCGGGCTTTTGCTGAAGTCGGCACGGGGTCCATCAACTTCCAGCGCATTATGGATGCCCGGAAAACTGCGGGTATCGAACACTTCTTCGTGGAGCAGGACGTTTGCAAGCGTCCTCCGCTGGACTGTATTGCTACCAGCTTCGCGAATGTAAAGAAACTGACTGTTTAAAACCGGCGGATGCCCCTATACGCAGCCAGCCGCTCTGTATCACACGAGCGGCTGGCTGCGTATAGGGGCATCCGGTTCGTTTCGATGGCTGTTCCGGACCATTAGCTCACTTTAGGCCGGACGTTCTGCACAGTGAAATAATCCTAATGTTCTATAGATTATTACACCATTATAAGTAGATTTTAATAAAAATAGTGTTATATTAGCGTATACTCACTATACTCAACACATCGATATGGAAGCGACAAAACTAACCCTGACTTTGTTGGGCTTGCTCATTGCATCGGGTCTACTGACATATTTCACCCGAAACGACCAGCCGGCGTTTATTAATGAACCGCGTAAGAAAAAGCATCATAAGAAGGAACGAAAGCGCGAACTCCAGCCCCGGCTGCTTGAGAACGGCGTTGTTGTGCTCAGCTCTGAGCGGGAAAAGCGGCTATGGAAGGAAAAACAGCGATTGGATGACCTCTTTGAGGACGATATGCCCGTTGACCAGCGCCCTGCTCAGCCCTCCCCTACGCCGGGTGCATAACCCATGCGATTGAGCAGCCGGGATGTTGTATAAAAACAAGATGAATTCTGTGAAAAGCCGACGGTCATTGTCGGCTTTTTCTACAAACGTACCGTTGTCGCTGAAAAGCCGGTATGATTTCCAAATTACTGCGGTCGTCTTGTTTAGAAATATTCTAAGTTTACGTATATTTGCTACTCAAAAGTGCATTAAACTTGATCTGATCACGTGTATACGGTAAGTTCCCGCTCAACCGACTGGATTGAAATCTTCCGCACCGACAAGGGTGTTGTTTACCAATGCGATGCTACGCAGCGGCTGATTCTGGCGTTCTGGGATACGTACACGGCCCTGTCGGCCCGCGACTTTGCGCAGTTCCGGCGGATGGTTGAGACTATTGATGTGCGGCAAATGGCCCTTAGCACCGACTTAGCCCACGACGTTGAGATTCTGACTCCACCGCGTTCTGAGCGTTGCTACGTATTGACTCTCTGCGAAGTTATTCACCTCCGCGAATTGCTGAGTGGTGCGCAGACGATGCTCGAACTGAACAGCCTGCTGCGCGAATGCGGCTGCCGCTTGCCGTAGACTCTACAACTAGACTTTTTCTAAATTTCCCCTAGTTGAGCCAGTCGCACAACTCCGACTGGTTTTTTGTTGTTTATTTGGCATTAGATTACCCTCACCGGATAAAATCGTCTGTTTATGAAAGATTTAGTAAGACTTCGGACCCCGATCAAAGAGAGCGTCGAACTGGCGCTGAACCAACAGATACAAATGGAAATGGTTTCATCGTCGAAGTACCTGGCGATGGCGGGCTGGTGCGACCGCAATGGGTTTGACTACAGCGCTGGTTTCTTCTACAAGCAATCGGAGGAGGAGCGCGGCCATGCCATGAAATTGTTCCATTACCTCTGCGACCAGGGCGCTACGGCGATTTCACCCGAAGTTCCGGCCGTTGCGCAGGAATTTGATACGCTGCGGTCGGTTTTTGAGGGAGCGCTGGAGCAGGAAATTGCCGTTACCGACTCTATCAACCGCATTATATCGGTTTGCCGCCGGGAAAACGACTTCGCAACGGAAGAGCTGATGAAGTGGTACGTGAAAGAGCAGATGGAAGAAGAATACATCGCCCGTCGCTGCCTTGACCTGTTCGACCAGATCCCGGCTGACCAAATCTTTGAGCTGGACAAGCAGCTGTCGAAAGTTACCTACGACGGTAACGTGTTCGAATAATATCCCTCTTTACACAGAAAAGCCCACGTTTGCGCGTGGGCTTTTTTTGTTTTATAACCAGGAGTTAACCCAGGACTTCGCATTTTAATCCCGCCTTCTGCATAACCCGGATTACGTCGACTTCGGCCACCGTTTCGGCTTCAATACGCAGCACACAATCGCAGTCTTCAAGGTCGACACTCCAGCGGCAGATTCCTTTTAGTTTACACAACCGGCAGGCCGCTTGATGAACACGCTGAGCCGAGTTAATATTGGTACGAAAAACAAGAACGTTCATAGCGTTGAAGGTTTACAATCAGTGTTTCAGCGAATAAGACGGCCGCAGCCGGTCTTTATCAGAAGTCCTGATTAACGTGGTCTGTTTTCTGAACTTTTTGCGACGGTACCACAGCAAAAAGCCGGTCACCGTCAGAACGGCCCCCGAAAGGCTCATAAACGCGTAGAGGATTTTGATGGGCAAGCCGCCGTACTGCCCGAAGTGCAGGGTGTACAACGTGTACTCAAAGCGTTCCAGATTGCTCAGATCCCGTTCGCGAAATACCGTTTTTACAGCACCCGTTTGCTGATCGAACTCTGCGTAGCTGCTGTATTCACCGTAGAGCCAGTTCTGGCCGGGCGAGGTTGCATAAATACGAACGGGAGCGTCTTCCTGCCGCGGAAACGAAACGTTATTGACCCGCCCACCAAATAACGTCAGCGTTTGCTGTACCAGTTTGTCGAGGTTGACACGAACGACCGGTGGCGCCTGCGTTTCTTCAACGGTTGGCTTGCTGCTGAAATGGGTCCTGACTTCCAGCGCATATTTCATCATCCAGAAGCCACTTAACGCCAGGATCAGGTTGAACAATAGTCCCCAGACACCCATAATCCGGTGCAGGTTTGAGGAGATCGTTCGCCAGTTGGTCCATTTTCCATTGAATTGAAACAGCAGGACTTTCAGCAGTGATTTCCGATACACGTACAGGCCGGTAATGACCGAACCCAGTAGCGCCAGCGCAAAGATGGCCGCCAGAAACTCACCGAACTTGCCAAGGTAAAATTCGTAGTGGATCGTGAGCAGAATGTCGTACAGGCTATCGAAGGTTTTACCCAGCACCTCGCCATTGTACGGATTTACGTAGAGCAGGCCGTACCGCCCGGTCGACGGCTCATAGATGCGCATCTCAATGGTTTCTCCGGGCGTTTTGGGAAGCCTTCGAAACGAATACAGATACGTGTCTGCCACCTGGATGCTGACCCGCTCGTAGATCGTTTGGTAGGGTAGCCGCTGGGCTTTCGGCGCCACGCGCAGCAAGTGCGGATGCTCCCACAGGTTCAGTTCTTCGCGGAAAACGATGATCGACCCCGTCAGGAAAAACACGAGAATGAACAGCCCGGCGATCAGGCCTAACCACGAGTGAAGTGCGAAGATGCGCCGGGCCAGTTTCATAACAGTCAGAATTTATACGATACACCCAAAATTGCCCGACGCGGCCATTGCGGCTCCCAGCGCCCACCAAACTGCCGCAAATACGACGTTTGGTTGGTCAGATTCGTTACGTTGAGCTGCGTCCTGAACCCCTTCCATGCATAGGCAATGCTGGCATCCATGGTTGAATACGGCCTGGTCAGGCTGGCAACCGTGTTGTCAAGCGCACCGTAAAACTGGCCTTTGTGGAAAATACCGTAGCCCAACTCAAGGCCCGGCAGCAGACGCGGTACGCGGTATGATGCCCACACACTGTAACTTTGGCGTGGCTGGTTCGGTAACCAGTTACCTTTGGGGAAAGCCGGATCATCAACTACTTCGGCCCGGATAAAAGAGGCATTCGCGTTGACCTTCAGATTATCCGTAATCCGGCCATTTACGTCTACTTCAATACCCTGGCTCTGATAGCGGGGGGCATAATAGGTATAGTACCGTTCATCTTCAGACCAGTTGATGATAGGGAAGCCGGTTGGTCGCTGGTCGCTGTCGGCATACGTATACACATTATCCTTGTTGATCCTGAACAGAGCCACCGTCACGCCTAACCGTTCGCGGAGCAGATTGCTCTTCACGCCTACTTCAATCTGGTCACCCTTTGTGTTTTGAAGCATGAGGTTCGGATCAATATAATCGAAGCCGTTGACCTCATAGCTCTGGCTATACGAACCGTACACCGACATCCACGTGCGGGGTTTATACACCAGACCAACGCGCGGTATCAATGGATTCACTTCCACAGGCTTGTACCCTTCTGGTACGTCGCTGGCATTGTCGTAACGGTTACCATTGGTGTACTGATTATAGCGCAGCCCGAGCAGAACCTGCAACCGATCGTTGAACAAACCGATCTGATCCTGCGCGTAGAAGCCCCAGCGGGTGTAGAACGACCGATAGTTGTCAGCTTCTTCCTTAAACGGTTCCAGCACCTGCTCGCCGTAGTTCGGCCGGAACATGTTGAATGTCCCCGGAATTTCTACGCTAAGAAAACCCAGGCCCAGGTTCGTATCCTCTACGTAATCGGCGCCCACCAGAACGTTGTGCGTCAGCGGTCCGGTTGTTACCGAGCCAACCAGATCGAGTGATGCGGTATAGGTGTTGAACCGTTGTTTGAAATAGTACTGCTGGCGGGTAATGTTTCCGAGCAAATCAGCGTCATTCTGCGGGTAGATGTTCAGGGGTGTCCGCTCGGTCAGCGTATAGCTGAGCAGATTCCGGACGCTCCAGCTACGACTCAATTGATAATTGACCGTTGAGAATAAGCTGGTGTTCAAATAATTGTAGGTCGCGCTTTTCTCGCCAAGGAACGTATTGATCGGCAGTCGGCTCAATCCCTGGAACGTTCTGTCTGGCGAAACCAAGCCCGGATCGCCCACCCGATTGTCTTTCTTATAGTTGGCTTCAACCGTCCAGGACAACCGCGGTGAAATATCCCAGGTGATTACCGGGGCCAGCATCAACGTTTTGTTGTTCACCACATCCCGGAAGCTGTTCGACCGTTCGTAAGTAGCGTTGAGCCGGTATTTGAGCGTCCGGCTGGCGTTCAGCGGGCCACTGATATCAACCGACGGGCGAACCAGTCCGTACTGACCCACTTTCAGATCAATCCGGCGATAATTATAATTGAGCGGTTTTTTAGTGACGAAATTGATGATGCCGCCGGGCGCTACGTCGCCGTACAGAATAGCGGCCGGTCCTTTCAGAAACTCAATATTCTCGTAGAAATCGGCGAAGTGGTTACCCATGTTCCAGAGCAGCGTTCCGTTTCGCCGGAAGTTGGTCCAGTTGTTCATGTCAAATCCACGCGAGTTGAAGAACTGATACCCACCGCTGTAAGAACCTGTCAGCGTTACACCACTGACGTTCTTGACCACATCGGCCATATTGATGATTTGCTGCTGCTGAATCAGATCCTGCCCGACAATCTGCACCGATACGGGAATATCGAGCAGGGGCACGTCTAATTTGGTTGCCGTGGCGGTCCGGCGCTTCTGACCGGTTACAACCACTTCCCCAAGTTGCTTGGCCGTTGATTTTAAGGTTACGCTGACGGTAGCCTCAGGGTTAGATGATACGGTGACGGTTTGTTCGATCGGCTCAAAACCAACCGCACTGACGAGCAGCGTCTGTTCACCTTCTGGCAGATTGCGCAAGGTAAAATTGCCGTCTCCATCGGTGGTGACACCGACTTTGCCACCTTTTACTACTACGTTTATGAAAGCGGCCGGTTGGCCATCGAGGGTGGTAACGTTACCTCGTAATGTGCCTTTAGGCGACTGAGCCATTATCCGGTTAGACAACAGCATGAGTACAAGTATACAGGTATAGCTAAACTTCATACGACAAAAGTAATTAGTATTTAGACTCATTTTAAACAACACCCAAAAATTTACTTGTCACTTGGTTAACATTCGGTAAATCAATTGGCTGAATAATTTTGATTCATCAGTGTAGCCCGGCGCATGACCGCCTTAGCCGCTTTTTTTCGGCGACCCCACCAGATCAGGAAACCGGTGACGGGTAAACTGGCCAGAAACAAAGCGACAAAGCTGGCCAGCAGCTTGGTTGGTAAGCCGTAGATACTACCGACATGAATGGCGTAGTTGGAATTGCGCCAGGTAGCGCCCAGAGTTTTGTCCTCCTGCCGATCCTGGTGAAACAGGTCGCCAGTGCTGGGGTGAACCAGAGCCGGTAACAGCATAAGTATAAGTATGGATGTAAAGCGAAATTTCATACGCTAAGGATAATTATTTAGACTCGTTTCAAATGATGGACAAAATTTTGTTAATCAATTACTTCCTGAGATGTGGTTGATTTGAGTACCGAGTCGGCCGCATAACCAGCCTGTTAATGGATAGTAAACCGATCGGCTGCATAACGCGGTTAGCAGAGTGTAAGCCGCCAGTTCATGAGGACGTGAACCCACGCAGCGGCAGGTTGAAGCGCAGATAAATTCGATTCATGCGCTAATTTTGTCGGCCCACCGAAACCGTCGGTGGCATCTTAGCTTCCGTTCGCGGGCTTCGGTCTAGTTAGATCCTGACGCTCAGGCTCGCCAGCCAGTTAATGGGCTTTTGCGGCAGACCCGCGTAGTTCCAGTAGCGTTGGTTAGTCAGGTTGTTGCCGTTCAGGCTGAAGCGGCAATTGCCTACGTTATAGAACACTGTTGCGTTGAGCACCGTATAAGCCGGAATCACAAAGGTGTTTAAGTCATTATTAAAATTCTGTGCGTAGTGATTAAACCCAAACCCGAAGCCTAATCCTCTCAGGATTCCTGTCTGAACCGCATAGGTCGTCCAGAGGTTAGCCGCGTGGGGCGCTACACCCGCCGGGCGTTTACCCTGCACGCTTTCGTCGGCGCGCTCAAACTGGCTGTTGTTGTAGCCGTAGCCGGCCAGAATCCGCCAGCCAGGTAGCGGATTAGCCACCACTTCAACATCGATCCCCCGGCTCAGGCGCGTACCATCCTGGATACGAAGCTGCTGATTGGTCGGACTCTGCCGCACCACGTTGCTAATCGCGATATCGTAGTAGCTGAGAGTACCCGTCAGGATATTATTCAGAGCCAGCTTTACCCCCCCTTCCCACTGACGCGAAAACTCGGGCTGGAAGGTTTGCAAGGACGTGGGGGCCACGTTGTTGAAACCCGTCGAATAGTTGCCGAAAAGGGATAGTTTTTCAGGAATAAGTTGATAAACGGCCCCCAGCTTGGGCGACAAAGCGCCCTGTCGGTACGGTTGGGGGTTTTGGCGGCTAAAATCTGCGTAGCCGGGATTGTAGTACCAATCGTAACGTAGGCTCAGCAGCACGTGAAACCGGTTGGTCAGATCCACCTGATCAGCTACGTACAGACCCGTCGACCGAAACTGGTTCAGGTACGTAAACGTCACGTTATTGGCATTAGCACGGGCTGTAGTCGGATTAGCAATCGGGACAAAATCCCGCGCCAAGTTAATGGTATCCATGTGGAATGGCGTGGCACTGTAACGCCCCTGCGACGCCTGCTGAACGTCCTGCACATTTACCCCTACCAGTAGGTTGTTTTGAATTCGCCCCAGCCGGAACTGACCGTTCAGGTTGAGTTGAGCGGTGGTAGCATCAAACTGATAGTCGTAATCGTAGTAATCGCGCGCCATCAGCGTGTCGGACCGAAAGTAAGGAAAGAAAGCTCCGTTTGTGTGGTCATACATCGTCTTCTGTAGGTCGGCCGTTAGTTTCCAGCCGGAACTGAGCGTATACTGCGCCTGACCGGCAAAAAAGTTCTGTGTGACCGGCTTGACATTGCGAAACTGCTGATCACCGTAGTAGCGGTCGTAGCGCAGGGGTAGGTCTCGAATGTTGCGGGGACGTGATAAATCCAGCCCATCGGTCAAAAAATAGAACTTATACGGGTACTGGCTTGAATTCAACTCGGCTTCGAGCTTCAGTTGCAGTTTATCGGAGGGTTTATACACTAAGACAGGCGCGACAAGCATGTCTTTTTGCTTGGCGCTGGTCTGCTGCCAGAACGGGTCAACCTGGTAGGCTACATTAAGCCGAAAAAACACGTTGTTCTCCTGGCTTAGCACCGTGTTGATATCCGCCGTTGCGCGAGTCAGGCCGTAGCTCCCTAGCGCCAGACTTCCTTCGTAAAGCTGGCCGTTGAAGGCTGTTTTAGTTACTTTATTAATGACTCCACCATACGAAGCTGCGGTGCCCGACGAGCCGAAGAGCGTACCGGCGGGGCCGCGAAGCACCTCAATCTGTTCAATGCTCTGCGGGTCCCCGCCCGTCAGCGTATTGTTGAAAAGACCATTACGAAAGTTAGGCGACACGGCAAAGCCTCTCAGATACAAGGTTGTATAGCCGTATCCATCGGTGGTGGCTGCGGCTGCCCCCGGCACGGCCCGAAGTGCTGTCTGAAAGTCGGTGGCCCCAATCTCGCGGATGACCTCCTTGGTCGCGACCGAATACGCCTGCACATCGTCAAGGTACTTGATGGGCATCCGGCTAAGCTGCCTCGAATCCGGCTTCAAGGTCCGCCCGGCCGTGATGGTCACCTCCTGAAGCTGCTCGTTATTTTCAGCCAGAGTAAAGTCGGTTGTCATAATTTCCCCAACGGCGACGGTAACCATCTTCTCCTGCGTTTGCAAGCCTACCAAACTGGCCGTCAAGGTATACGTACCCGGCTTCACGCGATCAATCCGAAATTGTCCCTGAGCGTCGGCAATGCTACCCCGGCTGGTACCCTTGAGTTTCACACTCACAAATGCGGCTGGTTTACCATCGGCGGTTTGGACTGCCCCTCTTATACTGGCGTTTTGTTGCGCTAAAGCGGAACTGCCTACTACTAAAAAAGATAGTAGACAAACAAACTGGCAAATATGGTTTACAAGAATGACCCTGATAGAGTAGTGGTATAACATGGGATTACATTACTAAGTGTATGTAGTTAGGTAGCTGTCAGGTGCCCAACAGCGGACAACCGGTTTAAACCTCAATGCCTCACGTTTGAGCCTTTCTGTGAAGGTTTTCATGAATACCTGGCACAAACCTATATCCTCTTTAGAATGATTCCAAACAATTTCTTCAGTTATTTGTATAAAGTCTAAATAAATTCAGAAATTTAACGATCTCATTACAAACACGTTACCTATGCGCCTATTATGCTTACTTACCGGGCTTGCTCTCTTAAGCCGTATCAGTCATGCCCAGCCCTCTCCAACTGCTCAGGATATTGCCGCCATCAAAGGCCAGTGCGGCTGCCATGATGTCGAGTTCGTGTACGCCGAGACGTTCGCGCCCGACAAGAATTACTCGTTCAAAGACCGCTACCGGGCTAAGGGAACCGAATGGGTATTTGTGGAAGAGGATCGACCAGGCAAGATCGTTATCCAGCACCTGCTGGTCATCGGCGCGTCCACGCCGGGCGAAACGATGGTGATCAAGCACTGGCGCGAAGACTGGCTGTTTGAGAACACCAGCCTGCTGAAGTTCGACCAGAACGCGACCTGGAAACGCGTTCGTCTTACCCCGGCGCAGGCCAAAGGGCAGTGGACACAGCAGGTTTTCGAGGTCGACGACAGCCCCCGCTACGAAGGCTCAGCTACGTGGGTTCACGCCGATGGGCGGCACTTCTGGGAAAGCACGGCCGATGCGCCCCTGCCCCGTCGGGAATACACCAAACGAAGCGACTACAACGTACTGCGCCGAACCAACCACCACGAGATTACGGCCGACGGCTACGTACATGAGCAGGACAACGACAAGATTATCCGCACGGAGTCTGGTGACCAATTGCTGGTTTCGGAAAAAGGCCTGAACACCTACAAACGTACCGATGAAGCCAAATGCCAGGCTGCCAAAGCGTGGTGGCAGAAGAACCGGGCCTACTGGGCCGACGTCCGCGCCGTGTGGAATGAGGTACTGGCCAGCCGCACAACGGTAGCCCTGCGCGGGCAGGTGAAAGGCAATGTCCTCGGCCGCGAACTGGACGAACTGGCTGCGTCTGCCCAGCAATCGACGTATAACTCCGCAGCCAGTCGTCAATTGATCCGGCAGACGATTGAAAAGTATCTGAAGTAAGCATCCACCCAAGCTCTGAAGGCCGGCAGCGACCAACCGGCCTTCGGGGGTTGGGGATATTTTTATAAATTTTTCACTTCATCCATAGGGGTGCGGGCAAAAGCGGTTGTCTTAGGGCTGTAGATGAACAGTAATACAACCATTTTTAATCATGCACGCATCCTTTTCACCAGCATCGGCGGCTCCCAGTCTGACACAGCCGCTCGTGCATCAAACTTCACACCAGCCGCCGGCTGACCCGGTTTCGTCAACCTATTCGTATGGGCCGGTTCCGCCACCGAGCCGACAGTCCCGAACGCACAGGTGCCGTGCGTGCCCCCTCCCTACGTGCCCTAACCGGCCGTAAGAACGTAGCAATGTATTGGGTTAACTGTACGCCTGACCGGCCATTCCGGTGGGAGCGGCTACCCTATTGCCCAATCGGATCCAATCAACTAACAACAACACATACAATGAATAGCGCACCCATCTCCTTCCTCGCTCTGCTGGTAGCTCTGCTGCTTCAGGGTATCCTGCCCGTTCAGGCCGCCGGGCGTGACTCCTTTCCGTCGCCCCCGACCTCATCCAACCGGCTGTTTTACATTCAGCGCAGTAAAGACGCCAATACCATCGTGTACGACGCGAACCTGACCGCCGACGGTCGGCTCGACACCAGAAAGCCGATCCAGGTGTATTGGATTCGGTATGCCGACCGGGGCCAGCGCGAAGACCTGAGTTCGGTCCAATGGCACATGGCCTATGGCTACAAACACAATCCGGCTCCGGACGCCCCCGACGCCTACGATGTCAGTCTGAACGCGTTCCGCAAGCGCCCCATTAAGGTGGTGTACCGGCAAGGAAAGCCCGTCGCGATGACGACCATCAATGGCCATTCGGCCTGCCTGCAAAAAGTGTTCGTGCAGGTATCGCCCGGCTCCGGCCTGATTCCTAAAGTTCATTACGTCGACATGTTCGGTATTGACCCTGAGAAAGGCCAGCCCGTTCATGAACGAATCCATTTCTAACGCACCTCTTTCTTACTACCAATCATGAAATTTGAGTCAGTGCAAGCTGACGTACAACCGATTGTGTTGTACGCCGTGCCTCTTATTGTCGTTTGCATAGCCCTGGAGTGGTGGCTCACCCGCCACGATGATGACCGGAAATACGATAGCCGGGATTTCAAAGCATCGCTGGGCATTGGGCTGGGGAGCCTGGTAATCAACGGTGTTTTGAAAGCCGCTACGGTCGGCATGAGCTGGTATTTCTATGAGCTGGTCCCCTGGCGGCTGCCAAACACCTGGTGGGTCTGGGTACTGGCGTACCTGAGCATCGACCTTTGCAACTACGTAGCGCATTTCGTAGCGCATAAGCAGCGGGTCTGGTGGGCTACCCACGTCACGCACCATTCATCGGAGCACCTGAACTTCTCGACCTCCTTCCGCAACTCGTGGACGCAGTATCTGAAAATCATTTTCTTTACACCGGTCTGGTGTTCGGGGATCCATCCCGTCATTACGTTTACCTGCTACCAGCTTGATCTGCTCTATCAGTTCTGGATTCATACGGAGGTGATTCCCAAGCTGCCGCGCTGGCTGGAATACGTCTTCGTGACGCCCTCGCACCACCGCGTGCACCACGGTCGCAATCCAAAGTACATCGATAAAAATTTCGGGACAACGTTCATCATCTGGGACCGGCTGTTCGGTACGTTCGAGGAAGAAACCGAGGAACCTGTCTACGGCCTGACCAAGCCGGTAACCTCCTTCAACGTAATCTACCTGAACTTCCACGAGTGGGCCGACATCTGGCGCGACCTCCGCAAAAGCCGCAGTGTCCGCGAAGTAATGACGGTGCTGTTCGGCCCTCCGTGACGATTTTGATGCGACCTTCGTGTAGCCCGTTAACAAAATAGTTTGATTTACATATCTGCAAAGCTGCACAGGAGCGACCTAGTCAAGCGGGTCGCTCCTGTGCAGCTTTCTGCGTTTGCCACGTAGTTTGTTATCGACAGGCCTCATGCCTGGTTTTATAGTTTTTCACATACCGGGTTCAACTTTTGCCTATTATTCTGCGTCTTAATGGCGAAATTGACGTCATTTTTAGCCATACCTCATGAAAAGAATAGCCTATCTACTCGTTGGTCTCATGGCCGTTTCGTTTGGCTGTGACCGTGATCGCCTTCCCAAAGGCACTCCGCAGTGCGTTCGGGACGAAATTGAGAAAATCAAGCAAGCACCCGTTTGGAACCCGCCCCTCAAGGTGTATAGATACTTGTACAAAGGGCAGACCGTTTATTATATCCCTGTTTACCAGTGCTGTGATTTTGCGAGTCAATTGGTGGACGAAAACTGTAATGTCGTATGCTCTCCTGATGGGGGACTCAGCGGCCGGGGCGATGGTCGATGCCCTGATTTTACCGCTACGCGCTCCAACGAAAAGTTAGTCTGGCAGGACACCCGGAAACCATAAACGCGTGGCCGATCAGAGCACTCTGATCGGCCACGCGTTGCCTATGTCCCCGTACGGTATTCGTCAAAATGCGATGCGGTAGCTCAGCACCGGAATCAGGCCGGTCATGTAGCTGGTCTTGAGCTGCCCGGCGCGGGGGTCGTAGTACTGCCCGAAAATGTTCTGGCGATTCGTTACGTTCTGCACATCCAGCGAGAGCGTCCGGGTTGACGAAACGCGGTTTTTCTTCCAGCTCAGGCGAATGTCGGCCCGGAAATAATCCGGCAGTTGTTCCGAGAAAGCCGCCGACTCCACCAGCACGGTCTCCCCTTTCTGCCGCGATGTCTCCAGGTCGACCGGTGTCGTACGGTAGCCACCGTAATACGTCACCTTCACGTTCAGCCCAATCACGCTTTTCCGGAACAAACCCCGGTCGCCTGTGCTGATCTCTTTACCCGCCAGGAAACTGCTCGCGTAGCGGCCGTTGAAGCGCGTATCCCGCCAGATCCTGTCTGAACCCCGGTATTCTGAGTTATACAGCGACGACGACCACAAAAAGTAGAAGTTGTTGTGCAGAAACTGCTCTACGGTCAGCTCCAGGCCGTAGTTCCGCCCAATGCCTTTGTTCGCCAGCCGTTCGGTAGTCAGGCCATCGAAGCTGTTGACCAGGGCGAACGAGTTACGCTTGTCGGCCGAAACAGGGATGTTGAACAGAGATTGGTAGTACGTTTCAGCTTTCACGCGGAGGTGGTCGTTGATGGACCAGTCGTAAGCCAGCACGAGGTGGTGCGACCGAGTAAATCCAAGGTTCTGGTTCAGCGTATTTCCGAGGCTGTCGGTTGTGAAATACGTACCGATGTTTTGTAGCTGGCTGTGCAGTCCATAGCCGGCGCTGATCGATTTGTTCGGCGAAAACGCCCAGCGTATGGAGCCGCGGGGTTCAACGGCATCGGAGTTATTCAGCAGCAGGCGCAGGTAGTGCAGTCCGGCGTTCACCGTCAGCTGATCGGTAATCCGGTAGTTGACCTGCGCGTAGCTCTGAACAGTATAGGTCGAATTCCGGGCCTGAATCTGGCTTTGAAGCACCTGTAAATCAGGGTTCCAGTCCTTACGCGACAGGTCATATACCAACTGCGTACCAATCAATCCGGTACGTACGGTCAGCTTTGGTGAGAATCGGTACGTCAGCGTACTCGACGCAATCCGCTTCTGTACCGTAAACGACTCATTCGTGCGGGCCGATGAAGCATACTGTTCATCCAGGTATTCACTCCGGTACCCCGTCCGGTACGCCGACGCCAGGAATACCGTTTTCAAAAGCGCATTCCGGCCAAAGTTGATGGTGTGCGTCATACCGGCCGCGCCCGTGTTGGCGAAGAACCGGTCGGTATAGCGGTCGAACTCACCCACCCATTTAGTCGAATCCTTCACGGCGTCGGTGTTGCTGGTGCTTAGCCCACCAAACCCAAAGGCCGTAAACGTACCGGCCTTCCCGGCGGGCAGATACACGTTGAACGACAGGTCCTGGAAGATATTCACCGCCGAACCAACCGACACCCCCAGTTTCGACAGCAGCCCCAGCGTCGAATACCGGTAATTGAACAGGTACGATCCGTTGTATTTTTTGGAGAACGGCCCCTCGCTGGATACGTCGACGCCCAGCAGTCCGACCTGCACCGTATGTTCGCGTTTGGCGTTGTTGCCTTTCCGCAACCGCAGATCGAACACCCCCGACAGCGTGTTGCCGTATTCGGCCGGGAAGGCCCCCGTCATGAAATCGGAGTTAGCCAGCAGCTGGGCGCTCAGGATTGAAATACCACCCCCAGCCGTGCCGAGGTTAGCAAAATGGTTGGGGTTCGGAATTTCAACGCCCTCCATCCGCCAGAGCAGCCCGGTTGGGGAGTTGCCCCGGATCACAATGGTATTGCCGCCGTCGTCGGCCCCCACTACGCCCGCGTAAGCCGTGGCCATCCGGGCCGGGTCGTTTACGGCCGCGGCAAACTTCTGGGTTTCCTCGACGGAAAAGGTTCGGGCACTGACGGCCGCCATCTCGTTCAGCGGCTTATCCTTTTCGATCTGGGGCTTTACGGTTACCTCAGCGACCTGCTGCACGGTTTCTTCAAGGTTGACGGTCAGGACCAGTTCTTTACCGGCATCAACGACGATGTTGGACAGCAGCAAGTCCTTGTACCCCATGAATGAGATCTTCAGGGTTTGTCGCCCAACGGGGACAGCCGCGAGCCGGAACGTACCATCGGGACCGGTGGATGTCCCTCTCAACGGGGTGGAGTTAACGATAACGACAGTAGCCCCGGGGATGGGCGTTTGCAGAACCTGATCGATTACGGCACCCCGAATCGTTTGGGTTAGGGGCTGGCCTTTAGCGACGCCGGCGAGCAGGCCAAAGGCCACTACAAAGAGGGAAGTGTTGACTTTCATGATGCTGTTATTCAGGTTTTTACAGCACTAAGACAGCTTGTTTACAGGTCCCCCCTACGGCAATAAAAAGTATTTTTCCAATAGTTGCAGAAGTATCCGGCACGTTATGAAAAGGCACTTTTTTTACTACGTTAAATTAGCTTTAACGCATTACCCCAAACCAGTACGCCGGACCGGTTTGGGGTAGAATAAAAGCGAAGACAAAAGTTACCGGCTGCAGATCCGCAGGGCTGCGTGGAAGCCAACCCAACCCGCGTTGTAATTGCCAAACGTATCGAACCGATCCGTGAAGAGCGGCACATCGATGACCCGGCCGGGCTTGGTCGTTTCGTTTTGGCTGACGAACCAGTTCGCCG
Organism: Fibrisoma montanum; assembly: GCF_003583365.1. Taxonomy (GTDB): domain Bacteria; phylum Bacteroidota; class Bacteroidia; order Cytophagales; family Spirosomataceae; genus Fibrisoma; species Fibrisoma montanum. The sequence goes on from NZ_QXED01000009.1 coordinate 163,923, forward strand.
TAGGGCCGACCGCGAGGGCAAGGCCCGGGGTGAGTTTTTTCTCGATACCCATGCTTAGGCGGTACAGCTGACTACCCTCATCGAAGAAAGCCCAGCCGGTCGGCAGGCGGTAATTACCGGTCAGATCGAAGTTGAGCATCCAACCCCGCTGCAGGTTAATAGCTGATCCCAGACCGTACCCAAAGCTCCACGACGGCCGATCAGCATCCTCCAGATTGGACCCGGCGGTGAAAATGTTATAAAAGGCCGCCTTACCGGTTTTGAACGTCAGGTTGGCCCGGTTTACTTCATCCGTAGAAACCTCTAACCGACGGTACCCATTTTTCTGGACCCAGCTTAGCAGGCCAATCGGTACGTTTCTGGACGAGCCCGAGACGTTGAACAGACCAATCTGGGTGCCGCTGGTGACGCTTTTGGCTGAGTTGAAAAAACCGGCAATCTGCCACCCCTGAATGCCTTTACCCGCTACGTTGAAAAAGCCCGACAGTTGCAGGCCGGTCGCTTCGGCCGCGGCTACGTTGCCGAAACCCGCGATTTGTGCACCCCGTTGCCGTTGCGCAGCCAGATTAAAAAAACCGGCTACCTGGACGGCATCAACTTCCCGGGCACCAATGTTAGCGAACCCGGCTACCTGTACGCCCCGTACATTACGAGCCGTCACGTTGCCGAAACCCGCTACCTGCACCCCATCCGGCAGCCCCCCCAGCGTTACGTTGCCAAAGCCGGCCACCTGTACGCCATGCATATCGTCGCCAATGGCATTGCCGAACCCAGCTACCTGCACCCCATGCACCGTTGTACGAACGGCGTTACCGAAGCCGGCTACCTGCACCCCATCCATCCGCTCACCAACTACGTTGCCGAAGCCGGCCACCTGTACGCCCGTTACCTCGCCCCGAACCCCGTTCAGGAAACCGCCTACCTCTACGCCCGTATTACCGAGTGAGTAGCCGCCCAGAATGTTGAACGACGTCCGGTTAATCACCCGGGCGCTCAGCTTTCCATTGGTGCCCACAAACGGCAAAAAGCTGATCTGTACGTCGCGGTAGAGCGTATCGCCGACGAGGTTGGCTTCGTGAATTTCCGATTTGGTCGACATGAACCAGTCGGTCAGGCGCTGTTTACCCCGCTGCCAGGCCGATATTTTAGGGGTCTGACTGGTATCGGCCGAGGCCAGTAAAATCGGCTGGATAGGCTGCTGCACCGCCACGGCGATGCGACGGGTCGTATCGACCGACTGCCGGATGGTGAGCGGCTGAACGGTCCGGCTCAGGGGCGACGGTTCGAGCCGGATGTTGAGCGTGTGCGACTGCCGCGATGTTACCCGCACCGTTTCCCCCACGTAGTTCTGCTTACGAACCTGGAGTTGCAGCGTCGGCAGCTCGGTAGGCAGCTTGATCCGGTAGTAGCCGTAGGGATTGCTGATGGCTGATGCCAGCGTGGTCTTTTCAAAAACACTGGCCTGCCCAATCTTCTGACCGGTAGCCTGGTCCAGGATGTAGCCGTCGAGATAGAAATTTTTGGGGCGGTCGTCGACCTCCGGGAGTTCGGCCCGGATCAGGATGATGTAATTCCCCCGCGCCTTGTACGTGACCGAGCCGCGAAACAGTTGATTCAGCGCGTCGCGGACCGTACTGTTCGACACCCGCAGCGACACAAGGCTGCCTTCATTGATCACCGAAGGGCTATACGAAAAATTTAACTGCCCTTCGCGGCCGATTATGTTCAACGCCCGATCCAGGCGCTCATTACTGATCGACAAGGTAATGGTTCGCTCCAGCGGTGGCGTAGGCTTAGCCGAACAAACGACGACGAGCAGCCAGCCAAGAAAAACCAGTACGTAACGGTGAATGTACATAGCAATTGATGCGTTTGTCGATAAGACAGCCCTTGCCGCATTTCCCCCTATCAACAGCACAAAAATTACTGCGGGCAGCCTGTGCCTTCAATGATAAACCGATCGCCTTCCCGCCGAACGCGCAGCCCCATTGTTTCGGACACTACGTACACGACGGTTTCGACCGTGTCGTAATTTTCAAAACCGGTATTGGCGTACAAGCAGTTGTTTAACTGAGCGTTAGCCAGCCGAACGTCCGCCCGGTAGACCTCATTGATTGTCTGAACGACTTCACTCAGGGGCGTTCCTTTAAACGCCAGCCGCCCCGTTCGGTAGGCAAACACATTGGGATCGACCCTGACTAATTTCCGGATTGTATCGGCCCGGCTATCAAACGTAGCCTGCTCGTTCTTAACGAGCGTTACTTCTTTCTTCTTCGCGGCAAACAACACCTTACCCGTCCGGACAGCCACGCGTACGTTGCTGTCGTAGGCCCGCACACTGAACGACGTACCCAACACCTGCACCGTGGCCTGACCGGCCTGGATACGGAATGGCTTCGACGGATCGGGCTTCACTTCAAAGAAGGCCTCTCCGGTAAGTACCACCTCGCGGCTGTCGTCGGCAAACGTCTGCGGATAACTCAGCTTACTCCCCCGGTTCAACCACACCTTCGAGCCGTCGGGCAGTGTCTTTTCTACGGTCTTGCCCGTTGAGGTAACGGCCAGTTGCGGCACTGCCACCGGCTCGGTCTGCTGGTTTTTGAGCAGGAACCAGCCCAGGCCCGACACCAGCACGAGCGCGGCCGCAATCTGCCAGTACCGGCTCCAGAGCGGACGGGCAAGCTGAGTATCCGATGGCAGCGGTCTGACAACGGGTTGGTTGCTTTCCGGGGCCGCTTCGTCTTTTTCGTCGGGCCGAACGACCGTAAAAGGAGCCGGGGCCGACACCGTACTGCTGCCAGTCTGCATCCGGCTTCGCATCTTCTGCCAGGCGGCATCCGTATCGACCGGTGCTTTGCGCTCTTCCGATGGCGGTTTGAGCTGGGCGGCTGTTTCCCAGATCCGCTCGAACCGCTCAAACTCCTTCTGGTTATCGACTTCGGCGGACGGATCGCGCTGGCTCAGCCACAGGCGCACCCGCTCGGACTCGTCGGGGTTAGTCTCCCCGGCGAGGTACTTGCCGATCAGGCTGTCATCTATTGGCTGTCCGTACTCGTTCGCCATCGTTTTTAGGTTAGTTTGTGGTTCGTAGTTTGTGGTTTGTAGTTGCTCCGCACGGATTAACTACAAACCACAAACTACGAACCACAAACGTCTGTAACTTATTCATACATCCGTATCCCCAACAACATGATCACCGGCAGGTATTCGGCCAGTTCTGTCCGCAGGATACGGAGCGCCTTACCAATCTGGTTTTCCACCGTTTTGATGGACAGACCCAGCCGGTCGGCAATTTCCTGGTACTTCAGCTCCTCAAACCGACTCATCATAAAAATCAGCCGGCACTGCTCGGGCAAAACCTGTATGGCATCGTGCAGACGTTCCGACAGCTCGTTGGCCATCAGCACCTGCGCCGGCGCTTCGTACGACTGGTTCAGCTCGGCCTCCACGTGGTTCCGGTGTTCGGCCTGAACAGCCAGGTGTTTGATCCGGTTCAGACACCGGTTGTGCACCGCCCGGTAGAGGTACGACTTCAGCGACGTATTGATTTCCAGCGCGTCCCGTTTCTCCCAGATGACCATAAAAACCGCCTGCACCACCTCCTCGGTATCGTCCCAGTCTTTCAGGAACGAGTAGCCATACTGGCAAAGCGGGTTGTAATGCTGCCGAAACACGGCCTCAAACATCCGCTCGTCGCCAAGTTGTATGGCAGACAGTATTTCCTGATCAGATAGTTGCACTGGGTGGTTGAAAGACTGATTTCCGATGCAAATCTATCATACTTCTGTCGATGAACATACGCTCTCATCCATCAAGACAGCCGAACACGCTTATCCCCCTATTCAACGGTAAATATTTTTACACTTTTTTAGTGTATTTCTCAGGCGGCCGGGGGTTCGGAGGGGCGCCAGCTACCGGACTACGTTCATAATGCCCTGCATGACGTAGAAGTGGCCGGGCACCGAGCACTCGTACATATAAGCGCCGGGTTTGTCGGGCGCGACGAAGTAGATGGTTTCGTTCGTATTCGGCTGAAGCAGATTGGTGTGGTATAACACCTTATCGGTCTGCGGAATGTAATGTTTCTCCTGACCTTCCAGCCCTAACTTCATCGCCAGTTCGCCAACCTGAATGGCAGAGCCCGGGGCCACGACAACGAAATTATGCAGCATGTCATCCTCGTTGTTGAACACGACCCGCACCTTACTGCCTGCTTTCACCTGAAACTGCTCCGGTGCAAACTTAAGACCGGGTTTAGTGCCCATGTTGATGGTATAATCGGGCTCACCCCACGACGCAGGCATATCCGTGATACGTTTGGCCGTTGTAGCTACCGTCGGCTTCGCGGTGCGTTTGGCCGTTGTTTTGGATTTTGAAGTCGTTGGGGCCGTCGATGCGGCAGACGCCATGGCCGAATGGTCATGCATCGGAGCCGTACGGGTAATCGCTAATTTTTCGCCCTCGGGCTGGTTGTTCAGCGTGTAGTAACCGACGTTGTGCAGCAAAGACCGGCCGCTGGCCGCCCGGACACCATCGGTCGTGATCTCATGAATGTAGCCCAATCGCAGACTATCAACCACCAGTCGGGCTTTCAGACCATCCGGCGAAACAACTACGCCACGGATAGGGCAATTGCCCCGGTTAATTACGGGACTGCCATACGTAGCGTGGTATTTATAGTTGAAGCCGGTGATCTTGTACGACGCCGGGTCAGCCGCCAGGTCCCGGTCAACCGGCTCGGTGTACTCAATCTCAAAGCCGTCGGGCGTAGCGCGGATGGTTTTCATTTCAAACGGTACTTTCCCCGTCCAGACCACCCGTTGCAGACTGTACAGTTCTTTACCCGTTGAGGACCACCCCCGACTCGTCATACCCACGAACATGGATGCGTCGTGGCCCCAGACCATCCGCAGAATACCCGATGAAAATCCGTCGCGGAAGGGAAACACAACACCCTGATACTCGCCTTTCACGCGCTCCAGATCGACGCGCATGATCTTGCTCTGACCCTGATCGCCAACGAACAGCTGATTCGCAAACGGCCCGAACCTGCCGCTCGTGTTGTCGTTCAGCAATCCGGACGTAGAGATGCCCAGGATTCCGTGAGGTAGCCAGACGGCGGGGGCTTTCAGGTCAGGGAGCCGCTTCGCTACGTCGTACAGGGGTTCGCCGGTGTTCGGTACGTCCTGGGGTTTCAGCGTCAGGGGCGAGCCGGGCAGGCCCGTCCAGCGAAGACTTTCGGCGTTACCGAGAAAATCGCCTTTCTCGACCTGCGAAATCCGGCCTGAGCCGACCCAGTCGCCCTGGTTCTCGGTGTAGAAAAAGTCGCCGGCTGCGTTCATGCCATAGCCCGCGGGCGAGCGCATGCCCGCTGCAAACGGCGTCATATTGCCGTCTGGAGTAATTTCCAGCGTCCAGCCGCGCCAGGGCGCCAGGCTAACCCCATGCCCCAGGCTGTTGCTCCATCCGACGTTGAGCGTAACGAGCATGTTGCCGTTAGGCAGGAACGTGGGACCGTATGAGTATTCGTGGTAATTGCCCGATAGCGGCCAGGCATACACCTTGTCGTAGGCATCAGCGCGGCCGTCGCCGTTGGTATCGCGCAGTCGGGTGATCTCGCTCCGCTGGGTAACGTAGATGTCGCCGTCCTTATACGCCAGCCCCAGCGGCTCGTGGAGACCGTATGCAAAGCGTTTGTAGGTCGGCCGCTGGTTACCGCTGATGGATGGGTTCGATACGATCCAGACTTCACCCCGGCGCGTACAGACGGCCAGACTACCATCCGGCAGGGTAGCCATGCCGCCGACTTCGAGGATGACGTTTTCAGGAACGGGCAGCGAAATGATTGTATAATAATCATCCTCTTTCTGCGGCACATCGTCAGCTTTGGCCAGTCCCTTCGGTGCCGGGGCGGGTTGTTTACTGCCCGAACTGACCGGGGCACTGGTCTTCGGCTGAATCTGCGCCCAGGCGGGTAAGCTACCGACGAGTAAAAGACCTGACGCGACCAGAGCGGTTTTCGCCAGTTTCTGTATGTTAGGCTGAGATAAGTTCATGATACTTGTTATTCAGAACGTTGCGTGCTTACCAGACAATTGAATAGGTCACAACACCCCCGTTGTCTTTACCTTTTACCGGAAGCAGTAGCTCTTTGGTATTTCTGGCCGTGGACCGAATGACCGGCTTCTGGTTGGTGGGTAGCTCAATAAAATACTGTTTGTCGTTGATGGCGTATAAACCATTTGGCAACTCCGTAATATCACGGCCTTCGGCTACGCGGCACCAGATTTCACCCGGGGCCTGCCCCGTCGACGTAACGATAAAGCGGTGCGCCAGTTTCCGACCACCGTCTTCCGGCTCGAACGATTCCCGGACGTTGACACTACCCAGGGTGTACTTGAAAACGGGACGTCCTGCCGGATCAACATCGTAACCCAGGTTGTTGTACGTAGCGTTTGAGTCTGGCCAGGCCGAATGTTGGTCCGTCATTACCGCCAGCGAGGGCTTTCCCGACAGTTCAATCACACTGCCCAGCGGTACCGACAACTGCGTTTCGCCCCGGCCGTACCACATGGGAGTCGTTTCCAGAAAACCGCCCCGCCAGATTTGCAGCAACTCGCCTTTTTGTAAATCGACCGTGTAGTTGGCCGCGCCCGGTTCGCCAACGGAGATTGTATGCGTGTGCTTTCGGCCCCGGTGGTTCACAAAACCGCGCTGCATAATCGGTTCACCTTCGGTTTGTAACGTAATGGCGCCGACCGGATCTTCGACCCGCACCGGAGCCGCCAGCGCCGTATAGGCGACACCGGGGCCTTCAACGGCCAGGGTAATGTCGTTGCTGCGGGCGTACCATAATCCAAAATTCTTGTAGTACGTCAGAACCACGGGATGATCGCCGGCTTCGAGGTTCACAATGGCCGAAGCGGTACCGCCGTTACGACCGTCGACCCCAATCGTTTTACCTCCGATGGTCAGCTCGCCCGCACCGTTTGGATTGGCCGGGTTGGTTTCGGCGGGAATCCAGGCAAAATTCAGGCTGATCAGATACTGCCCCGACTTGGGCAGGTGCAGGAGACCGGTGATCTTTCCCCCAAAATTGTCTTTGTTGCCGGGAGCCAGATGCGCCAGCACATCAATGGCCATCTCGCGCCTGGGAGTCATGGAACTAAGGTCTGCCGGCGATTTAAACTTGCCCTCATACGCGCTCAGCTTCAGGTTGGTCAGGGTCGCGGGTTCGGTACCGTACGCTTTGTAGCGAATGTTCCGGATCGCCACCGGTCCGTGATCACCCTGGATCATGAGCGGCCCGGTAGGTTGTTCATCCTGAAAAGCAGCCGCCCGGGTCGGGCCGGTTACGTCAATGTTTTCGTGGATGGTGACGCCGTTCAGCATGACTTTCTCAAAACGGGCGTTTTGGATTTTTGTACCGGCCGGGTTGAAGCGTGGCGCCCGGAAAACAACGGTCAGGTGCTGCCACAAACCGGGCGCTTTGCTGACATTCTGCGCAGGCGCATGGCCCTCATAGCCTTTGCGTCCTTCGGGACGGCTGTCGTCCCAGCGTTCGTAAATGGCCCCGCAGTCGGCTGAGGTTGGATTCTTGACGCCCCAGCTGTCGAACAACTGGATTTCGTACCGGCCCTGCAGGTACACACCGGCGTTGGACCCTTTATCCATCATGAAATCCAGGTCCAGCTCTATGTCCCCGTGTTCCATTTTGGTGATGATGTGCCCGTTGCTTTTGCCGGACAAGTCGTTGACCAGTATACCCGTTCCCGGTTTTAAACTGCCTTTGCCGGCCTTGTTCAGATCATAAAATACATCACCGGCCAGCTTCCAGTTACGGCCCGTGGGGGTAAACTCATTGAAGCTTTGCAGATTAAGTACGGAGGAAGGGACTTCACTGGACTGAGCCGATACCGGTAAGCCCGGCATCAGAAATAAGAAGAGAAACCATTGAAAACGTATCATAGGCAAGTAAAACGAAATAACGTCTGGGAACAAGTGATCGCTATAAATACCCAGAATGCTCCCGGAAACCAGGAGCATTCTGGGCTACTGCGCTGAACGCAAGCAGGAATCGGTAAGGGCAGGAATAGCCAACGTAGGATAGTAGCCGGCTGGCAAAATTTACTTAACCGCTTTGTTTGAAACAACCCGGATGTTGTCGACACCAATCGACACTTCACCCATCCCGTCGGTATCGGCCACCAGCATCATCTGGAACTGATTTTTACCCGCGGCCCCCAGCAACGCTTCCAGCGATGGCGCTGCGTCGCCGGTGCCGTTGGACGTTCTGAACTCCGAAAGCGGTATGGTTACGGTTTGCCAGCCGGTCGTCTGGAAGTCAACCGAAGCCGTACCAATTTTCCAGGGTGTGTACCGATACGTATAGCTGTTCGGTTTTGCATCCCGGTTGGGGGTAATCAGCATGGTGCCGGTTTTCCAGGGCGTTTTGACAAAAATTTCAAACTTCAGGGCGTAGTCGCTGACCGGCGCTTTCAGGTTAGCCGGCGCAATCCACTGGGTTTCGTTTACGTTGATCGACCGGCCACTGGTCCACCACTCGCTATTGCCGCCCACGATGCCTTTGACCGACAGGTAACCGAAACTGCCTTTGTTGCCCGGAAAGAGCGTGGCATCTTTACTGGCCGTACCCGACCAGCCCGCGAAGGTATTGACATCGTCGAAGTTACACAGCACCCCCGGCCCCGTTACGTAGTTGATCGGCGCGGGTGTCGTCGTCGTGCCAAACGTAGCCACGATCGACAACGGTCCGCTCTGGGTCATGTTGGCCGGCACGCGTACCCGGATTAGCGTACCTTCTCTGTTCGGTCTGAATCTGGTTGAATCAACTTCCAGATTGCCCGGAAAAACGATTTTGCTGACCCCAAAGAAGTTAGCCCCCGCGATGGTGATCGAGTCGCCGGGACTGGCATTTTCGTTTGAAATGCTGGCAATAACCGGGGGCGCCTGCACGACCGTGAAATCGAACGTACCTTCGCCGTGGGTCGTCACGATCCGGACTTTATTCGACACTTTCGGGGCAGTTACGGCCGTTGGCGTTTGTGCCGGAATCGTGATGATCAGGTTCTCGGCCGTATTATACACCGGGTTGAACGCAGCCGGAAAGTCGTTAAAATAGACATTGACGGCATTGTTCAGGTTTTTACCCTGGATGACCAGCAGCGTTCCGGGAACAGCCGCCGTGAACGTACTGTCTTTTTTGATTGGGTCGAGCAGCCGGAATCGTTCAACGACCGGTGGGGCATTGACCTCGTCTTGCTGGCAGCCCGACAGCCAGGATAGGCAGCCCAGAATGGCCAGCAGGGGCAATAGGCGTACTTTATAGTTTTTCATGGGTGAATTCTGGTTTGTTACTTTACCCCCAACCCCCTGACGGGCGGACGGCCGCTGCCGGGCTAAACCTATCCGGCTCAAAAGCCCGTCCGCCCGTCAGGGGGTTGGGGGTAACAGGTATCATTACATCTTGCTGAAGTCAAACGGTACAGGTGGCTTGCGCAGGTTCGGCGCTTTCGTCAGTTCAATGTCCGGATACGGCACAAAGAAGCTGGCGTCAGTGACCGGGTAGTTCGTGGGCGTAGCTGCGTAGGTGATGTTCCATTGCCGCGTCCTGCTGTTGGCTATCGGCGTAACGGTGTAGTTGGCTTTGTCCATCTTGCTCAGCATATCCTTCGCTTTGGTCGGATTGAAGTAGTATAACCGCACGAATTCATACCACTGTACCCCTTCCATGGCGCATTCGATGCGTTTCTCTTTGAAGATGTCGTCGAACGTGATGCTTGTTTTCGGAGCCAGCCTGGCCCGGGTCCGAACGGCGTTGAAATAACGCAGCGCTTCGGCATCGCTGGTCGATGCGGCATTCCCCATGATCGCTTCGGCGTAAATCAGATACACCTCCGCCAGCCGCAGCATATAGCTGTTGATCTCCGTGTGCATGAAGCTCACCTTGCCGTCGTTGTCCATCGGCAGGCCCACCACGTATTTCTTCACGTTAGCCCGGTTTGTGTTGGTCAGCGGCACAACCAGTTCCTGCGTAAGCTGCTTGCCGGGGTTAGCCGGGTCAGGTACCAGTTGGTGGATGTACTTGTAGTGATCGCCGGGGAACATGAACGTCGCTTTCCGGCGAATCGAATCAGCAGGCTCGTAGGCTTTCAGGATGTCGGCCGTTGCGCCGTGGTCGATACCCCAGCCGTCGCTGAAACCGGTGATGGACGAATTAAACGCGAGGTACGACTGCATGGTGTTCTGCGTACCCCACTGCGGACCGTTCCACACCCACTGAAGCGCGAACAGGCTTTCGGGGTTGTTGTTGTTCCTGGTCATGAACAGATCCTCGTAGTTCGGCATGAGCGACGCCCCGCTGTTCTTGATGACGTCACCGGCGTAGTAACGGGCGCTGTCCAGGTCACTCTGCGAGCGATTGCCTTCTGTCTTGCCCAGACCAGCGCGGGTCAGAAACATTTTGGCCAGCATACCTTCCGCCGACCACTTCGTCAACCGGCCTTTCTGCACGGGTGTTGCCGGCAGGTTCTGAGCGGCATAGCGGAGATCCCGGATCACGAACTCCCACACGCTTTCGACCGTATTCCGGGCCTGGGTCGTATCGGTCAGCAGTTTGGTATTGTCCGTAATAATAGGTACCGCGCCGTAGTTACGTACCAGATAGGCGTACGCCAGCCCCCGCATGAACCGGGCTTCGGCAATACCGTGCCGCTTGATGTTGTCCGGCACACCGGCATCGGCATACGTGTTGATATTCCGGATGATGGTGTTGCACTGCCCGACGATGTTGTAGAATGACTGCCAGGTCAGGGCCACTTCGGGTTCGCTGGCCGACGTATTGAACCGAACGTGCGACGTCCAGCTGCTGCCCGAAAACAACGTACCGCCCCGGGCGTCGCCGAGGGCAAAAGACGCTTTATCGTTGTAATCGAACCAGACGATGTTGTACAGCGGAGCCGTTCCCATCAATACCTGATCGGCATTTTTGTAGTACGTAGCATCCACCAGGGTATCCAGCGGAAGCCGGTCCAGGAACTCCTTATTACAGCTCGCCATCGTCAGGACGAAAGCGATCAGGGTGATATATCGTGTCAGACTATTCGTTTTCATGTATGCAATGGATTAAAAATCAACGCCTACGCTAACTGTGTACATCCGGGTCAGCGGATAGCGACCGTAATCGACACCAACAACGGACTGAGCCGGGTTTGACCCACTGCCCACGAACGCCCCAACCTCCGGATCATACCCGGTGTATTTGGTAAAGGTGAAGGCGTTCTGTACGCCGGCCGTTACCCGAACGCCCTGCACGACCTTCTGCCGGCTGATGAGCGACTTGGGCAGGTTATAGCCGAGCTGAATGTTTTTCACGCGGATATACGAGCCGTCTTCCACGTAATCCTGCGTAGCCCGGTTGGCATTCCCATTGGCGTCGGAGCCGGTGATCCGCGGCCGGTCGGCGTCAGGGTTGAGCAAAGTCGGATTGGTCGGATCGTCGGACAGTCGAGCGTAATTGGCCGCGCCCGCCAGTAAGCCGCGACCGACGTTGGTACGTCCGGGGTTTTCGTTGCGGAAGCGAACGAAGTTGTAGATCTGGTTGCCGTACGAACTGGTCAGCAGCACAGTCATATCGAAATCGCGGTACGACAGGTTGTTCGTGAAGCCGAACGTCATTTTCGGCCAGGGGTTACCGATGAACGTCTGGTCGCGGGCATCGATGATCTTGTCGCCGTTCAGGTCTTTGTACTTGATGTCGCCTACCCAGGTGCTGTTCGGCGATACGGTATTCCCCGCCGGAATGGCTGAATTATTGATTTCTTCAACCGACTTGAAAATACCTTCCTTCACGTAGCCGAAGAACTGAAAGGCCGGCTGGCCAACCACCGAACGAGCCAGGAAGTTTTCCATGAACCAGTACGGACGGTCGAGGGTAGCCGTTTCGGCGTACAGCTTACTCAGGTTGTTTTTGAAGCCCGATACGTTGAAGTTGCTGGTCCATTTAAATCCGGACCGGTCGATGTTCACCGTGTTCAGCGTAATACCATACCCCCGGTTTTCGAGCGCGCCGATGTTCACCAACGGCGGTCCGATTGAGCCTGAACCGCTCGTACCCATGTAGGTCGGCAGCGGAATGTTCATGATCAGGTTGTCGGTCTTCTTGATGTAGAAGTCGCCTTCGAGCTGAATCCGGTTGCTGAACATGTTCAGGTTGAAACCCAGGTTGTAGGTCATCGTACTTTCCCACTGATACTCCGGATTCGCGTAATTGCGGGCCAGATACCCCGTTCCCCACTGCGTGGCTACCGGTTGCAGGGCCGAAAAATACCCCGTGCTGCCCTGGTTGCCGGTCAGACCCGTTTCAAAGCGGAGCTTCAGTTCGTTGATCTGCGGAACCTGCTTCATAAACGGCTCTTCCGAAATACGCCAGGCCGCCGACACCGAGGGGAAGTACCCCCAGCGCTTGCTCGGCGCAAAACTTGGCGAACCATCGGCCCGGAAAGCCGCCTGCACGATGTACCGGTCATTGTAGGTGTAGTTGACCCGGGCCAGGTACGATTCCATGCCCCATGAGCCTTTGTAGCTGCTGTTGGTTGCGGTTTTGGGATCACCCAGCGGCAACTCGGCAATGTTGTTGGTAACGAACCCCTGAATACCGGCCGAAAGCCCCTCATACGTGCTTTCCTGCGCTTCGTGGCTGGCAATCGCGTTGATGCTGTGCTTGCCAAACTGCGTATCGTACTGCAGCAGCTGGTTCAGGTTCCAGTAGTAATTGTTGCCGCTGCCTTTATTGGCCGAGGCCGTATTGTTGATGATCGTACCCAACTGGTAGGTTGGCGTAAACGTATTGTTGGTGCTGAACTGACCGCTCCCGTTGAACGAGTTGCGGAAGATCAATCCTTTGAACAGGGTGATGTCGGCCGTCACCCCTCCCAGAATGTTGGCGCGGTTGACCCGGTTGTCGATCAGACTAGCAATGGCAATGGGGTTATTTACCGCAAACTGTGGGTTGGTTGGGCCACCCCATGATCCATCCGGATTCCGGAGCGGAATGTTCGGCGACTGTTCGATCGCCAGGTTAATCAGGTCGTTGTTGGTTTGCGTCACCCTGTCTTCCGTTTTGCTCAGGTTCAGGTTACTGCTGATTTTCAACCAGCTGCGGGTTTGATTATCTACGTTCAGGCGGACGGAGTACCGATTGAACGACGAGCCTACCGCAACGCCCTGCTGATCGAAGTATTCGCCGGACAGGTAATACGTTGTCTTGTCGTTGCCACCGCTCAGGCTAAGCTGGTGCTTCAGCAACGGCGCCTGCCGGAACAGTTCGCGCTGCCAGTTTGTGCCTTCGCCCAGCAACGACGGGTCCTGAAATTCCGGAATCGGCGTCTGGCCGCTCAGCTGACGGTACTCATTCACCATCACGGCATACTCCCGCAGGTTCAGTGTAGGCAGCAGCTTAGGCGTATCCTGCAGCGTATACAGGAAATTGTAGTTGATCTTGGTCTGGCCGGCTTTACCACGCTTGGTTGTAATCAACACAACCCCGTTGGTGGCCCGCGATCCGTAGATGGCCGTCGCCGACGGTCCCTGCAGGATTTCCATCGATTCGATGTCGGACGGGTTCAGACCAGCCAGGGGGTTAATTGAACTGGTAACCCCGTAAGAACCACCGGGGGCGCCCTGAATCTGCACCCCATCAATAACGTACAGCGGCTCGTTCGAACCATTGATGGTGTTGATACCCCGGATGTTCACCGAGATGCCACCGCCCGGCTGACCGGTGTTCTGCGTTACGTATACGTTCGCCGAGCGGCCCTGCAACGCCTGCTCCAGGGTGGTGTTGACCGTTTTCTGGATGTCGGCCGACGTAACGCTGGTCTGCGCACTGGACAGGTCGGCCCGTTTGATCTGACCGTACCCGACAACGACCACTTCCTTCAGGTTGGAAACATCTTCCTGCATCGTCACGTTGACCGTTGTGCGGTTACCCGTGGCGACCTCCTGCTTGACGTAGCCGATAAACGAAAAAACCAACGTAGCGTTGGCCGGAGCCTCCAGCGAGTAGGCCCCCTTAGCGTCTGTGTTTGCGCCAATGGACGACCCTTTGACCACAACGCTGACGCCCGGCAACGGCTCATTGTTTGGGGCGGCCGTCACAATTCCCGTTACCCGCTTACGCGTCTGGGCAATACTGTCGGCTCCCGACCAGAACAGGAGCAGGAATGCAAGGGCCAAATAGGTTCCCGCCCGGAAAAGCCTGCTATCAGCTAAGGTACCGTACCCCCGCCTGCGGCTGTACACTTGTGTCATCGACATAAGGTTTTGGGTTGAAAAAACAGAATTAGACTTTGGATAGTGAGTTGATTAAAGGGCTCAACCCGGTTAATGGGTAAGGGATAGGAATAATCGATGTACTAATTGAAGATCGAAAAGGATCAAAGGCTGTGATACAGGTTAATAATTAGACAAAAGCCAGTTTTTATTTGACAAAATTACCAATACGGTAGCCGAAGGGAGGGTATAGCTTGTTTCGGAAAGGGGGTGATTTTGTAAAATGGCTCGGATCAGATGTTTCCGAACGGGGTATAAAATGTTAACATCGACCCGAAGCTTCGAACATTTCTGGCAAGGGCGTCAACCAGTCCCGGCTTTGGCGCGGGTAAAAGCCCTCGCGTTTCATCCGTTCTGCCTACGTTTGTACGATTTAGCTGCGGAGTCACTGCGCCGGGATATGACCGGATCAATCGGAGTTAGGCGGTGTTTTTTTCGCCCTTTTTGAGTGCGGTTTTCGATTAGCCGGGGTTTACTTTCAACCACCGGATGGTCCTTGACAGGTATGGTTTGTTTCAGTTTTTCAGTAATTTACCCTTCGATAGCCTAAACGCCATCGGGATTTTCGGCAGACACGAATGGATCTTGTGACGCTATCGGCTGCCTATTGATTATTTATCTGTACTCAACCCTATGAATACGCAGCGGGACGCCCTGTTGGACCTATCATCGACCCCTTTTCTGGAAACCAACGGGGTAGTTACCCTCAGTGCGCTACGTAGTCCGGATGGGGAGCTCATGGACCTGTGCCTGACGTCGCTACGTGTTCAAACCGGATCAAACTGGCAGGAAGTCCATACGTACGCTCCCGGGCAAAAGCTTTCTGAGCTACTGAAACCGTATAACCTGACCGACGAGCTGACGCTGCTGACCGACCGCTGTGCGGAAGTGATTCAGACCCATCAGCCGGCTAGCCTTCGCCACCGTTTTCAGCGTTCCGGTAAGACCTTTCTTTTCGATCTTTCCATTATTCCGCTGGGCGATGGCGTGCTGATTACGTACACGAACAATTCCCCGGTCGATACCTCGCCTACCCAACCGTCTGCGGTCGACGCCCTGCTCCTGAAGCTATTGGATACAGCCTCGTGCGGTCTGCTCTACAGCCGGGCCCTGCGCAATCAGCAGGGGCGGATTGTCGACTTTCAGGTTGAGCAATGCAACGAGGCTATCTGTCAGATGACCGGCATCCCGCGGCAGCAGATGCTGACCCAGACCATGCTGACCTGCGATCCGCGCGGACTCGACAGCGGTATCCTTGACCGTTGGGCGGAGGTCGTCGAAACGGGCATCCCGCAGGCGTTTGATCATTACTTCGTTGGGCAGGGACGGTGGCTGCAGCAGAAACTGACTCCCTACGACGGTGGCATCCTGGCCAGTTTCGTGGATGTATCGGAGGCCCGGCTGAATAGCTGGGCTGAGTTGCTTGAGCAGGCGTTCGACAATGTTTATACGGGAATTGTTGTGTACCAGGCGGTTCGCGATCAATCGACCGATCCCCAACCCGGCCGCATCGTGGATTTCTACATCCGGCACGTTAACCAAACGGCCGCCCGGATGCGTGGCTTACCAGCCGACCAGATCACCGGCCGGCTGGCGTCCGAACTCTTTCCCGAGCAGAAAACCAAAGGATTATTTGAGCAGTTTGTAGACGTTTGTCAAACGGGCAGGCCAATCCGTACGGAAAAACACTACGCTGATTTTGGTGTATGGGTCGATATTACCATCACTCGTCAGGGCGACGGGGTAGTGGTCACCTTCACGGACGTCAGTGCTCAGAAAGAAGCCGAATTGGCCTCTCAGAAACAAGCCAGCCTGTTGCAGGCCATCGTTGACCGAACCGAGGCCGGTATTACGCTCCTGGAGCCCGTTTATGATGCCTCCGGCACTCTGATGGATTTCCGTATGGTTTTGGTGAATCAGTATGCCGCCCGTACGTATGGCTGGTCCCCTCAGGAACTTACGGATGGTCGCCCAGTTGGCCATTTTATGGCTGGCTGGCAGCAAACGGAACGATTCAACGTACATAAACAGGTGCTGGAGACCGGCGAGGTGCACTCAACGGTCCTTTATCAGGACAACTACGGCATTCGGGGCTGGTTTGAAATAACCCTGAGCCGATTTGACAACCGGTTGCTGCATACCCTCGTCGACATAACGGCGGTTCGGCAGGCCGAAGAACGCCAGCGGGAACAGTCTCGACTGCACCAGACCGTTATAGACAACATTCAGGCGGGGGTAGTGCTGCTTGATGCCGTACGAGACCCGGACACTACCGGCCAGCCGGGGGCCATTGTCGATTTCCGGTATCGGCTAACCAACGAGGTCAATGCCCGACAGGGTGGCAAAACCGTTGACGAGCTAAGCGGTCGCCTGGTCGGGGACATATTTCCAGGCTGGCAGCAAACGGAGCTGTTTCCGCGGATGGTGCAGGTGCTGGAAACCGGCGAACCACAGAACAACGTTGGCCCTTACACCCATTACGGCTGGAATGGCTGGTTTGACGGCTCTTACAATAAGATAGGGGATAGTCTTCTGTATACCTACGTCGACGTGACCCGCCTGAAAGAATCCGAACTCAACGCCCGCCGGAAACAGGAACTACTCGACAGCATTCTGAACGTTTCGCCAACGGCGATTCTTGCCTGCGAGGCCATTCATGACCCCGTCGACGGACGCCTTATCGACTACCGATACGTAGCGGCCAACTCGGTGGCGGCCCGGTTGTCCGGGCGTTCGCAGGACGAAATCATCGGCCAAACGGTAACCGCCTTATTCCCGTCTTCGGAAGAAACCGAGTTTCTGACCTACTGGCAGCGGGCCTACGAAACAGGCGAGCCGCAGCGGTTCGAGACGTTCTACGCGGCAGAGGGCGTTCAGGGCTGGTACGACATGACCGTAGTCCGCTGGGGAACCGGGCTGGTTATCGTCGGCTCCAACGTAACGGAAACGCGCAAAGCCCAGGAAGAGAAAAAATACCAGGCCGATACGTTCCAGGCAATGCTGGCTTCGATGCTGCATGGTATGTCGATCTTCCAGGTTATTCGCGATGAGCATGGGAAGCTCGTAGATCTGGTCTACGAATACGTGAGTGAGCAAATTTTACGGGACACCGGTCTGACCCGCAATGAGTTAGTTGGCCAGCGGATTCTGACGCTCTTCCCGGGGGTCAGACAATCACAGTTCTGGCCGGCCTACGAAGCCATGCAGGAAGTTAACGAGCCGCAGCAATTTGAAGATCATTACAACCACGATGGTATAGATAATTACGTCATGGGGCAGGTTGTGTGGATCGACGCCGACCGGCTGGTTATGACGTATCAGATTCTGAACGATCTCAAACGCGCGCAGAAACAGACCGAAGAGCAGGCTAAGCTGCTGCGCTCAGTACTCGACGGTTCGCAGAATGGTATCATCGCGTTTGATGCCGTTCGTAACGAGGAAGGCACCATTGTCGACTTCCGCTACGTACTCCAGAACGAAGCAAACCGCCAGCGGGTGGGCCGTACCGACCAACAGCTGATTGGCCACACCATGCGGGAGTTCTTCCCCGACGTAGCTGAGAACGGGCTGCTGAACCAGTACGCGCAGGTCGTTGACACCGGCCGGCCGTTCCGCCAGGATCTCGAATACGACTACGGGCGCGGACTGGGCTGGTATAACATCTCGGTGGTCAAACGTGGCGATGGCATGGTCCTGACGGTTATGGATAAAACCGCCGAGAAACGGGCGGAAGAAAGCATGCGTAGCTCCCAGCGCCAGCTCGAAGCCGCCAACGAAGAACTGAGCCAGTCGAACGAAAACCTGCAGTCGTTTGCCTATGTTGCCAGCCACGACCTGCAGGAGCCGCTGCGCAAGATTCAGTCCTTCGGGGATTTGCTGATCGAACAGTATGCGCCCCTCCTGCCAGCAGAAGGTGCCGACCTGATCCGTCGCATGCAGACTGCATCAGCCAGAATGTCTGATCTGATTCGCGATATTCTGGCTTATTCGCGCATCACCACCCACGGTCTGCCTTTTGTTCCCGTACAGCTCGACACTGTGTTGCGGGAAATTCAGGCAGACCTCTCCCAGCGCATCGTTCAGACGGGCGCTCTGATAGACATTGGTTCCTTACCCACGGTGCAGGGAGACCGTAGCCAGCTCTGGCAGCTTTTCAGTAACTTACTGTCCAACGCGCTGAAGTTCATTCAGCCGGGGCAGGTTCCCCAAATTACCGTACGTGCCCAACACCTGACGAATGACGAGGCTCCTGACGCTTTACGGAATCGCCAGGAAGGCAGCTGGTGGGCCATCAGCGTACAGGACAACGGAATTGGTTTCGACGAAAAGTACCTGGAGCGCATCTTCCAGGTGTTTCAGCGGCTGCATGGCAAGAAACAGTATCCGGGTAGTGGAATCGGGCTTGCCATCTGCAAACGGGTCGCCGAACGCCACGGGGGGATGCTGACCGCTACCAGCAAACCCGGTCAGGGAGCAACCTTCAAGGTTTACCTGCCGGTAGCCATCAGCGAGTAACCGTCCGCCAACCTTGATGAACTGGCCTTTTTCCTCAAACAGAACTACCTGTTACAGGATAACGAAGAAGGCAGAGGCTGCTGCAATGGCTACGTACAGTGTCATTTCCACAACCAGATAGATTCGCTGCAGTTGCTGGTTTTTGTTAGAGGGCATAGTATAGTCTTGTCCGTGTAAAGCGCTCACAAAACTACACGGCTCTACCAGGACGGAGGGGTATCAAATCGTAACAATCCGGGGTGCATGCGTAACCACGGGCGATTTAATGCGTCTCCTGATGCGTATCCGAACGCTTTTCTGCGCTATAGGCAGAAGGCAGCGTGTTGAACTCCTGCTTGAAGTATTTCGTGAAATATTTCGGATTATTGAAACCAACCTGGTAAGCCACCTCGGCGACAGTCAACTGGCTGCGTTCGAGGAGTTGGGCCGCCCGCTGCAGGCGAACCGTCCGAATGAACTCGATCGGAGTCCGGTTGGTTAACGCCAGCAGTTTTTTGTAAAGATGGACGCGGCTCATGCCCATCTCGCGACTTAGCTCCTCCACCGAGAAGTCGGCGTTGCTCATGTTGTCTTCTACCACTTTCAGGGCCTTCTGAATTAACTTCTCGTCCAGGGATGTGACCTCAATTTTGCTCGGGCTGATGTCGGCCGGCTTGCGCAGCGCCCGTTCCAGCAGATTGCGCTGGGCGATCAGGTTCCGGATACGGGCCTGCAGCATCTCGAAGTTGAACGGTTTGGTGATGTAATCGCTCGCGCCGGTCTCCAGCCCTTCCAGCTTTTGTTCCTCAGCGCTGCGGGCCGTCAGCAACAGCACCGGAATGTGGGCGGTACGTTTGTCATTCTTTATTTTTCCGCACAAGGTGATTCCGTCCATCTCGGGCATCATAACATCACTGACAATCAGGTTCGGCAAATGCGTCTGGGCCTGCTGCCAGCCATCCCGGCCATTGGCGGCTTCGAGGATATTGTACTGGTCGCGGAGGTTGTCTTTGAGGTAAAACCGGAAATCTTCGTTGTCCTCTACCAGTAAGACCGTTATCTTCTTTTCTGCTTTTCCAGCCACCGGGGCTGCGTCCATTCGATTTACCAGCTCCACACGTGGCTCAACGGCTTCCTGTAGCGGCTGGTACGTAGCGGGCTGATCTGCCACCGTCCGGATGGGAAACTGAACCGTAAACGTACTGCCCTGATCGGGGGCACTGTCGACCGTAATGCGTCCGCCGTGAAGGCGCACAAACTCTTTCGTAATGGCCAGACCAATTCCGCTGCCCTGGTTGACGAGCGTACCGGGAATGTCGTTCTGAAAAAATCGCTCGAAGATCTGGTCGTGCTTTTCGGCTGGTATACCAATACCCGTATCGCTGACGCTGATCGCCAGCAGCTGTTCTGCGGCTGCATCCTGTTCATCTGGTTCGCCCGCGTTGAGCCGTAGTGCCACCTTGCCGTTCTCCGGGGTAAACTTGAAGGCGTTGGACAACAGGTTGAACAGAATGCGTTCCAGCTTGTCGGGGTCAAAATACATAACCAGTTCCGTTACGTTCGACTCAAACGTGAAGCGGATCTGTTTACGCTCCGACAAGTCGGAGAAAGAGTAAAAAATCTCTTTCGTAAACCGGATGACGTCGTTCTGAACCAGGTTCAGTTTCAGTTCCTGCACCTCCATGCGCCGAAAGTCGAGGAGTTGGTTCACCAGGTTGAGGAGCCTTTTGGCATTCCGTTGAATCAACTCAAACTGCCGCAGCTGGCCAGGGTCTTTGGTTTGTTTAAGCAACCGGTCCAGCGGACTGAGAATGAGCGTCAACGGCGTCCGGAACTCGTGGCTGACATTGGTCAGGAACTTGATTTTCATCAGATCGAGTTCGTGCAGCTGCTGGGCCTGCTGCCGTTCCTGCTCCAGCTGAAACGTAATGCGGGCGCGTTCGAGCACGACCCAGCGGGCCAGCCAGAGCGCTCCCAATATCAGCAATACGTACAGCATCAGCGCCGTGGGGCTTTTCCAGAAGGGCGGCAACACGGTAATTTCCAGCTGAACACCATCGGTATTCCAGACGCCGTCGTTGTTGGCCGCCCGCACCAGAAACGTATACGTACCGGGATTCAGGTTCGTGAACGTCGCTTTTCGCACCTGCGGGTCGGCGGTTATCCAGTTGTCGTTGAAGCCTTCCAGCTTGTATTGGTACGTATTTTTTTCCGGGTGGAAATAATTGAGAGCCGCAAACCCGATCGAAAACATATTCTGCCGGTGCGTCAACGTCAGCTCCTGCGTTTGCGTAATGGAGCGATCCAGCACGACCTGGTTTTCATACCGTTCGCCGGGTCGCACATACTGATTGAACACCTGCAGATCCGTCAGCACGACGTTGGGCTTCTGGTGATTGATACCAAAGGCTTTCGGATCAAATAGGGTAAAGCCATTAGGCCCGCCGAAGACCAGTTCGCCCCGGCTCGTTTTGAAGCCGGCGTTTTCGTTGAACAGATTGCTTGGCAACCCGTCCGCTTCGTCGTAATTGCGGAACGTAAACGTGTAATCGCCAGCTCCTTTCGGATGAATCAGTACATGACTCAATCCGTTGGGCGTACCAATCCACAGGTTGTGAGCGTCATCTTCAACGATACTTTGAATCGTGTTGTCCGCCAGTCCGTTTTCTTTTTTGAAAAAGCGGAACGTATTCGTTCGCCGATTAAACAGCGTAAGCCCTTCGATGGTACCGATCCATATCCAGCCCCGGCTATCCTCGGTTATGGCCGTTACGTTATTATGGCTCAGCCCCCGCCGGGTGTTATCACTAGCCGTAACGTGTACGGAGGTCTGGTTCCGGCGGTTCCAGACATCTATTCCATAGCCGTGTCCGACCCAGAGGTTGCCCTGTCGATCTTCCCGAATCGAGGAAATGTATTCCGAATGCAGATAGTTCGTTTCAGGCGGCCGGTAATGGTCAAAACGGCCGGTTGCCTTGTTCAGTCGATCCAGCCCCCCACCCAGCGTACCAATCCAGAAGTTTCGTTGAGAATCTTCGTATAGTTCCCATACACTGTTGTTGGCCAGACTGGTCGGCTGATCATCGCGGTGTACAAACCGCGTAAAGCGGCCGTTCACCAGTCGATTCAGCCCGCCGAGGTACGTACCGATCCAGAGCTGCTGCTGTTGATCAACGAGCAGACTCACGATCACATCACTGCTTAAACTGTTGCCCGAGGAGTTGCTACGGTAGGTAGTAAACGTATTCTGCCCTCTGTCGAAATAAAGAAGACCACCGCCGTTGGTACCAATCCAGAGGTTACCACGGGCATCTTCCGCAAACGTGTTTATATCATCGTAGGGCAACGGACTGGCCGTGTTGCTGTGCCGAAACGCCGAAAAGCGAATGAGATCCGGGTGGTAATAGCAAACGCCGTTTTTATAAGTACCCACCCAGACAATCCCCCCATCATCGCAGTACTGGCTATAAATGGTATTCTGGCTGACGCTTCGTTCGTTACCCTCCTCATTGAGCAGATAACGAACCGAGAAGTCTTGCTTGTCGAGCACGTTGATGCCTCCGTGATCCGTACCCAGCCAGATTTTCCCTTTGCTGTCCTGAATAATACTACGTACCAGATTATTCGTCAGTCGGCCGCGGGTCGCTCCGGTGTGCAGCCGCAATACGGTTTGGTTCCGGGCATCGATGTAGAACGCGCCCGTTCCTGCCCTGCTTTCATACACCCACACGTCGTTGTCGGCATCGACAAAGAGCTTGAAATTGGCGGCTTCGGTCGGGGCCGTTCTAACCAGAGTTGTGCGGTAAACAGCCCGGTGACTGCGGCTGTCCAGTTTTTCGAGCAGCCCAGACTGATGAATCACCCACAAATGACCCAGACCATCTTCGGCAACATCGGTGATGTTGTGGTCACGGATCGAGGTAGTATCCTGGCGTGAGTGCGCAATGCGTCGGGTACGCCGGGTGGCCGGCGAATACCCGAACAAGCCCTGGCTGGTATGCAGAAACCAGTAGGTTCCGCGTTTGCCGCCCCGGATGGTGACAACGTTCCCATCGGGCAGCCCATACGTTCGGGCGAGGGCGTCGGGGCGTCGATTGAAGCGTTCGGTTGCCGGGTCATATACCGTTACGCCTTTTCGGTTGCGTATCCAGAGCAGACCGGCAGGGTCTTCCGCGAGCGTTTCAATGTAATTATCGTTCAGGGAGGTCGTGTCCTGCGCCTGCTGTCGGAACACCTTGCAGGTATAGCCATCAAAGCGATTAAGGCCCGATAAGGTACCGAACCAGACGAATCCCTGCCTGTCTTTCAGAATGCAGTTAACCTGCTGGTGCGACAACCCGCTCGACCGCCCTAAGCGCATGAACGCGTACGGATTCGTCTGGGCCAGCAGGACCCTGGCGGATAAAATCCAGAACGCAAAAAAAAGAAATCTCACAGTACGTTAAGTAGACTGGCTTCTCCTGAACCGCAGAAGCACAACTCAATTTAAAAGTAGGTATACAAATTAGTGAAATTTAGGGATTAACTAGCTATTCTTTCAAAAATAGTAGGCATACGCACCTGCCCGAACCCCTGTTGTTTTGCCGGATCGGTGCCGGTTTCATTCTTCCGGTGCCGGCCCGCTCTGCCAGGGCCGCAGCAACCACTCATCCCGAATCATTTGTGGATCGTTTTATGTTTAGTAAATTTCCGTATTGAATTGCGCGGAGCGGCAAGGCTCATTAGACGAACGACACGAATGATCAGCGAATTCAGGCACATAATTGATACGTATCGGCAGGTTGATTTCACCCAGCGGAAGGCCGCACTGGCTACGGTGGTCGGGTTGAAAGGGTCCGGCTACCGGCGGCCGGGGGCACGAATGCTCATCACCGACGATGGCCACTGGACCGGTGCCATCAGCGGGGGCTGTCTGGAAGGCGACGCCCTCAGGAAAGCCCGGGAGGTGATGCAATCCGGGCAATCCCGGCTCGTGACGTATGATACCACCCAGCCCGACGGCGAAAACTTCGGGATCGGTCTCGGCTGCCACGGCATACTGGATGTTCTGATTGAGCCGCTTACCCCAACGGACACGCAAAATTCGCTCGAAGTACTCGATCAGATCCTGCAGAACCGGCGCGAGGTCGAACTGTCGAAACCCCTGCCCAACGGCGACTTCTTTACGGAACAGCTCAGACCGGATATTCAGCTGCTGGTGTTCGGCGCGGGCTATGACGCGGTTCCGCTCGTGGCGCAGGCGAAACTGGTTGGCTGGCACGTGGTAGTCGCCGACGACTGCGTGGCGCACCTCAACCCCAGACGGTTTGCCCAGGCCGATCAGTTGCTGGCCATTCAGCGCGATAACTTCCGGCAGTCGGTAACGATCGATTCGTACTCAGCGGCCGTGCTGATTTCGCACAACTACAAATTTGACCGGTCGGTGCTGCGCGAACTGCTCCAGACCGACATTCGGTACATCGGGATTCTGGGGCCCAAAAAACGCGGGGACGCCCTCCTCGACGAGCTTGCCGACGTAGTGCAGCCCTCCGACCATGACCGCATCTTTGCGCCGGTGGGCCTGGATGTTGGCGCCGAAACCCCGACCGAAATTGCACTCTCGATTGTATCAGAAGTGCAGGCCGTTTTCCGGCAGACCTCGGCGCGTCCGCTTAAATTCAAGAACGCACCTATTCACCAGCCGGTGGCGCAGCCAACGCCCATCGAATCCTGACCCGGCGTGCAGATCGGCAGTATCATTCTGGCGGCCGGAGCCGCAACCCGGTTCGAAGGGCAGCCCAAACAGCTGCTGACCCTGAACGGTACGACACTGGTTCAGCGTATTACGCAGACCGCCCTGACGGCCTGCCCGAACGGCCCCGTGGTGGTGGTGGTCGGGGCCAATCAGGACCGGATTCGCCCCGAACTCCTGAACTACCCCGTTACGGTCGTAGACAACCCACACTGGTCGGAGGGTATGGCTACGTCGCTGAAAGCCGGGCTGAATTCGCTACTGAGCCGGCATCCTGCGCTCGACGCGGTGCTTGTTCTCCTGTGCGACCAGCCGCTGATTACCCCCGATGTACTTCAGGCGTTGATCGGTACGCACGAACAGACCGGCCAGCCCATCGTTGCCTGCCGCTACGCCGGTTCTGTGGGCGTCCCGGCCCTGTTCGCCCATGCTTATTTCGACAAATTACTGGCGCTAACCGGCGATCAGGGCGCCCGGTACCTCCTGAAAAACAACAAAACCGACCTCGCTGAAGTCGGTTTTGAGTTGGCCGCTATCGACCTTGATTCCTGGCAGGACGTAGACCGGTTCAACCAGAGTCAATCAGACGACAACCAGGTTACCCCAGGTCGTTGATATCAAACGGCAGCTTCCGGATACGTTTGCCCGTAGCCGCAAAAACGGCGTTCGCCAGGGCCGGGGCTGCGGGGGGCAAACCCGGCTCCCCAACGCCAATCGGCGACTCCGAGCTCGGCAGGATATGCACCTCGATGGGCGGGGTTTCATTCAGGCGCAGCATCTGGTAATCGTGGAAATTGGTTTGCCTGGCGCGGCCTTCGTCGAATGTCAGCGCACTTTTCAGAGCCGCCGTCAGCCCCATAACCGTTCCGCCCTCGATCTGCGACCGTACGTTGTCCGGATTCACGGCCGTACCGCAGTCAACAGCCGCAATGATCTTTTCAATCTTAACCCCTTTGTCCGTTTTCGATACGTATACGACGTGCCCGGCCTGCCCGGCAAAGAATTGCCAGAACGCGACGCCTTTCCCCCACCCGGCCGGCAACGGTTTTTCCCAGCCACTCTGGTCGCGCAGGAACCTCAGCAGGTTTTTCATCCGGACATTCTTCCCGATCAGGTTTAGCCGGAACGCCAGCGGGTCCTGCCCGACGGCATGAGCCATCTCGTCTACGAAGCTCTCGTGGGCGAAACAGGTGGTTGCCGAATAGACGGCCCGCCACCAGCCCATCGGCACCGGTACGTCGGCGAAGATGTTGTTGTATGTAAGGTTCGGGATTTCGTAAGGAGCTTCTTTCAGGCCCTCCATCGCGCCATCATCCTGCCGTTTGGCGGGATCCTTGCTGCCAAACTGGGTATCATTAATGGACGGGGCCACCACTTTGTGCTGAAAGGCCACGGGGGTATTGGCCGCGTCGAACCCGGCCCGGAGCAGGCTGTAGGTAGCCGGACGGAACGGGCCGCCGGCCATGTCGTCTTCGCGGGTCCAGACCACTTTCACCGGCCGCCCTACCTGCTTCGACAGGTACACGGCTTCCATCACCTGGTCCAGAAACAGCCGCCGGCCAAAACCTCCTCCCACAAACATCACGTGCACCGTTACGTTCTCAGGCGGAATAGCCAGGTATTTAGCCGTCTCTTTCTGCACATCGTCGGGTAGCTGGGTGGATGTCCAGATTTCGACCGTATCGCCTTTTACGGACGCCAGGCAGTTTTGCGGCTCCATCGGCGCATGAGCCGCAAACGGCAGCTCGTATTCGGCCTCCAGCTTTCTGGCGGCCCCGGCAAAGGCCTCATCGAAATTACCTTTGCTGGTATCGACATGCCCATCCGTTTTGGCCAGCTCTTTAAACCTGGTCGTTATATCGGTTGAATTGAACGCGGCATGCGGGCCATTATCCCAATCAATTTTTAGCGCCCGTCGACCCTGCAGAGCCGCCCAGTAGCTATCCGCCAGCACGGCTACGCCCTGGAAGGTGTTTTTGTACATCTTGCGTTCCGCCTTCAGTACGTGCCGAACACCCGGCATTTTTCTGGTGGCCGTATCGTCGAATGACTTGACGGTAGCCTGCATGACGGGGGCCCGCTCAACCGATGCGTAGAGCATACCCGGCACTTCAGCATCGATACCGAATTTGGCCCGGCCAGTCACTTTAGCCGGAATATCCGGACGTTTGCTTGGCTTGCCGACGAGCCGGAAGTCTTTGGCGTCTTTCAGCTTCGGCTCTTTGGGTACGTCAATCGTTTTGGCAATCTCGGTCAGGGCACCGTATGGCAGGCTTTTTCCGCTGGGCTTATGAAAAATCTTGCCGTCTTTGGCGTAACACTCGTCTACCGGAACGTTCCAGGTTTTGGCCGCGGCCTGGGTCAGCATCTCGCGGGCCGCGGCACCGGCTTTACGCAGGTTTGCCCATTCGCCCCGGACGCTGTAGCTTCCCCCGACGCCCATATTACCGAACTTCTTATCGGCCATCGCCTGCCGGATCTCCACCTGATCGAGCGACACCTCCAGTTCTTCGGCCACAATCAGGGGCATTGACTGGAACGTACCCTGCCCGATTTCGGGCTTATGCGCCATCAGGATGATCTTTCCGGTGTTTTCCAGAATAACCAGCGGACTGACCTCCAGTGATACCAGCGCTTTCCCAGCCATTTGTTCGCTGAGGTTGACCAGCCCGGTGCCGGCCTCGGCGGAGTTGACCCCGATGACCAGCGACGACACCGTCAGACTGCCTGCTTTCAGAAACGCCCGGCGGTTCATGGATGAAGAGGATTGCGGTTTCATGGGCTATTTAGTCGTTAGGGCGGTTTCTTTCAGCAGGTCCGAAGCCCGGTGAATGGCTTTACGCACACGGTTGTAGGTGCCGCAGCGACAGATGTTTCCGCTCATGGCCTGATCAATTTCAGCATCGGTAGGGTCCGGATTTGTCTTGAGCAAAGCCACCGCCGACATGATCTGGCCGGACTGGCAGTAGCCGCACTGCGGAACCTGCTCCTCGATCCAGGCCTGTTGAACGGGATGCAGGCGGGTTTCGCTGCCTACGCCTTCGATGGTCGTAATTTTCTTGTTGGCAACCGAGGAAACGGGGGTGATGCACGAGCGGATGGGCTTGCCGTTCAGGTGAACGGTGCAGGCTCCGCACTGCGCCATACCGCAACCGAACTTTGTACCTTTCAGACCAACCACATCACGAACGGCCCACAGCAGCGGCATTTGCGGATCAGTGTTGATGGTGCGTTTTTTGCCGTTAATAATCAGGGAGATAACAGCCATAGATGAGTATAGTTATTGACTAGCGAACCCTATAAAGTTTGTTCTTTTTGAAGAAGAAGGCAAACAATCTTTTACGACTGTTCCGAATCCCGGTATGAACGGAAACGAAGCTGAAACCTACCGCGTTATGTATCAACACGGTGAACACGAAAAAACCCCACTTTGCAGCGGGGTTTTCCGTAGAGTGTATAGCGATGTCGGTAACTAACCGGCAGTCGTGCCTCAACTAATTAACGAGCGCTATCAGATGACATCATTGAAGCTGAGTCCGTAGCCATCGTTGAATCGGTAGACATCATCGTAGATGAATCCGTAGACATCGTGCTTTCAGTACCAGCTGCTGATTCAGTTTCAGTCTTCTTAGATGAGCAAGAAGTAGCCAGGGCGATCATTGCCATGAAGAAGAACGCAGATTTTGCAATAGCTTTCATGATTTTGGGGTGTTTAAGCGTTGTTAATGGTAAATTGTCAACTTTAATACACCGATTGTAAAAAGGTAACCCAACATTTTTTAACTTTTTTTTGGGTTACGTTTGAGGTGTATCCGTATTAAGTAGTGACGCAACGTAATGAGAAGAAGTAGCGGGGGAGTACTGCTGACCGACGACGAATTGCTGATAGGGCTGGCCAGTGGCTCGGATGCTGTACTGACCCAACTCTACCGTCGGTATTTCCCGATGGTACTGCATTTTGTGACGAGCAACAGCGGCAGCGAAGACGACGCCAAGGATATTTACCAGGAGGTGCTGGTGGTGCTGTATGAAAAAGTGACGAACGGCTCGCTGGAACTGAACTGCCAGTTGAAGACGTACCTCTACTCGGTTGGTCGGCGGCTGTGGCTCAAACAACTGGCTCAACGGAATCGACATTTCATCAATGATACTGAAGCGGTGGTGGCCGTCGACGACGACCTGACCGATCATGAAGAACGGAACCGTCAGTTTGACCTGATGGCCGATTCGCTCGAACGGCTCGGTGAACCCTGCCGCACATTGCTGGAAGATTTTTACACGCGGCATTTGTCAATGCAGGACATCACCGAAAAATTCGGGTATACGAATGCCGACAAT
This sequence comes from Fibrisoma montanum, assembly GCF_003583365.1. Lineage (GTDB taxonomy): Bacteria > Bacteroidota > Bacteroidia > Cytophagales > Spirosomataceae > Fibrisoma > Fibrisoma montanum. The sequence goes on from NZ_QXED01000009.1 coordinate 192,838, forward strand.
GCCAAAACGCAGAAATACAAGTGTCTTCAGCGATTGAAGCGGTTGTTTTTCTCGGAATATAAACAGTAAACGGTTAGTCAGTTTACGATTTTCAGGGGCGGCTGGCGGGTAATTCACCGGCGCGTTGCAGACCACCGAAAACCGTAAATCAAACACTGAAACCCAATAATGACCATGGAAACGAACGACGATCAGGACATAGAGCGTGCGCTTCACGCGTATGGTGAGCGCATTCGGTTCCGGCAGCAGCTGGCTCAGGTTCACGCGGGGCTGAATATGGAAGCCATGCGCGAGGAGGCTGGCGTGTACCGTGAAGAAACCGTACGGCCGGGCCGCATCCGGACGTTCTGGCAAACGTATCGCACCACCCTGGCCGTTGCGGCCTCCGTGGCGGTGTTGACTACGTTCAGCACCATTTTTCTGTATCGGCAGTACCAGCAGAGTCACCAGCAGCAACAGCAATATAGCTTGCTGCGCCGGGATATTCAGGCCATAAAGTCATCGCAGAAGCAGCTCCTGAACGACATTACCGGTCGCAGCCGGGCCCTGAGCGTAAACCCCGGTCAGGTTGCCGGTACGGGTTTCCTGCTGACCGCCGACGGCTATTTTGTGACGAGCAATCATATTGTGCAGGAGGCCGACTCGATCTACGTACAGAGCCAGAAAGGCGAGGTGTATAAAGCGCGGGTGGTCCATTCGGATCAGGCGCACGACCTGGCTATTCTGCAACTCGGCGACGATAGTGCGTTCCGGCCGCAGCCAACCATTCCATACAGCTTCGACGGGAAATCGTCTGAGCTGGGCGAACGCGTATTTACTCTGGGCTACCCGCGCGAGGAGATCGTCTATGGCGAAGGCTATCTGAGTTCGGGAACCGGCTATCGGGGCGATACCGTTGCGTATCAGGTGGCCATCAGCGTAAACCCGGGTAACTCGGGCGGGCCGCTGCTCGACGAGCGGGGCAACGTAATTGGTATTATCAGCGCCAAACAGACTACCTCTGAGGGTGTTAGCTTTGCGGTGAAAACGAACTACCTGTTCAAGGCACTGGAAAACATTCCGGCCGATTCACTGAAAGGCATTCCGCTGAACCTGAACCGGAAAAATACGCTGGTGCATCTGCCCCGTAAGCAGCAGATCAAACGGATGCAGAGTTACGTGTATCAGGTGAAAGTATTTAAGCACGAGAAATAAAGACGCTATAGTGTACTGTACTACAACGCCCGGACGGTATCTGCCATCCGGGCGTTGTTCATTTACGGGCAACCTCACCACCGGCCAGCCTGACGGTTCGGCGTCCTTTCAGGCCAACAACCTCCGCGGTTAGCGCCCCGACCGGCACTCGGACGGTGCGCGACGACTGAGCCAGGTACGAGGCTCCCCAGTAGCCTTCCATTCTCTGTTTTTTTCCGTTCGGCAGGGTCGCCAGTACGTACTGATCTGTCGGCTGGAGCCGAATCGTTTGGCTCCGCAAAGGCCGGGCCGGCGCAAACACCCGCAGGCTATCCTGGTTCTGCGCAGCCAGAAAAAGCGGCTGCCCGGATGGCCGCGTCAACTCGGCCAGCGCTTTGGCATCTTTGTCCACCAGAAAGCCGGACTGCCCAACGGGCACCGACCGAAAATACCCCCGGCCGTCGCCCTGCAGATACACGCCTATGCCGGCATCGTTCCAGCCGGTCAGGATGTCGGCTGCGTAGTCGTTGCCCACCAGCAACAGGTCCAGGTTTCCGTCTTCATTTACGTCGGTAGCCGCCATGCCGAACACCGGCGATAGTTGAGCTTCGGTCGGCAGCGGCCGCACGCTGAACGTACCAGCGCCTTTGTTTTCGAGAAATGCCGACGCAAAATACGTAGCCCGGCGCACGAGCGCTTTGGTTCGCTGTTCGTCCGGAATCATCTCCGCGAATGGCTTTTTGCCGTAAGCTGCGTAGGACGTGAACTGCTTGCGAAAGGCGGGCATCTGATCGGTCAGTGTTTCGCGGGGGTGCGCTGCGTATTCGTTTCCCTGATTGAACCAGGTTATGATCGGGTCAAGGGATCCGTTCTGGTCGTAGTCGGCCGCATAGACCGAAACCGGCTCCGTTTCCGACGCCCGGTAGCGGGTATTCAACCCCAGGTTTCCGGCTACGTAATCCGTATCGCCATCGTTGTCAAAATCACCCGCGACCAGACTATTCCACCAGCCGGCGGGTGCTAAGGGCGTAGGACGCAGGACAAAGGCGGGCTCCCAGCCATCGGGCTTATGTGCTGCGCCCTTTGTCCCGTGCCCCAGGCGATTCGTAAACACCATGACCGGCATCCACTCGCCGGTTACCAGCAGATCCAGCCAGCCATCGTTGTCGTAGTCGGACCAAAGAGCCGCACAGACCAGACCAGCCTCAGCCAGTCCGGGGGCCAGCTGCTGGGTTACGTCGGTGAACTTCACCCCCTTCCCCTTTCCTTTTGAAGGAGAGGGGTGCCCGTTAGGGCGGGGTGAGGTTAATTCACTATCATTGCGCAGCAGATAGCTTCGGGCGGGTTTGGGGTACGTTTGCGGCACCACCCGCCCGCCGATGAACAAGTCCAGATCCCCATCCCTGTCGAAATCGCCCGCCGTTACGCAGGAACCACTGGCCGTAGTGGGCGGCAACGCATTCACGGCGGGGGTCAGATGTCCTTTCCCATCGTTCAGATACAGCTGGTCCTGGTATTGGGCCTGGTTTTTACCAAACTCGGTACTGCCCCGAACCGCGTACAAATCCTGGTCGCCATCGTTATCAGCATCGAAAAACAACACCCCCGTCTCTTCTTCGTCTTTTGTGGGCATGGCCGTGCGCCGGAACGTACCGCCGGGCTGCTGAATAAACAACGCCCCCGGTTGCTGAGCCGCACCGGCAATGTATACATCGTCGAGCCCATCGCCGGTAACGTCGCCCACCGCCAGGCCCGGCCCGATCTGCGAATGTTTATGCGGCAACAGGGTCTGCTGCATCTTGTAATCCACAAAATCGGTCTCCTCATGGCGGAACGCCAGCCCGACTGCCGTCGACACTTCCCGAAACAGCGGCTCCGACGCGGGCTCCTGCCGACGCATGAACGAAGCCCCCTGCGGCCTGGCCTGCGCCTGATCGAGCGTCAGGACCTGGTTCACGGCTACGTTAGCGAGCACCTGCCCCCGCCCGTCGGGCCAGCGTATTTTGAGTGAATCGATCCGCCTGGCCTTCCCCAGGCCAAAGTGCATCAGGGGCTCAACCGTCGACTGATAGCCCCGTTGCACTACCTGCTCGGCGTACTGCATCTGCCCCTGAACATAAATAGAAACCGTCGCTCCCAACCCGTTTAGATTGCCGGGTGTTCCTTTCAGCCGAAGCCGCAGAAACGCGTTATCGGCCGAAGGCTGCCCGCGTATTGTGTTGTTCCGGTAGATAAAGGCCGGGTCGTTGACATTGTTCATGACCAGGTCAAGGTCGCCGTCGTTGTCGAAGTCGGCGTAAGCCGTTCCGTTGGTATACGACGGTTGATCCAGCCCCCAGTCCTCCGCTACGTTGGTGAACGTAAGCCCCGTACTGCCTGCATCGGTGCCCCTGCCGTTATTCCGGTACATGACGTTGGGCTTATGCACCCCTTCCAGCGTTTTCAGGCTTTCGAGAATCCGCCGGTGCCGGTCGTCGTCGGAGCCAAACTGGTTAGCCTCGCGGTTATACGTCGAAAAGTCGAGATCCGTTACGTCGCGCCGGTAACCGTTCGTAATCAGCAGATCCCGGTAGCCGTCGTTGTCGAAGTCGGCCAGCAGCGGACTCCAGCTCCAGTCGGTCGCATACACTCCGGCCATATAGCCGATGTCGCTGAATAGGGGTGTGGGGCCGGGGGCCGGGGGCGAAGGGCGTGGGGCAAAGGGTACAGCACTCCCCCTAGCCCCCTGCCCCACGCCCTTCGCCCCCAGCCCTTCGCCCTCCGGCGCGAAGCCTCGATTCAGCTGTAGCATGTTCCGGACGTATTGAGGCTGGTAACCCAGGCGCTGAGCCATCTGGAATTTGTCGTACGGCACGGTTCCGAACATGGTTTTCTGCCGCAGGTTATCATCCGGCATCATATCGACTACCGTAATGTCGTTCAGGCCATCGTTGTTAATATCGGCCATGTCGACGCCCATGCTGTTATGGCTCTGGTGCTTAAGAGCGTCGGCAATCCGGTTGACAAAGTGGCCGTGCTGATCGTTGATGTACAGCACATCATTCGACTGAAAATCGTTGGCTACGTAAATATCCGGCCAGCCATCCTGGTTCACGTCATTGACGATCACGCCCAGGCCCCACCCCTCATGGATGATGCCCGCTTCCTGCGATACGTCGGTGAAGTGGGGCAAAGGGCGGGGGGCCGGGGGCGGAGGGTTTATTCGATCATTCCCGCCGGCCCCAAGCCCCTTGCCCCCCGCTCCTTGCCCCACCCCATCATTCCGGTACAGCTTGTCTACGCTCCGGGCGGTTCCGTTGTTGCGGGGGCCTGTAACGGTATTGCGGTTGTATTCTTCGAGGGCATTCGTCAGCAGATACACGTCCAGGTCACCGTCGCGGTCGTAGTCAACAAAAGCGGCCTGGGTACCGAAGCTCGAATCAGCCAGCCCCACCTCCCGGGCGGCTTCGACGAACCGGGGCACACCACTGGCGTCGTTGCCCTGGTTCAGAAAGAGCAATTTGGGAACGGCCTTTCGCTTGTCGGGGTGTAGCGTTGACACGAATACATCCAGCCGCCCATCCTGATTAATATCGCCCACCGCCACCCCCGAACACCAGACCTTTGTACCAACCCCAGCGGCTTCGGTCACATCCTCAAACCGGAAATCGCCCCCGCCAGGTGTGGTCCTGTTCAGGTACATCCGGCTCGACACCTGATTACCGGCAAAGAATATGTCGGTCAGGCCGTCGCCGTTAAAATCACCAACGCCGACGCCCCCGCCATTGTAGATGTATTCGAACTCCAGTACGTTGAAGGAATCCGTTTCGGTGATGGTGTTGGTAAAGTCAACCCCGGTTTGGCTGGGGCTTAGCAGGTCAAATCGGGTTGATCGATGCCCGCAGCCGGTTAGCCATACCACACAGCCAGTAAGCAAAAATAAAGCACTACGCATATGGGTAAGATACGAAAAAAAGCCTCCCCGTTGGAGGAGGCTCTTGCTAGATGTTTGCCGTTCAGGATTACAGTTTCCGACGTACTCAGTTTGCACCTGGAACCCTAAATCAACGCTGGTTACCGTGAATTATGGCTAGGCATTGGATTCATGTATGCCCATTTTTGTCATCCCTCCTGGCGTCGGGATGACAAAAATGAGCATTGCCAACTACGGAATAGTCATAACCAACGGTAAATTAATAGCCGGGGTTCTGATCGGCCTGACTCAGCTTACCGTTGTTGTCCAGTTCCTGCTGCGGAATCGGCAACAGCTCCTGCTTGCCTCTGGCAAAATACGAAATCGGCTCTGTTCTCAGCTTGTTCTGAGCCCGCCAGCGCAGAATGTCGCGGTTGCGAATCTGCTCACCGGCCAGTTCAACGCGCCGTTCGTGTACGATCGCCCGAAACACCTCATCCTTGCTGTTGACGGGATAGGCCTTGGTCGGATACGGCGGCATGGCCACACTCTTCCGGGCCCGTACCTGGTTCAGCAACGCAATGGCAGCGGCTGAATTACCCGTTTCGTTCTCTGCTTCGGCCATACCCAGCAGCACATCGGCGTAGCGGATGATCCGCATGTTAATACCTGACGTGTAGAACGTTTCCGCATTTTTGTACATGGCCGTGTATTTCCGCCAGCTTATTTTCTGGGTTGTTCCGTTGAACGACTGCGCATTGCCCTGTACATCGCCTTCGGCCAGTGTCCGGGCTCCGTTGTTGAACTTATCCCCAATGAAGTAGAAGTTGTAGCTCAGGCGCGGGTCGGTTTTCTCATCCCCCTTGGCTGTATGCTCGTATTCCGCCAGCAAACTAGCCGATGGAATCAGGTTCCGCCAGCCAATGGCGCTGTATTCCTGGCTGCGGGTCATCGTTTCATTAGCGCCCCCGTCGTTGCCGTCGCCGTCCCAGTTAAAATCGCCGATTTTCGAGAAACCGATTTCGAACAGTGATTCAGCGTTGTTCTCATTCTCCTCCTGGAAGTTAGCGTCGTATTCGTCGGTCAGGCGGTAAAGACCCGAGCTGATTACCTTCTGAAACTCCGTTTTCGCTTTGGCATAATCGCCCTGCTGCATATAAACCCGACCCAGCAGCCCAGCAGCCGCTCCACGGGTAGCCCGGCCCAGATCGGCCCCGCTGTAGCTCGCTGGCAGATCAGCCTGAATCGCCAGTAGATCAGACGTGATCAGTTGATAGACCTCAGCCGGTGTTGCCCGGGGTTTGGTCCCGTCAACGGCCGTTACGAAGCTGGTATAGAGGGGAACACCGCCCCAGAGGGTAACCAGATCGAAGTACGACAGCGCCCGCAGAAACTTAGCTTCGGCAATGGCCCGCTTCGTCAGCGTCGGATTGTCGGTTACCTCGGCACCCTTGTCAATTACGACGTTGGCCCGGTGAATGGCCCGGTACAACCCGTTCCATACGGAAAACGCCACCGGATTGCCTGGAATCTGCGCCCCGATCAGAATCTGGTTACGGGGGGCTTCCAGCTGCCCGCCACCCGAGGTCATCTCATCGCTGCGCAGGTCGTGCAGGAAAAACCACTCCCGACCAGTCAGGTTGTAGCTTTGCCAGATTGAATACACGGCATTGACGCCCTTAACCAATTCAGCCGCGTTATTATAATACGTCTCGGTGGTGTATTGATTCGGGTTTATCTGATCTAATTTATCCGTGCTGCACCCTAAGAGCAGCCCCAGCGTAATGGTTGTGACGGTTAAATAGTTGCGTTTCATTGTGTAGTTCATTTGAAACTTACGTACATCAAAACTTTTTGAATACTGTTGAGCAGCTTGTTTTTATTTTTGAAAAAATTGCATCTAATATACATCCCCCGCCCCATCATGTACAAGGCGGGGAACGAAATTTATCAGAAGCCTAACTGCAAACCAACCATCAGCGTCCGGGCCTGCGGGAACTGACCATAGTCAACACCATTGGTCAACGGCGTGTTGGTACTGGGACGCGAGCCAATTTCAGGGTCGTAGCCCGTGTACTTCGTCAAGGTCAGCAGGTTCGTAGCGGCTACGTACAGGCGAGCCCGGCTCAGCGTACCGCGCGTCCACGACTGCAGGGCTCCGGCCGGCAGGTTGTAGCCCAGACTGAGGTTTTTCAGGCGCAGGTACGAGCCGTCTTCAAGGAACCGGTCCGACGTACGGGTATTGCCATTGGGATCGCCACTAACCGCCCGGGGCACGTCGGTGTTCGTGTTGGTCGGCGTCCAGGCGTTCAGTACGTCCGTACCGGCATTGAACAGCCGCAGCATCCCCTGCGACAGCACCTTCACCCCGTTGTACACCTTGTTGCCCTGAACGCCCTGCAGGAAGAGAGTCAGGTCAAAATTGCGGTAGTTGGCGTTGAAGTTGAACCCGTATGTGAAGTCGGGCAGGAAACTACCGAGGTTCGTCCGGTCGTCGGCGTTGATCACTCCATCATTGTTGACATCCACGAAGCGGATATCGCCAGGCTGGGCGTTGGCCTGCGTCGCAGCGGCTCTGATTTCATCGGCGCTCTGGAAGATACCGGCCACTTTCCAGCCGTAAAACGACTGAATCGGCTCACCGGCGATGGTCCGGGTGATGTCGAACCCGCCGTAGTCGGCATTATTACCGCTAAACAACGGCGAAATGTTCGGTCCCAGGTTCAACACTTTGTTGCGGATAACGCTGGCGTTGGCTGATACGTCGAACTTGAATTCACCCTGCCGGCGGTTGTAGCCGATCTGTAGTTCGACACCCCGGTTGCGCATGCTGCCTACGTTCACAATCGGCGACTGCGAGTACCCGATCGACGGAGCAATCGGCTGGCCCAGAATCAGTCCATCGGTAACGCGGTTGAAGTATTCGGCGGTCAGGGCTATGCTGTTGTTCAGCAGGCCCAGGTCCACGCCAACGTTGGTCATGTCGGTTACCTCCCAGCGCAGGCTTGTATTGCCCAGCTTGTCGAAATACGTTCCCTGCACGCGCTCGCCGTTGAAGATCGCGTTCGTCGTCTGCGATACGGCTACCTGCCAATCGTAGTCGCCGATGCCGTTGAAGCCCATTGACCCGTAGCTAGCCCGTACCTTCAATTCCGAAATTGTCGGTACGTTCTTCATGAAGGCTTCTTCGCTGATGCGCCAGCCGGCCGATACGGAGGGGAAGTTACCCCACTTATTGCCAGGAGCAAACCGGCTCGATCCGTCGCGCCGGAACGAAGCACCCAGCAGGTACTTACCGCCATAATCATAGTTGATACGGCCCAGGTAGGAGATCAGGACGTTCTGGTTCCGACCACCGGTCAGGCCCAGGCCCGTTGACGACAGACCGCTCACCTGCCGGATGTCGTTTGTCGTAGCGTTACCGGATGCGTTCAGGTTTGAGTAGATACCCGCCTGGCGCTCGGCCACCGCTACCGCATTGATGCTGTGTTTACCAAACGTACGCTCAAACGTCAGCTGATTGGAGATCAGCGGTGAGGTGTACGTGTACCGGTTGTCGGTCAGGCTGGCCAGCGCGCGGGCGTTGAAGCTTTCGTTGTAGATCGGCTGAAATGCGTAATCCCGTGAGGTCACGTAGTCAATGCCACCCCGGATACGGTAGGTCAGTCCTTCGAACAGCTTCACGTCGAGGTAAGCACTTCCCAGGATTTTCAGCCGCTGCGTATTGGTCCGGTCCTGCAAAGCCGCCCGAACGGGGTTCTGCGGGTCCGATGCGTCCGAGCCATCCGGACCACGGTAGCCACCCGCCAGGAAAGGGTCAGTAACTGGCATATACGGCGTCATCCGGATCATATTCTGGATCTGCGTCCGGCCGCCGGCTTCCACTTCGCTGTACCGGTCGTCGTACGAAATCGTCAGCGTCTGCCCGAACGTGAAGCGCTTGCTCAGCGTATGGTCCGAGTTAATGCGGAAGTTACCCCGCTGGTAGCTCGTTCCAATCATGATACCATCCTGCTGGAAATAGCCCAGCGACGAATAGAACCGCGATTTGTCGTTGCCACCCGATAATTGCAAACTGTGCTGCGTGATGGCTGCATTGCGGAACACGGCATCCTGCCAGTCGGTGTTGGTCTGCGCGTAGGTTTGCGTAGCCCCCTGGTAGATGGGCTGGTTCATGTTCAGGAAGCGGGCCGGGCGGGCATCGATCGGGGCCCGGTTTTCGGCGGCCGCTTTATCGTTCTCCGCGTTTTGCAGCAGAGCCGTACCGTATTGCAGGTACTGGTCCGTATTGAGCAGGTCGAGTTGCCGCCAGGCGCTCTGCACACCCGCGTAACCGTCGTAGTTAACGTGCAGCTTGCCATCGCGGGAGCCGCGCTTGGTCGTGACGATGATCACCCCGTTTGCCGCCCGTGAACCATAGATGGCGGCCGACGAGGCATCTTTCAGTACGTCCACGCTTTCGATGTCGCGCGTGTCGAAGTTATTCAGGTCGCTCGTTGGATACCCGTCAATTACGTAGAGCGGGTTGGATGCATAGTTGATTGAACCGATACCCCGGATGCGGACAATCGGCGATGTGCCCGGCGAGCCGTTGCTTACCACGCTCACGCCCGGCACCCGGCCCTGAATGGCACTCTCTACGCTCGGGACCGGCAGTTGGGTTACTTCCTGCGAGGAAACCGACGAGATCGCCCCCGTTACGGAAGCCCGCTTCTGCGTACCGTATCCAACTACCACCACTTCCGACAGCGCCTTCACGTCTTCGGCCAGGGTTATGTTGACCTGGCTTCGCCCCGATACGGCTACCTCCTGCGACAGGTACCCAACGAAGCTGAACACCAGCGTAGCGTTGTTGCTGGCGTTGATCGTATACTCACCGTTGGCGTTGGTGGTCGTACCGCGGTTTGTGCCTTTGATAACCACGCTGACCCCGGGAATGCCCGAGCCACTACGGTCAACCACGCGGCCCCGGATGTCTTCCAGTGGTTTGGTAGTCGTCATCGACCAGCCGATCCGCTCTAATTTGTTGAGTGTCCGTTCGGGAAGCGTGGCGGGTTCGCCCGGCGAAGCCATTTCGGTTTTGGTGTCAAGCTGCTCGACTTTCCGAAAAACCCGGCCGCTCTTATCATTCGCCGACACAATTGCGTAGAATTTAGGCTGCACCTTCCGGTACGTCAGGCCCTTATCGGTCAGCAGGCTGGTCAGCGCTTCTTCCACATTCTGGTTACGATGACTCCCCAGCAGCACCCGCGTATCCATCAGCGTTGTGGGGTAAATGAACGAAACGTTGTAGTGCTGCTCCAGTTCAGCCAGGGCACTACGCAACGAAATCAGGCGGGTGTCGCTCTCTTTAGTTTGTTGAGACGCATACCGATTTGACGAGGCCAGGAGCTGCGCCTGAGCCGGCAGCGTGCCGATCAGGATCAGCATTCCCAGCGCAGACAGGAATCGCTTCATAGATAAAGTAGATTGGGTCATTGGATTACGATTCGGTTAGATTGACGGGTAATGTGAAAATCGAAAAGTGTAGACAGGCCGTTGAGAATAGTATTGATGTTCTGATTCGGAATACTGCCCGAAAACCGCTGTTTCTGTAAAGTTGGGTCGGCGATTTCGACCTTAACGCCGTAGGTGTCCTCCAGCATCTGGGCAATTTCGAGCAGACTCACACCTTCAAATACCAGCTTCTGGTCGCGCCACGACGCCAGCGCCCTGGCATTCACCTGCTTTTTGTAGTACGTCTTGCCTTTCGTGTCGGCAACCACCATTTCGCCGGGTTTCATCACGAGCTGCTTTTTCCGCTGCTCATCCAGCAGCAGCCGGATGCGGCCCGTATCGAGGGTTACTTTGGTTTTTGATTTGCGGGTGTACACATTGAAGCGGGTACCTAGCACCTCCACGTTCATGTGGGCTGGCAAGTGCACGACAAACTGCTGGTGGCTTTTGGTGTGTACTACGTCGAAGAACGCTTCCCCTTCGACCCACACCTCGCGGGGCTTATCGTCGGTCCAGCGAACCGGGTACGTAACGGACGAATTGCCGTTGAGCGTTACTATCGACTGATCGGGGAGCGTGATCAGCCGGGTCTGGCCGTAGGGGGTCCGCAGGGTTACACAAGGCTCTTCAATCGACTGCTGATACAGCCACCAGCTACCCATTCCCAGCGTCAGCAACACAACGGCCGCAGCCGCCCAGCGTACTGCCCACCACGTAGTCGACCGGGTGGCGGTCAGGGCAGGGCGTTTGGCCGACTGAATCCGTTTGAAGACCCGCATGGCTTCGGCCTGTTCAGCGGGGTCAAGCGGCATCGGCCTTAATGAGCTGGTTTCCCGGTCCACCACCCGCTGCAATAACCGCTGCCCGTCGTCGGTGGCCAGGAAAGCCAGCACCTGTCGGACTTCGGTGGGTGAGCATTGGTTTCGCAGGTACTTTTCCAGTAATTGTTCATCCATAGCGTTCAGGTTCCTTAGAAAAGGTCAAGACGTTCTGCTATGGATACACATTTGTGTGCCCGAAGTATGATAGAGCCAGTAAAAATTTTTATTTTTCTTTGCCGAAGCGGTTATAACTCGTTCAGCAACAGGAAGAGAAGGACAGGCAGCATTCCTTCGATGTCGGCGTGTTTGCCGAGGTAGCTTTTCATGAATTTGGTCGCCTGCGAGAACTGGAACTTGACCGTGTTGATCGAGATGGAAAGTTGCCGGGCAACCTCTGCATTGTCGAGACCCTGGAAGACCTTCAGCCGGAAGATGTGCTGTTTCTGGGGGGATAGCTGCGTCAGCCCGCGTTCGACAATCTCGCCGTATTCCCGCCACTGGTAATCATCGGCGGCCGTTTCTTCGTTCGTGTAGTCGGTATCCAGCCGATTCGACAACGATTCCCAGATTTCAGCGTGGTTGTTGCGAATGACGTTCAGCACGTGATTCCGCATCGAAATCGATAGAAATCCTTTAAGCGAGTAGGTTTCGTTCAGCGCCAGTCGGTTGTCCCACAGCTTTAAGAAAATATCCTGAACGGCATCTTCGGCCAGTTCGGGGTCTTTCAGAAACTTCAGGGCAATGGCGTGGAGGTGTTTGTAGTAGTAAAAGAAGATTTCTTCAAACGCACGTTCGTCACCGGCCCTTACGCGCAGGGTCAAATCCGCTTCCCAATTGGAGTCTGGCTGAGTTACGAACCGTTTCGTGTTACGCATCGGTCGTCGGTGATTTTATTCGGCTAATGTAATCAATTGGCTTAGAAAAGCCAAAATCTATGTTCTTTACATACTATTCTGCAGCAGTCACAAAAAAGCCTGCCCGTTCAGAACAGGCAGGCTTTTCAAATACTAGTATGGCTTATAAATTACTTTATAAGTCGCTGAATACCAAATCAATTCTGTTCACTACGTCCGGATCGGGTCAGAAGCGATAGTTCGCCGTCAGGCTAAACCGCGAACCGGGGGCTTTGATGTAATCAGCATCACGGGCCGCCCACTGCGAAATCGGCGGGTAGTAGTCGCGGTTCAGCAGATTTTCGATGCCCAGCGTCAAGTTCAGATTCCGGTTGATCGCATACCCGCCGGTCAGGTTCACGACTGTATAGGGCGTTACGGGCCCCTGTCCGTAGGTGTAGAGGCCGCGGGCGTTGGGCTGGAAGCGGCTGCGGGCACTCGACCGCAGTGCATTCACGGTCAGGTTCCAGCGCGAACCGGGGCTGACGCGTACGTAGGCCGTTGTTTTGGGGGCCATGATCCGGTCGCCACCCAGGTAGGTTTCATAATCTCCGTTGTTGTTGCCATCCGTTTTGCCTTCAACGTAGGCATAGGCACCCCCTACCGTCAGGAAGCTGAGCGGACGCACATCAATGGCCAGTTCGTAGCCCCAGACGTTCTCGGGCGACCGTACCACTTCGAATACGCCCGACGGTAGTTGCCGATACGATGCCCCCAGTTCCGACGTACTGCGGAACAGCGCCAGATCATAATGCACATAGCGGCCGAGATCGCCGATAGCACCGGCTTCATAGTTATTCACCAGAATGGGGTCGGTTGGCAGTTGCGATACGATACTCTTCTGCGATGTGCGCAAAATCCGGCCTAACTCGTTGATCGAAAACGACTGCGAGAAGCTGACAAACGGCTGGAACGCCCGCAGGCCGTTGTAGCGCAGGCCTACGTTGCCCACGAAGGCATTGTAATTCAGCGTACCGCCCTGCACGGCCACGCCCCCGTCGAACTTCTGGGTAGCCGTGTTGTAGGTACGAATCGTTGTGAAATCGGATACATCGACGCGGATGTTTTCGAACCGGGCCCCGGCTTTCAGCACCAGGTTGTTCAGGATGTCGAGCTTTAACTGGGCGTAAGGTGCCAGATTTCGCATGTTCATGTCCGGCGTCCAGAACCGGCCGTCCTGCAGTTTCTGGGCGGTCTGGTCGCTCAGCAGATCGACCCCGTAGAGCAGTTCACCGCTCAGGGCCGAACCCAGGCGGTACGGCGACTGAATGTTCAGCCGAACGCCTTTTTTGTTGGAAACGATGTTGGATTGACCGCCATTCTCGAAATACTGAGCATCGTAGCCGTATACGGTGCGGAAACTCTGCCCGTACACGATCACCTCGGCGTCGGTACCACCCACGATACGACTGTAGTTATAGCGGAGCGTAACGTTGTGATTGTAAGGCGTCCCCTGCGGAGTACCCGGTGCCGTTTCGATGGCCGGGACACCGATGCTGGGAGTTTTACCGTACACGCCCACTTTTTCGACGTAGTTCAGATCCGAGCGGCTCGCGTAATAATTGTACATCACCTCCAGCCGCTGCCGATCGGTAAGCGTATAGCCCGCTTTGGCCAGCACGTTGTAGTTGTTCATCTGGCCGGGGCTGTAGAACGGCGACAGCACCTCCCCGTTGGCATCGCGGAGCAGACCCGTCCGTTCAAACGTACCGTTCAGTACGTAGTCGACCTTACCGGTTTTGCCCGTAAACTGCTGGCTGAGCCGGAAACCCTGCGTCTGGTCAAGGCTGCTCAGCCCGCTGGTCAGACCCGCCCAGGTCTGGCTTGTGAAGGCTTTGGCCGTTTCGGGCCGCTTCGTAATGTAGTTAATGATGCCCCCATCGGCGCCGTTACCGTAAATAGACGTAGCGCCCTTGATTACTTCAATCCGTTCGAGCGCGGAGGGATCGATCAGCCGCAGGTCCCGGCCACCATTCCGCAGCGGAGTCGACTGCGGTACGCCATCGACCAGCACCAGCACCTGCCGCCCGCGCAGGGTCTGGCCCGTATTGCTCGTCCGGTAGGTAGCCGGAGCCAGTCCCGGCACGGTGTATTGCAGAACGTTGGTGATATCGGCGTTCATGGCCGTTTGTTCGGCAATCTGGCGTTTGTTCACGATCGTGATGGCCGACGGCACCTCGTTGATGGTTTCGGCCCGGCGGCTCGCCGTTACAACCACTTCATCGAGAGACGATTCGCTGGCCCGGGTAGTCAGGTTCAGGGAAGCCGTTTCGCCGGCACGGAGCGTAACCGACTGCCGGACGGCCTCGTATCCAACGCCGGATACGGACAAGGTATAGGTTCCGGCCGGGGCTGCTAACTGAAAGTTGCCCTGAGCGTCGGTCAGCGTACCGTAGCGGGTGCCGGAAAGGCTGACGTTGACGGCAGCAACCGGTTGACCACTGGCATCCAGAATGGTTCCCCGCAGGGCGGGCTGTTCAGATTGAGCAAATAAGGTGCAGTGAATAGACAGGAATACGCACAAAAAGAAAAATCGAAGCATAGGACTGACTCAGAACGAGTTCACAAATTTCACCGCAAACTTAAATCTTGTTTAGATTCAGTCAAAATAAACGCTTATATAATTTGGAATAAATCTAAAGAAGCCCCAGCTTTGTACAGTAAAGCGGTAAACGTTCTGTTGGCGGGTACCCGTCGCACTGCGCATGAAAAAACTCTTCGGTAAACTGCACCTGTGGCTTGGCCTGGCATCGGGATTAATCGTCTTCATCATTAGCCTGACCGGCTGTCTGTACGTCTTTGAAGAAGAGCTTCAGGCCGTTGTGTATCAGAAGCAGTTGTTCGTTACTCCGCAGGCCAGACCGATCCTCAGCATGGGGCAGGTCGCTTCGGCCGTCGACCGGGCGTTTCCGGACAGTAAGTTGCAGCGCATCTTCCGCCGGCACGATCCTGACCGCAGTTTTCAGGTCACCCTGAAAGACAAGCGACTGGTCAGTATCGATCCGTATACCGGTGCTGTCCTGGGCATCCGGAATCTCAAAACCGACTTCTTCGCCCTTGTCCGGGAGATGCATACCAGCCTGATGCTGGGCAAAACCGGCAGTACGATCATTGGCTATTCGGTGCTGATCTACCTGTTTTTGCTCGTGTCGGGCCTGGTTCTCTGGTGGCCACGCTGCAAGACCGTACTGAAACAGCGCCTGACTATCAAATGGAACGCCCGCTGGCGTCGGGTCAACTACGACTGGCACGCTGTTGGTGGCTTTTATGCTACGTGGCTGCTGCTGGTGATCGCCATGACGGGCCTGATCTGGGCATTCGACTGGTGGGAAAACGGGTTGTACGCCCTGACTGGCTCCCCCGCCCGCGATCGCGAAAAAGCTGTTTCGGTGTATCAGCCCCAGGGCGAACTGATGTCCATCGACAAGGCCTATGCGCAGGTGCTGGCCCTTGAACCCAACTCCTTTGAGTCCTACGTTATTTTTCCGGCCGATTCGGTCGGCGCGTTGCGGGTTCAGGTCCGTTACGACCAGAGCGCGTTGTACCGGAAGTATACGATCTTCTACTTCGATCAGTACAGCGGGGCGAGATTGAAAGGCAAACGTTACCAGGATTTCTCGCGGGGCGACGTAGCCCGGGGAGCCGCCTACGACCTCCATACGGGCGGCTGGCTGGGTTTACCGGGTAAGATTCTGGCTTTCCTGGCCAGTTTGTTTTCGGCTTCCCTGCCGGTGAGCGGCTTTCTGATCTGGTGGGGAAAACGGAAGAAGCAAACCAAGAGCAGCAAAACGCCGGTCGAACGCCGGCAAGCTGCCCGCAAGCTGGTTCGTGAAGTAGCCTGACCAAACCTTACTGTGGTTTGGCGGTTAACTACTGACCAAACTACTTCACACATGACCATCCGCTTAGCCCTTGACTGGACCCCGAATACCAACCACACGGGTTTTTACGTAGCCCTCGCCAGCGGGTATTACCAACAGGCCGGTCTGGACGTTCAGATCCTTTCCCCAGACCAGGACAATTATCAGACAACGCCCGCAAAGAAGGTACACCAGGGTCAGGCCGACCTTGCCATTGCCCCTTCCGAAAGCGTCATCAGTTTCCACCTCAACGGTACGCCGATGGTCGCCGTAGCGGCTGTGCTGGCCCGCGACGCCAGCGCCATCGTAACGCTTCAGCAAAGCGGCATTGATCGGCCGAAAGAACTCGATGGCAAGGTGTACGCGTCGTACGGTGCCCGGTTTGAGGACGAAATCATCAGCCAGATGATTATCAACGATGGTGGCCGGGGGCATTTCGTTTCGCACAAACCGGCCAAGCTCGACATCTGGCACGCCCTGCTGACCAACGAAGTGGACGCCACCTGGATTTTTCTGCCGTGGGAAGGCGTCGAAGCCGATCTGAACGATATTTCCCTGAACCGCTTTCAGCTCAGCGACTACGACATTTCGTACGGCTATAGCCCGGTTCTGGCCGCCAACCGCGACTGGGCCAGCGAGAACGCGGATGCCCTGCGCTCGTTTCTGGCCGCTACGGCTCAGGGGTTCCATCTGGCGGTTGATAACCCCGAAGAAGCCGCCGAGCTGCTCGTTAAAACGGCCAGTCACCCTACCCTCGCCAACCGCGATTTCGTGGAGCAAAGTCAGCAGGTTGCGGCCAACTATTACCTGAACAGCAACGGACAGTGGGGCGTCATGAGTCCGGGCGTCTGGCGGTCGTTTATCAACTGGCTGGTGCGTAATCGCCTGCTCACGACGCAGGACGGTGAGCTGGTGCAGGAGCTGGATATCAACCTGTTATTCACCAATGAATTTTTGTCGCCGGGGCATTAACCGCCAATCGTAGCCATTGACTCCGTAACGGTATCGCGCTGCCGTTCGGCCTCGAATCCGTTGGCCGGGCGGTGGGCGAACGCCCGCAGGAACGCGTCGGTTAACTCAGCATCCGAAACCTGATTGCGCAGCAACGCCCGTACATCGAGCACGCCATTATCATAAAGGCAGGTTTTGAGCGTTCCCTGGGCAGTCAGTCGAATGCGGTTGCAGGTGCCACAAAACGTCCGGCTGAACGCGGCAATAACGCCAACCGTTCCCCGGTGGCCGGGAATCTGATAGTTGGCCGACGTAGAAAACGGCGGATCGGGTAGTTTCTGTAAATCCGGATACTGCGTTCTGATTGCATCGACAATGCGCTGGTGCGTCCAGTGCAGAACCGGATAGTGGCTCCCCTCGCCATTAAACGGCATTTCCTCAATGAACCGAACGTCGATGGGCTGGCTACGGGTCAGTTCGACCAACGGGCCGATGTCCTCGATGTTCTGCCCGTCCATCACCACGGCATTGATCTTCGTCTGGATGCCGGCAGCCAGCAGTGCATCGAGCGTATGGAGCACGGCGGGCAATTCGTCGCGCCGGGTGATCCGCCGAAACCGCTCCCGATCCAGCGTATCGAGGCTCAGGTTAACCGACTGCACACCAAGGTCGGCCAGTTCGCGCACGTGAGGGGCCGTCAGCACCCCATTGGTCGTCATCGACAGATCGTTCAGCCCGTCAATGACCGCCAATCGGCGCATGAAGTCCATCAGGTCTGTCCGCACAAACGGCTCCCCACCCGTAATCCGCACCTTCGACACGCCCAGCTTCGCCAGCACCCGGACGACCCGCTCCATTTCCTCGTACGTCAGCAACTGGCGCTTGGGCAGGTATTTGATTCCCTCTTCCGGCATGCAGTAGAAACACCGCAGGTTACAGCGATCCGTTACGGCCAGACGCAGGTAAGTGATGGGGCGATTGTGGTTGTCGTAGATCATGAACGGTCGTTGCACAGCAGGGTAACACAAAAATAAGGCTTTTGGCTCCAATTGATTCCGCATCCTCAGATTACGCCCGGCCGCACAGATGGAAACCGTATCTTTGGACGTTAGGCAGGTAACACTGATCCGCAGGCTCGATTGTGCGCTACCTGATCCGTAAACTCATTTCTACGCATTTTTAGATGAAGCAACTCCGTAAGGGCCTCGTTCCGATGGCACTATGGCTCCTGTTGCCCGCCTGTACGTTCGCACAGGGTCTGGTAGACGGGTTCATGCGCGGCCAGGATAAAGCCAGCTTCGCGCTTACCTACTCGCAGGAAGCCTTTGACACGTATTACGCCGGCACGACCGAAATCCGGAATCCCAACCTCGGCACCATTACGACCCAGTCGGTCAATCTGTACGCTACCTACGGCCTGGCCTACGACATCGACGTGATCGTGGCGGCTCCCTACATCCGTACCGAATCCAGCGCCGGCTACTGGCAAAAGCAGGAAGGGTTGCAGGACCTGTCGGCCGCGCTGCGCTGGGAAGCCTACGACTGGAAGTTCGACGGCGTAACGGTATCGTGGCTTTTTTCGATCGGCTATTCGTTACCGCTCCAGAAATACGTCATTGATGCGCCCGTTGCGATCGGCCACGGCTCACGTAACATCGACGGCCGGACATTGCTGCACATCAAAGCCGGGGCTTTCTTCCTGACGGGTCAGTACGGCTACATCCGGCGGGGGGCCGTTGACCTCGACCGCGTCGTGAACTACTACGTACCGGATCAGGTCAATCCGAACATCGGCACGAAAGTAAACGTACCGGACGTAACGGACCTGATTATCCGCAGCGGCTTTTCTACCAGACATTTTTACGTTGACGGCTGGGTGCAGAAGCAAACGCCCTACAGCCAGGGCACTGATATTGGCCCCGCCATCCCGTATCCAACCAATGCCATCGGATTTACGCGGGCGGGTGCTAACCTGTACATCCCGCTCGTCAAGACGTTTGGCCTCACGGCGGGCTACAGCACCACCCTCAGCGGCCGGAACGTCGGTAAGGCAACGCGGCTCAGCGGAGGGTTTGTGGTCGGATTATGAGGACTATAGAATTCGACGCAGTGCGGGGTTTTACCCGGCCGGTACTGCTGGTTTCAGCGTTGTCAGTGCTTCTGAACTGACCCGCGCGGTTCCGGGGAGCCGTCTTGGCAACGATTAAACGCGGTTTTGGAAACCACTCTTGTCGGGCATCAGCAGCCCGGCAACCCACGAACAAACGACGGTAGCCACAGCGGCTGTCATACTGTCTGGACAACATATATGAAAACATACGCTTCGTTCATAGTTATCACCGGGTTACTCCTCTGGACGGCTGGCTGCAAAGAGCCGGTCATTGATGAGCCCATTCCTACCTTCTACGCGCCGGCCACGACCGATCCTGATGGCGGCAACTGGCGCCCCATTCTGTTTCAGAACGTAGCCGACGTTTGTGTGTCTCAGCCGGAACCTATTACGTCCGATGCCTACAAAACAGAACTGGTTGAGGTACAGAACGGTGCCTTTGCCCTGAACGTCGAGCAGATCAACGCCGTCAACTACTGGGCAACCGGGGGAGTGCTGCGCTGGAATCAGATTGCCCGCCAGCTGATTGCAAAATACAACCGTACGCCCGGCTACAACGATGCGACCGGTCAGACCGTCCCGTTCGATCCGAACAAACCCCTTGTCGGGTTTCCGGCGGCAGCGCGCATACTGGCGTTACTCAGTGTGGCCCAGTACGATGCCCTGGTAGCGGCCTGGCACGCCAAGTACCTCTACAACCGGCCCTCGCTGGCGCGTCAGGGCGTGAACCCGCGCCTGCCGGTTGCCGACGTCCCCTCCTACCCCTCCGAAGATGCGGCCGTTGCCGAAGTCTCGTGCCAGGTGCTGGCGCTTCTTTTCCCGGACGAAACCAACTGGCTGATCGCGCGAGCGGGCGAGCACAAGCAGAGTCGGATCTGGGCCGGTGCCAATGTGCCCAGCGATGTAAAAGCCGGCGACGAAATAGCCCACTCGATTGCGCAGCGGGTGATTACCTACGTCCAGAACGATGGCATTCAAACGCTTCCCGACGTAAACAACGCGTGGGAGGAACTCCGGCGGGCCGCTTCGTACGACGTGAAATGGGTGAGTCTGGCAACGCCCGCGCGTCCACCGATCCTCCCTCAGTTTGGTACCGGTGCGATGTGGTTCAGTCAATCGGCCGACTTCCGCAAGGCACCCGCCCCCCCGGCCACTACGTCTCCGGCTTTCCAAACGGCGCTGCAGGAGGTTCGCACCATTGCCGACAACCGGAGCCGGGATGAATCGCGCATTGCCAACTTCTGGGCCGACGGCGTAGGCACGTACACACCCGCCGGGCACTGGAATCTGATCGCTGAAGACTTCATCCGGCAGGACCGGCAGAACGAACTTAGAACCGCCCGCACCCTGGCGCTGCTCAATCGGGCGCTGCAGGATGGGACGGTTGCCAGTTGGTTCACGAAGTACCAGTATTTTGTGCCCCGACCATCCCAGATTGACCCCACCATAAAAGTGGCGACGGAAATCCCGAATTACCCCGGCTACGTCTCGGAAGTTGCAACCCTGTCAGGAACGGCATCAACGGTGCTGAGCTATCTGTTCCCGTCGCAGGCAGCCCGGATAAACGAACTGGCATCCGAGGCCGGTATGTCCCAACTGTACGGCGGCACGCAGTACCGGTTCGATAACGCGGAGGGCATCAGGATGGGCCAGAACATTGGCCAGACCGCGGTTAACTGGGCCAAAGCCGACGGGGCAAAATAGTCTTGTTTTTGAACCAGTAAGGCTCCATCATCTGTGTCTGTTTCCTGGCACCGGTGATGGAGTTTTTGTGTGTACCTTCCGGTTTTGATCCGTTCAGCGGGAGCTCCTTCGTCTGTACCACTTTCTCACTGACGGCCGGAACGTTCGTAATGCTTTGGCTGCTCTTCGGTATCCGAACCGCGGAGTTTATGAGTAACTACTCTGCCAGGCTGTTAACGAAAACAGCTTCACTTGTACTTTTTCAATAGTTTTCGCGCTGACTTTTCTGAAGAAATATATTCGCGGCCGGAATTGTTCTTTGACCAGTTCAAACATAAAGGCACCATTTATCTACCTATTTTATGAAAACAGTTCTTTTTACATTTATCCTGACATTAGCGGGCCTGTCCGCTTATGCTCAGCTACTTGAGGTGCGGGGACGAGTTGTAGACGCCACCACCAATCAACCGCTCCCCGGGGCGAACATCCTGGCGAACGGTGGTAAAGGCGCGGCTGCCAATGCCGACGGTGTCTTCACCATACGGGTCAACGCGGGCGAAACCATCACCGTATCGAGCATCGGGTATGACACGCAGCGGGTTCCCGTTCCTGCCACGGGCGAGCTGACCGTTTCGCTCAAACCCGGCGAAAACGTGCTGGACAACGTAGTCGTGGTTGGCTCACGCAGTACGTCGCGGACGGTTCTGAATACGGCCGTTCCGGTGGATGTTCTGCCCATCCGAACGCTGCAGCGGACGCTGCCCCAGAACGACGTGAATCAGCTGCTGACCTACGTAGCGCCTTCGTTTCAATCGAACCGGCAGTCGTCGTCGGACGGGACGGAGCATATCGACCCCGCTTCGCTGCGTGGGCTCGGTCCCGACCAGACCCTCGTGCTGATCAACGGAAAACGCCGGCATACGACCTCGCTGCTCAACAACCAGGGTACGTTTGGTAACGGTACGGTCGGTACCGACCTGAACGCGATTCCCGTATCGGCAATCGACCGCGTCGAAATTCTACGCGACGGGGCCTCGGCACAGTACGGCTCCGATGCCATTGCCGGGGTTATCAACGTCATCCTGAAGAAGAACACTAACCAACTGGAACTACAGGGCACCACCGGCCTGACGCAGGAGGGCGACGGCGGTTTGCTGCGACTGAATGCCAACTACGGCCGGGGCCTGGGCAAAAACGGCGGTTTCCTCAACCTGTCGGCCGAGGGGTACATTCGCGACCGGACCAACCGGACGCAGAACCACGACCTGATTATTTTTGACCAGTCGAACGAGGGGTACTTTTTTGCGTATCCGTTTGCGGGCGAGAACGGGGCCGATGCCGCGCAGTCGCGGGCTATCGACGACCGTATTTTGCAGGAACGCGGCCTGAAACGGGACGACTTCAACTTCCAGGTGGGCGATGCCCGGATTCGCAATGCCAACGTATTCGCCAACCTGAGTTTACCCTTCGGCAATGGCAAAGGCGAGTTTTATGCGTTTGGCGGCTACAACTACCGCAACGGCAACGGCTTCGGCTTCCGGCGCCTACCGAGCGATCCGAGCCAGATGGTGTACAGCCTCTTTCCGAACGGCTTCCAGCCAACAACCGGCTCCGATATCCACGACCGTTCGCTGGCCGCAGGGGTAAAATACCGGCTGGGGCAGTGGCAGATGGATTTGAGCAATACGCTTGGCAATAACCGCTTCGACTACACGGTTGGCAACACGGTCAATGCATCGCTGCAGGAACGATCGCCTACTTCGTTTGAAGCGGGGGGCCACGCGTTTACGCAAAACACCGTTAATCTGGATTTTACGCGGTATATCACCACCGTCGCCAGCGGCCTGAACGTGGCGTTTGGGGGTGAATTCAGGGCAGAACAGTACCGGATTCGGGCGGGACAGGAGGAAAGCTGGCGCAACTACGGCCTTGTCACGAACCCCAACGGTACGGTCGAGAACCCAACTGGTCTGGCGGGTGGTTCACAGTCGTTTATCGGGTTTTCGCCGAACAACGCCGTAACCGCTTCCCGCAGCAACGCAGCGCTGTACGTCGACACGGAACTGGACGTAACCCGGCGCTGGCTGGTGAGTGCCGCCGGCCGGTTCGAAAATTACACCGATTTTGGGAGTACGTTCAATTACAAGGTAGCCTCCCGGCTAAGTGTAACTGACTGGCTGAACCTTCGCGGGGCCATCAGTACCGGCTTCCGGGCCCCCTCACTGCACCAGCAGTATTTCAGCTACGTCAGCACAACCATTCTGGCCAACGGCCGGCTGGGCAACACCGGTTTCTTCCCGAATCAGTCGCCCCTGGCGCAGGCACTGGGTATTCCTGAACTTAAACAGGAAACTTCGCAGAACTACAGCCTGGGATTGACCCTCCGTCCGACCAGCCGGTTCAGCCTGTCGGTAGATGCCTACCGCATCCGGGTAAAAGACCGGATTGTCCTGACCGGCCTGTTTGGCTACGATCCGTTCGGCGAACCGGTTCCGGCCATTCAGACGCTGCTGGCACCATTCGAGGCCGACGGCGCCCGGTTTTTTACCAACGCGATCAACACGACCACCCGCGGGTTAGACGTCGTCATGACGTACAACGCTCCTGTGGGCACCGGCACCCTGAACGGCATTCTGTCGGCTAATTTCAACGAGACGAAGGTTGATGATCAATTCAACATTCCGGCGCAGCTCCGTGGTCAGGAAGACGTCTTCTTCAGCCCCAATGAGCGGGGGTTGATCGAAACGGTAAATCCGCGGCAGAAGGTCAACCTTACCCTGACGTACAGCATCGGCAAGTGGACGGCGGCTCTGGCCAACGTCTATTTCGGTGCCGTAACGCGCAACGGCTTCCCATTCGGGGTAATACAGACGTTCGGCGGCAAGGTCGTAACGGACGTATCGTTGTCGTACAACGTACTGAACAATCTGTCGATTACGCTCGGCGCCAACAACCTGCTGAATGTTTATCCCGATGTTCAGGCGTACGAAAACTCGTATTTCGGTGTGTTCAAATACGCGCCCGTGCAGATGGGCATGAACGGAGCCTTCTACTTCCTACGGGCCAACTATCGGCTGGCTGTCAGGTAACCGGCGGTTCTGCTCCGGGAGTTGGCAGCACGACCGCTCCCGGGCTACGGGCGGGTGCCGACCGAGTTGTAACGGGTCGGCACCCATCTTTTTCCATAGAAGCTAAAAAAACGCCTAGGTACAAATACCAATTTTTCCAAAAAGATTTATATTTGACTAAAATTTCTCCTGTTATCGATTGTGAGACGTGTAATTGGCTTCGGACTTTGCCTGTTGCTGCTCTACCATACGCTGGGCTACGTGCTCGTATTTTTCAGCGTTCGGTGGCAGGAGCAGCATGATTTGTCCAGACAGTTGCTCGTTTATCGGTCGGTAGATAGCCTGGTTGAATTCCAGATTCCGCTGAAAGATCAGCCCGACGAGGTGGATCTCGCTACGGCAACTACAGACGGATTCAGCTACCGGGGGCATTACTACAGCGTAGTCAGCATGGAGATCCGGGGCGATGTGCTGCACATCGCCGGTCTGGAAACCACCAACCGCTCGTTCTGGCAGAGCGACCTGCTGACTTTCCTGCACGACCACCTGACCAAGTCCGACGATGCGAACCGCAAGGCTGGTCAGTGGCTTAAATTTTTACTCAAAGAGTACTCGCCTGCTTCCCGTTTAGTCCTTCATTTTCCTCACATTGACTGGCGCGCTCCCGTGCGAATCCCCGCTCAGGCGTTTGTGGTACCGTTACGGGCCCTGCCTGTCCACTCGCCCCCTCCGGAGCTTCAGTTTGCGTTGATCTGAAACCATTGCAACAGGTATCGGCTGGATTCTGAATCTGGCGGTCAGATGTACCGTCAGACCACTAAATCGATCCCGGCATTTCAGTCAGCCGTACCGTCTGAATGCATGATCGATCCCGGTAGTTTCGGTCAGACGTACCGTCAGACCGCGTAATCGACCCCGGCAGTTTCGGTCAGACGGTACGTCTGACCGCCCGGCGACCCGATTATACGGCCAGCCTGCTTGCGCCACTGTAAATCATCCAAAACTGACCAGTCAGGGCAAAACGCCCCGTACCCTGATTCCTGCTTTTTTCCCGGGGCAAGAACGTACACGTATGAAATCGCTACGTATGTGCATAGGGCTCTTATTCCTATGCCAGATTTACCATAACCAAACCGTTGCGCAGGGCTGCGTGGCCATCCGGCACATGAGCTGCGCGACTCCGGCGGGAACCTCGTCGGCCGACTTTTTTAAACAACGTACCGGCCACTGGCAGATCAATGCCGGGTACCGCTACTTCCGCTCGTTCCGGCATTTCAGGGGCGATCACGAAGAGCACGAACGCATTGAACAGAACACCGAAGTGGTCAACGTATCGCACGCGCTCGATTTGGGCATTACGTATATGCCAACGCCACGCTGGTCGGTTTCGGCGTATCTGCCGGTTCAGTACAACGATCGGTCGTCGCTCTACGAGCACTATGGCAACGCCATCGCCCAGAACCCTGAGCAGAAACGCTTTCACACGGGTTCGCAGGGAATTGGGGATATGCGTATTTCGGGCAACTACTGGCTCGTCAATCCGTTCAAGCTGCCTAAAGTAAACCTGGCGCTTGGCCTTGGGGTGAAACTACCGACCGGTAACTACCGCGTAACGGACGATTTCCACAAGCTCGATAAGGAGAAGAAAGACTACGTGATCAATAAGCCGGTCGATCAGTCCATTCAGCTTGGCGATGGTGGCGTAGGTGTCAGTCTGGAAGCGCAGGGATACGCCCAGATCACCAAATCGCTGACAGCCTACGTAAACGGCTTTTACCTGTTCAACCCCCGCGAAACGAACGGCGTTCTGCGCAATCCGGAAGCTACCACCATTGATCTGGCAGCCGGCGAATTTTCGGTGGCCGATCAGTTTGCAGCCCGCGTTGGGCTGAGCCAGTCGCTCCGGTTCATTCCGGGACTGGCCGTTATGCTCGGTGGCCGTATAGAAGGTGTGCCAGCCATCGATGCCGTTGGGGGCAGCAAGGGTTTCCGCCGTCCGGGCTACATCGTATCCGTCGAGCCGGGGCTGACGTACATGCGCGGTAAATTCTCAGCCGCAGCCAGCGTTCCCGTGGCCGTCTATCGCAACCGCATCAAGAGTTACGCCGACCGACTCGACCCGCTGGGCCAGCGCCACGGCGACGCGGCCTTCGCCGACTACCTGGTGTCAATCAACGTATCCCGCTGGTTTTAAACCGTAGCCCAGTCGGCCTGCCGAAACGGACGGTTACGTTCGGCTTCGGCAGGCCCGCTGTACTCCACCAACACGCATGAAACGAAATTTTTACGTAGGACTGCTCCTACTGGTAAGCAGCATCGCGCGGGCACAGATGCCAAACGATGCGATATACATGCCCAGAAAGTCCGTTTGCATCGCGGGCCTGTACGGCCGCAGCACCTGGACTCGCTACTGGGAAGGAACGCTCAGTCGCGATAATCTTAACATCGGCAGGCACACAACCCAGAGCATTATGCTCATGCCCGCCATCGGGGTTACCGACCGATTCAACATCATCCTGAGTTTGCCCTACGTCTGGACCGAAACCAGTGCGGGCAACCTGATGGGCCAAAAGGGGTTTCAGGACCTGGCAGGCTGGCTGAAATACAAGCTGGTCGATGTTAAAGGGTTTTCAGTCAATGGGCTGGCAGGGGCATCCATGCCGGTCAGTAACTACGTACCGGACTTTCTGCCGATGTCGATTGGGCTGCAGGCCCGGACGGTTACGGGTCGACTGCTGCTCAACTACACCCATCCCCGCACCGGCCTATACGTAACGACTCACGGCAGCTACAACTGGCGGAGCAACATCCGGATCGACCGCGACGGCTATCAGGCCAACGATCGGGTGTACAACACCAACGAGGTGAGCGTCCCGAACGCCATTGATGCCGGTGTCCGATTGGGTGTTCTGCGTAAAACCTGGCAAACAGAAGTGTGGGCCGAGCGATTTGCCTGCACGTCGGGCGATAACATTCGCCGGAACGACATGCCCTTTCCAACCAACCGGATGGAAGCCACGTCGATAGGCTGGTACGGGAAGTTCCAACCCCGCCACGTCGGCGTAAACGCCCGAATCGGCTACGTCACCAACGGCCTGAACGTTGGGCAGAGTACCAGCTACTCGGTGGGTCTGTTGTATCAGTTAAATTTTTAGTGACTTCCCTTCATGAAACGAATACTCCGTAACATCACCATACTCAGCTTGTCAGTACTGGGCTTTTCATCGGTCCTGACATCCTGCGACAAAACGATTGACGAACCACAGCGCGTGGGCTACGTACCCGCCAACGTCGACGAAAAAGCCGGTACGTGGAAGACCTATATTCTGACCGCCCCCACCGACGTAACCGTAGCGACACCAGCCTCCGTAACATCAACCGAGTACCAGGCTGAACTGACCGACCTAAAATCAAAATCGGCCAGCCTGACCCGCGAACAGCAGGAAGCGGTGGTGTACTGGGGCGCCGGGGCCGTGTACCGCTGGAACGAGATTGCCCGCGAGTTGGCCGCCCGTTACAACGTACCACCCGCATCGACGCCCGACGGCAAGTACCCGGTGCCCGATGCCAGCAATCCGCTGGCTGACCCGCGGTTCCCGTTTGCCAATCCGCCGTATACGGCCCGGGCCTTGGCGTACCTCAGCGTCGCACAATACGATGCGCTGGTGAGTGCCTGGCACTACAAATACAAATTCAGGCGGTCGGCACCGTCGAAGATCGACGGGGCGGTACGGGTTGCATTGCCTGTATCAGCGCTGCCGACGTACCCTTCGGAGGACGCGGTTGTTGCAGCCGCTTCGTACACAGTGCTGAAAGCGATGTTCCCCGGCGAAGGTCCCTTCCTGGATGCGAAGCTGGCCGAACACCGCAACAGCCGCCTGTGGGCCGGAATGAACGTAGCGAGTGATCTGGCGGCCGGGGCCAGCCTGGGTAATCAGGTAGCCGCCAGCGTGATGGCCCGTGCCCGCACCGACGGCATGAGCGCGGCCAATAACCAGGCCCTCACAACCGACATGATTGCGGCTGCCAAAGCCCGAGGGCTAAGCGAGATTTGGGTAAGTCAGGAAATTCCGGCCCGTCCGCCCATGCTGCCCAACTACGGAGCCGTTACGCCCTGGAACTTCGATAAGGCAACGGTAGCCAGGCTCCGTCCGGGTCCGCCCCCGGCGCTCACCAGCCCGGAGTTTGCCAAAGCTCTTGATGAGTTGAAGACGATTAACAGAAACCAGACGCGGGAGCAGGCCCGCATCGCCAACTACTGGGCCGACGGAGCAGGCAGCTACACCCCGCCCGGCCACTGGAACCGAACAGCCGCCAATGCCGCTCACGAAGCCAGATTCAGCGAGATTCGGATGGCCCGTACGCTGGCTCTGGTCGGCACCACCCTCATGGACGCGGGCGTGTGCTGCTGGGAAACCAAGTTTTATTATTATTTTCCACGCCCTCAGCAGTTTGGCATCAAAACTTCGGTGGGTTTGCCTAACTTTCCGTCGTATACCTCCGGCCACTCGACTTTCTCGGCGGCCGCAGCTACGGTACTGGGCTACGTCTTTCCAGACCGTGCAACTGAGTTCTGGGGTAAAGCTCAGGAAGCATCCGATTCGCGTGTGTATGGACTGATCCACTATCGTTTCGATTGCGAGGCAGGGCTGACCTGCGGCAAGAACATCGGAAACTACGCCATTGCGCGTGGGAAATCCGATGGGTCAGGTTTTTAAAACAAGCAGCATTTCTACGTCGCTTTCCGCTTATACCACCCAGAAACCCGGTTCAGATTTCCAGCAGTACACCCAACCGGTCAGGTAATCGACTGTTACCATGACCGGTTGGGCTTTTTGTAGGGGTTGCTCCCGGAAGCCCAACCGGTCAACGTCTGCTCACTCCCGTTATTTATAGTCGAGCCATGCAGTGGCTGCGCAGGCTTTGTCCGTTTTAAACCGTACCCATCGGGCCTGAAAGTCTTTGGGGAAAGCGAAGTTGACCACTTGCCCCGGCTTTACCGTAAACGTTTTGTACGGCATCCAGACGCCCGTACCCACGGGGTCGGCTTCCAGGGTGAACGTAACGGGGCTGGATGCCTTGTGCGATAGTTGCAGACTCCGCTGGTCATAAAACCCAATCAGGTACGGATCAGAGGTGTCGTTGGCCCGGACCGTGGTGTTTTTCCAGGGGCCACCATGCCCCGTTGGTTTGCCCAGCTTCCACAAGTCATCAATCACCCCGGCCCAGACAGCCGCCTTTTTATCGTCGGATACGATAATGTGTTCTGTATGGGTTGCCGACGGCAAGTCGATGCCAGTCATGAGCAACAGCCCGCGGTAGGATGCGTAGTCGTTAATACGCAGGGTATGCGAAGCAACCGGCCGGATTTTGGCGTAGCCGTCGGCGTTTTCGGCCGGTAATTCGTAGAACGTACCATGGCAGTTGAACAGATCCCGCTCGGTGGCTACCTCCCGGCAGATCCGCACCGTAGCCTGATTAGTCAGGTTTGTATAGGCCTCGTTGCCCAGGGGCAGCCGCCAGCGCCGACCTTTATCATCAACGACCAGTACACTCGCTTCGTCGATCGTTACGGCCCGCTGCGGGATCGCAAACTTGTTCTTGATGAATGAGTGGGTTTCAGTGTCTTCTTTCCGGACCAGTTGCATAGCTGCGTTGAGTTCGTAGTAGCCGACATCAACGGGTCTGGTACCTTCGTACGTAACAGCCGCCAGCCCCAGCGCCCGGCGATTCTCACCCAGGCCATAGAGCATACCACCCAACGATTTTGCCGCCGAAACACTGCTCAGGCCGGCAAAAATGGGGTTCGCCGTGCTAGTGCGGGTGTCGTTGGCCGCGTAAGCAAAGTGAGCCGACAGGGTAGCCGCCCTGTTCGACGTCAAGCGGATCCACTCGCCGGCTGCGTTGGCCGGAAAGGGAATCTGCACGGCAGCGCGGGGCCCAATGGCTGCGGTTTGAAGAGGGATCCACGTACCATTGCCGGTCTTATCCACCTCAAACGTAATCGTCACGTCGGCGTCGCTGCTGTTCTGCACCCAGGCTGACCGGTTGGCCCAGCCCGCAAACAGAAACGGTTCGGATGGTTCGCCGGCTTTAACCGCTTCATTGAGCCAGACAGCCCCTTCGGCCGTGTTGGGGCCAAGCTGGTCGGGCAGGTTCAGGGGTGCAAACCACAGATTTGAGTTCGACTGGCCGGGCCCCTCGATGTTTCCCTTGGCCTTCCGTTTATTCAAAAACTCCTTCTGGGCGGAGTCATCGCAGCCGAACACCAGTTTATCGTTCCAGCGGGTGTAGTCGCCAATTACTTTCAGATACGCCGACCGGGGCCGGATGCCGGCGGTGTTCCTGGCCGTGAAACCGCCGGGAAACGTCCAGAACAGGCCGTGCATCGTCATCAGGTAGTCCGGTTTATCAGCCGTGCCGACATCCCGGATGCGTGGCCATTCGGTATTCCAGCCGTGGGCTCCGTCGTAGCTGTGACTGGCTTTGGGCATCCGGAAAAAACGCCAGCCAGCTTCCCTGTCCCGAACCCCCAGCAAGACGGATTTATGATCCCAGCCCGTAGCCCAGATCGGGTCCGTATCGGGGTTCCTGTTGCCGTAAAGACCACCCGGCCCGGTCACCTCCACAAACTGGTTCCGGCGCACAACCGTCCAGTTTTTCCCGTCCCACTCCGACAGGGCACCCGCGTCAATATCGAACTGTTCAAGGGCCTTCTGCCCGGTTTCGCCGTTGTTGGAATACACCATCACGCCCTGACCCGAATACAGGCCTTTACCGTGGGCCCCCGGCAGCAGCGATGTTGGCTGGTTACCCGTTTCGTCGGCTCCTTTCTTATGCCTGATGTTGCCGTCTTCATACAGCAGCGTGGGCGACAGGCTTTTGACGTCAACTTCATAAAAGCCCTCTTCCATGGTGCCGTAGTAGATCTTATTCTTTGGATCGGTGAGGTGGCGGGCGTTGCCGGTATGGCGTCCCGGCATGGCTTCGTACGGCATCACCCGCACGGTGCCCTTGCCGTCGATCGCGTAGGGACCGATGAATAACTGTCCGCTTTCGGGGTGAATCATCCGGTTGGCCGGGGTACCGCCGATGCTCTCCCGCCGAACCGTCTGCTGCAAATCCGCCGTGATTTCGTACAGCTTATCCGACGAGCCGAACGGCAGATGCGG
The DNA here is from genome assembly GCF_003583365.1 of Fibrisoma montanum. Classification (GTDB taxonomy): domain Bacteria; phylum Bacteroidota; class Bacteroidia; order Cytophagales; family Spirosomataceae; genus Fibrisoma; species Fibrisoma montanum. The sequence continues at coordinate 223,957 of NZ_QXED01000009.1, forward strand.
TCCGTACGTAACGACCCACAACTTACCGGCCCAGGGAACCACCGCACCGGTGCCACACTCACCTTCGTTGTTGTACATAGCCAGGTGCGGGTAAATCCCGCTGTACGACGGCCTGCTTTTGGGCTGGGCAACTACCGATTGACTCAGCATCAGCAGCCCGCCAACGAGGCAGACCGGAAGCATATATTTTTTCATTCAGACAATAATTAACTTGATTATCAACTACACTTCACAACCGGCAACGACACATAAAGTCGCCGGAAAGCCATTAATACCCAGGATTTTGCGTAAGGCTAGAGTTAACGCGACGCTCCAGGGCCGGTATTGGCCAGAGGTATTGCCTTGTTTTATCGAAACTCCGCTGCGCCACCACTTTAACGTCGGCACCGAAGCCTGAATAATCGGCAATGCCATCGTCGTCAATGGGCGTTACCCCCGGAAACGGCCACTTCGTCCGGTTCTGGGCCGTCGGGTCCGGCAATCCGATCACGGGGCGGGTCAGGGCTTTTTCGGCCAGTTTCCAGCGGATCAGGTCCATGTACCGCAGTCCCTCCTTGGCAAACTCAACCCGCCGTTCGCGCCGAACAATCCGCCGAAGTTCGGCGCGGTCGCTGGTCGTCACGGCCGGGTACGCCGACGTTTGACCCACGGCCACCCCATAGGCCCTGGCTCGCACCTGGTTGATGGCGCTGAGCACGCTGGCATCAACCTCGCCCAGTTCAATTTTGGCTTCGGCGTAGGTAAGCAGCACCTCAGCGTACCGTAACAGAATCGCGTCGTTGTCTTCACTGCGTTTGTCGGCCCAGCTCTGGTCAACGCCTTTTTTCCAGAGAAACCCCGTAAAGCTGGCGAAAGCGGCTACGGCCCTGGTATCCAGGTTCGACACACGCCGATTTTCTTTCGAGCTAAAGATGGTGGTTGAATCGGGGTGCGGCTGATACGTATACCCCAGCCATTGCGTACCAAACTCAACAATAGACGCCGTCAGGCGTGGGTCGCGGTTTTTGAACGGTTCTTTCGGGTTATACAGGGGCGACTCGTCAATGGGTTTTCCATCCCGACATTCGTAGGCATCCACCATCTCCCGCGTTGGAATCTGCGCCCCAAATCCACCCGTAACCCGGGGAAGCTGATCCTGTACGTTGGTACCGGTCGTAAACACTTTCTGCGCTTCGTCGCGCGGGATGCTGATAATCAACTCCGGACTGGTTTCTCCGGCCTTAAGAAACAGCTGACTGTAGCTGGGATGCAGGCTATAGGCACCGGCCCCCGTGAACTGCATAATGGCCTGAGCAGCGTCTTTGGCAACCGCCCAGTTTCCGGTGTATAACGCCGTACGGGCCTTAACCGCCATAGCAGCCCCTTTGGTCAGTCGCCTGACGGCCGAAGCGGGGTACGACTGGGGCAGATTGGCGATGGCAAAATCCAGTTCATCGAAAATGAATTTTAGCACCTCCGCCTGACTCGTGCGGGTGACGCCGTAGGAGTCTTCCAGGACCATCGGCCTGGTCATCAGCGGTACGTCGCCGAAGTGCGTAATGAGCCGCGAATACTGATACGCCCGGATCAGCCGCATCTCGGCTTCCAGCTGCGTCATTACCGATGCCGGGGTATTCGCTTGTGCCCGGTCTTTGTTAGCCAGGAACGAGTTGGCCCGGGCAATGGCTTTGTAGCAGGCCGTCCAGTAGGCCTGAACGGTAGCGTCTTCGGCGTTCATCGTACCGAACGTAACGGCGTTGCCCAACTGCCCCCGGTGCCAGTAATTATCGGTGAACTGCTCATTGTCGTTGCCCCAGAAATCCAGTCGGTAGAGGTCGTTGACGGCCAGTTCAAGTTCCGTCTGGTTCGAATAAAACGTTTCCGACGATGGTTCAGACAGTGGGTTCAGGTCCAGCGTATTGCAGGCGGTAACGCTGGTTATCAGCAGGAGTATAGGAAGTAAGTTCTTCATGGCTACTGTGTTGGCTATTCAGGAATCAGCGTTCGGTTAGAAGCGTAAGGTCGCTCCGGCCATCAGGGTCGTTACGATTGGGTAGGCCGAGTTGCCCAGTTCAGGGTCCCAGTACCTGGGGAAACGGTGAACGGCAAACACGTCATTGGCCGATACGTACACCCGCGTCGATTGCAGCCCGATTCGTTTCAGCAGGGCATTACGGAGCGTGTAGCCCAGGGTGATGTTCTTGACCCGGAAATACGCGCCACTGATCAGCCAGAAATCGGACATCTCGTAGTTGGCACCCAGCGACCGGGTCGACAGCCGGGGATACCGCGCCTGCAGGTTCTGTTCGGCCGTATTGTTTCTGCTCCAGAATCGGCCGATAAGTTCCTGCGGTACGTTGCCGAAAGCTTCCGCAAAGGGCCGGACAATCTCGTCGGGCAGGCGGCTTAATTTCTTGCCTACGCCCTGCACCACCAGGCCAACATCAAACCCGTTGTAATCGAAGCGTAGCGTGCTGCCGTATTGGTAGCGGGGTAATGAACCACCGAGCAGCACCCGATCGTCGGGGGTGATCCTACCGTCGTTGTTGATATCGACGTAGCGCACATCGCCGGCCGTTATGTTGGTGTTCAGGCGTGGCGAGTTGGTGGCTTCGTCCGGCGTCTGGTAAAGGCCGGCCGATCGATAGCCGTACCATTCGTTGTATTCACTGCCTTTGAACGTAGACAGGCTACCCAGCACCTGCGTACCTTTCAGATCGACAATCCGCGACCGGGCATCCGACAGATTGAAGGCAATTGAATAGTTTACTTTCCCCGCAATCCGATCGCGCCAGCTCGTTTCCAGTTCCCAACCGGCCACATCCAGAATACCGGCATTCTGCTGCGGGCGTTCGTAGCCCAGGTACAGCGGAATGTCCAAGGCCAGCAGGATGTCGTACGTGCGCTTTTTGTAGTAATCGGCCGTAACGGAAAGCCGGTTTTTCAGGAAGGTGGCATCCAGACCAACGTCGAACGTACGGGTCGTTTCCCAGGAAATGTTTTCAACGGCATAGTCAACCTGACCACCACCATTCAGCGGCACAACCGCTCCGTTCTGGTAGAACAAGGCGTTGCTGAAACTGATCGTGGCCTGATAGGGGTAGTTACCGATCCGTTCGTTCCCTACCTCGCCGAAGGAGCCGCGTAGTTTCAGGAACGAGATCCAGTTGTTTGTGCGAAGGAAATTCTCTTCAGACAGCGTCCAGCCGGCCGAAACCGACGGGAACAGGGCATCGCGGTATTGACGATTAAAGCGCGATGACTGATCGTAGCGCAGGTTGCCCTGGATGTAGTATTTGTTCTTGTAATCGTACTTGACCCGGCCGAACACCGACCGCAGCGCCACCTCACTGGCGCTTCCTGAATTATCGCGCAGCTCCTGCGACCCGGCGTTGAGGTACGGAAAACTGGTCAGCGCAAAACCACTCCGGGAAGCCGACAACGATTCGTTGCTGTTATAAATCTCTTCGTAGCCGCCCAGCACATCGATGTTGTGCCCACCGGCAAAATCCCGCGTATAGTTGGCCAGCAGTTGCCCCGTAATGGCCAGATTTTCGGTTCGCCCTTCGGAGAGCGTCGTGCGGGCCTGGTTGCTGAACGAACTCGGGCTGCCGTCTGGGTTGGTAAACGAAATGCGCTTGGAGAACGACTTGGTTTTGTCAAGGTCGATGGTTGGCGAAACCAGCGCAGTTAAGGTGAGGCCGTCGACAGGCTTAAAGTTGAACGCCAGCCTGGCCAGAATCTGGTTGTAGGCGCCGTTGGTGGTACCGCCTTCATTCAGCTGCGCAATTGGATTGCGGCCATCTTTGGCCAGTGCATATCGACCATCCGAATAGAAATTGTCGTAGATGGGCGGCATGACCCGGGCCTCGTAAATTGGGTTGACAACCGGCGCGACGGTATTGGTCCGTTTGTAGGCCACATCGAGATTAACCCCGAGCTTCGTGTTTATCTGTAAGTCGTTGTTTACCCGGAACAGGTAGCGCTCGTAGTTGTAGTTGTCGTAAAAAGCCCCCGCTTTGGTGTAGCCTAACGAGGCTTTTGTCTTGATTTTCCCTGTTCCCATCGTGAACACCAGGTCATGACGGATACGGGGGGCCGTTTCCCGGGTCATAACGGTTTTCTGCCAATCGGTGTTGGCAAACGGGAATACGTCAGGCCGCTCGCGATTGTAGCGCTCAAAATTCTCGATGAAGTCCTGCGAGTACGGCCCGCTGGAGGAGCCATCGTTGGTAGCCTGCTCATTGAACAGCCGCATGTATTCGGGAGCACTCGCGTAGGCCGGCAACGCCGTGGGCCTCTGAACCCCATACTCAACGTTGTACTCGAAACTACTCTGCCCTTCCCGGGCCCGCTTCGTCGTTACGAGGACCACCCCGGCAGCCCCGCGCGATCCGTAGATAGCCGCCGACGCAGCATCTTTCAGAACGGTGATGTTTTCGACGTCGTTCGGGTTGACGTTGTCGATGCTGCTCACCGGCACGCCATCGACGATAATCAACGGGCTATTGGTCCCCAGGGTCGTAATGCCCCGAATCAGGATGTTGGAACCGGCCCCCGGGGCTCCGCTGCTCCGGGTAACGGATACCCCCGCAATACTCCCCTGTAAGGCCTCCGAGATCTGGACGGTCTGGCGCCCGCCGACGTCTTTGGCATCGATGGTCGAAACCGCGCCCGTCAGGTCTTTCTTTTTCTGCGTACCGTAGCCGACTACCACAACTTCTTCGAGGGAGTTGTCGTCGGGTTTCAGCGCAACGTTCAGGGTTGACTGGCCGGCGGCAGTGAGCTCCTGACTTTGGTACCCCACGAACGAAAACGTCAGTACTACGGTAGCCGCGTCGGGAATCGTGAGCTTATAGTCACCGGTAGCATCGGTAACGGTACCCCGCTGGGTCCCTTTGACGACAATACTGACGCCGGGCAGGTCCTTGGCTGCTTCGTCGGTCACCTTCCCGCTTATCTGGCGGGTCTGCGCCAGCAGCGGGGTTAACCATCCACAAAACAACACACAGCTTAGTAGAAGTTTTTGTCGCATAATTTTTCCGATATTTATTGGTTCTTAGTCGGGTCTACCCCGAAAGGACTTGGAATAAATTTGAGTAAGCAAATATAAATTTGCACTATGCGACGATGAGCCTGGCCGATCTGACCATTTGGCTGACCAAAATTATGGACAAGATAAGCTATTGATAAACAGACCTTTATCTGAGCGATGATTGCAGAAAGTGGACAAGGCAAGGCCGGCTTCTACTATCACCTGGAGCACTGTTGTCAGCTGGTAAGTGAAACGTATGGCAAACCCGAACGTACGGCCTGGACAAACGGCGACTACGTCCGGCTGAGTCATATCCTTTTCCGGAAGACCAGCGTACAGATCAGCCCCAATACGCTCAAGCGAATTTTCGGCAAGATCAAGACGGATTCCCGCTATTACCCCCAGAAAGCCACCCGCGACGCACTGGCCAGTTACGTCGGCTACCCCGACTGGGATCACTTTGTCGAAGCCCAGTTGCGACCGGAGCCTCTCGTTGAGCCGCCGGCCGAAGCGTTACCGACACGGCAAACCGCCGTACCCGTAGCCGCCCTTGGCCCGGCCCCCACGAAAAAACCCTACGCCAACCGGCCGCTCTGGTTGATAGGACTGGCTGTTCTGGTTCTTTCCGTCGGTGGTCTGCTACGATCAGGCAGCCCCATTGCCAGGAAAGCCGCCCCAACCTCAGCTCAGCTGATCTGTAAAAATCCGGTTGGTGAAAACCCCCATTCGGCAAACCTGCAGATTCAGGGGCTGGAGGAACTTGTGGATAAATCGACCCACTATCAGATTGATTTTGGCGACGGGAAGCGCAAGCCGATTGACACGACGACCCTACTCTACAATCACTACTACGAAAAGCCGGGGCGCTACTTTGCCGTGTTGAAGCGAGGTTCACAAAACCTTGATACGGCGACCGTTTTTTTGCCGACCAGGGGCTGGGCGGCCACTGCCTACATGATGTACGACACCACACGGGTCTATCCGATTGACATACCGGACTTGTTCGTGACCGGCAAGCGAAGCATCAGCGCAACCGAAACGGCCCACGCCGGAATTGATACCAACCGAACGTTTTTCATTGAGTTTGCCAATACACAAGCTACGGACATCGACGCGGATAATTTTGAGCTGACCACCCACGTACTAACCTCGCCTACCCGGACGGGCGTTCGGTGTTCACAAGTAGGCGTTACGGTCTACGGGGAGTCGTCGAAACACTCGTTCGAAATTATCAAGCCCGGGTGCGTGTACTGGTCGCAGATTCAGCTATCGGAACAGGTAAAATGGGGCCAGCGGGACGATTTACGGTTTCTGGGAGCCGACCTCCGCACGGGCGGCACACTGACCCTGCGGGTTGTTAAGCAACGGGCCCATGTGTTCATCAACGGCCGACAGGTCTATGAAGCCTCGTACCAGCATCCCCTGCACCGGGTCTACGGCGTCAACATCCGGTTTGCGGGCATCGGCACCATCAATTCGTTCTCGTTGAAAGACCTGAAAACAGGGAAGGCGTTTGCGGGCAATTTTTAGACTGCCAACGCACGTAGAGAGGGCTTTGGCTTCGTCTATCCAGTTCCCAGTGCGGCATTCGTACGAGCGCCGATCCAGCAGAAATGCCTTCACCAGGTCAGCGAATGCTCACTACAGCTAAACTTCCCGTACGTATTCCTTGTAACCATTTCCTGGGTGCTCACACCCCCGCGAGTACACTCTGCTCCCGGTACAATCGCAGTAATTCCTCGCGCAGAATTCCCAGCCCTTTGTGCAGCAGCTCGTCACTGATCACCAACGGGCTCAGCACCCGAATGACGTTGCCATACACGCCCGCACTGATCAGAAACAGGCCACGCTGGGCACAGGCCCCAACGAGTCGGCTGGTCAGGACGGGATCGGGCTGATTGGGATCGCCGTTTTTAACCAGTTCGAGGCCCACCATCGCGCCCAGACCACGAACGTCGCCGATGGCCGAGCAGTCGCGCTGCAGGTCCTTGAAGAAAGCGTACACCGTTTTGCCCACTTCCTCGCCGAGCCGGTTAATATCGATTTGCTGCATGTATTCGATAGTCGCCAGGGCGCCGGCGCAGGCCACCGGATTACCCGCGTACGTACCGCCGATGGTGCCCGGTTTAGCCTTATCCATAACCTCGGCCTTACCCATGACGCACGCAATGGGAATGCCCGATCCCATCGACTTGGCCCAGGTAGAGATATCCGGCACAACCCCGTAGTGCTCATAAGCCGCCCACCGACCCGTCCGGCCGAAACCCGACTGCACCTCGTCCAGAATGAGCAGGATACCGTATTCGTCGCAAAGCTGGCGAAGGCCCTGCAGGTAGCGTCTGGGCGTTACGTAGAACCCCCCTTCGCCCTGCACCGGCTCCAGAATCACGGCCGCTACGTTCTCCGGTGCCACAACGCTGCTGAGGTACTTGCGGAAGTCGGCCAGTTCCTGCTCCACAAACTCGTCGACATCCAGCCCCCGGCCGTTGTGGTAATAATCCGGGAAAGGAATGCGGTAGACCTCCGGCGCAAACGGCCCACAGCCCAGTTTGTAGCTGACTTTCGACGTGAGCGTCATGCCCATCATCGTCCGGCCGTGGAAACCGCCGGTATAACAGATAATGCCCTGCCGCCCGGTGGCCTGCCGGGCTATCTTGATGGCATTTTCGACGGCTTCGGCTCCGCTGTTAACCATCATTACCTTCGTAGCCTCGCCATGCGGCAAGATTTCTACCAGCTTTTCGGCCAGCAGTACGTACGGCTCATGCGTCAGCAGGTTGAAGAACGTATGCATGAGTTTACCCGCCTGCTCGCTGATCGCCCGCACGACCGGCTCGGGACAATGGCCCGCATTCAGCACACCAATTCCGCCCGAAAAGTCGATGAATTCCCGGCCGTCGTGACTGACAAACGTAGCCCCCTGTGCATACGCAGCGTCGAGGGGGGCGCTCATTACCATCGCCTTCGGAACGACCGCGTTCCGACGTTGGAGAAGTTCCTGTGAGGTCATGGTTGTTGACTGGATAAGTAGCCTGGCCGGGCTATGAATGGCCAATGTACACCGTCTTTGTATGGCAGAAATCCTTGATACCGGCTTCGGAAAGCTCCCGACCGTAGCCGGACTTTTTGACCCCGCCGATCGGCAGGCGCGAATCGGAACGCACAATGGCGTTGACGAACACGCTGCCTACTTCCAGCCGACGGCTCAGCCGGTCTGCTTTGGCCAGATCCTGCGTCCAGATGGCGGCACTCAGGCCATAGCGGGATTGATTCGCCAGCCGGACAGCTTCGGCTTCGTCGGCCACTTCGGTGATGGTCGCCAGCGGGCCGAAGGTTTCTTCGCGAAACACCACCGACTCCGGCGATACGTTGTCCAGCAGCGTCGGCTGGAAATTAGCATCGTGGCGCTCACCACCCGACAGCAACGTAGCACCCTCATCCAGTGCCGTTTGCAGTTGTCGTTCAAGCTGTTCGGCCAGATCGACCCGCGCCAGTGGGCCTATTTTGGTATCATCCTGCGTTGGGTCGCCTTGTTTCATGGCGTCAATCAACGCTTTCACTTTCTCCGTAAAAGCCGCTTTGACCGGTTTTTCGACCAGGAATCGTTTGGCGGCAATGCACACCTGACCGGCATTGCTCATCCGCGACTGCACGGCGGCCTCGGCGGCTTTGTCCAGATCAGCATCGCTTAGAACGATAAGCGCATCGCTGCCGCCCAGCTCCAGCACTGACTTCTTGATGTTCCGTCCCGCCAGACTGGCTACCGTCGAGCCGGCGCGTTCGCTGCCCGTCAGCGTAACCATACCCACGCGGTCGTCGGCCAGCAAGCGCTCTACGGCGTCGACGTCGTTGATCAGCGCCTGGAATACGCCCGCCGGAAAACCCGCAGCCCGATACGCTTCTTCAATCGCCTGCGCACAGCCAAACACGTTCGGCGCGTGCTTCAGCAGCGTTACGTTGCCCGCCATCAGGGCCGGCACCGAGTAGCGGAATACCTGCCAGAACGGAAAATTCCACGGCATAATAGCCAGTACCACTCCCACCGGCTCATACACCACCCGGCTTTCCTGCGCATCGGTCGGGATGCGTTCGGGCTCCAGCAGGCGTTCGGCATTGTCGGCGTAGTAGTCGCACTGTCCGGCGCATTTATCAACCTCACCCAGCGACTCCGACAGGATTTTACCCATCTCGGCCGTAATGCGTTCGGCTAACCGTTGCCGATTTTCGCGCAGGTACGTGCCCAGTTGGTGAAACAGCTCACCCCGTTCAGCAAACGAGCGGTCGGCCCACTCCCGCTGGGTTTCGGTCGCCCGGGCGAGTTTGGCCTCAACCTGCTCCGGCGTTTCTTCGGTGAATTCCTGAATAACGTCGAGCGTGTATGGATTGATGGATTGAAACGTCTTTGGCATAATCACTTTGTTCAAACGTACCAGCCGAGCGGGGCTTCGTCGAGATTGATGTTGATCTGCTTGGTTTCCAGATACGCTTCAATACCATACTTGCCCAGTTCCCGACCGATACCACTTTTCTTATACCCACCCCACGGCATTTCGTTGAAGGTTGGGTGGTAGTTATTGACCCACGTAATGCCCGCCCGGATTTTTTTAATGACCCGGTTGCCCCGGTTGATGTCGCGGGTGAAAACGCCGGCCGCCAGCCCGTATTCGGTATCGTTAGCCAACCGAACGGCCTCCTCCTCCGTATCAAACGGAATAACGGCCAGAACGGGCCCAAAAATCTCTTCACGGGCAATGCGCATGCCGGGGGTCACATCCGTGAAAATGGTGGGTTCAACGAAGTTACCTTTTGCAAACTCCTCGCCTTCCGGCCGTTTCCCCCCGGTGAGCAGCGTTGCACCCTCGGTTTTTCCGATCTCGATGTAGCGCTCTACTTTGTCGCGGTGTTCCGCCGACACCAGCGGACCCATCCGAACGCCTTCGTGCAGGCCATGACCCAGTTTTATGCCCTTCGCAATGGCTGCAACACGCGACACAAACGCGTCGTGCACCGACCGCTCAACCAGCAGCCGCGACCCGGCCGAACAGACCTCACCCTGATTGGCAAAAGCGGCAAACGCTACCCACTCGGCCGCGGTATCCAGATTGGCATCGGCAAAGACCACAACGGGGTTTTTACCGCCCAGTTCCAGCGTTACTTTCTTGATGTTTTTGGCGGCTGCGGTCATGATTTTGCTGCCCGTATCGGTACCGCCCGTGAACGCAATTTTATCTATTTCGGGATGACCCGCCAGCGCGGCCCCGGCCACTTCTCCAACGCCCGTTATGATGTTGACCACACCCGGCGGAAAGCCCACGGCCACAATCAGCCGACCGAGCTCCAACAGGCTTAAGGGCGTCAACTCCGACGGTTTGATCACCAACGTACAGCCAGCCGCCAGCGCCGGAGCCAGCTTCCAGACGGCCATCAGCAGCGGGTAGTTCCAGGGAACAATTTGAGCCGCTACGCCCACCGGCTCCCGCACAACCATGCTCATCATGTTCATCGGTACGGGTACGGTCTCCCCCATGACCTTGGTGGCCAGTCCGGCGTAGTAATCAAAACAGTTGGCCGCGTCGGCTACGTCGGCTTCAGCTTCGGCGAGGGGTTTGCCGCAATTACGGGTATCGAGTTCGGCCAGCATCCCGGCCTGTTCGCGAACGCGGTTGGCCAGGGCCATCAACAGTTGGGCCCGGTGGAGGGCGTTGTCGTCGTTTTTCCAGGAACCGTTGTCAAAAGCCTCGCGGGCCGCCTGCACGGCACGGTCCACATCGGCGGTCGTCGCTTCGGGCACTGTGCCGAGTACTTCCCCATCCGCGGGGTCTGTGATGGTGCGCGTACCGCCGTCAGAAGCGCCAACCCAATGGTTGTTGATAAGCATTTGGTAGGTTCTCATTGCATAAATCAGTTAAACCGTTTGTGGTTCGTAGTTTGATGTTGCTGGCGCGTCCTTGAATTCTGTGAAGGGTAACTACGAACTACGAACCACAAACTATTGTAAAGCCAGGGTCGCTTTTCCGACCGGCCAGTTTAGAAATACGTCGGTATACCCGTCCAGGGCGTTGATGGCGTCGGGTTTTACAGCAATATCGATCGGTGTGTCTGAACCGGTCAGGTTACAGTGAATTTTCCATTGGTTGCCCAGAAACGTCCGGCCAACGACCTGGGCAGGCAAGCTAAACGCATCGGCTGGCCGCTGGCGGTTAATAATGACGTGTTCCGGGCGAATGAACAGTAAAGCCGCTCCCTGCTGCTTAGGTGCCTCCGCAACCGGAATCCTGGTGGAGCCGTAGTGAAACTGCCCGCCCTCGACCGTACCAGACAAGGTGTTGTTCTCGCCAATGAAATCGGCCACGAACTGACTCGCCGGGTGGTCGTACACCGTCTGGGGGGCGTCTAATTGCTCGATAACCCCCCGGTTCATCACCGCGATTCGATCCGACATGGTCAGGGCTTCCTCCTGATCGTGGGTCACAAACACGAACGTAATGCCTAACTGCTGGTGCAGATTTTTCAGCTCGATCTGCATCTGTTTGCGCAGCTTCAGGTCAAGAGCCGCCAACGGTTCGTCCAGCAGCAGAACCTTCGGCCGGTTGACGATGGCCCGCGCCAGCGCAATCCGCTGTTGCTGCCCCCCCGACAGTTCCTTTGGTTTGCGGTCGACAAAGCTTTCCATCCGTACCATCGCCAGCACCTGTTCCACCTCGCGGGCGACCGTCGCTTTGTCAATGCCTTTCTGTTTCAGGCCAAACGCTACGTTCTCCCGCACGGACAGGTGCGGAAACAGGGCGTAGTTCTGGAATACGGTATTGACGTTCCGGCGAAACGGAGGCAGGGCCGTAATGTCGTCGCCGTCGAGCAGCACCTGGCCATGCGTCGGGTTTTCGAAGCCTGCAATGATCCGCAACAAGGTCGTTTTGCCGCAGCCGCTGGGGCCCAGCAATGTCAGGAACTCACCCTGCCGGATGCGGAGGCTAAGCGACGGAATGACGCGGTTCGTACCAAAGTACTTCTCGATGGCTCGTAGTTCAACAATATCGGGCATCGTTGGCGGGTTGGCTGGAACCGTCGAAACGGCGGTTGGTTGGGCAATGGTCATGGTTGTCCTGAATCAGATCGGTTTCGTTTCCCGTTCGCCAAAGCGCACCGACAATACCAGCGTCAGCAGCGAGATCAGAAAAATGAGCGTCGATACGGCGTTCACTTCGGGCGTAATGCCCCGGCGCAGCATGGTATAAATCTCAATCGGCAGCGTATTGTCGCGGGCAATGAGAAAGAACGTCACCGGGATTTCGTCCAGCGACAGCGTAATACTCAGCAAAGCCGCACCAATGATTGCCGTGCGGATGTTGGGCAAAATCACTTTGAAAAACGCCTGCACAGGTGTTGCTCCCAGGTCGGCGGCTGCTTCTTCCAGAAACGGATCGAGTCGTTTCAGCCGGGCATACACCTGCGTCAGGACGATGCAGATCAGGAACGTAGTGTGTCCGATGGCAACGGCTGTCAGCGAGATACGAACCCCGATCAGCGGAAAAAACGACAGCATCGCAACACCCGTCAGAATGCCCGGCAACGTGATCGGCAGCAGAATGACCCGTTCGAAAAAGCGTTTCAGCCGGAACTCGTATTTCTTCATCGCCAGGGCCGCCAGCACACCGATGACCAGGGCCAGCGTCGTGGCGACTACCGCAATCACCAAACTTATCCGCAGCGAATGCAGCAGTGGCTCATTATCGAGCATTGTCCCGTACCACTTCGTTGAGAAGCCCCGCATTGGAAACGAGTTGACCGTATCGGGGTTAAACGAGTACAGCACGACGACCAGCATCGGGAAGTAAATAAACGTCATCACGGCCAGCGCAGCCCCACCGATGGCGATGTCGAGCCCGTTTACCCGGCGGAATGACTTACCCAGGCTCACCTCAGCGCGGTCCGGCGCGTCGGCCGTTAGGTCTTTATCTACGGATTGCGTGTACATCATCGACCGGATTCTAAACTTGAAAACCGCTTCTCCGCCCGCGCCGACATCTCCAGCACTACCAGCACAATCACCAGCAGAATGATACCAATGGCAGATCCCAGCGGCTTATCGTTCGACGTACCGAACATGTTCTGGAAGATGTTGGAAATGAACAGCGTATTAGGCCCGCCCAGCAGGATCGGCGCCAGAAAATCGCCCAGCGACAAGACAAACGCAAACGTAGCCCCCGCAATGATGCCGGGCAGACTCAACGGAAACACCACCTTCCGAAAGGTCGTGAACCGGTTAGCGCCGAGGTCTTTTGAGGCTTCCACCAGTGCCTTTGGTATCTGCTCAAAGGCGGTGTAAATCGGCATCAGGACGAATGGCGTATAGATGTGCACCATGCAGATCACCACCGATACGTCGCTGTAAAGCAGCACACTGATCGGCGCATCGGTCAGGCCGACGTACATCAGCAATGAGTTCAGCACCCCCTCTTCTCCCAGGATAATCTTCCAGGCGTAGGCCCGTACAATGTAGCTCACCCACAACGGCAGAATGATGAGCGTGTAGAGCAGCGTCTTGTTGCGCGTCGCCTTGAAAGCAATGTAATACGCCAGCGGAATGCTCAGCAGCAGACAACAGAGCGTCACCGTCGCCGACAGGGTAAAGGTTTTCCAGAGCGTACCGTAATACAACGGCCCACTAAAAAACCGGCTGTAGGAGTCCAGCGAAAAACCGGGCTGCAACAGGCCAAAATCGTCGACGGTGTAGAAGCTCTGCGTCAGCACCCGGACGTACGGCAGAATCAGAAAGGCCGTCATCCAGAGCACCAACGGCGCAAACAGTAACCAGAACGAAGCGGGAAGCCGTTTCATCGACTAGATAGCGCCACCCTTCACCTCGTTCCAGACCTCGTTGTAGCGCTTCCGCTCCTTGACGTACTGCCAGAAATTCAGCTTGTCGAAGTAGTACTGCGTGTTGTTCATCTGCGTCACCTCCTGTAGCTCCGGCGTCAGGAAGCGCGTAGCGCCGGGGTTCGCCACCGAGTAGTTGGTTACTTCGGCTACTTTAGCCATGTTCTCGGGAGCCGTGATGTAATCGATCCACGCCATAGCCAGGTCCTTATTAGCCGTGTTTTTGGTAATCATCAGCCGGTCGATCCAGCCCGTTGCGCCTTCCTGGGGAATGATGCCTTTCACGTTCATACCCTCTTTTTTCAACGTAGCGGGTGTCAGCGGCCAACCGACGGCCATCACCACTTCCTTGTTTTTCATGAGGTTATCAAGTTCACCGGCCGTTACCCAGTACTTACGCACCTGCGGCTTCAGTTCCATCAGCTTTTTCTTGGCCTCCGCCAGTTGCTGCTCGTTCATCTTGTAGAGACCTCCCTTATCCTGCTTATCGTAACCAAGCATCATACCGGCCAGGTAAAGGCTCGAAATGTCATCCCAAAGCGCGATTTTACCTTTGTACTCGGGTTTAAGAAACTCGTTCCACGATTTGGGTTCGGTCTTCACTACGTCGGCATTGTACACCAGGTAGTCGGGTCCCCAGGTGAAGGGAACGCCGTAAGTTTCGCCGTTTTTCACAACGTCCTGCATCGACCGGAGTTTGTCGGCGAGGCTGTCGTAGTGAGCCACTTTCTTCAGATCGATAGGCTGCACCAGATCGCGCTCCACCAGCGCCTGGGCCATGTCGGGCGAGGGCGTTACGATGTCATACACATCGCCACCACCGGCGGTCAGCTTGGCAATCAGTTCGTCGGACGAGCCGAAGTACGTTCCTTTAACCGTTACGCCGTATTTCTCTTCAAACGCCTTGGTAAACTTAGGATCGGCGTAGCCTTCCCAGCACAGAATATTGAGGGTTTTGCCTTTAAAGTCGGCCGTATTGACGGCCGTTGATTCAGAAGAACCCTCTTTTTTCTCACCGCCACCGCAATTCCAGAGTGTTACGGCGGTAGCCAGCGTCAGGGCCGAAAGCAGCAGTTTTTTCATGGTGTTCGTGTATGGTTTTTAGGGATTATGATTCTGAATCAAAGACAACTCCGGCTGGCCCCATTTGTACACTTTCAGGTACATGATGGTTTCGGTTTTGCGAACGCCCGCAATCGTATGAATGCGCTCGTTCATCAAATCCAGCAAATGGTTGTTGTCGCGGCACATTACGTTGACTTCCAGATCAAACTCACCCGTCCGCATGGCTAAAAAGCTGACTTCGGGTAATTCCGCAATTTGTTTCGCAATCCGCTGTACGCCCTCCACACTGTCTACCTGCACGAGAATACTGGCGTAGGCGTTAAACCCTACCTTGTTCGGATCAACCCGTCCGATGATCTTCAGAATACCCTTTTCAACCAGATTTACGTAACGCTTACTGACCGTACTGACCGCTATACCCAGCCGCCGGGCAATATCGGAAAACGACTCCCGCCCATCACGCTGCAACGACTGCATGAGTTGAAAATCAACCTCATCGGGCTTATAGTTATCATTATCTCCGTTGAACAACTGCATCCGAACGATTTACTGCACAGCAAATAATTTCAAAATTTTTTTGATTGTCAATAACCAAATCGAAAAATTTTCGATACGAGCCTGACAAATAAAAAATTTGTGCGCTTGACCTTGAGCGTACCCTGCGGCTTCAACCCCTTCGACGCCACGGCCGAGGCTCTTGCCGCCCGCGAATGAGCTGACATGCTTCGCCACAGCGCAAGGGCGGCAAAATGGCCGCTGAGTGAAGTCCGTGCTTCTACGCCCGACTTTTTTGTAACATTGTCGGTAGTATTTCGGTATAATTTTCAGTACCAATCGACCAGAAGCTGCGATGAGCACACCAACCACGGCTAAGAAGCCGACTAAAAAACGCGCTCCCCAGTCCAACGCTGAGCTTGCTCTTCAGACCACACTGTCCGGTATTCAGGGGCAGCAACGCGTTGTCATCGAGCACGTGGCACCCGAGATTGACGGCGGGCGCTTTCCCATCAAAGCCGTACCGGGTGATGTTATAGCCGTTGAAGCCGACATTTTTGCGGATGGCCACGACTACCTGGCCGCCCGGCTCCTCTATAAGCACATCGAGGACGGCACCTGGCAGGAAACGGCTATGGCGCTGATCATCAACGACCGCTGGGGCGGTGCTTTTGTGGTGGAGAAACAGGGGCTGTACCACTATACCATCGAAGCGTGGGTCGACCATCCGGCGTCGTGGCAGCACGAGATTCACCTGAAAGTGGCCGACGGGCAGCGCATCACGAGCGAACTCCTGGCCGGAGCAACCTACGTCGAAGGCATGGCGCAGCGGGCTGGCCGACAGGCCGGTAACGCCCATGATGAAGCTGAACTGTATCGAATTGCAACCCTGTTTCGTACCGGCTCGGCCGAAGGCGAGGGCGACAACTACAACGAAGCCGTTTCGTTTGCGGAAAGCGAACAGTTTCTGCACTACGCCCATCTGTACCCGGAACGCCAGTATCCGACCCGCTACGCACCCGAGCTGGCCGTTGATGTGGATCGCCCGCGGGCCGGGTTCAGCACCTGGTACTGCCTGTTTCCGCGGTCGGCTTCGCGCGAGGTAGGCCGCCACGGTACTTTCCGGGATGTTGAAGCGCTGCTGCCGCGCATTTCGGGCATGAGCTTCGACGTATTGTACCTGCCGCCGATTCATCCCATCGGCACGTCGCACCGCAAGGGCAAAAACAATTCGGTCGTGTCGCAGCCGGGCGATCCGGGCGTTCCGTACGGGATCGGCTCGGAGCTGGGCGGGCACGATGCGATTCACCCCGAACTGGGCACACTGGACGATTTCAAGCATCTGATCGCCGTCGCCAAAAACTACGGTATGGAGGTAGCGATGGACCTGGCCATTCAGTGTTCGCCCGATCACCCCTGGGCCAAAGAACACCCCGAATGGTTTAAAAAGCGCCCGGACGGCACAATTCAGTACGCCGAAAATCCGCCGAAGAAGTACCAGGATATTTATCCCGTTTATTTCGAAACCGAAGACTGGCAGAACCTCTGGCTGGAACTCCGGCGCGTACTGCTGCTCTGGGGCGAATGGGGCGTTCGGATGATCCGCGTCGACAACCCGCATACCAAACCATTTGCGTTCTGGGAGTGGATCATCGCCGAAGTAAAGAAAGTGTATCCCGACATGATCTTCCTGTCGGAAGCCTTCACCAAACCCAAGGTGATGCAGGAACTGGCCAAGCGGGGTTTTGCGCATTCATACACGTACTACACCTGGCGCAACAACAAGCAGGAGCTGCAGGAGTACCTGACCGAACTGACGCAGAGCGAGATGAAGTACTACTTCCGCCCGAACTTCTGGCCGACCACCCACGACATCAATCCTTATAGCCTGCAGGGTGGTCATGAGCCGCAGTTCCTGATCCGCTATTTCCTGGCCGCTACGTTGTCGAGTAACTACGGCATCTACGGCCCGTCATTCGAACTGATGGAGCACATCCCGTTCCCGAATAAAGAGGAATACCTGAACTCCGAGAAATACGAAGTTCGCTACTGGGACTGGGACAAAACCAACAAACTGACGTACCTGATTGGCCTGACCAATCGCATCCGGAAAGAAAACCCGGCCTTGCAGAAGACCAGCAACATCACATTCTGTACCGTCAGCGACGATGCCATCATGGCCTACGTGAAAGTGGCCGAAAACAACCGTCTGCTCACGGTGGTCAACACCGACGCCTACAGCCGCCGGGCGGGGATGGTGCAGGTGCCGATCTGGGAGCTGAACATACAGCCGGACCAGCCGTATGTGGTCTACGATCTGCTTACGGGGGCTTACTACACCTGGCGCGGTGAGTGGAACTACGTCGAACTGGACCCCTATACTTTGCCGATGCACCTGTTCCGGATCGACCTGCTGTAGGTGTTCTGGAAAGGGTTTCCATGACGCCCGGCTTCTACAAACCGGGCGTCATGGCTAACAAGGGCCGTGAACCGTTAGTTGTATGTTCAGTTGTTGTGACTTTACACGTATGTGTTTTCCTACTCAATGCTTATGTCCTCTCAGCCCCTAACCTCATCAACTACCTGGTCTACCCTCGCCGATGACGCTACGTTCTGGCCGGCGCTGGCCGATACCCTGTTACCTTCCTACGTCAACACCTGCCGCTGGTTTGCGGGGAAAGCCCGGCATCAGGCCGGTTTTTCGATTCCGGTGGTGCATACGCTCCCCCTTCCAGGCCAGACCGACGAACCCGATTTCGCGTATCTGCTGATTCTGGAAGCCCGCTATACCGACGGCGAGCCGGAGCGGTACCTGCTGCCGGTGTCGTTCGTGGCCGACCATACCGCGCATCAACTGCCGTTTCGGCTGGCCGACGTGCCCGACAAAGGGCGGATTGGTGAGGCCGTGCTGGGCAATTCGCCCGGTGTGCTGATCGACGCTATTTACGACGACCGGTTCCGGCAACTGTTGTTTGCGGCCATCCACGACGACCGGCGTATGCCGCAGCCGGACGGGCAGTTGGTTTTCAACCGCGGGAAAGGACTGGAGGACGGCGATAACACACTGCCGTCGCGGGTGCTGCCGGTCGATTCGAGCAATTCGGCGATGGTATTCGGCGATAAATATTTCATGAAACTATACCGCAAACTCTTCCAGGAAACCAACCCGGAGGTGGAAATGGTGGCGTTTCTGACCGAAGAGGGTGGGTTTACGCATATTCCGGCCTTTGGAGGCAGCATCGTGTGGCAGCGCCCCGACACGGCCGATGTTACACTGGGCATGGTGCAGCGCATGGTACCCAATGACAAGGACAGCTGGATGCAGACCGGCGATTACCTCAATGATTTCCTGTACGCCGTTCCCAACCGGATGTTTGCCATTCGGGAGGATGTGTTTGACCGGGTCGAGCTGCTCGGCAAGCGAACCGGCGAGATGCACTGCAGTCTGTATAAGCCCGGTACTGAGCCGGACTTTGCGCCCGAGCCGTTCACGGACGAGTACCGTACCTTCATTATCCGACGCCTGGAAAGCCTGCTCGAACGCCGGTATGCCCTGCTGGTCGACAATTACACGAAACTCGATCCGCTGGCGCAGCGGCAAGCGTGGGTGTTCATGGAAGCCAAAGAGATGATCGACCAGTTCATCGACGACTTTCGCACACGGCCGCTCAGTTCGCTACGGATTCGGATTCACGGCGACTATCACCTCGGTCAGGTACTGGCAGCGGGCAACGACTTCGTTATCATCGACTTCGAAGGCGAACCCGAAAGCAGCATTTCCGACCGGAAAATCAAACATTCCCCCCTCAAGGACGTAGCCGGGATGATCCGGTCGTACCACTACGCCGTGAGTGCCAAGCTGTTCAACTCTTCGGAAACGGAGGGCATCGATCCGGCGCATTTGCAGCGCGTGTCCGACCGCTGGTTCTACCTGATTCGGGATACGTTTCTGAATGCCTACCTCGATACGTTCGGCACACCACACCCGCTGTTCAAAAACAACAGCGAAGTCAACTTTCTGTTGCTGGTGTATCTCCTCGAAAAGGCCGTATACGAACTTGGCTACGAGATCAGTTACCGGCCTTCGTGGGTCAAGATTCCGCTTAAGGGCATCATCGACGTCATCCGTGAAATCGAGAAAATCCGCCTGAGCGACATGGGCCATGTTGAGGAAATCCCGATGCTCCAGACGGGTTTGCTGACGGACAAGAGTGTATGACGCGCCAAACGTAGTGTAACCGTGAGTTACAGGTAACTGCATAGCCTTTTTTGTCATCCCTTCTGGCGTCGGGATGACAAAAAAAGGCCGGTTTTAATCTTCAGAGAGCCGTCAACAATCCGGTATTTCGGTCAGGTCAGGAGATAGCCTTCCCGTTTTTGACGTATCGTTGGCGCATAATTCACGGGTTTAACGGCCGATGTTTGTAGTTCGGGCCTGAAGTTCGTAGTTTGACAGGCGAGCCCTTCGCCCGGCTCGAACGACAAACGCTACTCTAAACTCATGACACCTTTTGAGAACGCAACCGTTATCATCACCGGGGCTGGTTCCGGCATTGGCCGTCAGCTTACCATCCAGGCCGCAGCCCAGGGCGCTCAGGTTATCGCTACCGATGTGAACGAAGCCGGCCTGGCCGAAACCGCCCGCCTGGCCGGCGACAATGTAGAAACCCAGCCGCTCGACGTATCAGACCCAACCGCCATTCGGCTCTTCGCCGAAGAAACCCTCCCTACCCTCGACGACCGACTGCTGATTCTGGTCAACAACGCAGGGGTAGCCCTGGGCAGCGGGCCGTTTGCCGAAACTGAACTGGATGATTTTGAGTGGCTGCTGAGTATCAACCTGTGGGGTGTTATCCGCATGACCAAAGCGTTTCTGCCTTATCTGATCATGCAGAACGAGGGCCACATCGTCAACGTATCGAGCGTGTTTGGTCTGGCCGGGGTGATGAACCAATCGGCCTACTGCACGGCCAAGTTCGGCGTCCGGGGCTTCACCGACACGCTGCGCATGGAACTGATGGACACCAACATCGGCGTTACGTGCGTACATCCGGGCGGCATCAAAACCAATATTGCCACCAATGCCCGCATCGGCAGGAGCGGCTTCGTGACGGACGCGATGCACAAGCAGGGCGCCGTCAGTTTTGAAAAAGCCGCCCGCACAACCGCCGAAGCAGCCGCCCGCCAGATCTGGGAAGGGGTTCGGCGCAACAAAGCCCGCGTTCTGATTGGGGCCGACGCCCGCCAGATCGACTGGGTAACGCGTATGTTCCCAACCAGCTACGTCGGTATGATTCGCGACCAGATGGAGAAGGCATTTAGTACGGGAGTTTGACGGTTAAGTAGGTTTCAAGTTCAAAGTTTGTATTTTCATGGTTTGAGCCGCGAGCTGTTAAGTCTGACAGCCGCTGAACCTGACTTGTAAACGTTGACCATCCGGCATGACCAAACTACTACACCTTCTTTTCGTCCTCGGCACAACATGGGTTTTTGCCCAGGCACAGCCCCAACCCACCATCCTATCCGAACGGGAACGCGCCCGGGTAGTCGACGACATTCTGGAAGACCGCTTCACGAACCTGCTGCCACAGCTCATGCGTCGCGAAGGCATCGACATGTGGGTGATTATATCGCGGGAATACAACGAGGACCCCGTTCTGAAAACGATGCTGCCGTCGACCTGGCTGTCGGCCCGTCGGCGAACAATCATGGTCTTTTTCGACACCGGCAAGGAGCCGTCGGCCGATGCACCGGGGTCCGTCGAGAAGCTGGCCATTGCCCGCTACGACGTAGGCAATCTGCTCAAAGGCGCGTGGGACATCGACGTGCGGCCGAATCAATGGGACGCCCTGGTAGACATTATCCAGAAACGTAGTCCCAAAAAAATTGGCCTTAACATCTCCAGAAACTACGGTCATGCCGATGGGCTGAGCCATACGGAGTATGATGAATTTATGGCGAAACTGCCCGCCGACTTCCAGAAGCGCATCGTACCGGCCGAACGACTGGCGGTCGGCTGGCTGGAAACCCGAACGGCGAAGGAACTGGCCATCTACCCGCTGATCTGCCGGTTGTCGCACCAGATCGTTCAGGAGGGCTTGTCCGAGCAGGTCATCCAGCCGGGCGTCACCACGACCGACGATGTTGTGTGGTGGTTCCGGCAGCGCATTACGGAACTCGGCCTCGACACCTGGTTCCACCCGACGGTAGACGTACAGCGGGCAGACGACAAGAAGTTCGACCACTTGCGCACGTTTGCCAAGCGGCCTTCGGGCGAAGTGATCATGCCCGGCGACCTGCTGCACGTCGACTTTGGCATTACGTACCTCCGCCTGAACACCGACCAGCAGCAGCACGCTTACGTGCTCCGCCCCGGCGAAACGGAGGTACCAATGGCCATCCAGAATGCGTTTCAGCAGGGGAATCGGCTTCAGGACATTCTCACCGAACGCTTCCAGGCGGGCAAATCCGGCAATCAGTTGTTGAAAGAAGCCCTGGAGCAGGCCCAGAAGGAAGGCATCAAAGGGACAATTTACTCCCACCCCATTGGCGTGCATGGCCACGCGGCCGGCCCGACCATTGGCCTGTGGGATCAGCAGAAAGGCGTTCCCGGCCCCGGCGACTACCCGTTATTCGCCAACACGGCCTACTCGATCGAACTGAATGCTGCGGTTGAGATTCCGGAATGGAAGAAAACCGTCAGGATCATGCTGGAAGAAGATGGTACGTTCGATGGTCAGCGCTTTCAATACATCGACGGCCGCCAGACCGAAATTTACACGATTCCCAGAAAGCTGGGGTATGTGAAGTAGAGCTTGCTCCGATTCAAAACAACGTTTAGCGGCCTCTATATCATTACGTTAACATGGAAGCTATTTAGGATTGCATTCAGAGCGTGTTTTTTGTCATTCCGACGCAGCCGGCCGCCCGGCTGCGTCGGAATGACAAAAACGTCCGCTTCTTATTTTCTTTCCTTGAACCCTATACTGCTTCATGACATGGTAATTAAGCACAAATACAGTGTAGTCGTAATCGTTCTTCTTGGCGTACTCCTGTATTTGAAGCAATGCAATGGATCTTCGTTTGACGTTGACGACGTAGCTAAACGCCATAAATTCACCGTTAAGCCTACTAATTTCACTGTAACCATTGATGCTCCCGCTATCATCAGGGTGAAAGGCCACCTCGACGGCAAAGCAGTGGTCTTCATTCCCAATGGTACTCAAGACAGTAGCGGCCTACCAATTGGTAATGAGTTTTACACGCTGAAACTTCCTTCGGGCACTATCGATAAGCAAATGACCTGCGAAATGATACCGCAGGATTTTCCTTTGATTTACCAGCCAATAACCGCCAGTAAAGGCTCCCTGGTGATTGACGTTACTTTTTAATTGGGCGTTTCAGCAGTTGTAAGCTACGTGTTCACTTTCACTGCGAGAACGCCCACAACGCACAAAGCCAGGCTACGAGTGTCAGCACGCTTCGAACGTAATTGAGCGTAATCCACGCCCTGACCGACCGGCTGACGGTAGTCAGCGGACGGTTGTCCGATTTTTCGAGCCGGATAGCCATCGGAATAAAAAACGCGAACGTACTGACCCGTTCGGCCAGGGCAACCAATGCAGCGGCCAGCCACCAGTCCTGTCTGGGTGACGTTGCCTGCCAGGCCGCGACGAGATTCGCCAGCGTAATCAGCGTGAGCGGCCCCGTGGTGACGAACGCCCAGAATTTTCGGCCGGAGTCTACGGTCCGCATGGCATCCGTGTTGACGCGATAGCCGGTTCCGGCCGACTTAGAAAACCACTGTGGCAGAATGATGCGGGTCTCGTACAGACCCGCGCCGAAAGCCGTACCCAGGTTGATGATAAATAGGAGCAATAGGAGGTCAGCCGTAGTTGTCATACCGTAGTTGTTTACTAGCCAAGCAAGTTTTTTGGCTCAAACCTACGTGCTGGCTACGGCTGCTGCCGGCAAACCAGCGTCAACCCGGCAAAGGCAGGGATGAATTCGGGTTTCCGGGCGATGAATTTTTAAACCAGATGAATTTCATCCGGCTCAATCCGAATTGCCCGCTCTTTGTACAGCGCCCCAATCGCTTTCTTGAACGTCTTTTTGCTCATTTCGAGCGCCCGGTAAATCGCTTCGAAAGTGCTTTCGTCGTTCAGAGGCAGGAAACCGCCTGTATCATGCTCGAAGAAGACGGCTGCTTCGACGGTCAGCACTCTCGCTACATTGACAAGCAGCAGACCGGGATGTATACGATTTTCAGGAAGCTGGCGTATGTAAAGTGACGGCGACACGTCCGGCATTATGTAAGATTGTTCTGCTCTCTTTTCTCTGAAAACCCCATTGGGTACCATTGTAAAGACCAATGCGCTCTATCCGGAAAGTGGAGCCTGGAAAGCGCTTTTCACCCTATCACCGTCGCTTTGTTCAAAAAGGGCGACCGTATGCCTGACCTCCCCGGCCGGTTTAATAGCCTTTCATAGCAATGGTACTAAGCCCTGCGTATTTGTCAAACTGGTATACGCATAATCCCGGATTCACGGTAAGCCGTAAAATGAATAACCCAAAGTTTTATAACTTACGTTGATGCGAGCGTTTAGTCAAGCGATAAGCGCGACGTTAAATGAATGACGGGCTTGTTTTGTGTCTAATAATGGTAGAAAAGTTACGAGAACACATCCAAAAACGAGTACCGCTAACCGATGACGAGTTTGCGTTTGTACTCGCTCATTTTACGCTTAAAACGTATAAAAAGCATCAGTTCCTGATTCAGGAAGGCGAACCGGTAAGGTACGCCTACTTTGTGATCTCGGGGCTTTTAAAGCTGGTCTATACCGACGAAGCAGGCAAGCAGCACATCGTTTCGTTTGCCATGGAGGACTGGTGGGAAACCGATTTTCAGGCCTTCTTTGCCCAAAGCACAGCAACCCTGTCGGTGGAGTGCTTAGAAGACACGGTGGTGTTCTGCCTGTCGCTGGAAAACTATCATAAGTTATGCGACGGTCTGCAAAAGTTTGAACGCTTCTTTCTGCAATTAACCATTGCTGGTTCGATTGCGGCCCAACGACGCATCTTGTCTTTGCTTACTACCAAAGCCAAAGAGCGGTATGAGCAGCTACTCAACCAATATCCTACCTTAATTCAGCGGGTACCCAAGGCTTTACTGGCTTCCTACTTGGGTGTGTCGCGCGAAACCTTGAGTCGCTTTACTGATTAGTGTGATATACATCACGCCATAATTGTGCTATAGGTCACGGTCATACCCTGATCTGTTTCCAACCTTTGCCCTGTAAATTTTACACGGCAGGCATGAAACGCATGGCAACGATTTTAGCCCAAGCGCTTAGATCTACGCTGCCTGCATGGTTACAAACTAAACAAGTAAAGCAAATGGAAACAAGAATCATCAATCCCTGGCAATGGCAAGATCAGCTTAGCTATGTACAAGCTGTAGAAGTAATACAGCCAGTCGGCACGCTCTATGTTTCGGGGCAAGCTGCCGTACACGCGGACGGGCACTCCAGTACCGACGACATGCAAACCCAATTACTTCTGGCGATCCAAAATTTAGAACAAGTTATCAGCGAGGCTGGGTACGAATGCAAGAATATTGTGCGGTTAACGATTTACACCACTTCCCATGAAGAGTTCTGGCCCAACTTTCCTATTTTTCAAAATTGGATAGCCAAGCATGAAATAAAGCAAGCCACTACTTTACTGGAAGTAAAAAGTTTAAATGAAACCTTGAAAGTTGAACTGGAAGCGACGGTAGTTAAATAAGCATTGACACAGCCTGATAACGTCGGATGTAACTAACAAATGGGGTAAATACGTCACGGCCTGTCGATTAACCTCCCCTCTACTACAAATTTAGGACTTGACTATTTTTTGAACTATCGCACTTTAGGCTTACTGTAAGGTTATTCCAATGCCCAGATGTTGATCAATTTTCCGGTTGACATATACAATCAGCCTGTTCAAATAATATAGTTTATCGTCAGTGATTGCCTCAATACATTTGTTACATGATTCGGTTACGGAATGGAGAAAACTGTTTGGCGTGATTGTTTTTAACGAATGGCATGGCCAGAGTAGGCAACTCCTTAGATGTAACATAAATCATTTGAAAGTCAAACTCGAACCAATTGATATGAAAAAGACACTATCAAATTACCTAGTATAAATCCTGTTCATGGCATTATTAGATGTAGGTTCAATCTCCTCTTAATCATGCTTCATGATATCACTGAATGTGTGGTATTCAGTTGATATAAAGTTTTCTTAATGTCTGTAACCATGTTTAAAGCAGCAATAAATTTCTTAAGAGAAAATAACAAGCGGTTGATTGCATTGGCTTTGTTTTCCTTAATTTTTTACGGCTCACTTTTTTTCATGTCGTACGTGGTCAACCCAGCGCAAACCATACGAGATTTAACAAATCAGAGGAGTTTCCCTTTAAATATTCTGGCTTTCGTGATTGAGTCAGTGATTACTCATTACATTTTAATTTTTGAAGTAATACTTCCTGCCATGCGCAAAGAGCGCAGTCGCGGCAAGGTTTTAGTAATCGGGATACTTCTCTTTTTGGTAAAATTTGGCTTCAATTACTATTCCTTTTTAGTTGAGCGCAGGGATCAGGAGCGCAGCAGCACTTTGTCTTCTTCAACCGTTTTGACTGAGAACAGTGTTGTCTGGTTAATACTCATGTCTTATCTGTACGCCCTTGCTATTAGTTTTTCCGCAGCACTACTGGTCGAATGGGTTCAAAAAGGAAAAGAGCGTATCATGCTGGAGAAGCAAAAAACCGAAGCTGAACTTAGCACCCTCAAGCATCAGATCAATCCTCACTTTTTGTTCAATTCGTTGAGTTTTATCTACGGAAAGGTTATTAAACAAGATAAAGAAACGGCCGATTCGGTATTAATGCTGGCTAACATTATGCGGTATGCTTTGGGGAAAAGTACGGGTGTTGACGGCACGGTCAACATTATGGATGAACTGGAGCACATGAAAAATGTCGTTGAGATTAATCAGCGTCGCTATAACCACGAACTGAACATTTTTTATGAAGAACAGATTGACGATCAGTCAATCCGTATTGTGCCACTCGTGCTGATTACGCTGGTTGAAAATGCGTTTAAACACGGCGATTTACATGACCCTGAATATCCTCTGTTTATCAAAGTAGAAACCTCGATGAACGAGTTGTCTTTTGTCATCAGAAACAAAAAAGGGAAAGGCCACAAAGGGTTATCCAATGGCGTGGGTCTGCAAAACATCACTCAGCAGCTAAGTTTGATGTATGGTGAACGTTGTCGATTTTTAGTGGGAGAAGGCGACATGGATTTTAGTGTTTCATTAAACATATCATTTCCTGTATGATCGATTGCATCATAGTTGATGATGAGCAACACGCCATTGATCTGCTAAAAGAACATATTGATAAGGTGCATTTTTTGCGCCTGGTAGGAACGTCTACAAACCCAGTGAAAGGATTAGCAATGATCGCCGATCTCAAGCCCGGCCTTGTGTTTTTAGACGTACAAATGCCCAACCTTTCCGGCCTAGAAATGCTTAAACTTATTGGCAATGATTGTCATGTTATTATGACTACTGCTTATAAGGAATACGCGCTGGAAGGCTTTGAACATGCCGTGGTGGATTACCTGTTGAAACCAATCTCATTTCTCCGGTTTTTGAAAGCAGTTAACCGTTTATGGATCATCCATAATAGTATCCGCCCAGCCAATGAGCAAGATTATTATGTATTTGTAAAAACCGAGCAAAAGGGCAAGTTGCTAAAGATCGATTCTCGCCGGATTACTTACATTGAGAGCTTGAGTAATTATGCAACTATTCACATGGACGACCAGCGAAAGATCACGGCTTATCTTAAATTAAGAGAACTCATTGAGCATCTTTCTCCAATGGGTTTTGTCCGCATCCACAAGTCGTTTATTATTTCACTGAGTCATATAACCGCTATAGAGGGTAATCTGGTACGCATATTGAACGAAACGCAACCCGTTACGATTGGTGAAGCGTATAAAAAAGATTTTTTTGAGTTGATCAATGCTAAACTACTCTCCCTACCACCGGATAATTCAATGAATAGAGACGATTCATTTTGATTCTAGCTAAAGGTATTTATAGTAAATATCTTTTTTGTCTCACGACTACTCTTAGCCGTTACTGGGCATTCATTGAAAACAATGCCTAAAACATCGTAGCAAACAAGACAAATGGCTTGCCAGTCTAATAGCCTTTTTCGAGGCTAAATGCTACCCTATTAGCTAAAAATTAATGTTTAACTTAACAACTTATCAAAATCATGAAACGTGATTGCCTGCTATCAGTCCTAGCACTGATGCTACTCATATTCAGTGGAACAATTACCAATAGTTTTGCGCAGAGCAAAACGGACGCGGTCATTATGCTGGATGGAGAACGAAAAGAAGGGAAAGTCATCGAAATTCAAGCAAACACCGTCAAGTTTAAGTATGCTGGTGAGGAGCTTGAATACGAACTGCCAAAAGAGAAAATTAGTAAAATTCAATTTGCTACCGGCCGCCTTGAGGTGATTAATGAAGCTCCACAAACTGCCGCATCCTCCTCACAACCTGCTCGCTCTGCATCAGCCCGGGCGGACCGCAAAAACAAAATAGCGGTGTTGCCTTTTCTGTTTGTGACCAATGAACCCGGAGTACCATCCGATCAGATGAGCAAACGCTTGCAAGCCAATTGTGCCAGCTCCTTACGGCAGAATACCTCCAACATCATCGTGCAGGACCCGCTGACGACGAATCGGCTATTGGCAAAAAACAACATTGATATGAATGATGCTGCTGCGGTTGACCCTGAAGAGCTGGCAATCGTGCTTGGGGTGGAGTATGTCGTTATGGGTACGGTGGACGTAATGAACAAGGGCACGATCAGTACCGGGAGCGCGGCAACCACTTACAAGGACAAGGCAAGCCAAAACCGGAACAAAAACAGCAGAGACACAAAAGCGTCTGGTAGTGCCGTGACGAGTAACAATACCATTACAAATGCCAATTACGACACCAAGGTTGCCCTGACTATCTATACGGACCACGGAAGCACCTTCTACGACAAGTCCAGAAGTGCGCTTGGTAACCAGATCGATTCGTATTCGAATACGTTGGATTACCTCATCAAGCGTACCCCTTTCGGTACGAAGAGCCGATAATGAAGCCAATCAGACAAGTGGATGCTAAAATGTCCAGGGTTCCAACGGATTCATAAGCCCTTTCGTCCTGATAGTCCTGCTTTGATCACCCGTCATTCTTTTTCAATGAAAATCAGGTTTCAATCTTTCCTGGTGAAGCTTACCAAAACGAGTATCTCCACTACTGCTCCAGAAAATGGGGGCTATCGCCACAGTTTGTTTAGCTGATACAGGCTTTACACGGCGAAATCAGGCTGCTTTTTCCATGGTGTACTTCTAAAACACGCTACTACCAGCATTGACTAATGCCAGGTACTGATTGCGGTAATCGGCCAATCCGCCAATCTATGTCTACTTAATCCGGCCAATTTTTTTTTACACTCAAAACAAAGTTTCTGTTATGAAAACTATCCGAAGTTTCAGTGTCGTATTGGGCTTGTTGCTTATCTCGACATCCGCTTTTTCACAAGTCTCCGCCAATTTTGGTCCTAAGCTTGGCATCACCTACAGCCGGCTTTCATTCTCCGGTGCGGACAGGAAAATCAATAATCGGTATGCCACTGGTTTCCAGGGGGGGGCCTTTCTGCGCATCAATGCTGGCCGGTTTTACCTGCAGCCTGAAGCACTTTTCAACGAAAAGGGCAGCAAGATCTCTTTTGATGCCACTCCGGGCAATAGGATCGATGGAAAGGTAAAACTACAGTCCCTGGATATACCGCTATTGTTGGGGGTTAAGCTTATCGACGGCGAACTAATTAACTTACGGATCATGGCTGGTCC
The DNA here is from genome assembly GCF_003583365.1 of Fibrisoma montanum. GTDB lineage: Bacteria > Bacteroidota > Bacteroidia > Cytophagales > Spirosomataceae > Fibrisoma > Fibrisoma montanum. The sequence continues at coordinate 253,383 of NZ_QXED01000009.1, forward strand.
CATGTATTCGCGGCAATTGAAGGATGAGTCGGCCGTCTTGGAGAACCTTTCACCCAACTCACGTATTAAACGGGACCAGTATGGGTACCAGGCCGGGCTGGGGATAGACCTGGCCAACCTCACTCTTGAGGCCAGGTATGAAGGCGGCTTAGAGAAAATAGTCCCTGAGTTAGATGGCCGTCCCGGTTCATTCGCTTTCAGCGTAGGTTTCAAATTACTGTAGTCACCCGTCTGGGCTACTGCTTGAAAGTTAGATCCTAAGTGAGTTTTGGACCCACATTCAGAACTTATTTAGGATCAAATCTTTCCTGAGCCGTTTGGAGCCGCCTACGGCAAGGAGTAATAATGAATCAGCAGACAGGCGGCTCCACTTCATCAGTGTGTCCACTTAAACGTACCATGAGTACTAACACGCATTCCTATGTCAGAGGAAAATAAGGCTGTACTACTAAAAGCAAATGCCTGCGTCGCCCAGGGCGACAACGAAGGATTTCTGTCCTTTTGCACCGACGATTTGTCGTATGACTTTGTCGGCGACAGGACCCTGCAAGGCAAGGAAGCGGTTCGCGCCTACATGAAAGCGCAATACGTAGAACCACCGATGTTCACGGTCGACAATCTGATTGCCGAGGGGGACTATGTTACGGCGATTGGCTCAATCAGCCTCAAGGACGAAACCGGGGAAATGATTGAGTACGCCTACTGCGACGTGTGGCGTTTTCGCCAGGGCAAAATGGCCGAATTGAAAGCTTTCGTTATCAACACCTTTACTAAACAAGAATAAGTGTTATGAAAAATCTTAGATTACTTATGGCAGTTACTGCCTGCTCTTTACTTCTGCTTGCTGCTTGTGAAGAAGAAATAGATGGTCCGGTTTATAATCCGAACCCGGATTTAGCTGAAGTGGATTCAACTACCTGCGTTGACCCTCCTCTACGAAAATGGCTTTTTGATCAATATAAATATGGTTTTGGTAGTCTACCGTTAACTGTCATCGCTACTAATCCGGAGCTGAGCATGGATGCATTACCTCTTAATCACGCTGTGTATTTTGAAAACAGTGCTGTTAACCAATCTTTTGGTCTTAAGGGTGAATATACCAATCAGTTGAATAATAGCTTTAAAGATCTAAAGCGTTTTTGGGGTATCCAGCCGGACAACATCATTATGGTCGCAGCGCATGGTTCCGTGTTGCAAGACAGAAATAAGGTCTTTAAAACGTATAAAGCAATGGGCTATCCTGATGAGAAGGCTAATGACTATACGGATTCTATAGCCACATTACTTAAAACTTATCCGCAGTATCTTAACGGAGATCACCCTGCTTTTACTATTAATCAATATGCCGTCCCGGATACAACCTTTGCGGGTGTTGGGCAATCTCCGGCTAAAATTGTTATTGGTGATGGCAACTTGAAGGGTTTTGAGGGTATTGGGTATAGAGATTTCGCTCCGCAGGCTATTCTGGCCCATGAGGTTGGGCATCATCTTCAATATGATTTGGGTATATTGAAACCAGGTATGAAACTAATCCCGAAAACTGCCCGTCGCGTCGAGTTAATGGCCAATGCATACGCTGCGTACTACTTGTCGCACGCCCGGGAAGCAGCTTTGCAGGGAAAGAGCGTGCAACAAGTCTCGGATTTGTTATCTAATACTGGTGACTGTAGTTTTAAAGGTTCGTCGCACCATGGTACTCCTTCTCAAAACAAGGCAGCCGCCGAATGGGGGTATAACCTGGGGAAAGATGCGCAAAAACAAGGTCATATTTTATCCAGCCGGGAATTTGCGAGACTGTTTGATGCGGAACTACCAAACATTATTAAAAAATAATCTTTCTGATAACTGATAATAGCGAAGAAGGCGGATGCGCATCCGCCTTCTTTGTGGTAACAGAATAAGGTATGTGTCTTAGAAGATGTTGGGAAGTATTATTTGGCTCAAAATTATAATCGATTCAGCATCAAGGCACAACTAGCTCATAAAAGCCATGATTCAGCACTGTTGGCTGTATGCTCGTAATCTTTCGTAATCCTACAATTACGCTTTAACCAGTAGGCTATTCAGGCAACCATTGTGCTTCCATTTAACAAAGTAATGATAAACCGCTTGCGAGTGTGCATAGCAGGCCGGTAAGTTTCGCCACTGGCATCGCACCGGCGAACCGGCCAGGACGCAGAATATAAAAAATGGCATTGCTAACTTGCCGTAGGCAAAGTCGGCGTTTGCGTTGCGTGGGCAAGTGCTTTTCCATAACTTGCCACAGCGCCGGCTGCCCGGTGGGTGTCTGTAAGCTCATTAAATCGAGTGATCATACCGCACCGGCGGACCAGCTTCGTTGTCTAGCAACATAAAGGTAAGCAGACATCTACTTTTTTCATCCTCTTAAAAATTCCCCAACAACTCCTAAAAGCGAGTATTTTACGAAATTTGATGACCGCCAAATCAGTTCGGTTAAATGGCGGACAGATTTTTGCAAAACCACTCTATTTATGAAATAGATTAAAATGAAAAATAAGACCGTTCTGTACTAATAACGATGAAACAAATCATTAAAAAGAAACTTCCTCGTGGATTTCGGCACTTATTTTCAATTAAGGAAATTAGGGACATTCAAGAACAGATTGGTATACGCTTTGACCAAATCAGTTTTGGGCACTCACTAAATTCGGCTACCTATCAGCCAAATCAAGTTATTCAGAGCGCTTTTCATCCTGTTAGTGTCAGTGGATATCTGAATGAGGAAAATTGGCTCTTGCAAATTCATCAGAGTGGATTTCGAGACGAGTTATTACCAGCCGAGTTTAGAGTAGAAACCAAATTCAAAATAGTAGCTTTGTTATCGGCTTATTTGCTAAGAGTTGTCAATTCAAAAGAAACCGACTTTTTAAGAAGACCTCAACTAATGGTTGATGTTAGAATCAGAAATAATCAGGTTGAAATTGCTGTCCGCGAATCTAAATAAATTGTACTCTCAAAAGATATTGAGCTAGAAATCCAACAGACCATTCAGAGTATAATTTATTTACATCTAGTAAATGAGACATCTGTAAGCTGTTGTCCGCCAGCAGTGGCTGTGCCTGAAAGATTACTTATCAGACCATTTCTCTCATACCACAAGGAAGGACCAGCCCCAACCCGTAGGGCATGTCGATCACTTTTTAGCAGGTTATACATGAATGATAGATCAAGTGTAGTCAGTTGAGAACGGTCCCCAAGAAAGAAGAATTGATAGGAATTAAATTGCTGACGAATATATCTATTCGTATAACTGACTCCTGCTTCGGTAATCCATCTACTTTCAGCCAACCTTCTGGTGTAGATCAAGGAATATTTGGTAACCGGCGATTGTGACCGTTGATCAGCTTTTATATAAAGCGCTTCTATTTTAAACTGAACTGAATTCTTGTAGATAATCGTTTGAGCATTACTCCAATAAATGATGAATCAGAATAAAAGGCTGAAAAGTGGCTTCTTCATGTTTTGTTGAGTTTTAGCAGTAGCATTAAAGAGCCTAACGTTACTTCTTGAGCTGTTGTATGTGTTCTCATATGTTCACTTGACCCAAATATATACTAGAATTAGCGTCTAAGAAGCTATCCCTCTCAAATTAGATAAATTCCATCGGGCTCGATTCGGATTGCCCGCTCTTTGTACAGCGCCCCAATCGCTTTCTTGAACGTCTTTTTGCTCATTTCGAGCGCCCGGTAAATCGCTTCGAAAGTGCTTTCGTCGTTCAGAGGCAGGAAACCGCCTGTATCATGCTCGAAGAAGACGGCTGCTTCGACGGCCAGTGCTTTTGCTATATCGCCAGGCAGCAGATAAAGACTTATACCATTCTCAGAACGCTGGCGTATGTGAGTGTAGGTTATGAAAGCCAAGGCACCGTACCAACCACCAGGGTTAGCTAAAACCAAGAAAGCGCTTATTAATTTAAATGAGGCTTTCTAAGAATTTTATCTTTACGTGATGTGAGTTATGCAACGGGTCCGGGAAATGTACAAGGTTTATTTAACTATAGATTTTGTACTTCTTGTAGAATAATAAAAGAAGCGTTAGTGAGCTGATGTATATCTAGGCTTATATAAGTTGAAATAGTTCAGATAGTAATGGTTAGTTACTTCCTGCGGTTATGGCCTTTTCAATTTTCGCGGCAACGCCCTGACTGGGCCGATCAGCGAAGTTTTCGATAATGTTTCCGTCTGGACCAATCAGCACATAATGAGGGTATGTGCTCACTATATATTTTTCAGTCAACGTTTTTGTCCAGGCACGATTAGCATATAAATCAATGGTTTTTAAACCAAACCGTTTCGAGGCTGCTTTCCACTTGGGCAATTGTTGGTCATCGGCGGCTCCCGGAGTACCGATGCAGATACTAACAATTTTAACTGGTTTGCTCTTGAATTGCTCAACCAGTTTGTTTTCATAAGGCATCTCCTTAATGCATCCCCCACAGGTCGTGAACCAGAAACTTAGGTATACTACCTGACCTTTATACTGACTGAGCGTTATCAGAGAATCATTCGCATCGACTAACGCGAAATTGGGGGCTTTGTCACCGGACCGAAGCACTTTCACACTACTACTAGCGCGTTGTTTAATGTAATCGACCAAGTATTGATGTTGAGTAGGAAATTGTTCTTTAAACTTTGTCTCAACCCAATTTGGATTGTCTACTGAGCCGCTTAGCTCCCAGATTTCAAAAAAAGATCCTGCATTTTGCCCTAATTCCTTTTTGGCATAATCAATCAGGGCTTGTAATGAAGGTTTTTGTTCAGATTGACGTATTTCCCAGAAGAGTTGTTCACGTAAGAATCGTAGGTAGTCATACTGGTATATTGCAGTCTGATTATTTACCTTGATTCGTTTTTTAAACGCGTAATATGAAGCCGGAATCACCTGCTTTTTCTTTTGATAGTCGGTCTGGTACCAAACCATATACACCCTAAGCCAAGCGTCTGAATAATTTAGGGCATTTGTTTCGTACGTTTTGAACCAATCGGGTAACGTGTGCTTCTTCTGATAATCCATCCAGAACTGATACTGTTTCTGGTAGGTTTCATCCATCATTTTTTTAAAAGGAACGAGATTGGCAGCCCGCATTCCCTCGTTCATACTAGCTTGCAGAGGATCATCCAGCAATCGCGTCTTGGCTTGATAATACTGTTGAATTTCCTTGTTTTTGCCCTCGAAGGCGACAGATGGCTGATTAGGGTTCTTACCGTGTTTCGCTAAAATGAAAAGATTAACTGTATCACCAGGAGCCCCAACGATCTGATACGTGGAATCGGCAATCGTGATGAACGATTTGCCTACAGTTCTGGATGGGCTATTTAGAAAAATCTCGTTTCGGTTAATTGTTATAGAGTCTCGAACAGAACTTACATCATACTGGGGGAAGCTATGATAGGTATCTAACTTTACAGGAAGAGTTTCAGCTTGTGGCACCGACTTAATGTGCACCGTAAGCACCCCTGCAAGATCCAGTTTCGGAAGCGGTGCCTCTTTAGACTGGGCCACACAGTTGGTTAAACTAAAAACGAGCATGAAAGCAGTCGGTAATGATTTCATTTGAGCTCCAGTTTAAGTGTCGTAACAAAGACTATCAAATTTAAACTAAATATTTAGTTTAGCAGTATTTTTTGTTTAATTCTGATAGAGCAAGTGTTTCTATCACCCTGTATCCGTCCCCTAAATTAATGCACCATATTCCGTATGCTACTGGAATAGGTTTACAAAGGGGGACAAAGTTAGCTCGCAGGCTGGTATTGCACATTTCCGTACCGTATCTTTTTGTAAGGGTACCACTTCAGCCGGTGATAACCTGCTCGATTATGCGCCTGGTCAGGCGTCAGATAGTTCAATGACGCGTGCGGACGCAACGAGTTATACGCTCGGACCGCCTGCTCGACGGCCGCTTCGGCGGCTGCAAACGTAGCGAAGCCCTGCAGCCTGAAGTCTTCCTTCAACGAACGGATCACCCGCTCGGCCAGCGCATTCTCGTTGGGATCACCCGACTCGGTCATACTGATGGTGATCCTGGCCTTACTCAACCGGTCTACATAGGCTCCAGAACAATATTGAACGCCCCGGTCGGAGTGGTGAATCAGAGCGTGGCTGGTTTTGCCACGACTGGAAAGAGCCATCTCCAGAGCCGCTACCGGGCCTTTGGCTTCCAGAGTTCTATGGCATGACCAGCCCACAATCCGGCGCGAGTAAGCATCCATCATCACCGATAGATACGCGAAGCCAAACCCCGCCCGAATGTAGCTCAGATCACTCACCCACACTTGGTTAGGCTGGTCGGGTTTGACATCCTTCACCTGATTGGGATACGTTGCTAAGTCATGTTGGGAATGGGTCGTCCGGACCCGGCAACGCTTTCTGGTTAACAATAACCCGTTCATCTTTAGCAAATTATGCAATTTATCGCGCCCTAGCTTGATTTGATGAGAAGCCAGGAAGTCCAGCATCAATTCATATAATTTAGTCGTTCCCAGGCCCGCAACCTGTCTTCGCAATCGTTTGACTTCAGCCAGTACAATCGCAGCCTGAAAGCCTTGTTTTTCCTCACGCCGGGTAGCCGCATACCAGGCTTGTCGTGTCAGCCCAAACAATCCACATAACTGCTCCATGCCCACCAGGGGATAGCGACGAGTCAGTTGGTCGATGGTTTGGTGCCAGACTTTTTTAAGATCGGGATCTGAAACTGCTTTTCAGCAATTTGGATGGCCGTTTCGAAGGCCTCGGCTTTGCGTTTAAGCAGCTTGTTCTCGGCTTCGGTAGCGGCCAGCCGCTCCTCGAGGGCTTTGACGTAAGCCGGTTGGTTGTGCTTTTTCATGGATTTATAACAGCGATAGGGGTATAAATAAGGCGCTAATCGGTGCTTGAAATACCATCGGTTCAACTGACGTAATTCAGTCAGCGAGATGTGCAGGTAGTGCTGGATGTGGGCAGGCTAAGCGATTTCGGCTCGATAGACTTCAACGACCCTTCGCTTGAACTGAAGCGAATTTCGACTTTTTTTATTTCGTTGTAATACGCTAATATACATAAGCTTACTGATTTAGTGTACACTGAAATCAGTAGCATACGAGTAGTTTTATAACTACCATTATGTTATTCAATTAAAGTGAGAAATCTAGTCAAATGCTCTACTATTCAGTTATTTTAAAAGTCATATTAATTTCGTTCGCAATAATTACCAATAGCTTTTGCGCGAATTGCTGGGTCAACCTCTGAAAATAAAGTAGTTGTTTTGACTTGGTACTTCTGCAACATCAAAAATTCTTCACTCCACTGCTTTGTCTGATACTGAGTATAATCTAAACCTAATTTGCGCATCCATTCCATCGTGATTCGATGATGAACGAAAGCCACATTGAAATGCGTTAACCAGCCCAAGTGCTTAACCTGTTCGTAAGTCGCATATTCTTTATAATAATCTGCTAGTGCCCCTCCCCAATAAACTACCCAAGTTGCATCTTGAGGTATCTTGTCATAGTCAAAAGGCTCATCTGACTGGTTGTTGAGGATTTTAGATTCTGGAAGTAAATGATCAAAGGGAATAAGAGGTAAATAACCTACGGCTTTCCATCGGACTTCACCTTTTCGTTGAGGAGGAGTACCCATAGATAACAGATGACTTGTCAGCAAGTCAAACTGTTGGAAATGCTCAAGTTCAAACTTTTTGAGGGCAACTTCTGAGCGATAATCTAATATCTTCAACAAGAATGACGGTGATACATGACCTAATTGATTGGGGTCAATTGTTTGTACATAAGCATATCCTAATTGATTAGTTAGAGGTACTTCCCACACTAACCCTTGATAGCCGTTTTCTAGCTTCATCGAAAACCGAAATTTGTTGTATAAGTGGCGTGGCTGTTGCAAAAGTAACTCCTTAGGAGAATAGTAGGTTAAAAGCTTATGCTCGGCTATCATCCATCGAATACCTCGCTGGTTAAACTCCTGCCAGCCCACCACTTCTACCTCCAACTGCTACAGGAGGTCGACTTTAGCTTCATCAGACCCCTGTTTGAGCCCTTTTATAGCACCATTGGAAGACCCTCCATCGATCCAGTGGTGTTCGTTAAGCTTCTGCTGGTGGGCCACTTTGAGAACATCACTTCGGATCGTAAACTAATGGACTTGGCTAAACTGCATCTGGGCATCCGCACCTTTGTTGGGTACGGGTTGGAACAGCCCTTGCCCTGCCACAGCACCCTGTCACGGACCCGCCAGCGTATCCCGACTTCGATTTTTGAAACTTGCTTCAGCCACATCGTCGGCTTGTGCGTCCACAAAGGGCTCGTCAGCGGCCACACCCAGGTGATTGATTCAGCTTACATCAAAGCCAATGCGTCCATGAGTCGGCTTAAGCCTAAGCCTGCCGTCTGGTCGTCGGAGGCCAATCCCAGGTTAAGTAAGCCAAACGCCCCTCGGCTAACCGCTTCAGCGGACCGCTTACAGCACATCCACCGGTTTCACAAAAACATCCTGAAAGCAGCGCCTGACAAAGCAGGGCAACTCGTCAGCAATCTCACTCATTATAGTCCGACCGATCCCGATGCCCGCATTGCCTTCAAAACAGGCAAACCCCGCCAGTTAGCCTACATGGCTAATGTGAGCGTAGATGTAGCCCAATATGTAATTACTCATATTGAGGCCGGCCGGGCAGACTGGCGTGATAGCCGGTATCTTTTATCAATTGTCGATACCACACAAGATCGATTGAAAGCGTTTGGCGTTGCCATGAGCAACGTCGTGGCTGATGCTGGTTATTGTTCAGGGGAAAATTATGAACAACTCGAACTCCGAGCACTGACTGGTTTTATTCCTCCCCACGGGAAGTACAAGGTCGAGCGTTCAGATTTTACTTACGATGTCGTCAGCGATAGTTATACCTGCAGTCAGGGTAAACGATTGGCCTTTGATCGACTAGTCGTTGATAAGCAAGGCAATCCCAAGAAGCGTTATCTAGCTAAAGCATCTGATTGTAAGAATTGTCCTCTCAGCAAGCAGTGTAAGGGTAAGAAAGCGAAGGAAAAGCGGTTGCATCACACCTACTACAAAGCTCAGTACGAGCGCATGATAGGTCGGTTATCGAGTCGGTTCGGCAAGCGGATGATGCGCGTGCGGTCGGCGACGGTCGAGCCGGTCTTAGGTAGTCTGATCAACTACTATGGCCTACGTCAAATCAATACTCGAAGCCGTGAAGCCGCAGTTAAGGTAATGTATGTGGCGGCTATGGCCTACAATCTAAAGAAGTACCTACGCTTTACGCCCTGTGAACAAAGCGGAATGGTAATTGCCCTACCAATACCTGATCAATTATCTTTTGTATTGATCTACTTTTGCAACAGCCACTGGCTTTATGTTAACCTACAGCTAATATATGATAAATGTACTGCTTCCGGAAAACCATATTCTCCTTCAAACCAACCGAATTCCATCGGGCTCGATTCGGATTGCCCGCTCTTTGTACAGCGCCCCAATCGCCTTCTTGAACGTCTTTTTGCTCATTTCGAGGGCTCGGTAGATCGCTTCGGGGGCGCTTTCGTCGTTCAGGGGCAGGAAACCGCCTGCCGCTTTCAGCTTGTCCAGGATAAGCTGTGCATTGGGCTCAATGCCTTCATAGCCCGGCTTTTGCAGGGTAACGTCAGCTCGCTTATCAGGGCGGATGGTTTTAATGTACCCCTCCAACCGGTCGCCTACAGTTACGCGTTTGAACAGTTCGTTGGCGTACAGAAGACCCCGGTACTGGTTGTTGATGATGACGTTGTAGCCAAGATCCGTTCGCTCATACACCATCAGGTCCACGGTCTGCCCGGCTTCCAGATCGGAGGCATCGTCGTCGAGAAAGGAGTTGATCCGGCTGGATGCCACCAGCCGCCCCGTATCCCGGTCGAGGTAAAGAAATACGACGTACCGCTGCCCGACCTTCATCGGTAGCTGCTGCTCTTTCAGCGGCACGAGCAGGTCTTTTTCCAGTCCCCAGTCGAGGAACGCGCCGAAATTCGTCACGGATACAACTTCCAGGAAGCCAAATTCATCGCGCTCCACATACGGCCGGCGGGTCGTGGCAACGGGTCGGTCTTCGGAATCGGTGTAGACAAATACGTCGATCATGTCGTCGATCCGCAGCGTTTCCGGTACGTATTTATTGGGCAACAATATGTCGTTCCCGTCCCGATCGCCCAGAAAAACGCCGACGCTGGTTTCCCGCAGCGCCCTTAACCGATTCATTTGTCCAATTCTAATCATGTGGTGTCAACAACAATACGCAGGTCCTGTTTGGCCGCGAACCGGTGCAAAGTTCGCTAATTTCGGCGGTGAATGGTACGTTCGCCTACGCCTTTTCGCGGCTTCCGGCTCTCGAACGGACACCCGGGCCGGCTGCCCGTTCCTCACGAATTTGTAAACAGCTTGCTCAAAATGGGGGTTATCCATTAGGTAGAGGTTTTTCACTATTTTTCCGGACATTTTTGCCGACAGCACTTTACATTATGGCTAAACAAAAACCCGCAACCGACGACGTATCCACCTCGACGCATCCCAAAACGGCCAGTCGGGCCCGCAAGCTCAAAGCAGCCGACGACGCCGTTCAGGCCGCTGTCGTTCACGCCCAGACGACGCCCGAACCGACGGTATGGGAGCAACCAGCCCCTCAATCAGGGATGTATTCCCGCTTTACCGACTTCGACATCTATCTCTTTCGGGAAGGTAAACACACCCGGTTATACGAGAAATTCGGCTGCCACGTGGTGGAGCATAACGGCGTCATCGGAACGTATTTCGCCGTATGGGCACCCTCGGCGAAATACGTATCGGTGATCGGTAATTTCAACACCTGGGACCGGGGTACACACGCCATGAATGTCCGTTGGGACAGTTCGGGAATCTGGGAAATTTTCATTCCGCACATCGGCCGGGGTGAGGTATATAAGTACTTCATCGTTCACGAAAGTGGCCGCGAGCTTGAGAAAGGCGACCCCTACGCCCACCGCTGGGAACTACCCCCGCAGACGGCGTCGGTGGTGTGGGATACCTGGTACGAGTGGAACGATCAGGCGTGGCTGGACAACCGCCGGAAAGCCAACGCGCTCAACGCGCCGATCTCGGTCTATGAAGTGCACCTGTCGTCCTGGCGACGCGACCCGTCGGACCCGGACCGCGAACTGACGTACCTCGAAATTGCCGATGCGCTCGTCCCCTACGTCAAAGACATGGGCTTCACGCACGTCGAGTTCATGCCGGTCATGCAGTACCCGTACGCGCCGTCGTGGGGCTACCAGATCACGGGCTACTACGCGCCCAGCAGCCGTTTTGGTACCCCGCAGGAGTTCATGACCCTGATTGAACGGCTGCACCAGGCCGGCATTGGCGTGTATCTCGACTGGGTGCCTTCGCACTTCCCCGGCGATGCCAACGGGCTGTACGAGTTCGACGGTTCGCACCTGTACGAACACCCCGACCCGCGCAAAGGCTACCACCCCGACTGGAAAAGCTATATTTTCAATTATGGCCGCAACGAAGTCCGTTCGTTTCTGCTGTCGAACGCGCTGTTCTGGCTCGACCGCTTTCACGCTGACGGGCTGCGGGTCGATGCCGTAGCATCGATGCTGTATCTCGACTACTCCCGGAATGCGGGCGAGTGGGAGCCAAACGTATTTGGTGGCCGCGAAAACCTGGAAGCCATCTCACTCTTTAAAGAGATTAACCAGGCCGTTTACCGGGAATTCCCGGATGCGCAAACCGTAGCCGAAGAATCGACGGCCTTTCCCGGCGTATCGCGACCAGTGTTTGCGGGCGGACTGGGCTTCGGTATGAAGTGGATGATGGGCTGGATGAACGACACCCTCCGGTACTTCGAGCGCGACCCGGCTTTCCGCAAGTACCACCAGGACGAATTTACGTTCAGTACCGTCTACGCCTTCACCGAAAACTTTATGCTGCCGCTGTCGCACGATGAGGTGGTGTACGGTAAAAAATCGCTGGTGTATAAAATGCCAGGCGACGAATGGCAGAAGTTTGCGAACCTGCGGCTGCTCTTCAGCTACATGTTTACCCACTCGGGGACCAAACTGCTCTTCATGGGCGGGGAATTCGGCCAAACCCACGAGTGGAAATACGACGTTAGCCTGGACTGGCACCTGCTGGAGTTTGCACCCCACAAAGGCATGGCGGCCTGCGTAAAAGCACTCAACAACCTGTACCGGACAGAGCCGGCACTCTATGAGAAAAACTTTTCGTCGGAAGGGTTCGAGTGGATCGACACCACCGACCGCACGAACAGTGTCCTGACCTACGCCCGCAAGGGAGAACGCCCGGAAGATACGCTGCTGATCGTGCTGAACATGACCCCGGTTCCGCGGCCGGACTACCGCATCGGCGTACCGACGGAAGGCGCCTACCGGGAAATCTTCAACAGCGACGCGCGGGAGTTCTACGGCAGTGGCGTTGTCAACGCTGAGCCGATCCCATCCGAAGCGGAAAAATGGCACGGCCGGGCCCAGTCGATCTGCCTGAACGTACCACCCCTGGGGGCCGTGGTACTGAAAATTAACGACTGACGAACCCGCTCATGTGGTTAATTGGCTGGCGGGAAATGGATGCTACGATAATATTCGTTGCCAGACGCTCCGGCTAACCAATTAACCACACAACCATTTGCCTATCTTTGCCCGCTTGAACGACCTGATACGTTTGCATGAGAAAAATCCTGGTTGCGTTTTTTACCACCATCGCTCTTCACACCTACGCCCAATCGCCCGTTGCCAGTCGTATTCGCAGTGGCTTCGATGTGGGACTTGCTATTAAAAATGACTACTACAATCCTTCGATTACCTACTACCAGCTAATCAACCTCGGCGACCAGCGGCTGTTTTCGCTGGGCTGGACCGGTCGGCTGGGCGCTTTCTACGGCGACAACCTGAACTATTACACCGCCCCGGCCCAACTGACGCGGGGTCAGGCCGGTTTAGGCTCACTGGGCAAACCCCTCATTGTGCAGAACATTGATACGGTCCGGTTCGACTACGTCACGATGACGTCGTTCAACCTGGGCCTGCGGGCGCAGTTCAATCTCGGTCTCGTGGAGGTGGGTGCCAGTGCCGATCTTCTGGGCATTACGCTGCTGCGACGCTACCGGACGGGCCGCTACCGGTCATCGACTGGTGCCTTCTCCACCATTGACTCGCTGAACCGCGAGGTCCAAAGACCGTTTCAGGGGCCGGATGCTTTTCAGGGGTCGAGGCCCCAGCGCTGGAACCTACGGCTGCTGGGTGACAACGACTACGGGATGCTGGCAACCGAAGTGTACGCCCGGATCCGAATCAATCAGCGGTTTGCGGTCAAAGCGGGGTATCAGTGGCTCACGACCGAGATGGTTGTCGACAACCGGGATGTTATTGCCGATAATAATCGGTTCCGCAACCGCACCGGTTTCCCCTACATCGCCCTGACCTTACCGATCTTTCATTGAGTAAAGAGTGAATGAGTGAAAGACTGGGCGGTGAATGAGCGAATTTAGCCAGATACATTCCATTTTCGTTCCGGTGATCCGACTCGACTCTTTCGCTCTTTCACTCATTCACTCTTTCGCTCATTATTCACGCTTCCACTGCTTTCAAGTCGAAGTACGTTTCGAAGATTGCCTTGCCCACTTCGTTGGTACGGAGCTGGAAACGGTCGAGGTACTGGTGCAGGCCCATTTTAAAGATGTCGGCCGGCTCATTGAACTCAATATCGGTGCGGAGTTTACTGATCGTTCGTTCGGCAATGTTGCCAAAGCCGTGGCTGATGTTATTGCCGGAAATCTCATACAGCGAGAGTTCGGCCTGGCGGATGCAGTGGAACACCGCCCGCGGAAACATCTTGTCCAGAATCAGGAATTCCACAATGTTGGTGGGTGTCAGGGTCCGGTACTGCTGGCGGTGCATGTTGTAGGCACTCACCGATTTCAGCACCGCCGACCAGATCATCAGGTCGATAGTCGAGCCTACCGAGTCTGCCTCCGGCATCAGGGTGAAATACTTCACGTCGAGAAACCGCGACGTTTTATCGGCCCGTTCCAGAAAGCGCCCCATCCGCCCGAAATGCCAGGCTTCGTTGCGCGTAATGGTCGCGTCGATAATGCCATACAACAACTGCGTACCATTCCGGATGTCGGTAAAAAAACTCTGCGTGCGGTTCTGGCTCCAATCCTGATGCGGGCCCGTATCGCGTACCATCAGGTAAAACTGATTCAGGTGCTCCCACATCTCCTTTGAAATCACTTCCCGGATGGTGCGGGCGTTTTCGCGGGCATTGCTCAGACACGACACGATCGAATTCGGGTTGCGTTTGTCGAACGTCATGAACTCGATCACATTCTCGCGGGTCGGTTCGGCGTAGAATTGATAGAACAGGGAATTATCGGCGGTAGCGATGAGCAGCGGTTCCCACTGCTGGTCAACGTTGGGGGGCAGATCGAGGGCCAGGTTAAAATTAACGCTCATGAACCGGGCGTAATTTTCGGCCCGTTCCACGTAGCGATGCATCCAGTAAACCGAATTAGCAACACGGCTCAGCATAAGCGGTAGGCAAGAGGGTACGCAACAAAAATAATACGGCGGCTACGTTTCACAAGTGATGTTTTTTTGATTACCATAAAGTACAAAATAATCTTTGTTTAAGCACGTATTCTCCCAAAGGATTGCACTTTTGTCCAAATCAGGTATGTAGCAGGCTCTGCAACCGGGGTACGGTAATCTGGTTGTACGTATCAATGACCAGGTCAGCGTGTCGTGTATCTTTTTCCTGGCCGTTTGTTGTCAGCGCTACCACCCGCATGCCAGCGGCCCGGGCGGCTTCTACCCCCGCCTGCGAATCCTCAAAGACGATGCACCGGGCCGGATCAGCCTTCAGTTTACGGGCAGCTACCTGGAAAATGGCCGGGTCAGGTTTGCCGATTGTTACGTCGCGGTCGCAGACGATTGCGTCGAAATACGCGTCAATCGGTACGTGCCGGAACAGAAACCGGACGTTCATCATCGGCGCCGACGTAGCCAGCGCCGTCGACAGCCCCGCGTCTTTCACCTGCTTCAGGAAAGAAACCAGTCCGCGAATCGGCTTGATCGTCGGCTCGAACAACTGCTGAAACAGCGACTCTTTCTGTTGCTTGAGGGCCGTAATTTTCTGAGGGCTTAACTGGTCGCCCAAAAAATGCTTTAGAATATCGGGGTTCGAACGACCGGCAATGTAGCGCTCAAAATCGTCGTCCGTGATTTTAAGATCAAAACGGGTAAAGAACTGCCGGTAGGCTTCTTTATGCGTTGGATTGCTGTCAATCAACGTACCGTCCATGTCGAAAATCAAGGCCAGCTCCGGCGGTTTTCTGCGAGTCATAGCGTCTTTATCCTGTAACGTATTTATTAAAAACCCTCTCCATTAAACCATGAAGAAAGGCAACCTGACGTTTTTTCTGAGCCTGTTATCGTTAGTAGCCGTGTCGGCCATTACCGCCCTGGCTGCCTCCACGCCCAAAAAACCCAAGAAACCCAGCGACCGACTCTACGAAATGCGGATTTACTACCCAACACCCGGTAATTACGCAGCCATTGTCGATCGCTTCCGGCAGTATACCACCAAGTTGTTCGACAAGCATGGCATGACCAACATCGGCTACTGGACCCCGACCGACACGAGCCGCCAGGAACTGGTTTATATTCTCTCCTACCCCGACCGGGCCGCCCGCGACGCGTCGTGGAAAGCGTTTGGCAGCGACCCCGAATGGAAAGCCGTAGTGGCTAAAACGGAGGCCAACGGCAAAATTGTGGCGCGTGTTGATCAGATCTTCATGAACGAGTCCGACATTTCGCCGGCCATCAAAACCCAGGCGAAGTCGCCCGAGCGGGTTTTTGAACTGCGTACGTACACCGCCACGCCCGGCAACCTGAACAACCTGATCGACCGCTTCCGCAACCACACCATCAAGCTCTTCAGCAAACACGGTATGGAGCATGTTGGTTACTGGACAACGGTTGAAAAGGATCCCGGCACCCAGTCCAAACTGGTTTATATACTGGCGCACCCGAGCGAAGCGGCCGGTAAGCAGCACTTCGATGAGTTCCGTAAAGACCCCAAGTGGGTAAAGGCTAAGGAAGAATCGGAAAAAAACGGCCCGCTGACGGTTAAAGTCGAGTCGGTGTACATGAAACCGACGGATTATTCGCCCATAAAATAAGTCTGGACCTGGATTTATCTGATTTAACGAAATACCCTGATTTTGCTCAGCGTAGGGTGGGCAAAATCAGGGTATTTCGTTACATACTGACTGCGTCTGCTTATTCAGTATCAGGTTGAAAGAGCGATCCGTTATGAAACATAACGTCTTGATTAGGCTACTAACGCAGACCGGATTTATTGATACGCTGCTAACGGTTTGCTTATTTGCGTTTCGACGTAAGCTGTTTTTTATAAGCCCTCAGAAATAGTAGTCAACCAGAAGTGATGCCTGATGCAGATACTGCCAGGTATACCGGGCAGAGACGCCGTATTTCTGCCTGCGCTGCCAGCCAGCCTCAACCAGGCTACCTAAACCACTGCTGGTAAACTTCGCAGGTTCTGCATAACGGACCATTTTGCCTAAATACACGGAAGTAGCCGTTTTTGTGGCATATAAATCAATTGATGAGGTGTAATCGGCCTGCGCAAAGCCGTAATTTAACCGACCGCCAATAAACCAGCTCGCCTTATTTGTGTACCAGTACTTACGGCCTAACAAGCCAATCTGAACAATTGACACTTGCTCTTTGACAGTCCCAACGAATCGAATAGGCTCTTGTTTTGGTACACTGAATATGATATTTGACTGATCTCTATAATTGTATTGATCCGTGAAAGCATTCGTAGTACCCCCTGCCACAAGATCTCGGGTGTACTGTGCAGAGAGGTACGTAATATGCCCACCCCAGGATACGTTTCCCCTTGCCGAGGGTTTTTCCAGCCCGAGCGTTGCTATGTATCCTATGTTTGTTCTGGTCCGGCTTCCCTGATCGCTAAAATCATAATTCGGTGAGCCTCCAAAACTTCCCGACGACTCAACCACCTTGCGGGTGTACAATCCCTTGGTTTCACGAATAGTGGGCGACGGAATAACTACCGTGCTAACGCCAACCTGCGTAAAGAACCTGACGGGCCGACGAATTGAGGCCGGATACACAACGGCCCGGGAACCCGACTGTTGACGAAACCTACAATCATTATACGCTGAAACCGCCCTTGCCAGCGCTTCTCCGTTGAAAGGAAACGGCTGCATTACGTTTGTGCCTTCATTACAGTCGGCCAATACCTGATTAATTACTTTCAGATACTGCTTATTGGTCTTCAAAAACCGCTGGCCCTGAACGACTACCTCTTCTTTAAGCATCGTTAACTCAACGAGCGTATCCCGGGCGGCCAGATAATACCGTTCGCGGCCAAATGGTTTATGATTATCCGTGTAGAATTGAGCGCTTCCTTCAACCAACTTTTGCAAAAATAGCGGCCGACCATCTACTACCTTGCGCTCGAACAGTAAGTCATTAACGCGAAACGCGATCAGGTCCTTTACCTCGTACCGAACAGGCTTTTCTTGACAAGAAGCCTTAAAATGAATGAGCTGGTTTGTAAAATCCAGACGGATACACCCTTTAACCGTGTCCTTGGATGGCAATACGATTGCGGCAGGTGAATAGAATTGGGCATTGACCTGAACAAACAGGTGAGCTAATAAAACAGCCAGTAAACAACTTTTCATGGAGTGGAATTCAATCAGCACAGTACGGTGAGGACTATACAAAATCGTAGCCAAGAGCAATATTATGAAGATTATTGATAAATCTTTTGTACGCCCAATTCTTTAACAAAGCGATCAATAGGCGGTTTTTATATTAGTTGGATGACGTTATGAAAAAAATTGATCACTTAATTAGCCTGCTGCTCGATAAGCCGACGGAAACCGGTGTGTCGCGCAAAGAATTTTTAGCCGTCGCCAGCCGTAGTCTGGCCGTGGGAGTAGCCGGCGGACTAGCCGCATCCTGCAAAACCAGCCAGAACAGCATGGGCTCGTCGGGGACGTACACGTCGTCAAGCGGCAACGTACCAAAGCTGCCGGCCCAGTCGCCCCCGGCCAAAGTGCCCGAAAAAGTAACGGAGCCGATCAAACTCGAAGCCTGGAAGACCGACACCGAGCGCGAATCCGGCCCCACTCCCTCACCGACTCCCCCCGATCAGCGTATTGGCTACGCGCTGGTAGGCCTCGGCCACCTCACGCTCGAAGAACTGCTGCCAGCCTTCAGCGAATGCAAGAAATCGAAGGTGGTGGCGCTGGTGAGCGGTAGTCAGGACAAACTCCGGAAGGTGGCGCAGCAATATGGCATTAAACCGTCAAATCTGTATAGTTACGAGCAGTACGACCGGCTGAAAGACAACCCGGAGGTGCAGGCCATTTACATTGTGCTTCCCAACGGCATGCACGCCGAGTACACCATCCGGGGGGCGCAGGCCGGCAAACATATACTTTGCGAAAAACCGATGGCCAATACGTCGGCGGAGTGCCAGGCCATGATCGATGCCTGTCGGAAAGCCAACCGCAAACTAATGGTGGCCTACCGGATTCAGTACGAGCCGAACAACCGCATGATTCGGGAAATGATCCAATCAAAGCGATTCGGCACCACCAAATTCATCGAAGCATTCAACGTACAGAATTCGGCCAATCCGCAGCACTGGCGGCACATCAAAGCGCTGGCCGGGGGTGGTGCGCTGCCCGACATCGGCCTGTATTGCCTCAATACCATCCGCTACCTGCTGGGCGAAGAGCCTACCGAAGTATTCGGCTATCAGTACAGCACTCCCGGCGACCCGCGCTTCCGGGAAGTGGAAGAGCTGGTGAGCTGGCAGATGCGCTTTCCGAGCGGAGTGGTAGCCAACTGCGGCACCCACTACGGCGTTCACGAATCCCGCCGGTATCGCGTCATGGCCGAACAGGGTTGGATGGGACTCGATCCGGCTTTTGCTTACAGCGGCCTTCAACCGGAAATTTCGTATGCCGAAGGTCAGGTAGAGCACAAGGAATCGCCCAAAATTGCCGAAAAGAACCAGTTTGCCGCCGAGATCGACCATTTCTCGGATTGCATCATGCAGAACAAAACGCCATTTACGCCTGGCGAAGAAGGGTTGCAGGATCACAAAATTATGGAAGCCATCTATCAGTCGGCGCGGGATGGACGACCGGTTAAGCTGGCGGAGATAACCAAAAAAGACGCCTTCCGGGGCGACAAGCCGGAGATGCAGTGAGTCAACGTAGCGGATGGCCCACAGACCGAAGCAGCTTCGGTCTGTGGGCCTCCTGACGAACTAAGGTAGATTTAGTGGTCAGAGCCACTTTATCGGGTATAAACTGCCACTACGTTCATGCCCGTCAGCCGCCGTCAATTCCTCCAGCTTACCGTTGCCTCAGGGGTAGCCACCGCCTTCCGACCAATAGCCGGGCCAGGTGCCGCCCCATCCGTCTGCCTGTTTTCCAAACACTTGCAGTGGATACCGGAGTACAGTCAGTTGGGAACCACCGCGGCCGAACTGGGTTTTGATGGTCTGGACCTGACCGTTCGTAACAACGGCCATGTGCTCCCCGAGCGCGTCACGACAGACCTGCCCAAAGCCATCAAAGCCATTCAGGCGGCAGGGCTGCGGGTGCCGATGATGGCCACGGACATCAACCGCGCCGACGCCACCGCCGAACGGGTGTTATCCATCGCCAGAGAGCACGGTGTACAGCACTACCGGATGGGCTACTACCGCTACGACCTCAACCGACCCATTCAACCGCAGCTGGACGAGTTCAGACGACACCTGAGCGGGCTGGCTACGCTGAACGAACGCATCGGCATCCGGGCCAGCTACCAGAATCACTCGGGGAAAGGATACGTAGGCGGACCGGTCTGGGATCTGGCCTGGCTGCTGGATAGCGTGTCTCCGCAATGGGTTGGCTCGCAGTACGACGTTTTTCACGCTATGATCGAGGGACATAGCTCGTGGGAAGCCGGCTTACGGATGCTGGCTCCGCGCTTCTTTACGATCAACGCCAAAGATTTCCGCTGGGAGATGAAAGGCCGGACAACTGACCACCAAAGCTGTCCGCTGGGCGAAGGCGCGGTGAATTGGCCAGCCTACTTCAAAATGCTCAGCCAACTGAACGTAGCAGTACCTATCTCACTCCACGCCGAATATGCGCTGGGTGGGGCCGAAAACGGCGCCCGCCAGCTAAGCGTATCACCGGACGTAGTGAAAGCGGCCCTGAAGCGGGACGTAGAGCAGTTGAAAGGGTATCTTAAAGCCTGATCACTCCGCTCATAGCCGTTTTATCAGCTCCTTCACTTCGGCCACGGTGTAGGTATCATCGAGCCGATGCCTTTCGAAAACCATAAAATACCGGAACTGAGCGCCTGCCTTGTCGGCTCCCCTGCGAGCCAGACGGTTTTTGGCACCCCTATCGGAGTTGTCGAGGTCGTCGCCTTTGGCAATACAGACCGTTGATATGAGTTAGTTTATGCAGCAACCTGATCAAATTCGTGGCCTGCTACGTACTAAGACAGCAGTCTGTTGCCGCTTCGCACCGTCCATTATGACCGTCGGGGCCTGTAAATCAGAAGATGTTATTTTTAATGCGTTTTTAATTAGTTTTCGGCGTCAACGCTCTTTGCCAGACATAGTCGCACAACATTGAAACCGGGATTGGGTTATACTTAATGACTCGTAACGGCTGCTGCGTCCGTCCCGACTGGCCCGTTGAATTAAACCATCACTCGTATCAACTAATTTTTGTCAACGTGGAACTGTATCAACAGGTTTTCGAAAACAATCAGAAGTGGGTCAATTCCTGCGTGGAAAAAGACCCTGAGTACTTCACCCGCATGGCCAAAGGCCAAAGCCCGGAATTCCTGTACATCGGCTGCTCCGACAGCCGCGTACAGCCCGAAGATTTTATGAGCGTTGAACCCGGCCACATTTTCGTGCACCGGAATATCGCCAACGTGATTCCAAACAACGACATCAGCGCTATTTCGGTTATTCAGTACGCCGTTGAGCACCTCGGTGTCAAACACATCATTGTTTGCGGTCACTACGGCTGCGGTGGTGTTAAGGCGGCCGTATCGCACCAGGATTTCGGTAAGATCAACATCTGGCTCCGGAACATTCAGGACGTGTACCGCCTGCACCGGGAGGAGCTGAATCAGATCACCGACGAAGAAGCCCGTCACCGCCGGCTGGTCGACCTGAACGTACGGGAGCAGTGCCTGAACGTAATGAAGATGTCGTTCGTGCAGCACCGCTACTTCGAGACCCGCGATATTCAGATTCACGGCTGGGTCTACGACATCGAGAACGGGCTGGTGCATGACCTTCAGATCGATATGGAGTCCATGCTGAGCGACCTGGAGCTGTACCGGATTGACGAAACGCAGACTCATTAACACCGAAAAAGCCCCGGTTGAGCCGGGGCTTTTTCGTTACTGATATCCCCGTGCCTGCAGGCCAAACAACTCGGCGTAGCGGCCGTCCTGCTCCAGCAGTTCGTAGTGCGAACCGATTTCGAGGAGTCGCCCGCCTTCCAGCACCAGAATCCGGTCGGCCATGCGTACCGTACTGAAGCGGTGCGAAATGATCACCGACGACCGGCCTTCGGTCAGCTTGGCAAACCGCTGAAACACTTCGTACTCAGCGCGGGCGTCGAGAGCGGCCGTTGGCTCATCGAGAATGATCAACTGGGCATCGCGCATGTAGGCCCGGCCCAGTGCCACTTTCTGCCACTCCCCACCCGACAGTTCAACGCCTTTGTTGAAGCTCCGGCCCAATTGCTGTTCGTACCCGTCAGGCAGCTTGGCAATGACCGTATCGGCCAGACTCCGCTGCGCCGAGGTTTCGATGCGTGGCTGGTTGGTCCGCTCGTCGATGTCGCCCACGGCGATGTTGGTGCCCGCCGACATCTTGAAGCGCGTATAATCCTGAAAAATGACACCAATGTTTCGCCGAAGCTCATCCAGATCGTACTCTCGTAGATCGTGGCCATCGAGCAGGATACGCCCTTCGGCGGGGTCGTAGAGCCGGGCCAGGAGTTTGACGAGCGTCGTCTTACCGGCTCCGTTTTCGCCTACCAAAGCCAGCTTTTCGCCCGCCTGGAGGGTAAACGACAGGTTGCGCAAGGCCCAGCGGTCGGAGTTGGTGTATTTGAAACCGACGTTCTCAAAAACGAACCCTTCGCGGATCGGGCTTGGAAACGGCAGCGGTTTACGATCCACCTGCGAGTGAATCAGCGGCTTGATAGCAAAGTAATCGAACAGGTCCTGCAAATAAATAGCTTCCTGCGTCAGGCTGCTGAACTGAAGCAGAATCCCTTCGAGTGAGGCACGTACCTGTCGGAATGAACCGGCCAGAAACGTCAGGTCACCGAGCGAAATCTGGCCATTGACGGCCCGCGCCACAATCCAGACGTAAGCCCCATAGTAGCCCGCCGTACCGAGTCCGGTGAGCAGCACACCCCAGCCCGCCCGGCTGATGGCGAGTTGTTTGTTCTTCTGAAAGAATTCGTTCGACAACGTACGGAACCGATCAATGAGAAACCCCGACAGGCCAAAAATCTTGACCTCCTTGGCCGTTTCGTCCGACGCACCGACGTAGCGCAGGTAATCGAGTTCGCGCCGTTCGGGCGTCCAGCTCCGCGAGAGTGAATAGCTTCGCTGGTTGAAGTAGTTGTCGCCGATAAACGAGGGCGTAACGGCCACCAGAATCAGCAGGAGCAGCCCCGGGTTGTAAACGGCCAGACCAGCCGCCAGAAAGCCCACCGAAATCAGTTCCTGCACCTGCCCGAACACCCCCGACAGCAGTACCGTCCGGCCGGTGGTTTGTCGGCGGGCCCGTTCGAGTTTATCATAGAACGTAGCGTCTTCAAACTGTTCAAGGTCGAGGGTCGCTGCGTGTTCCATCAGCCGGACCGACGTGCGGTTGGCGAACAGATCGCCCAGCAGACCATCCAGCAGCGACACCGCCCGGCCGATTGCCATCGACAGGATTGCCAGGCCAAACTCAGCCGCCACGAGGGTCCAGAGATAGCTGGTATCATCAAATCCCGGCAGGCGGTTAAGCCGAACCACCTCGTCGATGATCAGCTTACCGACGTAGAGCGTAGCCGCCGGAATAGCGGCCCGAACCAGTCGCAACGCAGCATTGCCGATGAACAGCCCCGGCGAGGTTTCCCAGACCAGCCGGAAGAACGCCGGCAGGTTACCAAGGGCCGCAAACCGTTCGCGCCAGCTCAGTTCTTCCTTCGTATCGGTAGGCACCGCGCCGTTCGGTGGGGATGTGCCCATTCGACCAGCGGGTTGCGTAGATGTATTCTTTGCCATATACAAAGAAGACAAGGGTTACGAAAGATTAGTTCTCCGAAAGTGACTGTGTTTGAGCCGCAAGCAAGCAGTTACATTACTTAATAAATGCGAAACGACTATACTCATAGTTTTGACAGATTTCTTACCTTTCGTAAGCGTTCGCATCGGCACCGTTCTTAATCCTGACTCGCGTATGAACGATTTACTTCGCAGGCTGGGTAGCTTCCTGGCCGGTCCCCGTACAAAGTATAATCCGTTGCCCGGCATTCGGTACTTCTACGGCTCCTGGCAGGACGCTCTGAATGAAGCTGAACGACAGGGCAAGCCTGTTTTTGTTGATTTTGATACTGTTGGCTTCTACCCTCGCCAGGAAATTATCCGTGAAGCCTTTTCGGATACCTCACTGGCTGTCAAGTTCAATGCGGGCTTCGTCAACTACCGGGTCGATGCCCAGCAGGGCGAAGGACTAGCCATTGCCGAGCGTTACCGGGTGCTTTCCTATCCGGTTCCCACTTCTCTCTTTGTTTTGTGGGATGGTAGTGTGTTACATCGGGCGTCCGGTTATAAAGGGATAACGGGTCTGCTGGCCGAAGCCGATAAAGCCCTGGCCCTCGCCAACAAACCCAACCTACGGTCAACGCTAGAACAGACCTACCTGGCGGGCGAACGCGATTTGGTCTTTCTGGCGACCTACCTACAGGAGCGAGCCAATGCCGACATGCCTAGCCATGACGCCCTGACTACCTATCTGTCGCTCGTTCCGGAATTGGATTGGAACACGGATGAAACGGTAGCCCTAATCATCGGCAATTTGACAACGTATGACCAGCGCATCGTTGGCGTCTTGCTGCAAAAGCTTCGTCAACTCCGTGATTCAGACGATAATCCAGCCATTGTACTGCGAAACAAAGTCAGTGAACGCATCCGTCAACTAATCCGAAGCCGGTTTCACCAGGCAATTGCCGAGCATGATGAGCAGGAACTGACCGAGCTTATTGCTGACAACGAGCAGTTATTATATGCCGAGCGGGGCGACTCGCTGTCGAAACAGGAGGTGGATGAGATGACGAACGGGTATCGAAGACGGTTTTACGCCGAGACCAAAAACTTCAACCAATACCGTCCCTTGGCCGAAGCAGAAGCCTGGCGGTTGATGACCATCTCCAAGGAAGCGGTTCGGGAAAAAGACAAGGAAGCGTTTCGAAAATATCTGGAACGAAAAAATAAGCTGGATGAAACAGGCGACCGACCGGATTACTGGAAGTTTGCCGAAGCCATGAGCACCTTAGAATCGCAAGATACGGCGCGTCAGCTTAATCAACTGGTTCGCTACTACGAGGAGCATATGACCGACCCCGACGACCTGGAACAGGCGCTGGTATGGTCGGCCAGGGCGCTGGAATACGACCGCAGCCCCGGCTTTCTGCATACGCACGCCCGCCTGTTGATGAAACTCGGCCGAACGGCAGAAGCCGACCGTATGCTCCATGAAATGTCGAGTCAACAGACGCCCGGTACCCGCGTAGTACACGCTGTGATAAAGAAGCTTAAAGATTATGAGCGATGACCTCGCTGCCCATGTTCTCTGCTACCTTTTCACGACGGAATCCGCCTTAAACTTACAGGGTATACAACGATTTGAGTCGACCTTAAAATCCGCTCAAATTGTTTAAGACAGTCTGAATACTGCGAAAGATTTAGGGAATTGGGTAGACTTGTGTTTATTCGGAAACGTTTCCGAATAAACCGATATCATTCATGAACGATACTAAGTTTGCCGATTATTTTGAGCGCCTGGCCTCGCGGGCTACGAAAGCCACCGGCTCGTCAACTGCATTCCTGCTTGCCCTGCTGACAGTTATTATCTGGCTCGTAACGGGACCACTCTTCAATTACTCAGACACCTGGCAACTGGTCATTAATACCGGAACGACCATAGTTACGTTTCTGATGGTATTTCTGATTCAGAAATCACAGAATAAGGATTCGCTGGCTATGCAGATCAAACTGAATGAGTTGCTCGCCGTGAACCGGAAAGCCAGTAACCGGCTCCTCAACGTCGAGGATCTGACCGAAGCCGACCTGCGGGCACTGCACGAGTTTTTCGGGCGGCTGGCCGAGAAAGCCAAAAACGAAGACAGCCTGTCGGAGTCGCATTCGGTCGAGGAAGCGGAAGAAATTCACCAGGAGAAGCTGGAAGAGAAACGGGATCGGCACAAATCCAAAAAAAACAATTCGCATACCGAGTCCTCAACCAATGGGTAAGGCCATAAGTTAACCGGTGACTACCTACCTTTGGTCTATGAAGCGACTTGCCCTGATGTTCTGTCTCCTGCTGAATTCTGGTCACGCCAGCGAATCAGTCGGCATCCAGTTTTTCAATGGATCGTGGAACGCGGCCCTGGCCGAAGCCCGTCGCCAGCACAAACCCCTGTTTGTCGACTTTCACACGCACTGGTGCCTGCCCTGCCATAAGATGGCCCGGGAAGCGTTTCCGAATCCGACCGTTGGCGAAAAATTCAATACGACCTTCATCAACTACCAGGTAGATGCTGAGATCGGCGAGGGACCGGAACTGGCCCGGCGCTTTGGAGTCAGAAGCTACCCCACGGCACTGTACCTGACCGCCGACGGCGGACTGGTCCACCGGGCGGTCGGATACGCGGGCGTCAATGCCATGCTGACGCAGGTCGATCAGGTGCTGCGGATGCCCGCCATGCGGAAGTTTATACGCAAGCAACGACGGCAGGGTGTTAATCTGAACGACGGATCAAATTAGAATCCAACTTTCAGCGTTTCCATCCGTTCGCCCGAGACGGTCTGCTCTTCGATATTGAAAATATCGGCCAGGGTCATCGGCTCGTTCGTGCGGTGTTCTATACCGAGGTGAGCCAGCAGCATATTCGCCTTATCGGCCGCCAGTTTCCCGAACGCATAATCGACCATCAGGCGCCCTTTGCGGAGCAGCGCCTTGTCGAGCAGGTGTTTACTGGCGTTGAACGTAGCGATCACCTGAATGTGCATGCAATCGGCGAGCAGGCCGTCCGTCAGGTTCAGGATATTCGACACGCTGTTGGTATCGCCACCGGCTTCGCGGGCCTGTAAGATCCGCTCGGCATCTTCGATGATCAGCACGGAGTCCTTGTTGTCCAGCAGAAACGGAATGATCTCAGGCGAGGTCAGGTAGTTGGTCATGTAGGGCGGCAGAATCAGCATATCCTTCCTGACCAGCGAACTAAGGTACTTGATGTAGGTAGTCTTGCCGGTTCCGGGTTCGCCATGTAGCAGAATCAGCCCCTTGCTTTTAGGTTGCGCCAGCAGCGACACCAGCCGCTCGTGAACGGGCGGGAAGTCGTCGTTATAGTGCAGATCCAGATCAATATCGGGCGGCAGGATTTCCACCCGTTCGGTATGCAAACCACCCAGACCACTCTGAATCAGATAGATGTGCGTCTGGTTCTCTTCGTGTACATATTTGTGTTCCTGCACACCATCCAGCAGTGCCCGCGCCGTCGTTTCGTCGCGGAAATAGCCATGCAACCGAAAAAAGCGATCCCCCACAAATTCGGCCTTTAAAACTACTCCGTCATCGTGTTGATAAATGCGCTCGATAATATGCCAGCCCTCGTCGTTGACCCGGGATGAGTGATTGATCGGCAGAAAGCCACGGCCTTCCAGCAATTCCCGGGCCGATGGTCTGAAGTCGTCGTTGAAGTGCAGGTAATTCGGATAGACGCCAAACGTCTGAACGAAATGCGGAGCCAGCGGAAACTCCCGATCCAGATCGCTGGGGATATACAGGTTTTGAATCGTATGCTGATTCTGCGTACGACTACTGGCCGTCAGGTAGCGAAAAGGATCTTGTCCGGAATGCTCAGCGTGAGGTTTCAAGTAATGTCAGGTTACAATTTATCGTACCAAGTTATCCATAAAACGATAAAATGCCTAATTATGACTGACATCCGGCTGCGTCAGTACGAAAATCGCAGGGCGTTGGGTGAAAACCGGAACATGAACTCATGCGTACTGTTCTGAGAGTACGTACTGAAGGGGTTTTCGGGGGTCTGCGAGTAGAACAGGTACCCCACCCGGATCGATGACCCCAGTTGCAGTTCGGCGGTTGCGTGGACGTAGCTCGTCTGGATCAGGCCGGGCGTCTTGTACCGGTAGGCCAGCCCAAGCCCAAACCGCTCGTTGATCCACGCCTTGGCGTTTACGTCGACCCCGAGCGGGCGACCGCTGATTGCCGATACCAGCACCGACGGGATGAGTACTACGTTCTCGGCAACGGCCGTTTTTACCCCCGCCTGGAACATAATCGGCCGGACGCTCTGGTACAGAAACCGGTTCGACAGGTTCAGTGCCTTACCGATAAGTTCGGGAGCCGAGATACCGCCGAAATACCGATCCGACTGGTAATACACCCCAACGCTCAGGCTGCCAACGGCGCGGTTCAGGCTGGATGCACTCGTGAAATCATAGATGGGCAGCACACTCACGCCCCCCTGCACGCCAACGGATAGTTTGGCCAGGGCGGGCATGTTGAACCGATACGCAACGCTGCCGTACGCGCCCGTTGCCTGAAACAGCCCCATCCGGTCGTTGAGGGCCTGAAAGCCCAGCCCGATGGTGCCGTTCGCGATGGCGCCATCGGCCGCAACGCTCTGGGTAATGGGGGCATTGCGCAGGCCAATCCATTTACGCCGGAGCAGCGCCGTCAGGTGAAACGACTCCCGGCTACCCGCCGTAGCCGGATTGATACCCAGCGGATTGACCAGGTACTGCGAGTACAAAACTTCTTTCTGAGCAACGACAGAACCGGTTGCGAGGATCGAGATACTGCCGCCGAGCAGGCAAGCGAACAGAGCTTTTCCGATTGGATGCATACTAAGCCGGGGAACAGGCCGCCAAATTGTAGGCTTTTGGGGTAAAAACCTAATCCAATGTAAGGTTATCCATTCATTTGTTACGTGCGCTGGTCCGCCTGACTCTGCGATGAGCCTTGTCGGTCATACTCTGAACGAAACGTTCATTTACGACTGAATCACCCGTTTATACAACTGGTTAGCCCAAAGCTTCCGTTCGTTCAATAATATGGTGAGCTGATCCGCCAAGACACTACTTTCGAGGGCAATTAGCACATACAACAAATCCTTCTGAACACCATGAAAAATCAATCTTCCTCCCCTGACCGTGTTTATCAGCCTTGGTTTTCCACTGTTTATCAGCCAACAAACGCCCTGACAACGTGGGTGGCGTTCCGTACAGCCTAGCCTGAATAAGAGTATGGAAGCAACGACACACATTGTCCTGCTGGGAGCCGGCTATGTATCCGTAAACGCGTATCGGTCGCTGGCTAAAGCACTCAGACGACAGCTTAAGACGGGTTCCGTAGCCATAACGGTCATTGATCCGCTGGGTTACCATGCGCATCAGGGCTGGACGAGCGAAACGCTGACGGGTATCATTCAGGCTTCTCACCAACGGACTCAACTTACCGACATCATGCCGCAGGCCCGGCTGCTGCTGGGCAAGGCGGATTACATCGACATTGACGACAAGCGCATCTATGTTCACCTGAACGACGGCACCACGCAGTGGGTACCTTACGATCACCTGGTACTCGGAATCGGCGCTTACGACAAACTGGCGCTGACCGGAAGCCAGCAGTATGGCTATCAGGTGAAGGGGCATCAGGCTCTGCTGCGAACTATGGAACGTATCCAGGAACTCGTCTGGCTGGCTTCGACCGAAAGCCCGGCAATGGCCCAACGGCTGCTGACCTTTACGGTAGTCGGCGGAGGGTTTACGGGCGTAGAGATCGCTACCAACCTGGCTGAATACGTCCGCCTGGTGCAGAAACAATACCCTTCGCTACGGGATGCTAACGCCCGAGTCCGACTGATTCACAGCACGAAACATATACTACCTGGTCTCCAGCTTCGCTTTGATCGGCTGGTTCGTTACGCCGAGCGCCAGATCAGACAATACGGTATTGAGGTCATTCCTCAGCGTCGGGTTGTTGAGCTTACGGAAATGGGTGTCAGGCTTGATGACCAATCGTTCTACGAAAGTGGACTGGTCATCACTGCGGTGGGACAAATGCGAAAGGTGCTGCCCGGCACGGAACCGTTCACCCATGATGCCCAGAAACGGGTATATCTCAACAAGTTCTTACAGGTAAAAGGGCAAACAGATGTCTGGGGTGGCGGAGATGCCTGCCGGGTCGAGCACCCGATTCGCCCCGGCGCCTGCCCGTCGAATGCCTTATGGGCAATTCAGCACGGCGTACACATCGGCCGGAACATTGCCCGGACCATCTGCCATAAACCCCTGAAACCGCTTACATATCCGGGCTTAGGACAGGCTGCCAGTCTAGGACTTGGTAAGGGTGTTGCCGAACTGTGCGGCATTCAGTTTACGGGCACCCTGGCGTGGATCATGCGCTGGTTTGTCTTCCATTCGTTCATGCCGTCCCGCCGAACCATGTTCGCCTGTATGAGTGACTGGTTTTATCTGTTACGTACCCAACGCCGGAAAGCCTTACAGCGGCATTCTGTCGAAGCGGGTAAACCGGACTTGCCGGTAGAACAGGCCTCATGGGTAACCTATACCACCGCCTGATTGCTCCGCTTGCTACGTAATGGCGGTTGAGCAGCAGGTTTTTCCCCCTCGATACCCCCCGACGAATCACAGCGACATCCCTACCGCTGTGATTCGTCATTTTGCCCGATCGGGATTCGATTACTACGCTTTTTCACCAGAGCCTCAACGGTTTATGACCGATAGCCGACAACTCGTTCTGGCTTTGACGCGCTTCGAGTCATTTTATTTGGCGTTCCTTTCCGGGCCGTACACCTTTGACGAGATAATCAGAACCATCCGTCACTGGAAAACCATGAAAAAAGCAGGCGTACTCATTTTGTTGCTGGTTAGCGCGCTTTCCGGCTACCCGCAGTCCAGAAAGATTTTGATTGTATCGACCAATGTTGATTCGGTTGGCAGTAAAAAGAGCGGCACATTTCTGATGGAAATCGCGCTGCCATTCAGTGTCTTTCAGAAGAACGGCTATTCGGTGGATATTGTAACGCCCAAAGGCGGTCCGGCGGCCATCTATCAGAGCAGTAAGACCTGGGACGAACTGACGCAGGCGCAGACTAACCCCGCCTACCTGGCGGCCGTTGCCAATACGTACCCGCCCGAAAAAATTCAGCCGTCGGCTTATGCGGCCGTTTACTACCCAGGTGGTCATGGCCAGTTCTTCGATGTGCTGAGCGACGAACGTATCGCCAGACTAGCGGCAGCCATCTACGAAAATGGCGGAGTTGTCGGCTCAGCAGGGCATGGAACGGCCTCGCTCGTTAACATTCAGTTGCGCGATGGTCAGTATTTTGTGAAGGATAAAACCATAACCTGCTTCCCAACCTGGGCCGAAAAAGCCTACATGGATATTTCCCAATATGGGAAACTGCTGCCGCTGGACATGCAGCAGGTCTTAACCCGTCGGGGGGCCAATCTGGTCGTCAGTACGCAGGCAACGAAAGATGATCAGCATCTGACGCACGTTATTGACGCCCGGCATCGGGTTGTGACCGGTACGTTTGCTTCATCGGCCAAGTGGGTAGCTGAAGAAATGCTCAAACTCATCGCTGGCAGTACGAGGTAAGCCGACTCCTCTGCACAGCTAAACAACACATCTTAATGAAACCTTCCACCTGGATCAGCGGCCTGACGATCACCGCCCTTTGCATGGGTTGTTCGTCAGTTGAGCAAGCTGATCAGAACAGCGCCCAAACTACCCACCGGGATACCGTGCTCATCGATGCCGATCGACTGGAGCAGGGCCGGCTATTTGAACCCGTCCGGAACCCATTCACGCGCGACGATGCCGCTAAGTTAGTCGGCGCCGATCGGTTTCGTACAAAACCGATACGCTGGCTACTACCGAAAACGCTTACCTCGTGCTGGTCGGCCGGCTGTATGCCAACGAAACCATTGGCTGGCTGATGACCATCGACCGGACCAACCGGCAGCTCATTGACCAACAGGTTGTTTATTACGATAACGCCGAAGGTATCAGCCAGATTGAGGGTATGTGGTTACCCCGGCAGCAGCAGGCGATCGTACAGACCATCACCTACGACGAGACGGGCACTGAACAGGCCAAACGCGTTACGTATACGGTCCAGCCCGACGGCGAACTGACGCTACTTAACTAATCTGCACCATGACTGACACTATCATTTCACCTAATCAAGCGTACACGGTTGAGTTCAGCAGCTACGAAGTACGCATGAGCCACTGGATTAACCAGCCTTACCTGATCCGGGTTGCCGACAAGCAAACGCTGTTTTCGCTGGCGGGCGATGGATGGTCAGCCTTTACCACAAAATGGGTCGACGAGGCAACTGTTGAGATGGAGGTTGCCAGATATCCGGGGCGTGTATCGTGCACGCTGCGGCTGAATGCGGCTGCCGGCACGGGCACTGCGGCAGGGCCGACTGGTTCGTTTTCAGGTACCCTTACTGATGTACAGCGCTGGGTACTGAGCCTGTAAACTCGTCGATCATTAACCAGTCAGTCTACACGCTATATGAAACTATATACCCTGAATCTCTACGCCATCGGCCTGGTTTTCGGGGCCTGGCTGCTGACCCACCTTGGCTACAGGTTTCTGCCGCCTTCCTGGGATTCAGCCCCTTTTTACACAGGCCTCCTGGTTTATCTGCTGGCCTATCTGGTTATGGGCTGGTCGGCTATCCGGGCCGTCGGGCTGGCGATACGTGGGAACGCACCCTGGGGGAAAAGTCTGCTCCTGGTAGCGGCTACACTTGTGCAATCCTACATCACACTGTTTGGGTTCCTACTGATCTTGGCCGAAGCGTACACTGACTACCCTAAGCATTGAGCTATGCACAACACAACCTACACAACCATTTATGATCTTACGTCTCAATCGGCCATAAGCTGGCGTTCGCTGGTGTTGCCGTTTGGGCTGGCCGTGGCCGCTACGGTCTGCGCTTACTACGCCCGGTCGAGCTTCAGCCGCTTCGGACTTCTGGGCTTTGCCATCATTGCCGTTCTGGTGGCCGTCGTTATTCCGGCCTGGGATTACTATCAGTTGAGCCGGCAAAAACCGCGTATGGTAGAGGGGCCGGTTGCAGACTATCAGGAAAAAGAATGGACCGAACGATACGACGGAAAAAACCACCACTACAGCTACGAGGGCTTCTGGGTAAACACGATTGCATTCAGCTATTTCCGGAACGTCGAGATGGCCGGTTTCACCAACACCGAACCCGTTCAATACCCCATCCGCGACGGATTGCCTGTCAGGATTCATTACATTCCCGAACGGCAGCTTACGGACGGTTCCGTTACCAATCGAATTGTTAAACTGGAAGTAGCCGAACCACACCCTACCCTTCAGTCGCTGCGTTAAACCAAAAGCCGAGGGGGGAGTTGCGACGACCCGCAACTCCCCCCTCGGCTCTATTACCCAGGTTACGCTTTTTCGAGCATAGCCTGCACCAGGGTCTGGTAACAGGCTTCCCAGGCCTGCCGTACCTCATTGTTCCACTGGCTTCCCAACCCCTGTTCGAGGGTCCAGAGCAGCGTGTCTCCCACGGCCGGATAATGTTCCGGTTTAACCCCATACCGCTCATGCCGCTGCGCAAGCTGGGCGATTTCGCCCATTACCTCCTCCGGTCGGTCGATACGCCCTACGATCAGGCTCAGCATATCGACAAACTTGTGATACTGGTTTGTCATCGGCTCCCGGAACATCGGCCGAACGGATGGGTATATCAGAAACAGCCGCCGGTAGAATACATCCCCCAGCAACTGCGGGTCAACGTCGCGCAGCAGTTTCCACGTTCGTTTTACGATACTTATTTCCTGGTGTGTCACAGCAGTATTATCTCATAGTTCAGGTCAAAGAACGAGCGAATGCAGGGGTTCACCAAACATTTCGGCATGGGAGGCTACTTTCGGCGCTTCAACCGTTACCTGGGGCTAACCAACTGCAAAGCGTTTCGGTTGCCGTACGGCGTCCCGGCTGTTACTCCCGGTTAACCGGATGTTATGCGTCATTCATTAGCCAGTTTAAACAATTCATCGCCAAATAGTTGCGAAAACGGGCAATAAATCTCAAAATTTATGTAGCCATTCACGAAGGCGCAACGAACATCCAGCCATGAACGCCCTGATCATTGAAGACGAAAAATTAGTAGCCCTCGAACTGGCCTCCAGCATCGCCGAAGTGGACCCCGCCCTGAACATCATCGGCACGGTTGGCAGCGTCAAAACGGCCATTCGCTGGTTCTCGGAGAATGCCGAACCCGACATCATCTTCGCCGATGTGCAGCTATCCGATGGCGTGAGCTTCCGGATTTTTGAGCAGTTCACGTTATCCTGCCCGATTATTTTCACCACCGCCTACAACGAGTACGCCATTCAGGCCTTCAAGGTCAACGGGATCGACTACCTGCTGAAACCCGTCGACTGGGACGAACTGAAGCAAGCCATCTCGAAAGCGCAATCGGTGATCAAGGCTAAATCGAACCAGGCGTTCGACGTTCAGAAGCTGCTCGACTCGCTGAATATGCCCATTACGGCCAAAACAACGTATAAAGAACATTTTCTGGGAAACGCCCGCAATAGCTGGGTACCCATTCGGGTGGCCGACATTGCTTACTTCACCCGCGACCAGCTTAATTTCATGGTCACGAACGGGAACGAGCGCTACATTGTCGACTACGACACCCTCGATGAAATTGAGGAACTGCTCGACCCCAACCAGTTTTACCGCGCCAACCGCCACTGCATCGTTAACATCAACGCGGTTCAGAGCGTGAAAGGGCTCGCCAACCTCAAGCTAAGTGTCCGGCTGAAGTCGCCCAACCATCAGTTCGATATCGAAATCAGCCGCGACAAAGCGCCGTCCTTCAAAAAATGGCTGGAAAAGTAAGTCTCTGGCGTTGGCTGGTGTGTCTGGGATGGTATTTGGGTGTACTCAACGACCTACAGGCCCAGAGCCGTCCCGGTCAGTTCGAGTTCCGCCACATTCAGGAGGAACACGGCTTGTCGTCGAATACCATTACCAGTTTTCACCAGGATCAGGACGGATTTCTGTGGATCGGCACCATCGATGGCCTGAATCGGTACGACGGCCATCATTTCGTTGTATTCAAGAGCAACCGAAAAGATTCTACCTCACTCCTGCACAACACCATCTATGACCTGTGCGAAGACCAGAACGGCAACATCTGGGCCAGTACGGAAGTAGGCATCAGCCAATACAACAAAGCCACCGGGCGATTTCATAACATCAGGTTCGTGAACGGCCGCCGACTGGGCTGGTGCACTAACGTCCTTTGCGATCGCCAGGGCGATGTATGGTTCACCAGCTACTACGCCGGTTTATTTCGTTACGTCGTCAGGACCGGTCAGATTCAGTTCTTTCCTTTTAATCCGGCCGATACCCCGCAAACAATCTCAAGCCGTATTTCCCTGCAAAGTCTGATCGAAGACCCCGACCACAAGGGCCTCTGGGTTGGCGATAAAAAACAAGGGCTGCAGTATTTCGACAGCAGTCGCGGGCGATTCGGGCAGCCCCCCGCGAAACACCCGCAACTGGAGACCTACAAGCAGCACTACGTAACGGCCCTGACCCTGGACGACCACCGGCTGATTTTCGGCGATGCTACCGACGAGCGCGTAGTGGTGTATGACCTGAAGCAGCAACAGCTGGTTAAAGCCTTTCCACTCATCAGCAAAAAAGACCGCGACCCCTTTGATCTGCCTACCATCTTCGCCGACCGCAAGCACAACCTCTGGATTAGTTCATCGAGCTATCTGATGTTCTTTGCCGAAGCCAGTACCTACCGGGTCACCGAGTTTTTCCATGACGAAGCCAGCCCATCCTCCGTGGCCGGAAGCCTGTTTTTTGCGGCCTGGCAACACCCTGATGGTCCCGTCTGGCTTGGAACAGTCAACGGGATTTCTCACACGAATCTGGAACGCAGCTTCTATACGACGCACAATCTGGCTCAGCAGTTTCCGGCCCTGTCGGACCACTACGGAATTACGTCTTTTTCGGAAGACCCCGATGGCTCGTGGTGGCTGGGTACCTCCCGGCAGGACCTGCTCCATTATCATCCCGAAACCGGCCGGCTGGAAACGTACCGGCTGCCCAACCAGACCGCGCATTCGATCGGCGGCATTTTCGCCCACGAGGGGCTTCTCTATATGGGCATGGAAACCGGGCTGACGACGTTTAACCCGCAAACGAAGCAGTTTGCCACCGTACCGTTTCCTGATCCACTCCGGGCAGATCTGCCCAAAATAGGGCACATTGTCAAACGGCGCGATCAGCTATGGCTAACGGGAGCCAGCAAACAGGTGTGGTGTTACACGATCCCCACCCGGCAGTGGCACCGCTACGCAATTATCTCCTCATCGGAGGACCCGAAATTCCGGGTGCGGTTGTCGCTGGTTGATCAGCGGGGCGATTTGTGGCTGGAGATATACCCGGAAGGTTTTTTTCGTTTTTCACAGAAAACCGGTCAGTTCATCCGGGATCAGCGACCGATGGACGACGAGTACAGCCTGACGCTCACGTCGTTCAATCAGGACAAGCGGGGGAACTTCTGGCTGAGCAGCATCGGGCAGGGTCTGATTCGCTACAATCCTTACCAGAAACAATACACCTACTGGAACGAAAGCGACGGACTGAACTCGGCCCGGATCTGGGCCGCCATGCCCGATCAGCGCGGGAATATCTGGACAGCGGCCTACAACAAATTTTCGGTTTATTCCCCGAACGACGATTCGTTTTTCAATTTCTTCATCCCGTTCAATCAGGCCAGTCCAGAATACGTTAATTACCTGTTTCCGCTCCGGAATGGCCATATACTTGCGGCCATGAAAACCTACGTGCTCGAATTTGCCCCCGAAAAACTATCGCGCACCCCGGTAAGTAAATCCAGCAATGTGTTGATTAACGCGGTTGAAACCGGCGATACGACGCATCTGATCCACCGGGGGGTGCGACACATCCGGGTTAGTGCCGACGCCAAGGATTTCACGGTTTACTTCGCGACCCTCGTTTCAGCTGAGAACGCCATAATCCGTTATAAATACCAGCTTGAAGGATTCGACGCGTCGCCTAAGATCACGTCGCAGACGTACGCCGTCTACAATAAGATGCCCGGCGGTGATTACCTCTTTACCGTCAGGGGCGTAACACCCGATGGCACCGAAACGGTGGTCCGTTCGCTGACCGTTCACATTGACTCCTACGTGTACGAATCGAAATGGTTCTGGGCGTGCATCGGCCTGATCCTGCTCGGTCTGCTGCTTGGTTTTATGTGGTACCGGTCCGATCAGACAAACCAACTCCACCAGCTACAGGTGCAGGCCACCCGCCTGGAGCGCGATAAAACCGAGATTCAGTACCAGAACCTGATTAATCACCTCAATCCGCATTTTCTGTTCAATAGCCTGACCTCGCTCAACAGCCTGATCATGGCCAATCCCCGCGAGGCCTCGAAGTTTCTGCGTAAACTCTCGATTATTTACCGCTACATCCTCCAGAACAAGGACAAGGAACTCGTTACGCTGGGCGACGAACTGACCTTCGTGCAGAATTATATCGATCTGCAGCAGGCCCGATTCGGAACGGACCTGCAGATTACGGTTGACGTTTCGCCTGACTGCCTGACGCAGCTCATCGTTCCGGTTACGATCCAGAACCTGCTCGAAAACGCAATCAAGCACAATACCATGGACGAAGAAAGTCCGCTCCGGATTCGAATTTATACCGTCAATAATGCGCTGGTTGTGGCGAATAACCTCCAGAAGAAAGTATTCGTTGAAACGTCGAACAAACAGGGACTGGCCAGCCTTCGGTCGCTGTATCACTACTTGAGCCGACGCGCGATCGACATTACCGAAACCGATACGCATTTCATGGTCAGTGTCCCGTTGCTGTAACCCACCGGCCTACAGCAACGGGACACCGTACTACTCCAGCGTCAGGACTTTTATCTCCGTCCGGCGGTTTTGCTGGTGCTGTTCTTCCGAGCAGTCGACCCCATCGGCGCACTTGTTGAGCAGCTCATCTTCGCCGTAGCCTTTCGCAATCATTCGTTTCGGCGCAATACCTTTCGACTTGAGGTAGACCGTAGCTGCCTTTGCCCGATTGGCCGAGAGCTTGCGGTTATACGGCGCCGTGGCCCGGCTGTCGGTATGCGACCGCATCTCGATTTTCATACCGGGGTACTTCTTCATCAACGCTACAACCTTGTCCAGTTCCTTGGCCGCATCGGGGCGGATCGTGGCTTTGTTGAGGTCGTAATAAATGTTATCGATCCGGATTACGTCGCCTTTCCGAAACATGAGAATGTCGGTCGAGCCGGAGCCGTCCTTGTCGATGCGGCTGCCCGCTGTTCCCATGCGTTCTTTGATGGCTTCGATGGCGTAATCACAGCCGGGGGTTACCGTGAACCCATAGCTGCCGTCGGCCCCCGTGATAACCTGTTGCGACGTACCATCGCATTCGCTGACGAGAATGACCTTCGCG
Source organism: Fibrisoma montanum (assembly GCF_003583365.1). Classification (GTDB taxonomy): domain Bacteria; phylum Bacteroidota; class Bacteroidia; order Cytophagales; family Spirosomataceae; genus Fibrisoma; species Fibrisoma montanum. The sequence goes on from NZ_QXED01000009.1 coordinate 291,381, forward strand.
CCCTCGATAGGGGTGTTATCGGCCTGCGTGAGCACCCGGCCGCGTACCGACGTTGGCCCCAGGGCGGCTGGTTTGGCTTCTTCGGTTGGTTTGGCGAGCGCGATGTCCAGCCGCGACGGTTTATCGTCGGCAAGGTCTTTGGTCGAGAACCCCACTTTGTTAGCCAGATAGCCTTCGCGGCTCACCAGAAACTGAAAGTTGTTGTCAATGTCCAGACAAAGCCGAACCAGGCCGTTGGCGTCGGTTTTCAAGTCGCGCTGCCGGGCGCTGCCCACCTGATCGTCGACGTGCAGGGGCGTGTCGGCCAGGGGTTCTTTGGTCTGGGCGTCAAATACGCTGATCGTCAACTGGCGGCAGGGATAGAGCGAGCCTTCGCGCGTGAACCGGTACAGGTCGTCGTCGCTGCCCCCGTTTTTCCGGTTGCTGCTGAAATACCCCGCCTTCCGGTCGCCGTCGGTCACGATACCGAAGTCATCTTTGGGAGAATTCAGCGGTTCGCCCAGGTTTTGCACCGATTTTACCTGCTGGCCGTCGTTACCCAGCTGGGCGAAGAAAATATCGAGTTCACCCAGACCAGGTCGCCCGTCCGACGAAAAGTAAAGGTTACCTTTTTCATCGACGAACGGGAAGAGTTCGTTGCCTTTTGAGTTCACGTCCTTGCCGAGGTTAACCGGCTCCAGCCATTTGCCATCCCCCCATTTCGCTACGTAGATATCGGTTCCACCGAAGCCCCCCGGCCGGTCGGACGCAAAATACAGCAGCTGATCCGGCTGGCCGTTTGGTCCTTTGCCTAATGCCGGGTGTCCGGACGAGAACTCGTCGCTGTTGAACGGCAGTTCCTCGGCTTCGCTCCAGACGCCGTTGGTCTGCGTGGCCGTGTATAGTTTCAGTTTATTAACGCCGTCTTTACTCTTGCCGTAGTGGCCGTTGTTGTAATTATTACGCGTAAAAATCACCCGGGCGCCGTCTTTTGAGAAGGTTGCCGGCCCTTCGTGATAGCGCGTATTCAGCGACTTCTGGAAGCGCTCCGACTGGCCAACCGGCCGATCGTCGTAGCTCTGGAACTGGTTTACGTTGTTGCCCCCGTAGAAACCCACCGTTCGCGAATCGTTGGCTGTCAGGGCGGTATACTCATCACCGCCCAGGTTCGGTTTAGGAGCGAGCGTCCGGGTTTTGCGTTTCGCTGTCCTTGGGGTGCCGGTCGTGGTCACCCTACCGCGCAAAGCATCGGCTTCGGGCATGAAGTACAGATCCAGAAACGGACCGTTTTTAGAGTCGATCACCTTTTTGGAGCCCTTGCTGCCGCCCGAGGCCGACACAAACACCAGCCCATTGCCGTAGAGCATCGGGCTGAATTCGGCCTTACGGGTGTTGATCGTCAGGAACTCAACTTTGTAGGTAGTGGCCTTCTTGCTCAGCGCGTCTGCCTCCCGATACAGCCGGGAGTAAGGCATCGCCTGCTGGTCGGCCGGCACCAGGGTGTTGTACTTTCCGAACGCTTCCTGTGCCTCGCGAAACTTGCCGTTTGCCGCCAGCGACTGCGCGTAGTACAGATAGGCCGGGGCGTGTTCGGCGGGCAGGTCGCCCATGCCCATCAGTTCACGGTACACCCGTTCGGCGTTTTTGGTATCGCGCTGCTGGTGGTAGCTGAAGCCCAGCTTGGCCAGGGCCGCCCGGCGTTCCGTTTCTGGCAGCGCCGGGGTGTTTTTCAGCGCCTGTTCATACAAATCTATAGCACTGGCGTAGGCCAGCTGATCGAACTGCCGATCGGCCTGGTTGGTCAGCGATTGCCCCAGGAGCGGGCTTAGACCGCAGGCGAGTAGCGCAGACAGGAATAAAAAACGTACCATTCGCAAAATGATTAGGTAACAGATTTATAGCCAAAACGAAAAGGTACACCCTCCGGGACGAAGCCAGGGAAGTGTACCTTATCAATAGCAAATACTGCGCCGAAAACGTAGAGGTAGTTTATCCTTCAGGGGTTTGGGTAAAGTGCAGCACCATTAGAAATACCGGGGCGTCAGGATGCGATTCTTGCCGAACCCAAATTCGTAACGCAGCATGATCTCGTGCGAGCTGGGCGCTACGGTCCGGAAGTTGTTCATCGTATAGTCGTAGGCGTAACCGAAGCGGAACTGATCCGACAACTGCACCTCTACCATGCCCACGATGGCATCGGTGCTGTAGTTGGTCCAGGTTGAGAACTGGTTGCGCCGGAACGACGTACCGATGGCGATCCGGTCGGCAAACCAGAAATTGATGTTTCCATCAAAACCCAGCGGAGCCCCTTCGGCGTACTTGACCAGCAGCGACGGTTTCATTTTCACGGCCGGACTTAGGCCTACCACGAAACCGGCCGTCAGATACCCATGGCGACGCTGCACGGCCCGTAGACTGCCCGAATCAAATTCGCCCAGCTTGTTCTTGATCAGCCTCGGCACCGATACTCCCAGATACGACTTATCATTGCTGATGTAAATGCCTGTACCGAAGTTCGGCAGTACTTTACTAACGTTGCTGGCAAACGCCGGGTCGATCTGACCGGAGCCATCGGGCGTTGTCCGGACCTCCGACAGGTTCACCTGGTAGCTCGACGCGCCCCCTTGCAGACCCAGCGCCAGGGTAGAGCGGTCGCCCACCTTGATCCGGAAGGCGTAGGAAGCAAAGCCGCCGGCCTCCTGAAATACCCCGATTCTGTCGCCGTAGAGCTGTAAACCAACGCCGACCCGCTCCCGGTTCAGGGGCATATCGATCGTGAATGTGGCCGTTTGCGGGGCACCTTCCACGCCGGTCCACTGGTTGCGGTAGAGGGCCGACATGCTGAGGACATCACGGCTGCCCGCATAGGCCGGGTTGAGCGCCATCATGTTGAACATGTACTGCGAAAACATCTTGTCCTGCTGCGCCCGGACCGTGCCACTGCCGGCCACGAAGGCCAGCAGCAGCGTAATTGCCCAAAACTTGGTTGAAAGCTGGTTTGACATTGGTATTATCGGTTAATCGTCATGAATCTCACAAACTTGCGGCCATCACTCAGCTTGACGACGTAGTAGTACGTTCCATCCGGCAGACCGTTCGCATCCGCATTGACCAGGACTCCCGTGTTTGGCTTGCCATCCCAGTCGTTCTGGTAATCATCGTTCCTGTACACTGAGTGACCCCAGCGGTTGAACACTTCCAGGCTAACTGTCAGCCCGGTCGTTCCGCGAATCACGAACTGGTCGTTGATACCGTCGCCGTTTGGCGAGAAACCTTCCGGTATGAACACCGTCGAGAATACGGCCGGCAGAATCAGCGGAGTGGCTTCGCCTTCGTTCACATCGGTCGGATCACTGTTGCCGTTCAGGTCAGGCTCCAGACCGTTGGTCGATACGTCCATCACGGTACCCGCTTTGGCATTGGCCCGGGCGTATACCGAGTTCAGGAACGTGGTCGTCCGGCCATCGGTCGTTACGTTAAGGGTCAGCAGCAGCGTATCTACTTTACCCGCAGCCAGCGTACTCGTGCTGTCGCCCAGCACCAGTCTCGAATCACCGCTACCGTCGAAGGCCGGGTTGACCTTCAGGGCGCTGCCCGTCGAGATGATCACCGGCGCACCGATGATGGTGTAGCTGGCTCCCGTTGTGCTGTTAAACACCTTCTGCAGCGTATCGCTCAGGGTTACGTGCGTCAGCGTTTCCGGACCGAAGTTCTTCACTACGATCTGGTAAACGACCCTGTAGCTGCCATCCGACTGGCGAACCGTATCGCGGACGGCCATGGCCACCCCAATGCGGGCATCCGTCGTGAGGTTGTCGAGTGAAACCGGCGTCGGTACGCTGTTGTTGCGCGGATCGAGGTCGTTGTCCGGGTCGTAGTTGTTGCCAACCGTCGACGTATCGGATACCATCGTGCCATCGCCTGTTTCGGCCGTCGCGTAGGCTGTGTTGTAGAACGTCAGGGTACTGGCGCTTCTCACATCTACCCGAACCATGAAGTTCAGGCTGCGGCTGGCTCCGGCCGTCAACGTACTCGTCGAGTCGATCAGCATTTTCGTGATCAGTCCCTGACCAGTGTAGTTAAAGTCGGCGGTCAGACCCATACCTGCCGATACGGAAATCTGATTGCTTACGATCAGCGCTCCATTGCCGAAGGTCTGCGAGAGGTTGTCTACCACCTGAATCTTACGGAGATCAACCGTACCGCAGTTCTTCAGCGTGATCGTGTACGGTACGTCGTAGACACCGTTTTCGACCAGGATCGGTTTGCCAACCGCCTTAGCAACACCCAGCAGAGCGTCCGGCAAGTCGAACCGCACCGCCGTCATGACTGAACCGGCCGGGAATGGATTGATTCCATTGTTCGACAGATCCGTTACCGTCTGGCTTGAATCGGCCACTGAACCCTGCGCCACCACACTCGTGTAGAACGGTCCACCGTTGCCATTGGGCCTGATGTTCACCGTGATCAGCACTGAATCCAGTTCGCCCACGTTCAGTTTACTACCCGGTGCCAGCAGATTTGGCTCGCCGACGCCGTTGTAGCCTGGGTTCGGCACCAGGTTGCTGCCCGTCCGGATCACCGGCGACCCAACCACCGAGAAGGCAGCCGGCTGGGTGAAGGCCCGCGCCAGGCTATCGGTCAGTTGCACACCGTACAGCGGTACGTCACCGAAGTTTCTCACCGTCGTTTTATACGTTACGTTGTAGCTGCTGTCGGCCTGTTTCTCGACCTTCACCACGGCCAGGGCTACGCCGATGCTCGGACCCGACTGCGGGATGAGCAGCGTAAATGACGCCGGGCTGGTGTTGTTGGTCGGGTTACCGTCGCCATCCGGGTCAGCATCGCCACCGTTCGTCGACAGGTCCTCAACCTTCGTCGTATCGCTCATGGCGCAGGCGTAGGCGTAGTTGTCGAACGCACGGGTCGTGTCGCCGGCGATACGCTTCACCTTCACGTCGAGGAAGAACGTCTGTGTGCTGCCCGGCAGCAGGTAGCTGCTCGGCTCAAGCATGTTCACCGTCGGATCAGTACCGGTAAAGGTCGCGTTCGCCACCAGCGTTGAAGCCGGGTCGTTGATCCGTATGCCCACCGAGTCGACTTTGTTGATCCGGAAGGAATACGCCAGATCGTCTGTCACTTTCACGTGGTGCAGCGTATCGGCACCGTAGTTCGTCACCTTGAAGGCGTAGGTCACCCGGAAGCTCGAATCGCTGTCGGCCATCGGGGTTCCCACCACCGCCTTCGCCAGACCGATGTAGCTCGGTGCACTGGCCGACGTGTCGGTTACGGTTACGCTCGATGTGTTGTTGGTCAGGTTCGTATCGGTCTGGTCGAGATACGTGATCTCGGCCGTGTTGACGATCTGCCCTTTAGCCCGAACCTGCGCCCGGAACGTAATCGTATCGGAAGCGCCGGGCTGCAGGCTGTCGATCCGGGCCGTGATCACACCACCCGAGATGGTATAGCCACTGGCCGGACCACCGATCCAACCCACTTCCAGACCCGTTGGCAGCACGTCGCGCACATCGATATTCTTCGCGGTTTTAGCCCCTTCGTTTTTCACGAGGAGAGTGTAAGTCACCGTCTCACCAAACGTCACGGCCTGCTTGTCGGCGAGTTTCGTGATGCTCACGTCGGTCGACACTGTATCAGCTGCGCAGTTGATGATGCGTACCTCCACCTTGGCTGGGGCGCTGTAGCAGCCCGTTTCTGTTTTCTGGAATACGTAGTAGGTACCCGCGCCCACCGAATCCGGCCGCATCACGACGTCGGACGTCAGCGATGCACCGATGCGGTACTCGTAGGTGCTTCCCGTTGCCGTTGTCGAGATCGCGTTGGCCAGGTTCACCTGATTAGCCGGGCAGGTATTCCGCAGGTTCACCGCCAGCGGGGCCGGCATTGACGCGGCTACGTTCACTGCCACATCGGCGGATGGTACCGAGCTGCAACCGCCCTGATCCATCAGCTGGACGCTGTAGTCACCGCTGCTCTTCACCACGATGCGCTGTGTTGTCGCTTTGTTGCTCCACAGGTACCCCGCAGCCCCGGCAGGCGCTTCAAGAATCACCGAGTCACCGTAGCAGAGTACCGGCGAACCAACCACTTTCACCAGCGGTACGGTCTTGCTGCCGTTGATGGTCAGTACCATCTGATCGGTAGCAACCGGGCAGCTTGCGTTGTTCGTGCTCACCGACATGGTCAGCGTTACCTTACCGGCCATTACGTCTTCGACGCTGGCGGTGTAGGTTGCCGTTGGCGAGTAAGCGTTATCGAACGTACCGGTACCACTCGTTGTCCAGTGGGCTATCTTACCGGCGCCACCCATCACACCCGCCAGCTTGTAGGTCTTGGCGGCACAGAGTGTGGCATCGGCACCCGCACTGGCCGTAGCCGGGTTAGTCGAGTTACACGGCGTCACTTCGGTGCACGGTGTGATCTGTACGTGGATCATGGCCGGCAGACTGAGGCAACCCGTTACGCTGCGCTCGACGACGTAGTAGGTACCCGTACCCACTGCGCCCGGATTCAGCACGCGCGACTCCGGCGTCAGGGCTTCGCTGGTGTAGAACTCGAAGGCTCCACCCGATGTCAGCGGCTTACCAACGGCCGTGGTCAGATCAACCGTGTTGAACGGACAGGTGTTGGTTTTGTCGATAGCCTGCGGCACCGGCACTTTCGGACCTACCGCCAGGCTGATTGCGTTCGACGCGCCACTCTTGCAGTTGTTCGACGTGCAGCAGAAGGCCATCAGCGTCGTAGACATAGCAGGCGATACGGTGATCGAAGCGCCCACCTGGTTGTTCGACCAGGTTACGTAGCTGCCTGATGGGCAACCCTGCGCTACCAGCGTGATCGGCGAACCGAAGCAAACCGTTGTGCTCGCTACGTTCGGGCTGCCGGCAATGGCGATGGTCGGTGCGTTCGGCAGGCCAACCTTCACGGTGCAAACCGGTGAGAAGTCGCTGGCGCACTGGCCGACGATGCACTGCACGCGGTATTCGGTATCAGCCGTCGGCGAAACAGTGATGCTCGCCGTGGTGTCGCCCGTTGACCAGAGCAGTCGGCCACCGTCGCAGCCTCGTGCCGTCAGCGTCGCCGATTCGTTGGCGCAGATGGTCGGCTTGTTGCAAACCACCGTCGGAACGGCCGGCGTACCCAGGATGGCGTCGCCCATGTTCGAGTACTGACTCGTGCAGCCGTTGATGGTGCAGGTTGCCATTACCCAGACGTCGCTGTACACCGTTTTCTGAATTACAGCGCCCTCGCTACCGTCAGACCATTTTACGATGCCATTCTCGCAGCCATCGGCGCGGAATGTTACCGTGGTGCCGTAGCAGACCGTGAACGGCTGCGATGGCGTGACAACCGGCGGAGCTACGAAGTTGACTCTCACTTTCGCGCCGGTGGTATCGAGGTCCGCGCAGATCTGCTTGTCGGCGATCAGCGTCAGGACATCCTCAGCCGTCGTCAGACCCGGCTTGATCAGGCTCAGATCCAGGTAGTTCTTATCCGACGGGCTGGCGTTGTACACCAGCGTATGGATGGTGTAGTCGGCAGCCTGACCCGGCACCGTGAATTTCGGTTCCAGACTCGTCTGCTCAATTACCTGATTCGTGCCTTTCGTCAGGACGAAGACCGTCGTGAAGCTGTTCGGCACAACCAGACCACCGTTCGGCGTAGCTGCGATCATGACCGGCTTACCATCCGATGCGCAGACACCCGGGTTAGCGGCTACCAGCGTACCCGCGTCGGCCGTGCAGTCGCCCTGCTGACGTATCGTCACGCGGACGGACGGATCGCTCAGGCAATTGTTCACCTGGCACTGGGCGTAGTAGGTCTGCGTACCTTCCGGTATCACCTGAATCGACGCACCGCGGTTGCTGCCGTTCAATCCATTCGATGACCAGAGAATTACCCCACCCGTACAGCCGGTTGCCGACAGTGTGATGGTATCGCCCGGGGTGTATTCGGTTTTCGAAGCCGACACCACCGGTACCGGTACCGGTATCACCGTGATCGTGTACGTCTGCGACGTGTCGCTGGTGCAGAATCCATCCTTGCAGTACACGGTGTACGAAGTCGTTACGTTCGGTGTTACCGTGATCGTTCTCGTCAGCTCACCCGTGCTCCACATCGGCGTACCCTGGCAGTTGGTTACCGTCAGCGTCACTTCTTCACCCGGGCAAATGGTATCCGTGCTGCAGACTACCGATGGGGTCGGAGTCGGCGTTACGTTAATCTTAATCGTGTTCGACTTACCGCTGCCGCATTGTGCACCGGTCGGCTTACAGATCGCGTAGAACTCGCTGTTGTTGATCGTCGCCGTTACCGATACCACCGGTCCGGTCTGACCATCCGACCACTGAACCGTTCCGGTGCAGCCGGTTGCCGTCAGCGATACGACCTGACCGTTGCAGGCCGATGTCGACGAGGCCGTTACCGTCGGCGGTGTACCGGTCGTGTTGACGGTCACGCGCACTTTGTTCGACGCTTCGCTGTTGCAGGCACCTACCTGGCAGGTTGCGAAGTATTCCTTCGTTTCGCCCGGGTAAATGTCGATGCTGGCTCCAATCTTATTGTCGACGTTCCAGCGAACCGTACCGTCGCAGCCTTCGGCCGTCAGCGTTACCTTCTCACCGCTGCAGATCAGCGTCTTGTTCGCGCTGATGATCGGAGCCGATGGTGTCAGCACCGTAATCGGCAGTGACTTCGACGGATCGCTCAGGCATTCGTTCACGCGGCACTGTGCGTAGTAGCTGATGTTCGACTGCGGGTACACCGTGATGCTGGCTCCCGTCTGCTGGTTGCTCCAGAGCACCGTACCTTCGCAGCCTACGGCCGTCAGGACCACTTTAGCACCCACGCACACGGAGTCGGCACTGGCGGTAATGGTCGGCACTTTCGGCGTGATGATGCCAATCGTGTAGACCTTCGACCGCGGGCTGACACAGGTACCTTTCTTGCAGATCACCGTGTAGCTGTTGTTGCCAACCGTCGGCGTCACTACGATCGAAGCCGTTGTGTCGCCCGTGCTCCAGAGTGGCGTACCCTCGCAGTTGTTCACCGTCAGGGTCAGCGTCTCGCCGGGGCAGACAGCCGTTGCGCTGCATACCACCGTCGGTGTCGGCAGGTTGCCTACGTTGATCACCTTCTGAGCCGGTGCGCTTACGCAGTTGTTCAGGCGGCACTGAGCCGTGTAGGTTGTCTTCGTTGTCGGGTTGACCGTGATGCTGGCCCCCGTCTGCGAGCCTTCTGACCAGATGATCGTACCGCCCTCGCAGCCCGTCGCCGTCAGCACTACCGCGCCACCCGGGCATACCGTTTCGGTGCTGGCAGTGATGGTCGGCACCTGCGGATCGAGCACCCGAATCGTAATCGTGTTCGAAGCCGCGCTGATGCACTGACCCACTACGCAGCTCGCCGAGTAGGCCGTTGTCACCGTCGGGGTTACGTTGATTGTTGCCCCCGTCTGACCATCCGACCAGCGTACCGTACCGGCACAGTTCCCGGCGGTCAGCGTAGCACGGCCACCTTTGCAGATTTCCGTCGTAGCGCAGGCAATGACCGGCGGCTGTACGGTGCACGCAGCCGGATTGATCGTCACCGACGACGTATCGTTTTCTATGATATTCAGATCATTATCCGGGCTGCTCACCGTTGCCAGGTTCCTGATCGGACCACCCGCGTTGATCGTCGCTTCGAGCAACAGGCTGCGGTCTGATCCGGCGTTCAGCGTACCAACGGTCCAGACACCCGTCGCCGGGTTGTACTGAGCACCCGCGGTCGATGTCACGAAGGTCAGCGCAGCCGGCAGTTTATCCGTTACGATGACGTTGCTGGCAGCAACCGGCCCGTTGTTTTTCACCATGACCGAGTAGGTCACTTTCTGACCCAGTTGATACGGTCCGGGCGTTACGATCTGCTTCACCACCGCCAGATCAGCCAGGCACTGGCCAACCGTTACGGTCACCGACGAACGAGTCGCGCTTGTGCAGCCCGTTGCCAGGCTGACGGCTTCGGCGAAGTACACGGTCGTGGTGGTCGGGGTTACGACCAGTTTGCCTGCGCTTTCGGTCGAGCCAACCAGCTTACCCGTCTGATCGTACCAGTTGATACGTGATCCCGGTGCAAAGGCAATCAGCTTGGTACTGCTGCCCTGGCAGATCAGCGAATCGTCGCAGGCTACACCCACCGGTGCATCCGGGCGCTTGTTGATCTGCAGCATCAGCGATGCAATCGCAGCGTTACATACACCCGCCGGATCGTTGGTAGTGGCCGTGATCATTACCATACCATTAGCGCTATCCGCAGCCGACGGCGTGTAGGTTGTCGTCAGGCTCGTCGGGCTACTGAAGGTACCCGTACCGTTCGACGTCCAGGTTACGCTGGTTGCCGAGCCACCTATCGTTGCCGTCAGCGATACGACCTCGCCGGCGCAGATCGCTTTGTTGGGACCAACCGATACCGTAGCCGGGTTTGTACACTGCTCCGGTGTGATTACGATCGGCGATGTGCTCTGGTCATCTTCATTATCAACGTCGTTACCCGGCGTCGAATCGTTATCCTGCGGTGGCAGATCGTCGAGAATCGTATCATCGTCGGCCTGCGTGATTTCCGCTACGTTGCTTACACTGGTTCCCGTGAAGTCCGGATCCAGTATCAGCGTAATGTTCACTGTTGTATCCCGACCAGCGGCCAGCGGTCCGGCCAGCGTGAGACTCGCCGTGTTGTTCGGCCCGGCTGTCCAGTCGGCGTCGGCCAGGGTCAGGCTCGCCGGGATGTAGTCAGTTACCTGCACGCGGTACGCCGGTACGTTACCCTGGTTGATTACCCGGATCGAGTACGTCAGGGTATCACCGGCCCGAATTGGCTGTGGCTGCGAAGCCGCCAGCTGCTTAACGAGCGCCAGGTCAAAGATCGGCACCAGTTTGACACCGGCATCGACGGTCAGGTCGCTCTGCCCAGCTACCAGCGTATACGTCTGCGTACGGCCGGTTACCAGATCAGCATCCGAGTCGGTCGCATCAGGACCCTGGTTCGGCGAGGTCAGTGTGTACCCCGTCGGCAGCGTTGCCGTTCCGAAGACTACGTAGTACTGACCCGGCTGCAGTCCGCTGAACAGGTACTTACCGTTCGCGTCGGTTGCCGTTGTCGAAATTACGGCATTCGTGATGGCATTGTAGAGCGAGACAGACACACCCTGAACACCTGGTTCGCCGGTATCCTGCTGCCCATTGCCATTATTATCGTACCAGACAAAGTCGCCCAGGCTTGCAAATTGACCTATCGGTACGACTACCGCGTCCTGGTCATCTTCACCTGCGTCGTTGTTGTCAAAGTCAGAATCCACATCCGTCGGTGGCGCGTTGCCCGCGATCGTGTCGTTGTCGGCACTGGTCAGTTCTGCTACGTTGGTCAGGCTGCTGCCTACAAACGTTGCCGAGATCTGAGCGGTCAGGGTCAGACTCACTGAGCTGCCCGGCAGGATCGGCCCTGCCACACTGGCCACGGCCGTGTTGCCTGCCCCAGCTGTGAAGCTACCACCGGCCGTCAGGCTCATACCATCTGGCAAGCGGTCAGTTACCTGTACGCGGTAAGCCGGTTGGTTACCCTGGTTAGCCACCGTCAGCACGAAGCTTACAGAACCACCAGGCAGTATACCAGCGGTAGTCGAAACCACCTTAGTCAAAGCCAGGTCAAACACTGGCGCCGGGATGATACCCGCATCCACCGTCAGGTTGCTTTGATTAGCTACTAAGGTATAGCTACCCGTACGCCCATCTACACCGGCATCACTGTCGGTCGTATCATTGCCTACGTTGGCCTGCGTCAGGACAAAGCCTTGTGGCAGACTAGCCGTATCAAAGACAATATAGTACTGACCTGGTTGCAGATCCGTGAATAAGTACGTACCGGCACCGTTCGTCACCGTAGTAGACACAATTGCATTGGTCAGTGCGTTGTAGAGGCTTACCGTTACGTTCGGAACACCAGCTTCACCTAGGTCCTGCTGGCCGTTGGCGTTGCTGTCCTCGAAGACCAGATCACCCAGGCTCGCCGTCAGCGGAGCAAAGCCCGCATCGACCGTGGTCAGACTCTGACCCGAGGTCAGGGTGATGTTGCTCACCACCC